>NZ_QJKL01000004.1:0-649 GCF_004127935.1 Fictibacillus sp. S7 | reverse complement strand
GTGTATTTAGGTTTGATGTCTGGAAATGAAACAGGAAAGACCTGGGTTACCATCGATACCATGGCAAAGTATTTTGGTAAAAGTAAGAGAACAATCAGTGTTTGGTTGAAAGAATTAGAAAAGTATAAATTGGTTGAACGAATGCAAATGGAACCAAATGGAGCTGCTTATACTTTTCTTCTTCCTTATGGTTGGGCTTACTCAGAGTTGGATGAAGAATGAGGGGAGGATTTGTTTGTGGGGATATTATATTTAGATGAGACAGGCAATACGGGGTTAAAACAAACCGCTCAACCATATCTGATTTATGGTGGACCGTTTGTTGATGCTAACAAATGGAAGACGTTGGAGAGGGATCTAGCGGATGTTCAAAAGAAATATTACAGTTTGATTTTTAGCAGAATTGATCACGTGACTGATCCTGCTAAACTTGGAGAAGTGGCCACTCAAGTGAAATTTTTTGAGGCTTTTCATTTCCATGCTTCTCATATTGTGAACAGAACAAGTTTATGGAGTAAGCTGAGTGAGAAAAAACATGAACATTTTCAGGTGCTTGAAGACATAGTGGAAACTTTAAACAAGAATAAGGTGGATTTTTTCGCGGGAGCTATAGATAAAGCTAGTGTTCAGGGGAAAGCGAAAAATAAAC
>NZ_QJKL01000003.1:0-658 GCF_004127935.1 Fictibacillus sp. S7 | reverse complement strand
CATGATAATAACGGGAAAGAGAGCGCATTTGATCATAATAATCGTCTTGTGCGATTTTATTTTTTCTGTCCGAGGTAAAATGAGTTTGAGCGAGCCGATGGGCATCGCTTTTATCCGTCTTATGCATTCGCATAGAAGCCGTTTGAAGTTTAGATTCGAGAGGATTTAATAAGCAATAAGGAAAACCATGATCGTTCATAAATCGCTCTAATTGGCGGGAGTAAACTCCTGTGGCTTCAAAGACAATTTCTGGTGTATGTCCATCCTGCTGAACAAGTGCGACAATGCGCTGATACAGTTTCTCAAAATGAATCTTATTATGTAGTATTTCTCCTTCAAAAACACAACACCTCGAGGTGTTGTAAATCACCATATAACTTTTTCCCATACTTACGTCAAAAGCAATAATACTCATCATTACGTTCCTCCCTCAAAACGATTGCAGAAGTCCTCACCTATCCCTATCGATTCCATTTTCTTTTACACGATCTCAACGGATCCAACATACTGAAACTGATTCATATAAGGACGGTGAAGTTGGTCTGTTTTGCGTGCGAACTTAAAGTTCCGGGGCTGCCTCGACCTATTCTTCACCTCTACAAAAAAATAGTAGCACAAACCATGGCCGTGGTTTGTGCTACTAATCTTAGTATGTTTT
>NZ_QJKL01000002.1:0-936 GCF_004127935.1 Fictibacillus sp. S7 | reverse complement strand
GCAATTGAAATTAATTCCTCTTGTTTAAGTAAACTTCTAGAAATGACATATCCGAAATCCGAAACAATGGATTCTTCATCTAACAAAGTGGACCCGTGACCAAAAGTAAGGGCGAAGGTTTTTCTTTTCTTTCCTCTTAGCGTTAAAAAAACGATGGCTTTAGTACTTAGTTTAGGTGAAACTTTGATGTTTTGCTTTACGGAAATTTCATTTAAATATTTTAGCCACTCTGGTGCAGACAAAGACTCCTCATACAAAAAAATTATTCCTTTTTCTATATTTCCAGATAACTTTTGCTTGTCGATATAATACCTTTTTACATGTTCATTCTTTTGGAATTCCTCTCTCAAGTAAGATTTAAAGTTTTTCTCATTGCTATTTAACATGTAAATGGTTAAATTCTTATTCTTTGTTCTTTTCACCCATATAGCTCCTTTATAATTTCCTTATAAATCAGTGGATTTCAGCAATTTTTATTATTTAAAAGATTTTTTTAAAAAAATATCATGAAATACCAGTATTTACAAGGATTTATCTATTAAAAAGATATATGGGCTGGATCCCTATATATTACATATATAGGGATCCAGCCTATTGAGACGTTTTTTTGAAGATTCAAAAAATAATTAGAACAAACACATCATTTTAATGTATTGCCTGGTATTTTTTATTTTTTGCCATTTTATACAGGCATACTTAAGTAAATAACCCTTAATCAATAAGATGTTTTTAATATTTTTATTTATTTTTTGAAGAAAATAAATAAAAATATTAAAAAACCCTAGTATTAACAAGGGTTTTTATTGGGAAGAGATACATACGCCAGCCGCCTATATATTACATATATAGGCGGCTGGCGTATTAGTGCCATTTTTTGGAAAAAAATCGGAATTTATTTTTGACGCCTATAAACCGTCCTATTTTCAAAAAAAAATC
>NZ_QJKL01000001.1:4712771-4735882 GCF_004127935.1 Fictibacillus sp. S7 | reverse complement strand
TCCATAAAACGCTTTTTGTTTTCTGGAAAAGGCTGAAATGATCGAGTCTCTGGGCGTGGAAGCTGGATCAGGAAAAGCTGACATGCCCGATTAGAGACGAAAAGCTTTGGAGGACTTTTCCATAAAACGCTTTTTGTTTTCTGGAAAAGGCTGAAATGATCGAGTCTCTGGGCGTGGAAGCTGGATCAGGAAAAGCCGACATGCCCGATTAGAGACGAAAAGCATTGGAAGACTTTTCCATAAAACGCAGCCATCGGTTTTACTCTCCCCCGTAAAAAGAAGAGAGCGTCCAAAATGGATGCTCTTTTACCGTTTCCAATAGAAATGATATTGCCCGGATTTGATTTTTCGCTGAAAATAGCGCAAAAGCCAGGCTTTTGCCACCGCCCGGGTCGGCGGGATGAGCAGAAGCACACCGATAAGGTCTGAAATAAAGCCTGGCGTGAACAAAAATATACCACCCGCCAGAATACAGATGCCGTCAATAAGGACAAAGCCGGGAACCTGCCCGTTCTGCAGCTGAGATTGTGCAAGCCTCAAAGCATGCAGCCCTTCTTTTTTGGCCAGCCATGCGCCAAGCAGGCTGGTGAGGACAATGAGGATAAACGTGGGCAGTGGACCGATTTGGTGGCCCACCCATACCAAAATTACAATTTCGGCAGCGGGTACGATCAGCAACAATAAAAATAAAATCCTGAACATAAAGGTGCTCCTTTACCATCACACTTTTTGTTTATAAAAAAAGAGAAGGACAAGAATCCCTCTCTTATTTGTATATTTTATAGTACATTTTTACGCCCGTCGTAAATGTCGCCTTTGGAAGCGTCCACCGTAATTTCCTGGCCGTCTTTTAAAATTTCTGTGGCATTCTGAAGACCAACGATAACAGGAATTCCAAGGCTGATCCCCACTACTGCAGCGTGGCTTGTTAACCCGCCTTCTTCGGTAATAATAGCAGCTGCTTTTTCAATTGCCGGCATCATTTCACGGTCAGTACCGATCGTTACAAGGATGTCGCCTTCCTGAACTTTGGAAGCTTCAGTGGAGGTTTTTGCCACTACAACTTTCCCGGTAGCGGAATTTTGTCCAATGCCCTGACCTTTGGCAAGTACATCGCCGATCACATGAACTTTAAGAAGGTTGGTTGATCCGGTTTTTCCTACAGGAACACCAGCTGTAATCACCACAATGCTGCCATGAGTAACAAGGTTGCTTTCAATGGAAGAGTCAATAGCAATCTGGAACATTTCATCTGTTGTTTCTGCCTTTTTGCCTTTTACCGGATAGACTCCCCAGACAAGAGCAAGCTTTCTCATCACGTCATCGTGGCTTGTTACCGCAACAAGAGGAGCTTTTGGACGATACTTGGAAATCATTCTTGCAGTATGACCGCGCTCGGTTGCTGTGATGATGGCATCCGCTTCAAGATTAAGAGCAGTAAAGGATACAGATTGAGAAATCGCATCTGTAATCGTTGTTTTGCTCTCTTTGCTTCGCTGTGACAGGATATTGCGGTATTCCAGAGAGGCTTCGGCACGGTTCGCAATCTTGTGCATGGTTTGTACTGCTTCAACCGGATAAGTTCCGGCTGCTGTTTCTCCGGAAAGCATAATGGCATCTGTGCCATCAAAAATCGCGTTGGCCACGTCACTCGCTTCCGCACGTGTTGGACGAGGATTACGCTGCATGGAATCGAGCATCTGCGTTGCCGTAATGACAGGCTTTCCAAGCTCGTTACACTTTTTAATGAGCATTTTTTGCACTAGTGGAACTTCTTCAGCAGGGATTTCCACGCCAAGGTCACCGCGGGCAACCATCAAACCGTCAGATACAGCAAGGATTTCGTCGATGTTTTCGACACCCTCCTGGTTCTCGATCTTTGGAATGATCTGAATGCTTGGGGCGTTGTGCTTTTCAAGAATCTCGCGGATCTCAAGCACATCCGTCGCACGACGTACAAAGGAGGCAGCAATAAAGTCGATTCCCTGTTCTATACCGAACTCGATATCCTTCGCATCTTTTTCCGTAATACCTGGCAGCTTAACGCTGACATTTGGGACGTTAACCCCTTTTTTATTTTTTAGCGTTCCGCTGTTAAGTATTTTTGTTGTGATTTCTTTGGCTCCGATTTTTGTAACTTCCAGCTCAATCAAGCCATCATCCAAAAGAATTTTGGAACCTACATGAACATCGTCCACAAGGCCAGGATATGTTACTGAGATTTTTTTATTCGTACCCACGACTTCTTCCATGGAAATGACAAGCTCTTCTCCTGCTTGAAGCTCTGCCACTCCGCCTTCCAATGTCTGTGTACGAATTTCAGGCCCCTTTGTATCCAAAAGAATGGCAACTGTTTTTCCCAGCTTACCAGCTGCTTCTCTGATATTAATAATACGTGCTCCGTGCTCTTCAAAATCTCCGTGAGAGAAATTAAGTCGAGCCACATTCATACCTGCATCGATCAGTTGAGTCAGTTTCTCAACGCTCTCGCTTGCAGGTCCGATAGTACAGACTATTTTTGTTTTACGCATGGTCTTCCTCCTGTGTTTTGCACTTGCTCATGCAATGTAAAATTAGATTGATAGTTCCTGAGACAGACGGTACATTCCTTGATCCAAATGGTGTTTGCTTGCCAGCACTTCCGTGATGTCATGATCCACCAGGGCGTTTTTCTGCACACCAACGGTACGCCCGGCTTTGCCTTCAAGCAGGAGCTCTACGGCTCTGGCGCCCAGACGGCTTGCAAGTACACGGTCAAATGCGGTTGGTGATCCGCCGCGCTGGATATGTCCCAGCACCGTAACCCGTGTTTCCAAGTTCGTTTTTTCTTCGATCTGTTTTCCGATTTCCACACCGCTGCAGACGCCTTCAGCCACAATGATAATACTGTGTTTCTTACCGCGGTCAATGCCCAGCTGCAGACGGTTGATAATGTGATCAATTTCATGCTGTTCTTCAGGTATAAGAATGGATTCTGCACCGTCAGCAAGACCTGCCCATAAGGCCAGATCCCCTGCATCGCGCCCCATAACTTCAATGACATAGGTTCTGTCATGGGAAGTTGCAGTATCTCGAATTTTATCGATCGCTTCAATTATAGTATTTAATGCTGTATCAAATCCAATCGTAAAATCGGTTCCCGGAATATCATTGTCAATGGTTCCTGGCAAACCAATCGTTGGAAACCCGGCTTCGGAGAGTTTTTTCGCTCCTTGAAAAGAACCGTCTCCTCCAATGACAACCAAACCTTCGATGCCAAATTTCTTCAGCTGCTCAATACCTTTAGCCTGTCCTTCAGACGTTTTGAATTCTTCGCATCTTGCTGTACGAAGCATGGTGCCGCCTCTGTGAATAATATCTCCCACAGAGCCCACTTCCAATTTAGTAATGTTACCCGCAATCAAGCCAGCGTAACCATTATAGATGCCATAAACCTCAAGATCATGAAAAATCCCCTTACGAACTACAGCACGAATGGCAGCGTTCATACCTGGTGAATCTCCTCCACTCGTAAGAACCCCAATTCGCTTCATTTAGCTTCCACCTCTCCTGTATTCTCATCTTATTAAAATATCATGTTCAAAACTTCAACACAATAGACAACAAACGACAAAAAATGTGCTTTCTCTTCACAGAGAAAGCACATTCCTTATTTCACAGCAATGGAATCGTTTACAAACGTAAATTCTCCCATATTTTTATACTTTTCATAGCGCTGTTCCACCAGCTCTTCTTCCGACAAATTCATCAGTTCTTCAAGCGATGACTGAATAACCGCTTCGATTCGCTTCGCCTGTTCTTCGGGATCATGATGTGCTCCGCCTTTAACTTCGGGGATCATTTCATCGATAATTCCGAGTTCCTTCAGATCCGGAGCTGTAATTTTCATCGACTCTGCCGCAAGTTTGGCCTTTGTGGAATCCTTCCAAAGAATAGAAGCCGCACCTTCAGGTGAAATAACAGAGTACCAGGAGTTTTCCAGCATGTGAACATGGTTGCCTACTCCGATGCCAAGGGCTCCGCCGCTTGCACCTTCACCGATAACGATACAAATAATGGGTACATGAAGACCCGCCATTTCCACCAGGTTTCTGGCAATGGCTTCACTCTGTCCTCTTTCTTCAGCTGACTTCCCGGGAAATGCTCCTTTTGTATCCATCAGGCAAATAACCGGGCGTGAGAACTTCTCTGCCTGCTTCATCAAACGAAGGGCTTTGCGGTATCCTTCCGGATGCGGCATGCCGAAGTTGCGCCTGATGTTTTCTTTTGTGTCACGGCCGCGCTGCTGTCCAATCACAGTAACGGGCTGGTCATGGAACATGCCAATTCCCCCGACAATCGCCTCATCTTCTCCGTAGAGGCGGTCGCCATGCAATTCAATGAAATCTTTAAAAAGATAAGAGATGTAATCAAGGGTTGTCGGACGCTCAGGATGGCGGGCAACTTGAACACGGTCCCATGCGCTCATATTTTCATACGTATCGTTTTGAAGAGCGCTCAGCCTTTCTTCAAGTGAAGTGATTTCATCGGTTAGGTCAATTCCCTTTTCATCCATAAACGATTTAAGTTCTGCGATCTTCTTTTTCAGTTCTGTAATCGGACGTTCGAACTCCAACTCTCCAACCATGTTTATGCCCTCCTTCCTGAGTGGATTTTCAATACATTTGTCAGTGTTTCTTTCATTTCATGTCTTGGTATAACCTTATCAAGCTGACCGTGCTTCAGCAAAAATTCTGCCGTCTGGAAATCTTCCGGCAGGTCTTCGCGGATTGTCTGCTCGATGACCCGGCGGCCGGCAAAGCCAATCAACGCTTTAGGCTCTGCAAAATTATAATCTCCAACAGAAGCAAAGCTTGCAGATACCCCGCCCGTTGTCGGATGGGTCATGACAGAAATAAACAGCAGCCCGCGGTCACTGTGCCTTTTAAGCGCAACACTCGTCTTGGCCATCTGCATCAAGCTCAGGATTCCTTCCTGCATCCTTGCACCACCGGAAGCGGTGAAGATGATAAACGGAAGCTCTTTCTCTATAGCCTGCTCAATAGCTCTTGTGATCTTTTCTCCAACCACAGAGCCCATGCTGCCCATTCTGAAACGCGAATCCATGACGGCAATAACAACTGGATTTTCATTAATGGTCGCGTCTCCAGTGACAACCGCTTCATTGATTTTTGTTTTCATTCTGTCACTTTCTAATTTTTCCAGATATCCTGGAAACTCCAGCGGATTCTCCGATATCATGTTCCGGTCGTATTCTGTGAAACTGCCTTCGTCCACAAGACTTCCAATTCGTTCGAAGGAAGACATCGGATAATGATAATGGCAGGATTGGCATACAAGCAAGTTTTTCTTTAACTCTTTTGTATACATGATGTGTTTGCATTCGGGACACTTGGTCATCAGTCCCTCAGGCACATCATGTTTCATTTTTTCGGTAGGAATCGTGGCATATTTCTTCTTCTTGGCGAAAAAATCCTTTAACAAAATAACACCACCCATACTGTGTAAACTTAATCTCACATCGTCTGTGACATTAGCTGAATTACATTCTTGCTGTCCCCGTTCTTTAAGTGCTCCAATAGTTGCGAGCATTCCCCTGAATGAAGAAGAAATGAATGTTGATGAACTGACAGTCCGTAGTCTGATAACTCAACCCACAGCCTGTACAGCAAATGATTATTGCATAATTTGATGACAGATTCCTGAAACCGGAGAATCAGCTGCTGCACATCTCTGTCATGCTCCGTGCGTTCGATCTCCCGGATGAGGACATTCAGGTACTCAATATCCTCTGGACGAACTCTCTGTACAGCTAATTCTATACAATCTCTGATAATAATAGACTTGGTTTCCAGAAGATCCTGCCTGGCCTTTTGATCGTGCAAAATAAAAGAAGCAAGAACCTCCACAAGCCGGTGTCCCGTGGCAGGCTTTATAAACGTCCCTTCACCTCTGCGGGTTTCAATAAGCCCCAGAAGCTCAAGTGAACGCAACGCCTCTCTTACAGAGGAGCGCCCAACATGCAGGCGGTCTGTAAGCTCTCGCTCCGACGGAAGTTTATCACCGGCTTGCAGATCGTCTTCTTCAATAATGGATTTAATCTTTTTTATGATCTCAACATAGACCTTTTCAGATGTGCCTGACAACTGTCCAGCCTCCCTCGAGAATCGCTTATTCCTTACCAATCAATGAAAGCTGCATGGTTTTTTCAGCGATTTTTTCGGGATCCGCTTTGATTCTGGCAACACCAGTTTCCATAGCCGCTTTTGCCACTGCTGCGGCAACTGCTGGTGCTACACGTGGATCAAATGGTGCCGGAATTACATAATCAGGATTCAGTTCTGATTCTGCCACAAGGTTCGCAATGGCATGCACCGCAGCGATCTTCATCTCTTCATTGATGTGGGTTGCCCGGACATCAAGAGCACCTCGGAAAATCCCCGGAAAAGCAAGTACGTTATTTACCTGGTTTGGAAAATCGGAACGGCCAGTCCCAATAACCATAGCTCCTGCTTCTCTCGCATTTCGAGGCATAATTTCAGGCGTAGGATTCGCCATGGCGAAGATGATCGGGTTTTCATTCATGGAGCGAACCATTTCCTCCGTTAATGCCCCTTCAACTGACACGCCGATGAACAAATCGGTGCCGGCGATGACTTCCTGAAGGGTTCCTTCCTTTTTGGAGCGGTTGGTGAATTTAGCAACCTCGCTTTTTACGCTGTTCATGCCAAACGGACGACCTTCATAAATCGCACCCTTAGTATCGCACATTACAATGTCTTTTACACCAAAGCGGTCCAAAAGCTTAATGATAGCAATTCCGGCAGCACCTGCCCCATTCACTACAACCTTGATCTCAGACATCTGACGGTTTGAGAGCTTCAAAGCATTAACAAGGCCTGCAAGTGTAACGATTGCCGTGCCGTGCTGGTCATCATGAAAAATAGGGATATTCGTCTCTTTTTTCAATCGTTCTTCTATCAAAAAGCAATTTGGAGCCGCAATGTCTTCCAGGTTAACTCCGCCAAAGGTAGGCTCGAGCAGCTTAACCGTTTCAACAATTTTATCGATATCCGTTGTATTCAGGCAGATCGGGAACGCATCCACACCGGCAAAGCTCTTAAAAAGAACAGCTTTTCCTTCCATAACAGGCATGGCCGCTTCCGGTCCGATGTTGCCCAGTCCAAGAACAGCGGTTCCGTCGGAAACTACAGCAACAGTATTGCCCTTCATGGTATATTCGTAGACCTTGGATTTGTCATCATAGATATCTTTGCATGGTTCTGCGACTCCCGGAGAATACGCAAGGCTTAAATCCTTTGCATTTCTTACCGGAACTTTAGGAGTTGATTCCAGTTTCCCTTTGTTTACTCTGTGCATGTGCAGTGCTTCTTCTCGTAATATAGACATCCGTTCATCTCCTAATTTTAATGAATTAAGTTAGCGTAAAAAGAATTGGTGAAGCAATGTCTGTTTCAAAGCGGTGCAAATATCCAGTATATTTTATCAGCCTTTTTTGGTGGTCTGACCACCATTGACCTATTTATTATAACAGATGAAGGCAAGCTGTAAAGACATTACCTTCCTTTTAACACCACGTTTTCTGCACCAATCAGCCCCCTGATTTCTGACAAAAATTCATGGGTTGGAGCGACTGACTGTGCCAGCTTCATGCTTTTTCGATCCTGTTCATAATACAGAATCACCCGGGCTTCTCCCCGGCTCGTATTCAGCCTTGCTTTTAATTGGCTCAGCACGGCCGGAGAAAGGTTCTTTTGAAGTTTGAGATACAAAATTTGTTCCCCGGAAGGCTGCTTTCTTTCACTGACGTCCGAAAGGAGGCCGGCTTTATTAATCAAAACCTGCCTTGACCCGCTCTTTTCCTCCATGGTTCCCTCAATCAAGAGGAAAGCTCCTTTTTGAAAAAGGTCATGATAGGTTTTATAGGCGTTCGGGAAAGCCACAAATTCCATTTCTCCCGATTCATCACTTCCCGAAATAAAAGCCATCAGGTCTCCCTTTTTTGTTTTAATCGCTCTTACCTTCGTGATCATGACGCCTAGGCGCACATTGGACTTCGCCGGGGTGTTTGACTCTTCACTGATGGAAAGGAGCCCATACTGTTCCATTATGCGCTGAAACTTTTTCAGCGGATGGCCGCTAAGGTAAAAGCCAAGGGCTTCATGCTCGAACTTCAGACGTTCCGGCTCCTTGAACGGAGGCACTTCTACATAGCCGGGCTTCTCTATGCTGTCGTGTTCCCCAAACAGCTGTATCTGATTTTCTTCCCGGTACGCCTGAATTTTTTCTCCATACTCAATGGCCCGGTCCAGAGTAGCCAGAAGACAAGCCCTATCCTGTCCAAAATCATCGAATGCTCCGGCAAAAATCAGGGATTCAAGTGTCCGCTTATTCACCAGCCTGGCGGGCGAATAAGCACAAACATCGAACAAATCAGTGAACGGATGCTTGCTCCTTGCTTCAATCAAGTGCTTGATTGCTTGATAACCTGCATTTTTTATGCACAACAGACCAAATCTAACACAATCTCCTTCCACAGTAAAATGGAGAAAGCTGTGTCGGATCGAGGGCGGAAGCACCTGTATCTTCTTTTCTGTACATTCTTTCCGGTACTGTTCAATTTTTTCAGGATTTCCCGTTACACTGGACAACAAAGCCGCCATGAAGTAAAGCGGATAATTGGCTTTCAAATAGGCCAGCTGATACGCGATAACACTATATGCGACCGCATGGCTTTTGTTAAATCCATAATCAGCAAACCGGACGATGAGATCATAAAGGCCGTTCGCCGTCTCCTGGTCATGCCCATGATCAAGACAGCCTTTAACAAAATGCTCTCTTTCCCGATCGAGCACATCCCGCTTCTTTTTACTTACGGCCCGTCGCAGCAGGTCGGCTTCACCCAAAGAAAAGCCTGCCATTTTTGAGGCGATTTTCATGATCTGTTCCTGATACACGATAACGCCATAGGTTGGTTTTAGAATGGGTTCAAGATCCGAATGCCGGTATTGTACCTTTCGCGTCCCATGCTTCCCCTCAATATAATCCGGAATATTCTGCATTGGGCCCGGCCGGTAAAGCGCGTTCACGGCGACAATATCTTCAAATTCCGTTGGCTTCAGCTGCTGCAGGACTCTTCGCATTCCGTCAGATTCCAGCTGGAAAATCCCTGTTGTATCGCCTTTGCCCAACATTTCAAAGGTTGCCTTATCATCAAACGGAATGCTGCCCAGATGGACGGTCGTTCCTGTACCTTTTTCAACGAGGGTGCAGATTTGCTCCAGCAACGTTAAATTTCGCAAGCCGAGAAAATCCATTTTAAGCAATCCGATCTCCTCAAGCCATTCCATGCTGTACTGTGTAAGAGATATGCCTTCATGCCCGGTTTGCAGGGGAGTATAATGCGTAAGTGGCCGACCGCTTATGATTACCCCGGCTGCATGTGTGGAAGCGTGGCGCGGCAAGCCTTCAAGCGTAGCAGCCACGTCCATCAGTTTTTTCACAGTCGGATTTTCATTCATCAGCTTTTGCAGCCCAAACGACTCTTCTGTTGCCCGTGCCAGTGTCATACCCGGGCGTGAGGGAATTTGTTTGGAAACCGAGTCCACCAGATTCCCCGGGAGGTTAAGCACCCGGGCCGTATCACGGATTGCCGCTTTGGCCGCGAGGGTTCCAAACGTGATGATTTGAGCGACCCGTTCTTCTCCGTATTTCTCTTTCACATATTGAAGCACTTCATCTCTTCGAACATCCGGAAAATCAATATCGATATCCGGCATGGTTACACGTTCCGGATTAAGAAATCGTTCAAATAGCAGATCATGCTCAATAGGGTCCACTTCGGTAATATAGAGCACATAAGCGACAAGCGAGCCTGCCGCCGACCCTCGTCCGGGTCCTGTGATCATGCCGGAACGATGTGCAAATCTCATAAAATCCCAGACAATTAAAAAATAATCATCAAATTTCATTTTCCGGATAATGTCGAGCTCATAGTCCAGCCGTTCAAGAACTCTGGCATCTGGTTCCCCATATCGGGCAGCCGCGCCTTTCAGGCAAATCGTCTTCAGGTAGTCGGTGGATGCTGTTCCTTCGGGCAGCGGATATTTAGGAATCAACTGCTGATTGAATACAAGATCGACATTGCACTCAGACGCAATTTTTTCTGAGGCAGCCAAAGCATCTGGAAGGTGGCTGAACCGGGTTTCCATCTCATCGGGTGACAGCAGGTAAAACTCATCGGTTGGGAGCATTTCCCTATCCGAATCCCCAAGCTTCTGACCGTTTTTAATACAGAGCAGCACCTCCTGCGATTCCGCTTCTTCCGGTTTCACATAATAGATTTCATGTGCAGCGGTAAGTGGAATGTTTTCCTCTTTGGAGAGCTGCTCCATCTCAAAATTGATATTTTTTTCTTTCCCGGTTCCATGGTCTTCCACCCCGAGGTAAACGTGTGGACCAAACCAGCTTTGATAAAGCCGGCAAACTTCCCTCGCTCTCTCCTTTTCTCCCTGGAGAATCAGCTGCTGCACTTCTCCTTCCGTTCCGGAAGAGATGAGGAGCAGCCCCTCTTTATTTGCGCTCAACACATCTTTTTGCAGACTTGGAAAAGAAGCCGGATCTTTCATCAGCTTTGTGCTGATTTTCAAAAGATTCATATAGCCTTCTACATTTCGTGCATAAAGAAGCAGCTTGCCGGTTTCCGGTCTTTTTCTTGTATCGAACACCGGGTTTAAAAGAATGGTGACCTCAACGCCAACGATCGGCTTAATGCCCTGCTTTTTACAGGCTTTATAAAAGGGGATCACCCCGTACATATTCAGCTTGTCCGTAATCGCCAGCGCTTTGTACCCGAGCTCTTTTGCGCGGTTCACCAGGGAATTCAGGCGACTGGAACTTTCAAGCAGACTGTATTCTGTATGTATATGCAACGGAACAAATGTCATTGCATCACTTCCTTATCGCTCATTTGTCTTCTATTATAGTACATCCGTGCCTCCTTTAGAAAATAAGCATATTCGGCAGAGCGTGTCCATAATAATAATAAAAAAGGAGGAGTGACGTGTGAGAGAGTTTCTTTCGAGTATTATCATTACCTTTTTTATCGCTTTCGGCGTCATTCTCGGTGGCGCCATTATCGGCGGCCTCGCCGCCTTCCTGGTAGGGAAAGCCCCTCTCATGGAGACAGTGGATCTTGCAAAAAAACTGAAAATCTGGGCCATCGTGGCTGCAATGGGAGGTACGTTTGACACCATTACGAATTTTGAACGAAGCTTTTTAAATGGTGCAACCTACGAAATCATTAAACAGCTGATTATCATCTTTATCGCCATGGCCGGAGCCAATACCGCCATGCTTCTTTTGCAATGGCTGACACAGGAGAATCTGAACTGAGATGAGAATCCCCCCTTTTTTTAACCGAAAAGGATATCAGCGCTTTTTTGCCGGGATGATGCTTGGAATTATACTGGGATGGGTCTTCTTTTTAATACAGTATGGGCTGACGGTAGAACATTATGTCAGCACCATCAAGAATCAAGCGTCCCATATCGCTGACCTTAAAGAACAAATCGCCCAATGGAAAGATACCTATGAAAAAAGCAATGAGGAAAACGAAAAGCAATTAAGGGTTCAGAAAATAAAAGTATACGTAACGAACAATGATACACTCAGACTGCCGCAGCTCAAAGTCTACGAAATATCAGAATCCGTACAGGATCAGCTGGAAAACCTCCTCGGTGAAGATATTGAATCCGTCGATAAAACCCGTATGCTCCTTTACAAGGCTATTGAAAACAAAGGGTATGAAGTCGACGGCGAAAGCTACAAAGTCATTGTTACTTATCTTTTTTTGTTCACGACACTCGAGGTTCACATAAAAATCATTCCCGAAGGATAATCTGCTCATCCCAAAAATAATTCGTATTTCCTGTTTTTTGACAATTCAAATAATCTGTTGGCTTTTTCATACCGGATTGTTTACAATAAAAGAAAGCAAGAATGAATAGGGGGTATTTCGCTTGATTATTAACCGTAAAGAAATCGCTCGCGAACAAGTCAAAAAAATCCAGAATGGCTTTTCTGCTTTTGCAGAAACAAAAGAAGTGGCAGAACTCATCAAAAAAGAACTGATGAAGCTGAATATTCCTGTTCACGAAGACACAACAGACCTTGGCTCCTGGTTTATTCCCGAGAAATCCTAATGGATTTAAATGCGTGCATAGCAAACAAAAAACAGCCGTTGAACTGCTGACCTGTTACCAGGGGCAGTTGCATCGAGCTGTTTTTTCTTTATGTCATCCTGCTGGTTTAGCGGCCCGTTACAAACTCTTTGCACAGTTCTACCAAATCGGAAACAACTTGTTTTGTTTCTTCTTCACTGTAAACCGTTGCTCCTGAAGCCATCGGGTGGCCGCCGCCGTTGTATTTCATTGCCAATCGATTGATCACCGGACCTTTTGAGCGAAGGCGGACACGAATCTGATTGGGTTCATCAACAAAAAACACCCACGCCACAATTCCCTCCACATTGGCAAACGCGTTCACGAGCTGGGAGGCTTCACTCACACTTACGCCGTACTCTTCGAGCGTCTCCTTCTCAAGATGAATGTAACCGGCGATGCCGTCAATCACAGTAAAATTTTGAAGAACATAGCCATTCAATCTCGCCGTACTTTCTTTCACTTTATACAGATTTTCAAAGATTTCGCCTGTTGGAATTCCTTTCCTCACAAGCTCTCCTGCGGCATAATAAGTTCTGTCTGTAGTATTCCGGTATAAAAATCGTCCGGTATCACTTACTATACCCGCAAACAACAACCGGGCAGCCTCTTTGTTCAGAATCAGACCATTTTCTTTTTCATGCTCGAACCACTCGAAAATCATCTGACTGACAGAACTGGCACTGGTATCCACCCAGACAAGGTCACCATATGGCTCTTCATTGGGATGATGATCAATTTTAATCAGTTTGTCGCCGAGCGAGTATCGCTGATCACTGATTCGCGGGGAATTTGCCGTATCACATACAATCACAAGCGCACCGTTATAGGTATCATCTGTAATCTGATCCATTTGCACCAAAAACGTTAATGCTCGATCTTCTTCCCCCACCAGGTAAATCTCTTTTTCTGGAAAACTGGCTTTTAAAATGGCTCCAAGTCCACCCTGGGAACCAAGCGCATCAGGGTCCGGACGGATATGGCGGTGGATGACGATTTTATTGTAGCTTTTGATCGTTTCAAGAATAGCGTCTTTCATAGAATTCTCTCCCTTTTCTTTGACTAACCATATGGCAATTCTTCTCATCAACCATTACAATGGAGATGGACAACGAACTTGGAGGTTAGTAGACATATGCCGTTATTTGTTATCCTGATTGTAGTTTCTCTTTCATTTTACATTTTTTATAAAGTAAAAGAAGTCCGTTCCAGAGCTGTTTATGAAAAAAACTGGATTGGTACCAAAGCCAAAATGGCACTTGGTATCTTCTTGCTTTCATTCGGTTTGAACGAGTTCACCATGGTCGAAGATAAAATCCAGCTTTGGATTGCTATCATTTTTTCTGTTTACGGCTTGTTTTTATTGGTTACGGGCTATAAAATGTACAAGCATTTTCTGCCTTTGGCCATAGAAGAAGCACAAAACGCACAGTCTTAATATAAAAAGCGGCTCAGCGGATGATGATCCTGAGCCGTTTTTTCGTTAGGAGCGATGTCCGATCAACTGGGCAAGCAAAAGGGCTTTACCGACGACTGCACCCTCATGATACAATTCCACATCCACTTTTCCGAACTTCCGGCTGACTTCTAGTACGCGCGGAACGATTTCGATCGTACTTTCCATCTGCACAGGTTTGATAAAATAAAACGTCAGGTTCTCAACCACGATGTCCCCTTTTTTAATCTTTCTTAGGGCGCGGCTGGCTCCTTCAATAACAAGGGTTGTCATGACGCCGTATGAAACGGTCCCGAGGTAGTTGGTCATTTGCGGGGTAACCCCGAACTTGTATCTTGGAGCTTGTCCGTCTTTGACTTCCGTAATGGAGGCGGTAATCAAATCGTCAAAGGTTTCCCCGACCTGAGGCTGTTTCTGGATCATTTGCATGGATTTCAATACGTCCTGCCGCGTCAAAATCCCGAGCAGCTTCTGTGCGTTGTTCACCACTGGCAGTAGCTCAATGCCCTCCCAAATCATAATATGAGCGCAGGAAGCAACAGACGTTTTATGAGTGACCGTAATGGGTGAGCGGGTCATGACCTTATCGATCATTAAAGACCGCTCCATACCAATGATGTCTTTTGACGTTACGATGCCAACCACTTTCATCTGGCTGTCAATGACCGGATAACGGCTATGCTGTGTTTTCTGATTGAGTTCGTACCATTTTTCCACGTTATCTGACGTGGTGAGCAGGTGGGTCTTTTCTGCCGGTATCAGTATATCCGAAGCGAGTACGATTTCCTTTTTGATAAGCTGGTCATAAATCGCCCTGTTGATCATGGTCGCCACGGTGAAGGAGTCATAGCTCGAAGAAATAACAGGAAGTTTCAGGGAATCCGCCAGCCGTTTCACTTCATCTGTTGTATCAAACCCTCCAGTTATGAGTACAGCTGCCCCGGAGTTCAGTCCCAATTCATGGGCGTTTTCACGGTTACCGACAATCAGGAGGCTTCCCGGATCCACGTATCTCATCATGGCATCCAGCTTCATCGCGCCGATGACAAATTTGTTTAGTGTTTTATGTAATCCCTCTCTGCCGCCGAGCACCTGGCCGTCCACAATGTTAACCACCTCGGCAAAGGTCAGTTTTTCAATATTTTCCTTCAATTTCCGCTCAATACGGATGGTTCCAACACGTTCAATTGTGCTGACCACACCTTGATTCTCAGCTTCTTTAATGGCTCTGTAGGCAGTGCCCTCACTTACGGAAAGCGCTTTGGCGATCTGCCGTACAGAAATTTTGGAGCCGATTTCAAGGGATTCGATGTATTCAATAATTTGTTCATGTTTGGTAGCCACGTTATCCACCGTTCCTTTTGGCTTCTGTTTTAGCTGTTCTACTATAGTTGATTAATACAGATTATACAGACATTGAAACAGAAACTCAATGATTCTTCAGGAAGGAATGCCCGGAATGCTCGGGATTATCACCTTTTGGTCGTTGATGCAGTTCAAGAACAAAAACCAGCGTCATCCATAATTTCTTCGTCTGTGCTATGAATGCCACAAGTGCGAAACCGAGCCAAACAACCGAGAAAACAAAAGCCGGACTTCCTGTCTGAGAAAAATTCAAATGCGGAATACCGTAAACCAGCAGCGCCAATAAAGAAAGTGCTTTAAACATGGTGTGATTGGCCATCATAAAAAAACCCCCTTGTCTAATGCTATGCATGTTGACAAGGAGGCAGAAGCAGAGCGTATCCTATCGTTCAATAAATTCTCCCGGTTTAAGGACCTTGCCGTCTCCTTTTAAAGATGCGACAAACTTGTCGGGATCCTGTTCAATCACAGGGTACGTATTGTAATGAATAGGCACTGTCAATTTCGCATTAAGCCACTCCGACGCGGTTGCCGCATCTTCTGGCCCCATCGTGAAATTGTCCCCGATCGGTAAAAAGGCCACATCAATATCATTGCGTTCGCCGATCATCTTCATATCCGAGAACAAGGCCGTATCGCCTGCGTGATAAATCGTTTTTCCTTCTGATGTAAAGAGAAGTCCCGCCGGCATGCCTGTATAGACAACCGTTCCGTCTTCTTCGGTAAAGCTGGATCCGTGGAAAGCCTGCGTCCACTTTACATATCCCCATTCAAACTGATAGCCGCCGCCAATATGCATGGGATGAACGTTCAAGCCCTTGGTACCAAAATATTCGGCGAGCTCAAACGGCGCTACAATCAGGCTGTTATTCCGTTTGGCAATTTCCTCTGCATCACCGGCATGGTCATTATGTCCGTGGGTCAGAAGAATAACATCCGGCTTTACGTCATCAATCTCCACATCACAAAAGGTGTTGCCTGAAATAAAAGGGTCAACCCATATGGAATGTTTTTCAGTGGTAATCTCTAGTGCAGATTGTCCATGGAACGTTAATTTCATTACTTCAACATCTCCTTTAATGGTTATCTGTAATTCATTTCGCAATTACAGCCTTCATTTCCTTCTCATTACCTGTTTTCACAGATCTTAAACGGACTTTTACAGAGGCGGTTCGTTTACAACCCCCCATTGAAGTGATACATTGAAAGCGTACTTCAAATATCAATGAATAGCCATACATAGGAAAGGAAGATACATTATGCAAAAAATTGAAGCACTCTCAACCTGGCTGAAAGAGCAAAACATACAAGGCGCATTTGTAACTTCAACCGCCAATGTTTATTATTTAACGGGATTTCGCTGTTTCCCTCACGAGCGCTTGCTCGGTGTATTTGTATTTCCGGATAAAGAGCCCGTTCTCATTTGTCCAGGAATGGAAGTACTACAGGCAAAAAATGCAGGATGGAAGCATGAGATTCTGGGCTTTTCCGACACGGATAATCCATGGGAAATGATTTCGGAAGCCATTTCCGGACGCGGCATTTCTTCTGTGGAATCCATTGCCGTGGAAAAAGAGCATCTCTCCTATCATCGCGGTATGCAGCTGTTAAATCTTTTTCCAAACGCATCCCTTGTGTCCGTGGAGCATGAGCTGAATGCCATGAGGCTTGTCAAAAGCAAAGATGAAATTTCCATTCTCCGCGAAGCAGCACGTCTGGCCGACTTTGGCATAGAAACAGGAATCGCAGCCATAGGCAGAGGAGTAACGGAGCTTGAGCTCGTCGCTACAGTGGAATATGCACTCAAGAAAAAAGGGGCGGCAGAAATGTCCTTTTCCACAACCATTCTGGCAGGGGAAAAGTCCGCGATGCCACACGGCAATCCCGGATTAAAAGAAATCCAGCCAGGAGACTTTGTCCTTTTTGATCTTGGAGTGGTGGTTGACGGATATTGCTCGGATATTACCCGGACCGTTGCCTACCAGTCGGCTTCCGAAAAGCAAAAAGAAATTTATGAAGTGGTGAAAAAAGCCCAGCAGGCCTCATTGGATCTGAGCAAACCGGGAACCCGCGTGGGTGATCTAGACCTTGCTGCAAGACGGGTCATCGAAGAAGCGGGATACGGCGACTACTTCCCTCACCGCATCGGTCATGGGCTTGGGCTTGACGTTCACGAGCACCCTTCCATGAACGAAAAAAATAACGAAAAACTGGTTGAAGGAATGGTTTATACCATCGAACCGGGTATTTACCTTCCGGATGTGGGTGGTGTAAGGATCGAGGACGATGTTTACATTACAGAAAGCGGCCACGAATGCCTTACACAATTCACCAAGGAACTTGTCATTGTAAACTAATCAGAAAAAACAGCGGATCCAAGATGGATTCGCTGTTTTTTTTTTTGTATCAATCTTTATCAATAAACTCATGAACCGACTTATATTCAAGACCGTGCGCTTCTGCCACCGCTTCGTATGTCACATAGCCTTCAAGTGTATTAATCCCCATAAGCAGAGCCTCATTTTTCCGGCAGGCTTCTTCGTACCCTTTATTTGCGATTTGGACCGCATAAGGTACGGTGACATTTGTAAGCGCCATCGTTGATGTCCGTGGAACCGCTCCCGGCATGTTGGCGACCGCGTAATGAACCACTCCGTGTTTTTCATACGTCGGATGATCATGGGTGGTGATTTTATCAACGGTTTCAAAGATACCACCCTGGTCGATGGCTACATCTACAATGACCGATCCCGGCTTCATGGATTTGATCATTTCCTCTGTTACAAGTTTGGGCGCCCGAGCTCCCGGAATCAATACAGCGCCGATTACCAGGTCGGATTCACTTACAGATAGAGCGATGTTTAACGGGTTGGAGATCAGGGTGTTAATCTCTGCTCCGAAGATGTCATCCAACTGTCTTAACCGCTCAGGATTTAAATCGATGATGGTCACATCAGCTCCAAGCCCCATCGCTATTTTTGCAGCGTTTGTTCCAACTACGCCGCCGCCGATGACGGTTACCTTTCCGCGTTTCACCCCTGGAACTCCTCCAAGCAGGATGCCTTTTCCGCCCTTTGGCTTTTCAAGAAATTGTGCGCCGATTTGCGCCGCCATTCTCCCTGCCACCTCACTCATCGGGGTGAGAAGCGGAAGTGAGCGGTTTGGCAGCTGCACGGTTTCATAGGCGATGCCCACTACTTTTTTATCAATCAATGCTTTTGTCAGTTCCGGCTCTGGCGCAAGGTGAAGATAAGTGAATAAGATCAGTCCTTCCCTGAAATAAATATACTCTTCAGGCAGCGGTTCTTTTACCTTCATCACCATGTCCATGGCCCAGGCCTGATCAGCCGTCTGCACAATCGTTCCTCCCGCTTTTTCATACTCAGAATCATGAAAGCCAGATCCTTCACCCGCACCGCTCTGAATATACACTTCATGCCCGGATGCCACCAGGTTCAATACACCGGCCGGCGTCATCGCCACACGGTTCTCATTATTTTTCACTTCTGTGGGAACACCGATTTTCATTTTCCATCCTCCTCTTTGAGACCAATGATTATTTATGTAATGACGTATTAATGTCTAGTCTTAGCATTCGAGCAAAAAAATACTAAAAAACTTCCTATTTCCGGTGGCGGTTGATGACATCCAGTCCGCCGGTCGCTGAAATGATACTGCCTGTAATCATATCCGAATTTTCTTCACACAAGAAAGCGATCAGTCTGGCGATATCTTCACCTGTTCCCGAACGGCCAATTGGTGTGTCCTGGTCTCTAATCATCCTTGCTTCTTCTATACCCGCTTCCTTCATCTCTCCAACAATGTTGCCGGGACAGACCATGTTTGCCGTAATGCCATGTTCCGCTTCCTCAAGCGCGATGGTTTTGGTCAACGATACGAGCCCCACCTTTGCAGCACTGAAGGCTGAACGATAGACCCAGCCCGGAGTGTACTCTGCGTCTTGAAACCCATAGGTGATGATGCGTCCGAAACCATTTTTTCTCATAACCGGTATCGTACATTTTAAAAAGTGATACACTGAGCTTAAATTTCCGTCGATCATTTCATACCATTCATGATCTTCATAGTCAGCCAGTTTTTTTCGTTCAAATATATAAGGTCCTGCATTGTTAATTAAATAATCGATACGTCCAAATTGATCCAGAGCACTTTCACAGATATGGGAGATATCCTCTTTTTTGGTTACATCGCCTTTTATGTATTGGATACGGTCTTCATACAACTCCCATTCCTGCTTCAGCTTACTTACGGCCTGTTCATCACTCCGATAGTTGACAGTGACGGAACACCCCTGCTTGATTAACTGCTCTGATACTTTTTTGCCTAATCCTTTTGATCCTGCTGTGACAATGGCATGCCTCACTGTACCACCTCCAAAAACTCTGATCCTTCATTATCATTGTAACCATTTCTTCTTAACTAAGTCTATTCCGGACACCGGTTAAATGTGTGGCACTTCTCATCTCTGCAAAACAAAAAAGCACGCTGGGTTATCCAGGTGCTTTTTTGCCTGTCAGGATTCAAGACTTTCGTCGTCTTCCCATTCTTTTTTTGAATGGCCTTGATCTACATAGTCAACGACTCCGCTCTGATACGATTCGTTGATTTGCTGCTGTATGGTTATCTCATCTTCCTGATCAAAGGATGTAAAGGAAACAGGTTTTTCTTGTTTGGGCATACTTTTATCCTCCTTCTCGGGTTTACCTTAGTGTTCACCACGAGAGGCTAGATTAGCGTGCCACAATTTGGCTGGTTAAATTTTAGTCTTCGCCACTTCCAATTGAGATCGGATGGCTTCAAACCCGGTTCCGCCTGCAGAATTCCGGCGGGATACCACGGTTTTCGGCTGCAGGACGTCATAAACATCTTCCTCAAAACATGATGAAGCGGATTTGTATTCTTCAAACGGAAGATCCAGTAAATACATCTGCTTCTGAATACAGGTTAGCACAAGCTTTCCGACAATTTCATGCGCTTCGCGGAATGGAATGTTTTTATTTACCAGGTAATCGGCGAGTTCAGTGGCATTTGAAAAATCCGAAGAAACGGCTTTTTGCATATTCTCCGATTTAACAGTAAGACCTTCAAGCATGCCGGTAAAAATGGCCACTGAACCTTTTAACGTATGCACCGCGTCAAACAAGGGTTCTTTGTCTTCCTGCATATCCTTGTTGTACGCAAGCGGCAGTCCTTTTAGCACGGTCAGCAAGGAAACGAGGCTGCCATAGACACGTCCGGTTTTCCCGCGGATCAGCTCTGCCATGTCCGGGTTTTTCTTTTGCGGCATCATGCTGCTCCCTGTTGCGAACGAATCACTGATTTCAA
The DNA here is from genome assembly GCF_004127935.1 of Fictibacillus sp. S7. Lineage (NCBI taxonomy): Bacteria > Bacillati > Bacillota > Bacilli > Caryophanales > Fictibacillaceae > Fictibacillus > Fictibacillus sp. S7. The sequence goes on along the minus strand of NZ_QJKL01000001.1, from coordinate 4,715,473 downwards.
CAAATTGAAACTCCTGTGAAGACCACAGAATCAGCTCCTCGCAAAAACGGGACAAATGCATCATAACTAGCGAAGCATTGCTGCAGAATTCGATCAAGAAATCCCGGTCACTGACCGCATCCAGGCTATTGTGGTAAATATCATCAAACCCAAGAAGCTGGGCGCTGTATTCACGGTCGATAGGAAACGTCGTCCCTGCAAGCGCACCGGCTCCCAGTGGAGACACATCGATCCGCTTCATGCTGTCTGAAAGGCGTTCTTTATCTCGCTGGAACATCCAGAAATAAGCCATCAAATGATGGGCGAAAGAAACCGGCTGCGCTCTCTGCAGATGGGTGTAGCCCGGCAGGATGGTTTCCACATGTTCCTCCGCCAGAGAAAGAAGCACCGTTTGCAGCTGATTAATCTGTTCGATAAATGCAGAAACCTGCTTTTTCATGTACAGATGGATATCAGTAGCGACCTGGTCATTACGGCTTCTGCCTGTATGGAGTTTTCCGCCTACAGGTCCAACTTCATCCGTAAGAAGCTTCTCCAGGTTCAGGTGAATATCTTCAAAGTCCACCTTGAACTCAAGCTCATTGTTCTGTGCTTTTTTCAAAAGGGTTTGAAGTCCGTTTCGAATGGTCTCTGCTTCTTCTTCTGTTATGATCCCGCATTTGGCAAGCATCGTCACATGGGCGATGCTGCCTGCAAGATCTTCTTCTACTAGTTCTTTATCAAAAGAGATGGAAGCACCGAATTCATCGACCCATTGTTCGGCAGATTCGGTAAATCTTCCTCCCCATAATTTTGTGGTCATGCTTTCACCCCGTTTTGCTGCTTCACCTGGCTGCTTACTTTGGTTGGTAAGCCCCATAGGGAAATAAACCCTACGGCATCCTGGTGATTGAATGTATCGTCTGTTGAATAGGTGGCAAGTTTTTCATCATAAAGGGAAAATGGTGACTTACGTCCTTCCACAATGGCATGCCCTTTAAACAGCTTGACACGTACCACGCCCGTTACTGTTTTTTGTGTTTGTTCAAGAAAAGCCTGAAGTGCAGGGCGAATTGGAGAATACCATAGCCCTTCATAAATTACTTCCGTCAATTTTTTCTCAACAACCGGCTTAAAATGAGCTACTTCTTTTACAAGCGTGATATCTTCCAGCTCTCGGTGCGCTTTTAAAAGCGTTACGGCTGCAGGACATTCATAAATTTCACGTGATTTAATACCCACCAATCGGTTTTCCACATGATCAATTCGCCCAATCCCATGTGCTCCGGCTATCTTGTTCAAATGTAGAATCAATTGCTCCAGGCTGTACGGTATCCCGTTTAGCGCAACAGGAACACCTTCTTCAAATGCAATTTCGATAATTTCAGGGGTGTTCGGTGTATCTTCAAGTGCTGCCGTTAAATCATATGCGTCCTCTGGCGGTGCAACCCATGGATCTTCCAGAATGCCGCATTCATTGGCTCTTCCCCACAGATTTTGATCCACTGAATACGGGCTGTCAAGTGTCGCCGGAATCGGAATATTATGTTTTCTTGCATATTCAATCTCCTCATCACGTGACCAGCCCCATTCACGAACCGGTGCAATTACTTCAAGATTTGGATTTAATGCAGAAATGGAAACTTCAAAACGAACCTGGTCGTTTCCTTTTCCTGTACAGCCGTGCGCTACCGCCTGCGCTCCATATTCCTCAGCTACCTCAACCAGCTTTTTGGCGATCAACGGTCGGGATAACGCAGAAAGCACCGGGTATTTTCCTTCATACATTGCATGACTTTGAAGAGCTGGAAGGACAAACTCCTGTGCAAATTCTTTTTTCACATCGAGGCTGATGGATTCAATAGCACCAACAAGCAACGCTTTTTCTTTAACAAAATCCAGGTCCTTTCCTTCTCCTACATCCAGTCCAAGTGCGATGACATCGTAACCTTTTTCCTGAAGCCACTTAATCGCTACTGAAGTATCCAATCCGCCTGAGTATGCCAATACTACTTTTTTGTTCGCCATTCTGTAAAAACTCCTTTGTATTAAAATACTTTAAATTTAATTTTTATGCATTACCGGTTAAATAAAAGAAGCTGCTCTTTGCAACTTCAATTTTTCTTCTGAGACCACTATACCAACTCTTGAATCATATTTCAATAATTATTTATAAAAATGTATAATTATTAATAGGATTTCAGTTTTACATCTTCTTTATATTATGTATGATGGAAGCAGAGGTGATGGAAATGAGATCTGATTTTGAATTTAATGGACGGCTCGGCATTGCTCTGCCCCGCCTGGAGCAGCCCTGGGATGACTATTCGGCAGCCAGACAGTCGGAAATCCTTGCACAGTGGGAAACCGTCCGCGGAACCATTCCGGACAGAATTGCACGGATTGAAGAAACCATAAATCAAAAACAAGAAGCGCTTGGCGAAGAAGATAATTTCGAAACCTCCTGCCGATTAAATTGGGAAATCGCAGAGCTCGCTTCCATAATTAACGATTTGTGGCTCTGGTACCGTACCCATCAGGATATTAGCGCAAGGCTTCATTCATAATAAAAAACACCCGATAGTGATCAATCGATCATCGGGTGTTTTTGTATGTTGTATACATAAAATGCATAAAATTATAGTTGTTTATCCATTAAAAAGCGTTTTTGATAAAATTTATGGGCAAACTCTGTAACTTCCCTCGACTTCTGGTAGTTCATT
>NZ_QJKL01000001.1:4601296-4712761 GCF_004127935.1 Fictibacillus sp. S7 | reverse complement strand
CGGGTGTTTTTGTATGTTGTATACATAAAATGCATAAAATTATAGTTGTTTATCCATTAAAAAGCGTTTTTGATAAAATTTATGGGCAAACTCTGTAACTTCCCTCGACTTCTGGTAGTTCATTCCCGCCCCAAACAGAACTCCAAGAAGCGGAATTCCCTGGACAACCTTCTTTTTCAGCATCGTAATGATCAGACCCTTGATGCCCTGTCTGAGAGGCATGGACAGCCATGAAATATCAGCTACCGACTCATCTCCGACATAAAAAAAGGAGTCAGTTTCTCCGTTGCTGATTTCCTCCATCAGTTCATCCCAGCTTTCATGCTGGTAGCGTTTAGGAAGAGTGGATGCATGGAACACCTTGAGCGACATCATCATTTCATACGGTTTTTGAATGTCATATCCATAATTCATTGCAATGTATTGAATGGAACGAACCTGCAGGGCAATCATTGCCGGAATGTCGATTCCCAATAGCAATAAACCACCGGTTCCCGAAAGTCCTCCCTGGGCAAGCGACAGCATCCGGCTTCTGGCAATCTGTTGTTGGGCAATATATGTAAGCTGGTCAACGGAGCATACTTTTAAATCTTCAATTTCTTCCGCTTCCGGATGAAAGATTCTCGCCTCTGATAACAGCTTTTCCCGAACATCCATTTGATGCCTGGAATTTTGGATCAGCGCATGAACATGGAATAAAGCTGAATCAATACCATTGTTCATCTTTTCAATCAGGGCGGAGTTCAATTGGTTCAGCTGCTGCTTCACCCATCGTTCGTACGTTGCTTCAAAGTCTGACGGCTCATATTCAAAATAACTGGACTCCCATTGAAGAATGGAATTGAATACTTTTTCCTCTCTTGGCGTTAGGCTCACAATTCAACCTCCTGCGATTTCGCATTTGTTATAGTTATTATACAATCTTTTTATCCTTTATAACATAAATCCCCTGCACCCTGCATCTTCGTGCACAGAAAGCCGGACTGATCAGCGCTTCAGACCATTTTTCCGAGGAAAGAATGGAAGGAAAAGGAGAACTGGATCATTACATGGGTGCAGCAACAACGGTCAAGACAGCAGGGGACTGGGCTTTGCTTGAAGTTCCGCAAGCCGAAATTTTGTGGAATGAACAAAAGGATATAACATCGCCAACCTTTAAAAGCAAAATTTGGATCCCAGTCAAAAAGAAGGAACATCCGTAAAAGAAAAAGGACAGCTCCATCTAGGGCTGTCCTTTGGTTTGTCATGTTTATTTGGAAAGTCGTACAGTATCGCGGGCAATCATAACTTCTTCGTTTGTAGGAATCACGATGACTTTTACTGGTGAATGCGGATAGCTGATGAAAGCTTCCCTGCCGCGAATTTTATTTAATGCGGGGTCCCAGTATACTCCCATGAATTCCAGCCCGCGAAGCACTCTTGCGCGAACAGTGTCACTGTTTTCACCAATACCAGCAGTAAAGATGATCGCATCGATTCCGGCCATGCGTGCCGCATAAGAACCGATGTATTTATGAATGCGTGAAGCAAAGACTTCCAGTGCCAGCTCTGCTCTCTCGTTACCTTCATTCGCTTTTTGCTCGATATCGCGAAGATCGGAAGATAAACCAGAAACACCAAGCATACCGCTTTTATTGTTCAGTACGGTCAGTACCTCTTCAGCGGTTTGACCTGTTTTTTGCATAATATACGGAATAAGCGCAGGATCAATGTTTCCTGAACGAGTTCCCATGGCCACACCTGCAAGTGGCGTAAAGCCCATGGAAGTATCAATCGATTTTCCACCTTCAATGGCAGCAATACTTGCTCCGTTTCCTAAATGGCAGGAAAGCAGGCGAAGCTGTTCAATCGGACGGCCAAGCAGTTCAGCTGCACGCTCGGATACATATTTATGGGATGTTCCGTGAAAGCCGTATTTACGGATTCCGTACTTTTCATAATATTCATATGGTAAACTGTACAAATAGGATTGTTCAGGCATGGACTGATGGAATGCTGTATCAAACACAGCAACAGACGGAACATCGGGCAGTACTTCCTTGAATGCACGAATGCCTACCACGTTGGCAGGATTGTGAAGGGGAGCAAGGAAAGAAAGCTCCTCAATTTCTTCAAGAACTTGATCCGTGATAACCGCAGAATCATGAAATTGTTCCCCACCGTGTACAACCCGGTGTCCAATTCCTTCAATTTCATCATATGAGGAAATGATGCTGTGATCTGTCAGTTTGTTGAGCAGCATGTTGACAGCTACTCCGTGATCAGGTATTTCCGTTACTTCTTTTATTTTTTCCCCATTCACTTCAATCGTGAAGATGGAGTCATTTAATCCGATTCGTTCAACCACGCCTTTTGTGAGAACCAGCTCCTCAGGCATTTCAAGCAATTGAAATTTTAAGGAAGAACTCCCGGCATTGATTGCAATAATTTTAGCCATTCTTTTAGCTCCTTAACAGCAATGAAAAAGAAGTACATGTAACCATGAACTTCTTCTCAATATAAATTCAATATATCCTTAACCATTTAACCATCGTTATTCGCTTATTTCAAGTTTGTAAAGGCTTTCCGTGCATATTCGTATTTTTCAGAAATGAATTCGTTTCCATTGCGGATAAATGCCTTTTTTTATGGACGTTTAAGTTCTTCGCTAAACCATTCATTCATTTGGTCCATCACGTTAGCAATGGCCTGCTTTTTGGAAAACGACGGCAGATCCACCAGCAATGCCTGTTTCGGTTTCACTGTATTCTCCCCGTTTTTCTGCAGAAGAAGGATGCTTTTTGCCTGTGATTCCTGTTTAAAAAGACTTAGCGGAAGCTGAATCATCCCAATGATGACAGCCTTTTCTTTAATCATTTTTTGAAGAAGAGGCGCCTGTTCACTGGAAAACAGCCCATTGGGCACAAGAAATACCCCAAATCCCGATTCTTTCAGGTAATGAAGGCTTTGCTCAATGAGCAGATGATGGGCATAAGTGTGTCCCTCATTAGCATGAACGATAAATTCTTTTGCTGCTTCATCATTTGGATAAAAACCGACAGGAAGATCGCAGACCACAAGATCCACGGGTTCCACATAAAGCGGCTTAATGCTGTCTTGATGATAAAACTCCACGTTATGCTTTTGCAGATTGGAAATGATCCATGCCAGACGCAAAAGGGTTTCATCCACCTCTACGCCAAAGCTTTTTATATTGCCTTCCAATTGATTCAAAACCGTTGTCAGCAAATTACCCGCTCCTGCCGCAGGATCCAGCAACGCAAACTCTTTGGCGGAAGGCATCAGCTTTTGGACAAGATAACTGATAAAAATACCAACCGCATCCGGCGTCATGGCATGATGCGGCTGTATGGCTTCCTTCATCCCTTTCAATACAGCCAGCTGAAAAGCTTTACGGATTTCTTCCCGATTCATGGCTTCAAGCTTAACCTTTGCGTATTCCTTTTCTAAAAATACTTTGGTGACTTGCGACACGTCTTCGGGGATTTCTTTATGAAACATATTTTCACCGGTTTCCACAAGGGCATCCAAATAGGTCAGTTCCTCTTCCTGTTTAATTCTTTCTGCCGATTGGTCGATAACCGTAAATAATTTTTCCACATTCGAAAGATTGCTGTTCATTGTCGTTCCTCCTAAATATCCTGCAACCGCACTGTTTATGCGTTTAATCCTATATACAAAAGCTGATCATGGGAGATTATACCGCTAAAAAACTCCGGAATCAGAATCCGGAGTTTCTTGTTTTACTTGGCAGCTTTTGCAGCTTCAATAGCCGCCTCATAATTTGGATGGTTGGTTACTTCATCCACGTATTCAACGTAAGTTACTTTGTCAGAGCTGTCTACAACGAAAACCGCTCTTGCAAGAAGACGAAGCTCTTCAATTGCTACACCGTAAGCTTTACCGAAAGAAAGATCGCGGTGATCGGATAGCGTTTGAACGTTCTCTACTCCAGCTGCTGCGCACCAGCGTTTTTGAGCAAAAGGAAGGTCAACAGAAACCGTGAGAATTTTCACATTGTCCAATTGGGAAGCTTCCTCATTAAAACGGCGGGTCTGCGCATCACAAACTCCTGTGTCAATAGAAGGCACCACTGAAATTAAACGAACAGAACCTTTAGAATCCGCAAGTGTCACTTCTGATAAATCATTGGCCAGCACCGTAAAATCCGGAGCCTGGTCACCTACCTGTACTTGCTTTCCACCCAGCGTAACCGGTTTTTCTTTAAATGTAACTCCCATGAAAACAGCCTCCTCTTATTTAATTATGTACATGTCCCATCATATAGCGAAGAACCAGAATGTGCAAATAAAAAGCTGAAGGGGCCGTATAGAGACGAAAAACACTGGAGGGCTTTGCCATAAACCGCTTTTTGTTTTCTGGCAAAGATCGAAGTGGCCGAGTCTCTGGTCCCTGAAGCTGGATCGATGAAAAGCTGAGGCAGGCGATTACGCCCTTCTGCGACTCGTTTACCCGCCATAGTCACTGATTTACTCGCCAAAACTGAGTATGTTAACCGCAAAGAAAAAAGCTAACTGTAAAAACAGTTAACTCAAAAAGGGTTCTGCTGTTGATTCGGATTGTTGTTCTGTTGCTGTACATTGCGTTGTCTGTTTTTATTGTTCATCATTTGCTGGATTTTCTCCACAACGCTTGGTGCAAGATCAAGCAACCGCTCGTATAAATGAGTGCTGTTGTCTAAATGGATGGTTTTGATGCCATTTGAGCCAACAATCAAGAAAGCAATCGGTGTAATGGATACCCCGCCACCGCTTCCTCCGCCAAATGGCAGCTCTTCTGAATCCAATGGATTTTGCTGGCTGCTTCCATTTTGTTGATCTCCGCCGCCAAATTCACTTCCCCCAGCCGCAAAGCCGAATCCAACCTTAGAAACGGTCAGGATGACGCTTCCATCCGGGGTTTCAACCGGATCACCTATAATGGTATTTACATCGATCATTTGTTTCAGGTTTTCCATCGCGGTTTTCATTAAGCCTTCGATAGGGTGCTCAGACATGTGATGTTCCTCCTGCTACATATTTTTTTGATTTTTTGTTTGCGTTGGAGCTGATGGATCTCCAGTGCTTCAACACTTGTAACATGACGACAATAGCATGCCCGATTTTAAAAGAAATCATACAGGACAGCCGGGTTTGCGTGAGGGTTCCCTGATAAACAGGTACAACTCCAATGGTTGGAATGCCTTTTAACCTTACGATATGAGATAACAAGCCAAGGACGTTTCCCTTTAATGCCCATACCAAACCCGACGCGACTGCAGTAGATGCCGCGTCACCAAGCCCAAACCGGCTGTTCCATTTCACATCCGTAATCGTCACCTTTTTAAAAAAAACCTTAAGAATACGATAAAAGCCTCCAACATGCCGGAGTAAATTTAGATAATTATAATAGCTGTTTAAAAAGGCATGCAGTGTAATGCTTTTTCTCTTCTTTTTTTCCTTGGTCGCGCCTTTTGATTTTTCCTTAAGGTCCAGCTTCTTTTCTGCAAGATTAACCTTGATCTCCGGTAGCTCCAGCGTATAGGAAATCACTTTCCAAAGCGTAATCTTTAACCGAAGAAAATCGTCATCTCCGTGATGGGTGAACAAAAAAGTAATGTGGAGCGTAGACAGTGGTATGGCAATAAATAAGAGCAAAAGCAAAATGAGAATACTATAAACAATCAACACAGGCTATTCTTCCTTTCACAACCATTATGGGCTTGGCGCAAAAAAATAAACCTGCTGTACGGCAAAAGGATTTATAAAACAAGAGTAGAAATGGATAAAGGACACCAGAAACATTCGACAGGAGGACATCACATGACAGACGATCGCAGAAATTTATTTGTTGCGTACAAGCAGGAAGATGAGGTATTAAGAAAGGTAGAGCCCCTCTTGGAGCTTGCTCAAAATTACGGTTTTACCCTTGTGGATGATTATAAAAAAGCCAATATTATTGCGTCAATTGGCGGTGACGGCGCCTTTTTGCAGGCAGTAAGGAAAACCGGATTCAGAGATGACTGCCTGTACGTCGGGGTCAGTACGGGAGAGCTTGGCTTTTATTGTGATTTTCATGTGGATGATCATGAAAAAATGATGACCGCCATGGACAACAACCAAGTGGAAGTCCGTAAATATCCAACACTGGCGGTCACGATGGATCATGATGATTCAACGTTCTATTGTTTGAATGAATGCTCTATCCGCTCTTCCATCATCAAAACACTAGTGATGGATGTGTTCATCGATGATTTATACTTTGAAACCTTCCGGGGGGATGGCATGATCGTCTCGACGCCTACCGGAAGTACGGCATACAACAAGTCCGTAACAGGTGCAGTTGTCGATCCCAAACTGCAGTGTTATCAGGTAAGTGAAATGGCGTCCCTAAACAACAACCTGTATCGGACACTTGGTTCTTCCTTTGTTTTGAGCAACGAACGAAAACTCACCTTTAAAATCGAACAGGACAATAACCAATATCCCATCATCGGCATCGATAACGAAGCATTGAGCATCAGACATTCGGAATCCATCCGTTTCCACTTATCCGACCTTGTAGTAAAAACGGTGAAACTAAAGGACAATTCATTCTGGCATAAAGTGAGACGAAGCTTTTTATAGAAATACAATAAACCGCCTGCAGCGTGGGACTGCAGGCGGTGTTTATTTTAGGTAGCAGCCCTGTATTCGATCGAATTGTTAATAATCGTATAAACCACTCTGGCTTGGCGGATGTCTTCTGGTTCTGATGTCAGGATATCCCGGTCGAGTACGGTAAAGTCCGCTTCAAAGCCAGGGGCAATCTTTCCTCTTTCCTCTTCCTTATTGATTGCATAGGCACTGCCTGCAGTATAGAGTTGAACTGCTTCATAAGGAGTGAGTTTTTCTTCAGGCAGGTAGCCCTCATGCGTCTCCTCCGGTTTTTTCCTTGCAACTGCCGCATAGATTCCTTCTAAGGGGTTGGCTGTTTCAATCGGGGCATCCGATCCGCCTGCGCAATGCAGCCCATTCGACAGAAGCGTTTTCCAGGCCAATGCATAAGGTACCCTCTCCATTCCTAGCCGTTCAATAAGCCATGGAAAATCAGAAGGAACAAAGCTTGGCTGGATGTCGATAATTAAAGAAGGCTGCTTCATCCTTTCAATCAGCTCGGGCCGAACGAGACCCGCATGAATGATCCGGTCCCGCTCTTTTGTGACTGGCGGATATGCACCAATTGCATCAAGTGTGTATTCCAGAGATAGATCACCGATTGTGTGCACAGCCACCGGCATTTGATATTCTCTCGCCTGTTTCACCAGTTCCTTTAAAGCTTGCGGCGAATGAATAGCCACACCGGATGTATCAGGCGCATCATTATATGGCTTGCTAAGAAGTGCAGTTCGTCCCCCAAAGGCTCCGTCACTAAAGATTTTCATCGCTCCGAACTCCAGGTATGGTGAGATGCTTTTATGCAGGCTGGTTGTTTGATAGTCCCCGGCCACACTATGATGAACAAGAAGATGCGCCTTGAATTTCAGTGATCGATCGTTAAGAACGTTCTGAAATACGGAGATCGTTTTATCAAATCCACCGTAATATCCGAGATCCTCGGTATGGCCGCCGGTCAGCCCCATTGAAAGCAAATCCTTTACCGCAGCGGTTAATGCGGTGAACAAATATTCCTTTGTTGCAGGCGGAACCACATCTTTCACAAGATCTGAAGCACTGTCAAGCAGATAACCTGTCGGCTCGCCATTTTCATCGCGTACGATAATTCCGCCCTCCGGATTTTCCGTCTCTTTCGTAATTCCCGCAAGCGCCAGCGCTTTTGAATTGGCCAATGAGGCATGACGGCATACTCTTGACAGCAGCATCGGATGATTGGGAGCCAGCTCATCCAGCTCATGGCGGTGAAAAATTTTTCGGTCGAGAAAGTTGTTTTCATTCCAGCCGTCTCCGAGCAGCCAATTTCCGGGCTTCTCTTTCTCAGCTTCTTTCTTCAGGTACGATCCCATTTCTTCTGCAGATGTAAAATGAGACAGATTCCTGCGGATCAGCTTTTCTCCGTGTCCAATGATATGAAGATGACTATCCACAAATCCGGGAAACATAACCGCTCCTTTCAGGTCTACTTTCTCTTTGATATGACATCCATATTTCTCGGACAGGTCTTGAAGGGAACCGGCATCCCGAATATCCTTTCCTTCAGCAAAGACGGCTTCCACCGTTTCCCCTTCCCTCATCATCGTATAGATTGTTCCATTGAAGTATAATGTTCCCATATTTCACCTCGTATGTACGGATTTCAGCTCTGCTTTTCCCTCATTTAACCATATTTCATACAATTAACGGAATATTTTTTCACTCAAAAGGCAGGCTTTTTGCCTGCCTTTGTCATCAACTGCCACTGTTTTCTTTTAGCCTCAGTTCTATTCTCCTGATTTTTCCGGATGTTGTTTTGGGTAAATCGGATACAAACTCAATACTGCGCGGGTATTTATAAGGAGCAGTGAGTGCTTTTACGTGTTCCTGCAAATCTTTGACAAGTGATTCAGACGCTTCTTGCTGATCATCTTTTAAAACGATATATGCCTTTACAATATGGCCCCTGATCTCATCCGGGCTTGCCACGACCGCGCATTCCTTTACTGCGGGGTGTTTAACCAGTGCATCTTCCACTTCAAACGGTCCGATGGTATAGCCGGAACTGATGATAATATCATCGCTTCGGCCTTCAAACCAGAAATAGCCATCCTCGTCTTTTTTGGCTTTGTCACCTGTTAAATAGTAGTCTCCCCTGAACGCCTTTTTTGTACGTTCAGGATCCTTGTAGTATGTCTTAAACAAAGCTGGAGAACTGTTGTGAACGGCAATATCCCCTACTTCACCAACAGCAGCAGGCTCTCCATTTTCATCTACAATTTCCACACGATTCCCTGGCGTCGGTTTTCCCATCGATCCCGGCCGCAGTTCCATGCCCTCCATCATGCCCACCAACAATGTATTCTCAGTCTGACCGTATCCATCACGGACCGTGACATTGAAGTGACGCTGGAAAATATCAATGACTTCCCGGTTTAGTGGTTCGCCTGCAGACACAGCACTGCGCAGCGAAGGAAGCTTATATTGGTCCAGATGATCAGTTTTCGCCATCAGACGGTATTCAGTCGGTGTACAGCATAAAACGGATATGTCCTGCTCTTCCAGAAGTGCCAAATACTTGTCAGGATCAAATTTTCCATTGTACACGAAACCTGTAGCTCCGCAGCCCAATACGGAAACAAAGGGGCTCCATATCCATTTTTGCCAGCCCGGTCCAGCAGTCGCCCACACTTTATCTTGTTCTTTTATGCCCAGCCAGCCTTTTGCCGCTGTCTGCAAGTGTGCAAAAGCCCATCCATGGGTATGTACCGCTCCCTTGGGAAGTCCAGTCGTTCCTGATGTATAGGATAAAAATGCCATATCATCTTTACTTGTTTTAACTGTTTCAAATGAACCGCTTTCATTTTTTGCTAATTCATCAAGACATTGCCAGCCTTCTTTACTTCCGCCAATGGACAATTTGTATTGTAGCGAAGGTAGTTCGTCAGTAATTTCATCTATGCCGGACAGAAAAGCAGCATCAATAATTACAGCCTTTGCTTCGCTATGTATAATTCGGTAACTCAAATCCTTTGGTCTGAGCATTTCGGAGGATGGAATGACCACAATACCTGCTTTTAAACAGGCCAAATAAACCACATAGGTTTCCACTTTCCGTGGCATTACTATTAATGCTTTGTCTCCCTTTGAAAGCCCTAATTTCGTCAGTGCGTTTGCAAAGCTATTGCAGCATTCAAAAAGCTCGCTGTAGGTCATTTCTTTCTTTTCCCCCAGGTCATTTTGCCAAACAATGGCTTTACGCTCAGGGTTTTGAGCAAATTTCTCCATTTCCTCCGTCACATTGTAAATCGGCGGTGCCTGCAGATCCAATAGATTATCCATTTCTACGTCCTCCTCCATGTAAACCAAGCATATTACCCTCTTTATTATACAATAAATTTAGAATATTTTAAAATTGCATAAAAAGAGTGGGTACGAGCCCACTCTTAAGCCATATATGAAGTTGGTTAGGAATGAATTATTTTTGTTGTCCGCTGAATTGCTGCTGAGACATCGCAACAAGACGCTTTGTAATTTCTCCTCCGACAGACCCGTTGGAGCGGGAAGAACCATCAGCATTTAAATTAACACCCAATTCAGATGCGATTTCAAATTTCATCTGATCGATTGCCTGTTGTACACCAGGTACAAGAAGTTGGTTTGAGTTGTTTGACATGTTGTGTTCACCTCCTGTACTTATAGGTTGTGAAAGAAACAAGCTTTCAATCGTGGTAAATATTAAGTTGAGAACCAAAAAAAATCCTGAAGATGCTAGGCACCATCAGGACAGTTTTAAAATAAGTCTTCAAATTCCGTTCGTTCTTTTTGCTCTTCAAAGGTTACGGTTTCGATGGTATCCACGGCTTCCTGGATCAGCTCATCCAAGTTCTCAAGGGCCTGTTCAAATCGATTGGCTTTTTCGCGCTTTGGTTTTGTTTTGGGTGCCGCCGGAACAAAAATGGTGCAGCAGTCTTCATATGGACGTATGGAAATATCATACGTTCCAATTTTTTGTGAAATATCAATGATTTCCAATTTATCCATTGTAACCACCGGCCGGATAATCGGAAGGTTGGTCACTTCATTGATGGTATGCATGCTGTACATTGTTTGGCTGGCCACCTGGCCCAAGTTTTCACCATTCGCAATAGCCATTGCATTTCGCTCTTCTGCGATCCGCTCGGCGATGCGCAGCATCATCCGCCTCATAATCGTCATGCTGTAGCTTGCCGGGATCTTTTCCTTAATGAGCTGCTGGATTTTTGTGAAATGAACGATATGAAGCTTCAATTTACCACCATATCTTGTCAGCTCCTGCATGAGGTCTTCCGCTTTTTGCCTTGCCCGTTCACTGGTAAAAGGCGGGCTGTGAAAGTGTACCGCTTCAAGACGTACACCACGCTTCATGGTAAGGTAGCCTGCCACCGGGCTATCAATGCCACCAGACAGCATCAATAGCGCTTTACCGCCAACACCGATTGGCAGTCCGCCTGCCCCGGGATAGGTCTCACAGCTGATAAATGTTCCATTGTCTTTGACTTCGACCTTAACATCGATGTCCGGGTGATGGACATCCACCGATACATTTTCGGTATTTTTTAAAATGTGGCCGCCCACTTCTCGATTCAATTCCATGGAACCGACCGGAAAATGTTTGTTGCTCCTGCGTGCAGAAACCTTAAAGGTTTTCGGACCTTGTCCATTTTTTAAAAACGTGGCTAGCGCTGCTTCTTTTATGCTTTCAAGTTCATTTTCTGCCCGGATGGCCAGACTGATAGCATGAATTCCAAACACTTCCTGCAGTTTTGCAATCATTTTTTCATGATCTTCTCCGTTGATTTCTACCAAAATCCGGTCGTATGACTTGAGAACGACTGCATTCGTAAACGGTGACAGCTTTTTGCGAACCGTCTCCCTCAGTTGGCTTTCAAAATGTCTTCTATTCTTCCCTTTTAGCGACAATTCACCAAAACGAATAACAATGTGATTATATTGCATGTTTATTTACCCCATTACTGTCTGCAGCTGAACCACTGCATTTTTTAGTTCCTTAAGGACAATCTCTGCTTCCTCCAGCGTATTTTCATACGACAGACTGATCCGTATGGCCGTGTTCGCCCTCTTTTGTCCCAGCCCCATGGCCATAAGTATTCTGCTCGGCCCCGCTTGCTTTGATGAACAAGCTGAACGGGTGGATACATAAATATTCTTTTGATCAAGTGTGTGGATCAGTACCTCGGGCTTCACTCCATCCACCGAAAAGTTGATAATGTGAGGAGATCCGTCAGCAGGTGTATTGATTGAAATTCCCTGGATGTCCGAAAGACCTTCCAAAATCTGCTCTTTGACACGGTTCATGGTCTCCACACCAGCATCCATTTTGTCAAAAGACATACGGAGCGCCTTGGCGATGGAAACGATGCCTGCCACATTTTCTGTGCCCGCCCGTACGTTGATTTCCTGCTCTCCGCCCGTAAGAAGCGGCGAAAGGCTTACCCCTTCGCGCTTATACAGAATGCCGGTGCCTTTCAGGCCATGGAATTTATGGCCTGACATCGTACATAAATCAATAGCAGCTTCTTTCAGGTTCAAAGGCACCTTGCCAATTCCCTGCACATGATCCACATGGAAGAATACTTTCGGGAATTTCTTTAAAATTTTACCGGCATCCACCACAGGCTGAATCGTGCCGACTTCATTGTTCACATGGATGAGCGAAACTAAAATGGTATCCTCCCTGATGCTGTTCTCCAGCTGTTCCAGTGAAATTTCACCTTTACGGTTTACCGGAAGGCAGGTGACTTCAAAACCCAGGGATTCGAGATAATGAAACGTTTCATAGGATGAAGCATGCTCCACTTCACTCGTGATCAAATGCTTGCCACGTTCCTGATGTTTTAATGCGATTCCTTTGATAGCTGTATTGTTTCCTTCCGTTCCTCCGGAAGTGAAGATAATTTCGTTTGGCTTAACACTCAGCAGCCCAGCTACTGTTTTCCGAGCTTGAAGCATCAGACGTTCTGTTTCTCCGCCTTTGGAATGAATGGAGGATGGATTGGCGAAATACGTTTGAGAAACCGTAACGAACGCATCAAGAACCTCTTTATAGGGTTTGGTTGTTGCACTGTTGTCAAAATAAATCATGATCGAGTCCTCCGCATAACTCACTTATTCTACACATCATTCTATAATACCATAATGAATGAAAAGAAAAAATTGTATTTTTCCGCGCTTTTAGCATTCCATCATCACAAGAAACTAAACCTTCTGCTCTGCTTCCCATGTATACGAAGTTCCGCTTCTTTGGTGAATATAAAAAAACCGGAACCCGTTTTACGGATTCCAGCTTTATCAGATTTTTTGTTTCACGTTAACTTCGAGTTCTTTCAGGATCCCCGGCTGAACACTTTCTATGGCATTGGCTGCCAGATTGAGTGCTTCTTCATATTGAAAGTTGCGGAACGCAATCTCTGCTTCAATGAGCCGGACCGAAACGGAAGAATAAGAACTTCTGTAGCGGTTGCCATATTGAATGACTTTTTCTGCAAGCATGGCTGTTTCAATGATTTCGGCCGTTTCTTTATATCCTTCTTCTACTGCTTCAAGCGCATTTTCAAGCACTTCGGTAATTTCAGCAATTTCGAGCGGTTTATCGTCAAGGCGTTTTGACACCTCAATAATATAGTTTTCAGCCTTTTCGATGGTCATCAGATAGTGATCGGGCAGTCCTGGCAGATTGCTTTTTTGCATCATTCTTCTTGCTTCAAGCAACCGTCTTCTTAGTTCTTTCAGCTTCTCCTTGGTTTCAAGCTCGTCCTTTCGGAGATTCACCAGCTTTTCCTGATATTCCTGATTGGATTTTTTCAGATCCTCCAGCTGAACCGCCATCTCCTCCATCATCTCACGGATGACGGAATAGGAATCCTTTTTTTCCTCAATCGAGTGTTCAATCAAAGCAAAGCGGGTTTGCAACTTGTTAAACATCTTCTCCAGTCGCTTATGCACCTCTACATCTGACTGGTCAAGCTGGTAACTTAGAGAAACCATGTCTGCTTCTGCACGAATCTTTTCCATATCCAGCTGAAGATCGGCCAGAGACTGAAGGATGACTTCCTTCTCTTTAAACACAAACTGCTTGGATATTACTTCATTTTCCAGCAGGTCATACAATTGGTCAATTTCTGTGTTTAATTGATCAATGCCTTTTTGGGTTTCATCAATTTCCAACTCATACACCTTTTCAAGTAACGCGGCGATCCGCTCGTTCATGGAGCTGATTTCTTTATCGATGCCGATATGATTCAGGATATACCCTTGCTCTTCCATATCGGAGAATCCGTCCTTGAGATCTGTCAGACTCGATGGAAGATCGGATAAAAGCAGGACAAGCAATTCTGGCACAGACTCCATTTTCTCGCGGAGATCTTTTAAGCGTTCGATACTGTTTACGAGGATTTTTCGGGCTTCGAGGTGGTTGCCCTGTGAGGTCATTTCGTCAAACTGCGCAAACATTGTATTGACTTCCGAGAACTCAGCTTCAAACAGTGAAGCTGTCTTCCCCAATGAGCGGGAGTGTGTAAGAAAATACTTTTTACCTTCACTGAATTGTTCCTTCGCTTCAATGATGTCTTCTCTGTTCAACTCTTCGCTGGTCACCAGCTCATCTATTTCTGTGGAGATGGCTTTAATTCGTGTTTCCATCCCCTGAAGCTGTGATTCAATTCGTCGAAGGATTCCTTTAGATTTGTTGAACTTGTATTTATCTGCACTTTCTTCCGCATCAAACAAGGCCTCGTCCATATTTGGCAGCTCGACAGTTACCATCTCATCCCAATCATTTCGCCAGGATTCAAACTTTTCTTCCGTTTCGCCTACCATGGTAAGCCCTTTGACCTTTGAAATTTCCTCTGTCAGAGGACGGTTCATGATCTCCATTTTCCAGGATTCCAGCCGGTCAATCTGCTTGTAAATCCGTTTGCGTGAAAAGGAGCCGAAAACAACTAAAGCAATTAAAAGAATTACTGCGGCAATTATGTATGTCATAGGAAGCACCCTTTCTTCCTTTCTGCAAAACTGCAAAATCTATGTAATAATCATGTTACAATGATTTACGTTTTATTGTAATAATGATTTATTCCTGTTTTTACTTCGAGCCGGCATTTTTCTTCCTCTAAAACCACATTTAGTGCTGACTCAATGTTCTAATGATAACATGTAAACCCGAATTTTGACCAAAAAAAAATGAAAAAAATGAATAATTTTTTTCCAGAATTATCAAAGTGGTTTTTTATTTAAAATCAATCAGGAGGTTAAGCATGACAGGAATATATGACGGCCATATTCACACCCCTTATTGTCCCCACGGTTCAGCCGATCCACTGACAGAGTATATCGAAAGGGCGATTCAATTGGGTTACCGCGGCATGACCTTTACTGAGCACGCCCCGCTTCCCGAAGGATTCACGGATCCTGTACCTGATAACGATTCAGCGATGGAAATGTCCAGGCTTCCGGCATACCTTGACGAGCTTACTTCATTAAAAAAATATTACAACAGTGCCCTAACTCTTAATATCGGTCTGGAAGTGGATTATATTGAGGGATGGGAGAACGAAACCAGAACATTCCTGGATGAATTCGGCCCCCGGCTGGACGATGCTGTCCTGTCGGTTCACTTCTTAAAGCAAGCTGACCATTATTATTGCCTCGATTACAGTGAAGAGATGTTTGGAAAAATTGCCGCCGTATTTGGCAGCACAGACCAAGTCCATTTATCGTATTACAGGACATTGGCCCAATCGATCACTTCCGATCTTGGCAAGTACAAACCAAAAAGGATCGGCCACATGACACTAGTAAATAAATTTCAGGCTCTCTATCCGACAGAAACTTCTTTCGACCGTGAAATCCAGGGTATTTTACAACTCGTGAAAACTTACGGTCTAGAACTGGACTATAATGGAGCCGGACTATCAAAGCCTTTCTGCAAGGAACCTTATCCCCCGGATTGGGTGATTGAAGCCGCCGTAGAACAAGAAATCCCTCTCGTATATGGATCAGATGCCCACAGCGTGAAGGGATTGGGGCAAGGTCTCGATTCAATCATCCATACCGGAAGCTTAACCGTTCCACTTTTCCTGAATCGTAGCGAATAATGGATTTTGCACGGCAGAAAGAAGAGAGCCTTTCCTTTGCGGTACACAGACAGACTGTTCCAGCCATTTATGGATAAAACTCATATAAGAAGTAACAAATAACGGGTCATGAGGTGCAGTATAAAACACTTCAGAAATATATAAAGGATGAAGAAAAGGCATAATAATCAGATTGCGCAGCTGCAGGGTCAGAAGCATAACCGGCTGTTTGTGAAACTCTTTTTGTTTCATTCCTTTTTCAAAAATGGAATCATAATAATATTTTTCTTTTGCCAGGTAAGTGGTCATCACTTCGCGAACGAGCGTGGAGTCCAGGGTCATTTCACGATGGACAAACCGGGACAGATGAGGCTGCCGCAGCTGATAGTTCAGGACACTCTCAATCACTTCGAGCAGCCGCTCCTTCTCGGGTTGATCGGCGGAGGTATGGTAGACGACTTCAATTTTACGGATGTATCCCTCATAAAACGAGGAGACCAATTCTTCGAGAAGTCCTTTCTTGCCTCCGAAATGGTAGGAAACAAGAGCAAGGTTCACTCCCGCTTTTTTTGCAATCTGACGGACAGAAGTTCCCTGATACCCCTGACTTGTAAACAGTTCAACCGCCGCTTCGGCAATTTTTATCTTTGTGGCCATCTGATCTTTTGACATATTACAACCACCGCCCTTCTTATACTTCTTTTTTCTTTCATAGCGGTGTTTTTCCCTTTAAGATTCGCTCGACAAATACATCTGTTCGGATGTTTTCTTCTACAATTTTTGATAAGATGGTAAAAGACGGCTAGCACATAAAGGGGGATGTTCATGTTTACAGTCGAAAAATACAGTCAGAATCGCAAAGAGGGATACGAACAGCTGCTTAAACAGGCACGTGCTCTTTTGGAAGATGAAACAAGCATCACGGCCAACCTGGCCAATGCTTCCGCGCTTTTAAACCAGTTCCTTCCCAACATTAACTGGGTTGGATTTTACGAATACGAAGAATTATCGGATCAGCTTGTACTGGGGCCATTTCAAGGTCTTCCTGCTTGTGTAAGGATTCCGATCGGTAAAGGTGTGTGCGGTACAGCAGCGAAAGAGCAAAAGACCCTTGTTGTTGAAGATGTTCACCAATTTCCGGGACACATTGCCTGCGATGCTGCGTCACAATCTGAAATTGTCGTTCCCATCGTAAAGGACGGACAGCTTTTTGGTGTGCTTGATATCGACAGCCCGGAAAAAGGAAGATTTGATCAAACCGATCAAGAGTGGCTTGAAAAGTTTGTGGATGAACTGAATAAACACATTTAAGATTAAACATAAAAAACGGCACCGGATTCTGAACTGCACCCCTTTTGTTAGACACATCTAACAATAGGAGGTGCAGTTTTTTCATGACCAAGTATTCTTTGGAAACTAAATTAGCTGCTGTTCATGCTTATCTTCAGGGGGGAGATTCCTTTAAAGAAACCGCTTATAAACACAGTGTGACTTCATCAATGTTAAAAGAATGGGTGGCCAAGTTTCGAAAACACGGAGAAATGGCTTTTCAAGAATCATATACAAATCATTCTATCGAGTTTAAAATGGACGTACTTCACTATATAAACGAAACGGGAGTATCTATCTCAGAAGCTGCCGCCCATTTCAACGTGGCTTCTCCCAGCACCGTTTGGAATTGGTATCAACTTTTTGAAACGCAAGGGATTGAGGCTCTTCGATCAAAGATAAAGGGGCGTTCATCCATGAAAAAAGATTCAAAAAGAAAGCAGCCATCAGAAGGATCCGTCGAAGCTCTACGAGCTGAAAATGAGAGATTACGTATGGAGAATGCATACTTAAAAAAGTTACAAGCCTTAATTCAAGAAGAGGAAAAATCACAGAACAAGTCAAAGCGGAAGTGATTGATGAGTTAAGGCATGAATATAAAGTCATTGACCTCGTTGAGGTCGCAGGCATTCCACGAAGCACGTATTATTACTGGATGAAACAAAAGAATCGTGCAGATAAATATCATGAAGTGAAAGCTGTTATTCAACAGATTTTTAATGAGCACCAAGGTCGATATGGCTATCGTCGGATCCGATGGGAATTACAAAATCAAGGCTATTCACTTAATCATAAAACTGTCCGTCGCTTAATGAATAAAATGAAGATCAAGTCTCTGGTGAAGGTGAAGAAATATCGCTCCTATCGTGGAAATGTTGGAAAAATCGCTCCAAATGTTATAGCACGTAAATTCCAAGCAGCGAAACCGAATGAAAAGTGGGTAACCGATGTGACGGAAATTCAATTACATGGTGAAAAGCTATATTTATCGCCAGTTCTTGACCTATATAATGGAGAAATCGTTGCCTATCAGATGGAACACCGTCCGGTTTACTCTTTGGTTTCAAAGATGCTGGATAAGGCATTCAAACAATTGAAAGAGAACGATGCCCCCATCCTTCACTCTGATCAGGGATGGCATTATCAAATGAAACGGTACCAGCATGCATTGAAAGAAAAAAATATAACACAAAGCATGTCCCGTAAGGGCAACTGTCTTGATAACGCCGCCATGGAGAGTTTCTTTGGCTTATTGAAAAGTGAATTGCTTTATCTCAAAGAATTTGAAAGTATGGAACACTTTAAAAAAGAATTGGAACAGTATATCGATTACTACAATAAAAAACGGATAAAAGCAAAATTAAAAGGCATGAGCCCGGTTCAATACCGGACTCATGCCGAAGTAGCTGCTTAAAATTTCGTGTCTAACTTTTTGGGTTCAGATCAATTCATTCCGGGCCGTTTTTTTTTAGGATACTACCTGGTCCTCTTTTTTCATGAGCGAATGCAGTGCCTGCTCGAGATCTGCCCAGATGTCCTGCCATGCTTCCAGCCCTACAGACAGGCGGAGCAGATTTTGGGGAATTCCCATGTTCTCCCGTTCGTGCTCCGGGACTCCCGAATGGGTCATGGTGGCCGGATGCTGAATCAATGTTTCTGCATCACCAAGGCTGACGGCGATTTTAATAAGCTGCAGCTCGTTCACGAGCTGCTGTGCTTCTTCTTTTCCTCCCTTAATTCTGAAACTGATCATTCCCCCTGACTTTTTCATTTGCTTACAGGCAATATCATACTGGGGAAAATCCGGATCACCGGGATAAAAAATGCCATCAACATAAGGATGCCGTTTTAACAGGACCGCAATGTGTTCAGCATTATCACAATGGCGGTCCATCCGCACCGGAAGCGTCTTTATTCCTCTCAGAAGCAGCCATGCATCAAATGGAGACATAATGCCGCCTATATCCTTTTGTGCGGCGTGGGCAATCTGTTCCATCACTTCTTGCCTGCCAACAGCCACACCCCCTATCACATCGCCGTGGCCGCATAAATATTTGGTCGCGCTGTGAACAACAAGGTCACAACCTAACTCCAGCGGCTTCTGCAGGTACGGCGAACAAAATGTATTATCGACAATGACTGGAATTCCTTTTTCTTTAGCTATAGTCACAACCATTTCCAGGTCAACCAGCTTCATCGTCGGATTGATCGGGGACTCAATATAAATCAGTGATGTATTTGACAAGATTCCCGCATCGAGCTCTTCTGCGCTTTCCATGGAGAGAAAGGAATGACTGATTCCCAGGCGCTCCTCCATGAATTGAAGGAGTCCGTACGTACAGCCATACACTCCTTCTGAACAAAGAATATGCTCTCCGGTTTTCGCAAGTCCCAGCAAAACAGCAGAAACTGCCGCCATCCCGGAAGCAAACGCCAATGCTTTCTCACCGCCTTCGAGCACCGCCATTCTTTCTTCGAATTGGCGGACCGTCGGATTTTTCAGCCGGGAGTACACGTAGCCCTCCTCCGTACCGGCGAATCTCCGCTCTCCGGTTTCTGCATCAGGAAACACAAAGGTCGAAGTTTGAAAGATGGGCGGGGACAGACTGCCGCTATGCTCCCTGTCATCATATCCAGCATGAATCGCGTTCGTCTCAAAATAATTGGATTTCATCTATGCACCCCTTCTCTATTTGTAAGCGCTTACTATAATAGCTTCTTCTTCAGAAAGGTGAATCCTCCCCTTCCTTACTAATGTATTCATCGGTTCCGGCCAATGTATCCTTTTCTTGAAGACATCCCTTGACTTGGCGCCCCAAAAAACATATACTAGACTTTGTGTAAAATAAAGCGGCACTGTGTTCGTCACTTGCTGTTATTTTGTTACATGCCTCCCTGGCATGGTATATCACGTAGCTTCTACGGCTGCTGAAGTGAAGGTATAGGCCAACAAAATAAACAGGTGGAAAGAAAACAGTCACTGTTCTTGTTTTACAAAAACAAAACACGTGAAGGAGGAGTCATTCATGGCTCGATATACAGGTTCATCATGGAAGATTTCCCGTCGTTTAGGTATTTCCCTAAGCGGAACTGGAAAAGAATTAGCAAAGCGTCCTTACGCTCCAGGACAACATGGTCCTAACCAACGTAAAAAACTTTCTGAATACGGTTTACAACTTCAAGAGAAGCAAAAGCTTCGTCATATGTATGGTGTAAACGAGCGCCAATTCCGCCGCATCTTCAACGACGCTGGCAAAATGGCAGGAATTCATGGTGAAAACTTCATGATCCTTCTTGAGTCTCGTTTGGACAGCATCGTTTACCGTCTTGGCCTTGCTCGCACTCGCCGTGCAGCTCGTCAATTGGTAAACCACGGACACGTTACTGTAAACGGTAAGCGCGTTGATATCCCATCATTCCGCGTTGCAGTTGGTTCAGTAATCGGAATCCGTGAAAAGTCTCAAAACCTAAGCGCGGTTAAAGAAGCAATCGAAGTAAACAACTTCGTTCCTGACTTCTTGACTTTTGACGAAAACAAACTTGAAGGTACATTCACTCGCTTGCCAGAGCGTTCTGAATTGCCAGCTGAAATTTCAGAACAACTTATCGTCGAGTACTACTCTCGTTAAGTTTAAGAAAGCGTTCCGTTTATGCGGGACGCTTTTTTTTACTGTAAACGGGATGTTTCCTCTAGGAGTGGTTGATTTCCGTTCCAGGCTGCTCGCTTTTACCGGTGCTAGCGCCTATGTACCGGCGTAAACACCTGCCTATTTTCGAGGAGTCTCGCACCTTGCACTCCAATCAACTTGCAATGAAGATTTTTTACAAAGATGTTCTGGAAAGCAGCAATCTTTTGAATCACGATTTGTCTTAAAAAAACCGGCTTACCATAATGGTGAGCCGGTTTTCGTCTATTTAGTATCGGATCAGGAAGTACTTCTTCTTACCACGGCGGATGACGACAAATCGATCATCGATTCGCGAGTCTGCTCCAACAACTTTTTCAAGGTCCTGGCAGCGTTCGCCATTAATGGAGATCGCTCCGTTTGTGATATCCTCGCGCGCCTGCCGTTTGGAAGGAGAAATCTTGCTTGCCACAAGCAAATTGATGAGTCCTATGTCCTCTTTAGATTCCATTTCAAAGGATGGAACATCTTTAAATCCTTGTTCAATCTCAGCTCCGGAAAGCTCGGAAAGCTGGCCGCTGAACAAAGCTTGTGAAATTTTGATGGCTTGTTCAAGGGCTGCATCCCCATGAACGAGAGCTGTCAGTTCTTCGGCAAGCGCTTTTTGAGCCGCACGTTTTTCAGGAGCGTTTTGTACCTGCTCCTCAAGTGCCTGGATCTCTTCTTCACTCTTGAACGAGAAGTATTTCAGGAATTTGACGACATCGCGGTCATCCGTGTTGATCCAGAACTGATAGAACTCGTACGGAGTGGTTTTTTCCGGATCCAGCCAGATTGCTCCGCCTTCCGTTTTACCAAACTTGGTTCCATCACTCTTTGTAACAAGCGGAATTGTCAGGCCAAATGCCTTCTCTTCTTCCCCTGCTTTTCGGATCAGTTCAAGCCCTGCAGTAATGTTCCCCCACTGGTCGCTTCCTCCCAGCTGAAGGCGGCAGTCCTTCTGGCGGTATAATTGCAGAAAATCATATGATTGCAGAATCATGTACGTAAACTCGGTAAAAGAAATTCCTGCTTCCAAACGGGATTCTACCGATTCTTTCGCGAGCATATAGTTCAGCGGGAAGTATTTACCCACATCACGAAGGAAGGTAATTACATCCATGTTCCCAATCCAGTCATAGTTATTGGCAATTTCCGCAGGATTGTTCTCAGCTTCGAAATCCAAAAACTTGGAAAGCTGGCCTTTGATGCGCTCGCTCCATTGCTCGACGACACTGGATTCATTCAGTGTGCGCTCCGCTTTTTTTCCGCTCGGATCACCAATCATCCCAGTGGCGCCTCCCACCAATGGAATAGGCTGGTGTCCTGCCTGCTGAAGGCGGCGCATTGTCATAATCACGAGAAGATGGCCGACATGCAAACTGTCCGCTGTCGGGTCAAACCCGCAGTAAAATGCTGTTTTTCCGCTGTTCAGTTTTTCTTCCAGACCTTCTCGGTCGGTCATCTGGTTGATCAGATTCCGGTATTCCAAATCTTGCAAGATTCCCATTAATGTTGCTCCTTTCATTGCATCCAATTAAAAAAGACAAATAAAAAACGCCCCCTGAATAAGGGACGTGATTATCGCGGTACCACCCTTGTTGAAGGAAAAATCCTTCCACTCATATCGGTTAACGGCTTTTCAACCGGTCTTTGCTACTGTATGTTCACAAAGAAAGCTCCAGGGTGTACTTCATAATCCGTCTGTGTACTGGTTTGCAGCGGCCACCAGCTTTCTGAAACAGGGAGACAGTTACTACTCATTCCTATCTTCGCTTCTTACTTATCCAATTAGCATATATTCTTCTTTTTACCATAGCTGAAGGGCGATGTCAATTCCTCTTTCATTGACAAAATTGTACCCTCACTCCCTTCAAACGACAACGAATATGATATAATTAGTCAAATAGGGGGGAATTTACATATGTCTCATCTAGAGGTAATTAAGGAAAAATGGAGGCGCTTCATCGCCTACCTTAATGAGAAGAAAATTATCCAGGCCGCCGATAAAACATACACTTTTACATGGAACTTATTTTTAATCATCGTCGTTTTGATCTTGCTTGGCGGCTGTCTGGCAGCTGGAGCCGGTGCAGGCTTTCTGGCTTCACTTGTAAAAAATGAGCCGGTCAGGGCGGAAGCTACCATGAAAGAAGAGATTTACAACTACTCGACGACGAGTATGATGTACTTTAATGACAAATCAAAACTGGGCAACCTTCGGGCGGATCTGAACCGCGACGAGGTATCGTTAAAAAACATCTCCCCTTTTGTAAAAGATGCTGTCATCTCAACAGAAGATGAATATTTTTACGAGCACGAAGGTGTTGTTCCAAAAGCTATCATACGTGCCGTCATTCAGGAAGTAACAGGATCATCTAACCGCTCGGGAGGAAGTACGCTGACCCAGCAGCTGATCAAGAACCAAATCCTGACCAACGAAGTCTCCTTCGACCGGAAAGCAAAAGAAATTCTGCTGGCTCTCCGTCTGGAACACTTTTTTACGAAAGGGCAAATTCTCGAAGCATACTTGAATATTGTTCCTTTTGGACGGAGTTCATCCGGCCACAACGTCGCGGGCATACAGGCTGCTGCACAAGGGGTTTTTGGTGTGGATGCGAAGGATTTAAGTCTTCCGCAAGCCGCGTTTCTCGCCGGAATGCCGCAGAATCCATTTGTGTATTCTCCGTTTACGAACAGCGGGGATGTGAAAAAGGATATCAGCGCCGGAACGAACCGTATGAAAATCGTGCTCAAGCGGATGCTCACTGCTGAAAAAATTACACCAGACCAATATGAAAAAGCCATAAAGTATGATGTAAAAAAACATTTTACTAAGAAAAAAGAAAATTCCTATGAAAAATATCCGTATTTAAGCATGGAAGTCGAACGGCGTTCAGCGTCCATTTTAGCGGCACAGGCTGCGAAACAAGATGGTAAAAACTATTCCACGCTGAAGCGGAAGGAAAAGGACGAATACCGCCAAAACGCTTATGTACAGCTTCGCCAAAAAGGCTTGAAAATTTATACCACCATCAATAAAAAGATGTATGATGAAATGGAGAAAACGGCAAAGAACAAGTATCTCTTTGGATCTCCTCACACGGTACGCGTCAAAAATGACAAAGGAAAATGGGTGTATGTCCAGCAGCCCCAGGAAGTGGGATCCATTTTAATCGAAAATAAAACGGGAGCGATTCTCAGCTTTGTTGGCGGCCGCGACTATAACCGTGAGCAGTTGAACCATGCGACACAGGCATTACGCCAAAATGGATCAACTATGAAGCCGCTGCTCGCTTACGCACCAGCCATTGAAGAAGGAAAAATGCAGCCGGGCTACATTATTCCGGATACACCTTTGACGATAGGTAAATATAATCCGCACAACTATGATAACCGGTACCATGGTCTTCTTTCGGCCAGAACTGCACTTGCAAAATCCTATAATATCCCAGCACTGAGAAGCTACTTGATGGCTGACCACGCCGATGCGTTCAACCGCCTGGAAAAAATGGGATTCTCTAGTATTGCGGAAGCAGATAAAAGCGCACCGTCAGTTGCCATCGGTGGTCTTACCCACGGGGTAACGGTTGAAGAAAACACAAATGCTTTCGCCACCTTCGCGAATCAAGGGAAGTTCGTGGATGCATACCTGATCAATAAGATCGTAGGAAAAGACGGGAAAGTCGTATATCAGCACAAAATTAAACCGGTCACTGCTTATTCTCCACAGACTTCTTATCTGATCCTTGATATGATGAGAGATGTATTGAAACCGGGCGGAACAGCAGCGAGTATTCCAGGCAGACTGAATTTTTCTGCCGACTGGGCAGGAAAGACAGGAACCACATCTTCAGCGAAGGATTCCTGGTTCGTTGCCACCAACCCTAACGTAACTCTTGGTGTTTGGCATGGCTATGACAAGCCGGATGCCCTTCCGGCAGGACAACAGCATATCAGCCAGACCTTGTGGGCGGCTTTTGCGAATGATGCCTATAAATACGCGCCTTCACTGATTGCTCCTAAAGAGCGGTTCAGCATGCCGTCTGGTATCGTAAGAAAAGAAATATGCGGCATTTCCGGAAAGCTTCCATCTGATCTTTGCCGAAAAGCCGGATTGGTCACAACCGATTTATTTAATGTGAAATATGCGCCTAATTCAAAAGACAACAGTCTGGATACCGGCCTTTATGTCATTGCGAACGGCAAAAAATACAAGGCGTCTGATTCTACACCAAAAGAGTTTACGAAAAATGGTGTAATGGTCGGTGAGGAATTATTTAATGGTGTGGATTTGAAAGAAGCTGCCGGCGTAGATGCCCGAGATCTCCTCCCTGACAAAAGCTTGCCGGAAAACGGCAAAGCGCCTGGTACGGTCAGCGGAATATCCGTTAAAGACGGTAAGCTATCCTGGTCGTCCTCAGGTGAGAGCGATGTGATCGGTTACCGCATCTATCAGGCTTCCGGCACCAGTGGATCCTTTAAGAAGATTGGTAGCGTGACGTCAGACCATACCTCCCTGTCTGCCCCTTCAGGTGTACTCTATGTCACCGCAGTGGACATTGCAGGCAAGGAATCGTCTCCGTCGGAAAAAGTCACCTACGGTACGAAAAAACAGGAATCCACCGATAAAGACAAAAAAAAGGAAGATTCTAAAAGGGAATCCAAAAAAGATACAAAAGAAGAGCCCGAGAAAGAGAAACCAAAGGAAAAGAAACCAACCGAAGAAAAACCGTCCGATAAGCCAAAGAAACCATCTGATGAACAGAATACCGATAAAAAGGAAACAGAAAACCCCTCGAATTGATCGAGGGGTTTTTCATATCTTCTTTTCTTTTAGTCTTCCATCGTGGACAGGTCGCCAGTCGGAAGGTCGAGCTCCCATGCTTTCAATACGCGTCTCATAATTTTACCGCTTCTTGTTTTAGGCAGTTTGTCACGGAATTCAATTTCTCTTGGCGCTGAATGGGCAGCAAGGCCGGATTTTACAAATGAACGGATCTCTTCAATCAGCTCATCGCTTGGCGAATATCCTTCCCTTAGTGCAATAAACGCCTTGATCACTTCACCGCGCACTGGATCGGGTTTTCCGATAACACCCGCTTCTGAAACCGCCGGATGTTCGACGAGCTTGCTTTCCACTTCAAACGGACCTACCCGTTCACCGGACGTCATAATCACATCATCGATTCTTCCCTGGAACCAGAAGTATCCTTCCTCGTCCATATAAGCCGAGTCTCCGGAAACATACCAGCCGCCAGGTGTAAAATAAGATTCATACTTTTGCGGATTATTCCAGATGGCCCTCATCATGGAAGGCCAGCCTTTCTTAATGGCCAGATTCCCCATTCGGTTTGGCGGAAGCACGTTATCCTGGTCGTCGATAATGGCCGCTTCAATGCCAGGGAATGGTTTCCCCATGGAGCCAGGTTTAATTTCCACTGCCGGATAGTTACTGATCAGTTGGGCTCCTGTTTCCGTCATCCACCAGTTATCATGAATTCTAAGACTGAAGACCTTCATTCCCCAACGTACAACTTCAGCATTGAGCGGTTCACCGACGCTCAGTACATGGCGCAGCGAGGAAAGATCAAAACGCTTCACGACCTCATCTCCTGCTCCCATCAGCATACGGAATGCCGTTGGTGCACTATACCAGACGGTTACACCATATTTTTCGATCGTGCCATACCAATCTTCCGGACTGAAGCGGCCGCCGCGAATCACATTGGATGCTCCGTTCAGCCATGGACCGAAAATACCGTAGGATGTTCCGGTCACCCAGCCTGGATCGGCGGTGCACCAGTATACATCAGAATCTTTCAAGTCGAGCACCCATTTGGCTGTCTGGTAATGCTGAATCATGGCATTATGAACATGCAATACGCCCTTTGGTTTTCCGGTAGATCCGGAGGTATAGTGAAGGATTAAACCGTCTTCGCGGTCTACCCATTCGATATCAAGATGCTTGTCAGCTTTTTCCATTCTGCTGAAAAAGTCCACATACTGCCCCTCTTCTTTCACATCCTCCCCTACAAGAACAACATGCTTGAGATGAGGCAGTTCGCTTACAGGTACACGCTCCAGGAGCTGAGGAGTGGTAATGAGCACTTTTGCCTCACTGTCTTCCAAGCGGTCCCTGACAGCCCCCTCCATGAATGCTTCAAACAACGGGCCAACGATCGCTCCAACTTTTACCGCACCCAAAAGTGCAAAGTACAGCTCGGGAGAACGAGGCATAAAAATAAACACCCTGTCCCCTTTTTCAACATCAAGCTGACGGAGCATATTCCCTGCCCGGTTGGACATTTCCTTCAAATCGCGGAATGTGTATTTTTCATCTCTTTTTTGATCAGAAAAATAAAGAGCGACTTTATTTTTTCTGTTCCCTTCCGCATGCCTGTCCACTGCTTCATAGGCCAGATTGACTCGCCCCGTTTCATACCAGGAGAATTCTTTTTCAACTTCGGTCCAGTCAAATGCATCATATGCTGTTTGATAATCTTCCAGATTAAAATTACCTTTGATACTAGGAAGCGCTTCCACCTTCATCTGTCAATCTCCTCCAATGCCAATAGATATATACATACTAAGTATATCATATAGGTTCAAAATATTTAAATTTATTAGAAATGTCAAATCTGACTGTCTTGAAATCCCTTACAAATCTTTTTTGTTATGTATAATGGAAGTAGATGAATTTTTACTTGGGTGGTGTATACATGAATCATATTAAAACTTACAATTGCCTTGCTGTTGATACACCTTCAGGCAAGGTTATTATTGAGGGTCCCATCTCGCCGGAACATCTGGCCGGTTACGAATTTCATGCCGGACTAAAAGCGTTCAGGCCCTCACCTCAGCAGCATGAAGCTCTTATCGAAATCGCCGGCCTTGATGAAGGAAGGATTATTATTGCCAGAACAAAGGATACCATCATCGGTTACGTTACATACGTTTATCCTGATCCAATGGAACGATGGTCACATGGCAATATGGAAAATCTTCTTGAGCTTGGAGCGATCGAAGTCATTTCTGATTACCGGAATTATAAAATAGGGAAAAGCCTGTTAAGGGTGTCCATGATGGATGACAGCATGGAAGATTATATTATTATTACGACGGAGTATTACTGGCATTGGGATTTAATAGGCACCGGTTTATCGGTGTGGGATTACCGAAAAGTCATGGAAAAAATGATGAACGCCGGCGGTTTGGAATATATGGCAACCGATGATCCCGAGATCAGTTCCCACCCTGCAAACTGCTTAATGGTCAGATTCGGCAGCCGGGTTTCGATGGAGACCGTCCAGCAGTTTGACCGGATTCGGTTTCAGAACCGTTTCATGTATTAACTATTCCTACCCAAAGACATAGCGTTCCAGAAAGCCGCAGAAAGGGGAAATAAAGATGATTGTTCAGGATATGATGAATAAAAAGCCCGTTACCGCACGGCCCGAAACAACCATTGTGGAGGCCCTGCTTACGCTAAAAAAACACCGGATCAGACACCTGCCCATTATTGTCGAGGATGGATCATTGGCAGGGATCATTTCCGACCGTGACCTCAGGGATGCCAGCCCTTCCATCTTTGATGCAGCCGATCATGCGGACAAGTTGGAACGGCCGATATCGGAGATCATGGTAAAGGATGTGATTACCGCCCATCCCCTTGATTTTGCAGAAGATCTTCTCAGTGTTTTTTATGAGCATCAAATCGGCTGTGTCCCTGTGCTTGAGCATGAAAAACTGGTCGGGGTCATTACAGAACGTGACATGCTGTACACATTGATCCAATTGACCGGCGCCCATCAGCCGAGCTCCCATCTGGAAGTTAAAGTTGAAAACATAGCCGGACAGCTGGCAGATGTTGCCTCGCTGATCAAGAAATTTAAAATCAATATCAATAGTGTGCTTGTCTATCCGAGCAAGCAGGACGACAGCCAAAAAATCCTTGTCCTGCGCATTGGAACGATGAATCCTTACCGAATTGCTTCAGAATTAAGGCAGAATGGTTATGACGTCATTTGGCCGCAGGAACCGGAAGTGGGACAATGAAAAAGCCTGTTTTTGTTTATTCCGATGATCTGCTGCGTTACAAATTCAATGAAGGGCATCCCTTCAACCAATTGCGCGTCAAGCTGACCTATGATCTGCTGCGCATGTCTGATGCACTGAATGAGAGCCATATCGTACAGCCCCGAATGGCAACCGATGAAGAGCTCGCACTCATCCATGATACGGCTTATATCGAAGCCGTAAAAAAAGCCGGGGATGGGACCTTAAAAGGAGCTGCAGCAGAAAATTACGGACTTGGGACTGAGGATACCCCGATTTTTTCCGGCATGCATGAAGCAAGCGCGTGGATAGTGGGTGCGACCCTGACAGCTGCTGAGATGGTGATGGAAGGCAAAGCAACGTATGGATTTAATGCAAGCGGGGGACTTCATCACGGATTTCGCGGAAAAGCTTCCGGTTTTTGTGTTTACAATGACAGCGCTGTAGCCATTGCTTATTTGAAAAAGAAGTACGGTGCGAGAGTGCTTTATATTGATACGGATGCCCATCATGGAGACGGGGTGCAATGGTCCTTTTATGAAGACCCGGACGCCTGTACCCTTTCAATACATGAGACTGGCCGGTATCTGTTTCCGGGCACCGGAAACGTCACGGAGAAGGGTCAAAGCGACGGTTACGGCTACTCCTTTAACCTCCCCGTGGATGCCTTTACAGAAGATGAATCATGGCTTGAATTGTATGAAACGGCGGTCCATGAAGTGGCCTCCTTTTTCAAGCCTGATGTCATTCTGTCTCAGAATGGTGCAGATGCCCACTATTACGATCCATTGACCCACCTGTCGGTAACGATGAAATCCTATCATGCCATCCCCAGGATCGCAAAGGAAGTGGCCGACCGGTTTTGCGGCGGAAAGTGGATCGCCACCGGGGGCGGTGGTTATGATATCTGGAGGGTCGTTCCACGCGCCTGGTCTGAAATCTGGCTGGCGATGAACGATATGGATTTGGAAGGATCACTTCCCATGGAATGGATTGAAAAGTGGCAAAAAGCAGCTCCAGTCACCCTGCCGCTTACATGGGAAGACCCGCCCGGTTTGTATAAACCGATTCCCCGAAAACCTGAAATCATGGAAAAAAACAGCCTGACCTTAAGCAAGGCATTACACCATATCCGGGACAGCAGAAAAAAGACCTGACGCAAACATGCATCAGGTCTTTCCAATTATTAAATGGCTTTCAGCATCTCTTCTACCATGTCAGAAGACCGCTTCGCGGCAAGCTTTGTAAACTCAGTAAAGTTGACAGCTGCTTCGCCATTGGCCTTGTCCGAGATCGAACGGATCACGACAAAGGGAACGTCATTTAAAAAAGCAGTCTGTGCAACAGCGGAGCCTTCCATTTCAATGCACGCACCGTCAAAAAGCTGATAATACTTTTCCACAAGTGTGCGGCTTGCAATAAACTGATCCCCGCTTAGGATCCTTCCCTTTCTGACAGAAACTCCGGATACCTTTGCCGCTGCTTTTTCCGCCAGATCCACAAGGCCTGGGTCTGCCGCAAAATCCGACTCATACCTAAACATGGGAATGGTTCCTTGCGGAAAATCCGAACTTAATGCGGAGGCATCGATATCATGCTGCATGGCACTTGTTGAAATCACAATATCTCCAATTTCAAGCTCAGGATGCAAGGCCCCTGCCACGCCGGTAAACATTATATGTGTCACGTTAAACCGGTCCACCAAAAGCTGTGTCACGACTGCCGCATTCACTTTTCCCACACCCGACTTGCAAAGGACGACTTCTTTGTTGGCGTAGCTTCCTTCATAGAAGGTGGTTTTCGCATAATTGTTTTCCCCATAAATATCAAGAGCCTGTTTCATATAAAGGATTTCTTCATCCATCGCTCCAATAATACCGATTCTCAAAACTCTCACACCTCTGTAGCGTCTATTGTTCGTTGTTCTTTGTTGTATTTCTGAATTGAATACGGTGAGGAAGCACAACGGTGTTCTCCTCGACTTTTTCTTTGTTCATGAGCTTTGTCAATAGACGCATCGCAACCGCTCCGATATCATACATAGGCTGTACCACAGTTGAAAGGGTTGGTCTTACCATCGTAGCCAGTCGTGTATTATCAAAGCCGATCACTTCAAGATCCCCAGGAACTGTGATTCCTTTATCCTGTGCGCCATGAATAACTCCCAGCGCCATTTCATCTGTTCCTACAAAAATAGCTGTAGGCACATTTCCGCTTTCAAGGAAGGTTTCCACGGCTTCAATTCCAGAATCATACGTGTAATCGCCGACAAAAATCTGTTTTTCATCCACCTTTTTCCCGGCATCCTCCATTGCTTTACGGAAGCCTGTGAACTTGTGATAGCCGTTGATGGGATCCTCCAGCGGGCCGGTTACCATCGCGACCGAGTCATGGCCTGATTTTAACAGATGCTCAACCGCATCATACACAGCCTGCTGATAATCGATATTAACTGACGGGATTTCATTGTTCATATCTACGGTTGCCGCCATTACAATTGGCACGGGAGATTTTTTAAATTCTTCCACATGCTCATCTGTAATTTTACCTCCCATAAAGACGATGCCATCCACTTGCTTTCCGAGCAATGTATTTAAAAGATGAATTTCTTTATCTTTGTTCTGGTCAGAATTACATAAGATAATATTGTATTTATACATGGTCGCGATATCTTCAATACCCCTCGCAAGCTCCGCAAAAAAGATGCTCGCGATATCGGGAATAATCACGCCGACGGTTGTTGTCTTTTTACTGGCAAGCCCCCTTGCCACCGCGTTTGGTCGGTAACCTAGACGTTCAATCGCTTCAAGCACCTTTTTCCTTGTAGATGGTTTAACATTTGGGTTTCCATTAACGACACGGGAAACAGTTGCCATTGAGACGCCTGCTTCACGGGCCACATCATAAATTGTTGTATTCAATTTAGTAATCCTCCTTTAATTCCACAATCCAGACAGGTTATGTAATGTTATTGCTATCATACAGTAAAGGACTGCTGTTAGGCAACGAAAAGCCCGTACACTGCCATATTCCACTGTATAAAAGTGAACATTTTCCAACTTTCTTTGTTTAGTTTTCTCCAATCCTTAAAAGTCCATTCAAAACAGGAAAGCCGGCTGATTTCAGCCGGCTTTCTCTTATTTGTTTGATTCTTGCTGATTAACAATTTTCCCATCTTTAAAGAAGCGAAGCAAGTCACCATACACCACTTTATCAGAGAGGTTTAGATCTTTGGCTGCCTTTTCTTTTGCAGGCTTACAGAGTTTATTCGCTACCTCCTGCCCATCAGACTGTCTGTAGCATTTCTCTTTTTCACCTGCATAAACATAGTCTTTCGTTATGGCACTGCCATCTCTCTGAACTGTAAATTCGTCACGGTCCGGAGAAAAGAGGTCAGATCCAAACTGGATGTCACCTTTCGTTTTAATGCCAAGCAGATGCAGAATCGTTGGCTTTAAATCAATTTCTCCCCCGATGGTATGCATTACTTTACCTTTTTGCCCCGGCACATGGATGAACAAAGGGGTTTCCTGAAGCTTAAGGTGTTCATATGGTGTTACTTCCTTGCCCAGGATTTTGCTCATTGCTTTATTATGGTTCTCGGAGATTCCGTAGTGGTCACCGTACAGGATAATGACAGAATTGTCATAGAGTCCTGAAGCTTTCAACTGCTGGAAGAATTGCTTCAAGGCTTCATCCTGATAGCGCGCAGTTACAAAGTAATTATCTACTGTAGGATCTCCGGTATCAGCCGGCTGGATGCTCTTCTCCTGTTCATTGTTCAAGATGAACGGGTGATGGTTGGTCAGCGTGATGAACTTGCTGTAAAACGGCTGTTTCAAATTCTCAAGCATCGGCATGGACTGCTTGAAAAATTCCTTATCCTTCAGGCCGTAGTTTACCGAGTTCTCATCGTTCACATTATAGTAAGGCTTAGAGTAAAACTTGTTATATCCTAGCGTGTTATACATCATGTCACGGTTCCAGAAACTTTTGTTGTTGGCATGGAACACAACCGGGTTATAGCCTTTTTGTTTCACGATCTCCGGTGTGGCATGAAATTTATTTTGCGCTTTCGTTGAATATACAGATCCTCCAGGCAGTCCATACAGCGAGTTATCAATCAAAAACTCCGCATCGGACGTTTTTCCCTGTCCAGTATTGTGATAAAAATTATCAAAGTAATAACTTTTCTTGGTCAGGTCATTCAAGAAAGGTGTAACTTCCTGACCGTTGATTTTCTTGTTGATCAAAAAGTTCTGGGTGGATTCCATGGATACAAGAATCACGTTTTTACCTTTGGCCGCCCCAAACATTTTTGGATCCGGTTTTTTGTATTGCGAATCCGAATAGTTCTTCACCTCAGCCAAATCATTACTGTCTGCTAATGCACGCTGTGTAGACGACTTGGTGTTCAATACCGCGTCATATACATGATAGTTATAAACACCCATCAGCTTAACCAGAATGGCCCGGTCAAATGTACGGGTCAGCAGCTCGGGACGCTGAATTTCCGCCATCCCAAGGTTCGCCAAAAAGATGCTGAGTGCTGAAATAAAAACAAGACCAATGGTTTTCTTTTTCAATTTTTCCACAGGTTTTACTTTCTTGGTTAATACAATGGTCAATAACAGTAGAAAGTCCAAAAAATATAAAATATCAAGCGGATGCATCAGGCTTTGTGCACTTCCGCCGAGATCGCCAAAGTTTTTAAATTGAAACAGGACCGGTATTGTAATGAAGTCATCAAAGAACCGGTGGTACACAATATTGGCGTATAAAATAAAGGACATTATAAAATGAATCGTAAGCAACGCTTTGTTCCTGCTCTTTGCCGGAGCAAACAAACTCAGCCCCAGGAAAAACAATGCGGAACTGAGCGGTGTAATCACCAGGATGATCTCTTGCATCACATTCTCAAGATCAAGGTTCAATCCAACCCTGAAGGCGATGTACGATTTTACCCAAAGAAGGATAACCGCCAGCAGAAAAAAGCTTAAAGATCGTTTAGTTGAATTTTGTATGTTCGTTTGTTGTTCAAGTTTATTCATCATTGATTTTCCTCCTCAAAAAAAAAGAAAATGACCCCGCTACAAATTGACCCATTTGCAGTGTTTCAGGTTCACCCTACCCATTATACGGAGTTCAATGAGGATGTAAAAAACTTCTTATCGTGATTCTTTTAGGTATTTTCTTTTGTAACTACCAGTGTACAACTCATACAGGTCATTCTTTAAATCCCTTTATTATGCTTCATTATCCTCCAAATTGCACAAAACACCTTTCCTAAATATTCTTGGCCATCCATATAAAAGAAAAGCCCCCATTTAACAGAGGGCTTTATCCTTATACCATTACTTTATTATGTTTATATAAACCGCTCTTTTCGAGCTCATTGACAAAGTGTTCAAATTCCGTAAAGTTCATTTGCTGGGAAGCATCCGATAATGCCTGCTTCGGGTTAGGATGGACCTCGGCCATCACGCCATCTGCTCCGATGGCCAAAGCGGCTTTGGCTGCCGGCACCAGCAAATCCTTTCTTCCCGTTGAATGGGTGACATCCACCATCACCGGAAGATGGGTTTCTTGCTTTAGAAGAGGCACGGCGGTGATATCAAGCGTATTTCTGGTTGCTTTTTCATACGTTCGAATACCGCGTTCACAAAGAATGATTTGATCATTACCGTGGACCATAATGTATTCTGCGGCATGAATAAACTCATCGATCGTAGCGGCAAGTCCTCTTTTTAGTAAAATCGGTTTTCTTGTCCTCCCTGCTTCTTTCAGCAGCTCGAAGTTTTGCATGTTTCTGGCACCAATCTGAATCACATCCAGATAGCCGGCAGCCATTTCAAGATCTCGCGGATCCACAATCTCACTGATCACAGCTAGCCCGTGTCGGTTGCCTGCCTGCTTTAATAACCGCAGGCCTTCTTCACCGAGCCCCTGAAAATCATATGGCGATGTTCTTGGTTTAAACGCTCCGCCCCGCAAAAAATGCAAGCCCCGGGCCTTGACTGCCCCGGCTGCCGCGTCCACTTGCTCTGCACTTTCCACAGCACACGGGCCGGCAACCAATTGTGGTTGTCCACCGCCAATTTCTTTTCCAGCAACAGTTACGAC
The DNA here is from genome assembly GCF_004127935.1 of Fictibacillus sp. S7. Lineage (NCBI taxonomy): Bacteria > Bacillati > Bacillota > Bacilli > Caryophanales > Fictibacillaceae > Fictibacillus > Fictibacillus sp. S7. Next base: position 4,677,823 of record NZ_QJKL01000001.1, on the reverse strand, counting down.
GGTATTTTCCGGTTTGTTTTTTCGTGATACGAGAAGTTCGGGTAATTTAGCAGGCTTCCCGGCAGGTCCAATCTGGTCCAGCAGCTTGAACAAGCCGATCAGAGTTTCCTTGCTTAATGCACCTTTTGAATGGAGATTCATTCGTTCAAGCACCTTATCTGCCCTTTCCGGCCGTAAATCCTTATTCTTTTGAAGCAGGATCTCTCGTTGATTCACAAGATCGATCAACTGCAAATCCAGATCATCCAACTGGTCTCTCAGCTCATCTAACGTATTCTGTCTCATCTAATCTCTCCTCTGCTCTGTAAACAATTTGGGTCATGCAATTTCATTATAATCCTATGACCTTCGTTTGAAAACCATCTGCACCCATAAAAAAACCCGAGTCGCCCCGGGGTTTAACTAAAAGATTGTTGCCAAGAGAAGATTCTTTTAAGTTTCATCATCGATCTAGTTGATTGGAGTGCAGGGTGCCCTGCGAAAGCAGGTGTTTACGCCGGTGAAAGCGAGCATACTGGAACAGGAAATCAACTACTCAAAAAGCAACATTGTAAAGCTTAAGAAAAGAGCTATAAAAGCGATTATTTGCCCAACTGCTCACTGAGCGATGAGTAGGTGATGGAATAATGAGATGCATCCCACTTCACCTCACCTTTTTCAAAAAGAAGGGCTTGAGGTGATTCGTGCTTCACCCCAAAATTTTCCGCAATTTCATTAGACAGCGGACGGGCTTCCTGAACGTTCAAATAAAAAATGGGGTTATCCTGCTCTGCGGCAAACTTTTGGTATTCCTGAAACGCAGCATGGCTGATTGGGCATGTTGTGCTGTTCTTTAATAAAAACAATTTTTCATTTTCACTTACTGCCTGTTTAAATTCCTCTGAAGTTGAAAGTTTAACAAGTGACATATGTAATTCCTCCCTGGGTGAATCATAAAATCCATGAAAAAACGAAGAAGGATGCTTCTTCGTTTATCTTCATCTGATTTTGTATAATCAATACTTATTTTTTACCAAATCATCTTCCGTTGCAAGAGGATCCGGCTGGCGTGTGGCTTCTTCTTCCACTTGAGTAGTAATTTCACCATACGCATCAGCGCTCTCATCGAGTACCTCCTGTCCTTTGTTTCTCCAATTGTTCAAATCACGGCGTATGCTGGTCGAAAGTTCTTTCACTTTGCCGGCTACTTGATTGGACTGTTCAGAAACGGTGCGGGCAATATTAGAGGATTTGTCTTTTGCCATTGAAGACCATTCTGTGCTTTTGTCCCTGATCGTACCTGCTTGATCAGAAAGATCATTTCTCAATTCTTTGCCGCTTTTGGGCGCCATGAGGAGGGCGGAGGCTGCACCTACAATTCCGCCAACTAGAGCTCCAATAATAAAATCTTTACTGTTGATGTTTTGATTATTGTTTTCGTTACTCATTCTAAACTCCTCCTTTATTGATATTGTCTTCTTTGGGATGTTTGCTGCGTAGAATCAACGCCGGCTTTCTTGATTTTCCACTTTTCCCACAAGTTGATGGCTACATTTCCCCATTGAACCGCCTGGGAAATATTTTCTGACTGCCGTTCAGCACCTGTTGTGATTTTCTCTGTGACCTTGCGTACAGATTCGTTGACATTATGAATGGAACTGCCAAGATCCTGCACTGCTGAGAACACAGTGTTCAATGAAGCAGCTTTCGTTTGTACATCTTCTGCCAATTTGTTGGTTTTGTGAAGCAATTGAGCCGTCTCTGATGTAACACCATTCAATTGAGTTTCAAGGCCGTCTACAGTCTTAGCCACGTTATCAAGCGTTACTGTAAGTGATTTTAGCGTACGTGCCAAGAAGATTACTAGGACGACAAAAGCTAGGGCAATGATGAGTACACTGATGGGTATAAGTATGTTCATGTTTCCACGACACCTCCTGAGTTAGATGCTTTTAAAATTACCCTATGCCAATAAAACTAAACATGTATGCTATATTCTATATTATTTTCAGAATTCCTGCTAAGGACAAGGGTTAGAAGATTACAAATTATTTAAATTACGTTAGAATAAATACGTTAGGCTTATTCACCATATAGAAGGGGGAAATTGCAGTGAGAGATCCACGTATCCAGCAATTGGCTAAAAACTTAATTACATATTCTGTTAATCTTCAAAAAGGAGAAAAAGTTCTGATTGAAAACTTTGGCTTTCAAAAAGAGCTTGTGAATGCACTCGTGCAGGAAGCTTATGCAGCCGGTGGTTTTCCGTTCGTATTGCTGAAAGACCATTCCGTTATGCGCCAGCAGTACATGAACGCTTCAGAAGAACAGATGAAAATCATCGCCAAGCATGAAGGTGACCTGATGGCTCAAATGGATGCCTATATCGGACTTCGTTCAGGCGACAATATTAATGAATTGTCCGATGTTCCAAGTGAACAGATGGCATTATATGAAAAAACGGTGCTTGCCATGCACCGTGAAATTCGCATCAAGAAAACAAAATGGGTTGTTCTTCGTTATCCGAATGCAGCCATGGCACAGCTTGCCAGCATGAGCACCGAAGCGTTTGAAGATTTCTATTTCCAGGTGTGTAACCTTGACTACAGCAAGATGAATGAAGCCATGAAATCTCTTGAAGATTTGATGAACCGCACGGATAAGGTCCATTTGAAGGGACCAGGAACTGATCTTACCTTCTCCATTAAAGATATTCCTGCTGTACGATGTGCAGGAGAAGCGAACATCCCGGATGGTGAAGTATACACAGCTCCTGTCAGAGATTCCATAAACGGAACCATCACCTATAACACACCATCTCCTTATCAGGGCTTTACATTTGAAAATGTGTCCCTGACATTTGAAAATGGGAAAATTGTAAACGCAACAGCCAACGATTCCGAACGAATCAACAAAATTTTTGATACCGATGAAGGGTCCCGATATATTGGTGAGTTTGCGATTGGCGTTAACCCTTATATCCAGCACCCGATGAAAGACATTCTGTTTGATGAAAAAATTGACGGAAGCTTCCACTTTACACCAGGACAGGCGTACGAAGAAGCCTACAACGGAAATGAGTCCAACATTCACTGGGATATGGTCATGATTCAGCGGCCGGATTACGGCGGCGGGGAAATCTATTTTGATGATGTTCTTATCCGTAAAGACGGTCGTTTCGTTCTTCCTGAACTTAACGTGCTTAATCCTGAAAACCTTAAATAAAACCCAAAAACGCCGGTTCGCACCCGGCGTTTTTTTCTTTTAGACTTATTGAAAAGGAGACTCATTTTGAGCCTCCTTTTTTGCTTCTATCCAATTTGTGTGCTTTTCCCTTGATGACCTTCCACGGTCTTTTCATAGGATTTTTGAAATTTTTGAATATCCCCCGCTCCCATGAACAAAAGAATTCCATCTTTATGCTGTTCGAGAATCCCTACTTCTTCTTCGCTCAACAGCATTGCATTTGGAATTTGTTTCTGCAGGTCCTCAATGGAAAGACTGCCGGCATTTTCACGTGCCGATCCAAAAATATCGCATAAATAAACATAATCAGCTTTTCTTAAGCTCTCCCCGAATTCATGAAGGAACGTTTTCGTCCTTGTGAAGGTATGGGGCTGAAAAATAGCGACCACATCGCGATTTTTATACTTGTATTTGGTCGCTTCAATGGTTGCACTGATTTCAGTTGGATGATGAGCATAGTCATCAATCAGCACCTGGTCTCCGAATGGCTTTTCAGAGTAACGCCGTTTAACTCCGCCAAACGTTTTTAAACGATCGGCAATAACGTCCACATCTACATTTTCGTAATGACAAAGGGCGATAACGGCCAGAGCATTAAGAATGTTGTGTGTTCCGTATCCTGTGATCGTAAACGTGTGGTAGAACGTATTTCTTACAAATACATCAAATGTAGTCCCGTTCTCGTCCCGTTGAATGTTCGACGCCTGAAAATCATTATGATCTCCAAGTCCGTAAAATACGACAGGTACATTTGCATGGATTTGCTGAAGATATTGATCATCACCGCATGCGATGATTCCTTTTGTAACCTGCATCGCCATTTGCTGAAATGCGCTGATAACATCGTCAATATCTTTATAATAGTCAGGGTGATCAAAATCAATATTCGTCATAATTCCATACGCAGGCTCATAAGAAAGGAAGTGACGGCGGTATTCGCATGCTTCAAATACAAAATACGTGCTGTCTGCCACTCCTCGTCCGGTCCCGTCTCCGATCAAGAACGAAGTTGGCTCGGCTCCGCCAATTACATGGGCAAGCAGTCCTGTTGTTGATGTTTTTCCGTGAGAACCTGTCACCGCAACTCCGGTATACTTCTTCACAAAGTCACCAAGAAAATGATGATAACGGTAAATCGGCAGGCCAAGTTCACGCGCTGCTACCAGCTCTTCATTGTCATCTGGAAACGCGTTTCCAGCAATGATGGTCTGGCCCTGTTTAATGTTATTCTTATCAAATGGCAGTATTGTAATCCCGCGCTCGTCTAGAGCCTGCTGGGTAAAGAAATACTTTTCAACATCCGATCCTTGAACTTCATGCTTCATGTCATGAAGTATTTGTGCCAAGGCACTCATCCCTGTACCTTTGATTCCCACAAAGTGATAATGTGTCATATAAAGACCTCCACAATCAAAAACCTTCTCAAGAATCACCTTTTTAGGCAACCCACTTTTCAAGGCCTATTTTCTGTTAGTATATGCCTGCTGCGATAGAGTGATAATCGAGCAAGCTGCACCGACTCATTTTTCCATTATAGCAAAAAATGAAGTCTAACTCCATTACTTCCGGATTACTTCCGGATAATCACCACTAATCTACTTTTTCGAGACGTGCATTTGGTCTGTAGACCCGTCCCGCTTTGGCTTGATGATCTCCGTTCATCATTACATTGTCTCCGGTAAACCCGATGTTAATTTTAAGAAGATTGCTGCCTACTCCATAAATATCAACAGGTACACCGCGTTTTTCATAATCGGTGATCCGCTCCTCGGTAAAACCGCCGCTGACGACGATTTTCACATGCCCAAACCCTTCCTGGTCGAGAGCTTTACGCAGCGCAAAAATAAGCTCAGGATTCGCACCACGGGGGTCGAAGCTGCCGAGCACCTCTGGATTACGGAAGAAGTATTGGTCAACCATCGTCCTTGAGGTATCCACTCTGACTCCTTTTAAAACATCTCCAAATTCTCTGGCCACTTTAAGGGCATCGGTGATAGTGTCATTTTTGTAGTCCACCAGTGCCATTAATTCGTCTTCAGGATACGTCTCATGATACGCCCTCGTCGCTTCAACAATGTCTCCATTAAACATCTGGAGCAAGGCGTGCGGCATCGTGCCCATCCCCTGTTTGCCCCACCATTCATTCATCGCATGGGTAGCCTGTGCGGTAGAGCCGCCGATATAAGCCGCATAACCATCCCCTGCCTGCTGGGCGAAGTGATCGTCCCGGTCGCCCATAAAGATGACCGGCTTTTGGACACCGGAAATACTCGCCGCTTTGACAACATTATAAACATTCGTTGCCACGGATGTTCTTCTGGCCAAAATGCCATCAAGCATTCCTTCCAAAAAGCCAAAATTTTGATAAGGGCCAGTAATGGTAAAGACGGTTTCAAATGGAGAAATTTTATCTCCATCTTTCAACGAGTGAATCTCCAGATCATCTGCGTTTTTGGCAAATGTCTTGATCAAGGCGATTGCTTCGTCTGTTCCGCAAAGTACGGCATCGTTTTTTTGGAAAAATTGCATGGTTACTATATTGTCAGGTTTGAATTTTTTTACGATTTCACACGTTTTCAGAAAATAAACAGCTGAAAACCAGCCATCGCCTGCCCTTTCATCAAATTTGAATGTTAGATTGGTCAAGCGTTTGATTTTACCCTGCAGCTTTAATTCTATTTCTTTCATATAAACTCCTCATCACCTGGTCAAGAAATTCATGGTTTCTTTCTGTCGTTTAAAATGGGCCCTTTGGACTCATCCTTAACTATCATATAGAAGTACTCTTCAGAAAACAAGAGAAAGTGAAACAGCGGGCACTTCAAAATCTTTTGCATAAAAAAAAGACAACCCATTGCCTGGCTCCATGGCCAGGCAATGAACTGTCTAATTCTACTTGGAGGGTTGATTTCCGTCTTCAGGTTGCTCGCTTTTACCGGCATACTCACCTGTCCCGCATTTCCTGCCGGACAAGGAAGGCTTCGGCAGCAACATATCGCACGAAGAAAATGTGAAGTTCATTTTCAAGGAGTCTCGCACGTCACACTCCAATCAACTGCTTTATACTTCTGCTTCACTGTAAAGCTTGCTTTGAAATTCTTCATTGGTCATGAGAACTGTACGGGGCTTTGAGCCCATGGCTTCGGAAACAAGGCCGAATGCCTCCATCATTTCTACAAGACGCGCAGCTCGGTTGTAACCAACCCTGAAACGTCGTTGGATGCTTGAGGAAGATGCAGCGCCCATATCGAGTACGTAATAGCAGGCTTCTTCAAACAGATCATCTTCTTGTTCAACCGTTTGATTGGACTGGATCAATTCTTCTCTGCTGAATAAGTAATTGGTTGAATGCTGCTCTTTGACAAACGCAGTAACCCGTTCGATCTCATCATCCGATACAAAATTCCCCTGAATACGGACCGCCTTGCTTGATCCATTTTCAAGAAACAGCATATCGCCTCTGCCGAGCAGGCGCTCCGCACCGCTCATGTCGATAATCGTACGGGAATCGACCGCAGAAGAAACAGCAAAGGCTGTCCTTGTCGGGATGTTTGCTTTAATCAGACCGGTAATAACGTCCACGGAAGGCCGCTGGGTTGCCACCAGCAAATGAATGCCACATGCTCTAGCTTTTTGGGCAATCCGGCAAATGGCTTCTTCCACGTCCTGCGGCGATACCATCATCAGGTCTGCAAGTTCATCGATGACCACAACGATATATGGCATTTTGTTGGCATACAGCTGTTCGCGTTTCATTTTGTCGTTAAACCGCTTAATGTCACGCACGCCATGTCTTGCAAAGGCTTCATACCTTCGCTCCATTTCCTCGACTGTCCATTTCAAAGCCGTAGTCGCTTCCTTTGGATCGGTAATGACCGGTGTAACCAAATGAGGAATGGCATTGTACGGAGCCAATTCCACCATTTTCGGATCAACAAGAAGCAGGCGTACATCTTCCGGAGATGCTTTGTACATCAATGAAATCAAAATGGAATTGATACATACACTTTTTCCGGAGCCTGTGGCTCCTGCGATCAACCCATGAGGCATTTTTTGCAGATCGGTCACAATCGGATCACCGGATAAATCCAATCCCAGCGCAACGGTAAGTGGTGAACTGCTGTTGCGGAATTCCTCGGTCTGAAGAATCTCCCGTAAGAAAACAGGCTGGCTGTATAGGTTGGGCACTTCAATGCCGATTGTGTTTTTCCCCGGGATGGGTGCTTCGATTCGTATATCCTTTGCTGATAAACTCAGCTTAATATCGTCGCTTAAATTGGTTATCTTATTCACTTTTACTCCAGGTGCCGGTTGTACTTCGAGACGGGTAACCGACGGCCCTTTTGTCATGTTGACTACTTTGGCATTAACATTAAAGTTATCGAGTGTCAGCTGGAGCAGATCTCTTTGTTCTTCCATCCAAAGACTATCATCCTCCTCCTGTACCGGGGGATTCTGAAGTAACTCGAGCGGCGGAAAAGAAAGATCAGCTTCCTCTGCCGTAATCGGAGCAACCTCGTTTACTGTTGCTTTTGTTTCAACAGGAGATGGCGTCTTTTTGTCACCCGTATGATTGGCAGTACTTTTCCGGTCTTTTTTGAGCATCAGCACATTAAAAGGAATGTAAGAGCCTCCTGGTTTTTTCTCAGGCTCCCGGCGGGTAACAACTTCTTCTTTTAATGACGGTTCTGGCAAAGCAGGTTCTGCTATTAAGTTTGCATCTTCCTGATCGGTCACGGTACGATTCTTAACCGCAGATGCTTCCTCTTCTTCAGGCTCCAAAGCTGTTGGCTCTTCAACTTCTGCAACAACTTGTACTTGTTCGATTTGTTCGTCTTCAGGTTCTTTAAGGTCCATCCTTTCAGGCGGCAACTCAAAAATCACTTCATCACCGGGGAGTTGAGCAACATGAAGCTCATTCCCGCGTGCTTCAGATGGTTCAGCAGGCAGTTCCAGCTGTGGTTCTGGCAGCAATTCTGCTTGTGCCGGCTCAATGGTTTCTTTTCTGAATTCATCAATGAGAAGCACAGGCTCCTTCTTCATTTGCATCTGAGGAATAGGTTCCTCAATGGGATCTTCCATTTTTTCTTGCACTACAGGAAGGTTTCTGCCTTCTTCTTCACTCAGAATGACGGGTTCTTTGCCTGATACGGGTTCTTTTAGCAGTTCTTCCATCAAGGCCGGATCCGGCATCTTTTTTTTCTGAATTTCGGATAGCTTCCATAATCCCGGATTGACAATCGTATCTGGTTTCCGTTCACGATAACCATAAATCGGTGATGGGACCTGGGAAGGCATGAAGCCTCCCTTTGGACGTTCCTCCGTTTTCTTCGAAGGACTTTGCCCACTTTTGTCACGGCCGCCAAATCCATAAACAGGAGATGGAATTTCCGAAGGCCGAAACTTGCTGTTAGAATCTTGTTCGCTATACCGGTTTTCACCAGCTTGTCCAGATCCAACTTGATTGGTTCCATTTCGGCTGCCAAACCCATAAATGGGTGATGGGATTTCGGATGGCTTAAAGGGTTGTGTTTTCTCTTCTTTAAGAGGTGGCTTTGCTGGCTCTTCCTTGGACAGGTTTTCTTTCTGACGCTCCCGTGTGTATCTCGCTGTCTCTTGTCCTTCTCTACCTGTTTGTTTTTTCGCATAGCTTTGTTTTCTTGCCGGGGTATGTCTTCCAATCTCTTCTTGATCATCAATCAACGGGAATCGAAATTTCCCTTCTACCGGATAACGGCTTACCATTCTGGCTGCAGAGCTGTTTTGATGGTTCTGAAACCGGCCGACTGTACGTCCTTTTACGGGTTCTGTTTTCTCATTTTTATGTAGGGCTGGATCTATTGTTTCTTCTGTCTCAGAAGGTTCATCATCAAACATTAAATTCATCAATTTTTTAAACCACGACATTGCCTTCACCTTCTTTTTCTCTGGGTCTGTCTTTATATTGTAGCGGAATTCGGGCCATACTTTAAGAAAAATTTGCCATCGAAAGTAAAAAATATAAAAACCACTAGATTGCTCTAGCGGTTATGAAAACACAAGCTCATTTCTGATATCCAAACAGCTTCATCGGCAAACTTCACAAAGGGAATGGTACGGACATGCCCTATCATAAAAATTCGGTCCATCGATGGCTTTTATGACTTTTTTCGCCACATTTTTACCAACAATTTCATGATTTTTTTATGATTCGTCCACCGGCTTGTTTTTCGCCAGAATAAAAATGGGTTCAAGCTCTCCTTTTTCATATAAAAAAGGTAATGCAGTTACAGGAACACGGCCGTTCATGAAAAATTGCATCGCCATCTGAGCCAAAATATCATAGCCCTGGTTATTGCGGATATCCGCCAGAATAAGGACATCCTGATGCGGAATGGCAACTGCGAGTGTACCGGATGCTTCCTGTACCATTCGATCCAGCAGAGAGGCATTCAATATTCTGCTCGCATCATACCCGTCATTGTGATTGATAAAGTAAAAGGTGTTGCCAGCGACCTCATCTTTTTTCATCGAGGTGTCCAGTGATCTCACATTAAAGCGGGCCACTTCCTTCAGTTGCTCCCTCGTCATATTCATTTCTTCCAGCATCTTTTCACTGATTAACCGATAAGTATTTCCCAGATCCAGCGCATAAAAGACCGCCGTTTCTGCCGTATGCTCCTCGTTAATCAGCGCGTCTCCCTCGGGTGATTCCTTTGGAAAAGAAGTGGAGCGGATGACTGGGAAGATTTGATTCTCCGCTTTATTGGCAGGAGTTTCTTCAATGGCTTTCAGTGTTTCTTCGACATGGTAAACAAGTTCATCCAAAAACGCATCCTTCTTTTTTTCCCATTCCACTGTTAATCCTGAAAGAGAAAGGGTCATTCCCTTTCCAATGTCCTTGTGTTCAATTCTAAGCTGTTCATTTTCCCGGTCATAGGATAGATCCCATTCCGGACGTTTCAGCCGGTCCTCGAGCGCCTTTTTCAGCTTCAGACTTGTACTCATGCGAAAATCCCTCCATTAATAAAAGCATAAAAAACCTCCTGGACGGAGGTTTTTTTATTAGTCTTGTTTGTATTCTACAACCACTTCTGTACCCAACCCTCCGCGAGCATTCCAGGTTGCGACAATTTTAAGGTACTTCGGTTTAAGAAGATTAACGAGATCTTCCTTAATTTTGTTGGTTGCATGTTCCTGATAAATGCCTACGTTGCGGTAAGAGGTTAAATAATATTTTAACGACTTCATTTCCACTAGGTCCTCGTTTGGAATATAGCTGATGATAATATCCGCGAAATCAGGAAGACCTGACCATGGGCAAACAGAGGTGAATTCTGTTGTAGGGATGGTAACCATTGTATCCTTGCCGACATACTCGTAAGGAATGGTTTCAAGAATGTCTACCAAAATAACACTTTCATCTTCTATATCAAAACGAATTCCTTCGTATTTCTGATGATTTACTTCTACCTTTGCCATTGCTAACGCCCTTTCTTAATATGATGCTCGACGTATTCACGTACTATTTTGAGTTTAACATACTTCTACTATTCATTGGCATGAACAGGCAAATTATTTATAAACGATGAAATTTGTTCCTTCGTTTTACGGTCTTTGTCAACATACCGTCCAATCTCTTTTCCGTCTTGAAAGGCGACAAAGCTCGGAATCCCGAAAATATCAAGTTCCTGGCACAATTCGATCAACTGATCCCTGTCCACATACACAAATGTAAACTCGTTGAATTCCTGCTCCAGCTCCGGAAGAAATGGTTTGATAAACACACAGTCAGGACACCAGTCCGCTGAAAAAACAGCGAGGGTTTTTCCTGTTCCTGTGGTCTCTTTAAACTCTTCAATCGTTTGTACAGTTTTCATCAAGATTCGCTCCTCTTATTGATTTATTTTCATATCACCAAAGGCGATATAACCTTTTTTTCTCATCCATTCTGAAAGTACCAGACTGATCACAATTGGTCCAGCAATATGCAGCAGCACGATATACAAAAAAACATCCCAGCCAAAGCCCATCGTTCGAAACGTCATGATTTGTCCGACCAAGCCGCTGGTCCCCATTCCTGCGCCTGCCGGTATGTTCACCATCTGGAAAACGAGAGTCCCAATCGGCGCCAGGATCATGCCGGCAACCGTTGGCGGGATAATGATTCTCGGATTTCGAACCACGTTAGGAAACTGAAGCTTTGAAGTTCCGATCCCCTGCGTAATCCAACCACCAAAACCGTTTTCCCTGAAGCTGATTGTGGCAAACCCGATCATCTGTGCCGCACACCCGATGGTCGCTGCACCCGCTGCTGTCCCTTCAAGGCCGAGCATGATACCAATGGCCGCACTTGAGATCGGGCCAGTCAAAGCAAGCCCAAGCAAAACTGCAACAAGAATGCTCATGACCAAAGGACGCTGGTCGGTGGCCCACATTATGAGATGGCCAAATCCTTTCATAAACTGGTCGATCCCCGGCCCCGCAAAATAGGCGACCGTAAAGCCCGCAAAAACAGTGACTGCAGGTGTAACGAGAATATCCACTTTTGTTTCCTTTGAAACAAGCTTTCCTGCTTCTATCGCTACAAGGGACGCCACAAAACTGCCAGCCACACTTCCAAGCTCAGCCCCTGCCGCACCTGCAGCTACGGTCGCAAACAACACGAGCGGAGGTGCTTCAAGCCCATAGGCGACAGCTGCCCCAATAGCCGGTCCAAGCATGCTCATGGCTATTGTCCCCATTTTAATAAAAAACGGCCATCCCGCCTGTTCTCCAATCGTTTTTAAAATAAGTCCGATCACCAACGAGGACATTAATCCAAGCGCAAAATAGCTGAACCCTGTAATGAAATATACTTTCGGGGATAATATTACTCCCTTTCTTGCCAAAAATTGAACCACACCCATTCTCCTTTATCATCGTATGTAGAATGCACATTGTAACCTATTTATTATACAGGAGGATTAACATCTGTAAAGACACTATAAAAAATTGCTTAAAATTTCAGATATAAACAAAAAGAAGATTCTTCCGATATTAAAATTGGAGGGGAGCAAAATGAATATGTCCATTCGAAACAGAGTCAGAACCATGTTATTGATCAGTTTGTGCGGATTGCTTGTCATGACCATCTTTATGGCAGCCTATATTTGGCTGAACGGAAAAATGGATGCAGAAAAAGACCAGCTGCAGCAAAACAGCATCCAAAGCAAGGAAATTTACAGCGAATTATCAGCCATCCGAAAGAAGGAGCAAGAATATTTAAGAACGCCTTCTACAGAAAAAGCCAGCGAAATTGATTCTTCTGTTCTTACATTGCAAAAGAAAGTAAAAAACTATTCGAAGAAAGCCAACAATTCTTCCTTAAAAAACGAATACAAAAGTATTCTTGATAAAATCGGTCAATACAAAACAGCGTTTACTTCTACTTCAGCGATGACCGTACAAATTATGGAACTAAAAAAATTGATGTCCGATACATCAGCGGACTTTGAAAAAAGAGTGAAAAATTTAAAGGATGAAAAGCTGTACAACCGCTTCTTGATCATGAGCACATATGAAAAAGAATTCTATTTAGAATTGAATGACCAAAATATCACCAAATTTGAGGAGGCCGCCCAATCCTTCGAAAATCAGCTTGACCAGACTTCCCTTTCCCAGAAGGAAAAAGACGACTTCAAAACCAAACTGCTGAAATATACATCATCTGCAGGTAATATTCAAAACGTGTCCAAACAAATCAAGGGAATTAACGCCGAATTTGAAACGATCGCCGACAAGGTGGATGTTTCCATCATGACAATCGAAAAATCAAACGATCAAAAACGGGCCCAGCTTGCAAACCAGCAGTCAGGATTAAAATCCTTGCTCACCTGGCTCATGATTGGGATGGCAGTTGTGATTATTGCCGGTCTCAGCTTTGCCGGAGTCTGGCTGACCCGTTCGATCGTCCGTTCCATTTCATTGCTTAAAGAAGGGGCCACAATTATCGGAAACGGAAACCTGGATTACCGTGTAAAGGTGACGACCAATGATGAAATGGGTGCTCTGGCTGAAACCTTTAACGGAATGGCTGAAAAAATGCAGCGATCGCTCAGTGAGGTACAAAAAGCTTCTGAGCAATTGGCAGCTTCATCACAGCATCTCGCCGCCATTTCCGAAGAGACAACGGCTCAGACTGAAGAAGTTTCAGAAGCTGCACATCAGGTATCTCTCGGGGCGCAGAATCAGGCAGACCATTTACACGAAAGCACCGAGCTGCTGAATGAGGTAACCGAGGCTATCGAGGCAACAGCTGCTTTCAGCGAACAAATCGCTGATGATACATTGCGTGCAGAAGAAGATGGAAAATCGGGTATGGAAACGGTCCAGCAGCTCAATCATCATTCTGAAAAGTTTATTGCTCTCGCAAACAACCTTATTGCCCAAATTCAGCAAGCGAGCGAACAATCAAAACAGATACAGCCGATTGTTCATACCATTCAGGAGATTACGAGAAGTACCGATCTGCTTGCACTCAATGCGGCCATCGAGTCTGCAAGAGCCGGAGAAGCCGGCAGGGGATTTGGCGTCGTTGCCGCCGAAGTCCGTAAGCTTGCGGAACGCTCAAAGAATGAAGCGGAACAAATTCAGAATCTGGTTAAAATGATGGCAAAGCAAATGGAAAACCTCACCCAGGAAGCCGCAAGTTTTCAAGAATATCGAAATGAACAGCTGCAATCCGTGTCCATGACCCGAGAGGCATTTGAATCAATCGTTACAAATGTAACTGCGGTTCACAGCAAAATCAGCCGTATTCAGCAATCGATTCAACATGTGGGAGCGGCCAATGTGGGACTTTCAGAAAAACTCCATAAAGTGAGCGCCATCTCACAGGAGTCCGTCGCAACAAGCGAGCAGGTCAGCGAATCAAGCACCCATCATAAACAAGCCATTAATGAGGTGAACGACGCTGCCAATGAACTTCAGGAAATCGCCCTTAACCTGCAAAACGAAGTTCAGCAGTTTCATCTCGGAGAAACTCATTCAAAGCGTACAAACGAGACGCCTGACGCTCTCCAAGACAGCTTGCTTGAAGCCTCAGCATCTATGGAAGCAGAAGGAGCTGCTTCCTAGAATCCCCAAACAAAAACCCCAATGAAAAAAGCTCCCCGAAAGGAGCATTTTTCATTTCTATCACTTTTGAAATTTATATTGTCCATAGAGGAGCTTGACGATGTGCATGAACATCTCATCCCGTGCCAGCTCGCCATTTGTCAAAACCCCGATGGCCCCTGCTTTTTTTCGAATATCTTTGTCGGATGTAAAACTGGCCATCACCTCTCCCAGTTCACTTCCCTTTCGGATAGGAGCAGCGATCTCATCGGGCAGAGGAATCTTTGCCCCGCTCGCAACGACCAGGTGGCCGTCCTGATCCGCCAGTGCTCCCCAGTTGCAAAGATAGAGCGTTCCTTCCATATCAGTAACGCCTCCTTCGAGGCCGAATCCAAGCTCCGCTCCTTTTTCTACACACGCTTTTGCACGATTAACTGCGCCAAGCCGAGTTTCCTCGTCAGATAAAGGCTGCGGGGATACACCTGAAGGAACGTCCAATGGCTGGACCGGCTCCTTTATCATTTGTTCCACTGCTTTTACTTTTGCAGGATTCGCGGAACCAATTGCATATTTCATTTAATCACCTACCAAATCTCAGTCGTTCAGGATGCTATCCAGCATGGATTGGTCTGTCGTTTTAACAAGCTGGATCAGCAGTTCTTTAGCCGCGGCATAGTCATCCACATGAACAATGGAAGCATGAGTGTGAATATAACGGGAACAGATGCCCACAACAGCAGATGGAACGCCTTTTCCTGAAAGATGAACACTGCCCGCGTCCGTGCCGCCCGGAGAAACAAAATATTGATAAGGAATGTTGTTTGTTTCGGCGGTATCCAGAATAAATTCGCGCAGATTTTTATTCGTAATCATCGTGCGGTCCAGAATCCGAAGCAACGTCCCTTTCCCAAGATGTCCAAATTCATTTTCATTTCCCGTCATGTCGTTAGCCGGGCTTGCATCCAGGGCATAAAAAATATCGGGTTCAATCAAATTGGCCGCCGTTTTTGAACCTCTCAAGCCAGCTTCTTCCTGAACCGTTGCTCCAGAATAAAGCTGGTTTGGCAGCTTCACATCTTTTAATTCCTTTAGAAGCTCAATGGCCAGTCCAACACCATACCGGTTATCCCATGCTTTTGCCATAATCTTTTTGGGATTCGCCATCGGGGTAAACGGACAAATCGGAACAATTTGCTGTCCCGGACGAATGCCGAACTTCTCTGCATCCTGTCTGCTGTCAGCTCCGATATCAATATACATATGCTTGATGTCCATTGGCCGCTTTCGTTGATCTTCACCTAAAAGATGCGGCGGAACTGAACCGATAACACCAATCACCGGACCGTGATCTGTAATAATCTGAACTCTTTGGGCAAGCAAGACCTGACTCCACCAGCCGCCAAGTGTTTCAAAATGAATCATGCCATTCCGGGTAATACGGGTCACCATAAATCCAACCTCATCCATGTGGCCGGCAACCATCACTTTTGGACCTTCTCCATGTCTGACTCCAAAAATGCTGCCCATTCCGTCCTGGATGATTTCATCACTAAACGGCTCAATTTCTTTTCGTACAAATTTACGGACGTCATGCTCAAATCCCGGTGCACCGGGAAGCTCTGTTAATGTTTTAAACAACTGCAATGTATCAGTATTCATTGGTTCTCCTTTCAAAAAACGGATATATGTAATACCCCTATTGTACCGCTGGCAATCAAAATTTACCAACCTTCAATAGGGGACAGTTCTTATTATTTGTATGGAATTGGATCTTTTGCGCCCGCTTCCTCAAATCCTTTTAAGCGGAGCTTGCAGCTGTCACATTCGCCGCATGCTTCTTCTTCTCCGTTGTAACAGGAAGTGGTTAAATGATAAGGCACCTCAAGTTCCAGTCCTTTTTGAATGGTTTCCTTTTTTGTCAAATGCATAAGCGGAGCACAGATGGCAATTTGCTCTCCGGTCGTGCCGGCTTTTGTTGCAAGATTAATCGTTTCGTTCATACTTTTGATAAATTCAGGCCGGCAATCAGGATAACCGCTGTAATCGACAGCAGACACGCCAATAAAGACGGCCTCCGCCCCTATTACTTCCGCATAGGCGCTTGCCAGAGATAAAAAGATCATGTTGCGGGCCGGAACATAGGTCGACGGTATCTCTTCCTTATCTTCTTTTTCCGTTGGAACATCGATTGAAGCGTCCGTAAGAGCACTGCCTCCAATTTGGTTCAGGAAAGCAATGTCCACAATGCGGTGTTCCTTTACTTCAAAATACTCAGCAACTTTTTTTGCCTGATTCACTTCACGGCTGTGTCTTTGGCCGTAGTTAAAGGTCAAAGGATAGAGTTCATACCCTTCATGTTTTGCAATTCCCATGCAGGTCGTACTGTCAAGCCCTCCACTTAAAACAATCACTGCTTTTTTCATGTTTATACCCCTCTTTTCTCCGGATCCCAGATGATTTTATGAAGCTGCATGCTGACTTTGACATCTGACATGCGTGCACTTAATACTTTGTTTACCAGTTTTTCAGGAGGCATGGTCTCCCAGACCGGGCTGAATAAGGCCAGACCTTGTTTGTGATGCTGCTCCAGTACTGACGAAGCAATGTCAAAATCCTCGTCAGTTCCAATCACGAATTTAATCTCATCATGCGGCTTCAAGACAACAAAGTTTTCATGAATCATGCGGTCCATTTCACCGGAAGCCGGCAGCTTGTAATCCATAACGAATCGTACTTTACTACTCAGCACCGGGTCGCTTTCACGCAAAAGCTGAAAGGGTTTCAGAGCAATCGCTCCGTTGGTTTCCACATGAATATCCTCAATTCGCTCGATGCCCGCCATTGCCTTTAAAAGAGCAGCGGACTTTTCTCTGTGAATTAACGGTTCTCCGCCGGTAAAACAGATGCGCTTAGAGGCGAACGTGTTAATGCGTTCAATAATCTCCTCAATTGTTGCTTCAAATTCAGGTTTGGCAGGAGCATAACTGTACGGTGTATCACACCAGGTGCATCGCAAATTGCAATGAAACACGCGGACAAAAATGGTTGGAAAGCCTGCAGCCATTCCCTCTCCTTCTATGGTTTCAAAAATTTCAACCATGGGAAGCTTCCATTGGGAGTACACATCAGATGAAGGAAGCTCAAAGTGATTCGTCATGATCCATCCACTCCCTTTTCATGGTTGCATAACTAGTTGGTGTTTCATAAAGTACGATTTCCTCTAGGCGGAAGCCTTTTTCTTTCCATTGATAATCATCCAGTTTTTGATCGAACTCTTCCCAGATCCATACAATCATATTTTCTGCGGTCGTGTTCATTGGCGGCAGCACATCATTTAAATAACGATGATCCAGCCTGCTTTCGATCGCCTCTTTATAAATTTTCTTTATATCCCCAAAATCCATGGAAATGCCAACCGGATCTACAAACCCACTGATGGTCAGGACCAGCCTGTACGTATGGCCGTGCAGGTTCTTGCACTTTCCTTCATAGCAATGGAGATGATGAGCCGCATCAAACGTAAATTCTTTTGTTACAGCTACCCGCTTATGATGGTATTTTAGCTTTTCGCGCTGAATATCTTCATCTATTTTTTGCACCTTTTTTGGAATTTCGAATTCCATTTATCTTCAACATCCTTCCAAGAACATGAAAAAAACCATAAAAAAGCTCCCTGTCAACAAACTATCGGGAGAGAGTGAAAGGTTTATGGTTTTCCACGCTCCCTAGTTTTTTTTAATGAGGGGCGGGAATTTCGAACCCTCGTACTAACGCTTTTTTAGCATAGCAAAAACACCCCGAAATACGCAAGCTGCTATTACGCCTGACAGCTGGGCGCCTGTTTTTTGTTCATGGGTTTATTTCTGTTATACTGTATGGGAAAAAGCTCACACAAAAAAGGAGATGCTGAACATGAAAGCAAGCAAATGGATTCTTGCCGGAGTTGCAGGATTTGCGGCAGGATATGTCGCTGCGAAACGTTTACCGCAGACATTGACTCCTGAAAAAGCATTAAACCTCGTTAAAGACCAGACCAGGGATGAATTTATGATCACCGGTTCCTGGATCAATGTCCATCCAGAAGAGGTTAAGCGTTTCGGGCTTCCCTACACCGTATATAAAGGAGGTCTGTCAAGCAGACTTCATTCCAAATTGACACAATACGATTTCACGATTGATGCAAAAACCGGGAGTATACTTGATATTTCAAAACATGGAGATAAAGTGGCTGCTACTGTCTAAAAGGTCCAAAAAGAAAACACCGCTTGAGCAAGCGGTGTTTTCTTTTTAGTTAAATTCTTTGGTGTGATTGTACAAGTTGTTTTTAATTTTGAACTTAGTAGTAAGGTACTGTCCTTTTTCCCAAATCGTAAGGAGGTATAAAGGTACAAGCAATACTAGAGCAAGTAGCAGAAGAACAACCACATAATCCATTTTGGTTCCTGTCTCGCTTTCCTGGTCTTTCTTGTACTTTTGAAGCTCCGGACCGGCCTTGGCCACTTCCTGTTCCGTCAGCATCTTATTGTCTTTTGGATTGTAGAAGACAATTTCTTTGTGCGTGAAAGAAAAGATATTGTCTCTCTTTGTTTTGTAGGATCCCATGCCGACAACAATTTCTGACGTATTCAGCTTCTTGTCCTCATTGGGCACCGTTTGAACATCACTGATTTCAATGCTGCCTTTTTTGTAATCATAGTGGGCATCTTTTAATCCTTTTTCAATAGCTGCTTTCATTTCTGCAGTTGCTCCAGCAGCGGAAGCAATCGAAGCAAAGGAAAAAACAAGAGTAAAAACGGAAAATAGTGCAAAAATCTTCTTTTTCATAAATAATCCTCCTTGCTTTCAGTCCTAATCTCTTCCATCATATCATAGATCTCCTTATTGTTTACCCACTTGAATCTGGAAATAATGTGACGAAAAATTGACAACATTAAAGATTTGCCCTTCGCTTAATGCTTTCTGAAATCGCCCCCTCCCCATTCCATTTCACCGCCCGGTACACAGCATCGTGATAAAAAAAGTACCAGGTATCCGGCTTGATCCATTTTTGCTTTTCATAAATGGAGGTCATTGGATAATCATCATAAGCCAGCACCCACAGGGGATTTTTATGGGCATGAGTTGGCATAATATCACCTAAATGATACACCGTCTGCCCGTCCGTATGTATTTCGATAATACTGTGACCATCGCTATGCCCGCCGGTATGGACCATTTTTATTCCATTAATAGGTTCAAATGTTTCGCTAAATGTGCATACCTGAGATTCAATCGGTTTCCAGTTTTCTTCCCAATACGTGTTTCGGGAGCGGATATTCGGGTTCTTCAATTCCTCCCATTCAATCGCAGAGGTATGTATGGCAGCGTTTTCAAAAACAGAAACGAATTCTTCCCCATTTTTCCGGGTTAGTCCTGAAGCATGATCGAAGTGCATATGCGTCATTAAAACCATATCGATATCCTTCACAGTCAATCCAAGCTCATTCAAGCTTGTTTCGATCGATGCCTCTTCATGTACGCCATAATTTCTTTTTTGCTTTTCGCTTAATTTGCCGCTGCCGATTCCAGCTTCAATCAGAATATTTTTTCCAAACCCCTGGACCAGGATCGGCTCGGTTCTCAACTCAATCTGATTCAATTCATTGGGCGCATACTTTTTGCTCCACAGCGGTTTGGGGACGACTCCGAACATGGCGCCTCCGTCCATATGAGTGACACCGCCATCCAGCCAGGTTAATGTGAGACCTCCTATTTTCCATTGATCCAATTCCTTCACACTCCTTTAGCAGTATTAACAATAGTCTGAATTTAGTTTACCATACTTTGTATTTCCCGTCCGACAACATTTTTAGACAAATTTTCAGTGGTTAATTTCGTTCCAGGTCGCTCGCTTTCCGCAGGAGGGCGCTGAGCCTGACCGGCGTTAACGCCTACTTCCTCCTCGAAAGCTCCTGCGGTAACGACGCAAGAGCCTCATTGGTCTCATCTGTCCCGCTTTTCCTGCTGGAGTCTCGCACCTTGCACTCCATCAACCGTCAATGAGGAATACAAAATTCAAACAACAAAAAACCCGGCAACATGGCCCGGGTTAGTTCTTTGATCGGAATTGGGCTTCTGTGCGATAGATCCTGAAGCCTTTGGAAGAGAATTTTTCTTCATATTCCGTCATAATATTTCCTTCATAATCACTATTGTGCAAATCAAGCCAAACCTGATTTAAAACCATGCCGTATTTTGAAAAGCTGTGAAGCGAGTATTCAAACAGCCCCTGGTTGTCGGTTTTAAAATGGATTTCGCCGTTTTCCCCAAGTATGGTTTCAAATATGGCGAGAAAAAATTCATGAGTCAACCGGCGTTTTTCATGCTTGTTTTTCGGCCATGGATCAGAAAAGTTCAGATACACCCTGTCCACTTCACTCGGCTCAAAAAAGTCAGTCAGCTTTTGTGCATTTTCACGGATGATTTTAACGTTTCCGATGTCTTCTACAACGATTTTTTCCAATGCAGAAACGATAATGCTATCGTAAATTTCCATTCCAATATAATTAATGTCCGGGTGGGCTTTTCCCATACCCGTGACAAATTGCCCTTTGCCTGTTCCCACTTCAATATGGATGGGATTGTTATTTCCAAAGTACTCGTGCCATCTGCCTTTTAATTCGGCAGGATTTTGGGCAACAATTGCGGGGTACTCTTGAAGCTTTTCTTTTGCCCACGGTTTAAAACGCTGACGCATTATAATCTTCCTTTCTTAACTCAGTGCCAGTTCATAACTCCGACATTTTACCATGAAGTATATAAAAAGAGATAGCCGCTCCCTGCTGGTTTTCCTTCCAAAAAAAAGAACTCTAACCGAGTTCAGCCATGGATAAATTCAGGGGTTTTCCATACCCTATATTTACTTGGATCACCCACTAAAAAAAGGATGTGAACAACATGCCTCTTGATTATACTCATCAGTTAACACTGCTTCGTGATATACTTCAGGATCACCATACAGACTGCAATGGCACCCCGCAGGAATGTGCCCAATTAGAACGCCTGGCCAATCATCTCATGCAGCACGGAAGTGTGAACAGTGACGTAAAAAACGTACTTGGACTGATCAACACCTACAGCCATGATGGCTCTACCCATGAAAATCTGCAACAGCATATAACGGATCACAAGATGCATATTGAAACCTGGCTGAATACCATTCAGGCTCCCCAGGGCTGACCATAAAAACACATGGATTCCCCGGGCAATAAATGGAAAAAATGTCGAAACTTAATTAATATAGTAGCTTTCTCTCAAAATTTGTTTTAAAAAATTATACCAGTACTCTTTTTCGGCATTTTGCTTTCGCTGTCCATGCCAGAAAACAGACTGGATGGTTTGAGCGACAATGTACCAGTGCATTCTCCGCTGAAGGTCAACTGTCAATTCAACGCCATAGACAGAAAGCCACTGCGCCCAATTGTCCCGCGGGATATACCAATACAACAATAATCCGAGATCCAGTGCAGGATCGGCAATCATCGCTCCATCCCAATCAATCAGGAAAAGCTCATTCGTTTCGCTCACCATCCAGTTGTTATGATTCACGTCACAGTGACAGACAACTTTTTTATCATGATGAATCACGTTTTTCTGCATCTTCAAATAAGAAACAGCTTCTTTGATTTTAGGCGGGCATTCCTGCTCCGATTGGATATTGGTTTCAATCTCATCAATAATCAGTTCCGGAGTAAGCGGCTTTTTTCCCAAACGCTTTAACATATCAAGCAGTTCAGAAGAACCGTGTATTCTGCCAAGGAGTCTTCCGACGGCATCGTTATTCATTTCCGAAGCCTTTAGTTCCCTGCCGTTCAGCCATTTTTGGGCGGTAATGACATCTCCGTTGCCCAATCTCTTTGTCCATAACAATTTCGGAACAATTCCCTCCGCAGAGAGTACTGCAAGAAAAGGTGATGAATTGCGCTTTAGAAAAAGGGTTTGATCTTCATATTTAGCTTGGTATGCTTCTCCTGTTGCTCCTCCGGCAGGCATGATTTGCCAGCCTTTGCCTAGTATATGTTCCAAAACGTTCACCTTCAATCTCATGCGGAAAATTATGTCCTTATATATATCGGTCGATTCCCATGTTTACCGTACACAATTTTATAAAAACCTCTACGAATACATTATTTTAACACAGCTCTATGAAAATTCGTACATATTTATGTGACATCCTGCCTTTTCACAGGTTTTTACAACGAATCCTGTACGGCCATTGTAAATCCAAGAGGCGGCAGTAACAGCTTTCCTGCTTCGGTCTCGTACAGACCATCCTCTTTTACTTCCATGTCTTCTGCGATTACCCGCCATTTTTCCGGCTCAGGAAGAGATACATTTTTTTCTTCAAGATGACCATTGAACAATAAAACAATATCCTGCCATGCGTCCATCTCTTCCACGCTTTTAAGGATAACCCCGAACACACCATCAGGCAGTTCCCCAAGCAGGGACACATGGGCCGCGATGTCTGCTGGATGATCCATTCGAAAGGCCGGATGACGCTGTCTGATCCGGATCAGCTCCTGCACGTATTGAACATCTGCAGCAAATTTCGCCCGCCGTTCCCAATCCAGACGATTGATCAGATCTCCCGACCGATAGCTGTTTCCATCGCCTTGCTTTGTACGGAAAAATTCTTGCCCCGCATGGATAAAAGGGACTCCCTGTGAAAAAAGAGCCAGTGCAGTTCCCAGCAAATGGCGCCTGCGGAGAATGGATTCGTCCTCTTGGGGATGGAGGATCTTAAGACGGTCCCATAAGGTATGGTTGTCATGACACTCAATATAATTGATGCTTTGGCCTGGAGTTTTAAACAGTCCATGATCACCGCTGTTGCCGGAAACATTCTCAAACAGTCCACCCAGCATAGCCGCATTCCCGTTGATGAACCCGCCCTGGGCTTCATTAAAAATGTTGCCTTTCACGTGATCACGGAAACGGTCATTAAAAAAAGAGATGCCAGGCATTCGGACAGCAGAATCAATACAGGCTTTTTGGTCTTCATCAAGCCAAGTGTCCATCTTCCATCCTTCCCCCAGCAGGAAAATGGACGGATCTTCAGAAGACAGCTTTGTAAACAGGAGGTTCATTGTATCAATATCGTGGATGCCCATCAAATCAAACCGAAAGCCATCCACTTGATATTCGCTTTTCCAATAAAGTACCGAATCCAGCATAAATTTTCTCATCATGTATCGTTCTGAGGCGGTATCATTTCCCACACCCGTCCCATTAACCGGGTTCCCGCCATAATCGAACCTGAAATAATAGCCGGGAACAATTTTTTCAAAATCAGAGGTTTCACGGATAAAAACATGATTATACACCACGTCCATAATCACACGCAGCCCTTTATTATGGAGGGCAGCAATGAGCGTTTTAAATTCTCTGATCCTGGTAACCGGATCAGTCGGGTCCGTGGCATAAGATCCTTCGGGTACATTGAAATGCAAGGGGTCATAACCCCAATTATACTCGGTGTCAGCCTTTAATTCATCAATGCTACCATAATCGTTCACAGGCAAAATCTGCACATGGGTTATACCCAGTGATGATAAATAGTCGAGCCCTGTGCTGAACGGTCCGGAGCCTGTAGTCCCGCTTTCCGTAAATCCCATAAACTTTCCTTTATATTGTATTCCGCTTAACGGATGAATGGAAAAATCCCTGACATGAACTTCGTAGATCAAGCTGTCGGTCTTTTTAATAGGAGGGAGCATTGCCGTTTCGTCCCACCCCGGCGGATGGGTTTTATCCATATCCATAATGACTCCCCTTGTTCCATTTACCGTAACGCCTTTTGCATACGGATCCACCGCTTCATTCACACTGTGATTTACACGCACGAGAAAGGTATATTCATGAAGATGATGATCCCCTTCAAGCTCTGCAGACCAAACGCCCTTATCCTCCCTGTTCATGGGATATTCAAAGGCTGTGCTTGAACTGGTAAACAGTTTTAAACGGACAGAGGAAGCAGTTGGAGCCCATAGCTTGAATATGGTCCGTTCCGGTGAATAAGCGGCTCCTAAATCACACTTATCGTAGGCAAATAATTCATCGAACTCTTTGGTCCTTACAACAGCACCCGTTTTCAGGGGAATCCTGCTGCCGTCCGGGCAAACCACCCAATAATCACGGTAAAGAGGTATTTTTTGATCGAGCACCATATGAAAAAGAAGACGATCCTCCAGCCGTTGCTCCGAGATTTTTTTGAGCGGGTAAACCTTTTCATTATCCGTCACGTCAAAGTGGGCTTCCCTTGATACCTCAGTAAATATCACGAGCGTAATCATCGTGAAGGTATCCAGATAAGCTTCAATTTGATCTGTATTAATGATTCTCTTTTCCGTATCCAGTATACTGCACCCCCAGTTTCAACCATGGCTTCATTAAACAATCCCAGCGTTTATGTATTGCCTGCTCATGATTGTTATTTACCTTTAAACAAGCCTGTTTGAAACCATTCTCTCTTACTTATTTTATCCAAAGATATAAAAAACAGAATTGGCTTTTTGAAACTTTATATGGGAACTACATTTTTATGGTCAGCATGGAAGGCAGCACACCGCAATCCACAGGCGTAGAGCCAATGACTTCCCCGTCGGCCTGTACAGTGAGGGGAGTATGGCTGACAATGCTGAGATTGGTGCCGGTGAGCATCGTGACCCCTTTTTTATTTGTGTGGCGACCGTAAAAAACAGTAAGAAAAAGAAACAGCAAATGCAAAGGACTCAGATTATGTACAATACAGATATCCAGTTTTCCGTCATAAGGCAAAGCCGATGGACAAATTTTCATCCCGCCCCCATAATAGGGCAGATTGCCGGCTGCAATCAGCCAGACCGAAGTAAACTCATGGGTTCTGCCATCAACCTTCACCATTACATCCACAGGACGGTAGGTAAAAAGCAGCCGAATCGTACTGATTGTATAGGCGAGACCCCCGAGTCCGAACCGCTGCAGCCAATCTTTATACCAGGAGGCGTTCGTCAGTTTGGTTACTTCCCCATCAAATCCAATTCCAGCAACACTGACAAATCTTCTTCGGAATCTTCCTATACCTGCACTCTGCAAACATCCAACATCTATTTTCCGCACGTTGGTTCTGGAGCTTAAAAGGTGTTTGATTAACCGGTCCAAACGTTCTTTTTTTCGTATACCAAGCCATCGCATAATATCATTGCCGGAACCGCAGGGCAAAAACCCAACCGGTATATCCTTTTTGTGAAGCCCGTTAATCACCTCATGAATGGTACCGTCTCCACCCACCGTAATAATGGCCTCCGCCTGCTCGCCGTGGATGCTGTGGACCGTTTCCGCAAGCTTTTGGGCGTGTCCTTTACCTTCCGTAAAAAAAGAGCGGTAAGGTACTCCTTCTGCTGCAAGGATTTCCTTTACCGCATTCCAGATTTTTCTGGCTTTCTTGCTTTTTGAATTAATAATAAAAAAGTAACCTTTTTTCATGAATCATTACGGTCCCCTTTTAGAGGAATTTTTTCTATCACCTGATATTTTGGAACTTTGTCCAAATGAGTTTCGTAAAGAACGATATCTTTCACATCAAAAGACTGTCCAGCCAGTGAAGCAAGCTCTTGCCCGTCAAACACTTCATTTATGGCAGTCTCAGTGTCCTTCCACCGTTTGGCCAGCGTAATGTGTGGAGAATAAACCCTTGATTCGAGCGTGAATCCTGCTTGTTCGCAGGAGGTATGCACCTTTTTTTGCAGATCGATCAAGGCCGGCTCCTTTTCTACACCGAGCCAGAAAATACGTGGCTGCTGTTTTTTTCCAAAAAAACCGGAAGTGGAAAGAGTCAGCGAAAAAGCAGCACTTTCCAGCAGCTCCCGATGCAACATTTCTCTCAGCGAATTCAGTTTTGTTATGTCTGCCTGTCCAAGAAAAGACAGGGTCAGATGAAGATCCTCCGGATGAACCCACTGTTTAAAAGGAACCTTATCTTTTAACAGAAGGGTAACATCATGAATGGCATTTTTTATATGTACAGGCAGAGGAACCGCGGCAAAAACATGTCTGTTCAAATGGTACCATCTCCATTATCAGGAATTAATTTAATTTTACCAAAAAGAAGGGTCAGAAACCCCAATAAGCCGGAAGATTTTCAATCAAAAGCTTCATTTGATATACTTTTATTCATAAACAGTAAAAGACAGGGATGTGTGCAAATCAATGAAAGTTGTTCAAAACATCGCGGACTTGATCGGTGATACCCCTCTTGTCCGTTTAAACCGTCTGCCCGATCCTGAAGGAGCAGCCGTTTATGTAAAACTCGAATTCTATAATCCAAGCCGGAGCCTGAAGGACAGAGCTGCGTATAATATGCTGGTTCAAGCTGAACAATCCGGCCAGTTAAAACCCGGGGATACAATCATCGAGCCGACCTCCGGCAACACAGGAATCGGCTTGGCCATGAATGCAGCTGCCAGAGGATATAAGACGATCATTGTGATGCCGGACACAATGACAGCTGAACGAATCAATCTTTTGAAAGCCTATGGAGCGAAAGTTGTTCTTACTCCTGGTGATGAAAAGATGCCGGGAGCGATCAACAAAGCGAAGGAACTGCTGGCAGCCAATCCGGATACAAGCTTCATGCCGATGCAGTTTGAAAATGAAGCCAACCCAGATGCACACCGCACCACAACCGCCGTTGAAATCATTGAGGCTATGAAAGAACTCGATAAGCCGCTAAGCGCGTTTATTGCTCCAGCAGGCACAGGCGGTACGATTACAGGTACTGGCGAACCGTTAAAAAAGGCTTTTCCTGAAATGACCGTGCATGTGGTTGAGCCTGCGGGATCGCCTGTACTATCAGGAGGCAAGCCTGGAAAACATAAACTTGTGGGAACCAGCCCTGGTTTTATCCCTTCCATTCTCAATCAGAAGGTGTACGATGAAATTATCAGGGTAGAAGATGAACCAGCCTATACAGCTGTGAGGAGGCTTGCGGCTGAGGAAGGCATTTTGGTCGGCCCTTCATCCGGAGCTGCCGTTCACGGAGCCATCGAGGTGGCTAAAAAACTTTCCAAGGATGATATTGTCGTTTGCATGACATGTGATTCAGGAGAACGCTATCTGTCCTCTGATTTGTTTCAATTTTAATATACTCAGCAAAGGTGGCTCTCATCCGCAGCAAGCGGGTAAGGACACCTTTTTTTGCTTTATTTAGCCAGTTCATAAATAGCCTCTGCATAGATAGCCGCAGCGCTGAACAAATCTTCCAAAAACATATATTCATCCTTCTGGTGGGCAACGTCTTCCCTTCCGGGGAACAGGGCACCAAACGCTACTCCTGCTTCAAGCGATCTGGCGTACGTTCCTCCCCCTATGGCAATCGGTTTTCCGGAATGCCCCGTTTGTTCTTCATATACTTTTTTCAGCGTTTGAACGACGGTATGCTGTTCATCCACAAAATGAGGGGTCGTGTGCTTGGTGACGTCAATCGTAAACCCTTCTCTTTCCGCCAGTTTTCCGAGAATCTCCATTACCGTATTACCAGAGTGTGTTACCGGATACCGGATATTGAGTCCTAAAGAACCCCCATCTTCCTTGTGATAGTTAAACACACCAGGATTAACGGTCAGCATCCCGCTCACTTCATCTTCCGCCTTGATGCCTAATTTTTCTCCCGAGCTGTCCATCAGGTGTTCTTTTATAAAATGAAGGAATGACAAACCTTGGTGATCCAAAGAAAGCTGAGACAGAAAACTCGCGAGCATGATCCCAGCATTCACGCCAAATTCAGGTGTGCTGCCATGGGCGGACTTTCCTGTCAGATAAAAACGCTGCACGTCTCCTTCTTCCTCTATTCCACCCGTTAAGTGGTTTTCATTCAAAAAGTCCTGAAAACGGTCCTCCCATTTTTCTGCCGTTATCAGATGAGCTTCGGCCCGGTCTGGAACCATATTTAAGCGTAAACCCGACTGAAAGGATTGTAAAACAGCCTCTGACTCCTCCTCCTTAGTGACCACTTCTTGTTTGATCGTTACATTCATCATGCCCTTTTCTGCATGAATGATTGGAAAATCCGCATCAGGAGCAAAGCCAGCCGCAGGCATTTCTTCATGCTTAAAATAATGGTCGACACATCTCCACTGGCTTTCTTCGTCTGTTCCAAGAATCAGCCTTACGCGCTTTGATAAAGGGAGATTTAATTCTTTAATGATTTTCATCCCATACCATGCCGCCATCGTGGGGCCTTTGTCATCGATGGCTCCTCTGGCAAAAATTTTGCCGTCCTTGATTTCTCCGCCATAAGGATCCACCGTCCACCCGTCGCCTTCAGGAACAACATCCAAATGCCCTAGAACTGCAATCAGTTCCTGCCCGGCCCCCATTTCAATATGGCCAGCATATCCATCCACATTTTTGACAGCCATCCCCGCGTCTTCGCCGAGCGATAGCATATATTCCAAAGCTGCAGCGATATCAGGACCAAATGGCGCATTCTTGGTTGCATTCCCTTCATCCAAAACACTTCTGATTTGAAGTAGTCCCTGTGTATCGTTCAGAAAAGAATCTTTTCTTTTCTCAACTTCGATTTTCCAATCTATATGGTTCATGTTATGATTCACCTTTCTTCTGGATATATATGTATGTTTTAACACCATTTCCGGATGGTACATCCTGATCATGATCAAAACCTTCTTCTATTTTAGCCGAATGAGTCGAAAAGGTGAAAATTTTATAAAATTGTTCGGAAAATAGCCGACTTGTTTGCTTTTTTCAAAAAAATGAAGTATAATATCGCGTAAATAGGAGGTGTGGTTGTTATATTCGTACAAATGAATGCCTGTTTTTGCAACTGAAACAGTGGCCATTCTATGCTGCAAAGCCGCCAATCATCCGAGATATAGAGAAACATGATACTTAAGATCATGGCCAAGCAGCGAAGAACCAGAAAGTGGAGTCTTCGCTTTTTATGTTCATTCTCGTATTTAAAGAAAACTTAAACAATTCATCATAATAAATTAAAGAACTTCCACTATAATTTATTATGAACAACAATACTGTATAGGGAGTGGTTTTTTGAGTCCTTCAACTAACCGTATGTTGAACCGTGTAAAATCCATGTATCTTTTTATCAAAAAGAAAGGGACTGTTACAACACGAGAATTGGTTGAAGAATTTGGGACTACGCAGCGTACGATCCAAAGAGACTTAAATGTTTTGGCGTATAACAACCTAGTGACAAGCCCCAGCCGCGGATTGTGGCAGGCAACTTCTAAAAAAGTAAAAGTTTCTTAAGCAAGAAAAGATTTTCTTGCTTCCATAAGTTAACCCCTGCTCGCATTGGACAGGGGTTTTTGTTTTCTGATTTAAAAAAGTGGCTGGATTTCATCCTTTGTATTCACCAGATGATCTTTGAGCTCAGGTTCTACAATCCATTTCTCCTCTGCCCAGTGAGGTTCTCCTGCAATAGGCAAATACTTGTTGCCTTCTCCCATCAGCTTTGACCAAAATCCTTCGGTCATTTCAAGAGCCACTGCTTTCTTGGCAATGGTATCAAAGATCAGATCATGAATTTTCCCGATTTTATCTCCTTCAGTGGTTTCCACGGTCCATCCCTTAAATATGGTGGATTCCAAACATTCTTCCGGTTCATCCAATTGGCGTTCGTTCCCTTGATAGACGATATCCTCATCCAATGAAACAATTTCATGCCAAGGAATATAATACGTTTCTTTGATCCTTGTTTTTGTGGTAACGGGATAGCCTGTTCCGCTTATTGGTGTACTCTGTGAGCCAATCCCGCTTGTCGCTGCCTGCATGTCCAGGACACTTCTGTCTACAGCATCAAATGACTTATCATTTCCCGGGTCCGCAGGCACGGCTTCTTCAAACGTAAGGTAGCACAGTGAAAAGTCATATTTATTTAGAAGAATGCCATTTAATTCAATATTATCTTCATTGGCTTCGGCATGCCGTACTTTTTTATCGAGTAAATCTGTTCCTTTTATTAGCATGAAACATTCCTCCTTTTGGAGGCTTTACCCCAATATCAGTCAGAAAAAACCTTTCCATCCTGCAGTTTGTTTAATTCATCCTCCGTCAGCTCTCTGTATTCCCCCAATTTCAATCCCTTATCAAGGTCAAGTCCCCCCATCCGGATTCGTTTCAGGTAGGTTACTTTTTTTCCGACCGCCTCAAACATCCTTTTCACCTGATGAAATTTGCCTTCGGTAATCGTAAGCCGGATTTCGGAATGTTCTCCTGATTGAAGAATGACAAGAGTTCCTGGCTTGGTGTGATAGCCATCCTCAAGCGTTACACCTTGTTTAAACGCATCCACATCTTCTTGCGTAACACAGCCGTCTATTTTTGCAAAATAGGTTTTAGGTACATGCTTTTTTGGGGATAAAAGCGAGTGGGACAATTGTCCGTCATTCGTAAGTATGAGCAGCCCTTCTGTATCTTTATCCAGCCGCCCCACTGGAAATGGAGAAAGAATCCTGTCTTTCTCTTCCAGAAGATCAATTACCGTCTGCAGAGCATGATCCTCCGTTGCAGAAATGACTCCCGGCGGCTTGTTCATCATCAGATAGATGGTTTCCTGATAAACCACTTCCTCACCATGAACGGTAACCTTCTGCACGTTCGGATCCACTTTTGTTTTGCTGTCTTTTACAACCGCTTCATCCACTTTAATAACACCTGATTTCAATAATTGCTTTACTTCTTTCCGGCTTCCAAAGCCCATATTGGCTAACAATTTATCAATACGCATCATGGCGCGGCCTCATTTCTGTTTAAGTATATTTTCCTATATAATTTCAAAATTTTGCTTTATAATTATGAAACGCGGGTATTTTAGTACTATAGGAGGAGATTATGTGATGAAGCGGAAAATTGGCCTGCTGGCTACTGCCAGAAAAAAACTGCACCATCCCGCAACTGCGATCGAATTATACATAAGCCCACTGTTTGTAAAATCGGTTCACTATGCCAAGGAACATTACGATGCGTTTTATTTTTACAGTGCAAAAGAAGGGTTTCTCACTCAGGATGAGCGGATTGAGCCCTATAATGTTTCCATCAAAAATTTTTCATCGAAGGAAAAGCAGGAATGGGCAAGAAAGGTCATTGATGAACTGCTCACGCATGAAAAACCGGAAGAAACCACGGTTTTCCTCCATGGTGGCTGGGTATATCGGGAACATCTCCAGCCTGCACTCACCCGTGCGGGATACCATTTTGAGGTTCCACTGCAAGGATACAGCATTGGCAACCAGTTAAAGTGGTATGATGAACAAAACGAAGCTTCAAAGTGAATCCGGCGTTTTACACGCGATTTGCCAAGCCATCATTGCAGAAAGAAGGTCCTTTCAAAGGACCTTCTTTTTATGTGGCTTTTTGATTTTTTCGTTTCAGGAACTTGAACCTCTGGCCAAGCACAAGGCCAATCAGCCCCGAACGGTAAGAGAGGATGAAATAAACAAGTCCTCCCGAAATAATGCCTGCAGTGAGCACCACTACGCCTCTTGCTTTTGTATACACGCCATCAAAAGAGTGTTCGATCGGCGCTTTTACGAGGTAAACGACAAGGGCCATTGCCAAACCAAAAGCAAGGATCAAGATGGAACGGCGAATGACCCACTTATATGAAAATTCACCGTATTTCTTAATAACATACAGGTTGATTAAAATCGAAACCGTATAGCCAATATTAGTGGCAATGATGGAGCCAATCCCCTGCCACAAAAGAACGAGGGGAATGTTCAATGACAACTTAAACAGTATTCCTACAAGCATGCTGAAAAGCGCAAATTTTTGGCGGTTAAGCCCCTGCATAATGGCTGCTGTTACAGTGAACATGGCAAACCAGATGCCAGACAAGGAATACCACTCGAGAATCTGTCCTCCCAGCTTGATGTCCCCCAGGGTAAAGAGCGTTCCATACGCCGGATAAGCTAAAACCGAAAGCCCGATGGCCGCCGGCACCGTCAGGAACAAGGTAATTTGGAAGGACTGGGTGATCTGTTTGTTCAAGCTTTCTCTGTCATCTTCAGTATAAGACTTCGTGATCACCGGGATCAGCGTCAGCGCAAAGGCGGTGGCAAGCGACACCGGAATCATGACAAGCTGGTGGGAAGTCTGGGTTACCATCGCAAACACGGCTTCTGCTTTTTTTAAGCTGTACCCCGCATTTTGCAATGTACTGACCACGGTAAACTGATCAATATTTTTATAAAGCGGAATGGCAAGTCCAACCGCTACAAATGGAACGGCATACGAGACGATTTCCTTATAGATCGCAGGCAGCGACACCGTGGACTCCACCTTTGATTCTGAATACAGTTTTTTCAGATACGGCCGTCTGCGGTTCCAGTACCAGAGCAGAACAAGCAAACCGCCGACTGCACCGACAGTTGCCGCAAACGTAGCCAGTCCGACAGCGGTCGTTAAATCACCATGCATCACTTTAATGACAATATAGCTGGCGATCAAAATGAACAAAATACGGACAATCTGTTCAATGACCTGCGAAACCGCCGTAGGTCCCATGGATTGAAATCCTTGAAAATATCCCCTGATCAAACTCATGGAAGGAACAAAGATCAAGGCGGTACTTACCATTCGGATGACAAACGTGATATCCTCGACCGAATTTCCGACACCGTCATGTTTTCCCAGGATATTTGAAGCCAGGCCGGGAGCCATTAAGTACAGAATAAGAAAAGCGATACAGCCGGTGGCCGTCATAATCCAAAGTCCCGATTTTAATAATCTTCTTCCGGTTTCATAGTCACCGAGCGTATTGTACTTCGATACGAACTTTGAAACCGCCAGCGGAACTCCCATCGTTGCGATGCTTAATAGCACCGTATAGGGATTATAGGCATACCCATACAACGCAAGCCCCTTCGTGCCGACAAGCGCATTGAAAGGGATAATGTATAGCATTCCGATAAACTTTGAAAAAAATGTTGCTGCTGTTAAAATTAACGTTCCTCGCAATAACCGAGACATGAATCCATCTCCTACTATTAAATGCTGCAACCAGGCAATTTTTATGTGTTCTCTTAAAACAACATTAGTATTGTAACACAAGCAATCAAATGAAACAGAATTTTTAATTTGATAAAATCTGTGGTATCTTTTTGTTTATATCAAATGATCGTGTTTTGAAGACCTGGCTGAAAAGCCAGGCAGAAAAGGAAGCAGGTGCAAAAATGAAATATGATGTGGTTGTCATCGGCGGAGGGCCTTCAGGACTTATGGCCTCAGTCGCAGCAGCATCAAAGGGCAGAAAAGTGCTGCTCATCGATAAAGGGGACAAGCTTGGCAGAAAGCTGGCCATTTCAGGCGGAGGACGGTGCAACGTCACCAACAGGCTGCCCATTGATGAAATCATTAAACACATTCCCGGAAACGGGCGTTTTTTATACAGTGCGTTTTCCATCTTTAATAACGAGAATATCATTTCTTTTTTTGAGGGACTGGGCATTGCGTTAAAAGAAGAAGACAATGGAAGAATGTTTCCTGTCAGCAATAAGGCCGGCGATGTGGTTGCGGCATTGTTACAGAGAATTGAATCCCTCGGTGTGAAAATCTGGACCAACTCTCCCGTCGAAACCATTAACTATACCGAAGAGGCGGTAAAAGAAATCGTTTTGAAAAACGGCACCATCATTCCCGCCAAGTCAGTGATCATTGCCGTCGGAGGAAAATCGGTACCGCATACAGGATCAACCGGAGATGGCTATGCCTGGGCAAAAAAAGCGGGCCACACCATCACCGAACTTTATCCGACTGAGGTTCCCATCACGTCTTCTGAACCTTTTATTAAATCAAAAACTTTGCAGGGCCTTTCACTGCGCCAGGCGGAGCTGTCTGTCTGGAATCCAAAGGGCAAGCTGATCAAATCCCATAAAGGGGATATGATCTTTACCCACTTTGGCATTTCAGGACCCGCTGTTCTCAGGTCCAGCCAATATGTAGTAAAAGCTCTCAAAAAATTTAATACGAAAACCATTTCGATGAGTGTTGATGCCTTTCCTGACCTAAACGAGGAAAAACTGTTTCAACAAGTAAACAACCTATTGAAAAATGATCCGAAAAAGGCCATAAAGAATGTCTTAAAAGGGTTGGTTCCCGAACGGTATCTTTTGTTTTTGCTGGAAAAAGCAGAAATACCGCTTGAGATAACGGGTGAGAATCTGAACAAGCAAAGTCTTCGCAAATTCACTTCACTCCTTAAACGTTTTCCATTGGAAGTAAACGGAACACTCTCCATTGAAAAAGCCTTTGTTACTGGCGGAGGCGTATCGATTAAGGAAATCGAGCCAAAAAGTATGGCTTCCAAAAAGAAAAAGGGATTGTATTTCTGTGGAGAAGTACTCGACCTTCACGGGTATACCGGGGGATTCAATATTACTGTTGCTTTTGTTACCGGGCACCTGGCGGGAACGAACGCCGCCGTGTTATAAAATCAGTAAGGCTGAGAGGAAAGTGAAAACAATTGCCTCTCAGCCTTTTTGTTTACTCGCTATAGATTACCAGGATGGAATAGGAGTATATGGTCGGTTCCTCTTCTGTTCTCAGACTGTCACTGATAGAAACCTGGTACTTAACATCTTTGATTTTGGATTCAGGAATATTCTCCAGAAAAGCATTAACCGCTTCTTCCAGGTCTTCTTCATGTTCTTCATCAAATAATTTGATCTTTAACATACCCCACCTCCTGTCTAAGTAATTCCCTCCCGGTTTCGTCGAATCCTTTGTAAAAATCCCACTAGTTTTGCAGTTTAAAACAATCCATAAAAAAACCCGGCTGCGCATTTTGACAGCCGGGTCTTAATTTATTCGGAATCTCTTTCATAAGCCAGCATGCCGCCGACCATGTTTTTTACTTTATATCCATGATCCTGAAGGAAGTAAGATACGTTCTCACTTCGACTCCCGGAACGGCAGATAATAATATGCTCTTCGTCCTGATTTATCTCATCCAATCGATCAGGTATCTCCATCATCTTGATGTGTTTCGCTTCAGGAATCTTTCCCGCAGCGATTTCCGCATCCTCGCGAACATCAATGAGGGAGATGGCCTCACCCTTTTTCAGCTTAGCTTTCACCTCTTCAGGAGTAATCGTTTCAATATGCTCTGTCAATTCATTTCACCTCTTTGCGGATTAATTGGCAACGATATTCACGAGCTTGCCTGGAACTGCAATGACTTTGCGGACTGTTTTCCCTTCAATGCTGCTTTGAACCGCGTCACTGTCCATTGCTGCCTGCTCCATGTCTTCCCGTGTAATGTCAGCTGGTACGCTGAGCTTAGCTTTTACTTTACCGTTGATCTGTACTACAATCTCGACCTCTTTATCCACCAATTTGGCTTCATCCCATACCGGCCAAGCTTCATAGGCAATCGTTCCGCTGTGGCCAAGCTTTTCCCAAAGCTCTTCCGTGATGTGTGGAGCAATTGGAGAAAGAAGCTTCACAAAGCCTTCCATCGCGTACTTCGGAAGAACCTTTTGCTTGTTGGCTTCGTTCACGAACACCATCAATTGAGAAATACCAGTGTTAAACCGAAGTCCCTCAAAGTCCTCCGTTATTTTTTTCACGGTCTGATGATAAACCCGCTCAAAGGTATCTGTTCCCTGCTCATCTGTGATTACAGGATTAAGCTCTCCGTTATCTGCGACAAACAGGCGCCACACACGGTCAAGGAAACGGCGGGATCCGTCAAGCCCCGTCGTGCTCCATGCGATAGAGGCATCGAGCGGTCCCATGAACATCTCGTACATACGGAGAGTATCTGCACCGTGCGAAGCTACGATTTCATCCGGGTTTACCACATTGCCTTTGGATTTGCTCATTTTTTCATTGTTCTCGCCAAGAATCATTCCCTGGTTGAACAACCGCTGAAACGGCTCTTTTGTCGAAACAATGCCAAGATCATAAAGCACCTTATGCCAAAAACGGGCATAGAGCAAGTGAAGAACCGCATGTTCTGCACCGCCGATATAAATATCAACCGGCAGCCAGTGCTGAATTTTCTTAGGATCGGCAATCATTTCGCTGTTTTTTGGATCGATGTACCGTAAATAGTACCAGCAGCTTCCTGCCCATTGCGGCATTGTATTGGTTTCGCGGCGTCCTTTTTTGCCGGTTTCGGGATCCACTACATTCAACCATTCTGATACGTTCGCGAGCGGGGATTCTCCTGTACCTGATGGCTTGATTTCTTCCACCACAGGCAGTTGCAAAGGAAGTTCTTCTTCAGGAACGTGAGTCATTGTTCCGTCTTCCCACAGAATGATCGGGATCGGCTCACCCCAATAGCGCTGACGGGAGAACAGCCAGTCACGCAAACGGTACGTGATTTTCTTTTCGCCGTTTTTATTTTCTTCGAGCCAGCTGTTGATTTTATTGATGGCTTCCTCTTTATCAAGGCCGTCCAGGAAGTCGGAATTCACATGCTTTCCGTCGCCGGCATAAGCTTCTTTGCTCACATCTCCGCCTTCTACAACCTCGATGATCGGCAATTCAAATTTCATCGCAAATTCATGATCGCGCTCGTCATGTCCCGGTACGGCCATAATGGCACCCGTGCCATAAGTCGCCAGCACATAGTCGGCGATCCAGATTGGCACTCGCTTGCCATTAACCGGATTGACCGCATAAGCACCAGTAAAGACACCTGTTTTTTCCTTGGAAAGCTCGGTGCGTTCAAGGTCAGACTTAGTAGCCACTTCATTTTTGTATTGCTCGACAGCCTGCTTTTGGGCTTCTGTAGTAATCTCATTGACATATGCATGCTCAGGAGCAAGCACAAGATAGGTCGCTCCGAACAGGGTGTCCGGACGTGTTGTAAACACGGTTACTTGCTTGTCATATCCGTCAATGTCAAAATGAACTTCAGCACCTTCCGAACGGCCGATCCAGTTGCGCTGCATTTCTTTCAGACTTTCCGGCCAATCCAGCTCTTCCAAATCTTCAAGAAGGCGATCTGCATAGGCTGTAATCTTCAGCATCCACTGTCTCATCGGTTTCCTGACAACCGGATGGCCTCCGCGTTCACTTTTTCCATCGATGACTTCTTCGTTCGCAAGGACTGTCCCCAGCGCCTCACACCAGTTCACAGGTACTTCGTCAACATACGCCAATCCTTTTTTATACAGCTGGATAAAAATCCATTGGGTCCACTTGTAATACTCCGGATCAGTCGTGTTGACTTCACGGTCCCAGTCATAGGAGAAGCCCAGTTCTTTGATCTGTCTGCGGAAGGTATTTATGTTCTTTTCGGTGAACTCAGCCGGATCATTTCCTGTATCAAGTGCATACTGCTCGGCCGGCAATCCGAATGCGTCCCACCCCATAGGGTGCAGTACATTGTAATCCTGCATACGCTTCATGCGTGAAAGGATGTCAGTGGCTGTATAGCCTTCCGGATGGCCAACGTGAAGTCCGGCACCGGACGGATAAGGAAACATATCCAGGGCATAAAATTTCTTTTTTGAGTAATCCTCTTCGGTCTTAAATGTTTTTTTGTTTTCCCAATATTTCTGCCATTTCGGCTCGATCTTTCGATGATCGTAATGCATACTGTCTTTTCCTCCCTGTTACTATCATTCACCCTTTAAAGTAATAAAGACAAAATAAAAAACCTTCCGCCCCTAAAACACATTCAGGGACGAAAGGTTGTGTATACTTATTAACCTGCCGCGGTACCACCCACATTAGCGTGCAAACGTGCCACGCTCTCTCATTGGACCCTTAACGCGGGTTGCACGACAGAAGCTACAAATGTTCACTTCCGCAACTACAAGGCGAGTTCAAAAAGGTTTGGGGTTGACTTGCACCATCCGTCAACTCTCTGCTTCCTTCTGCTTTTTTACTAGTCCTTATCATCGTAATTTACCATATTTAACTTGTATTTTATGAATACCAAAGCAAATTGTCAAGTGTAGCTTAGCCCTATTTTCCTAGTTATATACCAGATTCAAAGAAAGGACGAATCCAGTTATCCACCGTATTGGCGACAGCAGGCACGATGGTATTGAAAATCGGATAGATGGTGTAACGGTCGAGCGGTGTTAAAACGAGAACCAGGAAAATGATGACCCCAAAATGCTCATATTTCATCATTTTCGCCCGGACTCTATCCGGTGCAAGGTCCTCGAGAACGCGATAGCCGTCAAGCGGCGGAACCGGAAGCAAGTTAAATACAAACAGCAAGACATTTAAATAGACAAGCATGTTGATCAGCCGGTCGATAAAATCAATTCCCTTTTCCGACACACCATCCACGACACCCGTTGTAAAAAGTGAATAAAAAACAATGATGCCAATAACAGCGATCAATATATTGCTCAGCGGCCCGGCAATCGAAACAAGAATGCCATATAAGTGAGGGCGCTTGAAGTTCCGGCGGTCAACCGGAACAGGCCTCGCCCATCCAAAGCCGGCAATCAGCAAGAGAATGGTGCCGATGGGATCAAGATGGGCAATCGGCGAAAGGGTAAGCCGGCCCTGGTTCTTTGCTGTCGGATCACCGCATAGATAAGCGGTAAATGCGTGGGCAAATTCATGAATGGTAAATGCAATAACCAATGAAATGATGACAAACGGCAGTTCCTGAAAATTAAAAGCCATGAAATTTTCCATTCAACTCTCCTTATTTCAAACGATCTTTTTCTGCGAAAGCTCGAGGACAGCAATCTTTCTGTCGTACAATTGCGTAAGTGCCATGCTAATAAGAAAAACACTAACAGAACAAGGGCAAGAAGGGTGATCGAACTCCGGCAAGAATGGCCCGGTAACCACCAAGCCTGTCAAACAACAGGCCGCCAGCCAGATTGCCCAGCACCACGGCGCCCGAATTGATCATGAGCACAATTCCCGCAGCAGTCAGCGACTTTCCGAGATGCCATGTATGTAAATCGTATTCACCTGCCACAAAAAAGTTGATCCTGTTCATTCAGGACCATGCCGATAATCAGCAGCCAAAGGACTTTGGCATACCTTGCCCCCCATTTCAGCAAAAGAATACCCCTAAGTATTGTAGTGCTTTTTCTGCGTGCTGACAATTGTAAACCTGCCTCCTCCTCCCCTCTCACCGAATGTTGGAGAATGGACTCTCCCATGCTAAAATGGCATATAGTGCGATAGTGAGCATTTTCGTTAAGTTAAGGAGTGAATCTAATTGCCAGACCTAAGCGTTCCCGCCCATTTTGGCGACAA
Source organism: Fictibacillus sp. S7 (assembly GCF_004127935.1). NCBI lineage: Bacteria > Bacillati > Bacillota > Bacilli > Caryophanales > Fictibacillaceae > Fictibacillus > Fictibacillus sp. S7. The sequence continues at coordinate 4,638,274 of NZ_QJKL01000001.1, read as the reverse complement.
GCGTTTTTATACATGGAATACCCATCTACGAAACCGTTTTGATGAAAAAATTATCAAAGTCCCTCTTGATGGCGGCTTTGACTGTCCAAATCGTGACGGAAAAGCAGCATACGGCGGCTGTACCTTCTGCTCGCAGAGCGGATCCGGGGATTTTGCCGGGGACCGTCGTGATGATTTGATCACCCAGTTTCATACGGTAAAAGAACGTATGCACCGAAAATGGAAAAAAGGGAAATACCTTGGCTATTTTCAGGCTTTTTCCAATACTTATGCCCCCGTGGAAAAACTGCGGGAAATGTTTGAACCCATCCTGGAGCAAAAGGATGTCGTCGGACTGGCCATTGCCACCCGTCCCGACTGTTTGCCTGACGATGTGGTTGAATATCTTGCCGAACTCAATGAACGAACCTACCTGTGGGTCGAGCTGGGTCTTCAAACGGTCCATGAACGGACTGCCCTTCTCATCAACCGTGCCCACGACTACCCAACCTATGTAGAAGGTGTGCAAAAGCTCCGTCAACATAATATTCGGGTGTGCTCCCATATTATTAACGGACTTCCACTGGAAACGCCAGAAATGATGATGGAAACGGCAAGAGAAGTAGCCAAGCTGGATGTACAGGGCATCAAGATCCATTTGCTTCACCTGTTAAAAAAAACGCCGATGGTCAAGCAATACGATAAGGGAATGCTTCAGTTTCTCGACTTTGATACCTACGTTAATCTCGTATGTGACCAGCTTGAGATTCTCCCCCCCGAAATGATGATACACCGCCTTACGGGTGATGGGCCCCCTGAATTAATGATTGGCCCGATGTGGAGCATGAATAAATGGAAAGTCCTGAACGCGATCGAAAGCGAACTTGAACGAAGAAACAGTTACCAGGGAAAATATTATTCTGAAGAAACGGTGAGGCCGCTATGAATCTACAAGGAATATTGCCATTTGCAAGAACATTGCTCGAAGCCGCTGCGTCAGATGGAAGTGCTGTTATCGATGCCACATGCGGAAACGGGAATGATACGCTTTATCTTTCCCGATTGGTCGGTAAGAGAGGCCGTGTGTTTGGATTTGACATTCAGGAACTGGCGATTCAAAACACCACCCGCCGTCTGTTGGAAGAACAGGCATTTGACAATGTAACCCTTTTTCACGCCGGCCACCATACGATGACATCTGCCATTCCGGCGGAATACCACGGGTCGATTAAAGCTGCTATCTTTAATCTCGGCTATTTGCCCGGTGGAAATAAAGAGATTGTTACACAAAGCGATTCCACAATAGAGGCACTGGAACAGCTTTATGAGCTGCTTGCTCCCGGGGGAATCGCCGTACTGGTCATCTACCACGGCCATGAACAAGGAAAGAAAGAACGGGATGCTGTTTTAGAGTATGCCAGTCAGTTGGATCAGCAAAAAGCCCATGTCCTGCAATATGGATTTATTAATCAAAAAAACAATCCTCCTTTTATTGTGGCGATTGAAAAAAGATAAAGAGCGGAAACTGCATGTGCAGTATCCGCTCTTTTTATACAGAAGGCTTGAGTCGCTGCATCAATCTTCGGTTCATATAAAAGAAATAGGTTATTCCTCCGCCCATCTTCATGATCTTGCCGGCCGCCTTCTTTATCCCAGGGTGGCGGTCAACCTTCTGATCGGCAAGATAGATACCAAGCAGTCCTCTGTTGATGAGTTTGTGAAATTTGCTGTCCGGCAGCCGCTGAATGCTGTGGTCGGCCTGTTCAACAAAATGGCCAAACCGCTCCAGAAGCTGATTTCCGTTTTCATAATACGAGCAAAAATTGAGGTCGCCCCCCTCTTCATCTTCCTGCTGATCCACAAAATAATCGAGCAGAATATGCAAACCTTGAACCCAGGGAAAGTAGCCGTTTTTAATGACCTGAACCTGTTCAGCAGTCAAACTTTCCTGCGAAGCGTAGGAGACGAGGCAAAAAATACCTAGAGTCGAGCCTGTACAGGCCGAGAATTCGTACCAGCTCATGGCAGGCAGCGAATCCTTGTGGCTGCGGTACCAGGCCTGCAGCCTCGGTACCCGTTCCTCAATCATCACATGCTTATGTATTTGCAAATCACAATAATAATGTGCGAGATCAAGCAGTGAATCCGCGATGGAAGAATAATGCGGAATTTCCGAAAGAATGCGCTGGCACGTTTGTACCAGGCTCCAAAGGTAATCCCCATCATTTTGGTCTTCTCTCATACGATAGTAATTTTTCCTTTCAGCCCCCGGTGTCAGCGCATGAATCATTGATTCATGCAGCGCTTCAAAATCCTTGGGATCAAGTGAAGTGCTTCGGTCACAGAGATTATCCAAATAGTCGCTGATTGTCTGATAGGCTACCACAAATTCAATAACCTTTTGCCGCTGTTCACCTGCCAGAAGAGCCAGTATGGCTCCTCCCTGGCAATGGAATTCCTTTGTATCAATGCTCATCAGAGCCTGTTTTCTAAGTTCGTCATTGGGGATGGTCTCTGCCTTTTCCCGCCATTTCTCTAAAAAAAGTGCTACATCGGGCAGAACATTGCGATAGATGCGATACATTAATGCCCAAGGTTGATTCGGTACACTCATTTCAATTTTCCACCCCTTGCAATCATCCAAAATCAAAAATAAAGATTTAAATACGATTTCATAAATTTAAAAACATCATCCCGTTCCGGCTCGTTCAGCACTTCATGATACAAGCCCGGGTATTCTTTATACATTTTATCATGGAGTTCAAGCCGGTTAAACCAGCTGCGGACCGCACGTTTATCCACAATCCGGTCGTCTCCTCCCTGTATGACCAAAAGCGGCACGTTCGGAAAGCGGTCCGTCTCCTGATGAGCCTTTTTCATGGCGCTTACAAGCTCACGGTACCATCTTACCGACACCTTCTCCACCAGCAGCGGATCAGAAGCATCCCGCCGAAGAACCTGTTCATTTCTTGTTTTGTTGACAGGATCCAGATTGGCAGAAAATTTGATGGAAGGAGCCACTGTGTTCAGGACCCTGGAAAGTGTTTCAATTCCCTTCTTTGGTGGACTCGCAAGCCCCAGGCATGGTGATGAAAGAATGATGCCTTTTAAGGTAAAGTTCCTCTCCGTTGCCGCACGGATAGCGGCAAGTCCTCCCATGCTGTGGCCAAAAAGGAATACAGGAAGGGAATACAGCTCAGCTTCTGTAATCCATTCTTCTATCGTGAGAATATATTCATCAAAAGAATCAATGTGCCCGCGGCGGCGGGTGGTCGTTCCCTGTCCGGGAAGGTCTCCCATTAAGACATGAAAGCCTGCGGCGTTAAACTGCTGAATCAGCCATTCATAGCGGCCGTGATATTCCCCCGCGCCATGGACTATGATAACGGCACCTTTTACTACATCCTTAGTTTCCCACTTCCACATAACAGCATCCCCTTCTCGAAATAATTATCCTTTGATAGAATAGAATGAAAAGCTAAAAACAGTTTAAAAACCCGATTTTATTTGAAAACAGGATGTGATACGTTTGATTTACCCTTACAATGGAAAAAATCCAGTCATTGCAAAAAGCGCCTATATTGCAGATTATGTAACCATTACCGGCGATGTGACCATCGGAGAAAACAGTTCCATCTGGTTTAACACTGTCATACGCGGAGATGTTTCCCCCACGATTATCGGCAATGGCGTAAATGTTCAGGATAACTCGGTTCTTCACCAAAGCCCCAACCGCCCCCTGATCCTTGAAGATGGAGTGACGGTTGGACACAGTGTTATTTTACATAGCAGTCTCATCCGGAAAAATGCGCTGATCGGAATGGGCTCACTGGTCCTTGATGGTGCTGAAATTGGCGAAGGCGCATTTATCGGAGCCGGCAGCCTCGTTCCCCCAGGAAAAAAGATACCGCCAAATTCCCTGGCGTTTGGCCGTCCAGCCAAAGTGATTCGGGAATTAAATGCTGACGACATCGCCGATATGAACCGCATTCGCCGTGAATATCAGGAAAAAGGGCAGTATTACAAGTCGCTTTCCGAATCCGATTGACGATCGCCGTTAAACTCGATTAAGTTGCCGTCCGGATCACATACATATACCTGGTGCCATGGAGTCTTATTCTCGGGTTTATTATGATATGGCACCTTGAAGTGATCCAGTTTTTTCAATAACCCCGGAATATCGGTCACCCGTATGGCAAAATGGCCATCCCTGCTATCCAGGTCATCCGTTCCTCTTAATGCTTTTCCCTGCGGGTTTACGATCAAATGAAGCTGAGTTGCGCCAAAATTGTACCATACGCCCGGAAAACCAAACTGCGGGCGCTCTTTGTCTGCTTTGAACCCCAATATGCCTTCATAAAAATACAACGCTTTCTTCAAATCAGTTACCACTAGTGAAACGTGATGGATTCCTTCGTACATGGCTTCCCCTTCCATTCATCCCAAAATTTTTTCCGTACATATTGCATGTTCTGGATAAATCATACCACAAGATGATTTCCTATTTAAATGGATAAACCCCAGAAGCCGCGTTTACCTTAAAGTCATATTTCCTACTCTTGTTCAATAAAGTAGTAAGAGCCCTTTTTTTGGAGGTGAAATTATTGAAACCGATAAAATCCTATACCCCTTACCACAGTCCGTTTGACCCTTGTCCTCCCATCGGCAAAAAGTACTACCGCACTCCACCGCAACTGTATATGACGTTCCAGCCGCCGAACCTGCCGCAGTTTTCCCCAAGGGAAGCATTACAGAAAGGAACCCTTTGGCCGGCGTTCTACGATTATTATGAAAACCCTTATGATCGGAGGAGTTAATGCATATGGAAAATAGCCTTCCTGCCGACTATTACAGACTCCTGGAAGAATTGCAGGCTGTGGATTTTGTTCTGGTAGAATTAACGCTGTACCTTGATACCCATCCAAATGACACCGCAAGCATTAATCAGTTTAATCATTATGCACGGGAGCGAAAAAAACTGAAAAAAGCCATTGAATCCCAATATGGTCCCATGCAGCAGTACGGAAACAGCTATTCAGGTACACCATGGGACTGGAACAAAGGGCCTTGGCCGTGGCAAGTGTAAATGTAATTTTATTGGAGGGTGACCATGTGGATTTATGAAAAAAAACTTCAGTACCCGGTTAGAGTCAGCACCTGTAATCCGAGACTCGCTAAATTTTTGATTGAACAATACGGCGGAGCCGATGGAGAGCTTGCGGCGGCTCTGCGTTACTTGAATCAGCGGTACAGCATTCCCGATAAGGTCATCGGGCTGTTGACCGATATAGGCACAGAAGAATTTGCTCACCTTGAAATGATTGCCACAATGGTTGTAAAACTTACCAAAGACGCCACGCCTCAACAGATGCGTGACGCCGGACTGGATGCCCATTATGCGAACCATGACAGTGCTCTTTTTTATCATAATGCAGCAGGTGTTCCATGGACCGCCTCTTACATTCAGGCCAAAGGAGATCCGATTGCAGACCTTTATGAAGACATAGCAGCTGAAGAAAAGGCACGCGCCACCTATCAGTGGCTGATTGACATGTCGGACGATCCGGATCTCAATGACGGTCTCCGTTTCTTGAGGGAACGTGAAATTATCCATTCCATGAGGTTCCGGGAGGCTGTGGAAATTCTGAAAGAAGAACGCGACCGAAAAACCGTTTTTTGACAGTCTTTCTTAAAACCGCTGATTCATCAGTGGTTTTTTATTTTTACAAACTCTTCATACTTCCTTAAAATCGGGACAAACATCCACTTGTATGCTTAAGGAGAAATCAGCATTAAGACAGGAGGATGTTTATGGCGAGAGTGACCGGGTGGATTTATGAAAAAGAATGCAGGTTATTCAAATGGGTAAACAGCAGGCTGCAGCATCGTTTGTTGGACAAGTACTTTAACGCCATTACCCACTTTGGAGGTGCAACTGCCACGATCATTACCACTCTTCTCGTACTGCTCTTTGCACCTGATAATGCAAGAATATTTGCTGCCGCAGGTTTCCTGTCTCTCGTACTCAGCCATATCCCTGTGGCCATCTCCAAGAAATGCTATCCCCGCAAGCGCCCATACCTCATGATACCGGGTACAAAAACCTTCAGTCATCCGCTGAAAGACCATTCCTTTCCGTCCGGGCATACAACAGCGGTCTTCTCCGTCATTATCCCGTTGTCCCTGATCCACCCCGGTCTGCTCTGGATTCTTGTTCCGCTGGGCTTCTCTGTCGGAATCTCCCGGATGTACCTTGGCTTGCATTATCCCACAGATGTCCTCGCAGGCATGATGCTGGGAATCAGTTCAGGAATCTTTTCCGTTTTCTTGGTTAATTCTTATCTCGTTACCAACCATTTATAATGTTCAGGAGGGGTTACATGAAAAAAGCGCTACAGGAACACGATTTGATGATTGTAAAAGAAATAAATCCCACTTTCCAGTCAGGATTCAATCTGCCAACAATCCTCAAATTTCCTGTATTCATAAAATCCCTGGAGCATAAGCCTCCTGATCTGCCGCTCAAAAAATAAAGCCGGCCCTTCCAGTGGGAATCCCAATGGAAGACCGGCTTTTTTATTATGCGTTTGCTTGTTCTTTAAGTGCTTCTGCTTTATCTGTTTTTTCCCAAGGAAGCTCAACGTCTGTACGGCCGAAATGTCCATAAGCAGCTGTCTGCTTGTAAATCGGACGGCGAAGATCGAGCATTTTGATGATTCCTGCCGGGCGAAGGTCAAAGTTCTTGCGCACAAGATCAACCAATACCTCTTCAGAAACTTTTCCTGTTTCAAACGTGTTTACAGCAATGGATACAGGCTGAGCTACACCAATAGCGTAGGCAAGCTGAACTTCAACTTTGTCAGCAAGACCGGATGCAACAATGTTTTTCGCAACATAACGTGCTGCATATGCTGCAGAACGGTCTACTTTGGTCGCGTCTTTCCCGGAGAATGCTCCGCCACCGTGACGGGCATATCCGCCATACGTATCAACAATAATCTTACGGCCAGTCAAACCGGCGTCCCCTTGTGGTCCGCCAATTACAAAACGGCCTGTCGGGTTGATGAAGTACTTTGTATTTTCGTCAATCAATTCTGCAGGTACAACAGGCTTGATTACTTGTTCTTTAATATCCGCCTGAATTTGTTCAAGTGAAATTTCAGGGTGATGCTGAGTTGAAATGACAATCGTATCAATACGAACCGGCTTGTCATCCTCATCATATTCAACCGTTACTTGAGTTTTACCATCTGGACGAAGGTAAGGCACTTCTTCCGTTTTGCGCACTTCAGCCAGTCGGCGGGACAAGCGATGTGCCAATGAAATCGGAAGCGGCATGAGTTCAGGTGTTTCGTTGTTGGCATAGCCAAACATAAGACCCTGGTCACCAGCACCGATTGCTTCAATTTCTTCATCCGTCATCGAACCTTCACGAGCTTCAAGCGCCTGGTCAACCCCCATCGCGATATCAGCAGACTGCTCATCGATGGATGTCAGAACCGCACACGTTTCGGAGTCAAAACCATATTTCGCGCGGTCGTAACCGATTTCTTTGATGGTTTCCCGAACCACTTTCGGAATATCAACATATGTGGATGTAGTAATTTCCCCTGCAACCAGCACAAGTCCGGTTGTTACGGAAGTTTCACAAGCTACACGGGCATTTGGATCGTTAGCCAGGATTTCATCCAGGATCGCATCGGAAATTTGGTCACAAATTTTGTCCGGATGCCCTTCTGTAACTGATTCAGATGTAAAAAGACGACGACTTTTAGACAATTGAGATCCTCCTTCTCTATTTAACGCATAGAGCAATATTTTTATAAGATACGGTACTCATTCCTATATGGATACTTTGTTTTTGTAAAATATTCAGGTTCAAACCATTTTGAGACATAAAAAAAGCCTTTCCCTAAATCATCATACACGAGGGAAAAGGTCTTATATCTACGCCTTCACCTCTTATTTTCAAGGCTTGTTCACCTTGCAGGTTAGCACCTTTTCACTTCATTTTTTGGCACGAAGTGTCGGTTGCTGGGTTTCATAGGGCCTGTCCCTCCACCTACTCGGAATAAGAGTAGCCGTTCCCGAAATATAATAGCGCAGTTCGACAAACCTGTCAACTTGAAATGGCATCCCTCCCTCATCCAGATAGAAATTTTCAGCGTCACTATGTCTGATAATAATGTTTGCCAGTGCTGATCAGAGGATAATGCCTGATTTTCGAACCAAATCGTAAAATGTTAAATAAAATAGTATACATTATTTATTTTAATGTGCTATACTAATTTCAAATTTAGTCATGTTGACGGTGATTAATATATTCTTTAAAAGGACGGTTTTGCGAACATGAATACGGTTGATTCAACGACGACTTTAGATGATATTCTAAACAGCGCAGCTACTCATGAAAATCTCCCAGTACCTATGCTTGTTGAAAAAGCACTGCTCCGCAACGAAGCGATTTTATCTTCGACAGGTGCTCTCAGAGCCACAACTGGAAAATACACTGGACGCTCTCCAGAAGACAAGTTTTTCGTGGACGAAGCCAGTTCAAGCGGAAAAATAGACTGGGGCAAAATCAATAAGCCTTTTAATGAAGAAAAGTTTGATAAGCTTTACAAAAAAGTACTTCATTACTTAGGCCAGCAAGAAGAACTTTTTGTGTTTAAAGGCTTTGCTGGCGCTGATCATGCTTATCGCCTACCCATTCAGGTCGTGAACGAATTCGCCTGGCATAATCTGTTCGCCCGGCAAATGTTTATCCGCCCTACAGCTCAAGAGCTAAAGGGACTGGATGCGGAATTTACCGTGGTCTCCGCTCCCGGGTTCCAGGCTGATCCTGAGGTAGACGGCACAAATTCAGAAACTTTCATTATTATATCATTTGAGAGAAGGATTGTTTTGATCGGCGGCACAGAATATGCCGGTGAAATCAAAAAATCGATCTTTTCAGTTATGAACTATATCCTTCCCGAAAAAGGGATACTTTCCATGCACTGCTCGGCAAATGTCGGACAGGAAGGCGATGTCGCCCTTTTCTTCGGCTTATCCGGAACCGGTAAAACGACTCTTTCCGCTGATCCTCACCGCTCGCTGATCGGAGATGATGAACACGGCTGGGCCAATACAGGCGTCTTTAATATCGAAGGCGGATGCTATGCCAAAACCATCAACCTCTCTCAGGAAAAAGAGCCGCAAATCTGGGATGCTATCCGATTTGGAAGCGTTCTCGAAAACGTCGTCCTGGATGATTTGACACGTGAAGGAAACTATGATGACGGCTCATTGACCGAAAATACAAGAGCAGCTTATCCGATTCAGGCGATTCCAAACATCATACAGCCAAGTGTTGCCGGACACCCGAACACCATCATATTTCTGACAGCTGATGCATTCGGAGTATTGCCTCCGATCAGCAAACTGACGAAGGAACAGGCAATGTACCACTTCCTGTCCGGGTACACAAGTAAGCTTGCTGGCACAGAGCGTGGAATTACGTCTCCTCAGGCCACCTTCTCCACTTGCTTTGGTGCTCCATTCCTGCCGCTTGAGGCAACGGTTTATGCAGAAATGCTCGGCGAAAAAATCGATCACCATGAAGTAGAAGTTTACCTTGTGAACACCGGCTGGTCCGGAGGGGCATACGGCGCAGGTAAGCGCATGAACCTTTCCTATACAAGAGCCATGGTCCAGGCAGCGCTTCAGGGTGAGTTAAAATCTGTGGAAACAGTAACCGACCCGATCTTTGGATTAAACATCCCGATTCACTGCCCAGGTGTTCCTGATCAGGTGCTCCAGCCAAAGAAAACATGGAGCACCCCGGAAGAATATGACCTGAAAGCCAAAGAGCTTGCTGCTCAGTTCAATGATAATTTTTCAAAGTTCAATAATGTTCCTGCTGAAATTAAAGGTGCAGGCCCGCTCGTCTAATAAGAATATATCCAATTGTACCGCTTCCTTTAAGGGAGCGGTTTTTATTTTCCAAAAAAATGTTGCAAACGACACCTTTGTCGCTTATATATCGAAAACCGGTATGAGCAAGCAGCCGGAATTTTTTCATCCTTGATTCATAAAGGTATCGAAAACGGTGAATTTGATCCTGTTGTATCCATCGATGACATGAGCCGGTTCATGATTAGCTTTCTGGACGGGATTGCGATTTCTGCGATTACTCTGACTCACGGATTTATGCAAACAGGCAAGCAGATCGACCTTTTTGAAAATAGCATGAAATCCATGCTGAACGTAAAAGAGCCGGATTTGTCACAACGGTGACAGCTCCGGCTTTTCTTTATTTCGGGTTTTCATCCACTCACAAAATGCAAAGGTAATCTTCCTGTTTTCCTGGGGCGGGAAGTGGTGGGTATACTGGGGATAAAACCAGGTTTCCACCATTCCCTTCGGATCCAGGCATTCTTTTAACACTAACGAATGTGTAATGCTGACATTCTCATCCTTGCAGCCATGTATCAAAAGAAGCGGGACAGTAAGTCCTTCACAATAATGAACAGGCGATCTTGTCCTGTAGCCTTCCGGAACTTTCGATGGTGTTCCCCCGATGACACGCTTCATCATTTTTCTCAAATCTACCCGCTCTTCATAGGTCAGGGCCATGTCTGAAACCCCTCCCCAAATGACTACAGAACGTGCTTCTGGATACTTCAGTGCCGTAAAGAAGGCCATCGGCCCGCCACGGGAGAATCCAAAAATATGAAGCTGATCATGATCAACGATGGATAAAGAACGAAGAACTTCAAAGGCATGGAACGCATCCTGCCGGTCTTCTCCGCAAAAGTCTTCTCTGCCCTCTCCCCCTTCATTTCCACGATAAAAAGGAGCTATCACAACAAATCCCTGGGAAGCAAGCTGAATAATCCGCGGAACCCGTACCATTCCCACTTTTTTTATGCCGCCCCGCAAATACAAAAATCCAGGCAGCATGTCTTTCCCGCTGTTCTTGGGAATGGCCAGAAGCCCTTTTACGGTCAACCCTTCACTCTTATAAGAGATTCTGAATAACGTAATCTGTGGATGTGGAGAAGGATACCGTTGGGCATGAGTGATCAGGCTGCTGTCCAGCACATAAATTCCCCCTTTTCTTATTTAGGCCAACACACAATTTTACCATTCACATATAAAGTATTACATGAAACTTTATCCTTCATTCGAATATAAAGGAGGCTAACGATTTGAAACGTATAAAAGCCCAGCTTATGCTTTTCTTTTCACTGATCTTGACGGCATGCCTGCTGTTGTCGGCATGTTCTTCCGATACCTCGGAAAAACAAAAGCGTGATAAGGTTCGGGTGGCTGAAGTAACCCGGTCCATTTTCTATGCACCCCAATATGTTGCGATTGAAAAAGGCTTCTTTAAAGACGAGGGCATTGATGTGGACTTAAAGACCACATGGGGCGGAGATAAAACCATGACGACGCTTTTGTCCAACGGAGCAGATATTGCCCTAGTCGGCTCTGAAACGTCCATTTATGTAGGTGCCCAGGGAACGAGCGATCCTGTCATTAACTTTGCACAGCTTACCCAAACGGATGGAACCTTCCTAGTAGCCCGAAAAAAGCCGGATTATTTTTCCTGGAATCAGCTCAAAGGCAGCACCTTCCTCGGACAGCGCAAAGGCGGAATGCCACAGATGGCAGGTGAGTTCAGCTTGAAGAAGCACGGAATTGATCCTCATAAAGACATGAAGCTGATCCAGAACATCGACTATGCCAACATTCCAAACGCCTTCGCGATTAGATACTTTACAGACTACATGTAACTCCAACAAATAAAAGGAAATCAGACGATTTCCTTTTAAGATTAGATTTTCTTTATTTTTTGAAGGTTAATATAAATGGTGGTGGTAAATCGTCTATTCTCTTAGGTAAGGATTTAAAGCATCTATTCAAAGCTGGAGAGAATCACCTGATTATACCACACTAATCATCGTTCCAATTACTGATTAAAGTTCACTTTGATGGCGCAACGGTAACAGTAAAACCAGTTCGATAAAACTTCATTATGTGGAGAAATGGCGGTGAATAATGAACCTATATGTAGATAACCTTAGAGACTGTCCAGATGGATACTCAATAGCAAGAACATATGAAGAAGCATTAGCATACCTACGGAACAATAAGGTAGGTATTCTTTCCCTAGATCATGATTTAGGTGAATATGAAAATGGAAACTTGTTACCGAATGGCTATGACTTAGTTAAAACAATTTGTGAAGAAAGATTGAGAGCAGATAAGATTTACCATCCCTTCATCTATTGACAATTATCGGGTAAATAGTATGATTAAAAAAGTGCTTTTTCGACAATTGGGAGGGGTTTTATGGGGGTTAAGCCTTTAGAAAATCCGTCTGAAGTCATATTTATAGAGAATAACTTACTTACAGGTGATTTTTGTGACTTCAACGGTAAGAGAAGTTTGGTAAAAAAGAAGCATAACAAGAAGTATTATTTGTATAAAGATCATGGGGCAAGTAAAGCTAAGACATATGACCATGAGCCGATGGAAGTAATTGATGTAGTTCCGTATGGTAATGACGAAATCATCTTCTATTGTGACGCAAGAAACAATGTTTCATTTGTTAGAAGTAAGCCTCATCCTCGACTTACACACAGCCAAATCGCAGATAAAGTTGAAAAATTGCCGATGTTTTTAACATTTGCAATGATGATATTTTCCTCATTGGTGTTCTTTGGAGTTATGAGATTCAGAGATTATGATTTCAAAGACACACAGTTATCATTAGGTTACAAGAAAACTTGTAATTATAGAATACGATTCATATTTCCAAAGAGCATTAGAAGTAAATTTGCAATGAGAACGGGTAAGTTGTCACTCCTGGTTCATGCGTATTTCGTTCTTATTCCACTTAAAGAAATCTATAAGCATTACCTTGAATCAAGTGAAATCAATGTACCAATGTTCGTTAAAGTTGTTAATGAGCATGGGAACTATTATTACACCTTCAAATTTAGATCCAGCAGCAAAGCAGGAAAACATCATTTCGTATACAATACTCGGTCAATTAGAGTATGGGGAACAGATGTAGAGATGTATGTAAGAAAATCAATAAGCGGTCAGTATGTGCTTGTTGTATCATCCATTCTTAATAAATTGATCCCACTGAAAGAGAAAATTGCATACGTAGCAAGTCGGTTCAGACGAAACCAAGAAGTGTATGACATTTACTTTGAGAAGTTTGCCCAGGGAGCTTCAGAATCAGGATTTGAGTTATTCAAACATGCTGTTACACAGAATGAAAAGAGTATTTACATACTCGACAAGGATAACCCACAATACAATTCACTGAAGGAATACTACCCGAACAACCTTTTTGCTAAGAATAGTATCAAAGCATTTTATCATGTTTTCCTTGCGAACAGTTTCATTTCATCTGACCTGGTTACACATATTCAGAGAAGATTATATGATAATGATTCACTGTTGAAAAAGAAAATACTTGAGAATGATAATAAGATTTTCTTGCAGCATGGAGTTTCTTTAGCGACTGACTTGTTTGAAAGAGGATACTACAACAAGAAAGTTCCTATTTCACCTGATTACATTGTTGTTAATTCAGAGTATGAGAAGAGATTGTTTACACGTAAATCCAACTATGAAGAGCAAGATATGATTCTTACTGGATTGCCTAACCTGGACTTGTATGTTGATTCAAGGAAACAAAAGAAGGATGAAATTACATTCTTGCTTACATGGAGACCTTGGGATTTAACAGGTCAAGTAACTGAAGGTAGCTACATTGACCGTTATTTAAGTTTCATTGAGACGATTAAACGAGAGCCTTTTTATCAAGATAAGAAGGTAAATGTAGTATTACACCCGAAAGCAAAGAATATTCTTGAGACACAGTTTCAGGATATTTATGATAAGAACAAGGAAAGTTTCTATGATGGTGACATTAAGGAAGCGTTGCTTAACTCTAAAGTATTGATTTCTGATTACTCATCTGTAACGTATATGGCCTTTGCTGGTGGAACAAATGTTGTGTTCTATTGGGAAGATAAAGAAAAGGCAGAAGTAGAATATGGTGCTCCTAACATTCTTCAGGAATATAATTCATTTGGAGACATTGTGTATGATTTCAAGAATCTTGATAAAGTGATTCAGAACAACTACAAACGACCACAACAATCAAAGCACATTAAGAAGTATGATGTAATGGTCGAATGTACTCAAGGAAACAATACACTTGAAACTTATAAAGCAGTAAGTAAGATTACTGGAAGGCCTGTTGAAGAAGTGGTTATTCACGAATCAGCTCAGTCATTAGCATAATAAAAAGTATCTGTGTGGATGATTCTGCACAGATACAATCTTTAATATAAAAATAAATAATATAATTATACAATCCACTCTTCGAATACAGGAAATCGAAACTTTCCATTGGAAGAAATGTTTCTATACTTTACCTTGTTCCTGTTTCAAATGATATCTTCCATATCCTTTAAAATAATCGTACAAATTTTCCTCATTTAATTTTAAAACTTCCTCTATTGAAAGCTTCATATTTGTTTACAACTCTCTTTATAATGATTTATTATTTCTTCTAAATAAATGTTAAATTTTATCGAAACCTTATTTTTCCCTAAATAAATAGTATCAATAAGATTTGAAAGCAACACTTTCTTTCTATCGTGGTCAGCATTATCAAACAGGGACTCCCAATTTGTTAAAATTTGATCCAGACTTCCATCATCTTCTCTTATATCTTGTTTTAATTGTTTTACAGATTTTTTAAGATACTCAATCTCCGAACTTTTCTCTTGAAGCTTCTCCTCAATACCGCTAATTGCTTTTGATAATTGTTTCGGTGTAAAGTCGCTATTCCCTGACAACGCACTTACTATTTCCATATTCAGAGATTGTAACTGTTCTTGTAGTTCCGACTTTTCTTTAATTAGATTTTTTAAACTTTTCTCTTTCGTTTGTAATAACTTCCCCTTAATTCCTATATCATTATCAATGAACTCTACTAAATCAAAAAAACTTAAAACGTGCTTCACTTCGTCCAATATTATTTTATCGTACTTAACTGCTCCCCAGACATATTGTTCATGTTTCGAGTCATGGCCTGTATTTAAAGGACAAGTGTACCGATAAATTATTGTTTTATACTCTTCTCCATTTTTTCTTTTTGACTTTCTATACAGGTAATGAGCTGTAAGTTTTGAATTACAGTACATGCATTTAGCTATACCTGAAAATAACAACCTTCCTTTTGTAGGTATATTAGTCTTATCCTGTTTCTTTAAAATTCTATTTTTGGCCTCTTTTATCTGTTGTGCTCTTTCGAACAATTCAGATGAAATTATATGCAATCCTTTATTATATGACTGAGTACTTCCTTCTTCAAAATCAAAGCTTTTATATCTCCTATATCCAACGTATATTGGATTCGTTAAAATCCTGTGGATCGTACTAACACTAAATTTTTTACCTTCACGGGTCTTAAACAAATTCTCATTTAAATACCCAGCTATCCGTCTTTTCCCAAAATTTTTGTTCACATATAAATCGTATATTATATTAACAATATTACTTTCATATTTATCTGGCCTTAGTTCTTTTATTTTTCGTTCCGGGTTCTTCCAGTGAATTTGGTCTGTTGCATATAGTTCATATCCATAGGGAGGCCTGCCCCCCTGGAAATAACCTTGCTGGCTTAATTGTTTTTTGGATTCTCTTACTCGTATTGAGGTTTTTAAGCTCTCACCAGATGACTGCCAAAAACTAATGTAATTAATTAGCTTATCAACATGGCTATCCATTTTCTTTTTACCTTCTTGAACTGACCACACTTCCACACCGTTCTCATTTAGGAAATTTACAATCAGAGGTGTTTCATCTTCCCTACGTCCCAACCTATCGAACATGAATACCAATAAGACATCAAATTTTTTAGCCACTGCTGCTTCTCTAATCGTATTTAAAGCGTCTCGATCTTCAACTCTTTTTTTCCACCCTGAAACGCCACGTTCATATAATTCATTCGTAATTGTCCAATCACTTTGTTGTTCAACAAACTGACAACATGCATTTCTTTGTATAGGGATATCATCATCTGTATTTACCTGTTGTTTAGTTGAAACACGATAGAGACACCACACTCTTTTCATGATTAATTCCCCCGTTGTCTAAAAGTGTATGCCTAATAATAAATTCAAAAAGAAAAAATCACTTTTGACAAGTGATTGTTAATGGAGATATTGGTTTTAATTACTCAGGAATTATATTTGACCAGAATTGTTTTAACGCTTCCTCTGCTTTTCGTTGAGCTTCCTGCTCCTTAATAAAATTTATATCTACTTTGATTTCTTGGTCTGACTTATCTACAAGCTTTACCTCATTTTTACTACAAACAAAGTCATACCTTTTACCCCGATATTGAATTTCCATAACATCACCCATTTAATGTATATGCATAACATTTTTTCATTATTAATAAACGGCCTTTGACAATCGAATTGGTAAAATTGTTTATTTTTCCAGCGATAAAGGAACGTGTGTTCGTATACAATATTTACATAAGGATGGTGATGAAATTGATTCGTGACCGAGGAAAAATGAAATGGCAAGGAATGCTTATGCCTGAGCATGTGAAAAAAATAAAAGAATTTGATTGGAATGATTCAAAGAAAAAGAAACCAGAACTAGATGAACAACAGGTACAAGTTATGGAAGATACAATTTGTGATGTTATGGCTGCTAATCAATATTTATGCTTAACATACTTTAACAAAGATGATTTTCATTTAATGATTGGTAAAGTTCATTATATTGATCCTGTAAAAAGGAATTACGAATAGTCGATAAACATGATGAAGTACATAGAATTAAATTTGAAGAGTTGGTAGATGTTAGGGTTAATTAAAAATTAGGAACAAAGGGTGCATTTTGCTCCCAAACGCCTTCGCTTCCGGTACAGGGGACTATGTGCAGTTGTTTGAACCACAGGCAAGCCTGTTTGAACAAAAAGGCATCGGCCATGTGGTGGCCTCCTTCGGTGAAGCATCCGGAAAGCTGCCATATACATCCTATATGTCCAAACAAAGCTATATGAAAAAGAATGGGGATGTGCTCAAACGCTTTACCAAAGCGATCTATAAGGCGCAGCTTTATGTAGAAACACATACGGCAAAGGAAACGGCGGAACTGATCGCTCCGTATTTTGAAGACACACCCGTTGATCTTATTGAAAAGGTTGTGGACCGCTACAAAGGTCAGCACAGCTATGCGGTAAATCCGATCCTCGAACAAGATGCCTGGAATAACCTGCAGTCGGTCATGAAAGCAGCGGGAGAGCTTCCGAAAAAAGCCGATTACAAGAAACTGGTTAACACCACCTTTTCCCGTGATGCCACAAAATAAATCATAAAATTACGATGGAGGGATCATAGTGGCCTTCTTACAATTAAAATCGATCGGTCAAACGTACTTTTCCAAGCAAACGGCCACGACTGCATTAGAAGACATTACACTCTCTGTCTCCGAGGGAGAGTTTGTTTCCTTTCTTGGACCGAGTGGATGCGGAAAGTCCACCCTGCTTTCCATCATCTCGGGTCTAATACAGCCAACGAACGGCACAGTTTCCTTGAAAAATCAGTTAATTACACAACCCCATGCGAAAATTGGATATATGCTTCAGCAAGACTACCTGTTTCCCTGGAAGACAATCAAAGACAATATTTTGGTAGGATTAAAACTGCAAGGTTGTCTGAACGATGAGCGGACCTCATATGCCCTATCCCTGATGAGCGAAATCGGCTTATACGACACCCTGGATAAATACCCAAATGAATTGTCCGGCGGCATGAGACAGCGTGTGGCATTGGTCCGCACACTCGCAACCAACCCGCAGATCCTCCTGCTGGATGAACCGTTTTCCGCACTTGACTATCAAACCAAACTAAAACTTGAAGATTTAGTCTCTACTACTCTGCGTGAACATGGCAAAACCGCAATTCTGGTCACCCACGATATTGGAGAAGCGATTGCCATGAGCGACCGGATCATTTTATTTTCCACAAAGCCGGGAAGAATCTTCCGGACGTTTCCGGTATCAGGCCATCTGAGAAAGCGTCTGCCGTTTGAAGCGCGCCAGCATCCTGATTATTCTGTGATGTTTCAGCAAATTTGGGAGGAGTTGGAACAAATTGAACAAAACGACACCGAGTAAAACCCACTCCGACTACTTGTTGAACCTGCGCAAACAAACAATCAAAGTCAGACTCTCTCAGCTTTTGATTTTCATTCTTTTTTTCGGTCTTTGGCAGTACAGCTCAGACCAAAAATGGATCGATCCCCTTCTCTTTAGTTCACCACAGAAAATCCTTGCATTGCTTGCTGAGAAAATAGCGGATGGAAGTATTTTCGGTCATATTGGTATGACCCTTTCAGAAACAGCGATTGGGTTTTTGCTTGGAACGTTATTCGGAACCCTGCTCGCTGCCCTGATCTGGTGGTTCCCCTTTCTCTCCAGAGTTCTTGATCCGTACCTTGTCATTCTAAACGCCATGCCCAAAGTCGCCATTGGCCCTATTCTTATCGTAGCTCTCGGGCCCAATCTAACATCCATTGTGGCAATGGGGATCTTAATTTCTGTCATTATTACAACCATCGTAATCTATACGTCATTTAGAAATGTAGAACCCAACTATGTAAAAGTCATCCGGTCGTTCGGAGGTTCAAAGTATCAATGTTTTAAAGAGGTGATCCTCCCCGCCTGTTTTCCGGCGATTATCTCGGCATTGAAAGTAAATGTCGGCCTTTCCTGGGTTGGGGTCATTGTTGGAGAGTTCCTTGTTTCCAAACAAGGACTGGGCTATCTGATTATTTACGGTTTTCAGGTATTCAATTTTACCCTCGTATTGATGAGCCTTCTGATTATCGCTTTGCTGGCAACCCTTATGTATCAGCTTGTGGAAGCTCTCGAAAAAAAGCTGATCAAGAACCGGACACTGTAACCCTTACGCTTAAACTAAATTACGGACATGACCAAAACCCCTCCTCATTGATCGGAGGGGTTCAAGTATTTACGCCTCTTCCAGGTTCCCGAATGATCCAAAGAATTCATAGTGAATATCCTCTTCGGGCACTTCCCATTGGTTCAGTGCAGAGTTGACCACCTGCATGAACGGCAATGGACCGCAAAAGTAAAATTGGGCATCTTTTGAGGGCAATACCTCCTGCAGCCATTCAAGGGTAATGTAGCCTTCACGGTCAAAATACTCTTTTTCTCGGTCCTCGTTTGAGGGCTGTGTATAAATAAAATAGGATGTGATATTTGGATTTTGTTCACTTACCTTGCGGACTTCTTCCCTGAAAGCATGGACGCTTCCATTTTGCGCCGCTTCAATATAGACAACCTTTCGATCGGGCTGATTGGCATTGATGGTATGCAGCATGCTTGTAACCGGAGTCAGACCAACCCCTCCGCTGATGAGCACAACCGGCCTGTTACTGTCAACATCCAAATAAAAATCGCCGGCAGGAGCAGAAATGGGAAGTACATCCCCTTCATTGTATAACTGATGCAAATCCGTGGATACCACACCGGGCCCTATGTCTTCGCCTTTTGGTCCTTCCCGCTTTACACTGATCCGGAAATAATCCAGACCCGGCCGGTCAGACAGGCTGTACTGTCTCAGGTGGGTATATTCCTCCTGGGGGATTTCAACTTTCACTGTAATATATTGTCCCGGAAGGAATGATGGCAATGCTTGTCCATCTTCAGGCTTAAGGTAAAACGAAGTAATGACTTCGCTTTCCCTGACTTTCCGGTCAATGATAAAATTCTTAAATCCTGCCCACCCGCCTGACTGGGTCTCTGCGCTTTTATAAAATCCTTCTTCCATTTTAATAAATGCACTTGAAATAATCTGGTAAGCATCGGCCCATGCATCAAGAATCTCGTCAGTCGCTGCATCGCCCAGAATTTCCTTGATTGCCCCCAGCAAATGTTCGCCTACAATGGGGTAATGCTCTGGTTTTACCTGCAGACTTCGGTGCTTTTGGCCAATCCTCTCCAGGATAGGCATGATCTGACTGAGGTCTTCTATGTTTGCTGCAGCTCCATACACGGCCTCTGCCAGTGCTTTTGGCTGATGGCCGGTAATCTGGTGGGTCATATTAAACATATTTTTCAATTCGGGATGACTTTCGAATAACCGCTGATAGAATTTCTTGGTAATGGCCTCACCATGTTCTTTAACAACCGGAAGAGTTTGTTTGATCACTTCAAATTTTTTTGGATCCAGCTGTTTTACCATTTTGGTTACTTCTTCACGCTGTTCTTGTTTGTTTCTATCCACTGTCAAAGCCTCCTTTTTTTCACTATAGGACACGTACCCCAATTCAGCTTTAGCAACGCGTGGTATTTCTATACAAATCTTGCAGAATAAAAAAACAGCCAACATCCATGGGATGCGGCTGTGCAATGAAGGCTCTACAAAAACCTTTCTTTCGTATGCTGGAGACTTTGTATGAGCACCTGATCCTTCATCATGAAGCTGAACTTTTGTTGTCCTTCAAAGGATTCCGGCAATTCCTCAAAAAAGACAGGTCCGTTAGTTTCATAATAACGATCTTTCAACAATAATTTATCAACTGTAGCATAATATATGTTTTTAATGATGATGCCGCCTTTGCCATCCACCTTATACTGTCCCAAATAATGAAGGGATGAAACATGTCCCCCTGTTTCTTCAAAAACTTCACGGACAGCAGCCTGATCTGCATTTTCTCCCGGTTCAACTTTTCCGCCGGGAAATTCAATTCCCCGCCGCGGATGCTCTGTCAGGAGCCATTGCCCGCGAAAACGGCACAGTACCCAGACATGCTTTGGGTCAGTGGAAAAAGGATGGTCATCAAAGGAAAGCTTAACAGTATTATCATAATAATCTTTAAAAGTAATGGGTTCCATTGTTTAGTTACTCCAAATCACTAGGTTAATTCTATTGTAAATAAGGAAGCATACATTGTCCAATACCTAAAAATGCTTTCCTTCCTATTATGAAATACAGGTACCCTTTTAATAAGAGGAAGGATCACTTTTTTGTTTCTTTATCTATTATCCCATATTTATAGTAAAAAATAAAAAACTCCGGTCCAAGCGGACTGGAGTTTTTTACATTATAAGTGTACTCATCATTTCCAAACAGGTTGTTAGGATTTACACAAAGGAGTTTAGTTTATTAAATTTTAATTTAATGTTTTGAACATTATATAATTTGACGTCTCTTTTTTCATTTGTAAACCCCAAGCCTCGCTCAATTTCCGTGAAATAAAAAATGAAAATCCCCCCTATAATGTAGGTAATCTATATTTACATCTGATTTTTTTATGAGCATTTGACATAAGAATTTATTCATGTAACACAGGGTAATGTAAGGAAAATTTTTAACGAATTAATAAGGATGGTTGGAATGCAAGATCATAATGAGATGGCTCGGGAAGCTATTGAACGAGCGAAGGGAAACATTGTGTTGTCCATTCCATTGCAGAAACGATGGATCTTTATGGAGTTACTCCTTCAGCAGGGAGACTTTATGGAACCATGTATTTTGAAAACGCAATGACGCTTGATGAAATGAAGGAAGCACTGAAGATGAGCAAGCCGAGTATGAGCACGGCTGTACGGACACTTCAAGAGATTAATGTGGTTCATAAAACATGGCAAAAAGGTTCACGCAAGGATGTTTTTGTAGCGGAAAAAAACTTTTTCAAATCACTGATTCACTTTTTCTGTATTAAATGGATGCGTGAAGTGAGACTTAATCTGGAAGCCATTGAAATGTCGGAGAAGGATTTACAGACCGTGATTCAGCATACAAAGGTGGATAAAGCCATCCGTGCCGAAGCAGAGCGCCATTTTGAGCTGATCCACGAGTCAAAGAAGTATTATTATTGGCTTGAAACGCTTGTTGACAGTTTTGAGACTGGAGACATTTTTCGCTATCTTCCCATACCGGATGACGATAAAAAGTAAATCACCTGGTAATTCCACAAAACAGTAAGATCGCTTAATCCCCATGAGTGGGGAGCGGGGGATTTTGTTTCTACAACAAACATTCACTGGAAAAGCGGGTACTGCACCCCCAGTCCCTTTTAACCTCGTATGCATGTGGAAGAGATGGTTTCTTCATGAGAAGCCCTCTTCTCCCCGTTGTTTTCTGATTTTTTCCCATTCCCGAATTTTTCTTACTATTTATTACAAATGAATGAAGCCAACATCCAGAGCGGGCTTGCATTATGATGAAATGTCTTATGCCCACCGTAAATTCAAGCGTTTTCAATTCTAAATCTTCCACCGGTCTTTTTTTTAGAACCATGATATTCCTACCATTTTTCATTACATAAAAAGCCGCATGGAGTACTTGACCATGCGGCTTTTGGCATTATGAAATTGAAGCAAAAGTAATGACCCAATGGCTATTAACTTTTTCAAATCCAAGTGTTATACTATACTCCCCATATAAATCGCTTTTGTTATGTTGAACAAGATGATACGATGATTCACTTAACTTCTTCAACTCAAAGTTTTGGCCTTTTTCCACCCATGGAGGAAGATCAGCGGGAACAACGTATAGCTTTCCTTTTTTCTCTTCAAACAGTCCATTTACATAATCACTTGCCATTTGTTTAGAGGCAACATGCCTTACATCCTTGATCAGTTCTGATTTGCTTGAATAATCTTTTACTCTGTACTGGCTGTCTGTTTTGGTTTGTAGTTTATTTATGAATTCCTGGGATAATTGCAAAGCCTTCGCTTTCGTCAAGGACACTTCCTCAGCCTGAGCACTTTGTTCCGCGAACGAGGTCTCTTTCATCACCGAAGATTCTGTTAACGGACTTGGAGAAGCAAATATTGCCAACATTACTATTAAAAAACTGGTTGCATAATATCTCAAATCTGTTCACCACCCTGAATTTTTTAATAAAAATGTTACGTTAGATAAACTATTCCTTTAATGAAAGACAAGGAAACCTCTTTTTTTGTTTTCGTTCCATTCTTTACTCCTAAAATACTTCATATATCCGCGATTCCCTGCAAGAAGGATCAGATTCATAAAAAATACGACTATAGTTATAGTCGTCTAGTTATACGTGTATTATCCGGCTTTCCGGCTTCGTCCCAAACGGCCGGTTCCTCTTTTACCTACTTCATATAAACCGGTGGCCGCAAGTCCTGCAAGCCCGCCCGACCAAATGCGAAAATCTGCTGTCATATCAGTGAAGGGATAGGCAAAAAGCCCAATGAATATTCCAATGAAAAAGCTGATTAATGGAATGAACCTTTTCCGAATAGGGAAAGTACGTTTTAACAGCTGTACGAGACTCGTTACCAGAGGCGTTAAAAGTGAGGCAAACGTCACAATTTGTTCCATTCCTCATCCTCCTTTGCTTTTCCATCTTCTGTTATTCAGTTTAAAGCATATACGTTATAGTTCAACTTCCATTTGCAAATCCCTTCTATTTTAATAAAAACGAAATGACCCGTACCGTTAATAACTTGCTGCATAAACTAAATTTGTTGGAACAGATTTACTTTCCAATAGATTGTGCATACTAAAGCTAGAAAAAGAGAAACAATGCATAACAGGAGTGAAACGCATGAGAAGAGAAGATGATTTGTATTTAATTATGCTGGAATCGAATGAAATGACGTGGTGGGAATATGCGAGAAAAGTGTCACCAAACGTCCGGCCCAAACAGTACAAAACCTATTGGTCTTTTCTAAAAAATAAAGGCAAACTTCCGAAACGGCTAGTAAAAGAAGCCGAGTGGAGGATGGAAGCGCGCCGGAAAGGATTACTGGATTCATAAAAAAATAACCCCTCTTTTTAAAAGGGGTTATTTTAGTTAATAGCCTTTTTTATGTAAAACCATAAGCAAATCATTCAATTTCTTCACCCGGTCATCTTCCGCTTCTTTTAAACCCAGTTCAATTTCCATCAATTCGGACTGAACCAACTCTTTCGCATATTTTTGCGTTAACGTAAGATCCGCCAGCAGCAATTTGTCAGCAACGCTAAGACTCATAAGAAATCCCTCCCTTTGCTTTATTATAAAGGGAGAAAGTTCGCAGCAGAATGCCTAAAATTCTGGTAATTTTCTGAGCAGCGTTATAGGCTCACATGGTCCTGCGCCTGCATCGAGTTCCATTCTCGTTCCAGTTCGGATAATGTAAACTCCTGCAGCAACCGCTGTTCTTGCATCATAAATCCATGGTGAAGCAACTTCTGGATAAGAAACTGTTTTCTGCTTTCAACCGCCCTGCGCAATTGTCCTTGAGGAACATTCATTGTTTAGAGTGATCCTTTCTTTTTTATCTACAGTTCTCTCCAGTTTTCGTGAGTTTCATTCCTATACCGATTTGGCCACAGAATTGCTCCACTCTTCCAAAACGGCAGGCGGAGCACTCCAGCATAGCCAGGAAACCATGGTTTTCAGTCCCGATTTGCTTACATACCAATATTCATAGCGTCGTTTCGAAAGGTTTTCATAGATGCCCGTTTTTTTAACTTTTCCATCCATCGTTATTCGCCTCCCGTCTTTACACTAAACAATTCTACTTTGCTCGCTGACTTCCTTCCTTGGTCTATTAAAAATTTTACAGATATAATTATCCAGGAACTCGGGTATAGAAGAAAAGAATGATATTGGAGGAAAACAATGAACGAATTATTTGAATACCCAACCCTTCAACTTGCCCGAAAGCTGTTGGGTATGGAACTTGTCCATCAAACGGGGGAAGGGCTGACATCTGGAATTATCGTCGAAGCCGAAGCCTATCTGGGACCGGAAGACCGGGCTGCCCATTCGTATGGGGGCAGACGAACACCCCGTACAGAAATCATGTATGCAGAAGCCGGCCATGTGTACGTTTATTTTATTTATGGCATGCATACGTGTTTTAACATCGTATCAGGTCCCCTTCATAAGCCTGAAGCTATTTTAATCCGCGCACTTGAGCCAAAAGAAGGCATCCCTCTGATGATGACGCGCCGCAACATGGCAGTTTCGTTAATGGACAATGGTGCCTGGAACCTTAAGGAATTAAAAAAACTGGCCGACGGGCCCGGAAAATTGTGCAAAGCCATGGGTATTACACTTGAAGACTATGGGGTAAAACTCAATTCCGATCCTCTTTATTTACGAGAATATAGAGACGTCCCAGAACAAGACATTGAATCGGGACCAAGGATTGGCGTGGATTATGCCGGCGAAGCAGCACTGTATCCCTACAGATTTTGGATCAAGGATAATCTCTACGTATCAAAATAAGAGCACCCCATCAGGAGTGCTCTTTCATCATTCTCTCTTCGAATAACAGGTCCTCATCGTGTTCTTCTTCAGGGTCAAAAGGATCGGTTAACTTTTCATTCAAGCAGGCAAGGACAATGCCATCCAGCTGTGTAAAAGAACGGATGCGCTTGTTCATCCACAGATGAACAATAATAAACCAGACAACCACAAACAACACGGTTTTCACTGTGCTTTCCTGGGAAAAAGCAAGGTTATTGATCTTCAGGATGTCCATAGCGAAGCTGGTAAACAGACCAATTAAAATCCCCACAGCATAACCGATCGGTTTGCCGCCCTTCAGCGTCCTTATATTCGTCCGCAAATAGGTATGGAACAATCTCAATTCTGTTCTTCTCATTTGTAAAAAAAGGCTTCGCATAAAACGCAAATTGTGAAGCAGGCCTCTGGAGATATCCCGTTTCATCGTCGTTTGAAAAAATAGATCAAGGTCAGCAGGTGCGCCCAGGCTGTTTTTTAACTTTCGGTGCACAAAATTATGATAATAATAGTATCGAATACTAAACTCAATGAGTTTCACCAGTACCATACCTAATACGATGGCACTGACAAACTGCACCCAAAAGTTTTGGAAAACAGCTTCTGCCAGCACGCCCAATGCAAAATATCCGGCCGCAGCTTTTGCCCATAGCAGTTTACTTACCAATACGATTAATTGCCACAATTGATCCATGCCAACTTCCTCCTGACAAAAGCATTTCTATTTCTCATGATATCACCTTTTTTGGTGAAAAAGGCAATATTTTACGATTTCACGGAAAATTAACAAGAAAAAATGACGCCCAAACCATTCAGGGCCTGGGCGCCATCCTCTTTTTTTGCACGTACGACAAGCATCTTAATGAGCTTCAAAAACATTTGTCCAATGGGCGTCAAAACATACTTATCGAGTCCTCCGAACGCATCTGGAAATGCCAGGTTGAGTACTAAACCTACAAAAACCCCTAACACGAGACCGATAATAATTTTAACCGATAATTTCATCTCTCCCATATCTCTAATATGTCTGAAAGAATGGTATAAAATTACACTCTTTCAACAAATTTATCCCAAATAAAAACCCACGAAAAGTGCGAGACTTCTCGTGGGCAGACTAGTGGTTTAATTTGCACAAACGTATCACTCTCCAAAACGCTTCCGGTATCAATGTTTCAAAAATTTTGTCATGTTCCCTGAGAAACATTAAACATTATCAATGTAATTTATTCAATAGATAACCCCACCAGCTTTTTGAATTAGGACGAAATATATAAAGAATAGACAGAAATTCCTAAATAGGAGGCATATAAGAAATGAGAATTGTTTTTTTTGAAAAAGGAGATCTCAGTATTATCGTTGGTTCTTCACGATTAAAGGGTGAGTTGACGATAGAGCAAATTAAAAATGAGAGTGAAAAGAAAGCAAAAGAACTTAGCCAGTTGCTTGGCCGGGAGATCGGTTTCATGATCGACATGAACGGCAAGCTTGAAAATGATATTAAACGCTAGGTCCATAAAATAAATGTAAAAAACCGGACAGCTTCTCCTGCCCGGTTTTCTTATGGTCATCTGATCTTCAGTTCTCCAATTACCCGCTGGGCAATCAGGTAATATCCCCGGGGATTTGGGTGGATGGCATCCGAGAAATATTTCCGCTTCGAAATCCCGTTAAATAACTCATACGTGGAAATATAAGTAGAATTAGGGGTTTTTTCGCTGATTTCCTGAATGGATATATTCCATTTCTTAATCACCTGTGCCGAAACCGCATCATAAAAGTTTTCGGTATAAGGGTTATACAGCCCTAAAATATAAATATGAGCCCTTTTGTTTTGCTGGCGCAGTTTCTTGGTAATCTTCTCAAGGTTGCTGTACAGCATTTTTTGGCCGATGGCCATTTCCTGCTGATTGATGTTTCTGAAGTTCCAGCCTGCGGTTTTTCTGTAATCATTCGTCCCAATAAATAAAAAGATATAATTGGCCTGACGGACGGACCGTGATACCATCCCGTTGCTGAGCTGTTTATACAGCTGATCCGACCTTTGCCCGCTGATCCCGTAATTATTGAGAACGACAGGACGCTTAAGCTCTTGCTGCATTCCTTGTCTCACCAGACCGATGTAGCCTTTTCGTTTCGGATCTCCACGACCATATGTCAGTGAATCCCCCAAAGCCACAATCCGGATCTGTTTCGGCCGGGGCTCCTTCCCTTGAACCTGAGGAGATTTTCGATGTTCGCTCCCCCGGTCACCACTATATTCTTTTACGAAATAAAATATAAAAAACAATGCTGTCACTAATACAACAGCACCAAGTAGGTATATGACCTTTTTTCGGTTACCCAAAAAAATCCTCCTCTTTCTGTGTGACCCTAGATGTCAAAATTGCTTTGTTGTCTCTCTGAGTTCCCTTTTGCTTATCCATTAAAACAGCATACCGGGATATTATCAAGTTTTACTATTATAACGCAAATAAAAGAAGTTAGCACTTTGGATCCATAAAAAAAACCCCTATTTCAAGGAGTCTTCTTCATCGATTAAGCGGTAGTCTTCGGCAGTATAATAACGGTCTTCCCACAGGTTTTCCAAATCATAATCACCTGTATCCCTCCGCACAAATGAACCAATCAGTCCAGCTGTACCCACCAGGACCAAAGCCACGGGCAGGAGTACAATGACCAGCGCCCCCATAACCACTCTCCTTTTCCTTTTTCACATGTATATGAATCACAGAAAGCAGTTATGTGGCAGTGAAACTCAAAAAAAAGAGAAGAGAGAAATCAATCAATTCTCTCTTCTCCAGGTGATCCAATCGTTCACCTCAAGCATTTCTATAAATTTGGCCAGCCTTGGAACAACCGGTGAAGCCTTTTCTCCAAATTCAGCCTCAAGATTCGTGCTGATCTCATCGATGGTTTTTACGCCATCGATTTGTTTTGAAACAAAGGCACCAAGCTCATCGAGTTTGACTGGAAAAAAGGAGGGCTGTTTAAGAAAACGGATGGACAGCCGTTCAATCGCATTTGTTCTTGGAATCATCAAGTAAACAAATCCGTCCTTGCGATTTTCCATATGAATACCTTGTTTGAACTGAGGCACCATCGTTAAAAGGTTTTGGTCACTCCTTTTTTTTGATCCAAAAAGACCCATTATTTTAACTTGTCCGCTTTCGTCCGGGTGGAGAACCAATAAAGCAGCCAGCAGACAGACAGGAATACCAGGAATGGAATCGACCGGTTATCTGTGAGCGGTGTTTCCGGGATGCTTACGTTAAAGAAGATAAGCACAGCGATGAGCACCCCAAGCAAGGATTCCCCTGCAATGAGACCCGAAGCAAACAATACACCTCTATCGGCGCGGGCCTGCCGCTCTTCTTTTGTTTTCGCAGTGACATCAACCAGCCAGCGAACCGCGCCACCAAACATAACGGGCGCTGAAATATGAACCGGCAGATACAAACCAACGGCCACAACGAGTGAATTCAACCCAAGAAACTCAATAACAATCGCAATGGCTGCACCAATAAATATCAGGCTCCATGGCAGATCACCGCCAAATATCCCTTGAACGAGCACTTTCATAATGGCCGCTTTAGGAGCAGGAAGCTGCTGCGAACCCATACCATATGATTTATCCAGGACAATCAGAATAATACCAATGACAAGACCTGAAGCAATAACACCGATCAACATGGCAACCTGCTGTTTCCAAGGTGTACCTCCGACAAGGTGACCTGTTTTTAAATCCTGTGATATATCACCGGCCACCGCCAGCGCTGTACAAACAATGGCTGCCACTGTTAATGCAGCTTTCATGCCATCCAGGCCGGTCAGTCCGGTTATTTTATATACGAGAGTTACAATCAACAAGGTAGCGATCGTCATTCCCGAAACCGGAGAGGATGAACTCCCGACTATACCCACGATTCGGGATGCGACAGCAACAAACAGGAAGCCGAAGATGGCAATGGCAATCGCACCAATAAACCCAACGTTTGTCACCGGTGCTGCACCAATAATAATAACGAGGGCAACGACTCCTAAAATAACATAGCGGAATGGCATATCTTTATCGGTACGCTCAATTCCTTCTCCAACCGAACCATCAGACAGCCCCTTCATGGTCTTGGCAGCCGTTGAAATCAATGTTGGCATCGTTTTTAGCAGCGTAATCAATCCGGCTACTGCCACGGCGCCTGCGCCGATATACTTGATATAGCTATCCCAGATTCCCCAGGCATCCAGCTTGCCGATCGGATCTTCTGCAGGAAATATAGCCGTTGTGCTGTCTGCACCAAAAAATGCGATGGCAGGAATCAATACAATCCACGCCAGCAAACCGCCAGCAAGCATCTGTCCGGCAATTCGCGGCCCGATAATATAACCCACACCGAGCAGGGCAGGGAATATATCCATACCAACCACTGTATTCTTAAGTTTGCCCACTTGCGTTTCAATTTCTGTTTTAAAGAGCATAAAGCCGTCTCCCAAAACTTTTACAAGACCGCCGAACAAGAATCCGATGGCCACTGTCTTGGCATTGGCCCCGCCCTTTTCACCGGACTTCAGAACTTCGGCACACGCCGTTCCTTCCGGGTAAGGCAAATTTCCATGCTCTTTGACAATCAACATCTGACGCAATGGGACCATCATAAAGACGCCGAGCAGCCCGCCGGTAAGTACAATAAATATAATAACCGTCTGTGATAAATCAATATCCAGAAGGAAGAAGGCCGGAAGCGTAAATACAGCTCCAGCTCCAATCGCTTCTCCCGCTGTTGTCATCGTCTGCACGATATTGTTTTCAAGAATCGAATCCCTTCGGAAGATCCCTCTCAATACCCCCATGGATATGACCGCCGCAGGAATGGAAGCGGAAACTGTCAAACCTACTTTAAGTCCCAAATACGCGTTTGCCGCACCAAAAACAATCGCCAAAATGATACCAAAAATGATAGCAACTGCAGTTAACTCCGGCAATGATCGCGATGAGGGAATGTAGGGAACAAAGGATGAGGACTTTTCTTGTTTGTTGTCCATCATTAACACCGCCTAATCATCAGAAATTTTGAACAAAGACCATTATACCATAATTAGACAAAAACCGAGTTTCCCAAATGTTTCTTCTGTTTTCAGTCAACTATTTAAAGGTTCCCTATTCTATTGAAAACTTATCCACTTTTAAAAAAAATGAAGCGATCGTTCCGTTGTGATAGTGAAGAATGTTTATAAACAGCCTCAGAGGGAACGTTATATAGTGTACAGTAGGAGGGATAAACCATGAAAGATGAACAAAAGAATCAAAATCAAAAAGGCAATGAAAAGACCAAAGAGAACGTTGAGGACGTTTTTGAACAGGGAGCAATCGAACAACGAGAAACTTTCGATACCGAATCCCAGAAAGAAAAAGACCAGAAGCAAAAAAAGCAAAAAAATAAAGAATAACAAAAAGAAGGGGCAGCCATTGAGCTGCTCCCTCTTTTTATGAAAAAAACAAAACCTGCAGGCACGACTGCAGGTCATGATACTTCTTTTATGTATGTTGGGACGAATTTCAACAGGATTGAGATGATACTGTTATACTGCTCCGGTGACACATGTATACCATCCTTAGCGATCAGTTCTTCTTTTAGCCTCACAATGCAATCCAATTCTTCTACCGTTGCTTCTGTAGCCATATAATCAATAGTGTTAATTAATTCCAGAAGCTGGTTGTTCTTGTTCGTAATATAATACGTGGATTCCAACTAGATCACCCCCTCCACTTTATTATCAGAGATATAAGGTCATTTTCCTATAAAAACATTTCGTCAAATGCCGACATATCTTACTTTTTCTGGTTTTACGCAACTTTATCCCTATTTCTTCTGTCGGTTTCTGTCGGTTTTCTCAACGTATTTTCCTATATCAGAAGAATGTTTGGAAAGCTAAAGTTTTATAAATATAATGCCCGGAAATCCTAAAAGTTATCCAAATAAATTGGACAAAGATGCAAACGGAGAGGATGACTTGTCTTCTTCTTCATCCTTTGATTGATAGACAAGCTTTTCCGGTTCAAAAATTTTGGATTCCAGGTAGGAGCGGGGATTTTTTTCAAGATTTATATCCTTATGAATGGCCAGAAAGATTTTTGCGGTGTTCATCGCGTCATCCAGCGCTCTGTGCTGGGAACCTTCCAGTGAGATTTGCAGCTTATTCAGCGCCCGTGAAAGCCCGTACCGGAAACCTTTATCGCTTTCATGTAGAAGGCTGAACAAAAACTGAAGGTCATTGTGATTGATGATCCAGTCAATAGAGGTTTTATGGTAAGTGGAATCTGTAATCAGTGCCCATTTGTCTTCCGGACCCCATGAACACAAATAATACTCCTTTTTCCCGATCCAGTCCCTGAAGTCTTTGATGACCGAAGTAAACGGCTGCGCATTGATCAAATCCTTTTTTGTAATCCCGGTCAGATTGGTAATGCGCGTATTTAAACTATCCATCTTGGGCTGAACAAAAGATTGAAAGGTATCCAAAACCACCAATTCACTATTTATCCATCCCAAACGCACTGCCCCAATTTCAATGATTTCCGACAGCCGGTTTGTCATTTCCAGATCATAAACAATATACTCCATCTTCTTCACTCCATCTCATTCTTCTTGCCTGCTCTGCCTGTCCTTTACCTTTAATTTTAGTAAATTTTCGAATGTATTGGAATGATATCGTCATTCATTTCTACCGTTTCTTTGATTTGTATTTTTTATTGTATGTGTAAAAAGAAGATTATTGCCTATACACCAAAGAAAATCAGTGGTTGGCAGGCTGAATTCCTTCGTTTATACTATTCAGAAATAAATAATTATTCAAAAACGGATAATAGAAGGCGGTTAGTCATGAGTTTATCGTCATGGAATGAAAATGAGGCCATTCTCCATTCTCTTCAGGATGATATTTTGGTCACCAATGTGGATGGGACTATATTGAAGGTTAGTGAGGCCACCGGCAAAATTTACGGAGTTACTTCTGAAAGTCTGCTCGGCAAATCAGTCTATCAGCTTGCGGCAGAAGGATTGTTTACACCCATCGCAACACCGATGGTTTTAAAGGAAAAGAAAAAAATTACGTTTGTTCAAACGACGAATAAAGGAAAAAAGCTGCTAGTGACCGGGATCCCTGTTTTGAACGAGAACGGCGAAATCTTTCGGGTAGTGAGTTATTCGCATGACGTGACAGAGCTGTTGGAGCTTCGCAAATTCCTGCAAACAATGGAAGGAGAAATGGAGCGGGTCAAAAGTGAACTTGACCTCCTGCGAAGCCTCCAGCTTTATGACAGCGGAATTATTGCCAACAGTGCCGGGATGAAGAATGTTTTGACCACTTCGCTGCAAGTGGCGGACGTGGATGTGAATGTTCTTCTTCTCGGTGAATCGGGAGTCGGGAAATCACTGATCGCACGATTTATCCATAACAAAAGTGCAAGAAACCAAGGGCCTTTTATCGAAGTCAATTGCGGGGCGATTCCGGAATCTCTATTTGAAGCAGAGTTTTTCGGCTACGAGGCTGGAGCGTTTACCGGTGCCAGCCGCAAAGGCAAGCTCGGTCTCGCTGAATTGGCTGATGGTGGCACTCTTTTTCTTGATGAGATCGGCGAACTCCCCCTGGCCCACCAGGTCAAGGTTTTGAAATGCATTCAGGAAAAAAAGTTTTATAGAGTCGGTGGAACAAAGCCGATTTCAGTTGACTTCCGGCTGATTTCTGCAACTAATAAAGACCTGGAAAAGGCCATTGAAGAAAAGGTTTTCCGGGAGGATCTTTATTTTCGGCTGAATGTGGTGCCACTGACCATTCCACCATTGCGCCAAAGAACAGAAGACATTATTCCCTTGATCCACTACATTCTGGAGGTGCTGCAGGAGAAATACAAACGAGAAAAACGGCTGGATGAAGCAGTCATTCATCACCTGCTTCAATATGACTGGAAAGGCAACGTTCGGGAGCTCCTTAACCTTATGGAACGCCTCGTGGTCATCTCCCCCACCTCTCTCATCACAACTGAACATCTGCCAGACTATCTCAAAGAATCCTATCCTTCCCCCGTTATCCCTGCTCCTCTATCAAAGCCGTTAAAAGAAGTTATAGAGAATGTGGAAAAACAAATGATTCAGGAAGCCAGAGATCAATACAAAACGACCACCCAAATGGCCCATGCACTCGGCATCAGCCAGCCATCAGTCGTTCGAAAAATGCAAAAATATGAGATTTCATGAGGAAGTTGGCACAAAACTTGCAAGATAAAAGAACAAGACTGCAAGTTTCCTCTTAAGACCTATCACATAAGGAGGTACGTTTTGTGCCAAACGAACTTAATGAATTGATGAATGAACTGTCCGATCTGCTGGCTCCGACGATGGCAAAGGACCATCCGAACCTTCCTGTTGTCAAGGAGGAAGGCTGTTACTACTATGGACTGGACGGAAAAACGTATTTGGATTTCACATCCGGCATAGCCACAGCGAACACAGGCCACCGGCATCCCAAAGTGGTGGAGGCAATTAAAAAGGGCGCCGACGAGCTCATGCATGGTCCTTCCGGTGTCATTATGTATGAATCGATTCTGAAGCTCGCCAAAGAGCTCACGACGGTTTTGCCGCAAGGACTTGATTGCTTCTTTTTCGCCAACAGCGGAACAGAAGCGATTGAAGGAGCGATCAAACTGGCCAAGCATGTGACCCGCCGGCCCTATGTGGTTTCCTTTACCGGCTGTTTTCACGGCCGAAGCCTCGGTGCGCTGAGTGTCACTACTTCTAAAGCGAAGTACAGGAAGTTTTTGCAGCCGAATGGTCTTACCTATCAGGTTCCTTACGCGTCTGTTGAAGGTTGCCCTGAAGGTACTGATTCTGGTGAATATGCCGCAAGCAAACTTGAAAAAGATCTGAACACTCTATTTAAACATCAGGTAACCCCTGAAGAAGTGGCATGCATGATTGTTGAACCGGTGCTTGGAGAGGGCGGTTATATTGTTCCTCCAGCCGAGTGGCTGAAAAAGATGCGTGAAATTTGCAGCGAACATGGCATCCTGCTCATTTTTGACGAAGTGCAGACTGGTTTTGGACGCACGGGGGAATGGTTTGCTGCGCAGACCTTCGGTGTTACTCCTGATATCATGGCAGTCGCCAAAGGGATCGCTTCCGGTCTCCCGCTGAGCGCAACCGTTGCTTCCAAAGAGCTGATGAAGCAGTGGCCGCTCGGCAGCCATGGCACCACGTTTGGCGGCAACCCGATCGCCTGTGCGGCAGGACTTGCCACCCTTGAAGTTTTAAAGGAAGAAAAGCTCGTGGAAAACGCAAAAGCGATGGGCAGTTATGCCACGACCCGCCTGCTGGAGATGAAGGAGCGGTATGCCTCTGTAGGCAGCATCCGTTCGATCGGACTTATGATCGGTATTGAAATTGTGGATCCGGTAACGGGTGACCCTAACGGAGAAGGTGTCATCAACATTCTGAACAAGAGCCTTGAAAAAGGAGTGCTGTTTTATCTGTGCGGAAACGAAGGCGAAGTGATCCGTATGATCCCTCCGCTTACCGTAAACAAAGAACAGATAGATGAAGGGCTCTCCTTGCTTGAGGCTTCTATCGCCGAGTATGAAGCAGAGATTCAGGTACCATGTAAACTTCAAAAGGTATAGAAAGGAGCAAATAAGATGTATAAACCAAAAGATTCTTCCGCTTCACCCCGCTTTTGCGGTGTGAAGACCTTCATGAGACTGGAGCACATCCAAACCACAGAGAACGTGGATTTCGCCGTACTTGGGGTGCCTTTTGATACCGGTGCCTCCAACCGTACAGGCCAGCGGCTTGGCCCGCAGCACATCCGGAACTTCTCTTCCCTTCTCCGTCCCTATAATCACGATCAAGACATCAACATTTTTGATTACTGCAGCGGGATTGATTATGGGGACGTGGATGTCGTGCCAGGAAACATACATCGCACCTACAGTAATATGGAAGAGTTTTTACAGCCTCTTCTGTCCTCCGGAATCACCCCAGTCATTATGGGAGGAGACCATTCCATTTCACTCGGAAATCTGAGGGCGTTCGCCAAGGAATACGGACCGGTTTCTCTCGTTCATTTTGATTCCCACAGCGATACCTGGGACCATTATTTCGGTGAAAAGTATACCCATGGCACTCCGTTCCGCCGGGCTGTTGAAGAAGGACTAATCGATACAGAGCATTCCATCCAAATCGGTATGCGGGGGCCGCTTTACGGAAAAGAGGACATCCAGGATGCCCGTGACCTCGGGTTTGAGGTACTTACGATGCGTGATGTTCGCCAGCTCGGCTATGAGGCGGTCGTTCGAAAAATTCATGAGCGAGCCGGGGACAAGCCTGTGTTCGTTTCCTTTGACATTGATTTTGTGGATCCTGCCTATGCACCCGGTACCGGTACACCTGAAGCGGCAGGACCAACGAGTCATGAAGCACTGGAGCTGGTGAGACACCTGGACGGGCTCAATGTCGTTGGCTTTGACCTTGTGGAAGTACTGCCCACCTATGACAGCGGTGAAATTACCGCCATGCTGGCAAGCTCGGTCATGTTTGAAATGATTACCCTGGTCGCTTTAAAGAAAGCAAGAACGCATTCAGCCATTGAACAAACACAGCTTTAATTATTCATAAATGAATAAAGGGAGGGTTTTGATATGGGTACGTTGGACACGGTTATCATTTTTCTTTATTTTGCAGTTCTGATTGGGGTAGGTATTATTGGTTCCACGAAGGCAAAAACGACAGAGGATTTTGCCCTTGCCGGACGAAATCTTGGGCTTTTCATGTACCTTGGCTGTCTGTCTGCCGTCATTTTAGGAGGAGCTTCAACCATCGGAACAGCCAAACTTGGCTATGAGTTCGGCCTTTCCGGCATCTGGTTCGTCTCGATGATCGGGCTTGGAATCATTGTTCTGGGAACCTTTTTTATCAAAAAAATCGCCAAGTACAAGGTAACAACCATCAGTGAATTGCTCGGCAAAAAATACAAATCCGAAGCCAGACTGATCACCGCCATTGTCGCTTCGATTTATACACTCATGGTCGCCGTCACTCAAGTCATCGGAATGGGTACCATCATCAATGTGCTGCTCGGCTGGAATTTGACCACTTCCATGTTTGTGGGCGGCGGAATCGTTCTTTTCTATACCATCCTGGGCGGAATGTGGAGCGTTACGGTTACAGACATTATTCAATTCGTTGTAATGACTGTCGGAATTTTTGCGATCATGCTGCCGATGAGCATCGCCAAGGCAGATGGAATCGGAAGCCTGATCTCGAAATTGCCAGAATCTCATCTCAGCTTAACATCCATCGGTTATGCGCAAATTTTTCAATACTTTCTCCTTTACACCCTGGGAATGGTCGTTTCTCAGGATATCTGGCAGCGTGTGTTTACCGCAAAATCACCATCAATCGCCAGAAAAGGGTCACTGTATGCTGGTATTTACTCCATCGCCTATGCGCTTGCAGGCAGCATCATCGGAATGTGTGCGTTTGTGATTTTGCCAAATATCGGCGATACACAAAATACGTTTGCCACACTCGCATTGAACATCCTGCCAGCCGGAATTCTTGGCCTGGTACTGGCGAGCGTCATTTCTGCGCTTATGTCCACCGCGTCAGGAAC
>NZ_QJKL01000001.1:4412953-4601286 GCF_004127935.1 Fictibacillus sp. S7 | reverse complement strand
TCGGTCATGTTTGAAATGATTACCCTGGTCGCTTTAAAGAAAGCAAGAACGCATTCAGCCATTGAACAAACACAGCTTTAATTATTCATAAATGAATAAAGGGAGGGTTTTGATATGGGTACGTTGGACACGGTTATCATTTTTCTTTATTTTGCAGTTCTGATTGGGGTAGGTATTATTGGTTCCACGAAGGCAAAAACGACAGAGGATTTTGCCCTTGCCGGACGAAATCTTGGGCTTTTCATGTACCTTGGCTGTCTGTCTGCCGTCATTTTAGGAGGAGCTTCAACCATCGGAACAGCCAAACTTGGCTATGAGTTCGGCCTTTCCGGCATCTGGTTCGTCTCGATGATCGGGCTTGGAATCATTGTTCTGGGAACCTTTTTTATCAAAAAAATCGCCAAGTACAAGGTAACAACCATCAGTGAATTGCTCGGCAAAAAATACAAATCCGAAGCCAGACTGATCACCGCCATTGTCGCTTCGATTTATACACTCATGGTCGCCGTCACTCAAGTCATCGGAATGGGTACCATCATCAATGTGCTGCTCGGCTGGAATTTGACCACTTCCATGTTTGTGGGCGGCGGAATCGTTCTTTTCTATACCATCCTGGGCGGAATGTGGAGCGTTACGGTTACAGACATTATTCAATTCGTTGTAATGACTGTCGGAATTTTTGCGATCATGCTGCCGATGAGCATCGCCAAGGCAGATGGAATCGGAAGCCTGATCTCGAAATTGCCAGAATCTCATCTCAGCTTAACATCCATCGGTTATGCGCAAATTTTTCAATACTTTCTCCTTTACACCCTGGGAATGGTCGTTTCTCAGGATATCTGGCAGCGTGTGTTTACCGCAAAATCACCATCAATCGCCAGAAAAGGGTCACTGTATGCTGGTATTTACTCCATCGCCTATGCGCTTGCAGGCAGCATCATCGGAATGTGTGCGTTTGTGATTTTGCCAAATATCGGCGATACACAAAATACGTTTG
This sequence comes from Fictibacillus sp. S7, assembly GCF_004127935.1. Classification (NCBI taxonomy): domain Bacteria; kingdom Bacillati; phylum Bacillota; class Bacilli; order Caryophanales; family Fictibacillaceae; genus Fictibacillus; species Fictibacillus sp. S7. Next base: position 4,600,289 of record NZ_QJKL01000001.1, on the reverse strand, counting down.
CCACACTCGCATTGAACATCCTGCCAGCCGGAATTCTTGGCCTGGTACTGGCGAGCGTCATTTCTGCGCTTATGTCCACCGCGTCAGGAACGCTTTTGGCCTCTTCCACCCTGATCACCAACGATATTCTCCGTCAGTATTTTATGAAGGATATCAGTGATAAAAAGTTTCTTGTGCTGTCACGTGTCACTACTCTCTGTGTTGGTTTACTTGCCATCAGTTTTGCGGTCTGGATTCAGGATGTTCTTGTTGCCCTTGATGTGGCTTATGCCATCCTTTCCGGCGCCATCTTCGTTCCGTTTCTGATGATGTTCTTTTGGAAAAAGGCCACACCGAATGCGGGCTTTTACTCCATTCTTGCCAGCACGATTGTCGTGATCGGCGGATTGCTCATAGAAGGCCTCGCGTCAACCAACCCGATCATGTACGGGATTGCGACCGGTTTTGTTGTGCTGATCGGCATCTCACTGATCACAAACTACCGCAACAAAGAATCGCTCGTCACCTCACTCGGTGATACGAAGCAAGGCTGATTCAAAGGCATGATCACCAAAATTCCGCACATGCCCCGGTTTCATAGCCCGCCTGAATTCATATGATGTATGGAGGAAGAGGGAAAGCCTCTTAAATACAATAATCCGGGAGTGAACAATATGTCAGGTGGTCACGGAATTTTTAACAACTTTAGTTTAATTGTCGTCCTATTCATCCTGTTGATTATTATCGGATGCGCTTGTTATGGCGGCTATGGCGGCTATGGCGGCTATGGCGGATGCGGTGGCTACGGCTACGGCTATGGCGGCGGCAAAGGCTGGTACTAATCAGTTATGAAAAAACCTGCCTTCTCTCTTGGGAGAAGGCAGGTTTTTTTTGTTTGGTGGAGGCTGGATATACTTTTGCTCGGGTGAGCGTTGCGGTAAGAAGTCGGAATACTTAGTTATGCTCAATTAACACTGGTTTTTGCCCAATGAATTAAAATTGCGCCCAATTGTTGCTGTTTTTGCCCAATTATCATTAGATTTGCTTAATTCGGCTATCCTACCTTTTAAAAACCAACAAAAAAGCCTCCGGCACCGCCGAAGGCTCTCAATCTACCCTTATGAAACTCGTTTTTCCTTTGAAACAATCTTTCTCATCGCCTCAGCAACCGCTTCGACGTCTGTACCGACCACAACCTGGACATCAGTCGAGCTCAATTTGAGCACCGCCTTAGCGCCTGCTTTTTTCAAATCCGGCTCATTGACTTTTCCAGCATCGTTCAGCTTCATACGAAGCCGTGTCACACAGTTGTCAAGCACATCAATGTTATCTGTTCCACCGAGTGCAGCAATATAACGGGCAGCAATGCCATCGTACTTATCACTTCCTTCCTCATTGTCAGATGCCCCTGCACTTGCATCCTCCACAATGTTTTCATCCTCATCTTCACGTCCAGGGGTCTTAATGTTGAGCTTCACAATCATGACGTAGAAGACTACATAATAAATCACCGCGTAAACGAGCCCAATCGGAACAAGAAGCCATGGCCGCTGGGCAATTTTCAGGTTCAGGAAGAAGTCAAGCGCTCCTGCTGAGAACGTGAAGCCCTGGTGAATATCAAACATAACGGCAATGGCCATGGAGATGGCTGTTAATAAAGCATGAATTCCGTATAACAGCGGTGAAAGGAACATGAACGAGAACTCAATCGGTTCAGTAATACCTGTTAAGAAAGAGGTAAACGCCAATCCGCCCAGCATCCCGGCAACGGCTTTTCGCTTTTCCTTTTTTGCCGCCATGATCATCGCCAGACACGCTGCCGGCAATCCGAACATCATGATAGGGAAGAATCCGGACATATAGAATCCTGCAGAAGGGTCTCCGGCAAAGAAACGGCTTAAATCGCCATGTGCTCCTTTAAAGTCACCAAAGATAAACCAAAGGAAGTTATTGAGAATGTGATGCAATCCAAGCGGAATAAGCAATCGGTTAAGGAAGCCGAATACGGCCGCACCGAATGCGCCTGCGTCAACGACCCATTGGCCGACCGCATTAATGCCATCCTGAACCGGAGGCCATACATATCCAAAGATTCCGGCAAGAACAATCATACTTGCCGCAGTGACAATCGGGACAAAGCGCCTGCCGGCAAAGAAACCGAGGTAGTCTGGCAGTTTTACATTATGGAACCTGTTATAGAGCAGTCCAGCCACGATTCCCGAGAGAATCCCGCCGAGCACACCCATGTTAATATCCTTATCAATAGCTTGTGTCCCGCTCGTCAGAACAAAGTAACCAATGGCTCCTGCCAAGGCGGCAGCTCCGTTTCCATCCTTTGAAAATCCAATCGCCACCCCGATGGCAAAGATAATCGCCAGGTTGGCGAAAACCGCGTTCCCTGCCGCAGCCATAAATGGGATGTTCCAAATATCCTCTGAACCTAACCGAAGCAATAGACCGGCAGCCGGCAATACGGCAATCGGCAGCATGAGCGCCCGGCCAATTCGTTGTAAAAACCCTAACATAACAGGTCCCCCCTAAATTTCAAGATTAATAGGTTTTAACTTTTCTTTTCCTGCAATGCCTTTTTCAGCATTCCTTTATGTTTTTCCAGAAGGTCCTTCGCCTCCTGTGGAGAACAACCTGTCAGCACCTGCAAAATGGCGGCCTTGGCGTAGCCGTCATGATCGGAGAGAGCCTTCTCCGCCTCTTCCGGCCTACAACCGGTCGCCTCCATAACAATGTTCTTGGCCCGTTGAATAAGCTTTTTATTGGAAGGCTGAACATCCACCATAAGGTTGCTGTACACCTTTCCGATTCCGATCATCGATGCCGTGCTGATCATGTTCAGTACGAGCTTTTGCGCGGTTCCTGCTTTCATTCGTGTGGATCCTGTCACCACTTCAGGACCAACAACAGCGGCGATTGTGTGCTGCGCCACCCTGCTCATTTCAGAATCCTGCGAGCAAACGAGAGCAACACTCACTGCCCCCACCTTATTGGCGTACTTCAGTGCACCAATCGCATACGGTGTTCTTCCGCTCGCTGCAATGGCAACCACCACATCATTTTCGGTCAGCTGAAGGTTTAAGAGATCATTTTTGCCGGCTTCGCCATCATCCTCTGCACCCTCAACTGCTGTGTGAATCGCCTGGTCCCCGCCAGCAATGATGCCGATGACCATTTCGGACGGTGTACCGTACGTTGGCGGGCATTCGGATGCGTCCAAAATGCCAAGCCGTCCGCTCGTTCCCGCTCCCGTATAAATGAGACGTCCGCCTTTACGAAAAGCGACCACCACCTGATCCACAACAGAAGCAATTTCCGGCAATACTTTTTCAATCGCTTCCGGAACCCTCTTGTCTTCTAAATTGATTTTGCGTACCACTTCAAGACTTGAAACTTCATCAATGTCCAGTGTGTTTTGATTACGTTTTTCTGTCGTTAGATGATTGATTTTCATGGAATTTCCTTTCACTGCACTAAAAATTTTTGTCCGGGGCCGATGTGGGCAAGCAGCTTCAGATCCTCTTCCCTCACACGGCCGAGCACGTTCACTCGTTCATCAGCTGGCAGGTCAGTTTTTGTAATTTGAAGTTCACCGGCATATCGTCCGTATTTGACATTGTCGATCGTAATACTTCCTTTAGGACGGATCTGTGGCCAATCATGCGGTTCCACTTTATGTCCATCATTCCTTGCATAAGTACGTGATTCAGCGGAACGAACAACATCCCGGGCCGCATCCATCCGGTTCGTATGGATATTCGATATGACAGGCTCCGCGATCCATTCGGCCTTCAACGTTATAATGCCGTACTGCCATACCGAAAGCAGCTCCAGTGTTTCATCACAGATTTCCACATCTCCAATTAAAATGTGATCGGTTTGAAGACTGGCCAGCTCCACAGCGGCCTGATAAGAGTTAGCTCCCCTGTGTTTTTCAAGCGTTGGAAGCCCCTCGTATACTGGCCCTCTTAGTTTCTTATTACCTGGAATAAATGCAGCAGTTTGAAGTCCCATACTTTTTAAGTGCCTGTTTTGTTTCTGCAAGAAGGAAGAAGAGATGCCCGTGTGCTGGCGGGGATAAAAGTTATGCCATGCCTCCACATTTTCGGTTTGCAATCCATTATCCTTCCAGTCTTTTACCATTTGTTCGTTAATGGTGCTCGCATTGACACCCACCTTCAAATGTTGTGATAATGCGATGATTTCTTGATCTGAAAAACCATAATCAGCACGGAGCCCGGTAATATTCCACTCTCTCAGCTGATCAATGGAACTCATGCTGAGACCAATGCACTCCAGAGATTTTGGACCAGCATCTACCATGATGCTCATTTCCGTTTTCTCAGCTGATTTTCCAAGAAGGATCAGCCTCTCTTTTAAAAGAGAGGCGTCTTCTTCCGGGATATGAAGCGATGTAAAGATCTTTTTAAAACCATAGCGGCTGGCTTTTTCAATCCACTGTATGTTCTGCTCCGGATCATTGCCCAGATATACTGAAATCCCTAACATGCCTGCCACTCCCTATTCATACTGCTTTAAATGTCCTTCGCCATGGACTCTTTGAAGCCAAAGAGCCAGGTGAAAAGAAATCCGAAAATGTAAGCCAATAATAGTCCGACAATGTAGAGAACAATCTGATTTGTTTCTTTAATCAGGAATGCCAGAGGCAGCCCGGAAACCCCGATGGCAACCGTTCCAATTTTGAAGAACGCCTGGAACGCTCCTCCAACCGCTGCGCCAAGGCAAGCCGTTAAGAACGGACGTCCGAGAGGAAGGGTTACCCCGAAGATCAATGGTTCACCGATACCAAGGATACCAACCGGCAATCCGCCTTTGATGACACGCCTGAGCTTGGCATTTTTTGTTTTAAAGTAAATGGCAAACGCTGCGCCGACCTGCCCTGCTCCACCCATCGCAAGAATTGGTAGCAGCGGATCGACCTTGATGGAATTTAAAAGTTCCATATGAACTGGAGTCAAACCTTGGTGAAGCCCAGTAACAACAAGCGGCAGGAAGGTTCCGGCCAGTACGATCCCGGCAAAAATACCACCCATATCAAGAATGTTCAAGAGTCCTTTTGTAATCAGATCGGAGATGAATCCTCCAACAGGCTGTAAAACGAAAATGGTTGCGATTCCTGTAGCCAGCAAAGCAAGTGTAGGAGTTACAATAATATCAACTGCAGCTGGTACGAAACGGCGAATCCGCTTTTCGCTCCATGCGATAAAAAAGGCAGCAAGCATAACACCGATCAGACCACCCCGTCCTGGAACGAGCTTTTCACCAAATAATGTGATGTTGGCAAGTGCCGGGTTGATCAGCATAATACCGGCGACACCACCGAGAGCTGGTGTGCCACCAAATTCCTTGGCCGTGTTTATCCCCACAAAGATAGCCAGATATCCAAAGAGCCCCCAGCCGATCATATCAATCATCTGCATGATGGCAAGGTCTTTTGGAACACCACTGCGCAGAAGAACGTTTGAAATACCTGCAATCAGACCGGAACCGACGATAGCCGGAATAAGCGGAATAAAGATGCTGGCGATTTTACGAAGAAACAGCTTAAACGGTGTAGCGTTCTTCCGGTTAATGGCGTCTTTCGTCGTTTTGGCAAGATCGTCCTCACCGTCTTCATCAAGAGCAGAAACTGAAAGTCCGGTGGTGCGGGTCATCTCATCGGCCACCCGGTTGACCGTTCCGGGTCCAACGATGATCTGAAGGGTTTCATCCCCCACTACTCCCATGACACCTTCAATGTTCTTGATTCCAGCCAGATCGACCTTGGATTCATCCTTGGGCATGACGCGAAGGCGTGTCATACAGTACGTTAAGCTGTGAATGTTATCGGCGCCACCAAGCTTTTCCGTAATTTCCTGCGCCATTCGTTGTTCTTTCTTCATTTCACTTATCCCCCTTTTTGAAAAGCAATTTCCCTAACCTTTGTAGATCTTTGTTGCTTCTTTGAGCGGTTGATTTCCGTTCCAGGCTGCTCGCTTTGACCGGCGCAAGCACCTCATGGCCGGCGTGAACGCATACTTGGTCTCACCTGTCACGCTACTCCCGCCGGAGACTCGCACCTTGCACTCCAATCACCTGGTCAATGAAGGTACCGGAACAAGCTGTTATTTCGGTTAAATTTTATCCCCGCTGCATATCGATGATAAATTTGTAACGGTCACCTCTGTAAATGGATTGAACGAGCTCGAGTGGCCGTCCGTCCTTCAGGTAGGTGTACCGGCGGATGAGCAAAACCGGAGTTCCCTTTGCAATTCGGAGCACTTCGCTCTCAGTTTCCCGTGCGACCGAGGCTTCGAGCTCCTGTGTTGCATAATCGATGTTCAACCCAAGTTCTTCTTCCACAAACTGATAAAGCGATCCTTGTACGATTCTTTGGTTCAGCCCTTTTACCAGATCGGCGGCGAGATATGTGGTCTCGAGCGCCATCGGAATGTTATCGGCCAGCCTCACTCTTTGAATCTCATAGATTTCATCTCCCGGATGAATGCCCAATCCTGCTGCAATCTTTCCCCGCGCTTCACTGATTTGGAAGTCAATCAGCTTGGTCGAAGGCTTAAGGCCCCTTGCCTTCATGTCTTCTGTAAAACTCGTCAGGCCGAGCTTTTGCTCTATTTTCTGGTTGGCAACAAACGTACCTTTGCCCTTTCGGCGGGTCAGATAGCCGTCATTGACAAGATTGGTAATGGCCTGCCTGACGGTCATCCGGCTGATGCCATAGGTTTCGGCGTATTCCCGCTCGGATGGAATCATCTCCCCTTCTTGCAGTTCCCCTTTTTCAATTCGTCCTTTGATGGCTTCCTCGATTTGATAGTAGATCGGGAGAGGCGAATATTTATCAATCATGTTCTTCATCACTTCCCTAACGAGTTTACAAGTTTCAACGCTTGCGAATCTGCAATAACTGTCACACTATCATGCATGTTCAGCGCGGATGCCGGCACCGATTCTGTTACTTCTCCCCGCAAGAGGTGAAACAGCGCCTCCTGCTTTCGTTCCCCGGATGCGAGCAGCAGGATTTCCTTGCTTTTCAGAATCGTGGCAATTCCCATCGTAATGGCCTGTGTCGGCTGTTTGGACGGGTCCTTAAAATACTTTGCATTCGCTTCCAGCGTTGAAAGAGTTAAATCGACCACATGCGTAGAGGTGGAAAACAGGGTACCCGGCTCATTGAACCCGATATGGCCGTTCTCTCCGATTCCAAGCAGCTGCAGGTCAACGCCTCCTATGCTTTCAATGAGCATGTCATAACGCAAGCATTCCTGAAGCAGCTCCGGAGCGGCCCCGTTTGGAATGTTTGTCTGCTCAAGCGGCATATTTACCGGGTGAAACAGATGCTCACACATGTAGGCGTGATAGCTTTCCGGATCATCCGGCGTCAAGCCGACATACTCATCCAGGTTGTAGGTATGCACATGGCTGTAACTCGTTTCGTTTTTCTTGTAATCCTTCACCAGCTCCTGGTAGGTGCCGAGCGGCGTACCGCCCGTCGCCAGGCCCAATGTCACTTTCTCGGATCCTTTGATCTTTTTCAAAATGAAATCGGCAGATGCTTTGCTCATTTCCTCGTAGTTGGCTACCTCGATAATGTTCATGTTACATCTCCTCCTTCCGCTGATACGAAAGTTTTCCACGGCAGAAAGTGAAGATAACATCTTTTTCCTCATTCAGCACAACTACATCCGCATCCTTTCCGGCTGACAGACTGCCTTTCCGGTCATATACCCCAAGCTCTTTCGCCTGGTTGACCGCGGTCATCTGAATCACCTCTTCAGTGGAACAGCTTGTGAATTCCTGCATGTTCCGTACCGCATCTTTCATTTTTAAAATACTGCCAGCGAGTGTGCCATCCGCGAGGGTCGCTTCGTTTCCGTTGACCGTCACGTTCTGTCCGCCAAGTGTATACGAGCCATTTCCCATACACTTTGCCCGCATCGCATCGGTGATCAACACCATCCGCTCTGCACCTTTATTGCGATACGCAAACTTCACCATTTCCGGACGGGAATGAATGCCGTCGACGATGATTTCGGTAGTGATCTCGTCATGCAGCATCACACCTCCTGCCACTCCAGGTTCCCGGTGGTGAAGTCCCCGCATGCCGTTGTACAGATGGGTTGCGTGGGTAACCCCAGACTCAATGCTTCTAACCACTTCTTCATACACAGCATCAGAGTGGCCGATCGATGCTACGACTCCTGTTTCTTTCAAATATGAAGAAAGCTCGTAGCCTCCCGGTTCCTCCGGTGCAAGGGTAACCAGTTTAATATGGTTGCCCGACAGCTCCTGCCATTCCTGAAACTGCTTCACATCCGGTTTTCTGATATGGTCGAGAGGCTGTGCCCCCGCCCGCTTCGGCGAGATGAACGGCCCTTCCAGATGAAGCCCAAGAACCTCGGCTTCGCCGGGAGGATTGCTGCCCTCCATATAGGTGTTGACCGTCTGCAAAGCGAATTCAATTTCGGGTACGCTCTGTGTCATCGTTGTCGCAAGGAAGCTTGTCGTTCCTTCCTGGGGAAGAATTTCCGCCATTGTTTTCAGTGCGTCCATCGTCCCGTCCATCACATCGGCTCCTGCAGCACCATGAATATGCAGGTCAATCATACCTGGCACAACGATTTCGCTCTCCGAAAGCTTTAGAACCTCATACGCTTCCAATTGAAGGGCATCCACTCCTTCTCCGACCTCTTTGATCTGTTGGTCTTCCATGACGAGGTACCCATTTTTTATAGAACCTTTTTCTGTAAAAATGGTTCCTCCATAAATCAATAATGGTTTCATACTCCACTCACCATCCTTATTATCTCTATGCACAGGGTACCACGCTTATAACTAGTTGTCTATACCAGTCGGACTATTTTAATTTTTCTAAAATCGGTACATATTTCCTTATTTATACAGAAGATAGTTCTTTCTAACCTTTTTGAACAGTTCAAGCTCTACTTTCCACTTTGCCTTAATCTTCACAAGTGGAGTTCCTTTTTCGATTTCTTCACGAACCCAGCCGTTGCCGATCAGGTTATCGAAATAGGATATGCCCTGGCTGTTCTCTGCTCTGAACTGAAAATCTTTCGGATACATGTCATGAATGGTTTTGACGATGGCCAGTCCTGTGTCTACAGAGTTATAGGAATTATAATCGGTCACATGAATCTGAACGCCATTGCACAACTGATTTGCGAACTTGGAGAACGTTGGTGTAAATGAGTTGGAGCGGAAAATAACACCCGGCAGCTTCAAATCATTCAGTGCTTTTGCCAGATCGTCGCCATCAATAAATGGTGCTCCGATGGTTTCGAACGGACGAGTCGTTCCTCTTCCTTCTGATACGTTCGTTCCTTCAATCAAACCGGCTCCCGGATAAACAAATGCTGTATCAACGGTCGGCATATTTGGTGATGGCAGAACCCATTGCAGTGGTGTTTCATAGTACGTCTTCCAGCGGTGCCAGCCTTTCATTTTCACCACTTTTAAATCCGCGTTAATTTTGAATTCCTTATTAAACAGCTTTGCAAGTTCCCCTACTGTCATTCCATGGCGAAGCGGAATCGGATATAGACCTACGAATGTCGCGTATTTCGGTTCAAGAATCGGTCCTTCCACCTTTTCACCGCCAAGCGGATTCGGGCGGTCAAGCACGACGAATTCAATGTTGTTTTCCTTCGCCGCTTCCATTGCATAAGCCATCGTGTAAATGTACGTATAGAATCGGGTTCCCACATCCTGAATATCAAACACGAGAACATCGATGTCCTTGAGCATTTCAGGTGTTGGCTTTTTGGTTGGGCCATAAAGACTGTATACCGGAAGATTCGTCTTCTTATCAATGTAAAAATCGACATAGGAGCCGGCCTGCTCGCTTCCCCGCACCCCATGCTCCGGTCCGTACAATGCTTTCAGTTCAAAATCTTTGCTTTTGTACATGGAATCCACGATGCTGTTCAGCTTGCCGTCCACACCAGTCGGATTCGTGATCAGTCCGACACGCTTTCCTTTTAAAATATTATTTTTACCGTTCAGCAGCACATCCACCCCAGTTTTAAAATTCTGCGGTGAATTTTTCTGCTGTGTGTCATTCTTTGCCATCGCGGACGACAGCAAAGAAATGATCAATACAAATAGTATCCCTGCACTTAACCACTTTTTCATCGTAGTTCACCCCTTAATAAGATAATCCGTGTCCAAATGGGTAAAGCACCTCTTTGTTGCTGTCATAAATCGTTACCGGAAGCTTTCCTGTCGGCTGGTTCAATCCAAAGATGGTATCCACGCTCGCGGCAAAGCTTGCAGTTTTGAAGTTGTATTGCGCAAGGTACGCATCCACATTCGGATAAGCCATAATGTCGTACGGATTACGAGTTCCGATGCCAATGACTGGCGCAGTGCTTTCATTGATCACTTGATTCACCAGCTTCATTTGAGCACTTTCCGGAGAACGGGCCGATAGGGTTGATGTATAGGTGCCAACGATTACCGCTTTAGCATTCTTCACAAGAGCTAGCTGTGCTGGTGTCAAGGACGGTCCTGCAGATTTGATCATCACACTGTTTGGATAGACGCGCTTGACCTGGGCAGCAAGATCTTCTACATAGGTATTTCCGATGACCACGGCTTGTCCGTTGTCTTCCTTTGCAAGCGGAAGTGCATTTCCATCATTTTTTACAAGCGTAATGGATTTGTTGGCAGCCTCTTTTTCAAGGGCTTTATGTTCAGGAGAACCAACAACCTTTTCTGCATTTTCGATCAACTGGCCGATATCCTGTGGACGTTCCTGCTTAAAGATGGAGCGTTTTACTTTCAAGGTCAACAAGCGTTCAACGGATTGATTCAAGCGTTCCTGGGTGATTTCACCTTTGTTAACCGCGTCGTAAAGTCCATTAGCCACGCTTTCAAGGCCTACAGGCATGAGGACGATGTCAGTTCCGGCATTAACCGCACGGATGGCTGCATCCACTGCTCCAAAGTGATCGGCAATCGCCTGCATATTAAGAGCGTCAGTTGTAATAACTCCTTTAAAGCCCATGTCATCTCTCATCAGTTCTGTCAGCACTTTATGAGAAAGAGTCGCCGGAATGGCAATGACACTGCCGTCTTTTTTGGAGATGGCTGTTCCTGGCTCAATTTTAGGGAATGTGACGTGAGCCGTCATGATCGCGTCGATTCCTGCATTCATTGCTTGCTGGAACGGATAAAGCTCCACTTTCTTCAAGCGGTCAAGATCATACGGTACTTCAGGCAGTCCAAGGTGGGAATCTACCGCAGTATCCCCATGACCCGGGAAATGTTTGGCTGAACCCGCAGTGTTTGTGGATTGAAGACCTTTAATGTACGCAATTCCGAGTTCGGATACGAGCTTTGGATCCTCACCGAAAGAGCGGGTACCAATGACCGGATTGTCTGGGTTGTTATTTACATCAAGAGATGGAGCCAGGTTAAAGTTAATACCTAGTGCGCTCAATTCCTCACCGATCGATTTACCGACTTTTTCAGAAAGTTCTGCAGAGCGGGTTGCACCAAGCGCCATGTTTCCAGGAAAATCGGTTCCGCTTTGCAGACGGGTTACGATTCCGCCTTCTTGGTCAATGGAAATCAGTAATCCTTGCTTTTGGGCGGCTGCCTGATAATCTGCCACGAGCTTGGTCGTCTGATCCGTTGTTACAACATTCTCACGGAAAAGAATCACGCCGCCAAGATGATACTTTTTCACAAGTGCTTTGATTTCCGGCGTAAGCTCTGTAACATTTTTCCCATTGAAGGTTCTGAAGTCTGGCATCAACATTTGGCCGACTTTCTCTTCCATGGACATTTTGTTGATGGCTTGAGGAATCACATCATACTTCTTTCCCTTTTGCTTTTGAATGGTCGTTTGGCCATGATTCACTTGGATCGCAATCCGGTCGGTGGTTCTGCCATCTGTTGTGAAAATGAACGTTTTGCCACTGTGATATTTTAACGTAACCAGACCATTTCGGTCCACACTGGCCACATTTTTGTTCGAAGACCACCAGGTTCTGGCCTTCGTTTCCATGAAGTATCCTTTTTTGTACACGTGAAGTGCATGAAGCTGGATTTTGTTATCCTGCACGAGCGGCTGGGCTTGTGGAATGTTTCCGCTGATGATCAGCGACTTAATCTCATTAGTATCCTTAGATGCCGCTTGGGCAGGACGGGCTTGCGATCCGAAGAACGCGGAAACCGCGAGCATACAGATCAGGGCATAAAGCACTATACTTTTTTTCTTTTTCACAAAAATCCTCCTTTAGAATTTATTGGAACGTTAACCTCATTCTGGAGGAATTTGTCGTATCCTTTCGAACAAGACAAAAACGGAGCAATAGGCCCAGTAAGAAATTCTGACTATAGTTCTAGTTGTCTATACCAGTTAACGTATATGTCGAATTTCATGGTAATATTCTCACGCAAAAAAACAAGCCATGGAAACCTCCATAGCTTGTTGGTCGCTTATTGCATTGGCGGATTGTGTGGAAACTGAGACATATACCCTGTAAATTGCTGGGCCGCCTGCTGAAGCTTTTGCGGCTGTTCCGGTGACAACGAGTACCAGCCTTTTTGGAACATAAGTGTGTACAGTTCCCGCTGCATGTTCTTCGTCTCATCAAAGACCGAGTGAATTTCCTGATACAGTGCGTCATGGCTCGCTTCGTTCATCGCTGTAGAATACGAAGCCGTCATGTATTTTTCATACGACAGGATATCGTTGAGAAAATCACGATCGTTCATCTGAGGTGTTTTCGGTACTTGTGATTCCGGATTTTGAATTTTATTTTGATTGTTGTTCATAGGTTCTCCCCTCCTTATTGGTTCATCTGCTGGCTTCCGCCGGACTGGAGTTTTTGTAAAAGCTGCTGATAATGCTTTTCGTGCATGTGGCACGCTTTCTCAAGCGCCGCGCTCACTTGCTGGTCCTGACACTGACTTGCGGCAAAGTGCGCCTTTTTGAATCCAAGCAAATTCCATGAAAGCATGTCGGTCAGATAGTTAAAGTCTTTTCCTGTGATGACATTTGGCGGCTGCTGATAAGTGGGCTGTTGTTGCTGGTTTTGGCCTTGGTTCGGTGGTTGCTGCTGTTGCATCATTATTCCTCCTTTATTCCTTGATTTACCATGTTAGCTTTCCAACTTTCCAAAAAACTATGCTTGGACACTGGAAATTTTAGGAGGTATAATTGAAAAAGATGAGCAGGGTTAATGCTCATCAAGCTTTATCTGAATGTCATATGCGGGATGTGAATTTTCGCTTCAGGATGCTCGCTTTTACCGGCATAAACGCCTACTTTCGCAGGGCGGGCGCTGAGCCCGATCGGTGCAAGCGCCTTTTGTGTCTCACCTGTCCCGCATCTCCTGCTGGAGTCTCGCACCTTTCACTACAATCAACCAATTCATGAAGCTTCTTTGAAACAATGTTCAAGAACCAATACCCTTTTAAAAATAAAATTTCAAAAAAGTGCTTGCTTTTCCTAGGGCTTGTATTATATAATTTTTCTTGTCAGCAACACATCGTGGGGGCTTAGCTCAGCTGGGAGAGCGTTTGGCTGGCAGCCAAAAGGTCAGCGGTTCGATCCCGCTAGTCTCCACCATACATATGTCTTCAAACCCCTTGGTACACAAGGGGTTTTTGTTTTGAATTGCTGTACGAAATTTAAACATTTCCTTAAAAAGCGCCACTCTGGTCACAATATGGTCACGAACGCTTATAAGAGAATTTCATCAAGCTTTCGAGCCACTTCCTCTTGCATGGTTGGTAATACGTGCGAATACGTATTGTCACTTTGGCTTCGACTCTGACTTCTCTAGTAGAGATCATTTATTATAAGCTTCACCTATATCTGGCGCCTTCTACCCGGTGGGCGTTTTTAATTAATAATCACATCCACTAATTCAGCCAGTTTTATTGTAACAATTTCCCCATGGACATCCACTATTCGTAGATCTCTTCTAAGGTATCTACATAATGGACCTTTCCGATCAACAAATGAAAATTCCCATCACTAAAATAGGTAAAACACAAGGCTAAATTTTCTGCCATCCCTTCGCAGATTGTTTTCTCCATCGGCTCCAGTTGCTGCTGATCCGGCTCAGGTTTCGATTTCCTTTTGTTGTTCCAATCAAATTCTCGCAAGCTCTTCACATGTTCTGGCAAGAACATTCCTTGCCATTTCATCTTTCCACGGTCTCGGATCAAAGAAACCACTCCCTTTATCTCATACGTATGTTCTTGTAAACAGTAAATAAAAGGGAGAACGACTTTGTGCTGTCAGTTCTCCTTATGTTAAAATCCTTAACCCAACCCCTTGGTTAAGTTACACTTGTTGTCGCTGATGTACCTCACGGGGGCATTGAGAGGTTATATCCTCAATTCGCTTTATGGAGTAACAAAAAAAGCCCAAGTTCTCAATCTTAATGTTGAAATTGGGCTTTTTCATATTAGAATTTCAATAAAAATCAAACATTATATGAGTTACGAGTTTTTTATTGTTATTGGTACATGATACATCTGTCTTAAGAACCAAAGCAGTTGGTTTAATTACTGATTCCAATCTTCCATAGTTCAGTTGGAGTTCCTTTTTGGGAAGAATTTGTGATGCTAAAGTCATTATCATTCATTACAGCTAAGGAATGGCCGTTGGTCATGGTTAAACCTTCAAGTTTTTCAAACGGATAGCCTAGTTTTAGCATATCAACCACTAAACGTTGTTTTGGAAAAGCGATACCAGCTTTCTCCATTTCATCCACCGTCATTTGTTCTAAGCTTTTTGTTGTTCCGGTCGGGCTATTATATTTACCTTGTATATTTGTAGCTTCCGAAAGATTGATTTGATAAATTTTTTTTACTTGAGATTCACTTCCTCCAAAGCTGTCCCTTTCATCGACAAGGAGAGTATGGTCATCCTTCGCATATAGATCAGAAACATAAATGTTCGATTGTTTTAAATCATTATATTGTTTTTCGTCATCTGTTAAATAAACATATTCTCCAGCCACTTTTAATGTTTCCAGGTTGATTTTAAGAATCCTGAGTGCCCGCGAACGGTTACTGGTATCTACATCAGGATTTCCAAGCGGTCTTTGCGTAAGAGCGAACATCCATTTTCCATCAGGGGAAATGGTAACTCCCTCAAACCCTTTATTAGAAATTCGTTTAGAAAATACAGCAGGTAAACTATCCTTTACTGGAATGTTCGGAGCATTTTCATATTGCTTGGACATGCCTGATGGAAGAAGTCGCTGTAAAATCGTACCGTCCCGCTTTACTTGTACAAGACTCGGACGATATTCGTCGCTGAGCCAAAATGTATCATCTTTCGGACTGTATGCGAGTCCTTCTGTGTCCAGGCCATAAGGGTCATAAGGCAATTGTTTTTCTCCTTTTTCATCATAGGGCGTTTCATCAAGTCCCGGCAGATTGGATACACCGGAAATGTAGTTATTACCGGTAATCTCGTCTGTGCCTTTTGGCAATTTTAGCTTGATCGTTTTAAGGATTTCCACTTCACCGTTGGATACTTTGATTTTATAAATCCTGGGTGTATACGTCGGCACGGGGAAGGTGCGTCTTTTTTCACCATTTACGACCACTTCACCATTTGGGCCCCGGTCAGCTGTCGTATAAAAAATAGTATCGGGATCCCCTGGAAGATGAGTGAGTGAAGAACCCATGCCTGCTTTTATCCCATTTCCTACATCTGGAGGATTTTTTACTAAAAACCGTTCTTTGACAACGGGATTTGAATTGCTTACCTGAGTGGAAGAAGTCGCTGCCTCGGTCACTGCATCGTGAGTATATGCGAATGCGGCTGAAAGAAAGCTAAAAGTCAAAATACCTGTTAAAACTATTTTTTTGTTCATGTCGTCTATGATCCCCCCATAGTTGTAAAAAAGTTTAATCACACAACGGAAGTTTATCATTCTAATATGAAGAAATTAAAAAAGGAATGTAAAATAAATATGAAGAAGAGTTTGCGGAGTTAACACGGTGCCTGGATAATCTGCGCAAAGGTGACACATTAGTCGTATACAAACTGGATCGTCTTGGTCGTTCCACGTTTAAGAATAACGGCCGGCTTCGAGAAAGACGGTATTGACTTTGTATCCATCATAGATGGTATAGACACTACCACACCAGTCGGAAAGTTCTTCTTTCGCACTATGGCTTCTATAGCAGAATTAGAACGCGATATAATTGTAGAACGGACACAAGCCGGTTTGAAGGCTGCCAGAGCACGTTGACGTATTGGGGGTCGTCCATCAATACCACAAAAGGAAATTGAACGAGCGTTAAAACTATATAAAACAAAAGAGTATACAGTACCCGAAATTGTTGAAATGACAGGGGTATCGAAAGCAACGTTATACCGTTCATTAAAAAGGGTCGCTAAATGGTGGTCACATACTCTAGAAAACTATCGGAAACTACAGTTCATTTATACACTAAAAATATCCTAAAAACGTGATATAAAGGCATTTCTAGGCACTATGGAAAAGTAAAGGAAACTTCCCTCCCTACGCTGGCAGCCAAAAGGTCAGCGGTTCGATCCCGCTAGTCTCCACCAAATACATAATTTTAACCATCTTGCTCAGCGAGATGGTTTTTAATGCACATTAATCCTTCTACTAAAAAGCTCAGTCTCTTGATTAAGAGACTGAGTTTTATTTTATACTACCTTACTTCTTACGTTGTTTGGCCAGTTTGAATTCAAACGTTACATATCATCGTTAAGAGAATTCCAGTTTCATCAAATCATTGTTCAGGAATTGTCCAGATGAAAAACAGCTTTATGTATTGTACAGTCGAGACGGTTGATTGTTGATTATTTTTTCGAAGATTAAACTTGGACCAAGCTGGTCTTTGTACTTCCAGCCTTTATGCTGCATCTATTGGTTAATCACTATGTTTAAAGTTTGTCTTCTTTTTCCCATATCAGCCCCCTATCCTACTTTAAATTATAGAATCAAAGCATTATCCATAATATGCGTATATTGTGTTGTTTTACTGGAAGCCATAATAAAAAGCACTGCAATCCGCAGTGCTCTTTATGTTTGATGAAAAAAGAAATATCAAACCCTTTTTATAATTTATCTTTATTGGTTACCTTTAAAACCATTAGTTCTGGATCAATTCGGGATTCAGTTGTTGGTATAAAGTGATGATTTCGTGCACGTCAGCTACATGAACAAACGTAACTGAACTATTTTGAATCTCCTGCACTTTCCGGGAAATCTCCTGCCTGATTGCTTCCTTATCTTTAACCATACTAACTCCCCCTTTACATAATCTTGAACTTCTTAAGTAATTATTTCGTCATCCGCAACCAAATTCCTTTTTTATAAGACGAATTAATTTTCATATCTACATATCTCACCAAAATTAAAAAGAAAACCCCTATGAATGGTCTGTTCATAAGGGTTTTTAGCATTTTTTAGTAATTGAGTAAAATCATGAAACCTCCTGATCCTCCCTGCCCCTGATAATCACTTCGGTTTCCAGGTCAACGCCAAATTTTCGTTTCACCGTTTTTTGAATGATCCTGATCAAGTCGGTGTAATCTTTTGCGGTCGCTCCGCCAACATTTACGATAAATCCCGCGTGCTTGGTAGAAATCTGCGCTCCGCCAATCCGGAAGCCTTGAAGACCGCAATCCTGGATCAGCTTGCCTGTATAATGCCCCTCCGGCCGCTTGAACACACTTCCGCAAGATGGATATTCAAGGGGCTGTTTACTTTCCCTGAGGAGGGTGAAATGATCCATTTTTTCTTTTATCTTTTCATATATTCCTGGCTCAAGTCCAAATTCGGCTTCCAGCACAATGTAGTCTCCGGTTGCGATAAGACTTTTTCTGTACCCCATGTTCAGCTCGTCCTTGCTCAAGGTCAGCAAATCGCCTTCTTTATTCATGACAAGCGCTCGGATCAGGACATCGGAAACTTGTCCGCCGTAAGCCCCGGCATTCATGTACAGTGCGCCGCCGATGGTCCCGGGAATTCCGCAGGCGAACTCCAGCCCGGATAATTTCATTTCAAGCGCCTTGCGGGATACATCAATGAGCCCCGCTCCTGCCTGGGCGTAAATGGATTGGTGAAGTGTACTGATTTCGTTCATATGCTCCAGATTGATGGTCAGCCCCTGCAGGCCATTGTCCTTTATGATCAGGTTGGATCCATTTCCCATAACAGTTACCGGTGTCTGATATTCTTTAGCGATTTGCATGATCTCTTTAAGCTGCCCGATTGTGGTGGGAGTAACAAAAATGTCGGCTTCCCCACCAAGTTTGGTATACGTATGTCTCTTGATCGGTTCAAAAAAGATACGATCCTCCGGCGGCAAAACTTCCTGCAGTCTCGCTTTAATTTTAGAATATTGTCTCATGCTGTTCTTTCCTCCTGTTAAATGGCAGGCGGTCCAAACTTGCCATCACGAAAATCTCTATATGCCTGTTTGATTTCTTCCATTGTATTCATCACAAATGGCCCGTACGGAACCACCTCTTCGTTAATCGGTGCTCCTGAATATACGAGCAGCCGTGTACGTCGGCTATTGGATTTTATCTTTAGCCCACTGTTATTCTTTTCATTTCCCTCATTATCAAAAGTTAACGTGGCAACACCATGTTTTTTTAACGAAACACGAGAGTCACCTAGCTCCACATCTCCTGACAAAACATACACAAAGGCGTTGTGGTTCTCCGGCAGGGTGTGAACATATTCTGCTCCTTCGTTTAATGAGATTTCTGCTAATGTAATGGGAACAATCGAATGTAGCGGGCCATTTACACCTGCTGTTTCACCCGCGAACACTTTTACACGGCCTCCTTCAATTGAAACAGATGGTGCATCTTCAGCATAAACGTTCTGATAAGAGGTTTCGGTGTGTTTTAACGTTTTCGGCAGGTTGAGCCATAGTTGAAGGGTATGTACAATATCATCGTCCACCCCTTCTTCCGCATGACGTGCCGCCCAACCGGCGTTCATGTACTGGACGTCACCGGGTTCAAGAATGTCCCGTCCTCCTGCATTATCGATGTGTTCCAGCCTTCCATCGATGACATAGGTGATCGTTTGGAAACCTCGATGCGGATGATCTGAGAACGTTCCCCGCTTAAACCAATCCTCCGCCATTAAAATAAACGGATCAAAATCGTACCAGCGGCCCGGCGGCAACACCCATCCCTTTTGTATTGCCGGCAAATCCACCTCTTCATAATTCACATACCAATGATCCTTTACATCTCTCTGAAAAATATTTGTTGAAGATGAAACTGACATATATGAACATCCTCTCAATTCGCTGTTATTGTAAGAAATCTATTTTTTAATCAAAGAATTTAAATCAATAAGCTAATTAAACCATATCTACTTACTAAAAACAATTAGATAGTTGTACTGCTAATGGTTGTTTTTCCTTATATGGGGAACAACGTAAGGAAGAGAAAATGCACGTTCAGGAGGAAAAAATAAATGAATTCAATTAAAGCTTTTGTATTCGACGTATATGGCACGTTGTTTGACGTTCATTCCGTGAAGGAAAAATGCGAGGAATTTTTTCCGGAAAAGGGAGCGCAGATCAGCCAGGACTGGAGAAAAAAGCAGATCGAGTATTCCAATCTGCGGCAGTTGATGGGGAATTACGAGACCTTCTCAACCGTCACGCGGGATGCATTGAGATATGCGATCAAAAAGAATCAAGGAGAGCGCAGTGAACAAATCGAAAAGGAATTGATGGATGCCTATTTAAAACTTACTCATTACCCTGAGACCGAAAGCGTCCTGTCCCAGTTAAGCGATAAAACGCTTGCGATTTTTTCCAACGGTTCCCATGACATGCTTGATCCTTTGGTTCATCAGTCCGGCCTTACACGCCTCTTTGATTTTGTGATCAGCATTGACGAGGTGAAGCAGTACAAGCCTACCCCTGCCTCTTATTATCATGTGTTAAAAACGCTGAATGTGAAGCGGGATGAAGTGCTCTTCATGTCATCCAACGGCTGGGACATTTCCGGGGCTAAAAATTTCGGTTTTCATACTGCCTGGATTAACCGAAATGACCTGCCTGTGGAAGAACTTAACCTTTTTCCAGATGTGATCTATTCAGACTTGAATGGAATACTGGAGTGGAATAACGGATAAATGAGGAGCCTTTGACGGTCCATGGCAGCAAAATAAAAAACAGAAAAACTCGTCATTCGCTGGCGAGTTTTTTCTGTTTATGGGGTTGAACATTAGGGGCGGACAGTAAATTTCTGAAAGCCGCCAGTAAATGTGAACTGTGGAGGCAATTTTGCAGAGATCCAGGGCTTAGAAACCACTTAAAAAACTAGTTTTCCAGCCTGTTATCCTGTTTCACTTCTTTTTCGGTAAAAAAGCTCGCAATGAAAAGAAGGATGGCACCAATCAGCAATAAGAAGTGACTTAGCAGCAGGCTTGCCGTTCCATCCAGTCCCTTCCACTCTCCTACGATTGGCACAAGCAAGGGATACATAAATACGGCATACAGCATAAGAAGAATGCTGAGGATCGTTCTTCGTATCCTTTTGCGTATGATGAATCCGGTTGCCAGACTAGTCATGAGAAGCGCATATAGAATCAACAAAGCAAGGATCATTTCAGTTCCCCCCCTTTAGAACCATTACATTAATTATTTTACCACTTTATAACAAATAACAATTGATCTATTATTTTTTAAAACCTACTTGACTTATCGGTTTTATCGGTATATTTTTAAGAAAATTAATTTTCGGAATATATCGCTAACTGGACATCCAGAGGCTCACGAATTAAAGGTACTCCCTTTGATCTTGAGCTTCTTTTATTTTACAGGATGTATGAAAAGGTGAGCAGTTCACCAGGAAAGAAGGAAATTCTGTCCCTTCGAAAGAAAACAGCGATGGTATTTCAGCAATACCATCTGTTCAAACATAAAACCGCGCTGGAGAATGTTATGGAAGGATTGGTTACAGTTCAAAAGGTTCCAAAACAGGAAGCCAGACAGCGAAGCATGGGCGTTTTGGAAAAAGTCGGGCTTAGTGATAAAGCAGATGCCTATCCCAGCCAGCTTTCAGGAGGACAGCAGCAGCGGGTTGGCATTGCCAGGGCTCTTGCCCTCAATCCCGAAGTCCTGCTCTTTGATGAACCTACATCCGCGCTTGATCCCGAACTGGTGGGAGAAGTGCTGGAAGTCATCCGTGCCATCGCCAAAGAAGGCATCTCCATGGTCGTAGTTACCCATGAATTGGGCTTTGCCAAAGAAGTGTCCAATCATGTCGTATTTATGGATCAGGGGCAGATTGTCGAGGAAGGAAAGCCCCTTGAAATTTTCAATAACCCTAAGGAAGAGCGAACACGCCAATTCCTAAGACGAATCAACCCCGAACCCCTGGTGGGACTCTCGATCTGAACATAAAAAAACCTCTTTCTAGAACATGTCTAGAGAGAGGTTTTTTTAATAGAAAGAGAGATTCCCTCTTCCATATGATCATTCAGGCGGATGGAAAACTCCGCTTCTGTTTTCTCCCTTACCTCATCAAGGGTAACACCCGGCATGAGTTCAATGAGCACCAGCTTTTTCTCTATTACTTCAAAAACGGCCAATTCCGAAATGATCATATCCACACTTCTTGTAGAGGTGATAGGAAAATTACATTCTTTTAGCAGCTTGCTGCTGCCATCCTTCGCAGTATGTGTCGTGGTAATGATCACCTTTTTGGCTCCGACGAGAAGGTCCATGGCACCGCCGACTCCCATAATGTTTTTTCCCGGAACCGCCCAGTTCGCGATCTTACCCGTTTGATCCATCTGCAGCACCCCAAGTATGGCGACGTCCACATGCCCGCCGCGAATCATGCCAAATGAGTCAGCACTGTTAAAAAAAGAGGCACCGACCGTTTCACCAACTGGCAGCTTGCCGGCATTCACCAGGTTCGGATCCTGGTGTTCTTCGTCTGTATCGGTCACGCCGAGCAGTCCGTTTTCGGTGTGAAAGTATACCTGTTCGTCATCAATGTACGTTGCAACAAGGGTGGGAATCCCGATTCCGAGATTGACCACGCACGGTCCATTAAGCTCCTTTGCGGCCCTTCTTGCAATGGATTCCTGTATTTCGTTAGCCATGAGTGACAACCCCCTTGTTCGTGAGAATCTTGGATGCCAAAAGGATGCCATCAACGAAGAGATGCGGTGTTACAATTTCCTCTGGCGACAATTCTCCCGGTTCCACGATCTCATCGACTTCTGCAATAACAACGTCTGCAGCGGTCGCCATGACTGGATTGAAATTCCTGGCGGTTTTGTAATAGACGAGATTGCCAAGAGTATCGGCTTTCCATGCTCTGATCAGTGCAACGTCGGCCCGGATCGCCGGCTCAAAAATATACGTTTCACCATTAATTTCCCGTTCTTCCTTATTTTTGGCAAGTTCTGTTCCAACACCGGTTTTGGTATAATACCCGCCGATTCCCGCTCCTCCTGCCCGGATCGATTCCGATAGCGTTCCCTGGGGAAGCAATTCCAGTTCAATTTCGCCTCTCTGATACGCATCACCGACATCCCTGTTGCTTGTAAAATAAGAACCGATCCCTTTTTTGATCTTTTTCTGTCCAAGCAAAATCCCCAGACCCTTCCCCTTTTCACCTAGATTATTGCTGATGATCGTTAAATCTTTCACGTCCTTGTTTGTCAGCGCATCAATCAATGTTAATGGAGCACCAATCAGGCCAAACCCGCCAACCATAATCATATCACCCGTCTTAACGGCTTTAAGGGCCGCCGTTCCATCTTGCAGCAATTTTGACATGTTCATCATCCTTTGATTTGGTTTAATGAATTGCTTCCAACAAAAAAGGCCGCCCTGAACCTTACTATCCTAAATAGCAGCAAGTGTTCAAGACCGCCGGGGTTCACTAGTTTAGTATTAAAAAAGGGCATTTTTTAATCGCTAATGAATAGGCAATCATGTTTAATTATCTTAATACTACAACGTAATTTTGAAGATTACAACAATTCGGCTGTTCATTTTGCATTCTATTTATCAGCTAATCTTGTTTGAATGATGTTCCAGCCCCAATCAGCACCCGTTCCCATGTATTAAGGTCTCCAGCCAGCCATGTGCAAACCGTAGCGGTAATGGCTGCCGATATGATCAATCGCAGCATATCTCTGTCCCCACTCCCTAATTTCATAAATTTAAAATATTCCTTTACAAGAATATTCTTTTTAGGGTATATTCAGAATGAAAGGAGAAACATGATATGAGCGCGAACATCAATGTTACCTTAACTGCACTTGCCGAGCCTAAGCGCCTCCAGATTGTTGAGCTATTGCGGGAAGGACCCCTGACAGTAGGGGAAATTGCAGAAAAGCTGGAGCTTCTGCAGCCTCAGACATCGAAACACCTTGGTGTATTAAATAAAGCTGGCCTTGTTGAGGCAGAAGCTCAGGCAAACAAGCGGATTTACAAGCTGTGCCAGCAGCCATTCAAGGATTTGGATGGCTGGCTTGCCTCCTTTGGGCGTGTTTGGGAGCAGCGCTATGACCGTTTGGATGAGTATTTGCGAAAGCTTCAAGGAAAAGACTGACCGTGCTACCAAAGCAGTGACTAACCATTTGGGAGGAAAATGATGATGTCCAACTCTTTAAAAACGAGCACTGAAGGACGTGTATTAATCGTGGAGAGAATCTTTGACGCTCCAAGAACTCTTGTGTTTCAAGCCTTTTCCGATCCCGGACACCTTGCAAACTGGTGGGGTCCAAAAGGCTGGCAGACGGAAATACGGGAATTTGATTTTAAGCCGGGCGGTGTGTGGTATTACTGCATGAAATGCATGGACAAAAATCAGGGAGAGTTTTACGGACAGGAATCCTGCGGCAAAGCATTTTACGAGGAGATTGCAGCTCCTGAAAGGCTTGTATACAAAGACACCTTCGTGGACAGCAACGGCAATCGCATGGAAAACATGCCAGAGCTTCTGATCACGATGGAGTTTGTTGAACAGAATGATAAAACAAACGTCATTACCCGCACTACCTTCGCAACGGAAGAAGCACTGCAGCAGGTCAAAGAGATGGGCATCATTGAAGGTGTTACCTCCCAATACGAACGGTTGGATGAATTTTTGGAAAAGACCCTGGTTGATCAGTAAAAAAATAAGAAAGGCAGCTCACGTTCTTGGTGAACTGCCTTTTTTGATGATTATTTTGTTAATTTAAGTTCTGGATTTCTGCCCATGATGTGGTTCAGAATATGGGTGACGGTTTTAGCAAAAAGCGGATTGTCTTTTTTTCGGGGATAAGGCATATTAATGGTTTGATTCAAGGCAATCTCTCCATCGTCGATTAAAATGACCCTGGTCGCCAAAGCGACAGCCTCCTCCACATCATGCGTCACGAGAACGGCAGTAAACCCTTTTTGCTCCCATAAGTTCCGGATAAGTTCGTGCATCTCGAGCCTGGTCAGGGCATCCAGTGCCCCAAGCGGTTCATCCAGGAGCAGCAGCTCAGGATGATGAACAAGCGCCCGGGCCAATGCCACCCGTTGTCTTTGTCCCCCGGATAAAACGGCGGGCCACTCATCCGCTCTGTCACTGAGCCCTACCTGATGAAGCATATGGAGTGCTTCTTTCTTCTCCTCTTCTTTCTTTAATCCCAATGCCACATTGTTTTTTACTTTTTTCCAGGGAAGCAGCCTTCCGTCCTGAAACATGATTTTAACCTTTTTGTTTTGTCCTTTTACCGTTTCGCCATCGAGTTTGGCCTCTCCGCCAGTAGGCGTCTCAAGCCCTGCAAGAATGCGGAGCAAGGTGCTTTTTCCGCATCCGCTCTTTCCGACCACAGCGACAAATTCTCCTCTTTCAACCTTTAAGTCCATATGCTTTAGTACAGATTTATCCCCAAACGATTTGCCGAGATCGGAAAGTTCAAGAAAAGCCTGGTTGCCTTGATTCATGCTCCTCACCTCCATTTATTTTTGATAATTGGGATGCCATTTCAAGCACTGCTTTTCTGCCAGCTTTGCAGCAAAATCAGATAGCTTTCCAAGAATGGCGTACAGGATAATGCTTAAAATGACCACGTCCAACTGCATAAACTCCCGGGCATTCATCGCCATATAGCCAATACCGGAGTTGGAGGCAATGGTTTCAGCAACAATCAGTGTGACCCAGGTGATTCCAAGAGCAAAGCGGATACCGACAAGGATGGATGGAAGAGCACCAGGCAGCACGATGTTCCAAAACAGCGAACGCTTGCCCAATCCGTACACACGCCCCATTTCAATCAGAGAACCGTCTACCGTTCTGATTCCATGATAGGTATTTAAATAAATGGGGAAAAAGGTTCCTAAAGCAACGAGGAAAAGTTTCGCTTCCTCACCAATTCCAAACCATAAAATCACGATCGGAATCAAGGCAAGGTGCGGTATGTTCCTCACCATCTGAATCGTTGTATCCAGCAGATTTTCTGATACTCGTGACAGGCCATTCATAAGCCCCAATACAAAGCCAATGCCGCCTCCCACTATAAAACCGAGCGCTGCCCGTTTAAAGCTGATCCAAATGTTATCAAACAGCAAGCCTGACTTTCCCAGTTCAACCGCAGATTTAACAATGTCCACCGGGTTGGGCAAAACCCGCGTTGAGAGCAATCCTGCTGAAGAAAGAGTCTGCCAGATCACCAGTAAAAGAATGGGTACAATCCAGGGAACGATTGATTTTCTCATCACCGGCTCTCCACCTTTTCACCTTTGGGATACAGCCCATTGGCTACTATTTCACCGAACGGACTGATAATGGAAGATTCACTGCTCTGTTTCTTGTCCTTCCCAACATTCAGAAGTGGAAAAAGAAGTTCCGCTACCCGGTACGCTTCTTCAAGGTGAGGGTAGCCTGATAGAATAAAAGTCTCAATTCCAATCTCCTCGTATTCTTTCATCCTCTTGGCCACATTCTCGGCACTGCCTACCAGCGCGGTTCCCGCTCCCCCGCGGACCAGTCCCACGCCTGCCCAAAGGTTGGGGCTGATCTCCAGATTGCTTTTGCTTCCTTTATGCAGATCAGACATTCTTTTCTGGCCTTCAGAATCAAATCTCGAAAACACCTTTTGAGAGGAAGCAATCGTCTCGTCATCCACATATTTAATAAGGTCATCAGCTGCCGCCCAGGCCTCTTCTTCATCCTCCCGCACAATCACATGAAGGCGAATGCCAAACTTTACTTTGCGGCCTTTCGCTTCAGCCAGCTTTTTTACTTTCTTGATCTTCTCTTCCACCTTATGAGGCGGCTCTCCCCAGGTTAAATATACATCTACATGATCGGATGCAATCTGCTGCCCAATGTCTGAAGACCCGCCAAAGTAAATGGGAGGATAAGGCTTCTGAACAGGAGGATAAAGCAGTTTACTCTCATCCACCTTTAAATAGCTTCCGCTGAAATCCGCCGACCCGGTTTCCAGCAAGGAACGATAAATCGAAAGAAATTCATCGGTCAGTTTATACCGCTCCTGATGCGACAAATGAAGCCCGTCACCGGCAAGCTCCACCGGATCCCCTCCTGTAACCACATTGATCAGCAGTCTTCCACTCGATAAACGGTCAAAGGTCGACGTCATGCGTGCGGCCTGCGAAGGCGAAGAAATACCCGGGCGCACTGCCACGAGGAACTTCATTCTGGAAGTGACCGGGATTAAGGTAGAGGCAACCACCCATGCATCTTCGCACGATCGTCCTGTTGGAAGCAGTGCTCCCTCATAACCCAGATGATCAACAGCCTTTGCGATCTGCTGAAGGTAAGGCGTGTCGATGGCTCTTCCTCCCTTGGAAACACCCAGATACCTTGAATCGCCATGTGTCGGTATAAACCAGAATACATTCATTACAATCTCTCCCTTTAATTATTGTTGTGGCAGTGCATCTTTGACTTTAATCTCATTTGGAATCAGCTTCAGATCCAGAAATTGATCAGCAATATCCTGCTGGTCACCAACTACTTTTTGATTGATCTTTTCCAATCCGTACGTTCTCCGCTGCAAGACAAGCTCAAGCGTTTTTTCGTCCATTCCCAGCTGTGGCGCAAGAAACTTTGCGGCTTCCTTTTTGTTTCCGGATACCCATTTTTCTGCGCTTTGAACTTCCTTCAGAATGATATTGACAATGTCCTTGTGATCCTTTGCAAACTGATCAGAGGCAAGAAAGAATTCACGGTTGTTCACCAGGTCTGTTCCATCTTGCAGAATTTTTGCTCCGGTTGTTCGTTGGGCTTCCGCCAGGAAAGGATCCCAGATTACCCACGCATCTACTTCGCCTTTTTCAAAAGCCGCCCGGGCGTCTGCCGGCGGAAGAAAAGCCGGCTGAATATCTTTGTACTGAACGCCTGCCTTTTCCAACGCCTTGACCAGAAGATAGTGCACGTTGGAGCCTTTGTTCAAGGCAATCTTTTTGCCTTTTAAATCCTTCACCGATTTAATAGTTGAACCTTTTGGAACAAGAATCGCTTCACCCTTGGGATTTGGCGGTTCATTGCCGACATAAACTAAAGGAGCTTTGGCAGCTTGCGCAAAAATCGGCGGTGCTTCTCCCGTATGTCCGAAATCCAGACTGCCTACATTTAACGCTTCAAGAAGCTGAGGCCCGCCAGGAAACTCGGTCCACTTCACTTTATATCCCTTTGGCTCCAGTTTCTTTTCCAGGCTTTTTTGCGCCTTTAAAAAGTTCAAGGTACCGAATTTCTGGTAGCCAATTTCTATGACTTTATCTGTATTTTTCTTCTTTTCTTCCGAGACTGCGTTCGATGTATTGCCGCATCCTGCGATGAATACCAGCAGCAGGCTGAAAAACAACCCCATGAGCCAATGACTTTTTTTCTTCAAAATTAACCCCTCCTGTACTTGTCTTGTATGAAATAAAAAGGCCCCTCCTCAAAAAACTTGAGAAGGAGCCTTTGGTTGACCAATCAGCTCTAATCTTGACTGTATTAATAAAACGGATCCGTAAGCGTAGACCTTTGGTTTTCCAATTGGTCATTATATTCAAAGTATTTAGATTACTACTCATTATACATAATTCCTATCCATTTACAAGGAATTATATGAAGAGATAATAAAAAGGTTCCCAGCCTTAAGGCTAAGAACCTTTCTTTTTGTACTACTAGCTCATTAAATACACCCTCGTTTCATACGGCTGAAGGGCAATCTGCTTAGACAGCACAGTGTCTGTCACCTTGTAATTGTTGAGCACCAATTGTGATGATTCAAATGCCAGATCGTCCGGCACTTCAAACTTTGAAGGCTGGCCACTGAAATTGTTGATGACGATGGCACATTTGTCATCAAGTGTTCGCGTATAAACAAAAAGTTCAGGATGATCCTCAAGCAACAATTCGTATACGCCGTATACCCAGATTGGATTGTCCTTGCGCATCGTGATCAATTTTTTGTAAAAGCTTAAAATGGAATCCGGGTTGTTCCATTGTCCTTCTACATTAATTTCTTTGTAATTCGGATTAACACCGAGCCACGTTTGATCACCGGTCGTAAAGCCTCCCATATGTTCAGCATTCCACTGCATTGGGGTACGGGAATTATCTCGCCCTGTTTTCCAGATGATGTTCATGATCTCGTCATGCGAGCGGCCCTTTGCCATTTCGATGCGGTAATAGTTAACCATTCCCACATCATTGTAGTCTTCTATAGAAGGAAACTGAACGTTGGTCATGCCAATTTCCTGGCCCTGATAAATGAACGGTGTTCCTTTCATAAGAAAGTACAGTGCTCCCAGCATTTTGGCGCTTTCTGACCAATAGTTCTGGTCGTTCCCCCATGTGGAAACACGGCGAGGCTGGTCATGGTTTTCGATGAAAAGCGCATTCCATCCTCTTCCCTCAAGCCCTGTTTGCCACTTGCTTAACACCTTCTTCAGCCCAGCAACATCAACGCCCTCTTCCGCATCTTTATCCCAAAGGTCCAGAAACTCGAACTGAAAAATCATATTAAAATGGCCATTGTCTTCGCCGACCCATTTTTCAGCTTCTTCAATTTTTACACCATTGGCTTCTCCAACTGTCATAACATCGTATTTCTTAAATGTTTTTTGTGAAAGCTCGGTGAGCCATTCATCAATGCCTTCCACGTTCATCATAAACGGAAAACAGGAGACACACTCCAGCTCGTCAGGATTCTCCATATCTGGAAAGCCCGGTTCTTTTTTGATGTGTGAAATGGCATCTACGCGAAAACCGTCGATTCCCTTTTCAAGCCACCAATTCACCATGTCATAAAGGGCATCTTTCACCTCCGGATTCTCCCAGTTCAGGTCAGGCTGACGTTCGGAGAAAATGTGCATGAAATATTGGTCGGTTTGTTCATCATACTTCCAGGCTGGCCCGCTGAAAATGGACTCCCAGTTGTTTGGCGCTTTTCCATTCTTTCCATCACGCCAGATATACCAGTCCCGCTTTGGATTATCTTTGGAAGAACGCGATTCAATAAACCATGGATGCTCATCACTCGTATGATTGATCACCAGGTCAAGGATCAGCTTCATGCCCCGCTTGTGCACTTCCGCCAGCAGCTCATCAAAATCTGCCAATGTACCGAACTCATTCATTATGTCCTGATAATCCGAAATATCATAGCCATTATCGTCGTTGGGTGACTTAAACATCGGGCAGAGCCAGATGACGTCAATCCCAAGTTCTTTTAAATAATCAAGCTTTGTTGTTACGCCTTTCAAATCCCCGATTCCGTCGCCGTTGCTGTCCATAAAGCTGCGGGGATACACTTGATAGATGACACTTTCTTTCCACCATATTTTGCTCATGTCAAACCTCCAACTTTTCATCAAAAACTTTTTCCTGTCCATTTTACATTTTAGAGAATCAACAGCGTAATGAAACGGCTTACATTGACGGATAAGGTGGAATATATTGAACCCTGTTTTCCATGGGTTAACGGCATTGAATCCCTGTTGCCGTAACCAATAATTTCCTTTATAATTAACTTACAAAATATTCTAATAAAGGGGGGAGATTTGATGAGTACGTCGGAACGCTTGGTTAATCCTCCATTCTTTTATGATGGAAGAGGTAAAGCTTCTGCTGCTGTAAAAAACACAGCCAGCATCGCCAAAAAACAGATAATCTCTGCTGCTGCAAGAAAATGCATTGGAGCCAATCCTTATCTCACCCAGACGGAAGACACAGTGATTTTAGAATGGAAACGAGCGCTTAAACGTTGAAGACCTTTCTGTCAGAAAGGTCTTGTTTAATAGTATGACTTTTGGTGATTCACTAGCAACTAACTGGCTAACTGATCAAGGTGGAAGTGATCCTGATCATTTCAACATCATCTTTAAAAGCTATATAAACATTTTCATTATTTTAGGCAGTGTCTATTTTACTGAATATTGATCGCGGTATTCATTTGGGGTAATGCCCTCTACCTTTTTGAATACCTTACGGAAATATTTATCATCCTGATAGCCGATCATGTTCGCAATTTCATAGATTTTCAGGTCACTGTTTTTTAATAAGGATTTTGCTTTGTTCATGCGGATTCTTACCAAATAATCCGAAATGTTAACATTGAGCTCCTGCTTGAATTTCCTCGAAATATACTCCCTGCTGATGTAAAAATGGTCCGAAATTTCCTGAAGTTTTACATCCCGGTCAAAGTGGGACTGCAAATACTTTTCAATCTCATGTATGATGTTGCCCTTTTGTTTTGAAGCCTTCTTTACTTTTTTCAGAAAGACGGAAATTTCCCGGCGGATTCTTTTTTTGTAGTCTTCCAGATTAAACGTGCCCCCGGCATCAAAATAGGGATCAATCCGTTTTTCAATGCTTTCACTTGAGCCGATCGGAATATTGTAATGCTTGAACCATGTGTTGCTGATCACCTGGTATTCGTTTTCAAAATGCAGCAACTGCTTCAATGACAAATATCCGTTCTCGGTAAAATCGTTTGTCACATCCTCAATGAGATCGTCAAACGCTTCAATTCGTCCAGCCATCATGCCCCCTTCAATGTCGGAACTATAAGACATCAGGCTTTTCGGTGAGATAACTTGTACCGTATCCGGTCCATAGACCCGCTTTTCTTTCCGCTCCAACAGATTACTAGAAAGCAGCACTTGCTTGGCATGCTGATACGATTGCAGCAACCCGGCGGTACCAGTAACTGCTTCCCCGATGGCAATCGGGCAGGAACGATTCAATACCCTCTTCAGTGTCTGATGAATCTCGGAAAGACGTTCTTCGATCTGGTCGAGCTTGTTCCAGAAAATCAAAACGATTTCGCCTTTGCTGGAGAGGTAGCGGAAGCCGATCCCGCAGTCACAGTCCATAAGAATTTCATTAATCACATTTAAAATTGTAAAGTAAGCAAGATCTCTGTCTCCCTGAAACGATTTAATCGTTTTGCCATCCAGCCGCATAAGAGCAACCATATAGGTTAGAGACAATTGAAAGCCAAGCTCTTTGTACAGCTCATCCTTGATACTGTCACTGCTTACAAGCTGGGTAAGCTTCCGGTCACGAAATACAGGTTTCATTTCATTGATCATCTGGTAGCTGCTATCCTTGCTTTTGCGATCAGCTTCTTCTTTCTTCCATTCCTCTACTGCGTTTTTCAACGTTTGATTCAGGATTTCCGGATCAATTGGTTTAAGAAGGTAGTCGTAGCTCCCAAAATGAATTGCTTTTCTCATATAGTGATAATCATCATAACCGGTTACTACAACGGTTTTGCTTTTCGGCTGATTCGTCTTAATCCATTCAAGAAGCTGCGTGCCATCCATCTTTGGCATTTTCATATCGGAAAATATAATCTCTGGCCGGTGCTCTTGAATCAAACGGATGGCATCTTCCCCATTTTCGGCTTCATAAAATTCACCGATACCGTTTTCTTCCCAGGCACCAAGCAGCCGGATTCCATCCCGGACGTGTTTCTCATCATCAATAATCAAGACTTTCATGA
Source organism: Fictibacillus sp. S7 (assembly GCF_004127935.1). Taxonomy (NCBI): domain Bacteria; kingdom Bacillati; phylum Bacillota; class Bacilli; order Caryophanales; family Fictibacillaceae; genus Fictibacillus; species Fictibacillus sp. S7. Next base: position 4,568,313 of record NZ_QJKL01000001.1, on the reverse strand, counting down.
TTGTTTCACCTCTTTTGGCATTACCCTGGGGATCTCAATGGTCACTGTAAAGCCTCCGGCATCCCCGCTTTCCACCGACATTTTTGCCTGATTGCTGTAATAGATCTGAAGCCGGTCATAAATGTTTTTTAACCCGATGGCTTCGCTGCGTTCTTCTTCAGATGGACTTTCCTCGAAAAGCGCACCCCTCAAGTCCTTTAATTGCTGCGTATCAATGCCCCTTCCGTTATCGCTCACGGACAGCTTAATTTTTTCTTCATCCATGGCATGGGCTTTGATCGTGACGGCCGCTTCCTCGATCTGCTGGTCAAAGCCGTGCTTAAAGCTGTTCTCCACAATGGGCTGTAAAATCATTTTCGGAACCAGAACCTGTTCCACTTCTTTTTCAACCTGAAGCTCATATTCAAATTTGTCTTCGAACCGCTGCTTTTGAAGCACCAAATACGATTTTACATGCCTCAGCTCCAGGTTCAATGGAACAACATCTTCTTTCATGTTCATGCTGTACCTCATGATGTTGGATAAGGAGGTTAACAACGAATAGACAGACGCAGCATTCGATTTAAGGGCCAGCGTACCAATGGACTGAAGTGCATTGTAAAGGAAATGAGGGTTGATCTGAGATTGCAGCACCCTGAGCTGAGATGATTTATTTTCAATCTCCAGTTTGTATTCCCTGTCGATTAGCTGATTGATCTTGGTGATCATCGATTTGAAGTTGCGGCCAAGCATGCCGATTTCATCATTCCCCAACGAATCGAAGTCAGCTTCGAGTTCCCCATTTTCCACCTTTTTCATGTTGTTGCTTAATACTTTTATCGGCGCGGTCAGTTTAAGTGAAACAAATAATGTCGCCAAAAGAACGATGATCAACGTTATAATGCCGATAAAAATATTCATCAATGCGGTTTCCCTTGCGCTCTGATAAAGAACGTCATACGGAATTCTTTTTACAATATACCAGTTTTTATATGGAGCCGAAAAACGCTCGTACACAATCTCTCCCGAAAATTTCTTGTCCTGCCATTCCAGGCTTTTGCTGCTTTTATCACTGCTCTTTACATGGTGGAACCATTTTTCTTTATTTTTGTTGCCAATTTGTTTTTCATTGGACGAATAAACGATATTCCCTTGGTCATCCATAATGTACAGATCTTCAACACCCTTTGTATACAGCCGGTTTGACAGGGAGCTAATCTTTGAAAGGTTAATATCAATCGACAGGAAGCCAAGAAACTTATCGGATGGAACATCACGAATAATATTATGAAAGCTCAAGACTTTTTTCTTTTCAGAGTCTGGGATATCTGACAAATGATTATAAGGATAAATTTTATGCGGCGGCTCAATGATGGAAAACGTGCTGTTCTTTTTCAATTGAGCATAATACGGATGTGAAAAAATGTTCTCATACTTCCCTCTTCCGCTGATGGAAGAATGAAAATTGGTATACGAATCTTTTTCTTTATCGATATACAGATGCATCTGTTCAATTTCTGGACGAGTATTAAATAAATAGGCGAGCAGCCGTCGAACCTCTTCCTGGTTGTTGTTGAAGTCGGCCGATACTCCCCCCCTCATTACATTCATAAAAGGAGTATACCGGTATAAAACCGTTCCCATATCTGCGACTTCATCAAAGTATGCAGCCAGGTCCTCTTCCCCTTTTTGAATTAAATCATGGTTTGTGGAAACAAAGCGGTCATTGAGAGCTTGTGTGGTTTGATAATACGTGACGGCAATCGAGGTTCCAAACGGAAGCACGGTTGCTACAAGCAATAAGATGATGAGTTTCTTTCGAATCCCCCACTGCATACCAATTTGGTCAGCTATACTTTCGGCTAACCTTCCTCCCTTGAATTATATTGCTTACAGATTTTTCTTTATTGTAGCATAACCTTCTCATTCCTTGATTCAAAAATCACTGTTCAATATTTTCCACCCTGTTGGTCAATGTAAGCCGTTTCATAAATTTCAGGAATCCCTAAAATAAAAGGTACGGGAGGTGCTTTATGTGAATAGTCAGACGAAAGCTACAAATCTTCAAGGCGGTGCCTTACAAAAAAACACCAACGTATCAAAGCCTGTTTCCATGGCTTCCAAGAAAAAATGGAAAGATGCAGGATTATTCACTCTTTTTGTCGGCCCTGTTCTGTTAGCTTTTACAATAATCGTTTTAATTCCTTTCTTTACCGGGATCTATTACGCCTTTACCGATTGGAACGGAGTAACAGGGAATATCAATTGGGTCGGATTCGATAATTTCAAATACTTATTCACGGAAGACAAGCAATTTCAGGCTTCGTTTCTGCTGACCGCTAAATACACAGTCGTTGCCATTATACTTACCAATGTGATTGGATTTGCGCTTGCCATTTTGGTCACACAAATGCTAAAGACAAGAAACATTCTGCGTACCGTATTCTTCATGCCGAACTTAATCGGCGGATTGCTTTTAGGCTTCATCTGGCAGTTTATTTTCGTCAAAGGATTTGCATCCATCGGACAAATCACGGGTATTCCACTTTTTGAAATGGCCTGGCTTGGAGATGCAAAAACGGCGTTTTGGGGAATCGTGATTGTCAGTGTGTGGCAGGGTGCCGGCTACATCATGATCATCTACATTGCCGCTCTGCAGAATGTTCCTCAGGAAATCGTGGAAGCTGCCCGTATCGATGGTGCCAATCGATGGCAGATCCTCCGCCATATTACCATCCCGATGGTAGCACCAGCGGTAACGATTTGTTTATTCTTAACCACTGCATCATCGTTCAAAATCTTTGATGCCAACCTGTCCCTGACGAACGGCGGGCCGTTCAAGTCAACCGAGATGCTGGCACTGAACATTTACACAGAAGCCTTTGTTAACAACCGTTACGGAATTGGTGAAGCGAAAGCGCTGATCTTCTTCATCGTTGTTGCCGCCATTACGGTCATTCAGGTTATGTACACGAAGAAAAAGGAGGTTGAATCGTGATGGAAAACAAATATACGGGCAAAACATTCATTGTTGAAATCCTTGCGGTTCTGCTCGGCCTGCTCTTTTTGGTTCCTTTCTATTACGTAATCTCAAATTCTCTGAAGCCGTTCGCCGAAATCCTGACCAATACTTCGGCGCTTCCCAAGGTCTTTCAATTTGAGAACTATGTAAACGCATTCGAAAAGCTGAACTACCTGAAAGTATTCTCAAACTCACTGATCGTTACGGTCGCCAGCAACGTCGTTCTTGTGGTCTTCTGTTCCATGGCCGCCTACATGCTGGTCCGGACCAAAAAGAAAATCAGCAATATCATTTTCATGACGTTTGTTGCAGCCATGATCATTCCGTTTCAGTCCATTATGATTCCCTTGATCAAAACAGCCGGAACATTCGGCCTTCTCAACAGCATCTGGGGACTGGTCATCATGTATCTTGGATTCGGATCCGGGATGACGATCTTCCTGTATCACGGCTTTATTAAAGGAATTCCAAAAGAACTGGAAGAAGCAGCGATCATCGATGGATGTTCCCGGTTCGGAGTATTCTGGAGAATTGTGTTCCCGCTGCTAAAACCGATTACAGTAACCATTGTAATTCTGAACAGCCTGTGGATTTGGAATGACTTCCTGCTCCCGTCACTCGTTCTGCAAAATCCGGAATTACGAACAGTACCACTCGCTACGTTCTTCTTCTTTGGACAGTATACGAAGCAGTGGGATCTGGCACTTGCCGCTTTGATCCTGGGCATCATTCCTTTGCTCATTTTCTTCTTCTCCATGCAAAGGCACATTATTAAAGGTATTACCAGCGGTTCCATCAAATAAGGTTATTCTTTTTTCAAACTATAAATGAATCATGTTCAGGAGGGTAAAATCATGGTTAAAAACATGAAAAAGTTTTCATTAGCAGCAGGTGTGCTTTCCGCGTCACTTCTTTTCACAGCAGCTTGTTCCAGTGATGGTGCATCAGGAGACAAAGCAAGCGGAAGCAAAGGCGACAAAGTCGTCATTGATATGTTCCAGGGCAAAGTAGAAATTGCCGACCAGCTTAAAGCATTGACCGACCAGTATACAAAAGAACATCCAAACGTTACTTTTAACATTGAAACCGTAGGCGGTGGTGCAGACGGTGGTGCAGCTCTAAAAGCGAAGTTTGCTTCCAACAAAGCGCCTGATATTTTCACCAGCTCTGGCTATCAGGATGCCGTCACATGGAAAGACAAACTCGAAGACCTTTCCGATCAGCCATGGGTAAAAAATGCCTATCCTAATGCATTGAAGCCAATGACTCTGGACGGAAAAGTGCTTGGCCAGCCGGTTAACCTTGAAGGCTACGGATTTGCATACAACAAGGAATTGTTCAAAAAAGCAGGAATTACCAAGCTTCCTACTACATTCTCTGAGCTGGAAGCCGCAGCGAAAAAATTAAAAGCCAAAGGCATCACACCTTTCTCAGTCGGTTACGGCGAGTGGTGGGTGCTTGCAAACCACGGCTTGAATGTTCCATTGGCTTATCAGGAAAGTGCAGACAAAAATTTTATTAATGGTTTGAACGAAGGAAAATCAAAAATCGCAGACAGCAAGTATTTTGACGATTATTTCAAATTGCTTGACCTGACGATTAAATATGGCAACAAAAACCCGTTAACTACTGACTACAACACACAAGTAACCCTATTTGCCAGCGGTGATGCAGCAATGATCCAGCAAGGAAACTGGATTCAGCCGATGATCGACAAAATCACACCGAACATGGATGTTGGTTTTATTCCAATGGCATTGAACAACAATGAAAAAGAAGCAGATAAGCTCATGGCAGATGTACCGAGTAACTGGGTCGTATACAACAAAGCTCCTGAGGCTGATAAAAAAGCAGCAAAAGACTTCTTGAACTGGATGGTTTCTTCTAAAGAAGGAAAAGAAGCATTGACGAAGGAATTCAAATACATCCCTGCCTTCAAGAACATTGACGCAAAGGCAGAAGATATCGGACCACTTGGCGCTGAAATCCAGAAGTACTCCAAAGAAGGTAAAACGTATACTTGGCAGTTCATGAAATATCCTGATGGTGCTGGCCAAGAGTTTGGATCTGCTCTTCAAGCCTATGTTGGCAAGAAGAAATCAGAAAAAGAAACATTGGAAGCACTTGATGCTACATGGAATAAGTTAAAGAAATAATAGAAAATCCAAACCCCTGAAGCTGAGCTTCAGGGGTTTACTTATTGACCCTGATCATTTTTTCAGAGAGAAAAAAGGCAAGCGTCGCAATAAATAACGTTCCGATGAAAAAGGAAATCCTGCCAAACACTTGATAACCCACGGTTTTGCCCTGGTCCATGATTTCCGGTGAGTAACCCGCCGTTAGAATCTGCACCTACTTTATTTCTGTTTTTTTGTTTTTGTTTGGACAGAACAAAAAAACCAGCCGTTTAAGACAGCTGGTCTTTTCTCTTATTGGCGCTCTTCTTTTTCTGTATTTCTGTCATCCTTCATTAAGGTTTTCATATCAATCTTAAGCATCCGGTCTCTTGGATAAGAACCTGTATACCGATATTTGTTCGCGCCCGATTCAAAAGACACATACAGATCACTATTTACGAGTACGGCTCCCTCTTTCATAGGGATAGCCGTAATACTTTTGACCGGCTTTGCATTTTCCCCGTCAAGGAACCAAACAGGCACTTCTTTTCCCCCAACGGTTACATATTCATGCGGTTCTTCTTTCATCGGGTCATTATATCGATACAAAATACTGTCATTCGCCCGCCCGTAAGACGTGACCAGAGAAATTCCCTTCTTTTGGACGATCGCTCCCTGTACCTTACCGATCGTGGAAAAAACATAGTCTGGTTTTGCGGGCTCATAGCCTGCAGGGTCCCACTGCTCGTGAGTCAGCATATCCGTATCCGGTCTTAGCTTGTAACCTACCATCCAAGCAAATTGCATTTCACCTGCCCGGTTTACGAGATGATGAGAGGGATCGGTAGGATAGGCGTTTGGCTCATAAAACTCACCGACCCACAGAATCTTTTTGTCATCATCATAGACATCATAAGCCGCTTCTACGGGTACCGGGATTTCATTTGTGAACGTTAGCTCATCATTATTTTGAGCGGCGGCAATATCGTCAACATCCAATGTAAATAGAGATTCTTCGGAGGATATCCATACATGGTCCATACTTACGGTAACACCCCCTGCGTGTCCGGTGTAAGGTGTCCCATCCTGATTGTAGAGCACCAGTGACTTTACTAGTTTTTCAGTAGTAGCATCAACGACACAAAGTGTTCCTGGTCGGCCATCGTCCAAATAATTGATGGTAAACAACCAGTTCTTTTTCTTATAATAACCAATTCCCTGGGGAACGAGGTCCTCTGCCAGTCCGGGGATGACAGGGCCGTCCTTGGAAATATCCCATAGTGTTTGATAAGCGGGATTTCTGTCATTGGATGATCTTTCGGTTTGCGTGATCAGCTGATGATCAGGCTGAACGCGCAAAACGGGAGATTTCTGTGATTCATTTCCCGAAGTATCTTCAGCCGTGATCTGGAGATCATAATTGAGATGGCCAATCAGGGCAGACAATCGGAATGCAGTTTTGGACGGATCAACCGAATATTCGAGATTGCCATTTTTGTAGATATTATAACGATAGAGATCTGTTTCTCTATTGGGACTCCATGTTAGATCGATTTCACCGTTTCCTGCCTGTGCCTGAATACCTGCCGGAACAGCTGGTGCCGCGTCATCCAGTTTCGGTCTTGCCGGAGCTTGTCCTGATACCACCCATCCTGGTGTCGGCGTTTGGCTGCCTGCCAAGGTTTTCATCGTGTTGCTGCCATCTGTCGGATAGCCGAGCGTAATAGACTTGTTTGCACTTACCTGGCTTCCGGTGTACTTTGCTTTTACGATCTCTTTTCCACCCGGATCGTAAACGGAGACTGTCTGGTTGTTACTGTTTACCAGTCCGCCAACATTTTCTATTGGTTGTAGATGATCTTGTTGTATGTATTTACTTGAATATGAGGAGAAATAAAGGTGGTTAAAGCCCTCCAGCGTCAGGGGCTTCACTTCCTGTCTTCTTGGCCAAAACAACACGGTATCCCACGGAGCGATTTTAATCGGATTCTCAATCGTCGTATTCCAGTTGCTAGAAGCAATATGATAGCCTTGAAGATTGATCTCCTGATTGCTGTTATTATAGATTTCAATGTACTCAAACGCATCATATCCCGCATAATTGTCCGTGTCGGGAACGACTTCTGTGATCAGCAAACGGGGGATTGCACTTTCAGCCGCTGCCGGTTGAATGGAGTTCAACCTTAAATCCGTACCCAAGCCTATAGCACATGCCATCATACAAATCAGCCACTTCCTGCCTTTCATTCCTGTTCCTCCTCTAAATTTTTTGCAACCAGATAACCTCCGACAACACGAAAAACCCCATGACCAAATGGTGTGCCGCTCCTTTGCAGTACACATCTGTTCACAGGGTTCTCCCATATCTCTACCCGTACGGATATTAAAGTTGTTATCTGATTATTCACAATCATACCTAGATGTTAATCGTTTTACAACAGAAAATTGTTCAATCCATTGTTTTAAACACCACAAAAAATTAAGTTGACAGACTTATTTGAATATTGTATAAATGATTTAGCAATCCTAAAATTTAATGTAGCTTTATGGCCGGAGATGAAGAGAAGCCATAGCCATTTAAAACATGGTACATGTTTTTTTGGCTATGGCTTTTATTTGTTCTTTTCCATAACGTTACACAGAAAAAGGGGGAAAAGTAATGAGCTTTGAGCATTTGGATTCTCCAAAACTAAAGCGCTTTCAAAGAAAGGTCACGTTGCTGTCGGCTGCAGGTACGTTTCTGGATGGTTTTGACTTAACGGTCATTGCCGTAGCCATGCCGCTCATTTTAAGCCAGTGGGAAATCACTCCGGGTCTTCAGGGGTTAATTACTTCGTCTGCTGTCATCGGCTCCTTAATCGGTGCTTTATGGCTCGGAAATTTAACAGACAAATACGGAAGAAAAGCAATGTATGTGGTTGATTTGGTCGCGTTTGTCGTCTTTGCTGCCTTAACCGCTTTCGCACAAGCTCCGTGGCAGCTCATTCTGTTCCGCTTCTTACTTGGGATTGGTATCGGAGCTGACTATCCGATCTCTGCGACCCTGGTGTCTGAATTCAGTTCCACAAAGAGCCGCGGCAAACATAGCACTTCACTAGGTGCCATGTGGTTCGTTGGGGCGGTAACCGCCTACCTTATCGGAATGCTGATGCTTCCGCTCGGTGCAAGTGCGTGGAGATACATGCTGTTGGTCGGTGCTGTATTTGCTCTTATTGTTTTCTTTTTCAGGGTTACACTCCCGGAGTCACCGAGATGGCTTGCCTCAAGAGGACGTGAAAAAGAAGCGGAAGAAATCATGCTGAAGATCACAGGACAAAAAGTCATCATCAAGCCGGATGCAGCACCAAAACAAAAGGCAGGAGCTCTTTTTACAAAATCTCTTTTCAGACGGACGTTCTTCGTTTGTGGTTTCTGGTTCTGTTACGCGGTCGCGTACTATGGAATCTCCATGTATACACCAACCATCTTAAAACCGTTTACCAATGGTTCACAAATGATGGTATATACAGGTTCCCTGACGGTGAGTGTTCTGGGCTTGCTTGGAGCTATTGTAGGATTGAATCTGGTTGAAAGAATCGGCAGACGTCCGCTGATCATTACGTCATTTACCGGATTATCCATTGCGTTAATCATTCTTGCATTAAATCCTCATCCTACCATGGCCTTTTTGGTTATTCTTTTTAGTTTGGCTGTTCTGTTTGCCAATATGGGTGGAGGAATCCTGAACTTTGTCTATCCGACGGAACTGTTCCCAACCAGTATTCGGGCAAGTGCTTCAGGTCTGGCCACCGGAGTCAGCCGTATCGGTTCCATTCTCGGAATCCTTGTATTTCCGAATCTGGTCGCCGCATGGGGAAATTCCAAAGCACTATGGTTCTTCGCGGTAATCAGCATGGCCGGCTTGATTGTTTCTGTACTGTTGGCCCCGGAAACTAAAGGCAAGAACCTCGAGGAACTGAACAACGAATTAAACGTAAGTCCTGGAACAACATTGAAAGGAGAGAATCATGGAGAAATGGCTTAACAGCTGGTCACTTGGATTGGATGCCCATCTGGGTGACTTTGAACGTCTAAAAGAAGCCGGGTTCAGAGGCATTGAAGTCCTGGCAGAACAGCGTAAAGCAGCTGACTATCTGGAATTTGCCCATCGATCCGGTTTCAACGTGGGACTGCACCTGCCCTTTCATGATCTGAATTTGGCTACTCCCGATTCTGTGGTCTATGAACGTACTTTTTCAATTTTAACGGATTGGATTAAACGGCTGGCTGATTACGGAGGGACGCATGCTACCTTTCATGGCGGCTATGCCTGGTTTTCTGAAGAAAAGCATTCGTGCTTAGAAAGGGTAACGGAACGGATCCTGCGGCTGGATCAGGTGGCAAAACCGTACGGGATTGATCTTCTGCTGGAGAATTTGATCCCCGACCATTTGAACTATTGTCATCAGGTTGCTTCCAATCTTGATGAATGGCTCGATCTCATAAAAAATACACAGGTCAAGGCTTGCCTGGATACAGGCCATCTCAATCTCATGGGAAATGAATTGGAAGATGCCATCGACCGGCTCGGCGCATCTCTTGGAGCCCTCCACTTATCGGAGAATGATGGAAAGGCAGACCTTCATTTACTCCCGGGAGACGGGAACCAATTTACAAAAAACGCAGGAAAATATTTGTTCAACCATCGATTTAACGGGCCGGTAATTTATGAAATCAATCCTTACAAATACTCGCTTCAGCAAATCATTAATCATCAGTCAAACACCAAGTCTGTGTTGACGTAATACACTATCGCAGGGAAGAGATGAAGAGAACCCCCAGCTATTTTTGCCTTTACTCTTTTGGAGGCTTCTTTAGCTGGGGGTTTTGCATCGTTTAGCTCATACGTATCGGAGGTATCGCCATGGCAAAAGGTTTTATATTGGATTTGGATGGAACTGTGTATGTGGAGGAAAAAATCCTGGATGGCGTGAAGGAGTCCATCGAATATTTACGGCAGTGTGGTCACAAAGTAGTCTTCTTCACCAATAAATCCATAGCCACACGGAATGACTATGTAAAAAAACTTCGGGGATTGGGAATTGATGCATCTATTGAAGATGTGATTAATTCGAATTACATTACAGCGATGTTTTTAAAACAAAAAATGACACCGGAAGAAGCTGTGTATGTGATTGGAGAAGCCGCTTTATTCGAGGAACTGCAAAATGAAGGAATCCGGTTGACCACCGTTCCGCGCGAAGCCAACTATGTGGTTTTGGGATGGGATCGGGAATTTAATTACCGCAAGCTGAACGATGCCTACCAGGCATGGGCTGCCAACAATGCGATGATTATCGCCACAAATCCAGACCGGACGTGTCCGATGATGGACGGACAGCTTCCTGATTGTGGATCCATCATTGGCGCTTTTGAAGGAACGACCGGCAAACCTGTTGACTATATTATGGGGAAACCCTCCAAACTTGCAGCGGACATTGTCATCAGAGACATTTTAAAGTTAACACCGGCAGATTGCTATATTGTCGGAGACCGTTTGGAAACCGATATACGAATGGGCATTGATCATGGCATTCAGACCGTGCTGGTGATGTCAGGCATTACCACGGAAGAAATGGTCAAAACATCTATTCATAAGCCTTCATATGTTCTTCCAAGCATGAAAGAAATCCATCAATTACAAATCAGCTAAAAAGGGGAACTCGTTTCCCCTTTTTTTATATATCAAAATTCCAAAGCGCAGGATTTCCGGTAGACATCGCAAGTGCCCCCGCTTCCAGCCCTTTAGTGATATCTTCCTTTGAACTGATGAGGCCTCCTGCAATAATAGGCAGGTTGATCCGATGAGTCAGATGATCAATAATATTAGGCATCAGCCCGGGCAAGACTTCAATCGCATCCGGTGCAAACGTTTCACAGATGCTGATTCCCTTTTTTAAGGCCGTGTGGTCGATGAGAAACATACGCTGAATAACCATTAATTTCTCTTCCTTCGCAAATTTAATCAAGGAACTTTTTGTGGTAATGATGCCCGAGGGCTTCCACTTTTTAGCGATATACTTAATGGCGCTTTTCGTATTGGACAGGCCCTCAATAAAATCAATATGTATGAAAACACTTTTTTGAGCACTTTTCAACCGGTCCAGGTGCTCTGTCATGTTCAAAAGATTACCGGTTAACAGGAAAACGATATTGGATGTGCTGTTTATCGCCTTCTCAATATCTTCCTCCTCTTTTACAGACGCGATCACTTGTGACTGAACAAGGTCAACAATATTCATGTGAAGTGCAGCTCCTTAAGTACCAAATTCTTAGCGTTTAACAAGGTATTCTATATCAGTAATGATTTTCCCTTGTTTTTTCCTATTGTTCCTATTGCATTTGGAGCCAGCGATTCAAACATAAAAAAACAGGAGAGGCTGCTGCCTGTCTCCTTTTTTATAATTAACGTTCGGGCGAAGTCGGTGGAGCCGGAATGGATGAATTGGTTTCGCGGATGAGCTGGTCGACGGTTGCTTTTGCATCTGCATCAATCTCCGACTTGGCGGCCGACACCTCTTTGGTTACCTTTTCCTGGATACTCGATTTTGCCAGAGCGGTATTTTCGTTGCTCGCAGACGTAATGGCCTTTTTGTATTCCTCTGCATAGCTGTTAATTTGTACATTGCCATCCGCCACCGTACTATTGTACGCATTGCCTACTTCCGTCTTTCCTCGCTGATACTCGCTTTTTACATGAGCGTTTACTTCGTCTTCCTTCTTTTCAGCGTTATCCGCCACTTGATATCCTGCCCATGCCGCCACTTTCCCAATCAGCGGAGCTACACCCACCTTTACATGATCCACAAAGCTGTCAGAGGCCGCTCCTGCAAACAAGGCCCCAGTAACCATGAGTCCGGTAACTGCTGTGCTTTCTTTCTGACTGACATTTCTAGATTCTCTCCTTCCGGCTATCGCCACGTCGATGTATAGAAAAAGTACATCTGTACTCTGTTCCTGTATTTATTGGCCGTTGTTCTGTAATTGTCCGGCGGCCTCCGCTTCTGCAGCTTGATCGATTTGTTTTTTCGCTTCTTCTATTTTTTGGTTGGTAGATTGTCGAAGTGCCTGCTTCGCTTTTGCTTCACTTCGTACTCGTTCTCTTTTAATGGATTCCTTTTTTTGTTCCTCATACTTCTTTACTTCTTGTTTGTAGCGCTCAAGCTCCGAATTTGCATAGGCAGACACCTCTTGGTTCATCGCTGTCGATTCAGTTTGTACCGCTTGTTGCACTTCTTTGGAAGATTCTTCACTCACTTGTTTCATATCGGGATGCAGCCGGGCCATAAGTTGACCGAGAATTCGTTGAGACTGATTGGAAAGGTAATCTTTTATGCTACTACTCTCAGCATAGGCGAATGTTCCGCCTCCTGAGAGAATGAGAAATGAAAGAATAATAAGGAGTCTTGTTTTCAACTTTCTTTGCCGCTCTCTTCTCCGCTTTTCTTTTAAGCTTTCCAAAAGGTCTTCCTCCTCTGCAACATAATAAATAGGACTTTTTGCATATTCACCATAAGTAATCTATCACAGTTACAATACTCTTTCTAGTATTTTTTACCCAGAAAAATGAAAAATTTTTTTAAATTTGAATAATTATGTATATTGGTTTATAAGTACCCAGAAAAACAAACAGAACAGCCTTCTAAAGGCTGTTCTGTTGCACGGTAAGTTTCTAGTTTTTTGGCTGAAGCGCTTCTTTCGTATATTCATTACTTGCGTTCCATAGTAAATAGCCGTCAATGCCCAATTCTTTACCGGCGCGGATTTGATCTTTCACTTGCTGAGAGCCATATGTAATATGGCCGTCCACCCAGGTGGCCGTAAAATCTTGATACCATGGCCTGATTTTTGCTGTCTGTTTCTTCTGTTTTTCCAGTGCTTTATCCCTTTGGATCGCCGGCTGAAGGGCACTCTTGATTAATTTGTAGGGCTCTGCATCAGGGACTTTGATACCATATTCCCCTGGCCCGTAATGAGATGGATATGTCATCGGGCTCATGACATCGACGGCCTGTGTCAAAGACTCCCACTGCTGTCCAATTCCTGTATCTCCTTTCGCGCTCGTTGAAACCCCAAACACATCGGCAGACACATTGACTCCATAAGGCTTCAGTTCTTTTTTGGCATACGTTAAAAAGTCGTGGATGTTCTGTGCTTTTGACTTCTTTTTCGGGTTATCGAATTTCACTTCCCTGTCCACCTGTGCTCCGTTATCAGGGAAGCGGACATAATCAAACTGAATCTCATCAAATCCAAGTTTCGCGGCTTCCTTTGCAATAGAAGTAACATACTTCCAGTACTGTTCTTTATACGGGTCCACCCACGGTATGCCGTCATTGTAATACAATCCGCCGCTTTTCTTTTTCATGGCGAATGCCGGCTTCTTTTTGGCCATGTATGGATCTTTAAATGTAACCACCCTGGCGATCGTGTAAATATCTTTGTCTTTCATCACCTTTAGCCTTTGCTTCATATTTTTAATTGGGGGATGTTTATCAGAACCATATGAATTAACTTCGGGAACGTTTGAATCGTATGTAATTTCACCGCTGTCACCTTTTACATCTACGACAAGTGAATTGAGTTCCGTGTCATCCACCAGCTTGGTCAGCTCATTAAATTTGCTGTTCATGCCTGCTGCAGCACCTGACATGTATACCCCTTTAACCGTTATGTCCTTGGGTTTGGGAGCTGGCTTTGGTTTTGGTGCTTCTGCCTGTTTTTTCTCTTCCTCCTTTTTTTCTTTTGCTGTATTTCCCTGTTCTGGTTTTTTGTTTTCTTTTTCTTTAGCCGGTTGCTTGTTTGTCTCGTCTCCTGCTGCATCCTGAGCATTGCAGCCGGCAATCCCTCCAAACAAAAGCACACTTGCCAGCGAAATACTCGACCATATTTTTTTCATCCAAAACCCTCCTGTGATGTCGTTATCTTGCAAGACTTCCATTAAAGTCTTCGAACAAAGTTTGGCATTACGTTGTGTCTATACCCTCTTTTTTCATGATTAACCGTTATGCAAGTGGTTTTGCAAGGGAATAGTAAAGGGAAATAAAGACAATAACTGCAGAAAAAAATTCACCAGAGATCATGTAGAAAAGGTTGGTGTATCAATGAAAAAAGAAGAAGAGCTGCACCGCGGTTTAAAAAACCGGCACATTCAATTAATAGCCATAGGGGGGGCCATTGGCACTGGTCTGTTTTTGGGTGCAGGCAAGTCCATTCATTTGACAGGCCCGTCCATCATGATTAACTATGCCTTGATTGGAATCATGCTTTTCTTCATGATGCGCGCATTGGGTGAAATGCTCCTGTATAATCCGACCTCGGGTTCCTTTACGCACTTTGCCGAATCCTTTATCGGCCCCTGGGCCGGTTTTATTACGGGCTGGACGTATTGGTTCTGCTGGATTGTGACCGGCATGGCAGAAATTACAGCGGTAGGTGTGTACGTAAAGTATTGGTTTCCTTCCATTCCCCAATGGCTGACCGCATTAGCTGCGGTGCTTATCTTACTGCTGATCAATATGTCGGCTGTCAAAGCGTTTGGAGAAATCGAGTTTTGGTTTGCTATCATAAAAATCATTACCATTATTGCACTGATTTTGATCGGTATTGTACTCATTGTCATGGGATATGAAAGCCATGGAACACAGGCTTCCTTTTCCAATCTTGTCAGCCACGGCGGATTTTTCCCAAATGGCGCTTCCGGATTTGTTCTGGCCTTTCAGATGGCCCTTTTTGCTTTTGTCGGAGTTGAACTCGTTGGGGTCACAGCCGGTGAAGCTGAGAATCCGGATACGACGTTGCCGAGCGCGATCAACAATATTCCGGTCCGGATCCTTCTCTTTTATATCGGATCCCTGATCGTCATCATGTCGATCTATCCGTGGGACAAAATCAACCCGTCGAGCAGTCCGTTTGTTTCGGTCTTCTCGCTGATCGGAATACCTGCTGCAGCTGGTGTCATTAACTTTGTGGTCATTACTTCTGCTATGTCATCCTGCAACAGCGGTTTATTCAGTACAGGACGAATGTTGTATACACTGGCTAATGAAGGAAAAGCACCGAAACGTCTGGCCTCCCTGAGCGACAAAAAAGTGCCTGCGGCGGCACTGATTGTATCTACCTTTTTCCTGTCATTTGGCGTTCTGCTTAACTACTTATTGCCGGAAGATGTTTTTACCCTGGTTACTAGTATTGCGACCATCTGTTTTATCTGGGTATGGGGCATTATTCTGATCGCACATCTGCGCTTCAGAAAGCAGAAACCCGAAGAAGCAGCAAAAAGCAAGTTCAAAATGCCGCTCGCTCCCTTTATTAATTGGATAGTCCTTTTGTTCTTTGCTTTCGTTCTAGTCGTGCTCGGGTTTGCAAAAGACACCCGGATCGCCTTGTTTGTCACTCCTGTCTGGTTTATCATCCTGATCGTTGCTTACCTGATAACCAAACGAAACAAACCCAGCGCTTCATGAGAAAAAGGGAACTGACGTTAAACCGTCAGTTCCCTTTTTTCTTATGCTTATCTTGTTCCGGATACGATTCCTGAGCTTGCTCCTGTGATGACGGTATATTTCATAAAGTACCTCCCGAATAGGTTATGTTAAGCCTTATTCATACTCTGTGTTCCCTAAAATCGACGCCTTTAGCCATTTCCAAAAAGTAAATTTACCCCATCAAAGGAAAGTGGTATAATCAAAAAAGGAAACGTTCATTGTTCTTCGGTAACGATCAGCTGCCAGGAGTTCATGGCGTGCAATCACATAGCGGGATGGATCGCTGGTATTCATAATGCTTAGCTATTAACCCACTGTAAAGGAATTTGTGTCAACAGGCACAGATTGTTTTATAGTGGGTTTTTTAGGTTTTAAGGAGGAAAATAGAGTGGAAAATACGTTAACCGTACAGATCAACGGTGTAACACAGCAAGTCAAAAAAGGAACAAAGGTACTCGAGCACCTTTTGCAGCAGGGAGTCGAGCATCCTCATATTTGTTATACGGAAACGCTCGGACCGATCCAGACATGTGATACATGCATGTGTGAGATTGATGGAAAAGTAATGAGAGCTTGTTCCACTGAAATAGAGGAAGGAATGAACATTCTCACCTCTTCACCAACAGCAAAAGAGGCGCAGAATGAGGCGATGGACCGCATCCTCGAGAATCACCTTCTCTACTGTACCGTTTGCGACAACAACAACGGCAACTGCAAAGTGCATAATACCGCTGAATTACTTGAGGTTGAGCATCAGGAACGGCCTTTCCGTGAAAAAGGCTATGAAGTGGATATGTCCCACCCGTTTTACCGCTATGACCCAAATCAGTGCATTCTTTGCGGAAAATGCGTAGAAGTCTGCCAGGACCTTCAAGTCAATGAAACACTGACGATTGATTGGGAACGCAACATGCCACGTGTTATCTGGGATAATGACAAATCGATCAATGAATCTTCCTGTGTTTCCTGTGGCCAGTGTGCCACTGTCTGTCCTTGCAACGCCTTGATGGAAAAATCCATGCTTGGGGAAGCGGGCTTCATGACAGGAATCAAGCAGGACCTGCTCAACCCGATGGTCGACTTAATTAAAGAAGTTGAACCGGGCTATGGCAGTATCTTTGCCATTTCAGAAGTGGAAGCCGCAATGAGGGATACACGAACGAAAAAAACCAAAACGGTCTGCACCTTCTGCGGTGTCGGCTGTTCGTTTGAAGTTTGGACAAAAGGAAGAAAGATTTTAAAAATCGAACCAACTGAAGATGCTCCGGTTAACAGCATCTCCACTTGTATCAAAGGAAAATTCGGCTGGGATTTCGTGAACAGCGACCAGCGCCTGACTCACCCGCTCATCCGTAAAGACGATGAATTTGTCACAGCGACATGGGAAGAAGCACTCTCTGTAATCGGTGAAAAAATGGGCAGCATTAAACAACAGTATGGCGGCAATGCCTTTGGTTTTGTAAGTTCTTCAAAAACAACCAATGAAGAAGCCTACTTGATGCAAAAGCTTGCACGGCAAATCTTTGAAACGAACAATGTGGACAACTGCTCCCGCTACTGCCAGTCTCCTGCGACCGACGGATTGCTATCAACGGTCGGTTATGGCGGAGATTCCGGTACCATCAAAGACATTGAAAGCGCCGGACTGGTCATCATTATCGGTGCCAATCCGACGGAGGGACATCCTGTTTTGGCCACCCGCGTAAAACGGGCGAAAAAAATGCGCGGCCAAAAGCTGATCGTTTCAGATCTTCGCAAGCATGAAATGGCTGACCGGTCCGATTTATATCTCCACCCTAAACAAGGCTCCGATCTCGTATGGCTGGCGGCAGTGACCAAATACATCATCGACCAGGGATGGCATGATGAAGCGTTTATTCGAGACCGCGTCAACCAGTATGACGAATATTTGGCTATGCTTGAAAAGTATACCCTTGATTTTGCGGAGGAAGTGACTGGCCTGTCCAAAGAGCAGCTCATGGAAGCGGCCCAAATGATTCATGAAGCAGACGGCACATGCGTGCTCTGGGGAATGGGGGTTACCCAAAACATTGCGGGCTCTCATACATCAGCAGCGATTGCCAATCTTCTTTTGGCAACCGGAAACTTCGGACGCCCCGGTGCTGGTGCCTATCCATTGCGCGGACACAATAATGTTCAGGGATCCTGTGACATGGGTACACTCCCGCAATGGCTTCCAGGCAACCAAAGACTGACAGATAGTGCGGCACGTGCTGTATTTGAAGAAGCATATGGCGTTTCCATTTCACCTGAAGCCGGTCTCACCAACATTGAAATGCTTCAGGAAGTGGAAAAAGGCCGGTTGAAAGCCATGTACCTCATGGGTGAAGACATGGCATGGGTGGATTCAAACTCCAACCATGTTCATGAAATGCTTGGCAAGCTCGACTTTTTTGTCGTACAGGACGTATTTTTTACAAAAACAGCCCAGTTTGCGGATGTCGTTCTTCCAGCTTCACCATCTCTTGAAAAAGATGGAACCTTTACGAACACCGAACGCCGGATTCAGAGATTGTACCAGGCACTTGAACCGTTGGAAGAATCCAAGCCGGACTGGTGGATCATCCAGCAGGTCGCCAAAGTAATGGATGCTGACTGGAACTATTCTCATCCAAGTGAAATCATGGAGGAAATCGCAAGTCTGGCTCCTATTTTTGCGGGAGTTTCGTACGCCCGCCTCGAAGGATGGAACAGCTTGATCTGGCCGGTTCAAAAGGATGGCAGCGATGAGCCTCTTCTCTATACTGAGCGATTCAACTTCCCGGACAACAGGGCCCGATTCTCTCTTGTTGACTACGTCCAGCCGGTTGATTATGAAAAGGAATTTGATTTAACCTTGAACAACGGCCGCCTGCTTGAACATTTTCATGAAGGAAACATGACCAATAAATCCAAGGGTATTCAATACAAGCTGCCTGAAGTATTTGTAGAGGTTTCACCGGAGCTCGCGCACGAACGCGGCGTGCAGGATGGATCCACTGTTCGTTTGATATCCCCTTACGGATTCATTAAACTGCGTTCCATCGTAACCGACCGGGTACAAGGTAACGAATTGTATGTTCCGATGCATTCCGTCAGCCATGAAAATGCTATTAACATTCTGACCGGCAGTGTCGGTGATGTCCGGACCCAGACTCCGGCCTACAAACAAACGAAGGTGCGCATGGAAGTGATCAACGTTAAAGGACGAGCTCCACTTCCTATGTATAATCCGCGTTATGCGGAGCGCAATCCGCAAGCGGGTGTTCAGGTGGAACGCAAATGGGCACGCGCTGACTATGAACCGATTGCCGATGTCAACATACCGGTGGGAGGTCAGAGATAATGGCACAGCCGATTACGAAAATTGTACATCCGGCCCGTACAGAAAAGGAACTGCAAGAACAAAGTCTGGAAGCAATTCTGACAGATTTGGCAAAAAGCGGAGACGGAATCAGAGAAATGATCAAGCTGTTCAATGAACTGCACGAAAGCGGGATTCTTGGCTCGGTAAACGGCCTTGTTGAAGCAAAAGAAAAAGTAGCGGGCATTGCTGTAGAGCAGCTTCTCCGCCCCCAAATTACCAACGCCATCAACAACATGATGGCCGCAGCTGGTGCTTTGTCCGATACCAATCCAGATATGACCAAAAAACTAATGGGTGCCTTGGGCAACGGACTGGAGAAAGCGGAAAAAGGACTGGAAGCCAACGAAAAGGTAGGCGTATTTGATTTGATGAAGGCACTGAAGGATCCTGACATCAACCGGGCCATAGGCTTTGGCCTCAACCTCTTAAAAGGGGTTGGAGAAGGTTTGAACAAGTAGAATGAAACAGTTGATGGAATGGAAAACCCTGAGTAAAGGGTTTCAATATCTGTTAAATCTTTCTCTAGTCCTGCTGGCTCTCACTTTGCTGTTTTTTCTGTTTCGCGAGCTTTTCTATATTATCAGCGATGCCCTGCATCATCAGACCAATGTGCATGTTATACTGGGAAAAGTATTGGTTTTCTTCCTCTACTTTGCCTTTATATCAATGATCGTGAAATATTTTAGTGAGAGCCACCATTTTCCTCTGGGCTACCTTTTATATATTGGCATTACTGCTAGCGTAAGGTTTATTATCGTGAACAACCAGAACCCGCAGGAAAACTTTTGGCTGTCGCTTGTCATCCTTGTGCTCACTTTCAGTTACCTGCTGATGATGCGCAAGGGAAAACCTTTCGGCGGTTAAAGGAGATAAAACAATGAGCAGAAATATGGAACATCAATTCAGTATGCTTGTACGGGAAATTCGAAAAGAATTTGTCGGCAACGGCCCTAAAGAAATCAGCACCCGCTTTATCGGTTCATGGGCGGTCAGTGAAATGAGGGGGAATCTCACAAATATCGAAAAGTTCATGATGAATTCTATAGATGGCGAAAAAATGGTGCATGAAGCGCGGACTGAATTTGTTAAAAAAATCTACAACGACAAAGGCGTGCGCCAGAGATTTGAAGAACTTATGGGCGCCCATATCGTTCGTATCTTTTCAGATATCGATATTGAAGCTGATATCGCCATGACCGTTTTTGTCTTTGATAAGCCGCTGCAATCAAAAGAGTAATGGTATTGTGAAATACCCGCGGAAATAGCCGGTTTACCCGCCATAATCTAAAACCGGGTTATGTTAACTAACTACTCATCAAGCACAAAAAAAGAACTGATACGCGCATCGTATCAGTTCTTTTTTGTTGTTAAGAACGAACCGAGCTATTCACCATGAGGATATCATCAATTCGCTGAAGTTCTTCATCACTAAAATCAAGATTATCAAGAGCTTTCACATTGTCTTCGATTTGGCTCACCTTGCTGGCGCCAATTAGCGCAGAAGTCACTTTCCCGCCGCGAAGCACCCAGGCAAGCGCCATCTGCGGAAGGCTTTGGCCACGGTTGGCTGCAATATCGTTTAACCGCTTTACTTTTTCAATAACCTCTGGCGTTACACTGTTTTCATCAAGGGCTCCAGTAGATTTAGCCGCCCTTGAATCTTCTGGAACACCGTCCAAATACTTTGGTGTCAGCAATCCTTGAGCCAGTGGACAGAAGGCGATGGAACCGACACCATTTTCCTCCAGTACATCCTGCAGGCCGTCCTCAATCCAGCGGTTAAGCATGGAATAGCTTGGCTGATGGATTAAAAGAGGAGTTCCCAGGTCGTTCAGAATTCTGATGGCTTCTTCCGTTTGTTCAGGGCTGTAGCTGGAAATACCCACATACAGCGCTTTTCCCTGGCGGACAACCGCATCAAGCGCTGCCATCGTTTCTTCCAGAGGGGTGTTTGGATCAGGACGGTGGGAATAGAAGATGTCCACATAGTCCAGCCCCATTCGTTTTAAGCTCTGATCAAGACTGGCGGTTAGATACTTCTTGGAGCCCCACTCGCCATAAGGCCCCGGCCACATATAGTAACCGGCTTTGGTCGAAATAATCATCTCATCGCGGTACGGCGCAAAGTCCGTTTTCAAAATGTTTCCAAACATCTCCTCCGCTGAACCGGCCGGAGGGCCGTAATTGTTCGCCAGATCGAAGTGGGTGATGCCCAAATCAAATGCCCGTCTCAGCATGGCACGGCCGTTTTCATACGGATCGACTCCGCCAAAGTTATGCCACAGGCCCAGTGAAATGGCTGGGAGCTGAAGGCCTGAACGACCGCTTCGGTTATATTTCATCGTCTCATAGCGATTGTTAACTGCACTGTATACCATTAAAAAAGCCTCCTCTAAATCGTTAAATCTCTTCTCTGCTTGTTTGGACCACATTTTTATACCAGTAATAACTCTTCTTTATACGCCTGAGGTCATGTTCCCCTTCTTCATGCTGGTTTAGTAGACAAAGCCATAGCTATATATTGTATCGGGAGTCACCCTCGGCTGTATCACCTTCTTTCAGTTCATGATTCTCATAATCTTGTACCTATTCAAATAGGAGACATTGTATCTCGTTATAAGATAGCGCTTTCAACTTCTATTATAGGACTACCCCGATAAAATGAAAAATAGGGAGCATCGAAATGCTCCCTTAAATGATCTCACTCATCCTGCCTCGATAACTCCAGGTTTTTTTGTTAAAAATGATCGGGTTTTCAGGTATAATTGTTCAGAACAAAAAGGTTCAGTTTATTTAATGACGGTATAGACAAACAGTTGTTGAAATTGGGATAGATGAGGGGTTGCGATGACAAACGCTATTATTCAATTTAAACAGGTTACCAAACAGTATGATAATGATCCGGCTGTGCTGGATCATGTAAGTTTTGAAATTGAACGGGGAAAGTTTTACACCCTGCTGGGCCCATCAGGCTGCGGAAAAACGACCATTCTTCGCCTGATCGCCGGATTTACGGAAGCCACAAAGGGAGAAATCTTTTTTAATGGCAAAAAAATCAATGATGTGCCTGCCAATAAACGTCAGGTGAACACAGTCTTTCAGGATTATGCTCTTTTTCCTCATTTGAATGTATTTGAAAATGTAGCTTTTGGACTGCGCATTAAAAAAATGAAGAATGCCGGTATTCAACAAAAGGTCAGGGAAGCATTGAGTTTCGTCAACCTGGACGGTTATGAAACCCGTGAGATCCGTGAAATGTCCGGCGGACAGCGGCAGCGTGTGGCGATTGCGCGGGCCATCGTCAATGAGCCTGAAGTGATTTTGCTGGACGAGCCTCTATCTGCTCTTGACTTAAAGCTGCGGACAGAGATGCAGTATGAGCTGCGTGAACTGCAGCGCCGGCTGGGCATCACCTTTATTTTCGTTACTCATGACCAGGAAGAAGCCCTTGCCATGTCTGATGAGATTTTCGTCTTGAACAAAGGAATCATCCAGCAAAGCGGCACGCCGATCGATATTTATGACGAACCCATTAACCGCTTTGTTGCTGACTTTATCGGGGAATCCAACATTGTCGAAGGAAAAATGATCAAAGATTACCTTGTGGAATTCGTCGGCGGCCAATTTGAGTGCGTGGACAGAGGCCTCAATCCGAATGAATCCGTGGATATCGTGATCCGTCCGGAAGATTTGGAAATCACTACGCTTGAACGCGGAAATCTTCAAGTAAAGGTAGATTCCCAGCTGTTCCGTGGCGTTCACTACGAAATCAGCTGCTATGACAAAGACGGCAACGAATGGCTCGTCCATTCCACAAGGAAAGCGGCAGTCGGTGATGAGATTGGATTGTACTTTGATCCGGAGGCGATTCACGTTATGCGGTTAGGGGAAACCGAAGCGGATTTTGACCGCCGTTTGGAAGCTTACTCTGCAGGAGATGCCCATGAGCAATAAAGTAACCCGCAATTTGTATCTGTTTCCTTACGCTCTTTGGATTGTTCTGTTTGTAGTGGCTCCGCTGCTGCTCGTTATTTACTATTCGTTTTTTGATATCGAAGGACATTTTTCGCTGGTCAACTACAAGACGTTCTTCACTGCGGTCTATTTAAAAATGACCCTGAGTTCCTTCTGGTATGCGTTTTTGATTACGGTTATTTCATTAATCATTGCGTATCCGACGGCCTACTTGCTGACAAAAACCAAACATAAGCAGCTGTGGCTTCTGCTGATTATTGTGCCGTCATGGATTAACCTTCTTCTGAAGGCTTATGCGTTTCTCGGTATTTTTGGCACAAAAGGTATTGCGAACAGTTTTTTGGAAGCTATCGGCATTGGTTCAAAGCAAATTTTGTTTACCGATTTCAGCTTTGTTTTTGTATCGGTCTATATTTTTATTCCATTTATGATCCTGCCGATTTTCAATGCGTTGAATGAGCTGAATCCGACGCTGCTGGATGCGGCCAATGATTTGGGAGCATCCAAATGGATCACCTTCCGCCGAGTCATATTTCCGCTGACGATTGACGGTGTGAAGGCAGGCTGCCAGGTCGTTTTTATACCCGCCTTGTCTCTGTTCATGCTCACGCGCTTGATCGCGGGAAACCGTGTCATCACGCTTGGTACAGCCATTGAACAGCAGTTTCTCGTAACACAGGACTGGGGCATGGGCTCCACCATCGCTGTGTTCTTAATTCTTATCATGTTCCTGATCATCAGCCTGACCGGGAACCGAAAGCGTGGTGTATAAATTGGAACAAAGAATTACACCTTTATCACGCATATATCTGGTGCTCATCTTTTTCATCCTTTATGCACCTATTTTCTTCCTTGTGTTTTATTCATTTAACAGCGGCGGCACTATGTATAACTTTAAAAGTTTTACATTGGACTGGTACAAGGAACTGTTCCAGGATTCCAGGCTGCTGATCATTGTACTGAATACCCTGGTCATTGCACTCGTTTCTTCGCTGTTTGCGACAATCATCGGTACACTGGGGGCTCTGGGCATCCACAGCATCCGCAAGCGTCAGACGAAGAATACGCTTCTCTCGCTGAACAATGTGCTGATTGTCAGTCCGGATGTTATCATTGGCGCGTCCTTTCTGATTCTGTTTACAATGGCAGGTATTAAACTGGGGATGTATTCAGTGCTCCTTTCACATATCGCGTTCAGTATACCGATTGTGGTGCTTATGGTGCTGCCGAAGCTGTCCGAAATGAGTCCGACCTTGATTGATGCGGCCAGAGATCTTGGTGCAAGCCAATGGAATGTGCTGGCAAAGGTTATACTGCCCTTTATTACACCAGGAATCTTTGCAGGGTTTTTCATGGCACTGACCTATTCACTTGATGATTTTGCCGTTACTTTTTTCGTGACCGGAAATGGCTTTACCACCCTTTCTGTGGAGATCTATTCGCTGGCACGCCGGGGAATATCGCTTAATATCAATGCTCTGTCCGCCCTTCTGTTTTTATTTACACTTGTGCTCGTTGTTGTATATTACTTTATTTCGCATCGCAACCGGCCGGGAAGATGGGGGGGTAAAAAATGAGCAAGCTTCTCCGCTTTTTTCTTGGCATCATTCTTGTTTCTGCCGTTCTCTTTTATGCACTGTCTGAACTTAATTCATCACAGGGCTATTCTGGCAAAAACACACTCACCATCTATAACTGGGGAGATTATATTGACACGGATTTGATTAAACGCTTTGAAAAGGAGACCGGCATTAAAGTCATCTATGAAACCTTTGACTCCAATGAAGCGATGCTGACCAAGATTCAGCAAGGCGGAACAACGTACGATATTGCTGTTCCATCTGAATATATGATCGATAAGATGCGGAAGGAGCATCTCTTGATTCCACTGGATCACTCCAAGCTTCCGAATTTAAAAAATATTGACCCACGTTTTATGGATCTTCCGTTTGATGAAGGCAACAAATATTCTGTTCCTTATTTCTGGGGAACAGTCGGGATCGTCTACAATCCTAAAATGCTGAATGGCAAAAAAATCACCAGCTGGAATGACTTGTGGGATCCTGATTTGAGGAATAAGATTCTGCTGGTTGACGGCGCCCGTGAAATCATGGGAATGGGGCTGAACAGCCTTGGTTATTCCCTGAATGACACAAACCATGCCCACCTGCAGGAAGCGAAACGAAAGCTGGATACCTTAACACCGAACATTAAGGCCATCGTCGGCGATGAAATCCGCCTGCTGCTTCAGAACGAGGAAGCTTCCATCGGTATCGTATGGTCGGGTGTTGCCTCCGAGATTATGAGCGAGAACGAGGATCTCGAATATGTCGTACCGAAAGAAGGATCCAACCTCTGGTTTGACAACATGGTCATTCCAAAAACAGCAAAAAACAAAGAAGCGGCACTTAAATTTATGAACTTTATGCTCGATCCAAAAGTAGCCGCACAAAATGCGGAATACGTGAACTATTCCACACCAAATAAAAAAGCCCTCGCTTACATGCCGAAAGAAACGGTCAACGATGAGCGCTTTTATCCGTCGCCTAAACTGACAGAAAAACTTGAGGTATATGAAAACCTCGGTAAAAAGAATTTAGCCTACTATAATGAGCTGTTCTTGGAATTTAAGATGCACCGGAAGTAAAAAAAAGAGAGGGACTGCAGCCAGGCAGCTCCCTCTCTTTTTTTGTTTAAGACCGACTCAATACTTTATGCAATCTGTCCGAGAACTCTTTTGGATGCATGCTGCTTCCCACATGATTGCCAGGGAAATCGATCACAGATGTTCCGAGCTTGGCCGCAAGTCCTAGTGCATATTGATACGGACTTGCTCATTCATTACTTGCTGTAAACAGCGTTGGAAAGCAGGCGGAACAGATAATCGTTATGATCTCGGAAACCTGCTTCAATTCCCATCAGAGTCACATCTTTGGACTTGTCTTTGATGATAACCGGCTGTCCTTGAGCGGCCTGGCGATTTTTCCAATGACCGGCCACAAAGAAATCAGCATTGTTTTTAAAGGTTGCCACTGTATCATAGCCATCGGTGTCGGAGTACCATACTGGACCATATACGAAGCCGTAATCACTGGATTTATAGCCTTGTGTTAATGGATTGTTCTTGTAGTCGACACGGACAATTCCATTTGAATCACCATTGCCTTTGTTGATGGTTACGTTTGTGAGTCCAAGTGTTTTTGCTGCACTGGCTGCCCCGGCTCCGACTGCGATATATTTTCCGCCGCCATTTACAAAGTCAGTAATTTTCTTTTTGAAGGACTCGAACTGTGCTTCGTTTTCCAAGCCAAACTCGGCATTGGCTTTACTATTTTTATAGGATATCAGATTGGACGTTCCGCTGTAGAAAAAGACATCGGTAGTGCCCAGCCCCTTATTGGCAAGCTCGGTTGGTGTTAATTCTTTTACGTTGAAGCCCAGTCGTTCAAGCGCCAGCTTTGTTCCTGAATGCGATTGTGCCTTGCTCATTCCACCATCTTTTAAAATGGTTACCTTCACGGATTGCACGTTTTTCGCACCTGCTGGAATCTTGGCACTCTTGATGGTCAGCCCCGAATAACGGACGAGTCTCACAGCATCAAGGGTGATCTTGCTATTAAGATAGAAATCACCATTTGCATCACGCTTGACCACATATCCCTTTTGAACCAATTTATTGGCAAGCTCTACGGATTTCACAGACGTATTCGGAATCTGGTATGGGCCATCCCCTACTAGATGTCCCTGATCGTCGGCTTCTTTTACCGGAGCAAGAGAGAAGGTTGTGCTGCTGTCCGCCGGCACTTGAATCGCATCAAAGCCCCAAAGCTCAGGCAGGCTCCATGCTGAAATATCGTACATGGCCGGTGTATCATTGGTAATATCTTCTCCATCCCAGAGCATGGTATTGGCCAGTCCCGCTTTTGCCTGGCTCATGTTCACCACGTACGTTCCGGCCGGATACGTTTTTCCGTCAAAGGTGAATGGCTGGACGGCTTTGCTTACATCAATGTCATTTTTAATCAAATGGTTGACCGCTTTTTCTGTGGCAGTAGAATCTTTTGGATCTGACGGCAAAATGTAGGCTTTCGGGAAAAAGCCTTTCTTATGGAAAGGATGGTCAAAGTTAATACCGCGCTTGAACACTTCAATCTGGTCCTCCACCATGCCTGTTTTGTTTTGTGCGGCATAATTCAATGCCCCCATCACCGCATCATAATGCCACTTTACACCATCCCAGTCATTGGTCGGCGTTTCCAGGGTATAGCCGTAAGAACCGTGATACATGGCATACATTGGAGTGAAAATTGGAGGATAATCATCCCATCCTGCTGTATCATCACGCTGTGGTATGTAAGCACCCGTCATGTTCTGGTAATCCACCTTTGAAGTCGAGGTATTGGTATTTTGATAGTCGCTTCGGTTGCTGACAATTTCATCCTCCATCGCTTCCGCCTGATTCATGGACCACTTGGAGAACAGATCATACTCATAGTTCGGGTTATGCGGCGGCGTACATGGTTCAATCAGTCCTGGATGGTCCGGTCCTCCATAGGCCTTTACATAACCATGCAGATCCAGGAACACCATTGGGTTCCATTCGGTGATGAGTGACACCATCTGCTGTGTTTCCGGCTGGGACTGGGTAATGAAATCACGGTTTAAATCGATGCCATTGCCATTAAAACGCGTCGCATTCACACGCCCATCCGGATTCGCCACGACATTAAAAATTAAGATTTGCGTGCTGAGGATTTTTTTAGTTTCTGCATCATTCTCTTTCGCAAATCGCTCGATTAGCTGAAGCACGGCATCCGATCCCGAAAACTCTGTTCCATGAATGGAACCGTTGATCATGACAGGCACCTTTACATCAGGATGCTTCTCAATAAATTTCTGTGCCTTTTCGGGATTCTTAAACATTTGCTTTCTCAGTTTCTTGTAATATCCCATTTTCCCATTAGCGGACGGCTCTGCAACCGTCACGACATACATATCTTTGCCATCGGCGGACTTCCCCTGTTTCTCTACTTTTACGCGAGGACTTTGTTTTTGAATGTCCATCAACTTCTGTCCAATTTTGCTGTATTTCACAAAATCATAGTTTTCACTGTTAAACAGGCTGCCATCTTTCTCATCTTGCGTTTCATAAACATTGACATTATGCCACCCGACCTGTGCTTTGGCCGGTGATTCAGCCAGCGCTGCATACGGTGCAGCCAGAATGCTGAGCCCTATTAGTCCCGTCGCCGCTTTCTGTTTTAATCCCATCAACCCATCTCCTCTTTTTCATTTTTGGAAAACTATTACAATATTCATAGTATCGTATGAATATTCAAACATACATCGTAATAAAGTACTAATTATCCTTTAAAAATCTTATTGAATCGTGCGATCTAAAAAGATTTTATCGATCTTTTTTACTACCATTGACACATACGAAACTATGAATATATACGTGTATTAAGAAAAAGTTAAGGAAGTTCCTCCATACTAAGCTTATATAAACAACAACCTGTTTGACAGGTGAATAATAAAAGGATGGTGGAGAACAAGGACCAAGAACGCCGTTCAACTGGTAAAAGAAAAGAAGTCTAGATGCCTTTTCTATCTGGACTGACAGGAGCTGTGGTCGGCGGAGCATGCGTCCTGTTTATGTATACGGGTGATATCGCACCATCCATTGGGCAAACCGAATCAGCCAACCAAAAGTAACAACGGCCCAAGAGAATTCCAAGAACAACACAGTCAAAACACTCCCTGTTTCAACCTCGTCCAGTACAAAGGATGTTTCGTCCATGGTGGAAAAAGCACTTCCGTCAGTGGTAGGTGTCAATAATTATCAAGCCTCCTCCTCTTTATCTGGCTCCGGTTCAAATGAACAGGAAGGTGCAAACAAGCTTGAGGTGAAACTAAACGATGGAACTACCCTTTCTGCCAAACTGCTTGGGTCGGACCAATGGCTGGATCTTGCCGTTCTCGAAATTGACGACAGTAAAGTAAAGAGTGTGGCCAACCTTGGGAATTCAGATGCTGTGAAAGCCGGTGAGCAGGCCATCGCGATCGGGAACCCGCTCGGCTATTTGGCCATCGAGACACTGGAAAAACAGGGCAAGATTAAGCGTCCACAGATGGGAATCGTCCCTCAGTCCTTGAATCAGATCCCAACAGCCTCCCGCCAGCACGATTTGAATCTTCCTGATACCGTCCAAAATGGCGCAGTGGTTCTGAATGTCAAAGCCGGCAGTCCAGCAGAAAAAGCCGGCCTGCAAAATTACGACGTCATTACTGAATTGGACGGGAAGGAGATTGACACTGCAGCAAGTCTGCGGGAATATATCTTCAAACACCAAGCCGGCGATCACATTACCGTCACCTATTATCGGGATGGCCAAAAGGCCTCTGCAGAACTTACACTCGAAGACGTATCAAAGTAGTAGGAAAGATCCAAAGAGGCTGTCCTGACTTCTTGGACAGCCCCTTTCTTACGATTAGTCAATAGTTTTTTAGGGAGTCATTAAGCCTTCGGTATTGTCACTTTATTTAAGGCATTCTAAATACCCCTAGTTGTAGCTGTTTTTTAAACTAGGGGAGAATTATGATATAATAGTCAAAACATTACTTACCAGCTGCTATCTGGTAATCGTAATGCAAATTGTGTGTAATAAGGTGGAATAGGCATTTCAATAACTTATTCACACACGCGATGGACGCGACTTTATGACGTTTGTTATAAGGTTGCGTTTTTAGTTTGTCGTAGTAATCTACAAAATGGTTATCCCCAAAACGCCTCTGTTTAATCATATTTTGAATGGTAAGATACAGGATCTTTCGTAAATGTTTGTTCCCTCGCCTATTGATTTTATCTTTATACAAGATGGTGCCGGATTGAAAACGCCGAATATCAATACCGGCATAAGCGTTCAGTTGTTTGTTGGTTTTAAAACGGTGAATGTCACCAATTTCAGCGATTAAACGCACAGCTGTGTTGGTCCCAATGCCAGGAAAACTCATTAACACTTGATAATCTTTTCGTTCTTGTGAAAGGTCTGCCATCTGCTTAATCACTTCTTCACGTTGTCGCAGAATAGCCAAACAGCGTTTGGCATAGTACTTTAACTGCTCGCATCTTATATCATCTTCATCTACAGCTGGATAAGAATACTCAGCGATTTCTAGAAGTTGTATGGCTTTCTTCTCTGCCGTTTTGGGGGCAAGCTTTTTACTGGTATTGGCAAGCAACCGATTTCGAATGACCGTTTTCGATCGTTGCTTTACACAATCCGGATGAGGAAACAGTTGTAAGATGTTCAAAAACAACTCCGATTTTCCCGTAAATAGTGTTTCTATCTCTGGAAAAGTAAGCTGAAGCAGGGTATGTATACGACTTCTGACCAATTTTAATTCCTGATCCAGTTCATGATAATAACGGGAAAGAGAGCGCATTTGATCATAATAATCGTCTTGTGCGATTTTATTTTTTCTGTCCGAGGTAAAATGAGTTTGAGCGAGCCGATGGGCATCGCTTTTATCCGTCTTATGCATTCGCATAGAAGCCGTTTGAAGTTTAGATTCGAGAGGATTTAATAAGCAATAAGGAAAACCATGATCGTTCATAAATCGCTCTAATTGGCGGGAGTAAACTCCTGTGGCTTCAAAGACAATTTCTGGTGTATGTCCATCCTGCTGAACAAGTGCGACAATGCGCTGATACAGTTTCTCAAAATGAATCTTATTATGTAGTATTTCTCCTTCAAAAACACAACACCTCGAGGTGTTGTAAATCACCATATAACTTTTTCCCATACTTACGTCAAAAGCAATAATACTCATCATTACGTTCCTCCCTCAAAACGATTGCAGAAGTCCTCACCTATCCCTATCGATTCCATTTTCTTTTACACGATCTCAACGGATCCAACATACTGAAACTGATTCATATAAGGACGGTGAAGTTGGTCTGTTTTGCGTGCGAACTTAAAGTTCCGGGGCTGCCTCGACCTATTCTTCACCTCTACAAAAAAATAGTAGCACAAACCATGGCCGTGGTTTGTGCTACTAATCTTAGTATGTTTTCTTTCCTTCTTTTTAAAGGAGCAGCCTTATATCATGAAGAAACAGTTATTATTGAGATTATTGCAGGGAGGCCCTCATGAACCGCCTGACAGACCATTTAATTGTCATCTCTTTTGATTGTCTTTCTTCACTTGATTTTCCTGTGATCAAGGAGCTTCCCCACTTTCAAGAGCTTCTCAAGTGGGGATCATATTGCACCAATGTTGAATCCATTTATCCTACCGTCACCTATCCATGCCATGCCACCATCGTGACCGGCAATTATCCGAAGCGCCATGGTGTTGTGAACAATACCTATCTCCAGCCAGGAAGAGTTTCACCTGACTGGCATTGGCACCGGAGACATATTCAGGGCACGACCCTTTTTGATGAAGCCAAACAGGCGGGAATGAAGACCGGTGCGCTGCTCTGGCCGGTCACAGCAAAAGCCGATATTGATTATCATATGCCTGAGATCTTTGCGAACCGGCCGTGGCACCACCAAATACCTGTCTCGCTCATGAATGGCAGTGTCTTTTACCAGCTTGGCATGAACCGGCGTTTTGGCCATATCCGCAATGGGCTCAACCAGCCCGAGCTCGATAACTTTGTACTGGAATCAGCCGTTCATACGATCAAAACAAAAAATCCCGACCTCTTGCTTGTTCATTTTACCGACCTGGATACCCAGCGGCATTACCATGGGTTCTCTTCAGAGGAGGCAATGAATGCACTAAAGCGCCATGATGACCGGCTCGGCAGGATTCATGCAGCGGTAAAAGAGAGTGGTTCTGCTGAAAACACAACCATTGTCGCACTCGGTGACCATAGTGCACTCGATGAAACAACCGGTATTCAACTAAACGTCCTGTTTAAGGAACAGGGCTGGATTTCTGTTACTCCAATAGGAAAGGTGACAAATTGGCAGGTCTACTGCCATAGCTGTGATGGCTCGGCATATATATACATAAGAAACAAAAGCGATAAAGACCTCACAAAAAGGGTCAATGCTCTCCTTCTTCAATTAACAAAGAAGGAAGAAAACGGCATCGAACAAGTGCTGACAGGAGAGGAAGCCGGAGCATTGGGAGCCGATCCTCGCTGCGATTTTATGCTGGAGGCATGTGATGGATATTATTTTAAAGAAAATCTGGAGGGAGACTTTCTTCACCACGTCACGAAGGAGGATGTTCGTGCCAAACGATATACGTATGCCTGTCATGGCTATTCTCCCAAAAAAGAAAATTACGCCACATTTTTTGCAGCAGCCGGAAAAGGAATCAGACCCCATCAGGAGATTCCTGCGATGCGCCTGATCCACGAGGGTCCAACAATGGCCAGATTGCTCGGATTGTACTTGGGAGAAACAGACGGCTCGGTGGTTGAAGGATTATTGACAGAAGAACGAGAATAACAAGCTAAGAAAAGAAGACGAAAATAAAGGGGATATGAGAATGAAATATTTCTCAAAGGAAGAAAGCAGTTGGATGTATTATGATTGGGCAAACTCCGCCTACTCGATTATTATTACTACCGCTGTATTTCCGCTTTTTTACAAAAGCGCTGCCATGAAGGCCGGTGTTAGCGCCGCAGATTCTACTGCGTATTTGGGATACACTATTGCCATTACCACCTTTATTCTGGCGATGCTTGGGCCGATACTGGGCACGATTGCTGATTATCGGGGCATGAAGAAAAAGTTTTTCGCCTTCTTTTTTGCAGTTGGTATCGCTTCAACCGCTTCTCTCGTGTTTATTCCCAGTGAGCAATGGCTTCTTTTACTGATCTTATATACGCTGACTGCTCTTGGCTTTAGCGGCTCCCTCGTTTTTTATGACGCCTTTTTGATCGATATTACCAACGAAGAGCGGATGAACAATGTATCTGCCCGGGGATTTGGCCTCGGCTATATCGGCAGTACCATTCCATTTTTGATCAGCATTGCAATCATCATTCTCGCACAAACCAAAACGCTTCCCCTTTCCACTGTCACCGCAAGCAAGCTGGCCTTCTTAATCACGGCTGTGTGGTGGGGATTGTTTTCGATCCCGTTCTTCAAACATGTTCACCAAAAATATTATGTCGAGCGGGAACCCCGCATCGTTCGCAACAGCTTCAAACGGCTCGGCCAGACCTTGAAACACATCCGCAGCTACCGTGCCCTCTTTTTGTTCCTGCTCGCCTATTTCTTTTATATCGATGGAGTCGGTACAATTATTTCCATGTCTACCGCTTATGGCTCCGACCTTGGCATCAGCTCTACTTCCCTGCTGATCATTTTATTCGTGACACAGGTGGTAGCCGCTCCGTTTGCGTTATTGTATGGAAGACTGGCTGAAAAATTCACCGGCAAAAAAATGCTCTATGTTGGCATATTTATCTATATCATTGTTTGCATTTATGCCTATTTCTTAAAAACTACACTGGATTTCTGGATCCTTGCCATGCTTGTCGCCACCTCACAAGGCGGTATTCAGGCGCTGTCCCGTTCCTACTTTGCCAAGCTTGTGCCAAAGCAGAAAGCCAACGAATTTTTCGGATTCTATAACATTTTTGGAAAATTCGCTTCCATTCTTGGCCCGCTCCTGGTTGGAGTTACCGCCCAGATGAGCGGCAATTCGAGCAGCGGTGTATTTTCCCTGATTCTTTTATTTATCATCGGCTTGATTTTGTTAAAGTTTGTTCCGGAAACCCGTGCAGATGCTTTGGATCGTGCAAATGATAAAAATGTCGGCCAATCCGACATAAATTTTCCGATAATGACGCATAATAATCAGGATATTCCCTGAATATCACCCTTGTTTCTGGATTGTTACTCTTAGCGGATGAGGTGAAAAGCCATGAGTTACAAAGATCATTTAGATCCTCACTCTAGTAAGTTTCACCACAATTGGACACGGCCGAAGCGTCAAAAATCTCAAGTGAATGGCCATACTGAGATGTCTCAGCAGAACATCATCTTGAGAAGCAACGCCAAAGCCCACCACTGGTAAGCATGACGAAAAAGAAACAGAAAAAAGAAGGCCTCTTCGGTCTTCTTTTTTTGTTTTTTCATAACCTATAAAGGGATTAACGCTTCGTCAAGAAAGAAGGTGTCCTATGAACGGAGACACAAGAAAGATCAGGGTTTTTATCGCCGGTCCCTTTTTTGATCAGGAACAGGTCGCCCGCATCCAAAGACTCGAGAATGCCTTGTCCCGCAATCCCCAGGTTGCTGAATTTTACTCCGCCCGGTTCCATCAGAACCAGCAGTATCCGTGGGGTTCAAAGGAGTGGAGAAAAGTCGTCTTTAACCTCGATCTCTACGCACTGCGTCGGGCAGATGTCGTCGTGGCGATTCACGATTACGAAGGAAAGAGCACCGACAGCGGGACAGCGTTTGAACTGGGCTACGCCTATGCTTATCAAAAGCCGATAATTTTAATTAAGGAAAAGGAAAGTGTCCCGAACCTCATGCTCATTGAAAGTCTTCATGCCTTCTTTACCAATGTGGATAGCATGGCTACCTATGATTTTATCCGAATGCCTGCCCAACCCTACGAAGGTCCATTTATTTAAAATTTCCCATTCCTGTAATGTGTCCAAGCCATTTCTAGCAATCCCCCATAGAATATAGGAGAGAAAAGAGATTTCCTTTTCTTATTTTTTGATACAGATATGGGGGATGAAGCATGTCCAGAAGAAGAAAAGTAGTGAGATGCAAAGCAAGAACACGCCGTACGAGCGGTGGTAAAGTGATTACCATTCGTTGCAGAGTCAGAAATAACCGGCGGCGCCGATCCAGCTCAAGTTCCAGCTCCTGGTAACTCATAACATGCAAAGGATGCTTTCTCTATAAGGGACAGCATCCTTTGTGTCTTCTCAAAGCGAGCGAGTTTTCTTTGTTATAAATTCCAGTTCTTGTTCGACTAAAGTACCCTTTAGTGATAACTAAAAGAAATTTTCAATAAATTGTTCTTCTGAAATTACTTGTAAACCATTTCTTTTAAGTAAGGCTGAAGTAACTCCGTTTCCAACAATTTTGTTACCCTTAAATTCACCGTTATAAATCATTAAACTGCCACAGGATGGGCTATTCTCCTTGAGAACAACTAGTGTTGCGTCCATTTTTTTAGCTTTTTCTAAAGTAGCGTAAGCTCCTTTTATGTAAACTTCGGTTACGTCGTTACCAGATTTCTCAACTACTCTAGCCTTCCCATCCAGTACATCTTCTCCGTCTCCGCCTACTATTTCAGCAGGTTCCCTTGGGATTGAAAACCCACCAAGCATTTCGGGACAGATAGTAACAGCTTGATTCTCTCCAACTAATTTACTTATCCTATTATCTAAGCTATGTGTACCGTTATACCTTACTTGTAATCCAGCTAGACAAGAACTGACCAAAATCAATAACCACACACCTCTCCAATAAATCCACACATTGCCATCCTTATTGTACGAAACTGCCCCGTTAATTGTATAAGAAGAGCATATTGCCGGCACCCCAAGTGAACTTGAAATGGACAGCAATTTTCACACAACATTTTAAAGGAGCACTTTTTATTGTCCATTATAAAATATAAAGTTACTATCTATGCCAAAAATGAAATATCAAGCTAAAAACGTTAATAAAATGACCTGTGCCAATTCACACGTCATTTCTTATGTCATTTATTAAAATAGCAACCGAAAACGCAACCCTTTAACAAAAAAAGCTGACTTCGCAAAAGAGAAGTCAGCTTTCTTATGGTTTACACAGGCTGTGCTGCCTTTTCGAGCATGGTTCCGTTCTTTTCAAAATTGGTATGCCACGAAAAAGCCTTTTCAAGCACATGCGGCGTTTGTCCGCCTTTTTTCAACGCCTCTTGGTAATATTCATTCAGCTGGTCACGGTACAGCGGATGCGCGCAATTTTCGATAATCTTCTGCACACGCTCTCTAGGCGCCAGCCCTCTTAAATCTGCGTATCCCTGTTCTGTGACAATCACATCCACATCATGCTCTGTATGATCCACATGGGATACGAATGGAACTATGCTCGAGATTTTTCCGTCCTTTGCAATGGATTTGGTCACGAAAATACCAAGGCGCGCATTGCGGGCAAAGTCTCCTGATCCGCCAATGCCATTCATCATCTTCGTTCCCATCACATGGGTCGAGTTAACATTACCATAAATATCCAATTCAAGCGCAGTATTAATAGAGATGAGCCCCATCCGGCGAATAAGTTCCGGATGATTGGAAATTTCCTGAGGTCTCAGGAGCAAACGGTCTCGGTACGTTTCAAAATTGGAAAATACGCTTTTCATTTTTTCTGAAGACAAAGTAATCGAGCAGCAAGACGCAAATTTCACTTTACCGGCATCCAACAAATCAAATACCGCATCCTGAAGAACCTCTGAATAGACTTCCAAATCCGTAAACTCGGAATCCAGCAATCCGTGAAAAACCGCGTTAGCCACCGAACCGATTCCTGACTGAAGCGGAGCGAGCTTTTCTGTCAGACGGCCTGCCTTGATTTCTTCTCTTAAAAACGTGATCAAGTGCTGGGCCATAACAACGGTTTCCTCATCGGGTTCAATGATGGTGGACGGCGAATCCTCTTGATGGGTAAAAACAATCCCTCTGATCTTGTCCACATCCACCTGGATTCCCTTTACACCGATCCGGTCGGAAGGCGCAGAAAGCGGGATGGGCTGCCGTTCACCCTGCGGCCCTGGTTCGTACAAATCATGAATGCCTTCGAGCAACTCTGTCTGTGCGGTGTTAATTTCAATGATGATGTTTTTGGCATGCTGTGAAAACACCATAGAGTTGCCGATCGATGTGGTTGGAATCACCATACCTTCCTCGGTAACTGCAATTGCTTCCAAAATCGCAAAGTCGATTGTGTCCAGTACATTTGAGCGGATCCATTCCGATGTATGGGACAAATGCTGATCAACAAAATGAAAATCCCCGGCATTGATGCCTTTTCTCATGGTCGCGTCTGCCTGAAACGGCAGCCGTTTGTTAATCATGTTCTTCTCGGCAAACAGTTTATCAACATCTGACCCAAGGGAGGCACCTGTGAACACATTGACTTTCAGGGGATTTTCCTCCGCCCGTTTGGCAAGAGCAAACGGCACGGCCTTCACATCTCCTGCCCGCGTAAATCCGCTTAAGCCAAGTGTCATTCCATCTTCGATCCAGGATGCGGCTTCCTCTGCAGACACTATCCGATCATGTAAGCGCTGATCTCGAATTCGTTTGCAAACGCTTTCCATTTTCTCCACACTCCTTGTCTCTCTCTTTTCATAAGTGTAGCAAACAGAATCATGATCGAGAGAGAAAGGGAATAAATCACAAAAAATTGAGATAAGACAGAACATTCAGTTCACCAAACAGAAGGATCTGGTCAGAAGCCAAGCAATGTTCTGAAATAGCTTGCATAAGACTGGCTGACGGGCACTTGTTCACCGTTTTTCATTTTTAATAAAAAGGTTGAATGGCTGTCCGGATAGATCTCCAAAATGTGATGGACATTTACGATGAACGAGCGATGACAGCGGACAAAATTATCCTTGGGCAAAAGAAAATCAAACTCATTCAGTGTATCTTTATGGCTTCCCGTGTGCTTTTCCCCTATGACGTAGGTCTTGCGGTCCTTCGCCTCCAAATAAAAGATATCCGAGAACGGGATTGGAATCCAGCCATCCTCGCTTTTTACCGTAACCACCGTTTTCCCGCTAGTCAGCGCCGGAAAAATTGCGGTCACACATCCTTGCAGTTCTTCCTGATCAAATAAGGGAACCGCCATCCCATAATAAGGCGTTCCAAAAATATCGCGATTGATAAATTGGGAGACCTTTTGCCGGGACACCAGTGCTTTATGTGTAATGGTCCCCTCCTTGATCTCATCACCCGGTTTAATTTTTAAATTGATCCGTCTGCTGGGCTGATAATAAATATAATGCTCGGTATCCGTAACCGCAATTGATGCTTCGTTTGAAAACAATTCACTGATGACATCAAGAAGTGCTGATGTTTTAAACCGTTCCATAGCTCACACCTTTTCTTTTTACCTTGTTGTTCCTCTGATATTGTAGCACGAAAAAAGAGAACGGAAATCCCGCTCTCTTCGTGATTTTATTCCTTTTCCGTAAGCTCCAGATAAAAATCTCCTACTGCACTTTCTTCGTACAGGTTTGTAACGGAAGTAGAATAATTGGTGATGGATGCCCTGAACGATATCTCTTCCTCAGGAACCTTTACATCGAAATCGTTTTTGTATAACAGCGTGGTAATATCGTGATAGTCTTTGTGTTCAACCTGAAATTGAAAAGAAATTTGCCTTCGTCCGTTCACTGCTGTTTGTTGAAAGTCACGGACCATGATTTTTGTGTCATTCAAAATAACGCTGCTCGCCATACATTTCACTCCTTATCTAGGGAACAAATTAGATGTTGCAGGAACCGTCACTGCAGTCATTTTCCTTGTTTTTTTGATTCTCGGTTTGGTTCAGCAGTTGAATCGGAGACTCCTCCTGTTCCTCCTTCTTCACCTTTTCAAGAACCTCAGTAAATACATCCTCCGGCTGCGCGCCTGATACTCCGTATTTTTGGTTAAATACGAAAAACGGAACGCCGGTAATACCAAGACGGGAGCCTTCTTCCTCATCGGCACGGACATCCTCTGCGAATTTTCCTTCTTTTAAAACAGCAAGAGTCGCCTGCTCATCAAGTCCCGCTTCTCCGGCAAGTTTTGCAAGGGTAGGGTGATCATTAAGATCAAGGCCTTCGGTAAAATACCCTTTCAAGATCCGCTCTGTTACTTCTTTTAACAATCCATTCTGTTTGGCAAAATGGGAGACCCTGTGGGCATCAAACGTATTGGCCGGAATCGCCCGGTCAAAGTCATACGACAAACCAACGTCCTTTGCGCGTTCTGTCATCTGGTCGTTCATGCTTTTTCCCTGCTCATACGATGTACCGTATTTCTGGGCTAGCACAGCATGAATATCCTGATCCGTTTTTTGAAACGAAGGATCCAGCTCGAAGCTTTTGTACACAACCTCCACTTGCTCGCGTCCTTCAAACCCACTCAGGGCATTTTCAAAGCGCCTTTTTCCTATATAACAAAATGGACAAACATAATCTGACCATATTTCTACCTTCATTTTGTACCTCCTCGTACCTTATTCTCCCCTATTGTAAAGGGAATACGCCGATTTGGCTCTCATACTGCTC
Organism: Fictibacillus sp. S7; assembly: GCF_004127935.1. Taxonomy (NCBI): domain Bacteria; kingdom Bacillati; phylum Bacillota; class Bacilli; order Caryophanales; family Fictibacillaceae; genus Fictibacillus; species Fictibacillus sp. S7. Next base: position 4,529,065 of record NZ_QJKL01000001.1, on the reverse strand, counting down.
ACGAGGGGAGGGTTAAGCGGGGTGGTGAGAAGCGGTACTTGCGGTTCGCCAAGAAATAGTTGCATATCACGTCATTTTCATAAAAAAAAGAAGCCTGGACTTCGTCGTCCCGACCTCTCTTCCTACGCCTATTTCAAATGTTTCTGAAGCTCCACCCGGATGTCCTCCGGAATACATTCCGAGGTTTTCGTCTCCAGATTATGATTAACATAGACGGCCGTTCCCCTGGCACAAAGCCGGTTTTCCTGATGAATTTCTTCATAGAGCTCAAGGCTTGTGTTTCCGATTCGCTGAACCCAGGTGTAAACCTTCACTTCCTGTCCGAAATAGATTTGGTCCACAAAATCAACATTCATATTTAAAATAATCATTCTCCAGTTTTTAAAAGAACTGTCCGGCATAAACAATTTAAACAGCTGATTCCGCCCTGCTTCAAACCAGATGGGAATGGTTGTATTGTTAATATGGCCGACGCCGTCTGTTTCTGACACACGCGGTTCGATGATGGTTGTATACATAGACTCCTGTCCTTTCGTTCGTCATTTGCTCCATATCTATTTCTCGTTATTCATTCCTGTTTCCTCTACAAAAAAGAAGCAGCTTTACCCGCTGCTCCTTCCAAAAGATTCTTTTATACCTGGCGCGCCCAGTGGCGGTGTTGTGCAATAGCTTGAATGAATTCATCGCTGTTTCCGCCTTGCAAAATCACGACGCCATCTGCACTTGAGCTGGTTTCTACTCCTGCTGCTGCAAGAAGTTCCGTCCCATCTTCAGAGGCTCCTACGGCTTTATAGTGGCTGTACGCCTCATTCACAAACGTTGTTGCCTCTTTAATTCCTTTTAAGGTGCTGACACTATCACCTCCGCCTGCCACATATACGGCATCGTACAGAACGGAATCACTGGTCAGTAACGTCTGATTTACCTGAAGCTCCTCTCCTTGACTGCTCGAGATAGGAGTCAATGTTTCACTTATAATTTCAGAAGCAATTCCTGCATTTTTCAACGCATTCTGAAGCCCTTTTACTTCTTCTCCATTAAATCCGTCTTCTGCCAAAATCGCTACTTTTCGGGTAGCTGGTGCTTTTACCGTATTTTCCTGGCTCAATGCCGGAGAAGACATGGTTTCATCGGATGGCTCAATCCCTTCCGGAGCTGTCACACCGATCCCTGCGGCAACCTGCTCCGCAAGTGTTGTATCCACATGGCAGATCACCTCAACCACCTGTTGCTGCACATTTTTGCTTTTGACTTTTCCAAGCTCAAAGCGGAAGGCTTTAATGATATGCTGTTTTTCCACCTCAGACATACTGTTCCAGAAAAGCTTCGCCTGGCTGTAGTGGTCTTTAAAGCTTTCACTGCGCTGTCGGACCTTGCGCCCTTCTACTTTCTCCTGATAGTGAACATAGCCGCCTTCTCCTTCTGTTGCCGGCGCGGGATCATTATTATCCAATGAGTTTTTGTGATAAGCGACTGGTCCCTGGTTAATGGTCATGCGGTGCATGCCGTCCCGCTGATTGTTATGGAACGGGCACACCGGACGATTAATCGGGATTTCATGGAAGTTCGGGCCGCCCAATCGCGAAAGCTGTGTGTCTGTGTACGAGAACAATCGTCCCTGAAGAAGCGGATCGTTCGTAAAATCAATCCCTGGCACTACGTGGCCCGGATGGAATGCGACCTGTTCCGTTTCTGCAAAATAATTATCCGGATTTTTGTTGAGTGTCATCTTGCCGATGATCTTCACAGGAACCTGTTCCTCCGGCCAAACTTTCGTTGGATCAAGCACATCAAAATTGAAGTTGAATTCATCCTTCTCTTCAATCATTTGCACGCCAAGCTCCCATTCCGGGTAATCGCCGTTCTCAATCGCCTCATACAGGTCCTGGCGGTGGAAGTCAGGGTTCTTGCCGGCAAGTCGCTGGGCTTCATCCCATACAAGTGAATGGACACCAAGCTTCGGCTTCCAGTGGAATTTAATAAAGCGTCCCTCGCCTTTATCATTTACAAAGCGGAACGTATGGACACCGAAGCCTTCCATCATCCGGTAGCTGCGCGGAATCGCACGGTCGGACATCGCCCACATCATCATATGAGCCGATTCAGTATTGTTGGCGATAAAATCCCAAAATGTATCATGGGCTGTGGACGCCTGAGGAATTTCATTGTGCTGCTCCGGCTTGAAGGAATGAACAAGATCCGGAAACTTTAGCGCGTCTTGAATAAAAAAGACCGGAATGTTGTTTCCGACAAGGTCATAGTTTCCTTCTTCGGTATAAAACTTTGTGGCGAAACCACGCACGTCTCGTACCGTATCTCCTGAACCACGGGATCCTGCCACCGTTGAAAATCGGACGAAAACCGGTGTTTTTACGGATGGATCCTGCAAAAATCCTGCCTTCGTATATTCTTTCATGGATTCGTAGACTTCGAATTCACCGTGTGCAGCATAGCCTCTCGCGTGGACAATCCGCTCCGGAATCCGCTCATGGTCAAAGTGGGTCATTTTTTCACGAAAATGAAAGTCTTCCATTAAGGTAGGACCGCGTACACCCGCTTTTAACGAATGCTCGTCCTCGGAAACCTTGAGCCCCTGGTTGGTTGTGAGTTTCTTGCCTTTATTGTTTACGCGGAATGCATCAAGCTGCTTATTTTTCTTGTTCTCTGCTCCATTTTTGCTGGAATCGTTGTTATTGATAGTGTTCTCCTCCTTTTTCTTCGGTCAAATTTGATGATTGGGATTATGTACTACTCATAGACGTACCCTTCATGGCTGAAGTTAAACCAGATGTTTAGCTTCCAAGCAGGAACAAAGCCAGCTTACTGGTCATTCGGTAAGCCGGCCTTATCTTCCCGGTTTATTTTAAGCAGAGATTTTACCGCCTTTTCAATTTCCTGATATCCGGTACACCTGCAAATATTAGAGCTTAAAAATTCTTTAATGGTGGAATCGTCCGCATTCGGATGCTTTTTCAGCAAACTGTTGATATTCATGATAAAGCCCGGCGTACAATATCCGCACTGAAAAGCAAAATGTTCAATAAAAGCATGCTGAATGGGCGAATCCTTTAATCCTTCAATCGTGCGTATCGTTTGGTTCATCCCTTCAACCGCAAGCATCAGGCACGATTTCATGGCCGTGCCGTTCACATTGACCGTACAGGCTCCGCAATCACCGTTCAGGCAGCCCGGCTTTGCCCCGGTCAAACCAAGCCTTTCCCGGAGCACAAAAAGAAGTGTGTCTGATGGCCAAAACGCAATTTCTCTTTCTTCATCATTTACGGTTAAACGGGCTGAAATCATGGATGGTTCCCCTCCAGTTCCCTTAACAAGTCTTGAAGCATCTGTTCCAGAACGAACACCCGATAACCGGATGAACCTTCTACATCATCGAGCACCGGCTGCGGCACATGCCGAAGCGCTTCTTGAATCCTGTCACCTAACGGACCAACTTGTTGAATGGATTTTTCCATTTCGAACGCCCGAAAAGGAAATGGGCAAAGACCGCTAATCGCTATCCTGGTTTCATCTTCCTTTTTTAAAACAGCTACCGTGATCAACGGATAACCTGTATCCCATTGCTGTCTTCGTTTAACGCACACATACGGCATCGTTAAAAAACGCCGGTCCGTGTGCAGTTGAACGAGGAATTCTCCTTTTTGAAGCTTAAGATTGCGCTTGAAAAGCTGATGAATAGGTGTCTGTCTGAGTCCGTTTTTCCCTGCAATTACAACATGGCTGTCAGTCAACAAAAAAGGGAGCACCGCTTCGCGGTAAAAAATTTGTCCGCAAATATTTCCTCCCACCGTAATTTTATTTCTGGCCGTATGATCAGCCACCCCGCTCGCTGCTTTGCTTAATAATGGGAACACGTTTTTTTCCTCAACTGCCGTTAAAGAGAGAGCTGATCCGACGATCAACTGCTGATCTTTTATGGTAAACTCCTTGCATTCCCCAATGGCTTTTATGTCAATAACCGCGTTTGTTTCCACCAGATTCAGGCGGCCCAGGGTAATAATTTCGGTTCCTCCAGAATAATAGACCGGAATCTTTCCTTCACGTTCGAGCTGCTGAAAGAGCCGGACCCCTTCCTCCACCGTTTTGGGCAGGTAATAATCAAAATCATAAGGAAGCATGGGAATGTCCTTCTTTTTGTTTCATTTTCCAGATCTGTTCCGGAATAAGAGGCAATTCGTTCAATTTTACACCCGCGGCCAGGGAAAGGGCGTTTCCAAGAGCAGCAGGCATCCCCATCAGACCATGTTCTCCGGCTCCTCTGGCGCCGTAGGCCGCATCAAGTTGTGGAGTTACAACAAATTCCACGTGATACTCTGGATGTTCCCCATACCGGAGCGGCCGGTAGGTTCTTAATTGCGGATTCAAAACTCTGCCCCATTCATCAAAAACAAAGGTTTCCCTTCCACCAAAGGCAAGCCCCATACTCATCGCCCCCATCACCTGGCCACGTGCTGCTTTTTCATTTAAAACCGTCCCAATATCAACCGCTGAAAATGCACGGACGATTCTGTAGGTGAGATGTTTTTTGTCATATTCAATTTCGACCGCCTGGGCACCGACCGACCATTCCGGCCCCGGCTTTCCTGCTCCCGTCTCTTTATCAAGGTACGTGAGCCTTCTGAGATTGTAATGACCTCTTCCGATGATCTGACCGCCAATTCCATTTCCGTTCGGATAAACATAGCCATAGGCCACATCTTTAATATCAAGGTGAGTTTCCGGTTCATCACGCAAAAATACTTTTCCGTACCCTACCTCCAAATCAGCGGCATGGACCCGCAACACACACGAAGCGATGCTTTTTAACTGCTCAATCAAATCTTCAGCTGCCGCCAGTACAGCACGACCCGCCATAAAGGTGCCCCGGCTGGCCACCGTTTTCCAATGTTCGGGGGTACTTTGTGTGTTTACTTTCATTTGGACATGAACCATCCGTATATCCATTTTTAGCCGTTCGGCCAAAATTTGTGCCAGGATCGTTTTTGTTCCTGTGCCAATTTCGATGACACCAGAAATGAGGTTGATGCTTCCGTCAGGATTGAAGCTCAAGGTCACTCCGGAGCCTGCATCTGATTCAATCGTGGAGGTTTTCCATATACAGCTGACCCCTTTAACCCTTAGTTTATCGTTGCCGAGGTCCTGAATCATGCCCATATCCCAGTCAATCATTTTCTTTAACCGAACAATGCATTCCGGTAAATTTCCTACATTGCTTTTATTCAGCTTCACTTGTGTCGGAGTGGTATCTCCCGGCCGGATCGCATTAATGTATCTAAGCTGTAATCGATCCATTCCGAGCTTGTCGGCGAGCACATCCATGGTCCGTTCCACGGCGAACAGGAGCTCTGAATGGCTGAACCCTCGAAAGGGTGCTGCATACGGATGATTCGTATAAACACAGAGTGAATCACACCATACATGATCAATATCATAGGGACCCGTACAGTCGACTGCTGCAGCCCGGTTTAAATCAGCACCTTTGTCAGAATACGCTCCTCCATCAAACAAAAAAAGAAGCTCTGCCGCCTGAATTTTTCCGTCCCTGGTACTTCCGAGCTTCACGGTGGCATCCAGGCCGATGTGGCATGGCGAAGTCAGCATATCTTGTTCCCTGATATTTAAAATCCGGACTTTTCGCCCTCCCACCGCAATGGACGCGATAAAGGCAAGAAGTTCGAGCTGAATGGACGCCTTACCTCCGTATGCACCTCCTACCAAGGGTGTTTCTACAACGATCTTTCCAATGTCCACGCCAAAATAATCATGGATTAACCGTTTCACCATGAATGGCGCTTGTGACGAGGTCATGATGTATACATTGCCATCGGGATGGATTTCAGCGGTTGAACACCTTGTTTCCATGGCCGCATGATCGGATGGAGAAAATGAAAAGCGCTCTTCCACCACTACCTCTGACAGATTCCATCCTTTCTCCATGCTGCCTTTGCGTATCTTGGTCCGGTTGGCAACGTTGGTTCCTGGCTCAGGATATACCCGATCCTCCTTTTTATAACTGCCGAGCTGTTCATGAACGAGTGGCGCGTTTGGCTTTAAGGCCTCTGTCGGCGAATGTACGACCGGCAATTGTTCGTATTCCACTTCTATCAGTTCGGCTGCCCGTTTGGCCTGTTGCGGAGTATCGGCCACCACAAGAGCAACCGCTTCGCCGTGGTGTCTCACTTTATTTTTCGCCAGCACCGGACGGTCCCTGATTTCTTCACCGGTTAACGGAAAGTGCTCGCCTGTTATAACCGCACGCACACCAAACACCTCTTTGGCTTTTGCTATATGGATGCTCTTGATTACAGCATGAGCATAGGGGCTTACAACAATTTTGGTATGGAGCGAGTCAGTTGCCGGATAATCTGCTGTATATCTGGCCGTACCGGTTACTTTTTCCCAGGCTTCTTTCCGAAACACACTTTTTCCGATCAACCCCAATGCTACCCTCCCCCTTACCTTTTGCTTATATCTGCCGCCTGGTTCCTTGTACGGAAAACGTTGATCATTTCCGCAAGTATGCTTATGGCAATTTCTTGAGGACCTCTCGAACCGATAGAAAGTCCCACCGGCGAATGAATAAAATCCGGCAGTTCTTTTGTTTCCAAAAGCCGTTCTGTACGCTCCCTCGGCCCCAGCACACCAACATAACGAAGCTGGTCCTCCGGCAGACATGACAAAAATTCTTTATCTTTTTGAAAGTTATGAGACATCACGACGATAAAATCTCGTTCATTTACCATACATACCTTACTTAACCCCCCCGATTCACAACAAAATGTCTCTACCGGAAATGAATAGTCCTCTTTGGACAAGAGAGCCGGCCGCCAGTCACACACCATGACCATCCACCCTGTTTTATATGCCAGCTCAGCCACTGTTCTTCCATCAAATCCCGCCCCAAATACGATCAGGCGCGGTTTAGGTTCATAGAGATGGGTATAGACCATTCCTTCATGGTCCATAAACTGAACACCGCTTGAAAACAAAGAAGCGTGGTCCGTATCCTCCACTTTTATAAATTCATTGACTGTTGTGGGGTAAGGCATGAGAGAAATTTCTTTCCGGTGCAAAATCGATTTTCCCTTTTCCAGCATGGACTTCGTATAAAGGAGCTGACGTCTTAATTTATCATCCACCACCTCCAACCAGACATGCAGCACCCCATTGCAGCCGGCTCCCTGTCCCCAGGAAAGATCATCTTCCTCCTTCAGGTTGTATGTAACATATTGGGGGATACTATCTTCCGCAACTCTGCGGGCTCTTTCCATGAGATCAGCCTCTGCGCAGCCGGCACTGATCATTCCTGCCTGTTTCTCCTCCCAGAAAAGCATCATCGCCCCTTCTTTCAAATAGGACGAACCTTCGACTTTAATTAACGTCGCTGCCACACAACCTGCCTGCAACTCTTCCATCTTATGAACCAATTCATAAAAACCAATCATCATGCCCACCCCCAGATGGTCCCGAGCCCATCCCTTCTTTCCGTCAACGGAAATCGCCCATTATCACAATGTATTCAGAGGATGCCTCTGGTTAGAATACCGGATTTCACATGGTCATAAAAAGTTAACAATTGCTTATGAAAAAGTGTGTTGACATCACTAATCCATGCGTATACAATGGGTATCGAATCGATGAAGTGATGAACCAAACGACTATAAAATTGATATAAATTGACTCCAAAGGGGAGTAGCTGACAGTTACGTCGACATCCCGTGATTCCTTGATCATCGGCTTAACTGGCAACATCTAGTTGTAGCGACACCTTTGCCACCTGGTAAAGGTCTTTGTAGATGTTAAAACCTTTACCAGGACAATACAGGTAAAGGTTTTTTACTTGAACAATCACTTTCTTCAATTGGCTATTATCAACTGGAGGTCTGATCACCGTGTTAAAAAAATGTATGAGCTTCTTCAAGCTAGGACAGGCAAGTATAGATTTAGTTTTGGACTCAAACGAGCTGAAGCCCGGTCAAAATGTAAATGGCTATTTCCGCTTGAAAGGCAAATGGATGAAGCAGATTATAAAAAGGCTCGAGTGTGACCTTATCCTTCATAACACTGAAGATAAAACCGAACACATGATTGAGTCTGTAACCACCATCTACATGTCCAAAGAGCTCGCCTCCGATGGCAGTATCGAAATTCCACTAACGTACCAACTGCCGCAAGATCTTCTATCATCCTCATCAACGGTCTCCTACCGTTTTCAAACAAGACTCATCTGTGACAACATGCGTTGTGTGGATCACGATGAAATTACAATATGCAGCTAAACAAAAAACCCAATCGGCATCCGATTGGGTTTTCGTTTCGTTTATCTTCTTTTCATTCTCATTCCGCATTTGCAGCGGACACTGTGTTTTAATTGTTTAATTTCACAGTGGCATCGTGGACATTCAACAGGAACAGGTACATTCATGCTAAAACCTCACTTTATTCGTTATTTTTCTTTTTGCATTCCTGGCAAAGGCCATAAAACTCGAGCGTGTGGCGGTGAACTTTAAATTGTGCCACCTGGGCAGCAGCGTACTCCACTTCATTCAGTAAAGGATAATTAAAATCTGCAATTTGCTGGCACGATTCACAGATCACATGGTAATGACTGGTATCGGCCAATTCATATTTACTGCATGAACTTCCAAACGAAAGCTCGTTGATGAGATTAAGCTCTGCAAAATATTTCAAATTATTATAGACGGTAGCCAGAGTAATGAATGACGGAAGTTCCCTGTGAATCTCCTCAGCGGTTAAATGGCCGTTCATCGCTATAATGTTTTTCAGGATCAGTACACGCTGAGGGGTGATCCGCATTCCGATTTCTTTCAGCCTGGTTTTTGCTGCTTGTTCCGCATCCACGATCAACATCCCTTTTAAACATTTTTTTAAAATACACACTCAGTACGTATTAGTTGCAATACGCACTCAGTACGTATTAGTTGCAATACACACTCTTGCCTATCAATTGAGAAAATTACTTGTAAATGAGAATTAACGAGTTTCTTGAGGAAGCGGTAAGGCTAGACCTTCAGCCACCTTTCTTCCATATTCCGGATCCGCTTTAAAGAAATGCTGAATCTGGCGAAGCTTGATTTCTTCTTTTTCCACAGGCTTCATGGCTCCTACAATATTATTGACAAGCCGTGTACGTTCTTCTTCGGTCATGAGACGATACAGGTCTCCTGCTTGAGTGTAGTGATCGTTGTGATCATAAGCCACACTGTCGGCCACTCCATAAACTGGGTAAGCAGCCTGCTTATTCTCTGGAGACTCTTGCGGTCCTCCAAAACTGTTTGGCTCATAATACACGGACCCACCGCCATTGTTGTCAAATCGCATCTGCCCGTCTCTCTGATAATTCTTCACTTCATTGCGCGGACGGTTGATCGGCAGTGCCTGATGATTGGCGCCTACACGATAGCGGTGTGCGTCAGAGTAGGCAAACAGGCGTCCCTGAAGCATCTTGTCAGGAGAAACGTCAATTCCCGGTACAAGGGTACCTGGTGAGAATGTCGCCTGCTCCACTTCAGCAAAATAGTTTTCAGGATTTCTGTCCAATATCATTTTGCCCACCTCAATTAGCGGATAATCCTTTTGGGACCACACTTTCGTTACATCAAACGGGTCAAAACGATAGGTGTTTGCATCTTCAAGCGGCATGATCTGAACATATAGCTTCCATGCCGGGAAGTCACCCTCTTCAATGGCATTGAACAGATCCTCTGTATGATAATCCGGATTTTCCCCAGCCATTTTAGCGGCCGCATCAGGAGCAAGATTGGCTACGCCTTGTTCTGTTTTAAAGTGATATTTAACCCAGACCCCTTCTCCTTCTTTGTTCACCCACTTGAAAGTGTGGCTTCCAAACCCGTGCATATGACGGAGTGTGGCCGGAATCCCGCGGTCTGACATCAGAATGGTTACCTGATGAAGAGATTCTGGAGAAAGTGACCAGAAGTCCCAAACAGCGGTTGGATTTTTGAGATGAGTTTTCGGATCTCTTTTCTGTGTATGGATAAAATCAGGAAACTTGATGGCATCTCTGATAAAGAACACCGGTGTGTTGTTGCCCACAAGGTCATAGTTTCCTTCTTCGGTGTAAAATTTCACGGCAAACCCACGAGGGTCCCGAACGGTATCTGCAGAGCCGTTTTCTCCTGCAACCGTTGAAAAACGGACAAAAAGCGGTGTACGTTTTCCGACTTCAGATAAAAAATCGGCCTTTGTGTAGTTGGAAACATCATTGGTGACTTCAAAATACCCGTGAGCTCCTGCTCCTTTCGCATGAACAACTCGCTCAGGCACCCGTTCCCGGTTAAAATGTGCGAGTTTATCCAATAGGTGCACATCCTGGATGAGCGTTGGTCCTCTTGAACCTGCAGTCATTGAATTTTGGTTATCTCCAACTGGAGCGCCCCAGCTTGTTGTTAAACGATTCTTGTTCGTCATTCGAATCACCTCGTAAGTTATTTAGAATTATTATAAATATAATGATAACAGCTATTACTATAAAATCAATACTTTTTTATAATAATTATAATTAAATAATTCAACTAGATAACTGAAGTCAACAATTGAAAACCATAATGTTTTCTCCTTTCGCTCATAAACTATATAGAATCGGTCAATTTTGAGAGGATGGAGGAAAGGTTGATGGGGAAAAAAGTGAATTTCGACTGGGCTTCCATTCAAGAAAAAGTGGATGGCGTACTGGGTCATGATTTTTGGCAGGATCTAAACCGGGTTGTCCCCAAACGGACCGCATGCAGCGATTTTTATGAAACAGAAACCGAAGGCCATATTATCGTTGAGCTTCCCGGTTTACACTCCCAGGAAGATCTTCAAATCGAGCTAGAAGCCAACCAGTTGATCCTGCAGGGAAATATCCCTTATCTATATCCTGTTGAAAAAGAAGCGCTCAAAATCAACGAACGGCTGTCCGGCCCCTTTAAAAAGGTCATTTCCATTCCATTCGCATACTTACCGGATGATATAAAAGCAGAATACAAGCACGGCTTGCTGCTAATTACGTTGACAAAAATAAAAAAAACGAAACCGATTACGATTTCGTTTACTGAGGAAGCTAAGCCTGATCCATCATGATTGGGGTTTCTCTTAATTATTCCTGCCGCTAAACAACGAAACAGCTCTGTCCATTCAAGGATAGATTATTCGTAAAAATAAACTTATGCCTTTTTAAAAAAGATATTTACGAACACTTGTTCCTGTGTTATTCTTTAAAAGAAGGCGCGGATGGTAGCCGCACCTCCCCCGAATAACTCTCTTTGGCCAGTTGTTACCTAGCTGGCCGCTTTTTTTACCTTTAATCTGCCACTTTGTGTAGACATTCTACAACCTCATTAAGAAAGCTAATATAAAAAAGCACTGCATGAGCAATGCTTTTAAATAGAAATATCATTTGTTCAAATATCTAAAATTTATGTAATGAACAAGATTTCCTAGCGCTGAGGATTAGCAGTAAACAATTGAGATAAGTAATCATTCAAGTCGAACTTTTCACCTTTAACGAATTCATTGATTTCAACTTTGTTATAATTTAACATCTCGTTCATCTCCTTTAAAGGTATTATGAACTTAATATACCCCGACTATTAAATTTATAATCTATCATTTTTTAAATCCACAATTTAACCTTAACGTTCGCCTTTTCCTCATGTGCAGATTCTTTCACTCCCTCATTAAACAAATTGTATTTGATAAAACAAAAATCCCCTCTCCATGGTGGAGAGGGGGCATAAACGGTTACTTGCTAAATACTTCAGATACAATTTCATAAGAACGAAGCCGGTCTTGATGATCAAATATTTGCGCGTTAATGATCATTTCATCTGCCTTTGTCTCATCCAGGAATTCCTGCAGTTTTGCTTTAACCGTTTCCGGTGTACCGATCATCGTTGTGCGAAGCTGCTGGTCAATGGAAGCTTTTTCGTAAGGAGACCAGATACCTTCCATGCTTTGAACCGGCGGCTTCAGCTTAGAAGGAATTCCGCGCACGAGGTTCAAGAACTGCTGCTGCATGGACGTTGCAAGATAAGCAGCTTTTTCCTCAGTATCCGCCGCAATAACGTTTACGCCGACCATCGCATATGGCTTATCAAGGACCTCTGACGGTTTAAAATTACGTCGGTACACATCCAGCGCAGGCAACGTGTTATCCGGTGAAAAGTGGCTGGCAAACGAGAACGGCAAACCAAGCTGTGCAGAAAGCCTTGCACTAAATCCGCTAGAGCCAAGAAGCCAAATTGGAATATCGAGCCCTTCTCCAGGAATGGCACGAACTCTGTTTCCGCCACCGTCTGCTTTTAAGTACGCACGGAGCTCATCGACCTGTTCAGGGAAATCTTCCCCGTTGCTCATGTTCTCGCTGCGTAAGGCATGAGCCGTGACCTGATCGGTTCCCGGCGCTCTTCCCAGACCGAGATCGATTCTGCCCGGATACAGGGATTCCAGTGTGCCGAACTGCTCGGCAATGACAAGAGGTGCATGGTTTGGCAGCATGATCCCGCCTGAACCCACACGGATTCGTTCGGTTCCGCCTGCCACATGCCCAATTACAACAGAAGTTGCTGAACTGGCGATGCCGGGCATGCTATGATGTTCTGCCAGCCAATAGCGGTTATATCCCCACTTCTCCGCATGCTGGGCCAAGTCCAATGTTTTCTTTAATGAATCTGCAGGAGTTTCCCCCACAATGACTGGAGAAAGATCCAGTACAGAGTAAGGAATTTCATGAAGTTGCTTATTGGACAATTGAATAGTCCCCTTTCTGTATATCACGAAAAATTAGATTATTTTTTACCTTCTTTTTGATTGTAACAAGTAAATGTAAAGCTTCTAAATTTTTTGCTCATGATGGATCCAAGCAAACATTTGAAAGAAGCTCGTAGGAATGAATGCGGTCACGGTTATCATGCGCAATAGTTACAATCATTAATTCATCTGCCCCATAAAGAGATTGCAGCTCCTCGAGACGTCGCTTCACTTCTCCCGGACTGCCCGTAATGGTTCTATTTTTCATCCGCGCAAGGAGTTCCTTTTCCTCTTCGGTCAACGGATAGTCTTTCGCTTCTTGCAATGAAGGAACGCCTTTGCTTCCCTCTCCCTTTTGCAGCTGCAGCTTCCATATATGATTTGGAAGAGCCAGTTCTTCTGCTCTGTCCGCTGTTTCTGCACAAAAGACAGATACAGTTACGATCGTGTACGGATCAGCCATCCAGGAACCGGCTTTATATGTCGAACGGTACTGTTGAAGTATTTCCGAACCTTCTTGATCGCTCATAAACTGCCCGAAAACATAAGGCAATCCATGCTTCGCCGCGAGTAGAGCACTCTTTTTACTCGTTCCCAGCATCCAGGGCAATGGCGCCATTTTCGGAACTGGAGAAGGAGATATCTTTGAAAACATATGGTCTTTCGGAAAATCATTTTTGAAGAAATGAAGCAGCTCTTCAACAGATTCCGGCATCCGGCGAACCTGTTCCAAATAGTTATCCGATAAAGCCATGGTCGCTTCGGCAGAGCCACCCGGAGCACGTCCGATCCCTACATCAATCCTGCCCGGAAACAACGTGGCCAGCAGATTATACGTTTCCGCCACTTTATACGGTTTGTAATGAGGCAGCAAAACAGCACCAGATCCGATTCGGATGGATTCTGTCTGACCTCCGATATACCCCAGCATCACTTCAGGAGCAGGACACGACAACCCCGGAAAATCATGATGTTCAGCAATCCAGTATCGCTCATAGCAGAGCCGATCACCGGCCTGTGCCAGAGCCAGTGAATTTTCCAATGCCTGTTTGGCCGTTCCCCCGCTTGATGCCGGTGACTGGTCAAGAATGCTTAATTTCATATAATGCCTTCTTTCTCTACACTCTTTTTTTACTATCATACCTCTCCCGTAGCAAACCTAAAAAAAAATTGCCTGTTATGATGGCAATTTTTTCAATGAACATATTCCAATTGTAAACTTATTCAAAATAATTACCTTAAAAAACTGCCCTCCATTTGCATGTAACAATGGGAAGGCAGTTTTGACTTTAAGCGTGTTTCTTTTCCGTATGTTCTTTTCGTTCTTTTAGCTTCGGATATCCGATCAAAATGGCAATCACGCCGCAAACGGCGATTAAAATCGGATAAAAAGAGTAAGCGAGCAGGCTCACTGGTGAAATCGAGCCGATTTTGGCCGCCGTCAGCAGTTGGGCACCGTAGGGAATCAAGCCTTGAATAGCGCACGAAAAGATATCAAGAAGACTTGCTGATTTACGCTTATCGATGCCATATCGATCGGATATCTGCTTGGCAAGAGGACCTGCTGTAATAATGGAAATCGTATTGTTGGCGGTGGATTAGTTTTTGGAAAGACGATTTTTGTCCTTCTAATGCCGGACTACTTCTCTCCTGTAAACTTAATGCCTTTCACAAAATAGCGGTTAAAGAAGGCATACAGTATCAAAATCGGCAGAGTAAAGACCATAGAAGCTGCCATAATGTAATTCCAGTAGCTGATAAACTGTCCTTTGAATGAATTTAGCCCTAACGGAAGAGTGAACATGCTTTCATCAGACAGGATGATCAGCGGCCGCATGAAATCATTCCAGAAGGCCATAAAGACAAAGATGGTTTGTGCTGCTAATGCCGGCTTTGCAAGCGGAAGAACAATCCGGAAAAAGGTGCCGAATTTGCCCAGTCCATCTATAGCTGCCGCTTCCTCTACTTCTTTTGGAAAGTTAATAAAGAACTGGCGCATCATGAATATGAAGGTGGCATTGACCGCTCCGGGGATGATCATGCCTTGATACGTATTCAGCCATCCGAATGCTTTTAAAATCAAGAAGTTAGGGATGAGCGTTACCTGAAACGGAATCATCAGCACCGCCAAAATGATAATAAAGATACTTTTTTTGCCCGGAAAGCTGAGACGGGCAAGAGCATAACCGGCCATCGAATTGAAAATCAAATTCAAAAAGGTGCCGACCACCGCAATAAACAAGCTGTTAAACAACCAGCGACCAAAAAGAGGCTCCCTCGTAAAGATCTCCTTATAGTTATCGATGGTAAAGTTTTTTGGTATAAAGTTAATGCTTCCGCTTACGATTTCTCCCAAAGATTTAAAAGAGGATGAAAGAGCCCATAAAAACGGAACAAGGGTGATCACCGCATAGACAATCAAGATTACATACAGAATGGTTTTTCCAATCGGTCGTTTTTTCATGGTACCCTCCTCAATATAGTGATTCTTCCTTGGAAAATTTCCGTTGCAGAAGTGTTGCGATCAAAATAATGATGGCAAGCATGAACGCGAGTGCTGTCGCATAGCCCATGGTGCCTAGTGATTTAAAGGCATATTGATAGATCAGAAGAACAACCGTCAACGTCGAGTTGTTCGGTCCACCCGATCCTCCTGAGAAGATATAGGACTGATCAAACAGCTGGAAGGTTCCAATGAGACCCATGATCACCACAAAGGAAGTCACCGGCCTCAAATTGGGAACCGTAATGTGCCAGAACTTCTGAAGTCCGGTTGCGCCATCGAGTTCCGCAGCTTCATAGTGGCTGTCTGGAATATCCTGAAGGGCCGCCAAGTAAATCACCATAAAAAACGGTGCGGTCGCCCAAATGTTCATAATCATGATGGCCAATAAAGCAACGCTCGGGTCACCAATCCAGTTATAGGTAGGCAGGTGCAGCATGTCCAAAATGTGGTTGATCAGACCGTTTTGATTGTACATCCACATGAAAATCAAAGTAAGCACTGCTGATGAAGTCAGTGTCGGCAAAAAATAAACGATCCGGAAAAACTTCTGACCCTTCATGCCTGCATTCAGGGACGCCGCCAATACAAGCGCAAGCAGCGTCTGGAGCGGCACAACAATCACCACGTAAATGAAGGTATTTTTTAGAGCAATATGCGCCCGGTCATCAAACGTGATCTTCATAAAGTTATCCAGTCCCCTAAATTCCAGGTTCGTGCCGCCAAGCAACTCTACTTTATGAAAAGAAAGGTAGATTGCACAAAGGATGGGAGTGATTACAAAGATTCCAAGAATGATCAGGACCGGTGCCATGAACAGGTACCCCTGCCCCGCTTCCCTTCTCAATTTTTTGGAAGAACTGCTTTTTACCATGTTTCTTCACCTCTCTTTTTTGTTATTCCGCTACCTTAATCTCTTTGTTGGCCTGTTTTTGCGCGTCTTTCAAAGCATCCTTCAGCGGCCGTTCTCCAAGATAGGCACTTAAAAATTGGTTGTTGAAGTTATTCATCACGATCGGCAGCATCGGACCGTCCTGCCAAACAGTCGCATATTTGGCTCCTTTAACAAGGGGTCTACGCAGTGGATCCTTGTCAAAGCCGAGTTCTGCAGCTACTGACTTACGCGTAGGCAAGGCAAAGCCTTTGCTTGTCCATGTTTTCATGCCTTCTTTTCCGGTCAGGTACTTGATTAGTTCCCATGACGCTTTCTTATGCTTGGATTCTGCATTCATGGCATAACCGACGGTAAAGGACATGGTTCCCTTCTTGCCGTTAACCGTTGGCAGCTCGGCGGTTCCATAATCTATTTTAGGAAACGTATCTTCCATGAACGGAATGTTCCAGTTTCCTTCCATCACCATGGCAGCCCTTCCCTGGCCAAACATTTCTCCCCCGGAACCTGATCCAACCTCTGAAGCTTGAGCTGCGGTTTTATCTTTTAGATGCATATCCAATATCGGCTGCAGTGCACGCGCCACACGGTCTTCTGCAAAAGTCGCACGGTCATTTGTGATGACCTGGCCGCCCTGGGACTCAGCCATGTAATACAAACGCTCGATCTGAGGCATTACACCGAATCCATAGACTTTGTTGCCTTTGGTGAGTTTTTTCGCATCTTTCTCCAGCTCTTCCCATGTTTTTGGCGGACCTTCTATCCCCGCTTCCCGAAACATTTTTTTGTTGTAGAAAAGGGCAAGCGTGGAATAGTCCTTTGGAAAGCCGTAAATTTTACCGTTGTCTTTAAACGCATCTAACATCGGCTTTTCAAAATCATTCACATCAAAATCTTTGGTTACATACTTGTCCAGCGGTTCAATTGCACCTGTTTCGATCAGGCCGGGTGCTTCAAACGCATCCAGGTAAAAAACATCGGCTGCTGTTCCCCCAATCAGCCTGGTTTTCAAAACGTCCATGTACTGATCACTGATCTGATTAAACTTTACATCGATGTTCGGGTGGGATTTTTCAAAGTCGTCCAGCACTTCCTCCAAAAGTTTTTTCTCGACCGGATTTCCTCCCCAGCCGCTCAGTGTAATGACCGTTTTGCTGCTGCTTTCTGATTCATCCGGCTGGCTGCATCCTGCAAGCAGAGAAGTAGCCAGCAGGGCAGTTAGCCCCGCTGCTGAAACATATTTTTTCAACTTCATAGAAACCTCTCCCTTCCTATGCGTATTTTACTTATCGGTATGGATCGTATAGCCCGTTGTATTTTCATTTACGGTTAAGAAACTCTTTCCATTTTCCTTGCGAACGCTGACAGACAAGTAGCCGTTTCCAATCTTGATCGATTGTACGGTCAGTTCATTCACTCCTTCCGGAAGCTCAGGAGATACGGAAATCACTTCGTTCAAAGCATCTGGAAACAATCCGAGAACCGTTTGTATAAAGACAAGCGGTGTACCGGCAGCCCATGCCTGAGGTGAACAAGCGACCGGATACTTTACCGCAGGTCCGCCAGAGGCACCATAACCGCAAAACAGTTCCGGCAGCCGGTCATATTCAAAATGCTGAGCTGCGTCCATCAAGCCGTTAATCACCTGGTTGGCCTGCTTCTGATGGTTCAGCTTGCTCATGCCCAGTAAAATCATGCTGTTATCATGCGGCCAAATGCTGCCATCATGGTAGCTCATTGGGTTATAGCCGGCCTCTCCTTCTGCCATCGTGCGTATGCCATAACCGGAAAAGAAAGCCGGTGATACGAGCTTGGACACCGTCTGCTTCGCCTGTTCTTCCTCCAGCATGCCGGAAAACAACACATGACCTGGATTGGAGGTTAACGTTCCCACTTTC
The DNA here is from genome assembly GCF_004127935.1 of Fictibacillus sp. S7. Lineage (NCBI taxonomy): Bacteria > Bacillati > Bacillota > Bacilli > Caryophanales > Fictibacillaceae > Fictibacillus > Fictibacillus sp. S7. The sequence continues at coordinate 4,510,980 of NZ_QJKL01000001.1, read as the reverse complement.
TTTTTTTCTTTATCAAGCGCAATGGCATAGAAGGATTGATCCTCCATCCAAAATTGCTCGTGAAACTTGGATTTCAGCTCTTCTGCTTCCTTTAGCAGTCTCACCGCTTCCTCTGCCTTGCCCTGTTTTTCATAGATCGCAGCAATCCCTGTTTTGGCCTGATACACATAGCCTTGAACTTCCGATAGCGCAATCGGGGTATCGGCATAATCGCCGTTTCTGTGCACAACTGAATCTGCGGAGTCCTTCCAGCCCTGGTTGGCGATGCCCTTGCTGGATTCCTGATGATATTCCACAAATCCGTCGCCGTCCCGGTCACCATACTCGTCGATCCATATGAGAGCATTTTCGATCGTTTGCTGAAGCTCTTCTGCCAGACTCAAATCACCGGTCCATTTGGTGTATTCGGTTAAAAGCATTAAAAATAACGGAGTGGCATCAATCGTTCCGTAATAAGGAGTGAACGGTATTTGCCCGGTCCCTGCCAGCTCTCCATAACGGATTTCATGCATGATTTTACCTGGCTGTTCATCGCGCCAAGGATCCACTTTTGTTCCTTGTTGAGAAGCGAGAGTCCGTAGCGTGCCTTTTGCAATCTCCGCATTAAACGGAAGCAGCTGCAGCGCGGCAATCAGGCTGTCTCTGCCAAACGGAACCCCGAACCAGGGAAGGCCTGCCACTGGAAACTGTCCGTACCCGATATCTGTCATTAACACCCTGAGGTCAAGGATTCCTCGGTCAACGAGGCGCTGTAAGCGGGAGGAATCGGTTTGAACACGGGCTGTATTCTTTTCCCAGTTTTCATAAGAGGCCTTAAGGTTCTCAAGAGCTTGTTCTGGTGCCATAATTTCACCGGATACTCCATCCACTTCTGGAGCAATCGTAAAGGTGACTGATTGGATTTCCTCATGATCCAATGAAAAGTGAAAAGCAACCTCGGAATCTGAAGTGTTTATTGCCTCACGGTCCCAGCTTACTCGTGTGGACCGTTTGACTCCGTCGGCTCCTTCGTAATGGTAAGTCAAGCTCTTGTCTGTATGATCGATGCCCGTTCGTTTGCCGGTTTCTCCGGATTGAAAACCGCGGACGATAAACATATCCGTAAAGTCCACATCCAGCTGCATGCTGATATCAAACTCAACTGGCTTAGGATAAAAGCTTTTCACCTGAACAGTTTCATACAACACGCCATCATAGATTAAGCGCTTTCTTTGAATCTCTACTGACTCCCTCCAGAGAATCAATTCTCCGTCCTTTTCCATATGAGGATTCGTCATCAATATGTTGGCGCTGTAATTTTCGTCGGCGGACGAAGAAAGCAGGATCGGGTCTTCATTATTAATTTTTAAATCAAACTTGCTTAAAAACCGTGTATCCTTTGTATATAGTCCCAGTCCGTAATCATTGTTCAAAGGAATGTTTCCTTTATCATCCGTTAATAAAAACAAATCATTTTCCTTAATTACTCGATAATCCAATTTTCTTCCTCCCCATAATTCCGAAACGTTTTGGAAGATGATAAAAAAATATATATTCCAAGATCCGAAACGTTTTCGGTTTTTCTTAAATTAAAACCAACAATCGTTTTATCAAAACGATCAAGTCGTTTTCGTTGAAAACGACCTTGTCGGTTTTAATTTGGTTGATTCACGTTTGACTAATGAGGTTTTCAGCACTTTTTTGTGCGTTCCTTCTTTTCCCTCTAGCATATCAATCAGCAAAATGGCTGATTCAAAGCCGATCTGGTATCGGTCCTGAGCAATGGTTGTCAGGGTTGGTGATGAATAGGATGCTAGCATGATGTTATCAAAGCCGGCCACGGAGAGATCGTCAGGAATTCTTTTGCCCATACGGCGTGCTGCCTTCATCGCACCGAGCGCCATGAGGTCACTTGCACAAAAAACAGCCGTAATCTCCGGATGTGCATGGAGCAGCTTTTCAGCTTGCACTTCCGCCTCTGATTCCAAAAAAGAACCATTAACCACGTATTGCTCCTGATAGTCGATCTTCGCTTGACCCAGTGCTTCCTGATATCCCTGAAGGCGCTGTTTGCTGACAAAGGCTTGCTCGTGCCCATTGATCATGCCGATCTGCCGATGCCCAAGCTCGATGAGATGATCCACCGCCATCTTTGCCCCTTGTTTGTTGTTGGTCGTAACATAACCCACACTGTCGCTTTCGATGGGAATATCGACAAGAACACAGGGAATATCGCTTTCCACAACTTCTTTTAAATAAGGGTCATCTGTTTTAATCCCCTGCAGAATTACACCGTCAACTTTCCGCTCCTGACAAAGCTGATTGTACGTTTTTTGCTGCTGCTGCTCGGAATTGGTGCTGAAGAGAATAAGATCATATCCCCTCTCTCCCGCACAGTCATTGATTCCGCAAAGCACTTCATACGTAAAATTATCCTTGCTGCCTTCGATCCGCATCCCTGAAACAAGCAAACCAATCGTTTTTGTTTTTTTCATGACCAGGCTTCGGGCCAGCAAATTCGGGCTGTACTGAAGTTCCCGGGCCACAGCTTTAATTTTTTCTCTTGTTTTCTCATTCACATCAGAGTATCCGTTTAATGCCCTTGAAACTGTGGTAACAGAGACTCCGGCATGTTTTGCAATATCTTTGATTGTCGCCACATTCAATCCTCCAAAACGTTTCGGAACGTAATGCTTATACTATACTCTTCTGGGAAGGCGCTTTCAACCCCTTTTTTCGTTCGTTTCCCTAAAGTACCCCGAACTCTTCATCCGTCCAATCCGTGATAAACATATGTCCGGGTGAATGGGTAATCACGAGTTTGGGCTTAACGTTCATTACGACTGCCTGAGGAGTTACGCCACAAGCCCAAAAAACAGGTACTTCTCCCTCTTTGATGGTTACTGCATCGCCAAAATCCGGTGTATCAATAGACTCGATCCCAATTGAACGTGGATCACCGATGTGTACAGGCGCTCCGTGCACCGATGGAAATCTGGAGGTCACCTGTACGGCACGTACCACATCTTTTTCGGGAATGGGACGCATGCTCACAACCATCGGACCTTCAAAACGTCCGGCTTTTGTACAGCTTATTGATGTTTTGTACATAGGGACATTGCGGTTCTCTTCGATATGCCTTACAGGAATTTTATTTTGCATAAGAGCTTGTTCAAATGAAAAGCTGCAGCCAATGAGAAAACCCGTCATATCATCCGTCCAGTATGAATGAATATCCTGTACTTCATCGGTAAGGATGCCATTGCGGTATATCCGGTAGCTTGGCAGATCACTTCGCAGATCTGCTGAAGGAGCAGCAAGTGCAGGAACTGAGCAGCCTGGCTCAGTTACATCCAAAACCGGACAAGACTTGGGGTTGCGCTGGCAGAACAATAAAAACTCGAACGCAAGATCCTTGGGAAGGATAACCAGGTTCGCCTGTGTATAGCCGTTGCACATACCCGCGGTAGGACCGTTCCATTGATTTTTCCGGATCATTTTACGTGCTTCTTCGGGGTGTATCAGACTGTTGTTCAGCAAGCTGTTTCCTCCTCATTTTTTTATTCTTCACAAATATTCTAACACTTTTCTCGTTTGGTGCATGTCAGGATAAAAAAGAGACCTTCATGGCCACATGCCATAAAAGTCTCCTTTTTGTTATTTCGCTTTTCTTACATTGAACTGGTCTTCAAGCATGCTCCAGTTTTGCGGGAACGGCTCGCCGAGTACCCAATACGCGATGCCGCGAAGATTATAGTACTTGACTTGATTGAATTTCGCTTGTGCACTTTCTTCATTCTCAAACCAGACAACGTGTTTCTTGCCATGATCATCACTGTAGTTGAAGTACGGAGAGTGTGATTTATTGTCATATTTAATTTCAGCGCCTTCTTTAATCGCCAGTTCGGTTGCTTCCTGTGGCGCAATGCGCTTGGCAAAAGGATTTCCTTTTTTATAGGGCAGAATCCAGTCATACCCGTACAACGGCGCACCCATTACAATTTTTTTGCGCGGAATCACAGATACCGCATAGTCGATGACGTTGCGCACTTGAGGAACAGGTGAAACAGCCATCGGAGGACCGCCAGACCATCCCCACTCATACGTCATGAGAATAACAAAATCAGCAAGCTCTCCATGCCGTTTGTAATCATGGGCGCCATGCCACGGGCCCGATTGCTCATCGCTCGTTTTGGGGGCAAGAGCAGTAGATGTAATGAATCCTTCTTTTTTCACTTTTGGTAAAATCGTTTCAAGGAATCCATTATAAAGATCCCGGTCTTTTGCACGAATATGTTCAAAATCAATATTTAATGCTTTGTAGCCTTTTGCTTTCATGGTCTTGATCACATTATTGATCAGACGATTGGATACGGTTTTATCCGTAAAAATGGTATGTGCCACCTCAGGAGAAAAGTTCCCCTCCGTAAAGTTTGTGAGAACGAGCATCGGGACTGCACCCTGTTTTCTGGCTGCTGCGAGCGCCTGATCATCTTTAATGCCGATCAACGTACCATCCGGTTTTACACGATAGCTAAAAAAAGCAACATACGATAAATGCCGGCCTACATCCTTTACTTCTTTTACAGCCGCCTGGGGATCAACCGGCTCTAAAAACCCAATCGACGTAATTTTGGTTTTCTTATGTTTGGTCTGAGACGGTGTTACTTCCTTCTGTTTGCTGCCATTATACTTTACCTGCTGCAGTCTCGGATGCTCGCTGCCATTTTTCCCGGCATCTGCTGTTCCTTCCTGCTGTCCTTTTACATTTCCGCAACCGGAGAGTACAAGGGAAAACGTGAATAGTAGTGCAAAAATAGTTCTCAACATTCGGTCCCTCCTTTTTTCCTTATGTTTCCTTGCCCCTCATCCCGTTATACAGGAGAGAAACGAGCAAAATTTGGAAGACAAGGCCCCGCGTTTGAGAACTTGTTGATTGTAAGATACGCTAGGAGAGTCTGAACGCTATGGAGGTGTATTTGCTTGAAATGGCCTTATCTTTGGATTGCCGGGGGAGCAGCCTTGTGGGGAACGATCGGCATCTTTATCAAAGAACTATCTTCTATGGGATTCACTCCGATCCAAATTGTTGTTTTACGCGCTTTGAGCGCTGCAGTTTCCTTTTTGATCCTTACTTTCTTTCTAAACCGGTCACTTCTTAAAATACACTTCAGGGACAGCTATTATTTTATCGGTACCGGGCTGCTCAGCATCGCCTTTTTCAATTGGTGTTATTTCAAAACCATGAATGAAGTATCTCTGTCGGTTGCGGCCGTTCTGCTGTATACAGCGCCCGCCTTTGTCCTGATTTTATCGAGGATCTTCTTCCGTGATCTTATTACAAAAAAGAAAGTGGCCGCTCTTTTGGTCACATTTCTCGGGTGTGTGTTTGTCGTGGGCTATTTGCCAGCCTCTAACGGTGGTATAACGTGGACCGGATTGCTCACGGGGCTGGGATCAGGATTCGGCTACTCGTTATACAGCATTTTCGGTAAGGCAGCCTCCGCCAAATACAAAACGTTAACCATCACGACGTATACGTTTGTTTTTGCCGGGTGCGCTCTCTTTCCGATCAGCGGATTATCTCATTCTGCTCACCTTTTTGAAGACACGGAAGTCTGGCTTTATATCATTGGATTGGGTATAGTCCCCACTGTGCTTGCTTATATTTTATATACGGTTGGATTACGCCAGGTAGAGCCCAGCAAGGCAGCGATTGTCGCAACGGTCGAGCCGGTGGTAGCGACTCTGGCCGGTTTTTTTCTTTTTCACGAAAAGCTTACACTTTGGCAATGTGCAGGAATCCTGCTCATCATCTTTTCTGCTGTCCTTGTCCAGGACAAACAAAAGAAGACTCACCTCAACAAAGGGGCTTCACTTACTTAGCGCTCATCAAAAAAGAGGCCCTATTCATAAAACAGGTGCCTCTTTTCCACTTATTTTTTACTGGCCAGCCATACAGCCACATTCTCTGCTTCATCACCATTAATCAAACCGGCAGGCATGCCGCCTCCGCCATTTTTAATTTGCTTTAAAATTTCATCTTTACTGTGCTCTTTTCCAATCTCTTTTAAAGCAGGCCCTGTTCCGCCTTCCAAGTTGTTTCCGTGGCAGCTTGCACAATTTTGCTTAAAAGACTTTTCTGCCGCAGCGGAATCTACCGTGCCTCCGCCCTTTCCGCCTCCGCTGTCGCCTCCTGAAGAACATCCTGCAAGCAGAAAAACCATACCCGTCGCAATTACAATATTTTTTAGCATTATAAAATGCCTCCCATCCAAGATATAAACCGTTTCCACAACGATTAAACCATTAAACCTTTTTCTGATTTAATCACCATTCTAGTGAAATCCATTCATTTTGTATACAATGAATGAGGATACGACATTTGAAGTAAGGAGCATAAAAATGAAAGCACTGACCTTCCATACATTTGGAGGACCTGAAGTCCTTCAGTATCAGGATGTTCCAACTCCGGAACTGAATGCGAATGAAATTTTGGTTGAAATGAAGGCTATTGGACTTAATTTTGCCGACATTTACCGAAGAAAAGGAAACTATCACTTACTGGGGAATCCTCCCTATATTGCAGGCTATGAAGGAGCTGGAGTGGTAAAAAGCGTGGGTTCTTCCGTACAGAATGTGAAAGAAGGCGACCGTGTCGCATTTGCGGATGTTCCATATGCCAATGCCGAATACGTTGCCGTGCCCGAGGATCATCTTATCCCCTTGCCAGAGAAAATATCCTTTGAAACTGCTGCTTCCATCCTTTTGCAAGGCTTGACTGCACAGTTTTTAACAAGGGACAGTTATGCAGTTGGGCAAGGAACCCTTCTTGCCCTTCATGCGGCAGCAGGCGGTGTGGGCCAGCTTCTGATCCAGATTTCCAAAGCGCTCGGAGCAGAAGTCATCGGGCTTGCCTCATCAGAGTCAAAAAAGGAAGCCGCACTCGCTGCAGGTGCTGATCATGTTTTCCTTTATAATGAAGATTGGGTCAATAAAGTAAAACAAGCTTCATCAGGCCTCCAAGGTGTCGATGTGATTTATGATTCTGTCGGGAGCACATTGATGGATAGCTTTGAAGCGGTGAGAACCGGTGGTACTGTTGTTTTTTATGGAATGGCTGGCGGTGACCCTTCTCCGGTAGATCCCCGCATGCTGATGGATACATCGAAAACATTAACCGGAGGCGATCTTTGGAATGTTATTACCTCCCATTGGGAGCGTGTATCACGGTCCCAGGAGCTTTTTGACCTGATTCTGTCCGGTGCGGTAAAAGTACCCGAAATGACCTCCTATCCACTTGAACAGGGAGCAGAAGCTCATCGTTTTTTGGAAAGCAGAAAAAGTACCGGAAAGATTTTACTTATTCCTTAAACAAAAAAGCGGATGGACCCGCATCGGATCCATCCGTTTTTCTATTAACTCATTAATAATCGTAAAGCCTTTAACCGCTCGTCCGTCATGTTAATCAAAAGCTGGTTGTTTAATGTTTCAGCCATCTTGTATGTTAAATTCAAAAAAGCCTCCAGTCCTGCTTTGTACCCTTTATGAAACGCGAGCTCATCACACTTTTTCTCAGAATACAAATCAATATTCCCCTCTGTTACTGGAAATTCCGCATGGCCGATTTCGTGCCAGATAATGGCTTCTTTCATTTCCTGATCTTCACAAAAATAAGAATAATCATATACAACAATGAACCGGTCAAAAGCCGGATCCAATGAATGATAACATAGCGTTAATATCCGGTTATCAATGTTCCAAAGCTGAAGCCAATCTTCCTTTTCAAGGCCAAAGGTTCTCATAATTTCCTGCTTGTCCTCTATAATGGCAATCCGCTCACGATAGATTGCTTGATCCAGTACCTCGCCCAAACAAATCATCAGAATTCCCCTTCCCTTGCCACGTCTGAATTTTTTACTATGATATGTTGGCTGGTATCATTCTATTCACTATCAAAGAGCTTTCCTGAGCCTTTTTTTCTCCCAGCAGGATACTTGTCCCTAACTATCAGACAAGAAGGTGAATAGAGTATTTCAAAGGGGTGAAATAATATGTCAAGAAGAAGAAGAAGAAGTGATTCCTCAAGCAGAAACCGGCGCCGCTCTTCATCAAGCACTGCCCGTTTCGAGTTTGAAATTGAATCATCATCAAGCAGTTCCAGAACTTCCAGCAGCCAGGTGGAAGGGACACAGAATCGACGTCGAAACCGCAATCGTCGTCAGGTTCAGATTGTTCAATGTAATTGCGGCGGTTCTCGACCCTCCAATGAAAATCCGGTGATGGGAGCGATGAATCAACGGCCAACGCAAGTCACTCAAAATTGCAACTGCGGCGGCTCACGACCCACCAATGAATATCCGGTGATGGGAGCGATGAATCAACGGCCAACGCAAGTCACTCAAAATTGCAACTGCGGCGGCTCACGACCCACCAATGAATACCCGGTGATGGGAGCAATGAATGAAAGTCCAAACCGGCGGCCAAGCTGCCGACGCTTCTGTGAAAACGTTTGCCGTTCACAATTCGGCAGTCGCCGAAGGCAATGTATCCAGGATTGTCTTGCCTGCCGTGGCAATACAATGGGTGAGATGGATGACAATGATTGCAACTGGAGGTCTCCTGGCCCGCGAGGCGATGTAATGGGTGTACAAAGCGACATGTATGACGGCCATTACTGGGACTCTGATTATTAATTGAATCAACACAAAAATTCCACTGCCCGCTAAAGGCAGTGGGATTTTTTTTGAAAGGATAGTTTCCATCAAACGCGGGCATTCTTTTGGTATAGCTAATTGGAGGTGGATACATAAATGAGAGCATTTGACCTGGCTCACTTAACAAGTGAACAAAAAGCAAAATTGGATGCCATGGAAAAGGAATTAGATGTCGTCCTGATCGCCTGGGATCAAAAAGAACAAAAAAATTCTCAGGAAAGTATGAATTATGATATTTAGCCAAAAAAGCTCTTCCATGGTGGAAGAGCTTTTTAACGAGTAAACCTTTAGGAAGCTGCCTTGGAAACCCGGAAGGTGACAGGCTTCATGGTTCTTTCAATTCTTTTCATCGTATATCCATTTTTCTTTAAATAATCCAGCAGCTGGGGCAGACTTTCGAGCGTTTCTTTCCGTTCATGCATTAAAATGACAATCGGCTCGGTCTGGTGCTCCATTTTTTTTATTTGACGGATTGAATTTGTCACATATTGCGGGCTTCTATAGGACCAGTCCATGCTGTCAATCGTCCAGTCCCAGAGCTCATAGCCTTTGTCTTTGACCGCCTTTTGGTAATCCGGCTTCATGTATGGAGCACTTCCGTATGGCGTTCGGATCAGCACGGTTCTTTTGCCAGTAATCTTTTGCAGTGCCCGGTTCGCCTGATCCATTTCCTGTACGACGGTTTCCTTCGAGCGATAAATCTTTTTGGCATCATGAGAGACTCCATGCAGCCCCTGACTATGTCCTTCCCGGTCCATCCGTTTCACTTGATCCTGAAACTTCAGCATATTGGGTTCAAGCATAAAGAAGGTTGCTTTCACTTGATACTTCTTGAGCACATCCATTATTCCGTCTGAAACCCTTGAAGGACCATCATCAAAGGTTAAATACACCGTTTTCGCTTGGTTTTGCCAGGCCTGTTTTTTATGTACTGCTGCTGCACCTACGGCTTTTTCCTTGGTCTTTTTTTGTTTTTCCTGAGCTTTTTTAATAGAAACTTTGGAAGTTACTATCTTTTCTTTGCTGTTTTGTTTCTCCTTTTTTCCCAGCTGAAGGGTTTCTTTTGAAGCTCCCTTCAATTTCGGAACGTATTTCTCCTTATGAATTTTCTCGGTATAATGCTTCTCCTCCGAAGTGGTTGCTTTAATCTTATTGGCATGCCATGAACCAAAAATAAAAACCAGACCAATCACGGCCAAAACCAACAAAACCGCAGCTTCTCTTTTTCCTGCATTTTTTCTTGCTTCCCCTATGTAACCTTTCACCTTACCATCACCTTATCTTTACAAAACGTTTATACGCTCTAAGTATAACGGATTTTTTGCAAAAAAAGGTAAAAAAATAGGAAATTTTATGAAAAAATTACGAATTTTGTTTACAATCTTTGGTTTCTCTGCATTACTCTTGCTGATCTGGCGGCAAAAAGGACAGCACCTCTTTTACGATGGCATTGATTTTGTCATCTATAAAGGCACTTCCATATTTACTTTTCGCTTTTTCGATTTCCTCCTGAACCTCTTTTTCAAAGTTGATCAGCGGGATGTCATCCTCCGCTTCGTTATAGAGATCAATCATGGCTTCAAGCCCCTCTTGCATGCGATCAATGGCATCACTGTACAGCTTCTTGCTTTTTTTATTTAGCTTCATGTTATCACCTGTTCTCATTATCTCCTTTTTTCCCAGCCTAAATCCTATTTTATAGACAGGTACCCTTACAGATTGTTAGCACTCATCATAAATTAAGAAGTGAAGCAACAGTCAATAATGATGAGAAAAAGGAGAGAATGCATTATGTATTATGGCTATGGCTGCCACTGCCCGCATGTCATTGTTCATCCCACCCAGTGTTGTGTTCAGCAGCATTATCACACGGAAGAGGTTATCCACGTGCATCCTGTACAAATTCAGCATGTGAACCACGTATTATACCAGCATGTTCATGAATATCCTGTTTCCCAATACGAGACTTGTCAGGTTCATCACCAGAACATCTCCTGTGGTGCACCTCCTTGCTGCTAAACCCGGATTTAGCCTGCATGCCAAAAGAGGCCATGCAGGTTTTTTACATAATTCGGTTTGAAACTCGCTTCAAGGCATGATATATTGATTTCTGGATTCTTAAGCCATTTATTTTCATTATCATAGACATGCAGCCAACCCTGTGCGGTTGGTTTCTTTGCTTGATTTTTTTATTTAGGGGGGTATTACGATGAACAGCGCTGTAAAAGAGTTCACACTCATTATTATTGGATCCTTTTTTTTCGCTCTCGGCGTGAACTGCTTTGCCATACCAAATGAACTTGGAGAAGGCGGGGTCACCGGTGTCTCCATGATTTTATACTATCTTTTCTCCTGGTCGCCCAGTTATACGAACTTCATTATGAATGGGATTTTATTAATCATTGGCTATCGTCTGCTCAATAAGCGGGTAACTCTCTATACGGTTTTTAGCATTGTATTTACTTCTGTATTTCTTCATTTGACCGAAGGGTGGGGCTCACCCGTTAAGGATACAATTCTAGGCACCGTTTTTGCCGGAATCTTTATCGGAATCGGGCTTGGATTGGTGCTTCGTTCTGGAGGAACCACCGGAGGATCAACCATCCTGGCACGGATGGCCAACCAATATTTTGGGTGGAGTATCAGCGGGGCTATGCTTGGCATCGACCTGTTGGTGGTCATGAGCTCTTACTTTGTCATCGGAGCGCAAAATACGATGTACACAGTGATTTCCATTTATATTTCAACCAAAGTTCTTGATTATATTATTGAGGGCTTCGATACACGAAAAGCGGTCACTATCATCTCTCAGCATGCTGAGCAAATTGCCCAAAAGGTGAACAATGATATGGACCGGGGCGTGACTGTTTTTTCTGCCCATGGCAGCTATACGAAGGAATCAAAAGAAATTTTATACGTAGTCATCAATAAACAGGAATTGTTTCAACTTAAAAAGATCGTTCAAAAAATGGATGAAAAAGCGTTTGTGGTCGTCCATGATGTCAGGGATGTCTTCGGTGAAGGGTTTACGTTCCCGAAAACAGAAGCTTCATAAACAAAAAAGGTCTGCCGTTACGCCCAAAAAGGTTACGCCAGCAGGCCATTTTATTTTTACACCAATGCTTGTTTAAGGACAAACTCCCGAATGGCGTGAGCTACACCGTGTGCATCGTTCTCAAGGGTGGTAAAATGACAGATCTCCTTGATTTCAGGGAGCGCATTTCCCATGGCAATAGCCGTACCCGCAGTCTTCATCATAGGCCAGTCGTTCATATTGTCTCCAATGGCAACTGTGTTCTCTTGCGGAATTCCAAAATGGTCAGCCATACCCAGTATCCCATTGCCTTTGTTTGCTTTTTCATCGTTAATTTCAAGGTTGTGCTGAGCGGAACTCGTTACAGACAGATCCTCAAACTGTTTGGCAAAACGGTAGATTTCTTCCAGCTTCTTCTCGGAGTAGGAGAAAGGCAGGATTTTATTGACGGTGAGGTCTTCTGTCCAGATGGACCGAAATGAATCAATGGAAATCTGACCGAATTGCTTTAAATAACCTTGAGCCGCATCCCACAATTCCTCTGCATTTAATTCCGGATTGGCGGATTTCGCCATATCGATTTCCACCTGAATCCCCTCCTGACCAAAGTCAGGTGTATGGATCCCTTTATTGGTATGAAGATGGTAAAATACCTGAAGTTCCTCCAACTTCGTTAAAATGGAAGCAGCATGTTCCTTTTGAAGCGGATGGTGGTCCACCACTTTTCCGTCAGCATAAAGAACGGCTCCATTTGCACCGATGACCGGACATTCTACTCCCGCTTCCTGAAGCAGATTCAGCACGTCTTCCACCGCACGTCCTGTACAAATGGAAACAACATGCCCCATCATCTGAGCTTCTTTTATAGCCTGCGCATTTTCATGACTGATTGAGCCTTTTTTGTTCAACAATGTACCATCCAAATCGATTGCAATTAATTTCATAACTTCCTCCTTTTTATAGTACGATGATTTCGATTTCAAACTGTTCCAGCTGCTTTTTCAGCTTTGGTTCCATTTCCTGATCTGTTACTAGGATGTCGATCTTGTTCCACCCGCATACTTTTTGAAAATAGGTTCGATTGAACTTTGATGAATCAGCAAGCAGTATGACCTGGTCTGAGCGGCTGATCATTTCTTTCAGCAAAAACCCTTCTTCTTCAAAAGGAATGGTCAAGCCATCTGAAGAAATGCCGCAGGCTCCCAAAAACAGCTTGTTGACTTTAAAATCTGCGAGATGCTGTATGGTTCTCGATCCATAGATCGAACGGTGACTGTTATTGAGCAGCCCTCCAAGCAAATGAATGAAAATATCTTCTTTTTTGGATAAAATCCCGGCTATATCTATCGAATTTGTGACAACCACGTTGTCTTTTGTATGAATATTTTCTGCTAAAAATTGAACGGTGGTAGAGGCATCCAACAACAGATGGTCGCCATCCAGAATCAAGCCTGCCGCATATTTACCGATGCGCTTCTTTTCCTCCGAAGCTTTCTGCAGCCGCTCATCATAGTTGGACACATCGTGAAAAAGAGTAGGTGATTTTGCCCCGCCGCGCAGACGTACGATTTTCCCCTCTTCCTCCAGTTTCACCAGGTCGCGTCTGGCAGTATCCCGTGAGACATTATTCATGTTGCAGATGGTTTCCATATCGACCCTTTCGTGCTCTTTTAAGTAATGTAGAATCGCTTCCATACGTTCATCCTGATACATGCCTCATTCGCCCCTTTACTTAAGTGATTATAAGTAATATTAAGCAGTTCTGCAATGAAATATGCATATCTTTACAAAAAATAAGCAAAAGTAAGGATAATTCCTCACCTTTGCTTAAATGGTCTCAATTTATTTTAAAAACAGTTTATTCCAGCGTTTCGCTTCAGCAAGTGCTCTTTCATCTTTTAAAATATCATGTGGTGCGTTGGCTGTTCCAATGATGTATTCAGCAAATGAAACACCCATAAAATCACATATGTATTGAAATTGCTGAATTAAAGGCAGTGCTTTTATTCTCGGCTGATCACCGCCGCATGTAATCACATAGGCCGTCTTTTGGCTCATTTCTTTTTTAAAGGCAAAACGGTCATCACGCAAACTCTGGGACCACCGATCCACAAAATTCTTCATAAGGCCGGACATCCCGTACCAGTATACCGGTGTGGAAAAAAGCAGGATATCATGCTCGAGTACAGTATCGATCACATTCTCATAATCATCAGCGACCGGTTCAAAGCCGCCTGCTGCATGTCTTAAGTCATCGATGGGTATGATCTGTTTTTCTTTTAAAATAATCGGTGTATAGTCTACCCCTTTAAGTGCCAGCTCGGTTAACTGCTGTGTGTTTCCGTCCGCTCTCGAACTTCCGATAATTGCCGCAATTTTCATCGTTGCCCCCCTGTTGTCTTACTATGTGAATCATAACGCATCCTCTGTCTTTTTCCCAACAACCAGCTCTGCAGTTATCGAAAATGTTCCTTTTTTCTAACTTTCTCTTTAAAAGCATGCCATGAATTCTTTGATGCCGAGAAGCTTCCAATTGCTGCATATCCATAAAAAAAGCCCATAAACACACCAGCGATCAAATGATGTCGATGGCTGTACAAAATGGAAAGAAGAAGGCCGAGCAAAAGCGCAACCGAGGGAATTAATGCCTTGGGAACAGGTGTTATCCATTTGATGATTTGTGTCAGCAGGAGAACCAGCGGCACGGCAAGCACTCCATCCCAAAAGTTCGTATGTATGACCGGAAAAACTTCCATGCGTATTCCTCTCTTTTAGCTGGGTTACTCCCAGTATCACCATAATCATGAACTTTTATCATAAAAAAAGAGGCAAAAACCCGCTGATCATGACAGATACGCGTGGTTTTTTTGCCTCTTTTCATTAAAGGTTCAGCAAGCTGTCGACCTTTTGGATCAAATCCTTCAACTCTCCCTGAAAGGATTTCATCTTCTCCATCTTCTGCTGAAGCATCTTCTCCTGCTCTTTTAGCCCTACAGCAATCTCTTCCAATTCCGACTGCTGAATGGTTGTATCTTTCGTCGACTCATATTGATCCTTATGTTCGAGCACCCGTTCTTTAATGCTTAGGAAGTGCTGCAATTCCTGCAAAGAAAAACCGAGTACTTCCTTCGCATCAACCACTCTCTTTAATTGTTTGATGTCTTCATCGGTATACAAACGCACTTGCCCGTCACTTCTCTCCGGAGGCTGAATCAGACCAATCTCTTCATAATAACGGATAGCACGTTTGGTAATTCCCGTAATTTTTGCTGCTTCATCAATTTTAATCCAGTTCACCCGACTCACTCCCTTATTAAAAGTATACCTTTACTATGACGCAAACGTCAAAGGTGTCAGTTTTGCACGGACAATTTAAATAAAAAAAACCGCCACAGAAGCGGCGGCCGCACATTTTTTAATGATTTCGTTTGGTCCACTGGCTGTCGGTGATCTTTTTTGCGATTTCTTTTCCCGATGCATCCTTTGCTTTCACGTCTTTTACATACCAGCCTCGTCCGTTAACACTGGCATCGGTCGTATATAGAAAACGGATAAACTTTGTGCCAGCCGGCAAGGCGGTGGTTTGCTTCTTCCAGCCGTTGCTTTTTCCTGTAAAGGAAGAAGCTGTTTTCTGCCAGTTGACACCATCTGCAGATACTTCAACGGTTCCATTGTCGCTTCCTTTTTCGATCTCAAACCAGGTTTCAAAGCTTACTGTTGAGGCCGGTTTATTTAATTCATAAACCAACGGCCGGGAAACCTTATCACCATATCCCGCAAACCAGGCTTTTTCATGATTAGCCAGAGAAACAGGAATAGCATCTGCCGCAGCACGTGCCACATCGCGGCGAACCGGATTAATTGATGGCATTGTTCGTGTCGGATGTACACGGTTGGTCAATGTTAAAACAACCGTCTGGTTTTTGGGGCTGATGACCATCGTAGTTCCGGTAAATCCTGTATGGCCAAGTGTGGTCGCGTCAGACAGTGCGTCCATGTACCAGCCCTGGTCCAATTCCCAGCCAAGCCCGTGAGAGTCGGAAGGGAATTGAGGAAGCTGATTCTCCTCCAGTAATTTGACGGTTGAAGGTTTTAAAATCCTTGTGTGGCCATACTTTCCATTTTGCAGGAACATGTGGGCGAAGACAGCAAGATCATGAGCCGAAGAAAAAACGCCGGCATGTCCAGCCACTCCATCAAGTGACCATGCGTTTTCATCATGTACTTCTCCCCATACCATGCCCCTGTTAATATAAGGTTCATATTCTGTTGCGGCAATTCTTGGCTTGAAATAGGCCGGAGGGTTATACATTGTATCCCTCATCTTCAACGGGCCAGTTATCACTTCTTTCACATATTCATCCAGACGTTTACCGGAAAGCCGCTCGACCAGCACCCCTAGAGTAATCATGTTCAAGTCACTGTATGTATAGGTAGTGCCGGGCGAATTTTTGAGCGGATAGGTTAAAATAATATGCAGCCGATCTTCCCGGTTTGTTCCCATCTTGTAGACCGGGATAAACGGCTCAAAACCCGATGTATGTGTGAGAAGCTGCCGGATGGTCACCTTTTCTTTTCCGTTTTCCTTAAATTCAGGAATATATTTGTATACAGGGTCATCAAGTTGGAATTTCCCTTGCTCATACAGCTTCATAGCAGCGGTTGTTGTAAAAATTTTGCTGATAGACGCTAAATCAAATATTGTATCTTTCCTCATGGGAACCGGATGCTCCAACTCCGTATACTGATCGTCCGTATAACGAGAAGCATAACCATAAGCATCCCACTTGGCGATGGATCCTTTTCTTGCGATCAAAACCACCCCGCCGGGAAACATCTTCGTTTCCATCGCTTTATTCATGGTCGTGTCAATACTGTTTAACGCATCCGGATAAAGCCCAGCACTTCTTGGTGTGCCTTTGTGAATAACTGGGGATGAGGAGCCAGGATAATTCCAGTCACCCGGTTTGAAGTAGCTGATCGGACTGCTTTGCTCTTGCTTGCCTTGAGCGAAAACCGGTGTCCCTGCTGACAAAATCATACTCAGACCGACGATGACCGCGCCCGGCTGTTTCCATTTTTTCATCATTGCTTCCCTCCGTTTTCAGAAAATTCAATCCTTTATTAAAGAGTAGCAACGATATACTGAAAAAGCCATGGAACGAAGGTCCCGTTCTCATCCTGGTCCTTTCCTATCTTTTGGAAGCTTCCGGTCGGAAAATCTAGTAAACTGTAATCATTACCAAACTTTTTTCCTCCCCACAAATCATCAAAGTATGACTATTGTACCTGTTTTTTTTTAGCTTTCCATACTATAATCTGAGAGTTATTATTTTCTAAATATAGTATAGGAGAAATGGAGGGCGGTTATGATCAGCTGGCTTAAACGGAGAAAAATGAATATTAAGACCCATTCATCACCTGACCTTGCTTCCCGTTCTTCTGCTGCAGCTCATCTGCAAACTAAATCCATTTCACCCGATAAGGAAATCGAACATTACAAAAGCAGACTTTTGCAATTTGGCATTAACATTTACGAGATGCCAAAGTTAACTCCCCAATCGAAGAAAAGCAGACTCGATGCCTACACCATAGCCTCATACATAGCAAACAATACAGAACTTAAATCTCTTTTTCTAACAAAAAAAGGTCTGCCTGCATCCCAGCTTTCAGAAAAGTTTCCAAGCAAGAGCATTAGACGATACACACCTTATATTATCGCTGTTGCTCTCATTATTATTGAAGACTATGAATATCTTAAAGGCTATTTGCCGGAATAGGAGGCCCTTATGATGACAAAAGGAATTGTGGTAGAAGTCAAACGGCACCACATCATCGTTCTATCTGAGGGCGGTGTGTTTCGAAAGGTGAAAAACAATGGACAGCCTTATGCGGTAGGAAGTGATATTCTCCTGCCTAATGAACCGAAACGAAAACCGATGTTCAGCCTTCCAGTATTTAACTGGAAATCTGCAACCGTGTTTACCTTTGCCATCCTCTTATTATTTTTCCAGCTCGCACCCAACACTGGTCAAGGCGTTTACGCCTATGTTGGCATAGAGATGAACCCAAGCATTGAATTGTCCATCGATGATGACATGCGGGTTCAGCACATAACTGCCTATAATTCGGACGGTAAAAAACTGGTTGCTCTTCTTGAAGATTACCATGGGCAGCCTCTTGAGAAAGTGACCGAGGACATTTTCAAGATCTGCCGTGCCAAAGGGTTTATCAAACCCGATCAGGAAGTCATTGTTACCACGACTCTGACAAAGGACGTCAGTAAAGAAACACAGCAGAAAATTGAGCAGAAAATTAATTCCTTAATGGAACAACAAGCGTTGGAAAACAAAATAGATATGACTTCATTGATCATTTCCAACAAAGAAAGAAAACGGGCCAAAAAAAGCGGCCTTCCACCTGCGAAATATGCTATCTTCATGGCGGCAAAAGAAGCAGGAATACCCATTACGCAGAGCGATATCAAGAAAAAAAGCATTCAGGAATTGTCAGATAAGGTTGGCCCGATCAGCGACCTGCTTTCCTCAACGCCTCTTGGAGAATATCAACATGTCTCTGTTTTTGTTCATAACGAACCTTCTTCGGATGACATAAGCCTAACAGAAACCTCATCCACGGTTAATCCGGATCCCGTCCTGATTCTGAAGGATCACGAAGACGTGAAAAGCAGTGAGCCAACGGAAACTGATCAAACCGCTCCAGTAAAGAAAGCAGCAGAAGGCAGTATGAGTAATCCAGCATCTGCCGAATTCCCTGCTCCAATGCAGTCCGGACAATCAGAATCTGGCAATAAAAGCACGAAAAATCAGCCGGTTTCTTTTCCGGTTTCTGATGTGGTGAAGGAACCTGCTGCTGAGCCAGTAAAGCAAAGTGCTCCGTCAACAACACAAGCACCCGAAAAGAAAACGGATAAACCAGCAGCGGCCTCTGCCAATGAAGCATCAAAAGGATCTGACGCTGTTATACCTCCTAAGGAAAATGATAAAGAAGAAAAAACTTCTCTTGCTCCTGTTTCGGTTCCAAAAGAAGAAGCGAAACAGGCAAGCCCTGAAGACCGTGAGGAAAGTAAGAATACGGATAAACCTAAAACGGCAGGGGAATGCAACGTAAAACAACCAGCAAAAAGTGAAGCTGTCGAGCCCTCTCGTGATTCAAAAGATATAGCTGTCCAGACAAAAGAACCTCAAGAAGAAAGGATAGTTCCGGTCAGTGAAAAGCAACAAGACACCACTCTTTCAGAGGCATCAAAGGATTCGGACTGTGCCGGGTTTATTCACAATAAACAAGAACCAGCCGAGGTTGACTCCGCACCTGTTCAGGAAGACTCCCTTCCAGACATGGAACAGGAAAACGAACAGCCCTCAGAAGAAGTCAATACACTTGCAGCAAGTGCAGATGATGCAGCATAAGAAAATCCTGTCTGAACAACATGTTCAGCAGGATTTTTTATTGGAGGCGATGAAGCCGTTTCTTTAAATATTTATTTCTTTTCTTGATGAATGCAAGAATGTATTCTGGCTCCTTATCGAATTTGGACAGAGAGTAGTGCTTATACGGATCTTTAATGATATGCGGCCGTATGGACGCATATAGCTTTTCAATTTTCCATTCCATGGATTCTATGGTGAATGCTTCTTCAAGCAATTGTTCCATCACGTGTCTGTATTGTCTTCGATAATTTCCATGAAGCAGCAAACGTGCTGTCAACGTATTGTACCCTTCGATCGGGACATACTTGTTCTCCATCACATCTCCGTGAATATCCCTTCCCCATGTGGCATCGTAATCCCATGGCATGATTTCAAACTGTCCAGTCTCCCCATTTTTGTAAAGAGAATAGTTGTGAATAAACCCATCAAAATTTTGTGTACAGACGGCACCGCCCAGCCATCGAAAATAACTTTCCAGATTCAGCAGAGGTTCAATTTTTGATGGAAATTCTTTATCCGTAGAAGTCAGCACGCAATTCAGCAGCTTTCTTAAGTGATGAAAGGAATGTTCAGGATCATACTTAATTTCATACCCTGATGTGACTGACCGTTTCGCTTTTCCGGTTGTAGGATTGTACTTTGAGAAATTGGCATTTTCTGAAATGGCATAATAGATACTGCCATCAGGAAGCCCTCTTTTTTTCAAAAAAAGCTGATCGACCGACTCCAATTGAAGATAAACACCTTGATAAAAGCCATTGATGTACAATGTGACATGGTTTGCTTCCGGGGACAATACGCCAATATCGCGAAAAAAGTCAAGGGACAGCTTATTCCTCATTAAGGAAGGATCATTGTACTCGGCATTCATATGAATCCTTTTAGCTCCTGTAAACATCCTGGAAGATGGAAAAACAAAATCATATGATTTTTTGGGAAACTTACGGATGTGTGCTCCTCTATATTTTACAGTGGTTTCATAAGATTGATTTTCGGTTTTTAATGTACCTTTAACCGGCTGGCTGGCCCATCTTCCCTTTTCTATTGACTTGGCCCCTTTAATGGGGACAGAGAGACGATACTCCGGCAACATACCTTTAGACATGATTCTTCAATCTCTCCTTAGGTTGATACTTATCTCTATGTTAAGAAGAAGGTAAGTGTCACAAATCAATGCTAAAAAGGGCCTCCTTTCTGGACGTTTATCCAAGCAGAACGTAAAAACTTACGTACATTATATTTGAAAAGAAATGATACTCCGTTCTTTTCCCATATTAAAGTATTGGAGGTCTACTCATGAGCGTATGGCATAATGATCCATGTGAAGAAAGCTCAAGTTCTAGTTCCAGCTCGAGCTCAAGTTCTAGTTCCAGCTCGAGCTCGAGCTCAAGAAGAAGCAGACGTTCCAGCAAAAGATCTAGCAAACGTTCCAGCAGAAGATCTGGAAAACGTTCTGGCAAAAGATCTGGAAAACGTTCTGGCAAACGTTCCGGTCGTTCTGGTCGTTCTGGTCTTTCCAGTCGCTCTGGACGTACTGGAAGAAGAACTAGAAGAACTAGAAAATCCAGCAGCTCCAGCAGTTCAAGTTCGAGCTCAAGAAGAAAAAGAACCAGAAGAACCAGAAGAACCAGAAGAACACGCCACTCCAGCAGTTCGAGCTAATCAGTTTATCGAGTACTTTTTTGCAGATAGAGCACAGGCTCTATCTGTTTTCATGTCGATTAGGCAAGCGTTGTTTTTCATGGAAAAAGGCGCTTGTACCAGCGCCAAACGATGGTTGTCTACATATATTTTTACTATGCAACAACAAAATCGAATCAACGGTTCTGAAAGGAGAACATGAATGTCTGATTTTCATATCAACTCAATGATTGGCAGAAGGATTAATGTCAATAAAGGAGGTCCCGAAGCCAAAGCTGGCCAACTGCTTCATTCAGGCCATAATTATATAGTTGTCGGAACGGATGAGGGAGCCGTCTATTATGCGGCACGTCACTTAAGAAGTGTCGGAGAAGACCTTCAAAGCGACAACAACGGCGAGAAAAATGGAACAGGGGAATTTTATGACTATCTTACACCGAGCTGTTTTTCCGCCATTATGGACAACATGATTGGCCAAAATGTAAAGATTAATCGCGGTGGCCCCGAATCCAGACAAGGAGTCCTTTTGCTAAGCACATATGATTATATTGCGCTAGCCACCGAGAAGGAAGGTGTCGTTTACTACAAGACCGATCATGTGAAAAGTGTAAGCGTTGTTCAGGAACAGGAAGAAAACGATGCAAATGCGGACGGAAGTGAAAGTGGAAGCCGAACCGGACGCGGTTCTGGTCGTGGGACCGGCAGAGGTACTGGGCGTGGCACTGGCAAAGGTACCGGGCGTGGCACTGGCAAAGGTACCGGGCGTGGCACTGGCAAAGGTACCGGGCGTGGCACTGGCAAAGGTACCGGACGCGGCACTTGCGAAGATACCGGGCGTGGCACTGGACGTGCGACTGGCGGTACTGGGGGATGCACCACTGGACGCATGACAGGCAAAACAACCGGCCATGGTCCAGCCGCTGCCGCAATGGATGTACCGTATTATCGGGAATATGGGTTCAACAATCTTTTTGACCGACTGGCATTGAAAAAGGTTAAAATCAACCGTGGAGGCCCGGATGCCATCGAGGGTGTCCTGACTGAATGTGCCAATGGCTATGTTGTAGTCCTTGCAGACAATGTAATTCACCGCATCCTGACTAAACATGTTAAAAGCATTAGTGCATTATAATTTTACAGTTAACGAGAAAAGAAGCTGCTCTTGTCCGAACAGCTTCTTTTTGCTGGTTTTACTCCGTACATAACCGGGCATAATGGTAAATAAATTGCCCAAGGATGTGCATTATGAAATTTGAGGAGTTTATTTTTTCATATCTTCGTCTGCCGATGCTTATTCGGCTTTTCAGCATCATAGGCTCACTGATGATCTTGTTTGGCATTCTTATTCATTTGTTGGAGCCAGGCAGTTTCCACACTATATTTGAAGGCATTTATTGGTCAGTAATGACCGCTGCGACTGTTGGATTTGGCGACTTTGTTCCAAAAACCTCTTACGGTCGATTTGTAGCCATTATTTTGGTTTTTATTGGAGGCTCCTTTATTGCCTTTTTCACTGTTAATGCAGCCTCAGCAGTCATCCAGGTTCAAAATAAGTACAGAGAGGGGAAACTGATGTTTAAAGGAAACGGGCACCTCATTATTGTAGGATGGAACGAACGTGCCAAAAAAACCATTCTTACCCTGCAAAAGGAAGAGACCGGACAAAAGATCATCCTTGTGGATGCATCTCTTAAACAGAATCCCTTGACTGATGAGGGTGTGCTTTTCGTAAAAGGAGATCCTTCAGCAGATGACACCTGGCAAAAAGCAAACCTGGCCGAAGCCAAAACCGTGCTGCTGACAGCGGACCAAAACTTAAAGGAATCGGATGCGGACATGCACACCATTTTATCCATCATTACGATAAAGGGCATTCATCCTTCGATCCCAGTCGCGGCTGAAATTTTGACATCCGAACAGATGAATAACAGTTTAAGGGCGGGAGCAGATGAATTGATCAAAACCACTTCTTTGGCAGGAGAAACAATGGCTCAAATCTGCCACCGTTCATTGCAAAAGGAGTAAGGATTTCCCCCTACTCCTCCAATAACTGGCTTTCTGCTTTTTCCACTAGTGTTTTGCCAATACTAATCCATTTATCGTCAATGGAGGCGTCAGGGTCCTGGGGCTCGGCGAACTGATTAAAACTTCCTCCCACAGCTCCCGCGTTGGCATGATCGTCGAGTCCGATCTGGTATTTATGCGTCAACAGAAAAGGCTCTCCAAGCGTCACTAAAGAACCTTGCTGGTCAACCTCCTTTTCATAGGAAGTAAAAGGAACTCTTACAAACGTATACCCTACCTCATCGTCCAGTTTATAATCAAAATATCCATGATTATAATCCCAGTTTCCTCCGATGGTAAATCCCAGCCCTTTCAGCTTATCCTCAAGCTCATTGAATGCAAATACCTCATTTTCAAGCTTGCTTTCCAAAGGAATCATGGCTTCGCTCCGTTTCTTTCGGTTTTCGTTTATGTTTATCATCCCCAAAAGAAAAAAAATAAGCCCTGAAAGGAAATGAAAAAAGATGACCCCCCATCGAGGTCATCTCAAAGAATTATAAACGTTTTTCCAGTTCTTCTTTTTCCTTTTCAAAACCTGGCTTGCCAAGTAGTGCAAACATATTCTTCTTATACGCTTCCACTCCAGGCTGGTCGAAAGGATTTACTCCAAGAAGGTATCCGCTGACCGCACAGGCTTTTTCAAAGAAATACACCAGATAGCCAAAATGGTATGGCGTTAATTCCGGAATGTTAACTACCAGGTTAGGAACGCCGCCATCGGTATGAGCAAGAAGTGTTCCTTGAAATGCTTTTTTATTGACAAAGTCCATGGTTTGTCCAGCCAGGAAATTCAGCTTGTCGAGATTTTGCTCGTCCTCTTCAATGGTAATTTCCTCGCGTGCATTCTCCACATTCAGCACGGTTTCAAAAAGGTCGCGTCGTCCTTCTTGAACGTATTGACCCATGGAGTGAAGATCAGTTGAAAAGTCAACGGACGCTGGATAAATACCTTTATTGTCCTTACCTTCACTTTCACCGTACAATTGCTTCCACCATTCGGAAACATAGTGAAGACTTGGTTCGTAGTTCACCATTAATTCAATGGTTTTTCCTTTGTTATACAATGCGTTTCGGGCCGCTGCATACTGGTATGCTTCGTTTTCAGCAAGTTCTGGAGAAGAATATGCCTTGCTCGCATCTGCTGCCCCGCTCATCATTTCTTCAATATTCACACCGCTAACCGCGATTGGAAGAAGTCCTACAGCCGTCAGGACGGAGTAACGTCCCCCCACATCATCAGGGATAACAAAGCTTTCATAGCCTTGTTCATCCGCCAATGTTTTCAAAGCGCCTTTCGCACGGTCTGTTGTCGCATAAATGCGCGTGCGTGCTTCTTCTTTTCCATACTTCTCTTCAAGCAGCTTGCGGAAAATACGGAATGCAATAGCCGGTTCGGTTGTTGTTCCTGATTTTGAAATCACGTTTACAGAAACATCTTTGCCTTCAATCAATTGAAGCAAGTCCTTCATATACGTAGAAGAAATATTTTGTCCGGCAAAGATCACCTGTGGCGCTTTGCGTTCTTCTTTGGAAAGCATGTTAGAGAAAGAATGGTTCAACATTTCAATCGCTGCCCGTGCTCCCAGATAAGAACCGCCAATTCCAATGACGATCAATACATCGGAATCATTTTTAATTTTTTCTGCGCTTTTTTGAATGCGGGCAAATTCTTCTTTGTCGTACTCGGTTGGAAGATCCACCCATCCTAAAAAGTCACTGCCCGCGCCTGTTTTATTATGGATTTGTTCATGTGCGGCTTTCACCAATGCTGACAAATTCGTTACTTCATGGTCTCCTAAAAAAGGTAAAGCTTTGCTGTAATCAAAACGTAGTTTGCTGGCCAATGTACACGCCTCCGTTTTTTGTATTAGTCTTTTTTACTTTACAGAACGAAAAAGTACAAATTAGAAAACCGTTAGAAAAACGGCTCTCCTGATTTGCGTTTAAAAAGTAAAGTGGGTCATCTGTTACTTTCCCTATCCTTTACAGGGACATGCGTAAAATTTCAAGCACATCTTCTTTATTTAATTTTTTAAAATTGCCAAACTCGCCATTAGCCATTGCTTTATCAGCAATAAGGTCAAGCTTCGAGTCATCAATATCATAATCGGCAAGACGGTTCGGAGCACCGATGGAAGTCCAGAAAGCAGACAGCTTATCAATTCCTTCAAGAGCTACTTCACGGTCAGATTTACCTTCAGACTCCACATTGAACACTCGAACAGCCAGCTGCTTTAAGCGAGCAGGGTTTTCATCAAGAACATGTCTAAGCAGGTTCGGGAACAAAATAGCTAATCCTCCGGCATGAGGAATATCGTAAACAGCAGAAACGGCATGCTCAAGGTTATGAGTAGCCCAGTCACCCTGAACGCCCATTGCGATCGTTCCGTTCAATGCCATTGTTCCATTATAAAGGATGGTTTCGCGAAGATCATAGTTCTCAAGATCCTTCACCATTTTTGGTGCTGTTTCAATTACCGTTCTCAAAATGGATTCAGCAAAACGGTCCTGAAGAAGCGCATTTTCTGTATGGTTGAGATACGTTTCAAGCACATGCGACATCATATCAACCATGCCATAGATGGTATGGTCTTTTGGCACAGTAAATGTGTTCACTGGATCAAGAATTGAAAACTTAGGGAACACAAGCGGGCTTCCCCATCCATATTTTTCATTGGTTTCCCAATTGGTAATAACCGATCCAGAGTTCATTTCAGAACCTGTTGCAGCAAGTGTCAGCACAGTTCCAAATGGGACCGCTTCTTTCGGTGTACTTTTCTTCGTGACGAAATCCCAAACGTCGCCATCGTATTTAGCCCCTGCAGCAATTGCCTTGGTACAGTCAATAACACTTCCGCCACCAACGGCCAAAATGAAATTAATATTATTTTCCTTGCAGATTTCTACACCTTTTTTAACGGTAGTTAATCGTGGATTAGGCTCTACTCCGGAAAGTTCATGAACCTCAGCCCCCATTTTTCTCAGTTCACTTGTTACCTGGTCGTACAGGCCGCTGCGCTTAATGCTGCCACCGCCGTAAACAAGCAATACCTTTTTACCATATGGCTCCATTTCAGAGGAGAGCTGGCTGAGTTGTCCTTTCCCGAACACTAATCGAGTTGGGTTATAGTACGTAAATGAATTCATTATTTTACCTCCCAGTGATCCAATACTTCGTTAGTATTATCCATCATGCCGATTTTAAAAGTAAAGAAATTGGCTTGAACCCAATTTAACATGAACAAATATTGAACAATACACTAAACAAAAGTTGAATATTAACAAAAAATGGGTTTGTCCTTCTCGTTCATGTGGAAATGTATAAATGTAACCAAGAGAAGTCATCCTATTACTGCAATTAATTTCATTCTTAAGGAGGCAATACCATGAATGGATTACAACGTACTGCATTAGCTTTAGTCATTATCGGTGCAATCAACTGGGGTCTTATCGGGTTCTTCCAATTCGATCTCGTAGCAGCCATTTTCGGCGGTCAGGATGCAGCACTTTCCCGAATCGTTTATGGATTGGTTGGACTATCCGGTTTATATTGCCTGACTCTTCTTTTCAAACCATCTCATGAAGTTGAACGTGAAGACCGCGTTGAAACCAATCGCGTGTAACAAAACCACAACAATAAAAAAAAAGCTCTTCCCAGGTGGAAGAGCTTTTTTCAATTATTTCTTAAGACGCTTGTTAAGTTGAGCTTGACGGTCTGTAGACTCTTTCAACCATTCTTTAAGCTTTGCTTCAAGTGTGTTGAAGCCTTTGGAAGAATCTTGAGCCGCTTGCTTCTTAGGTGCAGGACGACGTTCTTTTTTAGGAGCTTGGGCTGGTGCTTCCTGAGTTTGACGGATGGAAAGAGAAATCTTTTTTGAATCTTCGTCAACAGAAAGAATTTTTACCTGTACAATATCCCCCACTTTTAATACGTCGTTAATATCTTTAACAAAGCTATGAGAAACCTCAGAGATATGAACCAATCCCTGAACTTCGTCGTTTAAAGCGACGAAAGCACCAAACGGTTTAATTCCAGTTACTTTACCTTCAACGATGCTACCTACTTCAAAATTCATGAAAACACTCCTAACTATTTTTTAACCTATTAAGTATAACACACCCGGGGATAAAAGAAAATGAATGTAACAGGATAACCCATGCCCAATTTCAAGCAAATAGGGCCATAAGTTTGAGTTTCACCTCATGCCCATACCCATATTTGGCGTTATTGGAAACTTTTTCTCGTTAAACCAACCGTTCTGGATTCAGCAATGTTTCTGCCTCTTCTTTTGTAATATATCCTTTTTCAACGGCAATCTCCTTGACCGTCTTACCTGAACTGAAGCTTTCTTTCGCCACTTCTGCGGCTTTTTCATAGCCTGTTTTTGGATTCAGTGCAGTCGCAATAGCCAGGCTCTGCTCCATCAATTCTTTAATCCGCTCTTCATTGGCCTCCAGGCCGCTAAGGCAGCGTTCAGTGAAGGTCCTCATCCCTGAAGAAAGAATCGTAATGGAATGAAGGAGGTTGAGACCAATCACCGGCATCATGACATTGATCTCCAACTGGCTGCCAATTCCCGCGGTTGTCACACACGTATCATTGCCAATAACCTGCGCACAAATCATGTATAAATTTTCAAGAATGACCGGATTCACCTTTCCTGGCATGATCGAAGAACCTGGCTGTACCGCTGGCAGCAGGATTTCTGCAATGCCGGTTCTCGGCCCCGAACTCAGCAATCGTAAGTCCGAAGAGATTTTGATAAGATGAATGGCCAATTCCTTTAAATGCCCGCTGACCTGGATCGCCGCGCCATTATTTTGCATAAAACGGAAGCGGTCGGTTGGCTGTGTAAACGAAAGACCGGTGCGCGTTGCCACTTCGTTAATTGCCTTTTCACTATAATCGGGATGCGCATTGATTCCTGTGCCGACTGCGTTTCCTCCCAGGCCTATTTCAAACAAGAAGGGCTCGCTTTGTTTAAGCGCATCATGCACTTTTTGAAGACTTTCTGCGTATCCTCCAAACGACTGGCCAAGCCTCATTGGAACCGCATCCTGCAGATGGGTCCGGCCGGATCGGATGATGTCATGAAATTCCTCTTGTTTTTTTCGGAGAGCCACAATGGTTTCTTCAAGAGCAGGATACAGCTTAGCATAAAGTTCCTGTGCGGTACTGATGTTGATGGCCACATGAATCGTATCATTCGTGGATTGTGCCATGTTTACGTGGTCATTGGGATGGACGTTGCTCCAATCCCCTTTCTCACCGCCAAGAAGCTCGGATGCACGGCTTGCTATGACTTCATTCGCATTCATGTTCTGTGAAGTACCTGCTCCCGCCTGATAAGCATCAACCACAAATTGATCGGCAAGCTTTCCTTCCATTACTTCCTCCGCTGCCTGAATAATAGCGTTGGCTTTCTTCTCATCCAGTTCTCCGCAGTCCCGGTTTGCGGCGGCTGCGCTCGCTTTAATGATCGCTTGTGCTTTTACAAAAGCAAAAGGAAGCCGTTGCCCGCTGATTGGGAAGTTTTCCACTGCCCGCTGGGTTTGGGCCCCATAATAGGCCTCTTTTGGCACCTGAACTTCTCCAAGCGTATCTTTTGCTGTTCTGTATTCCGTCATCATGCATCTCCTTTCATCACTTTACGGTTAAACCGCATATCCTCATTTTTTTGTATTCCCTCTTTTTTCACATTTTATGGTTTATCTTTTGAGACTCTGTCCATACTGATAAGGCAGCATTCGATATCCCCTTTTTCTTTGCAGGCATGCCACCACATGCCTGCTTTTTTTTTCAAAAAATCAGGCTCGTCTGTTTTTTTATTCCACCAAAAAAAGCCTCTTTGCAAGAGACTTAAGGCTAACTTGATTCAATGGATGCCAGGTCATCCCTTTCCTTATGTAAAGCGATGACCACAGCTGGAGATTTTTTTATTTTTCGGTGTTCTGTCCGGAATCCGGCCTTTTTCTGTTTCATGAAAGTCGCTTTTGAAATGGGACGCGGGCGGGACCAGGAAATAGACTCCGGGTTTCTCCAGGAATCATGGGTAATCAGCTCGGTTTTGTAATAATAACAATTGCCGCTTAAGTATTCTTCACATATATATAATACGGTATGTTTGCTATGCATTCGCCGATCGCTCCATTTTTTTGATACATTATCCCCTTTTTCGCCAGCTTTATTCATAGAAAGAGCCTGAAGCTCGAAACTTCAAGCCCTTCACATCCTTATCTAAAGAACCACCATAAACCTCCAAAGATAAGGAGAAGTATAAATATGATAATCAATACGGCCCAAACCCAGCCGTAACCATAGCCATATCCGCCACCACCGGCTACGCCATAGCCATAACCATAGCCATAGTACGGAAAACCGCCACCATAAGGATATGCCATATTACAAACCTCCTTCATCTGTTACGTCCTCACATAATAAAATATGTCAGACCGGGGTAAAGAGGAAGAGAGGCAAGTGCGGATTTTGTGCCTGTTCGAGGAAATTTTTTCTTTTGGTAAAGAAAACAGGATGGGGCAAAGTAACTAAGACGAAAAGATGATGGAGGAATGCAATGGAAACAAAAAATACGCCGCTGCTTACTCCGGCATTTCGGAAAAAGATCGGCGATGTTACGATTCATTATGAAGATTTTCACCAACCGAACCCTGAGGCACAAGTTCTGATCCTTATTCACGGATTTTTGTCTTCCACCATCAGCTTTCGCCAGCTGATCCCCTATTTGACGGATGACTACCATGTGGTGGCCATCGACCTCCCGGGATTTGGGAAAAGCGAAAAATCAAAGCGCTTTACGTATTCATTGGCCAACTATGGAAAGCTTGTATTATCGTTCATTGAGGAAATGGGCTGGTCCAATGTGGTACTGGTTGGCCACTCGATGGGCGGCCAGGTCGCATTGCATGCCTCACGCCAGGACGGCAAACTAATAGATAAGCTCATTCTTATTGGCTGCTGTGGATATATTAAACGGGCAGGTACTCCCATTATTTGCTGCTCCTATCTTCCTTTCTTTTCCTGGGGGTTGAAGCAATGGGTATTGAAAAAGGACATCAAGAACAATTTAAGCGGCGTGCTTCACAATATGAACCTGGTCACCGATGAGCTGATCAGAGATTACAGGGCGCAATTTTTGGAAGAAGGATTTTTTGACAGTTTAATCCGTCTTCTCCGGCATCGTGAAGGAGATTTGAAGCCGTTTGAACTCAATTCTATTTTGCATCCTATATTGCTGATCCATGGTGACGATGACCAAGTCATTCCGTTAACTACAGGGAAACGGCTAAACGGTGATTTGAAGAATTCCAGACTGATCGTATACAAAGATACGGGGCACTTGATTATGGAAGAAAAACCGAAAGAACTGGCACAGGACATAAAAAACTTCCTTTCACTGCCAGGCAAAAAAAAAGCGATCCAGACTCCGGTCTAAGATCGCTTCTTTGACATTTATTGATTTTCTCTGCTTCTCATCATCTGCTGCCAGACAGAACCGACCGCCTCTTCTCCGCTTTGAATTCGCTCGAGCGCAATTTTCGCCTGCAGCCGAACTTCAAATTCAGGATCGTCTTCTGCCGCTTTTAGAGACGGAACGGCGGTTTCATCTCCTGCTTCAAACAGGAATCGTGCCGCCCGCCATCGAACCAGTTTATTTTTATCCTCCAATGCTTCACACATGGCAGGAATCGCTTTTGGATTTCCCAGGTCTGACAGACAGTCCCCAGCTGTTCGTCTTACTGCTACATTCTTATCTTTTAATCCTGCATATAACAGCGGAAGAACCGCTTCGTCTTCAATCATGCCAAGATATACGACGGCCAGCCGGCGTATGGAAGGCTTTGGATCCTTCAGCGCCTGTTTCAGCACCATAATATCGTCTACTGTTGGATTCATGCGTTCTAAGGCTGCATACCGTGTTTGCCAGTCTTCATCTCTCATTTTTTCAGCTACTTCAGTGGAAGTTACGGTTTCCTCTGGCGCTTTTTTCCCTTCCTCGCTGACAAACGCCTGCTCCACAAGCTTGTGTACCCGTTCTTCATCATAAGCAGCAGAGATTTCATCGACGACTTCCTGACCGATTTGCTCAAAGGTTCCATAACGGACACCTTGTTCTTCCCACTTTCGCTCCATAACGAGGTTATCCGATGCTTTTTGTGCTTCGAGAGCCGCCTTCATGAACCGGTCAGGCAAACCCGCACGGCGCTCTTCCTTGTCTGTTTTTAATTTCACCTGCATCGGCAGTCCTCTGAACATTTGAATCAACACGGTAATTTCGAGATACTCATCGTCCTTGTTCTCTTCAGTGCTATCCTGTTCCAGTGTTGGTTCTGAATCTCCAAATACTTCACGTACGCCAGCAAGTACATCCTCCCAATCGGCACGCGGATGGCGGTCGAGTGCGATAAAGTCTGCCACATGATATACACTTTTAACCCCTTCTACCTGAAAGATTTCTTTAATGTAATCAGGTGCGCCCTCCAGGTTATCCTTTGTATAGTTGTACCTTTTGTTTCCCGGCAGGCTTTCATCCATATTTATTTTCATGGAGTTTGGACTTGGCGTTGGTTCAATGCCTTTAATCTTCATGCTTTCACTCCTTCAAATCAAGTTCTGCTGGGTAATAAAATCCAGCAATTTCTTCTTTTCGGTATCCGTGAATTTATACTCACTGTCTACCCCTTCATCATGGACAATAAAATCCTGTACCTCGCCTTCCAGATCAAACACAACCAATGCGCTCGGGTCGGTCAGATCAGCCGGCAGCATCGTGTCTTTTGAAAATTCGAAAGTCAAATACACATTGATCCAGTGTCCGCTTTTCATGACTTCAGGATATAATGCAGTAAAATTCGCTTCGAAGTAATTTTGAAATCCATACTTGTACATAATGTTCCCCCGTATGACATAAAGCTTCTCTCTTATTATAAACAATCCATGTTCAGGAAACAAAGGTGGCGGGTTGCTTGCTGGTCTTGAAAGTGTTGTTTTCCGTTCCAGGTTCCTCGCTTTTACAGGGCTTCGCAGCGTGCGCTGAGCCCATCAGGCGCAAGCTCCTTTTAAGAAGAAAAAGACACCGGCGCATCGTGCACCAGTGTCCAGGATGATCTATCGGCTTAATACCGCACGAACCGGGCTGCCGTCGCCTTCTTTTAAGGGAAGAGGCAATGCCATGAGATGGTATTCTCCCGGCTCGATAACGTCAAGCACAAGTCCTTCAAGGATATGAATTCCTTTACCATGAAGAGCATGGTGAGCGGGAAGCTCTTTGCTGTCAAGGGGATCCACGGAAGGCACATCTACACCAATCAGACGGACTCCCTTATCAAATAAATAAGGTGCAAGGGATTCATGAAGACAGGTGATGCCTGCCGGAAACACGCTTCGATCCTTCCATGAACCGGTTTTAAGCAGGACCCTCTGAATACCGTCAAGCTGTTCGCTTTCCAAATCTTCCGGCCTTACACAGTCTCTCTCCCTGACATCAACAACCAGCGCTGTTCCGGCGTACAAATCAAGATCTAATTCCAACACCCGTTCTCCTTGGCTGTCAAAGTGAAAGGGAGCATCAATATGGGTGCCTGTATGGGTGCTCATCGTAATTTGTCCAACATTTACAGAACCTGATTCTTCTTTCGTCCATGTCAATTCATAGGCAAATAGCGTATCACCAGGCCAGATGGGAACGGTTGAACTTAGCGGCATGGAAACATCGATCAGTTTTCCCATTATGCAATCACCTCTCTAACATTAGGGAATTTCTCATACTGCTTTTCACTCATGATTTTCTTCAACCGTACGATTGTATCATGCACATCTTGGAATGAAGTATAAAGTGGAACGGGAGCCAGCCGGATGACGTTCGGCGCCCGGAAATCAGGTACAACTTGATTTTCTTTTAATGCTTTGCAGATTCTTGCTGCCTCAGAGTGCTCAAGGCATACATGTCCTCCACGGCGTTCATCTTCTCTTGGATTGCCAATGTGAAAACCAAAGGAAGATAGCTCCGTTTCAATCAATTCCATCATGTAGCGGGTAAGCTGAAGCGATTTCTCCCTTAACCGACCCATTCCTGCTTCTGCAAAAAGTTCGAGCGACCCGATGAGCGGTGCAGTACTTAATACATGAGGAGTCCCCATTTGGAAAGCGCCCGCCGTATCTGACGGAACAAATTCAAGAGACATATCAAACTGCTTTTCTTTGTTTGAACCAAACCAGCCAGCAAGACCGGGTGCTGTTTTAAAATGTTTGCGGTTTACATAGAGTCCGGCAACACTGCCGGGACCTCCGTTCAAATATTTGTAATTGCACCAAAAAGCGAAGTCCACCTCCCAATTGGACAATTCATGAGGAACGGCTCCAATGGAATGACATAAATCAAAGCCGATCAGGATTCCCCTTTTGTGTGCTTCTGCTGTCAGCCGCTGGATATCAAGCAGTTGTCCGCTACGGTAGAGAACAGAAGGAAGCACAATGAGGGCTACCTCCTCTGTCATCGAGGAAATGATATCCTCTTCCTCTATCATTCTGCCATCCTGGCTTTTTACGGATAACAGATGATCAGCGGGGGTTAAAGATTTTAGATGGAGCTGGCTTTTTAGCGCATAAATGTCCGATGGAAACGTCAGTTCATCGGCCAAAATTTTGGTTTTGGTGCCAGCAGGTTGAAAAAAGGTAGATACAAGCTGATGAAGGTTTCCGGTCGTTGAACCAGTGACGATTACCTCGTCTTTATGGGCACCAATAAGCGGAGCCATTTTTCCTCCAAGTTTTTCGCTAAGCGTAAACCAGGGATGTGTACCTGCCATCCAGCCATCAATACCATATTCTTTCCAGTCAGTTAAAACCTCTGCAAGCGTCTTCTCGGCATTTTTCGACAAAAGGCCTAATGAGTTGCCGTCCATATACAAGACACCTTTTTTGACATAAAATTCTTCTTTAAAGTGCTTGAGCCCATCTTTTCCGTCCATTTCAGTCCAATATGCTTGTTTCATTGTTTATGTGCCCCTTTTTTCATTTCTCCTTCTATCTTAAACAATTAAGCGCTTTCTCTCAATGAAACCGTTTTCTTTTCAAATATTACAATTATGTAACAGTCAAATTACGACATAATTTCGGAGGATTCCCATTTATAATAAAAACTATGAAAAACGAACTACTATTTGGAGAAAAATGTATAATAAGCACAACTTGTTTGACTGCTGAAAAATGAGGGTTTTGTTTACCATTGAGAACGCTGGTACTGATTTTAATGGAGAAAGCAGAAAGAGGAGGAATTTATAATGACAAGCAATGAACACTTGGACCAAGAGTGGATTCATTTAATTCTGCAAGCTAAAAAAATGGGATTAAGTATTGAAGAAGTTCGTTTATACCTACGAAAGACCTATATTACTCCTCCTGCAAAAACTTACATAAAAGCGAGATCCTTGTGATGCCGCTTTCCTTCTATTTACATGATGCTGACCTTAATTGTATAATATAATCAAATTCGTAGTAAAAAAGAGGGATAATAGTGATTGGTGAACTTGTAAAAAAGTATCGAAAAGAGAAAGGCCTTTCTTTATCAGCGTTAGCGGAACGAGCAGGTATCGCCAAGTCCTATCTCAGCTCTCTGGAACGAAATATCCAAACCAATCCATCTGTGCAATTGTTGGAAAAATTATCAGCAGTACTCGATATTCCAGTAGAGAAGCTTTTGAATGAAAAATCAGAAGTGAATGAGAATGAACTTGATTATGAATGGGCGGAGCTTGTAAAGGAAGCCATGGATTCAGGAGTCAGCAAGGATCAGTTTAAAGAGTTCCTTGAGTTCAATAAATGGAGAAATAAGCAAAGTTAAGCCGACATTTGTACATGTCGGCTTGTTTAAATAGATACATCAATAATGGGTACAAATTCTTTATATTCATAGTGTTTATAATAAGCGGCTGCCAGCCGTCTTTTTTTCTCTTGTTGATAGAGTTTCTGCCTGACATAATCAAAGGGGGCTATTCCTTCATAAACGTTATTGAGGTAGATTTCACAAACGTTTGCCCCTTTGTAAACAATCTCTACCGTATTTCCCTGTAGCACACTCCGGTAGATTCCATTTTCAAACCGAATCATCTGACATTCCCTTATTTTTGATTTTCCAGCTTTCATAGGCCAAAAACTCTCTGATTTCCTCACGGTCAATCCCAATTTCCTTCGCTTGCACGATCAGCTCTATCCAACCATGATCAAGGGTATATTCATTATTATTCACTAATTTTTCCACCGGTACCTCCAAGGCTCTGGCAACCTTCATAATCATTTGCGCAGATGGATTTGTTTTATGGTTTTCAATACTGCTGACATACCCTTTGGATACGCCGGAGCGTTCTGCTAATTTGGTGATGCTCCATCCCTTTTTTTGCCGCATGCGTTTGATTTTTTTTCCGATGAAATTTTGCAAGTCTTTGACTTCCTTTACTGAAACTAAAAGCTGCTAGCCGCTTTTTCCTCTGGTTGTAAAAAGGAAAGGTGAGAATAAATTCCCACCTTTGCCTCAATCCTTACTTCGCTTCTCCAGCACCTTGTTGTGCATTGAATGTCCATTTCAGAGATAAAGAGTCTCCCTGGAATTTGTTTTGGTCCTGGCCATTATCAACAAATGTGAACATGACAAGCATTTCATCGCTATCCCCTGCTTTTAGGCCTTTTTTCTCGCCCATCCATCCTTTGGCAACCGCATCAGGATTCTTTTGCTTCTTAAGGTCAGCCAACGTTGTGCTGTAGATCACATCATTGTCTTTGTCAGAGTTGTAGAGGAAATCAACTTGGATGTGTCGTCCAAAATCTTCTCCCGCGTTATCTCCTTTAGCATCCGTTACCGTGTAGTTTGTGTTCAAAAGAATTTTTTTGACATCAAGAGTTCCATCATTCTTAAGGTCGAATGAACGAAGGATATAATCTCCCGGCTTCATATTCGAAAGCTCTACAATGGTTGATGGGTCTATATTGATATCCAGTGTACCTGCTGCAAATGTGCTGGAAGCTTCTGCAGAATCACTGAAATATGCATATGTACCTCCACCGATTAAAGACAGCCCCAATGCTGCTGATGCTACACCCAGTCCTAATTTCTTTTTCAAACTCATGTCTAATCCTCCCTCTCCCATATAAATGGGAATATGACATTTTTTATATTGAACCTGCAAAGATAATCAGTGCAGTGAACAATCGGTCCGTGTTTCACATTAGAGAGTACTTTCTTTTTTTGAAATTTCGACTTCCCGAATGGCTTTCCAAATCGTGATGGCAGAGTAAATGAGCAGTAGAATTCCTGGGATAATCATAAGTAACATGGTTCCTTTTTTGGACTGAGCAAATTCCATTCCATACCCGATATAAGGGAAGGTAAAGCCGTTATACTGGGCGACAACATTGGCTGACAGAACCGGTTCTGGATCCGGCGCGTTGTTATTGTCCCCCTTGGTGACATATCTGACGTTGTCACCCTTGCCCTCCACCTTATAAATGCGGTGGGTAATCAATTTATTTTCAGAAGCCTTAAAGGTGATCACATCCCCTTTTTGAAAACGGGTCATGTCTCCACCAGGCTTTACTGCAATGATTGAACCGGTTTGAATACCAGGCTCCATGGAACCGGATAAGACAGTTTTCAGCTGATACCCGTTGAAGGCGGGTTCT
This sequence comes from Fictibacillus sp. S7, assembly GCF_004127935.1. NCBI lineage: Bacteria > Bacillati > Bacillota > Bacilli > Caryophanales > Fictibacillaceae > Fictibacillus > Fictibacillus sp. S7. Next base: position 4,474,401 of record NZ_QJKL01000001.1, on the reverse strand, counting down.
CCACCTGAAGCTCTCGATGAAATAACAACGAACAACATAAATAGCAAGGTAATTAAAAGGACACCTGTAATCAGATTACTGATCCATTTTCTTAGGGCTGCCATAAGCTGCACCACTCCTTAGTAAAGGAATAAAGGGGGTTGTTACTGTTCTTCCGTCTCCTCATTCCCTGTTGATTGGTCTTGCTTCCCTTCTTCCTGCTTTTGCTCTTTAGTCTGCACAGATTGGCTGGAAACGGCATCATCAGTCGTTTCGTCTGTTTTTTTATCCGGCTGATCTTCTGGTGTTTTTTCTGATGTCTTTTCCGGGTTTGTTTCCGGATTGGTTTCGGAAGGTGGCTTTGTTTCTGTTGTGGTTTCCTGCTGCTTCTGTGTTTGGACTGCCGGTTTGTCCGGTTGCTTTTTGTCAGTCTGATCCTTATTTTCTGCTGGTTTTTCTGCCTTGCTTTTCACTTCCTGTTTTTTGTCTTTACCGTCCTCTTTCTTATCAGCTGGTTCACCGGCTTTGTCACAGGAGTCTTTTTTGTCGCTTTGTGAAGAAGATTTCTGCTGATCTTTCTCTGTGACACAGTCCGAAGAATCCATCACTTTTGCTGTGATTGTTCCAGTAACTACTTCCGTATCACTGAATGAAGCGTTCGTAGGCGAATATAGATATATAAAAGCGAAAACGATACTATAACAAATGATTGACAGTTTTATTGTCAACCGCAAAAACCAACTGCAGTATGGAGAACGTTTGATGTTCATCTTCCCCCTTACAAACAAAATGTTTATTTTGTTGTTCTCTACTAAGAACAACATTCTTACTGTAGTATGGCATGTTTTATAGGGAGAAGAAAACGTTAATTTAAGGATTTTCGTTCTTTTTAACAGACATAATTTCTATTTTTCTCCATTTATCGCGATTTATCGCAATTTTTTGTAATATCCACAATGAATTTTGTTCATTTTATAGAACAATACGTTAAATTTTTCTTGAAATTCAAACAAAATCCCCTACTATTGTAGGTAGGGGGACATTATATGATGAAAAAAACAACGGTTTATGCAGGAATTGTCGTGATCATTTTGTTGGCCATTTTTTTACCGTTCTATGCCAATAAAACGGAAGCGCCTTCAGTAAATGAAAAAGAACAAACTAGCGGCCAGAAAACAAACACCAACAAACAGGAGGCGCCCTCACGGCCAGAAAAACCAAAAACGATTACTCATGAGGCCACCCTCGGAGCAGTCGGTGATATCCTGATTCACGACCGGGTCTACAATAAAGCTAAGACAAAGGACGGCTCGTATGACTTTAATCCGATGCTAAAAGAGGTTAAGCCTTTTTTGGAAAAACCTGACATTACCGTGGCTAATCAGGAAACAATGATTGGCGGGGAAAAAATAGGGTTATCTTCTTATCCTTCCTTTAATTCGCCACAGGAAGTAGGAGATGCGTTGAAGGAAAATGGCGTGGATTTGGTGACCTTGGCAAACAACCACACTATCGACCGCGGGGAAAAAGCCATCCTCAGTGCGATTGAGCACTGGAACAAAATTAACATGCCTTATACCGGAGCGTTTAAATCCACAGAGGATCAAAAAACCATTCGAACCTTAAAGCGTAATGACATTACGTTTTCATTCTTGAGCTTCACGTTCGGCACAAATGGAATTCCAGTTCCCAAGGATAAACCCTATCTTGTCAATTTGATTGATGAGACTAAAATAAAAGAAGGAATCCAACAGGCGGAAAAGATATCTGATGTTGTCGTGCTGAGTCTGCACTTTGGTAATGAATACGAACGGATGCCCAATGAGGAACAAAAGAAGCTAACCCGTATGGCCGCCAATGCCGGGGCGGATATTATCATCGGCCATCATCCTCATGTCCTGCAGCCGGTCGCCTGGATTAAGAAAAAGAACGGAGAGCGCGCCTTTGTCGCTTATTCTCTTGGCAACTTCTTTTCGGGACAAACCGGTCCCTATAAAAACATAGGAGGCATGATGGAAATTCATGTAAAAAAGGCAGTAACAGGGAAAAAGGAAAAGATTACGTTGGAGAAGCCATCCTTTTTGCCGACCTGGGTTGACCGTTCCTGGCATGTACATCCGATAGAGCAAGTTCCTTCACAGCAACAGAAATACAAAGAAATCAAAAAACATATGAACCAATATGTACCCGAATTGCAATTTTCGCTTTAATACTTATTAAAAAAGGAGGTCCCGACTCATGTGCCGGGCCTCCTTTTTATGCCTCACCTTTTGATTTCGGGCTTTGGGTATCACGTGTTGGCAGGTCATCCACAAACTTGTCATCAGAAAATTCGATGTCGGTCATACTTTCAGTCGGGGTGTGATTATTCTTTGCAGCAGCATCCTTGGACTGTTTTCGTTTAGCCATGATTTCATTTCCTCCTCATTGATCTTGTTTATAGTGTGTGAAAAAAGTGTCTATCTGATTCCTAAAGAAAAAGCATTCCGGTTTGGAATGCTAATCGCCAATGGCTTTACTGACGCAATGGTCGCAAATGGATATTTCTTTTTCTTCCCAGTTCGAAAGCTCATTGTTGCATACCATGCAGTACTCTGACTGGGCATTAAGATGATCGTTCGTGCGGTTTTCTTCATTATTCACAAAATCCATTGAACCCGCCTCCTTCTGTCCTAGTATATTCTAAAAAGAAGACTGTTTATTCTTTACTATTGTTTGATATTTCTGATAAAAACCCTTCTTTCTTTTTACCTAATTTTCATTTTTTCACCAGATTTTGAAAGCGTTTTCTTAAAATGTATTATAAAAGATTTATTGCTCTTAAAACAAGTAGGAAGATTTTAGGTTTTTGTTTGATATTTTTAGGTCGGAAAAAAGGAGGCGAACCAGGAAGTATCGAATTAAGATTTTTTATATAGGAGGAACATATGAATAAATCCGAAATAATATCGTACCTAACCCAGTACATGAGAAACCTCGACAACTTCGACCACTTTAACGGCTGTGTTCTTGCGGCATATCAAGGAGAAGTTCTGCTCTCTAAAGGGTACGGGACCGCCAACCGGACCTTTGAGGTTCCCAACTCGCCCAGCACGCGCTATCCCATCGGTTCGCTGACGAAATCTTTTACGGCTGCTGCTATTCTCAGACTTGAAGAACAGGGTTTGTTAAATATGGAAGATTCGGTAGAATGGCATCTGCCCGGCTGTTCCTCTCTAATAAACGTGACCCTTCACCACCTTCTTTCCAATACTTCCGGAATTCCCGACTTTGCAGCTCAACCGGACTATTGGGAAAAACACATGAGGCTTCCTGCGACCGTTTCCCAGTTGATTGAACGGATTGTCAATCAGCCGCTTCACTTTGAACCCGGCAGTCAATATAGCTATAGCAATTCAAACTACATCATACTCACAGCTATAATAGAAACGGTGAGCGGTCAATCTTATTCTTCATTTATCCAAAAAGAATGGTTGAAGCCACTCGGTCTGCATGACTCTGGTGTTTTAGATGGAAGGACCATTGTGAAAAATCTGGCCACCGGGTATTCCATCGATAAAATGATAATATATAGTGAATATATCGACATGAGTTTTCCATTGGGTGCTTACGGTATGTACTCCACCGTAAAAGACTTGTTTACTTGGACTGAAGCTCTGTTTTCCGGAAGGATGCTTACCGAACGTTCCCTGAAAAAGATGTGTACCCCATATAAAGGGAAATACGGATATGGTTGGGGTTTTGACAAACTTTCAGAAAGAGAAGTAGTCTGCCACTTTGGGGATGTCAATGGCTTTTGCAGTGAGATGCTGAGAAGCCTGGACGGAGACGTAACCGTCATCGTGTTAAGTAATTTCAATATAACACCGGTCACGAGAATAAATCGGGACCTGGCTGCGATCCTGTGCAACGAAAGAGTAGACACCACTCCTTGGATAATGGAAGAACCATTATACGCTTCGTTGCCTTTTGATTTTCAGGGAACCTATTATTCCGAAGATGGTGAAGCCCTCATAACACTGTACAGAGAAGGCAGCACGTACTTTATGACTCTCCCTAAACGATATGGAGTTGTTTACACTCTACCGGTAAAACAAATTTCATCCTCTTCTTCATCGGTTCTAATGATTTCAAGCAACACCCCTGAGAGCATACAAATCATTAAGGAGGATAATAAGCTATTCATTCACCATCATGATTCAGATGGAACAATAAAGACCTTAACAAGAGCAGAGGAATGCAAAAAGAAGCAGCCATAATTCTTTGCTGCTTCTTCTTTAATAGGACCAGCTTTGCTTCATATAATGCTGCTACAACATCATCAGCTCATCCAGCTCCTGGCTGATTTTAACAATGACTGGATCCGAATAATCGGCAGATGTTTCACAAAAGGCATAGATTCGTTCCTTGAGCTTGTCCATCAGTTCGCAAATGGTTTGAAGATATTGATTTAAAGGGACTTCTTTCCTTTGTTCCAGCCCTCGGGCACCTTTGTTTTATTTATCGGTTCCTTTTGTAGATTTCCATGTTTTTCAAAATATTCACCATCTAGTCCCAGCTAAAGCGTTCTTCTTTCCATGGATCTCCATACATATGATATCCATTTTTCTCCCAGAAGCCCGGGGTTTCCAGTGGCAGAAACTCAATTCCACGGAGCCATTTGGCACTTTTCCAAAAATACAAATGTGGAACAACTGCCCGCAAAGGATAGCCATGTTCGGGTGAAAGGGATTCGCCATTATGTGTATGGGCGAGGAGACTGCTTTCCTTCAAGAAATCTTCGAGTGGGAGATTCGTCGTCCACCCCTCTTCCGCATGCAATAAAACGTATTTAGCAGATGGATGGATTCCTACATCTTTAACTATATCCTTTACTGCTACACCTTCCCAAACATTATCAAGCTTTGACCAGCCGGTCACACAATGGATATCGTTCTGTGTAGTGGCTCTTGGCAAAGTAAGAAGTTCATCATATGTAAAAGTCGTTGGTTTCTCCACCATTCCATAGACTTTTAAATCCCAGTCAGTCAGGTCCGGATAGTAGGGAACATTACCAACGTGAAGCACCGGCCATTTCGTTGTGACATTTTGATTTGGCGGTACCCGGTCATTCTCTTTTTTAACTTTGGGTTTTCCAAAAAACATGCTCGTTCCTCCCTCAATTTTCATTTGTTAACCTTTTATAAAATTTAAGTTGACAATAGATATACCCTTCAATTACCATCAGGATAGATTAATTATTTACTTTTGGGGTGAACATTATGAAATTTAAAGCGAGCGATTTAACACTTGCAGCCATGTTTGCGGCATTAATGGCCGTGGGTGCAAACATTACATCATGGATTCCAGCACTGGCTTTCGGATCGGTGCCGATTACGCTGCAAACCTTCTTTTGTATCCTGGCAGGGCTTCTCCTCGGCAGCCGTTTGGGTGCCGTTTCTATGATTGTCTACATGCTGGTCGGACTCGCGGGTGCTCCTGTGTTTGCCAAGTTTTCGGGCGGCATATCCACCGTTTTCAGTCCATCATTCGGCTTTATTTTATCATATATTGTCGCTGCTTATGCTGCAGGCATGGTACTTGAAAAAGCAAAGAAGCCCGGCTTTCCGGTTTTCCTTGCTGCCTCATTTATCGGCTTGATTGTAAACTATGCGGTTGGAACAACCCTCCTTTATGTGGCACTCACCAATTGGGCCGCCATCGAAGGAGTAACGTACCTTGGAACATGGAAGGGGATGCTGATTTTTCTTCCGAAGGATATCCTTCTGACGGCAGTTACAGCCTTTATATCACCACGAATCTATAAAGCTGTCTCGAAAAATCGCAAAAACCGCTTCAATCACAACGCGGCTTAACAAAAAAAGAGGTAAATCCCTTGTAATTAGGGTTTACCTCTTTTTCTATGCTATAACACCATTGCCGCGATAAATCCAATGGTTAACAAGCGGATTTGAAAAATATATTTTATGTCTCGTTGCCCCGCTTTTTGTTGCATTCATTTGGAGAACCTTTCTTTCCTCCTAAAGCCTCTTTACTGCTGCCTCCTCTTTGGAGGACAGCTCTCCAGCTTATTGTATTTGCGGCCGCAGCTGTTGCACTTTATAGCACTGGCTTCCCCTTAATTTCATGGATTTTTATCATCCTATTAAGTATAGTGCTGTTACTCATTCGTTTTTTAAAATCATAGCGAAAAAAACCAGCCAAATACGGCTGGTTTTTCTTTTTTCTATTGAAAGCACGCGCCCACTCCTTGAAAAGCGTTGAGCAAAGCCATCTATTTTCCCTGAAGAAACTGGTTACAAGCCGGTTTCAAGAATATACTGTCCAGTTTGGAAGATTTAATAGCGAGAATTGAAAATGTACTGGCCAAAATCAAACGTTTACTGGCCAGGTAGCTCCCCTAGATCAAAAGATATACCTAAAAATTGCGACAATGGAAAACACAATGATCAAAATCGGAATAAGGAGAATGATCCCCCACAGAATTTGCGCTCCGATGGATTTTTTTTCGTTCATAATTAGCCCCTTTACAGTAAAACGTCTCGTTTTTATTGTAAAGGGAATCATTCCTCTTGTCTAATAAGGTTCTTTTTTCTTTCTACTTCTTCCATGCCATTAAGCCTATAAACAACGTCCCCATCCACAATAAAACAGGTAAATATTCCCTATTCTTTCGACAATTGATAATTAATTCAGGAATACAGCAACCAAATATGGTATTTTTTGAATAATCAAATAAATTATAGAAAGAGGTTGCTGTGCCTATGGTGAGAAAAAAATCCTTTGTTTTGCCCCTCTCTTTTTTCCTGATGATGTCCATTTCTGCCCCTGCCTATGCGGATCAGCCTGGATTAAAAACGTTCCCTGCACCTGTGGACAAGGAGGCTTGGAAGCTTCCCCGTGACATGACCTGGAATGATTATCGCCCTGTACCCGGAATAGACTGGAGAAATTCAGATGTCAAACCGGAAAGGGTACTGAAAGGCGCGTTGATCATCGTTGACTTTCCGGATCGTGAATTTATGCTGAGCCAGCCTGAAGGCTCTGAAATTGCAGGCAATCCCATCAAAACTGGAAATATACCGCGTGATAAAATGGGACAATTTTGGCTCGATTTTCTGAACAAGCCTCAAGCGCTGAATAACTACAGAACGATCAATGAATATTGGAGAGAAAACTCCTTTGGTAAATGGGCTGTTGACCTCGACGCCTTTGGTACATACCGCATGGATTTCAATGAATTTCAATATGGACTGAATGAATTCAACCAGATGCAAAATATGCCTCCAGGTTTTTCAGGAAAAAACCTTCGCTCTGAAGCCATCCAGAAAGCACAGGCAGATATCGAGGCTTCTGGTGAAAAGTACGATTTTAAATTTGTGGTTCACGCCGGCTATGACGAATCGGGAGTGTGGCAGGAGCTTGGCGAAATGATGTTCCAAAATCCAGAAAGTGTGACAGATGCATTCGGCCCTCCTTATCCTGATATGCCAAATTCTGCGAACACCCGCTATGTGCCATGGACGTCCTGGTATGCGGCAAAAGGTATTTGGTCCAGCGCTGGTGGCGGAACGTCCATACAGGGAGAAAATGACGGGATGGGAACGTTCGCCCATGAATTCGGGCATATCATGGCCCTAGGTGACAATTACAACAACCCTTATGGAAAGCCCGTATCCCGTTCATATTCCGGTCCATGGGAGCTGATGAGCCGCGGAAGCTTCAACGGCCCCGGAGGCCCTCACACCCGCTGGATGGTTCCCGGAACTCTTGGTGCCTCGGCTCCCTCCCACCATATGCTCAGGAACAAAATCAAACAGGGATTTTTATCCGAAGATCAGTACTTAAATATCGACCGTGATGAACTTGCACAGACAGGTCCTGTTTTCGCCAATATATTATCCCGGGAAGTGCCAAGCGGAAAGGAATTCAGGAGGCAGGGCTTGTATGGCATCAACATTAAAATGGAAGATTTAACGCCACCAAATTCGCTTGACGATGACTGGCGTGCGGATATGCAGCGGGGAGCCAAATGGTATAACAACTACACCCTCGAAGTCGTTGACCGAGTCGGCTATGACTCCTTTGTGCCAGACTCGGGTGTATTGCTGGCCAAAACAAAAAATACAGAAGCAGCCCCAAATATCTGGGTGGTTGATTCCCATAAAGAGGACATTAATCAAACCGACTTCAAACGGCCCGACGGATCGACAGCCATGCTTTCCAAAGGAGATTTCCAGCAGCTTGCCGACTCCCTCTTTAAAGCAGGAACAGGTGACGGGGTCGTCAGTGAGTATAAAGATTCCTACAACCGCCTGCATTTTTACATCCTGAAAAAGAAAACCGACGGCCAGGGTGCCCTCACCTACCGTGTGGCTGTCAGAAATATGGATGGCTCAGGATCGTACGAACGGGGTGTGAAAGCCCAAAGAGGTCCTTATCAGTTTGCTGCTCCCGGGCGGGTTGCTGAATACAAATATGTTGTAACCAACACTGGAGGAGCAAAAGACCTTATTCGCCTTCATGCCAAAACAGAAGCAGGCTGGGAGGTTCAGTTGCAAAACAACGTCATAGAATTAGCACCGGGAAAAAGCGTACAGGTTCCCGTTTATGTTAAAATTCCAGACGGAAAAGACAACCCAAAACTGACCAGACTCACCTTTACAAGCACATCTGAAACCGACCAAAGCCAAAGCTCTACTGTGGTACAGACCGTGGTCCCGGGAAATAAAAAATAACAAAAAAAGGGTCCTTCACGAAAATGAAGGACTCTTTTTTATGTTTTTTGTGCTTCTAAAAACTGCTTTCCATATTCTCCATGATGGTGGATCGTGGCATGTTCAATCTGGACAGTGGTATGCTTCAGTTTGTACTTTTCTTTCAGCATTTCGTTAACGGCCAGAATGACACAAAACGGCTGAATATGCTCATTAATAAAGACGTGGGCAGTCAGGGAATGGTGATCGGTTGTGACGGTCCATAGGTGCAGCTCATGTACATCCTCTACCCCTTCCACTTTAGCAATATCCGCTCGGATTTCGTCCAAATCCAGCCCTTCCGGAACAGATTCCATCAAGATTAAATAGGACTCTTTTAAAATCTTAAAACCGCCAGTAAAAATGATGGCTCCGACGATCAAGCTGATCAGCGGATCAAAAAAGTAAAAATTGGTCAGTTTTATCAGAAAAGCAGCCAAGATAACACCTATGGAGCTGAGAAGATCCCCGATAAAATGCCAAAGCGCACTTTTTACGTTTAGATTTTCTTCTTCCTTCATGCTGCGGCTCAAAACAATAGTAAGCACAATATTGACAACCAAACCAATGAACGCAATGATGAGCATCAACTGAAAGTTAATGGTTTCCGGATGGATAAACCGCTTGATGCCTTCGATAAAAATCCCAAGAGCAATAACGGCAAGCGCAAGACCATTTAAGAATGAAGCAATAATTTCAAAACGCAAAAAACCAAACGAGAATTTGGCGTTTGGCTGCCTTGTGGCAAGGTAAATGGCGAGCATGCTTAAACTTAATGCAAGTACGTCGGAGACCATGTGGGCTGAATCGGATAAAAGCGCCAGAGAATTGGAGATCAAACCGCCGATCACTTCAACAATGGTGAAAAACAGGGTTAACAGCAAAGTGACCCACAGTGTCTTTTTTGAACGGCTTTGCACTTTTACGTGAGGGAGATGGTGATAATCGTAATCAGCCATAAATGAGTCCCCTTTCTTTATTATTTTAAAATTATTATAAAATGATAATAATTATATTATAGTATAGCCTTATCCTTACCGCAATCTTTTTCTTTGCCCTTATTTTATGTAAAAAAGCATGACAGGTGCCATGCTTTTTAATGGTAACTCCTATTCCTTATCTTGAAAGCTCATCGCTAAACCTGCCAATGTTCTTACCATTACTCCCGTTGCCCCTTTTGGCCCGAGCGCAGATGGTTTGGACGAATAAGCCGTTCCAGCGATATCGAGGTGAACCCACGGAGTTTCACCTGCGAATTCTCCCACAAAAAGACCTCCGGTGATGGCGTGGCCCAGGCGTCCGGTGGAATTATTCAAATCTGCCACATCACTTGAGCGCAGCATTTCTTTAAAATGAGGATGGCTGGGAAGCTGCCAAAGATATTCCCCCTCATGATCAGCTGAAGCCTTCACCTGCTCAAAAAAAGCTTCGTTATTTGTCACTGCTCCTGTCGTGGTATCACCTAAAGCGACCACTACGCCTCCAGTCAGTGTCGCCACATCTACCAGATAATTGGCCCCCATTTCTTTCGCATATGATATGGCATCAGCCAGGATGAGCCTTCCCTCAGCATCCGTATTTCTTACTTCAATCGTTTTACCGCTGAGTGAGGTAAAAACGTCTCCCGGTTTCATCGCTTTCCCGTTAATGAGGTTTTCACTTGAGGGGATGACAAAAAGGATATTGGTTTGCGGTTTTAGCTGTCCGACAATCTCCATGGCGCCGAGGACTGCGGCGCTGCCTCCCATATCACTTTTCATTTCATGCATATTGGATGCTGGCTTGATCGAATACCCTCCCGAATCAAACGTAAGGCCTTTTCCAACCAGGGCCAGCACATGATTCCATGTGTCCCTTCCCTTGTATTTGACCGTAATCAATTTAGGCGGTTCCTCCGATCCTTGTGAAACAGCAAGAAGCGCCCCCATGCCAAGCCGCTCCATATCTTCCCGCTCGAGGATCTCATAGTCCATCCTGTATTTCCTTGCAATCCCCATGGCAGCCTGGGCCAAATCGGTGGGGGTCATCAGATTTCCTGGTGTATTGATGAGGTTGCGTGCCGTATTGATTCCTGTTCCAAAGGCGTAACCGGTCGAAAGCCCATTCCCCGTCCGGCTGTCGGAACTGTAGACCCTGATCTCTGTAAGCTTTTTGTCCCGCTCGTTGGTTCGTTCTTTGTAATTTTCAAATGCGTAGCTGGCCGCAGTGACGGCTTCAGCCAAAGCATGTGCGAGCCTTTCAGGAGCAATCCTCTCATTTTCAAAGGTTTCCATTACAATGGCCGCCTTTTCCCGTTTTTCCCGGGTAAGCTGCCCCACCGCTCTCCCAAAAGCCTCTCTCATCGTTTCATACTTTGCTTCATTCCGGCGCCCTAACCCTATAAAGTAGATCCGCTTGGCTCCGACGATTCCGAATGTATGGACCTTGGTTACAGACTTGGCATGTGTCAGTATATCCCCTTCTCGCAAAAGCTGTGTAATGTGGCCGTTGAACGCTTTATCCAGCTCTGCAGGAATGCCTTCCAATTTTTTATAATCGGCCCAAAGGCCGACAAGCAGCGCTTCCTCTGTATCTGCTTTCTTCCAGTTTTCTTTTATCGTAAACATGCAAATCCTCCTTTGCGAGGTGTGTTAAATTCAGTTTATTCTTCTTCGTTCTCTTTTAGTAGCAGGATCAGCTCCGGCAGGACCGGCAAGGAATCCACCTCTTCAAACGAAACCATGTTTATCTGTTTTGGCATTCTCCTCAAGCACTCTACAATAAAATTATAAACATGCTCCAAATCCAATCCCCAATGAAACGGACGATAGTCTGTTAAATAATGACGGGCTGCCTCCATCATGACTCGGGCTCCCTTTACATTTCCATATTCGTAATGATACACAGCCACTGACATTTGCAGCAGCCCCTTCAAAAAATAATTGCTTTTATCCGTCATCCACATTTCCTCAAGGAGATCATGGCAGGTATAGTAGTCTCCTTCATTGAATGATATAAAAAACTGATAGTACTCCATTGGATAGTTCATTCCCCCACCTGCTTTCATTCCTATCATACCAAATTGCTTCTGCATCACTTTATTTTTTCCCCACTGAACAACAAGATTGCAGACAGAAAAAAAAGGGTATTATGAGAGCATTAGAACAAACTTATCTCTATACTTTGTAGAAAAAAGGCTGCGAGGAGACGATCTATGGACCTGTTTTTTAATTTTCCTTTACTTGCTTCCTTATTAGGAATATTAATGGCTCAATTTTTAAAAATACCAATTACGTACCTGGAGACAAAACAAGTGAGATGGGATTTGTTTATCAGTACAGGAGGGATGCCAAGTTCACACTCTGCCGCAGTTACCGGGCTTGCAACTGGAGTTGCTCTTAGAGAAGGCTTGGGCAGCTCGATATTCGCCGTAGCTTGCATGTTTGCCATCATTGTCATGTATGATGCAAAAGGAATACGGTGGCATGCAGGAGAACAAGCAGCCGTATTGAATAAGTTAGTAACTGATTTTCGCGAGCATGTGGAAGTCAGCCAAGCAATGAAAAAAACCGACGTAAAAGAAAAGCACAAGCAATTAAAGGAGCTTCTTGGACATCAGCCAGACGAAGTATTTTACGGCGCCTTGCTTGGGATTGTCCAAACACTGATTGTATACTGGCTTTTCTTCGTTATTTAAGGGGTGAAGATTCATGAGATTAGTGTCTATCTGTCCGAGCAATACTGAGCTTGTTGATTATTTGGGGTTAACGGAACAGCTGGTGGCTGTTGACGATTTTTCCGACTGGCCGGAACGGGTCCGGACGCTGCCGAAGGTGGGCCCGGACCTGTCGATCAATATGGATATGGTGGAAGAATTAAAGCCGGATCTTGTGATCGCTTCCCTAAGTGTTCCGGGAATGGAAAAAAACATCGCTGAGTTGGAACGGCGCAACATTCCACATGTCGTGTACAACCCAAACACGCTCGAAGACATTGCAGAGGATCTAAACGACCTCGGCCGAAGAACAGGTGTCGAAAAGCGTGCGGATTATCTTGTTTCTCAATATAAAGAATTGATAAATGAATACAAAACGTTCGCTGCGTGTGTTAAAGAAAAGAAGAAGCTTTACTGGGAATGGTGGCCAAAACCTGTATTTACACCAGGAAAGCAAAATTGGCTGACCCAGATCTCCCACTTGGCTGGAGCGGTTAACGTATTTGAGGATATGGAGCAGCCAAGCATCCAGACCACCTGGGAAGACGTAATCAAACGTGATCCTGACGAGATTTGCATTGCTTGGGTAGGTGTAAGAAAACAAAAAGTGAAACCGGAAGTACTGGAAAAACGTCCAGGCTGGTCAGAGCTGCGGGCGGTCAAGGCGAATAAGGTACATATTCTTGATGAGCACCTTTTTTGCCGGCCATCCCCTCGTCTGATCGACGGACTGCAAAAGCTGCATCAAGTATTATGGAAGCGGAAACAGCCCACCCAAACGGCTAATTAAAGCAAAAAGCTTCAAGCCATCGCGCTTGAAGCTTTTTTTAATATAATTGTTTACGATAATGCTGCATGGATTTCTGTTCGTTCCATGTTTTCAGTTCCTTTTCGGTTAGTTTGCCGGACCCTTTTTGGACGACATACACGCTCAAGGTTTTCTTGCCCCACTTTTCATAAACATCCTTAATCGTTTCAAAATACAAATCTATCTTTCTGCCCTTAATGGCTGAACCGGTATCAGCAACCACACCAAAACCGTAGCCCGGTATAAATAGGATGGTGCCAATCGGAAAGATGTTCGTATCCGCTGCGATTGTAGAATAAAGGTCCCGCTTGACCCTGAGTCCTGATTTGGTAATTCCGTAAGCAGGATGTGCTTTGCTTTTACCGGTGGATTCCACTCCGGCAGTATAACCGGTGGCGGTTACTTTAACCGATGGATAAGGTGAAACATCAAATTGATCCAAGGCTGTCTCTTTCGGGGCCAATGACTCCGCATTCACCTTAAATTCATGCCCCCATATGCCGGTAGTCTTTTCCATGGCTTGGGACAAAACTAGAATCGTTTTAGTTCCTGCACGCTCGAAAATATTCTTTTGCGGTTCCTGCAGGCTTACGGCTGCCCAGTGTGAGACATCTGCTGCTTCTACTCCTGATATGGAAGACAAGGTAGCAAGCATTGCCCACACCAATAGCACAGTCATCATTAGCCTTTTGGCACTCTTTATGAGATAACGCAAACCCTCACTCCTCTCTTCACGTAGTATTTTCCAAGAGAAGTAAATTTTATACTGCGATAAGTAGGCATAAAAAAAGAACCTTCCTGTGTAAACAGAAGATTCTAAAACATTTGATATCCTCTTACCCGCAGTATACGGATGGCAACTCCGGCCATCATGGCCCCAATCATCCCGCATGCCAGAATAGCGATATCGACCGCTTGCAAATGAATAAAGTCCTGTCCAAGCTGAGAAAAGCTTTTTGCCGGACTTGAGAAATATGTAAAAAATTTAACATGATCCACAATCATGACAACGACAACGGGATAAATCACAGCCATTACCCATGTCGAGCGCAACAGCATGTTTAAAAGGAAACCGATTCCAAAGAACAGTACAATAAACAAAAGCATGGAAATAAACAACTGCGGTAAATACATTTCTTCACCCCCGTATTCAAAGCTAGTTTACTGAAACAGGCGGTTAAAGTCAATATAAGGATAATAAAAGAGGAGCATCACCTGATTGCTGATGCTCCTTCTTCTTTATTATGCCTTTCTCTTTTTACCGCTGCCGCAGCATTCTTCACAAGTCTCTGAGCCACCTAATAATAGTTGGAAATAGCCTTTCCCTTCACAGTATTGGCACTTCTCTTGTGTTTTTGTACGAGTGGATGTTGTCATTAGACGGCACTCCCTTTGTTTGAATTTTCTGATAATATAACAGGAAACGGAAAACTTGAAAAGGGGGCATTTTCGTTCATATCGCCTATGTAAGCGCAAACATCAATAAATATCTGAATCTTTGTACGATTTTCTTACAATATCACCGGTTATCAAATATTTTATAAGAAGTGTACCCAAAAATATCACCAGGGTTAATGTGCTCCAACAGGGCTGATTCTTTTTCATTTAGAAAATGGTGAACCATAACAGAAGTTGCCGGATCATTCCGCAGTTCCTCAGGACTCAAAAACTGCGCCTCCTGGATTTCTCTATCCTGCGGAATGAGGGATCCTCCTTCAGGTTCAAGAAGAAAAATAACCATGTTGTCACTAATTTCATGATTGATCACACCTGTTCTTACTCCCAGGATTCCGACTGGCCGGCTTGCCATTCCCGTTTCTTCTTTTACCTCTCGGACTGCCGCTTCATCCACTGTCTCTCCGGCATTCACAAACCCTGCCGGAATGGACCACTTTCCTTTAAGCCCGCCGTAATTCTTTTTGACCATCAGCCATTTGCCATCCTGAATGACGAGTCCGGCTGCCGCGAGCCAAACACTGCCTCTGTTTTTCTTATTACTCATGTCCCTACCTCTCCTTCACGATACCTTTATGCTCTATTATATAAAAAAAACAGAGCTCCGAAGGGAACTCTGCTTTACTATGTTGGTTATGCTAATTAAAATAATTTAAGCTTACCTTTTTTAACGACCATTGGTACGCCCCCAAGCAAGAAGAGGTAACGGTTATCAATGACTTTTTTCATTGCTGAAGCAGTGGAACCGAACAACTTCTTGTTTCCGACTACTCCAATCGCTTCACCTTTACCAAGAGAAGCTACTGTACCTTTGTTGTCAAAAGTGAATTCTTCCATCTTTCCTCCGCCATTGATCAACGTTTTCAGGTTGCGCGCGAGGGTATATGCCTGCTGGATTGCAATCTGTGCAGTTGGAGGATAAGGGCGGTTGATCTCTTCATTAATAATTAACGCACAGTCACCAACTACGAAGATATATTCATAACCAGGCATGCGAAGGTCTTTGTCCACTTTTACACGTCCGCGCATGGTTTCAAAGCCAGCTTCTTCCACAAGATGGTTACCGCGCACTCCACCCGTCCAAACAACGGTTGCAGCCTTGATTTCTTCACCAGATGCAAGAAGTACTCCGTCTTCGTTACACTCTTTAATTGGAGTGTTCACAAGGAATTCCACACCACGGCGTTCAAGATTATTAATTGCGTATTCCACAAGTTCTTCATCAAATCCTGGCAGTACATTTGGTGCTGCTTCAATGTTGATGATGCGTACTTTTTCACGTGGAATATCATATTCCTTGCAGAGTTCAGGAACTCGGTCTGCCAATTCACCGACAAACTCGATACCAGTAAAGCCAGCTCCGCCGACAACAATATTGATGAGTTCCTGTTTTTGTCCTTCATTGTTGTAACGGGCAAAATTATAATCGATATGCTCGCGGATCTCACGAACAGAGTTAATGCTTCGAATGCTCATTGCATTTTCCTTAAGTCCTTGGATACCGAATGTTTCAGGGTCAGATCCAAGAGCAATAACAAGGTAATCGTATGTTAATTCACCATTTTGGAGAATGACACGCTTTTCGTCTTTTTTGATTTCAACTACTGTATCTTGTACAAAGTTGATTTTATTTGTATCAATGATGTCATCGATCATGATACGTGTACGGTCATGGTGCAACGTACCGGCTGCGTTTTCGTGCAACCATGTTGTTTGGTAGTGATAGTTGTGCTTGTTTACAAGCGTAATCTCAGCATTGTTCAATCCAAGCTCTTTCTCCAGACGTACAGCGGACATCATACCGCCATATCCTCCACCAATAATCAAAATTTTTGGCTTACTCATATGATCACTTCCACTTCAGATTTTTTTTAGTTTGACCTAACATGGATTGAAATATGAAAGGCCAAAAAAGTTTGTGACGTATTTCACGTAGTAGGATAGATAAAGACGAAAATTGTCACAATTTCACCATATTTTTTCCTCTATAATCTTATTCCTTTTCCGGACAAGTTTCAACCGTTTTTAAGAAAATTTTAATAAACGGAGCGCATAATTTTTAATAAAGGAAGATAAAAGCCCTTTCAAGTCCCATAAGGGTTTTGATGGATTGGCGAATATGGTATTATCCTTTCTTTTCATACACTTTCTATCTATAATGAAGGGAGAGTAAATTACCCCGGGGGTGGAAAAATGACGGAAGAAAATCTGTATGATATTACGATAATCGGCGGCGGTCCCACCGGTATGTTTGCGGCGTTCTATGGTGGAATGCGGCAAATGAAGGTTAAAATTATTGAAAGCATGCCTCAGCTTGGCGGACAGCTTTCCGCGTTATACCCTGAAAAATACATCTATGATGTGGCCGGTTTTCCTAAAGTGCTGGCTCAGGATCTTGTGAATAACCTTAAAGTCCAGGCTGAACAATTTAACCCTGATGTGGTGCTTGAGGAATCGGTTCAGACCGTGGAGAAAAAAGAAGACCACTTCGAACTGACCACAGATAAAGACACGCATTATTCAAAAGCGGTCATCATCACAGCAGGCGTTGGGGCTTTTCAGCCAAGACGAATTGAACTGGAGAACGCGAAACAGTTTGAAGGAAAATCACTCCTTTATTTTGTTAACGACCTCCAAGCTTTTGCCGGCAAAAAAGTTCTCGTGGCCGGCGGCGGTGATTCTGCACTCGATTGGTCTCTTATGCTTGAACCGATTGCCGAAGAGGTGACACTGACCCACAGGCGTGCCAAATTCCGTGCTCACGAGCACAGCGTAGAACAGCTCTTCAATTCATCTGTGAAGGTGAAAACACCCTATCAGATCAAAGAATTGATCCACGATAATGAAAAGATCACCCATGTTCTTTTAGAAAACGAAGATGTGGAAGAAAAAGTCGAAGTGGACGCGGTTATTGTCAACTATGGCTTCGTGTCCTCTCTTGGTCCAATCAAGAACTGGGGCCTTAATATTGAACGCAATTCCATTATTGTCAATTCCAAAATGGAAACAAGTATTCCTGGCATTTACGCCGCCGGTGATATTTGTACCTATGATGGCAAAGTTAAACTGATTGCTGCCGGATTTGGGGAAGCCCCTACTGCTGTGAACAATGCAAAAACGTATATTGATCCAAAAGCAAAAACACAGCCCCAGCACAGCACAAGCTTGTTTTAATTTGCGAGCCGGCTAACGCCGGCTCTTTAATGTGCGAAAAGGAGGAATGAGACGAATTTGAACCGTCAATGGACCGAAGATGAAATTGAGGTGGCTGAGCTGCTTCAGGAGCTACAGCGGAAGACGGCGACTCTTCACATTTCTGATGAATCATTTCTGGAAGATGTGAAAGAAACACTGCCCAAGCTGAAACAGTTGTTGCAGGAAGTCGAGCGCGCACTGGATTGAATTAACAGTTGGTATCACAAAGCGTGTGTGTTATACTAGCTGTAGCAGACAAGTGCTGCTCATAAACCCATAACGATAACCCGGTGTTGGCGCACCGGGTTTTTTTATTGAAAAAGGAGTTTTTCTTTATGAACATCTTCATTATCATCGGTATTGTATTCTTTATACTGGGGACAGGACTCATGATGGCAAGTAGCCGCCATGTTGGCCGGAAAAAGTGGCTGTATGTGGGAGGCTCCATTCTTTCTGACTTGGCGGGCCTTGTTTTTCTTTTATTTTTGGGGAATTAATCATTCACATAGTTTTCATGTAGGTTGTAAGCAATAGGCTGAAAATGGTTTTTTCTTTTTCATTCCTTTTGCGGACAAGGATTTCTTTTTGAAACTGTTCTTCACTGTATGTGAGGGTTTCATAATCCACTTGATCTTCCTGTCCTTTTACATAATCATCATACACCGTTTGAATATAGGCTTCGGCTTCTTCTTGTGTTGGGAACTCGATTTCAACGGTAAGGCCCGGCCTGTTTTTTAATTGTCTTCTCACTTCAACAACATATTTTGTCATTCCCGCTATGCTTCCTCCTTTAATGATACAAAGGTATTCACAGCAGGATTAAAATGTTCGTATAAAAAAACCCCTGACTTGTCAGGGGTTTTACCGTGAATGGCTTATTAGCACTCTTCAGGAGTTCCGGCATTGACGGCTGTACGGAAGGAAGATCCGCATCCGCAGGACGCGATGGCGTTCGGGTTGTCGATGGTGAATCCTCCGCCCATCATGTTTTGCTTGAAGTCAACCGTAGTTCCGTTAAGAATTTTCGCGCTTTCCGCATCAACGACAATTTTAAGCCCGTTGATTTCTTCCTCGTGATCTGTGCTTTGTGTTTCTTTATCAAATCCCATGCCATACGAAAGGCCGCTGCATCCGCCGCCTTTTACACCGACACGGAGAAATAGCCCTGTTTCCTCTTCTGCAGCCATCATTTCTTTGATTTGGCCGATTGCAGCATCAGTAAAGTTTACGATCATTATTATCCACTCTCCTTCATTGAAGGTTTTATACTTATAGTATACAAGTGCTAAAGAAAACTCTCAAGGCATCTGCCTTTATTAATACTGTTTTCCTTGTTCCATCTTTAAGATTAAATTATGTGTTTCATCTATTTTCTGGCTGTAGTTCAATACTTGAGGGTGATTCAGGCCCAAGCTGTTGGCCGTATCAATCATTTGCTGGCGCAGGTGTTCGATCTGTTCATTATATTTATCAAGTCGTTCGACATCCAATAAATTTGTCATGTGCAACACTCCCTGGTTCGTTCCATACCTGGCTGTACCATAATTTTACTCTAAATTCAATATATTGACAATCACCTGGTACCCCTCTGTATTTTGCAATATTTTATCGCATTTGTGGATACTCTTTCCAAAACGTAAACAAGACGTAACCTATGTTACATTCATGTGACATCAAGGGGAAATGGTTCCTTTCTTGTCCTTCCAAATAAATGAGCGTATAATAGACACCGTATTCGCTGACCCAAACCAGGTGGCGGAATACTTCACATGTTTGAGTCAGCAGGTTCAGACCCTGCACAATAAAACATATATACATACCAATAAGAAACGGGGGAAAAGTAATGGCCATCATTACACAGGATACAAGAATCCATGACATTGCTGAAAAAATCCGTCACGGTGAACGTCTTTCAATTGAAGACGGTTTGTTTTTATACGAAACCAACGATATTTTAAGTGTCGCTCAATTGGCAAACGAAGCTAACCTGCAGAAAAACGGTGATCGTGTTTATTTCATTGAAAATATGTATATTAACCCGACCAATGTTTGCGAAGCTTCTTGCAGCTTCTGCGGCTTTAAGCGCAAGCCGGGTGAAGACGGTGCCTACACAATGAATGAAGAACAGCTTCTGGAATATGTAGAAAAACGATGGAACGATAACATCCGAGAATTCCACATTGTAGGCGGCCATAACAATGAAGTTCCATTTGATTATTATTTGGACACCATCCGCGTGCTGAAAAAAAATTATCCAAACGCTACAGTTAAAGCCTATACAGGGGCAGAAATTGAATTCTTTTCCCGAATTTCCGGCCTATCCATGAAAGAAGTTCTCGAAGAGCTTGTCAAAGCCGGACTGGACACCCTGCCTGGAGGCGGAGCTGAGATTCTTACCGAGCGCTACCGTGAGAAAATGAGCCCTGACAAAGCCTCAACCGATCAATGGCTGGAAGCACATGAGCTTGCCCATGGCCTGGGTCTCCGCACACACGCAACAATGCTGTACGGTTCCATTGAATCCAAAGAAGAGCGTTTGATCCATATGGACCGTGTACGCCAGCTTCAAGATAAAACGAATGGATTTATGGTGTTTATCCCGCTTGCCATGCAGCCGAGAACAGCGACTATGGGACTGACACGCCGTACATCTGCTTATGATGATATGCGTACGATAGCCATCAGCCGTTTGATGCTGGATAACTTTGATCACATTAAAGCATACTGGATCAATATTGGCGTACAGTTAACACAAATGGCACTGTCCTTTGGTGCGGATGACATTCACGGAACGCTTATTGAGGAACGAATTTCTCACTCTGTTGGGGCGTTGACTTCCCAGGGAATTACTCGAAAAGAGTTAGTTCACCTCATTAAAACAGCCAACAAAAAACCAGTCGAACGCGACACATTCTACAATGTCATCAAAGAATATTAAGAAGCAAACTGCCGGTCATCCGGCAGTTTTTTTTATGATCTTAACTTCTCCTCTGTCCAAAAATAATCTTCATCAGCGTTAAGTATCGTCAGCTTGCTGTGACAGCAGGGCATAACAAGCAGCTGCTTGATCCCTTCCTTTGCATTATTCAGCTTGTCTTCCGAAAATGTGGTCAGCACATTGGAAGTATGGCAGTAGGGGCATTCATTTATATAAATATCATCCATCATTTTTTCGTAGGGCCAAGAATGTTCAAAGTTTAGCATAACTACTGGCTTTTTCTGAATGAAGCCAGGTTTCCCTCCTTTTATTTTCAAGTGTTCTTCTATTGTATACTACATGCCAACAAAGCTGTGTGATTTCTTTTACCCCAGTCTCACTTAAAAGTAACCTGCTGATTGAAAAATCAACACTAAACTTTTGTAAGTCAAAATGGTTTCCAAAATCTTTTTTCTGCAGTATAATAATCTCAGTATAAAAAAATAGCGATCCATCTTCGGGGCAGGGTGAAATTCCCGACCGGCGGTATTTGAAGATTCCCTCTTCATCAGCCCGTGAGCTGTAAGAAAAGCTGAAACGCCTGTCTAAGCGTTGAAGCTAGACATCTTTGCTTTTCTTATTTGCTGATCTGGTGTAATTCCAGAGCCGACAGTACAGTCTGGATGGGAGAAGATGACGGTGCACGGTTCGGTTGATTTGCAATAAAGTGAGCTATTGCAAAATGACTGAGCCCTCGCTCAGTACGTTTTAAGGAGATACACATCACCTTGAAATGTTTATTTGACGATGCCTGACTACTCTCCCTTAGCGTTCTATCCGCTAAGGGTTTTCTATTGTAGAAGCGTGCACTGCATTTGAAATCAAAGATGGCGCAACAAAGGAGAGATTTCAACATGCACAAGGGAAAAGTGTATAAGATGGTGGCTGTTTCCATGCTAAGCAGCATTGCGTACGTACTACAATTATTAGATTTTCCATTTCCGGGATTGCCTGCCTTTTTGCAGATTGACTTCAGTGAAGTTCCTGCATTGCTTGCAGCAATCGTATTCGGCCCTCTTGCCGGCCTGGCAGTTGAGGGAATTAAAAACGTTCTTCATTATGGGATCGTCGGCAACATGACCGGAGTGCCTGTTGGTGAAATGGCGAATTTTATCGCCGGAACCATCTTCATTGTTCCTGTGTCCTACTTCTACAGAAAGCACCGTTCAACGAAAAGTCTGTCTGCCGGTTTAATTGTCGGTACAGTCATGATGACTTTAATGATGGCATTATTGAATTATGTACTGATTCTTCCTGCCTACACCTGGTTCCTGAACTCCCCGCAAATGTCCGGTGAAGCGA
Organism: Fictibacillus sp. S7; assembly: GCF_004127935.1. Taxonomy (NCBI): domain Bacteria; kingdom Bacillati; phylum Bacillota; class Bacilli; order Caryophanales; family Fictibacillaceae; genus Fictibacillus; species Fictibacillus sp. S7. Next base: position 4,452,235 of record NZ_QJKL01000001.1, on the reverse strand, counting down.
TGTTGAACCTTATACTGGTAGGTATTGCGCCGTTTAATGTGATTAAAGGCATGATCATCACAATCCTATTTGTCATCTTGTATTCAAGGCTCCAGCCTTGGCTGAACAAACAATATCAACATTCATCATAAATAAAAACAAAGCTGGCTCGATGAATGAGCCAGCTTTTTATTATGATTAAAACATTGGATTTTCTTCAAGAAATTTATAAACATTTTCTACCAGCTCGTCCGGCGTCTCCCCGCGCACAATATCACCATTGACCAATGCGAATAGAGAACGGGCACACTGACCACAATATCCGAGACAGCCGTATTCAATCACATCGAGATCATAATCCTGTTCCAGTTTTTCAAGTGCACGCTGCGAACCGTTGGCCAGGTTGCTGACACAAAATTCAATAATCGGTCTCATCTTATCACCTCGCCTTACTTTTCTATCGTATATCGCTCCGGCTTGTCCGTCAAACCCTTTTACTTCTTCCTTTTGTTTTTAGGAAAACAGTTGAGAATTTATAGTAAAATGCTATACTAAGAAGTGTTTGAATGTGAAATCGCTTCCTGTGAAGCCTTAAAAACTGCGGTATTATTGCGATTATTGTTGCCATTATTTACACATAGTGCCATAGAAAGAAGGGAAAGACAATGAAACACCTTGTATTGCTTGGCGGAGGATATGGAGGAATGAGAATCTTAAAGCGTCTGTTAAATTCTCCAGAGCTTCCAACCGACGTCCAAATTACCTTAATTGACAAGCAGCCTTATCATTGTTTGAAAACAGAATATTATGCACTGGCGGCTGGAACGATTTCTGACCACCATATTCGTGTTCCTTTCCCGGAACACCCACAGCTTAAAATAAAATACGGAATCGTGACTGAACTTGATTTTAACAACAAACAAGTCCAGCTTGCAGATGACGAACCCGTGGCATATGATGAATTAATCATTGGCCTTGGCTGTGAGGATAAATACCATAATGTCCCTGGAGCGCAAGAATATACATTGAGCATCCAGAGTGTGGACAAGTCTCGTGAAACGTATCAGGTCTTGAACAATCTCCCTCATAATGGGGTTGTAGGTGTGGTAGGCGCCGGCCTAAGCGGCGTGGAGCTTGCCAGTGAACTGCATGAAAGCCGTTCAGACCTTAAAATTATTCTGTTCGACCGTGGCCCAATCATACTTAATGGTTTTAAACCCCGTTTGAGCAACTATGTTCAGAACTGGTTCATTCAGCATGGCGTTGAAGTTGTTAATAATTCCAACATTACTCGTGTGGAAAAGAATGTTCTGTACAACCATGATACAGCCATTGAATGTGATGCGATTGTGTGGACTGCCGGCATTCAGCCCAACAAGCTGGTTCGCGACCTTGATGTGGAAAAAGACCAACAAGGCCGTGTTAAACTGACGAAGTACCACCACCTTCCGAATAACGAAGATGTGTATGTCGTAGGCGACTGTGCCAGCATGGCTTTCTCCCCAAGCGCCCAGCTTGCTGAGGAACAAGCAGAGCAAATTTCAGATATTCTTCTTAAAAAGTGGAAAAATCAGCCGATGCCTGAACTCGAAGAAATTAAACTTAAGGGAGTTATGGGTTCTTTAGGGAAGAAGAGCGGTTTTGGAACCATGGGCGGTGCTTCTCTCATCGGACGTGTGCCTCGTCTTTTGAAATCCGGTATTCTATGGCTTTATAAATATCAAAACTAAAATGATTGTAAAAACCCCGCAGGGCTCATCCCTGCGGGGTTTTCATAGAAGGTAAAGACATTGTCTCAGCCTGCATCCTTATAACCGTTCAGTTCCATGATGGCATAAATATCCTTAAGCCTTGGGTTGCCCTCAGCTACAATTTCATCATTAATAACAACCACAGGATAAAAGAGCTCTTCTTCCACAATTTGATGTGCAAACTTCTGATTCTCCCCTTCAACCGATGAAAAGATATCAATATATTCGATGGTAAAAAGTTGATCAGGATATTTACGTGAAATGGCCGCTTCCAGCCATTCCGCTGTTTCTTTGGAAGATGGCAAATTCACGCAGCTTGCACATTTCTGTTCACCGCCGAATACCTTGATCGTAATCTGTTTCATGTCCATTCGCCTCACCCCAGCTTAAAAGTCCCTGCACGTTTAATTGTAATCGATTCCGGGAAGTTAATAAAGGTGAATACTTTTTAAATGTTGTGATGCACGCACATGGATTTTTTGAATCAAAACCCGTATAATAAGGGTAAGTTGTTTATGAAAGGAGTTTTTTATTATGGCTACTGAAGTTTCTATGCGTGAGCAAGTTGAAGAAGTTCTAGATAAATTACGCCCATTTTTGCTTCGTGACGGCGGAGACGTGGAGCTCGTTGACCTTGAAGATGGAATTGTAAAAGTCCGTCTTATGGGTGCTTGCGGAAGCTGCCCTTCCTCCACTATTACACTAAAAGCTGGTATCGAGCGTGCTTTGCTTGAGGAAGTACCTGGCGTTGTTGAATTGGAACAAGTATTCTAAAAATCGCCAACAAAAAACCCCCGTGCCCAGTGAACTGTGACAGTTCATAGGCACGGGGGTTTTATTTATGCCGGAAGACTAAGCTGCTGGACAAGAACGCCTTTCACATCAGGAGAAACCGCCTTGCATTCATAGCCTTCAAATGCGTTGGCGATCTGTTCGCATACCCTTTCCCCTGAACCAGCAGGTACAAAAGAAACCATGGCAGGTCCCGCACCGCTGATGGCGGACCCGTATGCGCCGGCTTCAGCGGCTTTTTCTTTGATCTCTGTAAAATCGGGAAACCACTGCTGCCGGTATGGCTCGTGAAACCGATCCTTGTTCATCATCTTCCCTGCCCTTTTCCAATCGTCCCTGAGCAGTGAAGCTACCAATACATTGCTGACCGCACTGGCCTGAACAGCCTCCGAGTGCGCCAAACTTGAAGGCAATGCTTCTCTCGCCATGCTCGTAGCAAGCTCAAATGAGGGAATGGTGAGAACCAATTCAACCGATAAATCCGTAACATGAACTGTCTCCACCTGGTTTTCATCATACCAGCTGATCGCCAGTCCACCAATTAATGAAGGCACTACATTATCAGGATGCCCCTCCATCTTGCATGCAAAGAGCGTTTTCTCCTCCTTAGAGAGTGACAGAGAAAGCACACGGTTTGCCCACTCAATCCCTGCCACTATCGCTGCTGCACTGCTTCCCAACCCCCTGGATAAAGGGAGCTCGCTTTCCACCTCAAGTGAACAGCAAGGCATCTCTTTATCATAGGCATCGGCTACCATGGATGCAGCTTGGAGTATCAAATTATCCTTTTCACCATTCAGGCTCTGAAGCTCTTTGCCAAAGTATGTGATCTTCTGCTCGCGCGATGGAAAGACATTGACGGTTAAATACATCGAAAGCGCCATACCCACAGAGTCAAATCCTGGCCCTAAATTAGCCGTACTTCCTGGCACTTGGATGGAAAAAGGAGCAAAGGTCATTGTAATACACAACCCTTCATGGCCTCCCTCAAATCCTCCAGTTGATTAGATACTTTCACAGGATTGACCGTAACTGTGTCCATCGCTGTTTCAGGGTCTTTCAAGCCGTTTCCAGTCAATACCGCCACAACTTTTGTTCCCGGAGCAAGCTGGCCGCTTTTAACAAGTTTCCATACGCCTGCGATGGAAGAACAGGAAGCCGGCTCTGCAAAGACGCCTTCCTTTCTGGCCAACAGATGATAAGCTTCCACAATTTCCTCATCGGAAACGCTATTAACGCCGCCGCTTGACTGCTCTACGGCTTCCAGCGCGAAATTCCAGCTGGCAGGGTTTCCAATACGGATGGCAGTCGCAATGGTTTCAGGGTTCTTCACAACGGCCTTGTTTACAATCGGTGCTGCTCCCTCCGCTTGAAATCCTTGCATTTGAGGAAGCCCGCTTCCTAATTTTTCGTGATATTCCTTGAACCCTTTCCAATACGCTGAAATGTTTCCGGCATTTCCCACAGGAATAGCAAGAACATCCGGAGCAGAGCCAAGCGCATCCACAATTTCAAAGGCTGCAGTCTTCTGGCCCTCCAGACGGAATGGGTTTACTGAATTGACTAGCGTTAATGGTTCTTCTTCACTCAATTTGCGCACCATTTGGAGCGCTTCATCAAAATTCCCTTCGATCTCGAATACTTCAGCACCGTACATTTTTGCCTGCGCCAGCTTGCCAAGGGCAACTTTTCCTGACGGGATAACCACAAGACAGCGAAGTCCCGCTCTCGCCCCATACGCAGCTGCTGCTGCACTTGTATTCCCTGTTGAAGCGCAAATGATCGCTTTGCTGCCTTCTTCTTTGGCTTTGGCCACGGCCATTACCATACCACGGTCTTTAAAGGATCCTGTGGGATTAGCTCCTTCATATTTTACAAAGAGCTCGATTCCCCACTCTTTGGAAAGATGTTCAAGTGGAATAAGCGGTGTATTTCCTTCCTGTAACGAAAGTTCAGGTGTTTTATCTGTAACTGGTAAAAAGTCCTTATATTTATGAATTAATCCTTTGTAGCTCATTGTGCTCCTCCTTCTACGCGATAGTGGCTTTTGATTTGATTGACAACTCCGGAATCCCTGAGCTGCTGATAGATGTTGTCGTTTTGCTGCTTGCTGGTCGTATGGGTCACTAGGACAACCTCAGCCACACCGTTATCTCCAACCGGCTTCTGAAGCAGCTTTTCCAAGCTTACTTCATTATTGGCGAAGATTGATGTCAACGCAGAGAACGTGCCTGCTTCATCCTTCACATGAAGACGGTAAAAATACTTGCCTGTAATTTCATCGTCCTTCTTAAGCTGTTTATCAAATTGGGGAGCTACAACGCTTTTGCCATTGACGCCCAAGCGCATATTCCTTACGACAGCTACTAAGTCTGAGACAATGGAGGTTGCGGTCGGAAGCTGGCCGGCACCCGGGCCGAACAGCATGGTTTCTCCGACGGCCTCGCCATAAATATAAACGGCATTGTATTCATTTTGCACGGATGCAAGGGGGTGTGTATCCGGCAGCAACGTCGGTTCTACACTCACTTCCACCTTGCCATTGTCTTTTTTTGCATTTCCGATGAGCTTCATGGAATAACCGAACTGCCGGGCATATTCCAGGTCTTCGCTTGTGATGCTTGAAATGCCTTTAACCTCTACATCGTCCAGATGAATGTTCATGGAGAAACCGAGAGAAGCCAGGATGGCCATTTTGCGTGCCGCATCAATTCCTTCCACATCAGAAGTGGGATCTGCCTCCGCATAACCAAGTTCCTGTGCTTCTTTTAATACTTCTTTAAAGGTTAAATTTTCCTTGTCCATTTTCGTTAATATATAATTGGTGGTTCCGTTAACGATCCCCATCATTTTTGTTATCCGGTCGGATGCCAGTCCATCCACCAGCGTACGAATAATCGGAATTCCACCGGCCACACTCGCTTCATAAAATAAGTCGCATCCATTTTCTTCAGCTGCTGATAAAAGTTCAGCGCCGTGGAGAGCCATCAGGTCCTTGTTGGCCGTGATTACATGCTTCTTATTGCTAAGTGCCTGCAGAATATATTCTCTGGCCCGCTCAATTCCGCCGATTACTTCGATCACTACATCAATTTCGGGATCACTAACGACCTCATCCGCCGTACTCGTCAACAGCTCGGGGTTGATTTGGCATGACCGCTCCTTGTCGAGATTTTGAACAAGCACTCTTTTTATGTAGACAGGACAGCCTACACGATGGAGCAATTCTTCCTGATGCCCTTCCACCATTCTAACGACACCGCTCCCTACTGTCCCAAGTCCCAATAATCCTACAGATACGTTCTGAACCATTGCCAACACTCCTGTCCTTACTAGAAATACATTTGTTTTTATATTAAGGACAATTGTAGACGTAATTTAAGCTAGGCACAACCAGAATTTTTGTAAAGATTTTGGAAGCGTTTCCAAACACAGAGGAGATAAGGGCAGCTTGAAGTTGAAAGCCACCATTTTACTGCTCCTTACCGGATGAAGCCACCTTCGAAGTGAAGGACTTGCCCATTATGCATCCTGGACGTTTACTGGGGCAGGAGGTGTAAGTCCCTGCAGAACGTTCTCAATATTTTTGCACGCTAACCGGGCCATTTGCATCCGCGTCTCCAGGCTTGCGCTCCCAATATGGGGAAGGGCAACCAGATTGTCATGTTTTAATAGGAAATGTTCCGGATGAATCGGTTCTTCACGAAATACATCGAGCCCTGCCCCTTTGATCCACCCTTTAGTCAAAGCTTTGTCCAACGCATTTTCAACCACAACTCCCCCACGGGACGCGTTGATAAACAAAGCGGATGACTTCATCATTTGAAATGCCTTTTCATCAAACAAATCTTTTGTTTCTTCGGTTAGGGGGGCAAGACAAACCACATAATCCGACGCTTTTAGCAAGTCTTCAAACGAGCGGTAGGACAATCCGAGCTTTCGTTCCGCTTCTTCTTTCCGGCTGCGATTGTGGTACAGGATGTTCATATCAAAACCGGCCGCTCTTTTGGCAACAGCTTCCCCAATGCGACCCATTCCCACAATACCCAATGTTTTGTGATGAATATCTGTCCCTGCAAGCAGCAAAGGACTCCAGCCCGTCCATTTTCCTTCTTTTAAATACTGTGCAGCCTCCGTAATCCTTCTCGCTGTGGCCATCAATAGAGCAAACGTCAAATCCGCGGTTGTATCTGTAAGAACGTCTGGTGTGTTGCAGATGATCATCCCTTTTTTATCAGCATAAGGAATATCGATATTATCATAGCCAACCGCGAGATTGGCAACCACTTTAAGATTTGGCGACTGATCCATCAGCTCTGCATCAATTTTGTCTGAAAGCATGGTAAGCAGGCCGGTTGCTTTTGCTGCTTCTTTAAGCAAACGGTCACGGGGCACTGGCTTCAATTCCTCCTCCCACATGGTCACATCAGCCATCCTCTGTAATTCGTTCAACGATGCTTCAGGAATTTTTCTTGTAATAAATATATACGGTTTCATGCTAGCACTCCAAGCGTTTTTCCTTATTTTCTCATGTTTCTGCTTTCATTTCAAAAGAAAAAAGCGCTCTTTAAATAGAGCACTTACGTCAGTTGGGGATCAGCCAATCCACTACGGGAATCTGCAGACGGTCTGCAGGAAGACCGATCATCGGGAAAAAGGAGCGTAAAAACGCTTCATTCTGTTCTTCCATCAGCAAATACTCCGTAAATTTATGCTGAGACAGTTCTTTGCCAATCTCCCGTTCATTTTTGTAATGGTTTTCGATCATATCAAAATACCAGACAGGAAAAAGAAGCCTTCCATACAGCAATCTCCATCCTTCTCTTTTTAACGGAGTCACCTTTTCATACTCATCCAGGAAGGTTGTGACAATGTCCGGGCTGAAGTTTCTTTGATACACGCATGAGCGAATCCATTCTGCCATATCACGGACAGGGTGATCAAGCACCCAACCAGTAGGAAGTTTTACATAATCGTTGTCAAACTGCAGCCAGGAGTTCTCTTGAAAACGTTCGTGCACTATGGAGGGCCCTTCTTCCTCCCTCATGGAATCCTCCAGGTTGTAATCAATAATGTACTGAATGGCATTCTCGGATAATCCTTCAAAATACGGAAACGTGGTTAAAAACAAGGTATCAAACTCGTTTTTCACCGGCTTGGAAAAAACCTCCTGGTACCATTCCTTTGCCTGATCGACCCGGTTCATCCAAAGCACCGCCCAGCTTCCAAACAAATAACTTTCAGTCGGAACAGGCGGCGGAGGCAGATCCTTACCGTTTCTGTGAAAGAGGGCCAGTTCCTCACCCATTGGCTTTTTTTCAGAAGCATCCCGCTCGGATTGTTCAATCTTAAACAACAGGATGGATTCACCTTCAATATTCGCATTGGGCATGTTGGTCATCGTTGGAAAAAGCCCCGCAATTCCGGTTTCTCCCTTATATCTTAAATAATCGCTGAAGTACACGATCTCTTCGATCCGGTCGATCGTGATCTTTTTTTGCGGAACAACAAGGTACGGTTCCCCGCCAGAAACAAAATACCGGTATCCGCTGATGTTTCGCTTGCCTTCGCAATATAATTGATAATGATGATAAACGTCTCTTTCGAACACAGCCCTCACCCCAAGTTCATCAATAATTATAGTCTATGACCCAACTGCACGGTTGGTTATTAATTTTTGGCTGGACTCATAAGTTAGGTATGGACACATATACTATAAAAACCCAAACGTCGCGGAAGATAAGGAGATTTTTATGAGAGAGAAAAAGGTAGAGAATGTTGAGGAAACGGCCATGCGCCTGCTTACTGAGCGTGGCGTAACATTAAAAGATATCGCAGAGCTTGTTTATTTTCTTCAGGTACCTTACCATCCGGACCTGGAATTGTCCGTCTGTCTGCATAACGTGGAACGGGTAGTTGCCAAGCGGGAGGTACAAAACGCCATACTGACTGGAATACAGCTTGACATGCTCGCCGAAAAAAAGATGCTTGAGGGACCGCTTCAAGAAATTCTGGAACGGGATGAGAGCCTGTACGGTATCGATGAAGTGATTGCATTATCCATTGTTAACATATACGGATCGATCGGTTTTACCAATTACGGATTTATTGATAAACAAAAACCCGGTATACTGGAAAAACTGAATGACAAATCCAGTGGAAAAGTTCACACCTTTCTGGATGATATTGTGGGAGCGATTGCCGCCGCAGCATCGAGCCGTCTTGCCCACCGTGCAGCAAATACAGAATAAAAAACAGCACCTTTTAGGAAAATGCCTCCCATTGTTGAAAAACAACAGGAGTATCCTTCAGGGTGCTGTTTCTTTTATTCAAATGCTTTCCATTCATCCAGGCCATTGACGGTATAGGTCGGCTGAACCTCTACATCTGTGAGATGTTCTTTAAGAGTGACCCCTGTATGGACAAGAAGAGTATCAAGACCGGAACGGACTCCGGCAAGAATATCGGTATCGTAATTGTCACCGATCATTAAGGTTTCCTCTTTGGATGTGCCAAGCTGTTCAAGTGCCATTTCCATAATGACTGCTTCAGGCTTGCCGATAAACACAGGCTCGGTTCGTGTGGAAACAGCAACTACGGAGGTTAGTGAACCGTTGCCAGGCAAAAGACCTCTTTCCGTCGGCAATGCAATGTCTCCATTGGTCGAAATAAAATGGGCGCCGCCTCTTACAGCCAGACAGGCCAGTGCTAATTTTTCGTAATTAATGGAGCGGTCGATTCCCATCACGACAAAGTCAGGCTGTTCAGAGGTCAGAGTGAAGCCTTTCTCTTCAAGAGCCTGGCGAATTCCTTCTTCCCCAATACAATATACGCTTGCATTTGGTTTCAGCTTTTCAATGTAATTGGCCGTTGCCATGCTGGTCGTATATACATGGTCAGATGTTGCGGGAATTTCAAAATTTTGAAGCACTCTTGCCACTTCTTCTTTGGTTTTGGAAGAATTGTTGGTTACAAACAGATATGGCAGCTCTCTGCGGTTTAATTCTTTTACAAATTCCACCGCTTCATCAATTCGTTCTTTTCCTCTGTACATGGTTCCATCCAGATCAATTAAATATCCTTTATAACTTTTCATCATCTTGACTCCTTTTTTATTAACGGCTTTAGTGTACCAAATATAAACGGTTTCTAACAAAGATTGAGATTGGCAAACCAATCATTTTCCTCATCATGTATATTTTTCCATATACTACACATTCTATAAAAAAAGGAGGGCATCATATGGCTGAAAATACAAACCAAACAGTTGTTCAAGGCGTACAAAATGCACTGGATCAAATGAAAATGGAGATTGCAAGAGAATTTGGCGTTAACCTTGGGCCGGATACGGCTGCAAGACAAAATGGATCAGTAGGTGGAGAAATCACAAAACGCCTCATTCAAATGGCAGAACAACAGCTTTCATAGAAAAACAGGAGGGTAACTGGCTTGCCCCTCCTGTTTTTTTCTTTCTTTGTTGGGTATGACGTCTTATTGACCGCTTGGAACAGGGCTGATGACAGCAAGCGCCTGTTCGAGATCATAAATAATATCATCAATCGTTTCAATACCAACCGAAAGCCTTACCATCTCAGGAGCAACTCCTGCTTTGCGTTGCTCTTCCTCAGTCAACTGCTGATGCGTTGTACTCGCCGGGTGGATGATGAGGGATTTTGAATCTCCTACATTGGCAAGGTGGGAGAAAAGTTTCACATTTTCGATGAGTTTGCTTCCTTCTTTGACTCCGCCTTTTACACCAAACGTAAGAATGGCTCCCGCACCTTTTGGCAAATATTTGTTTGCCAGCTCATGGTATTGATTGTCTTCGAGGCCAGGATAGTTGACCCAATCAACTGCAGGATGCTGCTGCAGGAACTTCGCCACTTTCAATGCATTTTCGCAATGGCGTTCTACCCGCAGAGACAGTGTCTCCAGCCCCTGAATGAACAAGAAGGAGTTGAATGGCGATACGCAAGATCCAAGGTCTCTTAAAAGCTGAACACGTGCTTTAATGATATACGCCAATGGTCCGACCGCTTCTGTATAAACTACGCCTCCATAGCTGTTATCCGGTTCTGTCAATCCTGGAAACTTGCCGTTGGTCCAGTCAAATTTTCCGGAATCAATAATCAAGCCACCAATGGACGTACCATGCCCGCCGATAAATTTGGTTGCTGAATGGACCACAATATCGGCTCCATGTTCAATCGGACGGCAAAGATAAGGTGTGGCAAATGTGTTGTCCACAATCAGCGGCACACCCGCTTCGTGTGCAATATCCGCAATCGCTGAAATATCCGCCACATCAATCTTTGGATTTCCGATCGTTTCTATATAAAGGGCTTTTGTTTTTTCTGTGATGGCATCCTTAAAGGATTGCAGGTTATCGAGCTCGGCAAAGTTCACTTTTATCCCAAGCTTTGGCAGCGTATTGGCAAACAGGTTATACGTTCCCCCGTACAAGGAACCTGAGGCAACAACCTCATCTCCGGCACCTGCAATATTTACGATGGAATAGGTAATGGCTGCCTGACCGGACGCAACCGCAAGCGCCCCAACTCCTCCTTCTAGCTTGGCGATGGTCTGCTCAAACGCGTCCTGCGTCGGGTTCATGATCCGGCTGTAGATGTTTCCAAATTCTTTAAGTCCAAACAAATTCGCAGCATGCTCTGTACTGTCAAACTGATAGGATGTTGTCTGGTAGATCGGAACTGCTCTTGCCCCTGTTGTTGGATCCACTTTTTGCCCCTCGTGCAATGAAATCGTTTCAAACCCGTATTCTCTTTCTTCACTCATGTTCCATCTCTCCTTCTTAATATGTATTTGTTCTTTAAGAGCCTAAAAAAAAGACCCCTTCCAAAAGAAGAGGTCGCAGTTTACACCGTCGGCTCTCATCTTTCAGAACATACTGTTCTGCTGAAATTAGCACCATGCATTCCTGCTGGTTGCCGGGTATCATCGGGTCAGTCCCTCCACCTCTCTGGATAAGATACATCTGAATATTAAGTTAGTTTGAATAATACTGAACTTTATCCTTCGTGTCAATTGTTTTTTATTTTTACAGAGTTTTGCCGTGGCGAAAGTTTTTTGTAGCCATCATGTAACCAGCGATTGAATAAAGATAATTTCTGTTTCCTAAACCACCAGGTTAAAAGTATAACTAAAATTCCCGGGAGAGCAGCGATTAATAAAGGTATTCCAACAAACATGAATATGTAAAATAGTAAAAATAAATATTTCTGCCGTTTAACCCGATCTGATGAAAGGGTATTACTTATTAGATGATAGTCATATAAAGGGAGGAATTTCATGTCATTTCAAGCCATCGTTCTCGAGAAAAACAATGATCAGGTCGATATTACAAAAAAGGAGTTATCTCTCGACGATCTTCTAGAAGGCGAAGTCACCATAAGGGTGGCTTATTCAAGCGTCAATTATAAAGATGGACTGGCAGCACAAAATAAAAGTTCCATCGTAACCAACTACCCCATGATTCCCGGAATTGATTTGTCAGGAACCGTTTCCCATTCTTCTTCACCTGACTTTCAGGAAGGGGACGAGGTTCTTGTAACGGGCTATAAGCTCGGTGTTTCCCATTTTGGCGGGTACAGTGAATACGCAAGAGTTCCCGCGGAATGGGTGGTTCCCCTTCCCGAGGGACTCACGTTAAAAGATGCAATGCTTTATGGAACTGCTGGCTTCACTGCTGCACTGTCGGTCCATCGCCTTCAGGAGCACGGAATAACTCCAGAAAGCGGCTCTGTTATAGTGACGGGAGCAACCGGAGGCGTGGGCAGCCAAGCGGTAGCCATGCTTTCCAATCTTGGCTACCGTGTCACAGCAAGTACCGGCAAGGAATCAGAGCACAGGTATTTAAAAGAACTTGGAGCGATTGACATCATTGACCGTGATGAAGTGGTGAAAAAAGATAACAGACCCCTTTATTCCCAGCGCTGGGCAGCAGCTGTTGATCCAGTAGGAGGAAAAACACTTGAATTCCTTCTGAGCTCGATTCAATACGGCGGTTCTGTTGCGGTTTCCGGACTGACAGGGGGAACCGATGTTCATACCACAGTACATCCCTTTATTTTACGAGGGATTAACCTTCTCGGAATCGATTCGGTTTTTTGTCCGGCACCGGTCAGGAATACCATTTGGGAGCGAATTGCCACAGATTTAAAAACTGAGCATGCAGCGGATAAAATGGGACAAGAAGTCACCCTTGATGAGCTTCCGGATATTTTACGCGCTACGGTAGAAGGCAACAACAAAGGACGCGTGATTGTAAAGGTTCAATAATGAATAAAGAAAGGAGCCTGCAGCAAAAAAACAGGCTCCTTTCTTTATTTACTACTAAAAAAGAAACCCTATCGACTGCTCTGCCGATAGGGTATTTAAGCGTTTTACTCTTCAGATATCAAGTATTTGCAATAGGAGCCGCCTTTTGCCAAGCACTGTGTCCGTTCGATCTTCTCTGTGCCAAGCATTTTTTGGAACAGAGACAGTTCACAGGAACAGGCCTGTTGGTATTCATTTGCCACTTTGGCAATAGGACAGTTAAACTCCTTTAATTCAAATTGTCCGTCTTCGGTCTTTTCCCATTCCACCATATAGCCGGCTTCATTTTGGATCGTGGCGAGTTCGGCAACTTTTTCTTCGAAGCTTTTATTCTCCATCCGTTTTTTATACTTTTCATTCAAGCGGTTTTCCCGGCGTACAAACAGTTCTTGGACCGCTTTATCGCCTGCAATTTCCTGAATGTCCTTCATAAACTCCACAGTCAGACCTGAGTAATTGCGGGGAAACTGTTCATCAGCTGCTTCGGATAACTGATACACACTCAGCGGACGGCCCATCGCCTGCCGGACAAGAGTGGATTCAATCAGTCGGTCTCTCTCTAATGTATTTAAATGGCGGCGTACAGCCATTTCGGTAATCCCGAGCTGGCCCGCCATTTCCGTAACGGTTAATTTTCGATAGCGCTTTAATAAATGAATGAGTTCTGAACGGGTAGAGGTGTTATTAGCCATAGCCATAAACCATCACCTTCCTTCCCCCTATCTTACAACATCAATCATCAAAAGTACATTTTAAACAAAAATGTTTAAAAACGCTGCTTATTGTTGATCCTCCGGTAAAAACGCTGAAACAGGACCCAGTTCTTTTTCAATGTAGCTTCGTACTCTGAAAGGGAAGTTGTTCAGTGGGTCTTTGTTGTCTGCCAGTATGGAATGGATGGCATCATGATCCACATTTGAGAACTCCTGCACAAGCATTTTCCTTAGTGATATGACCTGTTTCAACCCTTTTGCGTCTGGCGCGGTGATGACTTTCTCATCTTCCAAAATATCAAGGATGTCATCATAGCTGCCTGGGTCTCTCATAATAAATCCATCAATCATTGCATTCCCCACATCCATCATGCCTTCAATAATGACATGTGCCGAACGCTCCAATGCCAATTTCTCAATGGAAGATCCGCCGCCTGAAAGTTCATCCAGATGCTTCAGCAAAAATTCAAGATATACCAGGTTTTGTTCAATTTTCTTTCTGTCTACAAAATACATAGCATCCACCCTGCCTTGTTAATGTCCTTCCTTTTTAGTTTATCACAAATCGGAATACAAATTGGGTGAGCAGGATGCTATTTGCAACTTTTCAGTTGTCTGCTATGATGAAATGGAAAAGAAGCAACTGGCCGATGGCAAGGAGGTCTGAACATGGCAGAAGAACGTTTTTTTCTATATGACGATACAGAAAAATCAGAAACGCGGTTTGTCAGCTTCATGGGTACAAATACGCGATTTGATCTCGCCATTGTCAAAACAGGAAGACACTATGGCAAGAGCTTAATCCTCGATATGCAAGGCAGCCGTTTCGCTATTATTGGAGAAGATGATTTGGATCAAGAAGGCTATCTGGAGCATGCCTACAATCTGACGGAAGAAGAAGCTCAGGAACTCCGGGAATTTTTATACGAAACCCTATAATGGGAATTTTTTAAAACCTGCACAAAAAAGCCATTCCATGGGCAATGTAAGAAGGATGGAAATTTTCCATCCTGATCCTGCCTGAAGGGAATGGTTGTTTTGTATAACAAGGATGAAGAGACCTATACGGACTTTTCCAATGTTGAAACGGGAAGACGCTATGTTCTTCCAGAAGACCTTCCGGAAGGGCCTTATGGCTCACCTATCAATGCAAAACTCGGAAAGTCGACACCATGGAAGGAAAACCAGCGGTCTTATAGTGCATTTAACTATGAGTACAAAAATCTCCACGAAGGGCTGGAACGTCAATTTCCGGGTGCTCATCCGACGCATGATGATCCGGATGAAAATGCAGAAGAACCATACCAAAACTTTAAGGCGTAAGGCAATGCAAATAACCCCCTATTTACCGGGGGTTATTTTTTTCAGGACAAAATAAGGACAGCCAAAATTGCAGTACTCATAAATGTATTCCGGCAGAGTACTGATCTTTGTGTCATATGTCGCTTTATCATGGCCATCGTCAAAAAAGCCGCGCAGCCGGAGCTGTTCATAGCCAATATCGCCAACCAGATAATCGTATTTATGTAAAATTTCACTATACCTTGACTTCAACTGCTCCTCGTCAAAGGCCTCTTTGTTATTTTCTACCAGTTCGTAGCAATGCTCACCGATACAAATCATGAACTCACCTCACCCTTATAGTTTACCACGTCCGTTAAAAATACAGCCAACAATTTCTTTGTAAAAAGTTCATTATTGTGGTCACCCTAAGGGGAAGGAGGTGAAATCCACATGAAAAAGAAACTTGCTGCTCCTCTGATTTTTTGTATTGCTTTGTTAGCGGCCTGCTCAGATGATGATACAAGAAAAGAAACAACAAGCGGATATAAATTTTCCAATACCAATTATAAAAAGTACAAAAACGATAATGATACGATGGGAACCGACAGAAGATACGGGGACTTTGGCTATGTGCGCCATGAATACAAAGGCGAAAACACCAAACCCCTTTCCGCTAACAAAATACCGAAAATGGACCGCCAAAAATTGGCGGATATGATTACCGACATGGCCGTCCGCCTGCCAAACATCAAGGACATGGCTGTCCTGGTGACCGATGAAGAGGTCCTTATGGCCTATGAAACGACAAGCAAGAACAGAATGGCGATCGCCGACAACGTAAAAAGAACAGCTTTCTCAGTTGTCCCCCGCTATTACCATGTCTATGTGTCCGATAAAAAAGGGATGATCGGGAAGCTTGAACAGTACCGCTCCGTGAACTACGACACAGACAATGCGGAAGGTATTATTGACCGGCTGATCAAAGAGATGAAGCAGTCACCGCAAGGCTACAAAGTGAGTGATGGCGAGAACCCGAATGGTGAAATGAAGGGTGAAAATGAAAATATGTCCAATACGGATATGAACAGAGACAAATAAAAAAAGCCGGATGCAAATCCCGGCTTTTTCTTTAGTTGCTTTGTACTGCTTTATTGGCTGCATTAACCTGCTCATCTGCATGATAGGAAGAGCGCACAAGCGGCCCTGCCTCACAGTGTTTAAACCCTTTGCTAAGCGCAATTTTGCGAAGTTCAGCAAACTCATCAGGGTGATAGTACTTTTGAACTTTCAAATGTTTTTTGGTTGGCTGCAAATACTGCCCTACCGTTACGATATCTACATTGTTGGCACGGAGATCATCAAAGGTTTCAATAATTTCCTCCCACGTTTCTCCAAGTCCAATCATGATGCTCGATTTTGTAGGAATGTTCGCGTTCATTTCTTTTGCACGACGCAAAAATTCGAGTGTTCGGTCATATGTCGCACGTGCACGGACTCTTGGTGTCAAGCGTTTAACGGTTTCAATGTTGTGGTTCATGATATCGGGTTTGGCATCCATCAATGTTTCAAGATTCTCATAAACCCCCATCATGTCAGAAGGCAATACTTCAATAGAGCAAAACGGATTGCGTTTGCGGATGGCCCGTACAGTTTCGGCAAAAACTGTTGCTCCGCCATCTTTCAAATCATCTCGTGCAACCGCTGTAATTACCACGTGTTTTAATCCCATTTGTTCCACGGATTCGGCCACGCGTTCCGGTTCCTGCAAGTCAAGCTCTGTCGGCAGTCCTGTTTTCACCGCACAAAAACGGCATGCACGCGTGCACACATCACCCAGTATCATAAAGGTTGCTGTTTTTCTTACTGCCCAGCATTCATGAATATTGGGACATCGTGCTTCTTCACAAACGGTATGTAACTTCTTCTCGCGCATCATTTTTTTGAGGCCCTTATAGTTATCGTTTGTGTTCAGCTTTATTTTTAGCCATTCCGGTTTCCGGATGTGCTCTTCCTTCTTAGCCAAGATCCTCACTCCAATTCTTCATCATCCAGCACAACAGAATTCAGTTATGCTGTAAAAGTAGAGATACATTAGAACTTTAACATACATGCCAAAAAAACTCCAATCACTGATATTTCCATCATTTATATAAAATGAAATTTCTTATAGCAACCAAACTAAAGATATGATGCAGGAAAGGAGTTGATATACTCACCATGAAAAAATGGCTAAGACTTTTCTTAGTTGCTTCATGCATCGGGTTCATTCTGCCCGTCAAACAAGCACAGGCTGCGGCCCCTTCATACAGTAAAGAAGACGTCCAGCGGCTCGCTCTTTATAAGAAAATGGAAACCATCACAAACATCCCCTGGTACTACTTTGCAGGTGTTGACCAGTACGAACGAAGCGTCCGGCGTGCAAGAACCGACCTGCCCAAAGTTTCAGGGCTAGTGGGCATCTATTTCTCCCCGATTCAGTGGTCCGGGCCTCTTAATCCCAATATGGATGATAAGAACCCTGGTTCCATCCGGATTTTTGGCGGAGCCGGCATGGACGGAAACAACGATGGGATCGCCGATCGTAATAACGATGAAGATTTGCTTTATACCTTTTCAGATTTCATTGGTAAATACGGCTTTGATGAAGAAAATTTTAAAATCGGCTTATGGGACTTTTACCGAAGGGATAAAGCCGTCAGTATCGTTATGGAAAACGCCAAAATCTACAAATCGTATGGAACAGTCGCACTCACCCGCCATTCGTTTGTTGTTCCCCTGCGCTCCAACTACAGCTTCAAAAATACCTGGGGAGACCGAAGGGGATATGGCGGTCTGCGCATTCATGAAGGCACCGACATCTTTGCGGATTACGGGGTTCCTGTGAAAGCGACCTCCTATGGGTTTGTGGAAATGAAAGGATGGAACAGGTTTGGCGGCTGGCGGATCGGAATTCGCGATATCAACAATGTTTATCACTATTTCGCCCACCTTTCCAGCTTTAATAAAGGAATAAAAAAAGGAAGCATTGTTGAACCTGGCATGGTCGTCGGATATGTGGGGAGCTCCGGATACGGACCACCCGGCACCTCCGGTAAGTTTCCACCCCATTTGCATTACGGCATGTACCGCGATAACGGCTATACAGAATGGGCATTTGATCCCTATCCTTACCTGCGTGCCTGGGAAAGGCAGGATCGCATAGCAAGCAGAAAACATTAAAAAATCCACCCGGCATCAGATACCGGGTGGATTTATTTATTCTTTATCGGGATCATTGTTTTTTTTAAACGTAAGAAATTCATGCGGATATTTATTTTTTTCATCAAGAATCCCCGTTGTTCGGTCAATAATGTTCCATTCCGATTCATCATATGCCGGGAAGTAGGTATCGCCGTCAAAAGACTCATCAATACGAGTAACGTACATACGCTCCACATAAGGCATAAACAGACGGAAGACCTCTGATCCTCCAATTACGCAAAGCTCCGTGTCCTGCCTGTCCAGTGCATCCTGGACCGTGTGCAAAACGGTGCACCCCTCCGACTGAAAGGATTCATCTCTTGTTAAGATAATGTTCTCACGGCCGGGCAGAGGTTTTCCAATGGATTCATAAGTCTTTCGGCCCATAAGAATTGGCTTGCCCATGGTTACTTTTTTAAAATGTTTCAAATCTGCGGGCAGATGCCATGGCAAATTATTCTGCTTTCCAATCAAACGGTTCCTGTCCATCGCGAACACGTAGGAAATCATACAGAAACCTCGCCTTTGATTTTAGGATGGTGTTCATAATTCACAAGCTCAAAATCTTCGATCGTGAAATCAAAAATGGACTTCACTTCCGGGTTGAGCTTCATAACCGGCAGCGGTTTTGGATCTCTTGTCAACTGCAGCTTCACCTGATCCAGATGATTTGAGTAAATGTGAGCATCACCAACCGTATGAATAAATTCTCCCGGCTCCAGATCGCAAACCTGCGCAATCATCATGGTTAACAAGGCGTATGACGCAATGTTAAACGGCACCCCAAGAAAAAGATCCGCCGACCGTTGATAAAGCTGGCAGGATAATTTTCCATCTGCAACATAAAATTGAAAAAGGGTATGGCATGGCGGAAGTGCCATATTTGGAACATCAGCCGGGTTCCATGCAGAAACAAGCAGCCTTCTGGAGTCCGGGTTATGTTTGATGTCATGTATCAGATTGGAGATTTGGTCGATCGTTTCCCCGTTTGGTGCCTGCCATGAACGCCATTGATGGCCGTACACCGGCCCTAGATCGCCATTTTCATCTGCCCATTCATCCCATATGGTTACGTTATGTTCACGCAAATAGGCAATGTTAGTATCTCCTTTTAAAAACCAGAGCAGTTCATGTATGATGGAACGCAACGCCAACTTTTTGGTGGTTACTACCGGAAATCCATCCTGAAGGTTGTACCTCATCTGCCGTCCAAAAACCGAGATGGTTCCTGTACCTGTTCGATCTTCTTTTTTTGTTCCATTTTCCAGTGTATCCTGCAGCAAATCCAGATATTGTCTCATTCCAGCCGTGCACCTCTCTTAATCATTCCTATTTCCTCTATCCTACCTTAAATAATACGAGGATTAAAGTCGAAAAAAGTTTGTCTCATTTTAATTACATTTTTGAAATTTTCTCACATTTTGTCTCTATCATTGGTATACTGATAGTGGAGTTAACTAGGTATTGAAATACAGGGGGGATGACCTTGGATTTCAAAAGGCTGTTACAATGGATGTATTACTTGCAGATTGCCTTTTTTGTCAGCGGCATTTATCTTTTGTTTGTGTATATCCTTACCAGCAATACGAAACGGATTCAGGTCATGATAGGCGTCCTGTGCTTTAACCTCATAGCGATAAAATTAATGAAAGACCGCTATAAAATTTAAAAAAACTGTACTCGAAAATGGAGTACAGTTTTTCTTTATACCATTTTTAAAAGTGCGTCCCTGCCGGACATGCCCACTTCTATGCCTATGGCATAAGCTTCGGTTGTAATGGATTCCAACGGTGCGTTTATGAGCTGTTCTATCGTTCGCACACCAACAGCTCTGCCTGCAATAATTTTGCGGTCAGAGAGCTTTTCATTTAGGAGGCCAACATCCAAAGCCCCGCACATGATATAGCCTTTGTCATTGTAGACCGCTAGCAGATTTGTTTTGGGCAGTTGGACGGTTACCGCAGTGAATGGGTTTCCGTCAATGATAACCGGGTTCAATTCAATCACGCTTCCACCCCTTTCCTCCTATACTTTATGTACAAGATGAGAAAGAGTGCGTCCACGTTTTACCCAATCATGGATGCAAGCTTCCATTCCAGCAAATCACGGAGCGTTTCTGGAAGCATAAAGGTTTTATTCTCGTTGCGAGCAATCGCAGGATACAGCTTTCCAAACGTAAACATGTCAATCACGGCAACCCTGTAAACCTCTTCATCTACGATCGGTTCACCGTTCATTTCAATCCGTCTTACATGGAGCTGCCGGTCTTCAAGCAGCTCTTCCTCTGCTGTAATTCCAGAAAAGGCCATGCGCCCCATCACTTTGCCTCGAAAGCCAAATCCCTTCACTTCCCTGTGAATCATTTCCTGGCTCAGACTGGCATTCACAATCTCCTTTATTTCATCACCCGTCAGATCCACCAGACAAGGATTGATCGGATGCGGACAGATCCGGTGCAGGTCTCCTTTTGTTACCGGCCCTGCAGGAAGGCTTTCCAGGATGACGCCGGAATTAATCATGGAATAAGAGGTCTTGCACCATTCTTTCAACGCATCTGCCATCAGCTGGGCAAATGGTGAAGGCTCATACCATGAGATATGGAGAGGGTTCTTTAACGTGCCAACTTCCTGCTTCAGCTCCATCTCACCTTTAATCATCAGTTCGTTTAAAAGCTGCAGCCCTTCCCGATCTTCCTCTTCATCAAAGGGATCGATCAGCACGGCAGATTTAGATGTGATTTTCTTGGTAGACGTATCATATTGAACGTTAACTTCACCCAGATACATGCCGAACTTCCCGGTCTGGGCGATCAGTGTTCCATTGATCTCCTTGCCCTGGGGAAGCACGTGATGCGTATGGGCACCCAGGATAACATCGATCCCTTCGATTTCCTCCGCCATTCTTTCATCAAAATTCAATCCTAGATGTGAAAGCACAATGACAATATCACTGGTCTTTTTCAACTCAGCGACAATCTCCGGCAACAGAAGAAAAGGATCTTTCACCTGCCATCCGAGAGATTCATAGAACGCCTGAAAAGCGATGGTTACGCCAGTGACACCAACCTTCAGGCCATCTTTTGTCGTAAAAACCTCAGACCTTTTCGCCCACGGTGGACGCACCCCTTGTTCGTTGAAAATATTGGCAGCAAGAACCGTGAAGTCCGCTTTGGTATAGAGAGCATCCAGTTCATCTTTAGTCAGTGTAATCCCTTCATTGTTGCCAATGGTCGCTGCAAAGGTTCCTGCCTGGTTTAATAAAAGCGTGTTTCCCTGACCCAGCGTCCCCTCGGTAAGCGGATTCGCCCGGTCCATAAAATCACCGCAGTCAAAATAAAATACGGACTCTTCTTTATCCTGCATTCTTTTTTGTGCCGTTTTTATATGGTGAACGATACGTGTCCAGCTTTCAAAATGGCTGTGAATATCATTTGTATGATAGATGGTTAATGTATTTTGCATAATGCCCCCTGAACCTTAAGAACCTGCCAATGACTCGGCAGGTCAAGCTGTATAGTATTTCGATTATAACGCAAGGCTTCTGTGCTTTAAAACAAATCCAGCTGCCTTGGCGAAAGCCCTTCATAATCCAGATGAAGCATATCAATAAACTGTCTCGCATTATCGGCTGCATCCCCGCCGGAATTATTGTTAAACAGCACTACAATCTCCCTGGACTGCTTCTCTAACGCTTCTACATGTTGTTTCCATTCCAATAGCTCAATTTCATTGTACCGGTACAGATACCGAACTTCTCTCCAGTTAGCTTGTCCATGATTGTTCCATCCATGTACATTTCTCCCATGCAGCCGGATAATCGTTACATCCGAAGACGTGGGTTCCAGAACGGTTGGCACAGAACCTTGCCCTGCCTGCGGCTCATCGCAGATGGTGTGGATCCATTGTTCGTCCCTCATAAAATCAATCGTCTTATCCTTCATTTCATCCGTAAACCAGGATTGGTGCCGGAATTCCAGTGCTACCGGGATTCCTTCCATCATCTCGCGCGTAAACCTGAGCATCTGAACGCTTTCCTTGTTGCATTCAAACCATGGAGGATACTGAAACAGAACCGCCTTCATCTTTCCGGCTTCCATCACCGGCCTGATCGACTCCTTAAAAAGGTCGAACATTTCCTTGGTCGTTTCAAATGGAATCTTCCCCCGGGCGTGTCCGGTCATTCCCTGATAGGCCTTAATAACAAATGAAAAGCGGTCGGGTGTATCCTTAATCCATTTTTGATAATTCTTCAGCGGCTGTATGGCATAAAACGATGCATCCACTTCCACAACGGGAAAATAACCGCTGTACAACTTTAACTTATTGGTAGATTTTGTCCCTTCCGTGTATAAAGACTGGTGATCCCCCCAGCCGGTCACTCCAACTAATATCATTGGGATTCTCCTCTTTGGCCATAAGTTTACTTTTCTATTCCCCAAAATTTCATTATGTAAAAAAGCGAACCCCCTTTGGCGTCCGCTTGTATTCATATCTTCTCATTTAAAAAGAAAAAGAGGGAACAAAACGTACCCGCTTCTTCAATAATTATCTCAAAATTTGAAATCGATATCAAGTATTTGCTTCCCGTCTGCGAAGCAAGGAGGAGCCTGTAATACTCATGGATGCCGCGATGTTTCTTGCCGTTCTTTCCATGTTGTTGCCGGCCTTTTGACCGTTCATCTATTCAAACAAAAAACCAAACCTGAATTCTGGTTTGGTTTACTTACTTGCTTATCGCACATAAAACTCTGGAGGCTCAATTCCGAGCAGACGAAGGTATGTAAAGCCCTGTCCACGATGATGAATTTCATTTTCCAATGCATATTGAAGGCGTGCAAAATGGCTCATTTCCGGTCCAAAGAAGGGATCTTGCATCACCACATTCAATCTTTCCTCATTCATTTCCTCAAACAGCTTTCTCGTTTGATCACGAACTTCCTGGCTGATTTGAAGAAATTCTTCCTTTTTATTTGCCCCTTCAAATACATCCTTGTACTCCCACTTATCCAATGCCACACCGTGCATATAACCGCTTTCGATATTCACAATCTCTTTTATCATTTCGGAAAAGGGGCGAAGCTTTTCATCGGGTGTATACTCAAAAAATTTGTCTTCCGGAAACGCCTCAATAGCTCTTAGAGTCAATCTTCTGTTGCCTTCCATCATTTCAAAATAGTCCTTCTTTGACATAATCATTTTTTTCACTCCTTCAGTGTTTATCGTATTAGATAATTCAACCGAAAGTTTAAAAATCCTGTATCATCTTCGTACTACACGGTATATGATCGTTAAATATCTTCTCTACTTTTATCTGTATAAGAATGAGATTGCCATCAGGATCTTCAATTGTAAGACTTGCTGGGATGTAAAAAATACATTAAGAAAGGAAAACTGTGCAACATCCCTTTGCAGTAAGTAACAATTTGGCAATTGGAATTACAATTTGATTGAAATACAAAACTAACGTTAATACTGTGGTTGAGAAAGGAGTTGGCTCTTTTGGCGGAGGAAAGAAGTGAAAAACCTAATGAAATTACTGACCATATGGATGATGATCAACTATTAATGGTTGTTAAAAAAACCTATGAACATATAAAAGTAATTAAATACCAAGATGATAAATAGTTCCCTATGCATATTTCAGGAAACTGCTAACTTCCTATAAAAAAAAAGAAAGGTCGTTATTTTATGATAGATCAAAAAAAATGCAGGGATTCATTTGTAGTAAAAACGAGCATTGTGTTACCACCGGATACAAACAATCATGGAACGTTGTTTGGTGGAAAACTAATGGCTTATATAGATGATGTAGCTTCAATTGCCGCAATGCGCCATTCCCGTAGAAATACGGTTACAGCTTCGACTGATTCTGTAGACTTCTTACACCCTATTCATGTCAGTCATGCCGTCTGTCTAGAGGCTTTTGTTACATATGCAGGCAGAACTTCTATGGAAGTATTTGTAAAAGTAATAGCAGAGGATTTATTATCAGGAGAACGGAATGTATGCGCACTTTCTTTTTTAACAATGGTCGCAGTTGATCAAGATGGTAAGCCTACCCTCGTTCCAAAAGTAATTCCAGAAACGGATGAGGAAAAAGGATTATTCAATTCTGCAGCTGAGAGAGCAGCGAACCGAAAAAAAAGAAGAAAAGAAAGTGGGAAGCTGGCAAAGGACTTCGGTACCGGTTTGCCATGGTGAAAAGCCCGATCCTTAATTAGAATGCATATTTGCAGCTTTACTGATCTCGTTAAGACTTATGTACATGATTCATGTTGTCATGTAGCAATCCTTTGCGTTCTAACGAGAAGACTGGCTTTTCCTTTGATCTTTTCTACATTTATCTCAAAGTTAATAACCACTGTCAAGATAATGGAATTTTTTGATTTGCAGGTTGATGTATATAGCATAAACGGTTTAATGAATAAAAAGACATGAGCTTCACTTTCACCTTTGGCTACATCCAGACCTACGACTGGAACATAGCTAAACTCAGCCACATTGTAAACATTCTTGGTAAGAAGTGTTGAACCGATTGAAGCCTGCAAAAATCTTATTACCGGGGCAACTAGATTTTAGAAGCACCATTGTCACAATAAATAAAAAAGTGAGAATCATCGACTGAAAACTCGGAGCAGAAAAGGTGAGGTCCGAAGACCATCACCTCAACTTTGAGAATAAGTAACTTTTCTCTTATGCCTGTCGAATGCTGGATTGTTCAGTTTGAGTATTAACCCATTCCTGCTGACGGAACTCTTTTTCCCACTTTGAAACCACAATACAAGCGAGAACATGTCCGGGTGTATTACAGGCAGTACGTGCCATATCCAGCACACGGTCAATGCCTGCGATAATGGCGACGCCTTCTGCAGGAAGCCCTACTGCTGAGGCGGTTGCTAAAAGTACAACCAGCGAGCCGGATGGAACAGCCGCAATTCCTTTTGAGGTTGCAACAAGAACCCCCATTAAAATTAACTGTTGGCCAAAATCCATCGGGATTCCAAATGCTTGTGCTAAGAAAATAGAGCAAACTGAAAGGTACAATGTCGAACCATCACAATTCA
Organism: Fictibacillus sp. S7; assembly: GCF_004127935.1. NCBI lineage: Bacteria > Bacillati > Bacillota > Bacilli > Caryophanales > Fictibacillaceae > Fictibacillus > Fictibacillus sp. S7. Next base: position 4,427,075 of record NZ_QJKL01000001.1, on the reverse strand, counting down.
ATGATAGTCCAGAAGGAATAACAAAAGATACAACACGTTTCGAACAACCATATGCCTCCATTCTACTCATTAACTGCGGAAGAATAGTTTCCGTACTTGTTGTAGAAAATGCGATAAGGAACAAATCCCATATCATTCGAAATAATTTAAAGTAAGATATCTTTAAGAACCAAGCGATCAAAGGAAACAGACCGAAAATAACAATAGCAAGCCCAAGATACACGACCCCAATTAATTTTGCCATAGGGACTAAAAGGGCGATACCAAACTGACCTACAGAGGCTGCCATGAGAGCGAGTACACCAATCGGTGCAGTTACCATGACCATTTGTGTCAGTTTAAACATAATTTTGGCGACTGACTCCATGAACTTTATTGCCGGCTCTGACGCTTTGCCAATGGCTCCAGCAGCCACACCAAATAATATAGCGAAGAATATAACAGCTAATAAATCACTTTTTGCCATCGCATCAACAATGTTGCTTGGGATGATGTTAACTAGCATCGTTTTAAAATCAACAACTTTGGAAACGCCCTCATTTAATGGTGCGATATCATTCTTTGCAAGATGAGACATATTAAGCCCGGCACCTGGCTTTAAAGTGTTAGCAAGTAAAAGACCAATACCTAGAATCAACGTGGTAATGAATTCAAACCAAATAATTGTTTTAAGTCCTAATGAACCCATTTTTTTCATGCTTCCGCCGCCTGATGACCCAATGACAATTGTAGTGAAAACAATAGGCACAACAATCATTTTAATAAGATGAATAAAAGCGTCGCCAACAGGTCTTAAAGCTTGGCCAAGTTCAGGAAAAAAATGTCCGATAAGCGCTCCTATAACCAATGCAATTAACACTTGAAAAGCAAAAAACTTTTTCATAGGCTGTCCTCCCTGAACGAAAAATTAATAGCATCGTCCCATTTTATATTATTTCTTAGATTATTTCTTTCTCTTTTGAACCTTCAATGAGAAAGTAAAAATCGCATCTAAAATTATTTCTACATTTTTCATGGATAACCTCCAATATAAACAATCTTGTGAATAATGTAATATCATATGAAAAGTTCCTAAATCGGAAGATAGTACCAATATTTTACATTTTCCCACAAGTCGATGTGGACTCTTGGGGTGAGATATTTTATCAAGCCTGTTGCTCCATTTTATTACTAAATGTCAAGAATAAGTTTCACTTTTTAGCATAATTGATTATTAACCTAATCTTTAGGAGGTTTTATGTGATACAAGAACTTCGCATTAAGGAATTTAACAACCGATTGGAACGATTATCATTTGCGAGAAAACAGACTTTAAGGGCCAAGGGAACACCTTCTGAAAAAATACATGTAGTATATGTAATGACACATGTGGGTATTTGCGGGGGGGTAAAAGTAATTTTCGAACATGCTAACCGTCTTCAAAAACTCGGAGCCAAGGTGACCATTGTTTCTCATTATCCTATGCCAACTTGGTTTCCAATTGAAGTTCCTTACAATCAAGTTCCGTTTGATTTAGAACTTGCAAAAGGAATACCAGTTTGTGACGTCATTGTCGCAACATATTGGGACCATATTCAGTCTTGCATTGATACGGGTATTGCGCCAGTGGTTTACTTCGAACAAGGGGATTTTCATCTTTTTGATTATTCTTCAATGAATCAAACGTTAAAAAAATTTATTCATCAACAATTAGATATTCCGCAATATATCTACACCGTATCTAAACCGGCATCACTCTTAATAAATGAGATATATGGCAGAGAGGCAACTGTATATCCTAATGCAGTGGATGAGAAAGTGTTTTCAATAGATGGAGAAAAAGAGACAGGGAATCATCCGTATATCCTTATGGTTGGAGGGGAAGCAGCGACTTTCAAAGGTTTAAATGTTATCATCCAAGCTTACGAAAAAGTGAAAGATGAACATCAAATAGACTTATACTGGATTACTCCGGACACTCCTTCTGATGAAGGAAAAGCAAAAGTAACCAAATACTTCGTGAATCCTCCACAAAAGTTAATAGGAGGATTATACCGAGGTGCGACAATGTATGTATGTGGTTCAATTTATGAGAGTTTCTGTCTACCTCCACTAGAAGCTATGGCTTGTGGCTGTCCTGTTGTAACTACGGGTAACAAGGGTTCGTTGGAATATGCCGTGCACAACGAAAATGCCCTTATTTGTAATCTCAATGACCCAGAAGATATGGCCAAACAAATAAGAGAAATCTTTTCAAACCCATCATTAAAGGAACATCTGATAAAAAATGGTCTAGTTACAGCAAGTAATTATAAATGGGAAATCATTATGTTAGACATTCTTGATTACTATAAAAAAATAGCAAGCTATGAAGTTCAGCAGATTCACGACATCGATGAATGGGATCTTTTCATTTCAGACGAACAATTTCTTAATAAAGATGACTATAATAAACTATTGAAATTCATGAAGAATACACCCGCAGATTTAATCCAAGTTCCTATAGTGTACGATATAGAAGGTGACCTTAAATTAGCAAAATGGGAAATAATAGCAAACCGCAAACAGTCAGAAAATGACTATGTAGAAAAATGTTATTGTCCAATTACACCGGTCAATAAACTTAGACTTTATGATATACCGGCTTACAGGTCATTTTTTAAAAAGGAGTATGAAAAAGCGTTAGAGGAATTTCTGAATCTTTATGAACAAGAGGATAAATTGAATACAAAGGCAGTTTATAGCAAGTGGATTATCATAACATTACTGCGTCTACAAAGGAAAAGTGAGGCAAGAAAAAAAATAAAAGCTTTTCTTCAAGAATATCCCCATTATACTGATTTGCACTATATGAATTATCTATTGGATGAAAAAGATAAAGTAAATAACTATTCAATCAATACCATTCACATTTTGGGAGAGGCAACCTCATACTCCGAATATCTATTTAACGTCACAAAGTTGATAACATAAGATTCTAATTGAAAAAAACCTTTTTCACAGGATTTTCAGAGTGTCTACAAGCCCGATTTCCAAATATTCCCACTTGGGGGTTGGGTTTTTTCTTCTATTGTTAAATTATGACCTGGATTTTGCTGGACATGGTTACTTCCATTACAAAAAAAGCTTGTAGAATTGGCCCATATTGATGAACTTTGTCTACAAGCTGAAAAAGATATTTTTTGATCATCAAACCATCACTGCAAGTCATGTCTTAGAATTACCTTCGTCAATGCTGATATGAAACTCACCTATTCCCATTAGCTGATGAGAAAATATTTTAATGTAAAACATACTGATGGCATTGGTTCATGTTAGTCAGTCCCTTTCATATTTCGGTACAATGGTAGATTAAAACAACATGATTGTATAACTTACGACTTATCTCACGCCAATTCCTTTATACATCATACCAAGACTTTTAATGTAATTTTCATCTAAAACATTTCTGCCATCAAGAACTAATTTACAATTCACAAAATTCGAAAATTTAAATTCTTTGTATTCATCGTGAAATGCCTGAAGAATGATGATGTCGATGTCATTTAAAACATCTTTGGAAAACGGGATGACCCCATAAGATGAAATCTCATCTGAGTTAAATAATGGATCATCAACGTATACAGTGGCGCCCTTTTGCTTTAATTCATCCATTAACAACAGTGTGGATGACTTAGTTGGTTCTTTTACATTTCCCCGGAAGGATAATCCTAAGATTAGTATATTACTATGTTTTAAGGAACCAATATTTTCTTCCACTAACTTCACTGCATATTTCGCCATACTGTCATTGATTTTCCTCGCTTCGGTTACCAGACCCTCTACTAGACCATTATTTATAAAGAAATATGGATAAACCGGAATGCAATGACCGCCTACTCCCACTCCTGGAGAATGAAGATGCGATAAAGGTTCGCTATTTGCAGCTTTAATGACTTCTTTAATGTTTACGTCTAACTGATCTGCAAACATTGCTAATTCATTTGCTAAAGCAATGTTGACGTCACGATAGACACACTCTGCAACCTTAGTAAATTCTGCAACTTCTAAGCTGCTTACTTGCAAAACTTCACAATTTAATCCTTTTTTATAAAAAGATGAAGCTAATTCTAGACTAGCCTTGTTAAAACCGCTAACTACCTTTGGATAGTTTGTTAAATCTTGAATAATTCGATTAGAATATACTCTTTCAGGACTATAGGATAAATAAAACTCATCTCCCATGGTTAATCCTGATAATTGCTCTATTTTTTTGCCAAACCGTTTTCTTGTATCGCCCGTAGGCAAAGTTGTTTCAAAGATAACAAGGGTGCCCTTTTTGATGCCTTTTCCTATTTCTTCAACAGCAGAGTCGATATATTGATAGTTAATTTGACCTTTATCTTTAGTTAAAACGGGCACAATCACAATAACGACGTCGGACTTACTTACAGCTTCAGTTGTATTGGTAGTTGCTTCTAGGGTTTTTGATTGATAGGCTTTTCCAAGCAATTTATCTAATCCTGGTTCATTATTTATAGGAGAGAGACCCTTATTCACCGTTTCTACAACAAATTTATTAATATCAGCTCCATACACATGAAAATTCCCGCTATTTGCTAAAATTGCCGCCAATGGCAATCCAATTTTACCTAATCCTACAATCGTGACATTTTTCATACTGTCAGATCCTTTCTGCATATCTTCTTGGTTGATATTATTTTTATATTTCGTTTGAATGGTTATTGAACTTCCCCCATTATTTTATGTACAAATGTTTCCATTGTGAGTAAAAGGATTCTAAGGAGTTCAATAGAGCTAACATGTTCTTTACTTGCGGGTCAAAATTCAAATATCCGTCCTAAAATACTTTGAAGCTCCGGCCTGCAGAACACTATTACTCGCAGAACCGGTGCAGGATATATTGGAACTAGGGTTTGAAGATGGTATTAATTTTGTGGCTTGTGATCAGTCCAATTTTTTAAAAAGCCATGTATTATCTGGAAAACGAAGAGGAACGACCGGATCGACCGGACCAATAAATTCAAATTAATATATGAATAAATTCAAGGTAATCCGCTCGCGTTTAATGGCGGATTTTTTTTTATAAATGTGCATTTTTCTTAAGGCATATCTTTTTTATCTTCATACCATAGAATATGCTATTGAATTTAAGAATTATATTATCAGTTAAAAGTAGCATGCTTTTTTAGATCGTATATGGGAGGGCTATATGGATATCAAGAACAACTTGCAGGATGTGAAACTTGGGGAGAATGTGAAAATTTATGATTTCGTAAATGCATATGGCTGCCAAATCGGAGACGGTACCAAAGTGGGTGCATTTGTTGAAATACAAAAAGGTGTAGTAATAGGAAAAAATTGCAAAATATCTAGTCACTCCTTTCTCTGTGAAGGTGTAAAGATTGAAGACGGGGTATTTATTGGACATGGTGTTATATTTACAAACGACGTGTTTCCAAGAGCGACAAATTCCGATGGCACGATGCAAACTGAAACTGAATGGGCCCTAGTAAAAACAACGGTTAAAGAAAGAGCTTCCATCGGTTCAGGTAGCACAATATTACCTGGGGTTACCATTGGAAATGGTGCAATAGTAGGGGCTGGAAGTGTTGTTACAAAGGATGTACCTAACAATGCTATTGTCGTTGGTAACCCGGCCAGGTTTATTCGTTATATTAATGAATAAATATAGCTACCTTTAGATTGCGAAAGAAAAGATTCAAATATCGGGGGGTAAAATTTAATGTTAAGAGCGGGAGTCATAGGTTGTGGGTATTGGGGACCTAATATAATCCGTAATATAGATGCATTGCCAAATGTGGAACTAGCGTATATAGCAGATTTAGATTCAAATCAACTGGAAAGTATTAAAAAAAAATTCCCATATGTAAACACAACGACAAACTATCGCGATATTATTAAAGATCCATCCATTGATTTAGTCTATATTGTTACTCCTGTAAGCACACATTACAGTTTTGCAAAAGAAGCCTTGGTTAGCGGGAAACATGTATTTGTTGAAAAGCCCTTAACGGACGGTTCAAAAACATCTTTAGAGCTATGTCAACTTGCTGAATCTAAAAACCTTGTATTAATGGTTGGACATACATTTGTTTATTCCAGTGCTGTACGGAAGATGAAGGAAATTATCGATACTGGAGAAATAGGGGACGTGTTGTATATTACTTCGAATCGTTTGAATTTAGGACTATACCAAAAAGATATCAACGTGTTATGGGATTTAGCACCCCACGATATCTCAATTGTCAGTTATCTACTGAATGGAGAAATTATCAATGTAGAAGCTTATGGTCAACGAACAGTCAATCCTAATTTGGTAGATACAGCGTTCCTAAATCTAACATTCTCAAATGGAGAAAAGGTATACATTATGAACAGCTGGTTATATCCCGAAAAAATTCGAAAAATGGTCGTAGTCGGTACAAAAGGAAACATCGTCTATGACGACATGGAGCCTGAAAATAAAGTAAAAGTGTTTAATAAGCACGTAGAATTAACATGTGATGAACATGGTAAATATTCCTATAATTACGTACAAGGAGGGGAATACGCTCCAGAACTAGTTCTAAGAGAAGCATTATTTGTTGAACTGTCGCACTTTGCTGATTGTGTGTTAAATAATCAAGAGCCTCTCACTAGTGGAAGAAAGGGTCTGAACGTTGTAAAAGTGCTGGAAAAAAGTGATACGTTATTAAATTTGTAAGGGGCATATAGAAAGTGACTATTCCATTTTTAGATTTAAAATCTCAATATCTTAGTATTAAGGATGAAGTGATTAATGCTGTAGAAAATATTTGTAACAATACTGCATTTATTGGGGGAAAAGCTGTAGATATATTTGAAGAAAGTTTTGCAAAGTATTGTAATGCCTCTCATTGTATTGGTGTAGGTAATGGTACAGATGCTTTGTGGCTTGCGTTAAAAGCGATAAATATCGGTCCTGGTGATGAAGTTATTGTTCCAGTAAATACTTTTATTGCATCTGTAGAAGCGATTTCAGCCGTGGGAGCTATACCAGTGTTTGTTGATAATGATGTTGATACATATACAATCGACATCGCAAACATTGAAAAATGCATTACACCAAAGTCGAAAGCAATTATTGCAGTGCATTTATATGGACAATCTGCTGATATGGATCCGATTTTAGACATCGCAGCCAAACATGGACTTAAAGTGGTCGAAGATGCAGCTCAAGCACACGGTGCCGAATACAAAGGCCGTCGGATCGGTTCAATTGGGGACGTCGCTTGCTTTAGCTTTTATCCTGGAAAAAATCTTGGCGCTTATGGTGACGGTGGGGCTGTCGTAACAAACAATCAAGAAATTGCAGATATTGTTCGTCTATTGAGTCAACACGGCAGTAAACACAAATACCAACATAAAATAGCAGGATATAACAGCCGTTTGGACGGTATTCAAGCCGCGGTTTTAAATATTAAGATGAAATATATTGAACAGTGGACTGAGGCACGTAGAAAAAATGCTTCTTTATATTGTCAGCTTTTAGAAGGTTCTAATATAATTGTTCCATTCGAAAGGAAAAATTCACGACATGTATATCATCTTTTTGTTGTTCGTTTAAACAATCGCGATGAAGTACAAAAGAGGTTGTTAGAACACGGTATTCAAACAGCTATTCATTATCCAATCCCTATTCATTTAACAGAGGCCTACGTGAAATTAGGAATTCCAAAAGGAACATATCCAGTGAGTGAAACATATGCAAACGAAATTTTATCCCTTCCAATGTACCCAGAGCTTTCAAAAAAACAAATACACGAAATTGTATACGTATTGAGAGAAATAGTTCAATAATACTTTACCGCTCAAGAAAAAAGCAATTTTTCTTAGACATTCCTCCTTATTCTTATTTTTGACAAGACTCGTCCTTTTTCAAATTATCAAAACCTATCCTCTATTTCACGAATCAAAAACCAATGAATCCTTGTAAAGCAATAGTTGAAATCCCGGCCAGTACGCATATTTTCAAACTAGTTCATAGAATACGTTCAATATTCCCAATTATTCTGGAAAACGAATACGTGTATGTTGGAAAACCTGTTAATCGGATGTCTCGATAGAAAAGGACCTCTCATCAGAATTATAAAGTTGGAAGCGGAAGGCCGTAATTTGTTGCCCATTGTAGTTAAACCAACCATGGAATACATTCAAATGAGAATTATACAACGAGAAGGATCCGACTAAAAGTACAATATTGAATACGAAGAAGACGAGCGTATTTAGCTCGTCTTCTTCGTTTCGCATATGAAATTATTGGTATGCCTACTTAATCGCCATTTCGAAACCTTATTAAGCTGAAATCACCCTGAATTAGAGGGGTTGTGTAAACACTCCTGAATATATTTGATTAATTGCAAAGCTCTTGCATCATTTGTATGATGTGTATGAATAAATTGGTACCCATTATCGGTTATTTTTTGTCGTTCTTCTTCGTTTTCCAGATAATACATGGCTTTTTCGTAAAAATCCGACTGATCACAAGCCACAAAATTAATACCATCTTCAAACCCTAGTTCCAATATATCATGCACCGGTTCTGCGAGTAACAGTGTTCTGCAGGCCGGAGCTTCAAAGTATTTTAGGACTGGATATTTAAACACTCCACCACAAGTGAAGAACATTTTAGATCGATTTAGTTCTTTGGAATATTTTTCATTCAGCATGGCATCTGAAGGGGCATCATGTCCAGGATGTGTATGGAATACAAACCCCTCCAAATCTCTCATTTTCACCAAAACTTCTTCCCGGAAAGGATATCTTCCTTTAGGAGTTTTTGTTTTGTTAAGACTTTTGCCCATTCTGTCATACACCTGGCCCATAAGTAAGAAATTAATTTCCTTATTTAACTCCCAATCTTTAAAGATGCATGGGTTAATTGAGAAGGGCCACCACCTAACCTTTTCTTTATAATCGGGAAAAGTTTTCTCAAATGGGGACTTCGTCAGGGAAAAAATCCTATCTATATTGTTTTTTTCAAAGTACTGCTTTCTTATTTCCGGAAAATAATGAATATCAATGACTATACATCCTTTTGGAATGTTAACTTGCCCCAGCCCAGTAATGTTTGGAGAATACGCATACCCCCAAGCAACATCATAATGAAGGATAAAATCCGGATTAAAATTTAATTTGTTAATAATATCTTTAATGTTTCCATCCCTGTACCAATATCTCACTTCCGCATGTTTCTGAATTGCTATTATTGTTTCGAATTTCGGTTTATGTTTAGGAAAATTAATCCAAAAAGGTTTAATTAATATTAATATTTTCACCTTCTCTTGCATTGATACACCTCCTTAAAACTAAGGTTTCCTTCACAACAATATATGAACTCCAGTTAGACATGGTTACCAAGATTGCTACGCTCACTTTTATTTGGCGTTTCGAGCCATCTCATACCCAGAATATCTTATACGTTCAAACAGTCGGAAACGAAATAACTTCCTAGTTCAAGGGATTTATTTATATTTATTAACTCGTTTATCAATTACAGTATGCCCTTTTAACATACCTATAGCTTTAATATTTTGAACTGGAGATTGATACTGAGGATATATCTCTAATGCCTTTAAAAAATGTTTATAGGCTTGATTGTATTGTTTCAAAAATAGCAATCCTTCACCTAGGTAATTTTCATCTAAATGATTTCGATTCTCTATCTTACTAAAGTGATTAACAGCTCGTTGATAATCTCTTTCGACAAGACCCTTCATACCTTCATAGAAGACTCGTTCTCTTTGATTTTTAATTAATGGGATTGCCTCATGAAAAAGATTATAAGCTTCATTCATCATCCATCTTCTGGAGAGAGCAACACCCGCAATCAATTTAGCAGCTAATAAGTTTTGATCGTCTGTTTCATGATTCCAATCTGCTTCGGTCAAATTTTTCAAATCCTCATTACAAATATTCAATTTTACATGCCTTGATAGTACTTCATAATCATTTTGATTGGTTACATTTGTCTGATGTCTTCTATATATATACAATGGCTCTGGAATAATATAAGATACCCATTTTCCTCTTGCTACCTTCAAGATAAAATCAGTGTCAGAACCCACTTTAATTGTTTCATCATATAGGATATCTCTTACTGTTTCTTTTTTAAATAAAATAGTTGGATTGTTGAATGGAGTACCGACATTTAGGAAAAAGGAATAAATATCATCCGGTAAAATATTGCTCGACTGCCAGTAACCAAAAGGTGATCCATTTTCCGTTATTAGTAACATATCAGAATGAGCAAAGCCAATGTCTTCATGACAAAGTATCTCTAACATTCGTTCAAAGCGATGTGGGAGAGAAATGTCATCTGCACCATGAAATGTAACAAAATCTCCTTCTGCATTTAATAATCCTGTATTAAACGCGGCAGCTACTCCCTTATTTTCTTGCTTAAAATACCGTATTCGCTCATCCTTAAATGACATTATGAGTTCTTCACTATTATCAGTAGATCCGTCATTTACAATAATTAACTCTAGATTTTCTTCCGTTTGACGTAATATACTATAAATCGTTTCCTTTAGAAATTTCCCACCATTGTATACTGGTAAAATAACACTAATCATAAAAAACACCTCTCATCAAGAGTGCAAAAATCGTTGAAAAAAGCATTAAGTGTAGTGGTTATAAACCATTTATTTCTTCCTGATTACCCTGCGTCCTGAGAGATACCAATCTAGTAAATGTCCAAAATCAAGTGCCACCTTGTTCTGTTTTGCAATTTGCACACAAATTAAATTAGCCGCCACTCCAGCAGAGACAAAGGCAATATCAAATTCATATTTTTGCACTTCTTGCATAACTTTTTCAACGGAGTTTATTCCAGCAACTAAAACCGTCCCTACAATGGATTTATACCCCTGCTTATTGTAAAAATCCTTTCCATCTTTAGAACGGTTACCAATGAGCAACACCCTAGAATTACTTAATGCATTGTGAATAAATGTGGTTTCTTCATTAAGGCGATAATTGATTAGAGAATTTGTTAAATTCATTTTTTGTAAAGGGAGACGGTATTCCATTGCGACTTGATTAAATAGCCTCTGATAAGTCGGATATCTTGCTTCCGGAATACCAACTATATTTGCCTCTAATAGGTTTTTTGCTAACAAGTCTCTTCTTTCGTGATTCGGAACTGTAAATCCCCCCATACCCTTTAAATGGATGTTTTTGTTAATTTCTTCTGAAGTGACTAAAATGTCATGCGCTAACGCAAGGATTTCCCCATCGCCCAGCCGTATCACACTAAACCCTTGTTTATTTTTCAATGACTGTAAAAGTTGTTTTTCCACTTCGCTAGCTGTTTGTAATTTGATAAGGTCTTTTGATAAACTTTTGATCCCTTCATCTATAATTTCTTCAAGATTGTAAGGTAAATATTGATTTTTCGATAATTTACTTTTAACAATTGCTTCTCCACCTTTATACATCGCTTCTGATGCAAAGGAATTTATATCCCACTGGCCAGGATATCCAAGTCTGAGTAAGTACTCCCACTTTTCGTTAGATAATGAATACGTCAATGAAAAAATCCCCTTTAGAAAAACTTAAATTAATTTGCTAATAATCAAAACAAACTACTTAACAAATTTCCAAAATTAAAAATACTTTCTAAGCGACTATGAAGTCTGGGGTTATAGTCTAAGTTTTATTCTTACTAAGATAGTCTTCGAAAAAACGTTTATTAAATAGCACTTGTGGATCATTCGGACGAAATTCCTCTACTATTTCATTATGTTCAATAGATTTTTCCACATTTCCCAATTCCCAATGACAAACGCAAAGGCTCAAATGAGGATACCAAGTAGAATATGATTCATTATGAAAGCCTTGTGGTGTTTGCGGCTTATTTAGAACCGCTGTATTGTACCAGAAAACGGCAGTTTGAAAATCCTTTTTGGCTTTGAAATGATCTCCTAATCGGCAACAGCTTTCAGATCGTGGGACATCATAAGTAAAAGATTTCAGGAGAATTTCCACCTCTTTGTCTTTATCACCTAAAATGGCGTAGGATTCTGCCATATAAAGACAGGCTCTAATATTATCTTCTATCCAACCTTTCTTGGTTGCTAAGAACTCCCTATAATAAATAATTGCCTTTTTATATTGATTGTTATCTTTTAATTCATTGGCATAATAATATAAGTCACGTGGACTAAAATCCTCGCCTGCTTTAATCCGTTTTTCATAAATCCTAAGGTTTCTTCCTACAGATTGATCACTACCTGCTTTATCGCTTTTTCGATGCACCACTGCTATGTCTGATGAAAATATGTTACCACTCACTTCAAGGTATTCATGCACGGGGCCAATCCATTTAAAGTTATTGATTCGCTTAACAAGGCGATTTCTTCTAAAATAGAACGATGGGTTCCCATATTCATCAAATTCTAAAATGTAATTCATAGAAACAGCATCAACACTTGGATCCAAACTTAATTTTAAAGCTTCTAATTTCTTTTGATCTTCTTCTCGTAGCACATCATCAGCATCTAACCATAGGATATAGTCCATATTAGCCTTACTAAAAGCAAAGTTTCTTGCTGCAGAAAAATCGTCAATCCATTTAAAATCATAAATTTTATCCGTGAATTTTTCAGCAATCTCCTTCGTTTTATCAGTTGACCCCGTATCTACAATTATTATTTCATCACATAAGTGGAAAACGCTATTTAAACATTGCTCTAAAACTTCCTCTTCATTTTTCACAATCATGCAAAGACTTATTGAAACCATCATTACACCTCTAAGATAAAATTTTGTAATCATAATATATGAGAAATTCTCATAAATGCCTTTTTTAAAAAGAAATAAACCGACAGACTTTAACGTAAAGTTTTCTGAAAAAATAAAATTACAAAACACGTTAAAATCAATAACAGGCTAACTTAGATGCTTAAAATGAATTGTCGCTCAGTCACCCGTTACGATAACTAATCACAAACTTTTCAGATACGTATTACACGTTCAACACTGTAGGTCTTTTGAATTTAATCTTCCGAGCTGCAAATTAACGTGCAGGAGCTAAAAAAGGTTCTACGCCATGCTATTCAGAAATTAAGATTTTCGGTACAGAGTTAATAAAACCCGACATTTTACCGTAAACTTACGGGCGTTTTAAATAATACTCAGAATACGATTATATGCATTCAATAGCGTTTCCTTTTACACTTTGAAGTTATCAAATAAAGGACTATTCGGTCATTTATAAAGACAGTAAAAATCGATATGGAATATGAAACCTGTTCATAAAAATCAAAATGAATGAAGGACTTTTTATCTGAACCTTTAACTAATAAATCAAATCGGCGAAATACACAAAAAGGAAGAATTACTTAAAAGTAATCCTTCCCAGTTGCTATAGAAAGAATGTTGCTAATCTGTGTCTAGCTAATTACAATACCTGCACTTGCAAAACCTGTAAGGGAATCGAGAGTAATACTATCTGAGCCTACTAAAGAAAACACCATTATTAGTTTATCTCCTGTACTTACTGGAATTGAAATTGGACTAGCAGTACCAAATGCATTATCTCCAAGGACTACAGTTGGGTCATAGTCTGGTACTAAATCTACAAAAGCGCCTGCTATTGGAGTAAAGGTGCTGCTATTTGGATCAGGTACACCCGCAGTAGTACTCGTCCATAATTGTGCTCTAACAGTTACATCTTCACTAAATATTACTCCCACTGTAGCACTAAAGAATGCAGATATTGATGTCACTATTCCGTCACGAGGAACTACAAATGCGAAGTCAAGAACGCCCAGGACACCTAGAGTAATAGAAGCTCCAGCAATAGAAACGCTATCAATAGAACTCCCGAATCCAATAAGACCTCCAGTTTGAATTGCTCCACCTAGAACATTAGTCAATTCTACTGGGGAGCCCGAAGCAAATGGAATTATTGCACCAGGTCCTGGTAATCCCGGTGGTCCGGTTGGTCCGGTTGGTCCGGTTGGTCCGGTCGGTCCCGTTGGTCCGGTTGGTCCTGTTGGTCCCGTTGGTCCTGTCGGTCCGGTTGGCCCGGTTGGTCCCGTCGGTCCGGTTGGTCCGGTCGGTCCCGTTGGTCCCGTTGGTCCGGTTGGTCCGG
>NZ_QJKL01000001.1:3331345-4412711 GCF_004127935.1 Fictibacillus sp. S7 | reverse complement strand
CCGGTTGGTCCGGTTGGTCCGGTTCGTCCCGTCGGTCCGGTTGGTCCGGTTCGTCCCGTCGGTCCTGTCGGTCCGGTTGGTCCTGTCGGTCCGGTTGGTCCCGTCGGCCCGGTTGGTCCTCTTCGTTTTTTAACTTCTTTTTTGCAGTCACCTACATTTACATTCACTTTAACTTTTTGATTTTGTTTATTACATTTGCATTTGGATTTTCTATGTCCGCAATCTGAACATCTTTTTTCCTCGCATTTGCATTTTCTATGTCCGCAATCTTTACATCTTTTATGAGATTCGAATTTATCACTACCCATATTATTTTAACTCTCTCCTTTTCTATTAAAGATTACTATATTTTATGAAATAGAATTGAATTGGATTGGATAAAAGCAATAAAAACTGCCAAAAAAAAGCACATTTTTTAATCCTCAGGCAAATGATCAGAGGCCCATTTAATATAGGCAACACAATCTACATATTGCGTTTGGCACAAGGCTTAAAAACATGAAAAAACAGCCAAAGCTTTTTTGAAAAAGCGCTTGGCTGCATGTTTATCTCTTGGTTCACTTAGATTAGAAAAAAATCAATCTTAATCCATCTCCTGCACATAAAAATATTCGTACATCCATTGACCTTTATTTTTATTTACGTTTCATTGACTCCAAGAGTCTTTTGTTGGAGCTGATTAAGCTTCATTCAATAGATTTTGATTTGTCATACACCATTCCTTTTCTAGAATAATACAGTATATCCGTTTTATTCAAAAACCCTTCTTCGTATTAATTTGCATCGGTATGCCATACTATTCAGAATTAAGAATCGGAGAATTAGATCTTCTATAAGTCATAATAATGTCAGAAGCCTCTTGAGCCAATACGTCCTGTCGGCGCGACTCCTATTAGCCGATTATGCTCTAAAAGTAACAACATTGGAATACAAAGAGGTACTACATAACAGTTCTATGCTATACGTGTGACTACAAGTGAGGGGTTGAAGTAAGCTACAGTGCCTTGTACAAAGACCGCTTTGACAGCTATCGCATCCCTGGCATTAAGATTTATTTGAATTATTTTCGCAAGATTATCAATTTGAGTATCATTTTGCAGATGAATCATTCTACCTCTTGTATCTTCCACATTATTAATAAATAGACTAAAAATGGAAGAATCATTTGGTAGGGATTTTACACTAAAAGTCACCTCAATAGTATATACTCCTGAACTTCCTACGATGATTTCATCGTTAACTTTATCAGGGGTTACTCCAGAGAATGGACCTTGGGTTGAAAAATCAAATCTCTGTCCTGTCGTTATTGGTATTAAGCTATTCACTCCATAAAGGGAGCCGTAAGCAAGTACACCACCTTGTCCTGTTGCACCTGTTGGCCCCGTCGGTCCGGTTGGTCCGGTTGGTCCGGTTGGTCCTCTTATGCAGTCAGCAACATTTACATTCACTTCAACGTTTTGATTTTGATTAATTCCTTCATTGCATTTGCATCTATTATGTCCGCAATTCGAACATTTTTTATTCTCGCATTTGTATTTTCTACGTCCGCAATTTTTACATCTTTTAGTACATTTGAATTTATCACTACTCAAATTATTTCAACTCTCCTTTCTATTAAACATTAATATATTCTATGAAATTAAATGAAACTTGATTGGATAAAAGACAATAAAACCTACCATTTTTTTGAAAATACGGAACATTTTTAAATCCTTGGGCACATGTTTAAAATAAATACACTGTATCCAGCCTTTATTACCCCATTTAATATAGGTAATAGAAAAATATTGAGTTTGGCACGAGGCTTTAAACATCAAAAAACAGCCAAAGCTTTCATGAGGCTGCTTGTTTATCTTTAACTTTTTTTACGCTTCATTGACTCTCCATGAGTCATTTGTTGGTTTAAGATGACACCGTACTTTTTCATCAATTCAGGACTACATTTATCAACCCAACATATAATCTTTGTATTTTCAAGTTTTATTGCACAAATACAAAAAAGAACTGCAATTTCAATCAGTTTTGGATCAAGTGTTCCTTTATATAGAGGCGTTTTCGGCGACCTATATTCGGTTGTTTCTCTACTCACATAACTTGAATTCCCTACATCTCAAATCATCTTGGAAGTAGATGGAGAAACAATCACTGACAAGATAAATGAGCTTTGGGAAAAAGATAATTGAAGAATATACAATCATTCAATCCATCCCTGGTATAGGAGAAAAGGTCGCTGCCACGATCATTTCCGAAATTGGAAAGATTGAACGGTTTGACCATCCAAAAAAGCTTGTCGCATTCGCTGGCATAGACCCAAGTATCTTTGAATCAGGTAAATTCAAAGGTTACTGTGAACAGGATTACAAAAAGAGGTTCCAGCCGTCTTAGGCACGCTCTATACATGGCTGTAAGGTGTGCAATCCGTGACTGCAGAAAGAAGAAAACCACAGATGAACTATTCCCTCGCAATAAAAAATTAAGAGAGTTTTATGATAAGAAACGTGAGGAAGAAAAACCTTTTAAAGTAGTTGTTATAGCCTGTGCAAATAAGCTTTTACAATGGATATTTGTCCCTTTTAAAAAGCAAAATGACTTTCCAAGATATTGCTAAGTTAATCCATTTGGCTAAATAAAGAAAAACCTTCCAAACAAGCAGGTTGGAAAGGTGATTTGGCATGCATATGTTTAGCATGCCATAATATAAAAAATCTATTTAATTGAAAAAATTTTGACTAACTATTAGCTGGTTTAGTTGTAGAACGATCAAACCAAGGAAAGGGATTAGTGATGACGTTAACCCCAGCAACACAATTTTTTAGAAATAAGTAACTTGTCCATGCCAACGTCTCTCTATATGCATTTAATAGAGTAGGAGGTGAATTTAAATGGGAGGAAAAAAGAAATCTCGAAAAAAAATTTATTGTGATCCAGAATATATTGTTAAAAACAAATATACCGAAAGAGAAGTAACATTCGTTCACCCTATCATCCGTATTAACAGAGAGCATATCAAATATGTCCCTCGCCATGTATATAAAGAAGAAACAATAAATGAGGTCATAGACCCTGGCTATCCAACATGTCATTGCAACAAGAAAAAGGAGACTTTTGATGAGTCCAGTTCCAGCTCGAGCTCGAGCTCATTCAAAAAGCATGATGAATCAAGCTCCAGCTCCAGCTTTTGCTCCTGTAACAATCAGAATCAGCAGGTGGAAGCGAATATCGTGCAGCGAGGCGGTGAGTCGAGCTCAAGCTCAAGCTCAAGCTCCAGCCAAAAGCACGTTGAGTCGAGCTCAAGCTCCAGCTCCTTCAAAAAGCGCGTTGAGTCGAGCTCAAGCTCCAGCTCCTTCAAAAAGCGCGTTGAGTCGAGCTCAAGCTCCAGCTCTTTCAAAAAGCGCGTTGAGTCGAGCTCAAGCTCCAGCTCAAGCTCCTTCAAAAAGCGCGTTGAGTCGAGCTCAAGCTCCAGCTCCAGCTCCTTCAAAAAGCGCGTTGAGTCGAGCTCAAGCTCAAGCTCCAGCTCCTTCAAAAAGAGAAAGAAGAAATATCGCTGGTAATTAATTATTTCTAGAGCGGCCTTTAAGGCGTTCTCACAGACCGAAGACAAACCCCTTTTCAATTTTCTTTGAAAAGGGGTTTGTCCGTTTATATAGGGAATAATCGTTGATTCAAACTGGACATGGGCCTCTTTATGTCCAGTTTGCCAGTTTTTTTGATTCATGTCAGCGAACGTAAGCAATGTTAGAGGGTGCTCCTCCAAGCTTACATGATATGGGGGCGGCATCTCTAGGCAACAACTTTTATCGACAAAAGAAAAAGCTGAATAATACTGTATCCCGTTTGTTCTCACCACCTTTTTAGTTTTCAATGCATCGTTTGATGGATGATCCGAATGATGAAATAATTATATGTCCTAATTGTAACAACGAAGAGATAACAAAAGGATCTAACTACTTAAGGGGTATGTGGCAGTTTCTTAATAAATAAATGTTCGGAATTTGACGCTAGCAAAGATGAAGACCTAAGAAATACTATTAAGTGGAATTCGTATGATAGCGGATATGGTGAAATCTTAGATTCTAAATCTAGGTATTGTTATAAATGTGGTTCAACTTCAGCTTTTTTGAAGAAGGTATATTAAAAATACTTAATAATTGATCCTAAAAATTAAAAATAGGTAAACATTTATTTGATGAATGAGCGCTGTCCTTTAAACGGCAATAAAGGAGGGGAAGGAATGGCTAATTTCCGAAAATTAAACAGTGGTTTGTGGCAAGCACGTGTTTCGAAGGATGTAAAATTAAGTATAGGGACTTTTCGCAGCATAAAAAGAAGCCCAAATAGAGGCAAATGCTGTAGAAGAAAAAATCTATTACGGTCACACTGTACATGACAGGGAAATTTTGTTTGAAGATGTTGTACAAGAATGGTTATATAATCATAAAAAATCCTCGGTTAAAGATTCTACCTTCGACAATTAGAAGTCATCGTAAGAATACACATACTCCCTTATTTGGGTAACAAACGATTGATTAGAATTAAAAGACCTGAGATTAAGAGATGGATGAATCATTATGCTGATCTTAAAGATCCAAACGGTAATGATGTTTACTCATCTGGATCAAAGTATTTATCAGTTCTAAAAGCATATTCCATATTCTCGCTTCACGATATGGAGATTTTGGACAAAGATCCGACGAACACCTCAAAAAATCGAAATGAACTAAAATCATAATAATAACTCTTACCATAATTCCTTATTATGACAAGGGTTTTAAAATTTATCTATTGATTGTGTTTTCTGATTCAATACCTCTTTCGGAAGCGACAATTATTTAATTTTGAGTGTACTGAACAAAAGGTTTTGAGTTGACACGAAACTGGCACGACTTTAATTTTCACCTAAAAAGACCTTGGTATATTCGTTATATACCAAGGTCTTTTGGACTTTATCCGATTGAACCTTCCATCTCGAACTTTATTAATTGAGTTTTTCATAGTGTATCATATGTTTCTAAGAACGTTGATGAATCAACGTTTTTAGAATTTCCTTTTCAAAGCTAATTAAGGTTTTTCAAACTCAATCGGCACGTTGATATAACCCTGTTTCTTTGTTGTCAAAATTTTTATTAATTCTACAGATAGGGTCCCAAAGAGGAACTTGTGTACGGAACATATCTCACCAATTTTTTTCTTTTTAAAGTATGCTCAAATTGCTGTAAAATCAGCTTTTATAATTTTTTGGTTTTTAAAATATTTGATATCTTTTTAAATAACAAGGGTTTCTTAATATTAACCGATTGCAATCTCCATCTCGAACTTGATTAATTGAAGTTTTCATAGCGTGTCATAGACTTGCAAAAACGTTGAAATATCAAGGTTTCTAGTATTACCTTATCAAAGCTTTTTAGGATTTTTCAAACTCAATCGGGACTGAATCGGCACGTCGTTGATGGTCCCTTGGCGATCAGCTCCAACAATAAGTTCAGTTTTGAGGTGCATTTTCATAAATAAGGGATATGACACTTTTTTTTCAGCTTAAATATAAAAAAGACTCGTTATTGGCGAGTCTTTTGTTTATAAAAATTGAAGATCGGATAGACTTAAATTACCCTTATCTCCACACTCATATCGTAAGGGCAGCTCAGATTCAAAGTCCTGGGCTTTTATCTCTTTTATTCGTAATTTAAGTGTTCTTTTATCCTGACCCTATATTTTCAAAAAAATGTATTAACTTACATTACGTCTATATAATGTTGCAGAACCCCTGGCGGGTAAAAATGCAGGGGCAGTGGTCTTAAAGATATAATGGTAGAATGGGAAAGAATTGAATCCGTTTGTGCCTGTTTTAGACATCTGAACATCGCTTTGCCCCCAACCGAATTTGCTGAATGAATGGTTATGCGATTAGCAAATAGTTTTTCATCCACCATCATTTGAACTAGCATTAGACCATTCCTGTTTTTATTTAATAAATCGTGATCCAAAGAAAGATGTTCGATGTTAAAGTTTCGCAGCAACTCTAAACACTCGTCGATCGTCTCCGCTAAAACATAACCTTCAGGTTCTATCCTATAGTCATCTAAGAAAACACTGATTTTATTCATTTCTTACTCCCTTCCTTACAAAGGGGGTGACTAAGAAAAGTCAAAAATCCCAAAGTAAATAGATTTTATGTATTGATTTTAACATAGATCCTTTCTCAAAATAACATATTCGATTTTAACAGCTACTATTCTACATATTTTTTATAAAAAAAATCGGTATCGAACTGAAAAAGCCCAGTAAAAGAACAACTATGTTTTTCATATGAAGAATTGCGACCAAAAACGACGTCTGAATCGTCTAATATAGAAGAATAGGAAACCAAAACCTTCGAATTTTAATTTGTGGATCTTTCATAAACGCACCCGATTGTTGAAGAAATATTTATTCGTCCTCAAAATCTACCTCGTTCTCTTTTGATATTGAGATTATAAATTCTTTCAAATTAGGGGTATACTCTTCAAGCACTCCATCTTCGTGATTCCAAATATAAATTTCATTCCCCATTATTCCGTCATTTACTTTAAGACATAACGCAAAGAGATGCGACAAGTACGCAGTAGGTTTAAGAAGCCACTTAAGCTCATTCGCAAAGATTTCTTGCCTCGTTTAGCGAAATATAAGGAACAGAACGAATTAATTCGGAAATCGGAAAAGTTACTCCAAAACGGACACCGGGCAACGTTTATGCGCATGAAAGAAGACCACATGAAGAACGGCCAGTTGAAACCAGGCTACAACGTACAGATGGCGACCGAGAACCAATTTGTTTTGTTTTATTGGTCAGCAAGTTTATGACGAGTTTTGGCTGGTGCAGGAATAAAAGGAAAAATTCGGTTTAATGTTCGGGTTTAAACATAGAGAACCCCCGCCTGAAAACTGATATATTAAAAGAAGGATTCGATTTACCTACTTTCATTAGTACGGATATTTACGAATCCCTTTTACTTTTGGTTTCAGATTAAAAAAAGACTACATGGAGCAGTTTACCTACGAACGAACAACAATACATTCGAGCTTTCAAATACAACACGAAAGCCATTTCTTAAAAGGCAACTTTCCACATGCACTATATCTTCCCCTTTTCTTAGAAATTCTCTACACGGGCCTGCACTGCCAATGATAGAAAAATCAGCAATACGAAAACGTCTCGATCTGGGAATACTTTCAAACACAATAACCACAATATCCTTCGGTCGGGGTGCCATTTCTTTACTTACCTCCCTTATGCTGAATTTAATCGTTATATGCTTATTAAATGCGGTTAGACGCCGAAGAGACAGGGACAAACACGGAGTCGTTACCTTGTTTCTTTTCTAACTAATAAACATAACTATAGACATGTATTTAATAAAGGAGCCCGAAGCAATACTTTTGAATATTAATATTCAATAGTGGGCGTAGATGTGGTCTAGTTTACATAGGGTCAATTAAAAAAAAACTGATTCGCTTTAGAGCAAATCAGTTAGCTGTATTTGGCAATCAAAAAATGCTATAAATGGCAGTATCTTTTATGAATGTAAAAAGAGCAAAATACGCAAGTAGTGCATAAAAACTTGCATATTTTAGGCTCTTTAATTTTATTCCTTATCGTGCAAGTAGTTGTAAATTCCTTGATTAGGTAAGTTATATATTTAATCATTTATTCACTATATTTTAATTAAACGTAACCTGCCCTATAATGAAACAAAAAAACCGGCTGCCAAAGCAGCCATTCCTTCCTCAACTAACGCACCCTTTAGTTCAACAAGAAAAAAGCCGCCGTTCATGCAGTCAGTTTAAAATATCAAAATCAATTAGGTGAGAACAAAACTAAACATAGCAACTATTCTTTTTGAAATTAGTTTGAGAACAAATAAATACAAGAAAGAGACCTGGTGTGACTTTAAGAGAAAAATTGCACACTTTTTAAACGCTAAATTGCACATGGAGTTTATTAAGTACATTTCTACTTGATTTGGCGTTAGCTTCAACGTCTATATGGGGGTTAAGATCCAGAAGAAGAACGTTGAACCGACATTCAATCATTAACTGCGGGGAAACAATCGCTTTAGTTAACAAGAATAAGGATTCCACAATATTTTATCCACACTTTCTTAATTAAAAGAGTTGGCCAAAAGGCCAACTCATCTTTCCTTCATTTATTTACTTCTTCTTGATTGGCTGTCCGGTTTCTGGATCAAGGAACAGTTTTTTATCCGAAGGGGCATGATTTAAGTCAAACATGTTTTCCATGCTGCCTGCAACCGAATCAAACGAATAATCTCCTATTTTTCCAAGACTCCAGTTATCCTCAATAAATCGAAGAATGGATGTTTGATCCGTTAATGAATGATCCACAAAATTCTTCTTCGCATATGGCGAAATTACAAGCAATGGCAAGCGAGGACCAAATCCGGCTCGATCTTTATAGGAGCCCAATCGAGGCTTTCCAGCATCTCCAGAACCATAAAGTGCGTCTGTTTTCAGATCATCTGAACCGTTAACCAGAGGGTTATGCATCACGTGATCATACCAACCATCTGAATCATCGTAGGCTAATACAACGGCAGTTTGTTTCCAGTCTGGCAGCTTTTGAAGATGGTTAATGGTATTAACGATGAAATGCTGTTCATCGAGCGGATCAGAATAACCTGCATGGCCATCTTGATAGTTGGCCGCTTTGAGGAAACTTACAGCAGGCATGTTACCTTTATCGGCTGCTTTCCAAAAGTCTTCAAGATCATATTGATGGTTCGCTTGATCGTTATGCCCAATTTTTTCAAAAGAACTTGGCGGCAAGTGGTCCGGATTGGCTGTTGATTTATAGTATTGGAATGGCTCATGGTGCGGATTGTAATCTGTACTGTATTGGCCCGCTATGTTGGCGTGTTTAGCAGTGGTATCTCTGAAACCACCCTGAAACCAGCCCCATGTGACGGATTTTTTGTTCAAAAGATCCCCAACATTTTTTCCATCCATAGCGGCTTGTGCCCGTTTTGTATTAGAAGCATTGTCATAATGAGGGTCCGGGTCACCAATCACTGATCCATTTGCGATATTTTCTTCAATATCTCCTACTTTCACACCATTTACAAATCCTGTTCCACCGTGGGTTTGGCCAGAGATCAAGTTAAGTGCTCCTGGAGTGGAAGGCCCAAACGTTGTATTAAATGAATTATCGCTCATTGCGTAGTTTTGCGCGTAATTCCACAGGCCGGTAACTGTATTGCCATCATAATAATCCATTACGAGGGATTTATCGGTTCCACCTGATGTATTCTCCACAAACTTGTCCATTTTCCCACCGTTGAATGCTTTTTGTTCAGCAGTATACTCATGGTCCATATCATC
Source organism: Fictibacillus sp. S7 (assembly GCF_004127935.1). Classification (NCBI taxonomy): domain Bacteria; kingdom Bacillati; phylum Bacillota; class Bacilli; order Caryophanales; family Fictibacillaceae; genus Fictibacillus; species Fictibacillus sp. S7. The sequence continues at coordinate 4,403,339 of NZ_QJKL01000001.1, read as the reverse complement.
TGTTACTGCTTGTGCACGGCTTAATCGCTTTGGATTAAATTGGTTTGGGTTATTGGTAAGAAGTTCTTTTGACAAGCCATTCACCGATGGTGTGTTTGGCTTAGCAGTAAATTTAGGTTCACCGTCTGGATTTTTAGCATGTGGATACGTGCCGAAATAATGGTCAAATGAAACATTTTCACCAAATAAAACAACCACGTGTTTAATCGGTGTTTTAGTATCTAGGTCTGGATTAACTTGCGTGTTGTTCCCTGCATGCGTTGTAGAACATGCCATCGTAGAGCATAAAGCGGCTATTCCCATTACACTGAATAACTTTTTCATAGCTGTCTCCTTTATATCGTGCCGATTGATGATTCTGTTCCATATCAAGACTAATGTTTAATTATTAACTTTTAGTTACAAAGCTTTTAAGTTTTAGTTTAAACTTATTTTTTTTAGGATTGACAAATGTGTGTTGATTCCAGAGGTTGGCAAGTTAATAAAAACAGCATTTTGAAAAAAATAAAAGGAAGAGATTTTCATCCCTTCCTCCTGTTTTTACACATAGCCCTTTTCCTTATGACTTGTATAATTTGCTTGAGCATTTACAATTAAATGATCCAGAACTTCAATACCCAATGTCTTACCTGCTTGTGCCAAGCGGTTAATAACTTCTACAAATTTAAAAGTCAAACAGCAATAATCAACTATATTGGTTCAGCATTCACTTGTCGGAATCGATTCACAAGTCACTTACTTCCCTCTTTCTGCAAGAAAACTTCCACCATAATGGCTGAAAAAACAAATAAAAAATTTCAATAAATACATAAAAAAGCCTCGGTATATTCGTTATATACCAAGGCTTTTTATAATTTATCCGATTGAACCTTCCATCTCGAACTTGATTAATGAAGGCTTTCACAACATATTCAATAGATGCATAAACCTTGTTAAATCAAGGTTTTCCCTATTTCAATTTTTAAACCTTTTCAATGCTTTTCAAATTCAGTTGGCACAAAGTTGGCACGAAAACGAAATGGATGCGGTTCCCAATGATAACTTGTGTACGGAACATATACTGCGTGTCTTTCTATGCTTGATAATGACTAAAAGCCGCATGAAATTAGCACTATGGCAAAGTAAGAACATATTTAAATACATTGAAGTTGAAGCTCAGGTAGCAAAAAAGTGGTCAGTTTGGTGGTCAATTTTTCACCCTTTATAAAACTAAACCTTATTGCGCTAAACCGCTTTTGACGGCTGTAAAACAGACCGTAAGGGCTGAAGCCGCTAAAGAGCAAAGTCAGAAAAAGAAGCGTTCTGTATCAATGCTTAGCCGGATACAGTCGGATGAAACCCGACTGAAGGTTAGATACTGACTTATCGTTTTTTAGATAAAGTAAAGTCCAACTACACCCTGCTGCAGTTGGACTTTAACTATATAGATATTTTGTTTATTATGAAATGATTTTATCTCAACTCGTCATCTAAACGGACAATAATTTCATCTAATGTCTTTCTCCATTGACGCTTCATTTCTGATCCGTATTTGAACGGCACTGCAGCTGGATGAACGGCTTTGTACTTTTCAAAATCCTTGCTGTCGATAATTCCCCCAATATTCGGAATTGGATCGGTTCGTATCTGATATCGAACTGCAGAGGCATGTAGCTCTCGCTCTTCCACAAACCAAGCATTCGCAAAATCTTCAATAGCTTGATTGTAAGACTGCGTAAAGTAACGACGTTTCACGACAAAAACATCTTCATCTGCATCTATTTCTTTGTTATCGATAGCGTTTAAAATGTACCGGTAGACCTCTCTTACAACTTTTGATTTTTTTAACTTTTGCAGTGCTTTTTCAATTTCAGACCCGATATTCTGATTATTTGCAGAGTACGTCCCTAATAATTGATCGATATAGGTGGAATCAATGTTGTAGAGTTTAATCGCATTTTCACTATAAAATTCAATACCTGAGAAATCTGGTACCGTCCCGTCACCGTCTCCTTCCTCCACGAGCGACCCATGTTGTACTCCAAAAATTTAAGGTGTGTATGCAGGCAACATTCGGTGATTTGTATGTTGTTCAAATGAATAAGCAATTTCAATTAATGTAGTCTCTTCAAACGGTCTTGCTAACAGTTCTAATCCAACAGGTATTCCCTGTTGAGTAAAACCAGCCGGTATACTAATCGCAGGAAGTCCGGAATAAGCACTCAAATCACCATTGTTATCTTCCCATTTTTGCTCTCCTAAATAGGAAGCTGGAGATTTAAAGGTTGGATATAATATGGCATTAATATGTAATTCATCCATTTTATTGATAAGTAGTTCCCTATATTCATCCCTTTCCTTGAGGACTTTCTTATATTTAGGGTCATCCATAGACAAGGTCAAGACTTTTGACAATTCATCTTTAATACTGGCATCGCAAAGATTAGAGTCAATAATTTCTTTTAGAGAAGATACGCTTCGATTTTCACTTAAGGTGTCCAAGTAATCTTCAATTGCTTTTTTAAATTCGAAGTAAGGTATACTAACAGCATCGAAATTCATTAGTTCAGGTAATGATATTTCAATCATGTTTGCTCCATTTTTCTTCATATCTCTGATTGCTTGATAAATGACTTGATTTGTAGGTTGGAAAACTTCATTTTCTCCAAATCTATCTACTAAAATACCGATTTTCACTTCATTCATTTTATCTAATGTTAAATGGTTAAGGTAACTTTCAGGTTGTTTGCCTTTACCTATTTGTGTAGAGGGGTCCCTTGGGTCGAGTTTTCCTGCTATGGCATCCATAACAATGGCAATGTCTGTTACAGTTCTTCCGATAGGTCCCCCGGTATCTTGAGTGAAAGAAATAGGAACTATACCGGCTCTGCTGGTTAACCCATAAGTAGGACGCAGACCAAAAAGATTGTTATGGGCTGCCGGGTTACGAACTGAACACCCGGTATCTGTCCCTAAACCGACTGTTGCAAAATTGGCAGCTATTGCAGCTGCGGTTCCACCACTTGATCCCCCCGGAATTCTGTCTAATTTATAAGGATTTAGAGTTTGGCCGCCCAATGAGCTTTCAGTTGATATTCCAAATGCAAATTCATGCAAATTTGATTTCCCGATGATGACAGCTCCTTCATCTCTTAATTGTTCGACCATATAAGAATCTACCAATGGATAAGAGTCTTTTAGAACAAGTGAAGAAGCAGTCGTCGGCATATCAAATGTATCATAGTTATCCTTTAGGATGATTGGAATGCCATGCAGCAAGCCTCTTGATCCTTTTTCCTTTCGTTCAATATCCATTGCTCGTGCTGTTAGAATAGCCTCTTCATTTACATAAACCAATGCGTTTATGGAAGGGCCGATCTTGTCAAACCTTTTTATTCTCTCTAAGTACTTTTCTACCAATTCTTCAGAGGTAATCACCCCCTGCTCCATAGCATCTTGCAGTTCTTGGATATTTAATTCTACTATATCCAGCTGTTTCACTGCTTCAACACTTTTAACAGGAACGACACCATTTTTTTGCATCATCCTTGTATCTCCCCTTTTTTTTGAATGGCTTTACTAAAATAAAAAAGACGTATTTGGAAGTCATGTGATTGCTTCATACTGATAAAGCTTGCATGAGTTAAATTCCAATAGCCCTATTTAACAAAGCCTTTTGAATATTTAGTAGAACCTATTGCAAAACCACTTCTAACTTGGTTTCCTGATTCAATGGATGATAACAAGCATAAGACCGTTCACTTCCACTATAATTCTGTATATTTGTTTGAGGATGGGATTCATAGCATTTTGCAGAAGCATAGCTGCACTTTCCAGAAAATGAACAGCCAGTATGCTCATCAGGTGACTCTGAAGGATAGGTTTCTTCAAAATCAGATGATTCTTCCTGTTTTTCAAGATTCAAAACGGATTTTAGCAACATATTGGAAATGGGATGGAAAGGTTTCGAATATAGTTCATCACTTTTGGCTACCTCCACAATTTTCCCTTTGTAAAGAACGGCAACTCTGTGACAGAAAAATTTTATTACACTTAGATTGTGGCCAATAAATAAATAGGTGAGATTAAATTCTTCTTGAATATCTAATAATAGATTAAGAATCTGGGCTTGGATAGAAACATCAAGAGCTGAGGTCGGTTCATCCAAAACGAGAAATTCGGGCTTTAAGGCTAAGGCTCGTGCAATACCGATTCTTTGACGCTGGCCGCCGGAAAATTCATGAGGATATCTATAGAAATGTTCTGATTTCAATCCAACTTTTTTCAATAATTCAATTGACTCCTTTTCCGCTTCTTGTTTACTTGTAACGACACCAAGTCTTAACATGGGTGCTGTAATTTGTTCACCAATGGTTTTTCTTGGATTTAAAGAAGAGGTGCTGTCCTGGAAAATCATTTGCATCTTCAAGTACAAGGGGATTTTTTCTTTTTCAGTGAATTGGCTGATTTCTTCACCATTATATTTTATTGATCCGCTGCTTGAACTTGTTAAACCCATAATCATTCTGCCTAAAGTGGACTTACCTGAACCTGATTCCCCGATCAGCCCAAGGATTTCTCCTTTTTTAATTTCTAAATTGACATCATCAAGAGCCGTAAAGAATTCTTTTTTTCGAAAAAGTTTATTGTTTTTTTGGGGGAATTGTTTTTGCAGATGCTTGATTTCCAATAAGTTATTCATAATCAGACTACCTCCTTCGAATGATAACAATAAACAAATTGAGATCCTGTATCATTTGCATAGGTGGCGTCCGGAAACGCTGTTTTACATAAATTCGTAGCAAAATTGCATCGTTCAAAGAAACTGCATCCCTCCGGAAGCTGGATGAGATCCGGCGGCGTTCCGTCGATTTGAATCAAGCGGTTCATCCCTTTACTTCCGAGCTCCTGATATTCAGGCATAGCTCCCATCAAGCCTTTTGTATATGGATGTACAGGCTTCGAAAGAATATCATTTGTTTCACCGTATTCCACGATCCTGCCAGCATACATAACGGCCACCGAATCACATAAATTAGCCACCACTCCAAAGTCATGGGTAATGATCAGAATCGCTGTCCCCGTTTCTTTATTGATTTTTTTCAATAAATCCAGTATTTGTTTTTGAATCGTTGCGTCCAAAGCCGTGGTCGGTTCATCGGCTATTAATAACTTAGGCTTGCAGCTTAATGCCATAGCGATCATCACCCTCTGTCTCATTCCCCCGCTTAAAGCATGCGGGTAAGAGGAGAGTACTCGTTCAGGCTCGTGGATGCCCACTAAATGTAATAATTTGATTGCTTGGTCCCCGGCTTCCTTTTTTCCAATTTTTCCTCGTGAACGGATTATTTCGAGCATCTGATTACCAATCGTGTAGGAAGGATCCATTGCGGTCAGTGGATTCTGAAAGATCATCGCAATTTCTTCCCCTTGTATTTGTCTATATTTTTTCGAGCTTTTACCAACAAGGTTCTCACCATTAAACAGGATTTTCCCATCTTCTATCTTTCCGTTTGGCTGAGGAACAAGGCCTAAGATGGAAAGGCCAGTAATACTTTTTCCAGAACCTGATTCCCCAACCAAGGCCATAATTTCACCTTTGTCGATGGAAAAAGAAACGCCGTTTACCGCTTTAACCTTACCCCTTGATGTATGGAAATACGTTTTTAAGTTTGAAACTTCTAATAAAGCCATTGGCCTAACTCCTCCCTTATACGAAAGCATTATTGCGTTCTTTTGTGCGGATCAAAGAGATCTCTTAACCCATCTCCCACCCAATTGAAAGCAGTAGCCACAATTAGAATAATCAGTCCAGGAATCGTGGCAACATGGGGAGCCCCCAGTGTCAATACTTTCATACCGTCTGAAGTCATTTTCCCCCAATCAGCGGTAGGCGGCTGAACGCCTAACCCAAGGAAACTAAGACCTGCACCTAAAACCATAGCCACCCCGATCAGGGTTGTGGAATAAACGATGAGATCGGAAAAAACATTTGGCAATATTTCCTTAAAAGCAATTTGAAGTTTATTAGCCCCCAGTATTCTCGCGGCTTCTATATATTCTTTTGTTTTCTCGGTTACGGTGGATGTATAGACCACCCTTGTCATATACGGCAGCATAGTAAGACAGCATGAAACCATAATGGTTAATACGCCAGCCCCCATAATGGCTGATACAACAATGGCAAGCAATACTGTCGGAAAAGCAAACAGCACATCTAGAAATCTCATAATTACTTCACCTGTTTTGCCGCCCCAATAACCGGCAAGCAAACCAAGCATTAAACTAAGACTGAACATAAGGGTAATTGGCAAAACGGCTGTCAGCAACGAAGTTCTCCCTCCCCATATCAAACGGCTTAGGATATCTCTCCCTTGTTCATCCACACCAAGGATATGTCCAGCTGTTCCTATGCCCAATAATCGTTTTGATCCATGTGAGACGTTAGGATCATATGGAGCTATAAATGGCGCAAGCAGTGAAACAGCCGCAGCCATTAGAATAATGAATAAACCTATAACAGCGAGTTTGTCTTTTTTAAATACATTCCACAGCTTTATTAGTTTATCTTCCTTCCTGTCATAGAGAAACGGGCCACCAATAACTTGCTTCGTTTCCAAAACTTGTTCAAATTTTTCCATTAATCAGATCTCCTTTTTTATTAATGTCTAAGTCGAGGATTAAGAGAGGCAACCAATAAATCATTGATTAAATTTACCAGAACAAAACTTACAGCAATGAATAATACCCCAGCCTGAACCATTGGCAGGTCTTGGCCTGTTATCGATGAATATAACTGGCTGCCCAATCCTGGCCAAGAAAATACTACTTCTACAAACAGCGCACCTCCCAGCAAGGAACCCACCTGCAATCCTGTCATATTAATAATCGGAGATAAAATGTTGCGAAAAGCATGCTTAAAAACTATTTTCTGTTCTGATATCCCATACGCTCTAAACGTTTTGACATAATCAGAATTGAATGCATCTATTAAACTGCTTCTTGTTAAACGGGCCATAACAGCTAACGATACACTTGACGCAGCAATGGAAGGCAAAATTAAATGCTGCAGGACACTCCATATACTGCCTTCCGTTCGCATGTCATACATTCCGAAAGCCGGGAGCCAATCTAATTGAATGGAAAATATCCACATTAAAACAATGGCTAGCCAAAAGACTGGGACATTCGCACCGAATTGTGCGAAAAACATGGAAATCCTATCAAACCAGGAATACGGTTTTAGCCCTGCCAGCAATCCTATCAAGACTCCGCCAATTAAACATATAACCAAACTTCCACCAGTCAGGATTAAGGTATTTATTAACTTCGGTATTAAAACCGAATCTACCGAAACCCTCATCGTTATCGATGTTCCAAGGTCCCCTGTCAGCATATTTCCTAACCATATTCCATATTGAATGATGAAAGGCTTATCCAAGCCTAAATCCTTTCTCAGTTCAGCTACTGCTTCATCTGTAGCTGCCTGACCCAGTATTTTTACCGCAGGATCTCCTGGAATGAGATAGACAATTGAAAATACCAAAAATGATACTCCTATTAGAATAGGTATGATCGCCAATATCCGCTTAATCGCGTAAGAAAGCATTTTAGCACCGCCTTTTCCAAAGTTCTCAAAAACACTATTTCAGAAACTCCCGGTAATTATTTCAAATTAACATCAATTAAGCTGAACCACTCCTCATTCGGTACAATAAACCCTTCTACATCCTCAGAAATCGCATATGGGGCTTTATCATTCACAACACCAACAATTCCCCTGTCTTGCGTAACTTTTTTGTTCGCCAATCGCCAATATTCATTTGATGTCCCATTGTCCGTTTCAGTCACTGCATTCTCTATTAGTTGATCCACCTCATTATTATGATACTTTCCCGGATTTGAACCGCTGTCTGATTGTGCCATTATAGATAAGATATAAGGGGTGGACATTCCCCATGACATTTGTGAAAAACCAATCTGTTCCGGAGCTTCTTGATAAAAAACACCCAGATAAGAAATCCACTCGTAGGTCTCTATCTTTACATTAATTCCAATTTTTTCTAAATCTCTTTGAATCCACTCAGCCATCTGCACGGGGATCAATTGACCCGAACCATCTACAGAAGTCCTGAAAACCGTATCAAAGCCATCGGGATATCCTGCTTCTTTCAATAATTTCTTTGCTTTTTCAGGATTGTATTCATATCCGTTAAAATTCTCTTCATAAGCCTCATTTGCCGGTGATAGAACACTTTTGGCCGGTGTTACCGTTTTTTGCAACAATTCTTCAGCCATTCCTTCGCGATCAATCGCCAAACTGATCGCTTCTCTGACTTTCCTGTTTTGCATTTCTTTATTGCGCATATTCAAGGCAAGGTACCATACATGCGGAACATTTCCATCCACTACTTTAAATCCTTTTTCCTTTAATACCTTCACACTGTCTGGCGGGGGTACGGAAATAATATCTACTTCACCGCTTTCAAGCGCCAGGACTCTGGTTGCAGGATCTGGTATCGGCCTGAAAATGACTCTGTCTATGTGAGGTTTCTTGCCCCAGTAATTTTCATTGGCATCCAATACAATTTTTTCTCCGCGCACACGTTCGATAAACTTAAATGGCCCGGTACCTGAAGGATGTTCGGCATAACCATCATTTCCCCACATTTTTAATGCTGCAGGACTAAGAATGCCGCCAGATCCCATTCCTCCCTGGGCCAGCATTCGTAAAAATGGGGCAAATGGCTGGTCCATAACCAGTTCGATTTCGTAATCATCAATAACCTTTACTTCTTTCAAATTTTGGTATGTAGAAGCAAGCTGTCCTGCTGAACGAGTATCGTAATACTCGAAATCTTTATCCCAGGCTCTCCTAATATTAAATTCAACTGCCTTTGAATTAAAAGGTGTGCCATCATGGAATTCTACACCTTTTCGCAAATGAAAAGTATAGGTCAATCCATCTTCTGAAACAGACCATTTTTCAGCCAATCCAGGTTTCAAAGGCGGGGTCTTTTCATTTGATGTTGATAAATCTTCTGTAACCAATGATTCATGAATTTGATAATTGACCCTAAATGTCACCCATCCCCCTGCTCGATGAGGATCCAAAACATCTGTTTCTGACTCAATCCCGATAATAAGCGTTTTTCTATCCTTTGCAGCTCCTGCTAAACCGCAGCCGGCAAGAGATATCGAGAGTAAAAAAATTAATAACATTTTATAATACTTGATTTTCAAAAGAATCCTCCTCCCCTGATCATGTTTCATGATTTTTCAAAATGTGAATCATTACATAACAATTATCATCAAACAACTCCATAATCCAGACAATTGTTAGTTTTTCTAACATATAAATTCGGAAAAACGCTTACATTTATAATTATTTTATAAAATACCTATTGTTTTATTGAAATTTTCCGAACTTTAAAATATTCCACTCTTATTTTTCATTATTACATCAATCTCACCAGTTTTTCATGTTAGATTATCTAACCAGTTTGTTGTTTAAAATTAGTATTCGAATATAAGATAGAGAAGTGAGAAAAAATACTAGTTTTGAGTGATGGCTATGGTTTTGTTCTCGAATCAATTAATTCAATGGAGAGGGGTAAAACACATGAAAAATAGTACCTTACTAAAACCTACTAAAGAAGATTTTCGTTTTGAAGAAGTATCTGTGAATGAACTACTATCAGGGTACCAGGAGGGCGCATTTACGGTACAAGAGGTTGTTCAGTCATTTCTAGACCGAATTGAGGAATTCGAGGATACTTATAATGCTTTTACCTTTATGAACCCTCATGCTTTAGAAGAGGCAAAAGAAATAGATCGTTTGCGTGAAGCAGGGAATAAACTCGGACCGCTTGCAGGAATACCGATTGTCATTAAGGAAGCAGTCGATGTTGCGGGTTACCCGTCTACATTTGGCTGGGTTCCTCTTAGCAGAGATAGCGGAGGGATTGAATTAATGCCTGTAAAGGATGCAACCGTTACAACAAGACTAAAAGAAGCGGGTGCCATCATCCTTGGAAAAACAAATATTCCTGCCTTCAGCTGTGCCTACAATGCAAACAATAGTTGGGACGGCCCCACTTATAATGCAGTAAACCGTGAGCTTTCACCTGGCGGAAGCAGCAGCGGAACTGCTATGGCCGTATCGGGTAACTTTGCCGTGCTTGGTGTAGCTGAAGAAACTGCCGGTTCGATCCAGGTTCCTGCTGCAGCCCAGTCATTGGTTGGAATTAAGCCATCATTTGGATTGATTCCATCCACTGGAGTGACCCCCCTTGCAGGCAGTACCAGGGATGTTGTAGGACCACACGCTCGAACCGTTCAAGATGCGGCGATTATGCTGGATGTGATGGCTGGATATTCTGAAGAGGACATGAAAACAGAAGCTGCTAAAGGGAATGTTCCAGAAGCTGGATACCCAGCTATCCTTGATGCGACATCTCTTAAGGGGAAACGAGTCGGATTGTACGGCCCAGGCTGGCGCACAGAAGAACTTTCAAAAGAAACACAAAAACTGTATTCTCTTGCCATAAATGAATTAGAAAAACAAGGAGCAGAAGTGATAACCGATCCTTTTGCCGGGACAGGCTTTGCTGCTTACATGGAGTCAAAGAATGGATTTATCGGTATGGAAACCTTCTTCCATGACCTTGAAAAATACTTAAAAAATCTAAATCCGGAGCTTTCCATTAAAAGCGTATTTGAAAAAGCAGGCGAAGTTCCTTGGGCAGAAGGAGGTCCCTTAAGTTTAGTTTCTGATTTCGTCAATACTGAAACAGCATCGGCTGATCCAAGTGCATTACCAGATTTGCAGGAATTTACCGAGGTGAAAGCGGAGCTGCTTAGCATCATTAATACAGTGATGGAAAAACATGAGTTAGACGGATTCTTTTATCCTCAGATGCCTGAAGCGATTCCGGCGCTTCAGGTTGAAAATGTAAAAACAACAACTGTCTCTGAAATCAATATCAGCGGGCTGCCACTCATTACGGTCCCTGCCGGCTATTACAAGAACGGCTCCCCATTCGCGCTAGCCTTCTTTGGTAAAATGTGGAGTGAAGCTGAACTCATAGGGATGGCTTATGCATATGAACAAGCCACTAAACACAGAGTTGCACCAACTCTAATCAAATAACTATAACCTTTGAATACTCCCTATCCAAGAGATGGGGAGTATTTATGCTTAGATAGGAGTTTGTATGTTTTCAGAAAAAGCTCTCCACATTGCAGATGTCATGCCTATAAATGTATTAGACCAATAATAGTTCCCCCCCTTGGTAAACGATAACCCCCACAAGCAGGACCTTCCAACAATTTTTTTAGATTGCACCATCAAAAAAAGAACCAGAGCTTTCACGCTCTGATTCCTTTTTGCATTATAGATCTGGATCACGATTGCAATCTTTAGAGTAGACATAGGCTAGAGGTTCTCTCCCTACCGCATAAGCAGCTTGCTGCACGTAAGGTCCCATGAAAATATAGTCAACTTTTTTCACTGGAATCCACTCATTGTCAAGATTGTACATTCCTTAAAGAACAAAAATACGAATAAAAAACAATTGTTATTTCATTTACTTGTTTGTGTTCTTTGAGATATACGGTTCGAGATTCGGACTATAAAGTGATTACGACAAAAGAATTATGGAAGTAATGACATCTTTCAAAGACGAAAACAAAACAGACCAACTACGAGGAATACATAGGTAGCTAGTCTGTTTTATAATATAAAGCTCAGTATTTTTAATAATGTTTTACGATATTCAGGAGCTAAACTATACAGTTTTAAAGGGCTCATTTATTAGATTAACTATTTTGAAGCCTAGGCCTTCGAGTACTATACTATGTTCAGTACTAATGGATTCTAATTTAATTATTAAGCTGTTTTGAGCTCTACTTAAAGCAACATAATAAACCCTATGTGACTCTGTATCCATATTAGGATTTACTAAAAACTCTAGTTCCTTACCGTCTCCCTTAGAGGGAATGTCTACACAAACTGTCTCATATTCCTCCCCTTTAGATTGATGAATAGTTTTAAAATTCTTAGATAACTCATTTTCTAAATTATCTATTTGGAGGGCTAGCTGATTATACGTTATTTCATCGTATAATTCTTTAACTTTCCCTCGAGTGATTTTTCCAGAAACTTTATAATGACCGACTAAATATTGATTATGAAAATAAGTAATATTTTTATTTTGAAAGTCATCATAAACTTCTACAAGTCTTCTTAAATTTTGTAAAGCATCTTTTTCACTAAAAAAATCGGTCTTCCTATATGCTTGTCTCATATATTTCAAAGCGTTTTTTATATCTGGTTTTTTTGCTAGTTCCAAAGACTGAATTAAATAATATATTCTCCAACTTCTATTTGCATCGGAATCTTCTAAAAAAATATTAATATCAGCCTTCTTGTGATTTCTATAAGATAGAGACATTGCTCCATTATAGTATTTTTTTAAATAAGATTGGGAGTACGCCTCTCCTCCAATTAATACTAAAGGTACTGGTCCTTCTAAATCGGTAGGTGAGTATTGTATAAAATCTACTCCCTTTCGTATATGATTCAATACATTTATAATTTGTTTTGTGGATCTTCGATTACCAGATAAAATATAAGTTTTCATACAATTCAAAGAAAATTCTCTAAATAAGTTTACGTTTGCACCTTGGAAGGAGTATATAGATTGACATATATCTCCTATAACTCCCACAATAGTTTCCTTCTCTCCTATCATTTTTATTATCTCCGTTTGAATAGGATTAGTATCTTGAAATTCATCAATAAGAATATAAGGGAATTTGGCTCTTAAAATATCTAATACCTCGGGTTTTTCTTTAATGATTCGATAGGCAAAATAAAGGATGTCATCGTGACTCAATTTACCTTCAGACCAATGTAATTGTTTAAACAGTAGATAAGAGTCTTTCTTGATAGGATATTTTCCGATTTTGCCATCTTTAAAATTTAAAAATTTTAAAATAGGTACTTCATCTTCTAATACCCATTTAAGTTTTCCTAATGCGGTAACTAGGGCAATGTCATCATTAAAGTGTTGCTGACTTTTTGACTTGAAATCTCTTATCTGACTCCTTCTAAGTTTAATTTCTTCGTGTCCATCTATTTTATCTACAGCAATCGATTTATCATTTAAAAGCCAAATATAAGGCTTAACGATATTCTTATAACAGAAACTATGAATGGTAGATACCTCTGTAGAATCTGTACAGCCATCTAAGCGATTCATCAATGTATTTACAGCTGTATTTGTATACGTGATACAAGCTACATGTCGGGTTTTTTTTAGTCTTTTAGAACCTCTTAAAATGTTTTTAATATGGTTTGTTAAAAAAGTTGTTTTGCCAGCGCCAGGACCTGCGTAAAGTTTAAAATGCTCATCAATAAGTATAGTGCTTAAGCTAGATTCAAGCTCGGTCACGTCAGTTGTTATAGCGATACCCACGTTATTGCCTCCCTTATATAATCTGGAGGACTTATTAAATCCTCTATGTCTTCACCTATTAAATATGCAATTTCCTGTGCTGCTTCTCCCTTTTTTACTGACAAAAGATATCTACTCGACAACAGACCTAACTTGGTATCAGTATCATTCTTTAAAAATCCGGAATCTAAGGATTTCTGTAATTCGGTTTTAAATTTTGACTTTCTAAATCGATCTATAATTCCCTCTATATTTTCATCGCATTTAACCATTTCAATTAAATAAGATAATTCCTGTTTGTTAGAAACGGAATTTGTTATAAGCTGACTATTTGAGGGGTTTTTTCTTATTAATTCATACTCAAAAGTTGAGCTTATACCCATAGGCTGTGTAAAGACTTTTATATTTGATGAAAAGCTCTTACTACTAATTACAAGTTTATTTGAAGTATCCCTATATTCGTAAGAATCTTTATCTAATCCTAGAAGAGCGGGAGGACATTTTTCCCAACCGTTTGATTCAGCATCTCTATCATCTTGTGCATCGGCATATTCTGTATCTTCATTTGGCTCTTGCACTAATTGTTTTCTTACCGGATCTAAATCAGTGATACAAGCTATTTTTTTGCTAATTGCATATGGAGATTTATTTAGGTCAAACAACTTTAGAAAATGATCAAAGTATCTTCCACCAATGTTAATAACTGTTGTATGACTATCTTCTAAATGGTATCCCAATTTTTTAGCGAATTCAGGCACAATTAGTTGTTCTGCAATGCCCTCAACCAATATGATATTTTTAGCGAAAAATAAATCAGCTTTTGTAACATCTAAAAAACGTTTTATATAATCGTGGGACTTTTTATCCTCAACAAAACCGTCGCTTTCTGTATTAATTTCAAAAACTTTTGACGGGTAAGCAGATCTTAATATTTCTTTAGGCACTGAATTATCAGTATCAACCTGTAATCTTTGGAGAACGATTATATCTTCGAGATCTACCGCAGCAGTAATATTGGGAGAATGTGATGTAATAAATATTTGCTTAACCTCTGATTCCTTATTACTTTTTAAAAATTGTAAGAACTTGTATTGCATACTTGGATGTAAATGAGCCTCAGGTTCTTCAATTGCAAGAATTGAAAAAACTTTAGAGTTAGAACCTAAATACTCTCCCGATGAATCCTTTTGCATTTTTGAAAGCAGTAAAGATATATAAATTAGATTGTTATACCCTAAACCATTGCTAGTTGCCGGCAATTTTACTCCTGTTTTTTGCTCTACAATCAATCTTAATGCGGAATACAATTCTGTATCGAGAATCTCTCCATCAAAAATTGGCTTTGAATTCTCGATACCTGCTCCAGTATTTTTTACATACTTTAATATTTGTTCCTCTCCTTGATCCATTCTGTCTTTTAATGTTCTTACTAATTTACGTGATTCTAGTAAAAAACTATTTTTTTTTGCTTGAATCTTTTCTAACTTTTGATTTATATCTAAACTTTTATCACTTTTAATGTCATAATCCATATAAAAATCAATTACTTCTTTTAAAAGCGCATTATTACCTTTAAATAAATCCCTTTCTACATCTCTGATTGCTGTTAAGAATTGAAAATCAAATCGCGAGAGTTCGGAAGAACTTACTTGATTTTTTAATTCTGGATTCCCCACGTATGTTCTGCTAACATATTTTTTTAAAAAATGTTGTTCTATAGCTTTCCAATAATTATTAATATCTAAGCTTTCTATACTACCCATCAGCTTTATATATGCATCTATATCATTTTCAGGCAAAAAGAACTCAAATGTAATATTGGCTTCAAAAGGACTACCTAACTTTGTCAACCAGTTTGCAACTGTTACCAATTCATCCGAATAAGGTTCATCGCCAACCGATTCTAACAATTTTGCTGAAATACGAATCTTAGGAGGGGCGGATTTTAGCTTATCCATTTTTATATGGTGATTAAAGTCATTAATGTTTAGTTTTTTTGAAGCTTTATTATCAAATAGTATTTCTAATGCCTTAATAATTGTAGTTTTACCTGCATTGTTTTGGCCTATAATAACATTTATTCCTTCCTTGAATTGAATGGAAGTGGGTACGTCTGGAAATCCTCTGAAATTGGAAATTTCTAATTGTGATATATACATTAAGAGACTCCTTAATTTAATATGGAAATTCAACAGTAAATAAATTTTACCTTAGTTTTCCATATTTTAAAATAGAAATAACAATATAAGAAAGTGTTGATATGGCATTTAAGTAATGGTTAGGAAGTGTTAATACTGATACTGACCTTAACCCAGTCAACCCTAATCCATAGTCTAATTAATTAACGCTCTCCTCTTTTTTTAAAACGATTGTGTAGGGTCTTCTTAAGTATTGTCATTTTTCATTTTTAAAGACTTCATGGTAATTTAAGTACATTTCTTTACAATCTTTTCAGTAATATTAACATAAATATCCATTAAAAATTCACCTCGCCTAAGAACTAGAGGTGAAGTGATGAATTCAATCAACTTTATATAATCCCCTTCTTTGATTTGATTCTTTTCAAACCATCCAAGATTCACTTCAATAGGTATAATGCGTTTGTCACACCTGAAGCGAGAAAACAATTTAGCCAGTGTCAAGAATTAATGAAAACAAGAAATTCATTTACTTGGAACCCAAGATCAAATGCAAGGTGAAGTTCAGAAATATACAAAGGCTGGTTTGTTACGCATTCCTTCTTTCGTTGAATATATATCATAAGCGTATATCCATTGGGTAGGCGTTTTTGCTGATTTTCAGACTCCCTGCTACCTAATTACACGGTATCAATCAACATCTTTATAATTAATTAGCTTTTTCTGTCTATCTAGTCTTTCTAATAGGAGACCTATCATTCTCAATGACTGTTTCTTTTCGCAAGGTCCATACGCAGCTGCAACGTTTCACTAACGAGAACAACGTTCTTTCTATTCAAGTATTAAAGAATAACACCACAAAAAAAGAGCCTCGAGAGGCTCTTAAACAACATCTATGCTGTTTCTATATGCGGCATGATTATTTTAACTCAGACTGGGCATATTTTTTATCAATTTTTGCAACAAGAGAATAATATGTATCTACCATATTCCCTACATGAAGCTTGCCAATCTGGGTTAAGGCTTGATACGCTTCAAACTTCTCCCAGCCCATTTCTACCATCCAATCAATGAGCTCCGAGTATGCAATACGGGCTGCATCCTCCATTGGTCGGGCACTTCCCACAACCATGTATTCTGTCGGGCTTTCAATGCGAGGCCATCTAATCGCTTTTCCTTTGATTAGTTCAAATTTGATGGTTACCTTTGCTGTAATTTCAAGAGCAACGCCGCACAGCTCGCCGTCTCCTTGCCCCCCATGAACGTCTCCCGTGAAGAAGTAGGCACCCTCAGTGCGTACTGGGAGGTATATTTTGTTTCCTGGTTTCGTGTCGGGTACATCCATATTTCCACCATGGTCAAATGGTGTCAACGCAGAGATTGCTTCGATCTCCGGGGCTGTCCCAATCGTCCCCAAAAATGGACGCCAAGGGAAATTCAAACGGTCATTGTTCCGTAACATTCCGTTTTGTAGCTTATAAATCCATACCTTTTCCGGTAAAGGTTCATTTAACGTTCGTGTGAGTTCGGTAGCTGTCAAGCCACCGAAATTCTCCTTCATCACACTCACTGCCCAATCACGGGTTGGTTCAATATCAATGATATGAGCCACAAGAGTATCTCCTGGCTGAGCTCCCTCTACATAGATGGGACCAGTTTGAGGGTTGAGATAATCCCCTAGTATCTCGGAGGGTACATCATTTTCATTCGTTATTCGGTTCTCAAACGCATCTTTTGTGAAGATTTCCACCGTTTCCCCAGGTTTTACATGTGCAATTGGCTCTAGGTACTTACTAAACACGTAACTGTGTTCACCCTGCTGTTTGATTTGTTGGATTGTTTCTTTTATCTGTTCCATCCTTTAAAAACCTCCTTGGTATTTTAATAAGTTTGACAGCAAATGATTGTTTTTGAATAATATGAACCTTAACCAGTAATTTAAATGTCATTGCTACTCTGTTTACTCATCGTAAACGTCTCGGACTGCGCCTGGCTTTTTGTTCTCCAGCTGGTATCAACATCAGTGGGAAAGCTTGAAAAATAATATTTCCCTTTTGTCATGACAGAGATAATGACATGCAGCACTGGGCCAATCAGCATTGCGCAAAAAGATGCATAATAGATCGGATAAACGTTAAAGACACCAAGTGCCCCGATTACCACCGCTACGGACAAGGATATAATGCCCGCCGGGTTCCATGAATGGAGATATTCCTGCCGGTACTCAACGAAATCGGAAGGTGCCAATCTAAATACTTTTCTGCAAACATAATAATCTGAAAGGATAATGAAGACCCATGTGTTTGTTAAAATACCAGTTATGGCCAGAAATGTATTCATGTATTGCAAAACATTAATCGCATAAAAAACGACACCGAATAACCAGACGGTTAGCATCCACCATTGGCGGCCAGGACGGTAGTTAAACATGCTATCCATGGTATTTGATAAAGCAAGGCTACCTGAGTATAAATTCATAACATTAATACGTATTTGCGTAACAATGGCAAATACCACTCCCAATATTCCCATTACGAACGGGAACACAAAACCAGGATCCGCAGCTAATGCATAGGAGTTTTCTTTAATCCCTGGGAAAAGGGTATAAGCGAGCATGGCTCCCAAAAAAATAACCGCAAACATGGGGATTAGCATTCCAATCATAATGGTTGCTGTTCCTTTATATGTGATTTTTGGTTTGGCAAAACGGCCATAATCCGTCGCCAATAAGCCTTGGAAGACAAGCTGGCCGTTGGCCATGTTCATCGCTATCCACATGGTGGTGGCGGTCACGTCACTCTTTGGCAGCCAGGATACCACACCCACCACGTCATAATTCGTGGAAAGCTGATAAAGTCCAATAAGGAATAATAGAAGAAAAATGGGCACACCCCATGTTTGCAAAAATTGCATGGACGACATGCCTTTCCACACAAACCAGATGGTAATGAACCCAAGTGTAGCAAATATAGCAATGCCGCCAAATGAATTGATCGAAATACCTGCATAATTTGCGATGGCGTGGGTCACAATCGTACCTTCGAAAATAAAGTAGAAGATATAGTTTACAGCGTATATCAATGAGGTCACGGCAGAACCCATATACCCAAACCCTAGCCCCCTTGTAAGAAGACTCATTGATAGACCTTCTTTACTAGCAATTTTCATGGTACACGCACCAATAATTGTAGACCCGACAAAGAAGTATAAAAGAGGAATTAACATGGTCGGCCAGCCGACCGTATATCCCATCTCAGCACCAAATGTGAAGAAGAACATAGCGGTGGAGTTACCTAACAAAACAAGGATGATGGCCGGTATAGGCCATCGGTATCTGGAAGGAACCCGTCCAACCGCATAATCTTCTATGGCTTCCGCCTCGGTTATATCCTGAGGTCCCTGAAACCACTCTTTCCATTTACTCATACACGTCCCACCTTTAGTCAATTTTTCATCTTAGATGAATTGAACTACAAAGTTGTATATCTAAGTTGCCCTGTCACCGGATTGTCGGAGTTCTCGAATTAATAATTTGATAGGCGTGGGCCGATTGAAGCACATATCGTCCTCATTCATTCTTCCCACCATCATCATACCCACTGGTAGACATTCTGACTTCCCATAACCGCCAATTTTTTTTATTTCAGCTGATGTTTACTAAAAAAATTCAATTTATCCTTCTTACTATTTTGTCCTTACAACATCACCCCCTTCAATTTATTCCTGCTTACGAGCATAAAAATAGAACTTCATATCTCATCTTTTCTCAGTCCATCTAATGCGGCTATCATGGCGTCCATATGGATTCGCATTTGATTTTCAGCCTCATCCGCGTCCCCCCTTTTAATTGCCTCTGCTATCAATCGGTGATGCAGGGCGTACTCAATTGCTCGTTCCCTCGTAATCTCCAAAAATCGAGATTCCAGCTTCAATTCCTCATTCATCAAAATATCAATGGAAGCTATGAGGAATCGGATATTTGACGCTTCGGCAACTTTTCCATGAAAGTCCAAAGCTGGTGCGGTTGGATCATTGCAGTTATCCAAGCAATCTTCATGCATCTGAACCATGCGCTCCAGCTCTTTAATATTTTCAGAATTTGCCCTGCTCGCTGCTAATCGCGCCGTTTCACACTCGATCACTTTTCTCGCGCCCATTAAATCAAGTAGTTCTTGAAGATTTTGCGGTTGAGCAGCTTTCATCATTTTCTTTTGAAGTTTCTCTCTTCGCACTTTTTCTGAAAGCTGGTTGAGATAATCGGCACCCCTCTTAGTAATCACTCTGCCCTGTGATCCAATAAGATCGGTATACCCTTTACTATCCAGACTTTTTAGACAGCGGCCAATTGTCGCCGTGCTGACGCTGATATTTTTAACCTCGAGCATGCTTTTTAACACCCAGGATCCGATAGGCTCATTCGTTTTCAGTAAATATTTCAAAATTAAGTAGTCTATTGTCTCAGCCTTTGAAGAAAACTGGCTCACTTCCACCCAATCGGTACTTTTCATATCATCTTGTATCAAACCTAACACTCCCTTAATAAGTATGTTCCTCATCATTGATGAGTAGGAGTTAATAAAAATGTGTATTCCTTGTCATAGTTAAGTATTATGTAGTTTGTATCTAGTTGTGTATAAAGTAAATGTGACCTAAGTCGGGTGCAGTGGGTCTGCGATGTATGCTCATCAGTGATGAGGAGGTATATTCAAAAAAAGAAAATCTGTTAATCATCTCTTATCCCTAAGTATAAGCATTATTCAAAAAAGAGGTTGATTTATGTCAGAAAATCTAACATCCTTTTACATTTATATAAAAGTAACCACTTGCGTTATCTTCCATCAAAAAACCTTCTTCAACCTTCTTCCCCTCGTAATTTTTTGGAAGCGCTTTCATTATTTTTTCGCTTTATCATAGCATCTATATCTAAACATTTCAATTCAAAAACAGTATATTTTTTCTATTCAGATAATTAGAACTGAAAATTTTCCAAGTAGCTTGCGTCGGCGAGCGCTTTCTTATAGTGACAAAATTACCTTTGTATTATATTTTGAACTAGAAGATTCTTATATCTGCTAGTAAAAAAAAATCAAATCGGCACGAACCGATTCTCACAAAGAAAAACCCTTGGTATATTCCTTATATACCAAGGGTTTCTTAATATTAACCGATTGCGCCCTCCATCTCGAACTTGATTAATGAAGGCTTTCATAACATATTCAATTGATGTAAAAACCTTGTTAAATCAAGGTTTTTACAGTTTTGTTTTTTAAAATATTTCAATGCTTTTCAGGTACAGTTGGCATAAAGTTGGCACGAAATTGGCAACGAAACTATATAGATGGAGTTCCCAATAATGAACTTGTGTACGGAACATATCTCACCCTTTTTTTTCTTTTGCTCAAATTGCTGTAAAATCAGCTTTTATACTTTTTTGGTTTTTAAAATATTTTATATCTTTTCAAATTATTTTGGTCCGATTTTGGTCAGATTAAATTAAAGGATATTAAAGATTTATTAAGGTTTTATAAATTATTTTCCTTATAAGGTGTACTACTCTATCATCATGTATTTTTAAAATTATTATGTAAACCAAAACTCGCCCTAACCTTCACCTCTTGAAAAAAATAGTAGCACAAACCATGGCCGTGGTTTGTGCTATTAATCTTAGTATGTTTTATGTTTAATTTATCAGTGGGTGGTTCGCTTGAAACCAAGATGCTGCAGAGCGAGATGCAGGCTTGAAAAGGTCTTGATCCCGTTAAATTCGACACCGAGAGACGTCATGGTAAGGGCAAGCTCTGGGCGCAAACCGCTGATTTTGGTCTCAACACCAATAAGCTTCAACGTCTTAATCACCTGATAAATCTTTTGCGCCACCATCGTATCAATGATGGGTACTCCCGATAAATCCAGAATAAGGTTGCTTAATCCGAGATCCACCGAACGTTTTAAGGCATTGTCCATGAGAATCTGTGCTCGTTTGGTGTCAATATCCCCAATCATGGGTAAGATGCCTATTCCGTCTCCAAGAAGAACCACTGGAACGGATAACTCATCAATCTCTACCTCAGCGGTTCTCAAGTTGGAAATATAATTTTCCATATATGAAGTACTTACCATTTGTACTGCAGTATCCACAACGAGATCAAATCCGGAAATCATCTCGTAAAACATATCGAGATTCAAGCTCTCATTTTTTGCGGCTTCTTTTATGATGTAACCAATCTTGTTGCGGTAAAAATGAACCTCTTCAATCGCATGGTCAAGGGGAATATTCAATGAAACAAAAATATCCGCATAATCCTTGCCCCATTCCTTAAGTTTTTTAGCTCTTATGCTCAAAGGAAACGGGATGGTTTCCCCATACAATTGGATCAACTGAAGCCGTAACTGCTGAAGCCGGTCTTTGTTGTTTCCTGCATGCTTATAGTTAAAACGCTCATCTTCCAGGATGGAATAGGATAACGTTTCTTTTTGTTCTAATATCAGCCTACTAATGTTTTGAAGATAAGTAGTTGGTTCATTATTAATGATTATTGACATAACACTCCTCCTAAAACCTAGCATAGTCTAGCCTATATTGTTCGATCATTTTCCGTTTTTTGTAACGTAATGTTGAAAAATGGAGTTTCCTATGCCTAAACGAGGAGAAATCCCTCAGGCCAAAAGTTCTGCAAACAACAACACGATTCATATCGTATCATATTTGCCCTCACCTTTGTATCTTCGCTTCAGCACATGTTTACATCAACAATCGATCCAACCAGCTTTTGAATCAATTGGATAAGCATTTGACCATTAAACACCAATTTCTTTTTCTGCTGGTCTTTCCTCCTTTTCTTCGCCCCATTAGAAATGAAGGTCCCTCTCACTCTCGTATTGTTCGTCCTGGGCTTCCAGTTTCTTAATCTGCTTCTCAAGTTTTCCTCTTGCGGTTTCTCATACCGGTGATGTAATTGGATTAATCATAGTTTTCAGCCATAGCATGATCAGCCAACTGGTCACTGGTCCAGCTTTCTGGATTGATGGCTCTGGATATTTAGCGGCTGCCTTTTCGAGTGTCCGCATCTTTATTTCTCTCCGATAATTTTCTGTTTCCGTCAGGCTATAAAAGAACAAAATTACTCTTTATTATTAGTTTGGCTAAAAGAAAGACTGACGAATTGGAAAAATGTCTTTTATTCCTATGCCGTAAGGCTTAGAAGTGACCTGCAAGCTATAAAACAATTGTTTCTCCTTCCTTACAGTAATGGTGGTGTTCTCGAAGGGCAAGTCAAACGTTTAAAGACAATAAAGAGAATGATGTATGGAAGTGCAGGTGTTCTTCTTTTAAGGAAGAGAATGCTTTATCAGCTATAATAAAGATATTTAAAAAAAGCAAAATAAAATTAAGCTAAACCATCTGTGAATAATCACCAAAATTACGTAAGAACCAAAATTAAACCGCAGAGTACGAACACGATTTTATGTACACGATATTTTGGTTAGAAACGTTGATAGCATAGCGTTAAATTAAGTAAAAATGGTACCGGTGGTCGGGGTCGAACCTACACTCCGTGAGGAACACGATTTTGAGTCTTACGTACCATTTCGAACACGCATTAATCCACAAACGCTTTAAAGTTACAAATATGCAACCAATGACGTAGGACATTTGTGTCTTTGTCTTGATTTTTATGCATAATTATAGTATTAAATGACTGTTTTCTATTATTTTTGACAAAGTATGTTTTACTTATCAGCGTTAGGGAACACACTAAACGGCTGGCAAAGTTGATTTTTGTAAGCGCTAACAAGCTTTGAAGGAGGACGATTAATGAAACGGATTTCTATTGTCTCAGCTTTGGTGATTGCTTTATTATGTGCTTTTGCTCTTGCCCCAGTTCACTCTCAGGCTGCTTCACCCTCAACTACTGGATCTAAGTTGCTTAAAAACATAAAGGTCACGGGTGATCTTGAGAATGGTGGCACATTTAAAGGAATGTTGAGTATTAACAACCTGTCTTATGATCAAGCGAAAGGGCTTCTAATGAGCGGTTCTGTTAAAGGACAAGCTATTGAGAAAGATGGCTCTTCTACTGCTGTGAAAGAAAACTTTCAAAACGTACCGGCAACTTTAAATGAAAGCGGAGGAGACATGATGAGCTCGGCGGCCCTTGCACAGCCAGAGTGTGATCTCTTGAACCTTGACCTCGGTCCAATCTTTTTAGATTTGCTTGGCTTGCAGCTCGATCTTTCGGAAATTAACCTTGACCTTACAGCTGTTCCTGGTGCTGGTAACTTGCTTGGGAATTTGTTATGCGCAGTAGCTGGCCTTCTTGATGGGGATGGCCTGTTAAGTGGTGGATTAGACGGAGTCTTAGGATTATTAGAGTCATTATTAGGTGAGCTTAATTCATTATTAGGATAAGAGAGTATTTATTGCCAGCCAGCGTGTAAATAATTCTAATGGTTTTTATCGGCATTTTAACTGTATAGCTGACCATCTGCGTCTTTCTGCGAAAAGTGGAAAGGCGTTTTTGTTTTTATCTCTATTGGAAGAGTTGTTTAGCATACGACATGAGGAACACGATAAGGGGTAGCTCAGGTTCAAAGTCCTGGGCTTTTATCCCTTTTATTCGTAATTTAAGTGTTCTTTTATCCTGACCCTATATTTTTAAAAAAATGTATTAACTTACATTACGTCTATATAATGTTGCAGAACCCTTGGCGGGTAAAAATGCAGGGGCAGTGGTCTTAAAGATATAATGGTAGAATGGGAAAGAATTGAATCTTTTTGTGCCTGTTTTAGACATCTGAACATCGCTTTGCCCCCAACCGAATTTGCTGAATGAATGGTTATGCGATTAGCAAATAGTTTTTCATCCACCATCATTTGAACCAGCATTAAACCATTCCTGTTTTTATTTAATAAATCGTGATCCAAAGAAAGATGTTCGATGTTAAAATTTCGCAGCAACTCTAAACACTCGTCAATCGTCTCCGCTAAAACATAACCTTCAGGTTCTATCCTATAGTCATCTAAGAAAACACTGATTTTATTCATTTCTTACTCCCTTTCTTACAAAGGGGGTGACTAAGAAAAGTCGAAAATCCCAAGTAAATAGATTTTATGTATTGATTTTATCATAGATCCGTTCTCAAAATAACATATTCGAATTTAACAGCTACTATCCGACATATTTTTTATAAAAAAATCGGTATCGAACTGAAAAAGCCCGGTAAAAGAACAACTATGTTTTTACATACGAAGAATTGCGACCAAAAACGTCTGAATCGTCTAATATAGAAGAATAGGAAACCAATAACTTCGAATGTTAATTTGTGGATCTTCCATAAACGCACCCGATTGTTGTAGAAATATTTATTCGTCCTCAAAATCTACCTCGTTCTCTTCTGATATTGAGATTATAAATTTTTCAAATTAGGGGTCTCCTCTTTAAGCACTTAAATCTTCATTTACTTATTTGTTACCGAGTTGTTCCGCCAAACCGATTAGAAGTCCTTCGGTTCCACGAATGTAGCAGAGCCGATACGAGTTCTCGTACTGAACCACTTCACCAACGAGCTGAGCACCATGCTTAATGAGCCTGGATACCATTTCGTCAATGTCTTCAACGGTGAACATGACACGCAGGTAACCGAGGGCATTTACTGGCGCAGTCCGGTGATCAGATATAGCAGGTGGGGTGAGAAATCGCGAAAGTTCAAGTCGGCTGTGGCCATCTGGGGTAACCATCATAGCAATCTCTACGCACTGAGAACTCAATCCGGTAACACGACCTGCCCATTCACCTTCTACAGTGGCTCGCCCTTCGAGTTTCAAGCCAATCTCCTCGAAAAAAGAGATTGCGTCGTCAAGTGATTCTACAACAATGCTGACATTGTCCATTCTTAGTAATTTGTTTTTTTCCATAGCTTTTTATCTCCTTATGTGTAAAAGAATTTACAAAGTTGCAAATTCCTGCTAAACAAAAAACCGTAGTTGCTATTTGATAAAAACAACTTCTACTTCTCCACAAAATAATCCTGCCTTGCACTCCATTAAATGGCCCGTTTGTTGAATAAGATGATTTATTAAACTTAAAAAGTAAAAAAATTCGAGTTGGCACGACACTAATTTACACACAAAAAAAACCTCGGTATATTGCTTATATACCAAGGCTTTTCATCATTTATCCGATTGCACCCTCCATCTCGAACTTGATTAATGAAGGCTTTCATAACATATTCAATTGATGCATAAACCTTGTTAAATCAAGGTTTTCCCTATTTCCATTTTTAAACCTTTTCAATGCTTTTCAAATTCAGTTGGCACAAAATTGGCACGAAAACGAAATGGATGCGGTTCCCAATGATGAACTTGTGTACGAAACATATATCACCCTTTTTTTTCCTTTTTAAAATATGTCAAAAATGCTGTAATTTCAGCTTTGTTTATTTATCCCTTTTTAAAGTATTTCTTATCTTTCAAATTATCTTGGTCCGATTTTGGTCGAGATTTTGGCTATCAAAAATTAGATGTTCTTCATTACTAATAAAGCTTATCAATTCATAAAAAAATAAATCGAACAGACTTATCCATACTGATATACAACCTTTTTCTGTATTCATCTTCATTAATTTCCCCTTTAGCATAACTGGTCCTAAGGATATTTATGGAAGTATTTTCTTGACTCTTTTTTTCACAGTTGCTCGTATTACAGCATAGACAATTCCGACAAGAACAAACAAAAATAGTAAGAGACCCACTATGCAAATTGCCATCATCGATAATCCACTCATTTGCATTTGATTCATCATTTTTTAACCCTCATTTCTACGAGAATATAAAAATTCTTCAATACTGAGCTAAGACGAATATTTTTTCCAAAGCAATTCCTTAGCGGCTTGCTTTCTTTAGATAGTAACTGTGTAAAGTTTTCTTCAAAGGATGATTGATACCGATGGTTACAACCACGCGTGAAAGTAGAATTAAAAATAGTGTTTTTTAAAGTTTAACATTATCGAAATACCCAAATCCAGTAAGCTGCACCACTAATAAATCCAATAAGAGTTTATGAAAGGAAAAGTAAGGGATAATGGGTTGAACGGTATGTATCGACATATTGTCACTCAATAGAAAAACCATTGAGTCATCAGAATCAATGGTTTTTACTTTTCCTTTAACAATCGTAAAGCATTTAAGATAACAATCAAAGCGGCTCCTGTATCGCTTAAAACGGCCATCCAGAGGGTAAGCCAACCTGGAAAGATTAGACCTAAGGCGATTAATTTGACGATGATGGAAAACCAAATGTTTTGTTTAATGATCGCCAATGCCTTTTGGCTCAATTTCATCGTGTGCGGCAGTTTATCCAGATTATCGGCCATCAGTACGATATCCGCCGTTTCCATCGCCGTATCTGTACCAGCTCCCCCCATGGCGATCCCTAGATCAGCGACTGCAAGAGCTGGTGCATCATTGATTCCATCACCAACCATTGCAACCGTATACCCTTCGCTTTGGAGCTTTTTGATTGCAGAAACTTTATCCTCAGGCAGCAATTCTGCATAGTAACGACTGACATTTGCTTCAAAAGCAATCAAATTTGCTGTGCCCTCATTATCCCCTGTAAGCATCACCGTTTCACGAATACCACTTGCATGTAATGATTTTAGGGAAGAAGTAGTTGATTCGCGTATAGTATCAGACACCGAGATAATCCCCAGGACATTTTCTGTCGTACCGATGATAACCACCGTTTTTCCTTGATTCTGTAACTCTGAGACCCTTTGATTGCAGCGATCGTCAAGTGAATCTGAAATGTCATTGAATAAGCTAAGGTTGCCTGCATAATAGGTAATCCCGTCAATCCTTGCCTGAACGCCTTTGCCTACAATGCTTTTATAGAGTTCACCGTCTTTAGAGGAAACTCGTTCAGTTTTCGCATATTCCACGATGGCCTTGGCAATGGGATGAGTCGAAAAATTTTCCAACGTAAAAGCAATGGATAACAAATCCTCTTTGCTGCCGTTTAAAACTTCAACGTTAGATACCTTCGGTTTTCCCTCGGTTAGTGTTCCTGTTTTATCAAAAGCAATGGCTGTAATGGCCCCTGCTTTTTCTAAGAACGTACCACCTTTAATCAGAATTCCATTTTTCGCTGCATTCCCAATCGCGGAAACAATGGCAACAGGTGTGGATATCACCAATGCACAAGGGCAGGCAATTACGAGTAATTCAAGACCTTTATAGAACCATTCTCCCCACGAACCAAGGGTCATAAGCGGAGGAAGGACCATGATAAGCAACGCGATCACAAAAACAATCGGTGTATAGATATTGGCAAACTTATCAACAAAGGCTTGAGTTGGAGCTTTTTGTTCTTGGGCTTCTTCCACCAAATGAATGATTTTTGCAATGGTCGTGTCTTCAACGAGCTTTGTTACTCTTATTTCAAGCGTCCCATGTTCGTTAATGGTTCCTGCATATACCGTATTCCCAGCTTCTTTATCCACAGGGATGGATTCACCCGTGATTGGAGCTTGGTTTACACTGGATTCTCCTTTTATGACTTCTCCATCTAACGGAATTTTGTCACCTGGTTTAACAATGATAACGTCACCGATTGAAATGTCTTCCACGGGCTTTTTTACCAATTCGGTTCCCGCCTGGACCCAGGCTTCAGGTGGAGCAAGATCCATTAAATTTCGGATGGAATTCCTTGTTTGCTCGATCGATCGATTCTGCAGAAGGTTCCCTAAAGCAAAGAGCCATACCACTGTTGCTCCTTCTAACCATTGGCCAATAAAAGCTGCTCCAAACGCGGCTGCTGACATCAAGACATTCATGTCCAGTGAGCGACTTTTAATGGAATAGAATGCACTTTTCACAGGTTTATACCCGCTGATCATCATAGCGATGGCATACAGAATATTGGACATCAAGGGAGACACATCAGCATAGGACCCTGCAAAGCCAAACGCGATCAATACCCCTGAAAGGATTAATAATCCTTTTTCATTGTTCTTTGGAGCCGATTGACCGATGGAACGGTTGGAATCCAGGGATGCAGAAAATCCAATTTTAGTTACTTCTTTCATGATTTCGTCCGCACTGTTTGTATGTTCAATCTTCATTTTTCCTGTGGAAAAATTGACGTTTACGCTTTGCACTCCCGAGACTTTGTTTAAATGATTTTGGATGCTCTTCGCACAACTACCGCAATCCATGCCTTCAACGGTATATGTTTTCAAATTTTTGCGTTCGTTCATTGGTTCGGCAGTAAACCCGAGCTTCCTCACTTCATTTTCTATCGGTGCAAAAGCAGAAGGATTGTCTGCGACAACTTCCATCTTTGAGGTACTGTACATTACTTTGACTTCTTGTATATCTTTTAACGAACCGATCCCCTTCTCCAGTGTTTTGGCACAGGAAGGGCAATCCATTCCATATACTCGATAGCTCAACTTTTCACCAACTGCAGGCGATGTAGCATCTGATTCATTTTGTGGTGAAGAATAACAGCTTGCTGCTTTCACTTGAGCCACAGCCTCTGTTGGTTGTTGACTCGAACAACAACTTGAAGTATTTACTTTATCGATGCCTTCTTTCTGTACAGTGCTTGAGCAACAATCATTAACTACTGAAGGTCCAGGTTGTTCCTGCTTCTTAGTTTTAGATGAACAACAACTTGTTGTTTTTTCTAAAGCTGCTGCCACCTCCTCGTTCACTGGATTGGAGGAGCAACAGCTGCTTTTTGTTTTGTTGGGTTCATGATTAGAACCGCAGCATTGGTCTGACATATTGAATCACTCCTACTCTATATGACTGTCACAGCAAGCAACATCATTTTGAACATCAGCAAGCACCACATCGAACATAGTAAGTAGCTCTCGGACCTGGTTATTCCTCAGACGGTAATAACAGTACCTTCCTTCTTGTCTTCCTATGATGATTCCGCACCCCTTTAGGCAAGCAAGGTGTTGAGATATATTCGATTGGTTGCCATTAATCTTCTCAACGATTTGAGAAACTGTTTTCTCCTCATCCATTAGGGTTTCTAAAATTTGAATTCTGGTTTTATCGGCAAACCCACGAAGGAATTTTACCTTTGTATCTAATTCAATTGCTTGCATGTATTGGCCTCCATTCATATTAGCAAAAACTAATGTATGGTTATACCATCATATTAGCAACACCTAATATATGTGTCAAAATTTTTTAGCAGTCACTAAAAAAAAAAGAAAGCCTTGGATATTACAGGCTCTCTTCGAGATGCTACTTCGTATCTTCAGTTCTTTGAATCCAATCTCGCCGATTCATCGCGTACGATTACCGTAAATTTGCGTTCATTATTGTTTGTCTTTACAATTTCCGACGAGTTTCTACTATTATATTCCGTTTATTTTTTCACATCGGTTATATCCGAAAAGTTGATATGTTTTGTATCATCGTTTGTACTTACGATTCTTATTTGGCGATTATGTACGTCCAAGTAATGTATGTGTCCGGTTACCGTCTTAGTACCAACGGATTTATAATACACAATTTTAACAGCTTGGTTGAACTCCATAGCTACTCATATAGTCTCATTTAATTCCTCAAGTTGTTGCTCTTCAAGTACAGGCCGCTCAATTTTCGTTAAGTCCCAGTCAAATTCGCGCAATGCTTTCACATGTTCTGGTAACATTAAAGAAGTCCACTTGATTCCACCACGATCCTTTAACATAGTAACCAGCTCCTTTTCTCCATATCATTACCGAACTCATGTTCTTGTAAACTGGAAATAAAAGAGAGAACCGACTTTTTGCTGTCGATTCTCCGTATGTTACTCACTCCATTCCTCCGAGGAATAAGCTATCTAAGTTGTCAAATCCGTTCAACCGGGGGTTACTTAATGTATTCTAAACGGGGCGAATCATCCCTTTATTTGTCGAAAAATTAAATTTAAAAGAACCAGTTGGACTATTTCAAAGAGGAATTGTATTCGGTGGTAAGTAATGCCTAAATTAGTGTTTTGAATTGTAACATTCGATGACAAGGAAAAGACCATTAACATGTTCTTCTATGTGACAAGTGGTGAACCCCGCGTGTTGAATGATTCGAAGTGTATTTTGATTTAAACGACAACCTTCACATACTTTTGACCAAATCGGTGTAAGCACATCCTGCAGTTTACCGAAAATTGAATGATTTAATCGCACATGTTCAAAGAGAAGCACTTTACCACCGGGTTTACAAACTCGTTTTACTTCGTTTAACGCTCTTTCAGGATCAGGAATCGTACAAAAAACAAGTGTTCCAACGACCGTATCAAACGTGTTATCTTCAAAAGGAAGCGTTTCGGCCTTTTCTGAATAGGTTCTGATCAATATTTTACTTGCTTCAATTCGTTTCAGTGACGTTTTTCTCATATTGGAGTCCGGTTCAATCGCATCTACCTGTGAGGCAACCTCATACAATGGGAAGTTAAATCCTGTTCCCGAACCAATTTCTAAGACTCTGCCTTCTGCTTTACGTAAAAGCCGTTTTCTTACTTTTTTAAATTTAATTTGTTCAAGTGGAGACATGGCTACATCATAAATTCTAGCGAACCATTTGCCCATTGGTTTGCCACCTTCAATCAACAAAGTTTGTGCTTCTTTGTAAAAAAGGCCTCTATAAGACCCTAATAAGTTGTAAATGATTTAATTATCCTTTTGCGCATACGATCCCATGAAATCAGCGCATGCCTTCATCAACTTCTACATCATATATTACCCTTCTTTCACTATTTGTTCAAAGCTTTTCCTATTCCCTCGTCAGCAATTTCTGTCCATCTTTAAACGGAACCAGCTTAAAGGTTGTAATCGCGGTCGATCATCTTCCGGATTTTGTGTAACATAAAGAATCTCCTTTTAATTTAGGAATATTGATCTCTTTTCTTTCTTTGGTTTTGATATTAACGGAGAATCCGTATAAAGAACCAAATGTTGTCTCCTATAATAGCGATAATGATTACCAAAGCAAAATGATAAAAATACCTACCATGTAACTGTAAAATCCAAATCAACAGCACAAATATAAAGAGCTCCGTGTTTAATACGAAGCTCTCTTTTGTATCAAATATAGGGCAACGACAACCAATATTTATTTGTTATCATCATTAACCGTAAATTGATTTCCATCATAAGTGTAGGAGAGGGATGATCCGAGTTTTTGATTAGTACGTATCCTGTCAATAAGTATACGTCCCAATTCTTTTGTCATCTCTTTATACCAATCACCATCAGGATAGACCACGACTGTTGGACCGTCTTGGCATCTTCCATTACAAAGAGTTTTTGTGGTATGGACCGTCTTTAATAAACCTTGATTTTTTATTTCTTCGCGTATTGCTGTGGTAACATCTTCTGCACCTTTTTTACTGCAACTTACACCATTACATATTAAAACATGTTTGCTTACACCGGAAAGTTCCATAAATTCGCACCTCATTTCATGTATAAATAGAAAGGAAATGTTATTTTACGTTAACAACGTATGGAAAGACATG
Organism: Fictibacillus sp. S7; assembly: GCF_004127935.1. Classification (NCBI taxonomy): domain Bacteria; kingdom Bacillati; phylum Bacillota; class Bacilli; order Caryophanales; family Fictibacillaceae; genus Fictibacillus; species Fictibacillus sp. S7. Next base: position 4,371,242 of record NZ_QJKL01000001.1, on the reverse strand, counting down.
TACTTTTCCATTTATTTTAAATTCGCTCCAGACTTTATAGACACCAAGTTTATCGAATTTGGTTGCAAATTTAGTATCGTTTTGTGAAACTGGATGCACGTGTACATATTTTTCCCCTTTGGCATCAAGGATGACCACGTGACCAAGTGCACCTAGATAGGGTTCCGGTTTCCCATCTTTCAGATCATACTCGAGAATGATCTCCTCGTTGGGTTTAAAGGTTTGCGGGTTCATGGTCACGGTATAATTATTCACGGTCTTAGTAAAGTTCGTATCAGGTTTGAGAGGCTCATGAGAACCATGCCCATCACCCTCGCCTACTTTGAACAATATCGGTTCAACCATATATTTCTTTCCGGTAGGTTTGATATCAACGAATGCTTTATAGTTTCCATCGGAAAGCTTGTGCTTCACTGTGAAGACCCCGTCATCTTTCTTCTCGGGATGTATGTGATAGTATTCTTTTAGATCTTCATTAACAATGATTAGATGCATTAGTTTTTCGTGATTGACCGCTAAGTTTTTCACCGCGTTACCTTCTTTATCTTTCAAAACAATGTGGATCAAATTATCTTCATAGTATACGACTGGAGAGATTTCACCTTGTGTAGAGGGAGATTCCTCTCCGACATGTCCAGCATGTTCATCCTTCTGATTATTCGTACCTTTAGTCTTAGGCTCCGTATTGCTCATTTCATGGCCGTGTTCGTTTTTTTTAGGCTCTGCCATATTGGCATATACTGAATATCCTCCGATTACGAGTACAAGAATGGCGATAGCTGATACTGTCCAACGTAGAACAATATTCTCCTTCATTTTAATCCTCCTTAGAGTTTTACTTTTTGTAATCGCAAGGCATTAAGAACAACGGAAACGGAACTGAATGCCATCGCTGCTCCTGCGAGCCATGGAGCAAGTAAGCCTAAAGCAGCAACTGGGATTCCCAATACGTTATAAGCGAATGCCCAAAAGAGGTTTTGTTTAATGTTTCGGATGGTCCTCTTACTCATGTAAATAGCATCTGCGATACTGTTTAGATCTCCACGAATCAATGTGACATCCGCAGCTTCCATTGCGACATCAGTTCCTGTTCCGATCGCCATTCCAATATCAGCTATTGCTAACGCTGGAGCGTCATTGATACCATCACCAACCATGGCCACTTTATGACCTTGCTGCTGCAGTTTTTTCACTTCATCCGCTTTTCCTTCTGGAAGGACTTCTGCGATCACATGGTCGATTCCTACATGTTGAGCGATGTAGTCAGCCGTCTGTCGGTTGTCACCTGTAATCATGATGACCTTAAGGTTCATGGCTTTCAACCTTAATATGGCATCTTTTGATGTCTCCTTGATGGTATCTGCTACGGCAACAATACCGGCAAAATTATTATCAATAGCAACCAGCATCGCGGTCTTACCGGCCTTTTCTAGTTCTACCATCTGACTCTCAGCATGTTCGATGGATACGTTGTTCTCTTTCATTAATTTACGAGTTCCAATGAGTAACTTTTTGTTATCGACAACTGCTATGATTCCGTAACCAGGAATCGCATCAAACTCACTAGAATTCATAAGATTGATTCCTCTGTCTTGAATCCCTTGTACGATAGCTTGAGCAAGTGGGTGTTCAGAGTTCTTTTCTGCAGAACCTACTAGTTTGAGCACTTCTTCTTCCCGAAACGGCTCTTCAATGATGAGATCAGTTAACTCAGGTGTCCCATTTGTTACTGTTCCTGTTTTATCGAGTATGATAGTATCGATCCGGTGGGTAGTCTCTAGATGCTCTCCACCCTTAAATAGAATTCCGAATTCCGCAGAACGCCCAGATCCTGCCATTATGGAGGTTGGTGTTGCCAAACCTAAGGCACACGGACAGGCGATGACAAGTACTGCAATTAATTTTTCAAGAGCCACAGCGAATTCTCCAGGACTCACCCAAACATACCAAATGATAAACGTAAGCAACGCAATACCGACAACGATAGGGACAAATACTCCAGAAATCTGGTCCGCAAGTCGTTGGATGGGTGCTTTAGAACCTTGTGCTTCTTCAACGACTTTTATAATCTGGGCAAGAGCTGTATCCCTACCTACTTTTATAGCTTTTATCTTCAAAAATCCATTTTTATTGATCGTAGCACCGATGACCGAGTCACCGATAGTTTTATCCACTGGAACACTCTCTCCTGTAAGCATAGATTCATCCAGCGCGGAACGTCCTTTGATAATTTCACCATCTACGGGAACTTTATCACCCGGTTTCACAAAAACGATATCCCCAACAACGACTTCTTCTATCGGAATATCCTTTTCAACTCCATCACGAACGACGGTGGCGGTTTTTGCTTGTAATCCCATTAACTTTTTGATGGCTTCAGAGGATCTACCCTTTGCCCTTGCCTCAAACAGCTTACCTAGTACGATGAGCGTAATCAACACGGCAGAGGTCTCGAAATACATCTCCACCATTCCTTCATTCGTACCGATTGAAAGGATTGAGAGATACAAACTGTAAAAATACGCTGCGGAAGTCCCTAATGATACAAGTACGTCCATATTGGCACTTTTATTCTTTAGTGCCTTATAAGCTCCAATATAAAACTGCTTACCAACAACGAACTGTACAGGGGTCGCAAGTGCGAGTTGAACCCACGGATTCATGAACATCTCAGGCAAGTATATAAAGGAGGTGAATTCAAAGTGACTCACCATAGCCCATAATAACGGGATAGACAGTATCAAGGAAAATAGAAATTTGCCCTTCTGTTTCTCAATCTCAAGTGCTCTGTGGTCGACTGCTTCCCGATTAACTTCTTGTTTAAGACTAGCACCGTAACCAAGATCCTCGACCTTTTTTATCATATCTCTAGCCGAAATTTCTGAAGGGTTGTATTGAATAGAGCCTGTCTCGAGTGCTAGATTGACATTGGCATTAGTCACACCCGGAAGTTTTTTTAGCCCTTTTTCAATTCGATTTGCACAGGCAGCACATGTCATACCCGTAAGGTTTAGATCCACTTTTTCTGAGACAACACCATAGCCTAGGTCTTCAATCTTCTTCTCAAAATCTGAGACCTCAACTTTTGAAGGATCATACGAGATAGTTGATTTTTCAAGAGCTAGGTTCACGTTCGCCGATTTGACGCCCTCTATTTTGTTTAATCCTTTTTCAATGCGAAGCGCGCATGCGGCGCAAGTCATTCCTGAAATCTGCAAGGAGGTTTCTTTTGAACTCATGGATTTCACCCTTCCTATATACCTGCATGGGGTATATTTTATTTGAAAAGAGAGCGTGCTATTGATTAGCACGCGTTTTTTTACGCTATATCATACCCCTGATCGTCGATTGTTTCTTTGATTTTATCAAGGCTTATCTTAGATGCATCATACTCCACATTAACTTTACCTTCTTTAAGATCTACTTTCACTTGTGAAACACCTTCTAGCTTTCCAACGTTACCTTGAATAGTGTTTACACAGTGGTTGCATGACATACCGGCTACTTTTAAAGTGATTTTTTCCATGGTATACATTCATCCCTTCATCTGATATTTATTTCATTAGTTTTTTTACTGTTACCAATAATTCATCTAGCACTTCTTGGTCACCCTCTTGAATCCGTTCAACAATACAACTTTTTAAATGACCTTCTAATAATAACTTACCTACACTATTCAAAGCAGACTGAACAGCTGCAATTTGTGTGAGTACATCGTCGCAGTATGTGTCTCGTTCAATGAGCCCCTTTACTCCTCTTATTTGACCTTCGATCCGATTTAATCTTGTGATAAGATTGTTCTTTACTTTATCTGAATGGTGACTTTTTCTTTCATTTGTTTCGCAACAATTGTTTAATTCTTCAGGTTCGGCAAGCTCCACTAAGGCACCTCCTTTTTTATATCTTACTATACCCCCCTACCCTATGTAAAGCCTATTTTTTATTTTTTTATTTTTTTAACATTGAAGTTTATTGTTACCTTTAAAATTCGCCTTTATCCACCTGTACTCTGTGTTACTTTGTTGCATTTTAATTGGTTAAGGGGCTCTTTTGTTGTTTAATCAACAAACAGAGATATGCCCTTGTTCAAATGCACCAAAAGAGAAATCTCTTCCTGGCAATACATCTATTAGATAGATATGTACACCGATTATTAAATTGCAAAAAAATAATACTTCTCCAAACTTTCTTCATAAATAATTAGTACAATGATAGGTATGTGGTTTTTATGCAGGTTGGAGGTTTTTCAATATGATTTTGTAGCTTGAATATTATCGCTTGATAATCTTAAAATGTGTGACTTCAATTTGGTCCTTGGGATAATTTGATAAAATATTAAGATTAAAAAAATTTTTAAGGAGCAAATACATGTTTTATTTTGGGGCTTTTATCGCCTTAGCACTCGATCAAATTATAAAATTATTGGTAAGAAGAAACGTAAATGTAGGAGAGTCTATTTCAATTGTAAGGGATTTTATTTATATAACACCTCATAGAAATCCAGGGGCTGCTTTGGGAATTTTTGCTGGCCATCGTTGGTTTCTAACATTTCTTACTCTGGCGATAGTAATGATCGTAATTTATGTAGTGAAGAAAGGAAATAACAGATTATTACGAATTGGTGGTGCTTTATTTATCGGTGGAGCATTAGGTAATGTATTGGATCGTATATACTTTGGACAGGTTTTTGACTTTCTAAATGTTCGAATCATCAATTACCACATTTTTAATACTGCCGATGTTGAATTGATATTTGGAGTAGGTATTATAGTTTTAGTAACTAGTTTAAGAGATACAAAAGGAAAACATCTATGATAATCTAAGATGTAAAGACGCAATAACAATTAGCGAATTTCAAAAGATTACCTTTCACTTTTGCAGCATGTTTAATCATTAACACGCCTTCTCATGAATAAGCAAATAGTAAAAAAGATAAAAACCGGTATTCCTGTGGGATCACCGGTTTTTAAACAACTTTTATATAATTTTTTATCCAACGACTACCATAAACGAAAATTAACTGCGATCCTGTCTTCAGCATTTGTACAATAACAAAACCACCATAAGGCAATTCAACTGCATTGGCCTAAATCAGCCTAGTTTTGAAACCCAACTTTCATCATAAATTGTATCAATATAACGGTCTCCTCGATCAGGGAATAAAGTTACAATATTTGTATATGAGTCTAATGTAGGTAAAAGTTGTTTAATTGCAGCCACAGCCGATCCTGATGAACCGCCGGCAAACATCCCTTCTCTCAGTAATAATTCCCTGCATCCTTCCACTGATTCTTTGTCATTAACATAAATCACTTCGTCTATTTCATTGATATTTAATATCTCAGGAACACGACTGGCTCCGAATCCCGGAATTTCCCGAGGACCAGAAGGTGCGTTAAATATTACCGATCCAACCGCATCCACAGCAATAACTTTAAGATCAGGATATTTTTCTTTAAGTCTTCTACTAGTTCCCATAATGCTTCCTGTAGTACTAACCGGCATGACTAATAGATCGACTTTTTCATCTAATTGTTCTGCAATTTCAAAGCCCGTCCCAAAGTAATGCGCTCTCCAATTGTCTTCATTGGCATATTGGTTAATCCAATAACCATTCGGTAGCTCTTGCAGAAGTTTCTTTACCATATGAATTCTTGACTTCAGGTACCCACCTTGATCATCTTTCTCCTCTACCATCACAACGTTAGCTCCTAAAGTTTTGAGGATTTTCAAGTTTGTTTTTGTTATTTTTGGATCTACTACACAAGTAAACGAAAGATGATAAAGACGAGATAACATGGCAAGCGCTATTCCTAGATTGCCTGAACTACTTTCAATAATATGAGAATTGGCACCTATATCACCGTTTTTTATACCTTGTTCAATAAAAAAGCGTGCCGGTCTATCTTTCATACTGCCTCCAGGATTCATATACTCCAGTTTGGCATTTACATTGATATGCTTTTCTGGGAACAACTTGTTTAGCCTGATAAGTGGAGTGTTTCCAATACAATCCTTAATACAATCTTGTATAGGTTGTGTTTTCATCTGGGTAGTAATCATACGAACGACCTCCTAGAATAGTTGTAAAAAGCGGTATCGATTTTATTAAGTTAAGCTTCAAACAGATATACCTCCTCAGGATACAATCGGAGGTTATTGTTCCAATTGGTACAAGCTTCTTCCCATTGGTTTTCACTTATTGATTGAGACATTAGAAATGATAATGGAATACGTAAGTTTAGAAGCCTTCCATTAACGCTAAATCTTGTTACCCCAGCGGGCAACACTTCGCCTGATGTAACAACTTCTTTAATGAATTGTAAACTGCAAGTGGGATATCGGAAACGTATCATGTTTTGCTGAAGTTTTTCTTTTGAAGATTGAGGTATACGCATTACTGAAAAGTGATTCGTGTAGGTTCCTACGACTTCATGCCAAAGTTGTACGCGTGTCGATGAGTCTTTATGATTTTTTTTCGGATAAATATAGGTATAGGAACCATCTTCTTTCAAAAATTCAGCTAAGGGTTCTTGATCGTTAGATTTTGTTGTGATTTCAATTTCGGGATGCTTATAAAGGGTTTCTATCCATGCTCCAATCGGTAACACATGATCCCATGCTTGAATCAGGATATCTGATGGATTAATAATCTGAATTGGAACTCTATAGCAACCCATTTGTTTTAAAGCGCTAATTCTATGAGCCCCATCCAAAATTAAATATTCACTTTGATTTAGTTGCAATCCGATTAAAGGATTTCTTAACACGTTTTCGTTACGGATCGAGTCGATTATTTTGCGCAAGCGAGCAGGCTCATACGGCTCATGAAGTAATACATTATCAGGATTTATCAGCTTGAGAGAAGAGACAATACTCAACTTCATACCTCCTTAATTTCAAGAGAGTCTATGATAGCTTAATTCCCATGTTTAGGTTGATAAGATTGGACTTTTAACAATAGGACAATTGGTAGTAGTATAAATAAACTTAGAGCTAACCAAAATTTATCAGTAGAATGAGTTTCGACGAAAAAATCATATAATAATCCTCCCGCCAGGTTACCTAACGAGCCACCCAGTGCCATGGCCATATTAGAAAATCCAAAATAGGCACCTAATGATTCTTTTGGAGCTATTTTTGCCACATAACTCTGAAACACAGGTAAAAAGATCATAGCTCCTATGGCAATTCCAGTTAAAGTTAAAACAAGAGTCCATAATTGACTTTCAATAGCATTCGGAAGAAGCATTGCTAATAAGACGAAATAACTAATGGTAAACAAATATTCAATCCTTCTTTTTTTTGTGTATAAAAGTAATGGCCATTGAAACAAAATTACAATTACGGTTACGTAGGAAAATATCCATCCGGAGGACCCGGATACTTTATCAGCAACAATTGGTATTGTTAGATATAATTGCTGATAAACAAAATGAAAAGGAATTAAACTAACTGTAAGTAGCATAAACTGTTTGTTTTTGACTATTTCTGTACTTTCTTGAATCCAAGAAGAAGATTTTCTAGGTATTGTAGTATGTGGGAGGAAAAATACTACAATACTTATGACAACAAACAGTACTCCTGCAAGCACACTTAGGATCATGAAGCTCTTTTCATTAAAATACAAGCCAGCTAAAGGACCTAACACGGTCCCTGTATTTTCCACTATATTCATAAGAGAAAATACTTCTTTGTGTCTTTCCCTTGGAGTTAATGCTGTTAAATTTGCCTTTAAAGCTGGACTGAATAAGGCACCTCCCAGACCTGTTAAAATTGCAGCTACTATAATTAACATGGGTTGAGTGGTTAAGCCGAATGATGCAAAACCTATCCCACGCATTATAAACCCACTCAATGCTGTTCTTTTAAATCCAATTCGATCAGCCAGAAACCCTCCTAATATCATCATGCCTTGTTGACTGATAATACGAATGGCAAGAATTAAACCTACAAAGCCAACTGAAAACCCGACTGTTTGATTAAAGTGGGTAGAAATAGTTGGAACAAACATAAAAAATGTAAAAAACGAAAGAAACTGCAACAAAAGAATGAGTATTGAAGGGACTCCCATATAATGTGGAAGTTCACCTTTATTGCTGGAGATCAGTTGCATTATCTTCACCACTTTACAATAGAATAAAAAGTTCCGATTCACCTCCTATGAATTTGCCTCTTACAGTAAGACAGCATAAAGGATAAATATCAAGAAACGGTGCACTATTGTTTACAGCAATGTAAAAGAAAATAAAAATAATCCCATAATTTTAACAAACTATAAGCATTTTCATACTAAAGTATTAACATATTCCATTTCCTGCATATAACTTAGGCCCTATTGCTTTCAAGGAAAATTGATACTCATGAAGAACAGAAACGAAATGAAGGGATAATTTGAATCGAGTATACTTATTCAGAAATGCCATTATAATAAAAAAAGCTTCATTATAGGAGACCACTGAAAAAGTGCTTCACAAACAAAAAGACATAACACCTCATTTATTTGAGGAGGCTATGCCTTTTTTCTGTAAATGGGGGGAAAAGATGTTTCCAAAATAACAATCCAAAGAATAAAAAGAGAAAAAAACTACCGGTATATAACTCCATTCAAAAAAAGTAAATTGATATCTCTATCTGAACAAATAAAACGCTTAGGCAATTCAAAAACCATAGCGTAATTTTCAACCTGTTATTTTCTTCTAAATTATTCTTTTTAAACACTTTTAATCCAGTTTCCAGATTAGAAGTAATCCTAGGTCCTGAAGGATCATGACCGTATTTCCAAACGTATTTTGGTTTTAATCCGAAAATACTGATATAATTATAAAATTGTGTACACCTTTTGTAAGTGCTCCAATATTAACGGATCACTGCTAATTTGGACGCATTTAGGGTGCCTAAACCTTAAGCTTTTTGATTTTTTATGTCTACAATAATAGCTCCCAAATCATATAATCATAAAAACAAAAATCTTTAAGAAAAAAGCCTAAAAAATAACGGATCCCTTCAGATACGTTATTTTAATTCCAATTAATTCAATTTTTTTGCACCTAGATATCGCGGCGCCCAATAAGGGTTTTTCATTGAGCTGATACTAACTCCTCTTGAAGAAGAACTATGAATAAACTCATTATTGCCTAGATATATACCAGCATGTGAAGCCCCTGGTTTATATGTCTCAAAGAAAACTAAATCGCCTACTTTAGGAGCGCTAATTTTTGTTCCTTTTAAATAGATACCGGCGACAGTCCTTGGAAGATCTATGTTGGAGGACTTCTGGTAAACATAGTTTAAATAACCACTACAATCAAAGCCCTTCGGAGATTGTCCACCCCAAACGTATTGAACTCCAATATATTTTTTGGCTGTTGAGATTAATGCAGAAGTATTTTGTGTAGCTATCCGAGGGCTATTAGGAGCATTTCCAAGACCTAATGCTTTAAATGTATTTTTCCCAACGATACCATCTGCTTTTAATCCTTTTGCTTTTTGCAGCCTTTTAACTGCATCTCTTGTATAAGTTCCAAAATATGTAGTGTTTTTGCTATATGTATAATATCCTTTGCTTTTCAATTTTTGCTGTAACTGTTTAACATCGCTATGTGACATACCATATTTTAATGTTTGATCTCCTAGAGCTGCTTTCCCAATAATTGGATTAGCCACTAGAATTCCTGCTACTGTTAGTCCCATAATTAATTTTTTCATACTTATTATCCCCCAAAAAGCTATTTTATTAGTTAACTTAATTCTATCAACTAATTATTTCAGTACCGTTTTGGTAAGATTACTTTGATATTACAAATTTGTGCAGAAAATGTGTATTTTCGACTAATTTCCAAATAAATGGATGATAATCGTCATCCATTTACAACATTAAATTTAAGACAGTCAATGAAAAAAACATATTTTTGGCACAAAAAAAGAGGTGCATCTGTACATCTGCACTTCTTTTTCCGTTTATTATTTTTAGAGGGTAATAATTAATTCGTTTAATGTTTGAAAGGTATTATTTATGTCATTTTTTGTAGGTGATCGCTTGTTTCCCCATTTGTTCCCAACCTGCTTTAAAGTTCCTTTTTGCTATTTTTCGGTTTTTCTCATTTGTTAAGGGGTCATTAAAGTAAATATATTTTGCGTCATAACCGGTTATTAAAACACTATGCTCCTTCATGGTAATATTAACCTTCCCAGATGGAGTATGCCATGTCTTCCAATACTGAGATGGGATTTTATTAAACATAACATTGTTGATTGCCCATATAGGTGTCCCTTTATCTAGATATTTGTATATTTTTTCAAAATTAGAACCTGAAAAATCGATAATTTTATTTGGTAAATAAAGGTTAGCTAATTGTGCAATAGGCTTATGATATACACCATATCCGGGTTTATTAAACGTATACATATTACCTACAAATCCAGTATTCGGATTGCCAAAATATATTCTTCCACTTTTTTTCGAATATGGTGTTGGATCCTTTTTAATCTTTTCCGCAAGTGTCATTTTAGAAACATTAATACCGGTATATTGTAGCATCATAGCCAAAGATGTGACCTCACATCCTCTTGGAAGTTCAGGCATTTGAGATATTAGTGGTGTGTTTAGTAGTACTTTTTTATTTAAAGTAAGAATAGTTGAGCTCGCCCATCCAATTCTTTTGTTAGGCATTTCAATTTGATACCATTTTTCTTTACTAATATTAGCAACATATCCTTTGCTTTGAACGTTTGTTCCTTTTTTATACTGAGTAAGGATTTTATACTGTGTTCCTGGACCACTTCTAATGTTACCTATAGAGGGAGTAATTATAAAGGTTTGACGATACTTAGTAATGTTAGAAGCATTAGCCGTTTGAAGTTTATTTGGAAATTGAATTAGCATTAGACATAAAACTACAATAGTCATACACCATCTTTTATTCATAAAGGTACTCCTCTCATTATTCATCAAAAGTGTGCATTAATTAACACTCCTAAACATACAAAGGGGACTACTGATCTGAGTGTGTAGGCTTCTTTCAGAACGTTTACAGCATAAACTCGCTCTATTTCGTTTCACTTAAAACGCCATTACTTAAATTTGTTTAATTTATCAATCCCCTTTTATAAACCTTAAAGTACGCCGTAGGGACTAATCCAGCTAAATAGCAGCAAAAAGCAAGAGTTAGTTTTCTAATTCTTCTCTTTTAATATATACAACCTCTTTCTGTATTCATCTTCATTAACTTCCCCTCAAGCATAACCGGCTCTAAGGGTATTTATGGCCGTATATTCTTGATTCTCTTTTTTCAGAGCTGCTTGTATTACAATATAGACACTTGCTACTAGATCAAAAAAGTAAAATACCCAATATACAAATTGTTATCATACTCGATATTCCACTCATATGCATTTGATCCATCATTTTTTAATCCTCATTCCTACGAGATTTATTAATACTTTAATATTGAGCAAAAAATTATTTTGAATACCTGGTACAGTGTATTATTTCTAATCTTATAAGAAAATGGTGCAGAAATCGTGCAGGAATATAGAAAAAAATACAGTCAAATGACTGTATCACATCAGTTTCCGCTAACCTTTTCTACTTTCCAGTAGTAATCGCTTATAGCGTCTGCCACCGCCTCTGCTGTGTTATATAATTCCTCAAAGGTATTATCAACACCACCCATTTCAATAATTATGGAATTGTTTGAAAGATCTTGGTTATAAATACCGTTAGTCCCTCTAGACTTCTTTTTACTAATAATCCCTCGACTTAAACCCTTGTATTTATTTTCAATAATGGTATTTAACTCTCTAGCCATCTGTTCATTTTTTTCATAATTTGGATTTCCTTCTCCAATGACGAAAAAGATTCGTGCGTAAGTTTTCCCATTTATAGTTGTTGTCGTAGTTTGTCTTCTTGCATTGTCCCGATGTAAGTCAAAAAAGAAATTTAAGTTCTTATTTTGAGCCATTGCTGTCTCGACAATGGTTCTCGACATTGGATATGCCTTATAATAATTTGTATTGTTTTTACGAAGTAAGTCTGCCATATCCGTCGTATCAACAGCTGTTCCAATTCCCCTCTTTTCTAATTCTTCACCTAGGCGTTTACCAACCATAGTTATATTTACCTTAGAATGTATAGATTTATCTACATCGGTGACTCCTTTTAAATGAGGTAAAAAAGATTCCCAACTGTGAGTATGATAGATGAACGCAACTTTCTTTCCATTCGTTGAATGTAATGGTGGATTGGTATCTGTTGTGTTTTGATTTGTGGGTGTCTGAATATCCTTAACAGGCGCATCTTCCAAACTTTTCAAAAGTTTCATTTGAGGTACAGACTCTACTGTTAAATTAGAGTAGTTTGTGCCCTCTCCCGCTACGAGAATAGTGGAGTCATATAGAGAAAAACCAGGTAGTTCTCTTCCTAACAAACTGCGATTATCCCCAGGCTTGATGTTTGTGGCGAGTTCAAAAAGAACATTAGAGATTTTTGGCGGCCTGCTTTCTTTGGGTAGCAATTGTGTATAGTAACCGTTTTCTAAACCCATCAAATAAACTAAAGCCTCGCCCGAAAATGTATTTAGCCATGTATTAAGTGTGGAAGATGAGAGTTTATATTTTTCCTCAAATGATGTAATGATAATGATGGAAACGACCAAAAATGTAAGTAAACCTGCAACAGAAACAAAAATTTTCCTAAAGCCGGCATGCTCATAATTCATGGCTTTCTACTTCCTCTCTATTAAATCATTTGCTAAAAGATATGTATGATATCATGGAAGTAGAATTAGAAAATATTATTTTTAAAAGTTTAAGATTTTTGAAGTACATAGATCCAGTAAGCTGCACCACTAATAAATCCAATAAGAATCAATGAAAAAAACAGTAAGTGATCTAAGATTTTCCGCTATGTTTCCTTCCCTACTCTATTATTTTAAAACATAAAATTACATCACTCTTCTATATACAGATGAACGACTCCTGTTTTGGAGTTTTGTATGGCGGATTCGCAATAAATAAATTAGAAACAAAAGAAAAATAAAGTATAGGAATGTAAAGATTTCCGCTAACTTTCCATATAACTTTGATTTCCCTTTTGCTTTATTGTCCTCTATTTTTTGTTTTTGAATCTGTCTTTTTTTAAGATGATACCGTAATAAAACTTTTTTATTATCACCTTTAGCCATAAATAGGCCAGATTTATTCACTTCAAAATTTACCTGCTCATTTAATCCACTGGTAAACTGTAGGTCTCTATCTAAAACGTAGTCCTTTGTAACATCCTTCAAATCATGTTGTGTTATATGATTAGTTTTAAAATGTGAAAATCCATAATCAAATAGTTTTACAGTATCTTCATATGTTGCGTTCCGATGATGGCGCTTTTAAAGTGACAGATATAAGCTCAGTACCGCCGCGTTTTGCAGAAGTAACAAGTGTGCTACCAGATTCATCAACATATCCATTTTTCCCTCCATTAACCCCTTCATATCTCCATAAAAGTTTATTATGATTATATAAAGTTGTTTTCCATCCTTCACCATTCCACCGAAGTTCCTTGATACCTACAATTTCGCGAAATGTTTTATTTTTCATGGCATATTGTGTAATCTTGGCCATGTCATATGCCGTAGTCTGATGATCAGGGTCAAATAAGCCATGAGGATTTGTAAAATTACTGCTTTTAACGCCGATTTTTTCCTTTGCAGTACGGTTCATTAATTTACTAAAATCCTTTACATTACCTGATACATGTTCAGCTATTGCGATGGCTGCATCATTCCCTGAGTTTATTAATAAACCCTGTATTAACTTTTTTAGTGGCACTCTTTCGCCTTCTTCTAAATATACCCTCGTCCCGTCAACTTCCCGTGCCTTTGCCGACCGTCACAGTGTCATTTAAATTACTTCTTTCGATTGCGATAATGGCAGTCAAAATTTTTGTAATGCTAGCTGGATACATTTTTTTTTGACTTTGTTTTTCAAAAAGGATTTCTCCAGTCGCAGCATCTATTAGGATCACGGATTCACTCTTCAAATTTTTAATAGTATTTTCCTCTGCAGCGAAGGAAAGTGGAAAAAGAAACATTAGTAATTCAATAAAAATCAATAAAAGAGCTGCTATGAAAATATTTCCAAATACTCTATTCATACGATAAACACCTCAGGTAGCCATATAATTTGTAATTTTACAGTTTAATTATCAAATTTTTGTGCAGTGGCCATTGATAATCGTTTAACTCTAAGAAAAAAATGGACTTAAAAATGTTTTACTAAACAAAAAGGCAAATCTTTATAAATGAAGATCTGCCTTTATCTTTCCTATTAATTTTCGTCGTTAACTTCTTGTAAGTACCGAATTACAGATGGATCGGACTCACACGGCAAGTTAAAGTTCTGCTGATACTGTTCGTGTCCTTTTCCAGTTATAAACACCCAATCGCCTGTATCCGCAAAATCCCAAGCATATTGAATCGCCTTAGTACGATCAGGTATAATCAGGATCTCTTTGTCCACGAATTCCGAACGAAGGTTCTCAAGTTGATTAATCATTTCGTTTTGAGATATACCATTTAAATCATCAAGGGTAAGAATAACTATAGAACTTAAGGAAGTAGAGACTCGAATAATCTCCTTTCTTTTCGAGATATCACGATTCCCTCGAAACCCTAGAATGTGAATAATGCGATTAAATTGTTGCATTTTGGCGGTTAACAAACAATATTCAATCGCATCAGCCGTGTGCGCGTAATCCACTATAAAGATTGCGCCCCTTTTATGTGTATATCGCTCAAACCTTCCTGGAACTCCTTTAAATGAAGGTAATGTATTATTAATGTTTTCTTGCTTATAGCCCATTTCATGACAAGTTAAGATGGCCGTTAAGGTATTCCATATATTATGCTCGCCTGCAAGCGGAATCTTGACCTGATGGAGAACTTGTTCTATTTGGTATTGGGCAATGGAATGATACTCTGCACAAATCCTCTTTAATTGAAGTTCATCATGAGGATACCTTCCGACTGTATGGGTAGGAACCGACTCTTTTATCAGGAAATCCTGCATTTTTCCTCCCCATTCATTATCAGTCACTACAATAGCCTTTCCATTTGGCTTGAGATGTTGGAATAGTCTAGATTTAACTTGAAAGTAGTCCCACATATTATCATGAAAATCAAGATGGTCATGACTAAGGTTAGTAAAAATAGCGTAATCAAAAAAAATACCTTCAATCCTTTGTTGCTGAATTCCATGAGAAGATACTTCCATAATAACGATTTCGTCCTGACTTATGTCTAATAATCTGTTTAATTCAATCGAATCAGGTGTTGTGTTCTTTGAGTTTAACTGTTGATTATTGATCATATTATGGACAGTACCAATTAAAGAACAGGTTTTACCCATCTTTTCTAATATATGTTTTAACAAAAACGCTGTAGTTGTTTTTCCGTTTGTACCAGTTATTCCAATCATTGTATGTTTTCTGTGGGGGTAGCCATAAAAGCAGTTAGCCAATTCTGCTAAAGCTTTTCGGCTATCGCTTACTCTTATATATGGAACATTTAAATTCCTAATGCGTTGTTCACCCAAAACGGCGACCGCTCCAGCTTCAACGGCCTGGTCAATAAACGCATGTCCATCTACCTCGAACCCTTCAACAGCAATAAATAAATCACCGTTCGTGACCTGTTTAGAATTCATTTGAATACCTTTTATGTCGGGTAAAGGAGTGTATGGGTAGTTAGCGCCTATGGCTTCTAATAAAACTTCGAGTTTCATATACTTGATGCTCCTTTACTATGCGCTTCAATTTATTTTCCGGTTGTACTGTTACCACTTTTAACAATTTGTTTCCAATCATGTTCGGTTCCTTTATAAACATCCTTTTTATAAGTGGCAAATGCGTATTCCTGCGAACGTGACGGATTTTGTGCTATAAATGCAATCGCATCTTCGGACATTGGGGGTACTTTAATTTGTTTCGTACTTTCATTTTTAAGATTGATTTCACTTAATGTAGCTTTCACTTCAAATCCTCCAACTAATAAAGAGTTGTTAAAGGTAAAGGAAAGAGCGGTGATTTGTGGTTTACTATATAAAACTTTAAAGGTTTTTCCAAAGTCATTTGAGATCAGAACAGTATCCTTAGTGCTAACGGAAACCACCGAATTTTTATCTGGATGTACTGCAAAACCCGTCGGTTCATCATCTACGCCAGTCATTTTACTTTTTTTCCAAGACTTCGCACCATCTAATGAATAATAAAGACCTGCAGAGTCCATTTTAGAGTTAGGTTGGGGGGTGTACGCATAAAGCGCATGGTTATTAAAACCAGCTGCAAACAAATGAAAATCCGATTCTCCTTCCAAACCTAACGTGTTCACTGACTTCCCTTTATCACTACTCCTTATTATTCCCAATGGGTTCGGTTTGCTGCTACCCGCAGCGGGATGCCCACTACTATAGAAACCGTCGTTAACCATGGCAAAGCCCATATAATCGTTTTTTTCACCCGGCCCATCCTTCCATTCGCCCGCGCTGAATTCTTTTATTCCATCATGAGCCGGTATCAAGATTTCATTTCCGTTCTTTGTATATCCGATTCCATGAATGTCCTCAAATGAGACGTCAGAATCTTTTTTAGACAGAAAGTAAAAACAGATTCCAGCAATAAGTAAAGTCAGTAAAATAATCCAAACTAACTTGGAAAAGCGATTATGAGTTATTGTTCTTGTCTTGTTGTTCAATAAAAATACCCCTTCCTTCTCATAAAAAGAGAAAAACCTCGGCTGAGGTTTTTCTATTCAGTAATGTTATTTACTTTCCCCTTATCCTTATAAAACTCTTTAAAATTTTTGTACTTAACCATGGTCATCATACCAGCTGAGGCGTGGTGTAGGTCATGGCAATGAAACATCCAGTTTCCAGGATTATCGGCTACAAATGCGACTTCATACGTTTCTCCTGGTTTTACATTCAGTGTATCCTTCATTAACGGTGCACCTTTTACAGGTTTTCCATTTTTACTTAATACCTGAAAGAAATGACCATGTAGATGCATTGGATGATCTGAATTATCCATGCTTGTATTTTTCAGGGTAACCTTTACTTTATCCCCTTTATTAACTTGTAAATTTTTTGTTTTTGGATAAGTTTTATCATTAATAGTGTATACCATTTCACCTGACTTCATTTTTGTACCGAGATCCATTGCATACTCTAAATCAAAACTGTCATTTAAAGACAATTCACCAGGCTTTGGTTTACCCAATTGATCTAACTTTACTTCACCCGATTCCTTTGAATGAGAAATTGGAGTATTGTTCCCAGGTTTCCCTTGCACATTAATTCTCATATCCTTTGCCGCCTTCATATTACCATGGCAATCAATCGTGAAGTTTTCCCCAGTTGCAGTGAATTCAATATCATAACGTTCACCTGGAGCAACTGACAACACTTTGTTGGTTTGGTCGGATGGCTGATTTACAGGCTGACCATCCACATTCGTAATTTTATACACTATTGGCACATGGATTTTATGAGACATGTAACCAGCATTAATAAAACGCAGTTTAACTTTTTCTCCCTTTTTTGCTATCACGGGCTTCCTGTTGTCAAACGTTTTGCCGTTTACAGTATAAATATCATAAGAAGACATGTCATGATCCATTCCACTCATGGAAGATGAGTTATCTTCTTTTGAATTGTCCTTGGTATCGTCCATTCCATTCATTTCGTCTTTTTTTCCCATATCCATGTTGGAATGATCCATACCTTCCATCTTATCTTTACTTTTCTTATCACCACCACTCATATTCATTCCCGAATGGTCCATGCCTTCCATATCTGAATCTTTCTTTTCTTTAGATTCCCATTCATCAAGCACGAGGGCATAATCCCGATCATATTTCATGTCTTCTTTTGATTCAACAATGAACGCTCCATATAATCCTTTGTCCACTTGGTTTACACTGTCTTGGTGACTGTGATACCAATAGGTACCAGGAGTATCTGCCACGAATTTATACGTATATTCTTGCCCGGGTTCAACTGCGTCCTGTGTTACCCCAGGTATTCCATCTTGTGTGTTAGAAACAGGTACGCCGTGCCAATGGATACTTACGGGCTTAGGAAGAGTATTTTTTAGTGTTACTTTAATTGCCTCTCCTTCCTTGATACGTATCTCCCTACCTGGCACAGAACCATCATATGTCCAAGCATCGATTGTCTTATCTTTTCTTAATTCCCACTTTTGCTCTCTCGCTGTAAGATTTACTTCTCTAACCTTTTTCCCTTCAAGCTTTTCCGCTTTAGCCATTACTTTTGGACCTACTGAAGTTTCAGTTTTGCTACCGCTGTTTTCATTATTGGTAGCTTTATTAGTACAAGCTGCTAAAACAATCAATAATGCTATAAAAACACCAGAAAACAACCATTTTTTGTTCATGGTTCTCCCTCCTCATAAATATATAATACAAATAAATTATGCAAAAACTGTGGAATTTACCTGAACTGGCATATCCAAAATAGGAGTACTCATAAATTGAATTAATATAATGGACAAGGAGGAAAGCATGTCAATATATATTTTGAGCGTTTTATCTGTGAGTACAGCAATCGTGTTTATATCCACCTTTTTTTGTAAGCCGGTTAAAGAAAAAATGAGTCATATGGTGTTTGTTATGGCTTATAGTATGTGTTTTGGGATGGCGATTGGATTTTATTTAGGATTAATTTTCCAAAAAGATTTGCTCCTTGCAACTGTGGCTTCTATGTGGGTTAGTGGATTAGTTGGTTTGCTTATTGGACTTAAAATCCATCTACATTCCATGATGGAAGGTTTTTTTTCCGGTTTAATGGCAGGAATGATGGGAGCTATGTTATCCGCGATGTTATCAGTCAATCAAGCACATTTTTTAATTATGATAAGTGTCCTTTTAACCGTTGGATTTGGATTTCTATGTTCGTTGCATTTTCTATCTAACTCATTTGTTAACTTTATAGAAAAATACTTTTATCTTTTTTTAATTTCCTGTTGTATCACCTTATTTGTTGTTTATGTAACTTTTCCAGCATCTTTTTTAAAGGCTGAGGATTCTTTAGCAAAATCCACATCAAAATATTCATCTCATCTAAATGATGAAAAACAAAAGAAGTCAGGCCCTAATTTCAAGGATGAGATACTTGTAAATTGGGATATAAATATTAACAACAACGAATATCAATCTTCCCAACAAGAATTAAGAAAGAATGTAAAAGTAACGCTTTCGTTAACCAACTTCGATTCCATTGAGCATGACATTGAAATTTCTCCGTTTATCTTTGAGCCATTCAATGAACGTATTAAAACCATTGCATCACACCAACATGGTAATAATATTGAAAAACAAGAACATAGTATTTTACATCTCCATACAGAACCAGAGAGTACCAATAAACTCACTTTTGTGCCGAAAGTATCTGGAACGTATCAATATTATTGTACAATACCAGGCCATAAAGAACTCGGTATGATCGGAATCATACGTATTTCTAATTGAAAAAAAGAGCAAGTTTAACTAAACTTGCTCAACTCTATCTGGTATAAACTTCTATAGGATTCTCTTCTTTTTGATTGAAAGTACCTGAAGAAAAATGATACTTCTTTTCAATAAAAATCTGATGCCAAATCATGAACGTAAACACGGTCCAAAGTTTACGGCTATTATCTTTCTTACCTAATTGGTGTTCCTTCAATAAATTCAACAAAAAGACCTTGTCAAACAGATACTCAGTCTCACTTTGATTAATTAGAAGGTAGGCCCAATCAGACAACTCATTTTTAAGCCAATGTCTTATAGGGACCGGAAAACCTAACTTTTTACGATATAAAACCGAATCAGGCACGATTCCCTCCATCGCTTTTCTTAAAGTGTACTTAGTCGTTTTATTCGCTATGGTTCTAGATGGATCAAGCTTAGAAGCAATTTTAAATACTTCTTTATCTAAAAACGGAACCCTGAGTTCCAGCGAATTGGCCATTGTCATCTTATCCGCTTTTACTAAAATGTCTCCGCGTAGCCAGGTATGCATATCAATGTATTGCATTTTATGCACATCTTGATAATGATCAACTTGTTGATAAAGGGATTTGGTTATGTTTTGATAACCCCATTCTTGTTTATATCCCTTTAAGATCGTTCTTTTTTCTTCTTCAGTAAACATCTTAGCATTTCCGACGTATCTTTCTTCTAAGCTCATCGTACCACGTTCAAGGAAGCTTTTTCCTTTCGTAGAATCTGGCAAAAGTTTAGCTAATTTTGAAATTGCAGTGTTTATATCATTGGGCAGATAATTAAAGTATTTTAAAGAATACGGTTCGTGGTATATATTGTAACCCCCAAACAGTTCATCTGCGCCTTCACCTGATAAAACCACAGTAACATGCTTCCTTGCTTCTCTTGCCACAAAATAAAGGGGTATAGCAGCAGGATCTGCCACAGGTTCATCTAAATGCCAAATAATTTTAGGCAATTCCTTAATAAACTCCTCAGGTTTAACAATATAGTGAATATTTTCTACATTTAATTCAGCCGCGGTTTGCTTGGCAACATCAATTTCACTAAAACCGTCCCGATCAAATCCTACAGTAAAAGTTTTTAGATTTGGATGAAATTCCTTAGCAAGCGCAACAATACTCGATGAATCGATTCCTCCTGATAAGAAAGCACCTACTGGAACATCGCTTCGCATATGGATTTTCACAGACTCACGTAAAGTATCCCGTATTTCTTGAATTTGCAGATGCAACGGCTGATTCTTTGGTTTAAACCTAGGTTCCCAATATTTCTTTATTTTCATAGATTGTCCTATTTTTTTGGTAAAGAAGTGACCTGGTTCTAATCGTTTGATCTTACGTGATAAGGTATGGGGTTCAGGAACGTATTGGAAGGTAAGGTAATGTTGTAGAGCTTCTTTATTAAATTCTCCGCCAGTAGAAGCCAGAAGGATACTTTTCTTTTCTGAGGCACAATAAAACTTATCCTGCTCCTCTAAATAAAAAAATGGTTTTATGCCAAAGTTGTCTCTGGCACCAAATAACTCCTCTTTTTCTTTATCCCATATAATAAAACTAAACATTCCTCTTAAATCATTAACTGCTTTTTCTCGTTTGTAACTATATAAAGCTAGTACAACTTCTGTATCTGATGCTGTTTGAAAACTATATCCTATGCCTTTTAATTCGTCTCTTAATTCTAGATAGTTGTAAATTTCACCATTAAAGACAATCCAGTACCGATCATCCTCATAACCTAGTGGCTGTTTACCGTTTTCAATATCGATAATACTTAACCTTCTAAATCCTAATCGTACGTGATCGTCGAAATAATAACCCACGTCATCTGGTCCTCTATGTGAAATGATGTTGGTCATATTCATAAATTGTTGAACATCATCATTATTACCCTGCATGGGAGAACTGCCTAATAGACCTATAAAACCGCACATGACAAAACCCACCTTTTTCAAATATACTCTAATAAAAAAATCTATTAAAAACCTGCTAAATAAACATTGTTGTAAAATATCTACATTTTTTAACTCCCACCTGCTTAATAAATGTTAGAAAGTCTTAAAAATGAGTTTGTGGACTAAATCCCATTTCAGAAAACTTAAAAATGCTAATAAGAAGAAAGAAGGGACTTTCTCTCTTTCTTCCTTCTTTTTTATAACAGAAAAATATGCATATTTTATGAAGGGCTGAATACCAAAAAAGGACCCATAAATGGGTCCATATCAGGTGTCTAGCCTTATGAATAAAATACAGAAAGCAAAAAAATGCGTAATTGGATGAGCTATTTGGTTGGGGCTTTGATTACCAGTATTGGAATCTTGACAACTTGTAGCAATGGTTTTTTTATGCCTGTAGCGAGGAGAATATGGCTGTATGCATCAGGGGGAACTTCATAAACTTCTTAGTGCTCTCCTGTACCTTAGTCTAAAGTTATTCGAATTCCCACTTATATCCCAAACCCCAAACTGTTTTAAGATAATCATTAATTGGAAACCCCACTTTCCTAAACTTTTCACGGATATTTCTAACATGAGAGTCAATAGTCCTCCCCTCTGTTTCTGAATCAATCCCCCAGATTATCTCTATTAATTGTTCTCTATTAAAAACTCTTCTCGGGAATTTGATTAAAAGATGAATCATTTCAAATTCCTTTCGAGTGAGTGTAATAGGCTCATTTTTATAGGTAATGAGATGGCGTTTTTCTTCAATTACCAACCCCTCAACGACAAAACCATTTGATGAGTTGAAATTATTCCTTCTTAACACTGCCTCTATTCTGGCAAGTAATACATCTTCGTCAAATGGCTTGATAATATAATCATCTGCTCCTAGCTTTAATCCTTTTACCATATCCAGTTTTTGACTTCTCGCCGTCAACATAATGATAGGTACTTGAGACCATTCACGGATTAATTGGCAAGTTTCCCATCCATCCATGCCAGGCATCATTATATCCAGTAAAACTAAGTGAATTGATTCTCTTTTTATGATTGAAACTGCCTCTTCTCCAGAATGTGCTTTATATACTTCATAAGCAGTAGGTGGCAAATACAGTGAGATCAGTTCTACCATGCGTTCTTCATCATCTACAATCAGTACTTTTTTCATCATCTTCTTACCTCCTTACTCAACAAGATTGTCATTGTTGTACCATGTCCTATTTGGCTTGTGACCGTAATTTTCCCATCATGACGTTCAACAATTTCTTTAGCAATAGCCAAACCGAGGCCTGAACCACCCTTTTCTCTAGTACGCGATTTCTCTACACGGTATAATCTCTCCCAAATAAATGCTAAATCCTCCTCAGGTATTCCTTCCCCCTGATCAATCACTTGAATTATAATATGATCTTTGGTACCGCCCACTTTTACAATAACGCCAGTGCCAGCTGCAGAGTGTTTCAATGCATTGTCTAATAGAATGAGAATAACTTGAGCAATACGTTTATCATCTATGTGTAATGTGTAATCCCCGTCAGTAACAAAATCTAAAGTGACTTTTTTTGAATAAAATGCGGGTTTCATATTGTCTATTACTTTTCTGATTAATTTGGTTATCGAAACTTCTTTCTTGTTAATTAAAAATTGGGTTTGATCCATTTTTGCTAATTCAAAAAGATCTTCAATAAGTTTTGTTAAGTTCTCGGCCTCTTCATCGATAATCCTTAAATATTTTTCTCGTTCCTTTTTACTTAAAAGTGGCCGCTTAGCGACATTAGTATATCCCTTAATATAAGTCAAAGGTGTTCTCAATTCATGTGAGACATTTGCCAAAAACTCTTTTCTTTCTTTTTGTAACCTGTACAATTCTTCAGACAAACTTGTAATCTCTAAAGCCAATTCACCTAACTCATCGTTTCGGTTTATATCTAATGAAACCTTATGATAACCCCGACTTAATTTTTGAGTGGTTTCTTTCATTCTAATTAAAGGTTTCGTAATAGTCCTAGATAAAAAAATCACCGTAATAACAGAAATGATCAATGAAATCAAACTTACATTTATAATTTCTTCCTTAAGGTGTCGATTCATGTCTTGAATGAACCTTGTATCCAGGAACATAAATACATATGCTCGGTGTTTCCCATTAATAACGATAGGCGAAACAGATGCAAAATAAGCTTTATCCCGCCAGTCACTCTCGATTAAGATTCCATGGTGGGTAGCGTTCAGTTTTTTATTTAAAATGGCTTTCATTCTGGAATCAATTTCGCTAGAGCTCTCTAGAATATTTTTTTGTGTGTCAGTAATTACCACCTTCGTTGTTGCCTGTTGTTCCATGAGAGCTACATGATGCAAAGTGAGAACATCGAATTGTTTCTCTAATACATCCCGATGGTTATTACCACGTGCAATCAGGTCTTGTGTCTCTTCATTTATTCGACTATTTAGCAATGCCTGATACAAAAGAACAAAAATCACGAATTCAAGCAACAATAAAATGACAAGGAATAAACTTCCTAGTTTTATAGTAAGTCTCATTTTTTGTCTCCTGCTAGAACCAATAAACTAAAGTATCCATTACTCCAAAAATGATAATTAAGGTTCCAAAAATTTGTTGAACAGTACGTCCGTATCTTCTACCCTTTTTCATAATTGCAACGCTTAGGCCAAAATAACCGATTAGCCCTATAAAACTAAGAAAAGGAATTGCCATCCCTATGGCAAAAATACCTGGTAGGACGGCGGCTCCATATGAAGTGAAAAAAACTAAGGGCATTAGTAAAATAAAAAACAAAGAGAACATAGTCGGACATAATCGAAAAGCTGCAGCCTAATAAAAAAGCATTCCAAATCACTTTCTTTTTCATTAGATTCTCTAAATTAATCATTTTAATTGTCCATTTAATTTTTAGGATTCCCAACATATAAAAACCTATAAGTATTAATAAAGGACCAAGTGTTTTTCGGATAATAGGAAAGACTATAGTCATTTTTGTTTGAAATGTCTCCCCTAAACTCCAAACGATGATACCTAATAGACTAAAAACCAGAATCTTGCCTAGTATATAGGCGACATTTTCGAGCCATGCAATAGATTGCTGTAAAGACCTATTACCATAATACATTATGGCGCTTATATTTCCGGTTAACTGACAAGGAGCAATAGCTCCAATCATACCTAAAATTAAAGTAGCTAACAAAGGCCATACCTTGAGCCTGATAAAACATATTAGTTAAAGGTTCATTATAAACACGACTGAATAAATTGAAAAAATCGTACATGGTTTTCCCCCTGAAAAAACCATATATTATAAATGTGAAGAATTTATGCAGTTTAGTACATTTAACGTTTATATAAACGCCATCTTCAAAAAATCTCTTTATTTTTAAAATACAAATAAAAAAAACTTTTAGGGGGGATTTGTGAGTAGTATATATAAACCATTAACTATTCCCACTTCTTACTTTATAGATTCAAAGGGGATCATTCGCAACAAATATATCGGTCCAATGTCTTATGAAGTCATGAAAGATTCCATCAATAGAATGAACTAATATTGCATTTACGGCAGACAACACAGGAACTTGGCCATTGCATTGCCACTTGCCACTTGCCACTTGCCACATCATACAGCAGGAGAAGGTCAAAAAGAAGGCGGGATGTTTACCACCGTCAAATACATGAACAACTAATAAACAGAAGAAGAGCTGACAGAGATTTGTCAGCTCTTTTTTAGATTTTAGGAGTGGGAGTAGGTTTTGCATACCCTTCTTGATACAAGTTATCAATCTTTTTCCTGATTTCCTTTAAGGACATACCCTCGTTAAAATCTTTCATCGACTGAGCCGCAATTTGCAAACATACATCGCATTTGGTTCCATGATCGTCCCATACAATGGATCCCCCATTTTTATTCTCATGTACAAAACAGTCGTAATTGTTTTTATGGTTAACTGATTCACCGCAACCACAATAACACGGAATTTTTTCCAGCAACTCTTTATTTTTAGCAGCCGCCTGATAAATCACTTGGATTTCTTTCGGTTTATCCGTTAAAAAAGTGGGTAAAACATCTACTTTTCCTGTTTCCTCTCGAATATCTCCTGCACCAGTTGATGCATGTTGACTATGTTGCTCTGAAGTTGCACTTGGCTTTTCCTTTTCATTCGAACAAGCTACTAATAAAGATAACGATACGATTAAAACAAGAGATATCAATGACGTTCGTTTCATTCGCTTAATTACCACCTTTATGAAGTGTCCTAATCCCCCTACTATACCAGAAAACACACATAGATAATTTCATACTAAGGGATACTTATGTAGAAGTTATGAAGTTTCATTAATTTTTTCAAATGCGTTTATCACCGCAAATTTGAGGATAAACAAGCCCTGAACTTCTCAAAAAACAAGGAGGAATTGACCATGTCCCACGAGCAATTTAAAGAATGTATCGAGGAATGCCTATCTTGTATGCAAGTATGTAACCATTGCTTTAATTCCTGTTTGCAGGAAGAGGATGTAAAAATGATGGCGGAATGCATCCGTTTGGACCGCGAATGTGCAGATATCTGTGCCTATGCGGCAGATGCGATGTCCAGAAACAGCCCGTTTGCCTCACAAATCTGCCAGCTATGTGCTGAAATTTGCGAAGCGTGCGGCAATGAATGTAAAAAACATGACCACGACCATTGTCAACAATGTGCCGAAGCATGCCTCCGATGTGCTGAGGTTTGCCGTAAAATGGTAAGTTAAAAGGAGCGAGCTATGTTTCACTATACCGTAGATACAAACCAAACCATTGATGAAGCCGTGAACACATTAGAAAAAAACTTGAAAGAAGAAAAATTCGGTGTGCTTTGGCAGCTGGACCTTCCTGCAAAATTGCAGGAAAAAGGGGTGGAGGATTATACCACGCCTTATCGTGTACTGGAAGTTTGCAATCCGAAAGAAGCAGCCAGAGTATTAAACCTAAATGAATTAGTCGGGTATTTTCTTCCCTGTAAAATCACCGTTTATGAAAGTGACGGGAAAACCAAGATTGGGCTTCCTAAGCCGACCATGATGGTTGATTTTATTGAAGATGAAGAATTGAAAAGCATTGCTAAGAATATCGAATCCACGCTTATCAAAGTTTTAGATAAAAGCAAGTAAAGAAGAACCTCCGCTGCTACTAACAGTGGAGGTTTTTTCTAAGATAAAGGTAATGTAATATATACAGCCGTCCCTTTCTCTGGAACGCTCTCAATCCAAATACGCCCTTCATGAGCCTCAACCAACTGTTTAGCTATGGCAAGCCCTATACCGCTTCCACCATACCTTCGGTTCCTGGATTTCTCCGTTCTGTAAAACCGTTCGAACACTTTTTGAGCATCCTCATCTGAAATTCCAATCCCTGTATCTGTAATGATAATTTGAGCCTTTGAATCTAATTTCTTCGTAGCCACGGTCACGGTTCCACCTGCTGGCGTAAATTTTAGTGCATTTGAGAGTAAATTGATAAAAACCTGCATCATCCGTTTTTTATCCAATGGCAATTGGAGGTCAGTATTGGAAGATGAAAGTATCACTCCCTTTTGCACATAGGATTCTTTAATGGTGTTTATACTTTGCTGGATCAAATTACCTAGATCCTCTTGCTCCTTATCTAAAACAAAGCCAGGTGCCTCAAACGTTGTTAATTGTTCCAGGTCCTCCACTAATGAAATCAGACGTTCGATTTCTTCCCCGAAGGAATGTAGGCGTTCTGGAGTTGCTTGGAATATACCATCTTCGATGGCTTCTATATGACTTTTAAGCGTGGCCAAAGGGGTCCGCAATTCATGGGCAATATCGCTGGTCATGTTTTGACGAGCTGTTTCCTGTTTTTCAAGCTGGGAAGCCAACTCATTTAGAGAATGTCCCAACTCTTGCAGCTCATCATGTCCCTGGGTTACCACACGCGTCTTAAGATCTCCCTTTGCCATTTCTTCAGCTGCCTTTCTCATCTTCACAAGCGGCCTTGCTAACTTTTTGGCAACGATGTAACTAAGGAAACACACCAATAAAAAAACACCAACCGCTGTCCAAAAAATAGATCCTAAAACAGCTCTTTCAAAATGCAGGGTAAGAGGTTGAATGGCACGGAAATTGGGGGCATCCATTTGGAACATCTTAAAGTGATAGTGAACTTCCAACAGGATAACCAAGCTCGCCAAAGTAAAAATTAGAGTGGCTGCAAGGATAAAAATAAGGGTAAGGCGAGCGTGTAACCCTCTCATTTTCATATGGCCTCACCCCTTAAATTTGTAGCCAACACCAAATACCGTTTGAATGTATTTTGGCTGCTTGGGATTGGTTTCAATCTTATGCCGAAGGTTTTTGATATGTTGATCAATGGTTCGAGGTTCTCCTTCATAATTAAAACCCAGTACTTTTTCTACGAGTTCTTCCCTTGAGAACGTACGGTTAGGGTGTCTTGCAAAGACCAATAAGGTTTTATATTCTATCTTTGTTAAGTTTACTGGCGATTGCATGACAAACACTTCTTGAGAATTCGCATCAATGGTTAACTCTCCGCCAGCATAAGAAATTTGATCGGCAAGCAGATCATTGTCGTTAACACGTCTCAGAATTGCTTTTACTCGCATCACCAATTCTTTAGGGCTAAACGGTTTGAGCATGTAATCATCAGCTCCCAAAGACAAACCGTTTATCCTTTCATTTTCCTTCACTTTTGCGGTGAGCATCATAATGGGAACGGCAGCCTCCTGACGAATAGAAGTACAAACCTCTTCTCCACTCATATCTGGTAACATCAAATCCAAAATGACAAAATCAATGTGACTATTTTTCATATGACGTAACGCTTCTTGGCCTGTTGATGCTTCTATCGTTTTATATCCATCCTTACTCAAATAAGTTGAGATTACCTCTAGTATCTTTTCTTCATCATCGATAATTAATATTGTTTTAGCCAAATCAATCTCTCCTCATTTTACCTTTTTGGCTTATTATACATGAAAATTTTTATCGTAAACTTGTTTTCCCCATTTTCATAAGTTCTTCACAACCTCTGGTTACAATTGAATTTAACCTGCAAAAGAATGGAAGAATAATACCAGGAACGATCTAAAAAGGAGGACTATTTGTGAACCACCATGGACATAACCATGAACATCATCACGAGCACCATCATGAGCATGAAAAAAATAAACATAGCAATCATGATCACTCCCAACATCACGGCCATATGGTGGAAGACTTTAAAAAACGGTTTTGGATTTCCATCCTAATTACAATACCTATTCTTATTTTGTCTCCGATGATTCAAATGTTTTTAAATGTAAACTGGCGTTTTTCCTACGACCTTTACATTTTGTTTTTCCTTTCCACGCTTATCTTTTTCTACGGTGGATGGCCGTTTCTTACGGGTGCCGTTCAGGAATTGAAAAATAGGGCACCTGGTATGATGACCTTAATCGCCCTGGCGATTGTTGTAGCCTATGTGTATAGTTCTTTATCTGTATTTGGTTTGAGTGAAAGTAACTTTTTCTGGGAACTGGCCACTCTGATTGATATTATGCTTTTAGGTCATTGGATTGAAATGAGGTCAGTAATGGGGGCTTCACGGGCACTTGAGGAATTGGTCAAGTTGATGCCAACTGAGGCCCATCTTATACAAGAAGACGGCTCGACAACGGATGTTTCATTAGAAGATATATCTAATGGCGATAGACTTCTTGTAAAACCAGGTGAAAAGATTCCAGTCGATGGAGAGATCATTGAGGGATCCTCTACCATTAACGAATCGATGCTTACAGGAGAATCGGTTCCTGTCCATAAAAAGACGCGTGACGAAGTCATCGGAGGTTCGATCAACGGAGAAGGCTCCCTAACCATTACCGTTCAAAAAACAGGGGATGATACTTACTTGTCCCAAGTGATCACTTTGGTAAAAGAAGCCCAAGAATCCAAATCAAAAACCCAGGACTTGTCCAATCGAGCAGCTAAATGGCTTTTCTATATCGCTCTTGTTGCTGGCTTATTGACCTTACTCGTCTGGTTACTATTAGGTTATTCCTTCTCCTACGGCCTGGAACGAATGGTTACTGTAATGGTCATTTCTTGCCCTCATGCATTAGGGCTCGCTGTTCCATTAGTGATTGCCGTTTCCACTGCCTTGTCGGCCAAAAAGGGGTTACTGATTCGGGACAGAACGCAGTTTGAAGGCGCAAAAGATATCAACGCGGTAGTATTTGATAAAACAGGTACATTAACAGAAGGGAAATTTGGGGTGACCGATCTTTCTGTAACCAATGGAATGGATGAAAATGAAGTACTTTCCATCGCGGCCTCTGTTGAGTCCCAATCAGAACATCCAATTGCCCTCGGCATCGTTAAAGAAGGAAAGAAGCGAGGATTATCACTGAAAAAGGTGAGTGATTTTCAATCCATGACTGGAGCAGGGTTAAAAGCGATGGTCGATAACCAAGAGGTCATGGTCGTCAGTCCTGGTTATATGCAACAAAACAACATCCATTATGACCAAGATCTATTTAAAACTAGGGCAAGCCAAGGAAAGACCGTTGTGTTTGTCATTATTGATAACCAGTTAGGCGGAATGATTGGATTAGCCGATATTGTACGCGATACTGCTAAGGACGCTGTGCGTTCTTTGAAAGAAATGGGCATAGAATCAATCATGATTACAGGTGACAATCGTCAAGTAGCAAACTATGTAGGCAACCAACTCGGTATAGATCAAATCTATGCTGAAGTGCTTCCACATCAAAAGTCAGACCGTATCGATGAGATTAAAGCAAAGGGACAGAAAGTGGCTATGACAGGCGATGGTGTAAATGACGCTCCTGCCCTTGCAAAGGCTGATTTAGGAATCGCCATCGGTGCTGGAACCGATGTGGCCGTAGAAACAGCAGATGTTGTCCTTGTAAAGAGCAATCCTCTGGATGTGGTAAATGTAGTACAGCTATCTAAAGCAACTTACAGAAAGATGATCCAGAATCTATGGTGGGCAGCTGGATATAATATCATCGCCATCCCTTTGGCAGCAGGCATTTTATTTCCACTTGGTATTGTTTTATCCCCCGCGGTCGGTGCCGTATTGATGTCATTAAGTACAATCATCGTTGCTATCAATGCAAAATTGTTAAAAGCATAAAAAAAAACGGAAATTTCATTAAGATGAAATTTCCGTTTTTTTGCTCTTATTCAGGTTGAAGCTCGCTTTCGGTTACCCATTTATGATTTTTGACTTTTTCGCCACCTGTTGTAGGTGTATAGTCGACCATATAGACCGTTGTCTTTTCAGACGATTCGATAACGGCCGAAGCTCCTTTCATTCCTTTCATATGGTCCGCATTCAATTTGACTTTATCGCCTTGTTTTAGTTCTTTGTTTCCTGCATTCTGAATTTCCTCGTGAATGACCCACTTATGATTTTTCACGGGCTTTCCACCTGTTGTTGGTGTATAAGTAACCACATAAGCCGTAGTATCAAAAGCACCTACAATTTTTGCTTTTGCTCCGTCCATACCTTCCATGTGATCCGCCTTAATAATTGCTTGGCTTCCTACTTGATATTTAGGGTTTTCTGCTTTCTTTAGGTCTTTTGGTACTTCGCCTGAACCTGAATGCTTCATGCCTTCATGATTCATGCCTCCATCTTTCATTTCATGTTTGTCCATATTTTTATCGCCACTGTCATTTGAACAAGCTGCCAACGTAAGCGATAATGCCAGTAATGAAGTGGCAAAGATGTTGTTTTTCATTCTCATGTTGTGCACCCTCCTAGACTTTATCTTACTAATCCATTTTTATCTTTCACCGTAACTTCATGCAATTATACATAAAAGTTATGAAGAAGTTGTGAAGAAATAGATCTTTTTTAAACATTTCCAATTTATTTAGTGAGAATAGTTGTCCAGTCAAATAATAAACAATTCGGGAGTAATATCTGGTCTAGTGCCAATTGTTTTAGGAATGTGAAGAAAGGCAATCATTGGTGTGTCCATTAGATGTCTCCTTCTTAAGAATTTTTTTTATATTAAAAAGTCAATGTATAGAAGAGAATGTTCTTATGTACACGGATCCAATCTTGTTCATCGCGAATCATCTGGGTTACCTTTGCTTTACCAGAAGCCGTTTTCTCTCCTCACACTTTCTTTCCTTTACGCTTGTTATATACATACAGTCCAATATAAATTTCTGAAGTGAGTATTCGGAAGATAGAAGAGGCACCAAAGTTTTTACTTTCTTTCCTTTTTGGAATAATCCCTTTTTCATAAAGCATGTCGCCAATCTTCTTCTGTTTCTTCATAACCATCATCCTCTTTGAAAAGCATAAGGTCCTTAATAGGTCTAAGTTCCAAATATTTTCCTTTTAAAAGTTTATTTCCTTCTTCAACTAACCTGTCCTGTATCTCAATAAGAAAAGCCGCCTGTAATGTCAGCTGAAGTTCTTAGAGTAACGCACCCTATCCAGTTTTGAAGACAGATTGGAACACTTTCTAAAATAATTCTTACATAGAAAACCCTGACTCTATTGAGCGGGGTTTTATTATTTTTGGTGTATTTATTGTGAACTGTAAGGTTCATGAACCTTTGAATACCACTGTTTTCCAGGCCTTTGTTAACCTGTATGACCTTGACGTGTTCATGAAACTTGGGTACACTTTATAATTGATATAGATTATCATTATCGTTACATATAAGGAGTGTCCTTCATGTATAGGAAAATCTTTAATCTCAAAACCTTTCTTTTTACTGTTGCATTACTTGTAGTTATAGGTGTGATTGTATGGCAGGGAGTACATTTCCAAGGTAATCCTGACCCCACAGCTAAAAACATCTCACCAGGAGCTGCTATAATCAATACTTCTATTCTTGTTTTTAGAGAAGGCTTAGAGGCCATTTTGGTCTTATCGGCCATCATTTCAGGGTTAGTTCGTCAAAAAAAGGAAACGATTTGGAAGCCTATTTCGATTGGAGCAGGTGTCTCATTTTTAGCCACACTCGCAACTTGGTTTATTGTGGTAGCCATTATTTCATCAGTAAATGCTTCAGAGTTAAATATTCAGGCGTTCACGGGTGTCCTTGCGGTAATTGTTCTGCTAATCATTATGAATTGGTTCTTTCATAAGATTTATTGGACAGGTTGGATCAGTCTCCACAATCGAAAGAAACAACAAATCACCTCAAATAGCGGTGAAAATGTGCAAACAACAACGTTTTGGTCACTTTTCATATTAGGTCTTACTTCAATATATCGAGAAGGTTTTGAGATTGTCCTCTTTCTTCAAAATTTACGACTTAAGGTAGGGTCCGAGGTCATACTCCAAGGTGCATTAATTGGACTCGCGTTAACAATGATCGTTGGTGTACTTACCTTCTTAGCACAACGCCGTCTTCCACATAAAAAAATGTTGGTTTATACAGGCGGTCTTTTAGTAGTCGTTTTAGCCGTTATGGTCGGTGAAACCGTACAAGAAATGCAACTGGCTGGTTGGATGAGTACAACCACCCTAAACATCTACATTCCTGAATGGGCAGGCGTTTGGTTCTGTATTTTCCCAACAGTTGAAACATTAGCCTTTCAAGCACTAGCGGTGGTATATGTATTGGGTTCTTACTTCGCTGCTCGATATTTTACAAAACGAAAAGCGGTAAAACAAAAATTAATAACTGACATGTAAAAACGAAGAAATTACAGGTAAAGAGCATACCCAATGGTATGCTCTTTTTAATGTGAATCTGTAGCCTTTATATTTCGGGTATTGGAGTGGGATTGGCATCCCCTTTTTGATAGGTCTTGTCCACCTTTTCTCTAATTTCTTTTATGGACATTCCTTGGTCAAAATCCTTTACAGATTGAGCAGCAATTTTCAAACACACATCACATTTGGTTCCATGATCATCCCAAGTCACTGCACCATCTTCTTTATTCTCATGGACAAAGCAATCATAGTTATTTTTATGATTTATCGATTCTCCACATCTACAGTAGCAAGGGATCTTTTCCAACAACTCTTTATGATTAGCAGCTGCTTGATATATAACCTGTATTTCTTTTGGTTGCTTCACAAAAAATCTAGGAAGTGACTCAACATTCGCTTTTTCCTCCCTAATATCTCCAGTATTTTGAGTCTGAGATTGTTCATGTTCTTGATGACTCCCTTGACTCGCTTGCTGTTCTTGATTGGAACAAGCAATAAGAAAAGACATAACAAGGGGTATAATTAAAAGTCTCCCTTTCATTAAGTCGTTAACTCTCCTCTCCCAAAAACAATGTATCTTTGTAAAAACATCGCGATAAACACATAATTATTTCATCATAACAGACAAATATGTAGAAGTTTGTGAAGTTACACAATGTTTTTTAAACACGTTTATTCCTTTGTTTTATAGGTAAAATAAGCACTGAGCTTTAATACTATTAAGGAGAAATGGACCATATCACACGAACAGTTTCAAGAGTGTATTGAAGAATGTCTATCATGTATGAAGGTTTGTAATCATTGTTTTAACGCTTGTTTTGGTGAAGACGACGTAAAAATGATGGCAGACTGTATCCGTCTGGATCGGGAATGTGCAGATATCTGGTTATACTGCGGATGCCATGTCAAGAAACAGCCCTTTTGCTCAAGAGATTTGCAGCCTCTGGCCCAAATTTGTGAAGCCTGCGGAAACGAGTGTAAAAAACATGATCACAACCACTGTCAGAAGTGTGCGGAAGCATGCCTTCGCTGTGCAGAAGTGTGCCGTAAAATGGTTAGCTAAAAAGATTAGTCTAACCAAATTTCAGATGGAGTTGATTTAATGTTTCTATACAATAACCACAAACAAATCAATTGATGAAGCTGTGGCATCTTTAGAAAAGAATTTAAAAGAAGAAAAGTTTGACGTCCTTTGGCAGTTGGATCTCCCTGCTAAATTGCAAGAAAAAGGTGTAAAGGATTACAACAAACCCTATCGAGTATTAGAAGTTTGTAATCCACAAGAAGACGCTAGATCGTTATGAATCTAAACCAATTAGTTGGTTACTTTCTGCCTATAACTTCAATCTACAATGGAATCAGATTAGAAAATAATGAAAGAATAATATCATACAAGAGCTTGGAAAGGAGTGGATACCTTGAATCATCATGAACATCATCATCACAGCGAAACAAAAACTACTCACTCAGAACACCATAACCACGATCATTCCAATCACCATGGCCATATGGTCGAGGAATTTAAATAGCGGTTTTGGATCCTTTTCATTACACTACGATTTTAGTTATGTCTCCGTGATTCTTTGGTGGGCCCCTGCTGTTAGTGCTGTTCTTATGTCGTTGAGTACCATCATTGTTGCTATAAATGCAAAGGTGTTAAAAGTCTGATACACAAATAAGCAGTGAATTTCGTTGAAGAAATTCCTGCTTTTTTATGTGGTAAAAAGGTTTTGGATCGGTTAAGGGGAATATCTCATCTAGAATGATTTAAGTGAGGAGGAGGCTTCATGGATGAAAGGCGATTTAATCCTGATAACAAGGAATTATTAGATACACCAGAAAGAAGAAAATTGTTACCTCCAGAAAAATTACTTGGGTTGCTTCCGTTCAAGAACAACGATGAAGTATTAGACCTTGGAGCAGGTACAGGATACTTTTCCATTCCCGCTTCTAAATTAACTAACGGGTCGGTTTATGCACTGGATATCGATACTGGTTTATTAGAGGTAATTCATTCCCATATTAAAGAGCAAGGTATATCCAATATTCAATTGTTAGAAGGAAAGGTACAAAACCTCCCACTATCTGATTCGACAATCGATATTGTCATTGCCTCATTGGTATTACACGCAGTTGATCCTCTTTCAGAAGGGATGAGCGAAATCAAACGAGTAATGAAGACAGGAGCTTATCTCCTGTGCTTCGATTGGGAAAAGATAGAGAGTCGTTTAGGGCCACCATTAGATATTCGGATACCATCTTCAGAGATGGAAAAATCGTTGGCAGATGGAGGGTTTAAAATCATTAAAAAAGTATTCCCAGTGGACTTCCTCTATATCTTTGTGGCACAAAAAGCGTAATACTAAAAAGAGAGAACCCCTTTTGAAGGGGACTCTCTCTTATCCGTTCTATTCAGGTTGTAGTTCGCTTTCTGTTACCCATTTGTGATTCTTAACTTTTTCTCCACCAGTCGTTGTGGTGTAGTCAACCATATATACTATGGTTGTTTCAGCCGAATCAATCACGGCCGAAGCTCCTTTCATGCCTTTCATATGGTCCGCATTAAGTTTTATTTTTGTTCCAGGTTTTAACGTCTTATTGCCTGCATTCTGAATTTCCTCTTGAATCACCCACTTGTGATTTTTAACGCGTTTTCCCCCTGTTGTCGGAGTATAAGTTACCGCATAGGCTGTTGTATCATAGGCACCCACAATTTTTGCTTTAGCCCCATTCATTCCTGGCATGTGACTCGCCGTAATAATAGCCTGGCTTCCAACTTTATATTTTGGATTCTTCGCTTCTTTTAAACCTTTCGGAACTTCACCTGAACTGGAATGGTTCATGCCTTCATGATTCATTTGATTCATATCATGATTCATACTTCCGTGCCCATCATTATTTGAGCATGCACCTAAGGTAAGTGTAAGAGCAAGTACTGTTGTTACAAATAAGCTATTTTTAATTTTCATTGCTGATTTCCTCCTTCCATAAACACAAAAAGAATGGGCTCTCCTCCTATAAAACACATCCCTGACTATAATTTATTAGGGAGGTTGCTCTAAAATGCACGTGTGAAATTTACAGGAATTAGACTTTTAGAAGACCGGAGCAAATAGCACGTAACCAATTGATCGTTTATTTGTTCTTAAATTTTTCTTGAAGAGCGATTTGCTCCTCTAAACTTTGCTTCAATTCTTCATTAGTTAAATGTTTTGTCCGAAAAATATTGTTTCCTTTACTAATCCTATTTATATTTCGCTTGAATTGATCGCGAACTGTCTCTAGGTTATACATTACTTCAGCCTTATCTATTAATTCAGTGTAATTGCTATCTCGGAAAACAGCTACAGTTTCTCCGCATAACTCAAAATCATACTGATCAAATGTAAGTGGGTTTTGCATACCAAATGTCATTAAAGAAACACCGTATGGGCCACCAGCAAAACCCACTGAAGGACCATAAGAATTATCAGGCTGTATAGCTCTTGCCGCATATCCAGCAAATTCTTCCTGCCGAACTGAAAAACAGTAAGTATAAACACCGTGCCCAAGAGAAGTTTCCTCAACTGCCGTTTCGTCATACATAGATGCCGCCCCTAAGTAATCAGGTATTAATTTACTTTCTTCATTAAGCGATTCATAAAGGAAGTCAATTAAAAAACGACCAGAATAACAAGAATCTAAAAGTAAGTGATAACGCAATGCCCCAGATAATGAAATTGCTGATAATAGTTCAAATAAATCTTTATAGGTAATTACTCCATCTTTTAATACTAGTGAACCCGTATCATATTCACCATGACCCGCAAATGAAATTGTAATGCCTCCGCCGACCCAATCATCTTCTTTAGTATATTGTGAGAACCAGGCACCAATTTCAAAGATTGCATTCCTAACATCAACCATAGTGGGGTTATCCAATCTTTTATGCCATTTTTCTTTGCCTGATGCATACCAATTTTCTCTCCAATATTCCTCAAAAAAATCAACATCAGATTTTGTAAATTCTAAATTGGAAAATGCCCTCTGCCGAATACCGCGAGTATGACTTTCAATTTCTTTTGAGTAAAGTGGTCCTTCTGCCGCAATAGATAAGTACGCTTGATAATATCTAATCTTTCCCATTTAATCTCCCCTAACTTCATACAAATCCTGTTCCATCCTCTAACCCATTTCTATATATTACCACAATACCCGCTACAGGTTTTGAACTAACTCTTCCTAATCGCTGCTGATACTCAATAAAATTTTCGATATGAACGTTTTTTAACTTGGACACATTTGATATGGGAGCGTCCGTTTCTGCTAGTCCCCGGGCATTTTGTTTTAACTCCTTTTCGTAAAACTTAACCGTTTCGGAAAGAGCCCCTTGATGCGACAATGTTTTAAAAATTCGGTAGATGCTTTATGAAAAGTATTTGTTTCACTTCTTTGGATATTGCTTCGAGTGCTCGCTTCGTTTGAGCGTTGGTAATGGAATTTCTTCGTTTAATGGAGAACCCTCCTTTGCTATTTCGCAAAGAACGGTTTGTACTGCGTGGTACTTTTCGTGGTATTTTCAAAAGAAAAGCATCGCAAAAAAATCGACATAAAAAAATACCCCCACGCTATATAATGCGTAGAGGTTAGGTAAATATTACGAAAATTGGTACGCCCTCGGCAGGAATCGAACCCACATCTCAAGAACCGGAATCTTACGTGCTATCCGTTGCACCACCACTTTATAAAGGAATTGAACTATTCAAGTCAATAAGCAATAATTTAAAAAGAACCTGTCTTAAACAGGAGCAAAATTTATTTATAATACCCATCCTGAACAAGTAATGGTGAATGGTCAATTGATTCATAGAGTAATTGCAATTAATGGTTTAACTGTAAACTGCAATATTCATCATACAGTAATTGATGAAGGCAATTCAGAACGCAATCTATTAAAGGGGATTACAAAAGTTAGAACAAATGCGTCTCAGGCTTTTGTTAAAATTAACGAAAAGAGAGCTGGCCATTCGCCATACAAACGAATAGCAGCTCTTTTTTTCTAGCCCTTTCATTAATGTAATAAGCTCCCAATGTAACCTAATAGCGCAATTCCTACAAAGATAATAACAACAACTGCTATGGCTCCAGTGATCCAGAACAAGACTCTCCAAAAAATGATAATTACAACCACTACACTAAACAATAACAGCAGGAGTAAGAGCATGTCTGTAAAATGTCTGGCTAAAAGAAAAATGACGAATCCCACAAAAGCCAACAAAGTCAGGCATATAAGAATTTTAAATATGCCCCTAACGATCCTTTTTTTATTTGCCCTTTGCTGTGTACTGTTCATAGTTACAGCCACCTCAATTGAATTTAGTAAGGTAGTTCAAACGGCTCTTTACAGGAACGCTCAAATCATCACCTTTCAAGTTCACTGACTAACTTCATATGTAAATTAAGTTCCTTTTTATTCACTTGTTCTATTTTATCAAATACCTTCACCATTTCAGTTAACGGTACTTTTCCAAATGGCTCTGAAAGGTTCTCTCTGGATAAATAACCAATATTATAAGGAGAGCAAAGAACTGCAGATTTCTTGGTTAATCCGTATTCTAAAGAATCTTCCAGGACGTGCCCAAATTCTGCTACGTGTCTTTTTTCTATTCTAGAAGTAATGGTGGCAATTTGAACTGCTCCATCTTCAAGATCTCGAACAATTAGAAGAGGTCGTGGAGATGATTGGACCGATTCACCGGTTTCCACATGTTTAAATTCAAGTTTTGCTTTGCAAAGAGCACCCATGGGGAGAACTGACTTTTCGTTCTCCATGGGTTATTCTTCCCAGAATTTCATAGCTTTTTTATCGTTTGTGTACACTGTCACCGTATCTTTCTTATCCAGGTGTTTATAGGGATCTCCATCCCCTTTTAATTTTCGGATGGTATCATGCTGCTTATTAATACGATCTAATTGAGCATTTAACTTGGCTTTTAATTTTTCTTCCTCGTTAGTCATGTATATCCCTCCGTTTGTTCGTTTTAAATATCAGTGTCTAATCTCATTCTATTCAAAGGTAACACAATAACACAATTTTACAATAATTTAATTGTGCCTTATGACAATAAATTGCAATATAGGATAAAATCATACGGTTTACAGGAACGTTTGTTCGGTTATATTATAATCTAAAGGAGGTGGCCAATTTGATCAGAGACAGAGGTAGTATAAAATGGACAGCAATGATGCTGCCGGAGCATGTTAAACAATTAAGGGAATTTGACTGGGAACAAAGTAAAAAAATGAAACCAGAACTGGATGAGCAGCAACTTCAACTGATGGAAGAGACCATTTATGAAGCAATGGCAGAAGATTTGTATTTATGCTTTACGTATTTTAAAAACGACGACTTTCATTTATTGATTGGGAAAGTGCACTTTGTGGATACTTATAACCGGGAATTCAGGGTAGTGGATTATCACAATGAAATACATAAAATTAAACAGGTAGAATTAATTGACGTAAAGGTAAATTAAATTCATTGGATATTTATTTAACAGGTTGAAATGCCTTCGTTAGCGTAAACCCCAGGAATGGTACCCAATGGTGTACCACTGGCAGTTAATACAGCCAAAATTCCACCTAAGGATATAAAAAGTTTACTTTGAGTGGCATCAAGTGCCATCTGGTCAACACCAAAAAAATCACCTGTGACACCTAACCCATGGGCAAATGATCCTACTGGCGTTAAAAATGGTGCAAACAGGTGAAAAATTATATATGTTAACAAAACCATCTGATAACACATAAACCTTTGTACCATCTCTCGACACAACTACAGTTTGCGGGTTCACATGGGTTGCAACATTATTTACCAAAACCGGTAGGGCTGGATTTGTAGTATTAAATACCGCAATATCATTACTTCCTGCATTAGGTACGAATTCAAAATCACCTGATGGGTGGAATGTAATATTAATTGGAAAGGATCCAGAGCCACCTGTACTAACAGTTGTTCCAGTATCCGTTAAAACACCGTTACTCACTATGTTAATGACCCTGATACGATCGTTTTTAAATTCTTCTGTAGAACCTGTCCATTACCTTTTGGTGAAACATCAGTTGCTTGTAAATCAAGAACTTGCAAGGTGCTTATGATAGCATGATTTTGTATGCTATAAGAGGTAACTCGTAGTCCTAGTTATTAAAAAGCTGCGAAAATAAAGTAGGTTTCTTGATTGATCACGCCCACCTTTGTATGAAAATGTGGGCGTGGTTTTGTGTGTTCTTAAATAATGGATTGTAGTTAAAAAATTCACTTTCTGGTCTTGGGATTAACGTTCTAGAGCTCCTTTGTTTATTAAATTACCTGTTACATATCGCTCATGAAAATAATCTGGTTTCAGAACTTGGCCTCTCCGTTCATCATTCCAATCTTGTCCAGCTTCTACAGGTATATCAACTTCTAGTAAGTCTTCTTTGACCATGGCCTTCATCTTTTCTACAAACTCCAATCCACCAGAATCATTATCAACGGCAAGCACCCACTTTGTGATTTTATATCCTTCTTCCGTAGCTTCCAAATGACTTTGTGTAATGGTTTTAGGTTTAAGACCGTTCATACTTACCAACCGGGCATCCTGCAATCCTCTCCCCTTGATCGACCAATAAGAAAGCATATCAATGGGGCTTTCAAATGCAATAATCTTATCCGGCCTTCCTACATCAATTGTAAATCCACCGTGTTCCTTGCCGTTAGGCATGATTTGTTTAAACGTTCCCCGTTTATTCTGCATTTTTATGGTCCCTTGGCGATCAGCTCCAACAATTTTTCCCTTCCCGCCATTTTCACGCCATTTAAAGACGGCATTTTGCTTCGTATCTTGAGCTAAAAGGTCTTTTTTAAACAACCAATCTACAATCCTAGGATCAATTTTTCGTTGCACTATGAAATAGTTTTTTACAGAGGTATGGTCTTTCACTTCTAAGAAGTCAGGGTAGCTAAAGGGTTCATCAACTGTTTCTTTTCTTAACTCCCCTTTTTCTAACGAACGGTCTTTATACTCTCCTCCATTAATGTCGGTAACAGCTTCTGGGAAGGTCATGTCATAATACATCATCGCAAATGAGATAGCTCCTACTCCTTTTTCTTGCCTACTATTCCAGTAATACATATTATCTTTAAAAACAAGCGAGTCATGTTCCTGGTGGCGATAAAACCTTTGACGAGCACCTTCTGACTTAATGGGTTCACCTTTTGCTTCTAGATAGTCGATCAAATGGATCTCCCTGGCTCTTGAAATTTCATCAGACGTTACACGAAGAGTCATCTTCCCACCTCCTGAGTGATTAGCGTTCTAATCCTTCTTCATGGGTAATATGAGTCGTTGTTTTCTCATTAATACTTTGTACCGATTCTTATTTCATTTCTTGAATGTTTATTTCTTTAATCATTGTCCTATTTGGAGAAAGTATGTTGCCCCGATCCCTTATCATGTTGGTTTCATACTCTGAAACCACCCCAGACTCCTTGCTGTAAGAGAACGTCTTGAATGTAAAGCCTGCATTATTCCGATCCATATACTTCATTTGCAGCGTGCCACTTTCATGATCTTTATTTGCCGAAAGTAATTGGTATTGCTGCGTTTGCTGATTATCCGTTTTGGACAGAACCAAGAGGCCGTCTTCATTCCTTTGATCCACGTACCTCTTAATAATTTTCTCTGCTTCATCTAAGGTAAATTGATGATCCTTTGTGCTTTTCATTATTTCTAAAGCAGTGATGGGGGGATAACCTTTGTCCTGCATTTCTTGGTACAGTTCCATTTCTTTATCGGTGAATGAATGTAAACTATTTTCACTACGCTCAACCCAATTCGCAAACCGTGCATTCTCAATCAATTCTGATTTACCATGTTTTAAATCATCCTCATGTAAAATGAACGAGTCCAATTCAGATGTATCATAAGCATGCTGAATCCTGTTATAAACATCAGAACCCAAGACATCACTTAGGTAGGTAACATCTCTTACATGCAGATCCACCTTCGGATCAAGAGGAGAAATATAAAGGTTATCCCGATTTCCCCCGTCCCAAATAGGCAGGCTATAAGTTTTTCCACTATCAACATCCAACATGTCAAAGTACCCGATCATCTCTTCATCATGGGTCAGGTTTAGAGAAACAATATGTTCAGATTTACTTTTGCCATTTTCCATGGTATGCCCTCTCCTTTCTTCACCTTCTTAATCCTTCCTCATGATGAATAGCTTTCTGATTTGTTTGTTTTACCGGTTGTCTTTCATTTCGAATAGAATCCTTTACTTTTTCTTCTAAGTTCCTTACTTCCTCACTAGATACAGCACCAGTTTTCAGCAGGTTACTTTTACTTTCATAGTAGTCATTCTCAAAATCTAAGCGTTTCAGGACGGTTTCTTCATTAAGGTCTCCTGCATTCTCCTTGCGTAAGGACAATTGGTAATTCATGAATTTATTCTCTAGAGTGCTTTTACTTTCAAAATTTTCAGCCATTTTTCTATATAGATCGGGCTCTTGAATCTGTAGTTGCTCCAACAGGGAGGAAAAGGGCTGATCATCTTCATCTTTGGACATGACAAATGGCTTCGGTTCATACCGATTACCTTCTGCATCAGTCACTGTATACTTGGTTTCAATTTCCATCATTTCATGAGTAACTGTTCTTAATTCACGGTTTACTGCTAGTAAATAATCGTTCATTTTCTTCAGACTTAGCACTGTTTTAGGTTGAAGTCCTTCTGCCTCTGACCACTCAATTAAAGCCATAGGTTCATTACGGTCTTTAGAGCTAGCTTTGCGGTTTTCCACCAGATCTTCTTCAATGACTTCAATAAAGGCATGAGAAGTTTTTACGACTTCATCCAGCAAGCGGATCTTATCATCGAATTTAGTCTCGTCTTTTGAAAAGTGGCTAATATAACCTAAACTGTATTCACTTGTGTCCAATCCCAGATAAGAAGCCACAGTAAATGCTGTTAGTTCTGCTTGAAATTCTTTTTCGTGATGGTTGTAATTCGATCTTGTTTCTTCCGTATGCAATGTAGCATGAGCTAATTCATGGATTAAAGTTTTTACATTTTGTAATTCACTGTTCCTGGGATTTAACGCTACTTCCTTCAGCTGGGTATAACTAACTCCTTTTGCAGCTCCCAGTTCTTCATACGGATCCACGATATTAATACCATATTTATCAGCTACCTTTTCTAACGACTGATAGACCAGCGAGTAGTTATCGACCTTGCCTTCCAGCCATCTATTGGGAAAAATTTCCGGCAGGTCTTTCGCCGTAGCATTGGTCTGCGACACGTCAAAAACGTAAGTAAGCGAGTAGTATCGATCTGTATAAACGGGAATTTCTTTGTTTCGAATCTTTTGTTTCTCTTCAGCTGTTGCTTTCGCAATTGGAATCTTTTCGTCTCTGCCATTCCGTCTAAAATAGTTAAATGGACTTGGTTTAAGGATCTTAATACCCTTTTCGCCTTTATTTACTGTAAAGCCGTGTTTTTTCCAAAATCCAAAATTTCCAACGGCGAGAGCTCCGGGAAACTGATGATCAATTAGCGCCATATTTCGGCTGGAATACTGATAAAACCTAGATTTGTATTCCAGATATTCTTTTAGTTGTGAAGGAGTTTCAAAGTAAGAATCGACCTTATCATGAAGGACATTGGTTAAATCCTTGATCTCTTGCTGCTTTTCCTCAAAGGTTTTGGATTTGTAATTCTTATTGGCCATAGTTTTGTCACCGTCCCTTGGTTTGATAATTACAATACCTTTCCTTCATCATCCAACTCGACTTCATCATTTCCCAATAATTCTTCTACATTTGATTCAAACCAATACTCCGTACTTTCTATTTCTAATCTGTTATCTTCTACATTGAATGGCACTAAGACGTCATCTCTATTCAGTAATACCTGGTGTAAACCGTTAGCCTCTTCGGGCTTTAAAGGTACGATAAATTCTTGATTGCCTACAGCTAACACAACATCTGTATCTCCAACCTCTTTTACCAGAGCTAACTGGAAACTCATAATATGTCCTCCTTATTTTTGCGATGGTTCTCCCATTCCACTCGTTTTTGTCTTTTGTTTTCAATTCGTTCCTGTATCGTAGTTTTGGCTGTCATTAAACCTTTAGCTTCCATTTGATCAGTAGTTAGGATGTCATCTACTGAATCATTAATCATGATCCCGTTCAACAACTCGATCATAATCTGGGTGTTTCGATCGGTGTTATTCGTACCTAATCGAATCCGGGTCAATTCATCTTTTAACGATTGATGCAGGTTTTGACTCACTACTTCAGCAACATAATTGAGCGACCACTGGTTTTTTTTCAGCCGTTTATGTTCATTCACTAAATAGGTGATGGCTTCACCATTATACTTAAAGTTCTGTTCCTCTTTAATCTCTTCCATGTAATCCATAACTTCATCTTCGAGTGTCACCCTAAACCGATTTCTTTCATCCACTGGCATGAGACC
This sequence comes from Fictibacillus sp. S7, assembly GCF_004127935.1. Taxonomy (NCBI): domain Bacteria; kingdom Bacillati; phylum Bacillota; class Bacilli; order Caryophanales; family Fictibacillaceae; genus Fictibacillus; species Fictibacillus sp. S7. Next base: position 4,326,528 of record NZ_QJKL01000001.1, on the reverse strand, counting down.
CATCACCTTTCCCTATTAATTTGTTGTTGAAGCTGTTCATACGCCATTTGATTTTTCCAATTTTTATACTCACTGTTTAGCATCCGGTCTATTCCATATTTTAGTTGTCTGAATCCCAGGTTATCCTTTAATATTTGGCGTTTAGTTGGCTGTGTTAAAAGAAGGTTTGGGTTTGATTTTAGATCTTTATCATACTTTTTCATTTCTTGCAGAAAAGCATTTCCCATTCTTTTGTATAACTCATCCACCTTATTTTTTTTATAGTCTGCATACCTTTTATTATCACTGGCTCCGTACGTCTTCTTTAGTACTTCAGTTTCTTTATCAAGTTTATTGATCAGCTTTTGGTAATCCTCTTTATGGTGTTTTTCAATATAATCCCTGGACAGCTTATCGATTAGAGGTCTTACATTGTCTAATGAATTATATCCATAAGACCATTGTTTATGGTCCTTCGGAAGAGAATGATAAATCTCCAAAAAGTCTGTTTTCAACTTTCGATTTTTAAACGATAGTGTATTGTCATTTTTCTTTGAATGAACCAATTGATTTCTTATTAGATCATTAATAATTTTTAAGTCAGCCGATCTGTCCATGATATTGTTAATTACTTTTGACTTCATTGATTCAATTGATTTTAACTTCCTTTTACCTCTTTCTCTGGTTGGCGAAGGTTCTACCGTTGCGATATGAATATGGATGTTATCCGTGTTGTAATGGATTGCGCCAGACCAGACAGAAGATTTATCTAACCCTTCTCTTTTTAACATTTCATTCAATGAAAGACGTGCAACTTCTTTTAGTTTCTTTTCATCAATTGAATGGCTTTTTGAATGGTATACCCCATGTTCTTCTAGCCATTTATTATCAAAACTGATCACATCTTGCCAAAGAATGGATTCGTTTTTTTGAGCTATGGAAAACGTTCGTTTCAATTTCGCTTTTTGTTCTTCATTCAACGAATCGAATTGGTTAGTAAAAAGAGATGTTGTCTTATGTTGGTTTCCCATATAATCCTGATAGTTCATAAAATCAAGATTGTTTTCGTTAGTACTCTCGCGTTTGGCTTTATCCCTATCTACATAATCGATATAATTTTTAAACGCTTGTGAACCCGGTAAAACAAATCGCGATTTAACAATTACACTTGCTTCTTTACTTGTCGATACCATAGCCTCCACTATACTCCACCCCCTTTATTCTTCTAGTAGTTCAGCTAATAAGTTTTCCAATCTATTAATCGATTTTGTCGCTTCTTCCATCACATACGCGTTCTTTTCAATAATCAGTTCCAAATGTTTGATTTGCTCATTTGCTTCTGGATCATAAGCTGTTTTTTCTATAACTGATTTGAGATATTCTTGTCTTGAGATTGATTTTTTCTTGGCCGTCTCATCAATTTTTTTCAAAGCTATTGGATCGATGTTTCTTATTTTTATTTCCATTAATTCGGCTCCTTTTTTGTTCCTCTACACTGTGTCCGAGAGCTGCATCGATTAGAGAAGAAGAGCATAAGGGAAAACTGTCCCCAACTACGTTGTGGAACTAGGCAAAGCCTAGTGTTTTCATGGGTACATCTAAATTATTCAGGTGGGCTGATATGGGTCTTACTTTTCCATCTAGTGGGCTGAAATAGGTCTGAACACTAGCTTTATTAAATGGATAAATCTAATTCTCTTTTTCTTAATTCAAGCTTTTCTTTCTTATCTTTTAAAACCTCTTTTTTGGCATTCAAATCTGCCACCAGTTGTTTAGAATCTTCTATTTTCATTTTGTAACCATTGATAATGCTTTCTGTTTCAGCCCTTTCTTCTGACGTTTCATAAATCATTTCATCTTGATTGGACGCAATTGCATGTTCTAACTCATTTTGTTTCTTTTGCTCTTTTCTTTCTAAGTTTTCAGTTTCTTCCATTTCTTTTTCCGTTTGTGCAATCAATACATCTGCTAAATACATGGCATATTCATCATTGGTTTTAACCTTGATTGATTGATGTTTTACCTTTCGCTGATCACTATAAAGTGTTGATAAAATCTCTTTATTTTCTTGATTCTCTTTCTTTATTTCTTCCTCATTCACAAGCTCATTCTGAGTCACTTTTATGACATCTAATGCCACTTGTTGAAACTCTTTGGATAATCCGAAGAGTTTTAATACATAAATACCATCTTCCTCGAATACCTTTCTCGTTTCTATAGCTGATGTTTCTCCATTTCTCTGGAATGCCTCAAACCTGATGTCTTCATCAATAGTTTTGAGATCTTTAGTGATGAGCGTAACCTCCATTTCGTTATTTTTTTTATCGTAAACCCACGAATCTATGGTAATTAATCCATTACCTGAGACAGACTCTTCTTTTGCTAACGCAGTATTTAAAATGGGTATTTTTCCTTCCATAAGGAAATTTGAAGATAAAAAGAACATAAATCCAAGCATGGATATTGCCAAGAATCCCATAAAGAAAACCGATGAATTTCTTTTTAAGTTGACTCGATCCTTCTTTAACATATCATCTTCAACTCCTTACTTTTCAGATTTATTTTGCACCACGCTTGAGCTGTCCGCCTCCACATCTTCGACTTTTTCAGCGATCCATTTGTTCCCTTCTAATTTAAAGGTGACCAACGCAAAGAGTTGACTTTTATCAACATTTCCAGTAGCTAAGTACTTTAGATCATGATTAAATTTAACGATGACCTCTATTCGTTTTTGGTCCGGTTCTAATTTTTTCACATAGTACTCATCGTTATAAATCGTGGTTGCCACTTGATCTTGGTAGGTTGTATCTGCCGGAAAAAATCGGTCAAGTAACTCTTTTGACATTAATCGTTTTGCTTTTTCTCTTCTTTCTTCGTAGCCTTCTTTTTTCTGAACATACGCTAAATCCATAAACTCTTTAGTATCTTTAATCATGGTATTGTAGTGCTGTTCTCTTCCAGAGGGAGAAAACAGCTTTACTTTATTCTTCATGTTTTCATTTTCATTTTTCAGTTCTATGTTCTGACTCACTACTTCTTTTGTACTTTTTTCTTTCTTTTTCTGCTGTATAAACAGAAAGATATTGATTGCGAGCAAAATGATTAAAAAGTAGAAAGCCAATGACTTAAGTACCTTAATGCTATTCATTACACCACTTCCTAGCCTTTAAAATCGGCAACTCTTCCGAAGCCATACAAATGAGATTTCCAATAGGAGTTCGTTAAGTCCGTTTCTCCAACTCCTCCACTATTGGCATCGTACATTTTGTTATTTCCAAGATAGATCCCAACATGAGTAACTGGGACACCTGCATTATAGGTATTTGTAAAGAATACTAAGTCCCCTGGCTTCAAATCAGATTTTTGTACTTTTTTTGAAGCTTTAAATTGTTCATTTGCTGTTCGGGGGAGGTTCACTCCGGCTTCCCTATAAATCCATTGCATGAGAGAAGAACAGTCAAATCCTTGTTGAGGATTATTACCTCCAAATACATAAGACATCCCTTTGTACTTATAGGCTTCCGTTAATACGGCCTTCAGTTTCCCCTTCGCACTGGCTACAGCATTTCCGCCCCCAACTGGTATATTCTCTAATGCTGCAACGCTTTTCGGATGGTAGTATCTCAATACGGCGTCTACATAAAGTACATCGCCATAGCACGCCCCTGCTGGAACAGCATCACCTCTAATACAGGAATATACGCCTGTATACGCTAATTTTTTATACATCATTTTTGAAAATTCGATAGCTAATTCTTTCGAATATTTGCCTCCGTTGTACTCTTTAGCGTAGCCAATAAATCCTCCGCCAAAGTTGTAACTTTGTAAACCTAGCAAAATATCATGACCGGCTTGATCAATTATTTTTTTAAAGTATTTCACCCCTTGGTTGATGGAGGCTTGAGGCGACTTTATACAACCAACGTACCCACAAAGACTCTCTGAAGCCTGCATGGGATCTTTACCTCTTCCTCCAGATTCCTGCATCATTTTTGCAAGGATCAAATCGGTATACTGTGGTATTCCGTTTGCTTTTGCCTCTCTTTCCACATCTTTTCTATACCTTTCAACCATTGGTGAAAGAGGGAGTGTTCCTAAGTTTAATCCTTCTGGATCAAAGACTGTGCCATACTCTTCTTCTTTTGAATCATCAAAAAATGCTGTGAAAATCCCCATACCTAAAACGAGAACTCCAGCTAATAAAATGATTCCTCCCCAGACGTAATACTTTTTAGGGATTAATGCCAGAACATGCATTTAATTAGGCACCTCCACCAAAAACGTCTAATTCTTCCTGAGAAATATCAACCTTCAGTTTTATGTTTTTCACTCCTGAAATGCATAAGAATACTTCACCTGTCGTTAGATATGGAATTTGTGATACTTCACTATCGGTTAACTGACTTGTAAATACTTCTTGTAGTTTTTTCAAGGATTCTGAGTCTTGTTCTCCGATGATTTTGTATTGTGTAAGTCCAAAAAGCTTCTTTACTTCTTCAGCTGTACCCTTGTCCGAATTCTCAGGTACAAAGTCAGTAATCAGATGGCTTGCAAAGAATAGCCCTCCAAAATATTTACGTGCTTCTCTCATAAATCGCTGGAGGTACTCGACTCCATGCTCTGACCCTTTTCTTGTATTTATAATGTGATGTGCTTCATCAATGAGAATTAAGTAACGGGTCGCATCTTCAAATCTCAGTTGTCTTTTATTGAATGCTCTGAGTTGTGGAGCACCATTAATCAGCATTCCATCCCATAACATGTTCATGATGTTAAACACTTGAGCTTGAAATATCTCCGGTTTTAACTCAGATAGGTGCCTTAGAGGAAAAGATACGACTTGTTCATTGTTGATATTGTCCATGCTGGAATGTCCGTTAAATAACTGAGCATAGTTCGTCACAATGTTTTGTACATTTAACTCAATTAACTCCAACCGATCTTTACGCTGTTCGCTTAGGTTTTCATGAATGATTTTGTTGTTAAAATCTGCATAAAGTTCTTCTTGAACTAGAGAAAGAAAATCCGTATATATCGGATATTCGTCTGCCCTTCTAGACGTAATTGTGGACTCTGCAGGATTGTTTTCATCCCACAAGCCCATTTTGATATACAGCGACCGCAGCAGATTCTCATATTCTTTTAATTCAGCATCGGTAGCCTCGGGATTAAGAAAACGGTAAAACACATTCAGCTTACTCAAATGCTGTCTAAAGCTTCCTTCTGGCAGAACGTTGCCATCATCATCGGTTGCTGTGGCATAAACTTGAAGGGGGTTAATTAAGCCAGAACTCCCATCCAGAGCCACTACTTTTCCACCTAACTCCTTGGTAAGCTCTTCAAACTCTCCGGTGACATCCAGAATTCGCGTATAATATCCTTTAATTGAATTATCGTGCGCGACCTTTTTTAACATCGTACTTTTACCGGAGCCCATCTTTCCAATCATTAACGCGTTATAAAATTTCCGTTGTGAATCCTTGTGAAACAAGTCAAAAATCACATTTCCCCTTGTCGCTGTTGTTCCATAATGCGTTCCATACGGATCATCGAGAGAAGTGAAGTGAAAAGGAAAACCGCCTGCAATCGACAGCGAAGGAATCTCTTTTCCTTTTCGTTTATTGGTGTATTTTAATTGTGTGGTGTAGCTGGTTAACAAACCCTCCCACTCGTATTCCTGTTCATTTAAAAACACACTGCCTCTAAAGTTTTGAGCTTCTAAATTCTCCATAACTTCCTTTGTAAGTTTTTCTAATTCATCAATTGTTTTTGCATTCACATACAATCGAAGGTGAACTCGTTTCATTACTTCACCTTGAGTTATCGCATCATACATATCGCTTAATTCTGTATAACTCTCCCGGGCATCGATACGGTCGATATTATCCTTTGCCGTTTCGTGCCTTACGTTTTGCTCTGCCATTGATTTGTTAATCGATTCGACGATCTCTTTTCGGTTTGGCGTCGAAATATCAATGGTAGCTACTACATTCGGCATGTTAACGATAGGTTCAAGCCAGAGGTCCGAAACGATGGAATTATAATCGTAGACATGTATGCAGGTTTCATATCCATCTCCCTTTCTCAGATACGCCTCTTCAAACTTGATTCCACCTTGAGGTTGGATTTCAGATACCAGGTAAGGATTATATCCATATTTTTCTTTGTCCGTTATTGTTTCTTCCTCATTCTTGAATCTAGAAAAAACAGTTGTTAATATTCCCATAACGCGCTGCTCCTTCCTAGTTTTTGTTTTTAGAATTAAGGTTGTTCAATTTATAGAGGATATTGATTTTTTTTTCGTCAGAAAGCTCAATGATTGGACACGTCCTTTGTAATAGTCGTTTCACCTGATTCACTTTATTTAAGAGTGTGTATTCGTTATCCGAATAGAGGAAGAGGTAATACTCTCTGTTTGTTCGGTTGCTTTCAATGAACTGCAGCTCTTTTAACTTTTTTTGTAGAAATGGGATATACAATGGGTTTTTAGTTCTCTCTATTTTTCTTTGAATGAAGCTTTGCTGAACACTGGTATCTACAGGGAAATTCAATGGGACCAATTTAATGTCATCCAAATAGGACTGCAAGAAAAACGCGAATGAGTAAATATCGTGATTCTTATCTTCGGTGTTCAAGGAATAGATGTCTTTTGATGTCAACTGAACGATTTCCAAATATTCGTTTTGTCGAAGTTCAAAGTATCCGTTGGCAGTCATATCAATGACCGGAATTATGTCCGTAATGCTGGACTTGATCTTCACCTTTTTTTCTTTCTTTTCTTGTATTCTCTTAAGGTTTTTTTCATCGAATATGGTTGTTTCCGTACCGTAATTCGAATTCTTCTCAACAAACACAGATTTAGGTTGTCTTTCATCATGTTTCTTTAGCTTAGGCATTAGCAATCACCATCCTATTCGTCCGGTTTATCTATTGCGCAATACGTGTCCTTTCTTCTTGAGAAGGCAATTACAATCGCCTGGTACATTCTCTTTTTAGGGTTAGTGTAAGGGCGTATTATTAAAACGATTCCAATAAACCCCATGAACAAATAAAATGGGATCTTAAGAGAGGAATGAACCACGTTTCCCAGTACCATGGCGAGTACCAGTAGAGCTACCATGAAGAGTAAATCAAACAAGTATAAGGCTTTGTTGATTTTTAATTCAGTTGTGATCTCCTTTGGTATTCTGTAGTTAGCCAAGCCGATTCACCCCTTTTTCATTTATTCTTCCTATAGCTTGCTATTTTCTTTCTAACACTCTCTCCGGTATTTTGGCCGATTTGGTACGATTGTTGGACTTTTTGAAAGGAACGGTTGCTTTTGACTTTATCTGACATGGCCTGTCCAACATGCCTTGTTTCCCGTACACTTTCAGTTGTTCTACGCTCATTCGTAGGGGAAGAGCTTGTAGGGCCAATCGAGCTAACAGGAGTTAAATCCCTTGTATCACTTAAAGAACCTCCTCTGGATATTGGCTGGCTCTCCATAACATGATCACTTCCACCGTAGGACGGAGCTGAACTTTGCGGACTTACTGTACTAACTTGGCCTCCAGGTGAATCATTAACTACTTCTGTACGAATGGATCCTGTGTTTTCGGAACCGAATACACTAGTATTAGAACCACTGCTATAAGAGCCTCCAGATCCTTGAGAAGCATGTGAAACCTGTTTCGCCACATTTCCACTCATGCTGTTGCTAGAAGAGCTAGAAGGCGTATTATTCACAGCACCTGACTTATTTTGATCATTTTTACTCATGTTTGAATTGGATTGAAGTTCCTTGCTGCCTTGTTTTCCGTTGGCCGCCATCTCTTGATATAGCCCTGGCGGAAGATTACCTCCTTTGGCCTGGTCATTCTTCTGTTGCTCCTGATGGTTCATTTCGTGTTCTAATGAAGAAGCTACCTCTTCTCGCCCAGCATTAAGCTCTTCAGATCCTTTTCCTTGGTCGGTTTCTCCATTCTGATTTTTCTCCTTATTTACGTCTTTGTTTTGATTGTCACCTTTTCCGTTCGGGTTGTTTTTTGAAGTTTCATTACTTTTTTCCTGTCGTTTATCTTCACTTTTTCTTAATCCCTGGGCCATGCCAGCCACACCTGCCGCCCCACCTATGCCTTTCAATGCAGCTGATTTACCAGCACTCGATAATCCCTTGACTCCATGGCTTAACCCTTTACTTCCAGCGTAAGCGCCTGCTAATGCTCCCCAACCAGACTTCAGTCCGGCGTCAATTCCGAATAAACGCTCCACAATATTTGGTCCGTCAATTACTGCAAGAGAAAAAGCAAACAGGGCAATCAAATAGGGCAAACCGTCTAATTTGTCGTCAATAAATACTGTCCCAATGATGTAGATTTTCATGGATAGAAAAATCATTATGGTCACAAGAAAGATATTTAGAATGTTTTGTATGATTTGTTTCGTCTTTTGTCCTGAATGGATGTCAGCTGGGGCAATAATGGTTGCTAACACATAGTTGAATGCTAATTCAAAAAATAACTTTGCTAGCTTGATAGCTATAGTCAGCAATGTAAATGCCGTAATCGCTAAAGTAACCATGATTGTGAACCAATGCACTGTATATCGGTAGTAATATTCCTTGGTAATATCGGTAATGAAATTCCCATCGTCCAAATCCTGAAGCCCATGCGAGCCATCTCCCAATGTGTCTAATTTCTTAGACAAAATATCCACGCCATTGTTGGACAACTCTTTATCCTTCGTCAATTTTGTTCCATCAGTTAAATAAGAATTAATGTCAATGTCTCGGATATTTTCTTTTGGTATCTGGTTTATGGGGTTGATATCTGGCTTTTTCCATTCTTGCAAGTCATAGAGAGCAACATCAATGATTCCATCTTTTATGATGGTGTCTGCCAAGCTTCCCTCTTCTTTTCCATTAAGTGCTGTTACCGCATCATTTGTGAAATGATCGGCTTTATTCATACCGGACCCTAACAAGGCAATTACGACTAATGCAAGAAAGACATTAATAATGATGCCTTCTCTATCAATCTTCTTTTGAAAGATAAGCAAGTAGCCCGTATAAAGCAGCGAAAAGGCCATCAAGATTACTGATAGTGGCTTAAGCATTTGAACAAGACCAGATATGTCACTATCAGCGAAGAACGTCTTTAATCCGAGTATGGAATCTGTTACATTCTCGAGACTATCAACCAACCATCCTAGACCAAGTATGATGACCCAACCCAAGCTTCTGAAGACGTCCATAATAATCCAACCGTCTGATAGGTTATCCCCAAACTTTAGAAGGACGTCTAATATTTCTTTATCACTCATATCCTCACTCCCTCATTGAAACAACAACACAAGTCATTTCAGATCTAAAAACTCATGGATTGTCATGGGATACTTTTTATCAAATTTTTCAACTTTAATAATGAAAGGTGCTTCATCCAATCCTTGTTCGATTGTACATACGCCGTCATCAAGAGAAACAACGAGGACTTTTCCATCGTTCAAAATGTTTTCCTTGTGTTCTTCTAACAAAGCCAAGATCTCATATTTCAATCTGAAGTCCCTCCTTCATATTGACTTATTAATCTTTTGAACTTGCCTTTTAGGGCAGCATGAATATTTGATTTTAGGACGTTGTTATCAACCATGTTCTCAAGCAAATCCATAAAATCAATGATGTTCATCTCTTGAATGTCAGGCATTTGTAAATCAACAACATTGGCCACACTTCTTTCAATGATTACAATGGCATTATCATTTTGAAAGAAGGTTTTCACATTCATTTCCTTCCACTGAAGAGAATCCTTTTCTTTCGAATCTGGGGAGCTAAAGGGTTCCGATATGCTAATGTCACTTTCCTTCCCTTTGACTTCAGCAGTTGCAGCCACTTCTTGTTTTACCAAGGCTTCTTGTGCAACAGGTGATTCCTTGACCTCCTGCCTTACATAGGTATCATCAAAATCAATAACTAAGGTTTTTAGATCAACATTTGCATGTAAACAAGGAATATCGATGTCATTAATGGATTTACTGGTATCAAAGTATTCAGAGAGATACTCCCACCTATATTTCATGGCGGTATCTTTGGTATTAAAGATCGGATATGGCGTAATTCTTTTTTTGCTTAAATCTTGTCGTTTAATGATTCGGATAACGACCATTTCTCCTTCCTGCAACTGCATTAACTCATTCGCATTGAGCAGCTTTCTGGCGTCTACGCTTTCTGTTTTACTTTTGTCGAAAGAAAGTGTGCCACCACTTCTACTTTTTGTCGTAATGGTTTGATCACCTAACTTGCTAGCGATTTTTTCAGCTGTGGCCGTATCCGTAGTCAAGATATAGATCGTGTTGCCACAGTTTCCATCAATGGTCTCCCATCCATCTCCATATTTCTCTTTTAACTGGCTGTATGCTTGAATGACAAGGTTGAACCTTATGTTGCGGCCTAAACAAACCGTTACTATGTTACTCATACCTTCAATAGCCGGCATGTTTCCGAATTCATCCAGTATAAAAACGACTTCACGTAAGCATTTGTTTCCTTTAGCGACAGAAGCGTTTTTCGCAAGCTCTGTATAAAGCTGTTTAACAAAGAGTGAAGCAATGACATGCAAAGAGGCATCATAATCCGGAGTGATCATAAAGACGGCAGTCGGCTTGATAAAGTAATCCATTTTTTCAATCCGAATACTTCCCATGTCCTCGGTACACATGACCTTTACTTTGCCAGTGTTAGGATCAATCTCCTTCACATGAACCTTCAATCCATTTTCCATTCCTTTTTCTTTGAGTAATAAAGTGTCTCCCTCGTGTATCTCATTAACAAAGTTAATCTCAAATCTTCCATTCACATCCGTTTTAACCGATTCCATTTCTCCATTTGAAAAAACGATATGGATTCTTGTCAATGGAGTAGCGAAACCTACCACGTTTCGCCCAAATCCTATTCGCTTTAAATCAAAACTGCTTTTTGACGTCATCTTTGCTAGTGCATCTAAGGTGAATATCCCTAGTTTTGCGGACGTATTTGCTAAGATTCCTGCTCTAGTTACACCAGAAGAGAAATTTAGAGTGGCATATTGCATCTTTGCAACATTATCAGGAGGTAGCTTTGAAAAGTAATCATCGAGGGCATCGGTTTCTATCCCTGTCTCTTCATCAACGATTTTTTTAGTTCCTAAGTTGGTAAGCATATTCGCCACGCTGTACATTGTAATTTGTTCATCCTTGTTTTCTCGAATACACTTATCACATATAGCCAGGATTAACGCGTTACAAAGGGAGATGGATGATTCCTGCCAAAATTTATCTTTTGCTTGCGGATCATAGTAGAGCATGTAACTGATGGACTGGGCGAGCTGTTGAGCATTTGAAAAGTCTTTTTGTTTGTATGCATCTATTACAAGTTGGAGTATTTGGTAAGACATGCTTTCCATTGGTTTCATCAGATTTAAAACTTCCACATGGTAACCCCGTTTTTCCAGCGTTTCTTTTGATGCAGAATACAATTCTCCTTTGGGATCATTCATTATCAAGGAAGCCTTCTGCTTCGCGCGACTGTAAATGTCAATCATACTGAACATTCCAATCTCACCCTTACCAGAACGTGTGGTACCGATCCAAAGGTTATTGACAGGGCTATAATCTATAAACAACTTGTTTTTATACCGTGAAACCGGAACACCACCTCTACCTTCAAATTCTAGAGTTTTTTCAGGTACAGCCTTGTATTGCTTTTTTAATTCTTCAAGTGTAGTAAACCTGGACGTTCCTTTTTGCCCATCTTCAAGTGAACGGAAGTTTGAACGGACTTTGTAAACCACTATGCTTGAACAGATGAGAGCAATTAAAGCAACTGCTCCATAAATCGCTAAGGATTTGAAATGCAAGCCAAAAAATGTACTCCAGTTTATCTGTACAGGCTCGGGATTGAGAACGTCTTTTGTGTTGAGAATTGTCATAATGGTTTTAGTAACAACATTAACGAAACCATTAATCAGTGTGAAAGCAAGCGTGAATACCATAAGACCAATGAAGAAGACTGTCTTTTTTTGAGAAAAAACCTTAGTCATAGCTTCCTCCTTCGATTTAAAAAAGGACACTCATTAAGAGCATCCTTTAAATGGCGTTAAATTGTTTCTCCAAATCGGTTTTCTTCTTTGATAAAGCCTTAACTTCTTTCGCTTTTTTGCTATCTTTAGCCATCTTTATCGCCTCGTTAAATTCCTTTAATTCTTTCGATAACTTTTCATATTGAGTTATCTTAGCTTTTAGATCCTTGTTATTGTTATTGGCAAGTTCAGCATTTGCTTCTTCAATTTTCCCTGTTTTAATCAATGCATAGGTTTTCATTTCACTTCTTTTAACGGTCATATCAACATCTTTCACGGCTAACAACTCTTTGTATTTCTTATCAGCATAAAGAAGATCAAACGTGCTTTCATTCGAAGGAAAGTCTTTATGAAATGCTCTTAGAGCATTGATGTCATCCTGCTTTGAGATTATGGTTGCAATATAGCCTGAATCGTTGTTGTACAGGGAAACCAACTCTTTGTACTTTCTGTCTTTTAATAATAAATTGGCGTAGATCTTCTTTTCTTCGTCACTCAGGTTAATTTTATTTGCTTTAAAATAATCTAATAACGCATCATGTTTTCCTAACAGTCCTTGTGCATAAATATCCAATTGTTTATCTTGAGCAGCCACTTTATCCTGTTCTTTTGAATAAGCCACATCGTATTGTGCTACAATCATGACCATGTAGAAGATCGTACCGATTAACGCTAAACCTAGTATTCCAGTCAGAGCATAAATCGAACGTCTCTGCCATTTCTTCAATCTCGAGATGCGGCTAACATTGAGGTTAAGCAAATGCGCATTCTCAATCACTTCTTCTTTTTTATAAATCTCTGGCAATGCATCTTCCATTTTTGCAATCAATTCTATACGGTCTCTTTGCTGCTGCCGGTTCATTTTTATTTCTTCCAGCTTCTTCTTAATGTGAATGTATAGATTCGGGGCATACCTTGAACCAAATTTGAAGGTCCCAGTATAAAGTGCTGTGCTATCATTTTCACTTTCAATTAGATAAAAGCTTCCACTTATTATTTTCTTTTCTTCTCGGTACTTCTGCTCCAATATCAAGGTTTGTTTTACAGCTTCTACAAAATCAATTCGTTCAAATTTTTTCATGCTATTATCATTTAGTTCAGTAAATACAACCTGCAGCATACCGTCACACCCTTCAATAAAATAAAAAGAGCTCAACTTGGTTCAAGTGAGCTCTTTCCTATAAATTAAGATTATTTCAGCATTTTTTACCCGCCAAATTTTATATTACTATCTATTCCAGATGCCAAACCGTACGCTCCCATTACAATGACCAATCCCACTGCTCCACCAATGAACCATCCTACTGAACGACCACGACCTCGATCTCCACCAAGCATTAGGTAGTAACCACCGATACAAAACGCAATAGCTGCTCCAATTAAGCCCAAACGCTGCGCCCATTTAAGAATCGAAGTTCCGGTTTTGATTAGACCGTCCATTCCATCAGCTGCACCCAACACCATGTGATTTAACAGATCTAACATCTTTATCCCTCCACTGGAATCTTATTGTTAGCTTGTTCTTCTCGATCATGCTCATCTAAGGGTGTTTGTTTTTTATGAATATTGTTCTTTTATTTTCAACAATTCTTCTAAAGCCCGGTCGTTATTTTCTTTCAAATACTTCTCATGTTGTTCAAAAAGCCAATCATTATAATCGGTACCGAAAACAGACATAAGCTTTTCAACTTTTTCCTTTTGTTTCTTTAGCAGTTTTGCATTAACCCTTTCACTCATAGTATCCACTCCTCTTATTCGCTAATTTGGCTTATGAATTTATTTAAATCCTTCACTTTTTCATCAGTCCAATTATTTGGCATTTCAAATTCAGCCATTAAAACTCCCTTTTCGTAATAACCTAATGAATCCCTGGATTGTTCTGTTCCCGTATCTTTTTTGAACGTCTGGGACTGCTTATTTGATACTTCTTTACGATAATTGAAGAAACGGCTATTGGAGTCATTCTTCTCTAACGCCTTACTAACATGCTCTTTGTTTTTGTCTAGATCGTCTTGGTCGTACCCAAAGAAAATAAATCCTGTTTCTTTATCCGTAACAAAGCTTTTTAATTCATCAAAATTCATATCAGTAAATGTACTGTCTTTTCCACATGCTGCAAGAATAAAAAAAATGGCGATGAACCCAAGGAGAAGTTGTTTTTTCAATGTAGTCACCCTTTCGGGAAGATGTCGTGGCAGCAACACCTAATCAGAAATTGCAAAAATTTTAAATCTGTTTATGGCTGGAACAGAACCCTATGTTGGATTGTCAGAGATAACTGATGTCTCTGCCCAACAAAGCACATCGTTTTTGGCATTATACGAAGAACCTGTACGGAATAATTCGACACCGACCAGTTTTAGGAATCACTCGCCTAACCTTTTCTGTTAACCGAACCCCTATGTGTCTGCTTTAGAGGAAGGCACTTATATTCAGTTTTATGGAGTTCATTCTGAACACATGTTGCTGCCACGATCACTTCAAGGTTTGTATTTCTTTTTTGCAAATCTTTTGTTCGAATTTACCTGTAACAACTCGTCAAATGTGTTTTTGCGTTTTGCAATGATCTGTTCGTCTTGTCCAATGGCTGTTCTTACTCGATAATAAATATCCGCCAGCTTTTCAATATTCCCATTCTCTTCATCTACCGCAAGTGTCCCTTTTAAAATATATGTCTCGTTGTTAAAGGTTCTAATGCTTTTTGCGTCTTTTAAATCAAGGTAGGTTAATCTTTTTACAGCCATAACAGATCACTCCTTTCATGTTTAATCGCATAACATTTAACTTTTGAAGCTTAAAGTGGGAGGCTTCTCTTTCTCCAACTTAAACGTGTGGACATTATCAAAAGATATTTTGCGAGATGAATTACCATCCATGAAGTTAAATGAATCATCATTATGAAACCTAGATTTTTTGATTTCTTCTTTGGGAAGCAAAAATGGTTATTAGATTGGGATATTCGCCAATTTCTGAGGTGTAATCATATTAAAATGTTTAAGGATAGGAAAAACGAGCTTCAAATCCCGATTATTCTACAATAAAAGAGGATATTTTTTTGATTTGTACACTCGACAGCATTGTACTATATTTTTACTGTATAGGTAATAGATAACAGGAAAAACAGGTCTTTTGTATTAAGTGAATTATAAAAATATTTCAAAAAACTAATAAATGGTGTTCAGAACTACCCAGACAATTCACCCACGTGGCCACATTGCATGAATTAAACGGTAATCATCAGTTAAATAAACTGTCTTGCTGATACCCTCATAAAATGAAATACAGGCATTTTTCTAACTGAGCCTCTGGTTTAACCTCTTTTTTTCTCCTAGAATAAGTACCATATAATGCTTACACATTTCATAAATACGAGTTCCTAAAGCTTCATCAATATCCTCCAATTCATCTACCGTTAACTCAGAAGAAATTAAGATTGGAAGATGATTCAAGTAACGGTAGTTGATAAGGGCATACATTTTTTCGATCTGCCATTCAGTGGCTCTTGGCCGTCTGCTTCTTCCCACCGGTTTAAAGAGATCGTCTATAAACAACATATCTACCTTTTTCATTCTATTCATCTTCTCTTCAAGTTTTTCGAAATCATCTTTTAGATCGTCAAAACCCTCGACGTAAGGAAAGTAAAGAACCGATATTTGCTTATTAATCATTAAGTGATTGGCTATAGCTGTGAGCAAATGGGTTTTCCCACTGCCGGGTTGTCCTAGTAAGGCAATGCTGTTGGTTCTGCTTCTATTAATATCGCCAAAATCCGTAATGTATTCTTGTGCACATTGATAGGCGTCCTTTATCACTTGGTCCTTTCCTTCGGTGACAAAGCTTTTAAATTCATGTTTCCTAAACTGCTCCGTAATTTCAGAGGACTGCAGCAAGTTCTTAATGCTTTTCTGTTTAACACAACTGCACCTTTCTGAGTAACTGTCGTGCCATTCCCAAGCATCCTCAGGAGAACAAACCCTCCCAAGATGGTAATCAACTTCTAGAACTCTACTGACTGGAACGCAAGATTGCAAGGTCTCATTCCACTGCCATTCTGTATCTTTGTGTACCCGATAGATGACAATCTCCTTGTCATTGCAAATGGAGCAGTTAGGCTTGTCTTCCTCTTCCAATCCTTCCCACCTGCCCACCGGTGATTGTAAATGCTTCTGGCGTAGTGTTTCGATAATGTTGTTCAGACGGCTTGCCATGTTCACCCTCCTTACGCTTTTTAGCGAAATTGTTATCCAGTACTTCCACATCCGATAAATTTTGAACGTAGCTTTTCACCCAGTTCGAGAGGATACCTCTTGCGTAAGACCATGATGCTTTTTTTGCTGCAACCGAGCGTTTCAAAGCTTCCATTACCAGCTCTTCATTCAATATTTCTATCCATACTTTTAATTCTCTTTGGGTTTGAGCATTCGCTTTGCCGATATTTGAATGGTAATATTCATGAACTTTAGAGTTTTTTGATCCGTTGTTTTTACGATTATTTCTTTTATCTAATTCTTTTTCTATATTTATGTCTGTATCTATTTCTACTTCTATATCTGTTGCGTTACCTTGCGTTAGTGTAACGTTACCTGTATCGTTACCAGCTTGAAGCTTTTTCATTTCCCTATGTTTGGCTACTCTATCTCTGGTCTGCTGGCGGATCTTATCTAGCCCTTCAACATTTTGGTGTTTCTCCCAGTTGCTGATCGCAATGAATTGATCATCGGTCATCTCAATCATGTCAAAGTCTTGGAATGTTTTAAGAGCAAGTCGTACAATATTTAGCGGCCGATTAAATATCGTAGCCAACATTTCATCTGTGTAAGGAACTTTTTCATTTAAGTAGATATAGCCATTTGCATTAGTCTTACCAGCTTGAGCAAGGAGCTTTACCCAAATGATAAGCAGCATATCAGCTTCAGGCATACTCTCAATTAATCGGATTTTTTCGTCTTCAAACATCTGAACACTTAGTTTAATCCATTTAACTTCTGCCATTAAACTCACTCCTTAACTGCACGAATTTACTTTAATTGATATAGCCACTGTGTTAAAAACTTTTTTGTTTCTGTGGCCGGAAAATACCACTTACCACCTACTTTGATTTTTGGAAAATCCTTTTCAAAGAAAAAATTATTAAGAATAGTATTCCAGCTCATACAAGTGCGCCTTTTTAACTCATTAGAATCCCAATAAACTAAATCATTTTCCAGCTTCTCAATTCTTCTTTCAATTGCTTCATGGTACATTCGCTTGATTGCTTCTTCATCCACTTGTACTTCAATTAGTTTAGGGGATCTTTCTATTTGCACAGATTGATTAGACATTAGAAAACCTCCTCTTTATTAAAACTATGACAGCCGGTGTGACAGCCGGTGTTGTAGTAATTAAACTGGACGTTTATAATAATGACAACATGTTTTTTTAGTAAACTTTTTGATGGCTACGTCAGCTAAATCTGGAAATAAGTATTCCGGTGTTGTGTTAAAATACTTTGTTAATCTAAATAATAGCTTTGCATCTGGATTACCTCTTCCACTTTCAATATTCCGAATGTGGCTTTCACTAACATCTAAATCGATAGATAACTGACGTTGGGTAATATTGAACTTCTTACGTAAAAAGCGAAAGCGCGATCGGCGAAGCTTTACGTTATTCAAAATATCACCTCTCTTTATATTGTGTTTTTAGTTGACACACAAACCATAACACACACTTTAAAGCACGTCAATGATAAAAACGTCATTTTAATAAACATATTTTGTCTTGGAGGAATTGTAATGGATACTGAAAGAAAGAAATTAATTGGAACACGCATAAAAAGATGCAGACAGGAAAATGAATTTTCACAAGAAGAATTAGCACAAAAATTAGATATGAAAAGATCTAACGTGGCAAATTACGAATCAGGCAGGGTCGTCCCACCAGGAAATGTCTTACTAGAAATGTCGAATATTTTTAACGTAACAACTGATTACCTTTTAGGCAGCACGAATAACCCATATTCAAATATCTCACTGGATGATAATGATCTTAAGCAAATTCAAAGACAAAGAAATAAACTTACAGGTAAAGACAGAGAAAGAATGGAAAATATGATAAAAATGCTGAAACTTTCATTTTTAGATACAGAAAATGAAGAGGGTGATGAATTTGACGAAGAAGACGACTTATAAAGCCGACTTCGTTAAAGCCCAGAAATCTGCAGATGATGTTTTAAAGAATAGTACCGTAAAAGAATTGCCTGTTCGGGTGAAACAAATTGCATACAGTTTCCCGAATCTCAAAATAAGAACTTATTCTTGGTTTGCAAAAAAGAGAGGATTTTCACATAAAGAAGTTTGTAATCTCGTAAACAGTCATGAAGGATGCTGTTTATATTATGAATCCTTAGATGAGTATTTGATTTTATACAACGATAAGATACCTAGTAAGGGCAGGAAAAGGTGGACTCTTGCCCATGAACTTGGACATTATGTCATGAAACATAACAAAATCAGCAATAATTCTTCCTTGGCTAGAAGTTCACTTACAGAAGATGAATACAACGAATTCGAAAGTGAAGCAAACTGCTTCGCAAGAGAACTATTAGCCCCTCCTCCAGTCTTAAACGAACTAAAGATCAATGACCCAAATGACATTTCTAATTTATGCGACATATCAAGTGAGGCTTCTATAAATGTATATAAGTTTATAAAGCAAGGTGCTCAATTTGGTATTAAGTATTCTCCTAGCCATCCAGTTATCCAATTATTTCAAGAATTCATTTTTAAGATTAAGAATACTCAACGATGCTTGAGCTGTAATTATCTCTTTTCAAATGCTCAGGTAGATTTTTGTCCATGTTGCGGCAGCAATAATCTAACAAAAGAAGAAAATATTTGCCGAAATGATTTGATAAATTTAGGTATATTAACAAACCAAAACTTGAACAAGACTCAAAAGGTATGCCCGAAGTGCGAAAATGGCTATTTACCTTCCGAATCAAATTATTGCAATATCTGCGGTATTTTTTTATTAAACAAATGTACGGGATCTTCATACCAAGATTCAAAGAGAAATAATAAATGGCATGATTTTCATGGAGGTTGTGGAGAAATACTTGATAAGACATCTCGTTATTGTCACAGATGCGGATCATCCTCTACATACTTTGCTGATGGATTATTAAAAGAAATGGAGAATTGAACTTAAAAATTTCTAACTGTTTTTTAATCAGCTCTTCTTAAATAAAAAAACTAGAATAGAGGAGAAACATGGATGGCTAATTTCCGAAAACTAAGCAGCGGCATGTGGCAAGCGCGTGTTTTTAAAGATGGAAAATTAATGAGTATTGGGACTTTTCGTACTAAAAAAGAAGCCCAACTAGAGGCAAATGCTGTAGAAGAAAAAATTTATTATGGCCACACACTAAATGACCGGGATTTAATGTTTGATGACGTTGTACAAGAATGGTTATATAACCATAAAAAATCCTCTGTTAAAGATTCTACTTTTCGACAATTAGAAGTCATAGTAAGAATACACATACTCCCTTATTTCGGGAATAAAAAGTTAATTAGAATCAAAAGACCTGAGATTAAGAGATGGATGAATCATTATGCTGAGTTCAAAGATGAAAGCGGACATGAGGTTTACTCCTATGGATCTCGATTAAAATATTTATCAGTACTCAAAAGCATATTCCATTATTCGGTTCACGATATGGAGATATTAGATAAAGATCCAACGAACAAATTGAAAATACCCGTTAAAGATAAGATACGGATTAATAAAGATATTAAATATTATTCTTTAAGTGATTTAAATCGATTACTTGACTTTATGGAAACTTATCAGCATCAAAGGTATAAGGAGTATCGTCTGTACTTTATGCTTATTTATTTACTAAGCCAAACAGGATTAAGAATAAGTGAAGCACTTGCCTTACAATGGACTGACCTTAAGGGTGATAAATTAACGATTGAAAGACAAACTAGCCGTGATGATAACAATAACACAATGATAACTTCTCTTAAGAATTCATCCTCATATAGAACAATTAAACTTGATGAAGGATTAGTAGCTGAACTTAAAAAGTTCAAGCTGTTACAAAACCAGATGATCTTAAAACACACTCAATTCAAACGCAATAACGATGGAATTATATTCCAAAATTTTCTTGGGAGGTATCTTACCCCCTCTATAATACGTGAGACATTTCAGGGGTATTGCACAAAAGCAAATGTCAGTTACAAAGGTACACATGTTTTCAGACATACACATGCTGTTTTATTACTTGAAGCAGGAGCAAGCATTAAATATGTTTCGCAGCGCCTCGGACATCAAACGATAAAGACGACAGCTGATATTTATTTAGATGTTACGGACAAAATTGAAGCAGATGAACTAATTAAATTCTCCGTTTATACAAAGAGAAATAAAACCACGCAAAAAAGAAACGATCCATTCTCTACGTAAAAAACCTTGGTATAAAACTAATACCAAGGTCTTTTTTTCAATAAACAGTCGTACTTCTTCAACAATCGCGCCCTATAATTGAATAAGCTTATTTTATTAAATCGTTAATTAGTTGCTCTGTTGTAAGTATTGTGGCAAATTCATCATGCAATGTAGCTAGAGTTATATTGTGTATAGTTTCTGCATCATAATATCTATCATTTTTGTCCTTCAAACCAAAGGCTGCTGTAGCATCTGAAATCAGGTATGTATTGAAACCTAAATTACCACTCATTCTTGTTGTTGTTGATACACAATGAGGTGTAGTCAAACCAGTGATTACAACTGTTGATATTTCATTTACTTGATCTTCTAAATTAGTACCAATAAAGCTACTATTTACTTTCTTTGTTATAATTACTTCATCATCAACAGGTTCCACTATCTCTTTAATAGCAAAGCCCTCATTCATCGGATGAAATACTGAATTAGAATTATCGGAAGTGTGTTTTATATGTATTACTAACCACCCCTTTTTCCTCCATAATTGAAGTATCTTGCTAATATTTTCTTCTGCATATAGGTTATTTCGCTCTCCCATTATTTATCATTGAAAGCCTTTTGTACGTCAACCATAATTAAAGCTTTTTTCTTTTCATCCATAAGATTCCCCACCTAATATGTTTATTTTCCCATTCATAGCTACAACCACATTTTAAATCCAGATTTTACTTTTGTACAATTGTTATTGTTCTACTTTAAATTGAATAACTAAGAGCATCATTTCATTTTCTAATAATTCCCTACTTTACTAAACAATCTGGCCAGTTTGTTGAATAAGATGATTTTTTAAACTTAAAAAGTAAAAAAAATTTCGAGTTGGCACAAAGTTGGCACGACACTAATTTACACACAAAAAAGCCTCGGTATATTGCTTATATACCAAGGCTTTTCATCATTTATCCGATTGAACCTTCCATCTCGAACTTGATGAGACGGTTCATTTCAACCGCATATTCCATTGGAAGTTCTTTTGTAAATGGCTCGATGAAGCCCATTACGATCATTTCTGTTGCTTCTTGTTCAGAAATACCGCGGCTCATGAGATAGAACAACTGATCTTCTGAAACTTTAGAAACGGTAGCTTCGTGTTCCAGCGTGATGTTGTTGTTTAAAATTTCGTTGTACGGAATGGTATCTGATGTGGATTGGTTATCCATAATCAGCGTATCACACTTGATATTGGACTTGGATCCTTCAGAACGGCGCCCAAAGTGTGAAATTCCGCGATACGTTACTTTACCGCCATGTTTTGAAATGGACTTCGAAACAATGGTGGATGAGCAGTCAGGTGCGAGGTGAAGAACTTTTGCCCCTGCATCCTGGTGCTGTCCTTTACCGGCAATCGCGATGGAAAGGATAGTGCCTTTTGCTCCGCGTCCTTTCATGACAACAGCAGGATATTTCATGGTCAAACGTGAACCAATGTTTCCGTCGACCCATTCCATTGTTGCATTTTCTTCGGCAACCGCACGCTTTGTAACAAGATTATAGATGTTGTTTGCCCAGTTCTGAATCGTTGTGTAACGCGCATAGGCGTTCTTCTTAACAATGATTTCTACAACCGCACTGTGAAGTGAATTGGTTGAATAAACCGGTGCAGTACATCCTTCTACGTAATGTACAGAGCTGTCCTCATCGGCAATGATCAATGTACGCTCGAATTGACCCATGTTTTCCGAGTTAATTCGGAAATAGGCTTGCAGCGGAGTATCACATTTCACGCCTTTTGGCACATAGATAAAGGATCCACCGGACCAAACAGCTGAGTTCAATGCTGCGAACTTGTTGTCGGATGGAGGGATAACAGTACCAAAATACTGCTTGAAGATCTCTTCATGCTCACGAAGCGCAGTATCTGTATCGGTAAACAGAATACCCAGTTCAGTAAGATCCTCTTTCATGTTGTGATATACAACCTCTGATTCATACTGTGCCGAAACACCAGCAAGGTATTTTTGCTCAGCTTCAGGGATTCCAAGTTTGTCGAATGTCGCTTTAATTTCTGGCGGCACTTCATCCCATGACTTTTCAGACTTCTCGGACGGCTTTACATAGTACGTAATGTCATCAAAGTTTAAGTCTTTTAGGTTTCCGCCCCATTGAGGCATAGGCATTTTATAAAATTGCTCTAATGATTTCAAACGGAAATCGAGCATCCATTGTGGTTCGTTTTTCATTTTGGAGATTTCTTCTACTATTTCTTTTGTCAATCCGCGTTTTGAGCGGAAAATCGAAACGTCTTTATCGCGAAAACCATACTTGTATTCGCCGATTTCAGGCATTTTTTTAGCCATCGTTTCATCCCTCCTTAAAGGATACAATTCTCTTGCAATGGCACTTATTCTTATTGTAGCACATCATGCATTTATCACAAGGAAACAGGCAGGGGGCCGTGCTCCTGTCCTTTTCGCCTTTTTAATTCTCTTCTTCGTTTCCGACGCCCTTCTCCATTGCCTTCCATGCAAGTGTTGCACATTTAATTCTGGCAGGAAATTTGGAAACACCCTGAAGGGCTTCGATATCCCCCAGATCAAAAGACGTGTCATCATAATCTTTTCCAAGCATCATATCATAAAAGATATGAGCAAGCTTGATCGCATCCTCAACAGATAAGTTTTTTACCGATTGCGTCATCATACTGGCAGAGGCCAGGCTGATGGAGCAGCCTTCACCATCAAACTTTGCATCAGCAATCTGTCCATCCTCCACTTTCAGGTGGAGCTGGATGCGGTCACCGCATGTCGGGTTATTCATATTAATGGTCACTGTATCTTCACCAAGCTGACCCTTGTTGCGCGGGTTCTTGTAGTGATCCATAATGACTTGGCGGTAAAGCTGATCTAAATTAGAAGACATGGCCGAAATACTCCTTTGTTGTGACCAATCCTTTTACGAAAGAATCAATCTCGTCTTTGGTGTTGTACAGATAAAAGCTTGCACGGGCAGTGGAAGAGGTATTTAACCATTTCATCAGCGGCTGTGCGCAATGATGTCCAGCACGAACAGCAATCCCTTCTGCATCAAGTACAGTAGCCACATCATGAGGATGGACTTCGTCGATATTGAAGGTTACGATGCCGGCACGCTCTTTCGGTCCGTAAATCGTAATTCCCTCCATTTCAGACATCTGTTCGATTGCATACTTCGCAAGCTCTTCCTCATGTCTGTGGATATTGTCCAGCCCAATATCCGAAAGAAAATCAATCGCGGCACCAAGGCCAATGGCACCCGCAATAATAGGGGTACCCCCTTCAAATTTCCACGGCAGTTCTTTCCATGTTGAATCGTAAAGATCAACGAAATCAATCATCTCACCGCCGAATTCTACAGGTTCCATCTTGCTGAGAAGCGCTTTTTTCCCGTATAGGACTCCAATGCCTGTTGGTCCGCACATCTTATGGGAAGAAAAAGCAAAAAAGTCACAATCGAGGTCTTGAACATCGACCTTCAAATGAGGTGTGCTCTGTGCTCCGTCAACCACCATTATCGCCCCGTGTTTATGGGCAATGGCGCCAATTTCCTTTACGGGGTTAATGGTGCCAAGAACATTGGAAACTTGCATAACCGATACAATCTTAGTATGTTCAGTAACTGTGTTTTCCACGTCCTGAAGATCGATGGAACCATCTTCTTTTAATGGAATATATTTAAGCGTTGCTCCGGTTTTCTTGGCCACCTGCTGCCATGGAATAATGTTGCTGTGATGCTCCATCGGCGTGATGACAATCTCATCGCCCTCCGACAAGTTGGACAAACCGTAGCTGGCTGCCACTGTATTGATAGAAGTTGTTGTCCCCCGTGTAAAAATCACTTCCTGCGTGGATTTTGCATTAATAAAACGGCGGACCTTTTCGCGTGCACCTTCATAGGCATCCGTTGCCCGGGTACCCAGGGTATGCACACCACGGTGAACGTTTGAATTGTATTCGCGGTAATACTTTTCCAGCGCTTCAATGACAGGTACCGGCTTTTGGGAAGTTGCGGCACTATCAAAGTAAACAAGCGGTTTTCCATTGACTTCCTGATGCAGGATCGGAAACAGCTTTCTTACTTCTTGTGCGTTCATTATCTTACTTTCCTTTCTATTACCTCAACCAAACGTTTTTTCACGGATTCAAGCGGCATTTCGTTCACCACAGGTCCAAGGAATCCATGGATGATCAATCGTTCAGCCTCAGCTTTTGATATTCCCCGGCTCATAAGATAGAACAATTGAATCGGATCAATTCGTCCGACTGAAGCAGCATGGCCCGCCGTAACATCGTCCTCATCAATCAACAGGATCGGGTTGGCATCACCACGTGCTTTTTCACTCAGCATCAAGACGCGTTCTGTCTGTTCACCGTTCGATTTTGTCGCACCATGCTCGATCTTCGTAATTCCGTTAAAGATGGAACTTGCAGCGTCCTTCATTACACCATGTGTCAGGATGTAGCCTTCTGAGCTTTTTCCGTGGTGGAAAATTTGAGCCACAAAGTTTTGCTTTTGATCACCTTGGCCGATGTTTACCGTTTTTGTATCAGTAAATGACCCATCGCCTACAAGGTGTGTTGTATTATCTGAAACCGTATTTCCGTCGTTCAGCTGACCCAGAGCCCATTCAATTCTGGCATCCCGTCCCGCACGGCCTCTGCGGTTAAAATAAGAAGTCATGCCTTTCGCCAAGTTGTCTACGGCACCGTAAACGACTTTCGCTCCAGGACCTGCAAAGACTTCTGATACGATATTGGATACAGAGTCTCCTTCATTGTTGGTGGAAAGATAGTTCTCAACATAGGTTACAGAACTGTTGTCTTCTGCTGCAACGATGACGTGATTTACAAGTCCTGCCTGCTCATCATCATGGAAATAAATCGCTTGAAGCGGAGCCTTTAATTCAACATTTTTAGGAACATGGATGAAAGCTCCATTGTTGACTAAGGCAGCGTGAATAGCTGTCAGACGGTTTTCATCAACGCTGACTCCATCCTGCATGAAATATTTCTGAAGAAGGTCTCCATGTTCTTTCGCAGCCGTAACAAGGTCAGTAAAAATAACGCCTTGTGCAGCCAATTCATCAGTTACTGATGAACGAAGGGTTTTCCCGTTTTGAATGACAAGAAGGTTTCCTGTTTCCCCATCTTTACCAATAAGGGCTTTTACTTGTTCAGGCAGCTCAGTTCCGTTCTCTTTGCTGCTGATATGGTTAAATTGAGTAAGGTTCCATTTATCAATTTTCGTTTTATCCGGCTTTGGCATTGGCAACTGCTGTGCAAGCTCCAAAGCGCGCAAGCGAAGGTCTAAAAGCCACTGTGGTTCCTGGCGGCTTTCAGAGAACTTGCTTACATAATCTTTGTCGTATTTAAATGAAGTTTCAACTGACATGTACAAATCCTCCTAACTTGCTTACGCCTCTTGGCCAACAGTTTCGTCTTCGATTCCGAGTTCTTCCTTAATCCAGTCATAGCCTTCTGCTTCAAGGCGCTGTGCAAGTTCAGGTCCTCCTGATTTCACAATGCGGCCTTGCATCATTACGTGGACTTTATCCGGCGTAATGTAGTTAAGCAAACGCTGGTAGTGAGTGATGATCAAGCAGCCAAACTCAGTGTTTCTCATTTCATTTATGCCTTTGGCAACAACTTTAAGTGCGTCAATATCAAGACCGGAGTCAATTTCATCAAGAATTGCAATTTTCGGTTCAATCATCATTAATTGAAGAATTTCGTTACGTTTCTTTTCACCACCAGAGAAGCCTTCATTCAAGTAACGGTGTGCAAATGAGCTGTCCATTTCAAGAAGTTCCATTTTCTTATCAAGCTCACGGATAAATTTCATGAGAGAGATTTCTTGGCCTTCCTCACGGCGGGCGTTAATGGCAGAGCGCAAAAAGTCCGCATTCGTAATACCGCTTACTTCACTTGGGTATTGCATTGCAAGGAAAAGTCCTGCTTTTGCACGTTCATCAACTTCCATCTCAAAAAGATCTTTTCCGTCAAATGTAACGTTACCCTCGGTTACTTCATACTTTGGGTGCCCCATTAACGCTGAAGATAAAGTGGATTTACCTGTTCCGTTCGGTCCCATGATTGCATGGATTTCCCCGCCATTTATTTCAAGGTTTAACCCTTTGATAATTTCCTTATCTTCGATAGAAACACGCAGGTTTTCAATCTTTAAGTTTGGTGTAGACATATGCATTTACCTCCATCTTATATTTCAATGAAATATATTGTTAATGTGAACAAGAATGAAAGCTTCTCTCATTCCATTCTCAATTTATTCTCATTCTAATATTATAACAAATTTATTTTATCTTCAACCTTATGAGCTTTCCGGAAAAAGATAAATCAAACAGAAAATCAGCATTCGTTGGTTGAATGCTGATCCCACTTCATATACTATAGGATTTTTCGTTCCATTTCATTACTTACTTCCAAACTTTTTTGATATTCTTTTTCACGTTCTTGTTCAATATCCAACCGTTTGTCAAGATTGCGTTCATACTCAGCGTAACCAATGCCATGATTCTTGTGCATAGCCTTTTCCATTTCAGAAGTGTGGTTAACTTTAATCGAGTGAATAATAAATCATCCTTTCGTGTTATGAACACTAATTATAACCACTATTAGCCTAACAAACGTATGATTCCTTATCAATTTCCATATTCTACGATATAAAAAAAGCCTATACGGTATACACCGGATGCACTTTAATGCCTTCCATATCCTTATAAATCCGGTTAAATCCTCTCCCGTTCTTCCATTTTCTGAAAAGCGAAAAAAGAAGCTCCCTCTGGAACTCCTTTTTACTGCATGGGATTATTTAATTCCTGAATGCATTCCTGTACCAGTGTCACTCCCTGGCTCATCGCCGCACCTCCTCCAAAAGCTGCTGCTACTCCAACAGCTTCGAGGATTTCATTCTCACTGGCTCCCTGATCCAGACACCCTTTTGTGTGATAAATAATACAATATTCGTCCTGGGCACAAATACTGATTCCCAAGGCAATCAGCTGTTTATTTTTCTCAGTGATTTCCCCCTCTTTAAAGCAGTGACGGGTAAATTCATTGTAGGAATGAGCCAGTTCGGGCATATGGTCCGTATACTTTCCAAGGCCTTCCTTATACCTGATCAAATGAAATTGCGTTGAATTCTTTCCGGGCATTTCTTGATGTTCCATTTGTTTCATCCTCCTGTCCTTAAAGTAGACAAGTCTTAGTATGAGTTAATGCTTCTTGTCTTATGCCTTTCACTTTTTCCAACAGAAATTTTTGTTTCCACTTAAAAAGGGAATATAATGAGAGAAAAGACGTTATAAGAAAACAGAAGGAGAAAGAGATGGAAGAGGAAAAAGTTAAAAAATCATTGATAGCCGGATCTGTTGGATTAGGGACAATAGCAGCTGTTGCAGGCACTGCCGCAATTTATTCTTCATTCATAGAGCCTTACTGGTTTGACATTAAGAAAGTGACCATCAAACTGCCTCGCCTTCCCGAAGCGTTTAAAGGGGTACATATTGTTCAGATCAGTGATTTCCACCTTGGATTTCATTTCAGAACAAGACATATCAATAAGATGGCTGAAAAAATACAGAAGCTGCAACCGGACCTTGTCATTTTTACCGGAGACCTGGTCAATTCGAAACGTTCTCGCTGGTCTGCAGTAAAAAGCATACCAGGCTTAAAAAGTATTGAAGCTCCGCTTGGAAAATTCGCTGTGCTCGGAAACCATGATTACCTTGAAGACATTGATACGATCTCTGAGCTATTGAGAAAAAGCGGCTTCGAACTGCTTGTAAATGAGAACAGGAAACTGACAAAGGGGAATGACAACTTCTATATCGCAGGACTTGATGACTACCTGCAAGGAGAGGCAGATATTGAGAAATCTCTGGAGGGCATTCCGGAGGATCAGTTCACACTTTTTCTCGCCCATGAACCGGATTATTTTAAGGTAAGCTCAAAATTCCCCATCGATCTTCAGCTGTCTGGCCACAGCCACGGCGGTCAAGTGCGGATGCCGCTGTACGGGCCAATTATCACTTCACGTATGGGAAGAAAATTCCACACCGGCCATTATGAGTCAGAAGAGAAACATTTGTATACCAACAGAGGAATGGGAACGACCCACCTTCCCTTTCGCTTCTTTTGCAGGCCGGAGATTACATCCATTGTTTTAGAATAGAAACATTTTTGTGGGAATTTCCAGCAACAAAGTTACGAAAACAAAAAAGACGGCTCCCGGACCTGGAAGCCGTCTTCTTTACTTATCCTTCCTTTTGAGGCGGAAGATGGGTGACATAGGTTCCTGCGATAAAATCATGAATACTTCTTTTATCTTTTCGAATCCCAACCATAAAAGCACTGACAATCAATCCAATTCCAAGCGTTACTGCGTAAATAATCCCTCCGACCAGAACTCGCATCAGCATGGCACCAAGCCCCAGCTTGCTGCCATCAGCTTTAACGATCCGAACCCCGCAGATTCTCTTTCCAACCACGTACCCGTGCCAATAGATGGGCAGCAATAGGGCATAGAGGAAACTGATGATATCGAGGTACCAATTTTCTCCCGGTTGACCGGAAGCAAAGTCTCCGGTAATTAAAAAACCAATGATAGCTAATGGAATGCCGATAATAATGCCATCCAGCAAACAGGCTCCTACCCTGATCCAAAATCCCACTGGCTGTTGAACGTCCATCTTGTACCCCTCCCTGATTGGTTAGTTTTAAGTCATCTAACTTTATTACAATGGGACAAAAAAAAGAACAGCCTGTGGCTGTCCTTTTATGGCACCTTATTTGTTTACTGGTACAACTGCTCCTTTGTACTTCTTCTTAATGAAATCCTGGATTTCTTTTGAATGAAGAACCTGCACAAGGGTTTTGACTGTTTTGGCATCTTTATCGCCTTTACGTACAGCGATAATATTGACAAACGGTGAATCTGCGCCTTCAAGTGCGATCGCATCTTTTTGAGGATTCAATCCAGCATCAATCGCATAGTTGGTATTGATCAGCACCGCATCGCCTTCACCATTTTGGTAGGCTTTTGGAAGTAGTCCTGCTTCAACATCCGCTTTGAATTTAAGGTTCTTTGGATTTTCTGCAATATCCTTGATTTGAGCATTATACCCTTTGCCTTTTTTGAGCTTGATCAGCCCTTCTTTTTCAAGCAGTGACAGCATACGGCCATGGTCGGCTACAGAATTACTCATAATGATGGTTGCGCCCTTTGGAAGGTCTTTTAGCGATTTATACTTTTTGGAGTATACACCGATCGGCTCAATATGAATTCCGCCTGCATTTTCAAATTTGTAGTTTTTGTTTTCCTTCATTTGTGACTCTAAATAAGGAATATGCTGAAAGTAGTTGGCATCAATCTCTTTATTTGCAAGAGCTTTATTCGGTAATACATAGTCCTGAAACTTTTTGATTTCAAGATCAATTCCTTTTTTCTTCATTAGCGGTACAGCCTGTTCAAGAATTTCGGCATGCGGAACGTTGGATGCCCCTACAACAATTTTTTTATCAGCAAGCTTTTTGTCTCCTCCGCTGTTTGCACCGCACGCAGCAAGGGCTGTTGTCATGGCCAACAAAAGAATGAGTGTAATCAATTTTTTCATGGTTTTCCTCCTGATTGTCTATTTTTATCGTTTATCCAGGCGTCGGGTAATAGTATCCCCGATAAATTGGATAAGGAAGACGATAATCAAAATAATAACTGTGGCAACAAACGTAACATCATTTTGTGTACGCTGGAAACCGTCTAGAAAAGCCCGGTCACCTAAACCCCCTGCGCCAACCACACCAGCCATTGCGGTATAGCCCACAAGCGCGATGGAGGTTACAGTGATCCCTGAAATCAAAGCGGGCAAGCTTTCAGGAATAAGCACTTTAAATATGATTTGGGTATTGCTCGATCCCATGGATTTCGCAGCTTCAATGACTCCTCTATCCACTTCTCGGAGAGCGATCTCAACCATTCGTGCATAAAATGGCGCTGCCCCGATTATAAGTGCCGGGAGCGCAGCATTGGCACCAAGCATGGAGCCAACCAAGAAGAGTGTAAATGGTATCAACAAAATGATTAAGATGATAAAGGGTATCGAACGAAAAATATTAACGATTGCCGCTGTAATTACATTAAAAAGCTTGTTCTCCCACAAGTTTCCTTTCCCCGTAAGAAATAAAGCCAATCCTAAAAACAAGCCAATAACGAAGGTGGCAATAACAGCTACTGCAGTCATGTACAGCGTCTGACCTGTAGATGTTAACATCACATCCCATTCTACATTCGGGAACAGATTACTCATATGAAACCACCTCCACTTCGACTTGCTGTTGGTTCATGTAATTGATTGCATCAGAAACTTCTGAATCAACCCCTTCGAGCTGTATAAAGAGTGATCCATATGCACCGTTTTGTGTTTGTGAAACCTTGCCCTGAAGAATGTTAACCTGAACGTTGAATTTTCGGATAACCTCTGTGATAATAGGCTGCTCAGCGCGTCCTCCGACAAATGTCAGCTGTACAATCTTGTTTTGCGGCTTTTCTGAAGCCAGCTGTTTAATCACATCCGTTGTTTCTTCCGGTTCTGTGATCTGCTTCACAAAATCTTTCGTAATTTCCTCGGAAGGATGACGGAAGACGTCCAGGACTGGTCCCTGCTCTACCACTCTTCCGTTTTCCATGACAGCCACCCGATGGCAGATCTTCCGTATGACATGCATTTCATGAGTAATCAGGACAATCGTCAATCCGAGTTTTTCGTTAATCTCAACCAACAGATTCAGGATGCTGTCGGTGGTTTTCGGATCAAGCGCCGATGTCGCTTCATCACAAAGAAGCACTTTTGGGTTATTGGCCAATGCCCGGGCAATACCGACCCTCTGTTTTTGTCCTCCGCTCAGCTGGGACGGATAAGATTCTCCCCGGCCTTCGAGGCCAACCAGTTTAATCAGTTCATCCACCCTTCTTAACCGTTCAGCTCTTGCCACCCCGGCAATTTCAAGAGGGAAAGCAATGTTCTCCCTTACGGTACGGGACCAAAGCAAATTAAAATGCTGGAAAATCATGCTGATTTCCTGACGAGCTTTCCGAAGCTCGCTCTTGCTCAGCTTGGACAAATCCTGTCCGGCTACCGTTACACTTCCGCTCGTCGGCCGTTCCAGCATGTTCAGCATACGGATCAACGTACTTTTTCCGGCACCGCTATATCCTATTATTCCGAAAATTTCACCTTGATCTATTGTAAGATTGACCTGGTCAACCGCATTGACCGGTCCGTCTTTCGTCTTAAAGATCTTGCGCACTGCATCTAAAGTTATCAAAAGACTGGATTCCTCACTTTCATAAAAAATGCCCTTCTGCGAATATGAGCAGAAGGGCATTGAATTTATATGCGCCATCTCTCATCTCCCAAAGCATGCGCTTTGCAGGAATTGGCACCATTTTAAACAGGATTGCTGTTTAACGGTTGCCGGGTTTCATCGGGCCAGTCCCTCCACCTCTCGCGATAAGAACGAAATGTTTAAGTTTTCAGCTTGCAGTATGGATTTTATCATCACGTACATTTACTGTCAAACCATTTCTTTTGTCCCTGTTCGTTGACTGCGGGCCAAGTACAGTAATGATTCGAGTTTTAACTGTTCTCTGTATGTCCCTGTAAAAGACAGCTTTCCTTGTTTGATCAGTTTGCTCAAATGACTTTCACCATTGCAAACAAGCCGTAATTCCTCATCATTGCCTGAAAGCAGTATTTTTCTTTGCTTCTCCGTGATGGTGTTGATAAAGGTGATACAGATGGTTTTCCCTTCCAGTGATACACTCGCCCTCTCATTCCCCACAAGCGGACGGAGAAAATCTGTTTTTTGAATATGATCCACCCATTGATCCCAATTCATCAAAATTCCCCCTCGTTATATCCCTTCTAAAAG
This sequence comes from Fictibacillus sp. S7, assembly GCF_004127935.1. Taxonomy (NCBI): domain Bacteria; kingdom Bacillati; phylum Bacillota; class Bacilli; order Caryophanales; family Fictibacillaceae; genus Fictibacillus; species Fictibacillus sp. S7. The sequence continues at coordinate 4,294,043 of NZ_QJKL01000001.1, read as the reverse complement.
GGTTCGAGGAGGCTGGACCCTCTTCCTGTAAGGATCCTTCGACAGTTAAAGGGTCCTTCTGTCGATTTTTAGCTTGCTTTCTTTTGATGACGATGACCTGGATGTTCCTTTTTGGGCGTGGCTTGGCCTCTGCCCCACTTTTTCTCATGGTTAAACCGTTGTTTTTGCGGCCCCGGTTTGTCTTTGTTCATCTTTTTCTTATGGACGGGTACGGTTTTCACCTTCATCTTGTTTTGATCCTTCGGTGAATTTCGGAAAGAAGGCTGCGGCGTTGGCTGGCCTTTTCCCGGTGGTTTCTTCCATTTTTTATCCGGATGTTTATGTACAGAGCCGAATGAATGAAACTCGGCCTGATTATTTTGACTCATCACTTTCCTATTCTCCTGCTGGGCAGGTTCAGCAGATTTAACTGTCATTTTTTTATTGCTTTGCATCGAATCCGCTTTTTTATTCGTTTCTTTATATGAGGTTTTTCTTACTGGTTCAGTCTTGGCGGATGGTTGTTTAACCGCCTTTTTTGGATGGGTCTTTTCAGGCTGGATATTTCTCTCGTTCCGCTTGATTTTTTCGGGTACTTCCATGTCTTCCTTATTCTTTTTATGCTGCTGGTCGTTTTTCTTCTCCATCTTTTTTTTCAGCTCGGAAAATGACATCTTTTTGACGTCTTTTAAAGAAAGCGGATCATGGTTTTGCTTTGCATAAAGATACATCAAATATTTCCCTGGCGATACTCCATTTTTCTTTGCTGCATTACGCTTTTTTATATCAAGGCTCTTGATGTCGATGGCTGCTTTCTCATTATAGACAGCAGCATTGCGTTTAATGGCTGTTACAGCATCTTGGAGGGATGAAGACATCTTTTTATCACTTTGATCCACAATAGTAGACGCAATCAGCACGTCCGGATTCTTGGAAAGATAACCTTGTTGGTCATAAGCATTCAACAGTGAAGAAGCAAATTGAAACAGGCTGACATCCTTCGCATACTGAAGGGAGTGGATCAGGTTTTCTCCTTCCGGGTTGAACGCTTTTACTTGAACGACCTGAAGATTTTCATTAACCGCAGCCTCGAGGCTCGGATTCACGTCAAAACTGACATAAGCCGCAACAGTATGGTCGTTGCGGCTCAACGGGTTTACACCCGAAAATAACACAAATATGAGTAGTGCTCCTATAGACAAAGAAAGTGAAGGAAGAAAAAAGCGCCTGGTCTTGCTTCTGTATAAACTAGAGACGTCATATTCCATTCCCGGCACCAGTTTTTTTCCCCGTGGCAGTTTAACCGAGACAAATGACCCGTCTTTTGTTAAAAGAATCGCTTTTCCTTTCTTAACTTCCATCAAAATACCGTTCTTCATTCCACATATCCCCCCTGAAGGCGAAGGATCTGCTTCGTATCATAACCATCATGAGCCAGCTTTTAGGCCACACGAATAATTACAACCGTTTAACTTCCCCTTATTTAAGGCTGAATATAAGACTTTAACGCTTTAAAGTCCCCTAGATATATTAGCGATACCGCTATTATATACTTTCGATTTCGCTCTATCGTTTTACGACTGCAGGAGACCATGCTTAACAAATCTTTTATGGGAAGTTGTTTTTTCTCCAATAAAAACTCAGCCATTTCCCGGTTTTCAACGAGCAGCCGGGCAATTTCTTTCGCATTTTCACGTGCATCAACGTGCTTCGGACAATGTTTGCTTAGCACTTTGAAATTCAAGTTGAAATCTTTTAGCAGCTTTTGATACTCCTCAATTTCATACACACGATTTTCAGCCTGAATGCTTTCTTCATAATGATCCATTGCCGCTTTTTGTTCAGCATAGCTATCCTCAACGCGGCCTTCTTCGTCCTCTTCATCAGGCTGGAGATAAATTAACCGGTTCTGCCTTACTTCTTTACGAATATAATCAATCACTCTTCTGCGGATCACCATATCAGCAAAAGAGAGGAATCGGCTTCCCTGTCCTTCCTGGTATTGATCAATTGCCTCATTGAATGCATACAGACCTACACTAAATTCGTCCATTGTTCGATCTATATATTGACTGCAAACCTTTGATGTCACCTTTTTAATAAAGGGCTGATAGGCTTCAATCAGTTCATTTCGTAAAAAATCATTTCCTCTTTGGATGTTCATAACTTTATCTTCAATGTTATTTATAGCGCTAGCGCTGTTTTTTATTCTTGATACAAATGCAGTAGACATTGACATTATTTCACCTCTTAAATCCAGGTTGTTTTAACTTTCGGAGGACGAAATTCCCCAAAAGTCGACAGGAGCAAACAAGTTTCAAGCTCTCCTATACATTTATACCATTGATTTGTAGGTTTGTAGGATACAGTTGTATAACAATATTACAGGACTACCGCCTTTTTGTAATCTTTCTGTCACGTTTCTGAAAAAGAAAAAACTAGCTTCTGTGCCGATAAATCAGAAATTACCACTGACTTGCTTGGTATCATAGCTTTTTCAAGGGAATTTCATCTGTTTTAATGGCTGAAATGTGATGTAAAATGATTTACATATTTTTGTTTTATTTTACCACACCAACCATGTATTACATTTAAAAAACACCCCCTAAAAAAGAAAAAAGACACTGAATGTGCCTTTAAAGGTACTTTTTTAAGTTATGATACAAAAAATCAACAGATTGCATGGCATAAATCTTGCGTACGGCAATCCCGCGGTTTAAAAAAAGGAGGCACGGTACACTGGTAATGTTGTATTTTTCAGCCAGTTCTGGCATGGCATTTAAATTGATTGCGCCCACCTTGGGCTGTTTGTTTCCTGGCTTGTCCAACGCTTCCAGTGTGATCTCAAGCATTCGCCTGCCCATTTTGCAGGTGCCGCAAAGTGGTGTTTGAATATAGAGAGCCGCCGGTACCTCTGCCGACTCCTCAATATAATCCTGTGTCTCTAAGTTAGTTAAATCCTTCATACTTCTCCCCAATCCTTTAAAAACTGCTCATTTCGAGCATCTTGTCATCATTTTGTTTCGGTGTTCCCCTGCCATCTTTATTGTTAGTTAAGAAATAAAGCGCCCCGTTATGAACTTGAACATCCCTGAGACGGCCATGATTGCTCGCCATCGTTTCCATCTGCTTGCCGGATGTGTTTACTTTAATGATCTTTTCTCCGCGCAGACAGGCAATATAAATCTTGCTGTCCTTGATGGCAATACCCGACGGTGCCCATGTCTTTCTTCCCGAATGAAGAAGAGGCTTTTCCATGTTTTCTTTGGATTCATCCCCTTTAATGACCGGCCACCCGTAATTTTTCCCAGCTTTGACCACGTTTATTTCGTCATAGTTGGTTGAACCATGCTCAGTTGAAAACATTTTGTCTCCATCCCATGCAAGCCCCTGTGGATTGCGGTGTCCGTAGGAATACACATAAGAATGGTTAAACGGGTTATCCTTTGGTATGGATCCATCGGCATTCATTCTTAAAATTTTTCCAGCAAGACTGTCCTTGTTCTGGGCAAGCGAATCATCCCCTGAATCTCCGGTGGTTGCATACAGTTTTCCGTCAGGTCCAAATTTGATTCTTCCGCCATTATGAATCGACCCTCCAGGTATCCCTTCAAGGAGCACACGATCTTCTTTCAAGGATGCCTGTCCTGCTTTTAAAGAGACGATTCGATTGTACACCTTTCCCTTTTCCTGATATGTGTAATAGGCATAAGCCCTGTGATTCTCCCCGGCCTCCGGATCAAATAAAAAGCCAAGGAAACCACCCTCCCCTTCTGAAAGAACCTTTTTGGAAAATGATAATGACACAGGAACCTTCTTTCCTTGTTTTGTCACTTTCGTCATTTTCCCGGTCCTTTCAGAAATATAGGTCTCTCCATTATAAAAATCGATCTGCCAGGGGACGTTTAAATTCTTTGCAAAGATCTTTGTTTTTTCCTGTGGTCGCTTTTCTTTTTTTCCGGTCTCCTCAGAAAAACATGCAGTCAAGATCAGCAGCAGCAACAGGCAAAAGCGGTACATACATTCCTCCTATCCCAAACAATTTTTATTTATCGTAAAACGGGCACCCAGCAAAATATTAGCAAGGTACATGAGTGGTGTCTTTGCCACTTCCCGGTACATCTTATGAATGTATAAATGTTCAGCGTTCGGAAGTTCTCTTTGCAGCATTTTTCGCAGTTTTGCACCGGCTTCGTCTGCATCAACCAATATATAAACATCTCTGTTTTCAATTTCGATTGCCAGTTCTTCGAGGCGTGAAAGCCCCATTGTTCCATTGGTGCAGATAATTTCAACAGGCTCATTCAGTATGGAGATCAGCTTATCCTTGTCAGATTTGCCTTCAACGATTATAACTTTATCACTGTTGTTGTCCATCAATCATCTCTCCTATTTCTTCTAAAGAACAAGTATTAAAACGATTGATATTCCTCTTAGTTATTATAATACCCTTTATTTTATTAGAATCCTCTTTCAAATGTTAATAAAACTGTCCGTTTCTTCTCGGTAATCACCCTTTATTACCACAAGAAGGCAACCCAGTAAGGAAAATCGTACTAACTTCTCCTCAAGTCGTTTAACGATAACGAAAAGGGGATATTGTTTCTCTAAGTTCAACAGTACCAAGATAACTACTGTTGAAAAATTACTTTTTACCATAAGAGGAGGAATTAGAAATGGCTAGAAACAATAATGACAACAGAGATGGAATGAGCAGAGAAGAAGCCGGTCGCATGGGCGGAGAAAAAACATCCAAAACCCATGGGAAAGATTTCTATCAGGAGATCGGCAAAAAAGGCGGGGAGTCTACTTCCGAAAGCCACGACAAAGACTTCTACCAGGAAATCGGTAAAAAAGGCGGAGAGTCAACTGCTTCCAGCCATGATAAAGACTTCTACCAGGACATTGGTAAAAAAGGCGGGGAGTCCACAGCCGACAGCCATGATAAAGATTTTTATCAGGAAATCGGTAAAAAAGGCGGAGAAGCTACTTCCGAAAGCCACGATAAAGATTTTTACAGAGATATTGGAAAAAAAGGCGGTAATAGCCGCAATAACAACGATTAATATATATCAAGCAAAAAAGGACAAGCCCGAGGGCTTGTCCTTTTTTGCTACAAAATAAAATAATCATCAAAGTGTGCCGGACTTACAAGGCATGAACTAACACCAGCCCTCATCGCATCCCTGAACATAGCTTTTGGGATATTTCTGTGCTGAATCATTCTTTTTATAGATTTTTTCAGCATCAAACTCAAAACCTTCAGCCATTTCATATTGATTGCCCTGATCGGAAAAAACGACGCGTCCGATTTTTTGGTTGTCATGGAACAAAGACATGTAGCCCGCATCCATTTTTCCATACACCTTAGTTGTGATATCTGATTTCGCATTTTGATTCGAATCGTTCATGTTCAATGAAGTCACTTCCTTCCGGAGAAGATGTTTCTATTGTCTCCGGAAAGAAGCGCCCTACTCATTGAAATTCTTTGTAAGGGATTAATCCTCTTTTGTCATTTCTTCATATTGTTCAGCTGACATGAGGTTTTCTGTTTCAGAAAGATCAGATGCTTCAACCACAATCATCCATGCCTTTTCATAAGCAGATTCGTTTACGAGTTCCGGGCTGTCATCCAGCTCTTCATTGATTTCAACGACTTTTCCGGAAATTGGAGCATAAAGCTCGGAAACGGTTTTCACGGATTCAACGCTGCCAAATGGCTCGTCCGCTTTGATTTCGTCGCCTACTTCCGGCAGTTCTACGAATACGATATCACCCAGCTCATCTTGTGCAAAATCGGTAATACCAATTCTTACTTTATTTCCTTCTTCAACTTTAACCCATTCATGTTCTTCTGAATAACGCAATTCTTTTGGAAAATTCATTCGTATCCCTCCAGGCTTTCTTGTTATTATAATAACTATAATATTAAATTTATTATAGTTAAGCAACTATTTTGATGCCCATGTCTGTTGATATGTATCTTCTTTAAATCCGACGGTCACCTGTGTTCCATCGGTGGCAATCGGGCGCTTCAGCAGCATGCCGTCAGAAGCGAGTAAATCAAACAATTCCTCATCGGAAGCACTTTTGATTTTATCCTTTAAGCCGAGCTCTCTGTACTTCATTCCACTCGTATTAAAGAATTTTTTTAAATCCAGTCCGCTTTTCAAGACAAGTTCCTTGATTTCCTCTTTTGAAGGAGGGTTTTCAACGATATGGACAGATTCGAATGGAACATCATGATTTTCCAGCCATTTCTTTGCTTTCTGGCATGTTCCGCATTTGGGATACTGGTAAAAAGTCAGGCTCATTTGTTTCACTCCTTCCTTTCCATAGTAACACAAAATAGTGTTGCCACGTAAAGGGAAATTAATCATCAGTCTCATCATGATTAACACAAAAAAAATGCTCCGGCAATGTACCGGAGCCAAATATGAGAGAGTACTTTCAAGATAAGGCAGTGGTAGTATGAAACTTAAATAACGTAACGTTCTTCCTCCAATACAACAGCGGCTATTTCACGTTTTTTCTTGATGACATTAGTCGGTGTATGGCGTGTGAGCTTGCGCAGAGCAGACAGCATCATGCGAAGGGTATCTCCTTCTTCTACTCCGATAATCGATTCTTTGGCATGAGCTTCCATACGGTTGAAGGCTTCCTGACAGAACACCTGGGTCATTAACAGCTTTTGTGTGTTCTTCTCAAGGCCGGTTCGGTTTATGGCTTTTTCCGTACGCAATACTGTTGATTCCATCGCGTATACCTCGCTCACCAGATCTGCAAGGTTTGCCAGGATCTCCTGTTCATTTTCAAGCTTCTGACCAAACTTTTGCACGGCAAGACCTGCGACCATTAAAATGATCTTCTTACCCATGCTGACGAGATACTTCTCCTGTTCCAGCGGTTCAGTTCCCACTTCCTGAGGCATCATCATCATTAATTCATTCTGTAGGGCAGTTGCCTTTTCAATCAGCGGCAATTCACCTTTCATCGCTTTACGGACAAGAGTCCCCGGAACCAGCAAACGGTTGATTTCATTCGTTCCTTCAAAGATTCGGTTGATACGGGAATCCCTGTACGCTCCCTCTACTTCATATTCGGCCATGAAGCCATATCCCCCATGGATTTGTACTGCTTCATCCACCACGTAATCAAGAACTTCTGATGCAAAGAACTTATTCAGGGAGCACTCAATGGCGTATTCAGCAATGGCTTTTGCCACTTCTTTGCCATCTTTTTGCGCCTCAGCATCCAATCCGCCCAGCCGCTTTTCAAAAAGACCGACCGTACGGTAAACCGAGCTTTCGGAAGCATATGTCTTTACGGCCATGTTAGCGATTTTCTCCTGAATGAGCGGGAATGAGCTGATTTTGCGTTTGAACTGGGAACGTTCATTGGCATATTTGGCTGAGACCTCAATTCCGCGCTTTGACCCGCCCACGCAGCCTACCGCAAGCTTATAACGGCCAATATTTAATATGTTGAAGGCAATCACATGGCCTCTTCCCGCTTCGCCGAGCAGGTTTTCTTTTGGCACAGAAACATCCTCCAGGATCAATGTTCTTGTTGAAGAGCCCTTAATTCCCATTTTCTTTTCTTCTGGACCCGTGGAAACACCAGGGAAGTTCCGCTCCACGATAAATGCAGAGAATTGTTCGCCGTCAATCTTCGCGTATACTATGAATACATCTGCAAATGCCGAGTTGGTAATCCATTGTTTTTCACCGTTTAGGATATAGTGTGTACCCTCTTCATTCAACCTTGCAGTGGTTTTCGCCCCCAAAGCATCCGAACCTGATCCTGGTTCTGTCAGAGCATATGCGGCAATTCTGGTTCCCGTGGCCAGATCAGGAAGGTACCGTTGTTTCTGGTCTTCATTTCCGAACAGTACTATAGGAAGAGAACCGATTCCTACGTGTGCGCCATAACTTAAGGAGAAGCCTCTGGCACGGGCAAACTTTTCCGTAATCAGTGAAGATGAAATTTTGTCGAGCTCAAGGCCGCCGTAAGCTTCCGGAACATCGGCACCCAACAGGCCGAGCTCTCCCGCTTTGGTCAGCAGTTTTCTTGAAATATCAAATTGATGATTTTCAATTTTGTCAATTTGCGGCACCACTTCTTTTACCACATAATCTTCCGTTGTTTTAGCAATCATTAAATGTTCTTCTGAAAAATCTTCCGGTGTAAACAGATCCTCCGCCTGAATATCCTCCACTAAAAAACTTCCGCCTTTAAATACTTTTTCCATTGTGTTAGACATGTTTTCCCCTCCTGTTTTGGCTTAGTCCACTAGTTCAAAAACGCCGGCAGCACCCATTCCGCCGCCAATACACATGGTTACCACTCCAAATTGTTCTCCTCTTCTCTTCATCTCATGAAGAAGAGTAAGCGTCAGTTTGGCCCCGGAGCACCCGAGCGGATGGCCGAGAGCGATTCCGCCTCCATTCACATTGACTCTGTCTTCAGGAAGACCAAGCTCCCGTATCACTTGAACCGCCTGGGAGGCGAATGCTTCATTCAGTTCAAACAACCCGATATCAGCCACCTCAAGGCCCGCAAGTTTAAGTGCTTTCGGGACTGCAGCTACAGGGCCGATTCCCATAATTTCCGGTGGCACGCCTGCCACAGCAAAACTTCTGAATTTAAGAAGCGGCGTTAACCCTTCTGCTTCTGCTTTCTCGCGGTCCATTACAAGTACAGTGGCCGCCCCGTCACTGGTTTGAGATGCATTGCCTGCTGTTACCGAACCTCGTACTGAAAAGGCCGGGCGCAGCCGTGCAAGTCCTTCCAACGATGTATCAGGTCGAACACCCTCATCCGTATCCACCGTAAATTCTTTTTCTTTTAGTTTATTGTCTTCACCCAGCCATCGTTTCGTGACGGTAACCGGAACGATTTCATCCTTAAATTTCCCTTCCTTGATGGCACGCGCAGCGTTTTGATGGCTCCTGACCGCAAACGCATCCTGATCTTCACGCGTCACACCAAACCGGTTGGCCACTTCTTCTGCTGTATATCCCATTCCCATGTAATATTGCGGGACGGTTTCCACGAGCTGCGGATTCGGTTTGATCACATGCCCTTCCATCGGTAGAAGGCTCATGGATTCCGCTCCGCCGGCCAATACAGCCTGTGCATGACCAAGCATGATTTTTTCTGCGCCATAGGCAATACTTTGCAGTCCTGAAGAACAGAACCGGTTGACCGTGATTGCCGGAACGGTATCCGGAAGACCTGCGCGTGCACCGATCAGCCGGGCCATATTCATTCCTTGTTCGGCCTCCGGTATGGCACAGCCCATAATCAGATCATCAATTGGACCATCATATCCGCCTGCGCGACGCAGCGTTTCTTTTACAGTTATTGCTGCCAGCTCATCCGAACGCATTTGAGCGAAGGATCCTTTTTTTGCTTTGCCTATCGGCGTTCTTGCTCCTGCTACGATTACAGCATCTTTTTGCATGTTTTCCCCTCCTTTTAGTTGCGAAGCGGTTTTCCTTTTGTCAGCATGTGCTGCATTCTTGCCTGTGATTTTGGTTCTCCGGCAAGACTCAGGAAGGCCTCCCGTTCAAGATCCAGTAAATATTGTTCATCAACCAATGTCCCTTCAGGAACTCTTCCTCCTGCAAGCACAAAAGCAAGCTTTTTCGCGATTTTCAAATCGTGATCCGATACATATCCCCCGAAACGCATTGTTTCTGCGCCAAGACAAAGGGTTGCATAACCCGCTTCGCCGACCACCGGAATCTTTGAGCGCTTTGGCGGCTGATAGCCCTGTTTTGCCAGAGACAGCACACGCTGCTTTGCATCATATAACAGGTGATCCCCATTTACAGAAATACCGTCTTGAGGACGCAGGTAACCAAGTTTTGCAGCTTCTTGTGCAGAAGTGGACACTTTGGCCATGGCGATGGTTTCAAATACTTGATTGACGACTCCCTGCAGATCCAGCTTTGCACCTTTAGGCAGGCGTTCCACTTGGCGGCGAAGAAGCTCCTTGTTTCCGCCTCCGCCAGGTATCAGTCCGACGCCGACTTCCACGAGACCCATATACGTTTCAGCGGACATTTGCATTTCGGCTGCAGGCATGGAAATTTCTGCTCCGCCACCAAGACTCATGCCAAAGTTTGCTGTAACCACTGGTTTTTTACTGTATCGAACCATGTTCATCGTGTTCTGGAACTGGCGGACCATCATATCGAGTTCGAAAAAGTTATCATCCTGTGCTTCCATCAGGATCAGCATCAAGTTGGCACCGACACAAAAGTTCTTGCCCTGGTTTCCAATGACCAAACCTTCGTAATTTCGTTCTACTTCTTCCAGTGCTTTATGGATCATCATAATGATGTCCGGCCCAATGGCATTGTTTGGTGATGTGAATTCAAGGCAGGCAACACCATCGCCCATATCAATCAGGCTGGCGCCAGTATTCTTCGTGATAAGGCCGCCTTTATTTTTAAGCAGTGACAGATGAACGGTTTTTGGATTTTCATTGACTTTTTTGTAGTCGCCTTTATGATAGAACGAAACCCCGCCATTCTCAGTCTGATAAAACGAGGTATTTCCACCTTCCACCATCTCATGAATCCAAGCCGGAACGGTTTCGCCTTCTTCTTCCATCCGTTTGACCGATTCACTGACACCAATGGCATCCCAGATTTCAAATGGCCCATGCTCCCATCCGAATCCCCATTTCATGGCATTATCAATGGCTACAATATCATCTGCAATTTCGTAGGCTTTTTCTGCCGAGTAGATCAATACTGGTTTGACGATAGACCACAGCATTTCACCTGCCCGGTCTTTACTGTATAAAAGCGCTTTCACTTTTTGCTCTGTTGTCTTTAACTGTTTAGCTTGTTCTGTGGTTGGCGTTTTCAGCTTTTGCCGTGGCTTGTATTCCAGCGTTGAAGGATCAAGCTCAAGGATTTCTCCTCCCTGTTTGCTCTTCTGTTTCAGATAAAAGCCCTGACCGGATTTGCTTCCCATCCAGCCCTTTTCCACCATCTCATTTAAAAACGGCGGAACATCAAAAATTTCCTTTTCTTTGCCCTCCACCTGGTCATACACGTTTCTTGCCACATGAAGGAAGGTATCCAGTCCAACTACATCGAGTGTCCGGAATGTAGCACTTTTCGGACGGCCAATGAGCGGTCCCGTGACGGAATCGATTTCCCCAACACTGTACCCCTGTTTCATCATTTCCTGCACAGTGACCATCAGACCGTACGTCCCAATCCGGTTGGCAATAAAGTTCGGTGTGTCTTTAGCGACAACAACACCTTTGCCGAGTATGTTTTCCCCAAATTCCTTCATAAAGGATACTACTTCGGGGCTGGTATCTTCCGTTGGAATGATTTCCAACAATTTTAAGTATCTTGGCGGATTAAAGAAATGGGTTCCCAGGAAATGCTTTTTAAAATCATCCGACCGATCCATTGCCATTGCATCAATGGAGATTCCCGATGTATTCGAGCTGATGATGGACCCTTTTTTCCTGAACTGCTCCACCTGCTCAAATATCTGGCGTTTCACATCCAGGCGTTCAACAACTACTTCAATAATCCAGTCCACATCATTCAGTTTGGATAAATCATCTGTAAAGTTCCCGACTGAAATTAAATCCAGATTTTCTTTTACTGCCAGGGGTGCCGGTTTTTGTTTCAGCATGCGTTCCTTTGCCTGCAGTGTGAGCCTGTTTCGGTACTGAGGACTTTCTTCTGTCAATCCCTTGGATTTTTCGGCATCTGACAATTCCCTCGGCACCATATCCAGAAGCAATGTAGGAATTCCCACATTTGCAAGGTGTGCTGCTATTCCTGCACCCATCACACCAGACCCTAATACAGCAGCCTTTTGAATGGTTATGGCCATCTTATTTCCTCCTTCAGCTATTGAATGAACACTCATTCATTTTTAGCCCAAAAATAAATGACTACTTTTTAAATTTAGTTCTACACTCATCATAAGTCATTTCAATTATTTTGACAACATAGAATTTTCTTTCTTTTTTTAAAGCTTTTTGTCATAGTTAAATGGTAAAAAGGTTCCTCTATTGAAAGGAAGTGGCATGATGTCTATTAAACTTGGTATTCTCATTTTGCATGGGATCGGCAACCAAGATGAAACCTATGCCGACGACTTTATGAAAGCACTCCGCAGCCACTTTGCAAAAAATATTGCCTCCTTACACCCTGCCCCTGGTTCACAGGTGGAGATGGTGCCCATTTATTGGGGTAGCGTTTTTAATGAACGGGAGGAAGAATTATGGGCAAAGGTCAATAAACAAAAAACGTTGAACTATTCCTTCCTCCGTCAGTTTGTTATCCGTTTTTTCGGTGATGCCATAGCTTACCAGCCATCGCCCGTTTCATTTCCACATCTGAATCCAAATTATGAAAGAGTGCATGAAGCGGTGGCCTCAGGGATGCACAAGCTTCGGGAGAAGACAGGTGATCTGTCCCCTCTTACCGTTGTTTCCCACAGCCTCGGCACGGTGATTGCCAGCAACTATTTTTATGACCTGCAATATCTTCAAGAAAAGATTCCCGATGCCATTAAGCAATTAAAATCGGATAATCCTCTAGAAAATGGAGAAACCCTTGCCAATTTTTATACTCTCGGAACTCCTATGCCTTTATGGACCCTCCGGTATAACGACTTTGACAAACCGATTGAAGTCCCTTCTCCTCAACTCAAAAAACACTTTCCCTATTTAAGTGGGGAATGGATCAACTATTATGACCAGGATGATGTAATTGCTTTCCCCTTGAAATCATTAAATGAAGTGTACAACCGGTCGGTGAAAAAAGATATTGAGGTTAGCAGTGGAAATATTTTTACATCCTGGTCCCCCTTCTCCCATATTTTTTATTTCAAGACTGACAAAATCATTAAAGAAATTGCGCTGTCTCTCTCCGAGCAATGGAAAAAGGTGAACGGTATTTCATAGTTTTTCCGAGAACCCGGAACACTTTCCGCTTTTCCGGAATGAGTTCCTATCATAATAAGACTCTGTTTTTTCAAAAAAGAAGACCAAACATTTCCGGATTACCGGAAAATTTAACAGCTTAAAATTGTTCACAAATCGTTCAACTCTTTATTCTACAGGTTGGATTAGTCTTGGCATGAAACTTGCAAGACTACTGAACGAGTCTGAAAAAGGAGTGAACATCACATGAAGCCTGTATTATCTTCGTTTCAAGAAGCCGTTAAAGAAATACCAGACGGATCCATTCTAATGGTGGGTGGTTTTGGACTGGTCGGCATTCCGGAAAATTTGATTCTTGCTCTTGTTGAAGCAGGAACCAGAGATTTGACTATCATTTCAAATAACTGCGGAGTAGATGACTGGGGGCTCGGCCTGCTGCTGAAAAACAAGCAGATCAAGAAAATGATTGGTTCCTATGTGGGAGAGAACAAAGAGTTTGAACGCCAGGTGCTGGCTGGAGAGATTGAAGTGGAACTCATCCCCCAGGGAACATTGGCCGAGAGAATTCGGGCGGGCGGCGCAGGCATTCCGGCTTTTTATACACCTGCTGGAGTAGGTACGCCTCTTGCTGAGGGAAGGGAAATCCGTACATTTAATGAAAAAGAATACATGCTGGAGACAGGGCTTCAAGCCGACTTCAGTTTGATCCGTGCCGCGAAAGCAGACAACATGGGGAATTTGGTTTATCACAAAACTGCCCGAAATTTCAATCCCATGATGGCCGCAGCCGGAAAAGTTACGATTGTGGAAGTTGAAGAGCTATGTGAAACAGGAAGCTTGGGTGCCGACGAGATCCATACTCCTGGCATATATGTTCAGTCACTAATCGTTGGGATACAGGAAAAAAGAATTGAAAAGCTGACTGTAGCAAACTAGAAGATTGGAGGAGAGCATATGAGCACGAAAATGCTAGACAAAAAAGCGATAAGAGAAAAGATTGCCAAAAGAGCCGAGCAGGAAATTGAAAGCGGTTTCTATGTCAATTTGGGAATCGGAATGCCCACCATGGTTGCAAATCACATTTCAGCCAACAAAAGCGTCGTCCTACAGTCTGAGAACGGGCTTCTTGGGATTGGCCCCTATCCTGCTGAGAAGGACGTTGATCCTGACTTAATTAATGCCGGGAAAGAAACAATCACTGCCATAGAAGGTGCTTCCTATTTCGACAGTGCGGAATCCTTTGGCATGATTCGAGGGGGACACATCGATATCGCCATCCTTGGCGGTATGGAGGTGTCAGAGAAAGGCGATCTTGCCAACTGGATGATTCCAGGAAAAATGATCAAAGGAATGGGCGGTGCGATGGACCTTGTTCATGGTGCCAAACAAATCATCGTCATTATGGATCATGTCAGCAAGGACGGTACAAGCAAAATCTTAAAGGAATGTACCCTGCCCCTCACCGGCAAGGGCGTTGTCAACCGTATTATTACTGAACGTGCCGTCATTGATGTGACTGAAGACGGACTGATGCTTGCAGAAGTAGCCACAGGCTACAGTATTGAGGACATCAAAGAATGCACCGACCCGTCTCTCATCATTTCAGAGCACGTTAAAATGGATGCTTATTAAAGCTGTTTTTAAAAAAAGAAATCTTGGCATGAAAAGTATAGGGGGTTTTTGTAGTGGATATTATTATTATTTTACTGGCGCTGTTTTTTCTTATGTTTGTCGCCTACCGCGGCTTTAGCGTTATCCTGTTTGCGCCAATTGCGGCCCTGTTTGCCGTATTGTTGACCGACCCGGGCCATGTTCTTCCGTTTTTCTCGGGTGTATTTATGGAAAAAATGGTGGGGTTCATTAAACTGTATTTCCCGGTATTCTTGCTGGGTGCAATTTTCGGAAAAGTGATCGAAATGTCCGGCTTTGCCAAATCCATTACAAGAGCTGTTATTAAACTGATTGGGCCAAGCCGGGCCATGCTCGCCATCGTTCTGGTTGGTGCCATCCTGACTTATGGCGGGGTTTCACTATTTGTGGTAGCGTTTGCTCTTTATCCTTTTGCTTCTGAACTGTTCAAATTGGCAGACATCCCGAAACGCTTAATACCAGGAACCATTGCTCTTGGGGCGTTTACATTTACGATGGATGCTTTTCCCGGTACTCCGCAGATTCAAAACATCATTCCCACCACCTTTTTCAAAACCGATACATGGGCTGCCCCATGGCTTGGATTGATTGGCGGACTTTTTGTTCTTGCAGTAGGGATGGCGTATCTGGAATGGAGAAGAAGGAAGGCCACAAAAGCAGGAGAGGGCTATGGAACCGGCCACATCAATGAGCCGGATCAGATTCCTGATGAGAACCTCCCCAATGCATTTATTGCCATATTGCCGCTCCTTCTTGTAGGAATCTTCAATAAAGTATTCACCTCTATGATTCCTAAATATTACGGAACCGTTTTTGATTTTTCGAAGGTCGGAATGAAGGATGTTCCGCCTGTTGAAATCCCTAAACTCGCAGCAGTTTGGGCGGTGGAAGGTGCCCTTGTCATCGGAATTGTAACCGTTCTTATTTTTGCCTTCAAGCAGGTCAAAACAAATTTTAACGCCGGAATCAACGTCTCCATCGGCGGGGCTTTGCTCGCAACCCTGAACACGGCTTCCGAATACGGATTTGGGGGTGTCATCGCTGCACTGCCTGGCTTTGCCTCTGTAAATAAAGGTATGGCAGACACCATCCAGGATCCCCTCGTAAACGAAGCAGTGACAACAACCGCCCTTGCTGGTATTACCGGTTCTGCATCAGGGGGCTTAAGTATTGCTTTAGCGACCATGGGTGATAAATATGTGGAACAGGCAGATAAGCTCGGCATTGATCCAGAAGTACTTCACCGGGTCGCATCCATGGCGAGCGGAGGAATGGATACCCTTCCTCATAATGGAGCGGTCATTACCCTGCTTGCGGTTACCGGTTTAACACATAAACAATCGTACCTGGATATTTTTGCGATGACCATTATTAAGACCATTGCAGTATTCTTTGTTATCGGCCTCTATTACCTGTTTGGAATTGTTTAAGAACAGAGAGAGAAATTGACATACACCAAAAGGAGAATCAGACGAAATGGCATTACTTGAAAATAAAGTTGCTTTTATTACTGGGGCTGCAAGCGGGATCGGACTGGAAATCGCCACAGATTTTGCGAAAGAAGGAGCAAGAGTGGCCATTTGCGACCTGAACGCTGAAAAGGCAGAACGTGCGGCTGCCTCCCTTAAAGAACAAGGCTTCAACGCCATTGGCACTGCATGTGATGTTAGTAACGAAGACGCCTTAAAGCAAGCCATGGATGACACCGTCAGTGAGTTTGGCAGGCTGGATGTGGTGATCAACAATGCGGGTCTACAGCATGTGTCACCATTGGAAGAATTCCCGACAGAGAAGTTTGAGCTGCTGATCAAGGTGATGCTCACTGCTCCGTTCATGGCTACAAAGCATGCTTTTCCTATTATGAAAAGGCAGGGCTTTGGACGTATACTCAATATGGCATCCATCAACGGACTCGTCGGGTTTGCCGGAAAAGCCGCCTATAACAGCGCCAAGCACGGTGTCATCGGCTTAACTAAAGTAGCAGCACTTGAAGGGGCTGAACATGGCATTACCGTCAATGCGATCTGCCCCGGTTATGTCGACACTCCGCTTGTACGGAACCAGCTGTCAGATCTGGCCCGCACGCGCAACGTGGAGCTTGAAAAAGTACTTGAAGAGGTCATCTATCCATTAGTTCCGCAAAGACGATTGCTTACAGTTAAAGAAATCTCGGATTATGCCATCTTTTTGGCTAGCGATAAAGCCGCGGGAGTAACCGGGCAGGCCGTCGTAATCGACGGCGGTTATACAGCTCAATAAATACGTGAGTTCGAACAAAATAACAACGAGAAGAGTCCGCTTAAATTTACCCGGGCTCTTCTTTGTTTAAATGGAGGAATCATTTATGAAAAGAAAATGTTTTGGAATCATCGCGGCCGCTTCACTGTTGATCTTCTCCAGCATGCAAACCGCACATGCCGACAAGAAAGATTCCCCCTATCCCGAATTTAAAGGCGCACATGATGTTAGAGAAACAATATATGATGGAAAAGATGGTAACTGGCTGACGACCAAAAATCCAAAACAATATGAAGCCGCTACCGTTTATGGAAACCTGGGCCTTGCTCCCTACAATTGGGGAGATAAAGCGAAAGGCACTGGCTGGAATAAACTGTATCAGCCTGCTGAAATTACAGGAACACAAGTAAATGGCGCATTCGAGGATGCACAATTTGTAATCAGGGTGCCCCATAACTGGAACGGAAAACTTGTCGTGGCAGGCATCCCGGCAACCAGAAATGAAACCTCAACCGATCTTCTGTTCAGTGATTATATGCTTTCGAAAGGCTATGCTTTTGCAGCCATCGATAAAGGTACACAAGGAACATCCGATCCTGACGACCCTTTTGCAAAAGTGAAGAATGCGCTTGCCAGTGAGGAAGACAGCATCTCGGAATGGCATCAGCGATTCAGGCAGATAACGATTGCTGCCCAGCACTATCTTGAAAAGAATTATCCTCACCAGCTGATCAAGAAAAGTGATAAGGACAATCCGGCGAGCAAACTCGTTACAAAAAAACACCGCGTCCCTACCTATGCCGTTGGTATTTCCAATGGCGGTTATGTGGTCCGCTATGCACTCGAACATGACGGCATGAAAAAATCCGGTAGGCCATCTTTATTTGATGGCGGAATTGATTGGGAAGGCGTTTTATGGAGAGCGCATGAACCGAATTTAATTACATCTCTCACCCCTGTGGTAAATTCAGCTGAAAGGGCATTGTACGGAACACCCTCCGAGCAGGCAGAGGCAAGAAAAGAACTGTATAAAGCCGGGCTTCCGAAGGGTTCTGAAAAGCTTTGGTCCTACCATGATCAGGTCTACTGGTTTGTTACATTAAATATATACAGGGACGAGCTCGATCCTAATGCACCAAACCGGATTCCATGGCAAAATTACTTGAATTTTACCAACGGTGTCAGGGACCGGACCTATGACTCTATTTTTCAAAACTATGACTACAACACCCGCCCTGCTTCTGTAAAAAGGAATGTAGAAGCCATCCAGAATACTGGCAGAATCGATGTTCCGTTGATCAGCCTGACAGGCTCCTGGGATTCATTGATTTTCCCTTCCGTTCATGCGGATCCCTATGACAAGCTGATCAAGAAAAACGGGCGCGGCAATCTCCACCGCCTGTACACCATCGAGAAAGGAAACCATGTGGACAGTTTGGTATGGAATGCGGTCACGGATCCTCATAAAGAAATGCAGCCTATGCTTCCGTATGTGTATCAATCCTTTGACCTGCTCGTGGATTGGGTGGAGAATCACAAGAAAGCGCCAAAAAGCAAAACCGTTCCTGTCCCGAAAGATAATACGAAAGTGATTGACTTAAAGACAGGTGAAGAGCATGATCCGTTTACGACGGCTGGAAATTAAAGTTAAATAAAAAAGGATACCCGCATGGGCATCCTTTTTTTACTTTCCAAATACACCTTTAACGACAAACATGACGTTTGCCGGGCGTTCGGCCAGGCGACGCATGAAATAACCGTACCAGTCGTTTCCGTAAGGTACATAGATCCGCATTTTATATCCTTCCTGCATCAGCTGCTCCTGCCGCTCTACTTTAATACCGAACAACATTTGGAATTCAAACTGGTCATACGGGATGGAATGTTTTTTAACCAGGTCTTTCGTATAATTGATAATTTCATCATCGTGAGTGGCAATGGCTGTATAATTGCCATTCAGCAAATGAGTTTCGATCAGCTTCTTATAGTTTTCATCCACATCTGATTTTTCAGGAAAAGCAACTTCCTGTGATTCTTTATAGGCGCCTTTCACGAGCCGGAGATTGGGATGATAATCATTCAGATTTTTAATGTCATCCAGCGACCGGTAAAGATACGCCTGGATCACTGTTGATATATTATCAAATTCCCTTTTTAGCCTTTTAAAGATTTCCAGTGTCTTTTCACACCGGCTGTAATCTTCCATATCAATGGTCACAAATACATTGTATTTTTCTGCGGCTTCCATGATTTTTCTCATGTTGGCCATCACCAGGTCATCACTGATGTCCAGTCCCATGGAAGTGAGCTTTAAGGATAACTGGGAATTTACATTTTCCTTTGAAATGGCTTTGATGGCATCAATACAATGCTCTGTCATTTCTTTTGCTTCCAGTTCGTTGTCAACAAACTCACCGAGATGGTCAATCGTGACAGGCATTCCTTTTTCATTCAATTTTTTGATGGCCGAGATTGAGCTGTCCAGTGAAGCTCCGGCGACAAAACGGCTCGCCCCGAATTTCAGGCCGTACCTTTTTGCCAGTTTTGTCATCGTTTTGTTTTTTGCCAGAAACAGAAAGAAATCTCTCATCGCCTGTTCCATCGTTAATTCCCCCTATAGATTCAGTCTCTCTCTTTCATGGTGCCATGCACCGAAGTTTACTGAACTTTCAATGATGTATGCGCTTTAATCATATCATTAGTTTTTCCTATATTGTCTTTTTTGAAAAATTTCGACATTTTTTGCTGAAAACCCTGCATGGTTTTTTTTTTTCCTTATATCAGTATATGAAAGAAAGGGAGAAGCTCCTCTCTGTCATCGGCAAAAAATCAAGATTTCCCCCTATTCCTGCGGTGCTGTTCATTTAGTTGTTTAATCTCGGACACTACTTCTTTTATGCCTTCTTTTCCTTCCGGATACTCCTCATTCCAATGCTTTGCCAAGGCAGGCATGGTTTTCGATATGTAGGAATACAAAGCCCACATCTTCACCTTTTCTTTTTTGTCATCATCACTTTCCCCAAGAAGCAATTCCGTGTATTTCTCCAACAGACCATCAAACTGTTCCCGAAGTTGCTGTTCCATCGCTGATCCCTCCTGTTTCCGCCATTGTAACAAGGGTATTCCCAAAAAGAAAGGCAGCGGGCAAACAAAAAAAGGATCCCTGTTGGAACCCTTTTCATTTTTTATCCTTGTTAAAATGTAGACTTTGGAACCTTTATTTTAATAAGCTTCATTGACCAGTTGATTGGAGTACAAGTGCGAGGAAATCAACCACATTCAGAGCAACAAAGGTTACCAACCAGCTTTTTCTTATATGAAAGCCGAGAACATGACGGCGAGATACAACGAAAGAGCTGCGCCCAAAGATAGCAGGAAAACCACCAACATTGAAACGTTCCGTCGGATCGTAAAATAACTGACGGCAAGCAGCAGCAGACCTGCCATCAAAAATCCCGCACCGATCAAAGTCGGAGCGATTTCTACAGTAGAGTTGATGTTTACCTTTCCGTCAACAAAGGCAGTGAACAGTTTGGATGGCTTTTGAAAGGCCAGTGTCTGCGAAACATCATGTGGTGGCTCCTGCTGGGTCATAAAGCCGGTTACCGCAAAAATAATAAGGAGAATCATACCTTCAAGTCTCATCCATTTGTACGGAACAAAAGACGTGTCGGCCAGGTTTTTCCGTACCCAGATGGTGTTGATTCCTGCGTAAAAGACCACAACGATCAACAGTACATGCTTGATCAGAAGAGCCTGTCCATAATTGATCATCCATGAGTTAAAATATTCGGGCACAATATAGCTCATCAGCCAAATGCCAGCTCCAATTGTTGACAGAAGACAAATGAAAGCAAAAGGAGTAAACCATTTAAAAAAGGCAGGCAGCTTTTCCCTGTCTTTTGAAAACCAGCTGACAATCAGCAGCGTTCCCGTCCAGCCTGTAACGGAAAGAAAGTGAAGGGCATGTGCAAAAAGCCCGCCCCATTGATTTAGTGAAGCCGCATGACTTGTATATCCAATTGCGATGGTGAGGACGACGCCTATGCCTAAAGAAAGCCTGGACAAAAAACGGTCCTTCGAAACATCGTTAAAGTAAACCATCACAAATAAAAGCAATGATAATGCAAGAATAAAAAACCACCCTTTGCCGATGTCAAAGGTAAATAAGATATCATTAAGGGTTGGCCAGAAACCAAAATCCTTCCCAAGACTTAATGCCAGTTCGAGCACTTGAGAAAATGCCGTCACAGGGATGAGGGCAATCCACAACAAGAGCCCTTTCTTTGAAACATGAATGGAGGGACGCCGTTTATCAGATAGGGAATAGAGAATAAAAGTACCGATAAAAAGAGAAAAAACAAGATATAAAACAGCCTTTGCAACAAACAGCATATGAAAAAAAGTCCCCCTGTGAGTTTTTATGTATCGTTAGTAACTTACCATAAAATCACCGGGGAAACTACTCTGTTCACATTTATTTGACTTTTACGGTCCGAGCAATGGCAATGAGATCAAGCAGTTCAATCACGGCAGGTTTTTGACTTTTATACAATTCCAGAATTTCAAGCTTGCGTTTGAGTATATCGACGAACAGCAGTTTCATAATCGTAAAATCAAACATATAAAGATTTTTATCAACCAAATTATCCATTATTTCTGACAGAGCTTTGTGCTCGGGATGGCCATATTCGCCTTTCAGGTTGTGGGTGACAATTTTCTTATATTCCCTCTCTCCCAGAACCCGGCGTAAATCGGTTTCAAGTTCATGGCGATTCACGTGTTCGGTCCAGGCATCCCGATAGTTCCAAATCTCATGTTCTGCTCCAACCTCTTTCATGACGGTTTCAAATTCCTTCTTTCGGGTAGCATCATTTCGGTCCGAAATACAAATCACTTTCCAGCCCTTTTCCTGGATCAGTTCATCTCCCCCGAAAAAAATCTCATCATCCGGGTGTGCTACGACCATTAGTTTATTGGGTTCTTTCATTGTGATTCTTCCTCCTTGTACGATTTAAAACCGGTCTTTGGACCAAAAAATATACGATGACTCAGGAAACAGCTCCTTAATCATTGAATGCCGATCAGGGATCTCATCCGCTCCCCTCATAAGATAGTGAAGAAACTCGGATTGCTTTAACTCTGTATTGCCGTTCGCCCAGCTGAAAAGCCAGGAATCCTCAAGGAATGATAATTGCAAATGATCCATACCAAGATGACTGCCCCGCTTCTCAAAAACGGATTGAAATTGCTGCAGCACTTCATCCTGATCGATGATCTTCCACATGCCTTCTCTATTTTCTTCTATATCATAAGGTACATCTTTCAAGATAAAATGGTTCATGGGAAGCAGGCACCTTACCGTTTTGATTTGGGGATCGAGCAGGGAAAGAACTAACGTAACCATGCTTTCTTTTTCTCCGTCCAGACTGCAAAGTTCATGGATCGTAAGGACGTCACTCTTTTTTTCAGCACGAATATACGACAACACTATATCGTCCCTTACTGCCTTTTGAAAATAATCGTTCTCGTTCTCGTTTTCTATTTGTTTCTTCCAATACTCTTCAGACCGGATTCGTGAGCCATTCAGGGTAGTTGAAAATGCTTCGTAAATGGCACGGATGGATTCCAAATCATTTTTTGTTACCGTTTGAATGTCCAGCTTACCGCCAGGAAACGCAGCGTCCCATACTTGTTTCATGTGACCGGCTTTTATAATGGGAATGGGCTGATTTACCGTCTGCCATCCTGCCTTTTCATAAAAGCCCGGAATACCGGTGAATAAGTTGGACAAACCATATTGCTGTTCCAACAGCTTTTGTTCAATTTCCTCCAAAATCCGGTGGGTCAGCCGATGCCCGCGGTAGTCCGGATGGGTGGCCACGTTCCCTATGCCGGCTGTTTTGACCTCAACTCCGGACACCCAGATGGAAAAAGGGAAGATTTGAACGACAGAGGCCATATCCCCCTCCTTCTCGGCAATCCATGTGGTGTTGAATGAGTAGGCTGGTTCCTTTTCGAGGCGATTCTGGAAAAAAAGCTGCTCTTCCGGGAAAACCGTTCCCAAAAGATTGATTGCATTCTCCAGCTCCTGATGATCATTTACGGTTCGAATAGTAAATTCCACAGCACACCCTCCTTTATTGCATCCATTCCCCTTCTAAAGGAAAAAAAACAGGGGCTGTCGAAGTCCGGGAGCCGTTGATTTTCGTTCCAGGCTGCTCGCTTTTACCGGCGTGAACGCGACGCCTACTTTCGCAGGGCGTGCGGTGAGCCTTACCGGCGTGAACGCCTACCTTTAAGCGTCTGCGGTACCGGTGCCAGCACCTACCTAGTCTCACCTGTCACGTTAGTCCCACAGGACAAGGAACGCTTCGGCAGCGAAACATCGCACGAAGAAAATGTGGTGTTCATTTTCGAGGATCTCGCGCCTTCCACTACAATCAACTTTTCATGGAAGCTTTTTACGCAGAAAGGAGCTGCCTGAATGTCAATTTTGACTTTCAGGACAGCCCCTTCAAAATCCGCATTATGCTCTTTTTTTCATTTTCTTGGCGGTACTGCGAAATTCTTTAAGCCCTTTACGTGTGATGTTGAAATGTTGGTCCACCAGTCCGGTATCCAAAAGAGCTTCGGAAGCAGTACTGCTCATTTTCGGCTGTACGGCTTTAACCTTTTGATTGAGTTCGTCAAACGTTGCGCTCAAGATTACATCTTTCCCCAGAACGGCCACTACATCATTCACACTGTTGATTTCCTTGCCGTCAGCAGATCCTTCATCATCTAATGATTCATCCTGCTGGGAAAGCTGAGTGAGCACCTTATCCATATCGAGTTGGATCATCGCAGCCTCTTTTTCTTTTTGCAAAAGATAGCCGATATAATCGCGTCTATCATCTTCAAGGAGATCCTGATTGGCCATCAGACGGTCAATGATTTCATTTTGCACCTTTTTTACCCGCTTCAGCTGGTCTTTATGTTCTTCCAGATCCAATTGCAGTTCAGCTTCATTTTTCGCAGGCCCATAAGCATCTGTTACAGAGTTTCCATCATTTTTCCTGTTTCGCTTAAACATACTGCCCGTGTTTCCTCCCAGCAGTTGAATGACCTCATTCACCTTGGAGTAATACAGTACAGAAATGGCGATCGCAAATACAGCCAGAATAAACGATAATAAATCCGAAAAATGAAACGTAAATTTGGCCGTGGCCACTTTAAACATGAGTACCATGCAAAATAAGCTGATCAAAAGGATTTTAAACCAGCTGTTCCTGTTTTTTATTTTGTCATCCATTGTTTGTTTCATGTAAAACATTCCTCCCAACTTCTATACAACGGTGTTACGCTGATAACTTCACAACATTTCGATGTGTTTTGAGCAAATATGACGATATCTGTATTGTAAACAAAAGGAAATCCATTGAGCAAATGTAATTTATGCCTCCATTACCTATTTGAAATATGAATGGATGACTTATTATACACTTTCATTGAAAATCCTACAGTAAAATGGGAGAAGTTATGCAATTGCAAAAAAAATAAGACATATCATATGTCTTATGCGCCTTGCTTATTTCGTTCATTGCTTAACACGGTAATTACGATGTCCTGTGTATTGGTTCCTTCACAAACAGGGCACCCTTCACTTCCATGATCGTGATGAAGAATGGTTAAACAGTCTTTGCAGTATTTCATTTTTTTCCTCCTTTTACTTGCTGACTTGCTCTATCCATTTATACCCGGATTTTTTGAAATGAAAACCTTTTTATAATGGAAGCCGGACAGCATCCATTCTGCTGCCCGGCCATTGTTTATTTAACGGAAATAGCCTGGACAGCTGCTTCCTTCCGCTGTTTAGCATTTACCTTTTTTCTCTCTGTATTAAAAACAAGGTTTAAGACAATAGCCGTTAAGCTGCCTGCTACGATGCCATTATCGGTTAAAATCTGTATGCCCTGCGGAAGTTTTGCGAACAAATCCGGCTCAACCGTCACACCAAGGCCGATCCCGACAGAACAAGCGATAATCAACAGGTTTTCCTGTTTGCCAAAATCCACTTCACTCAGCATTTTGATGCCGGAAGCCACGACCATACCAAACATGGCGACCGTGGCGCCTCCCATAACAGGTGTAGGGATTAATGTCGTCAGCGTGGCCACTTTTGGAACAAGGCCAAGCACGACAAGCATTCCTCCGGCAGTATAGATCACATTTTTGGTCCGGATGCCGGAAAGCTGCACAAGCCCGACGTTCTGGGAATAGGTCGTATAAGGGAAGGCATTGAAAATACCTCCAAGAATGATCGCCAATCCTTCCGCACGGTATCCCTTTGTCATTTGCTTCGGTGTAACATCCTTGCCGCAGATTTTTCCAAGGGCAATAAATACTCCGGTCGACTCAATCATGCTGACAATGGCCACAAGAACCATCGTGAGGATGGCACTTGCATGGAAGGTTGGAGCACCGAAATAGAATGGCTGTACCATATGGAACCATGAGGCATCTGCTACCGGTCCGAAATCGACTTTTCCCATAAAGGAAGCGGCCAGCGTTCCTGCCACCAAGCCGAGCAAAATGGAGACAGCACGTATAAAACCGGTGAACAAACGGTAAACGATAATGATAAATGCCAACACGCCAAACGACAGCATCAGGTTTTCCGGTGAGCCGAAGTCTTTGCTTCCCTGGCCCCCTGCCATATCCTGAATGGCAACCGGGATGAGGGTAACCCCAATTATTGTGACAACCGATCCGGTTACAATCGGCGGGAAAAGTTTAAGAATTCTGCCGAACAAACCAGCTAATAATACAACGGCAATGCCTGCGACCAAAATAGAGCCATAGACAGCGGATATGCCATACTGGGAGCCGATAGCAATCATTGGCCCTACCGCTGTAAACGTACATCCAAGAACCACTGGAAGGCCGATTCCGAAAAAACGGTTATTCCATACTTGCAGCAGGGTTGCAAGACCGCACGTTAATAAATCAATAGAAACGAGATAGGCAAGCTGTTCGGTCGAAAGCTTCAAAGCTCCTCCCACGATTAAAGGCACGATCACCGCACCTGCATACATCGCCAAAACATGTTGAATGCCCAGTGAAAACAACTTTCCATTTGTCATTTTCATCAGATACGCGCCTCCTCTGTCTGCCGTGTAAAGGAGATGGAGCCATTTGAAAGTGATGCTACTCTTGCCAGTGATTCCACCCGGTAGCCTTTTTTAAGAAGCTTCTCTCTTCCTGACTGGAACGACTTTTCAATAACAATTCCAAACCCGGCGACGTTCGCACCTGCCGCTTCCACCAGATGGGCGAGCCCCAGTGCTGCTTCTCCGTGAGCCAGAAAATCATCAATGATCAGTATGTTTTCACCGGCAGTCAGCCACTTCTTTGAAACCGATATTTCATTTTTCTCTTCCTTTGTAAACGAATAGACATTGGCCGTCAGCAAATCCTCGTTTTGCGTCAATGACTTTCGTTTTCGGGCAAATATTACATTTACCCCAAGTTCCAGTCCTGCCATGACAGCTGGAGCAATACCCGACGATTCAATGGTAAGGATTTTGGTGATTCCAGCATCTTTAAATCTCCGGGCCAATTCTTCCCCTACTTTTCGCATGACTTCAGGATCGACCTGATGATTTAAGAAAGAATCCACTTTAAGCACCTTTTCCGATAATGCCTGTCCTTCTTTTAAGATGACTTCTTCAAGAAAGTTCATAATATATCTCCTTTACGAGGGTTTACTGATAAAAGTACGAAAAAAAGACCCGGAAAAACGCCTCTCTACGAATGAAGCGTTCTCCCAGATCTTAGATCCCCCGAAAGAGAAACATGAAGTTTCACTAAACAAAGAAACAACACGTTTTATGCGACACCCGTAGTCGGATCATTTACGGCGATCCGGTAGAGACTTGCAGGCCATATCCCTGCTATTATACGAGTCTATGAAGTTAGACACATTATAAAATAATTCTTGAGAAAAAGAAAGTATCGTTCGGAAAAAAGTTTGTTTTCCGAACAAATCTTTATATTTTCAAGGAGAAAACGGTTAAAATCCAAACGATATAGCAACTTCGTACAAAAACTCTAAAAACCGGCTTCTATTTCCAGAAGCCGGTTTTTAGAGTTTTTATTTTTTGATGACGCCGCAAAGGATCCGGTCCCCCGAATTACCGGTAGGATCGGTTTTGTAATCATCCTCCTGGGCGTGTACAACAAGAGCCGTACCTCCCTCTTTCAGCAGAGAATTATCCTTGCCCTCCTGAAGCGTAACAAAAGATGACATTAAATCAGCGCTTGCATTTCCGGATTGGTCGGCCATAATATTTTTTAAATCTCCCACATGCGGTCCTTTTGGGTTTTCAAATCCATGCTGTTTATTGGTGGTGTTAAAGTGCTTGCCAGCTGATTCGAATTTTGGCACTTCACATACGCCGTTTTCATGAAAGTGGATGCCATGCTTGCCTGGTGTCAGCCCTTTGGCTTCTACTTTTACTTTTACGCCTTCAGCGGCTTGTTCAAGGGTCGCAGTCCCTGCCTTCTGTCCGTGCGAATTCATGAGCTGGACCGTAATCGGGGAGGATTTGGACATGCTTGAAGCCCCCTCCGACTTTGGATCACTTTTCATATTGTTATTATTACTGCTGCAAGCTGAAAGCAGGATACCAAGCGTGAGGATACCCACACCCTTTGCCCATTTTTTCATAAAAATACCTCCTTTAAAAGTCAACTCATTTAAGTGTTGACGGAAAAGGAGGACATTTAAACCTTTAACAATAGAAATAAACCCTGGGAAGGATATTTTTCCAGTCACACTTCCGGTTTCTGAAACTTTAGACCCTTATGTACATTCGTTTACTTTGTAGTTAAATCTTCTATTGTAATATTTTTCACATGAACCAAATACGTTAAAGCACTTTTGAAGGATGAAAACACCGGAACATTTAAGGAGATATCAGCTTGTACAATGCCCAGGCTGAGCTCTGCACTAAATCCTGTTAAAAGTGCATCAACTCCCATGAGCCGCAAAGAAGCAGTCAACTGTTCAATTTGCAGAGCCAGTTCCTGTATTCCCAGTGCCGAAACCTGGAGCGTAGTAATTCCTGTAAAATCCACCACAACCGTGGTCATTCTCTGGCTGGCTACAGCATACAAAAGTCTGGTACGAATTTGCTCCAGTTGGTATACAGAAAGATCACCAGCTAAAGGAACAAGGATAGTATCGGGAATAATAGAAGGAATCATAGGCACCGAAAGTTCAGAAATCACGGATTCTTGCTCCTTCAGCAATTCTTCTTTATGAGCCACATCATCCTTATATTTGTTTTCAAAGGCCCGGCTTAAAGAGTAGATGGTATAATCATTATTTCTGATCAACAATGAACCCATCTCAAAAACATTAAATCCTGTAAAAAGCTCTTGTTCAAAGGCGTACTCCAATTTACTCCATATTTCCTGGCGCAGCAAACTTAACTCCTGGATGGCTGTCTCCATCTCTTTTTGATAACGGTAATAGAAATCCGCCGCTCTCCTTGTCCAAGGATCGATGCTTTTTTTTAAGTCTTCCTTATCTTTATGCAAATTTTGACCGATCAAATCAATAAATTCAGAAATCATGCCAACATCCAAAAGAAAAACATGGTCTCTCGTATTTTGATTTATGAACTCTTTTTTACTTTGGCTGCTGATCCACCGGCCGATTTCCTCTATTGTTTCTACCATTGATTCGCTTCCTCTCCACCATTAACAACTTCTTTTATACCCTTTATTTTATCAATAAGCATGTGATTTTGCTTTATAATCCAATTAAAAAGCCACCTTTTTTAAAAAGGCGGCTACTCTATTATATATCCCTTCTCAATGCTTTCAAAACATCCACTTGAGTTGCACGGACGGCTGGACGCAATCCGGAGATCAAGGTAACACCGAAGCAAATGGAAATACAGATCAATGGTAAAGATACCGGAATGTAGGAGAAGTAAAAGTTTTCAGGTGGTTTCTCATGAAAAAACTGCTCAATGAGTAAAGGAAGAATAAGGTTCAAACCTTCAATCTTTCTTAAGATTCTTAATAATTTACAATTTGTGTTAGGATAATATCAATCAATAGAAAGCAAGCTACTTCATAGAAAAGAGGGATCATATGAGCAGATGGCAAGACAAGGAATCACTCACGGCACTTGTAAAAGAACTTGTTGAGATACCAAGTATCTCCACTGAACCGGCTGAAATTGCGATGGCTGAACATCTCTACTACACGCTAAACTCTCTGGATTATTACAAAGAAAACCCCGGCCATTTGCAGCTTCTCCCCATGCCGGATGGACGCAAGCTATTAACGGCCTTTGTCCGAAACGGCTCACACAAGGATACTGTTATCTTGTTAAGCCATTTTGATGTGGTAAACATAGAAGACTATGGCGATTTAAAACATCTTGCCTTCCGTCCATCAGAACTGACGGAACAAATCGAACAACTGCAAAATCTGCCGGATGAATTAATGGAAGATTTGGAGAATGGCCAATGGCTGTTTGGACGCGGCACCATGGATATGAAAGCCGGCGTTGCCCTACACCTTTCCATGATCGAAAAGGCGGCCGAGGGTCACTTCCCCGGAAACATTTTGATGGTTTCCGTTCCCGACGAAGAAGTGAATTCCGCCGGTATGCTGGCTGCCATCCCCGCTCTCGAGCAATTGAAAAAACAATTCTCAATTTCCTATAAAGCCTGCCTGAACGGAGAACCTGCCTTTACCCGCTACCCAGGGGACAAGAATCATTATTTGTACACGGGTACAGTGGGCAAAGTACTTCCCGGTTTTCTTTGTTACGGCCGGGAAACCCATGTGGGTGAACCCTTTGGCGGATTAAACGGTAATCTGATGACAGCAGAAATCACAAAAAGGCTGGAGCTGAATCTCGACTTTTGCGAAACACTTGAGGATGAAGCCATACCGCCACCTGCCAATCTGCTTCAGAAAGATTTAAAAGACCATTATTCCGTTCAGATCCCTCATGCAGCCGTCACGATGTTTAATTTGCTGTTAATGGAAAAATCCTTTACAGAAGTGAACCGGCAGCTGCTCGGACTTGCAAAAGAGGCGGCCAAAAACGTGGAATCCTTTTTTTATAAAAAAGCGCTTGCTTACTCAAAACTGGTCCCTTTTGACGTAAAAAAAACCCCCATATCTGTCTTAACGTTTCAGGAGCTGTATGAAAAAGCACTTGAACTTCATGGTCAGGAGGAGATCACAAGACGTGAAAACTATATTTTGTCGACCCACCCCCATCTCGATGACCGGGATGTAACCACCATGCTGGTCAATGATCTGGCCAGCCTTTGCAAGCAATATGCGCCTATGATCGTTCTTTTTTATGCCCCTCCCTTCTATCCAGCCGTATCGTCGAGGGAGAATTCATTGATCCAGGAGGTTTCAGGAGATGTCATCCAGTTTGCTGAAAAACAATTTCAAATCACATTAAAAAAACAAAACTATTTTGCCGGACTTTCCGACTTGAGCTATGTCGGCCTGTCCTATAAACAAGAGGAACTGCGCCCGCTGCTGGACAACATGCCAGTTTACGGTGAACGGTACAACCTTCCATTGGATGAAATGAAGGAGCTGACGATGCCAGTGATGAATTTAGGTCCATTGGGCCGGGATGCGCATAAATGGACCGAGCGCCTTCATCTTTCAACTCTGATTGCTACTCAGCAAATGATCGCTTACACCATTACAAAGCTGTTGGAAAGCTAAGCCTTTAGCATGTTTTCTCGTTTTTTGGAAAGAATATAGCAGGAGTCTTTACAGATGCGATGAGAAAACGATGTAGAAAATGAGGGATCAAATGGCCTGTTATAGCGAATATGACCAATTGAAAGATGTAATTCTTTGTGAGCCCAAGTTCATGAAAATTCGTGAAGTCATCAATGAAACACAGAAATACTATGCTGACGAAAATATCGACACAGAGCTTGCGGTAAAACAGCATAAGAGATTTATCAAGGCCCTTGAAGAGAAAGGGATTACGGTGCACTGTCTTCCAGCCATACAGGAATATCCGGAGCAGGTTTTCACGAGAGATATCGGCTTTACCATCGGACATACGCTGTATATCTCCGCAATGGGGCGGGAAATCAGGCAGGGAGAAGAAAAGATACTGAAAGAGTGGATGAATGAAGAGCACATTACGATCAAGGATTTGCAGCATGACAGTATTGAAGGCGGTGATGTGCTTCTGGACCGAAAAACCGTGTATGTTGGTGTGAGCCACCGCACAAGCCGGGAAGCAATTGCCAATCTCCAGAAGCATGAGCCTGAATATACCATCATTCCGGTTCCCTTCAACGAGAAATATTTGCATCTTGACTGTGTGTTCAACGTTTTATCACCAGAGGAAGCCATCATTTACCCTCCTGCATTCCATGAAGAAGAATTAAAACTGCTGACTTCCCGGTACCAAACGATTGAAATTGATGAAGATGAGCAATTTACGCTCGGTACAAATATATTGTCGATCGGGGACAAAACCATTTTTGCCCTGCCGGTAAATAAAAAAATCAATGCAAAACTCAAAGAAAGAGGCTATCACGTGATTGAAGTGGACATTACCGAGATCATTAAATCAGGCGGTGCCTTTAGGTGCATCACCCTTCCACTTGACCGTCAAAAACCAACTCCATAACCCTGGAACAGCATCCTCTCAACCTGCAGTGGATGCTGTTTTTTTTCTTATTTGCTTTCAATTCTTTCATTATAAAACTATTTTATTTCATAAATGCTGAGGTTCTGATAAAACTCGACAAAATTAGGTTTCTCCCTGCAGTAAATCATGTCCACTATCCAGGTAAATTGGCTCATTTATCCAAGTTAATGTCAAATTACAACGTTTTCTGTAACATTATGAAATACAAATGTAATATTATTTCACGAAAACTTGTCGATTTTAAATGCTATAATAATCTCTGTGATTAATAGACTGGTAACATTTGCACGAAAAGGGGGACTTATTGTTGAAGAGGAAGATTTTAACTGCAGCCTTAACAATTAGTATTGGACTATCCGGATTTACATACACATCAGCTTCTGCAGAAACGCTGAAAGATGTTCAACAAAAGCAAGCCGAAAACCATGCGGAACAAGCCAAGAAAAACAAGCAGGTTAAAAAAGTACAGGGTGAACAGGACCAGCTCCTGAAGGAATTGGATAAACTCCAAGCGTCGTTACAGAAGACAGCTGACGATATTCAAACCAAAAAAGATGAGATCGCTCAAACAAAAGCGGACATCGAAAAATTGAAAAGTGAAATTACAGAACTTGAAAAACGCATTAAGGCACGTGATGCCTTACTGAAAGAGCGTGTTCGCAATATGTATGAAACAGGCGGCCCTGTAAAATACATAGAAGTGCTGCTTGGTTCACAGGGATTCGGTGATTTCCTTGACCGCATGATCAGCTTGAACATCATTGCGGAGCAGGATAAAACGATTCTGGAAGAACATAGGCGTGACAAGGAGGCAGTTGAACAAAAAAAGCAGCAGGTGGAGTCAAAGCTTTCTTCACTGAACGGCCAATTGGATGAGCTGAATTCATTGAACGGCCAGCTGAAGGATCAAAAAAGCAAGAAAAATAAGATCATGAAGCAGCTTCGCAGCGAAGAAAACCACCTTCATGATGATATCGGCCAGCTTGAAGAGAAAGATGCTCTTCTTGCCGACCAGGAAAAAGCGATCAAAGCAGAAATTGCACGAGCGAAAAAAGAAGCAGCAGAGCGTGCCCGTCGTGAGGCGGCAGCTAAAGCGGCTGCGGCTAAAGCAGCAAAAGAAGCAGCAGCAAGAGAAGCCGCCCAAAAAGCAGCGGCTGAACGTGCAGCAAAGGAGAAACCAAGCCAACCGGCTCATGAATCTGCGCCAGCACCGGCTCCTGCTCCTAAACCTGAGCCTAGGCCTGAGCCACAGCCAGAACCATCCTACACACCGCCTAGTTCCTCCGGAAAGTTCATCTTCCCGTCAGCAGGTGTTGTTACTTCACAGCTTGGTTCAAGATGGAACAAGTTCCATGCAGGCATTGACATCGCAGCTGGAGGTATTGTTCCAATCCATGCAGCTGCATCCGGAACGGTAATCCGCTCCTACACCTCATCTTCATACGGAAATGTGGTTTTCCTGTCCCATTATATTGATGGACAGCTTTACACGACTGTTTATGCGCACATGAGAGACCGCGCAGTAAGCACCGGTCAGACGGTTTCCCAGGGACAAACTCTTGGGCACATGGGCAGCACTGGCCACTCCACTGGACAGCATCTTCATTTCGAGCTCCATAAAGGACCTTGGAACGTTGGTAAAACCAACGCGGTTAACCCGCTTCCTTACATTCAATAAAAGACCAGTAAAAGCCACCCGGTTATCATTTGCCGGGTGGTTTTTTTATACAAGCAGACGCCGAAGCGGATGTCCTGTGTATTCAGCCATTCTTCTAAAGTTGGGACGGATGATCTGCGCGGTCAAAAAAGCCGACGTCGTGGCTCCCGGACGCCTGCGCTGGTTGAGAATTTCAATGAATTCACCGATCATTCCCACTCCGATGCCATGGCCGAAAAACATCCCATTTCCTAAGTCAATCAAATTCTCGCCCTGCCACTGAGGAGTCGCAGGATGAAACTCCGGATTCTGAATGTAGCGGATGTCCCCCGGCAAGGAATCCCCGCTCGTCACAGCAGTCAGCTGAAGGTCCTCATCATGTTCAGTGCTCCACAACAACAATCCCCGAAACAGCTGATTAAAGGTTGTCGGTCCAATCGTCTCCAGCAACCCTTTATAGAGGATAATCATCATGGCGGTGGTACATTCGAAGGCATATTTTCGTCCATTAACAAAAATATCGGTAATCGCATCCGCCGGTGTGACATCCGGACGGATCAGAAATCCACCATAGGCCGTTAAAATCCAGAATTTCCGGTTCGCTCTTGCTGTTTGAAACGTGGCAAACCGCGCTCCGCTGTTCTTCAGCGCATAAGCAGATGAAACAATGTTTGCACGATATGTGATTTCGAATTGAAGCTGCCTGGAACTATCATAAAAAAAAGACTCCCTGCTGTTCAGCAGTCGTACCGCAGTTGCACGCTGGGCCTCAGAAAATTGTCCGAATCCCGGTATATCTTCTAATGTGTTCAGTTGCTTCCCTTTTATATAAACCACCGTTAGCCCCCCTGTTCCCACAGGATAATATACAAGATATGGGATAAGGAGAAGAAAGGTGATTACTTGGCCCAAAGTGATAAGCCCGAAATCTTAAAATGTGGCTCTTTTGCCATGGTAACGGGAAAAAAAACGGTTATTTTTGGGAGATCATTGAGATATTAAAAAAGAAAAAAATTTCAAGGAGATAAAAGACATGGACAGCCGAAAAATCCGCCTTACTTTTCTTTTTGTTCTTATGCTAATGATCCTTCCCTTCCATGCAGCAGAAGCAAGCGAATTCCCTTTTACCGTCTATCCTGTTCCAGAAAAAGGAACCATTTTAAAATGGGAAAAAGTGAACCGGCTTTTGCCTACCGGAAAAAAATTCAAGGTCATTGACCTGGAAACCGGCTTTTATTTTTCTGTCCAGCGCCGCGCCGGGAACAAACATGCCGATGTTCAGCCGTTGACCTATAAAGACACCGCAGTCCTGAAGCACCTTTATAACGGGAAATGGAGCTGGCGCCGGCGGGCTATCCTCATACCGGTTAAGGGGAAAATGCTGGCCGCTTCCATGCATGGCATGCCCCACGGAGCGGGAGCGCTACAAAACGGCTTTCCGGGCCATTTTTGCATTCATTTCGCCGGAAGCACCACGCATAAAACACGCAACGCGGATCCTTCTCATAAATTGATGATCTTAAAAGCAGGGGGAAAACTTCAAGATTACGCTCATCACGCCAACCCGCATCAGATTGTTCAAATGTACTTATTGTCACTCAAAGAAAATGATCCAGATTTGATGAAACCGGTTCTTCCTGAAAAAGGGGTGGAACGCAAAAAGCTTTTGAAAACGGGTAAAGGCGTAACCGCCATCCATTATGATATCCGGGGGAAAGAATCAAAAAAGCATCGCACGTTTAAAACCGTTATTCCCGTTAAAACGGTGATTTACAGAGAAAATAAAGGTGTGGAAAAGACGCTGATTCACATCACAGTGGCGAGGCTGACACCATGGTCCGCTTGGAAAATCAGCAAAGTGGATTTGGGGAGATGAGCTTACTCAGGAAAAGTTAAGAAATATTTTCGTTTTTTGAAGGAGCCAGTTTCTTGCAGTTTAAGGGACCTCACATTTTGCAAGCTACGGAGGAGGACGGTACAAGAAGAAAATGCCGGAATTGGCTGTGGCTAATGTATTTTTCGTGATTCAGGGGATTTTAATAAGTAAACATCCCCTGTTTGAGCCGCCAAAAAATAAAATACATGCGTGTTTGAATGATTTACTGGCCGAAATTGAAAATTTACTGAACAACACCATATTATGTCAACTACGCTTACTCTCTTTCGACTTCACGCCCCCCTCACTCCACTCCATACTTCTTCAGCTTGTCATACAAACTTGTCTTGCCGATACCGAGAGTTTTGGCAGTCTTCAGCCGGTCGCCATGGTGCTCCCTTAGCGCAGCCTGCAACACCCGCCTTTCTGTTTCCTCCATGATCTCCTTCAGGCTGCGTTTCCCCAGGGACAGCACGGAAACTTCTTTTAAGTAATCAGGAAGGGCGTCTTTTGTGATCCGCTCACCATGGCACAAATGGACGGCGGCTTCGATGACATTTTCAAGCTCGCGCGCGTTGCCGGGCCAATTGTGGCTGTCAAACAAACCGGCAACATCTTCCTGAAGTCCCAGTATCCGGCGTCCGGAACGCTTATTGATTTTGGCAAGAAAATGCCGGGAGAGTTCTTTAATATCTTCCGGCCGGTCACGCAATGGAGGGATGTTCACCTGAATCACATTGATTCGGTAAAACAAATCCTCCCGAAACCGCTGCTCCTCTACCATTTTCTCCAGCGGTTTATTGGTGGCCGCGATCACACGAACATCCACCTTTACCGGCCTCACACTGCCGACCGCTTCCACTTCACGGTCCTGAAGCACGCGCAGCAACTTCACCTGCATGTGAAGGGGCATATCACCGATTTCATCGAGAAAAATGGTTCCTCCGTCAGCCAGTTGAAATTTACCAAGCTTGCCTCCCC
The DNA here is from genome assembly GCF_004127935.1 of Fictibacillus sp. S7. Classification (NCBI taxonomy): domain Bacteria; kingdom Bacillati; phylum Bacillota; class Bacilli; order Caryophanales; family Fictibacillaceae; genus Fictibacillus; species Fictibacillus sp. S7. Next base: position 4,258,018 of record NZ_QJKL01000001.1, on the reverse strand, counting down.
TTTTGGCACCGGTAAAAGCTCCTTCCTCGTAACCGAACAGCTCCGATTCCAAAAGATGTTCCGGGATGGCACCGCAATTGACCTTTATGAAAGGCTTATTTGAGCGTTCACTTAATTGATGGATGCTGTGGGCAAACAGTTCCTTGCCTGTCCCGCTTTCACCCCGAATCAGCACTGAAACGTCACTTGCCGCTACTTTTTTGATCCGCTCTTTTAAAACCTTCACCTCGGATGAAGAGCCTACAATATCATGGAGAGAATATTTCGCACCGGTATTCTCCTCCTGAACACTGCGGTAATATTCCAGTTCCGTTAACAGGTTTTTGATATGGGAGTTCATGGTCCGCCACTCTTCAGTATCTCTGAAGGTAACGGTTCCAACGGCACCAACGACCTTGCCGGCCTGACGGATGGGAAGGCGATCCGCGATCATATAATTGCCTTCAATGAACTGCAAATCGGCAATCTCCTCTTTTCCGGTCCTGGCCACTATATGCATTCTCGTATTTTCAATCACATCGGTCACATGCCTGCCGACCGATTCTTGCTGATCCACTTTAATAAAATCGCAATACGCCTGATTTAAATAGGTAATGATGCCGTTAATGTCAATGACAACCACGCAATGAAAGGCATTATCAATAATCGTTTTCAGGAGTTCATCTTTAAACTGAAGTTCTGTAATTAACACGTCTGACACCTCTACTCTTTCATGTAGAAGCTGCCTTTGCTAAAAGCAGAGGCAGCCTGATGGTTTATTTCGTCTCTACTGTACCTTCACTTGCATAGTAATCACGAACCTGATCTCTGAGGGCACGTTTTAAAAACTTGCCGACCGATGTTTTTGGAATTTCATCCATAAACAAAACATCGTCCGGGATCCACCATTTGGCAAACTGCGGTTTTAAATACTCTTTGATGTCTTCCTTAGTGACCGTGCTACGGGCTCCCTCCTTCAACACCACACAGGCGATCGGCCGCTCCTGCCACTCTGGATCAGGAACCGCTACCACGCAAGCCTCGAATATATCCTCATGAGCGATGAGAGCGTTTTCAAGATCAACAGATGAAATCCACTCTCCCCCGCTCTTGATCAAATCTTTCGTGCGGTCCACAATTTTTATTGTCCCTTCCTCATCCACTGTGACAACATCACCGGTATGAAGCCAGCTGTCTTCAAAGGCGGAAGATTCTTCACCGTAATATTCATCAGCGATCCAGTTGCCCCGAAGATAAAGCTCTCCCATTTCATTGCCATCCCATTTGACATCTCCATTTGCGCCTATTACCTTCATTTCCACGCCCGGTACCAGGTATCCCTGCTTTGCCCGGATATTCAGCTTTTCTTCGTCGCTGAGATCCTGCTGGTAGCTTTTAATTCGGGAAAAAACCACAAGGGGACTGGTTTCTGTCATGCCATATGCGTGTGCAAACGGAATGTCATGCCTGGATTCAAATGCCTGGATCAGCCCTTTAGGTGCAGCTGAACCCCCGCATAAAATATAACGAAGACTGCTTGTATCATAATCCCCTTCATCAAGCACTTTCAGCAATCCGAGCCAAATCGTCGGCACTCCTGCAGTAATGGTGACGTTCTCCTGTTCAATCAGTTCCGCTAGAAGCTTTGGAGTAAACTGTGGCCCCGGAAGTACTTGGGTGGTCCCGAACCAGACGGCCGCAAATGGAAGACCCCAGGCGTTCACATGAAACATTGGAACGACAGGCATACAGATATCGGATTCTGAAACACTTCCTCCATCCACATGGCCGAGTGCCATACTGTGAAGAACGATCCCCCGATGGGAATAGACAACACCCTTTGGATTTCCTGTGGTGGCAGATGTATAGCACATGCCCGCCGGTTCATTTTCATCAATATCCGGATTAAAAGCAAAGTTCGGATCACCTTCATCGAGCAGGGCTTCATAATGATAAAGCGGCTGTAATGGGGAATCAGGCAGTTCTGGCTCATCGGTCATCAGGATGAACGATTGCACACCTGGAATCTCTTCCCTGATCCCTTCAATCAGCGGTAATATATCCTGATCAATCAAAAGCACTTTGTCTTTTGCATGATTGATGATATAAGCAATATGAGCAGGTGATAAGCGAATATTGATCGTATGAAGAACAGCTTCTGCTCCCGGAATCCCGAAATAAGCTTCGAGATGCCGGTGATGGTTCCAGGCCAGTGTTCCTACCTTATCTCCCTTTTGGACCCCTTTTTTTTTCAGCGCACTGCTCAGCCGCCTTGTCCGATTGGCGATTTCACGGTACGTAAACTTTCGAATACCAGAAGCCGTCCGGCTGACTACCGTTTTTTTAGGGAAAAACATTTCGGCATGCTCCATCATCGCTGTAACACGTAAAGGCACATTCATCATCATTGATTACCTCCCCTGGATTGATAAAAAATGTAAAACCATTGCGGTTGTGCATCCTCATTTGTACCTAGATTATTACTTCACCACAGGCGTTAAAATCCCTTGTTTTCCCTAAAGAAAAGGATCGGATGGGATTAATCTCCTAATTACAGGGGATACTTCGAATACCATGCAAATAGAAAGGAGGAACAGAAACCATGAAAAAGGAACGCAAAGACGAACCCACTGTTGCACCCGGAATGAATGACGCAGAGGAATTAAATCAAGAGGCAACTGAAGAAGAGATTGAAAACGGAGAGTTTACCGAAGTAACCACCATGTCATGGGATGAAGTGGATCCCAGCGGGTCAGAGTAAAAAGCAAAAAGGCGTTATGTAAAATGCACAGCGCCTTTTTTATATGATCACCTTGTGGTTAATACAGCATAAAGGATAAAAAACAGAGCCAGTTCACCAATAATCAAGATATTTGGGGTTACAACAATAAGATTAATGATTAAGAAAGCAACAAGAACTCCTAAAAAAAGCCCAAGATGTTGGTAGCCTAAACGATCTTTTTCATACCTGTACTGATGAAAGACAAGAGTGGTAGCCACAAAGTAAACGAATACAGAACCAAATACAAAATACACGATGAATGAATAGTCGACTTCGTGCAGAAACAACAGCTGTATGGAAGCTGCAATCATACTCAACGACATTAAAATAAACAAATGGCCGTATATGATGGTTTGCCCCGCGGTTTGAATTTCCTTGTTCACTTTCTTTTCCACGTTGTCAAAATACTGCCACCACATGGCAATGATCAGGATGAAAGAAAGAATGGAAAATGAGATAGAGTTCCAATCCCTTTTTTGGGGCTGCATCACGGCCAGCGTACTGACCACCGTTTCTCCAAAGAGAATTAAGGTTAATAAAGCAAACCGTTCCAACAAATGAGCAGTATGCGGCGGGCCTTTTACAAGATATCGGCGCCCCACGATGGGCATCAGCATATCAATAACAATGCCTGCATACAGTACCGCATAGCGAAACCAGGAATCAAAGAAAAGGGATAGGGAGGACACAGCAATGCCGATCCAAAAGGTTCTGCCCAAATACCAGGCAATACGCTTTACATCTCCCTTTTCCACATCCTGAACCACCAGATACTGAATGGCCGTTAATCCTCTAAGGCCCAAATAGCCGATCAGAAATGAAAGATAATAATGATCAAAATCTACAGACAGACTCGAGATCATGGTCAATACGAACACCATTTGAAGAATCATAAACAGGCGCTGATACGAAGAGTCTTCACCAAACCGGTTAATGAACATGGTCTGCCCGGTCCATGCCCACCAAACAGGAACAAACATCAATACAAATTTCACAAGATATTCAGTATGAATATAACCCTCTTCTACATGCAGTATCGCATGTGTTGCCTTGGCTACTGCTGCTGCAAACAACAAATCGTAAAAGAGTTCCAGCCAAGTTACTTTTTTCTCCTCCAAATTCCCCTTTCCCCTTCCCGTCTACCTTGCAAAATATGTAATTACTGTCCTATAAATAGAGCGATTTGATCTTTTCTGCGACTGCATCAATATTGCTTGCGACTTGCGGGAAGGAATAACCGACATACAGCGGGGAAGCGGCAAAGCGCGGCACCACTTTTGCGATGATGGTCTCATCCATCCGGTAAAAGAAAAGGTTGTAGCTGCTGCAGTTTTTATTAAAATGATTCAACAGGAAGTGTGTGGACAACTGAATGTAATCCGCCAGTTCCTTTGTTTTTCCCCGGTCTTTCATAAGAATATTCAGCTCATAAAACCCCATTTTTGGTTTGGTGGATATGTTAAATTCAATACCATATTGCTGGTCAATGGGTAAGCCCTCAAACTGAGAAGCACTGATGTTTTCATGGTAATCCGCTTCCTTGAAGCCAATAATCTGCATATGCGGGTGGCGAAGTGTTCCTCCCGAGAACGGCCCATGGTTTTTAAAAAAGATAACGGATTTGTAATCCCCGCTTTCAATTGTTTTTTCCCATGCTTGAAGGCCAAAGTCAATCAATGTGTAGAGATGGTCTTTGCTGTACTCGGAAAGCTCCGAAAAACAATCCTTCGTTTCAATCAAAACGGTTTGAAAGGCATCGGCCAGCACAGGATACTTGTTCTTCAGCCAAATGATATCTCCCTTTTCTTCCAGGATATCTGTAAGGCTTTCTCGATCACAAAACGGGCACTTGGTTGCCGTATTCCTGATGCTTTCCGGTTTTTGTGTGCCAATATTCATATTAAAAAGTAGAGGACTTTGCATGAAGATCACCCTTTGTTTAATGAATAAAGAAAATATACTTACTATCATTCTTCCCTTAGGCAGGAAAAACCTCTTCTTAGCGAAGAGGCTTTTCTTTCATATACGATTTAAATGTATTTTTGACTTTCGGCACAACATAGTGGCTGCCGCCTTTATCCTGAACACCTTCGATCATCATGGAAATCAGAAGGCTCGGATCTTTTTGATTGAATGCCACGAAGTAGCCGTTTTCCTTACCTTTTTCACCAATCTTGGACTTCAATTCGGCGGTGCCCGTCTTGCCGGCAAGAACTAAATTCTTCAAAGGCGGCTTATAGCCGGTCCCTCTCTTGTCCTCCACCACCTTCACAAGATCACTCCGGATTCTTGAAGCCGTTTCAGGCGAGATTACATTTTTCTTCCAGATTTTTTCTTCAGGCTTGTCTTCTTTCTCCAATTTTGGAGCGATCAAGTTGCCATTGTTGATAAATGGTGTGTAGGAGAGCCCGAGGTGCAAAATGTTCATTTCCACTCTGCCCTGCCCGTAACCTGTATCAGCAAGCATGCCTTCTGAATTGATATCATCCTTTGTCAGTGAAGAATTTTCAAAGTCCAGTTCAAATGGTATATCTTCATTAAATCCAAACTTTTCTGCGCCCTTTACCATATCGTCTTTTCCAATGGCCAGTGCGGTTTGAGCAAAATAAATGTTATCGGAATACATCAACGCCTTCTCCAGATCGACGGATGGCACTGTTGCCACGCGGGTTACAAACTTCTTGTCCCAGCCCTTTTTCTGCCACTTTTTGCCCGATATCTGAACTTCCTTATTCGGATCCAGCTTGTTGGTTTCAAGGCCGATGGATGCTGTAATCGGCTTGAAGGTAGAGCCAGGTGCGTAGGTATAGGCGAAACGGTTTAACATCGGCTGCTTCGGATCTTTTTCCAGGCTTTGATATTTCGACGAGGAAATGCCAAGAACAAAATCATTCGGATCAAATCCAGGACTGTTTACAAGCGCTAGGACTTCCCCGGTTTTTGGATTGATGGCAGAAGCGGTGCCGACATCCTTTTTCATTTGATTGTACAGATCCGACTGAAGATACATATCAATGTTCAAGGATATCGATTTTCCGTCAACTGCTTCTTTTTCGGCCACTTTCCTTTTTTCATTTTCCGCCGAATCAACAATACGGATGACACCGCCGTTTGTTCCGCGAAGCTGTTTCTCATAAAACTTTTCAAGTCCTCTTCTTCCGATCACGTCGGTAGATTCATAGCCTTGAGATTGCAGTTTTTTAAGCTCATCGGCTTTGATCGGCTGAACGAATCCGGTAAGATGGGACGCGGCTTCCTTATAAGGGTAAACCCTTGTCTCTATCGATTGAGTGGAAATCCCTTTAATTTTCTCCACCTTTTTCAGGCGCGGATCATCTTCAGCAATGGTTTTAACAGGAACAAAGAAACCAGGCTGAACCCATGAAGCATTCAGGGCATTATCAATGGTTTTCTTATCGATTCCAAGCACTTTTGCGAGTTCTTCTTTGCTGGCCTCTTTTTTATCAGGAAGGTTCTGCGGAACAATTCCCACCTGGTAAGCCATCCCGTTAACGGCAAGTCCATTGCCGTTGCGGTCGAGAATTTCTCCACGTTTTGCTTTATTGGTCTGTACTCTCACCTTATCCCCCTTCTCCATTCCCGGGAAGATCTGTGAGTAGTCCCAATTAATGTACCAGTTCTTCTTGTCGTTTTTTTCCTGTTCCTTCATTTTTATCTTGTGCTTATAGCTTACAGGGCCAGCAACTGTATCCATTTTTACGTTGTATGTATACGTAATGTTTCCATTTTTATCAGGTTCCGGCTCTTCTTTTGGAATCGCTGGCTTGATCGAAATCTTTTGAGCTTTGATTCCTCCGTAAATCGCAGAATACTTTTTTACAAAGTCATCCTTTTTGATGGCTTTCTTACTGCTGTCAGACAGCATATCGTACATCTTATTGAAATTCATAGACTGCCAGTTTTTCATATAATCTTTAATTCTCTGCTCGGGATTTGGACTGTCGGAACACCCGGCAATCACCATGAGCAGCAACGCGATCAACATTATACCTAATCTCTGTTTCACTTCCACTTTCCCTCCTGGCTTTTCACTCTCTTTTTCTATTTTAATCCATTTAAAAGGATAATCGTAGCGATAACCCTTCTTTTATCATTTCATTTCCATCTATGCTACCACAACTTCGTTAAAAATCTGCATTTTCTGTCGAATACGAGGTTAAAAACATGTCGTTCCGGGAAAATTTAAAGTAATCAATTACACCGATTTCTTTTAAAAAAATCCCTTACAAAAAGAGGTGCATTTTCATGAACAGCGGTAATTGGTATGTGAAGAAACGTTCAGCTTACAAGACATGGAAGGAAAGGCTGGATAGGGAAATGACCTTTCAGCAGTCCCTGATTTACGGAATTCCCGCCATTGTTATGATCGGGTTTATTTTTCTAAAATAAAGCAAGCCTTCATCTCAGATTGCGGGATGAAGGCTTGTTTTTGGTTTTCTTTATACTTGGCCAACCCAATTTTCTTGAGATGGTTTTCTCCATTTGTTGCGGATGGCATCATATTCATCTTTCGTCAGTGCCCCTTTTGCGAGCAGCTGTGCGTTCTTGGTCCAGCGCTCCGGATTCTGGGTTCCAACAATTGCTGTATGAACACCAGGAGTGCTTAATGTAAAACGAAGAGCTTTCTCCACAGAGGCAGTAAATTCATTGTCCAGAAAATCATATTGGAGATGCTGCGGGCGCTCCCAATACTCCTGAATGTATTCATTGTCCGGCTTTTCCCCCGACTTCCAGGCAACATTGGCTATCGGGCGCTTCGCAATCACACAATCCAGAGGCATGTCCGCACTTGGTAATCAAGTAGAAGTCGTTCCTTCTCGTGAGACATCGTTTTTCCAATCAATTCCTCGCTGTTGCCGTAGCATTCGGCCGTATCGATAAAATTCAGTCCTGCATCGAGCGCACTGCCCAGTAGCCGGTCCACCGTTTCTGCAGTAGCGCCTGAAAATCCGATTTCCGCCCCGCCAAATCCCAATACTGAAACTTCCATGTCCGTTTTTCCAAAAGCTCTTTTTTCCATTAAAGATTCCTCCTGAAAAAATATGCGTCATACGATTCAGCTGCTATTCCGGCCGTTCTAATGTAAAAATATCACCGAGCCTGGAGTAATTATTGCCTGCCAGACGGCTCACCGGTTTTAAACCAACAGCATCAATCCGTCCCTCTTCATAGAGTTCTTCTTTAATATGGTAGTGGACGACACGCCCGATCAGCAGATCGCAAGCGGGATTTTCACTTGTTCCGCCAAGGGGGATAGATTGGTCCAGCACACATTCAAGACGGATGTTTGCTTCCCGCAGTCCAGGAACTCCGACAGCCGTACTATCTACCGGGGTAAGGGAAGCGAGCTCCACCTCGCTTTCATCTGGTGGTAGGCTGGCAGCTGTTTTGTTGATGGCTTCCACATAGCTTTCATCGGAAATGTGAACCACGAACTCCCCTGCCTCCATAGCGTTCCTGGCGGTATCCTTTGGATTGCCGTTTGAGCGCTGGACAGAAACAGAGATGAGCGGGGGTGATGAACAGACAACATTGAAATAGCTGAAAGGCGCCGCATTCAATATACCCTCTTTTGTTAAGGAAGTAACAAAAGCGACAGGTCTGGGTATGACGCTTCCCGTCAGAAATTTATAGTTTTCCCGGTCAGATAATTGTGATGGATCGATGGATTTCATGAAGGTTCTCCTTCCCCTGGGTCAAATTTAAAAGTAGTATTTTTGAAACCAGGCCGCAGCTCGCTCTGCTTCTGGCTGTGTAAGCTGATGGCCATAATTTTCCCAATGCGTTTCCACTTCGGCTCCTGCCTCTTTCAAAAGGTGTTCCAGCTCTTCAGTTTCCTGGGGCGGGCAGATCGGATCGTTCTTTCCTGCGCCGATAAATACGTTAACTCCGTTTAAGTCGGGTAGTTGAATTCCTCTTAGTGGAACCATTGGATGATGGAGAACAGCTCCGCGCAAACTCTCTTCATAATGAAACAATAAGCTGCCGGCAATGTTAGCGCCGTTGGAGTAACCGACTGCCACCACGTTATTGCGGTCAAATTCATATTTGCCTGCGGCTTCATCCAAAAAATCGTGCAATTCTTTTGTACGGAACTTTAAATCGTCTTCGTCAAACACGCCTTCCGCCAATCGTCTAAAAAAGCGGGGCATGCCATTTTCCAAAACATTTCCTCTTACACTTAAAATGGAAGACTCCGGAGAAATGAGGGAACCAAGAGGAACGAGGTCCTCCTCGTTCCCTCCGGTTCCATGGAGCAAAAGCAAAACTGGCGCATCTGCATTGGTTCCTTTATTAAAAATATGCTTCATCATGATTGGTCCTCCTTCAATACGCGGGCATCAGCAGGCAGCAATACCGCTTCAATTTTTTCACGCTCAGGTTCAAGCCACGGTGGGAGAAGCAGATTTTTCCCCATAACATCTTTTGGCTCATCGCGCGCAAATCCGGGAGGATCAGTCGCAATTTCAAAAAGAATACCGCCGGATTCCCTGAAGTACACCGCGTTAAAATATTGCCGGTCAATAATGGGAGTGACTTCATAGCCGTTATTTCCCACATGGCTTCTCCATTGCTCGTGGTCTTCGTAATCTGATGCACGCCAGGCAATGTGATGGACGGTACCTGTGCCCATCATTCCTCTTGGTTGTGCAGTTGTTTTCACATCAATAATATTTCCCAAATCAGAAGATGTTCTAAACCGGACATACTCTCCTTCTTCTCCTACTTTTTCCATACCCATTACATCTGTCAGCAAGTTCATCGTTTTATGAGGAGCACCTGACAATAACACAGCGCCTCCAAATCCTTTGATTGCCACATCCGCTGAGACACCGCCAAATGACCATTCACTGTTCTTGCCTTCGCTGCGGCTCACCAATTCAAGATGAAGCCCATGCGGATCGTCAAATGTTAAGTAATGTTCACCATAGCGCTCCGTTTTTTCATAAGGTACGTTAAAGGTGGTCAAACGATTTTCCCAAAAGTCAAGTGAGTTCTCCGGCACGACGAAAGAGGTTACTCCCACTTGCCCTGCTCCCGTTCTTCCGCTATAGGCTCCTGGCCAAGGGAAGAACGTCATGATGGTTCCTGGTGATCCCTCTTCATTTCCAAAATAAAGATGGTATGTGCCTGGGTCATCAAAGTTAACTGTTTTCTTCACGAGTCGTAAACCAAGCACACCTGCGTAAAAATCAACGTTCTCCTGTGGATTGCCTACAATGGCCGTAATATGGTGAATTCCGCTAGTTCTTTTTTCCATCTTACTCTCTCCCTTCATGGGTTTAACTTACTTTATGTAAGTATTGTAACAAATGTAACTTACTAAAGTCAAGCGTCACTCTCCCATTCAACATTGTAAAAATTACTTAAACTCAAACGATAGCTTCTTTACATTAAAATCAAAGATAAAAAAGAAGGTTATTCCAAATATCTGACTAAAAACCGAACATTAATTATAAAAATTTATAAAAAGTTCGTAAAAAATATTGTGTTTATTTTCAGATTTTGCTATAGTTACTAAGGTTGAGACAAACGTGTCTGGAGGGTTTTTTATGAATACTACCTATGATGTGATCGTTGTTGGCGCAGGACCGGCCGGAATCTTTGCTTGCTATGAACTGACCCGCAAAATGCCGCATGCCAACATTTTATTGGTTGATAAAGGACATGATATATATTCTAGAAATTGCCCAATTTTGCAGAAGAAAATTCAAAAATGCCCACCTGCTGCCGGAAGAAAAGAATTTGCTGGATGTCTTCCTGCCTGTTCCATTACGAACGGCTTTGGAGGGGCAGGGGCATATTCCGATGGAAAATTTAACATTACAAGCGAATTTGGCGGCTGGATGACAGATTACCTGCCGGAAGAAACGGTTGTTGATCTTATTAAATATGTAGACAGCATTAATCTTGAACACGGGGCGACGGATACCATTACCGACCCATTGACAGCTGAAGTTAAAGATATCGAACGACGCGCGTATGCTGCAGGGTTGAAATTACTTCGCGCACAAGTGCGCCACCTGGGAACAGAACAAAACCTGGAGATCCTGACCAGCATCTATGAATATTTAAAACAAAAGATCAGCATGCGCTATAAAGCAGAAGTGTTGGATCTTGTTACGGAGAAAGTGGATGGCACCTACAAGGCTGTTGGTGTGGAATTAAAGGACGGCACCCAATTGAATGCAGATAAAATTGTGATTGTCCCTGGCCGTGACGGTTCATCCTGGCTGACTAAAATTTTGAAAAAACGCCGTTTGAAAATGGCTGCCAATCAGGTCGATATCGGCGTTCGGGTGGAAACATCCAACGTGGTGATGGAAGAAATCAACACGCATTTGTACGAGGGGAAATTTATTTTCAATACATCGGTCGGAACACGGGTCCGCACCTTCTGCAGCAATCCTTCCGGTCACGTGGTGGTTGAAAACCATTCCGGAATCATGCTTGCCAATGGACATGCTTACAAAGACCCGGCCCTTGGAAGCCCGAATACGAACTTTGCCCTACTCGTTTCCCATAAGTTTGATGATCCGTTTGATGAACCGACTGAATATGCCCACGAGGTTTCAAAGCTGGCGAACCAGTTGTCTTCTGGCGGGCTTGTAGTTCAAAAATACGGAGATATCAAGAAAGGACGACGCTCCACGGAAAAACGGCTGAAAGAAGGATTCCTTAGTCCGACACTAAAAGAAGCCGTACCCGGCGATCTCGGGCTTGTGCTTCCATACAATACGATGAAAAGTTTAATTGAAATGACCGAAGCCCTGAACGAGGTAACACCTGGTATCGCTTCAGAACACACTTTGTTTTACGGAGTGGAAGCCAAGTTCTACTCTGCCCGTCCAAAACTTAATGAGAAATTTGAATCTGAAATTTCCGGTCTGTATGTTGGCGGAGACGGAGCGGGCATTACCCGCGGTCTTGCTCAAGCCAGCGCCTGCGGTGTCTGGATTGCCCGGGATATCGCCGAAAAGCTGGAAACAAAAGAAAAAGATCTTGTGATTGTTGGATAATGACCGATTAATGGACTCATGGATTTTCATGGGTCTTTTTTGTTTTTGTTAAAAACGAAATGATACGCTAAACTGGAGGTACCACAAATAAAGGAGCTGTTTCTTATGTGCGGCAGATATTCGTTATATGCCGATATGGATTTTATTCAGGAAGAGTTTGATGTTACCATTCCAGGCACGTTGCCTAAACGTTTCAACATTGCACCTTCTCAGGATGTTCTTGTGGTTACCGCAGACGGCGGAAAACGAAAAGTTCACATGTACCGCTGGGGATTGATCCCCTTCTGGGCGAAAGACCCCAAAATCGGTTATAAAATGATCAATGCACGGGCAGAAACAGTCGATGAAAAATCATCCTTCAGAGGTCCGTTAAAAACAAAGCGCTGCCTCGTGATCGCAGACGGATTTTACGAGTGGAAGCGTGAAGACAAGTTAAAGCAGCCATTTCATATCCGGTTAAAAAGCGGCAAGCCTTTTGCCTTTGCCGGACTTTGGGATCAATGGGACCACAAGGGTGAAATCATCACCTCCTGCACACATATTACAACCATTCCAAATAAGCTTATGGAAGAGATTCATGACCGCATGCCGGTTATTCTCAACCGAGAAGCGCAGGACAGCTGGCTGGATCCCTCGATTCAGGACACAGAGTATTTAAAATCCCTTCTTGTACCCTATGAGAGTGAACATATGGAAGCTTTTGAAGTCTCACCTGTTGTCAATTCACCAAGAAATGATGTAGCAGACTGCATTGTTCCCTTATCAAATATTTCATCTTGATTTTTCTAGTTCCATAATATAACATTAGTACAATCATATTCAGCGTTGAAGAAGAAGAGTAAATATCACGTTGCACTTCAGAGAGCTGGCGGGCGGTGTGAGCCAGTGTGGAAAGGATATTGAATGGGCTTCTGAGCTTTCAAACCGAAACCTGTTGGGAGTAGGCTTTGACGGAAGGGTCTCGCCGTTATAAGGAGACAAGTATTCGGCTTTTGGATACTATTTGAGCGGACTGCTTTTGGGGCGGTTCAATTAAGGTGGCACCACGGGGTAACTCGTCCTTTTACAGGGACGGGTTACCCCTTTTTTTATTGAACAGGAGGAGAAAAGATGGAAAAAAAAGTAGTCCTGACAGGTATTAAATCAACCGGCCGGCCGCATGTCGGCAATTACATCGGTGCGATTAAACCGGCGCTGCAGCTGGCTGCCAGTAATGAATACTCGCCTTATTATTTTATCGCTGATTATCACTCACTCACTACCGTGCAAAATAGAGAGCAGTTTAAGGATTACGTGTATGGGATTGCAGCGAGCTGGCTTGCTTTGGGTCTCGATCCTGAGCAATCAACGTTTTACAGGCAGACGGATGTGCCTGAAATCATGGAGCTGTCCTGGATTCTGTCCTGTCTGACACCGAAAGGCTTGATGAACCGTGCCCATGCTTACAAAAGCGCAGTAGAACAAAACCTGCAGAACAGCCTTGATCAGGATGCGGGCATCAATATTGGTGTATACTCTTATCCCATTTTAATGGCGTCTGATATATTGTTATTCCAATCGGATATCGTCCCTGTCGGAAAGGATCAGATTCAGCATGTGGAGATTGCACGGGACATCGCTACCCACTTTAACCACGTTTTCGGAGAAACATTCTCCCTTCCCCAATACATGGTGGATACAACAACAGCGATGGTTCCTGGTCTTGACGGCAGGAAGATGAGCAAAAGCTATCATAATACGATCCCTCTCTTTTGTGAGGAAAAAGAATTGGAAAAATTAATCAAACGGATCGTAACAGATTCCACTCCGCCACAGGCCCCAAAAGACCCGGATCAGTCTTCTCTCTTCTTGCTCTACCGGGAATTTGCCTCCGAAAATGAGGTGGAGCAAATGCGGAATAACTATCGGTCGGGAATTGGATGGGGAGAAGTGAAAAAGGAGCTCTTCCTGGTGATGAAAAGATATTTAGAGCAGCCCAGACAGCGCTACAAAGAGCTGATGAGCAACTCGCGGGAAATTGATAAAATCCTTCATTATGGAGCAGAAAAAGCGAGACAGAAGGCAAAGCCTTTTCTTAATGAAATCAAAGAAAAAATCGGCTATTCAGGCTAAATAAATAGGAAACACTGAAAGTAGCAGTGTTTCCTGTTTATTACCATTTTGAAATGTCGTATCTCTCAGATTTTCTTCCCCTTGTTTTGAATGAATAGTAGCTTATGCCTGCCACAATAATCAGAAGGGCCAATCCGCCAAAGCTTGCTTTATGTACGTATGACGTAACCAGGTACCATTTAGAGCCTACAATCCTTCCAATCATGAGAAACAGTAAACTCCAGATAAATGCCCCTATGTAGGCATACAATGCAAAGGCCCGGTAGGAAAGCGAAGACATTCCGGCAAAATAGGCTGTCAGATGCCGGATCCCAGGGATAAAGTATCCGAACATAATCAACGGCTTTCCGAAACGCTGAAAATAGTTCTGAGACGTATGAATCCGCTGTTTGGTTAAATGGAGCTTCTGTCCATATTTTAGAAGCAGAGGCAGACCGAAACTTCTGCCCAGCCAATAATTAATCGTTATGCCTGTTACCGAGCCCAAAAAGGCAGCGAGCAGCGTAAGGGCAAAAGAAACTTCACCGGTGTACACAATATATCCGGCAAAGGTCAGTAAAAACTCATCGGGTATGGGAAGCCCGACCACTCCCAGGGCAAGAAGAAAAAACAATGCAAAGTATCCGTAATGATGAAACAGGTTTTGCAAAATGATTTCCATACAACACCAACTAGTTTAGGATATAACTTTATTTTACCGAAAATATACAATTTTGTATCGTTTTTTTACAATTTTTTAATTTTTTTGTTGAAATCTGTCTAGAAATTCGACAATTAAGGTCCTTCTTTTTTTCATCACCTATCATATAAATAATAAAGAAATGAATAGGACAAAGGGTGAAGTCATGGGCACATTTTTAAAAGGAACACTTATCTTATCATTGGCAATGCTTTATACCAAGGTTGTTGAATTTGTTGTCAGCATTCTTCTTGCACAGTCACTCGGCAGTGAGGGCATGGGTTTTTACATGATGGCGCTCCCTGTCATTGGATTGCTGATCACAATTGCTGCCCTTGAATTTCCTACCGCTCTTTCAAAGGTACTGGCCGAAGAAGAAGTCCACCAGAATGAAAGGGCCAGACTGCAAATTGTAAAAGTATCGTTTTTCGTCATTATGGGACTTAGCCTGCTTCTTGTGGCTGTCAGTGCCGCCATTACCTTGCTTTTGCTAAAGTGGAAAAACATCGATATCCGGCTGGGGTATCCGCTGCTTGCGCTGATTCCGATTGTTCCTGTGATTGGGACCAGCTCTATTCTAAAGGGATATTTTAGCGGCCTTCAGAAAATGAAACCCATTGCTATTGCTCAACTTTTGGAAAAAACGGCTCATTTGAGTTTTATTTTTTATGTGCTTCATTATGTGAAAGATCTGCCCCTCGAGTACAGGGTAGTCGCTGCCGTGCTTGGCCTGGGGGCCGGGGAGCTCGTTTCCCTGTTTTTCTTTTCTGCTTCATTTTTGCTCGGGGAGCGCACAACAGGAGAGGCAGCAACCGAAAAAACAGCTCCTGTATCTAAAAGAAGTATATTAAAAAAATTATTCCAGGTCAGCCTTCCTACCACCGGTGTGCGAATCTTGAATGCACTGACCGCAGCAGTAAACCCCATACTGATCACCCAAAGTTTACTCTTTGCCGGTATTGCGGCATCCGTTGCGACCAAACAATACGGGATGCTCACAGCCTTTGCCATGACCATTGGATATTTCCCTGGTTTTATCGGGTATTCACTGTATGTATCACTGGTGCCTTCCATCTCCGAGGCACGTTCCAAACAGGATGATCATGCCTTGCATCAACGGATTCACCAGGCATTCCATATAACCCTTCTTTATGGAATCCCGTGTTCCATTGTGATGTATTTTTTTGCAGATGAACTGACCGTCCTTTTTTATCATTCACCACAAGCCGGCCAGTTTCTTATGCTGTTGTCACCTTTTATTTTGTTTCATTATCTGCTTTCACCGCTGCAGGCTATTTTGTTTGGACTGGGACGCGCCCGGGATGTATTTTCACAAACGATTTGGGTCAACATCTTGTCCATCCTGCTGATTGTTTCCCTTTCTTCCCAATCATCATTCGGAATCCATGGCGTCATCATCGCGGTTAATTTCAGCGGTGTGCTTCTTTCCTTTTTGCATTATCACACCATTGTTGAAGAAGTACATTTCAAGCCAAAGCTTATGGATTATGCTATTTTTCTGGCTTCCGGAGCGTTCACCATCGGCTTATGTGAATTGATGCACAGGACCCATTATGAGGACCATATATCAATCATCATTGTACTAGCCGTTGTATTTGCGGTTTATTATGGCACCTTATTTTTTCTGCGACTGTTTCAATCAGGCCTCTCCCGGCTTTGGGTGAAGCCCGAAAAATAAGAATTGGACTGAAGCTTCTAATCTACTCCTTTCTCAATTCCATACACTCATAAACCTTAAAGTACAAGTTAAGTAAAATGAAAAGGCATGAGCTCGGTAAAATACCAAACTCATGCCAAATACGTTGCTTCCTTTTGTTATGTCCGTTTCAACAACGCTTTATAAAAAGTCCAGGCAAGCAATCCCACCGCCACAACTGCAAGCAAGACATATTTTCCAAGGTGGTGGAAGTATTGCTCGACGATTCTCCAGTCAGGGCCAAGCATTTTGCCGACCAAAATAAACGTAAAGCTCCATATGATACCGCCCGAATAAGCATAAACAGCAAATTTCTTAAATCCCATGGCAGAAAAGCCAGCCAGATAAGCAGAAACATGCCGGATCCCCGGGACAAAATAGCCAAACAGAATCATTACACTTCCATACCTTTGAAAATAAGACTGTGTTTTTGTTATTTTCTCCTCAGTAATCCCCACTTTTGGGCCGAATTTTTCAAGAAACGGCAGGCCAAGCTTACAGCCTAACAAGTAACTGAATGAAATGCCTGACATGGCACCCAAAAACGCAGACAGCAGGGCCAAACTGAAACGAATATCTCCCTTGAAAACAAGGTAGCCGGAAAACGTTAATAACACTTCATCAGGAACAGGCAAACCGATTAAGCCCAGGGCCAGCGCTAAAAAAATACCTGCATATTCATAATGCTCCATCCATGCTAAAACACTGTTGCTCATCAACATCACCTATTTTACCTGTATGTTTATTTCTCTTCGTTTTCCTGTTTCCCACCAAGTTTTGCGGCCTTCTCATTGGTCGCTTTTACCGCGCTTTCGATCAGCATTTTGAAGTCTGCCTGATTTAAGACTTCCAGACCCGCAGCTGTCGACCCGCCTGGAGTGGTCACGGCGTTTCTCAGGTCAACAGGAGAAACTCCGCTCTGAAGCATCACCGCTGAACCATAAATCATTTGGGAGACAAGCTTTCTTGCCTGAGCTTCCGAGATGCCATAGCCTGCTGCAGCATTGATCAGGGCAGAGGCAAACTCATACAGAAACGCTGGAGCGCTTCCTGTTATGGCTGTTAGCTTATGAATTTGTTCTTCCGTACAATACTCTGACTTTCCAATGCTTTTTAAAAGCAGTTCCAAAAGCTTGACCTGGTTTTCATTTAAGGTGTCGGCATACGTATATAACGAGATTGATTCACCGGTTTCTGCTGCTGTATTGGGCATCACCCATGCCACTGGTGTTCCTGGCGGAAGCGGGTTTTCCAGTTTTTTAAGCCCAATGCCTGCCGCAACGGATATCACCAGCTGACCTTCAATCACGGTCGATAGCTGCTCCAGCACGGCTTCGTGTGCTTCAGGAGGCATAGCCAGGACAATGACAGAGCTTTCTTTCACATGATGCAGCCAATCTGTTGTTGTTTCTATCGCATACATGGAAAACAAATGCTGCAGCCTATTCTTATTTCCCTGATTCGCCGCAATGATCGAAAGGTTTTGGCCTTTCGCTGATTGTAATCCTTTAATCA
Source organism: Fictibacillus sp. S7 (assembly GCF_004127935.1). Lineage (NCBI taxonomy): Bacteria > Bacillati > Bacillota > Bacilli > Caryophanales > Fictibacillaceae > Fictibacillus > Fictibacillus sp. S7. The sequence continues at coordinate 4,240,193 of NZ_QJKL01000001.1, read as the reverse complement.
TTGACTCTGCCATACGGCCAGCGCCAATAAATAAAAATGTAGTGTTCATTCAAATCTCCCTTTAAACGGTTTAAAAAATAAAAGGCGTCCTAAAAGAACACCTTTTTCCCTCTATTGTAGCTTATTTTTTCTAAAAATCTATCAAGGACTTCATTTTGTTTTCATCCATCTCTTTTACAAAGGCAACCAGCAGCTTTACGGTGTTTTCAAGATCGCTTTTTGAGACCATGGAAACGTGGCTGTGAATATATCGGGAAGCCACACCAATGACAATGGATGGAACACCTTTTTTAAACAGATGAAACCTTCCGGCGTCTGTCCCGCCACCGAGCATGACATCCACCTGGTAAGGGATATTATTCTTTTCTGCAATGTCCATCACCAGATTTCGAAGCGGAACATGCGGTACCATGGACGAGTCAAGGAACGTTATAAGCGGACCCGCTCCAAGCTTCGCCTTATTGGAATTATCTCCAGGTCCATCCTGAGCGATTCCTACGTCCATGGCGACGGCAAGGTCAGGCTCAATGGCATAAGGAGCCGTTGCTGCCCCTCTCAGCCCCACTTCTTCCTGAACAGTGGCCCCGCAATAAACGCTGTTCGGATGTTCGCTGTCTTTCAGCTGTTTTAAAACTTCCAGCGCTAAATAGCAGCCTGCCCTGTTATCCAATGCTTTTGCAAGAATGGTATCATTATCCGGCATAATCTCAAAGGGGCATATGGGCATGATCGGGTCACCCACACGAATTCCCCATTCTTTTACTTGATCTGCACTGTTCGCTCCGATATCGATAAACATTTCGCGCATGGGAACGACTTTTTTTCGTTCTTCAGCCGTAAGAATATGCGGCGGCTTGGAGCCCACTACTCCGGTAAAGGTTTTCTTTTCCGTAAGAATGTGCACGCGCTGGGATAGAATGACCTGATCCCACCACCCGCCAAGCGGCACAAATCTCAAATATCCATCCTTTGTCACTTCACTGATCATAAAGGCAACTTCATCCATGTGGCCGGCCAGCATAATTTTTGGTCCTGAGGATGGGCCTTTCTTTTGGCCAAAGATGCTTCCCATATGATCATATACCAGCGAGGCACCCGTCTTATCAATCTCGCGCTTCATAATGCTTCGGATTGGGTGTTCAAACCCCGGCGCTCCGTTTGTTTCTGTTAACTCTTTTAAAAGATCCATTACCATCACACTCCTATAGTCTATATGATGGTGAAAGTTTCTTATTTTTATTACACAAAAATCCTGATGTTTTGCATCTTCAGGAGAAGGAATACTTAAATCGTAAAGAAAAGGAGGAGTATTTCCGTGACAAAATTCCACCAGGCACCAGAATTTACAGCAGTTACTTCTGAAGGGGAATCTTTTTCAATTCTATGACCACTTAAACAAGAATGACTGCTTCCACCTTCTGATTTTTTTCCGGGGTGAATGGTGCCCGGTGTGCAACGAACAGCTTAAGGATTTGGAGGAGCATAAAGATACCTAAGCCCGATGAATGAAAAACCGCAAAAATGAGTCTTTTTCTCTATTCATTCATATTGCCAAAGAAGAAGTCTCTTCACTTTTTTTATTTGGTTCTATTTTTTAACCAGCTGTCAAATTCGGTTGCGACCAGGCGTTCACCTGTTAATCCTTCAGATTGCCCGGAAGCAAGATAAACGATAGGTTTTGCCATGATTTCCGGCTTCAGAAGCTGAGAGTTTCCTTCAAGTTCCCTTCTCACTTCATCAGGTATCATTCCCGTTACGGTGGCCCCGCCAGGAAGAAGCATATTTACCGTCACTCCAAATTCACGCAGGTCTTCAGCCATGATAAATGACAGGGACTCGGTTGCGGCACGAGAAGGGCCATATGGGACAAATCCTTTTCGTTTCATGGTTTCATAATTCATTGATATATTGATGATTTTTCCTCTTCCCTGCTCGACCATCAGAGGAGCGAATCCCCGGGAGGTTAGGAAATAACCGGTCACATTTGTATCGATTAAATTTCGAAACCCTTCAGGAGAGACCTGATAGAAGGGCTGTGGTTCTGTAAGGAATTTTAGATTTACAGTTCTCATGCCTATCCCCGCATTGTTCACAAGGACATCGATCTTACCCCATTCCTTTTTTACCCAGTTCACTGCATCTTGTACCGATCCCTCTGACCTGACATCCAATGGAAGTTCAAAAACATTCGAATATCCCTTATTTTGAAGGTTATTTACAGCTTCCGTCATTTTTGCTCCCGGACGGGATGCCACTGCAACCGTTGCCCCTTCATCAAGGAGTGCTTCTACCATGGCATATCCTAAACCGCTTGATCCTCCTGTAACAACGGCATGTACGCCAGTTAATTCTTTTGCCATTTTTCCACCTCATTTGGTTTAAATTCAAATCTTCGAAAGGATTATGATAGTATGTACAGTTTTTATATATCCGTTCCCCTGCAGTTAAAAATTTTATGTGCATCGGAAGCGACTAGTTTTTCCAAACTCATTCTTACTTTTTCACAAGATTTGGCTGCTCTCATTAGTCCTGGTCGTAATGAGTGAATTGAATATCCAAAGTAAAAAAGAGCCGGATGGCTCTTTTTTAAGCATACTGTTCCATGGCTTCAGCCACTTGTATGGCCTTAAGTAATGCTTTGGCTTTGTTGAACGTTTCGTCGTATTCATTCTCGGGAACGGAATCGGCAACGATGCCAGCTCCCGCCTGGATATAAGCTTTATCATTTTTAAAAAGAATGGTACGGATCGTAATGCAGGAATCCATGTTGCCTGAAAACGAAAGGTAGCCGATGGCTCCGGCATACGTTCCCCGAGCCTGTGTTTCCAGTTCTGCGATAATCTGCATGGCCCTGATTTTCGGTGCCCCTGACAATGTGCCCGCCGGCAGGCATGAGATCAAGGCATCAAAGAAATCTTTATCTTCACGAAGCAGTCCGGTAACATCAGACACAATATGCATGACATGAGAGTATCGTTCAATCTCCATAAAAGAAGAGACTTCCACACTTCCGTACTCCGATACCCTGCCAATATCATTCCTTCCCAAATCGACAAGCATTAAGTGCTCGGCAACTTCCTTTTCGTCAGCAAGCAGTTCCTCAGCTAAAGCTTGATCTTCATCCATGTCTTTCCCTCGGGGCCGTGTTCCGGCAATCGGTCGGGTTCTCACCCGCTGCCCTTCAACTTTTACGAGCAATTCTGGGGACGAACCAACAATGGTTTCATCCGGAAGCTTGAGCAGATACATATAAGCCGATGGGTTCACAATCCGCAATACGCGGTAAACCGTCAGCGGATCGGCCTTGGTCTCACTTTCAAAACATTGGGACAGAACCACCTGAAATATATCTCCGGCTGTAATATATTCTTTGGCCTGATCTACCATCGAACAAAATTCGGATTTGCTCAAATTGGATTTTACGCCGCTGATATCCACTTCCTGCTGAGGAAGATAGCGAAATGACGGCACCGGCTGTTTTACGTTTTGCTCAAGCTGTTTCATGGTAGCCTCAATCGATAACCGTGTCTCTTCGTACAGTTCTTCAATTAGTTTTTCGTTATAATTTTTGGGTACGTGAAGGTTGCAAATAATGTTGATCGACTGCCTCAAATGGTCAAAAACAACCAGTTCATCGACAAACAGAAATTTCATATCGTCGGTGTTAAGAATATCTTTACTGTGAGGCGGGATTTTTTCAAAATATTGGAGAATATCATATCCAAAATAGCCGACAGCTCCACCTGTGAACTGAGGCAAGTTTTTGTGCGCGGGACTTTTATATTGGTTGAGGAGAGATTTAAGGATTTCAATCGGATGACCTGAATAGGTTTCATCCTGATCTTTTTTCTTTACTTGAGTCTGCCCTTTTTTGCAGGAGACAACCATAAATGGGTTCTTTCCGATATAGGAATAGCGGGCCCATTGCTGTCCGCCTTCCACGCTTTCAAGCAAAAAAGAGTAATCTTCCTGATAATACGTTTGATACAGTTCAATCACTGTATGTACATCAGCAAATAATTCAATGCTTACAGGGATCAAATTGTAGGTTCCTGCCAATTGTTTCACTTCTTCCAACGATGGTTGAATCAAAATAATCATCCCTTCTTGATGAGAGACGAAGATTAGCAACCATAACCGCTAATCTCAGCTCGGCTCTGCTCTTATTCTGTAATTGTCTTTCTTAAACCTTCTCTACTCTTCTCAACTAATCTCGTGCGATTGTAAATCACTATATAATGCATTCGGAAAACTGTCAACCACTTTCTGATTTAACACAGCACAATAAGGGAAACCTTTCTGAGATACAGTTATTATAGTAGAGGTGAGAAAATGAAAGCGATCATTATTAATGACTACGGCGGACGTGATCAACTGGTAGAGAAGAACGTAAATACTCCCAAGCCCGGTCCAAAGGATGTTCTCATTGAGGTGTATTCAACTTCGGTAAACCCGGTGGACTGGAAAATTCGCGAAGGCTATCTAAAGGACAATCTCCAATTAAAGTTCCCTGTCGTTCTAGGATGGGATGCTGCTGGAGTAGTAAAAGAAACGGGCTCAGCTGTTACGAAATTTAAAACGGGAGACGAAGTATTTACGAGGCCCGCAACCGAGCGGGATGGAACTTACGCAGAACTGCTGGCGGCGGACGAAGAACTGGTCGCATTAAAACCGAAGAATCTGACGTTTAAGGAAGCGGCCTCTATACCCCTTGTCGGTTTAACGGCATGGCAATGCCTGGTGGATTTCGCGCAAATTAAAGAAGGGCAAAGAGTTTTGATTCATGCAGGAGGCGGAGGCGTTGGCAGCTTTGCGATTCAGCTTGCCAAGGCCAAAGGAGCTTACGTTATTTCTACAGGAAGTGAGGACTCCGAGAGTATCATTAGAGAATCTGGTGCAGATGAATTTATCAATTACAAATCACAAGATTTCACGAAAGCAGTTCAACCGGTGGACATTGTTTTTGATACGATTGGCGGCGATGTACAGAAGAACAGCTATAAAGTGATCAAACCCGGAGGCGTACTTGTATCCATCGTCAGTCCCCCTGTTCAAAAAGATGCTACGAATCATTCAGTGAAAGCAGGCTTTGTCTTTCTTGACCCTGACGGTAAAGAACTTGCTGAAATCGGCAAACTGATCGAAGAAGGCAAGATTCAGCCATTTGTTGGAGAAATCTTCCCACTGACACAGGAAGGGGTCAGGGCCGCACATGATTTAAGCGAATCCCACCATGCCAAAGGAAAAATCATTATCAGCGTTAAAGAATAATAATCTTATAAAAAAGCCCGGATGGAAGTTCACGACCTTCACCGGGTTTTTAACGTTAGATAATCTCACACTTTTGTAGATAAACTGACAATTTCCATGGTAAAGTATCTCAACACCATCCCGTTAGGAGGAGGATATTATGATCCTTTCCCACCAATTAACACCAGACGAAAAAGAAAAAGTAAAACAACTGAAGACGAAAATAAACAATGCCAATAGTGCAGATGAAAGGAAAGATTATGAAACTCAGCTGATCTCCTTGATGGAACGTATTTTTATTCGTTATAAACTGCAAAGAAGAAATGAATTATAAATTCAGCAGCCTTGCAAGGTCAAAACCGATAGCTTCCTCCACCAATTCTTGATTTCCAATTTGAATCTTTTCTTTTCCCAATAAAATGCCGCCCAGTCTTTCATAGGCAATTTTACACGGATTATCCTGAAGAACCCAAACCATCATCGTATGGTAACCTGAATCCAGATGACTTTGCGCCAGCCGGCGGATCAGACTGGTTCCAATCGAACGCCGCTGATATTCCTGAAGAATATAAATGGCATAAAGCTCTCCATCGTACGGATACCGACCAGAACGGTTAGGACCTCCCGAGCAAAAACCAATAATTTCCTGGCTGATGGAAGCCACATATAAATAATTTTCCGGCAATGGTTTTTCTATTATTCCTTTCCACATTTCCTTTCTGTCCTCCACAGACATGTTCTGCAAATATTCCTCATCGACGATTCCTTTGTATGTGGTCCGCCAGCTGTCTACATGAACAAATGCGATGGCCTCTTCATCTCCGGGCAGGGCTTTGCGTATCTCCAAGGTCCTTACCTCCTTTTTGTGACAATTAGCTCTCACAAATCATTAACTTAGTAAACAATACCCTTTACGGTGGCAAAAAACTTCAAATTTCATAAAAGTTGGTCGTTTACGTTTTGATTACAAGCTCTTTGCATTTTTATTTCCCCGGAAATTGACGTATTTTGAAGTTAGGGATGGGTAGCAAACCAGATCGTCCAGCGGTCACGTTCAATGATAGACTTTTCGTTTTTCAGTTTGTCTTCAATGAAAGTTAACAAAGCATTCAGCTGCTCATCATTCAGTTCAAATAAAATAGAGCGTCCGGTACGGCTTTTCAAATCACTGGCCAATTCCTGAAACGAGGAAAATGATTTTCTTGTTTCCCACAGCTTTATTTCTTTAATACCGGTAAAGCCCGCTTCTGTTAATACGGAGTGAACGCGTTCATGTGAAAACCGTCTTTTTATTTCCTGTTTAATGAGTACAGGTTCTTTCTCAAAAAAGTACCCACGGATGTGTTCAGGCGAACCGGGCAGCAGACAATCTTCGGGAGTTCGGTCCTGAACAATGAAAGTTCCGCCTGTTTTTAACAAACGAAAAGCTTCTACAAAAGCTGACTTCAAATCGTTCAGATGATGAATCACCGCCCGCTCAAGAACGATATCAGCTACCGAAGAAGGCAGGTGGGTGCAGGTTGCTTCGCCCTGCTTAAAACTGATCCGTCTCTTATAATCTGAACAGTTTTCTTTTGCAGCAGTCAGCATGTTTTCAGAAAAATCGAGTGCCGTCACGTGATTGGCGCCAAGCTCCAGCAAAGCTTTTGTATAAATCCCCCCGCCGCATCCGATATCTATCGCCATGGATTCCGAAGAAACAATATAGGGTTTAATGAGGGCTTTCCATTCATCGGATGCTGTTCTCGAAGCATAGGAAAACGTAATAGAAGGATCGTGAAAATCAATTCCCATGTTCTTTCCTCCTTATTTTCTTGCTTTAATAAACACAGCGTCACCAGTGAATGTCTGAACATGACCTTCTTTTTCCTTGATCTTGAAGTACTCTTTTACACGTTCAGATGCTGATAACATGTCGTTCTCCAATTCTTCTTTGTCTTTTGAAGCCAACTGCATCCTGCTGCACCAGCTATCGAAAGCAAAATCCTTTTTAAAGGCGTGCATCTGTTCAAATGTGAATCCCGTCTCTTCAAAAAGCTGAAGCCACTCTGACTTTTTCCAGGCACGATAATGGCTGGGATCTCTCCTTTTTTCAACATGATTGTAAAATTGATCGTATTCCAGAATTTCCGGAGCCGTATTGTCGATCAGAAGAAATCTTCCATCTGGCACTAACACCCGGAATGCTTCTGACACAAAAGCTTTGACATCTGGAAAATGATGCGGAGCGATCCGGCATGTGACCAGTTCGAACGATTCTTTTTCAAATGGCAGGTTTTCAGCGTCTCCCTGTACAAACGAAACATTGTCACGGCCTTGTTCATTTATAAACTGCTTGGCGGCTACAAGAATTTCACTCGTCAGATCAAGAGCGGTCACTTCCTTTACATGTGGAGAAAATGCGTTTGCCGTATGGCCTCCACCTGTGGCTATATCCAGCACACGATCTTGTGCGGTGGCCTTTGAAAGCATCACCATGAGTTCAAGATCCTTGCCTTTTGCGTGGATCGGACTTGTAATGTAGTTGTCCGCATTCTTGCCAAATTGCTCTTGAACCTTTGCTTTAATATCCATGGAACCCTCTCCCTTCATCTTTATCATATGCAACCCGCTCCTTTATGAAAATTACTAAAAAGCTCGTCGTTTCCATAAGTAAAACTAATTAATTCCTGAATATTTGAAATAGTAAAAGATTTAGAGGGATATTCTTTGTACTTTTTGGGAATTGCACGTATCCTTTAAATGTAACCACCCAAAAATTGGAGGGAAGCGACCGTGGATAATTCCATTCAAACAGCATTTCGACAAGTATCAGAAATTTCAACGAAAGAAGAACGTTATGAACCGTTTGCCTGGTATGAAAAGATGCGAAAGGAAACTCCTGTGCGTTGGGATGAAAAGCGGGGAGCATGGGATGCTTTTGACTATCAAAGCGTAAAAAACGTACTTGAAAATAAGGATTTGTTTTCTTCCAACCGCTCAAGAAGGCAGGAAGGAGAACAGGCCTCTCCCATTGAGCTTAGCTTGATCAGCATCGATCCGCCTAAGCATACACAAATGCGTTCCCTGGTGAACAAAGCATTTACTCCAAGGGTTATGAAAGACTGGCGGCCCCGCATCGAGCGAATTGCGAACCAACTGCTGGACGAAATACAGAACCCTTCTGAAATTGATTTGGTCAAGCAGTACTCTTATCCGCTGCCTGTAATGGTGATTGCCGAAATATTGGGCGTACCGATTAAAGATCAGGCTAAATTCAAGGACTGGTCTGAATGGGTGGTTGCCGGACCAACGGATAACAGCCCCGAGGCGATTAAACGACTGGAAGAAAATCAGCAGAGAACGTATTACGAGCTTTATGTTTATTTTAAAGAAATCATCGCCATGAAAAGAAAGCAGCCAGGTGAAGACATTATATCTGTACTGATTGATGCAGAAATGCAAGGAACCATGCTCACAGAAGATGAGATTATCGGTTTTTGTATTCTCCTTTTGGTTGCAGGAAATGAAACCACAACAAACTTAATCAGCAATGCTTATTATTGCTTTACTGAGTTCCCCGAGCTTTATGAAGAGATTTTCAAAGATCCTGCAGGAACCCTTCCGCTTACCATTGAAGAAGTGCTCCGGTATCGTTCCCCTGTACAATCCATGAGCCGTGTTGCAAAAGAAGATACGGTTCTCAATGGCTCCCAAATTAAAGCAGGTAATATTGTCGTTGCCTGGATGGGGTCTGCAAACCGGGATGAACAGCAATTTGAGAACGCCCATCAATTCAATATACGAAGAAAGCCTAATCCTCATCTCGCATTCGGAAAGGGTATCCACTTTTGCCTGGGTGCACCCCTTGCAAGGCTTGAGGCCGAGATTGCGATGGCAGAATGGATCAAACGGTATCCGCGTTTTGAAAGAAGCTCCGGCTTTTCCCTTGAGCCGATTGAGAGCACATTTGTTTACGGTCTTAAGGAATTTAAATTATCCGTATTATAGAAAGAAAAAAAGCAGGAGCCCCCCAAAATAGAGGCTTCCTGCTTTTTTTTAGCAGCCTGTAACGATAACCTTGTTCGGGTCTTTGCTGCTGCCTTCCACACCATTCATCCAGACTTCCTGAAGTTGAAGCTGCTCTCCTTCTTCAAAAACAATTTCCTCCAAGTTACGATGAAAAAGCCTTTCAAGATCTCTTTTAAAGGATTCATCTGGTCCTTTAATCATCATCCTGGAGATGGATATTTTCTCATCATTCACCGTTTCTTTTCTTGTTTGGAGTTCAATCTTAAAACGGTACGGCGTAAAAATAAACGTTCTGCGTGCTCCGATTTCTGTTTTCCAGCCCATAACGTCCGCCCGATTGCAAATGTGTTCAAGCTCTTCCTCGCTCACAAGATACCCAATATGGTCAAAGATCGGTTTCTTGCCTGCACCAAATGTAATATTCACCTTTCCCCTTCTAACCTCAATGATCCGAAAAAGGAGGGCATTCTCCCGAAAGTCTTCCCATTCAAGCGGCGGATGATAAGGTGTGACCGTACCCTTTTCCATCGCATACCGTGATCCAACAGTAAACCCCAGTTTTCGATAATAATTTTCCGTTTCTTCTACTCGATCAGTCCAAAAATGATAATGGAATAATTTCATTGTTTCACTTCCCGTCTGCCTAATAGTTCCTTTTGTGTTGAAATGCGATGGACAAGCATATAGTGAGAGTATACAAACTACTATACTTGGAGGCCAATCATGCTGATTCTGTTTTTACTCGGACTGGCTCTTGCAGCTTCCCCCGGTCCTGATTTTCTGTTGATGACAAAGCATACGCTCAGCCACGGGACACGTATGGGCTACGTCACGTTTCTTGGAAATCGTACAAGCTTTATCCTCCATCTTACCCTGGCTGTTCTTGGATTGTCAGTCATCTTAAAGGAATCAGCTCTATTATACTTGTTAATCCGCATGGCAGGGGCTTCATATTTAATTTATTTAGGCTATCACAACCTGTTTAGGAGAATTTCGCCAGCACATGATCCATCGAGCATTACACACATCGCCCTTTCTTCCCTTCTTGCCTATCAGCGAGGTTTTTGGAGCAATCTTCTAAATCCAAAGGTCAGCCTCTTCTTTTTAAGCATTTTCCCTCAATTCGTTACTGCCCAACAACTGGCGTCAGAGCCATTTGGCAGTGCCCTGATTTTTCTTTCCGGCAATTCATGCTGGTATCTTGCGATTCTTCCTGTCGTCGGCATGCAGCGCATTCGCCAACAGGTAGCCCGCTTTCAATCCCATTTGGATATTCTGTTTGGTGTGCTGTTTATCGGATACGGCGGTAAAATGGTTCTCGAAGACCTTCAGCTTTTACTGGGGTTCCTTTAGACTTCATTTTTAAAAGCAGTATCCTTTGTTGCTCTTGAGAGAAGTTTCTTTCCGTTCCAGGATGCTCGCTTTTACAGGCGCGAGCGCCTACTTTCGCGGGGGATGCGCTGAGCCCGTCTCATTGACCGGCGTAAACGCCTACCTGGTCTCACCTGTCACGCATATCCCGGCGGCGGAGTCTCGCACCTTGCACTCCAATCAACTTGTCAAGGAAGATCTCCTGCAAGCCACAACCATCCTTTTAAAAATTTTCATTAAAAAAGGATCACCTGAACAATCAGGTCATCCCTTTCTATTGCTTCCTATTCCACTGGCACTGGGTCTTCGCTGCGGTCTATGGATCCCGGCTCCTTGCTTTTTTTAACCAGGTCGTATCTTAGTCCGTCAATGCTTTGTCGTACATTGCCCTTGCCTGAAAAATTCTCAATCAGTTCCTTCATATCAATTCCAGATGATGCCTTTAACGTTTCCTGAAGGGAAGCCATGAGGTTGGTGGCATAGCCGGTCACCTTATTCGCTCCTCCGTTCTCACCATTGCCGCCAGTATCCACTACTGTGATTTTATCGATATTGGAAAGCGGGCTGGCAACTTCCTTCGCGTAAGCCGGAAGCATGGAGACGATCATATCAAGAATAGCGGCTTGACCGAACATTTCAAAGGCTTCGGCAATCTTTTCTTTCGCCTCTGCTTCAGCCAGTCCTTTCAGACGGATAACCTCGGCTTCGGTTTCCCCTTTTGCACGTTCTGCTTCTGCTTTGGAAAGCCCTTCGAGCCGCACTTTTTCGGCTTCTGCTGCTGCCATTGCCTCTACTCTGTACTTATGGGCATCTGCTTCAGCAACCTGTTTGCGTTTTTCCGCCTCTGCCGCTTGCTCTACAGAGTAACGGTCTGCATCCGCTTTTTTCTTCACTTCAGAATCATATTGTTTCTCTCGTCTCGCAATCTCTTTTTCTTCCAATTCAATTTGCTTTTGACGTTCAATAATCTTGATTTGCATCTGCTGCTCCGTTACTTCCTGCTTCGCGCGTGCTTCTTCCAGATGGTAGGCCTGGTCCGCCTTTGCTTTGGCTATATCCTGTTCTCTGCGGTATTCAGCAATTTTCAACTGGTTGATTTTTTCCGCCTCCGCCACTTCGGTCGCACGCTCAAGCTCTGACTTTTGCGCTTCTTTATTTGCTTCTGCCCGCTTGATACGGGTTTCTTTCTCCGCTTCTGCCGTCGCAATATCAGCATCACGCTTCACCTGGGCGATTCTCGGCTTACCGAGTGCTTCCAGGTATCCGTTTTTATCCCTTACATCCTTGATTGTGAAGGAAACGATGATAAGACCCATTTTTGCCAGATCTTGTGAAGCAATTCGCTGCACTTCCTGTGAAAACTTATCACGGTTTTTATAGATTTCTTCCACGGTCATAGAGCCAAGAATGGAACGCAGATGCCCTTCCAGAACTTCTCTTGCTTCAAGCTCGCGGTCTTGTTTGGTTTTTCCAAGAAACTGTTCTGCCGCTGTTGCGATTTCTCCTATCGAACTGCCAATCTTGATAATGGCGGTTCCATCAGCCGTCACAGGAACCCCCTGTTCGGTGTATACTTCGGGGGTTTGCACTTCTAACTTGCTCGAAAGAAGGCTCAGTGGTTCGGACTGTTGAAATACCGGGAATACGAAAGTTCCTCCGCCCCTGACAATCTTTATTTTGTTTCCTGATTCGTCGATATTTACATTTCTGTTCCCGAGAAAGCTCCCCGTAACAATCAGTGCCTCATCCGGACCTGCCGTCTTATACTTGGTAACAAAAACTGCAACTAACGCAATAACGATAAATACAGCAATTCCTGCAACGATAAAAATAGGTGTCATCTTGGTTCCCCCTGTTCATTTATTTACAGCATTGCGGTCTGTTCATATGGCAATACATGAACGACTCCGCTTTTTACATCCACAATAAGAATTTTTTCTCCCTGCCCGATCGGCTCATTATTCAAACTCACCGCTGTTTTGGCGATATTTCCGCTGATTCCTTCAATAAATACCTCACCAAATCCATTGGTTGGAATAGAAGTGATGACCTTCCCAATCCTTCCCCGAAGGTCTGCTTCCGAGTAGTTTAAAGACGCTTCTGCAGAGGCAAGGGGAATCAGAACAAAGATATTTAGCAGCGACACCAGAACAAAGGAGACGCCAGCTGCCAAGCCCATTATTAACCAGCTGCTGAGCGGGGTCACCATTTCGAGAATATATCCTCCCGCACTCAGCAAGGTGAAAAAGGAAAGCAAGAGCGTCGGGTTCAGGATATGGGAAAATACATCAAATGCCCCTTGAATCAAATCACTTACCAGTACATATAAAAACGTGATACATCCAAAAATAATAAGTCCTGTCAGGTAGACTGTTTCCATTGGATATCCCATGATTTCCATTCGGCACTCTCCTTTTTCAAATGACTTAAACCCTCTCCTTTTTATCCATTATATGGGATCATTATAGCATACTACTGACCCCGTTTTGGAAAAACATGTTTATTTTTCATAATACTTCTAGCGCGCTTCATACATATAAACGTAAATTATAAGAAAAGGTTTCGCTTTCCGCAAAATTTAGGATATTTATATTTCGGTATATGTACTATACAAAAATAAAAAAGCCACCTGGGAATTTGCACTGTGTGCAATTCCAAATCAGGTGACTTTTTGGTCAAGTGTATCGATGAATGCCTGTTGTTTTTCAACGGAGCGAATGTACTGTTCATCCAGCATTTCATGAAGAAGTTTCTGCTTTTTATCAGAGGAAGCCTTCCATTTTTTCAGCTTTTCCCGACAGTAAAAAAGGAATTCCGTATAGGCTGCGTAATCCTCCGGATAAGCGGCCAACAAATCATTCCTGATTCGTTTAGCAAGAATGGGACTGGCTCCTCCGGTAGAAACGGAGAGTACTAATCGGCCTCTTCTTGCTACTGCAGGAACGGTAAAACTGCCAAGTGTAGGCTGGTCGACGACATTAACCAGACGGGATGGGCCAGCATACCGGACCACCTCCTGGTTCGCTGCAGGATCATTGGTAGCTGCAAAAATAATGAAAGCACCCTCGTAATCCACTGGCTCCGCTTTTTTCTGTTTCCACATTACCTTATTGGCAGCATGTAGAGATTTAATCTCATCAGTAGCTTCGGGGCTGATGACCTGCACGAACGCGCCGGCTTCCAATAGACCTTGGATTTTCCGAAAAGCTACCGTTCCACCACCGACAACAACAGCCTGCTTTCCCTTCAGCTCAAGAACAATCGGATACATCCTACACAACCGTCCGCTGTCTTTGGGCTTCATCTATCCTCGAAAGGAGTACCTCTTGAAGAACGGGATGATAGCCAAGCGCCTCACACAGGATTAACTCCTGACCAGTCTCCCTGGCCTGCTCGGCAATTGCCTTTTTCATTCCGCTTAAAAGGATGCCGGGAAACAGTAGATAAGGCACAATAATCACTTGTTCATATCCCCATCCGGCCAGTCTCAGCATTTCCTCAAAGCTGGGCTGGGCTGCAGTTAGAAAACAGGTTTCAATAGGAGGAATTTTATAGTTTTCTTCAAGATGAGCAGCAATAGCCTTTAGATCCCTTTTCACGTCTGGGTCACTGCTCCCTCTGCCGACAAGCAGGATGAGTGACTTTTCCTTAAAAGCATCCGTAGATTCAGTAATCCGTTCCCATAATAATGAAGAAATGGATTCATGAACACCAAAGGGCTTACCATATGTGAACTCGATATGTAGAAAACGTTCCTGCTGGATCTGCAGTTCTCCGGGAATGTCTTCTTTAGCATGAGCCGCTGTCAATAAAAGAATAGGAATAGCACAAATAGAAGTGGCTCCTTGCCGTACGCAAGATTCGACACCTTTGGCAATGTCCGGCTTGGACAGCTCTAAAAAACAAACTTCTTTAATAGGATAATCAATATGCCTCATACACTGCTCGGCAAATTCTCTTGCCTTTTCCGTACCAGCTTTTGTTCTGCTGCCATGGCAGATGAGGAGCAATGCTTTCATTTACAACGCCTCACTTATCGTAATAGAAGAAGGTTCGTTTTTGGCCAGTGTCTTTTCAAACCAGCTGATTTGGTCACGGAGTCCCACGACTTCTCCAATAATAATCATGCTGGGATTCTCTATACCTTCCTGCCTGGCCACATTTTCAATGGTAGCAAGCGTCCCGGTGGCCGTCCGCTGCTCGGCTGTTGATCCCCATTGAATCAAAGCTGCAGGGGTATATTTGCTCTTACCATACTTTATCAGACTTTCGCAGATATAGGGAAGATTTTTGACTCCCATATAAATAGCGATCGTATCAATACCTTTGGCCAGGCTTTTCCACTTTTGCACTTCATCCTGTCCTTCTTTTCTGTGGCCGGTGACGATGGCAAAGCTCGCACTGAAATCCCGGTGAGTAACCGGAATCCCTGCATAAGCAGGCACAGCGATGCCAGATGTAATTCCCGGTACCACTTCAAATTCGATCTGATGCTTAACAAGGACCTCTGCTTCCTCCCCGCCTCTGCCAAACACAAATGGATCTCCACCTTTTAAACGGGTGACAGTTTTTCCATTTTTGGCATGCTTAACGAGAAAATGATTGATCGTTTCCTGCTGCATGGTATGAAAACCCGGTAGCTTTCCGCAATAAATCAAATCGGCATCCAGACGGGCATAATTCAACAGCTCTTTATTCACAAGCCTGTCATAAAGGATGATATCTGATTCCCTGATACATCTGACACCTTTTACAGTGATAAGTTCCGCATCACCCGGCCCTGCTCCCACCAAATATACTTTGCCCATGTTCATCACCTGCCTTCCTTAAAATATTAAAAAGTTAAATCAGATTTTTGCTTTCAAGATACGCAATAACTTGTGCCGTACATTCTTCAATGCTGGAGGCCTGTGTATCCACAACAAATTCAGGTGAAGCTGGTTCTTCATATGGTGAATCAATTCCGGTAAATTCCCGAATCTCGCCTTTTCTTGCCTTTTTGTATAATCCTTTTGGATCCCGGTTCTCACATTCCTCAAGCGGGCATTTTACATAAATTTCATGAAATTCGCCTTCACCAAGAATCTGTCTTGCGCTCTCCCGGTCTTCAATAAAAGGAGAGATAAAAGCTGTAAGAACGACAGTTCCACTGTCAACGAATAATTTAGATACTTCTCCGATCCGACGGATGTTTTCTTTCCTGTCATCATCTGAAAACCCAAGATCTTTATTTAACCCGTGGCGGATGTTGTCGCCATCCAAGACATAGTTTCTGACCTGGCGCTGATACAGCTCTTTTGCCAATTCATTCGCCAGAGTGGATTTACCGGAACCGGACAATCCTGTCAGCCAGATGACAAAGCTCTGGTGGGCATTTTGTTTTCTTCTGTCTTCTTTGGTTACAGCCGACTGGTGCCATGTAATGTTTTGTGCCTGACTCATTTTGCTCCTCCATATTCCTTTGCCGGTTCTTTTTCTTTTAGTCCTTTAATCAGGACTTCCACTACTTCTTTGCGGCTGAATTCGGCTGGCGGAAGCTCTCCGTTTCTCAGCAATTCCCTTACCTTTGTTCCGGAAAGGATGACATGATATTCCTTGTCGTGAGGGCATGTTTTGGAAGATGCCATTCCCTCGCACTTTACACAGTAAAAACTGTGCTCGAAAAACATCGGAGTAATCCCGAGCTCTTCGGATGTAAATCGGTTGAAGATTTTCTGAGCATCATACGTGCCGTAATAGTTGCCGACTCCGGCATGGTCCCTTCCGACGATAAAGTGCGTACAGCCGAAGTTTTTACGGACCATGGCATGAAAAATAGCTTCGCGAGGTCCGGCATATCTCATTGCTGCCGGGAATACGGCCAGGAACACGCGATCTTTCGGATAGTAGTTTTTAAGCAGAATTTCATAGCTTTCCATACGGACATCAGCCGGAATATCGTCTGATTTGGTTTCACCAACCAACGGATTAAGGAAAAGTCCGTCTACTGTCTCAAGCGCTGTTTTTTGAATATATTCATGTGCACGGTGAACTGGGTTCCTTGTTTGGAAGCCAACAATGGTTTTCCATCCCCGTTCCTCAAATTCTTTGCGGGTTTCCGCTGGATCAAGACGGTACTCATTGAATCGGTCCTTTTTCGGACGTTTTACCAGTTTAACCGGACCACCAATATAATAGGAAGGGCGTTCTAAAATCTTCTTTACTCCCGGGTGCTCAACATCGGTTGTTTGATAGACTTGCTGTGCTTCATGTTTAATATCCGGACGGTAAACATCCTGCACCTCGATGACACCATAGGTCTCCCCGTTAAACGTAAGCTTTACTTCGTCACCGGTTGAAAGGGTACGTGCTGTTTTTTCCTGTACCGGAAGGACGATCGGAATACTCCATACTGCGCCATCTGCCAGACGGAGATCGTTTACAACTGATAAATAATCTTTTTCTGTCAGAAATCCGGTAATCGGACTATATGCTCCTATCCCAATCAGCTCAAGATCGCTCAATGAGGTGGCATCCAGTTCCACTTCTTTTTGAATATGGTTTGTTGAATATTCTGGTTCGTATCGGTTAATGAGTTTTCCTCCGTGCGGTAAAATAGCCATTTAAATTGTTCCTCCTGTAATTGGAATTATTGGTGAAGACCACATTCTGTTTTACCCTGACCGGACCAACGGCCAGATCTTGCATCTCCTGACGCCCAATCGGCAGGAAGGGTACAAGGCTGACATCCGATGCTCGGGTAGCCCTGGTCGTGCAACGTATTATAAGGGAGACTATGTTTATGTGCATATCTCCATATGTCTTTATACGTCCAGTGGATCAGCGGACATATTTTAATGGATTTGAAGCGGTTATCTTTATTCACATATTGAGTATTGCGCCTTGTTTCTGACTGTTCTCTTCTGAGCCCTGAAAGCCACGCTGAGGCACCGCTCAGTGTTTCTTCAAGTGGAATCACCTTTCTGATTTGGCAGCATAGGTTTGGATTCCTTTTCCATAGTTCGTCACCATGTTCGCCCGCTTGTTCGGCGACACTGAGTGCCGGTTTTTTCATTTCAATATTCAGTGACGGATATTTTTCTTTCGCTTTTTCAATAACCTCATAGGTTTCTTTAAAATGAAGGCCCGTATCAAGAAAAACAACCCGTGCATCGGGCTTGACCTTTGAAATCAAATCTACGAGTACGCTGCCCTCTATGCCAAAGCTGCAGGCATAAACCAATTCATCTCCGTAATAATCGTAGGCCCATTGCAGGACTTCCATCGCGCCTTTTGTTTCGCTGTCTGATGGGAACGGGAAATCATGTTCCTGCTCCTCCCATGTATCATACTTAAGCATAGTAAACCACCCCTTTTAGTAAGCATATGGCTCTCGATGCAAAATGTTTATCCTTTTGCACATTTTTATAAAAAAAGGCCGATAAATCAACAAATATGGAAGCATCCGCCTCTAGTTTTCTAGTCAGCGAATGGTTTACTTGAATCGAACCTTTTCATTTTTTTCAATCTGGATCAGTTTTCCATCTTGAACAATCAATGTAATGGAACCATATCTTATACTGTTCAGCATTTCTTTCAACTGCTCGAAAATTTCATCCTGGTTTGGATCGTTTACCACATCAGAACCTCCTTATTCTCTGGTTTGCTCGCTTTTGGACAATAAAAAAAACTTCCCATTTCGGAAAGGCTGACGAGGTAAACATATTACCTTATCTTCCAAAATGTAATAAACATTCTGCTGGAGTTAGCACCTTGCAAAAATTGCAGGTTGCCGGGTTTCATCGGGCCAGTTCCCTTCACCACTCTGGATAAGTTTTTTTATTTTTTTAAATAATACCACATATTTATTATAAAGGAAACCCTATTATTCTTATCGGATTAAAAAAATTTATTGAAAATTTGTTTAAATATTATTGACAGAGTTCACTGTTATTGAATATAGTAAATATTAATTTAATCACACTAAGCTGATCGGAAAAACCGAAGGCTCTTAACAAACAGTAGTTAGGAGTCTTTTTTTTTACGTGACAGGAGGAGTAAACCATGAAAAAATTGATTGTCTTGGCACTAATCGGCCTCGTGGCCCAACTCATTGACGGATCGCTCGGTATGGCCTACGGACTGACTTCAACTTCCCTGCTGCTTGCCTTCGGAATCGCACCCGCCGTTGCCTCGGCTTCCGTGCATTTTGCTGAAGTCGTAACTACTGCAGCTTCCGGGGTTTCTCATATACGCTTTGGAAATGTGGATAAAAAGATTATCTATAGGCTTATTATTCCGGGATCAATCGGTGCCTTCACTGGCGCTTGCTTCTTGTCAAGCCTTCCCGGTGACATTGTAAAGCCTTATGTATCCTTTTTCCTGCTATTTCTAGGATTTTATATTCTTTACCGTTTTTTATTTAAAAAGAACAATAAAGTAACGGAGCACGAAAAAGCGTTCAGCCGCAAGCAGCTCATTCCCTTGGGTTTGGTTGCCGGATTCCTTGATGCGACAGGCGGAGGAGGATGGGGGCCGGTGGCCACTCCGGTCCTGCTGGCCAAAAACGGAACGTCTACAAGAAAAGTCATTGGCTCTGTTGATACAAGTGAATTTGCGGTTGCCTTATCCGCAACCATCGGTTTCCTGATCTCCCTTGGTTGGCATCAGGTGAACTGGATGTGGGTCATTGCCCTTATGGCCGGCGGATTGATTGCTGCACCGATCGCAGCTTATCTTGTTAAGATTATTCCTTCCCATATTCTCGGTGTTGTGGTGGGCGGACTAATTATCTTTACGAATGCCCGCACCATCCTTCAAACGGTTGGGGTTTCAGGAACATCTTTACAGTCCGTGTATACGATTCTTGGAGTACTATGGGTGGCGGGCATCGTGTACAGCCTCCGTAAAAACAAAAAAAACAGCAATCTTTCTCTTTCAAAAAGAACAGGTTGATTCACACAAAAAAGCTTCGGTATGCTAAGCATGACCGAAGCTTTTTTGGATTTTTTTTTGACATTTACGATAAAAGGATAGGTGATCACTTTCCCGTTAACAAGCCATAAGCTGCCATAATGAGAATCAGAATCCCAGCAGCTGAAAGTACCCATTTTCTGATAATCGCAGGCATCACCAGACTCCTCCTTCACAATTTGATCTTTTGCAACCTTAAGGCGTTTAACACAACGGATACCGAACTGAAGGCCATAGCCGCCCCTGCCAGCCAGGGAGCCAAAAATCCGGAAGCGGCAAAAGGGATTCCAATCGCGTTGTAGGCAAATGCCCAGAACAGATTTTGTTTAATGTTGCGAATGGTCTTTCGACTCATAAAAATGGCGTCGGCAATGCTGTTTAGATCTCCCCGGATTAATGTAATATCCGCGGCCTCCATAGCTACATCCGCACCGGTCCCAATGGCCATTCCAATATCCGCTAAAGCCAGAGCCGGTGCATCATTTATTCCGTCACCGACCATCGCTATTTTTTTCCCTTTTTCCTGCAGATTTTTTACTTCTTCCGCTTTTCCTTCCGGAAGTACTCCTGCAATCACATGCTCGATTCCAACCTGACGGGCGATGGCATTTGCTGTGCGCTCATTGTCACCGGTGATCATCCAGACATCAATATGCATCTCCTTAAGACGCTCAACCGCTTCCTTCGATGTTTCTTTAACCGTATCAGCAACCGCCAACATGCCCGCGAAGCCTCCCTCCACACCGACAAGCATAACCGTTTTTCCCTGTTCCTCTAATTCCTTCATTTTTCCAAAGGCTTTTTCAGGGTTGATTCCATATTCTTTCATCAGCTTGCGGTTGCCAATAAGAACAGACCGGCCTTGAATGTGAACTTTGATTCCATGCCCAGGCAATGCTTCAAATTCACGTGAAGGAAGGGCCGTTAATTTTTTCTCTTTCATGGCTTCAACAATCGCTTGTGCCAGTGGATGTTCTGAATTTCTTTCAGCACTGCCAGCCAGTAACAGCAGTTCTTCCTTTTCCATACCGTTTTCTGGCAGGATATCCGTAACAACCGGTCGTCCATAGGTCACCGTCCCGGTTTTATCCAGTATAACCGTATCAATGCGATGGGTATTTTCCAGATGCTCTCCGCCTTTAAAAAGGATGCCGTACTCGGCTGCTCTTCCTGATCCTGCCATGATGGACGTAGGCGTTGCCAGCCCAAGCGCGCACGGACAGGCGATAACAAGTACCGCAATCAGTTTTTCAAGTGATTCTGAAAAATCACCAGGGGAAACTCCAAAAAACCAAATCAAGAATGTCAGGACAGCCAATCCAACAACAATAGGGACAAATATTCCCGAGATGCGGTCAGCCAGCCGCTGAATCGGAGCCTTTGAACCTTGCGCTTCCTCAACTACTTTAATGATCTGGGATAATGCCGTATCTTTTCCAACCTTTGTTGCCTTCATCTTTAAGAATCCGTTGCGGTTGATCGTTGCCCCGATCAGAAGGTCACCGGCTTCCTTATCCACAGGAACACTTTCTCCACTCAGCATGGATTCATCAACAGCCGAACGGCCTTCCACAACTTCTCCGTCCACCGGCACCTTTTCTCCCGGCTTGATGTAAACCAAATCTCCGGGGATGACTTCTGCCAGTGGCACTTCGACTTGACTTCCATCCCGCTCGACCTGTGCGGTTTTCGCTTGAAGACCCATCAGTTTTTTAATCGCATCAGAAGATCTTCCCTTTGCCCTTGCTTCAAACCACTTCCCAAGAATGATTAATGTAAGCAATACAGCGGAGGTTTCAAAATACAGTTCAGACATATGAAGTCCTCTGACAGCCGAACGAATACTGAGATAAAGGCTGTAAAAATAAGCAGCTGACGTTCCAAGTGCGACAAGAACATCCATATTAGCGCTCTTATTTTTCAACGCTTTGTAGGCCCCACTATAAAATTTTTTGCCGATGACAAATTGAACCGGGGTAGCCAGAGCCAGCTGCACCCAGGGGTTCATGAACATTGCAGGTACATAAAGAAAGGATGTAAATGAAAAATGACTGGCCATTGCCCATAACAACGGCAAGGAAAGAATCAGTGAAAAAAGAAATTTGCCGAGCTGGTTTTGAATTTCTTTTTCCCTCAGCTGAGCCGTTTGTTCGCCTTCGCCCTCTTTGAGACGGGCACCGTACCCGAGGTCTTCTATTTTCCTGATCATATCGGCGGCAGAAACCTGCGAAGGCAAGTAGCTCACCGTTGCCGATTCAAGAGGAAGATTCACAGTGGCTTCAATGACACCCTCCAATTTGTTCAGCCCTTTTTCAATTCGTGCAGAACAGGCGGCACAGGTCATTCCAGTAATCTCTAACTTTTCTTTTTCTCCTGAAATTCCGTAGCCGAGGTCTTCTATCTTTTGCTGAAATTGTTTGGATGACGTTTTCTGGGGATCATACACGACTTTTGATCTCTCCAAGGCCAGGTTAACGTTAGCATCTTCAACTCCATCCAGCTTTTTCAGTCCTTTTTCTATACGCATCGCACAGGCTGCACAGGTCATTCCGGAGATTGGCAGAGTCGTTTCTTTGAGATTGGGTTCCATGAAATTCACCTCTTTATACCCTTGCAGGGTATATTTTTATCCAAAAAGAGAACGCGCATCCGCACGTTTCTCTTTATACCGTCAGGCTACATCATAACCCTGATCATCAATGGTATCTTTTATTTTATCCAGTCCAACTTTATTGGCATCATATTTTACTTCCACTGTTCCTTCTTCAAGGTGTACATGAACTTGTTCTACACCCGGAAGTTTGCCTACACTTCCTTCTACTGCATTCACACAATGCGCACAAGACATTCCTTTAACATTCAATGTTACGTTCTCCATGGTAATATCCTCCTTCAATATGGCTTATTTCATTAATTTCTTTACAGTAATCAAGAGCTCATCTATCACTTCAAGCTCTCCTTCTTGAATGCGCTCTACTACACAGCTTCTCATATGGCCTTCAAGAAGAAGTTTTCCGACGCTGTTGAGGGCAGATTGAATGGCAGAAAGCTGAGTAAGAACATCATCGCAATACGTATCGCGTTCAATCATACCTTTTACACCCCGTATTTGTCCTTCAATACGGTTTAGCCTGGTCAGCAGATTGCTTTTCATTTTATCCGAATGATGACTTTTCCTTTCGGCAGAACAGTGCATATCTTGCTTTTCAATCTCCATTGCAATCATCTCCTTACTCATAGCTTACCATACCCCCCTACCCTATGTAAAGGGCAAAGCTTATTTCTACTTTACCCCATCTTATAAAAAATAACATCCAGGCTATTAGCTGCATGATTTTCCAAAGGATCTCCAGGTAGCCAGTTTTTTGGCCGCATGAAACAATTCTTTTTTCAGCCGTTTTATTTCTAGTTCAGATTCCCTTTTTACAGTTTGGAGTTCAGTCCATTCGTCTTCACTGACAACTAAAAGACCATTGTTGTGAAGCAGGTTAAGCGAATGTTCACCCAGAATCTGTACCGTTCTTTCTTCAGAACTGTTTCTCATCCTGTACACCCCGTTTCATCATAGTGATTAACCAACATATTCTGCGCTAAATGACCATTCTCCTTTCACCCTTTAGCAACAATATTTCCCAAATACTGTGATAATCGTTCAGAGATTACTCATCACTAAAATGCTCTTACAGTTTAAAAAAGAGAGGGTGGATACATCCACCTCTCTCCGTCTATGTTTAATCAGATAGGGCCTGCCTGGCAAACAGGGCGATGACCGCATCATCCATCGGAGGATTATGCAGTCCTGCCCGGACATCCCGATAATACCGCTGCAGCGGATTAACCTTGAACAAGCTGTGTGCGCCGACAATTCTCATGGCCAGGTCCACCACTTCATTCGCACTGTTGGTGGCCACATATTTCACCGCCGCCAGAGAGCTGCCAAGATTTTTTCTGTTTTGCGGTTCAGCTTCCCAGCGTTCAATCACGCCATACATGAGCTGTCTGGCTTTAAAAAGCTCCACATCCATTAAGCCGATCTTCCGCTGCACTTCAGGGACGTCTTTAATCGGCCCTTTCAGGCTGTTTGGCTCATACGTTTTCGCAAATTCAACAGCGAAGTCCCTTGCTGCTCTTGCAATGCCCAGATAGCATGCAGGAATATGGAGAAGCCAGCCTTTTGGCAGCTGCTGATTGCCCTCCTGATCTGCAGTTTCCACGAGATTCTCAGACTCAACTGCTACATTTTTCAGCACCAGGTCATCACTTCGCGTGCCACGCATCCCCAAAGTGTCCCATTTTTCTTCAATGGAAACCCCAGGCTGCTTATGAGAGACAAGGAAAGAAGAAACCTGATCCGAATCCTTCAATGAAGCAGAAATGATCGAGTAATCCAGGGCCGGTGCCATGGAAGTAAAAGATTTTCGGCCATTTAACATCCATTGATTTCCCTTTCGCTCTGCTGTTGTTTGGGGTTTGCCCCCTCGTGTCGGGCTTCCGGTTGCGGGCTCTGTCGATGCCCGGTTTACGAGACTCTTGGAATGAACAATGCTTTTGCAAAGCTTCTCAAATGTTTGCTCTTTCCATGACTGGCGGTCATCCAAATCCATAACCACACCAAGATGCCAGCCAACAGATAGAGCTGTGGAGCCGTCTCCCCGTGCAATTTCTTCTTGAAATAAAATGTAATCGTACAGACTAATTTCCTGTCCTCCATACTTTTCCGGTACGGTCAATGACAAATAGCCGGCCTCTCCCAGGTCTTTAAAATTCTCAAATGGAAACGTACCCTCCTTATCATGTAAAGGTGCCCGCTCTGCAAACTGTAAGCGTAGTTCTTTAAGCTTTTCCATCCATCGGTACTGAAAGTCAGTTTTAACAAAATCGATCATGGTCTCACCATCTATTCTTAGAGTAGTTTCCGCTTTTATCCGTCAGTGTGTTAGTATATTTACCCTACTTCCTTTATGTATACTTATCAACTTTTATGCTTGTGCCTTTCATGATTAAAATGCAAAAAACCCCTTCTGGACTGAAGGGGTTTTTGTTACTACATGAGGTAACGCAAATACACATAAACACTGGAAATAATAATGGATAAAATCATGAGTGGGAATCCAATAATCATATATTTAACAAAAGAAATGTGGTAGCCCTCTTTGCCCGCAAGACCAGCCACGACCAGGTTGGCACTCGCTCCAATCAGCGTGCCGTTTCCTCCCAGACATGCGCCAAGAGCCAAGCTCCACCATAACGGATCAAGATTGGTGATTCCCATGTTCCCCATTTCCTTGATCATGGGAATCATGGTGGCTACAAATGGGATGTTGTCCACAAAGGCTGAAGCAATCGCACTCATCCACAAAATCAAAAAGGTTGTTGCCTTAAGATCACCGCCGGTCCACTCCATCGCCTGTTTGGCGACACTCGCAATAATGCCGGTTTCAACAAGGCCGGCGACAATGACAAACAATCCGATAAAAAAGAAAAGGGTCGTCCATTCCACTTTTTCCAATGCGTACTCGAGATGCTTTTCCCCAGCCATAAGCAACAGCAAAAAGGCACCGAAAAGAGCGATGGTTGCGGTTTCCACATGAATAAACTGATGAAGAAAAAAGCCTGCAATCGTTAGCCCAAGTGCAAAAAGGCATTTGCGAAGCAGGTTGTGATCCACAATTTCCTTCTTCTCATCCAGTTTCATTAAATTTGCTACAAGTTCTGGCTTCGTTGTTAAGCCTTTACGGTAAAAGAAAGCCATAATCACAATGGTAACCACCAGTATAATGGCGCAGACCAGGGAAAGGTTTTTAATAAAGGCTAAAAAGGTAAGCTCCTTGACCGCACTTCCAATCATAATATTGGGTGGGTCGCCGATCATCGTGGCGGTTCCTCCAATGTTGGAAGCAAAGATTTCCGTCATTAAAAATGGAATCGGGTTCAGGTTCAACCTTCTTGTCACACTGAAGGTAACAGGAACAACGAGCAAAACTGTTGTTACGTTATCCAAAAAGGCTGATCCCCCTGCTGTAATCAGTCCAAGGATAATTAAGGTTTTGATCGGATCTCCTTTCACCTTTTTCGCCGCCCAGATGGCGATGAATTTAAAAAGGCCGGTTTCGGCGGTAATGGTCACCATGACCATCATTCCGACAAGAAGCCCTATCGTATTAAAATCAATATGGTGGATTGCCACTTCCTGGTCAATGACTCCGAAAGCAACCATGAGGGCACCACCGAGGATGGAAACGATGGTACGGTGTACTTTTTCAGAAATGATTAAACCGTATGTAATTAAAAAGATACTTAGTGCAATAATTGCCTGCTGTCCCATAATATCTGCTTCTCCTTTGCTTATTCTAAAGAAGACCCGTGCACAAACTGGCCCCGGCCATAGATCTTATTTAAAATAATACTCTACATTTTCGTGAGGGGAAATAAATTTTTACATGTATTGAAGCGGGCTTCGATGGAAAATGTATCTTTTTCCAATTCATTCAAAATTCAGGGGTTCTTTGTTTTAAAAACCGTAAACAATGGAATAAATGAAGAGACAGGACTAATGGAGGCTGAAATATGGGCTATTTTTTTATTCTTCTCTATCTGATTATCGTTGGACTCGTCATTGAAATTGCATCTACCCTACTGGTGTTTACAGGATTGAAAAAAAGCATCTCCCGGTATCAGGTCATCTCTATGCTGACCGGTACAGGATTTACCACTGACGAGTCAAAGCTGATTATTGACCATCCCCTCAGGAGAAAGATCAGTGCCTTTCTTATCCTTTTTGGTGCCTTTTCCCTTGCAGTGATCATCTCTTCCATCAGCAACATTTTATCCAATGATTTTAAAACGACGGAACTCATGGTTATTTCTTCAAGTTTGCTCGTTTTGCTGTTTATCTTAAAAATCCCCCAGATCCGGCATTTCTTTTCAAAGACAATAGAAGAGGAAACAAAAGACAGCTATCCACTTTCCGAACTGCCTATAAAAGATGTACTTTATTTTGATAAAGATGATTTTATTACTACCCTGGAGGTAAGGGATGACTTTCACTATGTGGGTAAAAAAGTTCATACCTTAATTAAGCGGGGGGAAGATGTTCACATCATCCTCTTGATCCGTGGAGATATGCCGATTCGAGAAAACTTGTACGAGCAGGAAATTCAGGAAGGTGACCGGTTGATCGTTTATGGAAATGAACCCTTAATACGCAGTAAATTCTTCGAAGAAGAAGAGAAACCAAAAGATAAAGAGGAAAGCCGCCATGATCAGCGACCGCAAGAACCAAAAGATCCCGAAGCAAAATTGTAGAAATTTTGTATAACAATTGTAATATTTTTATTCAAAAAAACAGGATTGACTTTTTATCGGAGCGGGTACTACTCTACTATCTTACATTTAGGAGGAATGCAAAAATGGCTGACACAAATGTAAACAATGTGGACCAGAAAGTAGCACAAATGGACTCCGAAAAGAAAGAACAGATTTTACAGGATTTTGAGCAATTTAAAGGGTATCTTTCCGACAAAGTAAGCAAAGGTCAAAAACTGGGATTAGACGAAGAGCAATTAGCAAAAGCCGCTGAAAAAGTTGCTGGTTATCTTGCTGCACATGAGGAGCCCAAGAACTCCGAGGAAAAGCTGCTTCAGGAGCTTTGGAAAGTCGGCGACAAAGATCAACAGCATGCCCTCGCCCACATGCTCATCCGTTTAGTAGGATAATAGCGAATGTTTAAACGCACCTAATATTGGTTCTGGTGCGTTTTTTTATTGCGCTCTTGTCCTCCTATAAAATTTGAAAATCACTTTTATGTTTTAGAAAAATCATACCGGGTACACATAACTACGGCCAAAGTAAAATGAATTCTATAAAGGAGTGATTTCAAATGGCCAAGAACAATGATCATAACATGTCCAGAGAAGAAGCCGGTAAGAAAGGCGGAGAAGCTACTTCCCGCTCTCACGACAAAGAATTTTACCAGGAAATCGGCCAAAAGGGCGGACAGGCAACATCCAAAGCCCATAATCGTGATTTCTATGAAGATATCGGCAAAAAAGGCGGGCGAACATCCCGCAATACTCAATAGAGAAAAAAGCAGCTTCGATTTGAAGCTGCTTTTTTTGATTCAGTTTAATTTAAGGCGGTTATAAACCTGGTTCCCAATGAGAGTATATCCCTTTTTATTCGGATGCAGCTCATCAGAAAAATAGACTTGTTTGTTTTTACCCGTGAATACATCCTCAACCGAAACAAATGTGGTGTTTTTTTGGCGGGAAATTACTTTCACTGCCATGCGGTTCCACTCGTGAATCAGCTTGCTTTCCTGCAACTTGTCTGTTCGATTCGGAAATGGATTATAAATGCCAACCATATAAATGTGGGCTTTCGGGTTTTCTTTTCGTATTTTTTTGAAAGAAACCATTAGATTATGCTCATAGTTCAGCAGTGCTTTTCGAATGATTTGTTCTGCTTCTTTTGGTTTCGCCTTTGACAATATCAAACTGTTAAGATAATCATTCATCCCAATGTTCAGGAAAATCATATCAGCCTGGCTTATGGACGATTTAAGCTGTTCAGATTGCATCCTTTTCAGCAGCTGCGTACTCGTATCATCTGGAACACCGTAATCTTCAACCGTAATTTCTTTCTTCAATTGCCCTTCCAATCGCTTTTCCACCTTCCCCACATACCCACTGTTGCCAGAATTCCCGACTCCATATGATAAGGAATCGCCAAGAGCGACCATTGTAAAATCCCGCCCTTCATTTTTCATCTCCGAGTCTTTGTAATGAGAAAAAGAAGCGAAAACAGAAAGAATATTAAGCTGTTTGATCGAAAATAGAATACCTCCTGCAAGTAAAAGGAAACAGGCTGCGATAAGTATAACTTGCTTTTTCATGTTGAACTCCTCCGTCTGGTAGCTTATGAATTCCCATGTTGTGTAAAAAAGAATATTTCCCGGATTCGTTCAAAAATAAACAAGAACTGCAGTAGGTTTCCTGTCCTATTCATTTTTTTTAGGTACAACAGCTGGAGGAGGCAGACTTTTGTTTTCGCCTCCATAGTAATCGGGAACACTGCCAGGAATAAAAATATCCCCAAGCTTTATTTTAGTTTCCAGAGGCTCTTTATGCGTGGCAAAAGGAATAACGACCTGGATATTCATTTTGATATGAACAAATATCTCTAAATATACGTTATTGATTCCCGCATCAGTTACCTTTGTTTTGACCTCCGGCTCTACCTCTCCCAACAAAGACATGGAAACGGGAACTTTGGGGCCAATATCTGAAAAAAACGCATTTCCTGTCAGGGCTCCGAGCGGAATATAGTAATCCACCGATTGGAAGTTTTCCTGGCCCGGCATGTGCTTTGTTTTTTTATTTCCAAGCTTATTTTGAATATCCTTCGTAATGCTGGTAATGAGAGAGTTATAAGTGTCAGGATTAAAGCTGTAAGTCGGGCTGCCTCCCTGACTTGCCTGACGAACAATAACAAGACTGTTAAGGTCTATACGTTTCATACTCTCTGCAAGCGAATCATTTACCGTTTCTGTAGCAATTCCCTTCATTTCACTCTCAGCAATATTCATTAATAGCGGATCAACAGCTTTATTTGCAAACCATAAACTGAACAGGACGATTACTGCGAAGATTAAGAAGGAATATTTTATTACTGTCTTAAAAGGCAGTGGCCCATGAAAAGGTCGTCGTCTCACCCTAAACCGTTTTTTGAACATCATACCCCTCCTTCCACTAATACTTATGCTTGTTTTGGAAGGATTACCTTTCAAAAAGAAAAATCTCATCCATAAGACAACCTTTTCTTTGGAAGATAGTGAGGGGAAAAATAAATGGGAACATTTTTAAATTGGTTGATCCCGTTGTAATACCCTTGAAACATTAATATGTTAGGATAGAATCAAGCCAAATTATTGGGGGTTTTTTATGTCCCGCTATCTCGTGGACCATAATATGCTGGTCATTCACCAAACGGCTTATATTTGTCAATCCTGCCAGCATCATTTAATTTTAATCGACCATCGAGATTTTACAAACAGCGAAGAAAAAGTGGAGGCTCTTGTCAACGATGAGGAATACACCTATTGTCCTAATTGTACTCAAAAGTTAATTCCGCCACCGTTTCATTAATAACTTAACCAATAAATGAAAAAAGTTTTTCTCATATAAAAAAATCGCAGCCATGGCTGCGATTTTTTTATATGATCCGTTTTCCTTTTTCACCTAGTGCATAATGGATCCCGTGTTTTAAGTTGGCAAAGTATTTGATTTCAGCGGTTTGATAGTTTGATTGCGTCATTTTCATACTCAGTCCCGGTGAGATTCCCACCATGATCGTTTTTATTCCGAGCAGGCTGGTTGCAGCGATCAGCTGATGAAAAAGAGAAACGGTAAGTTCGCTGATTTCTTCATCCAACCCTGTTACATCCAAAATCAAAAAGTCAGGATCGTAATTCGGTAGTTCGTGAATTGTTTTTTCCAGCAGTTCTGTTGAACGCTCTTCATTGTACTTACCCAGCAATGGTATGACTACAATATGATCCAACACAGGGATGATGGGTGAAGAAATTTCTTTTATGAGATCGGAAAGCTCCCTGGTACGCTCGTGCACTACTGTCTCAAGCTTATGAATTTCCACCTGTTCCTTGCGGCGGGCTAACTCGTGGATATTCTCATTAACCGTAATGGAGGAAGGGAAATATTCAAACTCACAGAAATCTTTACCTTCCAACTGGCTGGACATCACACGATACCAAATGTTTTCACCGAATAAACCGCTAAGTACTCCGGCCCAGTGTCCGGGAATAAATGTTCCGTGTTCTTTCTTGCCCTGCAGTTTATTTATACGGTATTCCCAGCTGTTGGTCATCCGCAATACAGCCTTCTTTTCATTTTGGCAGAAATGGACAATATCGAGCGTTCCCCATCCGGCCGAAGAATAGATACCCGGAAGCATTTGAATGACTTCCTCGGGACTTGCTTCTTCATTATAAAAAAACTCTCCAACGATTAATCCCATACGGTAACCCGTTGTTTCAAGAACAACACTGGCCGACTCATCACCGGAAACTTCTTCTATCGTATCGAGAAATGTTTTAAAAGCAGAGTTGATCCAAAAGAGGATAGCATCCTCTCCTTCAAACAAAAAGCTCCCTTTACCAGGCTCCCAACCAAAATGGGCTCTGCCTACATTAATCTGCTTACTTTCCAAGTTATTCATTGCAGCCATCCTTTCGGAACCTCCAGCAACCATCCTTTATGGCCTGTAAAATAGCAAACGTTGCAACTTGCCACACTTTATTTTACTAAAGTTAAATAAAAAAATCATGCAATAACGTCTTCTTTCCATAAAAAAGCAATATGTCCAATTACAAAACGCCCTTATTTATTCATTTTTACGAGCCTTTTTAAATAAAACTATTTCTTTTTAAAGCATGACTCCGACCACTGTTGCCGATAAAAGGCTGACTAAGGTTGCACCATACAGTAATTTGAGCCCGAACTTTGCTACTTCATTCCCTTTTTGCTCATGGAGGCCTTTCACAGCCCCGGTAATGATCCCAATGGAAGAAAAGTTCGCAAATGAAACCAGAAATACCGACACAATTCCCAACGTTCGTTCAGAAAGTCCTTTAATTTTGGCCAAGTCCAGCATAGCCACAAACTCATTGGAAACAAGCTTGGTCGCCATAATCGTGCCAGCCGTCACAATTTCTGAAGAGGGCACACCAACAATAAAGGCAAAAGGCGCAAATACGTAACCGAGCAACTTTTGAAACGTAATGCCAAACGCCAGATTGAATAAATCGTTAATGGCGCTGATGAGGGCAACAAACCCGATCAGCATCGCACCGACAATAATGGCCACTTTAAATCCATCCATAATGTACTCACCCAGCATTTCAAAAAACGTCTGTTTTTCTTCCTGGATTTCAATAATGTCTTCATCCGCTTTTACTTCATATGGATTGATGATGTTTACAATAATAAAGCCGCCAAGCAGATTGAGCATGAGTGCGGTCACCACATATTTGGGGTCGATCAGCGTCATATACGCGCCGAGAATGGATGCAGAAACCGTTGACATGGCTGATGTACAAAGTGTATACAGACGGTGTTGCGGCATATGTCCTAGCAGCTTTTTCACAGAAATAAAGACTTCTGATTGTCCGAAAACGGCAGATGCTACAGCATTATAGGACTCAAGCCGCCCCAACCCGTTTATCTTGCTCAGAAGCCATCCAATCCACTTGATAATAACGGGGAGAATTCGTAAATGCTGGGCAATTCCGATCAATACCGATATAAACACAATCGGAAGCAGAACATTAAAGAAGAACGGCATGGCTCCTTTATTGGCAATACCACCAAAGACAAAATTTACACCATCGGCTGCATAACCGAGAAGTTTTTCAAACAAATTGGCGATGCCCCGTATAAGAACCAGACCTATCCCCGTATTTAATAAAAGATATGTCAGCACAATTTGCAGGACCAGCATGATAAGAATGGGCTTATACTTAATCTGGCGGCGATTATTGCTTACGAGATATGCCAGTATGAATACCACTGCCAGACCTAAAAGAAAGATAGCATACTTCAAAATGTAACCTCCTTCAACGTCCATATTGAGCACATAAACTTATACTACCCCTAATCCGCCCTGCTTTATCCTTGTACAAGGTTTTCGCTCAAAACAAAAACCACCTTATACAAAAAGGTGGTTTTGTGAGAAGAATCCTTATGAAAGTTCATGTTCGTTTACAATGACAGGAAGCGCCTGGCTCAAATGAGCGTAGGTTGAAATGTTGGAAAAATCAATTCCGAGCTGTACTGCCGTCTGGGCAATTTCAGGACGAATCCCGGTAACCGTCGTTTGAATGCCAAGCAGCGCGAGCGCCCTTACGACCTGAAACAGCTCATTGGCCACCATTGTATCCATGATTGGCACACCGGAAAGGTCGATAATTAAATGCTCCAGCTTTAACTCTGTGGATTTATCCAGGCTGCTCTCTTTAATCATTTGAGCCCGATAGGTGTCAATTTCACCGACTAGCGGCAAAACACCGATCTTCGAGTACACGGGAATGATCGGGGCACTCAATTCCATGATCATCTGCTGCTGTGAATGAAGCCGGGCATCACTGACCTGTTGAAAATAAATGGTGAAAAGCTCAATCACATGATCAAAGCAGCTGTTTACTTTTCTGCTCCATTCTCCAAGCAATTCCAAAGAAATGGAATCTTCGTTTTCACGGACGAACTTCATAATCCATTCCCAGAAGACCACTCTGTAGTTTTTAAAGTTCTCGAGCGTCTCATGGAGAGGAATATTCCGATTCGCCCGTTTTACAGCCACTTGTTCCGACCATGCAGAAAAGTTAACATTGTCACTTACAAAAATCCCGGAAATAATCTGGTTAAACATCCGATTTTGCTCCAGTCTCTCGCTGCTTGTATCTTCTGCTGAAGCATTATACGGGGTTAACTTTTGCTCCTGCAGCTTTACCCATTCATTGCTTAATGTATCGTTGTTCTGCAGGATAAATTCCTGTAAATCATGTTCGATTGCCAATGTGTACCCTCCTCTGTTGTCCGAGTATCCATATCTATTCTAACATTTTTTCAGGTTTACTGGGACCTTCCTCCGGTATTATGAGGCACCAACAAAAAATCCAGACAATGGATGTACACTGTCTGGAAGAATTAATGATTTCTTCTGGCAAAGTCAACAAAACGAAATTTATCGGGGCGGTGCCTGGATTCTGTATATTGCAGCAGGCTGGCATCATCCAGGTATACATGGTTTTTCACCACGACAACATTATGAAAACCATCGAGAGACAATAGCGCACGGTCTTCTTCCGTCGGCTGTTCCACCACAATTTCTTTTTTGGCAAAGCTGATGTTTAACCCCAACTCATTCTCGATATATTCATAAATCGAATTTTCGCAAATTTCATAGGTTAGCTCTTTTACATATTGCTGGTTAAAGAAATCCTTATCGAGGATAATTTTCTCCCCGGTCATTTCCCTTACTCTTGTTACTTTCCAGACTCTGTCTTCTCTCTCTACTTTTAACTGTTGCTGCAGAAAGCGGTCCGGTGTCACCACATCCAGCTCATGGACTTCTGTTTTCCAGGACTTTCCGGATTTTAATGCGAGTTCTTTAAAGCTGACAAGACCGGATACCGGAAAATCAAATTTTGCTAAATCGAGTACAATGGAACCTTTCCCCCGGATTTTTTGAATAAAACCTCGTTGCGCCAAAAGAGTTAATGCCTTTCTAATGGTTTCACGGGAGGTCTCATATCGTTCGGCAAGCTCGTTTTCCGAAGGCAGCTGAACTCCGGGAGCCCATTCTCCTCTTTCAATCTGCTGTGAAATTTCCTGATAGATCATCAGGTATTTATTTGTTTTCATGTTTACCACCAAGAATATTCTATCACTACTTTTTTATATGATAAACAATGGATTCGTAGGGTCTCAGTACCGTTTTCGCATAGGTTGGTGAATCCTCATAGTTAGATAACAGAACGGTTGCTTTATGGGGGACAAACTCAATTCCCTCCGGAAGAACCCATTCCGCGTCGGTTCCATAAAAGTTATTCACCACCATCAGGCTTTCATTTTCTGTATTCCTTGTATACGCGAAAATGGCGGGGTGTTCTTCATCGATCCATTGATAGTCGCCATCGGTGAAAATATTCATCGTTTTTCTCATGGAAATTAATTTTTGATAATGGCTGAATACTGAATTTTTATCCTGTACGGCTTTTTCAGCATTGATGTCCTTATAATTTTGCGCTACATCGATCCACGGGGTGCCTGTTGTAAATCCGGCATTTTCCGTGGAATCCCATTGAACCGGAGTCCGTGAATTGTCTCTGGATTTTTGGTTCAAAATGGCCAGAACTTCTTCCTCATTCATCCCTGCATGAGTTAATTCTTTATAGATGTTTAAACTTTCAACATCCCGGTATTTATTAATACGCTCAAAACCGGGATTCGTCATTCCGAGCTCTTCCCCTTGATAAATGTATGGGGTTCCCTGCATGCAATGAATTACGGTAGCCAGCATTTTCGCTGATTGTTCCCTGTACTCTCTATCGTTTCCATAGCGGGAAACAATTCTCGGCTGATCATGGTTGCACCAGAACAAGGCGTTCCAGCCTCCCCCTTCATGCATCCTGATTTGCCACTCCGATAAAATTCGTTTCAGTGCTACAAAATCAAAATCGGCGACTGTCCATTTCTCGCCGTCAGGATAATCCACTTTCAGATGGTGAAAATTAAAGGTCATACTAAGCTCTTTGCTTTCAGGATTTGAATACTGAATGCAGTGATCGATGGAAGTGGAAGACATCTCTCCCACTGTCAAACTCTCATGCTTCGAAAAGATTTCTCTGTTCATTTCCTTCAAAAACTCGTGAGCCCTGGGTCCGTCTGTATAAAATCTCCGGCCGTCTCCCGGCTTTACTGTACCGTCATCATCAGGGAAGTCCTGATTTTTGGAGATCAGATTAATCACATCCAGCCTGAAGCCATCCACACCTTTATCAAACCAGAAGTTCATCATCTCATAAACTTTTTCACGAACCTTTTCATTTTCCCAGTTCAAATCCGCTTGTGTTACGTCAAACAGATGAAGATAATGCTGATTGGTCACTTCATCATATTTCCATGCCGAACCGCCAAATTTGGATTTCCAGTTGTTCGGCTTGTCTTTCCAAATGTAAAAATCCCTGAATTCGTTATTTTTTGATGATCGTGCTTGTTTGAACCAGGCATGCTCGGTTGATGTATGGTTGACCACGATGTCCATGATGATTTTAATGTCCCGTTGATGCGCTTCCGACAGCAGTTTCTCGAAATCCTCCATTGAACCATATTCTTCATGAATTTTGTAATAATCACTGATGTCATAGCCGTTATCTTTTTGTGGTGATTCATAGATCGGGGTGAGCCAAATCACATCGACCCCAAGAACATTTAAATAATCAAGCTTTTCAATAATTCCGTTCAAATCGCCTGTTCCATTGCCGGTCGTATCCTTAAAGCTTTTTGGATAAATCTGATATACGACCGACTTTTTCCACCATGGTTGTTTCACATTGCCACCGCCTTACGTGATTTAAAACTATGTCAAGCCGGCTCAGATTATCGGAGCCAGCTCACATGTCATCTATTTTACTTTTTTTATCCTTCCGAACACGTATGTTAATACGAACGGAACCACAATGGCAATGGCCATGCCGAGAAAGAATGGTCCCCATTTGTCAGGAAAGATGGATAGAAATCCGGGTATACCGCCTACCCCTATGGAAGAGGCTTGTACTTTATTTACTGTAATCAGGATGCCCGCAATGGCTGAACCAATAATGGCACAGATAAACGGGAACCTGAAGCGCAAATTCACCCCAAAAAGCGCAGGTTCAGTTATTCCAAGGTAAGCTGAAATAGCAGAAGTAAAGGATAAGCCCTTCACTTTTTCATCCTTAGAAAGGAACATCATCGCCAGTGCTGCAGATCCTTGCGCAATATTTGAAAGAGCCAGCATCGGCCATAAAAACGTTCCCCCCTTGCTGCCAATAAGCTGAAGGTCAACAGCGAGAAAGGTATGATGCATACCTGTTACAACAAGCAAGGCGTAGATTCCGCCATAGATCAAGCCGCCTAAAGCTGCATATTGATCGAAAATACCAACAAGTCCATCTGTGAGCCAGTTCGCAATTCCAAATGTAATCGGACCAATCACGATAAAAGAAAGGAATCCTGTAACGAGCAAAGCGACGGGTGCAACCACGAGCAATTGAAACGCATCAGGAATCTTTTTTCTTAAAAACACTTCAATTTTAGCGAGTACATAGGATGCCAGCAAAACAGGCAGAACTTGTCCCTGGTATCCGATCTTTTGAATTTCAAGGCCGAACAAATTCCAGTGCGGCACTTTTCCTGCTTCAAGCGCTTTACCATAATCCCATGCATTCAGCAGGCTTGGATGGACGAGCATCAACCCGAGCACGATTCCAAGCAAAGGATTGCCGCCAAACTTTTTGACAGCGGACCAGCCAATCAGTGCAGGCAGGAATGCAAAAGCCGTATTGGCGATCACATTGATCATATCCGCGAAATCTTTCCACGCGGTATTCACATCAACAAATGACTTTCCATCGTAAAAAATACCAGGGCCTGTAAGAATATTATTGATACCCATTAACAGACCAGCTGTTACAATGGCAGGCAGGATTGGAATAAAAATATCCGCTAACGTTTTAACAGCTCTTTGAAGAGGATTCAATTTCCTTTCAGCTGCATTTTTAATGTCTTCCTTTGTTGCTGTACCGATGCCTGTAACCGCAACCAATTCTTGGTATACTTTATCAACCGTTCCCTGGCCAATCACCACCTGAAATTGGCCATTAGTGGAGAATGACCCTTTGACCGCATCAATGTTCTCCAGCATTTCTTTATTAACCTTTGACTCATCATTCAGCGCAAAGCGAAGCCGGGTTACACAATGTGTCGCTGCCGCGATATTTTCCCTGCCGCCTACAGCTTCTGTAATCTGTTCCGCTGTTTGTCTGATATCCATATTGATTTCCCCCTTGTTACCGTTTACAACATCTTTTTCAAAAAAAGCTCTGTACAAACGTTAAATTGCCAAAGCTTATATTTATTAGATTGTGTTTCTAACGGTTTTTAACGATTAAATCGCTTTCAAACAAAAGCGAAACTTGTATATACATGTACTACATTTTTCATTGTAACTTGTATATACAGGTTGGTCAACACTTTTATTTGGCATTCGTTTTAGAACGGAAAAAGATAGTTGTGTGATTTTTTTCAAAAGTCAACTAAAACGACTTGCCCCCGTTATACTAAGAGTATGATAAGCAATGACCGGCAGCATGATAAGACCAGATGAAATAAGTAACCGTTGACCATAATTCTAATAAAAAGGAATGAGATGGAATGACAAAAAAATTAAAGGAGCTTATTGAAAAACTTCAAAAGCAAGGAGTAAATATTGACTTCTGTTCTCGAACGTCGCTGCTTGCTGTTCAAAACGATTTTGGAAGTGCAAAAAAATGAAGGTATGGATTGGGGAATCATTCGAAAAAAACATTGACGGTGAAAAAATGATGATTATCGATATTTACCCTGATACCGAAAAACCAGCAGATAAAATTTATCAAAAACTCATATATAAATGGGTATAGCCCTTTCGCCTTCGCAGGTTTGCCTGCGGAGGTTTTTTACTGTCTTGCATTTTTTGATTTACATGTTAAACTTATAGTTGTTATGACAATTATTTTGTTAAGAAAGGAAAATTCAAAGATGGATTCTCCAAATCAGCATGTTTCAATTGGCTTTTTAATGAACCAAACAAGCCGAAAAATCATTCACCTGCTTATGCACCGATTTCGGGAATATGACGTAACGCCGGAGCAATGGTCTGTCCTTTATCAGCTGCATAAAGGACGGGGCATCAACCAAAAAGAGCTCGCGCGCCGGACGGCCAAGGATCAGCCGACCACAGCCCGTATTCTGGATTTGCTTATAAAAAAAGACTTGATTCAAAAGCAAATGAGCGAGAATGACCGCCGTGCCTTTATTGTTTCCCTGTCCGACAAAGGAAGAGAGATCACGGAACACATCGCCCCTATTGAAGAAAGCACCATGAATGAAGTGGTCGCCGGATTGGAGCCAAAGCAGATTGAACAAATAAAACAATGGCTGCACCAAATGAATGAAAATATTGATGCAGCAATGAATAGTAAGGAGTAATGTTTATTGAATACCCATCAAGAAAAACTGTGGAGCAAGGAATTTATTCTGATCACCCTGTGTAACCTGCTTTTATTTCTTAACCTGCAAATGCTTCTTCCCTCGTTCCCTGTTTATACGAAAGATGCGTTTAATGCCAGTGATTTTACCGTTAGTCTGGTAACAAGTCTTTTTGCTTTATCGGCCATCGCTACACGTTTTTTTGCTGCAGGTATCCTGCGAAAAGGAAAAGTATCCATCATTCTGTACACAGGTGCCGCGATTGCTGTATTGGCAACAGCCGGTTACTACTGGTGCGGTTCGATTGCCCTTCTCCTCGTCATGCGGGTACTATTTGGTATTGGTTTCGGATTGGCAAGTACAACACTGCCAACCATGGCCGCACATGTCATCCCGCCGCACCGGATGGGTGAAGGTATCGGATATTTCGGTCTCTCCACCAGCCTGGCCATGTCCATCGGGCCAATCATTGGCCTTTCGTTACTTGGAAGCTTCGGTTTCGGAACATTGACTACTGCAGGTACCCTCGTACTTATTCTTATTTTTCCCCTTGCATTTGCCAATCGGTCAGTGGACTTGTCCCAAGCCGGATCCGCAGCCTCTACTTCCTCATCAAAAAAGAATACCGGTGCTGCATTAAAAAAGATTGCTTTACCGGGATTGTTGAATTTGCTGCTTTCCGTTACCTATGGGGGATTATTGAGCTTTCTTGCCCTCTATGGAAAAGAAGCTCACCTCTCCCATATCGGCAGCTTCTTTTTATTTAATGCGTTGGCAATTTTTCTTGTCCGGCCTTTTTCCGGTAGGATTTTTGACAGCAAAGGCCACTTTGGCATCATGATTGCAGGAGCTGTTTTTACAATGGGCGGTCTGGTTACCCTTTCCCTGGCGACGTCCACTTTATATATAATTTTGGCTGCCCTTCTTTATGGACTGGGCTACGGAATGATTCAGCCGTCCATTCAGGCATGGATGATCAAGGAAGTTCCTGTCGAGCAGCGTGGTCTTGCAAACAGCATGTTCTTTAATTCACTGGATTTTGGTGTTGCCGCCGGCTCCATGCTGCTTGGTGTAATTGCCATGCATGCCGATTATTCAGGAATGTACCGCATTTCTGCTCTATTTATGGGATTGTTCCTTGTTCTTTATCTTGTTGTTTCCATTTGGCAGAGAAAGAAACGCTCCTCCCAATCAGAACAAAGAACGGCGTAATCTGAATTGACCGAAATCAAAAAAGCTTGAAGAATCATCGATTGATGGCTCTTCAAGCTTTTTTCAGGCTGTTCCCTCCAGTTTTTTCCACTTTTTCACACCCCATTGTGCGAATGGCAAAACAGCGAACATGATAAAAAAGATACGAAACAGCTGATAACTGGTCACCATGGAAAGATCCGCATGGACGGTTGATGCCGTTACACCCATTTCAGCAATTCCACCCGGCGCTGCGCTTAAAAATGCAGTCGTAAAATTCATCGGTGTCCATTTTGTAAGAAGAAATGCAATCAGCAGTGAAAATAAAACAAGAAGCAGGCTGTTGCCAATCGTGTAAAACCCAAGTTTTCTTATCTTGCCCTCCATTTGAGGATTAAACTGACGTCCAATATGTATCCCTAAAAAAACCTGGGCAATAATTAAAAGATAAGACGGAATATGCGGTGCATCAAGACCGGTTAACATTGTGAGCGCGACTGCAATCAACGGGCCGGTTAAAAAACCGGCAGGAAGTTTAACTTTTCTTCCCGCCCATGCACCTATAAGCGCTATCGCTACGAATAAGGCATAGAGGGTCCAGCTTCCTGTATCAGCACTATTGACATGTGGAGACACAGAAGGACGGGCGTCACCTCCTATGCCATGAATCGTTAAAAAGGGTACAAAAAATATGACAGAAACCGATCGGATCGTCTGCATGAGCACAACGGTGGTCGTATCAACCTCCTTTGTTTCCTCACTCATCACAACGACTTGAGACATTCCACCAGGTACACTTCCAAATATGCTGCTGGCCAGATCAATTTTGATATGTTTCACAGTGAAATAAGCCAGTACCAGGCAAAACAGCACCGTGATGACTGTGGATGCCGCCATAAATGGAAATTGCAAACCCATCTCTTTGATGGTGCCTGACGTAAATGATGTACCAAGCATCGCTCCCAAAAATATGATGGCGGTATGCCTGAAGCCAACCGGCCACTTCAATCGAAGTTTCAGGAATTTTCTCACCAGCACAACGGCGGTGAGTGACCCCAACAGCCAGGGAAGCGGGCTATGTATCAACAAAAACAAAAGAGCACCGGCACTCCCAATCATAGCAGTACGGAAAATATCAACTATATCATTGCCGTGTTGTTTCATCGGTATAACATCCTTCTTTCATTAACCGTGATATTAGTTTGTATTGTTTATATTTTACCAGATTATTCTTTACTTCGTCCTGCAAATCCAGCGCTAAAATAGCGCTTCCACTCCTATCATAGCAGGAGTTTTTAGTATAAAAAGATTTTATGCATATTGATTGTTATGTTCATAACGTTCACAAGTGCAGACCATAAATGAAAAAATGGAGGTTACTTCATTTTACGTTAAGGGAAGGATGTAGAAGAGGTGAAAAATTCGAATGACAACGGTACTGAATAAAGAAGATCCCCCTTTGGAATCCTCCTATTTTCATTTTATTTTTCCTTTTTCAATGAAAGAGGATTGTGCCGGGGAAGCGATCAATTACTTAAAACATAAAGGGTATGAATTCTTTTCCTTAACAAGCAAGACACAGGAAAAGGCTTACTACGGTGGAAACAATAAAATTTCTCATAAAGAATTGGAGCATTACTTCCTTCCTTTTACTTCAGACGTGCTTTTTCCCAAAAAAGAACACCGGTTAACCTTTCGAAGGTATTCAAAAGCAACTGGGATCACCGCTGAACTCCAATCCAATCTCATCAAAGTGCCTTTTACGATTAATTCCATAGATGTGTTTCTCCTGCCGTATGAGCTGGGGTTCATTACCTTGCGGATCAGCATAAAGGATGTCTCGTATTCCGAAGCGATTGAATTTGCCGCACGGTTCAGAGTCCTTGAGAATCGTACAAGGGATGACCGTAAGGCTGTGGTTTTGTTTGAAAACGAAATGTACCAGCAAGTAGAGACTTTTCTTTTTAACGTCCTTCTTCCCGACTTTACCCGTTATCTGGATGTCGGTCAGGTAAATGGATCTCATTACGAATCATTGCCCTTTTTTATTGATGAAAGAATGTATGTACAAGTCCTATTTCAATTTGAAAAAGGCGCCAAATTGTATGAGAGCGACCTGTTTAGAGGATCGCAGCTTGATGGTTTAAATGATGAGGGGCAGCCTGAGATCAGTTCCTGCAATAAAGACTATATCCACGATTATTGCATAGAAAATGGTTATCACCGGTGGGCCCCAAACACCTATTATCTGATCGATGAACATGTCTTTAGTTGCATGACCAACGCCACAGGGGTTGAAAGAGATAACCAACTGGATCAGATGTACGGAGAGTTTTATTATGGCTTATTGCTGAATCTGTTTCATAAAATTGTGCTTCTTCGTTTATCCAACCGCTATTCCCAGGTGCACCTTGAAAAAGATAATGAAGAAACGGAAAAACTAATTGGAGAAATAACTCTCTTTTCAGCACGGTTCTTCTTTTTGGAGCTTGCTGCGCAAAGCCAGGGAAGAAATATTTTTATTAAACTGAAAGAGGTCCTGCAAAACCAAGAGCTTTATGATGATGTAAAACAAACCTTGTCCACTCTCTATCAATATCAGGACCAAAAATCAGCTAAAAGAAATAACTATCTTATTTCCATCCTAACGATTTATACAGTGATTACAGGGATCTATGGTATGAATATGGTGATTGAGGAATTAAAGAGCCCCATCAAATTGAGCAAGATATCTTCTTTTGGTTTTTTTGAGTATCTCGCTTTGTTTGTCACGGTTACAGGCATTGCCGCAAGTCTATTGCTTGGTATTTCCTTTTTGAAAAAATGGATTCGGGAATTGCGCAACCGTAACGGAATGGAATAGAAGCCTCTAAAGATCGCCGAATCAAAGATTTTTGAAGCAAAAAAATATTTCAAAAAAATAGAGCAGGGGTCTAGTCCACCTTTTGCAGCCCTTCATATGATATCTTAACCGGAATGCAATTCTGGAAATTAATTCAAGGGGGATGCTCTGATGGGCTACGAACCAAAACACGGAAAGCACATAAAGCATGAAAGCAGCTCTAGCAGCTCTAGCAGCTCTAGCAAGTTCTATCGTGTGGAAAAGGCGCACATTCCGCCAACCTACTCCAAAAACGTTAACTACTCTGTTAACTACCACAAACAATCTGCTGACTACAGCCAATTGTTAGACGGTGGAAAAGGTGGCGGCAAGCAATCATATGATGGAGGCCACCAAGGGTACGGCAAAAAGAAAAAGCATAAAAAATGTGAATCTTCCTCTTCCTCTTCTTCTTGCTGCTTCAAAAAGAAGAAAAAGAAGAGATGCTGCAGACGCAGAAGACACTGCTGCTGTAATAACTGGGGATGGATTTTCTAATCCTTGGGCAGTAAAAAGAAGGACTCTTTAGGTCCTTCTTTTTTTGTGTTCAGTTAATAATCCCATGCTGTACAATGGTTACTTTAATTTCGGGTTCAATGGAAATGTTT
Source organism: Fictibacillus sp. S7 (assembly GCF_004127935.1). NCBI lineage: Bacteria > Bacillati > Bacillota > Bacilli > Caryophanales > Fictibacillaceae > Fictibacillus > Fictibacillus sp. S7. The sequence continues at coordinate 4,197,123 of NZ_QJKL01000001.1, read as the reverse complement.
CGATAATCTTTGTCCCAATTCATTTTTTTCCAATCTCCGTAATGAAACGAACGGATTCGTTTGCCGACTCCCAGCTCATCACAATTAGCCTTTTGTGTTTTTGCCAGAGTTTTTTTAGCGAGTGCGGTCATCTCCCGTGTCAGTGTCTTGTTAAGCTCGTTTGCTTTCCCGGCACTATCGAGATGATCCACGGGCAGCTCGTTCACGTTAACATCCATCTTCAATGCGAGTTTTACCCTTACTTTCTGGTCCGGGGTGATGTGTATTTTCATTTTCCGTTCGATATCATTGACAAGGACCGTAATATAATTTCGTTCCTTCATTTCCTTTTGGTCATTAATCTTAAAGGTGAACCTGGGATAATCCTGTTTCACTCCATTTATGAGAAGCAGCAACGTCGATTCTTTTCCGGTTAAGGTTCCGGTCATCTTTCTTTTATGAAACATGGCTGTGCCGATTACTTCCGCACGCTGCTGCTGTTCATTAATCCTCAAGTACGGAAGCAGATAATCGTTTCCTTCATCAAACATCAGAGTACAAATGGACTGTACCGTTTCAATTTCAAATAAACCGATCGCACTGGTGCTCTGCAGAAGCTCAGGATAATAGATGTTCATAAGCGTAGAATCCTGAGGCTGAATTTCAAGACTTTTTTTCGCCTTGCCTTTCACAACTGCCACCATTGCGTTTACCGACCCTCTGGGATCCCTGTAGATGACATCGAGACTTGAATAGATTTCTTTTCGAGCCAGTTTTTCACCGATCAAAAAAACCCTGTTTTTGGACGCATCAAACATCTGGGAAACCTTCTTATCCAGATTAATTCGGGCATCCCTTGTTGTTACCCCAGTGGATGAAACGACTACACTTTTCACCAATGACATCGCGTTGGAGCCTTTGTTTACGACCGGATAAACCACCGTATCAATGATTTTCCCATTTGGCTCCAGATCCAGTCCCACTGCCAGAATTAGCCTTGATTCTTTGATCAGGCGCTGATCCCAGCATCCGGTAAGCAACACGATGACCACTAACAGCGGACCCAGGAGAAACCATTTCTTTTTTGTCAACAATGTATTCATGATTGCTGTTTCTCCTTTCGATGAGTAAGTAATGAAAGCAATAAAAGCAAAACAGGCAGCCCAAGGACAAAGATATAGCTCAAATAGGTGACAAACGTCGAAAACTGCCCCACTTTGTAAACGCCCTCCGGCATTAGTGAAATAAGGACAGATAGAATGGCTGCATAGAAAACATAAGGGGAATGTTCTTTATTTTTTTTGGAAAACGACATCAGCCCCCTTGAAGCAGCGAACAAATAAGCCATGTAAGAGGTGGCGACAGACACGATCCACACGGATAAAAACAACAAATCAATACGCTCCAATATTTTGAATGAAAACGATTTGATCATGTATAACAGCGGCTCCGGCACGAGGATGAATTCCTTGATGCCAAAAAACAAAATACAAATCAACGTTAAAAAGGAATAAAAGATTGTCACAACCACATTGGAAATACTGGCTGCTTTCAGTTTTTTAATGGGACTGGAATTAACATATGGAGCAACAATTAAATACATCTCAAAACCAATCATTGAAAAAAGTGCTTTTTCGGTTCCTTTTAAAATAGGCATGATCCCTTTTTCTCCAATGGGAAAAATATTTAAGTAATCGACTTCCCAAAATGAATAAATGACAAGCAGCACAAAAACGATAAGCAAAAGGGAGACAAAAACATAAAATCTCGCTAAAAACTTTACCGGCCCTCTTACGGCATAAATCCCTATCCCTGCCATAAGTACGATCAACAGCCAGCGTGGAGTTAACGGAAGGATCCATATATTGATTATTTCGGAAAACAAAGAAAGGATGTTCGATCCCACGAGAATAAAATAAATAATATATAAGCCTTTGATGACCCCGCCGATGAAGATCCCGGTGGTGCTATCCAAAACTTCATACAGCGTCATGGACGGAAACCGTTTCATCAGAATCCAAAACAAAATAAGCAGAACTTGTACGACGCACCCGCCTATGAGAACGGAAATCCAGCTATCATGCCCCGCTGCCGTGTAAATGTTAAACGGCATGGACAATATCCCGACCCCAACTTGAGCCTGAATAATAAGAAAAATGAATTGAAAAGAAGTAATGGTGTCTTCTCTTTTCAGCTTCATTTGTTCTTCCATCCTTTTGTATTACGCTGACTTCTTTTTTGCGGCAGCGCGTCCATGGCCCGATTATTCATTTTCCAAAGCGGAAAACGGATGACAGCATCTTTTAATCCACTTAAATTCAATGGCGCAAAAGGGGCAAAATACGGCGTGCCAATAGACTCCAATTTGCATAAATGAAGCAGGATCACCATCAATCCCATCACAATTCCAAGAAAACCAAGAAGTGACGCGGCAATCATTAAGGGGAAGGTCAAAATCCGTATCGAGGCCCCCATCTCATAGGTGGGCACCGTAAATGAAGCGACCGCTGTCAAAGCAATGACAATGACCATAACATTGGAAATGAAACCCGCGCTTACAACCGCATCCCCGATCACCAAACCGCCCACAATACCGATGGTCTGGCCGATGGGAGTAGGAAGCCTGACCCCCGCTTCCCGGATCAATTCGATCGTAAACACCATAACAAATGCCTCAATGATTGGAGGAAAAGGGATTCCTTCCAATGAGGCTTTCACTGGAAGAATCAATTCGTTCGGAAGGATCTCAAAATGAAATCCGATGATTGCGATATAAACGGCTGGCAGTGTCATGGCGACTAGAAAACTTACCATTCTAAGCAACCGGAAAAACGACCCTGACAGTACCCTGCTGTTAAAATCGTCCGGGGACTGAAAAAAGGATAGAAATGTTACCGGCAGAATTAATGCGGTTGCAGTGCCTTCCGATAAAACCGCCACCCTTCCGTCGAGTAAATGGGCCATGGTACGGTCCGGCCGCTCCGTGGGAAGCATTTGGGGAAATGGAGAAAATGTTTTGTCCTCCATAAACTCTTCCAAATAACCTGGACTAAACCCCATGTCGGCCGATATCGATTCGATTCTCCTGAAGATCTCTGACAGCACTTCTTTATTCACGAGATCATCCATATAAACTAACGCCACTTTTGTATTGGTGGATTGCCCGATGACATACTGTTTGACTACCAAATTTTTATTTTCAAGACGCTTTCGGATCAACCCAAGATTTTGAGTCAGACTGTCCACAAATCCTTCATGAGATCCGCGGACCACTTTTTCGTTGGTTGGTTCCTCCGGAGTCCTTGTCAATTGGTTGGTAACATTGACCGCATACATGCCGCACATGCCATCAAATGATAAAAGACAGGAACCGGTCAGAAGCTTTCCAACTCCCTCATGCAGCTCTTCGATGAACGAAAGCTCCGTATTGGTGATGACCGTCTCAACGGTCCCCTTATCATCGATGGCTCTGTTTAAGGGTTCAATCACGCTTTGCTGTATTTTCTCTGTATCCGCAATAGATTCTAGATAGATAATAACTCCTGAAGATTTCTGATAGGTTATGGTTCTGGTTTTTAAATCACTTGTTCCATGAAGGATAGATTGAATAACATGCAGGTTTTCAACTGCATTCATGGTTACCGGCTTTGAGTTTTTATTGCTTCGATGGTTCTTCATTTGTTCACCTGCCCTCTAAAGCCTAGTATTTCTATGTTTTAGATTGAACGAAAGAGAGGTTATTTATTCTTTGCCAGGGGTACGTAAAGGTGTAAAATGAGAAAAAGAAAAGTACATATAATGAATAGTTAAAGGCTGTTTCTATGTAATGATTGAGGCAGATTGCGTAGAACGTTTTTTTCTTGAAAGGCGGATTTGTTCATTGAATAAGAAGGTCATTCTTTATTGTGTGGGGTTTGCTGCGTTTTTCGGACCGTTTACCCAAACGATTTACACTCCTATTTTGCCTGAAATCCAGCATGATTTTCAGACGTCAGGATTTATTGTGAACCTGACGATTTCTATTTTTACGTTCGTACTGGCAATGATGCAGATGGTATACGGACCGCTGACAGATAAGCTTGGACGGCGCAAAATTTTGCTGCCGGCCATCTTACTCTATATTGTTGCTTCTGCAGGCGCTGCCCTATCAACTTCCATCTGGGCTCTGTTGTTTTTCCGTGCCTTTCAGGCAGCGGGTATTGCAGCTGGATCGGTAGTGGCCACCACGGTTATTGGGGACTTGTTTGAAGGTAAATCACTTGGGCGATCCATGGGAACCTTTCAGACTCTCGTTACACTTGGACCCGTAATAGGCCCCGTTGTAGGCGGCTTTGTTGGAGGGTATACTGGATATCAAGGAGTTTTTTGGGTGCTGACTGGCACAGGACTCATCATGTTTCTTGCCAATGTGAAGCTGCTTCCGGAAACCAAGCCGGAGGGTCCGGAACGAAAAGGATTCAGCTTTTCTGATTTTACAATCGTTTGAAAGGATAGGACGGGGCTTGCGGTCATCCTTCTTGGATTTATTCAATATTATTCGTTTTATAATTTCCTTGTTTTTCTTCCCAATCTTTTAGCCTCCTTTTATGGGCTGTCAGCTGCACAAAAAGGACTTGTTTTTCTTCCCATGTCACTTTTTCTTGTGCTTGGCAGCTTTACCGGCGGACGGCTTCAGGAGAAGAGCAACCCAAGGACATTTTTGTTAATCACTTCGTCGTTGAATGTCCTGGCAACCATATTATTCGTCATTCTCTCACCAGTATCTTTGCCTGTATTGATTGTAAGCATCTCCCTGTTCGGGCTATGCCTCGGCCTTTCGCTTCCTGTCCAGACGACGCTCTTGGCCAGAGCCTTTACCCAAAATCGGGCGACAGCGATTGGTGTGTATAACTTTTTCAGGTACCTGGGGATGGCTGCGGGTCCAATTTTTGGTTCTGTTTTCTATCAGCTTGGAAACCGGGTGGAATTTTTGTTTGCGGCCTTTTTGTTCGCTCTTACTGTTCTCTTTGCCCGGCGCCAGTTTACAAAGACCGATCGCTATCAATTAAATTAATTTGCTGAAAGGGGACTTACATTGACCCAAAATAAAATTGAAGATGTAATGGAAGTCTGCCTTTTGGCGGGCAGGCTTATGCTTCAAAACGGTGCAGAAACCTACCGTGTAGAGGATACCATTACCCGCCTTGCGCAAAATTACGGCATGAAAGCCTCTCAAGTTTTTGTTACACCGACAGCGATCATTCTTTCTCTCTTTGAAAAAGGACGCACCATGGATTATACAAAGATTGTCAGGATTGTTGACCGCTCCACCGATTTGCATGTGGTCGTCCTCGTCAATGATCTTTCAAGAAAAGTGGCGAGCGAGTCTCTTTCCTTGGATACAGCGAGAAAAGAGCTTAAAAAAATAGAAAAAACACCCGAGGCTTATCCAGCATGGGTGCAAACGTTGGCCGCTATTCTTGTCAGTGGCTGCTTCGCCCTCATGTTTCAGGGAAACTGGCGTGATTTTATGCCGGCCATGATTGCCGGTGGCGCAGGATATGTTGTTTTTCTCGTGATCAAACGCTATATTTCGGTCCGTTTTTTCTCTGAACTGCTTGCTGCCTTTGTTATCGGATTAGTCGCAAAACTGGCGATAACATCCGGGATGGGAAGCCAACTAGATAAAATCATTATTGGCGCTGTCATGCCGCTTGTGCCTGGTGTTTTAATCACCAATGCCGTACGGGACCTGATGGCCGGCCATCTGGTTTCCGGAATCTCTCTGGGTGCAGAGGCCATGCTCACTGCCTTCGCCATCGGCACAGGAATTGCCTTTGTCATTGTAACGCTGTAAGGAGGAACCCTATGCACATCTTTGAAGCCATTTGGACGAGTTTCATTGCTTCAGCAGGCTTCGGTATTCTTTTTAATGTACCGAGAAAAGCGGTAATTCCAGGAGGTATCTGCGGCATGATCGGCTGGCTGATTTTTGAAGGGATGTCAGGCAACAATCAATTCGACCTGGTTCTCGCCACCGCGCTGGCCTCTTTTGTCGTTGCAGCCATCAGTCATCTTTACGCAAGGATTTACCGAATGCCGGTCATTATTTTCAGTGTCGCAGGCATCATTCCGCTCGTTCCCGGTGGCGGGGCGTATGATACGATGAGGCAGCTCGTTGAAAATGATTATAATGAAGCGATTCAGCTTGCATCCCAAACCTTTTTAATTTCGGGGGCAATCGCTTTTGGGCTGGTACTTGCCGGGACGATCTTACCCATTATTCTGAGAAGCACAAGAACCGTTAAATAATAAGAAAAAGAGGATATTCTGCGTGCGCGCAGGATGTCCTCTTTTTTGATTTACACCATAAAAAGGGCTCCGTACCCAATGGCGGCGACAATGACGATCACAGGTGAAACCTTCAGCCTTTCCATTAACAGAAAACTTAGCAGGGCAATGGCCGCTGTTTGTATCCATCCGGACGTATCCACCGATTCCATAAAAAAGTTATACGTCATAATGCCAAGAAGGACGGCGATGGTGGGTTTCACATACAAGGTCATTTTTTTCACCCGGGGTGAATCCTTGTATTTGTAGATCACACCGAGAAACACAATCATCAAAAATAATGACGGGCCTACCGTAGCAACTGTAGCAACGATTGAACCGAGAATACCTCCCTGCATGTAGCCGATATAGCCTGACATCTTGGTGGCAATCGGTCCGGGAAGCGCATTTCCCAGCGCAAGAACTTCAGTAAACTGATTCACCGTCATCCAGTGATAACGTCCGACCACTTCATTTTCGATCAGTGGAATGGAGGAAGGTCCTCCTCCATATCCCAGTATGCCCGGGATAAAGAATGCGAGAAAGATATGCCATAGAATCATCCCATACCTTCTCCCCTCTTTGCTTCCTCAACAGGTTCCTCTTGTTTCTTATTTTCCGGCTTCAACAGCGCATATGCCAGCAGGGCACCAATGAGAAAAGCGGGATGAACCCCGAGCACCTGAAGTAAAATCACTCCAACTACAATATGGATCAGGCTGAGTTTAATGCCCAGACCCTTTTTAGAGCTGGAAAAGAATTTCCAGGTCAATACTCCCATCATCACAGCAACAACAGGAAGCACACCCTTGGTCATGCCCTGTACCCATGGCTGGTCCTTGTATTGTGCCAATGAAGTCAGAAGCACGATCATAAGAATGATGGTGGGCAGAATCGATGACAGGATGGCAACCAGCATCCCCAATATACCGGCAACACGGTAGCCGATATAGCCGGCCATTTTCGTATTGATCGGCCCGGGAAGCGCATTTCCAAGTGCCAGCACATCACCAAATTCTTCATCATTCATCCATTTAAAGTTTCCTACCACTTCTTTATGAACAAGCGGTATGGAGGAAGGTCCTCCTCCATATCCCAAAATGCCCGAACGAAAGAAGGCAATAAATAAATTAAGATATGTCATTTCATCAAATCCTTACACATATTCCTACCAGGCAGCTACAGCTCCATCTGTTCGTCCTTCGGTTCCTCCTGTGAGGACCCCAGTTTCTGAATTTCTCCAAATAATCTGTCCCCGCCCGAAGGCTCCGCCATCCATCGCAACTTTTACATCATGGCCTTTTCGAACCAGTTCCTCTGCAATGTGCTGCGGCACCGAGCGTTCCACAAGAACTTCTTTTCCTTCTATCCATTGCCATCTCGGTGCATCAAGTGCAGATTGCGGGTTGAGGCCGAAATCAATCGTGTTCATGATCACCTGGACATGACCCTGCGGTTGCATGTAGCCCCCCATCACACCAAACGGGCCGACCGGTTTTCCATCCTTGGTCAGAAAGCCGGGAATAATTGTATGATAGGTTCTTTTTCCCGGGCAAAGGCAGTTGTGGTGATCTTCGTCCAGGGAAAAATCATGTCCTCTGTTTTGAAGACTGATTCCTGTGTCCGGAACCACAATCCCTGAGCCAAAGCCCATGTAATTACTTTGTATAAAAGAAACCATATTTCCTTCTTCATCTGCTGCTGCCAGGTAAACGGTTCCCCCTTTAGGCGGAGTACCCGGTTCAGGAAGAAGGGCTTCCTCCCCGATCAATTGTCGTCTTTCTTCCGCATATTCCTCGGACAAAAGAGCATCAGCTGTCACCTTCATATGGGTAGTATCTGTTACATATTTTTTGGCATCCATAAAGCTAAGTTTAATGGCTTCAATCTGTTTGTGATAACGTTCTGCAGATTCTATCTCAGGGAAATCATACTCTTTTAAGAGATTTAATGCCATTAAAGCGACAATGCCCTGCCCGTTTGGCGGGATTTCCCAAACTTCATATCCTTTGTAGTCCGCTTTGATTGGCTCCACCCATTCCGGATAAAAAGCGGCCAGATCTTCTTTTCTCAAAAAACCGCCTTCCGCCTCGGAAACCGCACTAATCTGATTAGCAAGCGCGCCACGGTAAAACGATTCAGCCTCTGTTTCCGCAATTTCCCTTAATGTAGCGGCATGATCCGGTGAGCGCCATACTTCCCCGATTTCGGGAGCTCTTCCATTTGGCGCAAAGGTATCAAACCAGCTTTGAAATTCATTATGTTTTTGCGCCTTCTTATATTCATGATAAGCCTTATTCCAATAATTCCCTAAAACAGGTGAAACCGGATAGCCTTCTTCTGCATAGGCAATGGCCGGCTTCAGGGCCTCTGTGAGAGGCAGCTTGCCAAAACGCCGGGATAATTCTGCCCAGGCTGCCGGGGCACCGGGCACAGTGACAGGCTCCCAGCCAAACTTTGGTATCTTTTCATAGCCCCTTTCTCTCAAGGCATCCGCAGAAATACCTTGCGGAGCAGGTCCACTGGAATTCAATCCATGGAGTTTCCCTTTTGTCCACACCAATGCGAAGGCATCGCCGCCGATTCCATTGGATGTGGGCTCAACTACCGTCAGACAGGCAGCTGTTGCAATCGCAGCATCAATCGCATTGCCGCCTTTTTTCAGCATATCAAGTCCCGCCTGTGCTGCAAGAGGCTGGGACGTCGCTACCATTCCTCTTTTACTGTACATGGCTGAACGCTGTGAAGCATATGGGTACCGCTGATGATTAAATAGCAATTGTTCTTCTGTTTTTTCAATCGTATGCTGATCCATTGTGATCCCCTCTCTTGCCATGAGGATATAAATCATCCTCATTATTCTAACATTCGGTCAAAAAACTTACAATTAAATTCCGTTTGTTAATAAAAATGAAATGATTAATTTACATATGTACATCATATGTTTTTGATTATCGAATTCATTCGGAATTTTTCATATCATTTTCTGCTTAACGTACTATCTTTCGTGGCATGCGATATAATGGCCTTCTTCAATTTCCCGCCGTTCCGGACGTTCAACCGCACAATGGTCTTCAAGTGCCTCTCCCACCGTCTGTTTTGAATTAAGCGAGGCATAAGGATCATGAAAGAATGCAATGAAATTCCGATCAACAGCACTATCAACTGTATAACCGTTGAACAATTAACCAGCCAACTTCAAGCCCCCTTTTAACATTCGTTTATAAAAATTAAAACGAAATTACGTTTGTTAGCTAAAAATAGATATTAAATTTACAAACGTCATTGTTTTGTTTTAGATTATAAAATAAATTCTGAATATTTTCTACATAATTTTGCGAATTTCTTGAATATTTTTTCAACGGGCTAAAATAAAAAAACACCACCTGAAAGGAAGTGTTTTAGCCATCTCGTTTTCGCCCTTAATAAGCTCCTCTGATAAATTGCTTCACGTCAGAGTCATAAAAGCTCCTGATGCGCCCTAGTTCTTCTTGAGAAAACGGGCGTGTATCAAGCGCCTGTAGATTTTGTTCGATCTGCCTCTCGTTTCTAAACCCTGGGATCACACAGGTGACCTCTGACTGGTCCATAATCCAACGAAGGGCGGCACTTGCCATGGAAGGTCTGCCATCCGCGATCCACTTCAGCTGATCAGACAGTTCCACACCTTTATTAAAACCGAGTCCTGCAAAGGTTTCACCCACATTAAATGCTTCGCCGTTTTCATTAAAATTCCGGTGATCGTCCTCCTCAAATACATGGCCTTTTTGATATTTGCCCGTAAGCAGTCCGCTGGCAAGCGGAAGCCTTACCAAAATACCGACTAGTTTGCTTGCCGCCTGGGGAAACAATGCTTCGAGCGGCTTTTGACGGAACATATTGAAGATCACCTGAAGACTGGATACATTCGGATGCTCCAGACAGATTAACCCTTCTTCCACGGTCTCCACACTGACTCCGTAATTCCGGACTTTTCCTTCCTTCTTTAATGTGTCAAGCACATCAAAAACTTGCCCGTCCCTTAAAATCTCTGTTGCCGGGCAATGAATTTGGTAAAGATCGATTGCTTCACGGCCAAGCCTTCTCAGGCTGTCCTCACAATACTTCTTAACCGTTTCATAGGAATAGTTTTCCGGGGACTGGATGTCCCCCTGCCTGCAAAACTTCGTCGCGATATAAATTTGGTCCTTTTTTCCCTTTGTTGCCTTTGCCAGCAGTTCTTCACTGTGACCGTCTCCATATACATCGGCCGTATCAAAAAAATTCACACCTTCTGAAATCGCATAATCCATTGCTTTTAACGAATCCTCGTCATTTGTATGTCCCCAGGATCCGCCAATCGCCCATGTGCCAAAGCTTACTTCACTTACCTTCATTCCGGTGTTTCCCAATTCACGGTAATTCATAAGACACGCTCCTTTTCAATTCATCATCTGTGTCCTGGTGCTGTTCTGCTCAACTGCAGCCTTTTCATACGATTGAATCCATAGCAGCCTCCTGCCATGATCAGTATGGCTGGAGAAACGGCTCCAAAAAAAGGGAGAAATCCGGGATAACTGATTTGAAGATAAACCAGAGCCCCCAGCCCCACAGCCATGAAAAATACAGTGTGGAGGTTCATCATCCCAATCAAAAACGCCGTTTTTATGTATCCGAACAAATCCAGCTCGTAATGAACGAAAACAGGAAAAAAGAACAGTACAGTCTGGCTATAACAAAACAGGAAGAGCAGCAGGAGTGCTGCCGTAATCCGAAAGGCACCGCTCGCTGTTAACAGAAAGTGATAATCTGCATACAGAAGAATTCCACAATCCCCCAAATTAAGCCTGCCAGGTTGGAAGTTTTTAAATTCTTTTTTGAAGTAGTGAAGAAAAGTGCGAAACACTGTTTCCGCTCCTCTCAATAAGATTCTGCGTATTCCCGGGGTAGTTGGAAGTAATCGGCGTGGAATCAAGGTAAAACAGCAGCATATATTCTTTTTGATCACCATCACTGTCCTTGATTTGAAAATAGGGATTGGTAATCCGGACGAGCAGATATCCTGCCGGTTTGGACCAATGCTCCATTAAATTCACCATGTGAATAGCGTACGAGTAGTCTGCCTCCTTCGTAACCGACCTTGGCTTCTCTGACTGGGAGAACCTTCGCGACTACGTAGCAAAAATCAAAACCGTCGACCCTGAAGTCGAAGGTCTTAGCGTAGACGCGGCAAAGAGATAACTAAAAAACAGGTGCCAGGCACCCCCTTTACACACTTGTGTAATGAGTGGTGCCTGGCACCTTTAATAGCACCATTTCATATCTAGCAATTAGTGTTTCGAGCATCAATTACGGTACATTGCATGGCGCCTTGGCGTATTAAACGCTTAGCCTCAGAGAGTGAGATCTTAACGAATACAGCTTCGTCAAAATCATTTTCCACATCAAACAAAGCAAAAGCATTGTTGCCTTGAATAAACACACATTGAAACTCTACCGTAATTCCGTTTCTCTCGTGTGGAACTTTTCGTGTTACTTCACAAAATTCAAGACCAGCATTATGAAGTCTCCGTGCAGTGGCTTCATCAATTCGAATGATTACATACACACTGAGCTCCACATCCATAACAGCAGATTCAATTTCAACGACAGCAAAAAACTTATTGTCCAGTACCAACAAGCAGTTGGCCCCAATCTCAAAAATCTCTTCTGGCGCCATGTTGCTCAAATTTCCAAAAAGACTATTATTCGTGTTCCTCATTTTCCCCATTTTACCAACCCTTTACCGTATAAGTTAAGTGAATAAATGCAATGCTTGTCCAATAATGGCAGCACTCTTGCATCATTCAATAACTAGCATATTCCGTAAAGGTTTTTTTGCTACTAAAATAGTAAGTTAACCAATTAAGCAGAGCAAAAATAGTAAGACTGCCAAAGATTCACAATCATAGTGGCGGCTGTGCGGCTATTAAAAAGATATGGTGTTTACCAAAACAACAATAAGGTGCCAGGCACCCCCATTACACACTTGTGTAATGAGTGATGCCTGGCACCTTTAATACACCTTTTTATATCTAGCAATTAGAATTATTGTTTCGAGCATCAATTACGGTACATTGCATGGCGCCTCTGCGGATTAAACGCTTAGCCTCATCCAAAGAAATTCTCACAAATACTGCCTCGTCAAAATCATCTTCTACATCAAACAATGCAAACGCTTGGTTTTTATTGATAAAAATACATTTGAACTCTACATTTACACCCTCTGTTGCTTCCGGTATTCTATTCACGATTTCACAAAATTCCAATCCTGCATCGTGGAGTTTCTTAGCGGTTTGTTCATCTATACGGATGATCACAAACACTTCTAGATCAACCCCTGGAACCTCCGACTCTATTTCTACGACTGCAAAAAAGCGGTTTTTTAATACTAACAGGCAATTAGCGCCAATTTCAAATACCTCGTCTGATGACAAGTTGTTAAAATTGTTAAATAGGCTTAAATTCCTTGTGTTCCTCATGTTCCCCATATTACCAACCCTTTTCCGTAAAAGTTAATCAGTGAATAAATGCTATGCTTGTCCAACATTCGCATCATTCAATAACTAACATATTCAGTAAAGGTTTTTTTGCTACTAAAATAGTAAGATAATCTACTGTTTTTTTGAATCTCTACTCATTCGCCGAATATCTTTCTAACCCAATCGATAGCCTCATCAATCGTATGAATGCCCAGCTTCTTTTTAGACATCCACTTACCGTTAGAATATAAAATAAAACTGAAACCATTAGGATAGATATCCCCAATTAGATTCTTTCTTCTGCTCTTAGCGCTGCTCGTAATGGCACTCTCCATTGTGTCGTCTTTTCAATAAAGTACCGCATACTGCGGATGACTTTTCATAATCTCAAATTCTTCGTCCGTCAAGCGCCCTGGTTTGTTCAGGATGCCCGGATCGATCTTGAATTTGCCCACATCCTGAAAGATGCCCATCTGTGCCAGCATGTTTTGTTCATTCTTGCTTAAATACAGCATCTGGCCTATTCGTTAAATGACAAAAAGCCACCGGGTCCTGGTGACCCGAGCGGCTCTTGTATGTAAGATGCCTACAGTTTTAATCCCGACCGGCTTTTAAATCGCCGCAGCAGAATGTGGGATTCAACTCTTGTAATTCCTTCTATCCCGTAAAGTTCATTATTGATGAAGCTTTCCAATGACGGAAAGTCTTCTACCAGCACGTGCATATGCAAGGTACTTGGACCTGTCATCTGATAGCAGCTTGCCACACTTGGATTGTTTACCAGTTTCTCTGCGACTGTCACGAGATAAGCGGGTTCACAGTCCACTTCAAAAAAGGCAGATACCGTTTTTCCGACCAATTCCGAATTGATGACAACACTGAACTTTTCAATGATGCCAGCTTCCATCATCTGATGCACACGATCCCGGATGGATACTCGGGAAATGTTCAATTCCTTGCCGATTTCCGCATAGGACATTCGTCCATTTTGCGAAAGAAGCTCTAAAATTTTCCGGTCTGTTTCACTTAGTTTCAATTTTGATCACCACACGGCATTCGATTAATACTCATTGTAACCCTTTGCATTCATGAAACACAAATAGTTTTTTGAAAGAAAAAATCCCGTCCATGGTAAGACGGGATTATTTTGCGTCATCCAGCGGTTTCATATCCATGGTGACCATGTAATCTTTTCCCCACTGGTACATGGCATCCAATATCGGCATCAGGCTTTCGCCTTGGTTTGTTAATGAGTACTCCACTTTAGGTGGAACAACGGGATAGACTTCTCGATGAATAATCTTGTCTTCTTCCAACTCTCGCAGCTGGTTGACGAGCATGCGCTGTGTTATGCCGGGAATCAAAGCTTTCAGTTCACCAAAACGTTTGGTCCCTTCTTTCCCCAAATGCCATAAAATGATCATCTTCCATTTGCCTCCGATGACGGACAGTGTTAATTCTTTTTCGCAGTTAAACATCTTTCCATCCATTCTAGACATCTTTTATCACCTCCACCCCTAGTATAACTCATAGTATACTTTTTGACACTATGTAATATTAAAGTCAGTACTTCACAAAATGTAAATAAGAGGTATACTTACAACTATCCTTTTCGAATGACAATTATCGTTTAAGGAAATATTACAGGTAGCATCAACCTAGATAAGACATCACAGGAGGAGAACTAACAATGGAATTACAACTAGCGATAGACCTTGTCAATACAGAAGAAGCCATCCAATTGGTGAAAGAAGTAGAAGATCACATTGATATCGTGGAGATCGGTACTCCGGTTGTTATTAATGAAGGCCTTGGAGCCGTTAAAGCGATGAAAGAAGCATTCCCGAATTTGAAGGTTCTGGCTGACCTGAAGATCATGGATGCTGCAGGATACGAAGTAATGAAAGCTTCCGAAGCAGGTGCAGACATTATTACGATTCTTGGCGCTGCTGAAGATGCATCCATCCAGGGTGCTGTGGAAGAAGCCAAAAAACAAAACAAAAAAATCCTTGTTGATATGATCGCTGTTAAAGACATTGAAACACGCGCGAAAGAACTCGATAATCTTGGTGTTGATTATATTTGTGTTCATACCGGTTATGATTTACAAGCGGCAGGAAAAAATTCGTTTGAAGACTTGAAAGCCATCAAACGCGTGGTAAAAAACGCAAAGACTGCTGTTGCTGGCGGCATCAAACTTGAAACCTTATCTGAAGTTGTGGCAGCACAGCCTGATCTTGTCATTGTCGGCGGTGGTATTACCGGACAAGATGACAAAAAAGAAACTGCAGCTAAAATCCAAGAATTAATCAAGCAAAACTAAGGAATTAACTATGAAAGCTTCACATTATTATTCGGAAATTGTGAAGGAATTAAGCAGAGCTGCGGACTTAATTTCAGATCAAGAAGCAGAAAAGCTTGTGGATGAAATTCTCCTTGCCAAAAAGATCTTTGTTGCAGGAGCCGGCCGAAGCGGATTGATGGGAAAATCCTTCGTGATGCGGATGATGCATATGGGGCTTGATTCCTATGTAATCGGTGAAACGGTGACTCCCAACTTTACCGAAAATGACCTTATCATTTTCGCCTCAGGCTCTGGGGAAACGAAAAGCTTGATCACGATGGCGGAAAAAGCCAAAAGCATTGGTGGAAAAGTAATGGCCGTTACCATTTTCCCTGACTCAACGCTGGGAAAAATGGCAGATGCCTGCGTGAAACTGCCAGGCTCTCCAAAGGACCAATCGGATAACGAGTATAAAACCATTCAACCAATGGGATCCTTATTCGAACAAACACTGCTGTTGTTTTTCGATGCGGTGATTCTGCGTTTTATGGAAAGAAAAGGGCTTGATACCGACACCATGTTCGGCCGTCATGCCAATCTGGAGTAGCAATAAGATTTACAGGGATTGGACTGCTTTTAGCGGTCCTTCCCGTGTACATAAAGGAGGAATATTTATGCAGACATTAAAGGGAAAAACGGCGCTTATTACCGGAGCTGGCCGGGGGATCGGCCGTGCCACTGCCATCGCTTTTGCGAAAGAAGGCATTCATGTCGGTCTTCTGGGAAGGACCCTTGCCAACCTGGAAAAAACGGCAGCAGAACTGAAGGAATATGGAGTAAAAGTATCCGTCGCTGAAGCTGACGTCACCGACTATGATGCAGTTGTAAAAGCGGTAGAAACCCTTACTTCTGATTTAAATCAAATTGATATATTAATCAACAATGCCGGGGTCGCCAAATTTGGCGGATTTCTCGAGCTTTCGCCAGAAGAGTGGAAAAACATCATAGACGTGAATGTTATGGGTGTCTACAATGTCACCCGAGCGGTCTTGCCGGAAATGATTAAACGAAAAGCGGGCGACATCATTAACATTTCATCCTCTGCAGGACAAAAAGGAGCACCGGTAACGAGTGCCTACAGTGCCTCCAAATTTGCAGTTCTTGGATTAACAGAATCACTCATGCTCGAAGTAAGAAAACACAATATCCGGGTCAGTGCCCTTACACCAAGTACTGTCGCAACAGACCTGGCGATTGAAACCAACCTGACGGACGGCAATCCTGAAAAAGTCATGCAGCCGGAAGACATGGCGGAGTTCATGGTTTACCAACTTAAATTAAACCCGCGTATTTTCATCAAAAATGCAGGCATGTGGTCAACCAATCCATAAATGAATGACGGAAGCAGCTTCTCCTTGCGAGAGCTGCTTTTTTAACGTTTATGTAAATGGTGGATAAAATATCTCACAAAGGGTATAGGATTTTATACCATATTTAGGAGGTCGATTATGAAGGCCGTTACGTTCCAGGGAGCAAAAGAGATCGAAGTAAAAAATGTAGAAGATCCCAGACTGCAGGAAAAAGAAGATATTATTGTACGTATTACCTCCACTGCCATTTGTGGATCGGATTTGCACATTTATCAGGGCGCTCTGCCTGCACATAAGGATTATGTCATTGGACATGAACCAATGGGCATAGTGGAAGAAGTGGGTCCTGATGTTACCCGTGTAAAAAAAGGGGACCGTGTCGTCTTACCATTTAACATTTCATGCGGCCACTGTTATTATTGCCAACATGAGATGGAAAGCCAATGTGATAATTCCAACCGTAATCCTGAATTTGATACCGGAGGATATTTCGGATTTACAGAGCGCTATGGTGACTACAGCGGCGGACAGGCTGAGTACCTGCGCGTCCCATATGGGAACTTTATGCCGTTTGTCATACCGGAATCCGCTGAACTCGAAGACGAGGCCGTCCTCTTCATGTCAGATGTTCTTCCTACTGCCTATTGGAGCGTGGAAAACGCCGGGGTCAAAGAAGGAGATACGGTTGTCGTTCTTGGTTGCGGACCAATTGGCCTGATGACGCAAAAATTCGCCTGGATGAAAGGCGCCAAACGGGTCATCGCTGTGGACAATGTTCCATACCGCTTGAACCACGCCGTCAAGATGAACAATGTGGAAGCCTTTAATTTTGATCAGTTCGATGATGTCGGCGCCCATATTCATGAGATTACCAACGGAGGATCTGATGTCGTTATCGACTGTGTCGGGATGGATGGCAAAAAGTCAGCCGTGGAAGCCATTGAACAAAAATTAAAGCTTCAGGGCGGGACACTGAGTGCGGTCCAGATTGCCATCAGAGCGGTTAAAAAGTTCGGTACCATTCAAATGACCGGTGTATACGGGTCCATGTATAATATGTTTCCGCTTGGAAATATCTTTGAACGGAACATCACCCTGAAAATGGGGCAGGCTCCGGTAATTCATTACATGCCAATGCTTTTTGATAAAATCGCCAATAAGGAGTTCGACCCGACAGAAATTATTACCCACCGCG
Organism: Fictibacillus sp. S7; assembly: GCF_004127935.1. Classification (NCBI taxonomy): domain Bacteria; kingdom Bacillati; phylum Bacillota; class Bacilli; order Caryophanales; family Fictibacillaceae; genus Fictibacillus; species Fictibacillus sp. S7. The sequence goes on along the minus strand of NZ_QJKL01000001.1, from coordinate 4,179,486 downwards.
TTCCTCTGGATCAGGCAAGCGCAGCCTATCAAACCTTCAACGATCATCAGGATGAATGCATTAAGGTCGTATTAAAGCCATAACGCAAAATCCCCTTTGGATAACCAAAGGGGATTTACTATTAAATAAAGTTTCTTACGTTGTTTCCGCGGCTGAATTTGTAAATGGCGATCATGAAGAATGCCAACGCAAAGGCGAATAGAATGGAAATGTTCATGGAAAGGCTGCTAAGCGAATGCCCTTTTTGCAGCTGGGTGATGGTATCAAGCAGCCATCTCTGAGGCAGGAATTCTGCAATTTTTTGCATGGTCTTTGGCATGATTTCCACTGGCCAGAAGCAGCCTGCCAGAAGGCATGTTGGCGTCATGATCAGGTTTTGCATCGCTCCTGAGGAAGCGGTAGTGGACGCAAAGGAAGTAATAACAAGCGATAATCCTACTCCGGCAAGCGCGAAGATCAATAGCACTCCAACCATCGTCCAGAATGGAACACCTGGAGAAATGTGAAATACCTTTGTCATCACTGTGAGTGTAATTAAAATTTGCACAGTCATGATAATCATGTTCACAACCACATTGGAAAAGACATAGATCCGGCTGTTGATTGGCGATGACATTAAGCGTAAATACGTTCTGTTTTCCTTTTCACGAATGATAATCTCGGATAATCCACCTGCACTGGAGAGCATAATCATGATGAGGAAGCCGATCGTCTGGCCGGTAATGTCATTATTTTTGGACGTATCCTTTAATGATTGAGCATTAACCTTGAAGCTTGAATCTTTGTACTGATCGTACATTTTTTGGAATGCGGTGTGATCTCCTCCTGCCGCTTTGCTCAAGGAAGCCACATTGGACAGATAATTGTTCACATAGGATTTTACAAAGCCTGTGATAGAGGCACCTTTAATCGAAACCATCTCGATATGGTCCGGGTTTCCATTCATCACACTTTTTGAAAAGCCTGAATCCAGGATGATTACACAATCCAGTTTTCCAGATGCAATCTGGTCGTTTATTTTTGAAGAATCGATGTTAGAGACCTTAACATGGTTGATTCCGCTGATGAATTTCACAGTATCTTTTGCTATTTTTCCATTGTCATGATTAACGACACCTGCATACATCGTACTCGGGCCCGTGTTCCCGTAAGCGGCGATCCCGATAAGAATACCAATCAGCGGAACAAACAGGTAGGTAAATAATCTTTTTTTGTTTTTTACGATAGATCTCAACGAATTTGAGATGAGCCAAAGAACTTCTTTCATTTAAAACCCTTCCCTTCTTTTAAACGAGACGATGGCAATGCTTAAAAAGACAATCGCAATACCCAGGTTTAAACCAATAACTTGAAGAGAGGCAGCGAGATCATTGTTATAAATAATTTTGGTTATGGCTGTATTCGCCCATGTAATCGGGGAAAGGTTCATGATGAACTTCATAATCCCGTCTGCGCCTTCAATTTTGAAATACGCACCCCCAAAGAATGAGGCAAGCTGAAGGATAATCAGAATGAGCGTTCTTGCAGCCTCACCGGTTTTCACAATGTAGCTGATGCCAAGGCCGAAACTGACAGCAAGGAAAACTTCTGACAGAAGAATGATGATAACGAAACCGAGATGATCTCCCCAGTTCGCTTTAAACAAGAATGAACTTACAGCAACGATCAATAAAAGAGACAACAGGTTTAGCACAATGCTCCCGATGATTTTACCCAGAAAGATTTCAGCTTTGTTGATCGGTGCAACGGCAAGGCGCACTGCTGTATTTCGGGTTCTTTCTCCTCTGAGCAGGAAGGTTGCTCCAATCGCTCCATATAGGGCAATCATTGTGGTTACCGCCACCGCATAATAATCCATCGAACCTGGTGCTTTTTTGGCGTTTAAAGATGTTTCCTTTACATAATCATGTGAGGTTCCGCTCGCCAGCACCGCCTGTGTCTGATCGGGCTTCACTTTGGCCACCTGGCTCACAAGATTATACTTATCCGCAAACGCAGTCAGCATGCCCTGAACAATACTGCTCTCGATGCTGTTTCGTTCACTGCCGTAGAAATTCATTCCCTTATTGGACACCTCTACATAGGCATCATAGTGGTTTTGCCTTACTGCCTTTTTACCATCGGTTGTATCAGAGGCTTTATAAAAATGAATATTTTCCTTTTTGGCCGCTTTCGTGAATTGTTCAAAATAGGGTGCTATGCTCGTGTTGTCGGTTTCTTTATAAAGGACCTTCATTTTATCTATTCTTACTTGGTTATCAAACGCATTGGATAACGCTGATCCAAGAACCAGCATCATGACGATAGGAAACGCCAGCATGAAGATAATCGTTCGTTTATCCCTGATGCTGATTTTCAACTGCAGAAGTGCAATGTTTAACACGTTCACAGGGAGGACCTCCTTGATTTTTTTATAAAGTTCACTTCGGAGTTTGGTTGATTTCTCGTTTCAGGTTGCTCGCTTTTACCGGCGTAAACGCCTACTTTACCGGTGCAAGCGCCTCACTGGTTTCACCTGGCACGCATCTCCCGTAGGAGTCTCGCACCTTCACTACAATCAACCCCAATGAAGCCACAAACAAATTGAGCTTCTCTGTTAGGCTCATTAAGGTAAAAACTTTTGGCTAGCGCTGTTTTTAATGGTAGGAATTTTTGGCTTTGCCTTTTGTTGATGGTTGGAACTTTTGGCTTTGCCATTTGTTAATGGTAGGAGATTTTGGCTATCGCCAAAACTCCTTAATCCCTCAAGTTTCTTCCGGTTAGAGTGAGGAAGACGGTTTCGAGGTTGGGTGCTTGCTCCTTGAGGGAACGGATTTCGATGTTGCGGTTGATAAAATACTGGATGATTTTATTCAGGTTGCTTACCTCGGCCTGGGAGTTGATTTTAACGACGTTTTCTTCGACTTGAACGGTATTTACTCCGTTAATTTCCTTAATGGCACTTTCTTCCAGGCTATCGTTGGATTTTACATCGACCCAGATGTCTTTCGTATCGGTGATAATGGCCTTCAACTGTTCTTTGGTTCCTTCTGCGATGACTTTGCCGTGATCTACGATGGCAATTCTCGTACAGATCTCTTCAACTTCTTCCATGTAATGGCTCGTGTAGATAACGGTGCATCCCATCTCGTTCAATTGCCTAACCGAATTTAGGATATAATTTCTCGACTGCGGATCAATGCCTACTGTCGGTTCATCCATGATAATGAGTTTTGGCTTATGGGCAATGGCACATGCGATGTTAAGCCTTCTCTTCATGCCGCCGGAAAAGTTTTTCGGCAAGCTCTTCTGTTTATCGAGCAAGCCAACGAACTTTAGCGCCTCCTCTACCCGGTCTTTCAGTTCTGTACCTCTGAGGCCATAAAGCCCGGCAAAAAAGCGGACATTCTCATAGGCTGTCAAATCTTCGTAAATGGCCAAATCCTGTGGAACAATGCCGATGTTTCTTTTGGCAAACTTGCTTTGACTTGCAATGTTCTTGCCAAGAATTTTGATTTCTCCTTCGTTGCTCCTCAGCAACCCTGCAATCATATTGATTGTGGTACTTTTCCCGGCTCCATTCGAACCAAGAAAGCCGAAGATTTCTCCTTCTTTAATTGATAGGGACATATTGTCTACAGCGATGAAGTCACCGAATTTTTTTGTAAGATTATTAATTTCCAAAACGTTCATCCATCTCACCTCTAGTTATTCTTTATAGTGTCAGTATACGGAAAAAGAGCGAACCAACGCAGTGCATTAGTTCACTCTTTTCATATGAGAATTCTCATGTTCTTTCCATGAGTACCTTCCTTTAGCCCATGGGAAGAAGGGTCGTAACGGAAAAACCGTTCGTCCCATCAACAATGACGGTTCCGTTCACTGATGCGGTCCTCTCTTCCATCCCCATGATGCCAAGGCCTTTTACAACCCTTTGGGCACCTTTTCCATTATCTTTAACCTCTGCTTTGACCATCCGGTTGAGTACATGAATTTCAATGGAAATCTCCGTTGCTCTGCTGTATTTTAAGGCGTTCGTCAATGCTTCCGTAACATTTTCTGTGATAATCTTCCACTGAATTGGTGTGATCATATCCATGTTCCCTTTATAGACAAAAGGAACCTTGATCCGGTGTTTGACAGAAAACTCTTCGAGAATCAGCTTCAACCGTTGTACTCCCATCTGTTCTGTTGGAGGTTTCATGTTCTTTAAGGTGATCCGAATATCTTCAATGCCTTGTTTGGAAATGGAAATGGCGTTTTGCATAAGCTCCTTTGCTTTTTCCGTATCCAGGCTGAGCAGACTTTTCGCCGCTTCCATCTGAATCAGTGCTCCGGTCATGGAGTGTCCGATGCTGTCATGAATTTGCTGGGAGATCCGGTTTCTTTCCTCCAGGCGGTTGGTGTATTCCGACTGTTTAATGTATTCCTGATTCTCATTGAGACTGGCCGTAAGACGCTGTATATCATGCCTCATTTTATCGAGCTTATCTTCATACATCATCATTTTTTCCGAATAGCGGGTAGCCATCGTAAACAACACGAAGCTAAAAGCGGACACCAGGCCATAAAGATATTCTGCTTCCTGCAAGTAAAAAACCGGAATCAATCCCAGTGCCAAAAGGGCCCACTTCACTTTAATAAAAGGAGATGCCAACTCATAAAAATTGATGGGCAGCAGCAGAATCAACAGCGGGTTCACATCGTAAAAGGACAGACAGATGAGGATGACCGACCCCAGCAGAATCCCTTGTCTGATTCTTTCCTTGCTGAATACATACAAGATACTATTCATGCTGATATACAAAAGAAGGCAAAAAACGATGTTCGGCAGGTTATCCACATTGGCGTAGGCATAGCTGACCGCAAGAAAAAGCACAACGACCAGCTTGGTGTAAATGATCCATAGTTCCATTTATTTCGCCCCTACCCAACAGACCCGGTTAAATAATAGATGGCAATCTGTGTCCGATGCTCCAGTCCGGTTTTGCCCAGAATAGACGTGATATGGTTGGCAACCGTACCTTCCGATATGAAGAGCTGCTTGGCAATGGATTTATTGGAGTATCCTTTGGCGATCAGTGCCATGATGCCCATTTCACGCTCGGTAAACAAGCTGGCATCAATCTTGTGCTCATCTTTTTTGCTTCCGTCCATATTTGATTTTAATTTATCCAGCACTACATCCTGCATCACGGTATTGCCATGATAAACACTTTTTATAGCCTCTCTGATCCGCTCGGGCTCTGTATTTTTTAACAGATACCCTTTTGCCCCGTTTTTAATGGCATCAAATATGTATTCATCATCATCAAAGGTAGTAAGGATTACCGGCTTTGTGACTGTCTGTTCCGCAATCAGCTTTGTTGCCTCCACTCCGTTCATGTTCGGCATCCGTACATCAAGCAAAGCGATATCCACTTTGTTCCATTTACAATAGTCCACGGCCTCCTGTCCGTCATTAAGCGTTGCGAGCACCTCAAAATCTCCATATGTGCTCAAGATGATTTTCATGCCCTCCCGTATAAAGGAATTATCATCCGCAATCACAATTTTTATTGTCATTTTCATTTCAGCAGATCGTATCTGCTGCTCACATCCTTCTATAATAATCTTACTTTCTTCTATAGTTAATTGGCTCTATTTTACCAAAAATCCTTTTTTCCATACAAAAAGAGCCTGTCCCTTTGGACAAGCCCTTCCTTGAGGATTATTTAAAGATGTTTTGCAGCTCATTGATTCCAAGAAAAGCAAACATCAGTATACATCCAATAAGTACGGCATTGGCGAGCCACTTGTTTCGATATTCCGCCTCGACCCGCTTCGAATTCAGAAGAACCACAAGAGATATGGCCAAAAACGGCATGAACAACGCGCCAAGTGCTCCATACAGGATAATCAATTCCACCGGTTTTCCGAAGAAAAAGATCAGCATTGGAGGAAACGTCAGCCATGCAAGGTATAGACGATACATCGGCTCCTTTTCTGAGACCGGCTTTATCGCTTTCACTTCTCCTTTTTTCAAACGAATCGTTTTAATAAAATCAGCAAACAGATAAGGCACACCGTTCCATACGCCAAGAAGTGAGGTAAAGGCCGCTGACCAAAAGGCAACCAGGAACAGCCATCTCATCGGAGTTCCAAATTCTTCACCCAGCATTTGGGCAAGGTTGATCAGCCCCTGGTCTCCACGAAGTTCAACATCTGTACCATATAAAAATTTAGCACCAATTATAAGTGCCGCCATGCAGAAAAGGCCCGTCATGGCATACGCAGCTTTGGCATCCAGTCTCATAATAGAAATCCATCCCCTGCCGTTCCATCCTTTCTCCTTCAGCCAGTAGCCATAGGATGCCATGGTGATGGTTCCGCCTACTCCGCCAATCAAACCGAGCGCAAGCACGAAGGACCCATCTGGAACTTTAGGAACAATACCACCCGCAAATTCTCCCAAGCTTGGTAAAAAGAGAAGGGCAGTCCCGATAATCGTAATAAACATCACACCAATCAACACGGTCATAATCCGTTCAAACAAAAGGTAACGCCCTGTCCAAACGAGGACAAAGCCCAATAGCGAATGGACAACCGCCCAAGCCCAAACCGGCATGATGGGAAACATCGCATGCATGCCAAGACCGCACGTTAAGGCTGCTGCAGCACCGTATATGTATCCCCAGATGACAGTATAAACACCGAAATAACCTGTTGCCCATCTTCCCAGTGAATGCCACCCTTGCAAGATCGTTTGTCCGGTGGCCAAATACCAGCGGCCTACTCCTTCATTCAAAAAGTATTTTAAAATAGCCCCTACAATAACCGCCCAAACAAAGGTCATCCCGAACGATGTTCCGATAACGATAGCTGTGATCATATCAGCTGTTCCCACACCGGTAGCCGCCACAACAAAGCCCGGACCGATCATTTTCAATTTTTGGCCCCATGTCTGTGGCGGAGCTCCCGCGTTTTTCATAGACGTATGGTTGAGTTCCGTGCCTGCACTTGCTTCACTTTTCATCTCCAGTCCCCTTTTCATAATTTAGTAAAGCGTTTTCTAAACTCGTCACGATAAAACTTTTCCTTCAAATCTATTATGTCACTAGTATAGAAAATTTTGAATACTTAATATTTAAATATCCATCTCCTTTCCAAAGAGCACCAAAAAAAGCCCGCACTAAACCATAGGCATAAGGAGTCTGACGCGATTCCCTACTGCTATGGATAGCGGGACTTTCCTAATTACTGTGAAATGGGTGTGTTTCACCATTAAGAAGACACTTTCCAATCGTATACTCTTTAATTATTGTTTATTTTAGCAAGATCTGCAAACGGTTTCAATGAGTTGTTTGCGACTGTCTCATCTTTTCCATATATCTTTTGTACGCCGCTTTTACCGCCATAATGACTGAATTGGTGGATGGCGTATAATAATAATCTTCTATTCTCTGAACCAAACCGTCAAGCCCCTGAGAAAGATCATAACCCACGATCACTCTTCTCAAGAAGTCCCTTGCCAGTTCTGTAACAAAGGTAAATTCAGCATTCACAATCAAATTGGTCTCTGTGTCAATTTCCATAACAATGCCGGAAGTTTTGTATAGTTCAAACATGGAACTTCCCTGTGGCGCTTTCGCATACCCCGTAACAAGCACCGTGTTCATCTTTACTAATTTACTCATTTTGCCAGACCCCTTCTTTGTCTGTGATTTGTTTTTCTTTCTTATTGTAACAAACCTTATGTGCTATCTTACGGTGAAAGGAGCAAAAATATATATGTACCTGAAAATAAAAATCCATTAGATGGTTTGCTTATTTTTCCAAATTACCATTGACTTAAAGCTGACTCTAAGTTGTAATCTTGATTAAAAAAGAAGGGGAGGATTTATTATGTATACGATCGGTGAAGCGGCAATAAATACGGGCATCAGTGCCCATACACTGTGTTACTATGAAAAGCTGGGATGACTTCCAAAACCCGAAAGGCAGAATGGCCATAAGCGCTTATATTCGAAAACAGATATGGCATTTATCATGTTTTTAAAAACCCTGAAGGATACCGGGATGCCCTTGGAAGAAATGAAGAATTCGTGCAGGATGGGTGCATCTGGGACAGTCGGGAGGAAGACCCGGATTACAAGGCCGTCCCTGTTCTGACGGAAAGAGTAAACATCCTGGAAAAGCATCTGAGAAACATGGAAGAGAAAAAGCGGGAACTGGGAGGCATCATGATGATCACCAAGGAAAAACTGCAAACATATTACACATTAATGGAAGAGGATGCGAGGAGATGAAAAATCAGAGAGTCTATATTCTTATTCGGCTTTTGCAGTATTTACCGGAGCCACATTCAATCTCGGGAAATAGCTGTAAGTTTTTTTCGCCTGCCATTCTCTTTATGGCTTTATGTATGTCCGTGCTCGGTTGTTTATGGTGGAATCTAGGCCTACAAAAAATAGGATCTGGTAAAACGTCCTTATTTTTCAACCTGGTTCCATTTGTGACGATGATCATTTCTGCTATAACAGGAGCAGCGGTTACTTACCCACAGCTGTTTGGAGTAGGATTTGTTATTTTGGGTGTACTGACTGCGTCCGGTGTTTTTCCTCTTACCCCTTCAAAAACGGTTCTTACCCAGGATGGTGGAGCACCTATAGGAAAATGATGGCACAAGAATCAGGAGAAGCATGAATCTTCTCCTGTTTTTTCTTATCTTCCTCTTCTCTTCTTTACATATAAAAACAAGAAGAGCAACAGTCCAGCAGCAAGCAAGGCATACATCAAGTTGGAATAGATGTCCATAAAATAAACCACCTGCTCCCAGTTTCGGCCAAACGCGGCGCCGACATAGACCAGAATCGTATTCCAAATCAATGTGCCGAGAGTTGTGAACAACAGAAAAAGGCTGAACCTCATGCCTGACATCCCCGCCGGAATAGAAATCAAACTTCTGATTAAGGGAACGAGCCGGCAAAGGAACACCGCCCAATAGCCAAACCGGTCAAACCAGCTGTCCGCTTTATGAATGTCTTCCTTTTTCAACCTTAGAATATGTCCCCATCGGTCAACGATTCGTTCGAGTCGCGGAACATCGAGATAGGTACCGATTTTAAATAGCACTGCTGCTCCAAATACAGAACCCGCCGTGGAAGCCAGAATCACACCCCACACCGTAAGCTTGGAAAAGGATGTCATCATTCCTCCGAAAGTGAGAATTACTTCGGACGGAATCGGCGGAAAAATATTTTCAAGGGCAATCATAAAGAACACGCCGATATACCCGAATTGTTCGATCACATCAGTAATCCAGTTTTGCATAAAAACCTCCTGAACGCTTGCACTCCCTTACCTACTACGAATGAAAAATGCTTTGGTTTCAACCCAAAGCGGTTTTTTTACTAATCAATCAAACGGACAATCTGTTTATTCTTCCATGACAACCGGTAATACGCATACTGCAGGGCAAGCGTAACAATAAAGGCGGCGGGATACCCGACCCAGATTCCTCTGATTTCAAGACTGGTATATTGGGAGAGGTAATACGCAAGCGGAACCTCAACCAGCCAAATGGGCAGGATACTCAATATCGTTGGCCACAGGACAGTACCGCTCGCTCTCATTGTGGCATTTAATATCGCGGAGTGGCCCATAATCACATAGCTCCACAACGTGATCACCAAAAGACTGTGAGCGATATCCACCGTCTCCCCGTTGGTCAGGAACAAACTCAAAATCGGCCGGGAGAAAAGGTAGATCAGGATAATGATTGTTCCTCCAAGCAAGTAGTTAAGCAACAGTCCTGACCGAATGACCAGTTTCAGCCGTTCCATCTGGTTGGCTCCGATCGATTGAGCCGCAAAAATTGATACCGCGATACTCAATGAGATGGCCGGCATCTGCACATAGCTTGCCACCTGGTTAACGACCCCGTAGGCGGCCGTAGCATCCGATCCATATAGGTTAACGAACGAAATGACTGCAATCTCCGATATGGACAGCAGGATCATGCTGATACTGGATGGAATGCCCAGCTTTAGCAACAGCTTCAGCAGTTCCTTGTTGATTTTCAGTTTGCTGGCAATTGAGGAATCAAACTGTAGCGGATGACTGGTTTTTCGCAAATAAAAAATCATCGCTATAAAGGCAACAACGGTAGAGACTACCGATGAATAAGCCGCACCGTAAACACCCGTCTCAGGGAAACCCATCCAGCCAAACACAAACACCGGCATTAAAGCAATATTCAGTACCATACTCACAACCAGAAAGTAAAACGGAGTCTTGGAATCCCCGGTTCCCCTCATGAAGGTTGTGTACACCGAATAGAGAAACAAAACCGGGAGCGACCAGAAAAGAATGCGCGCATAATGGGCGCTCACCTGAATAATGTTGTCAGGTGTACCAATGATTCGCAACACTTCATACGTGAAAATGCCGCCCAGTATAGCAAGCACCACCCCGAGCAAAAAGGTAAAGGTTAACGTGGTGCCAACAATCGCCTTCAGCTTTTCCTCATTCTTTGCCCCAAACGCCTGCCCGATCAGGATGGAGCTTCCTGAACCGATGCCGATCACAAACGATATGAGCAAAAAGAACAACGGAAAAAAGGCAGAGATCGCAGCCACGCTGTCGACCCCAAGCCATCTCCCGATAATGACCATGCCCACCAGCTGTCCAGCGGATTGCATCACATTGCTGAACAGCAGCGGTACGAGGAAAAGCATCATCGGCTTCATCACCGTCATCTGTGAAGGCTGTTCCTGTAACGCTTCATTTCCATTCATCGCGGTTTTTCCTTATTATAGCCACGGCTTCCAAATGGCTTCAGCTCTTGTAGCCATTTGTCCTCCAGTACTTCAAGTTCCCGTTTTTCATTAAAGTAACCTGTTTCTTTTTTCTCCAGCGTTTCCAGCACCTCGAATTGGAATGCATCTTTTCCGTAGTAATTCCAGTCAGCCTGAAGCTCTCTGTTCGTACTGGAACCTTGCTCCAGCTCAAACTTTCGACCGTTTAATGTTTTTAAATTCCGGGTGCTTCCCACAAACACTTTATGATTCACGGTATTTTTTATGGCGTAAACACCCGCTTTAATTTTTGTTTCAAGATATTGCTGCTTTAATTCTTTCTTTCTGTTCAAAACTGTTTCCTTCCTTCTCTTATTTTTTCAGCCAATAGGAACTTCCATCCGGTTTTCGATCCAGAAACCCATACTCGATCATATATCTTCGCAACGTGACAAAATCGTGATAAACACTTTTCAATACCTCATTCACATCCTTTTCAGAGTAGGTCTCTTTTGGATGAAACAAGGTAGAAATTTCACGCAATACCACAAGCTTTTGCTTCTCTTTTGCCGGAAATGTTTTTAATGACTTGCTTCCCTCAATAAAATACTTTTTAAGCATCTTCTCCTGCTCTTCTTTTGTCACATTGTACCGGTCATCCACCATGGTAGCTGTTTGGTGAGGCGCGATCAGTGACGGCGCATGCTCATCCTTTTCTTTCATCAGTTCCATCAGTGTCAGCAGCATTTTCGCCTGTCGTTCTTTTTCCTTTAAAACAAACCGGTGGTTCCGGATGGTCGAAGTACTTCCGACTTCCATCTCCTTCTTGATTTCGGTGTCACTTTTTCCTTCATAAAAAAGACGCAGCAGCCGGTTTTGGTGATCCGTAAGTCCGGTCAGCTTTTTATTAAGACCGATAAGATAATCAAAAACCGATCCGTGTTCGTTTTGAATATGAAGATTCATGAATTTTTCTGCTTCATACAGAATATTGTCCTGTGGATAAATAATGCCCTTCTCTACCTCATTTCCGCAGAGCAGGCAAACAAACTGTTCCTTTTCTTCGAGATAACCCTTTTTCAGATCCTCAAGCGGCGCTTCCCAAAAACGATCGGATATAACCATTAAACAAACAACTCCTATTATCGTTTAGTTATTTACAAACATAATATGATATCGTTTGTTTATTGTCAAATTAATTTTTGTAAAAAAACGAAAAAAAAGACCTTCCGGAAAATAATTCCGAAAGGCCTTCTTATTTTTTACCAAACAAAAAGTCCAACAAGCATCGCACTCAATAGTGATACGGCCATTCCGCTCACAAGCAGTTTCCAAACGTTCTTACCGATCACCACAGACTTTTCTTCTCCGAGGATGGAGTTGTACGTTCCATAAATCATACCGACCGTACTAAAGTTCGCAAATGAGGTTAAGAAGGTTGTGGCAACCGCAACGGTGTGCGGCGGGAGTGATTTCAATTGTGTTTTCAAATCCATCATGGCCACGAATTCATTGGTTGCCAGTTTAATCCCCATTAACTTCGCCACGTACATGGCATCATGTTTAGGAAGCCCCAGAAGGAACGCAAACGGACTGAAGATGAATGAGAAGATTTTTTGAATCGTAAGACCATGGATGAAAAAGCCGAGAATGCCGTTTACCGCAGACGTTAATGCCACATATCCGATGACCATGGCGAGAATGACAATGACCATGCGAATACCAACAAGCATACTGTTTGAAATGGTGGAGAAGAAATCTTTCTTTTCTTCCTTCGGCGGAACGTAAACCACGTCCTCCTCTTTCGATACATCCACCGGGTGCAAAATACTAGCAAGCAACAGCGCGTTCAGACAGTTAAGCGGAATCGCCGCAAACACATAGGTTGCGGGCACCATCGTTAAGTACGCGCCGATAATGGAGCCGCTGATACTGCTCATGCTCATCAAACCGAACGTCAAAAGCCTGTGTTGTTTAAGCACCACCAGTTGCTGGCGGATAACTGCAAGCGCTTCGGTATTCCCGAGAAACATCATCTGAATGGAGAAGAAACTTTCAAGCTTTGGCAAACCGGAAATTTTCGAAATGACCCAGCCGACCTTATCAATGATCCACGTTAAAATACCGAAATACGAAAGAATATCAAAAAAGGTAACAACAAAAATAATAGGAAGCAAGGCACTAAAGAAGAAATCAACGTTTTCGTTCGCCATAACGGATGGAAAAACAAACGCCGTACCGTCATTTGCACATTGAATGAGCCAGGAGAAAAACGCCGCAAACCGGTCAATGATCGCCGTACCAATTTTCGTTCCGAGCATAAACCACGTAATCAGCAGCTCAACAACAAACAAAACGCCGATCGATTTCCATTTCACATTTCTTCGGTTTGGGGAACACGCAAAAACAACGCCAACCACAACCAGGATGCCAAGCAGATTAATCAAAAAATACAAACCAACCACTCCCACTTTTTTTCCGTATATAAAAAGCCCTTATTTCCCGCTCACCGTCTACCGGACAGAAAGCATGAAAACAAGGGCAATGGGTCTATCCATATGAGAAAAAAGGTTTTTTTCCCAACAAAGATAAGTGACCATTCCATTGATGTATTCATACTTCCTTGTAGTCCGGCATTTAACGGCTGCCAGGTAGAGACTATCAGACCGAATTCGATTGTACTGATACTATACAAGGATTATTCTTTGCTAATAATGGTCATTTTAGTACATACGTCATGGTTTGACAATATCTGCGAAAAAAGTCCTATTTAAAAAAACTTTTTGAATTAATTAAAAACAATGGTTTTGTTTTCGTGAACGAGCACACGGTCCTGCAGATGCCAGTTTACCGCACGCGCCAGCACACTTCGTTCGATCGAACGGCCAATTTTCCTCAGATCCTCCGCATTATGGTGGTGGCTAACGCGCTCAACTCCCTGCTCGATAATTGGACCTTCATCGAGATCATTCGTTACATAATGAGACGTTGCCCCAATCAGCTTCACACCCCGGTTATAGGCTCTTTCATACGGCTTGGCCCCAATGAAAGCCGGCAGGAAGGAATGATGAATGTTGATGATGCGGTGCGGATGTTTTGATACAAAATTTGGTGTTAAAATCTGCATGTAACGCGCCAGTATGATGAGTTCAATGTTATACTCAGCCAGCAGCTGAAGCTGTTTTTCCTCCACTTCCTGGCGAATGTCCTTGTTCGCCGGTATGTAATAAAACGGAATGCCTAGCGACTCCACCAACCCTTTTGAGGTTTCATGATTGCTGATGACAAGCGAAATATCTGCATCCAAATCCCCGTTTTGGTATTCCCATAAAAGTTCAAGCAGACAGTGCGGTTCTTTTGAAACAAAAATGGCTGTCCTTTTTCGTTTGGATGCCAGTGACAGCCGCCAGTCCATGTTAAACTCGGAGGCGATTTTCGAAAACGCTAGTTTCAGCCCGTCCGCCCGCTCGTGCAGGTGATCGATTTCGAACTCCACGCGCATAAAGAACATTCCTGCTTCCGGGTCCGTGGAATGCTGGTTGGATTCCCCAATATTTGCTCCCTGGCCATATAAAAACTGTGATACCGCCGCCACAATTCCCGGCTGGTCCCCACAGCTGATCAGCAGTCTCGCTTTATTCGTGTTTCGTGCCTGTTCATTCATTTGACCAATCTCCATTTCTTTGCCTTTTAGTATCTGAGTATACGGCATTGGAACGGAAAAGTGAAATGAAAAAGTGGGCTAGTCGCTGGAGGGGAGGTGGTAGATGGTGGATTTGTGATTTCCTTCATGGTGTTTGGCTATTGAACGGAGAATCCGGTTGACTACATGTCTCGAGGATAGAAGTAGAAACTCTCTGGCTTGCTGATTCGTTATCGTCGTATTGATTAAACAGCTATAATCCCTAAGTGCATCAAGGTGAGCCGTTTTGCAGGTACAATAACAGCTCGGACAAAACCAGCTTCCATGTCTCCTTTCCATCGGTGTGAGGCCGCAATCCACGCATTGTACTCCTTTTAAAAGTTCATGTCTTCCTATCTCAAACTGCTCCAGTACATCCGAGTTTGCTTCACTGTGTTGTTTTAATAGAAGACGAATGATTTTCTTTAACTGCTTGTCTGGCATTACATGTTGATAGCAGGCATCTAATTCAGTGATTTTAATTGGGAGGGCTTCCCGATGAAGGATCGTTTTACGAAGATATTTATGTTCAGGAGAGATCATGATTTGGGAGTTAGAATTGCTGATTACTACAAAAGATTTAATAGGCACTTCAGTAATCTTATGTTTTATTAACCACGCTCGAAGCTGAGTCTCTTGCCGTTTTACTTGAAGGAGCGGATCGGGAAAGACTTCTTCCTTTCCGTTCAGCGTGCGAACCAACTGATGGAATTCCTGGTCAAAAAATAATTTACCGGCGATGTTTTTCACTTCTAATATGAGAATGAACCGGGGAGAAATAAGCAAAGTATCTATTTGAAAGAAGTAGTCATTATGCGGAAGATGTAGATCATGGAGGATGGAGTAATTTTGGGAATCGAGGAAACTAAGAGGATAGTCTATGGAGTATTCCCCTCTGTAACCGGCCATCTTTTTTGCGAGCATTTCTTCAATATAGGGGATTTTGGGGTGATTTTTTGGTAACCTGCGTAATAATGATTGTAATTTTTGAATCATTAGCGGCAATTGCCGCTTTTTAACGATCATTTCATCACTCCTTGATATGTTTTCGCTGATTTTCACGCTCCAAAATCTAACTTATTTGCGAAAAACACTGATTTATGCGCAAAAATTTCTATTTATCCGCGAAACAAGCCCCCTTATCCGCGAAAATGAAATAAATATGCGCAAACCGATTAACCTCAATGCATTTCGACTAATTTTGACCCATTTATTCACATCACAAAGCCCCACCTCCTTCCCCATCAACATCCAAACTAGCAAATACATGTCTTCTTTTTCACGCCGACCTTGCCGCGGTTCTTCACTTTTAAGATATAGTCAGCAGCAAGCGGGACTTTACAGGCGGTGTCGCCGACATTCACATCAACCTTGCCGATCCGGTTTGCGACAGCAAAGGCTTCGTCATGCAGTTCGGCTACGGCACTTCCGGCCATGATCACAAAACCGTTCATGGCGTAACGAACACGATTTCGCTCCCCGTGGATGGTCTCTTCCACCCGTTTCAGCAACCCGCAAATTTCCTCCATGTCCAGTTCTTCGTCCGCGGTAATCGACATATAGCCCGCATAGGTGCTCCAGCCGCATGCAGCCACCATCTCCCGGTCATCATCCATCCACTTGTGCGCCAGCTCCAGCGCAAACGGGCTTTCTGCTGCCGCATTGGCTACGGTATACTCCGCAAGCATGTACCAATACGCTTTATCTACCCACTGTTCCAGCTGCTCTTTTGTCAGCTTTTTCGGATCCACCGCAAGTCCGGCGAGGTACATCGCATCATGGTTTCCTGTATCATACAATGCGAGAGCCAGCTCTTGATCCTTCTTCACAAACTTAACCAGCTTCTTCAAGTCACCTACCTTCACGCCAAAAAACGGTTCCTGTGCGCCATGATTCTTAATGGTTTTCATCGTTTGCTCTGAGCCCATTTCTTCCAGCTGGTTCATGATTTCTTCTACTGTCATTTTTTCATCACCTCACTTACTTATAATTCGCTTCACTACCCTAAAACCCCTCCACATAAAAAGGTCCGCCCCAGCCGGGCAGACCTCTTAAAACCAATTATTCAGCGGTTTTGCGCTTTCTGTTTTTTCTCGTTAACTTCATTAAAAACTCATAAACCACTGGCACGATGATCAGGGTCAGCAGCGTGGAGCTGGTGAGACCGCCGATAACCGTAACGCCAAGGCCTTTGGAGATTAAGCCTCCGCCTTCAAACCCGAGGGCGAGCGGGATTAATGCGCCAATGGTGGCCAATGCGGTCATAAGAATCGGACGCAAGCGGGTGGCAGCTGCCTCTAAGAGTGCTTCTCTTGTTGACAGTCCTTCGTTTTCCTTATGGATCACGCGGTCAATCAGCACGATTGCGTTTGTTACCACGATTCCGATCAGCATCAGAGCGCCAATCATGGCAGAAATGCTGATGCTTTCACCCGCGATATACAGAGCCAAAAGCGCACCGATCACCGTAAACGGAAGGGAGAACAAAATCGCAAATGGTGCAAGAGCGCCGCCAAACGTCACGACAAGTACAAAATAGACAATCGCAATCGCGGCAAGCATGGCCAGGCCGAGTTGAGTAAAGGACTCGTTAATATCCTCAGTAACGCCGCCCATCTTGACGTCCACTCCATCTGGAAGATCCAGTTTGTCGATATCTTTTTGGACGTCCGTGGACACTTTGTTCACGTTCTTGCTCGTCACATCACCGCTTATACTCGCATAAATCTTATCATCCTTACGTGTAACGGTATCTGCGGTTTCACCTTCTTTTACTTTTGCGACATCACTGATGGCTACTTCTTTTCCAGTCGCTGACTGCAGCTTCTTGCCGGTAAGATCATCAATATTTTTGTAGCTGTTTTTATCCACTTTCACATAAACGTTGACGTCTTTTCCATCTTTCTTCAGGGTTGTTAAGGCGGATTGATCACCTGAATCGTTCAATGCCATGCCAATCTGGCTGGCTGTAAGACCAAGCTTGCTTAACTTTTCCTGATCTGCGGCAAGTGTGTATTCTTGATACGCTTTGGAAAGGCTGGAACCTACGTTTCTCAAATCGTTCCGGTCGCTGAGAATCTTTTGGACCTTCTCGGTGACCGGTTTGATGTCGTTCATGTTATTTCCGTAGACTTGGATTTCAAGTTTGTTGCTTCCACCGGTAGCGCCAAAGTCCTGCGCCTTCCATTCTCCCTTGTCGGTGGTTCCCTTGAGATCATCAATGACCTTCTTCTGTTCTTTTTCAAAGTTAGGCGTATCTTTGTCATACTCCATAAAGAACATGGCCTGATTGCTGGCCGCGGGGTTCATCGGGTTCTCCCCGCCAACGGAATATTGAATCGTTTTAACATGGTTGCGGTCCAGCAGAAGTTTCTCTGCTTTTAGTGCCTCAACTTCCACTTCTTTTTTCGTCTGGCCCGGTTCCGGATTAAAGGTAGCAATGACCATCTTCTGTTCATCTGACGGCAGGAAGCTGACGCCAATCTTCGGTACCAGGAACAAGCTGCCTGCAAGCAAAAGAATGGCAAGACCAAACGAAACAATCTTATGGCTGAGCGACCAGTTCAATACTCTTTTGTAAAAACCGGCAAGGGCGCCAGGCTTTTCGTTGTCCACTTCTTTCTTTTTGCTAAGTCCTTTTTTAAATAAAGAATCAGCAAAAGCCGGTACAATGGTAATTGCCACGATTAAGGATGCCACAAGGGCAAAAACAATCGTCAGGGCAAACGGCATAAAGAGCTCACCGACCGGCCCTTTTACTAGACCCAATGGTAAAAATACGGCAATGGTCACAATCGTGGAAGACATGATCGGAATGAACATTTCGCGGGTAGCAGCGGTAATGAGCTGCTTTCCTCGTATCTCTTCCCCTTTACGTGACATCCGGCGATAGATATTTTCGATCACTACAATAGAGTCATCCACTACCCGGCCGATGGCAACCGTCATCGCTCCAAGGGTCATAATGTTCAGCGTGATATCCATTTGTTTTAACGCCAGAATCGCCATTAAAAGCGATAGCGGGATAGAAATCACCGCGATAATGGTAGAGCGGAAATTCCGTAAAAACAGCAGGATAATGATGATGGCAAACAATCCGCCGATCAACGCTTTGTTCAGCATCGTGCTGACTGAATCCTTGATTGGTGTTGCCTGGTCAAATACGTTGACCGTCTTCAAACCTTCGTGCTCTTTTTTCAACTGCTTTAATTCTTTATTTACTGCATCAGCCACATTTACCGTATTGGCGTCGGCAGATTTGATCACTTGAAGACCGATGGATTCCTGGCCATTCGTTCTTGAAATGGACTCTGCTTTTCCGACGGTTTTGATGGTAGCAACATCTTTTAACTTTACAGTCGGAAGTTCTGTTGGCTGCGCTTGCTGGGTTGCAGCAGCCTGCAGGGAAGCTCCTTGACCGCCCGACTGCTGCTGGGCTCCTTGACCGCCCGACTGCTGCTGGGCTCCTTGACCGCCCGACTGTTGCAGGGCTCCTTGACCGCCCGACTGTTGCTGGGCTCCTTGACCGCCCGACTGCTGCTGGGCTCCTTGACCGCCCGACTGTTGCTGGGCTCCTTGACCCGCAGATGCGCCTGCGCCCTGACTTCTTGTACCAGATGCTTGAGGTGTTACCGGGATTTCAAGGTTTTTCAGTTCTTTTACAGTGGTAATATTTCCATCGACAACAACCGATTTTTCGGTGTTGTTAAAATTGTACAAACCAAGCGGCATGGAGGAATTGGCGCCTTTAATGAATTGCTTGACGCTGTCTTCCGTCAATCCGTTTTTCTTTAATTCATCGTCTTTAAAATCAAGCTGGACTTCTTCCACGTTTTGTCCGGCTACCTGTACGGATGAAACGCCCTCCACTCCTTCAAGAGTTGGAACGACATCATCTTCAACGACCTTGGTAAGTTCCTTCAGCGATTTGTCCTTGTCGGATACACTTAACGACAAAATCGGAAGGTCATTAAAGCTTTGCCGTGACACGTTTGGATCGTCCACTGAATCAGGGAGATTAATGTTGGCAAGAGCTTCCTGTACTTCCTCTTTTGCTTTTTCCATGTCTTTATCAAAACTGTATTCGATTTGTACCGATGAGACGTTTTGATAAGAAGAGGAAGTGACCGAATTCACTCCTGACAGATTCTTGACCTTCTTCTCAATCGGAATGGTCACTTTATCTGCTACCTCTTCAGGTGTTGCACCTGGATAGGCTGCTGATACGGACACAATCGGTGTGTTGATGTTCGGCATCGTCTCGAGCTTCATATTTAAACCGGAATACAATCCGGCGGCTACGACAAGCAGCGTTAACAGCCAAACGGCAAATTTATTCTTTAAACAGAATCGGATAATTGCACTCATTCTTCTTGCTCCCTCCACTAATGACTGACCAGTCGGATTATGCTATAATATAAACGAACGGTCATAACAGATTTAAATATATCGGACCGTCAGCTGTAATGCAAGGAATTATACAGAACGAATGATCAATAGGTATCTTTTGGCAATTTAATTGGAAAAACAGTTACTCGGAGGTTTAGGATGAAACAAAGAAAAGTCGAAATAATTGAATCTGCGATTGCTCTGTTTGCAGAGAAAGGATTTCATTCAACATCGATCCAGGATATAACCGATCATGCCGGAATGTCAAAAGGAGCATTTTATAATTATTTTTCATCAAAAGAAGAATTGATGGTAGCTCTTTTTCATTTCTATAATGATAAAATCACCCATAGAATTTCAGAAATCGAAGGCCAAAACCTGCCTCCACGTGAAACAATCAAAAAGCAGATGATTGCGCTATTTACTTCCTTTACGGAACATAAAAACTTTATCATCATGCATTTCAGGGAACAAAATTCCACGATCAACGAAGAAATGCGGAAGCATATGCTGAAAACGCAGTACAAGTCTATGAAATGGCTGGAGAAAAACCTGCTCGCACTGTATGGAGAGCATATTACTCCTCATTTGGGAGACTTAATCCTGATGGCTCAGGGGCTGCAAAACACCTACATCCGTATATTTGTTTTCGATGACCAGCTTCTCCAGCCGGAGGCCCTGGCAGAGTTTTTGCTTCAGCGGCTTGATGATATTGTAGCTGGCCTGAAGAAAAAGAAGGCAGTGATGATCTCCAGTGATAATCTGGAAAAACTGTTTTCGCGATTGCATCTTCATAGCGAACAAACCTTGCAGGATACCATCCACCAGCGCCTTTTTACAATGGCACAAACCATGGACGGCCTTCCCCTTTCGGCAGAAAAAAGGGATGAACTGAAAAGTGTCATTGAATTTTTGCTGAGTGAAAATGAAAAAGAAACACCGAACAAAATGGTGTTTCAAGGAATGCTGGCAAACTTAAAAGGCATCAAGGAGCTGGAAAGCGACCGAAAGGATATCGCCCGTATTATGGGCATTGAGCTTTTATAGATAAAAAATGCCCACGGTGTATGCCGCGGGCTTTTTTTATCAATGACTAAGTTTTTTGCACGTATCATTACAGCTCCAAGATAAATGGTTCCTCCGTCACTGCGCTAACGGAGATGACCGACCACTTCACTTTTTTATTCATTTATCACACACTCCTGTATTTAAAAGTTCAGTAGATCTCTGTTCTTCATGAGGTATAAACAAAGTTTAATTCGTGAAGCTTAATAAATCCTTAACTTTAAAACACTCTTGTTGACAAAATATTTTAATCGCGTTATATTGTTTGACGTATCAAACATTGAGGTATCAAAGATTATCCCTTCACTCTATTTTTTGGATAGGAAAGAGGAGATTCCATGGACCATTCATGCGCGTCAAAAGCGCAAATTGCTTATATATTACGGGAGCTTCACTACCAGATCAGTCCCAAGTTTGAACGTTGTACCGGGATCAGCCAGTCCCGCCTGGAGCTTCTTCAGCATCTATATGATGCGGAAGAGATCAGCCAAACAATGCTGCAAAAAGTGGTGCACATTGATAACGCAGCGGTCACCAGGCATTTAAAACAACTGGAGGCTTCAGGAATGGTGAACCGCAGAAAGAACCCGCAGGATAACCGCGTCACCCTTGTAAGCTTGACGGAGCAGGGCCGCAGCAAAATCCTTTCCTATCGAAAGGAAAGGGATCAGTTTGTCACCAACCTTCTTCAAGGTTTTACAGAAAAAGAACTCCCTGTACTTGTTGACATGCTTCAGCGCATGCAGCAGAACGCCGAACAAATTGAAGGTTAACCTTCAGACACCTTAGAACAGCATAAATAAAGGAGAATGTACTCATGAATACAACACTCATCAATGACTATAATGAAATCCTAACAGGACGCCGTTCGATCCGTTATTACGATCCTTCTGTTAAAATCAGCAAAGAAGAAATGACAGAAATCCTGTCAAAAGCGACGTTGGCCCCTTCTTCTACCAACATGCAGCCTTGGCGTTTTCTAGTCATTGAAAGTGACGAAGCCAAACAAACCCTATTGCCTTTGGCGAAATTCAATTCTTCTCAGGTAGAAACATCAGCTGCTATGATCGCAGTCTTTGGCGATCTGAACAACTTTGACAACGGAGAAGAAATTTACAGCAATGCGGTTGAACAAGGATTTATGCCACAAGAAGTGAAAGAACAAATGATGGAAAAGCTTTCTGCTCACTTTGAAACCATCGATCCGGCAGACAATAAAGACGTTGTTCTCGTCGATGGTGGAATTGTATCCATGAGTCTTATGCTGGCTGCCCGTGCGCATGGCTATGATACATGCCCGATCGGCGGTTATGAAAAAGACCAAATTGCTGAAGCCTTTGGATTGGACAAGGACCGGTATGTACCGGTTATGCTGATTTCCATCGGAAAAGCAGCAAATCCCGGATACGAATCTGTTCGCTTACCTGTTGAAAAAGTGGCAGAATGGAAATAATCCAACATTTACAAAGGGGAGAATAATAATGATATTAATTCACGCAAAAATGTTCGTTAATCCAACAAAGGAAGAAGAATTTCTTGCAGAAGTACAACAGTTGATCTCCGCATCTCAGGAAGAGAGCGGCAATGTGTCTTATGAACTTTTTAAAGATACCGTGGAAGACAGTGCTTACCTCATGGTAGAAGGATGGAAAGACTTAGAGGCAGTAGACGCTCACAACAAGAGCAGCCATTTCACTCAGTTTGTCGGCAAAGCCCAAAACTATTTAATCCGTCCACTCGATGTAAAAGTATTTAATGCCCAGCAAGTTAAATAACAAAATGAGAGCCTCAACTAAGCTGAGGCTCTCATTTTTTTTATTTATTGAATGGACCGTAATCTATGCTTTAACCCTTCCCGGTTTGCCCAGATCATCTGCTGCTCATTGAAAGGATGAAACTGAAGATCTCTACGTTAAAAGAGATAAAGCCAATGCACCTGTCATCATTTTCGTTTTCTTTTTCATCCTATATTCCTCCTTAGTCGTTATCATTAAATCCTACCCATGCCACATTAGACCAACTTTGGAGAAAGATTAAAATTTGGTGAGAAAAAAAGAGTGAGCGCCAAGGGCACTCACTCTAAACAAAATTACGCTTCTCGATAGACTTTTACACGCTTGATGAAGAATGAAATGATCAATCCGACAATCGTAATGATAATCGCAAATAGAAATGCCTGCTGTACCCCTTCTGTAAATGCCAGAAGCGGATTCAACGGGTTGGTCTTATCATCGGTTGTTTCCATATAACGCTGTACCCCAGAAGATAAAATAGAAATCGCAACTGCGGTTCCGATTGCCCCAGCCACTTGCTGCAGGGTATTCATGATCGCCGTTCCGTCCGGATATAATTCCTTGGGAAGCTGATTCAAGCCATTCGTTTGGGCAGGCATCATCACCATAGAAACTCCGACCATCATTAAAATGTGCAGAATGACAATCTTTCCAGAAGTTGTGTCCAATGTGATTCTTGAAAAGCCAAGCATGGACCCCAGGGTAATCACCAGTCCGGAGATCACGAGCCACTTAGGTCCAAATTTATCAAAAAGACTTCCCATAACAGGAGACAGAAGACCATTGATCACACCTCCTGGAAGGAGAAGAAGCCCTGCGGCAAATGTGCTTAGTGCCAAAGAAGTTTGAAGGTAAAGCGGTAATAGGATCATGGAAGACAAAATAACCATCATGCTTACAATAACCATAAGCACGCCAAGCGAGAACATCGGATAGCGGAAAGCTTTCAGATTCAGCATTGGCTTTTCCATGTTCAGCTGGCGAGTGACAAATAAAAGCAGGCCAATCGCACCAACAACGAGTGCAATAATGACCGGCGTGGTGCTCCATCCGCCGCTTTCTCCAGCAGAACTGAATCCATATACAATCCCACCAAATCCAATAGAGGATAGTACGATAGAAATCAAATCAATTTTTGGTTTAGTTGGTGTTGTTACATTTTGCATAAAAAACAGACCAAAAATGAGGGCCATCACTAAGAGAGGAAGCGATATCCAGAAGATCCAGTGCCATGTTAGATTCTTAAGAATCAGGCCGGACAGTGTTGGACCTACTGCCGGGGCAAACATGATCACCAAACCTATAATCCCCATGATTTTTCCCCGTTTATAAGGCGGCACAATGAATAAGATCGTATTAAACATGAGCGGCAACAGCAATGCGGTTCCAAGTGCCTGCACAACGCGTGCGATCATCAATACGCTGAAGGCAGGTGCTATAGCGGCTATAAATGTACCTATAATTGAAAATATCAGTGAAGTAATAAACAGCTGCCGGGTCGTGAACCATTGCAGAATAATGCCAGATACAGGAACCAGGATCCCGAGGGTAAGCAAATACCCCGTTGTCAGCCATTGTGCTGTCGTTTCGTGGATTCCCAGACTATGAATTAAATGGCTTAACGCCATATTTAAGGCTGTTTCACTGAATAACCCGATAAACCCGGCTACCACAAAAGAGATGATTACGGGTGTTACTTTTATATGATCAAGACCGTTTTCACTGGCGGTTACTTGTGATTCAGATGCCATTTTGTTTTTCCCCCTATACTAGTGATACTTTTTCTTTATTCTTCATTCATAAGCAAAAATGGTATTTGCTTTGCAATTGAACGCAATGGTTCCCCACTGCCATTTGTCATCGATAAAATACAGCCTCCTTCAATCAGCGCATTAATGGTCACACCCAAATCGGCTGCTTTATTTTCATTAAAAGCGAATCCCACAAGCACCTCAGCGTACAAAGACTGCCAGTTTGAAAAAGCGGAATTACAGGCTTCACGGAGTTTCGGATTGGATTCAGCTGTTTCCGAAGCAATCAGTCCGATCGGCAATCCCGTGGTCTTCTGTTCAGAATCAAATAAAAAAGAAACCTTCTCAATATGATGCACAAAGGCTTCTACAGCTGATCCCTTGCCGCTTAAATCCATTTTTGCTGCCTGCAGTACATGCTGTTTCATCAATTCAATCGCTTCAAGAGCAATCTCTTCTTTACCGTCTGGAAAATGATAATAAATGGAGCCTTTCGGTGCTCCGCTTTCCTCTATGATCTGCTTCAAACCTGTTCCATGGTATCCTTGGCATTGAAACAGACGGGAAGCAGTACCTAATATACAATTCCTCGTGCTTTCCTTTTTATTAGCCACATTTCCCACCTCGAAATTATAGTGATCGGTCTACATAATAATATGGCAATCAACTGATCATGTCAACTTTTACATCCTATAAAAGAGAGGCCGGTTAAATACCAGCCTCAGCTTCATGCATCACTTATTTTCTCGCCAACAGGTACATAAAATATGGCGCTCCAATTAAAGTTACGATAATTCCAGCCGGAATGCCGCTTGGATCAAGAATGATTCTTCCAATCGTATCCGCGGCCAGAAGCAGAATCGCTCCGATCAGCGCTGCCAGCGGCAGAAAGGATTGGTGCCGCGGACCGACGAGTGACCTTGCGATATGCGGAGCCATAAGGCCCACAAAGGCAATGCCGCCGCTGACAGCCACTGACGCTGAAGCAAGGGCAACAGCGATGATGATCAGCACAATTCGTTCTCTTCCGGCATTCACACCAGTCCCAATCGCCACGTTTTCGTTCAAGTTCAGCATGTTCAATACATTTGATTTAACCATGGATAGCGGAAATAGCAATAAAATCCAGGGAAGCAATGAAAGGACGAAAACCCAATCATCACCCCAAATCCGCCCTGCGAGCCAATTGGCCATGAACGCGTAGTTCTCCATATCCAGCCTGGTCGCCAGGGTCAGGGTAGCTCCCGCGAGAGCGGCTGCCAAACCGACTCCCACAAGCACAAGTCGTGCCGGTTCAACCCCCTCCCCTTTTTTGTAAGACATGATATAGATGATCGCTGCGGTTGCCCCCCCTCCTGCCAGAGCAAAAAGCGGAAGAATATACAGCGAACTGGAGGATTCCACAGTAAAGAACATAATGTAAACGACCACCATCAGTCCGGCACCGGCATTTATACCGAGGATGCCCGGATCTGACAGCGGATTTTTCGTTAAACTTTGAAGAATGGCACCTGAAACCGCGAGGCCCATTCCAGCAAGGATTGCTACAAAAATACGCGGCAGCCTGAACTCAAACAAAATAAGATTTTCTTTCGGTGTTCCCTGCCCGAAAATCGTCCGAAACAGCTCTGTTGGGGTGAGTGAGGCAAAACCGGTTGCCACACTTACAATAAACACGGCGATCAAAAGCACGATCGCGAAGATGGTTGTTATACGCACCTTTTTTGCATGACCGGGATTCATCAACGGCTCATTCCTCCCCTTCTGGCAAGGTAGAGGAAAAACGGAACACCAATCATCGCCACGACCGCTCCCACAGGGGTCTCATAGGGCGCATTGATTACCCGCCCGAAGGTGTCGGCCAAAACCATCAGCACACTTCCAAATACGGCGGAACAAGGAATGATCCAGCGATAATCCGTGCCAACCAAAAACCTGACAATATGCGGAACCATTAGTCCCACAAAGGCAATAGCACCCACCAGTGACACGGCTGCACCAGCCAGAATCAGCACCACGGTCATCAAAACGATTTTCGTGAGCAGCGTATTCTGTCCCAGCCCTTTTGCTACTTCTTCACCAAAACTAAGCATCGTCAATTGCCTTGAAAAAAGGACAGCGACCACAATTCCCACCACAACCACGGGAACGATAATCTTAAGCTGTGTCCAACTGGTGCCCGATACCCCGCCGGCCGTCCAAAACGCAAGGTCTTGCGAAAGCTTAAAGTATAACGCGATGCCTTCTCCCAATGACGAAAGAAGGGCGGAAACTGCGGCACCGGCAAGCGTAATGCGGATCGGAGAAAGTCCGCCTCTCCTCATCGATCCCAGGCCAAATACCATTCCCGCTCCAATACCCGCACCGATAAAGGAGATTATCATGACCGTTAAATAGTCTGCTCCTGAGTAAAACGCAAACACACAGGCAAGAGCAAAACTAGCTCCGGCATTCAACCCGAGTAACCCCGGATCTGCAAGCGGATTGCGGGTCATCCCCTGCATGATTGCACCGCTGACGGCAAAAGCCGCTCCAACCACCGCTGCTCCGAGCTCTCTTGGCAAACGAAGACTGACAATGATCCGGTCGGCTTCCCTGCCAGGGTCATAATTTAAAACGGCATTCCAAACGGTAAGAACATTGATCTTCGCCGCTCCGACCGAAATAGCTACCCCGACACTTATGAGAAGCAGAACAAGGCCGAGCAGCAGGATGGCTGTTCCTGCTGTCGGCCGAGAATATACAGTATGATCTTTAATTTGTTTGGTTTTTGTCTTGAACATGGCTTGCTACCCTTTTCTTAATGCGATTTAGTTCTTTTTTGTCAGTTCTTTTACGACAAAGTCCAGTTCTTTTTCAAGGGAAATCGGGTCATTGAAGTAGAACGATTCTGAATCAAATTTGATCGCATGTCCGTTTTTTACAGCAGGAAGTTGTTTCCATACGTTTGACTTCATAAAGGAATTGTCAGGATTCCCTGTACCCGTTCCTACAAAAATATAATCACCTGCGTATTTTGGAATGACTTCCGTAGAGATCGCTTTCCAGCCAGGCCCGAACACATCTTCTTGCAGCTTCTTAGGTGCTTTTAGTCCCAGTGCCTGGTAAATAACCTCAGTTCCGCGTCCCCAGTTCTTTCCGTAAACATACATGTCTTTTCCATAGGCTTCCATAACCATAAACGTTTTATCTTTACCGATGGCAGATTGTACTTTTTCACGGGCATCAGCGGCTTCTTTCTTCCACTCTTTTACCCATGCTTTTGCTTCCTTTTCTTTACCTACCATTTTTCCGATTTCAACATGCTGCTCAAGGTAGTCATATTTGTCGTACGTCATGGTGACGGTTGGTGCAATCTCTTTGTATTTCTTGAGGTTTTTATCATCGGAGTAGGTAATAATCAAATCAGGATTGAGCTCGAGAAGCTTTTCATAAGAATCGGCTGTCACCACTTCCGCATTGTCCAATTTATTTCCGTAAAATTTGTTTTGCTTCGGATATTCGTTAACGGCTACAGGCGTAATTCCCAGCTCAAGCAGGTTTCCTGCATATGTCGCTGCCATCATGGCCACACGCTTTGGATGGGCCGGAACTTTTACATCGCCATTTTCGCCTTTATAGATTCTTGTTTTGGATTCTTTTTTACCAGAATCAGTATTTTCTTCCGTTTTATTGCCGCAAGCTGATAGCGCCAGTATAAGAACGACGGCCATCAAGCCAATAAACAGTTTTTTTGTATGCTTTTTCATCTTACAAGTTCCCCCTATACTTTATCAATAATAATCATTCTCAATTGAAGGTAAAAAAGAAAGGCGCAAGATTACGCCAAGTTCTCAACAAGCTCTACAGGCTTTATGATATCGTATGTCAGACACACCGGCTTCCTCGTTCTTGGGTCAATACCGATTTCGGCATCGATATTGAATACGTTTCGAAGCAACTGGCGTGTCATCACCTCTTCAGGTGTACCCTCATTCTGAATCGAGCCGTCTTTCATCGCCACCATGTGATGAGCAAAGCGGGCCGCGTGGTTCAGGTCATGAATCACCATCACGATCGTCCGTTTTTCCACTCTGTGCAAGTGGTCCAACAGTTCAAGAACTTCGAGCTGGTGGCACATATCCAAGTACGTGGTCGGTTCATCCAATAAGATGATGTCTGTTTCCTGCGCCAAAGCCATCGCAATCCATACCCGCTGACGCTGTCCGCCTGAGAGGGCGTCTACCGGACGGTCCTTAAATTCATGGATGCCGGTAACTTGAAGCGCCCAGTCAATGACCTCGTAATCCTTTTTCGTAAGTTTTCCCAGACCTTTTTGATAAGGAAATCTTCCGTAGGAAACAAGCTCACCCACTGTCAGTCCTTCAGGTGCGTCCGGGGACTGAGGCAAAATCGCCATCTTTTGAGCAATTTTCTTCGTTGGTTCTTTACTGATTCCTTTCCCGTCGAGATACACCATGCCGGTTTTCGGGTTCAAAATACGGGACAACGTTTTCAAAAGCGTTGACTTTCCGCAGCCGTTTGGCCCGATAATCGCCGTAATTTGTCCATCCGGAATGGAAACTCCGAGATTCTTCACTATATCCCTTTCACCGTATGTAACCGTCAAATTTTCAGCGTGCAGCCTGGACATCAATGAGGCCTCCTTTTAAACCTTAACTAAAATCTATATAATTTCATCTATTGAAAATGATTATCAATCTCGAGTTCAATTTTATGAGATTCCCAGAAAGATGTCAACCATGTTTCCAAAATTGTCAATAAAAAAAGCCGTCCTTCTCATATCTTAGCAGTATTATTAAAAACACCTGTTGATTTCATATGTCAATCAATATAAATGGAAATAGGTTACATTCAATCGTTAAATATGTCCGCATTTGACGGTTATCCAACATATGAATCGTAATTGTCTCTTTAAAACACACGAAAAAAGCCCCAAAAGCCAGGCTTTGGGGCTTCTTACAACACAACTCAGATTGTGCTTGTATCAATGACGAAACGATACTTTACATCAGAAGCCAGCACGCGCTTGTAGGCTTCGTCAATTTGGTCAGCTGAAATGACCTCAATCTTAGGAGCAATGTTATGCTCTGCACAGAAATCCAGCATCTCCTGTGTCTGACGGATTCCTCCGATCATAGAACCGGCAAATGAACGGCGATGACCGATAAGAGAAAACACATTTACTTCTAGTGGCTCTGCAGGCGCACCGACATTGACAAGTGTACCGTCAAGCGTGAGAAGTGAGAAGTAAGCATCCATATTAATCTTTGCACTTACTGTATTGATAATCAGATCAAAGGTTCCCGCAAGCTTCTCAAAGGTTTCCGGATCTTTTGTGGCATAATAATCTTTTGCGCCAAACTCCAAACCATCTTCCTTTTTGTTCAACGATTGAGACAGAACCGTAACCTCGGCACCCATAGCATGTGCAATTTTCACCGCCATATGGCCAAGACCACCCATACCAACAACCGCTACTTTCTTTCCTGGACCAGCCCCCCAATGCTGTAATGGAGAATAGGTCGTAATCCCTGCGCAAAGTAATGGTGCTGCTGCGTCAAGCTCGATGTTATCAGGAATTCTGACGACGAAGTCCTCTGTTACAACGATGTGGGTAGAATAACCACCCTGAGTTGGCTCTCCGTATTTATCAACACCTGCATAAGTAGGAACATTTCCTTTAAGACAATATTGTTCTTCCCCTTTTTGGCAGTTCACACATTCACCACAGGAGTCGACCATACATCCAACGCCTACTCTGTCACCGACCTTGTACTTTGTGACTTCTGCTCCTACTTCTGTGACAAATCCCGCAATTTCGTGTCCTGGCACAAGTGGATAATTCACTTCGCCCCATTCACCATGAGCCGTATGGATATCAGAATGGCAAATGCCTGCAAACTTAATTTCAATTAGAACATCATGTGTATCAAGATCGCGCCGATTAATTTCAGCTTCTCGAAAAGGAGTGTCTGGACCATCTACAGCTCGTGCTTTAGCAGTTATCATGAAAGAACCTCCATTATGTATGTTTTTCAAGAGAACGTTTTTCTCTTGTATCCCCATGTTATTACTTACAGTTAACTCTAGGTCAAGCATTTACATCCTATATTCAGAAAACAATTTCTGTTGCCTCCAAGTTGGTTTTGACATGCCGGACGTTCAGTGATAAAATTTCCCAAACCATAGAGTTAACTCGAAGTCTATATGAAGGAGATTAGCTATGAAGACATATTCCATAAGCGAAGTTGCGAAAGAATTGAATCTTACCGTATATACGTTGCGTTACTACGACAAAGAAGGACTTATGCCATTCGTAGAACGTACACCCAACGGAAATCGATTGTTTAAAGAATCCGATATCAGTGCGTTAAAAGTAATCGAATGCCTCAAAGCCACCGGGATGCCGATTAAGGAAATCAAGACATTTATTGATTGGTGTTCAGAGGGAGATTCCACTCTAGAGCAAAGATATAAGATGTTTTTGGAACGAAAAGCCAATGTGGAAGCACAGATGGAAGAGTTGAAAAAGACAATGGAGATCATCCAGCATAAATGTTCCTATTATAAGACAGCTATGGATGGCGGAACGGAAGACATTCATAAGAAAGAAAAGTTAGCGAAGCTTTAACTAAAAAAGCCTAACTTTGATCATAAAAAAATCCCCTCTACTTATCATGAACCATGGCTCCTCTCAAACCTATGGTTCTATTTTAGATGGGGAATTTCAGCCATTTAAGCGTTGTATATTCTTCAAGGACCCATTCACCGTTAAAACGGCCGAGTCCTGAATCGATCGGCATATCGTTTAAACAGTTGGCTGAAAGACGTTTCCTTCTACTTTTCTGCGAAGACGGACTTTCGCTCCCTGCTTCACGCTAGAATCCAAATCTTTTAAGATTCGTTCTGCCTCCATGCCTAAAATGAATAATTAATATATTTCTATGTATCGCATGATTCAATGTGAGATAAAGTGGGTCTTGTTAAGCAATTACTATTCAGTAGGAATTGATCATGAACAGCACAGACCGTTATCAGCATGGACTCGGCAAACTTATGGAGTACACGTTGACTGAAAACAAGGAGAGCTGTTACACCTAAAGTGGCAGTGGACTTTGTCCAAAATTTGACCGATGATGTGGAGCGAAGACTTTTCATAAAAGGTCGCCGCGGATTTGGGCACAAGCAGAAGACACGGGATATGACGTGGAAATTTACCATTACGGATTCGAGCATAAATAAGCTGCCTATTCATTCTATGATAAATAATCTATAAATACCTCCACTAATGTCAGTTTCCTAGCTAAAGGTATGTCCATATATATAAAAGAACGGAAAAAAAATTGAGGTGAAATACATGAGTATCGATGTAATAGTGATTGCTGCTCATCCAGACGATGAAATCCTTGGCCCTGGTGGAACAAATTATACGGAAGCGTTTGAAATCATCAGGAGGGTATGGAGATGACACGCCGAAAACCTCCATTATTTATCCCCTATCCCCATTTAGTATCTGCAATGGATCAATATTATGGACTGACAAAAGCTTTAAAAAAAGATAAAAACAAACCAGATTTCGTGAAACCCTCTGAATTAAGACAAAAGAAAAAAATGAAAATCTTAATCACTACTTTCTGGGACTACCCTTTTGTTGGCGGATTGCAAAACTACATCACTGCACTTAAATCCGGATTGGAAGGCTTAGGCCACATTGTCCATATTGCAGCTCCTAATCACTTCGAAAAAAGTTATATTGAAGGAATGCGACAAACATTTATGGAGGATGTAAAACAATTTTTTGTTAAAAGGTATGGAAGTTTCAGTGAAAAGATCATCCAAAACGTTTGGCGAATGCAAAAATATGAATGGATGCTAAAGTGCGTGGATATTTCTAAATATGATATTATTCACGCACAAGACCGGTTTACAGCTAATGTAATGCACCAGCTTAATAAAGACTATCAAAAACCGCTGCTGTTCACTCCCCACGGATTTATGACACATACACGGCTAAAGTTTAATCTAATTGAAAAAGGGTCTGTAGAAGAAGCCTACTTTTTGGCCATTGACCGAAAAGCCGTTCAAAGCTCGACCCATATCATTAATTTATGTGAATATTTTCGACCGTTGCTAAACGGATTAGGTGCTGAGGAAAGAAAAATGACAACGGTTTACACTGGAATCGATTTTGGAATTGATCCTCCAGAGAAATCGAAGAATACTTCAGGTAAGACCATTATTACCTGTATCTCTCGACTCCGGCCGCGTAAAGGACATAAATACCTGTTTGAGGCACTTTCCCTCATTAGAAACAAGCTTGTAAATGTAGAAATATGGATTGTAGGGGAAGGATCAATGAGAGAAGAGCTTGAACGCCAATGTCAGGATTTACAGCTGGAAAATGTGCATTTTCTAGGAAAGAGAAAGGATATTCCAAAAATATTAAAACGATCAGATATTTTTGTCCTGCCAACTACCAGTGATACACTTCCCATTTCTGTGATAGAGGCGATGTTCGCCCGGAAGGCGATCATTACAACAAACTGTGGCGGAATACCAGAAATTATTCAGGACAATCATTCGGGGCTTATAGCTGAACCGGGTAACTCTCAGCAACTAGCGGAAAAATTAACGATCCTTCTGGATGATTCCACACTAAGGAATTCTTTAGCACAAAATGCTAAATGCTTTGCTGAACAGCATTTAACGATTGCCAGTATGACTAGAAAGATTGAAGAAGTTTATCAATCTTTTTTGCACAGAGGTGAGATGCAGTGAGGCATGATCTACCAGCCGTAGTTTTAGATTTAAGTGCGACTGGGATCGGAATCGTTCGGAGCTTAGCCGAACAAGACATAAAAGTATATGCATTTGATACAGAGAGTAAGCAAAAAATTGGAAAAACCCGATATGCAAGCTGCAGTGTATGCCCTAATCCTGTTTCTGAGGAAGAAAAATTATTAGAGCACCTTACAAGGCTAGGACAAACATTTGAGGAGAAAGCGGTACTCTACGCTGGATCGGATGACTATGTACGTTTTATATCAAAATACAGAGATCAGTTGTCTTTGAATTATCTTTTTCTTTTACCTGATCATTCATTAATCGAGGCTGTGTTAGATAAAAGATTAACCTACGATTTATCAGTAAAATATAACGTTCCATGTCCTAAAACGTTCATTATTGATGATGAAGATCATCTTGAGCGGATTGTTTCTGAAGTAATGTTCCCCTGTTTATTAAAACCAGTCATTTCCTCCAATTTCCGGAATCGTATCGATCATCATCTGTATAAAAAAGCAATATTAGTTGAAAATCCAGTCCAGTTAAGGGAAGAGTACCTCTTTTACAGCCGTTTTGGAGAGCTCATGATTCAAGAGGTGATTCCTGGAGAAGAGGCATCCATTTATTCAGTAAAAACTTTATTTGATGAGGAAATGAATCTAATTGGGCTCTGGATGAATCAAAAACTCCACCAATTCCCTCCAGACTTCGGTTCAACCGCCATGGCATTAAGTATCAGAGATGAGGACGTAATAAATATAGCAGTGCCATTTTTGCGTAATATCAAGTTAAAAGGCCTGGCAATTGCGGAATTTAAGAGGGATGAAAGAGACGGCAAGTTGAAATTTATTGAGATTAACCCCAGGATTGGGTTAACCCAAAGATTGTCAATAGCTTGCGGTGTAAATTTAGCATACTTGAACTATTTGCTGGTAACTGGACAAAATCCTTCCCCAGTGACGAAACAGACAGAAGGCATCAAATGGGTTTACCTGGTCCGCGATTTTCTATCCTTCCGCCAAAACAAAAAAAACGGGAAAATGACGATTACCGAATGGATAAAAAGCCTTTCCGGACATAAGGTAGAAGCTTTATTCAGCTGGAAGGATCCACTCCCATTTATAAGAAGCTTTGTGTCCCACATTCGATATTTATGGGCGAGAAAGTGAGATTTTCAATAGAAATTAGGGGGGATTTCTGCATTGAGCAGTAAAGAACAAATCGTAAAACAGTGGAATAAATTTGGATGGAAAAAAAAGTTCGAATTTTTTTCAGATCATGAAGTTGCATTGCCTGAAGATAAAATAGAATGCCTTAAAAATTCGAGGGAAAAAACAAGTATCTGGAAACTGATCCTTACAGATGGCATAAACAGTCTTCCCGCAGTCCTTAAAATATTTAAACCACCTTTTAATGAAAATCATATTGTGGAAATTAACATGTATCGCAGAGGATATGCCGCCATGGCTGAATTTATGCCAAAAATGTATTGGATTGAGGAAAGAGTAAATGATGACGAAATCTGGCTATTTACAGAATTTATTCAACCTTTGCGCGGGCAAATCAAGATTACGCCCAGACATCTCGATCTTATCATTCCAACTGCTGCAAAATTTCATGCCCGCACATTTGGTGATCGGATAACCAGGTACAAGGATTCTTTTGATTCCTGGCTGCCCCGATATGATTCTGCGCTGGCAAACACAGAAAGAAGCAACCATATTGAAAAAACAAAACAATATCTAGATCTTGCTATGAAAGATCCTGGTTTAAGAGGAATAGTAGAACCTGGATACAACACTATTCAAAGTGTCCTGCAAAAAGGGCCAATTTTCTTTCCGGAAATTATGGAAGCAGGGCAATGCCTCATCCACGGTGATCTTCATCTTCATAATCTTTGCTGCCAAAACGGAACGGATGAAGTAAATTGGAACATTCAAATGATCGACTGGGAGTCTGCCAAGTACGCACCCTGTTCGTATGATATGGTTGTGCTGGTTGAATTGTTGATTGATTTCAGAACAGACTGGCATAAAAAGGAAGAAGAAATAAGAAGTCATTGCATGCTGTTATACGCTCAGGAAATGCAAAAAGAAGGAATAACCTTCCAAACAGACATCCTAAAGCTATTAAAAATGACTTATTTACAGAGAACATTAGAGAAAAGGCTCCTAAATCACCTTAAAAGGGTGTTGAATGGAGAACAAAGTATTCTGCTAAAAAGATACATTGAAAAAATAAACAGCTGGGGAAAGGAATTCGGTTTATACTAGCAGAGATCAACGTTTAAAAACTTAAATACACTAATTTAGTTGCTGCTGAAGTCCAATTTAATAAAGGAAGTGTATGGATGGAAAGCATAACGGCGATAGCAGCCAGAAATAAAGGAAATTTAGCATTGGAAAATCTCGAAAAATACAAACAGCTTGGCAAGGGCGGTGATGGAGCGGTTTTTCAAATTAGTCACAATAAATGTGTAAAAATTTTCTGGAAAGAAAAAACCCAAAAACTTGAACTGGAGGCATTAAAGAAGGGACAATCATCCCCAATCATTCCCCGACTCTATGAGTATGGATCCAACTATATTGTCATGGAGTATGTCAACGGATATAATCTAAAAAAATACCTCAAAGAAAAGAAACGTTTTTCCGACTCAAAAATAAGACAAATATTATACATGCTTTCTGAATTAAAGAGGATCGGTTTTTTGAGACACGATACAGAGGTCCGTCATATTTACTTCAACGAGAAGGGGGAGGTAAAAGTGATCGACCACAAACGGGCATTTACCACTGATAGAACTTATCCCAGGAAGTTAATATCGGGTCTTGAAAAGCTTGGATATGCAGAGGAATTCCTTCAAGGGGTCAAACAGATTTCGCCAACCATTTTTAATGAATGGGCAAAATATTATGAATAACCATTTAGATGGCGTCAAACATGGTCCCACCCTTTCTTTTTCTTCAGGTCAACCATTGAATGAGCTGACCCTTAATACAGGTTCTCTTGAAATATTACAAATGTAAAAAAACCTAACTCGGTTAGGTCTGAAAGCACTATGCAAAGAAATATGTGAAAATATTATATAACATTTTTAAGCAACACCAAAAGTATGTATTGGTGGAGACGGTGGGAGTCGAACCCACGTCCAAAGATAACGGCACTTAAGCTTCTACGAGTGTAGTCGATATATTCGCGTTTCGCGACTTCAGCTGCCTATCGACAGGCGTTTGAAGTGCTAGCCTGATTGCGCTCTTCCTTCGTCCTCAGGCGGAGGACAGCCGGCGTAGCCCACTAAGAGTGAGACCCTTACCCTACCACATGGGCGATGGAGGGAGGATCAGCTAAAGTGCTATTACGCAGCTAAAGCTAGGTTGTTGTTAGTTTTGCCAGTTATAGGCGTTGGCGTTTTAACGAGGCCGACCCCCTCGACTCGCAACTTAAGCTCGAACTACCCCTGTCGAATCCGTAACGTCCCCATGATAGAAATCCCGGGGTGAATCTTACGGGAAGTTAAAGCTGCGCTGCAACTTTTTATTCAGTTGTTAGCAACAAAATAAAGTATAGCATTTTTACGCGGTTATTTCAACCGGCCACACTCTCCAGTTTATGCCTTTTGGCGATCCCTGAAGGCACGTTCGATCTCGCGTTTTGCATCTTTTTTCTTCAGATCCTGCCGCTTGTCGTAGTTCTTTTTACCCTTGGCCAAGCCGATTAAAACCTTAGCAAATCCGTTTTTCAGATACAGCTTCAATGGGACGATCGAGTATCCCTGCTCTTTTGTCTGGCCCAAAAGCTTGGCGATCTCCTTCTTGTGAAGGAGCAGTTTGCGTGTTCTGAGCGGATCATGGTTGTACCGGTTTCCCTGTTCGTACGGGCTCACGTGCATGTTGTGAAGAAACAGTTCTCCATTTTGTACACGGGCGAATGAATCCTTCAAATTGATCCGGCCAGCCCGGATGGCTTTGATTTCAGTACCCTGGAGGACGATGCCTGCCTCAAAGGTTTCTTCTATATGATAATCATGCCGCGCTTTTTTATTTTGAGCGACAAGTTTTCCTTCTCCTCTTGGCATGTTTCATGACCTCCCCAAAACAAGTGCACCCTTAATTATACTTAATTGGTCAGGAAACGTCAAATACAGCTGTGAACTGCTTGACGTTTCCCTGCACTGGTTTATCTCTTTTTGTTTTTCTTTTTCTTTTTCGTGATATTCCCTTTATAGAATGGCTTTTTCTTGCCTTTTGTTGATCCGCCTTTGTCCCCTCGGTCGGCTTCAGGACGGCGTGTTTTTCGCTTTCGTCCTTCGCCTTCAATGACTGTTGGACGGTCTTTTCCCCGTTTGCGGGGTGTTCCCTTCATACCCACGATCTCAAAATCAATCGCCCGCTCATCGAGATTCACATTGATGACCCTAACCGCAAGTTCATCCCCGATCCGGAACACGTTCCCTGTGCGTTCACCGATCATGGCCATATGCTTCTCATCATAGCGGTAGTAATCATCAGCCAGGTAGCTCACATGTACGAGACCTTCAATGGTATTGGGAAGTTCTACAAACAACCCGAAGTTGGTTACGGAACTG
Organism: Fictibacillus sp. S7; assembly: GCF_004127935.1. Taxonomy (NCBI): domain Bacteria; kingdom Bacillati; phylum Bacillota; class Bacilli; order Caryophanales; family Fictibacillaceae; genus Fictibacillus; species Fictibacillus sp. S7. The sequence goes on along the minus strand of NZ_QJKL01000001.1, from coordinate 4,141,678 downwards.
ATGACACCTTCGTACTCTTCCCCGATTTTATCCTGCATGAATTCAGCTTTTTTCAGATCATCCGTTTCACGCTCGGCATCCACCGCGCGGCGTTCCCGGTCGGAAGCATGCTTGGCGATTTTCTCAAGCTGTCCCTTCCATTTTGCAACCGTGCTTGGATCGGTCTTTTTGTTAATCAGATACGTCCGGATCAACCGGTGAACGATCAAGTCCGGATACCGCCGGATCGGTGAAGTGAAATGCGTATAAAACTCGGTCGCCAGACCATAGTGGCCCAAGCTTTCCGGATAGTACTTCGCCTGCTTCATGGAACGAAGCATGATTTTGCTGATCACCATTTCTTCCGGCTCGCCTTTTACTTCTTCAAGAAGTTTTTGCAGTGAACTCGGATGAACCTCTTCCACTCCGCCTTTTAGTACATAGCCAAACATGGCGATGAATTCAAGGAAACGATGCAGCTTCTCTGCATCCGGGTCTTCATGGATCCGGTACATGAACGGAAGATCGGCCTTATGGAAGTGCTGCGCTACCGTTTCGTTGGCACACAGCATGAACTCCTCAATCAGGCGTTCTGCTACCGACCGTTCGCGAAGCACCACTTCCTGCGGCTCGCTATTTTCATTGACGATGACACGCGCTTCACTGAAATCGAAGTCAATAGCACCTCGGTTAAATCGGCGCTTGCGCAGAATTTCGGCCAGTTCGCCCATTCCATCAAAAAACGGAATAAGCGGCTCATAACGTTTTAAGACGTCGTCGTCTTCACGCTGCAGGATTTTCCGTACGTTCGTGTAGGTCATCCGTTCCACGGTCTTGATCACACTCGGGAAAATCTCATGCTTGATCACTTCGCCTTTAGGCGTGATTTCCATCTCACAGGAAAGCGTCAGGCGGTCCACCCGCGGATTCAATGAACAGATCCCGTTGGACAGGCGGTGAGGAATCATCGGAATAACCCGGTCCACGAGATACACACTTGTACCCCGTTCCAACGCTTCCACATCGATTGGTGATCCTTCAGTTACATAGTGACTGACATCAGCGATATGGACACCGAGTTTATAATTGCCGTTATCAAGCTTGATTACATTAACAGCATCATCCAAATCCTTAGCATCTTCGCCATCGATGGTGACGATGGTTTGGTCGCGCAGATCACGGCGGCCTTCGATATCATTCGGATCAATGGTGTCAGGCACACTGTTTGCCTGTTCAAGCACCTCTTCAGGGAACTCTCTTGGCAGCCCGTGTTTGAAAATGACGGAAAGGATATCCACGCCAGGGTCGTTTTTATGGCCGAGAATGTGGATGACTTCTCCTTCTGCACTGTTTCGCCCTTCAGGGTACTTGGTGATTTTAACAACGACTTTATGGCCTTCAATGGCACCATTTACCCCTTCAGCCGGGATGAAAATATCATTCGGAATCCGTTTGTCATCAGCGACCACAAACCCAAAACTGCGGCTTTGCTGGAATGTTCCTACTGTTTCTGTTACTCCACGCTCCAAAATGCGGATAATGGTACCTTCCGGATGAGAGCCTTTTGAATTGGTGTTAAGGCGTACGAGCACCACGTCATTGTTCATGGCACTGCCCATGTCTCCCTGAGAAACGTAGACGTCTTTTCCTTCTCCTGTTTCAGGGAGGACGAAAGCAAACCCTTTCGCATGAGCCTGCACCTTTCCTCGAACAAGATTCATTTTGTCAGGAAGACCGTATCGGTTTGTTCTTGTTCTGACAACAAGCCCCTCGTCTTCCATCTCGTTCAGTGTGCGAACCAAAATTTTAAAATCATCCGCTTCCTGGAGCCCAAAGGCGTCTTCCAGTTCCTGAACGCTAAGCGGTTTATATGCTTCTTCTTTCATGAACGCAAGCAGTTGCTGCTTATCCACTACATCTCCTCCTTCTGGGAAAAACGTTACTCCATGGTCCAGTCCAGCTTTTCCAGGAAGGTGTAAACATCCTCGTGCAGCTGTTCCTTTTCCTTGCCAAGTGTGATTACATGAGTGGATTCTTCGTACCATTTCAAATCCTTTAGATCGCTTTCCACTTCATTGTAAATAATATTGGCAGAGTCCGTATTAATCATCTCGTCATGTCTAGCCTGTACAACAAATGTAGGTGCGTATACCATGTCGATGGAATTTCGCACACCACTCAGGAGCTGTTGAAGGCCCTTTAAGGTATTCATAGGGGTCTTTTTGAACGCCTCCATCTCCAGATCCACTTGCTCCTGCGACTTATTTTCTCGGCTTTTGTATTCACGGGCATACTCCAGCACACCCTGGTAAATCGTTTCTTCACTTTTCACATGCATTGGTGCGCACATTGGCACGACACCCATCACCGGCTGCTCGGTAGCCAGTTTCAATGAAAAAACACCGCCAAGCGACAATCCGCAAACGGCAATTTCCGTATGTCCCTTCTCTTTTAGAAGGTTGAACCCATCCATAACATCCTTCCACCAGTCATCCGGGCCTGTATGTACGAGTTCTTCCGGTGGGACAGCGTGCCCTTTGTACTGAGGAGCATGGCAGGTGTATCCCTTCTTTTGCAAAAAACGGCCCAGCATGCGAACGTCCGCTGAGCTGCCGGTAAAGCCATGTAATAATAATACCGCCCGTTTTCCTCCTTCAAACATAAATGGTTTTGGTGCTGTAATTTTCATCATGCTGCTTACTCTCCCTTACTTCGTTGGTTCCATTAAAAATTGAAAAACTTCTTCGATCAGCTGTTCCTGATTCACATCGTGGCAGATCATATGCTTTGATTCTTTTAAATAACATAGCTTCTTACGTTTCGATGGTATGGTTTTATAAATATACTCTGCGCTCTTGCGCGGCACCAGTCCGTCGCACTCCCCCTGGATAATCAGCGTAGGTACATCAATAGCACGAAACGAAGGCTTGAGCGTTTTGACGAGCTTCCGGAATTCGAACGTGGCGGAAAGCGGAGTATCCATAAATTTTTTCCGGTATCGCAGGTACAGTTCATCATCCTTCAGCGTTCCCCGCATACCTTTTATGATCATGTCCTTGATATCTTTCACCATCTGTGCCGGGTTCATATAGTAAGCGCTGGCACTGAGCAGGATGAGTTTATCGCATCCGTACTTCGATGCAAGATAACCGCCGATGATTCCACCCATGGAGAACCCGAGAATATAGAGCGTGTCGCTCTTTTTCCGCAATTCCAAAAAGGCGCGTTCTGCTTCATCGATCCAAAGCTTGTGTGTAATCCCCTTCAGCATCAATTGCTCTCCATGCCCCGGATAGGTCGGCACTGAAATCAGCCAATCGGTATGTTCTTCTAAATAGCGGGTAACCGGCTCTACTTCATACGGACTGCCGGTAAAGCCATGAAGACAAAGACAGCCAATCATATTATCACCTTTTTTATCATTAGTTACCCTATAATGTCCGTAAAAAATCATACCATATCCCTATTGGAAAAAGCTTTCAAACTGGCGGATAAAAAAATAAAAACAGCAAGTGAAAAATTCACCTGCTGTTGGGGTATCATTAGATAAAATACGCTACCGCAATCGCCAACAAGAAGAACAATGTGGCGAGAATAATCGTCAGCCTGCTCAGGACGGCATCCATTCCACGGGCTTTTTGTTTTCCAAATAACTGCTCGGCGCCACCAGTAATCGCTCCTGATAATCCTGCCGAACGGCCAGATTGAAGAACAACGACTATAATAAGTGCGATCGAAACAATCACCAATAAAACTGTTGCTGCTGTTTGCATTTGTCACACCTCCACGGACAACGTTACACTATACTTAATGTATCATACGGGCATTCGTTCGGCAACGTATTCCAAATAATTTATCGTGCCATAAAGGGGCTGTCAGGAAGGAGGCATTGACCCATGTTTGAACTAAAAGAGATTCGCTATAAGGATATTTTGAAGATTGGTCATTTACGTATGGAAGAAAATAAAGTGAGCATTCTTACCGGAGAAAGCGGCAGCGGAAAAACAACGGTGCTGAAACTGCTGAATCACCTGATCAGCCCGGATGAAGGCAAGGTGTTCTACAAAGGGAAGGATATCGCCACGCTTGATCCTGTACAGCATCGAAGAAACGTGATCATGCTTCAGCAAATGCCCGCTATATTTCCCGGCACCGTCAAAGATAATCTTGTCGCCGGACTGGTGTTCTCGGAGAAAGCGGTGCCAGATGATCGAGTGCTTGAAGAAGCTTTACATAGTGTGCATTTACGAAAATCATTAAAAACAGATGCAGAGGGATTGTCCGGCGGAGAGCAGCAGCGGCTTGCGCTGGCCCGGGTTCTTTTGCTTGATGCGGAAGTTTATCTGCTGGACGAGCCATCATCCGCCCTTGATGACGAAACAGCGGATGAGGTCATCTCATCTTTTTTAAAAAAGGCCAAACAAAAGAATAGAACGGTCATCATGGTCACCCACTCCAAGCAAATTGCAGACCGTTACGCTGACGTGCCGGTACATCTTGAAAGGTACAATCAGAAAATAAAGGAGGCTGCTGATGAACGATCAAATTATTGATATTTCGTTGTGGCAGCTTCTGTCTGCCTATCTCTTTATCGTGGTATTGACGGTGATTGTGAAGTGGAGAGGCATAGCGAGGGAAAAAGAGATTATCATCGGAACCCTGAGAATGACGATCCAGCTCGTGCTCGCGGGGTATATCCTCACCTATGTATTCAAGCACCCGCATCCCCTTCTGACTCTTTTCATTTTCGTTCTCATGGAAATTTTTGCAATCTATAACGTTTTTAAGCGGATCAAATACGATTTATCTTCTTCATTAAAAAAAGTCATCGCTGTTTCGATGACAGTAGGAACTCTCGTCAGCCTTCTATTTTTCAACTATGTGGTCATTCAGTTCTCTCCCTGGTTTGAGCCGAGGTATGTTATACCGATTGCCGGGATGATCATTGGGAATGCCATGACAGGGATAACGCTTGGGGTCAATCACCTTGTGGAGGGCATGAAAAAGCAAAAACGCATGGTGGAAGCAGCCTTGATGCTCGGGGCAACTCCAAAAGCCGCTTCCAAAGAACTCGTCGACCGTGCGTTTGATTCCGCCATTCTTCCCACGATCAATTCGATGGTCGGCATGGGAATCGTCTTTCTTCCAGGCATGATGACCGGCCAGATTTTGTCAGGTATCTCCCCGCTCACTGCGATTGAATATCAGATTGCGATCATGCTGGGGATTGCCGGATCGGTATCATTCAGCGTCATCCTTTTTGTTCAATATGGCTACCGGACGTTTTTTAATGAGCGGTCACAATTAAAATAATGGGTCAAGTTCATGAAACAGCATTCCGCACAAACTTCTGATGGCGGAATGCTGTTTTTCGTCATAACTGATTAGCACGCATGTAGATGGCCCGGCTGACTTATCCAATGGCAGGGTACTCTTGAACCTTGCCGAAGAACCACACAGTACCCCGAGTTCGTATCCAATGCCTTTGGAGCCGACAGGCAGGATTTCATAAATGCCGTCTGTTTTCAGCAGCTGCCGGAATAGAGATAATGAAATTCCCTCTTTAGAACGGCTGATCACTTCCTCCCCGACAAGGGGCGCACCTATGACCGCCACTTTAGCAATTGAAGGCGTGATTCCCATTTTCAAATCATGATGAGCCGCCCTGCCGATCATTGTGAAAGAAGAAGCGGACTGGACCATGTTCATATTGCTTTCGGAGCTTCCCGTGATTTCGATAGTATCGAGACCAAGCTCCGCAAACGTCTTTTGTGCTCCTGTCACAAGCTCGTTCCATGCCCCTTCACCGTTAAAGGAGTGGATAATGAACGAAACGGGCAGTGCCCCGGCAGCCAGCACTTCCATCGCGCAGACCCGGGCGCCATACTGGGCGACTACCTCATAAGGGACCTTTACCTCATCCATCGGAAGGCTGCCAATTCCCCCAGAGTTATCCGCGGCAATCACCGCCACATGCCCAGAGCCAAAGCCCTGCACGGTTATATCACGATTTCTTTTCATGGTTGATCCTCATGGCAGAATGCCGGAACGCCCGCTTTATTCGCGGGATGATTACAAGTGCGGTCAAACCATTCAGCACAGCAGCAGCCAGCAGACTTGGGATAAGTCCGAGAACGACCGCTTTTCCCAAAACAGGCCAGAAGCAGAGCGGAGCCAGGACACCATTTCCTATTATAAACATCAATGTGGCAGCGGTTTTCGCATTTTTTCTGTATAGCACGCCATAAAAGAAGCCCAGGAGTCCCATCTGAACCGCTACCACTAAATGGAGCGGTCCCAAAGGAAAACCGGCCAGGGCGGCTGTTAGCAAATGCCCAAAACAGGCAACAGCAAGCCCAGTCCATGGCGACATTAACGCAGCCGCAGCCAGGGCGGGCATGGAATCAAAGGCCACACTGCCTATTGGAGAAGGAATTTTGATAAACGAACCGGCTACTGCCAGAGAAACAAACGCCGTAAACAGCGCGATATGTTTATTTCGTGTCATTTTCTTTTCGCTTGCCTCCACGGAAAACGATCGCACTTCGTTCGTACTCCACGTCCTTTACTCCTTCGCGGAAATTAATCACCCGGGCAATGGCAAAAAAGTAATCGGATAAGCGGTTCACGTATTTTAAAACAACCGGGTTGATTTCATTCTCCTGCTTCAGCGCCACAATTTCCCGCTCTCCCCGCCTTGCTACTGTACGGCAAACATGAATCGCGGCTGAAGCCTCTGAACCTCCCGGAAGAATGAAGCGTTCCAGCTCTGGAGCTTCTTTAATGTATTCATCAATGCGCTCTTCCAAAAAGGTGATCATGTCGGTGTTTGCTTTATATGGATAATCCTTTTTTACAGCTGAAAGATCGCCGCCGCAGTCAAACAACTCATGCTGGATCTTCACCAGTTCGTTCCGGATATCGTCATACTTGGCATCCTGGAGCTTTGTAACGGCCACCCCAACAAAGCTGTTCAGCTCATCAAGTGTTCCATAGGCATTAACACGGATATGGTTTTTATCCAGCCGGCCTCCGATCACACTTGTTTTTCCTTCATCTCCAGTACGTGTGTAAAGCTTCATTCCGATCATCTCCTTTTATTTTATCGTCTGTTCCAACCCATACCAGACCACATGCACTTTCTCAGCCGCCATCGCTGCATCTTGAAAAAACCAGCCGGAAACATCACGCCATCTCCTGTTTTCTTCCTCCATCGGCACTATGCCTTTTCCGATGTCTGTTCCAACCAAAACAAGCCGGCGGCCAGGCAGGGCTGATTCCCATTCCAGCCAGGCATGCAATTTTTTCTTAAGCACTTCTCTTGTTCCCTTTTTATTCGCTTGTACAACCTTCTTCACCAACTGCTCCATTCCTTCCAGTACGACAAGCGAAGTTTTGAACTCATCGGCCTCTGGGCACACGGCATCATACAGATTAAACCAGCCCTCCATCTTCCTCGAGGCTGAATAGGTGTCCATCACCCACTTGGCTTTACCGTGGAAGGCGCCTCCTGTAACAAAGTGCATAATGCATTTAACCTCCCTTTGTTTTCTTTCCAAACCAGTGTGTACCCTCTTCCATGGGAAACACTCCACTCCCACATTTCTTTTGGTTCAGGAGCAAACATCGATAAATACAAGCGGACCGGACCGCCATGGGTGACCACTGTCACATGTCCGTTTTGCTCCGCCAATGGCCAGATCTCCTCTTCCCATACTGAAAGCAGACGTTTTTCAAATTCATGAAAATGCTCTCCCCCGGGGGGGCAGGTTCCAAATGGATCATCAATCCATTCTCTGTAGTGGCGGTCATGACAAAGCTCTTTATACGTTAGATTTTCCCATTCGCCAAAATGGATCTCCTGAAGTGCCGGACTCGTGATGATCTGCTGGCCTGGAAAAAGAATTTCTGCGGTCTCCAAGCACCGTTTCCGGTCACTTGAAAGGACCACATCTGAAGGTAAAAAGCTTTCCTTTTCCTGCATTTCTCTCAATTCATTCCTACCCTCTTCGCAAAGAAGAGGATCACTGTATCCAATGTATTTCTTTTGCTGATTCTCCAGCGTCAGCCCGTGACGAAGGAGAGTAACAGCCACCCTCCGAGCCATAATACGGTTTCCATCCCTTCTGAACTCGCACCAAGCGCGTCTCCTGTAATTCCGCCAAACTCAATGGTTGCAAACCGTTTGCTCACAAGAAAAAACAAAGCTCCTAAGATCGTCAGACCCGTAAATAAAAAAAGCATGCCTGCAAGCCATGAACTGACTCCCACACCCAAGAAATATAATGCGTACATTCCAAAGCTCATTTTTGAAATATTCTGCTTCATGGCAAATGCCATGCCTTCTTCCTTAGCCAGGGGAGCAGAAATTAGCAGACAGCCCATACTGGTACGGGCCAGAAACGGAATGAGCAGAAACAGCAGCCAGCTCTTCTCAGGTGCAATCCTCAGGCTTTCGTAGATCAACAGAAAACGCCAGCTCAGCAGAAATAGCACGGATACAACGCCAAATGCCCCGGTCCTCGGATCCTTCATGATTTCCAGCCTTTTTTCTTTACTTCCGTATGAAAAATAGGCATCACTGCAATCCATCCATCCGTCGAGATGCAGTCCACCTGTTAATGCGACAGAAAAACTAAATAAATAAAAACTGACCATCAAGGGAGATATGAACGATTGCTGACTCAGAAAATGCGCCTGAACGGCAGTTAATCCGCCGAGCAGCAGGCCAACAACCGGATACCAGTACACGCTCCATTTACTTGTTTCCTTCGTCCACGGGAACGCTGTCCGAATAGGGAAGGCTGTTAAAAACTGCAAAGCCAGCCCCAAGCCGTACAATGAGCTAAACCGTACAGGCTGTGCATTGGTTTTCATCCGCATCATATCCTTTGCGTAAAATCGGCATGCCAAACTCTACCTGGTACACCCAGTGGGCTTGCCTCACAATATGCTGATGCAGATGCCCCATTATCTGCATAAAGTAAAACGTTCCGCTGTCATCGGGCAGCAGGCCTTGAAACACTTCATTGGAAACGATAATCAGGACTCCGCATTGCTTCTCCAGCTCAATGATTGCATCCATGATTTTTTGAAAAACCAATTCCCGAAACGCAATCCCTTCCCACTGTTTCCTATTTTCCTGCCACCCGTCAAAAAGCTCATTGCTGACAAGATTGGTTAAACAGTCGAGCAGGATCACTTCCTCTTGCTTAAAAACGGTGCACAAGTCATGAATATTCCTGGGCTGTTCCCACGTTTTCCAAGCGTACCCGCTTTTCTCACGGTCCTCCCTGTGCCGGTTGATGCGCTCGGCCATCTCCTCTCCACTTTGGTCGCATGTGGCGACATAATGAAGGCGGTACCCTTTATTGCCGTGGTATACCGCTACCATTTCAGCAAATGAGCTCTTTCCGCTTCTCACGCCTCCAGTTATAAAAATCAGCATGATGCATTCCACCCTTCAAGAACATCCAGCAGCACATCATTTTCCTCGGGCGTCCGGATCGCCAGACGGATAAATCTTCCTTCCAGGCCGTTAAAATTGAAGGTATGCCTGACAATAATCCTTCTTGAGAGTAAATACTTAATCAGGTCCATCTGGTCCTTTTCTTCTCCCTTTTCTCGTAACAAATAAAAATTAACTAGAGAAGGAGAGGGCTCGAAGCCCAGGCGGCGCAAGACAGGAAACAGCCGGTTTCGTTCGTTTGCCGTCTTTTCAGCAATATCAGCAGCAATTGGTTTTTCCTGCGCAACACAAAGCATCCCGATTTTTTGAGCCGGTCCGTTTACACTCCACGGTGGCTGGTATTTCTTCATTTTTAAAATCAAATCTAGGGACGACATGGCGTAGCCGAGCCGCAGACCGGGCAAGTGAAACATCTTTGTTAAGGAACGCAGTAGGATCAAATTGTTAAAATGAGCCAGTAAAGGCACAGCAGTTACCGGATTTTCCATGAAATGAACAAACGCTTCATCGACAACCAGGGTCACCTTTTTCTCTGAACAAAGTTGCAAAAGCTTTTCCAATTCAACTGAATCAAGAGCAGTTCCTGTTGGATTATTGGGCTGGCACAGAAAACAAAGCTGTTTGCCTTCAAGGGATTTTTCTAATTCCTCAAAAGAAATCCCCCATTTTGATTCCTCCTGCGTTATAAAACTCTCAACCTTGCATCCATTCGCTTCACATGCTTCTCTGTATTCTGAAAACGCAGGTTCAATAATCAGCACATTGGCGCCTCTGTAAGCTTGGGCGATGAGAAAAATAAGCTCTGCCGCTCCATTTCCTGCCAGAACCTGTTCTGGACCGAGCCCGGCCATTTCCGCTGCCAATTGCAAAAAGGGAGCTGCAGATGGATGGGGATAGTGAAGGATCTCTTCATAAAGAGATCCCCAAACCTCCTTGAGATTGACGAGCGGAGGATACGGATTAACGTTCACACTAAAATCCAGGCTGTTTTCCTTCAGTTCAGTCTGAAGCGATCGGGCCAGCAGCTCCGGGTTAGCTCCATGATTGGGCAGCAACAATATAGATCCCTCCCGCTGCAAGTAATATAATCGTGAACCATGTGACTGCTTGCTGCATGATGACGATCGTCTTTTCAATATGTATCGGTTTCAGACTGTATTGTGCCCGGCCGATGAACGGGCGATAAGATACCAGGCCATTATAATAATTGGTTCCTCCGAGCCGTATGCCCAGCAGCCCGGCAACAGCTGCTTCTCCCCAGCCGCTGTTGGGACTCGGATGGTGACGGGCTTCTTCCTTCAGCCAGGCAAACGTCAGACGCTTCTTCATCATTGCATGAAAGACCATCAAAAACGCTGTAAGACGGGCAGGGATATAATTCAGCACATCATCCAGCCTGGCCGATGCCCAGCCAAAGTCTTTGTATCTGTCATTCTTGTAGCCTACCATGGAATCGCATGTATTTACGGCCCGGTACAGCAAGGCAAGCGGAGCCCCGCCGATAAAAGCAAAGAAAAGCGGGGCAGTTACGCCATCGCTCGTATTCTCTGCCACGGTTTCCACCACACCTCTCACTATTTCCTGAGAAGGAAGGCCTTGTGTGTCTCTTCCCACAATCCAGCTTAATTTCGTTCTGGCTTCCTCCAGATCTCCGCGGACAAGCGGGTCATAAACGGAACGCCCTGCCTCTTTCAGCCCTCTTGCTGCTATGGTCGTAGAAATCAGAATAGACTCGAGACAAACACCTAAAATCATATGAACCGAATACGCAAAGAAAATAAGAAAAAATGAGAGTGCCAGAGTTATAGCCAAAATAAGAAAGAGCATGAAGAGCCCCTTCAGCTTTTTATAGTTTCCTCTGTTCAATGCCCGGTCCAGCCGGCTGATCATCTTACCGAACCCTTTCACCGGATGCGGCAGCCAGCGGGGATCACCGATCAGCTGGTCAATGATGAGAGCAAGAACAATCGACAGTAAATGTAAAGCAATCATCATGGTTGCAGCATTCTCTTTCTATAGTTTTCAATAGCGGTTCCTACCGTTTGATAGACCGCTTTTCCAATCGCTTTTCCTGCCGGTGTGATCGTCCCCGCATACCTCATTTCCTCTCCGTCTTGGGTTGCGGCAATACAAACACTGTCGGTCGATGTACCGGTCGCTGGAGTTCCTGTTACCGGATCTTTAATGCCATAGTCGCGGAGTGCCCCCGCTTTGGCTTCTGTCGCCGTCATCATCGCCTGAACAAAGGCTTCGTCCGTCAGCTTACCCTCCATGAAAATCCAGATGTTGATCGTACCAATGGGCATGGGCTGATCCTTCCGTTCCCACGACCGTCCCGCATCCACCGCATTACCTGTTCCCACAGTGGAGGCGACAAGCAGTTTTACACCTTTTTCTTCGACCGATACCATTCCAGCATCCTGAAGCCTCGCCGCTGTCATCATGCCAACGGTATCGTTTGGATTGAGAGAAATGGAAAACAGATAATCCTCAAATTCTTTTTGGGCATCATCCACATTATAATTTTTGTTCACATGGCGGTTCACAAATGTGTTAGCCCACTGATATCCTCCCCCGATGAGAGCTGATGACATGGTTTTTAACGAGAACGGACTGCGAAAAATCATGGTTTCAGGTGTAGCCTCGAGGACAATCTCAGACAGGTCCTTCCGTTCGTCCTGCTGCCGGGGAACGAGCGCAATGAGCGGCTTTGCCTTTTGCGGATGTTCCTGCCGGCTTAAGTTCGTCTTATATACCGATTGAAGCATCCTGCTGTCCATAATGTCACCAGGCTTTCCAATCGCCTTCATTTTCCCTTTATCCAGAAGAAGAACCTGGTCACAATACAGACTGGCAATATTCAGGTCATGAAGAATGGCCACGACTGTCAGCTGGCAGCCTTCCACCCAATCCTTTAACAGATCCATCAGTTTCATTTGATAGGCCAAATCCAGATGGTTGGTCGGTTCATCCAGCAGCAAAATTTCAGGCTCTTGTGCGAGCGCCTTGGCCAACAGAACACGCTGCCGCTCTCCGCCGCTCAACAGCAGGATACTTTTATCCGCAAACTCCTTAACCCCTGTAAATTCCATGGAGTTTTGAACCACTTCATCGTCATGTGGTGTTGAATGTTTTAATAATCCTTTATAAAACGGATAGCGTCCAAGCGCCACGACCTCTCTAACCGTAAAATCAAACGAACTCTCGGCATGCTGCGGCAATACGGCGATAATTCTTGCCAGTTCCTTGGCGGAATAGCTGCTGATCGGTTTGTCTTTGATCAACACTTCACCTGACTGAAACGGAAGCATTCCATTGATCATTTTCATGAGCGTTGTCTTTCCGCTTCCGTTCGGTCCGATGATCCCGGTAATTTTACCTTTCTCCACGGAAAACAAGAGATCGTCCACAACCTTTTTGCCGTCGTAGCCTCCGGAAAGCTGTTGTACGCTAATCATGTAGTCACCTTCTTTCGCCGATAACGAATAAAGATTACCGCAAAAATCGGACTTCCGATAATGGCGGTCAGTACACCGATAGGAAGTTCTGTCGGTGAAATAATGGTCCGTGCCAGTAAATCAACCAAAACCATAAACACGCCTCCAAGCATCATGGAAAGCGGAAGCAGATGGCGATGATCAACTCCCCAGATCATGCGGGCCATATGGGGTATTACAAGACCGACAAACCCAATGGTCCCCGACACAGCGACGGCCGACCCTGTCAGAAGCGAAGCTCCAAACAAAACAAGCCCCGTATGTTTTTTAACATCAACTCCAATGGACCTGGCATCCTGCTGACCGAATGATAGCGCGTTAAGTTCACGCGCGCTTGCCAGCAGAATCAGCAATCCTGCGATTAAAAAGGGAGCAATCAGTTCTACATAGGCCCAGCCTCTCATCGAAACACTGCCTAGCAGCCAGCCGATGATCTGTCTCAGTTCATCTCCGGTTAAAGCAATCAACAGTGACGTGACCGCCCCGAGAAAGGAACTGCATAACACCCCGGCCAGGATGATGGTCTCAACAGAAAGGTTTTGCTGTACAAGCCTTGCAAAATAAATTACACCGATCAATGTAAGAAACCCCATGATAATGCTGAAAACCGGCAGCGTAAAACTGCCAAGAAACGGCAGCTGAATACCAAAGAATAAGACAATAACCGCCCCGAGTGCCGAGCCTGACGACACACCGAGCGTATACGGATCAGCCAGCGGGTTCTTCAGCAATCCCTGAAACGCCGTGCCGGAAAGTGCCAGCGCACATCCCACGAGCATGGCCAGCACGACCCGCGGAAACCGGATCGCCATGACGATGTTGACCATCGATGTATCAATATTACCGGGAACAGGATAGTGAAAAATATGGGCGCCTAATATTTGAATAACATGAAAAAGGGGGATAGGTATGGAACCTACCGAAATCCCCAATGCAACGGCGAGGCACATTAACAGCAGCACTGCGCCGTATGAAATAATTAGTTTACTTTTTGTAAACGTCCGGATAGATGGCTTTTGCAAGCTCCTCCACTCCTTCAATCAAACGCGGCCCCGGTCTTGTCACCTTGTCTGAGTGCACATCATAAATGTTCTTGTTTTTAACAGCCGGAATGTCTTTCCATCCTTTACGGGAGAGAATCTGCTCTTTCGGATTTTTGGAATAATATCCGTACGTGGTCACGATCACATCGGGATTGTATTTGACCGGCTGTTCTTCTGAAACCTTTGACCATCCCTTCAGGCTTCCCGCGGCATTTTTTGCATGGATGGCGGTCAGCATATCATCAATGAACGTTCCTTTACCTGCTGTATAAATTTCAGGAGCCGGTGCCACTTCCACCCAGACTTTCTTTTCCTTTTTCACTTGCTTTGCTTTTTCTTTGATGTCGGCAAGATCATCCTTCATGGACTTAACGATCTTATCCCCCTGTTTTTGGGTGCCTGTTGCTTTTGCAATCATGTTTATGGACTTGTACGTGTCTTTAAAGTTCTGTGCTTCATTAATTACAACAACTTTTATACCAGCGTTTTTGAGCTGGTCGATTCCTTGCTTGGAAGTGTGTGCACTTGAAGCATGAGCAAGCACAAGATCCGGTTTCATGCCAACAATCTTTTCGACGTTAAAGTCCATGCCGCCAATCTTTGTTTTTTTTGTGGCAGCTTCCGGATAATTATCGAAGTCAGAAACACCGACGATTTCCTTGTCCAGACCGAGTGCAAATGCGACCTCGGTATTGCTCGGAATCAGCGAGACAATTTTCTTTGGCTTCTTCTCAATTTTTACATTTTCGCCTGATGCATCTTTAATGGTTACGGGGAATTCACTTTTTGGTGAATTGGCACCCTTTTCTTTTTTGTCTGCTGACTGGTTTCCGGCTGAACAGCCGGCCATGACGGCGATGACGAGCAGCAGCATCATGGTAATCTGAGTTAATTTCTTCACGTTTTCCACGCTCCTGTATGTACTTCTTTTAGCTGATCGTTTTGTGCAAACAAAAAAGCCCTCCCTTCGGAGAGCGAATCAACAGTAACTCATTTTTCAATGATTACAATTGCTTCACCTTTTCCTCGAAGGATCGCACATGCGGCTAAGGCAGGTCTCCTGACTCTCGGTCATCGAACATCTTCTCCTTCCCATTCTTTAACGAACAGTGGATATAAAAGAAGCTCTACCGATTACAGTGGCGGGACCGTGCTGGGATTGAACCAGCTTCCCTTTTAACGTTTTATTTGACATAAAACGGACCTTAACCGTTATTCAGCTATTTTCATTATAACGCTTTGCCGTAAAATGAAAAGGTTATTTTACGGCCGCCTTATGGGCAGCCGCCGACTCGTGCTCCTGCCAGTCTGATTTCAGGAGGCCTAGCACGTGTATATCATAATAGCGCTCCTCATCATAGTGAGCCAGCCGCCTGATCCCCTCTCTTTTAAAACCAAGAGTATCAAGAAGATGCAGGCTTCTCTCGTTATATTCGAATACCTCTGCATCTATCCTGTGCGTTTCCTCCTGAAATAGATGGTGAAATATCCCTTTCAAAGCTTCGCGCATATATCCTTTTCCTCTCTCCTCGCCCAGCCCGAACCGGAGCCACCCGAAACGCTGAATACTCCCCATCCAGTTAAAGCGGACATAGCCCACCGGCTTCCTGCTTTTCTTTTCCAATACCATCAAATAAGTTTCATTTGGGAGTACAAGGCTTTTTTCGATATCCTGCCTCTGGTTGCCTTCGTTGATAATGGTCATGCCTCCGGTAGACATCTTTCGAAACAAAGGATCGCTTTTCCAGTGAGCGATAACCCCTGCATCACTCGATTTGATTTCGCGGATACAGAGCCGTTCAAGGTTCATTTCGAACATCGACATGTTTCTCACTCCCCCTTCAATCTCCAAAATTCTATTGTTGTAATACTTATCATAATATGAGTCTATGTAACAAGGAATATCTATCTTTATGTTCTTCTTAAAACCTGTTTGATTCACATCACGGAGTCAATCAGAAAAAAGCAGGCCACATGTTAATATGACCTGCTTCTTTATCATTTTGAAAGTGCTTCGCTTTTAAGAAGTCGTGAGCAAATTTCATCAGCAACCACATTGGTTGTAGACTTCCCTCCAATATCGGGTGTTTTATATTGATCCTCGGTCACTTCCTCGATGACATCAATAAGTCTCTGTCCCAGCTCAGCTTCACCAAAATGATCCAGCATCATTTTGGCTGTCCATATCTGTCCAATCGGATTGGCAATATTTTTGCCAACGATGTCAGGAGCAGAGCCATGGACCGGCTCAAACATGGAAGGATACTTTCCGTTCACATTCAGGTTAGCAGCCGGAGCAATTCCGATACTTCCCATAATGGCTCCGCCGATATCCGTTAAAATATCACCAAATAAATTACTAGCAACGATTACGTCAAAGATTTCCGGTTTCGTGACGAAGGCCGCTGCCAGGGCGTCGATATGATAAGAGGCGGTTCCAATATCAGAATAATCCTTTTGTACATCTCGAAACACTTCATCCCAGAACGGCATCGAATGAACAATTCCATTGGATTTGGTTGCAGACGTCACATGGTTCTTACGCTGTTTGGCAAGGTCAAATGCATATCTCATTGCCCTTTCCGTGCCCTTTCTTGTAAAAACCGCATTCTGTATCGCCGTTTCATCCTGGCCGCTGTGAATCCTTCCTCCTACTTCACTGTACTCTCCTTCACTGTTCTCTCTCACAACGAGGAGATCAAAATCTTTTGGATTAACAAGTGGTGAACGAAGTCCTTTGAAATATTTAGCCGGGCGGATATTGATCGTTTGCTCAAATGCCCTTCTAATTTTAATGAGAAGGCCCCATAAGGATATATGATCGGGAACCATTTCCGGATTTCCCACAGCCCCCAGAAAGATCGCATTAAAATTTTTTAGCGTTTCAAGTCCTGACTCCGGCATCATTTCTCCATGTTCAAGGTAATATTCACAGCTCCATGGAAATTCGGTAAAGCTGAATTTCAAGCCGCCGTGGAGCTCAGCAATAGTGTTCAGAACGTTTAATGAAGCCGGAACCACCTCTTTGCCTATTCCGTCTCCCGGTATAACCGCAATATCAAAATGCTTCAAGACTATTTCCTCCTCTTTCCGTTAACTTACGTATCCGTTTTCATTATGCGCTCTGTTGTTTAAATTTTCAATCTTATTGACCGCTTGTTTACCACCACCGCTCTATCGGAAATTGGCATTTATCCGGCATTCTGCTTTCCGCTACTAAACATACTAATGAAGAAGACACGACTTGATTTTTAAAGGAAGAAACATCCATGAAAAAAAGCGTCTTCGTTTTCATCCTGCTCTATGCGGGGTATGATGCGTTAAACAAACCTTCGTGGACCCCTTCCGGACAAACCATCGGCATGATATGGGCGGCAGCCGTGATTTATCACAAATACGGTTTCCGGCCGAAAGCATTCTGGCTGCTGTTTGTGATCAATTACGTGGTCAACCAGCTTTTCAGTTTTTTTCATTTTGTGGTTGCTCTGACAACACTGCTGCTGATAATCGTTGCCGTCAGGCTTTCTCCAAGCTCACGGCCTGGCTCCTCGTCCCTTATTTGCTCTGGAATAAAAAAACAGGCTGGAACCAAATGGTTCCAGCCTGTTTTTATATTACTAAAATTACTTTTTAAGGTTGTAGAATGCGCTCAAACCAGGGTAGCGGCTGATGCTTGCCAATTCGTCTTCGATGCGAAGAAGTTGGTTGTACTTCGCTACGCGGTCCGTACGGGACGGAGCACCTGTTTTGATTTGGCCGGCGTTTGTTGCTACTGCGATGTCAGCAATTGTGCTGTCTTCACTTTCACCAGAACGGTGAGAGATAACTGCAGTGTAGCCTGCACGTTTTGCCATTTCGATTGCGTCGAATGTTTCAGTCAACGTACCGATTTGGTTCACTTTGATCAGGATGGAGTTACCCACGCCTTGCTCAATTCCTTGAGCCAGTTTGTTTGTGTTAGTTACGAAAAGGTCATCCCCAACAAGTTGAATTTTGTCGCCAAGACGGTCAGTCAACAGCTTGTGGCCTTCCCAGTCGTTTTCATCCAAACCATCTTCGATTGAGATGATTGGGTATTTAGAAACAAGATCTTCATAGAACGCAACCATTTCTTCAGAAGATTTAACTACACCCTCACCAGAAAGGTGGTATTTTCCGTCTTCTTTGTTAAAGAGCTCGGAAGAGGCAACGTCCATTGCCAAACGAACTTCTTCTCCAGGCTTGTATCCTGCTTTTTCAATAGCTTCCATGATTGTTTGTAGCGCTTCTTCGTTAGAAGAAAGGTTAGGAGCGAATCCGCCTTCGTCACCAACAGCTGTGTTCAATCCTTTTTCTTTAAGAACCGATTTCAGGCTGTGGAAGATTTCAGAACCCATACGAAGTGCTTCTGAGAAAGTCGGAGCGCCAACAGGCATTACCATGAATTCCTGGATGTCCACGTTGTTGTCGGCATGCTCTCCACCGTTCAGGATGTTCATCATTGGAACTGGAAGAGTTTTAGAGTTGAATCCTCCAAGATACATGTATAGAGGAATACCAAGAAGGTCTGCAGCAGCACGGGCAACCGCCATGGAAACACCTAGGATGGCGTTAGCTCCCAATTTCCCTTTGTTTTCAGTTCCATCAAGCTCGATCAACGTTTTGTCGATGCCGACTTGATCCAATGCATCATAGCCAATCAATTCAGGAGCGATAATGGTATTTACGTTATCTACTGCTGTTTTTACACCTTTACCAAGGTAACGGCCTTTGTCTCCGTCTCGAAGCTCAACTGCTTCATATTCACCTGTTGATGCACCGCTTGGAACGATGGCACGTCCGAATGCACCGGACTCTGTGTAAACTTCTACTTCTACTGTTGGATTCCCGCGGGAGTCCAATACTTCTCGAGCATAAACTTCAATAATTGCTGACATAGTTATTCTCTCCTTTTCAATTGTGGTTAATATTTCAGGAATCAGGCGAACCTCCAGGGGCCCACTGTTGATTGCCTGATTACGGTTGCATGATTCAATCTTTGATCAATGATTCGCCGGTCATTTCTTTCGGCTGCTTGCCGCCAAGCAATGACAGGAATGTCGGAGCGAGATCGGCGAGTTTGCCGCCGTCCCGAAGTTCAATGTCTTTTTTCGTTACAATAACCGGCACCGGGTTGGTGGTGTGAGCAGTCATAGGCTTGCCTTCGAGCGTTACCACTTCATCAGAGTTTCCGTGGTCAGCTGTAATAATGGCATAACCGTCTTTTTCAAGAATGGCATCGACTACCTTGCCGAGACATTCATCGACAGCTTCAATTGCTTTAATTGTAGGCTCGAGCTTACCGGAATGTCCAACCATATCCGGATTGGCAAAGTTCAAAATAATCGCGTCATGCTTCTCAGCTTCGATCTCTTTCACTAGAGCATCGGTTACTTCATATACGCTCATTTCCGGCTTCAAGTCATACGTCGCTACTTTTGGAGAGTCAATCAGAATCCGAGTCTCACCTTCAAATTCAGCTTCGCGTCCGCCGCTGAAGAAGAACGTGACGTGCGGGTATTTTTCTGTCTCTGCAATACGCAGCTGCTTGTAGTTTTGCTGAGATAGCACTTCACCCAGTGTGTTATCCAGGTTCGTCGGCTTGAATGCGACATCGCCTTTTACCGTTTCACTGAAGTTTGTCAGACACACAAAGTGAATGTCCTTTGGAAACTTGTCTCCACGGTCAAATCCGCGGAAGTCTTCGTTTGTGAACACCTGGGAAATCTGAATGGCACGGTCCGGACGGAAGTTACAGAAAATAATTGAATCTCCATCCTGAATTGTAGCCACCGGCGTTCCGTCTTCGTTCTTGAGAACGGAAGGAAGAACGAACTCATCGTAGATTTCATTTTTGTAGGAGTCTTCCACCACTTCAAGCGGATCGGTATAATCAGGTCCTTCGCCATAAACCATGGCCCGGTATGATTTTTCTACACGATCCCATCGCTTGTCGCGGTCCATTGAATAGTAACGGCCGGACAAGGTTGCAATTTGTCCTACACCAAGCTCTTTCATCTTATCAAGCGTCTCCTGGATGTAACCTTTTGCCGATTGCGGAGGAACATCCCTTCCGTCCAGGAAGCCATGAAGGTATACCTTTTCTACTCCCTGTCTTTTGGCCGTTTCAAGCAAGGCAAAAATATGGTCGATGTGACTATGGATTCCTCCATCGGAAAGAAGGCCGAAAATATGAAGGTTTGTCCCTTTTTTCTTCACATTGTCCATGGCATCAATGAACGTAGGGTTTTCATAGAATTCCCCTTCTTTGATCGCAAGGTTTACACGGGTAAGACTCTGGTAAACAATACGGCCTGCACCAATATTCAAGTGCCCGACTTCTGAGTTCCCCATTTGTCCCGGAGGAAGCCCAACCGCTTCACCGCATGCAGTCAAATGATTGTGGGGATAAGTTTCCCAATATCGGTCAAAGTTTGGTTTCTTTGCGTGCGCTACGGCATTTCCTTTTTTTTCATCGCGGCATGCAAATCCATCAAGAATAATCAGTGCTACAGGTTTGTTAGGCATTGTTTACACCTTCCAAAAGTTGAAGAAAAGACTGCGGTTCAAGGCTTGCTCCTCCAACAAGAGCTCCGTCAATATCGGACATGCCCATCAATTCTTTGATGTTGCCTGGCTTTACACTGCCGCCGTATTGGATACGGACTGCGTCTGCCGCTTCTTGTGAGAATTGTCCAGCAATCACACTGCGGATATAAGCACATACTTCATTGGCATCTTCAGAAGAAGCTGTTTTTCCTGTACCGATTGCCCATACTGGCTCGTAAGCAACCACAGTACACTTGACTTGTTCTTCAGAAAGGCCTTGAAGCCCTTTTTCCGTTTGTGACTTAACGACATCTTTTGTTTGATCAGCTTCACGCTGTTCAAGCGTTTCACCTACGCACACGATTGGAGTCAATCCATGTGAGAATGCTGCCTTTGTTTTTTGGTTAACAAGCTCATCTGTTTCACCAAAATATTCACGGCGTTCGGAATGGCCAAGAACAACATAGCCAACTTCAAGATCCTTCAGCATAACCGGGCTGATTTCCCCCGTAAATGCTCCGCTTTCTTCATAATGCATGTTTTGCGCACCTACTCCAAGGTCAGTTCCTTTTGATGCTTGTACAAGAGCGTCAAGGAACAATGCCGGAGCACAAACGACAGAATCCACTGTGTCAGCAGACGGAATGGATCCTTTCACTTCTTCGACAAATGATTTTGCCTCTGAAAGTGTTTTGTTCATTTTCCAGTTTCCTGCAATAATCGGTTTTCGCATGTTTTTCACCTTCCTAAGAACGTACAAAGCGCCCGCAAGGTTCAGAGGACAATGCGGGAGATTGCACGAATCTTCGTCGATTTCTTTTCAAATGAAATACTTAGGACTTACTTGTCGTTCAGTGCAGTAACTCCTGGAAGCTCTTTGCCTTCCATGAATTCAAGAGAAGCACCGCCACCTGTGGAGATGTGGCTCATTTGATCAGCATAGCCAAACTTTTCAACGGCTGCTGCAGAATCTCCGCCGCCAATCACACTGTAAGTGTCATTTGCCTCTGCAAGTGCTTCTGCAATGGAGCGAGTACCTTTAGAGAACGCATCAATTTCGAAAACGCCCATTGGCCCATTCCATATTACAAGTTTCGAATTTTTAATGGTGTTTTGGTACTTTTCAATCGTTTTCGTACCAATATCAAGACCTTCCCAATCAGATGGTATGGAATCAATGCCTACCACTTTTGTATTGGCATCATTAGAGAAATCGTCCGCAACAAGGATATCTTCAGGAATCAGGAAGTTCACGCCTTTTTCCTTCGCTTTCTCCATAAAGCTCTTCGCGGTTTCGATTTTGTCTTCTTCGAGCAGTGATTTACCAACATCATAGCCTAGCGCTTTGATAAATGTATAGCCCAAACCGCCGCCGATGATCAGGTTGTCCACCTTATCAAGAAGGTTATTGATTACATCAATTTTGTCCTTTACTTTTGCGCCGCCGATGATGGCTGTAAACGGACGTTCAGGATTAGATAGAGCTTTTCCAAGCACATCAAGCTCTTTTTCCATCAAAAAGCCTGCAACTGCCGGAAGAAGCTTTGCAACTCCCTCTGTGGATGCATGGGCACGGTGAGCCGCACCAAACGCATCATTCACATAGACATCTGCCAATTCAGCAAATTTTTGCGCCAGTTCAGGATCATTCTTTTCTTCTCCAGGATAAAAACGGACATTTTCAAGAAGGATGACGTTTCCGTTCTCAAGGCCAGTCAGTGCCTTTTTCACTTCTTCCCCGTAGGCTTCATCTGTTTTGACAACTTCTTTTCCAAGAAGATTGCTCAAACGCTGGGCTACCGGGTTTAAGCGAAGCTCTTCCACCACTTGGCCTTTCGGTCGTCCAAGATGGCTGGCCAACAGCACTTTGGCCCCTTGCTCTGTTAAGTATTGAATCGTTGGGAGAGCCGCACGAATTCGAGTATCGTCGGTAATTTCTCCATTTTCCATCGGAACATTAAAGTCAACGCGGCAGAACACCACTTTGCTGTTAACGTCGATGTCACGAACTGTTTTCTTGTTCATAAGTATAACCTCCTGACAGTCTTGAATAGAGAAGAAGAGAATCCTTGGTTCACAACCTAGTTTAACCTAAAACAGGCATGAGAAAACGGGAAGTTCAGATCAATGCCCGCCTCCCATAAAATCAGTGCTTTCAAAGGAAAGAGGGTAAGGGCCTTTAACAACCCTTCCCCTCCAGTTTAATTCTCTCTTTTATTAAAGGCCTTTTTTAGCAATAAAGTCAACAAGGTCTACAACACGGTTGGAATAACCAGTTTCATTGTCATACCAAGAAATAACTTTTACCATGTTGCCTTCCATAACCATTGTAGAAAGACCATCAACTGTAGAAGAGTTAGTGTTTCCGTTATAGTCAGTTGAAACAAGCGGCTCGTCGCTGTATCCAAGAATTCCTTTAAGAGGGCCAGCTGCGGCTTCTTTCAATGCTGCGTTCACTTCGTCAGCAGAAACTTCTTTGTCAAGTTCAGCAACAAGGTCAACTAATGATACGTTTGGTGTAGGTACACGCATGGCCATACCGTTAAGTTTTCCTTTAAGCTCTGGAAGTACTAGTGAAACGGCTTTTGCAGCACCAGTTGTTGTAGGAATGATGTTTTCTGCAGCAGCACGTGCACGACGGTAATCTTTGTGCGGAAGATCAAGGATCTGCTGGTCATTTGTGTAAGAGTGAACAGTAGTCATCATACCGCGTTTGATACCGAATTTTTCGTTAAGAACCTTAGCAAATGGTGCAAGGCAGTTTGTTGTACAAGAAGCGTTGGAAAGAACGTGATGGCTTCCTGCTTCGTATTTGTCTTCGTTAACACCCATTACGATGGTGATATCTTCATCGCTTGCAGGAGCAGAGATGATAACTTTTTTAGCGCCAGCTTCAAGGTGTTTAGCAGCATCTGCACGTTTTGTGAAACGTCCAGTAGATTCAACAACAACTTCTACACCAAGGTCTCCCCATCCCAATTGAGCTGGGTCACGTTCAGCCAATACTTTGATTTCTTTTCCGTTTACGATTAGTGAATTTTCACCAACTTCAACAGTAGCATCAAGTTTGCCATGCACTGTGTCATGCTTTAATAGGAAAGCAAGCATGTTTGCATCAGTTAAATCATTTACTGCCACTACTTCAACCTCAGGGTTGTTTAGTGCTGCACGAAATACGTTACGACCAATACGGCCAAATCCATTAATACCAACTTTAGTTGCCATTTAAAATGACCTCCTTATTTTTAGAAGAAAAATATAGTTAAAGAGCAATGCTCTTTAGTCACAAAAAGTTACATAGATTTTCATGTTCCTGAAAGAAGTTTATTAGCGACTCCTTCATCAGTCACCAGAACTTTTTTCGGACCATGTTTCATAAATGCTGCAATGGCTTCCGCTTTCGAAGAGCCACCGGCAACAGCCATGATAAAATCACTATGCTTCAGGTCGTTCAATTGAAGACCTATCGTTCGAACGCGATGGACAACTTCTCCTTTTTGATTGAAGTAGTAGCCAAAAGCCTCCGCTACAGCTTTTTCGCGTTCGAGCTTTTCGAGCACAGCAGAAGAAGAATTTCTTCTGTTTGCCATTGTTTTAGCATCGCCAATCCCATGGATGACTATACTTGCGGAATGAATCAGTTCCATCACTTCTTTTACCCCGGGTTCTTCCATCAGTGAGAGGTAGGTTTCCTTGCTCAGTTGATCAGGCAAATGAAGCAGACGGTATTTCCCTCGGGCTTTTGCTGCCATGGTCGAACAAATGGTGTTCGCCTGGTTTTCGACTTTTTCCCCAAGACCGCCTCTGGCCGGTACAAACAGAAGATCCTGGTCTTTCGTTCCGGGTGTCATCATTTCAGCGACTGAGGCAGTGGTTGTTCCACCGGTTACCGCAATCACATGATGACCGGTGAGCTCCAGCTTAAGCCTCATGGCAGCCGCTTTCCCCATTTCGTTTTTAATCCATGGCTCTTTATCACTATCACCCGGAACAATAATCACTTCCGACAAACTTAAGTTTTCCCTTAACCTCATTTCTAAAACGCGAAGACCGGAAAGTTCATTAATAAGAACTTCAAGCCGTTCAAGGACACTCAATCCTTCTTGTGTCAGTGACATTCCTCCAGGAAGAATGGACAGCAGCCCCTGATCTTTCAAAAAGTTAACTTCGGAACGGAGAACCCTTTCCGTCATATTAAGGTTAACTGCAAGATTTCGTCTGCCGATTGGTTCATGGAAACGAACAATTTTTAAAATGCTGTACCGTTTTGTCATGACTTCCAGAAGATCTGGCAAAAGCTTCTTCTGTACTTCTATTAAATCGTTCATCGTGCATTCCCCTATCTTGTATACGGCAGAACATCAGAGGAGTCCAATACCACAGGGACAAAAATAGTCCCGGATAGTCATTTTGCGTCCCGACTAGGGGATAAAAAAATGACTATCGTTTAAGTCTTCTTCATTCTAACAAAAGATGTGACAACATTTCAACAAAAATTACTTATTAATTGTTAGTAAGCGCTTTCTTAACTTCTCTTTATTGATTTGTCCGTATTGAAGCTCTTCACCCTCTGCCGCTATTACCGGGATCATCAGCCCGTATTTTTCAATCAATTCGTCTGACTGGTAAATATCAATCTTGCGGATCTCCAATGGCATTTCTTCCTGGAGCTCCTCTAATATCATATGTGCTTTATCGCAAAGAGGACAGTGATTTTTCGTATAAAAGGTAATGGTAATTGGACTCATTTAGTTGTTCCCCCATTGGACTCGTTTTATTCATCTAATTTTACCATGTTTTTCTTTTAACGAAAAAAGAAAAACAGCTCTTTGGCTTAAGAGCTGTCATGAGTACCTTTTCCGTTTGGATGAAGAAGGGATATTCAATTCTTCTCTATATTTCGCTACAGTTCTTCTTGAAATACTTAACCCTTTTTCCGAAATCAGCTTTTCGGCAATCGCCTGGTCCGAAAGGGGTTTGGCTTTGTCCTCGGAATCAACCAGTTTTTTGATCGCGAGCTTTGCGGTTTGTGCAGATGCATTCTCTCCGCCTACTGTTTCTATCTTGGCTGTAAAAAAATACTTTAGTTCAAACGCTCCTCTTGGCGTCTGAATGACTTTGTTTTTGACTGCCCGGCTGACAGTTGATTCGTGCATACCGATCCGGTCAGCGACCTCCCTCAAGGTCATGGGAACAAGGTGCTCCGGTCCCCACTTTAAAAATCGCTGCTGAGCTGATACAATCTCTTTGGCAATCATGATCAGCGTGTTTTTCCGCTGCTCCAGACTCTTTTGCAGCCATTGAAGCTTTTGGAAGTGTTCCTGCAAGTATTGTGCAGCCCCGCCGGCTTTTGTTTGGAGAAGATCGGCATAGCCTTCATTCAACCGGATTTTGGGCGTAAATTGTTCGTTAACGGCAAGGGAATAGCTTCCATTGTTCTCGGTGACGGATAAATCGGGATACAGGTAACCCATATCAGATGGCTGTGAGAGTTTCCTGCCTGGTTTAGGATCAAGTGACTGAATAAAGTCTGCCGCCTGTTCAGCCTCCTGGACGGTAACAGCGAGCAAACTTGCAATCTGCCTCAGTTTTCTCTCTGCGAGCAGATCCAGATAGTGATCCGCCACCTGATACGGCAGATCATGCTCTGACATCCCCAATGCCTTCATCTGAAGAATCAGGCATTCCCTTAGGTTTCTTGCTCCTATTCCAGCCGGCTCCAGCTGATGCAGCCAATCGATGCACTCATGAAATAAAGCAGAAGGAATGGAAAAGCGTTCAAGCATTTCCTCCTTGGTAATGTCCAGATACCCTGCTTCGTCAATATTCAGTATAAGGTAACGCACCACCGCTGCCTGGTTTTCAGGAATAGGCATATCAAGCACCTGATGAAGAAGATGGTCATGCATGGTTAATTCGGCCGGCTGCATCCTCCCGATTATGTCAGCATCCTGGTGAGAACGGTCCTTTTGAAGCGCTTTCTTTTTACTTTTCTCGAAAACAGCGGATGATTCGGTCAACTCGATTAACGGGTTCTCTACCGCCTGTTCCTGTAAAAACCGAGAAAGTTCATAGCAAGGATATTGCAGGATGGCAATGGCCTGGCGAAGCTCAGCTGTCATAACAAGACTTAAGTTTTGTTGTTGAAATAAACCCAGCTCCATACGAATCCCTCCTATAGCTATGATACTACAGATTCGCAAAGCACAACACTTTTTCTTAATAGAAGCTGTTTCCAAAAAACAAAAAAGAGCCATGACTGGCTCTTTTTATCACGCTATTAAAGTTTAGTAACGTTAGCAGCTTGTGGTCCGCGAGCACCTTCAACGATTTCGAAAGATACTTCTTGACCTTCGTCTAAAGATTTGAAACCTTCAGATTGGATTGCAGAAAAGTGTACGAATACATCGTCTCCGCCTTCAACTTCGATGAAGCCGAATCCTTTTTCTGCGTTAAACCATTTTACTTTCCCGTTTTGCATGGGTATATCCTCCTGTCAGCGCATTTAAAGCGCTTTAAAAATTGGAACCATGTTACATTGCTACTAACTAAAAGCAAAACATTTACCGTTTACATCCAGCATCATAACACGTATATGGTCAGCACAACTATATCACGGGAATTTCCAATTGTCAAAAGGAGGAGAAATATTATTTAATGTTTACACCCTGAAATTTTTCATTAGGGTAGTAACAAGGAATCTGATACGATATAAACAGTTGAAAAAAAGGAGTGCTAAAACAATGGCTGAACAATTTTCAGTGAAATTTTTCGAAGAGAACTTTTTGCAATATATCGAGCGGAACAAGGATGTGTTTACAAAATCCCATGCCATGAACGCGTATTACCGCTCCATCGTAGGCACGCTCATCAACGACCATTTAAATAAGAACGGAGAAATTGTCAGGCGGATCCGCAACTTGGAAGAAGCGTACAACAATATAAAAAATTCGTAAGGTGCAGACGGTTATCTGCTGGCACAACACTCTTTATCTCTGAAAACTTTAGGGCGGGCAGGTTTAAATCCCTGCAACCCGGGAATGATGAAGATAGTCCAAACATATTGTTAAATAAAGGATTGTTGCGCCTCTACATAGAATTAACAAATAAGAAGCTTTTCGTTTGACCTTTTTTGACCTTTTTTGTATGATGACAGTAACACATGAAAACACACCCTAAAAGGAGGATTATTCATGAATTTAATTCCTACAGTTATTGAACAAACAAACCGTGGCGAACGCGCATATGATATCTACTCCCGTCTGTTAAAAGACCGTATTATCATGCTTGGAAGCGGAATTGACGACAATGTTTCAAACTCCATCGTGGCCCAGTTGCTCTTCTTGGCTGCCGAGGACCCTGAAAAGGATATTTCCCTTTACATAAACAGTCCTGGCGGATCCATTACAGCTGGTATGGCGATTTATGACACCATGAACTTTATTAAGCCAAATGTTTCAACGATCTGCATTGGTATGGCTGCTTCCATGGGAGCATTCCTGCTTGCAGCCGGTGAAAAAGGAAAGCGTTATGTCCTACCGAACTCTGAAGTCATGATTCACCAGCCGCTCGGCGGAACACGCGGTCAGGCAACGGATATCGAAATTCATGCCCGCCGCATCATCCAAATGCGTGAACAACTAAACAAGATTCTTTCCGAAAGAACTGGACAGCCACTTGAAGTCATCGAGCGCGACACCGACCGCGACAACTTTATGCTGGCTGAAGATGCTGTAAAATACGGATTGGTTGACCGAGTGATTTCTTCTGTCGAAGATCCAAAAAACCTTTAAAACAATAAAAAAAGCCGCTCGCCAATGAGCGGCTTTTTTCAATTTGGAGGGTGGAATGAATTTTTACAACGTCTTGATTTCCATCGGCGTAATTGTTATCTTTCTAGTGATTCTTGCAATGTTCGCCAAAACAAAAAAATAACAAAAGGGCAAAAGTGGAATAACGATGATCTCATCATCACAAACCGCTTTTGCCCCTTTATTTGTTGCTTGTCCTAGTCGCGTTCTGTAATAAAAGCTTCAAGCCCCTTCATGGCTTCTTCTTCATCATGGCCGCTCACAGAGATGGTAATATCCACGCCTGAACCAATGGCAAGGCTCATGATACCCATAATGCTTTTTGCGTTTACACGCTTTCCGTCTTTTTCAACAAACACTTCCGAATTGTAACGGTTCGCTTCCTGAACAAACAAGGCTGCGGGACGAGCTTGCAGTCCAGTTTTCAATTGAACGGTTACCTGCTTTTCAATCATGGCTGTTCCTCCTTAATAGATATATAAAATGATGGGGTGCTTTATTTAGAAATGGGTTGGCCTAAACGAATTTTGTTAGCGATTTCATCGATCTTACGCAGACGGTGATTGACACCGGATTTGCTGACAGGTCCGGAGGAAACCATTTCCCCGAGCTCTTTCAGTGTGATTTCCTGATGAGCCACCCTGAGTTCGGCAATTTCACGGAGCTTATCGGGAAGCACTTCTAGTCCAACCTCATTTTCAATAAACTTAATGTTTTCAACCTGCCTCATCGCTGCCCCGACTGTTTTATTCAGGTTGGCTGTTTCGCAGTTTACCAGACGGTTCACCGAGTTTCTCATATCCTTTAAAATCCTTACATCCTCAAAGTACAGCATCGCATTGTGCGCGCCGATCAGAGTCAGGAATTCGGATATTTTTTCACCGTCCTTCAAATAAATAATATACCCTTTTTTCCGCTCGAGCATTTTCGCTTTAAGATCAAAGGTATTCATTAATTCGCAAAGAGCGGCAGTATGTTCTTCATACATGGAAAAAATCTCGAGATGATAGCTTGTCTCAGGATGGTTAATGGAACCGCCCGCAAGAAAAGCTCCTCTCATGTATGATCGGCGGCAGCACGCTTTTTTTTGAATCTCATCTGCAATGCCGCGGTTAAATGTAAAGGTTTCATCTATAATATTTAAATCCTCAAGCAGAGTCCTTGCTTCCCGAGTCAGCCTTACAATATAGACATTGTTCTTTTTCAGCCTCATCTTTTTACGGACAAGAAGCTCTACATGAAAGGAATATACTCTCTTAATCAATGTATAGATTCGACGGGCGATTGCTGCATTTTCAGTTGGAATGTCCAAAACAATCTGACGGTTGGAAAAAGAAATGGAGCCATTCATCCGAATAAGTGCCGCCAGTTCCGCCTTTGCACAGCAATCTTTGATTTCAAGCTTGGTTAGTTCTTTTTTGGTTTCTGCTGCAAATGACATCTTTTTCTCACCCCTCTCCTGTCCTGTACGGTAACGTGAGGGTAACACTGCTGCTGTCAGCCTGAATTTCTGATTATTTTCTTCGTTACAGCAACGAAAGAAGAAGTTCAGATACACGTCTCGCATCATGGCGTACTAATGTGCCGTATTGAATTATATTATCACTAATAATGTCAAAACCAAAAGATTTTAAACGTTCCATATCACATAGAACCTGCTCGGCTCCTTCTTCGCGATATAGCTCAAGAAACTCGGCAGGTATAATTTCATTGTTTACAATCACTACATCAATGATTTTTTCCCCAAAATGATCAATCAGTGCCTGCACATGGTCACTTGCTGAAAAGTGGTTGGTCTCCCCTTTTTGGGTCATGGCATTACAAACATAAACTCTAGGCACCGTTGACTTAGAAACTGCCTCCCGAATACCCCCAACCAATAAATTGGGAAGGATGCTCGTATAAAGGCTTCCCGGTCCCACCACAATTAAATCGGCCTCATTGATCGCATCCACGCTTGCTTGCAGCGGTTCTATATGGTCAGGTGTCAAAAATACACGTTTGATTCGTTTGTTCCGCAAAGGAATTTTTGATTCACCTGTGATAATTGATCCATCTTCATATTCTGCGTTTAAGATAACGCTTTTATTAGCTGCCGGAAGCACCTGTCCACGTACGTTTAACACTTTGCTTAATTCCTTGATTCCCATGACGAAATCCCCTGTGATATCATGCATGGCAGCAAGCAGCAAATTTCCGAGGGAATGCCCGGTAATGCCGTCACCGGTTGTAAACCGGTGTTGGAAAAGCTGTTCCACAAGCGGTTCTACCTCTGATAAGGCGGCAAGAACATTGCGTATGTCGCCTGGAGGAGGCATATCGTAATCTTTTCTAAGGCGCCCTGAGCTTCCGCCATCATCAGCGACCGTTACGATGGCCGTGATATCAACCGGAAACCTTTTTAAGCCTCTCAAAAGAACAGAGAGCCCTGTTCCCCCTCCCAGAACGACGACTTTTGATATAGGTTTCATTTATGACTTATCCTTTCCCATGTCACGATGGCTGCTCAACGTTACAAATTCCTTGGACAGAGCGTTTTTAATGTACTCTGCCAGAGCAACCGAACGGTGCTTGCCTCCTGTGCAGCCGATTCCGATAATCAGCTGGCTTTTTCCTTCCCGCTTATATTGCGGGATCATAAAGTTTAACAAATCGATCAGTTTTTCAAGAAACGTCTTGGTTTCCGGCCAGCGCAGTACATATTCTGAGATATCCGGCTCAAGCCCTGTCCTTGGACGCATATGATCGATGTAATGCGGGTTCGGCAAAAACCGTACATCGAACACGAGATCCGCATCAATTGGCATTCCGTATTTAAATCCGAACGACATAACGTTCACTGTAAACGGATGCGATTTTTCCGGTGAAAAACGCTCAATGATTTTTTCGCGCAATTGAATCGGTTTGAGGTCAGTCGTGTCGATCACCTGCTGTGCACGGCCCTTCAGTTCTTCAAGCATTTCTCTTTCCTGCATAATGCCCTGAAGAGGGTTTCCGCTTTTCGCCAACGGATGCGACCGCCGCGTTTCTTTATACCTGCGGACAAGTGCCGCATCTTTGCTTTCAAGATAAATAATTTGAGGCTGAATGTGCGAATGAACAGGAAGCTGGTCCAGCGTTGAAAACAGCTGGTCAAAAAACTCGCGGCCCCTTAAGTCCATAACAAGCGCCACCTTGTTCAGCTTTCCATGCGACTCTTCCATAAGCTCTACAAATTTAGGCAGAAGGGCGGGCGGAAGATTATCAACACAGAAGAAACCAAGGTCTTCAAAGCTTTGCATCGCTACGGTTTTTCCGGCACCTGACATCCCTGTAATGATTACCATTTGTACATCCTGCTTTTCCATGGCCGCTCTCCCCCTTGTCGAATCGGTTTGTCTATAGTGTATGTGAATTTCCGGCTCTCTGATAACCGTTTCTTATGCCGGATCAAGGCGGTATGATAAAAGTTCAAAATCCGGTGTATAAGTGAACGTTCCAAAAATCATTCCTGTTCCGGACAGGACATAGTCAAGAATGTGATGATCGCCAGGAGCCATCGGCAGGTTTCTTACTTCTGCAGCAGGTTTCCAGGCAAGCTTCCCTTCTTCACTTTCTTCCAATGCTTCTCCTTCAGCTTCGGTTGCTAAAAAGGTGAACATCATCCATTCAGAAATAATCTTGTCCTGCTCTTTAATAATAAAATTAAATACGCCTTTCAATTGAGGATTCTTGATGTAGATTCCTGTTTCTTCGCGATATTCCCGGATGACTGAATCCCTGATGGACTCCTCTGACTCCATCTTCCCGCCTGGCGCAACCCACCAGCCTCTTCTTGGTTTTTGCAGGAGGAGCACTTCATTTTCTTTAACTAGTACACAGTTTGTTACTCTTTGCACAATGTTCACCTCGATAAGCTGTTACATTAACTTTAGTATACTAAAAATGGGGGTCCCTCACAACGAACTCGTTCCGTCATTTTCCGAGGGTTTTTGCCGGCTCCACAAAAAAAGGGCGCGGAAGCTATCCGCGCCAAAGTCTTGCACTTTATAAAAAGGGGGTCAATTTCTTATTAATTATTGTACCCCTTTTTTATGTCACCACTGTTACATTCTGATTAAAACACAATTACGGATTTAGACTTTGATCCGTTCCTTCAATTCCTCAACATAATGCTGTGCAGACTGGGCCGCGATACTGCCATCACCTGTGGCGGTTACAATCTGGCGCAATGTTTTCTCCCTGATGTCTCCGGCAGCGAAAATTCCGGGAACTCTGGTTTCCATTAACTCGTTGGTTTCCACATAACCTGCCTCATTTGTAATTCCAAGGTTGAGGAACGCTCTGTTTAACGGAAGCATACCAACATAGATAAATACGCCATCCGCACCAAATTCACGTTCTTCACCCGTTTCCGTGCTTACAAGGGTCAGTTTGTTGACCTTGTTGTTTTCTCCGTGAATTTCCTTGACGGTGTGATTCCACAGGAAATCCACCTTGTCATTATCAAACGCACGCTGTTGAAGAATTTGTTGGGCACGCAGTTTATCACGTCGGTGAACAATAGTTACTTTGGTGGCAAAACGTGTGAGATATACGCCCTCTTCTACTGCGGAGTCTCCTC
Organism: Fictibacillus sp. S7; assembly: GCF_004127935.1. Taxonomy (NCBI): domain Bacteria; kingdom Bacillati; phylum Bacillota; class Bacilli; order Caryophanales; family Fictibacillaceae; genus Fictibacillus; species Fictibacillus sp. S7. The sequence goes on along the minus strand of NZ_QJKL01000001.1, from coordinate 4,108,709 downwards.
CGCCTACCACGACAAGCTCTCTGTTTTTAAAGAACGCTCCATCACAAACCGCACAGTAGGAAACGCCGCGTCCGCCAAATTCTTTTTCTCCGGGCACGCCGAGTTTTTTGTACTCTGCACCGGTTCCGATAATAATTGAACGCGCCTTGAATTGTTTGCTTCCAGTCACAACTGTTTTATATTCTTCACCATTGATAATTTCTTTTACATCGCCATAGGCATATTCTGCCCCGAACTTTTTGGCATGTTCAAACATTTTATTGGATAACTCAGGCCCCAGGATGGTTTCAAATCCCGGATAGTTCTCTACATCCTCGGTATTGGCCATTTGTCCACCCGGAATTCCGCGCTCAAGCATCAATGTGCTGAGGTTTGCCCGTGATGTGTAGACAGCAGCTGTCATACCGGCGGGACCTGCTCCGATGATTAGTACGTCGTAAATTTTCTCTTCACTCATCTTGATCCACTCCTTTTGTCCATCCCCAGAACATCTGTCTTTAGATATCGGATATTGTACCTACATGGTATAGGGCAAAAGCGGTTTCGTCCATCGATTTGCTCAATCCACCCGTTCCAGGCCCCGTTTAATAAACTGAATACGGGAGGCAAGCATGGAAACCGTAATTCCATACAACTCTGCAATTTGGCGCTGCGACGCGCCGTCTTTTCTTTTCCTTGCCACATAATCGATTGCTGCCGCAATGGCCGTATGATTCCTTAAAAGGGAACTGTCGGAACGGGCCAAAATCATGGTTTCAAGCCACAAAAACGTAACATCATCATCAATCGACGCGCCGTTCTCTTTTAGAATGGACAAAATGTTTAATCCGCTTGCCACAATCGGTGACATGGATTCAACCTGATGTTCCCCGTCTTCTCGTTTAATGGAAACTGGCATTTTAGGTTCCATCTCCAGTAACAGATGGGCTGCGACTTCCTTCAGAACCGAATGCTCATCAAGCCTTCCGCAAAACGACCTGAGCATTTCAATGTTTTCCTCGCTATTGTTCCCCCTCATCAGGGTTAAATGCACCAATTTATTTTTTTGAAGGCCGCGCGTCACATTATTAAATCGCTGCACAAAATCGCGTTTTTGGGCTATTTCCTGTTTAGCCATCCAAGGGACACGGTACTGGTAATCTGTCCCTGTGACCGTAAGTAATCCATCTCTTGCTTGTTTTAAATAGTAAGGGGCCACCTGTCCATCGGGATCGATTTCCTGTGCCTTTGACCAGCAATTGAGGGCCCGTTCCTCCTTTCCTGTGGCAAAATAAGAAACTGCCAGGAAATGAAGATAAGCCGGGTCATTGAAATAATAATGCTTGTTGATAGAAGCCAGCCAGCGGTTCGCATAGTCATGCTCATTGAAATACCCAAATGTACTGCCCAGCTTGTAACGGTGATCGGGATGGATGGGGAAAACCTTCTTCAGGCTCTCCACCAGCTGTGCTGCTTCATCCATTCGGCCCAGCTGTTCATAAAAAATGGCAAGGTTGCACAAAGCATTTAAGTTGCCTGGGTTTTTCTCAAGAATTTGGTTCAGCACGCCCAATGCTTCGTCATATTCTTTTAAATAAAAATGCGTCAATGCAAGATTGTTATAGGCCGCCCAGAACGAAGGATGCTTGCGGATCAAGTCTGCCAGCTGAGCCTTTGCTTCGGCAAGCTCACCGTTTTCAATACTGCTACGTGCCTCTTCATGCCCGACAATCAGCTCCTCTTCTTCTGTCAGCGGCTCGCTTCCGGTTTCAAAGTGGATGAGATCCAGCAATTCAAGTGCATCATCAACAAATTCGCCGTCCGGGTCCTTTCTCATGTATAGAGAAGCGTACGTTTCGGCCTCTGCAAACATTCCCATATGCGCATAATTGTTTGCCATGAAAAAATAGCATTCACTAATGTCCTGTCCCATTGTTTCAAGAACCTGATCTAAATACAGGTTTGATCTATCATATTCACCCAGCTCGGCCAATGTGGTGGCCAGCTGGCAATAAAATGTCGGTTCTTCCGGCTGTAAGTGCACCGCCCGTTCAAAAAAACGCTTTGCTTTATTTAAATCCTTTTTCTGATAAGCTTTAATACCCCGATGGAAATAGTCGGTTCCATCCTGCATGAAAGGAAGTATTCGCATGTCACTTTCCGCGTGTTTTTCCTTTTTCATTCTTTCCTCCAATTCTATGTAAAAAGGTCCATTACATAGCCTTTTTTTCTCTCCGTTCCATTCAACCCAAAAAAGTATACCACACACCAAAAGTGTCTTGCATACCCTTTTTGTAACTTTGTCAAGGAAACTTTCGACAAAGGTTTTTTTATGCTTTCATATTCCTATATAAATAGATAAGATCGATTCCGCAATATCGATGTTGCAGACACTTTTTGTCATCCACTTCTTCTTGACAGAACATCACCGCCTCCCGAAAAAGGAAACGGTGTGATGATCTATAACGTAATTTTTAAGAACTTTCTTTTTCCTACTTGAATGATTGTATCATTTTTTATCTCAATCTCAAGTGATTTGTTTACCACTTTTTCCCCGTTCAGTTTAATTCCTCCGTTTTGGATCATTTTGCGCGCTTCGCTCTTGGACGGGAGCAGTTCCAACTCGACAATCAGATCGACTATCGGGATTTTGGGGGCTTTTTGCCACACGATGGTTGGTATATCTTCTGGGAGTTTTCTGTTTTGAAAAACCTGCTGAAAATGATGGGCTGCGCTCTCTGATGCCTTCCTTCCATGAAACATGGTCACGAAGTTTTCACCAATCATGATTTTGGCATCACGGGGATGAAGCCTGCCGCTCTTCAAATCCTCCTTCAGCAGTTTCTTTTTCTCAAGATCAAAATCAGTGGCCAAATCGATGTATTTGGGAATCACCTCGTCAGGAATACTCATCGTTTTCCCAAACATATCATTGGGCTTATCATGAATGCCGATGTAATTGCCCTTCGATTTTGACATCTTATCCACTCCGCCAAGACCTTCCAATAAAGGCAGCAGTATGACCGCCTGCTTTTCTTTTTGGTAGTGTTCTTGAAGCTGCCGCCCCATCAATACATTAAAATGCTGATCCGTTCCGCCAAGTTCGATATCACTTTCCAGAACCACCGAATCATAGCCCTGCATCAGCGGGTAAAAAAATTCATGAAGAGAAATCGGCTTTCCGGTGGTGATCCGCTGGCTAAAATCGTTCCGTTCCAGCAGCCTGGCCACGGTGATACTGCCCGCCAGCCGGATGACATCCTCAAAGTTCAGCAGGCGCAGCCACTGGGAATTATAGTGAAGCTCCACCTTCTTCATATCCAGGACTTTTCCGAACTGCTCAACGTACGTCTGTGCATTATGCTTAACCTCTTCATCTGTCAGCTGTTTCCGGGCGGCAGACTTACCGGTGGGATCCCCGATTTTTCCTGTAAAGTCTCCCACAATCAGCTGGATAATGTGGCCGTTTTGCTGAAACTGCTTCAGTTTTTGCAGCACGACGGTATGCCCGATATGAACATCCGGAGCGGAAGGGTCCAGACCCAGCTTCACCTTCAATGGCTTCTTTTTAAGCAACGATTTGGCAATCTTCTGCTTCAGCTCAAGGGCCGGAATGATTTCGTTCACGCCATTGGCATACAACGCGTATTGCCTTTCCATCTCTTTTCTCTGGAATGCAGACAGCTGCTCCATACTCTTGTTCATCAAAACCATTCCTTTCTGATTAATATAAAAAAACCACATCCCTGTATAAAAGGGACGTGGTTTTTCACGCGGTACCACCCTTGTTGAAGCATCGCTTCCACTCGGTGAAATAACGGTTCATGCCGTTCCTTGCTACGATCCTCAGGACCGGACGTTCACAAAGAAAGTTCGAGGAGGTAATTCATAATGGTCTTTGTACCGGTTTGCACCTGCCACCGGCTCTCTAAAACAGGGAGACCGCTACTACTCGTTCCTCTCATTACTTTTCTCGAAATTGTTTTCTCACTAGTTTAGTGTATTGGGCAGGTGAATGCAAGTACAAATTTAACATATTTTTGAAATTGTTTTAGGAATGTGGGACAGGGAAGTAGTTTGAAATCAGTTTTGCTCGATTATGTTGCTTTTTCGCCCAATTAATTTTATTTATGCTCAAATATTATCAGTTTGCGCCCAATTATCTAAAATTACGCCCAATTCGGTCAGTGAAGGGACAAAAAGGCCCCGGAACCTTGCCGGCGGCCTCACAAAAACTTATTTACGGTCTTTTGATGTATGGCGTTCCTCTAAAACACTCAAAACTTCATCAAACGGAAGCTTTTGTTCCTGAAGAAGAACAAGAAGGTGGTAAATCAGGTCGGCTGCTTCCCATTTCAGCTCTTCTTTATCGCGGTTTTTCGCAGCAATAATAACCTCTGATGCTTCTTCTCCGACCTTTTTCAGGATCTTGTCTACGCCTTTATCAAATAGATAGGTCGTGTAGGCCCCTTCCGGCATTTCCCGTTCGCGATCGGCAATGAGTCCCTGCAGCATATTCAAAATATCCTGCGGTTTTCCTTGGCTGTCTTCTTTACCAGGAACAATATCTCCATAAGAGGTTTTCCCGCTCTTTTCTGCCTCAGACGGATCGGAAGCTCCAGCTCCAAAACAGCTCTCGGCACCAGTATGGCAGGCAGGTCCCTTCGGATCCACAAACACCACCAGGGCATCCTGGTCACAATCCACATGGATATCGATCACTTTCTGAGTGTTACCCGACGTTTCCCCTTTATGCCAAAGCTCTTGGCGGGAACGACTGTAAAACACCGTTTCACCAATCTCCAGTGTTTTTTTCAGTGACTCTTCATTCATATAAGCCAGGGTTAATACCTTTTTTGTCCGCGCATCCTGGACAATCGCAGGAATCAATCCTTTTTCATCAAACTTGATGGAAGACAGGTTCATCGGATCACCACTCCTTTTTCTTTTAGGTCTTTCTTTACTTCCCGGACCGAGGTTTCTTTATAATGAAAAATACTTGCAGCCAAAGCAGCATCCGCTTTTCCATCTGTAAAAGCTTCATAAAAATGCTGGGCATTGCCGGCTCCGCCTGAAGCGATAACAGGCACGGTTACCGCCTCGCTGACGGTTTTGGTCAGCGCAAGATTAAACCCGGTTTTTTCCCCGTCCTGATCCATGCTTGTCAGCAGGATTTCGCCGGCTCCACGCTTGACGGCTTCCCGGGCCCAATCGGTCACTTCCCAATTAGTCGGCTTGCGTCCTCCATGCGTGTACACCCTCCAGGAACCAAGGCTTTCATCGTACTTGGCGTCAATCGCCGTGACGATACACTGTGAACCAAAATAGTCCGCCCCTTCGGTAATCAGCTCGGGACGCAGCAGGGCTGCTGTATTTACCGACACCTTGTCTGCTCCGGCCCGAAGAACTCGTTTCATGTCCTCGAGTGAGTTAATGCCTCCTCCCACTGTAAAAGGGATGGCCAGCTGGCTCGCTACCCGTTCCACCACGTCGATCATCGTCTGGCGTCCTTCATGTGAAGCTGAAATATCCAAAAAAACAAGCTCGTCGGCGCCTTCTCTGTCATAAAAAGCCGCAAGCTCAACAGGGTCACCTGCATCAAGCAAATTCAAAAACTGAATTCCTTTTACCACCCGGCCTTCTTTTACATCCAGGCAAGGAATGATTCGTTTTGTCAGCATTTATTTCACCTTCTCCAACGCTTCCTGCAGTGTAAACCGTCCTGTGTAAAGCGCCTTTCCAATAATGGCACCACCGATGCCGCGGTGATCTGCCTTTAAGGCAGCCAGGTCATCAAGAGAACTTACACCACCTGAAGCAATGACATTTTTACCGGTTAATCCAGCGAGCTCACCAATGGCTTCCGTATTTGGCCCTTTTAGTGTACCGTCTTTGGAGATATCCGTGAAAATAAACGTCTCAGCTCCTTCATTCCCGAGCTTCTCCGCCAGCTCGGACGCTTCGATCTCTGAGGTGTTGAGCCAGCCTTCTGTTGCAACATATCCGTCACGCGCATCAATTCCGATGGCAATCTGGCTGCCATACTTCCTGAGCATTTTAACAACAAATTCCGGATTCGAAATCGCTGCACTTCCCAGAATCACCCGGTTTACGCCTTCCTCCAGGTAAAAAGCGACATCTTCTTCATTACGGATGCCCCCGCCGATTTGCACCGACACCTGAAGTTCATTGGCCACCCTGACCACATGCTGATGATTGACCCGTTCACCGGCTTTCGCGCCATCCAGGTCGACCATGTGAATCCACTTGGCTCCCGCTTCTGCAAATTGCTTTGCCATATCAAATGGAGAATCTCCGTATACGGTCTCCTGGTTGTAATCTCCCTGCAGCAGCCTTACGCATTTTCCGCCGCGCATGTCAATTGCAGGATACAGGATAAATTCGCTCATGCCTTTGCCTCCTCTGCCAGATTGCAAAAATTGCTCAAGATCGTCATGCCGACTTCCGAACTTTTTTCCGGATGAAACTGTGTGCCGAAGATGTTGTTCCTGCCGACGACGGCCGGTACCGCCCTGTCCCCGTATTGCGCCTCTGCAATGACAGTTTCGGGATCATCGCTTTGAACCACATACGAATGAACAAAATAAACAAACCCTTCCTCAAGGTTTTCAATAAGAGGAGATCTGCGGTTGTACTGCAGTTTGTTCCATCCCATATGAGGCACTTTGTATGCTTCTCCATTATTTGTGACCCCTGAAAACCGTTCAACTCTGCCACGCAGAAGTCCCAGTCCTTTTGTGAGGCCATTCTCTTCACTTTCTACAAATAACAGCTGCATGCCGAGGCAAATTCCTAAAAGCGGTTTTCCGGCTGCCGCTTCTTCTTTTATAAAATCGGTAAGGCCAGTACCATTCAGAATCAGCATGGCATCCTTAAACGATCCCACACCAGGCAAAAGAAGCTTGTCCGCTTGATCCAGCTCTTCTTTTTTATCGGACAGAAAATAGGGCTGCTCCAGCCGTTTGAGCGCCGAGCTTACCGAATGAAGATTTCCCATTCCATAATCAATGATGCCGATCATTTACAACATCCCCTTTGTGGAAGGAACACCCTTCACCCTCGGGTCGATGAGGGTCGCTTCATCCAGCGCCTTGGCAAACGCCTTGAAGACCGCCTCGATCATATGATGCGTATTGGTCCCATAGTGAACAATCACGTGAAGATTCATTCGCGCTTCAAGAGCCAGTTTCCAGAAGAATTCATGTACAAGCTCGGTATCAAAGGTTCCTACCTTTTGGGAAGGAAACTCTGCCCGGAATTCTAAATGCGGGCGGTTGCTTAAATCGATGGCAACTTGTGCAAGGGTTTCATCCATCGGCACAAATGCGTTGCCATAGCGTTTGATCCCCATTTTATCTCCAAGCGCCTCTTTAATCGCAGTCCCAAGACAAATTCCCACATCCTCGGTCGTATGATGGTCATCAATTTCGGTATCACCCGTGGCGTTTACCTTTAAATTAAAAAGCCCGTGGCGGGCAAAGCCGTCAAGCATATGGTTTAAAAACGGAACAGGTGTATCAATAGACGCCTGTCCGTCTCCATCAATATCAAAAGAGAGGGCAATCTGTGTTTCTTTTGTATTTCGTTCGATTGAATACGTCCGGTTACTCATGTTCACTTTCCCCCAGTCTTTTCTCTACTGCCCGGGCATGGGCTTCCAGTCCCTCAAGCCGGGCAAATGCTGCGATTTTTTTGGCGTTTTCCTCTATGGCGCTCTCACTGTACACGATGACACTCGATTTTTTTGTAAAATCATCCACATTGAGAGGCGAGGAAAAGCGTGCCGTTCCGCTCGTCGGCAATACATGGTTGCTTCCCGCAAAGTAATCTCCAACGGGCTCTGACGAATTCGGCCCTAGAAAAATAGCCCCGGCATGTTTGATTTTCCCCAAAAGCTCCATTGGGTGCTCTGTCATGACTTCCAAATGCTCAGGAGCTATTTCGTTGATGACGTCCACACCCTGGCTCAGGCTGTCTACCAGATAGATCGCTCCATACGTTTCAATCGATTCCCGGGCAATCTCTTGTCTAGGCAGCGTTTTAAGCTGTAGTTCAACTTGCGCCGACACCTGGTTTGCGAGTTCTTCAGAAGTGGTAACCAAAACGGCAGCGGCACGCGGATCATGCTCGGCCTGTGACAGTAAATCGGCAGCCACATACACCGGATTGGCGGTTTCATCAGCCAGCACGGCAATCTCACTCGGTCCGGCAATCATGTCAATATCCACCGTGCCGAAGACCTCCCGTTTCGCCAATGCTACGTATACATTTCCCGGCCCGACGATTTTATCCACCTTCTGAATGGTTTCTGTACCGTAGGCAAGCGCGCCAATCGCTTGGGCGCCGCCTGCTTTATAAATCGCGCTGATCCCGCTTTCTCTGGCGGCAACCAGTACACCAGCCGGAAGCTTTCCGTCCTTTCCTGGAGGGGAAACGAGTACGATTCGCCCGACTCCCGCTACCTTCGCCGGAACGACACCCATAAGCACCGAAGATGGATAGGCTGCCGTTCCTCCAGGCACATACACACCGACTGAATCAAGCGGCGTTACTTTCTGTCCAAGCATCGTTCCGTCTTCTTTCGTAATAAACCAGGACTGCTTCTTCTGCTGCACATGATAGTCTTCAATATTCTTTGCCGCTTCCTTTATAATGGCAATCATTTCGTCGTCGACTTCGCTGTAAGCCTTCTCGATCTCTTTTTCTGTTACTTCCAGCTCACTCAGCAGAACCTTGTCAAATTTCTCGGTAAGCTCGTACAATGCCGCATCGCCCTGCTCACGTACCTGGGTTAAGATGCTCTTTACCGCTTTCAGCTGGGCTTCTGAGTCCTGATCAATATTTCGCTTCAAGCTGTTTAGATTTGTTGCCCGTTCAATCCTCACCTGATCTCCTCCTTGCTCTCCACCACTTTGCTTAAACGCTCGACCAGTTCGTCGATCACGCCAGCCTTCATACGGTAGCTTGCAGGATTCACAATAATACGGGAAGTAATCTCCCTGATTTTCTCCAGCTCAACCAGTCCGTTTTCCTTCAATGTTCTACCGGTTGATACAATATCCACAATTCTGTCTGCCAGGCCAATCAGCGGAGCGAGCTCGATGGAACCGTTTAATTTAATAATTTCCACCTGTTCCCCTTGTTCGCGGAAATAGTGGGCTGCCACATTCGGATATTTCGTTGCGATTTTCGGTGCGACCGAATGCTCCTTTTGTTCCGGGAGACCAGCCACCGCCAAGTAGCAGTCACTGATTTTCAGATCAAGAACCTCATACACGTCCCGCTCTTCTTCCAGCATGACGTCTTTTCCAGCAATGCCGACATCCGCCACACCGTGTTCCACGTAGGTTGGAACATCCATCGGCTTGGCCAGGATAAAACGCATACCCGCCTCTTCGATCTCAATGATCAGCTTTCTAGAATCCTCGAACTCGGGAGGCAGCGGATAGCCCGCCTGGCGCAACAATTCTACAGCTTCCTGAAAAATACGGCCTTTTGGCATCGCCACTGTGAGTAAACTGCTCATCGTGCCTCTCCTTTCTCGCTTTTACCGATTACATAAATCACTTCTTGAAACCGGCGGCTGTATTCATCCACATTGTCGACACCCGATATATCCTGAACCACGACTGAACGTCCCTGTTCCCGAAGTTCACGAGATTTGGCAATGGCTTCTTTTCGGTTTTCCGCACTAAAGATGATGCATGACCGTGGAGCGGATGGTTCCTTTGCACTGAGTGCTTCAAGGAGGTAATCCAGCCTGATACCAAACCCGATCGCCTGGGCACTTCGCCCGAACTCACCCAAGAGCTGATCATAACGGCCTCCACTGCATAGCGGGAAACCCAGTTCATTGGTATACCCTTCAAAAACAATTCCTGTATAGTAGCTCATATGGCTGAATAACGTAAAATCAAGGACCACCTTATCCTGCACACCATACAGTGCAAGAATGTTCAAAAGCTCTCTTAAATCACTGATCGCTTTTCTTCCTCCAACTGCTGTCAAATCCTCAGCTGACTTCAGTACTTCCTCTCCTCCGCGGAGATGAAGAAGATCCAGCAGTCGCTTTTTATCAATCGAAGATAAAGGAAGGCTCTTCACATGGCTGGCATAGCCCACATAATTTTTTTCATATAAAAAACGTAACAATTCTTCAGCACGGTCTTCGTTTCCAAGAACTTCAACAAAAAGCTCATTCAAAAAGCCAATATGGCCAACAGCCACTTTAAACTCCTGCAATCCCGTCTTCGAAAGCGTGGATACCATCAGTGCAATCACTTCGGCATCGGCACTTGAAGTACCGTCTCCGATCAATTCCACTCCAACCTGTTCAAACTCCGCCGGACGTCCGCCCTCCCGCTGCTGGGATCGGAACACCGCTGAATCATACGCCAGCCGGATCGGATAGGAAACATCTTTCATAGAAGAGGAAACAACACGCGCAATCGGAGCCGTCATATCCGGTCTCAGTACGAGCGTCTTCCCTTCTGAATCCAGTAATTTGAAAAGCTGCTGATCCAGTATGGCGGAAGCTTCTCCCACCGTATCGTAATATTCGAGTGTAGGGGTTTGGATGAATTGGTATCCCCATTCACGGATTTCCTGTTCCATTACGGTTCGAACCTGCTGCTTTACTTGATATAAAACAGGAAGAGTATCCCTCATTCCCATTGGCTTTTCAAAAACAAATGGCTTCGACATCGACTCACACCTTCACTTATGCTTTAGTTCGCTAATATACTACCGAGATAAATTATACGTTGTAGTCTACACTTCTTTCTGCGGTTCGTCAACATCCCCCTCTTTAACCCTCTTGCATGCATTCTTTTAAACGCGTTAAAATACGTTACAGAAGATAAAAAGAGGGAATAATGCTACAAGATCATTAAAAAAATTATGATAAAGGAGCTTACTCTGTGATCAATCGAATATTTTTTATACTCATTTTAGCCGGTGTTCCTTTGTCTGTGGCAGCGGCCTTGCTCCACTGGCCGGCCGTCATCTCGTTCGTTCTTTATTGTGTCACGATTATAGCCCTGGCCTCTTATATGGGGAGGGCAACGGAAAGTTTGGCGATCGTGGTTGGACCGCGGATTGGCGGACTGCTTAACGCTACCTTTGGAAACGCGGTTGAACTGATTATTTCCATTTTCGCCTTAAAAGCCGGCCTGCTTCCGGTGGTGCTCGCTTCCCTGACCGGTTCTGTATTGGGAAATCTCTTGCTGGTTGGAGGGTTATCCTTCTTTATTGGCGGACTCAAGTTCAAGCGTCAGAGGTTCAATGTTCATGATGCCCAGCACAATGCAGGTCTGATGATCTTTGCTATCGTCGTCGCTTTTGTATTCCCTGAAGTCTTCTCCATGACACTAAATGATCAGGAATCATTTACTCTCAGTATCTGGGTTTCTGCCATCATGATCGTTCTCTATCTCGCTGCTCTATACTTTAAACTCGTCACACATCGCGGAGTTTATGCCTATGACGAAGAAAAAGGAGAAAATGAGGAGCAAGAAACGGCGGAATGGACCAAGTCAAAATCCATCCTTGTGCTGGGCCTTGCCACGCTTGCTGTTGCGTACATATCCGAGAACCTTGTCCATACCTTTGAAGAGGTAGGCGAGACGCTCGGCTGGAGTGAAATCTTTATCGGGATCATCATTGTTGCTATCGTGGGTAATGCGGCGGAGCATGCCTCTGCCGTGATGATGGCCTATAAAAACAAAGTGGGCGTCACGGTCGAGATTGCCGTGGGTTCCACCCTTCAGATTGCCATGTTTGTTGCACCGGTACTGGTTCTGGTTTCCGTATTTTTCGAAAAGCAAATGTCCCTTGTATTTTCGATGCCCGAACTGGTATCCATGGTACTGGCCGTCTTTTTGACCATTTCCCTGACAAATGACGGAGACACCAACTGGTTTGAAGGACTGACACTGCTTGCTGCCTATATGATTATGGGTGTGGGATTCTATCTGCTGTAACAAGACAAAAAGAAAAAGCTTCAGCACATGCCCTCTTTGTGCTGAAGCTTTTTTTACCCAAAGAAAAGATCCAGAATGGTTCCAAGCTGTCCTTTCTTTCCTTCCAGAATGGATGGATTGTACACTTCAACATATCCGCAGTTCTCACATGAAACAAATAAAAAATGATTATGCTGGAGATCCAGCAGCTTGCTGAGCCCCGATCCAGTCATCGCAAGCTCTTTCGTTTTGCACCGGCCATGGCCGCACTTTACACATTTAAACTTTTCACGAATTTTATCTTCTACACCGCCCACTGACTTTCCTCCTTACCAAATGTGATAACATACTTGTCCTTTATTGCGTATATGGTAAATACTAGACGTACGCAGAGAAGGAGGAGACTGATTTTGAAAGACTATATTCAATGGGGAGCCCTGCATTTGGATGTACAAACAGCCTGTTTGCTGATTTCCTTTCTGGCCGCCTTTGGAACCGTTTATCTAAAGCAAAGAATTACCCAAGCACAACTGGAGGAATGGCACCTTACGTGGAATGCGGTCCTGTTACTGATTTTCGTATGGAAAATAAGCTATTTTCTGCTGCACCCAGTCCTGACTATCAAACATCCCGTCTATCTGCTCTATTTTTCCGGGGGCAAACCGGGTATCCTGATTGGTGCAGCCGCAGCCCTTTTGTATGTATTCATTCAGCTTTCTCGATCTTCTCTTCCTCTTTCCACCTTTTTATATATTCTTTGTCTGGTGGGATTTTCCTTTTTGCTCCTGTATGGAGGTTTTCAAGCCTTTCTCGCAAAAGATGTAGCTTCTTCTCTTTTTTGCCTGATAGTTTCAGGTATATTGGCCATCTTTTTAACCAGGAAAAAGAGGCGTCTTCTTCCAATCTATGCTGCGTTGGTCTTGATGCTGGGTTTGAGCAGTACATCCTTCTTTTGGCTAAAGAGTGACGAAACAAAAGGTAAAGCGGTGGCCGTTTCAACCACCGGCCTTAAACGAGGAAATGTTCCTCCTGATTTTGTGCTGAAAACATTAGATGGCCGGAAGGTGACTCTGTCACAGGTTAAAGGTAAAACCGTATTTTTAAATTTTTGGGCAAGCTGGTGCCCTCCGTGCCAGGCAGAAATGCCAGAAATCGAGCGCTTTTATAAAGAAAACAGCCGGAGACCGATCGAAATCCTATCGGTACATCTCACTTCTGAAGATTCTGTACAGGCCGCCCGCGCCTTTGCCAATAAACACAAGCTGACGTTTCCCATTCTGCTCGACGAAACAGGTGAAGTGAGTAAAAGATTTCATGTGGTGACGCTTCCGACTACGTTTGTCATCAGTCCCCAAGGCCAAATCGTTCAGCAACACATCGGCCCATTGAACCGGGAAATGATGGAATCCTTAATGGAATAGCTCCTTAAAAAACAAAAAACCCAGCTGACTCATGGGAGGCGGCTGGGTTCCGATGTTTAACCCAACGCCTCAAAAAAGAGAAAGCTTGAGTTTAGTTATAATCTACTATTGTTTTCTGCGAATGCGTTTCTTTTTAACAAAACGGGCGGCAAAGTTCTTTACCTCATACTCGCGGCAGAGCAGATAAAATCGATGGTGGTGTCCATCTTTCATGTCCGAAAGCTCACAATTCAGGTGCTCATTCAGTTCAGTGCGAGAAACACTGACAGTATACTTTTTTCCATGGTTAGGAATTTCGATCGTAATATGATTAAGGAAATGGAGTTCTTTTAGCAAGTAAACGGTGGAATCAAGAAGGAGCTGACAGACAGCTTCCTCCGAACCCAGATAATGCAGGTAATCTTCTTTTGTAAGAGAAGTCTGAGGAACCAACTTTCGATAGGATGTATAATCGCCAAAATAATACACGCTCGCTTTATCGTCGTGAAGTTCATAATGCTTCACAAACGAGCTTCCTTTTAGCTTGGAAACTGCTGCACGGAAACGGTAAGCATCCCTTGTCGCAAGATGTTCTGTATTGTTGCTCGCCTGGGCTGCAGGATGCTGGCTCACGTTGCACTCATCCATTAAATGCCCTACTTTGAATGTATCTCTTACAAAAAAAATAGAAAAAGATTTCCGGTTCAAGTTACTTCCCTCCTGCTTACCGAGTTGTCTTGCTTTAAGTATACTCCTAACATACAGAAAACCCAATAGGCGAAAGCACGACAAAATTCAACTTTTTTCCCGTTCGCGTCCTTCACGCTCTTCTCTCGTATAAATCATCTGCATTGGATTTCCTCCGACAAAAGCGCCCGCAGGTACATCCTTGTGCACAAGCGTTCCAGCCGACACGATCGCTCCATCCCCAATGGAGACACCAGGCAAAATGGTGCTGTTCGCTCCGATCATGACTTCATCCCCAATGTGCACATCTCCGAGACGATACTCGGAAATGAGGTATTCATGAGCAAGAATGGTCGTATTGTAACCAATAACGGAATTTCTCCCAATGGTTATCCGTTCCGGGAACATGATATCCATCATCACCATCAGAGCAACTGCCGTGTCCTCACCCACCTTCATGCCCAAAAAGGTCCTGTACATCCAGTTTTTCACCGGAAGAAAAGGAGTATAGCGTGCGATTTGGATGGCCATAAAATTCTTTGCCACCTTCCAAAATGGAACGGTAGCGTAAATTTGATAGAGCGAATTTTTGCCTTGGACAAGATACCGTTCCGTTTTTCTCACGTTATCTCTCTCCTAATATCGTAAGCAGATCTGTCATATGATCGAGCATGTAGTCGGGAGAAAACTCCTCAAGGTATTCCCTTCCTCGTATGGTCCACGAAACACCGGCTGTTTTTGTACGGGCATTTTTTCCGGCGAGAATATCGTATTTGCTGTCACCGACCATGATGGCTTCCTCCGGTTTGGCATTTAGCAGCGCAAGCGCTTTTTCCACCGGTTCGGCATCAGGCTTGGCGCGTTCCACATCATCGAGCGTTACAATGGTTTCAAAGAACTTGTCCAGTCCGACAATCTTCAGTCCCAGATTAACAGAATTCCTCATTTTAGTCGTCACAATCCCCAATTTATATCCATTCTTGTGAAGGGTTTCAATCGTTTCGATCACGCCTTCAAATTCGGTCACCAGTTCTTCGTGATGTGATAGATTATGTTCCTTATAGGTTTCGATCAGTTCCTTCACCTGGTTTTTGTCAAAATGCTCCATCGTTTCGGTCAATGGCATCCCCATGAGAGGGATGATATGTTCCCGGTTGTATTGTTCAGGAAAGAATTTATCAAGCGTATGAAGATAGGATGCGATAATCAGCTCGTTCGTGTTGATCAGTGTTCCATCCAAATCAAAAAGTGCGGTATTGATTTTCATAACGTGTCAGATTCCTTTCTTGTTATCCTTCGAGATAGCGCTTCTCTGCCAATCCCGTTTTGCGGCGATACACAATGAGAATGATGGATAGGGCAATTAAAACGAGCGAGATGACCTGTGCAATCCGAAGGTTCGAAGTGAGCATCAAGCTGTCCGTACGCATGCCTTCCACGAAATAACGGCCGATGGAATACCAGATGACATAACTGAAGAAGAGTTCTCCCCTTTTGAGGTTGACCCGCCTCAGCAGCATCAGGATGACAAACCCGGCAAGATCCCATAGCGATTCGTACAAAAACGTAGGATGGTAATAGACGCCATTTATGTACATTTGGTTCACAATAAAATCGGGCAGATGAAGTGTATTTTCCAAAAAGCTGCGGCTGACCTCACGCCCGTGGGCTTCCTGGTTCATAAAATTGCCCCAGCGTCCGATTCCCTGTCCGAGAATAATACTCGGAGCCGCAATATCGGCGAGCTTCCAAAAGGAAATGCCGCGGGCCCTTGAAAAGATATACGCGGTTAAAAACGAACCGATAAGTGCTCCATGAATAGCGATTCCGCCTTCCCAAATGGCAATGATCTTTCCAGGATGCTTGCTGTAGAAATCCCATTCAAATAACACATAGTAAATTCTTGCACAAATGATTGCGATCGGAACCGCCCACATGACAACATCCACAAATGTATCTTTCCCGAGCCCCCGTTTTTCCGACTCTCTAACGGCAATCCACAGTCCCAGCAGGGCGCCTAAACCAATAATTACACCATACCAATACACAGTAATCGGCCCCAGCTCAAAGGCAACCCGGTCGATTGGTTGAATACTTGAATCCACGGTTCCACTTCCTTTTGCTTTCTTATTCTAATGTATTACAATTCGATATCATCGCCTGAAGCAATAGCGTCAGTTAATCGGTCATTAAATTGTTTGGCCGCATTCATCCCCATTCGCTTCAAGCGGAAGTTCATGGCAGCCACTTCTATAATAACAGCAAGGTTTCGTCCGGGGCGGACAGGAACCGTTAAGATCGGAACTTCTGTTTCCAGAATTTTCATCGTTTCTTCTTCCAGCCCGAGCCGATCGTAAACCTTTTTAGAGTCCCAGGTTTCAAGATGAATAATGAGGGAAATCTTCTTGTAGTTGCGGATGGCCCCGGCCCCGAACAAGGTCATCACATTAATGATTCCCAGCCCCCGGATCTCGAGCAGATGCTGAATCAGCTCAGGTGCACTGCCGACCAGTGTTTCTTCGTCTTCCTGACGGATTTCGACCGAATCATCGGCCACCAGACGATGGCCCCGTTTGACAAGTTCCAATGCCGTCTCACTTTTTCCTACCCCGCTGTCCCCTTTGATCAGGACACCGATTCCATATATATCAACAAGAACACCATGGACAGCGGTCATTGGCGCCAGCCTGCTTTCCAGGTAGTTGGTCAGCCTGCTCGACAGCCGGGTCGTTGTCATTTTTGTGCGCATAATCGGAACGCCTGTCCCGTGTGAAGCAATCAGAAGTTCTTTCGGGACCTCCATTTCACGAGAGATGATAATTCCCGGTGTTTCATCCGTGCACAGCTGCTCCATCCGCTCTCTTCGAATCGGCGGCGGCAGCTCACTGATAAAGGTCAGTTCCGTTTTACCCAAAAGCTGAAGGCGCTCTGCCGGATAATATGTAAAATATCCTGCCATCTCCAGGCCCGGCCGGGAAATATCGCTGGTGGTGATGGTTCGGTGAACGCCTTCTTCCCCGCTGACCAGTTCAAGCTGAAACTTATCTATCAACTCTTTTGTATGTACTTTTGCCATGGTATCCTCCTATAGTTCTTGCATTCCTATTTATTGTAACACTATCAGCAATACGGAAACAAAACACAATTTACGGGCTTAATCGCAAGTTATTGCTTCCCATATGGTTTGCGGCTGGCCGGTTGCATAAACACGCGTGCGGCTTCCATTAAAGAATACTGTTTTTTCATAGACCATGCCCAGCTTTTTCGCCACCGCAATGGAGGCTGCATTTTTAGGATGAATCAATGAGATGAGTCTGCTTTGATGAAGCTCAGCTTTGCCGTATGACATAAAAAAACCGGCAGCTTCAGAAGCAAATCCTTTTCCCCAGAATGGCTTTTTAAGCCAATAGCCAATCTCTGTTTCTTTCCGACCTTCCACGACCTGGGGAACCAGGCCGGCATGTCCAATGGGCTCCCCGGTTTCTTTCAGAATGATGACAAACAGCCCCATCCCGTTTTTATACCCCGGAAGAATCCAGTTCTCCAAACTGCGGACCGCTTCCTTTTTCGTTTTGGTTAGTCCCTTGCCTATGTACCGGACAATATCCGGCTGTCCCCACATGGAAGCATAGAATTCATCGTCCTCTTTGGTGTATGCTCGATAGATCAGCCTTTGTGACTCCATGTTTCCCCTCCTTTTTACAACAGGAACGTATTCTATCTTCTAAAAAAAGCGCCCCTAGCTGGAACGCTTCCTTTTTTGCATCGGTTCAATAATGAAGTTTTGGATCAGCAAATTCAATATTGAAATGATAATCGCTGCCAGAAAAGCAGCGCCAAACCCGTCAATTTCAAAGCTCGATCCCATGACTTCAGCCGTAAGCATTAAAAGAACCGCATTAATAACAATCAGAAATAGCCCGAAAGACAAAACCGTTACAGGAAGTGTCAATAAAACCAAAACGGGCTTGATGAAGAGGTTGAAGATGGAGAGGATAATACTGGCCAGCAGGGCTGCCCCTGCCCCCTCCAATTTAAACGGTTCATAATAGCCGGCTACCACCATAAGGACGACGGTGTTAACAAGCAGAGAGATGATCCAATTCATAAACATTTACTGCACTTCACTTTCTTTCGGAATAATCAGCCTTCCTGTTTTGCCTTGAGTACAGCAATGGAGCCTGTCTTCGCCTCGGCTTCCATCCGGTAGGCCGGTTCACTTCCCTTATTTGCAATAAAACGGAGAAACTTCTTCGTAACTTCCTTTTTTTGTTCCAACACTTCCATACCGTCAAAGTCGCTGACAAGTCCGCCAACATAGGTTTTCAGGCTTGCCTCCACTTCAAGAGATCCCGGTAATTCTGCTTCTATTTTACCCGTCACTGTTTTTAAAGATGCATACCCTGATGCCGGTGTGTCTAAACGGTAATAAATGGATCCGTTGATGGTCTCAATCCGGATTTGCTCGGACTTTCCGTTCAGCCGGACGGGGCCATTCATTGTTTCTGCAACGAGTTCCTTCCAATTGCTTTCCTTCAGCGTAATGCTCCCATTGGAAGCTTCCGCTTTTAATTTATCGCCGCCGCATCGGTTGACGAACAGAGACCCTATGGTAGATTTCAGTTCCAGGTGGCGGCTCTGACAATCACTCGTTTTGATTCCGCCGTTGAATGTCACGCACTTGATTTCGTGATATTGTTTTTTGGGAATAGAAACTACTGCATTCACTTTTTGATGTTTATTTCTCGCATAGAAACGAAGCCGTGTGGCATCGCAGTCATAGAAGGTTTCATTGCGAAATTTCGTTTTTGCTGCTGTCCCTTCCGGAATTTTATACACTTCAGCTTCGCATTCAATTTGAACATCATTTCGTTCCCACGGTACAAGGGTGATTGAACCATTATAAATTTCTATATCAATGTCCTCAAACATAACATGCCGGTCTTCAAAAATATGATGGACATCCTCATGAGGACCAAAATTCAGGTCAAAGTCTGCGGTCTTAATCCGCTTAACCACCCGGTTCAAGAACTTCCCTACTTTAAACCCTTGGGAAGGCACCTTTTTATGGTCTTTATTTTTTTTGCCCAATGTCCCCGAAGGCAGCGCAAACGTTTTTTTATGATTAACCGCAAGCAATAATTTTTCAGCTTCCTCCACTGATATCTTGCCTTCGTTAAGCATGTTTAAAATCATTTTTCGCTCTTCCATATAACTTGACGCCTCCTTCAAAGTTTAAAAACCGGCGCCGGCTGTTTCTGGATGCAGGGTTCTTTTCTGTTCCGGTCGGTGGATACCGCACTACCATTTATGCTTTTAAGGTTTTTATTCCCTGAACAATATTCCATACCATAATTACGAGTGAACTCAGTCCAAACAGAATGGCGCACACCACAATGGATGTAATGCTGAATTCGGTTTCGGCCACAATAATGATGCTCAAAGGAATAGCGATGACGGGAAAAAGGTGCGAGAGAAAGGACCGCTTCGCATGTCTCATGACCTCTTGATCCTGCACAGCTAAATAAATGACGACTGGAAATAAAAACGGGGCAAAAAACATGCTGAAATAACATAGAGATGATAAAATACGATTCAAATTTGTGCTCATGCTGCATTTCCTCCTGGTTTACTGCTGCAATGAAAAGGATTACCCTTTGTAATTCTACCAAATAAAAAGACATCCTTTTAAAAATAAGGTGAGTATTTGTTTTTTTCCCTTATTATAAGCTATCTTAGAAGAGGATATTTGTTTTTGCCTTCCCACAGTTTTTATGGGTAACTGGCTCCCCAACTAGAAAGGGAAATCTTAATGGAGGATAACATGTTTTCAACTGAAAAAGGAATTAAATTTTTTACGATTTTTTTAACCTTGCTTATGGTGGCAGGAATTGTATACAGTGCGTTTTCCGACACAGGAGCCGGCTATTCTGCTGGTGAACGGATTCTGGCTGCCCTGGTCGGCAGTTTGATCGTCCTTTTGATCAACTTTCTTATATACAAGCTATTACTATTTCTAAAAAAATAGAAGAGCTCTGCGAGGATTTTCTCGCAGGCTCTTCTTTTTGCCTCAAATTATTTTGTTACTGATTCTCTTTGTTTCAGCAATGTTTCCATTCGCTTTTTATCACGTTTTAAAATCGGCGCCAAATAACGGCCGGTATGAGATTCGGCAACCTCGGCAAGCTTTTCGGGCGTTCCTGCACCCACGAGGGTACCGCCTTTATCTCCGCCTTCCGGTCCGAGGTCAATCAAGTAGTCACATTGTTTGATAACATCCAGATTATGCTCGATCACGACGACGGAATCTCCGTTATCCACAAGGCGCTGAAGCACCTTGAGCAAACGTGAAATGTCATCAACGTGCAGTCCTGTTGTCGGTTCATCAAGGATATAGATCGTTTTACCCGTTGAACGCTTATGAAGCTGGGAAGCAAGCTTCACCCGCTGTGCTTCTCCTCCGGAAAGGGTAGTCGCTGACTGGCCCAGCTTGATGTATCCTAATCCGACATCAAGGATGGTGGACAGCTTGCGGTTGATCTTTGGAATGTTGGCGAAGAATTCAACCCCTTCTTCCACTGTCATATCCAGGATATCCGCAATATTTTTTCCTTTGTATTTCACTTCCAGCGTTTCACGGTTATAGCGTTTTCCATGGCAAACTTCACATGGCACATACACGTCCGGCAGGAAATGCATCTCAATTTTAATGATCCCATCCCCGCGGCACGCTTCACAGCGGCCGCCTTTTACATTGAAGCTGAACCGGCCCTTTTTGTAGCCGCGAACCTTTGCTTCGTTGGAAGAGGCAAATACATCGCGGATGTCATCGAACACACCGGTATAGGTTGCCGGATTGGAACGAGGAGTTCGTCCGATCGGGGACTGGTCGATATCAATAACCTTGTCAATATGCTCCAGCCCTTTGATTTCCTTATGCTGCCCCGGTTTTACTTTCGCTTTATGAAGCTTCTGGGCCAATGCCTTATGAAGAATTTCATTGACGAGCGTACTTTTTCCTGAACCGGAAACACCGGTTACTCCGGTAAAGAGCCCCAATGGAATTTTTATTTTTACGTTTTTAAGGTTATTTTCGGTAGCTCCCACAATTTCAATGTTCCTTCCGTCCGGCTTCCTTCTTTGGGACGGGAGCGGAATAAAACGTTTGCCTGACAGATATTGCCCGGTCAGGGAATTTGGATCATCCATAATTTCATTCGGCGAGCCCTGTGCCGTAATCGTTCCACCATGGGCACCTGCTCCAGGGCCAATATCGATAATATAATCGGCCGCCAGCATGGTGTCCTCATCATGTTCGACAACGATCAGCGTATTTCCGAGGCTTCTCATTTCTTCAAGCGTACGGATCAGCCGGTCATTGTCCCGCTGATGAAGTCCGATGGACGGTTCATCGAGAATATACAACACACCCATCAGCCTTGAACCTACCTGTGTGGCCAGACGGATTCGCTGTGCCTCTCCACCGGACAATGTTCCTGCCGCGCGGTTCAAGGACAGATAATCAAGGCCGACGTTAACGAGGAATCCGATCCGGTCCACGATCTCACGAAGAATAAGACGGGCGATCGCGCGTTCTTTGTTGGTAAGATCGAGGTTCTCGAAAAATTCCTTGGCTTCGGTCACGGACAGCGCTGTCGCTTCACCAATATGCTGACCATTAATTAACACAGCCCGCGCCTCATTTTTCAAACGGTATCCTTTGCAGGTCGGACATGCTTTTTGGCCCATGTAGCCTTCCATCTGCTCACGGATGTAATCCGAACCTGTCTCTTTGTAACGGCGTTCTACGTTCGCAAGAACTCCTTCAAAGTAGATATCGCTCGTTTTAACCTGCCCGAAATCATTTTTATAGCGGAACCGGATTCGCTCCGTATCGCCGCCATATAAAATTTTATCAAGCTGATCTTTTGGCAGATCCTTTACGCGAACATCCATATCGATGCCAAAGTGAGTGCACACGCTTTTCAGAAGCTGCGGATAATATTGTGAACTTACAGGCGTCCAGGGTGCAATGGCATTTTCATTTAGCGTCAGGTCCCAGTCCGGAATGACGAGTTCCGGATCGACCTCCAGTTTCATTCCGAGTCCGTCGCATGATGGGCAGGCTCCGAATGGGCTGTTGAAGGAGAATAATCTTGGCTCAAGTTCCCCAATGGAGAATCCGCAATACGGACACGCATGGTTTTGAGAGAACAAAAGCTCTTCTTCTCCCATGACATCCACCGTTACCGTTCCGCCTGCCAAATTCAATGCCGTCTCAAGCGAATCCGCCAGCCGGGTGGCGATTCCTTCCTTCACTACAATCCGGTCGACAACCACATCGATGGAATGCTTCTTATTCTTCTCAAGCTTAATGTCTTCGCTGACATCCAAAAGCTCTCCGTCCACTCGAACACGAACATAGCCCTGCTTCTTGATATCCTCAAGAATTTTGACATGCTCTCCTTTTCGCCCGGAAACGACCGGAGCCAAAATTTGGAGCTTGGTGCGTTCAGGATATTCGAGAATGCGGTCAACCATCTGTTCAATGGTCTGAGAGGTAATTTCAATGCCATGATTCGGACAGACCGGCCGCCCGATCCTGGCAAACAGAAGCCGTAAATAATCGTAAATCTCTGTGACCGTTCCTACTGTGGAACGGGGGTTTCTGCTCGTTGTTTTCTGGTCGATGGAAATAGCGGGAGAAAGGCCCTCAATGGAGTCAACATCCGGCTTGTCCATCTGCCCAAGGAACTGCCTCGCGTAGGCTGAGAGGGACTCGACATAGCGTCGCTGCCCCTCGGCATAAATGGTATCGAAAGCAAGCGAGGATTTCCCCGATCCTGACAGTCCTGTCAGAACCACGAGCTTATCACGAGGAATCGTAATATCTATATTTTTCAGGTTATGAGCGCGTGCACCCTTCACCGTAATGTTTTGATTCGTAGACACTTGTTATCACCTTACCCTTCAGCTTTTAGCTCAAGTATCAAATCGCGAAGTTCTGCTGCACGTTCAAACTGCAGATTTCTTGCCGCATCCTTCATTTCAGCTTCCATTCGCCCGATGAAGGCTTCGCGATCTTTTTTGCTCATCTTCTGTTTTGGTGCCTTGGATGTGTACTCTTCGGCATCTTCTGCCGCCTGAGTGGCCCGGATGGCATCGTGAACCGCTTTTTTTATCGTTTGCGGCACAATGCCATGTTCCTCGTTGTACTGCATCTGTACGTTTCTGCGCCGCTGTGTTTCACCGATAGCAATCTCCATGGACCTGGTGATCTTGTCGGCATACATAATGACATGTCCATTGCTGTTACGTGCCGCACGGCCGATCGTCTGAATCAGGGATCTTTCGGAACGAAGGAATCCTTCCTTATCCGCATCGAGTATCGTAACAAGAGAAACCTCAGGAATGTCGAGTCCTTCCCTGAGAAGGTTAATCCCCACTAGCACATCAAACACACCGAGCCTCAAATCCCGGATGATCTCAATCCTCTCCAGCGTTTTAATCTCAGAATGGAGGTATCTTACCTTTATACCCATTTCCTGCAGGTAATCAGTCAGATCTTCAGACATTTTTTTGGTGAGCGTAGTCACGAGCACGCGTTCATTTTTGGCAACACGGTCGTTAATCTCACCAAGAAGATCGTCAATCTGACCTTTGCTCTTACGCACTTCAATGGTTGGATCCAGCAATCCGGTAGGCCGGATGATCTGCTGGATGGGTTCCGGAGCATGCTCCTCTTCATATGGGCCGGGTGTTGCAGATACATAAATGTGCTGAAACTTATCTTTTCCTTCAAATTCATCGAACGTCAACGGTCGGTTGTCTTTCGCTGAAGGCAAGCGGAATCCATGTTCAACGAGTACATTTTTACGTGCCTGGTCACCATTGTACATTCCGCGTATTTGCGGCAGTGTCACATGCGACTCATCGATCACGATCATAGAATCATCGGGAAAATAATCAAGAAGTGTGTACGGGGTGGATCCGATGGGGCGCAATGTCAGATGAAGAGAATAGTTTTCAATCCCCGAGCAAAAGCCCATTTCACTCATCATCTCAATATCATAGCGGGTGCGCTGCTCCAGACGCTGGGCTTCAAGCAGCTTGCCGGCATCATTCAATTCCTTCAGCCGCTCTTCGAGTTCAGCTTCAATCCTCTGAATGGCCATCTTCATTTTTTCTTCACGGGTGACAAAGTGGGATGCCGGAAAAATGGCCACATGATTACGCTCGCCGACAATTTCACCTGTGAGGGCATCTACCTCTGTAATCCGGTCGATCTCATCACCAAAAAATTCCACACGCAGGCACCGTTCATCACGGGAAGCAGGGAAGATTTCCACGACATCGCCGCGCACGCGAAAAGTACCGCGGGTGAAATTAATATCATTGCGGTTATACTGAATGTCCACCAAATCCCTCAAGAGCTGATCGCGGTCACGTTCCATTCCGGTACGCAGCGAAATTACCATGCTCTTATATTCTTCCGGGGACCCGAGGCCATAGATGCAGGACACACTGGATACGATAATGACATCCTTTCTTTCAAACAAGGAAGACGTGGCACTGTGCCTTAGCTTATCGATTTCATCGTTAATGCTTGCATCTTTTTCTATAAATGTATCAGACTGCGGAATATAGGCTTCCGGCTGATAATAATCGTAATAACTTACAAAGTATTCAACAGCGTTATTCGGAAAAAATTCCTTGAATTCGCTGTAGAGCTGCCCGGCAAGCGTTTTGTTGTGGGCAATTACCAGAGTCGGTTTGTTTACTTCCTTGATGACATTGGATACCGTAAAGGTTTTTCCTGTACCTGTAGCCCCAAGAAGCGTCATTTTTTCCTTCTTCTCATTAATTCCTTTTACAAGCTGACGTATTGCCTCAGG
Organism: Fictibacillus sp. S7; assembly: GCF_004127935.1. Taxonomy (NCBI): domain Bacteria; kingdom Bacillati; phylum Bacillota; class Bacilli; order Caryophanales; family Fictibacillaceae; genus Fictibacillus; species Fictibacillus sp. S7. The sequence goes on along the minus strand of NZ_QJKL01000001.1, from coordinate 4,083,767 downwards.
CTGGTCTCCTTGAGGTTTATAAGAAGATACGAGCTCAAATGTTTCGCTCACATTCATAACCTCCGTCCTAAATTTTGCTAATAAGATTATAACACAGCAGACCTGTGAAACTCTAATTTTTACGAACAAATATTCGCGCGTCAAATATTGGAAATCAATACCGCATGGAAGAATGTATAGTATGCTACTGTTTTTCTTTTTTTAAAGAAATTCGCTCATATAAGCAAAAAAAGCCAGCCCTCTGAAAAGGCAGACCTTTTTATATCACTTTACGTGCCTGTTTTTTATGGATGCCCAACCCCATCCAAAATCCGATCACCAGGGAGCATGCGGCAATGGCTTACCCGGGTTGTTTCCCCCTTTACCATCGGCAATACCGTTGCCAGAATAACCTCTGTCATTCTTTTTTACCTCTATTCTTTCTGCTTTCCTCGGTACGCTAAGCAGAAAAAAACCAAAACCCATAGGCTTTGGCAATAAAGGGGGTGAGTTGCTTCAAAAGCTTTTTACCCTCATTAACTCTTGTTCAAACATTAAAATAAAAAAAGTTTTTAAAAAAGAGTTTTGAAGTTACCTACAAAGGGAATTTACATAATATTCCCTTTTATTTGCGATTAACAATTAAACAGGAGGTTTTTCCATGAATACTCGCAGGGTTATTGGTATTTATCCTTCAGAAAATAAAGTTCTCAATAAACTAAAGTTACTTAAGAAAGATGGCATGAAAACAGAACACATGATCATCGTCAACCCCTCTGAGCCTCAAAAAAACCTGCCAGCTCCACCAAATATTCTGCAAAAACTCATAATGATCGGCGTTTCCGAAAGCGAAGCCAAATTATATGCTGAAGTGTTAAAAGAAGGACAATACATCTTGCTCAACACCGTCACCCACAAGAAATACTTAACCTGATTTTTTTGTTCCCCAAACATATCAGCCATCACTTCTCCATATAGTGTAGGAAGAAGGAGGCGCATCCGCTTGAACGAAACCGACCAGTTAAAAGCACTGAATCAACTATTGGAGATTATTCATTACAAGGGAAATGCCCGGAAACTATCTTTTATGAACCGGTCCCTTTTTCATTCCAAAAAAATAAAATCAAAAAACATCACCCGCCTTCGTTCATAAGGGAGGGTGTTTTTCTTTTATCTCATAACACGGTATAGAGATGGAAGAAGAATAAAAATAAGCCGCTATTCCTTTTTCCATAAGGAGTTGGCGGCTGTTAATTTAATCGTTGCATACACCACTTGATGGCAGTAACTTCGGTTCCTACTTCCAGCATGGTATGAACGTTGAAGATATCCATAAGCTTCTGAACACCCGGCAAGCCTGTTCCCAATCCTCCCGAACTGGTGTAACCGGATTGGAGTGCCAGATTAATATCTTGAATACCAGGCCCGCGGTCGACGGCCGAAACACGGATACCGGCGCGATGGTTTTCCCTGATCGCTTCTACAATGATTTTTCCTTCGCCTGCGTAGAGATAGATATTTCTTGCAAGCTCGGATATTGCTGTCTTAATTCTCACTTGATCAACTGCATTAAATCCGATCTCCCGTGCCAGTACCTTTCCCTTCTGCCGGGCGATGAAGATATCGTATTCACGTTTTATTTCAACCGTAACCTGGTGATAGTTCACGGTAAGCACCTCTATTCCTGGATTATTGGTAGTGCTTACTTCCTACTGGCACGGGATATGGGATTATGTAAAAACTTCAGAATGTAAAACGAAACTATACTCCACATACCTTTCAACAATTTAAGTATTATTCCTTTTTATTTCAACAAATTTGTTCTGATTTGAGGATATATTACTACATATTCAGCTGTTTACGGTGTTAACTGCTTATTTCGGCATTTTTCTTCTATTTCCTTCGCATGCAGATTTATTCATTTGCTCCTGCTTCTTGAGTCAAAAAAAAGCCCCCATCCGATGATGAGAAGCTTTGTGTCTTGTTTTCTATTTTCCGGAATTTTCATGGCCGGGCAGCTGTTCATCAGGAGTGGACTGGCCTCCCGCCGAAGTATTGTCATCAGGGATAATGGCGACCTGATTTCCTGAAGCGTCAGGTTTTGCTTTTCCGGATTCCGAGCTTGGCAGGTTATCATTTGATGAGCCGAAATCTGCAATTGAAACTACTTTAAGCCCTAAACTGTTTAGATTATCATTTAGCTTGTTACGAAGGTCCTTATCAAACGTTTCATGTGCTTCTGCCGTATATTCAAGCTGAACATTAATCGTTTTCATTTGAGATCTCCTCCTTCATTTCTTATGCAAAACCTATTCCCGTTTTTCTTCAGCATAAACAAAGAGTGACATCAGTCACTCTTTGTCGGGAAAGTATGGATTGATATGGATAAAGACTTCTGATATATCCGGAAACTGTGTTTGAAGTTCATCTCTCAGGTTTCTGGCGATATCATGCCCTTCTTTAATGCTCAAATCAAAATTAACCGATATGCGCAGGTCCAAAATAATGTAATGTCCATGTGTTCTTGCTCTCATGCGGTCGATTCGCTTTATATCGGGAAACTCCATGACGACTTTTCGATATTGAGAAAGAACCGGCTTCTCAATATTTTTGTCCATGAGGATGTCGATCGACGAGCCCAGAAGCTTCAGAGAAATTCTTAGTATGAGAAAGGCCACGATCAAGCTCGCTGCTGCATCGCCATAGAGCAAATAGTGTATATTATATTTCTCGCCGATAATGGAAAGAATTACACCAAAAAAAGCAGCCAGAGAAGCCACAATATCTGCTTTATGGTCAAAGGCGATCGCTATGATGGCTTTACTGTTATACTTCTCTCCAAGTTTCATTGAATTGCGATACAGAAGATGTTTCGCAACATAGGAAAACAGAGCCGCCACCAATGCAATGTATTCAGGAGCTTCAGGCTCCCCCAGGAAACCAAGAATCCCTTCAACAACAATGTAAATGCTGACAAGAAATAGAATGATTCCAACAAAGCCTTCACTCAGGACTTCTGCTTTCCCATGTCCAAACGGATGGTCCTCATCAGGCGGCTTATTGGAAATGCCGACCACAGCGAGAACAGCTATAGAAGCCACAATGTCCGCAGCCGAGTGAATTCCGTCCGCAAACACAGATTCACTTCCGGCCAGCAGCCCCACTGCAACTTTCCCTATGGTTAATATACAGTTGCTGACCAATGCAAGCCAGGCAACCCTTTTTCCAATCTTCTCTCTTTCATGTACGATTTCCATGTTCCCCTCCTAAAATAATGTTTCCCTTAGGAAAAAAAAATCCCGAACCGCTTTGCGGTTCAGGATTGGCCGGTCAATTTAAAGTTTGAAGTCAACATATCCATCATTCCTTTAATAATAAAAAACCCAGTTTTATAATGATACTCTTTTAAACCCTCAAAATCAAGCAGCTAAAGATGGCTTCCGACCCCTTTTTCCGGGGGAAACACCAGCCATCTTTGTCCCGCATAATTCAACAACGTATAAAGCCCTGTTCCAATCAATACCGCTGCATCATCCGCCGCCTGGCCATATTCGGGCAGCAGGGCATGAAAGCCCCAAACAGCCATCCGGATCGCCGCATAATAGGCAATAACATAGCAAGCCAGGATGACTGCGATAAAGCGCATAATGCTGCCGCTGACGGGAGATTGGCTTTTAAATGTAAATACCCGGTTTAATACATAGCTGACACAAGCACCAATGGCATTTCCCAGAAATGTAGCCACCCAATACGAAGCCCCCGTACCATGCAGCAGAAGATAGATGGATCCTAACCCGACAAGTGTATTGACCACACCTACCATTAAGAAACGCACAAACGAATGATTCATCGACTTTCCACCTGTTCCTGTTTTCATAATTGACCCTCTTTGACGGCACGGTAAAGATAGATAGTCCATGCCGAGTCACGCTGAGTAAATTTCCTTATGTATTGCAGATTATTTTCCTTTGTATTAACAATCGGAACCGCAGATAAAATGTATTCTCCACCCATCCGTGTAAAAACAGTCGTGTTAAGCTGCAGATGCTTAATTCTCTTTTTGGAGTTTTTCGTGTAGTTATAACGCTTTCCCAGCTCTGCCGAAAACAAATAGCAGCGGTTTCCCCAATCGTCGTAATAAGCCGCAAGCCGCGGACTCCTTTCCAATTCTTTCTGAATGATTTTACGGAATTCGTGTTTATAGGACAACGGATAATAATTATTGTACGTATCCAGCGTATAAAATCCATTATATTGAGCGATCGCAGGATGAATGCCCAAACTGGCTACACGATAGGAGGATTGTGGCTCTCCAATATAGCTTTCAATCTGCTGGAATTGCTTCTCCGCATAAAATTGTTTAAACGAAGGGGTTTGCCAGAAACGATAATAAATTTCCTCATTAAAACAGCACAGGATAAAAACCTGAAGCATCAATCCGGCCCGGATCCACGTCCGCCATTTCTCTTTATCCCATAACAGCCAAATGCCCAATGCAAAGAGTACATAAATGACAAGCGGGCGAAGGAAATGATACCTTGCAAAGTTAAACGTAGCAATAAAGTGAAAGTGATCTTTGATGGGAATCCAGCCTTTATAAAACCAGAAGGCATACCAAACAGACAGGAAAACATTAAGTAAAAATAAAAACTGAAAGAGCTTTACCTGCTTTTCATCCTTTTTTCTGCCCCAGGATTTATACAGCGCTACAAACAACACAGGTAAAATGACGACTGTATGTACCGTCATGTCATGGGTATGTCCCAAAAGAAAGTTTTTGAACACGAGCTGGACGGATCGCAAGAACGCAAGGGTCGAAATCTGGAATTCATCCCTGCTGGTTGGGGCTTGCGGGACTATCAGTGAATAAACAAGCCTGTATTCAATCAGAAGATAAATGGCTGTCATCAATGCAATGCTTCCCAAAAAACGTAAATTCCACCGCTTTTTTGTGACCAGTTCCCAAAGCCAAAACACACCCAAAGCACTGAGAAAAAAGAAAAATCCAAGAACAAAACTCGAGTATAAAGGAAGAAGAATAAGTGTTAGCCACTCCTTCCATGTGTCCTCATGCTTCCGGATTGTCAAAAAGGCCCATAAGGCAAGAGGCTGGCCAAGGGTGCTAAGCATACCCGATGGCCAGAACGGAGTGAGTGCAAAGGCAACCGATACCCAAACCGATACAGGATAGGCTTTCTTGTCTGGCAGGATGTGTTTTTTCAATAGAAGGTACATGCCAAGAAAAGCAAAAATCCGTGTGACCGCCTGGCTCAGCGCGTAGGCTGTCATGGATGAAAACCAATTGTGAAACCATTGAATCAGGCTGAATTCTGTGCCGAACGCGTTGCGCGGCAGGCCATTAATAATCTGGGGAATAACGCTGTCCATCGGCCCAAACAACTGCCCGCTTTCTTTCAGCACGTTGTACCATGCAATGTTGGAGTCCATATTATCATGCACCCTGATGTGTGCATCCTCACCAAGAATAAAAGGAGGAGACATAAAAATTAAAAGAAGTGCCCAGGCCAGTATCAGATGTTTTTTTTCAGGCTTTAGATCTGACCAGTACTTAGCCATCTTGCCACTCCTCACATTTTATCCTTAGGTGCTTTTTTTAAGGATGTTTCAGTATTCTTTCTTTTAAATAATGAAGGAGAGGTTCGCGAAGCTCTTCATTCTGCAGAGCGAATTCAACGGAAGTTGTAATAAAGCCCAGCTTATCTCCCACATCATATCTATTCCCTTCAAACTCATAGGCATATACGTGTTGAATCTGATTCAGTTTTTGGATCGCATCGGTCAGCTGAATTTCACCTCCGGCTCCTGCTTCCTGGTTCTCCAGAAATGAAAAAATTTCAGGTGTCAAAATATAGCGCCCCATGATGGCAAGGTTGGAGGGCGCTTCACCGCGAGGCGGTTTTTCCACAAAGTTTGCTACCTCGTATAGGCGCCCGGACTTTGAACTCGTTTCCACAATACCGTACCGGCTGGTCTCTTCGTCCGGGACTGGTTTTACCCCAATCACGGAGGACTCCGTGCGTTCAAATTGCTCTATCATCTGGCGGATGCAGGGAGTTTCTGCCTGAACAATGTCATCTCCAAGCAAAACGGCAAAAGGCTCATTGCCGATAAACTTCCGTGCGCTCCAAACCGCATGGCCCAGCCCTTTCGGATGTTTCTGCCGGATATAATGAATATCAGCCATTTCCGAAGAGCGCTGCACCTCTTCCAATAGTTTGACCTTGCCTGTCGAGAATAAACTATGTTCCAGATCAAATGAGTAATCAAAATGGTCCTCAATCGCCCGCTTCCCTTTTCCGGTAACGATCAGTATATCCTCGATTCCGGAATTGATTGCCTCTTCCACGATATATTGAATGGTTGGTTTATCCACGATCGGAAGCATTTCTTTCGGCATGGCTTTTGTCGCCGGCAAAAATCGTGTACCCAGCCCCGCTGCCGGAATGATCGCTTTTTTCACTCTCTTTGTGGTCATCTATATCTCTCCTCAGCTATGAAATGTCCTTAATTCCATCTTTTCCTCCATTATAAATGAATACACAGATTCACCTTTATCATTCATAAAAAAATCGTAAACAATTTGGAGTGAGGAAAACCTTGCCTAAAAAATAAGCTGCCCAAACACCATTTGAGCAGCTTACTCTTCCTATTATTTACGGTCATTCGGATAAACAACGCCAAGCTGGCTGCGAACGTCGTCCATAATTTCCATTACAGCAAGCGAGTTATCGTGCGAATTGATATCCGATTCCAGTTTTCCCTGCTGAATCAAGGAGATGAATTCTTTCGTTTCATAGTACATCGGTTCATGTTCGAGAGAAACCGAGATATCCCGTGAATCTCCGCCCCTGTACCGTAATTCGACCTTCTCCGGTGTATGGATCCGGTCGATGACAATGCTTCCCTTCTCCCCTTGAATCTCGGAAGGAAGGGAGGAATCGGAAATTTTCGAATACGTAATGACCGCTTCCATCGTGTCATAGGTCAGTAAAATGCTGCCTTCTCCGTCCACCCCGGTCTCAAGCTTAATTCCGCTCGCTTTAACCGACTTTGGCCGGCCAAACAACACCACCAGCGGGTATATGCAATATGTGCCAAGGTCCATGAGTGCTCCATTTGAGAACTCTGGTTTGAACGCATTAAGAATCGTTCCTTCCTTGTACGCATCATATCGTGAAGAATACTGACAGTAGTTGCCCACATACCTTCTGATGGTTTCAATCTCGGACAAGTGATCCCTGACGGCTTTGAAGCCGGGAAGAAATGTTGATTTCATTGCTTCCATCATAACCACGTTGTTCGCCTTGGCCGATTCAATCATTTCCTTGATTTCATCGGCATTTGAAGCAAGTGGTTTTTCGCAAAGCACGTGCTTGCCATGGTTCATCAGCTCAATGACCTGCCGGGCATGAAATGAGTTTGGGCTTGCCACATAAACCGCGTCGATTAAATCGGATGAAGCAAATTCGTTAAAATCCGTGTAAACAGTCGAAACTCCATGTTTCCCTGCAAATTCCCTGCCTTTTTCCTCTGTACGCGAATAAACTGCATTCAGCTTAAACTCTTCGAGATCACCTGCTGCTTTCAAAAAGGCATCTGTAATCCAGTTTGTACCTATCACACCAAAACGTATCACTCGATGGATCCTCCTTCAATTCACTGTTCAACAGCCAGTTTACCATATTTCCGCCTTTTGTCCGTTAAAATCCGTTTATGCTTGCAGCGTTTGCAGAAATTCCTTCTGGAATGATGTTTGAAGGTCATCAACCGGCATATTGTAGCCAATTAAAATTAGACACGTAGAGCATTCCTGGTCTTCCATCCGTTCCATCTCCACTTCTTTTGAGGCAAATTGAAATTGATAGAGACCACTTGGAGAAGCAAGTTGCACCATCCCCTTCGCCCGAAGCACACTTTCCGGTAATTTTTTCAGCCACTTTTCAAAGCGAATCCGCTCCACTGCCGGAATATTTTCAATTTTAACCGCTTTAAACGGATGCTCGTGGTGATGGTCATGATGATGGTGGGTATTTGTCTCACTTTCACCCAGGGTAACGGAGACCGTGCTCATCCGCTTTTTTAACAGTTCATCAAGAGAGACGTTGCCATACACCGTCTCAATGATTTCCACTTCACCTTTAACTAGCTTTCTCAATTTTTTATAGATTTTATCTTTATTTTTTTCCTGAATAAGGTCCATCTTGTTCAAAAGAATCAGCGTGGCGCTGCTCATCTGTTCATTCAGCATCTCCCGGATCTCCCTCGAACTGGAGAAAATGCTTTGGTATTCAAGAAATTTGCTGGCGTCTGCCAGACTGATGACCGATTGAGTTTCAAACCCGTTATGAAGCCGCGGATCAGTGAGTGCCTCCAAAATTTCCTTCGGATTGGCCACGCCCGTTCCCTCAATCAACAGAACATCCACCTGATTTTCTTCCTGCAAAAAGAATTTCAGCTCCTCCCTCAGGTCATCTTGAATCGTACAACAGATGCAGCCGTCCAGCATTTCCAGCATTTTTTCACCTTTAAACAGATGCCCTTCCACATTGACTTGCCCCAGCTCATTCAATACAATTCCCGGTTTAAGGCCTCTGGTTTTAAAGTCGGCAAGCATTTTCAGCAATACCGTCGTTTTACCTGAGCCAAGAAAGCCGCTTAATATGTATGTTGGAATTTTTTTATGGATTGTCATCTTCTGGTTCCTCCCTTAATAACTTTATATAAATCGTAATCATTATGGTTTATCTTAACATGAAAATGGAGCAACCAACCAGAAAAAGCAATAACCATGACTTCTGAAATCTTTCTTGATATTATGGGTGTATTTGATATGGATCTTTCCGCAAAATGACAAAAAGCATTCTTTCCTGCTTTGGAAAAAATGCTTTTATCCTTTATTACCAGCTGGATTTTTTAACACCAGGGATTTGGCCTTTATGGGCAAGTTCCCTGAAAGCGATTCTGGACATTTCAAACTTGCGGAGTACGCCTCTTGGCCGTCCTGTTACTTTACATCGATTATGCAGCCGTGTGGGACTCGCATTTTTAGGAAGCTTGCTTAAGCCCTCATAATCTCCGGCGGCCTTCAGTTCAGCCCTTTTCTCTGCGTACCGGTCAACGATGGCCTGACGCTTCAATTCCTTTTCAATCATTGCTTTCTTTGCCAATTCAGTCAATCCTCCTTATCATAAATCGTACTCATTTCGTTTTGTAGTTTACTCTTGATAAACAAAGTTGTCAAAGAAGCTGCTTTTAAACGTTTTTTGTTATCATTTCTACCGAATACCACTATACAAATGGTGGGCATCTTTTCCAAAACCATTTTAATAAACAAACGCCTTTACAAATCGTAACGATTACGATATATTTTGAAAAGAGATTGTACGGAGAGGCTGATTATTCAATGAAATATCTTAAACTTATTGCGATGCTTTCTATTTTTTCCTTCCTTCTTGCTGCCTGTTCCGGCCAAAAGGAAACAAGTTCGAGTAAAGATCCTAATAAATTAACAGTAAATACGACCATTTTTCCTCTCAAGGATTTTGCAAGTAAAATCGGGGGAAAATATGTCTCGGTTAAAAATGTGGTTCCTGCAGGCGTGGAACCCCACGATTACGAGCCAACTATACAAACGATGTCAGAACTGTCAGATGGGGATTTGTTTATTTATAATGGTGCTGGTCTCGAGGGATTTGCCGATAAAGCGATTGACACACTTGATCAAAATAAAACGACTGTCATTAAAGCTACACAAGGAATAAGGCTTGAGGCAGAACACGCAGAAGGTGAAGATAGTGATCATGAACACAATCACGGCGATACCGATCCGCATGTTTTCATCGATCCGGTGCACTCTGTCAAAATGGCTGAAAATATTAAGGATGCTTTAATAAAAAAAGATCCCAAACATAAAAATGAATATGAAAAGAATTTTGCAGCATTAAAATCAGAGCTGATGAAGCTTGACAAAAGTTACAAAACAACCATACAGAACAGCTCTAAAAAAGAGATTCTCGTTTCCCATGCCGCATACGGCTATTGGGAAAAACGATACGGTTTAAAGCAGATTCCGATTTCCGGTCTTTCTCCTTCCAACGAGCCGACACAAAAACAGCTGCAGTCCATCATCGAGCTCTCTAAAAAACATAACATTAACTATGTACTGTTCGAGGACAACGTGAAACCCCGTGTAGCAGATACAGTAAAATCTGAAGTCGGTGCTGAAGCCCTGTCCTTTCACAACCTTGAATCGCCAGCTAAAAAAGACAGCGATAAAGACTATATCAGCTTAATGAAAGGCAACTTGGACATTTTAAAAAAAGCTCTTCAATAAACAGAACCCTGGCAGCTTTGCCAGGGTTTTTGCGTTTACAAACTCGACATCAGCCGCTTTAAAATGCGCTGATAATCGTCCCGGTCAATACCTGGGGCAAACTCTTCTGGCAGTTCCTCAAAGTCTGGCACCCTTCCCCCTTCCGGCATGCCGTCAATAACCGTTAACTGCTGACCGGTTTCAGGGTTCTTGCCTTTCCAGATCTTGCTGATGTCCCGGTACTCCGGTTCACCCCATGTATAAAGCACATTATAGAGTCCCTGGTCCATGAATGGCTTCGCATAATCAAATTTGTTGTTATCAAGGCTCGGTACCGGGAGCATCTTTCCTACCTCCACACCCGTTGCCACTTCAATGGCTTTTGCATAAGCAATAATATGCGTCCCTCCGCGGACGAGCAGGTAGCCAATCATCGTTCGTGCTGTCGGATGGTCGGTCATTTCGTACACCCTCATTTTATGGGTACGGGCTCCAATTTCAAGCAGGTAGTTATGAAGCAGATCCGCCACGAGATTACCCGAGTTGGTTACGTATTCCCCATTCCATGGACGGCCCATTCCATCCCCAGGATAGGCGGCCTGCGCGGTCGTGGTAAAGTGCAATGAATAACGTGCGTCCTTGCCGTTTTGTAAAGGCGTCATATCCGGATCGCCCGGAAAGGTATTGCCGAATGACAATAAATTGATTGCATTTGCCACGAGCTCCACGTGGCCAAACTCTTCGGCTGTTATGCTTGCCACCAGATCATAAAACGGTTTGAACTTTTTCTTCCCGCGAAAATTGAACGATTGATACATGTAATTATTAAGTGTGGACATTTCCCCAAACTTCCCGCCGAGCAGTTCCTGAACGGCCGCAGCTCCGTTCATATCTCCATGCTCCGGCCTTGGAAGCTCAATTGCCAGTTTATTGACCCGTTTCATCATGTTGCTCCACCTCCGCTGATTTCCGCTTGATTCGCCGCCATCTCTTTCATGGCTGAGTTACTCTGGAACAAGCTGCGGATTCGGGACTACCCAGATGATTTGCTGGGTTCGGATATAAAACGAATTACCTCCGGATTCCACGACAATATGATCCGGTACCACCTGTTTAAGTGTTCCCCGGACAGAACCCCTTTCCGTTTGAACAACAACAGCCTTACCTATTACAGTCTGAAGGGTTTGAAATACATATGGATCACTGACAACCCAATTGATGTTATTCATGCTGGCCTCCCCATTCACTGCTTTTGCGTATTCCATTATATATTTATTAGCGAAGTGAATGCATTAGTCCAAGTAAAAAAAGGACAGCCTAAGCGGCCGTCCTTCCTCCATCAATTATTTGCTTTTTTTCAGATCTTCAATTGAATTAATGTCCATGTACTTCGGAACCGTCAAACCAAGCTTTGTACCTTTCAGGTTTGGTCCAAGATCCTCAAACTTGCCTTTGTACTTGTCGTAGTAATCCTTGTGAGTGGTTGGCAGCCAGGCGGCAACCATGGCATCAGCGCTCCCGCCTGCCACACCGGCAAACATCGGGCCTGCTTCCACTTGCTGAAGTTTTACTTTATAGCCCTCTTGTTCGAGTACTTTGGCAATGACGTTCGTACTTGCAATTTCAGATTCCCAGGCTACATAAACAAGGCTGACTTCTTTGCCGTTGCCTTTTGGTGCGCCTTTGGTCCATTTCGCCACTTGCCTTTTATGTGATTTAACCCAATCCGCTGCAGCATCTGCAGGTTTTGCGCCATCCTGGACTTTCACCATCACATTTTCCATATCGGCTGGTTTCCAGTAGAACTGATCCAGAATTTTGTAGGCGCCCGGATTGTCCTGTTTAAATCCTTTACGGGTTAGCGTGTGAATGGATTCACCCTTACCATACGAACCTTTAGGATCCTTCAAATACTTCAGATCATATTTACTGAACATCCAGTGCGGTGTCCAGCCGGTGACGATAATCGGTTCTTTCTTTTCATACGCCTTTTTCAATTCTGCAGTCATCGCTGCGGATGAACCTTCTTTCAGCGTCCATTCGTTTTTCAAGCCATAATCCTTCATCGCTTTTTCAGTGGCTTTCATTAGGCCTGCCCCAGGATCAATACCTGTAATTTCATAGTTGACCTGGTCACCGACATTTTTAGAACCTGTTTGGTTTGTGACGGCAGCTTGGCTCAATGCTGTTACTGCATAAGCAATCACAAGAACTGCTGCGAGAACAGAATACACCCATTTCTTGTTGATGACGTTGCCCAAAAGCGGTTTACGAAGGTTTTGTGAAACACGGTCAAGAATAATCGCAATGATAACGATAGACAGACCCGCTTCGAAACCTTGTCCCACTTTAATCTGAGTAACAGCCCGGTACACTTCAGCTCCCAGTCCGGGTGCACCAACTAGTGAAGCGATAACCACCATGGATAACGCCAGCATAATACTTTGGTTAACCCCTGCCAAAATGGTTGGAGCGGCAAGCGGGAGCTGTACTTTAAACAGCTTTTGACCTGTGGTTGAACCAAATGCCTCTGACGCTTCAATCAGGTCGCCAGGTACTTCCCGAATTCCGAGGTTCGTCAGACGGATGGTTGGCGGTACCGCAAAAATAACGGATGCCAGAATACCAGGCACGACTCCGATTCCAAAAAACAGGATCGAAGGAATTAAGTAAACAAATGCAGGCATCGTCTGCATAAAGTCCAAAATAGGAGTAATGATTTTTTTCGCGGTATCGTTCTGGGATGCCCAGATTCCAAGCGGAATACCAATAATAATCGTAAGAACGACTGATGATAGCACGAGTGCGATCGTTTGAACTGTCGCATCCCAATACCCAAGGTTATCGATCAATAACAATCCGATCAAAGAAAAAATGGCTACACCCCATCGGCATGTATAGAGCGCAAAAAGTGTAATGATCAAGATCAGCAGGATAGGAGGACCGATATCAAGAACCTTAACAAGATTGTCCAGCAGTCCTTCAATAAAACTTGTAACGGCACTAAAAAGCGGGTCAAACGTGCTGGTAATCCAGTCTACTAAGTGGTCAACCCATTGTGCTAAAGGGATTTTCGGAAAATTCATTCGTCATCCTCCTTTCCATTCAGCCCATCACGGTTTCCAGCGAGTGCCCCGATGACCGCACCTCGAATAATAATTCCTTTAAGCCGTTTTTCTTCATCTATGACGGCAAGCGGAATCTGGGTGTTGGTCATTGGTTCAAACAAATCGGAAAGCAATGTGTCTTCCTTTACTGTCAACACGTCTTTATGCATTACATCTTCTATCGTTTTGCCCTCTTTTACTGCCATGGACGCTGCATCAGCAGTAACTGCTCCAAGCAGGCGCTGCTTGCGGTCTACGATAAAGATGCTGGAATATCCCTGATCTTTCATGATTTGGAGCGCCACACGCGGTCCTCTGTCCGGCGAGATCTTCTCTGCACGTTTCATAACATGCGAAGCGGTAAGTACACGTGATAAGTCCACATCTTCAACAAACCGTTCTACATATTCATTGGCAGGATTCATCATGATTTCTTCAGGAGTTCCAATCTGAATAATGCTTCCATCCTTCATAAGGGCGATCCGGTCGCCAATTCGAAGAGCCTCATCCAAATCGTGTGTTATAAAAATGATAGTTTTATGCATGGAGTCTTGAATTTCAAGAAGCTCGTCCTGCATATCTTTACGGATAAGCGGATCCAGTGCACTGAACGCTTCATCCATCAAAAGGATATCTGTATCGCTCGCCAATGCTCTTGCCAGACCGACCCGCTGCTGCATACCTCCGCTCAGCTGGGATGGAAACTGGTTTTCAAACCCTTTTAAACCAACAATCTCAAGGGATTTCATTGCTTTTTCATTTCGCTCTGAAGCGGAAACGTTTTGAATTTCCAATCCGTATTCTGTGTTCTCAAGCACGGTTTTGTGAGGGAAAAGTGCGAAGTTTTGAAATACCATGGAGATGGTTTTTCGGCGTACCTCTCTTAATTTCGCTGGAGGCATTTTAACGATGTCCTCATTATCAATCAAAATTTCACCGCTTGAAGGATCGATCAGCCGGTTAAGCATTCGGATCAGGGTTGATTTACCACTTCCGGATAGCCCCATGACCACAAAGATCTCGCCGGGATAGATATCAAACGATGCATTGTTTACTCCTACCGTACTGCCTGTTTCTTTAAGGATCTCTCTTTTGGATTTTCCTTTTTTTAATAATTGTACGGCTGTTTTCGGAGATTTTCCGAAGATTTTCGTTACATTTTTTACACTGACTTTTGCATCCATTTAATCACCTCTGTTCTTTCGACATTATACGACAACAAATAACAGTAACTTTTTTATTGTATAGAAGTTTCCTTGTTACACCAAATTATGTATTCTAGGATATATAAGTATGTGACAGGTGCTATTAGGAATGCCTAGGATTAGCCATAATATACTTACATATCTTAAGTTATCCTCCAAAATACTCTTATATGCTTCCTTCTGAGGGGACTTTATATCCTAATAAATGGAAAAAATACTGGTTCATATATAATAGAAGGTGGCAAAAGAAGGAGTTTCCTCTTATTTATATGTAAAGAATTACGACTAAGTCTGAAGAATATGATATGGTAAATATCTAGGTTTTTACACCGATCCTGTTAGGTAAGGAGAAACTATGCAAATATTTTCGATGCACATATTTTCTTACGTTTTAATGTTTTTTTCTATCTTAAATATACTGCTTGCCGCCATCATCGTTTTTAAGGAACGAAGAGATGCCAGCTCCACTTGGGCATGGCTCCTTGTCCTTGTTTTCATTCCTTTAGGCGGCTTCTTTCTATATCTAATGCTCGGCCAAAATTTGAACAGGCACCGGCTTTTCCATTGGGATGACCGCAAAAAGCTTGGACTGGAGCAGATGTTAAAAAAACAGATCACCCACATCCGGGATGGCTCGTTTGAATTTAGCAGTGAGCCGGAACGGGCGAGCCAGGATTTAATCTACATGCAGCTTCTAAACAATGAAGCTCCATTTACAAGCGACAATTCTGTAGATATTTATACGACAGGCGGAGAAAAGTTTAAAAACCTTCTTCATGATATTGATCAGGCACAAAACCATATCCACCTGCAGTATTACATTATAAAAAAAGACAATCTCGGCCGAAGAGTTCGCGATGCTCTTATTGAAAAAGCCAAACAGGGAGTAAAAGTCAGAGTTCTTTATGATGAGCTCGGATCAAGAACCCTTCCTAAAAACTTCTTTGCCGACCTTCGAAAAGCAGGAGGAGAAGTGGAGGTCTTTTTCCCAAGCAAATTTGCCTTTATTAATTTTCGTATGAACTACCGCAATCATCGTAAAATTGTCATTATCGATGGAAAAATCGGGTATGTTGGCGGGTTTAATATTGGGGATGAGTACCTTGGCCTCAGTCCGAGATTTGGAAATTGGCGTGACACCCACCTGAGAATTCAGGGGAAAGCGGTCCTTTCCATGCAAACCCGCTTCATACTTGATTGGAACCAGGCGTCGTACGGACATGATATTGATTATGATCCGGTATTATACCCCAATGAAGACGCCAAAGGAACGGTCGGCATGCAGATTGTTACAAGCGGGCCTGAATCGGAGTGGCCGCAGATCAAGGACGGCTATATCAAAATGATTTCGATGGCAAAAAAGTCCATCACCATACAAACACCTTATTTTATTCCTGATGCGAGCTTGCTGGACACGTTGCGTATTGCCTGCCATTCCGGCGTCAATGTGAATATCATGATTCCCAACAAGCCTGATCATCTTTTTGTGTATTGGGCCTCACTGTCCAATATCGGCGGTTTGCTGAAAGCAGGAGCCAACGTGTATATTTACGACAACGGCTTTATCCATGCCAAATCTATCGTAGTAGATGATGAGATCTCCTCTGTCGGTACAGCCAATTTCGATATCCGCAGTCTGAAGCTGAATTTTGAGATTAATGCTTTTATCTATAATAAAGATGTAGCGAAACAGCTGACCGATGCCTTCCAGGAGGATGTCAAACTGTCCCGTAAACTGACCTGGGAAGAATATCAGCACCGCTCCCGCTGGATCCGGTTCCGGGAGTCCATCTCCCGGCTCCTGTCTCCAATCTTATAAAAAACAAAAAAACCGCCTTGGCGGTTTTTTTGCTTGTAGTGTCTCTCTGTGGTAAACCGCCTTGGCGGTTTTTTGCTTGTTGTATCTCTCTGTGGAAAACCGCCTTGGCGGTTTTTTGCTTGTTGTATCTCTCTGTGGAAAACCGCCTTGGCGGTTTTTTGCTTGTTGTGTCTCTCTGTGGTAAACCGCCTTGGCGGTTTTTTTGCTTGTTGTGTCTCTCTGTGGTAAACCGCCTTGGCGGTTTTTTGCTTGTTGTATCTCTCTGTGGAAAACCTATTTATGCTCCTTTTTCAGCCATTCGGCAACAAGCCTCGCGTCCCCACCGGTTAAAATCCCTGCGGGCATGCCGTTTCTTCCTCTCAGAATGACGCTCATGATCTCTTTTTCGGAATATTTACTTCCGATTTTCTCCAGGGACGGACCTGTTCCGCCTTCCAAATTGTTGCCATGGCATGAGGCACAATTTTGCTTATAGACGCTCTCAGCCGCCTCCATATTTTGTCCTTCATGATACTTTTTCTTTTCGCCGGTATTGTTGGACGAGCATGCGGCAAGTAGAAGCATCGCCAAACTGAACATCGCGAGTTTCTTTTTCATATCTGGTTTTCTCTCCTTTTTATATTCTGTGGCCGGCTACAAAGGAAAGGAACTCCCTTTGTTTTCGATGGTCGTATTTTCTGAGCGCATAGGTGTTAGCTTCGGGAAGCGGGATTGAGGGGCAGTCCACCTCCAGCATCCTTCCCTCCAGCAATTCCCTCCTGACTGTTGAAGCAGGCAAAAAGGAAACACCAAGTCCTTCCACAATAAATCTTTTTGTAATATGCACCTGTGATACTCTCATCATTCGCACTCCCGGATACCGGGTTTTAATACTCTTGGTTAAGGCTCCCCAATAGCCCGGATGATTGTGTGTCAGCAGATACTGAGATTCCAAAATCTCTTTTTCATCCAGTGGCGGTGCTGATTCCAAGTCCCTTCCATCATGTGCACAAACAAACATCACCCTGTCTGTATAGAGAAGATCACAGATCAGATCGGGATTGGCAGTGGGCAGGCATGACAAGCCGATATCCACCTCTTCATTCAGAACGGCTTGTTCAATTTGCTCAGACTCTATAATTTTAACCTCTATTTCCGTTTCCGGATGTTGATTTAAGTAACGTTTTAGCACAAATGGCAAAATTGTATCCGCAATAAGCGGTGAAATGGCCAAAATCAGCTTGCTGCTGAAGCCCTGGCTGAAGGAAGCCATATCCTCCAGTCCGTTTTCATAAAGAGCAATCAGTTCTTTCGCATGATCCAAGTATCGTTTTCCCTCTTCCGTCAGTTTAACTTTCTTTCCCTCCCGATGAAAGAGTAACACCCCGATATCATTTTCCAGCTGCTTAATATGAACAGTGACCGAAGGCTGCGATATATAAAGCAGCTCTGCCGTTTTTCTAAAATTCCCTGTCTCAGCTGCGGTTATGAATGTATAAAGCCAGTTAAACTCCATCATTTTCTCCTTATTATATTTCTTAATTAATTCATTTAGAAAGATTTAATTTTCCTAATTATATATCCATCATACAATAGGATCAAAGAATAAAAGGAGGAGAGGTTTACAATGAATGCAGCAAAAGGACTAAAAGGGGTTGTCGCTGTGGAGACTTCCATCAGTTCGGTAGACGGAAAGAATGGCATTCTCTTATACAGAGGACTCGAGATCAGTGAAGTGATGAAAATAGCATCCTTTGAAAAAGCGGCCTATTTTTTATGGTACGGAAAATGGCCTGATGACCATGAATTTTGCACCTTAAAAAATGAACTGAGCGAACATCGCATGCTTTCTTCAGAAATGAAAAAACTCATTGACGGGCTTCCGAAAAACATGGACATGATGAGCGTGATCCGAACAGCGGTCTCTTCTGAAGGCACAGTCGATTACAGCTGGAAGCCTACCATTAGACAAGCGATTCGATTGACAGCACAAGTGCCTACCATCATTGCTTACCGCAAACGCACATTGGAAGGGAACACTCCGGTATCTCCTGATCCCGACTTGAGTCATGTTGAAAACTATCTTTACATGCTTTATGGTTCTCTTCCTTTAAAAGCCCATGCGGACGCGCTTGAAGCCTATATGATCCTGACGCTGGAACACGGAATGAACGCTTCTACTTTTGCTGCGCGGGTGACAGCTTCCACTGAATCTGATCTGGTATCAGCAGCCACATCCGCCATCGGAACCATGAAGGGACCACTTCACGGCGGAGCTCCATCGGGCGTGATTGATCTTCTTAATGAAATCTCCGAGGCAAACGATATTGAAAAGGTGCTAAGACACAAATTAACAAGCGGAGAAAAATTGATGGGATTCGGCCATCGCGTTTACAAAACCCACGATCCTCGGGCCCTCGCCTTAAAAGAACGCTTGCTGCAAACGGCGGGTGAAGATCCATGGCTCGACCTGGCTTTGGAAACCGAGCGGATGGCAGTTGAACTGCTAAAAGAATACAAACCCGGCCGTTCATTGTATACCAATGTGGAATTTTATGCTGCCGCCATCATGAAAGCCATCCAGATGGAACCTGATTTGTTCACCCCAACCTTTACCGCCAGCCGGATGGTTGGATGGAGCGCACATGTGCTGGAGCAGGCCGAAGACAACACGATCTTCCGTCCGGAGTCTGTATATGTAGGACCTGACCGCAGTGTAGCAGGAAAAACGAACTGATTAAAAAAATAAAAAGAACACTTTCGCTCCCATTGAAAGTGTTTTTTTATGTTTCCTCTTTTATGCTCCTGAACTCACTTGGAGAACAGTTGTGGGCTGTTCGAAAGACTTTATAGAAATTTGAAGTACTCTGAAAGCCTGCCTCATAGCAGATTTCGAGATTGGTTAGACAGGTGTGCGTAAGCAGGTACACCGCTTTATCCAGCCTGATCTTTTCCAAATAGGTCCGGGGAGTCTCTCCTGTCAATCCCTTAAACTGCCGCTCCAGATAAAACGGGCTGACACCCGCATGCTGGGCAACGTCCTGCAAGGTGAGAGGTTCTTTGAAGTGATCGACAAGATAGCCTTTCACCCTGGTGATAAGCTCAGCCTGCGGAGAGAGCCCGGTATCCGGCTGGCACCTTTTGCACGCCCGAAATCCTGCTTTCATCGCTTCAGCCCTTGTATCATAGAATTCGACGTTTATCTTTTTCGGTTTCCTAGAGCGGCAGGAAGGGCGGCAGTAAATTTTTGTCGTTTTAACAGCCGTATAAAATAACCCATCATAGGAACTGTCACACGCCATAATTTTTTCCCACATTTCATTAAATGACAGACTGTCCATCCCTTTTGCCCCCTTTTTCCTCTTATTGTAAGCCTTTGCTTTTTTCAAGTTCAAGAAGAAACTGTTTCCTGTCCAATCCCCCGGCATATCCTCTAAGATCTCCGTTGTCCCCAATCACCCGATGACACGGAATCAGGATACAAATACGATTCTTTCCGTTCGCATTGGCAACCGCCCGGACGGCTGTGGGACGTCCGAGATGCTCTGCCTGCCCTTTATAGCTGCGTGTGGTCCCGTAGGGAATTTCTTTCAACGCATCCCAGGCTTGGAGCTGAAAAGCGGTTCCGATGCTCGCAACGGGAACCGTAAACGTTTGACGTTCGCCTGTGAAATACTCCTTCAGCTCTTTCCCCAGCTGCCGGCTTACTCCGCCAGCTCTTTTTTTAAAATGGGCATTGAGCTTTCTCTTCAGAAAAAGAAGTTCGGTTTCAAGCGCACGCCGGTCCATAAATTCCAGCAGACAGCACTCTCCTTCATAAAAACAGGCGATAAGGACTCCGATCGGCGTCCAGTACCTTTGATAAGTAATGATATTAGTATATTCAGAGTCCTGGTTGTTCTCACTTTTTAAAAGATGGTTCACACGTTTAACATACATGTACTTCTGCAAGTCACCGTCATGTTTCTGTTCAAACCACCTTTTCGCCGCACGATATGATGTATCCCCGGGAGACACCTGCTTTAAATATTTTTCCGGATGGTCAGCCTTTAGGATCAGCTCAGCGAACGTTTCAACCTCATCTCGTTCCGTCCCATAGGTCAAAGGCCGGCACACCTTGCATTCACGAAAGCCAAAAGCAATGAGATCAAACAGCCTTTTTGAGAAGACCGTGTTATCCTTTTGAGGCGGAGCGGCACTGCACCCGAAACGGCAGGCAATTCCTGTCGTTGTTACTCCGGTATAATACTCTGACATCTCCTCCTTTTTCAGCATCCTTTCATACAATGCTTCATGCTTTGGATCACCGGGTTCAATATAATCATACCGGTCCTGAAGCTTCATGTTCATTTTGCCATTCACCTCTTCCTTATTCTGCTCTTATTCTAACAGTCCCCAACCCGGTAAATCGTCCTCATTCTTGCTCTTATGGTCGGAGTGATATAAAAAAAAGATCCGCCTGGTATGCGGATCTTTTCAATCATTTTCGTTTTCTGGCAGATAGAATAAGTGAGATCAGGCTAAGAAATACAGCTGCAGCTCGCAAAGGCGCCACTCCGAATCTCGTAATAATAAAGCCATTCTCAGTATAGACAAATTTCAATGATTTAAATATCGCTCTAACGAGTGATTTACATGATAAAAGGCATGCCTACTTATCTATGATTTCAGGATTTTCGTGAATGATCCTCTCGGCTGTATCCCAAACACCTGGCAAAAAATCGAGGACTTGCCGGGACTTCATTATGATATCGGGATGAGATGATATTCCAAGCTCGTTCAGTAACTCGTGAAAGGCAGGGAGATGCGAGGATTGTGTATCTGCATCGGCATCCGCTGCCAAAATGGTATGGCAGCGTGTAAATGTTACCGCAATCCAGAAGACAGCTTCCCTGTGTAAGCCTTTTTTGATGAGTTCCCTGCTCCCTTCCATTACGATCAGCCGGCTGTCCTTTAAAATATCTGTACTGAAAAAGAAGGGTGTCCTTGATACATTAACGGTGACATCGAATGTTTTTTCGAGATTGTTCAAATGATATTCCACTCGTTTTGGAGTGAAATGGCTGTATCCCAAAAGTTCGAGTAACTCCTCATAAAATCCCTCTAGACGGTAATTTTCAAGTACTTCTTTCGCTTTGACCAAACGAAGCCGGATGGTCGGATTGCGGAGTGCAGCAACCAAAAGAATGTGAGTCGTTACCCCTGAACCAAAGAGAAAGCTCATCACCTGTTCGTGCAGCGGCACTTTAGAACTGATAGAATTGAAACCCGTTTCCACTCGTTTTCTCGCATCCTCGCATCGTGTGAGAACCCACTTTTTTTGAGCTAACTTTGTCGAAACCACACGCTGCAAGTTTTGCAAAACGTTGTGGGGGTCATAAATGATCGTATCAACCCGGAAACTCCCCACAAGATGATACGAAGAGAGGACCTTTTCCGGCGAAGAAAGCTGTTCCTGCGAAAGATAGGTCACTTCCAGCAGTGTTCCTTTATAGAGAAATTTTCCGAGTTTCATTGGCGGATCTTGGAGGGTGGTAACCACAACAATATCTACATCCGAACCCACGGGGAGATTTTCATCATTGTCCATTTCAATCGTGGAGCCGCTAAAATAAGCACCGAGCACCCAATCGCTCGACTCCGCAAAATTATTAGTCCATTCGGCACTATTTTTCCTTGCCTCACCAACCTTCACCCTTCTCACCTCTTTTTTACCAGATTAAAAAAGGGAAGCTGGAGTTGTCTCCTGCTTCCCTCGTGTTGTGGATTAATGCAAATATGGAACTGGATTAACCGCGTTGGATTTCGCGTAATTCCATTGTCCTTTATGAAGTTCAAAATGAAGATGCTGACCAGTAGAGTGTCCAGTATTGCCCATGGTTCCAAGCCGCTGGCCTTGTTTTACAGTTTGTCCGGTGCTAACCATGCGCTCGCTCATATGTGCATAAACGGTAGTGTAAAGCTGTCCGTCAATGTAGGATGAAACAAACACACAATTTCCGTAAGAAGAAGACAGGTAAGAACGTGCCACTGTACCATCAGCTGCTGCTACGATTGGATTCCCGGCTCCGGCTTCTGCAATATCGATGCCAGGGTGGAAGTCACTTCCTCCAAAACGTGTTCCAAACGGAGATGAAACATAGCCATTAGCAGGCCAGATGAAGTTTGCTGAAACATGTGGCGTGCTTTGTTTCGGAGCAGGCGCCGGTGCTGGTGCCTGCCGGTTTTCTTTTTCAGCCACACGTTTTTCTGCTGCCTGTTTTTGAGCGGCCTTTTCTGCTGCTGCTTTGCGTGCAGCTTCTTCACGCTTACGCTGTTCTGCTTCGCGCTTGGCTCTTGCGATTTCTTCTTTAATCGCTTTTTCCTGAGCCGCTAGAATGTCATTCTTCTCTTCGATGCTTGTCACATCTTCATGAAGATGAGTCTCTTTTTTCTTCAAGGAAGCAGACAATCTGTCTTTCGCCTCTTTTTGAGCTTTTAGCTTGTCATTTAGTCCATTAAGATCCTGGAGCTTCGCATTGAGTGATTCCAGTTTTTGTTCCACATCTTTTTTATTTTCTTCTACTTTGGCTTTATCTCGCTTCTGTTCTTCAAGAAGAGCTTTATCCGATTCAGCAATCATATTCAATGAGATCAATCGATCAAGAAAATCACCAAAGTTTTGTGAACCCAGAACCACTTCCAGGTACTTTACAGCGCCTCCGCTCTCATACATGGAACGTACACGCTCTTTCAAAAGCGCGTCCCGCTCTTCAATTCGCTTTTGAATCTTGGCAATCTCATCTTTCAGTCTATCAATCTCTTTTTTCGTATCATCAATTTCTGTTTTTTTCGTCTCGATATCTTTCTTTGTTTGCTCGAGATTTGATTCGATCTTTTCAAGTTCCTGGACCACCTGATCCTGTTGTCCCTGAACTTCCTTGATTTCTGCATTCTTTTTCTGCTTTTTCGTGTCATTTTCGGCTTGTTTCTTATGTATATCACTTAAGGATTGCGCATGCGCTGAAGTGTATGTAAAAACGCTAAAGCCGATGCTAAGTGATAAAAAAGCCTTTAAAACTCTTTGCTTCAATTACATTTCCTCCTTAACCTTACTCCTACAACCCACGTTAATTCCCATCCGTAATTATATCATTAACAAACTGAACTTTTTGGACAGTTATATTACATCTATATTTCAATATGTTACAAAGTTCGCGGTTATGGGACAAAAACTGTAAGTTATCGGAGGTGATTTACAGTTTTTTTGGTTGTTGGGGGTGTGAGTGAGGTGAGGTAGTTGTGTGAAAATTCAGTTATGCTTGATTAACGGAATTTATGCCTAATTCTTTGGTTTTTCACTCAATAAATTTAAATTCCGCTCAATTACGATCATTTTCGATCAATTCCATAATTACTGACAGGATTTCACAGCCAAAAAGGGAACTATAGACCTCCCACGATCAATAGAATGATTACCAGAAGCGCTCTCCTCCCTGAAAAGATAGACTGCTTGAATCAAATCCACACTCAACAAATATTTTATAAACGTCATCTAAAAAGGCTGTCCCATCTCTTAATCGAGCAACATCAGCCTGAATCCTTTAATCCTCTTGAACGGTTTAAAATCATGCCAACCGAGCTACTTACTGGTGTTCATTGTTCTTCCTGTTTCTTTCTTCCCCTAAAAAGAAAAAGAGGGAAATGGTATTGTGCCGCTTGCCTACACTACTCAAGCGATGTACACATTCCCTCTTTAGAAGATTATTATCTACTATTTCAGCCTACGATCACAAATCAGCAGTGCCGACAATTCTTTCAACTCCAATTCGAGAGATGTTGTTAGGCATCTCCTCACCGCCCTAAACCTCCCAACCTCCGGCTCCACCAAGGGGACGGTCTATCATCTTAGTGAACTTGAGAGTTGAAGGTCATGATCCAGATGGATCCGGCGACAATGGTGAACACCATGACCGCTCCGAGAACGAGTGCCATGACATGAAACCTTGGCTTCTCACCCTCCCTGATGTGCATGAAAAAGAAGAATTGGATGATCAATTGAAGCACGGCGATCAACAATATTGAAACGGTCAGCGCCGTTTTGCTCATCACGTGCTGGATCACGAGCCACAGCGGAATGGCCGTTAGAAGCAGCGAAAACAAGAATCCGAGAATATACGTTTTGGCTGAACCGTGGTTTTCATGACTGCCCATTTACATCACCCCCAGCAAATAGACGACGGTAAAGATGAAGATCCAGACCACATCGAGAAAGTGCCAGTACAGTCCGACGATGGTGACCTTTTCTTTAGTCAGCGAGTCAATGCCATGCCGGCCAATCTGCACCATCACACCGATCATCCAGATCAAACCAAAGGATACATGAAGGCCGTGCGTACCGACCAGTGTGAAAAAGGAAGAGAGAAACCCGTTCTTTGAGATTTTTGCCCCTTCGGACGCCATCTTGGCAAACTCTGTGATCTCAAGTCCTACAAATGACAACCCGAGCAAAACGGTAACCGCAAGCCAGCCAAGGAGCTGCTTTTTGCTACCTTTATGCATGGCGAGTGAGGCAAGACCACTCGTAAAGCTGCTCGCGAGCAGAATAAAGGTCTCTGCGGTGAATCCCTTCACCTCGAACAGCTCCCGTCCGGTTAAATCGCCGTCCGTATGTGTCCGCAAAACGGCGTATACGGCGAACAAACAAGCGAAAATAATACAGTCAGTCACGAGAAAAATCCAAAATCCAAGCAGTTTAAACGTATCGTGCTGGTGCTCGTGATGAGCATCCACTGAGATAGCTGATTGTGCCATCACACAACCCTCCCTAAAGAAGCCTCTGTCCGTTTGATTTCATCTACAGGAATGTAGTAATCCGTGTTTCTCTGGAAGGAATGGGCCAGCAAACAAATACCAACTCCTGCAAGCCCGGCAACTCCCATCCAAATCCACTCGAACGTAAGTCCGAATCCGGCCACAAACCAGCATGCCGACATCAGAAACGGAATCCCTGAGTTTTTCGGCATATGAATCGGTGTATATTCTTTGATGTGGTCCTGAACGGCAGCTCCATATCTGTGATTTTTCATGTCCCACCAGGCATCGTCACTTTTCACTGCAGGAAGATGGGCAAAGTTATAGTGTGGCGCAGGCGACGGGATCGACCATTCCAGTGTCCGGCCGTTCCATGGATCGCCTGTCAGATCCCGCTCACCATGCTTGATGCTGTATAGAATCTGCCACACCTGAAAGACGAATCCGATTCCCATCAGAAAGGCACCAACAGTTGACACCATGTTATACGGCGCCCAGCCCATATCCCAGCCGTACGTGTATACGCGGCGGGTCATACCCATGAATCCAAGTGCATATTGCGGCATAAAACATACATAAAAGCCGATGTTCCATGTCCAGAAAGCCCATTTTCCAATGCGGTCGTTCAGTTTGAACCCGAACATTTTCGGCCACCAATAATAAAGTCCGGCCAAATATCCGAAAACGACACCGCCAATCAGCGTCTGGTGGAAGTGGGCAATCAGGAAGTAGCTGTTATGGTACTGGTAATCTGCAGGCGCTGCCGCAAGCATCACACCGGTTGCTCCGCCGACGAGAAAACACGGAATAAATGCGAGCGTCCAGAGCATGGGCTGCGTCATCGTGATTCGTCCCCGGAACATGGTGAACAGCCAGTTGAATATCTTAACCCCTGTCGGAATACCGATTGCCATCGTTGTGATCGCAAAGAACGTATTTACATCGGCTCCAGCCCCCATGGTGAAAAAGTGGTGGACCCAGGTGAAATAACCGAGTACAGATATGATCATCATGGAAAAAACCATCGATTTGTAGCCAAAGATTTTCTTTTTGGAGAACGTGCTGACGATCTCGGAATAAATGCCAAACGCCGGGAGGACAACGATATACACTTCCGGATGTCCCCAAATCCAGATCAGGTTGACATACATCATCGGATTTCCGCCGCCTGTAGCTGTAAAGATATGAGCACCGAAAAAGCGGTCAACAAACAACAAAGCGAGTGTTACTGTCAATACCGGGAATGCAAAGATGATGGTGATGCAGCTGGAAAGAACCGACCATGTGAACAGCGGCATCTGCATCAATTTCATTCCGGGTGCGCGCATTTTTAAAATGGTCACGAGGAAGTTGATGCCGGTCGCCAGGCTGCCGATTCCGGAAATTTGAATTCCCCAGATATAAAAGTTCTGTCCCGGGCCGGGGCTTCCGGCCAATTCGGAAAGCGGAGGATAGCTGAGCCAGCCTGCGTCCGGAGATCCGCCAATCACAAAGGACAAGTTAAAGAGCAATGCGCCGAAAAAGAACAGCCAGAAGCTCATCGCATTCAGGAACGGATACGCCACGTCCCTGGCTCCGATTTGCAGCGGAATAACAATGTTAAAAAGTGCAAACATGAACGGCATCGCCATGAAAAGAATCATGATCGTTCCGTGTGTGGTGAAAATTTCATTGTAGTGCTGCGATTGCAGAAAATGAGTGTTCGGCATCGCAAGCTGCATCCTCATCAGGAGGGCATCCACCCCTCCCCTGAACAGCATGAGCAAGGACGACACCAGGTACATAATTCCGATTTTTTTATGATCGACAGTTGTGAGCCATTCGCGCCACAGCCAGCCCCATTTTTTGAAATACGTCAGAAAAATAAGAATGCCAAGCAGCGTGATGATTATGGATACATCTGCGCCATAGATAAGCGGGTCACCCGTTACAAAAAATCCTTTCGCTTTTTCTCCCACTTGTTCTTCCCCCTGTCGTTTCTATTCGTTATCGTTGTCCATCATCGACATGTCGTGTCCGCCGTGTTTCATTCCTGGCTTCATGTATTTGCCTCCATTGCGGTCGATCGTGTCGAGAAATAACTTCTCGGGATATGAAGAGTAGGTTTGCTTTTCCGCCAGGCCTTTTTGGACAAGCTGCTGATATTTTGCTTCAGTCAGTACAGGAGCGGTCTTTTTCACCTGTTTGGCCCAATGATTAAATCTAGCCTGTGGTTTGGCTACCACCTTAAACTTCATGTGTGCAAAGCCTTTTCCGGTAAAGTTGGCACCGGAGCCGTAATAGGTTCCCGGTTGATCCGCCTGAAGCCAAAGCCTCATCGCCATACCCGGCATGGTGTATTCCTGACCGCCAAGCTCAGGTACCCAGAACGAGTTCATCATCTGATCCGACGTTAAATGAAACTGGACCGGAACACCGGCTGGGATTTCGACATAGTTAACGGTAGCAATTTTTTGGTCCGGGTATTGAAACAGCCACTTCCAATCAAGAGAAGTTACCTGAATGGTGATCGGCTTCACATCCTCCACCGGCGGCCTTACAAGGGAGTAGGTAGTTTTTGCCGTGTACACACCCAAAATACCAATAATAATAATCGGAACTCCCCACCAGACAATTTCTAATATTTTGCTGTCATTCCACTCCGGCGTATAAGGAGCTTTATTGCCCGGTTTATCGCGGTACCGATAAATGATAAAGATAAGCAGCCCCAACACTGGAATGACCACAACAGCACAAAGCACTGCGGATAAAATAATCAAATGTAGTTCCTTTTCCGCCACCGGGCCGGATGGATTGAAGATCAGATAGCGCCGGTCACAACCGGACAAAAACACCAGCAGACCTGCCGCCAGAACGGCTACCCTCCAAAGGCGGCCGGATGAAAATCGCTTGCTCATATGAACCTCTCCTTTCTTCTATTTACGTTTTCTCTTATGTGAAATAAGTACTATCTCATGCTATAACGATAGGCCTTATCTCATATGTGATAAATGTCACTGTTCCAGGCTGTTTTTATTTGTTGTGTGCGGATTGTCACAAAGTGGACAAACGAAATGAAAAAAGCCTGCCCGTGATGCAGGCAGGTCGATTAAGTATTCACGTTATATGGGCATTCGCATAGCCTAATGTAATCATGTCATGAGGGAAAGAAGGAATGGAATATGGCTCAAAATTTGAATTATACATCCCCTTCCGTGCAATTCAGCGCGACCATCAATACCAACGTCGTGACGAAAGACCGGCTAAATTACATTAATGTGCTGGGAATCAACGAGCTGAACACGCTGGACAATGTATCCCTGCTGGATATTTTTTTGAGCAGCAATAATGTGGTGGAACCTCATTATCACCAAAATGCGGCTGAATTGGTGTACTGCATTTCGGGTGCTGCTGTCGTTTCCATTTTCAACCCTTTCACCAAACAATTTATGCATTTTTCCATCGCTCCCGGGCAAGTGGCCAACGTTCCTCAAGGCTGGTGGCATTATGAAGTAGCCACCACGGATCAAACCCATCTGCTGGCCATTTTTAACT
This sequence comes from Fictibacillus sp. S7, assembly GCF_004127935.1. Classification (NCBI taxonomy): domain Bacteria; kingdom Bacillati; phylum Bacillota; class Bacilli; order Caryophanales; family Fictibacillaceae; genus Fictibacillus; species Fictibacillus sp. S7. The sequence goes on along the minus strand of NZ_QJKL01000001.1, from coordinate 4,055,018 downwards.
CGCCAACACCTGATGTCATTTTGGGGTCAGATCTGCTCAAGTTTACCCCTGCCAATATCATGGCCCACACTTATTGCTTGAACGAAAATCAGTGGCAGCAAACGGTAAACCCTGTGCAGCCCACCATGTTCATCGGCCCTCCAACGGACTGCGGCAATCGACCGGAGCCACAATACCCCATCCGATATTATCAACAGCCGCTTTACCAGCCACCATACGGTTCATAGCAAAAAAGGCATACCCGCGCATGGGCATGCCTTTTTCTTTGTTGCTTTTCTTGTTTACGAAACATCCACACTCTTTCTCTCGGTTACTTCGTGAACGAACAGCAAACCCAATTCATGGTGTTCGTTTTCATAAAGTGAACGCTGGGCAAACCTGATTTCCCCCTGGTGGTCAAGAATCTCGAGTTTACAGAACGCGGCATTGATCTGCAGCGCCTGGTAAAATTCGCTCTCATTGTTCAGGGAAACACCGTTTACCTTCATAACCACTTCGCCCACCTGAATCCCCATCTTTGCAGCAGGGGTACCCGGCACAACACCGAGAACCACAAGGCCATTGTTGCGGCGTGTAAAGAAGGGTTTCCCGTGATCGTCCTTCTGGCTGTTAATAACAGTAATCAGTTCCCGGCCAAGCATTCCACCAATAAGGGCGATGACAGCAAGGAGCGGAAGATCGGTAAACACACCGACAAGGGTGATAACCACGATCAATGCGCCCATCGCCAAAACCTGCTTACCTGTAGCTTTAATCGCTTCCTGTGGCAGCGAATGGGCATTCAGCTGACGAAAGCCCACAGCAAACGGAACAAGCAGGATGGAGTAGCCAACCGCCTGCATTCCGAACATCGGCCAGTCTCCCTGCGCCGGAATAGCGCCCATGGGGATCAGCAAAAATTGCGGTACAAGCCAAAACCGTGTCGCTTCATGGGCGCCGATATACTGCCCCCTCTTTCCTTTCAGCAGCCGGGGTGACGTCCTGCTGGAGCCTTTCCAGATAATCAATATTCCTTCCTGTATGACCAGCATGGCCATCAGGATGCCGAGTGAATCAAGCGGTGTGCTCTGTATATCCCTGACCCACTTGTCGATAAAATCAGTACCTGTCTCAAACCCCGGAAGAAACAGGGCAACAATGGACGCCAGTCCGATCGCATAAGCAGGGTTAAGAAACCTGGTTTTCATGGTCAAACCGAGCAGCAAATACATTAACCCGATTAAAGCAACCATTCCCATCGGAATCGCGATACCTGTCACAAGCAGGACAGCCGAGAACAGAACACCGATCAACAGACCGGGAAAAAAGGATTGAATCAAGTTATCAATCACCGGATGGACTTTTACTTTAAATTCTCTCCTTTCCCGTTTAACCCGCTTAAAGCCGATCACAAAAGCAACAATCACAAATACGTATGAAAGTGGATGCAAAAAAAGACCCGCTATTCCATCAAGCAGTTCTTTAAAGTAAATATCCATGGAACAAATCTCTCCTTAAAGCATCTTTTCTTAATTATTTTTAGTCGATTCCGGCCTCCGCCTGAAATGTTATTTTCAAAAAGTTTATCTCATTAATCTTTATAAGTATAACCTGAAAAGATGTCGGAGTGTTAGAAAATGTGTGGATTTTGTAAATTCATTCATAAGAAAACCCGCAAGCCTCGAGCCTGCGGGTTTTTCTCTTTAGTTCTTTTTGTTTGCGGCAATTTTCAATGCCGTTTGAAGCTGGAGATCGTTTTTCTTGTTACGGACTTGAGTAATGATTTTGCTTTCGATCTCACCCGCTGTTTTTTGATCAATTTTTCCGGATGGAGTTAGTTTGTTGGCTTTCTGGAAAGCTGTAACGGCGGTTTCAGTTTTTTCATCAAAATATCCATCCGCACGGCCGGGATCAAAGCCCAGCCCTTTCAGCATTTTTTGTGCAGTTTTGACTTGTTCGCTGTTCATATCATATGCAAGTGGTTTTTCGATGCTGAGCGGGCTGGAATAGAAGTAAGCCGGCTGCTTCACCGCATAGTTCGGTTTAATCCCTTTCTTGTGGATCCAGTTCCCATCAGGAGTCAGCCATTTGGCGAGGGTCAGCTTGACATTGCTGCCGTCCCCAAGATCAATGGTCTGCTGAACGGTTCCTTTACCGAACGTTTTTTCACCAACAAGCGGATATCCGCCCGCTTCTTTCAACGCTCCTGCCATGATTTCAGAAGCGGATGCACTTCCCCCGTCAACGAGTCCGACGATCGGGTAGTCTTTCTTTTCTTTCAGTTCGGAAACAAAGCGCTGCTTGTTTCCTTTGCGGTCCTGGATCTGAACAAACGGCTTGCCTTCAGGAATTATTTCCTTCAGCATGCTGTCCACCGCGTCCAGGTACCCTCCCGGATTCCCCCGGACATCGATGACCAAGCCTTGAATATCCTGGCCTTCCAGATCACTCAATTTTTTCTTAAAGTCCGACCCGGTGTCTTCCGAGAAGGAAGTAATGTTCAGCACCCCGATTTTCTTCCCGTCGACTTTCTGAACGTTCGAATAAACCGTTTCAATCGGAATGGTATCTCGTTTTACATCAATTTTCAAGGTGTCATTCACACCTTTTCGTTTGATGCCAAGTGTGACGGTTGACCCTTTTTTTCCACGTATTTTGAGGACAGCCTTGTACAGGTCGAGACCTTCCAGACTTTTTCCATCCACTGAAACAATTTGGTCATTTGGCTTTACTCCTGAACGTTCGGCAGGAGAATCCTTAAATGGAGCGATGACGGTCACTTTGCCATCGACCATGCTGACTTCCGTTCCAATTCCTTCAAAAGACGAATCCAGTGATTGGGTAAACTGGCTCGCCGTGTCTTCATCCATATAGACAGAGTAAGGATCTTTCAAGGTTTTTACCATTCCATCAATGGCACCTTCCAGCAATTTATCCGAACTCACCTTTTGGTAATACCTTGAGGAAATCAGCTGATAGGTTTTTTGAAGCTTTGCAAATTCCTCATCTTGGTTGACTGGTGCTTTTGTGCTCTTCAGTTCATTGACCGTTCCTGCATTGCCGATGGACTGGTCATTCTGTGACCACTTCATCCAGCCATACATGCCTCCCGCTCCAATTACAAGCGATAATACCATAAGAAGTGCAACAACTTTTCTTTTCAATTTCGCTCACCTCATTTGTTTGCAGAAAAAGGCATCACACCTTGCGGATGCGATGCCACTTTCAAAGTAAGAGATGGACCTGATGTATGTCCGCGTAACTCCTACTTTATATTATGAACAGCTTGTATTTTTATGTCCATATTTTTCTTCTGTTTACATATATGGACGAGGGTCAACGGCATTGGATTTGGATGCATTCCATGGCCCTTTGTGAAGTTCAAAGTGCAGATGCTGACCAAATGAATGTCCCGTGTTCCCCATATAGCCAATGAGCTGTCCGCGTTTTACCGAACCGCCCTGTACAACACGCTCTCTCATGTGGGCGTAAACCGTTGTCCAGGTCTGGCCGTTAATGTTATGCGTAACAAAGATTACATTTCCATAAGAGGAAGAGTAATCAGAACGGATCACTGTTCCGTCAGCCGCTGCATAAATCGGAACTTTTCCAGCCTGGGCGATATCCACGCCGGCATGGAACTTGTTCCAGCGTGAACCAATGCCAGAGGTGAAAACACCGGCTGCCGGCTTCATGATCATTCCAGAGCCTGTATTGGAAGCATTTTTCCCTGCGCTGCCGCTGGTGCTCTGTTGTTCACTTGCCTGTTTGGCGCGTGCCTTCTCTTCTTTGATGGCCTGCTCCTGGCTGTTTAACAACTCAGCCGCATTTTCGTATTTTTCAACGTCGTCTTCAATCTTGGAATGCTTTTTCTTTAAGGATGCCATCAATCTTGTTTTCTCTTTCTTTTGAGCATCCAGCTGCTTTTTCAAATCTTTCAGTTCTTTCATTTTATCTTCCAAAGCAGCAAGCTTGTCTTCAACCGTCTTTTTCTTATCTTCAAGCAGTTCTTTGTCCTTCTTTTGCTCTTCAAGAAGCTGGCGGTCCTGATCGGCAATCAGATTCAACGCTACTACCCGGTCAAGGAAATCACCGAAATTCTTGGATCCAAGCACTACCTCAAGATACTGGACTGCTCCGCCGCTTTGATACATGGAGTTGATCCGGTCCTTTAAGAGCTTGTCCCGTTTATCAATTCGTTTTTGAACAACCTCAATTTCCTTTTTCAGCTGCTCCACTTGATCTTTTGTATTATGAATCTCTGTTTCTTTTTTGCTGATCTTGCTTTCCGTATCAGCGGTTGATTGATCGATGCGTGCAATTTCATTTCGTGTTGCTTCCTGGTTCTTTTCATTTAGTTTAAGCTTTTCGTTTGCTGCGTCTTGTTTCTTCTTATTCGCCTCTTTTTTCTCTTTAATACTCTTTAGCGTTTCTGCGCTGGCTGTCGTAGATGATTGGTATGCTGTAATACCGCTAAGAGCGAGGCTCAATGATAGTGTTAATCCTGCGATCTTTCTATTCAACTCAAGTCCTCCCCTTTTCTACCCCTGTAATTGAATTATACTTTTAGGAATTTGCGTACGGAAGTCATGCTTCCCCATACTCCAATCAATCCGCCGATTACGGCCAGCATTATAGAAAGCTGAAGCACCATCGGATAGACCGGCAATAATTTAACGAACACGGTATCAAGCTGGTTGTTCACTTGTCCATGCAGGAACTCGTATCCAAATACCACCACGAGAATCGGGATAATCGATCCCATCAGACCAAGGGTAAAGCCTTCAATAAAGTACGGCCAGCGGATAAATCCGTTTGTGGCTCCTACCAGTTTCATAATTTCAATTTCTTTGCGGCGGGAAAGAATTGTAAGTTTAATCGTGTTGGAAATGAGGAACATTGCTGTAAAGATCAATCCAACGATCAGTACAAGTCCGACATTTCTGGCTACGCCTGTCACTTTGAACAATCGCTCAACGGTTCCCTGTCCGTAATCTACTTTCTTGATATGATCATACTTTTCAATTTCAGAAGCGACAGTTGATGTATCCTGAGGCTTCTTGGCTTTAATGATGAAGGCATCTGGTAATGGATTCTCATTTTTTAAGGATGAAAAAGCCTTCCCTTCATCTCCAAGACTCTTGATCAATTCCTGTAGTCCATCTTCCTTGGACTGGAATTTGACTTCATTCACATTTGGGATTTGCTCCATTTTCTGTTGCAAATCGTTATATTCGCTTTGTTTGGTCGTGCGGTCAATATACGCCCGAATTTCCACATCGCCTTCAATCTGGCTGGCAAGATGGTTCAAGTTTAATAGCACCACTAGAAAAACGCCGACAAGCAATAAAGTAACCGTTACCGCACTAACGGAGGCAAATGACATCCAGCCATTTCTTCCGAGACTTTTAAATGCTTCTGCAAAGTGACGTTTTAGGGTTCTAGATTTCATACCCGTATTCCCCCTTCTGTTCGTCACGCACGATTCTGCCGCCTTCGATGGCAATTACGCGCTTTTTGAAACTGTTCACAATATCTTTATTATGGGTGGCCATCACTACCGTTGTGCCACGTTCATTGATTTCTTTAAAAATGTCCATGATTTCCCAAGCCGTTTCCGGATCTAGGTTTCCTGTCGGTTCATCCGCAATGATAACCGGAGGATGGTTGACGATGGACCGTGCAATAGATACACGCTGCTGTTCTCCGCCTGATAGTTCATCAGGGAAAGAACGTGCCTTATTCTTCAAACCTACGAGATCAAGCACTTCCATGACCCGCTGGCGAATGACTTTTGGCGATTCTTCAATGACTTCAAGCGCAAAAGCAACATTCTCATATACGGTCAGCTTCGGCAGCAATTTGAAATCCTGAAAAATGACGCCAATTTTTCTGCGCATTTTCGGAATATGTCGTTCTCTTAACTTCGCTAGATCAGTCCCCTGAATAAGAATGGAACCTTTTGTCGGTTTTTCTTCCCGGTACATGCACTTAACGAAAGTGGATTTGCCGGCACCGCTTGGCCCGACTACATAAACAAATTCACCTTTATCTATGTAGATATCAATCCCATTTAAGGCCATCACGCCATTGGGATATGTTTTCCATACATCCTTCATTTCTATCAACGTAATTCACTTCCTTATTTCATGAACTCTAATTTCCCAAACCACTTTTTTCATTCGACAATCTTTTTTAACCAATTCATATAAAACTGGTGTTTTTTCCCGTAATCCCTATTATAACATCGGATTTTGCGATTTTTATTACAGTTTGATTTCAAGTTGGTAACTTCCTGAATCAAAACAAGGGACTATTTACCTATCTTTCAGATCTGCCGCCAAAGAAAATCCGACAGCTTTCGCATTCTTTAGAAAACAGGCGGGGACGGCCTGTTTCCTTGCCATGCCGGTATTTAACTTGAACAGACTTTTTTTATAGTTAACAAACATACCCTTTCGCCTTTACTAGCCCTGTCTTGTCGGTAGAAGTGAAAGAATTAAGCTATATCCATAATTTCTCAATATTCCGCAACCTTTTTCACCGAAAAAAAAGAAGCGTTTGAAATTGAGATCCAACCGCTTCTTATTGTTAAATTTATGCTCGTTTGAATCCTTCCCCCAGCACTTCGTTTGCATTAAGCAGGATGACGAATGCGGAAGGATCCACTCCTTTTACATACTGTTTTAATTTTGTCACTTCGTATTGTGCAACAACGCACATCAGCATCGGGCGCTCGTCCTGTGTATAACCGCCAAGCGCATTGATCTTGGTCACACCACGATAAAGGTCAGTCAGGATTCCCTGCCTCATTTCTTCTTCCTGGTCTGAAATAATCAAAGCGACTTTGGACACTCCAAGCCCCATCTGGACCACATCAATCGTTTTTGCGGTTAAGAACATGGCAATTAGTGCGTAAAGGGCTTTTTCCAGACCAAAAACAAGGGCTGACGACAGCACGATGGTTCCATCGATAAAGAGGATACATGTTCCAAGCGATATTCCGAAATATTTATGAATAATCTGGGCGAGCAAGTCTACACCGCCTGTTGAAGCCTTGCCTCTGAAGACAATGCCAAGGCCGGCCCCGACACCCAATCCGCCAAATAAAGCACCGAGCAAGGGGTCATTCGTTGCAGCTCCCCAGCCAGTGAAAAGAAAAACAAAGAAGGGCAGCACCAGGGTACCAATCAGTGTTTTTGCGCCAAATTGTTTTCCGAGAAAAATAATACCGGCAAAAAACAACGGAATGTTCAATGCCCATTGCACGTAGGAAGGATCCCAGCCGGCCACCCATTTCAGGATGGTGCTGATCCCGCTGACACCGCCGGAAGCAATTTTATTGGGCAATAAAAAAACAGAAAAAGCCAGGGAAACAAAAGCAGACCCGATAACTACAAAAATATATTCCAAAGCGAGTTCTGCTTTTGGCGGCAAAACTCCTCTGCGTCTTCGCAAAGCTGTCATCATTCGTTCATTTACCTACTTTCCGAACGTTCTCTAGTTGTAAAACCATAAAACCCGACTCATTATATCACTACTAGTCTGCCCTGTGAATGAGATTCCGATGACGCGGTAAAGGAATAAATGGAAGGGGTATTCCTACTATTTTACTTTTGTCGAAAGATTCTTAACATTTCCGGACAAGATTCGGTTAAAATTGAACTAAACTCCGAGACAGAAAGGGCGATGTTTAAAAAATGGATGAGAAAAAGATGTATCTTCTCATTTTGCAGCGTATGGAGGAAGCACTGAGCAGACTGGATGTGTATCAAAAAAAGCTGGACACAATGGAACACAATTTTGACCGGTTTGAACAGGATTTGGATCATTATCATTCGGCGGTGCTTCAGCGCTTTGAACAAATGGAACATTATATTTCCTACCTTGAACATGAAATTGAGGTTCTGCAGCGCAGTGTACCTATGCCTGAACAATCCCTGCCCCTTCAATAAACTACATATCCATGCAAAAAAAGCAGCCCGGTGAAAACTCCGGGCTGCTTTTTCATCATTTCATAAAACCAAAAAGCCGGACCTGATCAGGACCGGCTTTTACAAAAATTATTTAATCTGCGAACGAAGGTATGCATCAATAAAGGATTCAATATCTCCGTCCATTACCGCTTGAACGTTCCCCATCTCGGTGTTGGTGCGATGGTCTTTGACCATGCTGTACGGGTGGAACACATAAGAGCGGATCTGGCTTCCCCAGCCGATTTCTTTTTGTTCCCCGCGGATTTCCGCCAATTCGGCTTGCTGTTCTTCAATCTTGCGCTGCAGCAGTTTGGCCTTCAGCATTTTCATGGCATGATCACGGTTCTTGATCTGTGAACGTTCGGTCTGGCAGGATACGACGGTGTTTGTCGGGATATGCGTAATACGAACGGCCGAGTCCGTCGTATTTACATGCTGTCCGCCTGCGCCGCTGGCACGGTACGTATCCACTTTCAAATCTTCCGTACGAACATCAATTTCTGCATCATCATTAAGTTCAGGAACCACATCGCAAGAAACGAACGATGTATGACGGCGGCCTGATGAGTCAAACGGGGAGATTCGCACCAAACGGTGAACCCCTTTTTCCGCTTTCAAATAGCCATAGGCATTGTGGCCTTTGATGCCAAGGGTAACGCTTTTAACACCCGCTTCATCTCCCGGAAGATAATCCAGCGTTTCCACCTTAAATCCTTTTCGTTCCGCATAGCGGGTGTACATGCGAAGAAGCATGGAAGCCCAGTCCTGTGACTCCGTTCCGCCGGCACCCGGGTGAAGCTCAAGAATCGCATTGTTTTTGTCGTGCGGCTGGTTTAAAAGCAGCGAGAGCTCAAACGTATTCAGCGCATCAACCATATCTTTCAGATCTCGTTCCAGTTCTTTCTGCATGTCAGCATCAAACTCTTCCTTCAGCATATCATGCGCGACTTCCAAGTCTTCATAACGGCCGTTCAGATCTTCAAACTGGTTGACTTGCTCCTTTAATCCGTTGGCTTCACCGATCACGGTCTGTGCCGCGTTTTGGTCATCCCAAAATTCCGGTACGCTCATCTTTTCGTCCAGCTCGGCTATTTTTGCCTTCTTTTGGTCGAGGTCAAAGAGACCCCCTGAAGTCCGCTAATCGCTTAGCCATAATATTGAGTTCTTGCTTAATTTCTACTAATTCCATCTCTGCCACCTCGTATTTTTGGTTCATCGTGAGTATATGCTTAGCTGTTGTAAATAGACACAGCAAAGAGAGTCTGGATCCTCCGACTCTCCCTGCACCTTTTCTTATTATATCATTCCGGGAGAATTAATTCTCCGCTCCATGACATTGTTTGTATTTTTTACCGCTTCCGCACGGGCAAAGAGCGTTGCGTCCGATGTTTTGTTTCTTTTTCACCGGCTTGCGCTTTGTTTCCTGCTTATCGCTCGGTACCACGGCTTTTCCTTCTGCCACTTGCTCACGCTGCATGTTTTGTTCAACTTGAGCCTTCATGATATACATGGAAATCTCTTCTTCAATGGCCGCAACCATCGCTTCGAACATTTCAAAGCCTTCGAACTGGTACTCGCGAAGCGGATCATTCTGCCCATAGGCACGAAGGTGAATCCCCTGGCGCAGCTGTTCCATCTGGTCGATATGATCCATCCATTTGGAGTCAACGGCACGGAGGATTACTGCTTTTTCAAACTCGCGCATATGCTCAGGTTCAATAAGTGCTTCCTTTTCAGCAAAAGCAGCGTGTGCTTTTTCTTTCAGAAGCTCGATGATCTCTTCTTGATCAAGACCTTTAAGATCATCAGCTGTCACATCCTCCTCATTCAGGAAGGTTGCCACAGAATAGTTAACAATTTCGTCAAGATCCCATTCTTCCTGCACGATTTCTTCCTGCGTATGAGCTTTTACAATGCGGTCGATAGTGGAATCCACCATCTGGAGAACAATGTCCCCAAGGTTTTCGGCATCAAGAACTTCCTGGCGCTGTTTGTAGATGATTTCACGCTGCTGTCTCATAACATCATCATATTGAAGCAACTGCTTACGGGCATCAAAGTTGGAGCCTTCCACCCGTTTTTGAGCGGATTCAACCGCTTTGGTAACCAGCTTACTTTCAATCGGCGTATCTTCATCCATTCCAAGGCGTTCCATCATGTTCATCATGTTGTCAGAGCCAAATCGGCGCATCAATTCATCTTCCATGGAAATGTAGAACTGAGAAGATCCCGGATCTCCCTGACGTCCTGAACGACCGCGAAGCTGATTGTCAATACGGCGAGATTCATGGCGCTCCGTACCAAGGATATGAAGGCCGCCGACTTCGCGAACTCCTTCTCCAAGCTTGATATCTGTACCACGGCCGGCCATGTTGGTCGCAATGGTCACCATGCCTTTATGGCCGGCGTTCTCAATGATTTCTGCTTCACGTTCATGGTTTTTCGCATTCAAAACATTATGCGGGATTCCTTTTTTGCGAAGCATCTGGGAAAGAAGTTCTGACGTTTCAACAGCAACCGTACCTACAAGAATCGGCTGGCCTGTTTCATGGCGTTCCTGAATTTCTTTAACAATGGCGCGGAATTTCCCTGCCATGGATTTATAGACAAAATCAGAATTATCAACACGGGCAATCGGACGGTTCGTAGGAATTGCCACGACTTCCATGTTGTAAATATTGCGGAATTCTTCTTCTTCCGTCTTCGCTGTACCCGTCATACCCGAAAGTTTGTTGTACATACGGAAATAGTTCTGGAACGTAATAGTCGCAAGCGTCATACTCTCACGCTGGATTTCCAGACCTTCCTTTGCCTCGATGGCCTGGTGAAGCCCTTCACTGTAACGGCGCCCTGCCATCAAGCGGCCTGTGAACGGGTCAACGATAACAACCTCGCCATCCTGAACTACATAATCAACATCCAAAACCATGATGACATTGGCCTTCAATGCCTGGTTAATATGGTGATTCAGCGTAACATGGTTATAATCATACAAGTTATCAATATTGAAATATTGCTCAGCTTTCGTAATTCCCTCTTCTGTAAGCTGAACATTTTTCGTTTTAATATCGACTGTGTAATCTTCTTCTTTTTTCAGTGTACGGACAAACATGTTAGCCATCATATACAACTCAGTTGACTTTTGAGCCGAACCGGAAATGATCAGCGGTGTACGCGCCTCGTCGACCAGGATGGAGTCAACCTCATCGACAATCGCAAAGTTGAGAGGACGCTGAACCATTTGTTCCTTATAGACCACCATGTTATCCCGAAGGTAATCAAATCCGTATTCGTTGTTTGTTCCATAAGTAATGTCCGCAGCATACGCTTCCTGTTTTTCTTCTCTGGACATATCGGAAATGTTCAACCCCACAGTAAGGCCAAGGAAGTTATACAACGGGCTCATCAATTCGGAGTCACGGCGTGCAAGATATTCGTTAACCGTAACAACATGGACACCCTTGCCTTCAAGTGCATTCAAGTACACCGGCATGGTCGCCACAAGCGTTTTACCTTCACCTGTTTTCATTTCGGCAATGTTGCCTTCATGAAGAGCAGTTGCCCCCATGATCTGAACAGGATAAGGACGTAATCCGAGAATACGGTCAGCCGCTTCACGTACTACCGCGAATGCCTCAGGAAGAAGAGCATCAAGAGATTCTCCGTTGGAGACGCGCTCTCTAAATTCCTCGGTCTTTTGGCTCAGTTCCTCATCCGAAAGACCTTTCAGGGCATCTCCCAGTCCGTCCACCTGGTCGGCAATTTTTTGGTATCTATTTAAATTTCGTTCGTTCGTGCCCGGAAAAATCTTTTTAAGCAATCCTATCATCTGCTAACGCTCCTCTGTTCAGGAAATAAGTGCTATTACTTATTCTATCAGTTTGTGAATTTTACGACAAGAAAGGCGAAACTTCTATGGCTGTCAATTCAATTATTTTACACGCTCTTCCACAAACTCTCTGATTCCCAGTATAAAGAAAAAACGATACAGGTGGGGAAATGTAAAAGAATTTACAAAAAACCTTAACGTGACTTATGCCCTGTTCCTCCTTTTTTTGAAAGGGAATTTCCATCTAGGATGGACGTTCACAGGACCTTTTAAACCCTCAAATTATGTAAAAAAGGCACAGCCGTAATTGGCCGTGCCCGAAGGGATTATGCTCCCTTTTGTTCGCCAAGTCTCATGACGGTTTCTTTCATCCTTTTTTTACCTTCCACCAGACGTGCAGTAAGCATGCTGGCTACGTTGTCACCTGTTGCATTAAGAAGGGTGGCCGGCGGATCGATAATGGTGGAGATGGCAGCTGCGATCGGCAGTGCCTCCACAGGAAATCCGAACAAAGAAAGAATGAGCATTTCGCCAATCATTCCGCCTTGTGGAATCGCACCCATCACCATGCCAACAAGCAGGGAAACGACCAGCACAAGCAGGTAGTTTCCTATACCCGAAAAATCATGGCCGAAAATCCCGAAAAGGAACGTGATTTTAAGGACACCGCCCATAACTGAACCGTCCTTATGAAGCGTTGCACCAAGCGGCACAGCCGTTTCGCTAATGTCATCCGGAACACCCATCTTTTTCGAGGCTTCCAGGTTAACAGGGATGGAAGCGGCCGAACTGCAGGTGGCCAGAGCGGTTAACGATGGAGAAAGCATGTTTTTCCAGAAAAGGCGAACACCGTCTTTTCCGTTGGCCATAAGTGCATAAAGCGTAAAAATTCCAAAGAAATAAATAATCGCAAGTGGATAATAGTAAAGGACCGCACGGAAATAGGAACCAAGCAGCGTTGGCCCAAATTCACCGATCAGGGCAGCAAAGTACGCGCCAAGCCCGATTGGTGCATAATACATGACAAGACTGACCATCTTCAGCATCACTTCACTGCCTGATTTCAGGAAGGATGCGAACGGTTTTCCTTTTTCGCCAATCATGGTAACAGCGATACCCATTAGTACTGAAAATAAGATAAGAGCAAGCATGTTGTTGCGTGAAAACAGCTCGGAGAAATCCGAAACCGTCAGTGTTTGTACAATTTGATCCCCAATGGAAACCTTATCACCGGCATCTTCCGGTTTAACAAGATCGATGTTTACTCCTTTGGACGGTGAATAAATTTTCACACCGGCCATCGCGATGACAGAAGCCACAACCCCTGTAAAAAGGAACACGACCATCATTGAACCCATTACTTTTCCGAATCGCTTGACACCGCCCATTGATGCAATGGCTGATGAGATGGAAAAGAAGACAAGCGGAACAACGATCATAAACATCGCATTCAAAAATAAATCACCAAACGGCTTCAAAACAGCGGCTTCCTTGCCCTGTGTAAAACCGATGATGCTTCCGATCACAATGGATAACAACAGTATGAGCGGAAAACGGTAGGTCTTTAGAATTTTTTTCATCTCAATATCCCCTTTTTCATGTTCATGTAGATTATAAACATCATTGTCAAAAAACAATGCGCAGCCGTTCATGTTCTAAAGCGAAAGGCGATAATAGTCCTGTGTGTTATAGGACGTAAAACCACAGGATTCATAAAGTTTCAGGGCGTGTGCATTTTGTGTTTCCACTTCCAGGAACAGCGAATGACCTTTCGACTGTTCCAAGGAAATAAGAGAATTCAGTACACTCCGGCCAATCCCTTTTCCTTGCTCCGCCGGAGTAACTGCAAATCCGTAAATCCAGGCTTCCCCCGCTGCTGCGGCCACTCTTACCTTTCCTGCTGCTTTTCCGTTTTTCTCAATCACATACCGGTCCTGTCCTTTTTCATTTTTTATCCGCTGATTATACTCTTGGGCTTTTGAAAGCGAAAAGCCAAAGCATTCAACATCCAACTGCATCTCAAACTCAAGATCAGTGGGCCTCGTTGGTCTTAAAGAAACGTCATGTGATGCTTCAACGACTTTTTCGTGCCACTTCATCTGGTGTTCGGAAAAAGCGTATCCGCATGGCACTTGTTTTAAAAAGGCAAGGCCGGACGTTGAATTTGCCGGTGTATTGAGCAGGATTTCATCATATTCTTGTTTGGCAACTTCTATGGCTTCCGTTAAAAGCTTTGTAAAAATTCCTTTTCTGCGGCAGGCGGGAAGCACCATTCCACATAGTTCAGCTTTGCTTCCAAATCCATAGATCCCAAGGAAGGCGCAAAGCTCCCCTTCTTCATAATGAAAAAAGTCCTCCTTTCTATTGCCATCACGCTGTTCAAGCATGTCCCAGTTCAGTTTTAGTTGCAAATTTTCTTCCGCTTGGCATTGCTGCTGAAGTTTTTTTATTTCTGACAGCTGCTGTTGCAATTCCATGAAAAACCTCCATTTCTGTATCCTTTTGTTTTCTCGCCTCACACAGAAAAGTCCTTTCTGATAAAAAAGAAATAGAGCAGAAAAGCCGGCAAAGGAACACATTTGTGTGCTCTTTTGCCGGCTGTTTTTTTCGTTATTCAGAGTTAATGATTATTCCGGGCTGATCAGGCCGTATCTTCCATCTTTTCGTTTATACACCACGTTGGTCGTGCCGGTTTCTGCATGATTGTAAACAAAAAAGTTATGTCCAAGCAGATCCATTTGAAGAATGGCTTCCTCGGTATCCATTGGCTTAAGGTCAAAACGTTTTTCACGGACAATCTCAAATTCGTCTTCCTCTTCGTCCAAAACAACGGTTGTAGTGGCATCTGCACTGTTGGCAATCATTTCATGAATGCCTCCATTTTGTTTGGAACGACGGTTCACCTTTGTTTTATGTTTACGAATCTGACGCTCTAATTTTTCAATTACGAGGTCAATTGCCGCATACATATCGGTGTGGCTTTCCTCTGCTCTTAGCAGCAGCCCTGTCATCGGAATGGTTACCTCGACTGATTGAGTATTGTTGTAAACTTTTAGATTGACATATGCGTCAGTGTTCGGAGTTTCGTTAAAATAGCGCTTAAGTTTTGCAACTTTCTTTTCAACATATTCCCTTAAAGCTGGAGTCACCTCAATGTTTTCTCCACGAATGTTAAATTGCATATCTTAACTCCTCCTTCCGTGATGTATATATATTTCGATATACCCGTTAACAATTCCTTCATAAACTTTAAAATATCTTGACAATAAAATTTCTTTCTCGACAATTTTCGACTCAGCCAATAGAAAGCTAAGTTTCGGGCACAATGGGGATGTAAGGTATAGGAGGGATCGATATGCATAACCAAAATGTTGTTAAACAAAGTGTGAAAAACGTCCAACAAAGCAAGGTTAAGAAAGGGAAATCCCATAAACTCGCCTGGTGGCAGCTTTCATTGATTGGCATTGGCTCAGTGATCGGTGCGGGATTTTTTCTGGGGTCTGGACTTTCCATCCATTCAGCAGGGCCTTCCGTGCTGATTGGCTACCTCCTTGCCGGTTTAACGGCCTATTTTGTCTTTAGTGCACTTGCTGAAATGACGGTACAGGATCCACAGCCCGGTTCTTTCCGGACATATGCCGGTCAGGCATTCGGCCATCCTGTCGGATTTATGAGCGGCTGGATCTACTGGACTGCCGGTGTTTTGATCATGTCCAGTGAAGTAACAGCCCTGGCCATCTTTACACAGCTTTGGCTGCCCCATGTGCCCCTCTGGCTCTTATCCGTTGTTTATTCTATACTTGCGCTTGGTATTAACCTGCTCGGCGTAAAAAACTTCGGCAGCATTGAATCGTTCTTTGCGGTGATCAAAATATCCACTCTTGTGGCGTTTATTGGATTTGGGATTCTCGCTGTGACGGGCGTCATTTCCCCCAACAGTGCGAAGGCAGGTCTTTCTTCTGCTTCCTTTGCACACGGCTGGTTTCCAAACGGCTTCTCAGGTTTCTGGTCCGCGATGATTTTTATTTTATTTTCCTACGGTGGAATTGAAGTGCTGGGGGTTCTCTCCACAGAGTTAAGAAATAAAAAAGATGTACCAAAAGCCGGTACATTTCTCGTCATCGCATTAACAGTGCTGTACGCCGTTAGTATTCTATTTATTTTGATGATGGTTTCCTTTCACATCATTAATGAGGACAAAAGCCCGTTTGTCAAAGCGCTGGCAAGTTTCCCTATTCCTTATCTGGACACGATATTCAACGTCATACTGATCAGTGCTGCATTTTCTACCATGGTAGGAGCTCTGTTCTCCATAACCAGCATTATGGTTTCCCTGGCCAAAGACGGTGATGCTCCCGGACGCCTTCAGAAAATGAACAGCCGCGGAGTTGCTGCCGGTGCTCTCGGCTTGAGCGGTATCGGCCTTGCGATCTCTGTCCTTTTCTCCTTTTTATTGCCGGACACAGTATATGAATATATGACAACCTCTGCTGGTATCATGCTGATTTTGAACTGGGTGATCATCCTGTCCTCCCATATCAAAAAAAGAAAACAAATTGGCTCCAGCGAAGAGCATTACCGATCTGCATCCTATCCGTTAACCTCTTATCTGGGTATTGCTCTCATTGCCTTTACGATCGCAGGGTCTCTCCTGCACACCAATCAGCGGGTAGGATTTTTTATCAGTCTTGGCTTTGTAGCGATCATTCTCGGCGCCTATTACCTCGGTTCACGGTTTGGCAAATTTAAAAAGGTTCACAAATCTGAAGAAGAATATTGATTCACATAAATAACCCAGCATTCTAAGAATGCTGGGTTATTATCCGAAGTATCGGCTAGTTATTATTATAGTTTGGTTACGTTAGCTGCTTGTGGTCCACGAGCTCCGTCAACGATTTCAAACTCAACTTCTTGGCCTTCATCAAGAGACTTATAACCTTCTGAATTGATGGCTGAGAAATGTACGAATACATCATCTCCATCTTCTCTTTCGATAAAGCCAAATCCTTTTTCTGCATTAAACCATTTTACTTTTCCTTGCATGTACTTTCACTATCCCTTCGTCATGACAATCTGTATAGGAGCCCTATACATTCATAGTATTACACATTTAAAAAAATGTTGTCAAATGTATCATTTAGCGAATAGTAAGAAGTTTTGTCGAATAATCTTTTTCTTTAACTATTTTGTAAAATACCAAATAAATTTACACATTTCACAGGTGATTTCAGCCCTTTGAAAAGGCACTTGCTTTCAACTTCTACTTTGGGGTGGACAACATATAGTATATGGACAGCCATTTATTGTACGGGTACATAACGGCCGGCGACTACGTGCAGCATGCACTTCATGGGGGTTGACTGTATGTTTCAAGTATTTGAGAAAATCGTCCTCGGCATGGCCATGATCAGGATTCTGTCCGGGGTATGCGAAGTTAGTGCCGCATTTTTAATGCTCCGTTTTAATTCAGTTGAAAAAGCCTTGCTGATCAATTCCACGCTGTCCATTATCGGACCTTTTATTTTCTTTTCGACCATGTCCTTAGGGTTAGTCGGCATCACAGCCAAGATCAGCACGGCAAAATTGCTTTGGATTGTGGCCGGTCTGGGGCTGATCATTTATGGAATACGAAAATAATAAAATACGCCCGGCTTCCAATGGTGTGCCGGGCATGTTTTAATTACCGCTGAAGCAGTTCGCGGTGGACTTCCATAATGGTATGTCCATACATTGCGAAATAAGACAAGACACCTGCCAGAGCAAGATACAAAAGAAGGACCACAATTTTTGTTTTTAAGCTGGCCACATAATAATTCTTGCGGCGATCCACTTCCTCTTGCTGGGTTTGGGCCTCCTCTTTTACTGCCATAAGATAGGCTTCAACAACTTTTTCAGGACGACCGCCTTCAGGCTCAGCACCCATATCTTCCCCGGTATGAAACTCCTGCTCAGCAAGCAGCCGCTCCATTTCCTTTTCTTTCATAACTTCATGCTTGTATAGAAAAAGAAAATATTTTTCCCGCTTTTGCAGCAGGTTAATTTCCGTCAGCATCGCGGCTTTTTTCAGCCGTTTTTTATCATGAACAAAAGGCCAGGTAAAACCTGAAGGAAGATTACGGATAAACCGTTCCTTTTCAACTCTCCCTTCATCGATAAAGGTATCCACGATATAAGGAAAATTGGGAAGATCACGATATTCCTCCATCTCCCGGACCAGTTCGTGAATTTTTTCTTCTTCCTTCTGATGAAGCTCCAGCGACTGCTTGCTTTCCTGCAAGACATAATCCTCTCTCACTCTTCTCCACCAGGTAGCAATCCCAAACAGGAAGATAAGAAAGATAATCGGGTCAGGAGAAATAAACATGTAAGGAATCATACAGATGAGGCCGATCAGCCATAGTTTGGTAGAAAGGACTCCAACAATTCGTCCTCCGTCAAGCGGAGAGACCGGGAACAAGTTGAACAGATTAATAAATGCACCCAAAAAGACAACCAATCCCCAGAAAGGCGACCCCTGCGTTTCATACAGGTAAACCGCAGGAAGGAACGAAAGCAGGCCGAACAACGGGCCGGCATAGGCCACAAACGCCTCATCCTTCGCGTCTTTCGGCATTTCTTTCATGCCGATGACCGCCCCCATAAACGGTACAAAAATCGCAGGTGAGGTCGGTATCCCCTTCCGTTTCATGGCCACCAGGTGACCCATCTCATGAACAAACAGCAAATAGACCAGGGCTACGGCAAATTTCCAACCGAAAAACATGGCATACGCACCAACGGATACAAACATGGAAGCCAATGTTGCAAATTTCCCCAGCTTTAATAATCCAAAAACCCATTTTAATTTACCTAAAATAAACAATCCGATTCCAGCCAAAACCGTCCAAATCCTGGACTGGTTTTTCTTTTCAGCTCTTTCAGCCATTCATCATTCCTCCAATAAATTCACGGAAAGAAAGTAAGAAACTGTCATTCTTCTAAAACCATACCATATATACGGATGAAAGAGAAAAAAGTTACAGACCACAAAGAAAAACTGCCGAAGGTTCGGCAGTTTTACGCTGTTTTAGATGGAGAGCGGTCTCCCTTTGCCTCCAATTTTTCAGCTTGCTTTCTATAATAGGTCGCCACCAGGGCGCCTGAAATGTTATGCCAGACACTGAATATGGCACTTGGTACCGCAGCAAGCGGAGAGAAGTGGACACTGGCCAATCCTGCTCCTAACGCGGAATTCTGCATGCCCACTTCGATTGAGATCGCTTTTTGTTTCGGCGGGCTCATTTTCAACAGGCGCGCCGCCCAGTATCCGAACAACAATCCAAGCATGTTATGAAGAACAACCACTGCGAAAATAGCAAGCCCAGTGGATGCAATCTGCTCTTTGCTTCCACCGACAACCGCCCCAACGATGGCCACAATACAGATAACCGAAACAAGGGGAAGGACTTTCACACCTGCTTCCACTTTTTTGCCAAGCAGCATCTTTACGATAATGCCAAGAACAATCGGAATGATGATCATTTTGGCTATAGATATGAATAAATCTCCCGGTGAAACAGGAAGCCATTTACTTGCAAATAATAAAATCAATGATGGCGTCAAAATGGGGGCAAGCACTGTGGATACAGACGTTACGGCAACAGACAGCGCAGTGTCTCCTTTTGCCAAATAGGTCATAACATTGGAGGCCGTTCCACCAGGACAGCACCCAACAAGAATAACTCCTACCGCAACTTGCGGTGACAACGGCAATAAGGTTGCCAGCCCGAATGCCAGCAGCGGCATAATGAGAAATTGAGCGGCCACACCAATGGCTACGTCTTTCGGCCGTTTGGCGACTTCCTTAAAGTCAGAGCCGGACAGGGTCAATCCCATGCCGAACATAATAATCCCCAGCAGCCACACGATATAATTTCCGATCCAAGTAAACCCTTGAGGATAAACAAAAGCGGCCACTGCTATTAATAGCACCCAGACCGCAAACGTGTTGCCAAAAAACGCACTGACTTTCTCTAACGCTTTCACACTTCTCACTCCTAAATTTTTATATTCTTTGTATTATAACGTATTTTCTGAATATAACAACAATCATTTTTTTAAGTACATTTTGTACTTTAACCAGCGAGAGCTCCGGGTGGTAATTCGACAAACTTGCCTGGAAATCATAAAAAGGCATCTGTGAAACTTGCCCGAATGCTCACTGTTCTAAAATAGATAATAAGAAAAAGCAAAGAACCCTTTCCCAACCGGATGGATTCTTTGCTCTTTTATTGGGATCTCTTATTTCATTAACAAAATGGCTTCATTTTTAAGGTTTGATATTCTTTCAAAAGCTCTTCTAATGTCAGTTCATGAAGATGCCCATTTTCGGATTTATAAAAACCTGCTTCGATTAGTTTTGTAATCAGAATTTCCTTTTTCTGTTCCATTACAAAAAATCCCCTTTCTCTATAGATATGCTATGAACAGCATGCCCATTGGAATTGTCACTGAAACCAGAATGGCGGTCGTTGTCATTCCTACACTTCCCATTGCCCCTTCTTCCTCTCCCCATTGAAAGGAACGATTTGCGCCAAGCGCCTGGGCGGAAATTCCCATCGCAAGACCGCGTGCCGTTTTGCTCTTGATGTTGCAACCATCCAGCACATGAGGACCGACGATCAACGAAAAAAGAGCGGAAATCAACACAAAAAGAATGGTAAGCGGTGCTGTTCCGCCAAGGGAACTGGACACAGACAAAGCGACTGGCAATGTGGCCGTTTTCGGCAGCAGGGACGCCACTACTTCGCCCTTTAATCCAAGAAGAAACGCAAATGCTACAGAAGAGGCAATACCTGCCATCCCGCCGCTTACTATGCCCACGGTGATTTTTTTGATATTTTTCCTAATCAGAGGAAATTGCTTGTAAATAGGAATGGCCAGGGATACGATTCCCGTCTGGAGCAGAAGGGAAAAGATTTTGCTTCCCTTTTCATAAGATTTCACGTCTATATGCAAGAATGGAAGTAAAAGAAAAAGAAGTAACGTTACCGTATATAAAGGATTGAGCCAGGACTTCTGATTGGATTTGCGGTAAATTCGCAGACCGAACAGATAGGTCAATGCTGTAGCCACAATACTTAACAGAGTGTTGCCAAACGTGATGCTCATTCGTTTCTCCTCCTTTTTCTCTTTTCATATAATTCCACTGAGTATCCTGTTCCTAACAGAATGCACAAACTGCTTAATGAAAGAACAAGGAGCACTTTCCATAGCTGAATGTGAACCGCTCCCCAGTTTAAAAACAAACCCACTACTGGCGGAATAAAAAGCAAGGTCATATGACGGAGATGGGAGTTCGCGACACCCTGCACCCATCTTAATTTCACAACTCCTGTCAGCAGGCCGAGAAACAGCAAAAACATCCCCAGTATACTTCCGGGAACCGGCAAGTGAAAAAAGGATGACAGTGCATTTCCGGCAGCCAGGGTGGCGAGGATGATCACAAACTGTCCGATGAAACGTAACAAAGGCTTCTCTCCCCTCGTCCGGAATGATTGATTTCAGTATACGAAAGGAACAGGAAGAAATCTCTCAACCTGTAAGATAACCTTCCGCCCTTTTTTCAGACCCCCAAAACGTATGTTAGAAAATCTAACATACTACTTTTCATTCTATTCAGAAAGCTTTATAGTAATGGAAAGAACTTCGTGCCACCACTGATAAAGGAGTGATGTGGGTGTCTTATGAGAGTTCATCATATAAAGAGAAAAAAGTGATTTCCATCGGCACGGTTAAGGACTTAACAGGGTTATCAGTGAGACAAATCCGGTATTATGAAGAGCGGAATTTAATCTTTCCCGCCCGTACGGAAAAAGGCACACGCAAGTATTCCTTTTCAGATGTGGAGATGCTGATGAGCATAGCAGACAAGAGAGAAGACGGGGTTCAGACGCATGAGATCAGGAAGGAGCTGAAAAAAGCACAGGAGCAGATCCAAAAGGAAAAATTGCGGGATACGATGATTAGGGGGCAGTTGAACGCGCATTTCAATATGATAAAAAGATAAAAAAACCAGTTTCTCAGAACCCAGACCTGAGAAGCTGGTTTTTCTATTTTCTCCCGTGTTTATAGCTGGATGATTCAGGGAATTTTCAAACTAATCATTACACAACATTAACCGTTCAGGAGATGAAAGGTATGGCGTCCAATCAAAACAATGGAACATTCAAACGAAGGTTAAACACACTCGATCTCACGTTTCTCGGGCTTGGCTCCATCATTGGTTCGGGCTGGCTGTATGCTGCAGCCACAGGAGCTCAGTATGCGGGCCCCTATGCCTGGATTTCCTGGATCATCGGAGCAGTCATCATCATGATGATCGGGCTGGTATACGCTGAACTCGGGGCAGCCATGCCTGTGGCGGGAGGTTTTGTCCGCTACCCGGATTTTACCCATGGATCTGTCGTCGGCTTTTTGATCGGTTTCATATCCATGCTTGCCTACTCGGCAGTCATTAGTATTGAATCCCAGGCCGTACGGGGATATTTGGAGTATTGGTTTGACAGTCTTGGCCACAAGGATGGAACACCGACCATAGGAGGATTTTCTGTACAGATCGGATTAATTCTTCTCTTCTTTATCCTTAACTACTGGAGTGTCGCGTTGTTTGGAAAGATCAACACCTTTCTTACTGTTTTTAAATTCGTTGTCCCCTCTATCATCATCATCGTTTTATTCATGCATTTTGATGCTTCCAATTTTGCCGTCACCGGCGCATCGCCCGGTGGAACAAAAGGAATCTTTGCAGCGGTTACTGGTGCTGGAATTGTATTCGCATTCAACGGCTTCCGTCAGCCGATTGAATTTGCCGGTGAAGCCCGTCGCCCCGAGAAAAGTATCCCCTTTGCCATTATTTATTCGGTCCTGATCGGTTTGATGGTTTATATGCTCCTGCAGATTGCCTATATCGGGGCTGTACCTTCTGGCATGCTGAGCGATGGCTGGAGCGGTCTTCATTTCGATTCTCCTTGGGCAGATTTGGCTACTGCACTGGGTGTTGTCTGGCTCGCCAATCTTGTACTTGTTGATGCTGTCATCTCTCCTTCAGCCACCGGGAATATTTATTTTTCGGCAACTGCCCGCTCATTGTTTGCCTGGGCGAAAAACGGCTACTTTTTTAAAATTTTTCGTAAGATCGATAAGAAAAGCGGACTGCCAAGAGCTGCGCTTTGGCTTACCTTGGTACTGGCGATTATTTGGATGCTTCCTTACCGCTTTCAGGCATGGGCTGATCTGGTTGATGCGAGCACCTCGTTAAAAGCGCTGACGTTTGTGGTCGGTCCCGTGTCGCTCATGTCGCTCAGAAAGAAGCTTCCGGAACTTAAACGCCCCTTCTTGTTAAAAGGTGCCCAAGTGGTCACCCCGCTTGCATTCGTCGGAGCAACCCTGGTAATTTATTGGAGCAAGTGGAAGGTCGTTTCTTTTATCATTCCGATCATCATCCTCTCCCTCATCCTTTATTTTATCGCTGCATACCGCTCCTCTTCCTTTTCAAAAGAAGAGGTTAAACTGCACCTGAAATCCGGATTGTGGCTCATTATCTATTATTTGTTCCTGCTCGCCATGTCTTTTGTTGGCAGCTATGGCCCCGGAACAAAGGCCGATCATCTTATTCACGCCCCTTGGGATACCCTTGTTGCGGCTATTCTTTCACTCATTTTTTATTATTGGGGTGTCCACGCCGGACTTGACGATCCGAACATTGAAATGGACGATGTGGAATCCACTCAATAATACGGCCTGCATAGACAGGGTTTTTTCTTTGAAGCAAGAAGGTTGATAAGATAAACAGAAGGGAATACAATGTAAGCGTTTCGAATTTTCATGCTGATAAGGAGAGATGACGTTGGATAAACTATTGCAGGATCCTAATCAATTTGTAACAGACATCGTTGATGGACTCGTTCGCTCCCATCCTGATTACTATGAAAAGGTAGAAGGTGTAAATGTCATTAAACGCAAAGACGGCACCCCTTCTGGCCAGGTTGGGCTGGTTTCGGGAGGAGGCAGCGGCCATGAACCGGCACACGCAGGTTACGTTGGAGAAGGCATGCTGAGTGCTGCCGTATGCGGTGAAGTATTTACCTCACCGACGCCGGATATGGTACTTGAGGGAATCAAGGCAGCTGACGGCGGCGCAGGCGTCCTGCTGATCGTCAAAAATTATTCAGGTGATGTGATGAATTTTGACATGGCCAAGGAACTCGCTGAACTTGAAGGCATACAGGTTGAAACGGTTATTGTTAATGACGATATTGCCATTAAGAATGCAGAAGATCGGCGTGGTGTGGCCGGAACCGTTTTTGTTCATAAAATTGCTGGTGCAGCCGCCGCAGCAGGAAAATCGCTATCAGAAGTCAAAAAAGCGGCAGAAAAAGCCATTAATCAGGTTCGTTCCATTGGCATGGCTCTTTCCCCGTGTTTTATGCCAGAGAGCGGCAAGCCGGGCTTTGAGCTTCACGAAAACGAAATGGAAATCGGGATCGGCATCCATGGGGAAAAAGGCATTGAACGGAAAACTGTCGCACCTGTAAATGAGATCGTGTCGGAGCTGCTCGACCGGCTGACCGCAGAAGTAACCGACAAACGGATTGCCCTGATGGTAAACGGAATGGGCGGTACTCCCATCTCAGAACTGTACCTCGCCTACAAATATGTGAGTGAACAATTGGAACAGAGAGAATACTCGATTGCCCGCAGCTATACAGGAAACTACATGACTTCGTTAGAAATGCACGGTTTCTCCATTACCCTGCTGGCTGTCGATGATGAATTGCTCGGGTACCTGGATGCCCCTTCAGAAACCATTGGATTTCCAGTGAGGAGTGAATAATATGAAACTGACCACAGAAGGTCTGAAAACAGCATTGTTGAATACAGCGGATCAAATTGAAAAGCAAAAAGATGAACTGACGGACCTGGACCGAGAAATTGGTGACGGCGACCATGGCATCAACATGTCACGGGGGTTTACTGCTGTAAAAAAAGAACTGGAGGATAAAGATTCCTTTGCAGATCTTGGGGAGCTTTCCAAGCTTGTGGGCATGACATTGATTAAAACAGTCGGCGGCGCATCCGGCCCTCTTTTCGGTACTGTCTTTGTAAAATTTGCTACCAAGTGGAATGGCAAAAGCTCAGTAGAGGGTGATGTATTATACGACGGGTTTAAAGAGGCGGCGGACGGTGTGGCTGCACGCGGAAAATCCAAGGCCGGCCAGAAAACCATGCTGGACGTGTTTGAGCCCTTTACTGAGGCGCTTAAGAGCGATGAGCCGCTTGAGACGGTGATTGAAAACGCGCTGGCATATACAAAAGAATTGAAAGCGGAAAAAGGACGGGCCTCGTACTTCGGCGATGCCTCCAAAGGTCTTCAGGATCCTGGGGCATTGTCCAGCTCCATCCTGCTCCGCCAGATTGCGGAGGTGCTGAATGGTTAACTTGATCCTCGTTTCCCACAGTGAAAAATTAGCTGACGGTTTGAAGGAGCTTCTTGCCGAGATGGCAGCCAACGTGGAGATCCATAATGCCGGCGGGCTTGATGGCGGGAAAATCGGAACCGACGTCTCCCGGATCGAAAAAGCATTCTCTTCCCTCACAGACGATGCCATCATTTTAACCGACATCGGCTCTTCCACTATGAACGGCGAAATGGCCCTCGAGCTGTATACCGGGGACCGGAACATACAATTCAAGGATGTCCCGCTTGTGGAAGGAGCCTTTCTGGCTGCCGTACAAAGCGGACAGGGATTGTCCGTGGAGCAGATCATGCAGGCGCTGGAAACAGAGTTTTCTAAATAGAAATAAGAAAAGCCCCGGGTTGAGTAAGATCCTGGGGCTTTTCTACCCTTCATTATAGAAAACGCCAATAGATTTTCCCATCAGGGTAGATGGCTGGTACAAAATTCCTTTTCGATCACCGTGATCTTCTATTACATACCAATTAGAATCATCTAACCATGTGCTATCGGATTTCTCCTCATCAAATTCATTTTGTTCATCATTCAGTGCGTCCACATGCCTTCAACTTTTACATTATGGATTTGACGTTTTCAACACTAAATTATGAGTATGATCTTTGCCCTATCTTACCTTAATAAACTTTCTGCCTGGTAATCCGCGCGCCAAGTCTTCCAGTTCATCGGGATTGACGCTGATTCGACTCATGAAGCTTCTCCTGTCTCTCCATCTCGTCTGCCTGTTCCCTTAACCGGGCTGCTTCCCGGCGCAGCGCATCTTTTAATTGTTCACCCAAGCTTGCCGAAGCAAAGTGGGTGCTTGCCGCTTCCGACATCATTTGCTGATAGGACGCCTTGCTCTTACTTTCCCAGCTCGACGCCTTCGTCAGTACCCGGTTGCGATCCCATCTCAGCTGGTCCAACTTTTGCATGGACTCCTGAACTTTACCGTAATACCAGTCCAGCATCTCAGCCTGCATCCGATACTTTTGCTGATCAAAAATCATACATTCACCGCCTGCTCAATCTCTTGTGTTTCTATTGTAAAAAACAAAGAAGGATGGAGGTACTAGACTAAGTTCCTAATAATTGTAATCATTCGGGATGTTTGGACTAGAAACGACAAAAAAGCGCCGATTCTCCTATATATGGAAGATCGGCACTAATTTCAGTTGTTTTACACTTTTGCCAGAAAAACCTGATGGGCACTCGAGGGATTTTCGAACCAGCGGGCTACCTGATCGGCAGTTACCTGATCCTGTGCCCCTCCGAGCAGCATCTGAATAACATGTCCGGGTAGCGGCTGTGTCATCGCATTCGTCCATTCTGTTACTTCTTTAACGAAATGCTTAATTCTATTCCAATATAAAATCCCCAGCTCCTCACCCCAGTGGTCATCATGTTTATGTTCGACCAGCAGTTCAGACAGCTGCTCCGCACAGTAGGAAGACAAGTTGCATCCTTGTCCGGTAATCGGATCGTTCAGCACCACACTGTCTCCACATCCCAATATGAGTTGATGTTCCTGCATCACATATGGCCTTCTCACCTCAGGCGTAATGGCAACCTGGAGGAAGCCATTTTCATCACTTAGCGCAAACAGTTCATCAACAATACGGCTGTGAATCTCCGGAAAGAACATTTCTACCGCTTCTCTCATTTTAATCGTAAAGGCATCCGGAGATTTAATCCCTTTAAACATATCAAGCGGGCCAGCAGGGACAGCTGTGATAAACAGGATAGTGACCGGGCCGGACTCTGCTTCCGCCGGAATCTCAAACATTTCCCCCAGCTCTGGGATCACCGTTACACTGACTCCGCAGGGAGAGACCGGCTTAACTCCCTTAAAGTAGCCTACAATGCATTTTCGCTGTGGCCCCTGAAACGGAGTAAGTTCTTTTTCAATCGGAAACGGAAAGATCGGACCATTTTTTCCCGTACAATCCACTACAAGGTCATATTCTTCACCTAATGTCTCCCTGTCCTGTTCGGTGATCTTTCTTTGCTGAAACGTAACACCCTTTTTCTCCAAGTCCTCAGCATACGTTGAATAAGAAAGCCGCTGATCCACGGACAATGCTGGCTTTTCCAGCCGGCCTGCAAACAGCTTTTGGTCCCCTACCGTTATATGAATGCTCGTAATCATCTGCTCACTATTCCAATCTGGCATATGAAACCTCTTTTCCCGTTCACGTGCCGGGCCAAAATGGACCTGCGTGGACATGATTCTCCCGCTTCGCACCTGCTCCGGTGTGCGGTGAGAGATGATCGTGACATCGAAATCCTCCATTAAAGCATAAGCCAGCTGCAATCCAGTCGCTCCGCCACCAATGATACCAACCTTTTTTTTCAAGGACCCCACTCCTTCTCATTATTCGCCTTATGCCTAATTTCTTTTTAAAAGCAAAATTTCCTGTGCCAGCAGAAAAAACAGGAGAATAGGACAGCATTCGTCAATCTATTTCCTAGGAAATATGGCATATTCTTTCTTCTTTCCTGCTGCGTCCTCATTTATTGACAAATAACTGCCTAATGCCCCATAAATTATGTATATAATAGGAAAAATCAGTTATTTAATGTGATATCATGAGAATGATGAAGAGGGATTGAGGTGGATTATGATTAGAGGAGAGAAGATCAAATATTTCAGAGAAAAAAATAAACTAACCCAAAAACAACTCACTTCGGGAATTTGTTCCGTTCCCTACCTTAGTAAAGTGGAGAACAACAGCATTGTTCCTTCCAAAGAGATCCTTGAGTTGCTTTGCAAAAAACTAAACATAGAATACGACGAATTGCTGCAGTCCTCCTCCACCAATGAAATAAAAAAATTAATCTACTGCTGGTATGACGACATAAAAGCGAGGAAGCGGTCTGTGACAAAGGACCATTACATCAATATCGAAAAAAAAATGAAAGGCATTAAGGATATTGAGCTTTTATCCATGTTTCACTTGTGCGCCACCCGGCACTTTCTCTTGTTGCGAGAGTTCGACAGTGCGGAAGAACAATTAGCTCATGCGGAAAAATACATTGAATACACGCCGAAAGAAACAGCAGCTTACTACTATTATTTTTCCGGGCTTTACGAATATTTGAAAGGCCATTTTCAAAAAGCACTTGAACTCTACTTAAAAGCAAAGGATTATGTCAGTGAACCAGAATACCATTACCAGCTCGCCTTGATTTACAGCCGGCTGGGCAAAATCACCCTTTCCATTTTCCATTCCGAAAGGGCGATGGAGGAATTTCATAAAAACATTCAATTCAAGAAAGTCATTGATTGCTATATTCTTCTTGGGATTGATTATAACCGGATCAATGAACATTCTACCGCCATTACATACTTTGAAAAAGCGCTTAAAGGCATTGAATCACTGCCGGATATCGGCCATTTACGAATACATATCTATCACAATATGGGAATCGTTTATCACAAAATGAAGAAACCATGGGAAGCCATTGAATACTTTTTAAAATCTCTGAATGCACGCAATGATCTCCAAGGCGGAGAACTGACCATCTATCTTTTGGCCAACAACCTTTTTCAGCTCAATGAAACCGAAGATGCCACCCGCTGGATCACCAAAGGACTTGAGCTGTTAAAAGGCGAACTGAACGAAACCTATTGTCTGCTTAAGATTCTTCAATTTCAGGTTTCAAAGCGCCGAAACGACGAAGACTACAAAATATTTTTGGAAGAAATCGCCCTTCCCATCTTTCAGAAAAAAGATGAGTTTATGTATATCCGGATGTGCTATGAACAGCTTGGCGATTATTATTACCGAAAAAAACAATACAAACGGTCCAGTGAATACTACTGCTCCGCCAACCAGGTAGAAAGCTCGTTTATTTAGAGGAGGCTACTTATGATTGAAGAATCTCATTTTGGAAGCAAGCGGGTGGACCCGCTGATACAAAAAAGGACAGTTCCTCACACGGAACTGTCCTTTTTCCTTATTTCCAGGCACCAAACCATGTGCCCCATTTTCGCTGAAACTGCTCTTTCAATGATGGAGATTCAATCCCCTTTTGTTTTTTGAACTCATGGTAGCCCGCAAACCCGATGAGCAAAATTCCGGCCATGAGGAGATACACCCACCATGGCATATTGCCCCAGTAAGGACGGGTCTGCACGAACACATTTACGATGAGCACAATCAGACCACTGAAGAAATAGCTTTTCTGCTTGGAGATAAATCCATACAGAATACTAAGCACAGCAAGAGAACCCAAAATGACGGCATCAGCAATTTTATAGCTGTACATGGCATCGACCATCAAGATGATGGATATCAGGCCGATAAGGCTGTATTGAACAATCATGACCGACTTTTCGTTCAGGTTCCACGTTTTTTGTGTAATTAAATAGCTTAAAAGAATCCAGGGAAGCACATAGAGTTCCGTGATGATCACGCTTGGAACATGCAACATATCAAGAATTGTATAATAGGTTAGCAGTCCGACCGCCAAAGAGACGGTTTGAAGGCTCTTTTGAACCATCGGAAAAGCTGAAATCCGTAAAGAATGATGGTACAGAAGCACCGCAACCACGAACAGCCCGCCAATAAATACCCAATCCACTGCCTGCAGGCAGCCGGTGCATACATAGATGAGTCCTGCAATTCCGTACAAATCTACTTTTTCGCCGTTTTCAGGATGGTAGAGTTTTTCATAGATAAACATTCCTACAGCTGTGAACAGAAGCCCAATCGCATACCAGACAAGCGCACTTAATTGTGCGGATAAGCTGTACAGGTCAATCATGTTGGCCATCATCAGCCAAAAGTAGATTAGCGGAAACGCCACAGCAATTCTCCAATTTCCTTTAAGAGATTGAAAGAACGCCATGAATACAAGGACCACACCTACATAAAACCACAGAGGCAAAACCTCTCCTGCATAATACGAATCCGCAAGATACTCGGCCATGACCAGAATCGAAAATGGAACAATATACCACCTGAGCCGTTCCTTCCAGACCACTGAAACAACAAAGTAAGCAGCGAGCATCACCAAACTGTATAACAAACGAATCTCATTAGGGAACCATTCGTTTACGGTAAAACCGAAGGCCATGGATAACACGGTCAGTCCCGCATACAGGCTGTATTTTAATTCTACTTCATGGACAGAGCGCCAGACATACAGTCCGTAAAGAACCGTAAGAAGAAAATACGGCAAGGTTTCCCCTGAAGTAATAAACGTATAAAACACTGAATACAGCAGAGCCGCCTGGCTGACCACCAGCGTTGGAAGATGGCTTTGCCGG
Source organism: Fictibacillus sp. S7 (assembly GCF_004127935.1). Taxonomy (NCBI): domain Bacteria; kingdom Bacillati; phylum Bacillota; class Bacilli; order Caryophanales; family Fictibacillaceae; genus Fictibacillus; species Fictibacillus sp. S7. The sequence continues at coordinate 4,024,466 of NZ_QJKL01000001.1, read as the reverse complement.
TCCGCACGTTTTAATGCCTCTCCCGAAACAAACAGCAGAGCGGACAAAATAATAAGCGTGAGCCGTTCATTTACGGGTTCTGCAATCAAGTGAAGGAAAGAGTAAAACACAAAGAACAAGCCCGCCTGCACGATGCCAAACCCAATATATTGCTTAAAATAGCGTGTACCGACAAACACCATAAACGCAAACAACACGCTGCACAAAAGCCGAACCCAATCGGCCTCCGTACTGAACGAAGCCAGGAAGCTGATGAAGGAAGCAAAGATGGCTCCCATCACCGCATATTGTCCAAGAATTCTGTCATTCTTTCTCCAATAATAAAGAGCCGCCAGAAGAATGGTTCCAATCCCGATCGATAGTGCCCTGTCCGGATCAGGGATCAAGGCCATCCCCGACGAAAATCCTGTGAAAAAGCCAAAGACGGAAACGCCTGCACTGGCCATCTTTTTGGCAAGATCCTCTTCAAGCCGGTAGTGCCGTGCTGCCATCCCTGTCAGAACAAGCGAGAGCAGTGCCATCTGCCAATATTCCGGAATTAAAAGGGTAAACCCAAAACCGACCAGAAGAAAGGCGCCTCCTACAAACAATCCCGAACGCCGGAGAGGTTTGATCCATTGACCTGCCGCATAGGTCACCAGTCCTGATAATCCAATTGCCAGCGCCCAATGCTTCATATCGTTTGAGCTGGTGAGGTGATAGACCTCAGAAGACGCAATAAAAATATAAAAGGACGCCAGGTACGAAAACAAACGAAACGCCGTGCTATAGCTTAGATAAATGAAATTTCCGGCAACCACAAGATACCCCAGCAGCATCCATACGCTTCCTTCTCCCCCAGAGAGCATAAGTCCTTTGCCTGTCACGAGTAAAAAAGCAATGACCGATACGACTGCGTTGGAGACGTGGTAGTACTTTTTCAAATCGCCTTTTGAAAAGCGCGCCACCGCAAGCAGAACAACCGGCACCACAGGAATCAGTACAAGCGCCAAGCCTGCTACTGCCGCCTGTTCAACGAGCTGGTACAAACCGTAAGAGATAAATGCCATAAAAAGCAGTTCATACTCCACCCGCTTGTTGACCATTCTCATCGCCAAATACAGTGCAGCGGTCAAAATTAAATTAAAGCTTTGGGACAGCGGCTGTTCAAAGGAAACAATAATGAGGACCGATGATAAAATAAGGTTCGTCTGAATAAAGACAGGAAGGACCTTTTGATAGATATCTTCCCTGTCCTTCGTTTTCCGCAAATGATACAGATAAATATAAGCCCCGTTTCCAAGCGCATACAAAAAGTAAAACACATTCTTCTCCGCACCAAGCGCGAGAAGAATAAATCCATAGCAGATGCCCGAAGCAATGAGCGTAAACCAGACAAACAGCCTGGAGCCGAAGGACTTAGCAAACTTCCAATAAATCGGCAGACATACCAGACTTGTAATAGCACCCAGTACATACTTCCCGTCACCAGAAAAACTCAGCCAGCTGCCGAAAAGCTTAAAAAACCCTGCAGACAAGATCGTGATTGGCAGAAAGAGCGCAAAAAGCACAAAGAAAGCAAACGCCGTCTTTTTAATGTGCAGCACGCGTTGAGACAGAGCCCCCAATCCGCCAAACAAAGCGGCAATTCCGCCAACAAGCATCGTTTTGGCCAACGGCGTAAACACTTCCCATTGGCTGGTTGCCAATGTAAGACCGCCAATCAACAACAGAATGACACCTGCTGCCATAAGCAGTGTCAGATTGCGCTCGCGTTTTTGTTCAGCACTCAGCGCTGGTTTTGGTGGAGCTGTCGGAACAGGCCTTGGCCTTGACTTTGGCAAAGGCTGAGCAGCCGGCGCAGTACTGGAGAGAATGGGCTGTTGATCGGGTTGAACAAAATCCTTTTCTTTCTCAAACTGTGGCTCCTGTTCCTCCCTCGTCTGTATAGATGGTTCTTTTCCTTCAGCAATTCGCCGCTGGTCTTTTTCGTAGCGATTGATCCCTTCCACCACTTTTAAATAATCGTCATACTTTATATATCCCTTTTCTTTTAGTTCGAATAAGTCCTTAATGATTTCTGAACCCTTCATGTCACACCTCGCTTTGCCTCATCTCCAGCAGATGAATCCTTATTCATTTTATGTATCCTCAACATTATACATCACTTTTGGAAATTAAATGGGTAGAAACGAAGGTGAAATTAGAGAAAATTAAAAAGTCTTAGAGACACTCTTCCCTAAGACAACTTCTTGCTACCATTGCATTTTTTATTAATTACCCTCTGGTTACGATCCTGCCCACCCGGTTGACCGTACGATAGACCATGATGCTGCAGAGTTCCAGGACAACACCTAAAAAGGATCTCCCATATCAGTATCCTCCCACTTGGCATCAAACAGCCAGCCGATGATGTAACTTAAAATCATCCATATGAAAAACGCCTAGCCAAAATTGCCCCAGCTTCCGCCGAACAAAGCGGTAAAGAATGTATAAATAGATAAAAAGCCTGTCCACATTAAGGGAAGCAGACAGACCAGGAATAAGGTGAAGCGAAAAATTGACCCTAAACAACCCATGCTTGTTTTCCTTTCCTAACACCTATGTAGTAAATCAATAACCCCAGAACAAAATTTATCTAGGGCTATGGTTCTTTTTTGCTTCTTCCAGCTTTTTTGCTTCTTCCAGCTTTTCCTTCCTCTCCAATTCGCTTGCAAACTGCCTCAAGTGATTCGCTTCACGCTTCAAAGCTTCTTTCAACTGCTCTCCCGTACCTGCTGCTGAATAATGGGTGCTTCCTGCCTCCGACATAATCTGCTGGTAGGTTTTCTTGCTTTTACTCTCCCAGCTCTGAGCTTTCGCAAGAACGTTTGTCCGTTCTCTTCCCAACTGATCCAGCTGGTTCATGGATTCGGATACTTTTCCCGAATACCAATCGAGCATTTCTGCCTGCATTCTGTACTTTTGTTTATCAAATAACATCCGTTTCACCGCCTGCCTTTTCTCTATCTTACTATTGTAAAGAAGGAATATTGCCTTATGAACTAGTCATTTTTACTAATATCTTGCATCTTTTAGATATTTTTACCTGTTACGCATGACATTTCTCCCATTCCCGCTGGATGGGCATTATAATCCTTGAATGTTAAAAACCAAATGAACTATAGTGGGTGATAGGAAATATTCCCCTGAATTTCGGCAGTTTTTAGCAAAAACTTTTGTCGAAAATAGTAGAAACGGTTTGTTTCCATCCTCTCTAAAAAGCACTAAACTATTATGGGAGATTAAAAGACTTGCTTATTTGAAGGGAGAACGATGATGTTGATCACCAAGGGCTTTCCGCAAAAAATGAACAGCGTAAATATAGCGGAAGCAGCGTTTACATATAATCAAAACAACCTTTTTTTGGTTAGGGGGAAATTGCATGCCTGAACCTACCCAAAAAAGCAAAAGGTATATGCCCGGCATAGACGGGTTACGAGCATTGGCAGTGCTGGCGGTGATCGCCTATCACTTGAACCTTGGCTTTGCGCCTGGCGGTTTGCTGGGTGTGGGTATCTTTTTTGTTTTATCCGGCTACCTGATAACAGACATCATTGCAACCGAATACCTCAAGACTGGAAAAATAGATTTCAAGAAGTTCTGGATCAGAAGAGCACGAAGACTGCTGCCGGCTTTGCTGTCCATGCTGTTCATTGTTATAGTGTGGATCCTCATGTTTGAGCGTTCCTTTTTGCTGGACCTCTGGGGCAACGTGCTCTCTGTTCTTTTATATGTAAGCAACTGGTGGCTTATTTTTCATAAAGTCTCCTATTTTGCCCAATTCGGACCGCCGTCACCACTTAACCATCTCTGGTCCCTGGCGGTAGAGGAACAGTTCTACTTAATATGGCCGCTTCTGCTTCTAACTGGCTTGCGGTTTATTGGTAATCGAAAAATCATCCTGCGGTTCATTCTTGGAGCTGCAGTACTTTCTGCCGTTTTGATGGCAGTTCTTTATACACCCGGACAGGATCCAAGCCGTGTGTACTATGGAACCGATACGAGAGCTTTTTCACTGTTTATTGGTGCCGCACTGGCTCTGATCTGGCCAAGCCGAAAGCTTTCCATTCATCTGCCAAGAGAACCCAGGATTGCGTTGGACATTTCAGGAACCATTGGCCTTGTTGGTATTCTGCTGCTGATTATGCTGACCAGCCAGTTTGATTCCTTTTTGTACCGGGGCGGCATGGTGCTGCTATCCATATGTACGGCTCTTCTTGTCGCAGCACTTGCCCACCCCGCAAGCAAGCTTGGGGCTATCATGGGGTGGCAGCCGCTTCGCTGGATCGGTGTCCGTTCATACGGCATTTACTTATGGCACTTTCCGGTCATTGTGCTCACCCAACCATCACAGGCGGCAGAGCACTCCTCTTGGCTTGGATGGGTACAGTTTGGGATAATTATTCTTTTAGCAGCCATTTCCTGGCACTTTATTGAAGAGCCTGTGCGGCGAAGTGCATTAAATACGGGTCAGGAAAAACGGGAAGTAACAGGATTTTCATGGAAAAGGGCCACCCTATTTCAGAAATCCATTCTGGGATGTTCAGCCGTTGCTGTTCTGATCATGCTATATACGGTTGTTGTGCCCGGCATTCAAAAACTTGAAGCTTCGCAGGAAAAAAAAGAAGCTCAAAAATATGTTCATCCTGTACCAGAAACACCTAAGAAAAAACCATCACATAATGAAAAGGAGCACCCTGAAAAGGATCCGAAGCCTTCACCTGCTCCAAAGCAAGAAGACCACAGAATTACAGTTATTGGCGACTCCGTCATGGTCAATGTGGCTCCTTATCTGAAGAAAAAATTCCCGGACGCCACGGTGGATGCAAAAATCGGAAGGCAGCTGACAGACGCGCCAAAAGTCATTGATCAGATGAAGGCAAAGGGCAGTCTCGGTGATACCATTGTGATCGGACTCGGAACAAATGGCCCTTTTTCTAAACAACAGCTGATCAGTGTACTGAATGATGCAGGCAAGGATAAGAACATTGTCCTTATTAACAGCAAGGTGCCGCGTCCATGGGAAAAAGAAGTCAACCAAACCATTCAGGAAGTGGCTTCCCATCATCCGCACACGAAGCTTGTCAATTGGAACCAGGCGAGCAACGGTCAATCATCTTATTTTTATGAAGACGGAGTGCATCTTAAACCAGAAGGTGCACTCGCCTACGCAAGACTGGTGGAACGGGCAGTAAATTAAAGTTTCAATTTTTAACAAACATGGAAGAAACTATCTATAGGAGGGATACAATGTTACCGAAAAAACGAGCAAATTTACTGATGACAGCTTCACTGCTCACAGGCTCCGTTTTAGGAACAGGCATGATCTCCTTTTACGACACAGCACATGCTGCATCTGCCACAGCGTCCGATCAGAGCACAGCGAAAAAGGAGGCTGCAGAAAAACTGAACACCATCTATTACAGTGCTTACTGTGAAAATGCTCGGTGATGAAATTGGTAGCGCGGACCACATCCGTCATCTTCCAAACACGGGAGAAACGAGCTACATTTATGAAACCGGTGATTTTGAACTGGAATTTATCATCGGCAAAGATGGAAAAGCAGATCATGTGAACCTGGTAAACCACCAATAAGAGAAAGAGCAACGGCCATTGAGGTCGTTGCTCTTTTTTTCATGTTCAATTCTTTTTATCAAAAAACATCCCGTCATCCGAAACCGAGGCATACGGATTGGCATAGTGCGCCGACTGGGTTTTCTTTTGGTTCATCAGCACAATATCTCGTTTAATTTCATTCAGCTGACGATCAAGTTCTGGTTCAAAGCCTTCATTCAATTGAAGAATGACGAGCCCGAGACGCTTTTCTTCCTCTGTAAAATGGGCCGGAATATTCTCCAGCAAGGCTTCCCGCTGATCAAGAAGTTCATTCACACGCTGGATATAAGGCTCGCGGTCGTCTTTCGGGAGTCCTTTCATCACATGAGCGCTCAACTGCTGGGTGATTTCAAGAAGATGTGAAATGGTTCCCATCAGACACGACCACCCTGTCCATATTGCTGGCGTCGGTTGATCTGGATAACTTCCTTCCACGTATCACGCAATTCCTTCACTAAACCTTCCACCTCATCCAAAATCTCTAAATTGCTTTGAATGTTGGCTTCGATCAGCCGGCGGTTCAAATAATCATACATCGGCAAAAGTATGCCGGAGACCGAAGAATCCATGTTCAGGGTGACCATCAGCTCCTGAATGATTTTTTGTGCTTTCAGGCAGTTGGTATTCTTTTCTTGGATGTTTTTATGTTGAATGGCTTGCTTTGATAGTTGTATAAACTTCAAACAGCCGTTATACAGCATCAGCGTCAGTTCACCGGGCGATGCCGTTTGAACTGAGTTGTTCTGATACGACTGATACGGATTGGGTAAACTCATGATCTTACTCCTTTATTGGGTGTTAGAATCAGCTGCTAAAAAACTGGGAGAGGTACGTGCTCTGCTGGTTCGAACGCTGAATCGCCTGCTCCATGGCCGTGAACTGGCTGTAATATCGGTCCTCAATTTGAGTCAGCCGCTTATTGAAGGCATCGATTCTTGTGTTCAAATCATTTAATTCCTTACCGATGACAAACTGATTGTTTACAAGCAAAGACGATCCCGCTTTATCCTTTATGCTGTTCATCGAATTATTTAGTGTATCGTACAAACGCTGCACCAAGCCGTTTTCACTGCTGACAGAGCTTGTTGCGGTAAACAGCTTTTCCACCGATGACGGATCATCCTCGATTGCTTTTTTCAATTTCGCTTCATCAAGGACGAGCTTTCCGCCTTCAAGATAATTGGCGCTTGTGGTAATCCCGATTTTCGCAAGCTGATTGTAGTTTGAACTGATCGAGCTGTCAGATACCGTTGCATACAGGTTTTGGCGCATGTCATTTAAGGCGGAATTAAGAACTGTATCGCCCTTAATTAAGCCACTCTTCGCCTTTTCATCCCAAAGCTCTGCCTGTTTGTCGGTCATTCCTTGCCGCTCTTCGTCAGAAAGCGGCTGGTAGCTTCTGTAGCGTTCTTCCGAGACTTTATCCTTGATCTTGGAAATCGTCTCATTGTACTTATCGACAAAGTTTTTGATATTTTTTACCACATCATCGGCATTATTTCCAACCGCAAGGGAAACCGTTCCTGTGTCAAAGGTTTGCTTCAAGGTAAAGGTAACGCCGTTCATGGCAAACGTATTGGCGTTTCTCTCCGTTCTGAGTCCATTGACCGTAAAAACGGCATTTTCTCCCCCGCTCTCTGTTGCCGTATCATCAAACCGGGCCGCAGACGTTAAAAATGCGCCTGATGTAATAATTTCATCACCAGCAGGATTGAAGTTCCCGGTTTGTGACCGGGTAAGTGTCATCCGGTCGGTCTGGGTATCATAAAACGCCGTTACCCCAACAGAGGTCGTATTTATTTGATTGATGACTGTATTTAAAGAGGTTGCTCCATTGACCGCAAAGGTTTGGTTGACAGCTTTTCCTTCGGTATTAAACGTTTGGAGACCAAAGGTAAAAAAGTTTTCTTTGTAGGTCGCGGATAGTTTTGCATCCTTTTCAATGTTGTCAGCAAATGAAAGCTTGCCAGTCTTTTCGTCTACATACACATTGTTGGAGCCACTCGTTAGAAGGCTTTTATCCGTCACAATACTGTAGGAGTCTTTTGTTCCATCTGCTTTTTCTACGGTTACGGAAGTTAAAGATCCCTGGGCGATGGAGGACTTTGTCAGCTGAAAATCTTTTGTTTCCCCGGAGGCTGTAAAGGTATCCGTATGATCAGGTGTAAAATAGGTAACAGACACCGAGCTGATTGCTGCCAGCTGCTCGCTGAACGTCAGCTTGCCGTCCTGTCCAACCATGACCTGTCCCGGTGTTTTCGGATCGGTAAACGAATCCACCACCTGAAAGTCCTTGCCGTTTACTTTGATGATGCTGCTGGAGATCAGTGAACTGTCGAGATTGGCTTGTTTCAACTGCAGCGTGTCGGTTGCAGAAGTTACTGCAATCGATTCCTTTTCTATGCTTCCCTGCCTCCAGTCAAAGCCCGTGCTGGTGCTGTCGGCATAGCTTGCGAATTTCGCCATTTGATCATACAGTCCGGCGTTGGCATTAATATTGTCAGAAGCGGATTTGGAAAGAGAGCCACCGTTTACCTTGGTTGCTGCACTCGCCAGCTTTTCAATGGAAGATATGTTGTATGATGCCTGATTGGCTGCTGAAGTGGCGGTTGCTGTCACTTTGTTTTCGTCTGAGGAAGTGACGGTCCTTGCCCGGTAGGATGACGTCAGTTTCATGGAGAAGGTCAGATCCTTCAAGGTCGAAAGCAGTGTATTCATCGACCGGTAGTCATCCCGCTGCCATTCCAGGATCTGTTTCTTTTGATTCAATTTATCAAGCGGCAGGCGCTGAGCCTTCATCATCTCTTTCACCATGGAATCCACATCCATCCCACTGGCCAGGCCGCTGATGCGCAATGTACTCATTCACTTCACCTCGCTTTAAATTTTCCGATTCACGAATATCCCCATAAAATCTAGCATATCGGCATACATGTCCAAAAACTTCTTGGAGGGGATTTCTCGCACCACTTCATTCGTCTGGTCGTCCACCACCTGAACATAATAATCGTTCAGCTTTTCGTGGAAAACGAATTTGGATGAGGTATGTGAGGGAATCAGATTGTTTACTCCCTCAATGATTTTCTCTAGTCCTTTTCTATCTACTTTTTCTGAGTCTGTGATAAATTGTTTGCTTTCTTCATTGATCGTGTTTTTGTCATGTTTGATATAAGTATTAATGGTTGATCCTATTGTTCTTTGAACCTCCACAGAAAAGCCTCCTAGTGCTCTTTACTCAATTATTGTTAATATCGGTTTTATAAATAAAAACTTAATATCTCTCAAAATAACTGGACTAAACTCCCACAAAAAATTAAACTGAATACAGGAACGCTTGTTCTTATTCCCTGTTAGGAGGTTAGTATATGGATCAGTTTTTAGGAATAGATAAGGCCACCAGAAGTTTATTAATTGGGAGTATTCTAGGGGATGGAGAAATTACAATAAGGTATAAAAACTCACGAAGAAAAAACCATAGTTATAGAGAACACTATGGTAAGAATCAAAAGGAGTATAGATTATGGAAACAACAACTGGCACCCCAATTGTTGTACATGACACCTAAAAGCCAAACTCTACGCTCAAAATCTTCCGTTCTTTTTACTGAATTGTACCCTCACTTTTATGACAAACTAGGTCAAAAACATATCCCTTTTAAACTCTTGGAACACTGCAATATGTTAATTGTAAGTGCAATTATATATATGGATGATGGTTCTCTCTGTATATCAAAACGAATTAATCACAATCAAAAGAAAATTTTTCTATCTCCCCATATTTCACTTTACCTTCAGTGTTACAGCAAAGATGAACTCGAAGGGCTAAATAAAAAATTATGGAATAAGTTAGGGTTAAGCTTGCGTCTAAGTAAAAGAAAAGATGGATTAGGCTATATTATTAAAACAACAACTATCGAAAATTCATTGAATTTCTTAAATAAAGTCGAAATGATAACGAAGACATGTCCTCCAATGTTTTATAAAACCAACTGGAATTATCGTTTTTCAATAGAAGCTTTCAAGCTAAAACTCCAATACCCAGACTATGAAACACTTTCGTCTTGTTCAAATAGACACCGGAATTATTCTATTAAAGAAATTGAAAAACTCATTCTCCTTAAACAACAAAAAATGAGTGACCAGCTTATTGCTACTACACTCGGTAGATCTTATTGGTCAGTGGTTTATAAAATAGCCGAACTACGTAAAAATGGCCATCTCCAAAGAGATGACCATCAATAATATTAACGAAGAAGTTGAAGAACTCCTTGCGGTTGTTGGTTGGCTTGCTTTGCCGCTTGCCTTTCGGTCACAGAATAGACTATATCTTCACCCTTTTATATCAGGGGCTGGGCACTTCGAACGGTTGACCGCCCTACGGATCTCATGTCATAGCTATCGCCTTAGACAGTACATCCTAGTCGTTGAACCTTCTCCATCCTTTCGGAACAGGAGCTTGGCTGCTGATTATCCATTGTATATCCGTCTCATTTTCAAACCTGACGCCTACCGTTTCCAGTTACGCTGTGGTTGAGAAAGCTTTAGGAAGTCCCAGCAATTCACCCAGTGATACTCTAGCTCGTTACCAAGCTAGACGCCCTATGAATCATTATCTCAAGAGTTGAAGTACACCTTGAGGCATTTGATTCGATTGAGCCAGCATTGCTTGTGCTGCTTGAGAAAGAATAGAATTCTTTGTTTGGTTCATCATTTCTTTCGCCATCGTGCGAACATTTACTTTCATAAATGACCAGACTATATCTTCACCCTCTAGCAATCTAGTAAGGGGTCGGGCACTTCGGATTCCCAATGCTGATGATACATTGTTTCACCTACGGATTTCATCATCATAGCAGTTGCCTTAGATGGTCTATCCTAGTCGTTGAACCTTCTCCACTCTTTCGAGACAGGAGCTTGGCTGCTGATTGCCCAATCTTTTCTTTTTTTTAGCCCTCACGTCTGTTGTTTCCAACTACGTTGTGGCAAGAAAAGCTTAAGGGGTTTCCAGCAATTCACCCGATTATAATCACTGACCGTTACCAGCCAGGACGACTGTGCTTGTCACTGCCTAGGCAGCTAAAGCATAATCTACGTCACGGATACGAGATTCCGCAGCAGTTAGGTTTTCGGAAGATGTATTAAGGTTGTTAATAGTGTGTTCTAGACGGTTTTGAGTAGAGCCTAGTTTAGAGCGTTCAGCCGAAACCTTTTGAATTGCCTCGTCAATTGCTTTCACAGCAACATTTGCCTGTGATTGTGTCGTAGCCTGTAGGCCCGATACACCAAGAGCAGAACTGCTCATATCATTAATATCTAAGCTGATGTTTTGGCTAGTATTTGCCCCAATTTGGAAGGTTGCACTCCCATTTGTTCGATTATCTGCAGCTGCAGTAGTCTCTGTAAAGGATGATAATGCATTCGTGGCGGAATTACGAATATTACCATTACTATCTTTAACAGTAATTGTAATTCCGTGAATAGCATTACTTACGCCATCAGCGTCTGCTGTAATATCAATATTTTTAGTTCCTACTGTTGCAGTTAAATCACCATTATCAATATCTGCAATTGTGTCATCACCGTTTAAAGAAATATTTGTAGTTGTACCATTCTTAACATATGATACTTCAACTGTATCTGTAGCTTGAATTCCTAAGCTATTTCCATTAGCATCAGTCAACGTATTAAAAGCATCTGCTCCAAGTGCAGTTAAGTTAGCACCAGCTGCCGCACGGACACTAGTATTTGTATTAACATTGGCATCGGCAGTAGTCGCTTTTCCCATTGAACCATCTAGAAGGTTCTTAGTATTAAATTGAGTAGTACTAGAAATACGGTCAATTTCTTTTGTTAATTGAGTCATCTCATCTTGAATATTATTACGGTCTTGGTCAGTATTCGTATCATTACCAGACTGAACTGATAATTCACGCATACGTTGAAGAATGTCATGTGTTTCATTTAATGCACCTTCGGCTGTCTGTACTAAGGAAATAGCATCTTGTGAATTTCGAGAAGCCTGATCCAACCCACGAATTTGTCCACGCATTTTTTCAGAAATTGCTAGGCCTGCTGCATCATCTGCTGCATTATTAATACGAAGACCTGAAGATAATTTCTCCATAGATTTAGATTGTGCATTAGATGCGCTGTTTAATTTGTTGAATGTGTTCAACGCTGCAATATTATGATTGATTTGCATTTAAATTTCCTCCTTGAAATGTGTCCCGCCCACGTCCTTGTGGTTGGGTGTGTTTTCAAACAAAAAAGACGATTGCGGCCGTCAAACATCTTTCTCGTTTGCTCACCATTTATATCGTCTTTAGGGGTTAAATGTTTAATAGTTTTTTATTTTTTGAGTGCCTTTAATTGATCCATAATATTCACGCTGGTGTTGGCCGCATCGCTGTTTTCCTGTTTGATCGAAAGATAGATTTCCTTGCGGTGAATCTCCACCTGCTTGGGGGCATTGATCCCTAACTTCACCTGATCTCCTTCAATTCCAAGAATAGTAATCTCTATATCGTCACCAATTTTGATCGCTTCATCTGTTCTTCGTGTCAGTACAAGCATTTCTACACACCCCGCTCTGCCGCTGCTTCGGCAAATAGTTGATGCCTTGGAGTATAGTTTCGGTCGTTTAACACAACCTGTTTCCCCTGGTTGTTTACCTTATTGATCACAACCGGTGCCTGCAGGTTCGCCGTAGACTCTGACAGTTTGTCCCGGAGTGTTACAATCACCTGAACAAACACATCCTGTTGCTCCTTGATTTCCAAACCTTCCACGACTGCATCTGGAAGAGTAAAGTCATAGTCTCCGAAATACATAAAGGGATCGGCAGTCACAAACACAAGGCCTGCTTTTTTTACCGACTGTAAAATAGAAAACGGCGTGTCCTCAAAAGGAAGAATAATAAACTCCCTTTCCTCTTCAAATCCGGGAATGCCATGCTCAAAGGTAATGATGTTGCTTTGTTCCATTTCAATTTCTCCATGAAATTTTGTTTTCAGCTTCATTTTTTCACCACTTTATTTTAATTGATTATTTTTTGGTTCTGCTATTTGAATGGATAATGTTGGGTACTGCTTCATTTCCGTGTGGACCTCGCCTGGCTTGTAGCTGTGCTGCGGACGATTGATGGTCGCTTTTATCACCGGCTTATTGACCTGCCAGTCGATATTGATTTTCGCTGGTTCAAAGTTTGTTTTTACACTAAAAGGCGAGGGCACAAACCCGATATTGAATTCGAGCATCGGGTCTTCACTGTTTTCTTTGGCCTGATCAGCAATGGGCAGGCCGCCATCTTCAATCCTCATCAGCTGGTCTCCCTGCTCTGCCATTCGCGACAGGCCTTCCAGCCAATCGCTATAACCTTGTTGCGCAAACTCCTCGATCCGCTTGGAAATCGGTTTTAAGTCCATATCCGCCCATGCCTGAGACTGGTCAATGCTCAGCTTTCCGGGAATCGTTTCAATCCGAAGATCAGCCTTTGGCTGCTGAATGCTGAGATCTGCAGGTCGCTGCTGGATTTCCTGGACCGGTAGAGTGGTTGTAATGGAAATTTGCGCTTTTGTTGATTGCATCGTTAGCTGTGGAATGGCCATCAAATCTCCTCCTTCAACAAGAAAGAGCTATCAAAGAGATAGCTCCATTTTAGCGTAAAAAGTCCAGCAGCGAAGGCTGAATAATGCGCGATCCTACGCCAAGAGCGGCACGGTACACACTTTCCTGTGATTTCATATCAGTGATGACACGCTCAATATCGGCATCCTCATTATCAGAAAGAATGCGGCTAGCGATCACTTCCTGCTCGTCCACCCGGTCTTCCATCAGCTCCAGACGGTTGCTTTTCGCTCCGAGTTCTGCCCGCTCTGCCACCACGTTGGTAATATGCCCGTCAAGCAATCCTAGAAAATTAGCGATTTCCTTGGAATAGCCATCCGGCGTATCCTGGTTGTTCAGTGCCTTTTCCAACGCCGACAAATCGCTGAACAACCCTTTCCCTGGTTCATCACTCGTTATGAAGATTTCCGTTCCCTTTACGTTTACCCCGAGTTGGATGCCTTTAGATAGCTCTATTTTCACATCGTCTGTATTGCTGGAAACCTGTGTTACCTCTCCATCTGTTACAGTAACAGGAGCTTTCGACGTTTCATTTCCGTTAAAAATGTACTTTCCGGAGACCTGTGTGTTGGCGATTGTTGCCAGATGCTCCTTTAGCTGCTGAATTTCTTCACCAATGGCAGCCTTTTGATTTTCCTCATAGGTGCCATTGGATGCCTGAACAGTGAGCTCGCGAATCCGCTGCAGGGCGCTTGTTGCTTTATCAAGAGCTGCATCCGTGCTTTCCACCCAGTTGTAGGCTTCAGAAAAGTTTCGCTTGTATTGCTCGACCTGCGTGAGGTTTGTGCGGTAGCTCATCCCCTTCATGGCCACAACCGGATCCTGCGATGCCCTCGTAATCTTCTTTCCTGTGGAAAGCTGATCCTGCAATCGCCCCATCTTTTCATAGCTGCCGCTTAAGTTGCGCAGCATGTTTCCTGACAGCATGCTTTGTGTTACTCGCATTTATGTGTCACCTACCTTCCTGAAACCCCCATGCCGTTAATGATTTTATCGAGCATCTCATCGACCATTGTGATCATGCGGGCCGATGCGTTATAGGCATGCTGAAATTGGATCATGTTCGTCATCTCTTCATCCAGTGATACCCCGCTCACCGACTGGCGGCGCTGGTCAACCGAAGTCGCAAGCGTATCGGCGTTTGCACTCATCCGGTTCGCCTGCTCGGCATCAACAGCCATCTTCCCGATTGCACTGGCATATTTTGATTTTAATTGCATCGTATCCATGACATTGCCCAAATTCAGGGCGTTATTACCGTCGCCTGTCGCCTGTGTCGATGCCGCGGCGATATTTTTCAGATCATCCATAATAGAGGTGGAAACCTTAATCCCTTTGGCGGCCCCTTTTACATCACTGCCCACCGTAAAGAAATCAAGCTGGGTTTGCGTGCCGCTGTTGATATCATTCAGGCTCCAGCCGCTTTGATGAACCTCATTAATTTCCTCGGCAAAATCAAATGCCAATTGATCCAGCTGATTCAGCATCTCGGGGTAATCGTTGTTATAAGCGGACGTCATTCCTTCCAGCTTTCCGCCTACATTGGTTGAAGTTATCGGGGTACCACCCAAAGTAAAGCCGGCGATGCTGCCGTCACTTTCCGAGATTCCGAGTTTTTGAGCGGCCGTGTTGCTGTCCACCAGCTTTCCTAATGAGGCTCCGGATGAATCCATTAATTCAATGGTATAGTTTCCTTCCGCAAGCTTGGATGAAGTATCACTGCTTGGAGTCTTGGTGACTTTGATATTCACCAGCTGAGACAGACGGTCGACGAGCCGGTCTCTTTCGTCATACAGATCATTCGGCAGGTAGCCGTGGGGTTCGATCTCACTGATCTGCTGGTTAATGCCACTGATCTGTTCAGCAATCGAATTCACTTCATTGACCGAAACATCGACCTGGCTTTTTATATCATCGCGAATGGAAAAAAGTGAGTTTGATAGATAGTTGAACGTTTCTGCGACGGCCACACCGCGTTGGCGGACAACCGAGCGTGCTCCGTCATCTCCCGGGTTTGCCGAAAGATCCTGAAGCGATTGCCAGAATTGGTCCAGTGTCTTTGACAACCCGTTGTCGCTCGGCTCATTCATGATATCTTCCATTTTCTCGAGCGCGTCGCTTCGTGCTCCCCAGTAGCCGGATTTTGTATTCTCTCCCCTGAACTGTACATCCAAAAAGTCTTCCCTCACACGCTGGATGGAGCCGGCTTCGACACCGGTTCCCATTTGTCCGGGGATTTGCGGCCGGTTTCGGGATGGAGCAGGGTAAGGCTCAGTCTGGTTAAAGTTGACCCGCTGCCGTGTATAGCCCGTTGTATTGGCGTTGGCAATATTCTGTCCGGTCACTTGAAGGGCGTACGATTGAGCGGTCATACCCCGCCGGGCGGTTTCAAGTCCGTGAAATGTTGATACCATGCATGTTCCTCCGTTCTAGGTTTTTGAATCGAATAACGTAAAACTGTTTCCTGCATAACCGTTAGTCTTGGAAGAACTGTATGTTAGTTTCTCGGGCTCGGGAATCAACATGTTCATCGACATGTTCACAAATTGCAGGGATTGGTGCAGCAATTGTTGATTCAATTGATTTTGCTGCTTTAAGAACAGGTATTCTTTCTTCAGCTGCTCCTGAAGGTCTTGAAGCTGTTGTATTTCTGCTGGCGCTGCCTGCTCGATCAGCTCAGACATCGTAAGTGTGCTGATTTGGTTTCGCTCTTCTTCAAGCGCCCTCAGCGTTTTGACATGCTCATTTTCTTTTTCAAGCAAAGCATCAAGTGCAGCCACGTCCCCTTTTTTCAGGATTTCCGTTTTTTCTGAAGCAAGATGGTTTAATTCTTTATGGACATAAAGCAATTTTTGCAGCATGGGAATCATTTGTGCGGATGCCATGATTTCCTCCTAGTTTTTCCAGTACTCATAAAATTTGCGGGCCACTTCCATCGGATCAGCATGGTACTGACCGGCCTCGATTCTGACTTTAATGTCTTGAAGCTTTTCCTGCCTGCTGGGTGGAATTTGCTCTGAGGATTGAAGTTCCTTTGCTTCTATCGAGATTTGAAGTTCATCACTCTTGTTCATCATTTCCTCATTTTTCATGGAGGAAGGCTGGTTTTGCCTTGTATATGGATTCATATTGACGTGATTTATGCTGTTAATCTTCATAAGTTACACCTCTTCTGCAGGATAAAAACTTCTGCTTGACTATTCTTTATATCGGCTTAAAACGAGAGAGATGAAGTTTTCGGGCAAAAATAGGAAGCATTGATCACTTAATGTGGTACGACTTTCCCAGTTTTTCATAATTTTTTTCCGTTGGACGGGTTTCCAGTTTTGTTCTGATATCATTTTTGCAGGATTGGCACAACCGTCCTTCCTGGATGGGCTGTTCACACATCTCGCACTCATAATAAAAATGCGGAAGATGCGCCACCTGAATTCTCCCCTGCCGGATGAACCAGGTGATTTTCGCTTCAGGAACACCTGTGTTTTCCTGGACTTCATGCAATGATGCCTGCCGATTCTCCTTTTTCCGGATATAGGAGGCTACTTTTTCAAACATCGTTTCTTCATTTCTGAAACAGGTGTCACAAAGCGGACGGAGATGCTTAACGAACAGATTTCCGCAGTTGGGGCAGTTCTTTAACTCTTTCACTCAAGTTCACTCCTCTGTAGCTTCTATCTGTTATATCGGAGTTTAAGATCGAAATTTCATAGTTCGTTCGCACCCTTCCTTCCGGCCAAAGCGATCAATAAATAAAAAAGTGCCGATTTCTCGGCACTTTTCACCTATTTGGCATTGGGGCCACTATCTCCCCACCGTCATAGACGAAGCCTCACATGCCCCAGCTTCCAACATCACTTTCGCCGCCTGGCGAATGGTGGCACCTGTCGTATAGACATCATCGATCAGAAGAACGCTCTTTCCCCTGATTCTTTCCGCTTCCTTTGATGCTTGAAAGATGTTCTCCTTGATATCCATCCGTTCCTTTCTCGACTTTTTGCTTTGCTTTTTTTCATGAATGACCCGTTCCAAAGGAAATAGTAATTCGCCTCCCAGCAGCTCGGCCAGAAGCATGGCCTGGTTAAAGCCTCTCTCATAATGCCTTTCCTCGCTCAATGGAATTGGAACAATCAGCCTTCCTCTGAATTCCTTTTTGTACAGCTTACGAAATGGCGCCCTAAACCCTTGTGCGAGCTCCGCATCTCCTCTGTATTTCAGCGTGCTGATGATCTGTTTTAAAAAGTCATTGTAGACATACAATGAGCGATTTTTCGTCAGCAGTCCGCTCCATTCCTTGCTTTCTTCCCAACGAATGCAGTCCGTGCAGCAGTGTTTCTGTCGATATTGCTCGGGAAATAAGATAAACGACCTTCCACAAATTTCGCAGTATTCCCCGTTAATCCTCTCTAAGGATGAAGAGCACTCTTCACAGAAAAGCATCGCTTCCGAAAGTCCGGCTATAAATGACCAGCCCACCGGTTCATAAAACGCTTTGTGGCAGTATAAACAAAAATTCACAGACCCGCCTCCCTGTTCATTTGTTCGATATGCCATTTCGCCTGGACCATGGCATTGGTTTTGCCATAGTGAAAAAACAGCACTTCTCCGGCAGGGTCATCCTTGCTGCGGCCGGCACGGCCGGCAATTTGAACAAGCGCACTTTCACTGAAAATCTCTTCTTCGGCCCCAAGGACTGCCACATCAGTAAATGGGACTGTGACACCGCGCTCCAATATCGTGGTCGTTACCAGAATTGGCGTCTCGCCATTCCGAAACCTCATTACTTTTTCCTTTCGATCGGGGTCCTCTGCATGGACACCTTCAATTAAAGGGTTTACTTTCTTCAAGATCGCTACGATCTGTTCCAACGTCCGGACAGAAGGCACAAAAAGAAACCCTTGCCTGTTCCTCTCTATCTGATGGCTAATCCAGCTCATCACATTTTGAGGAAGCTTGTTCTTTTTCAATCGTTTTTTCCAATGGCCACACCAGAGAAAACGGGGAACAGGCAGCGGAAATCCGTGATACCGCTTCGGGATTTTTACAGATGAAAGCTCACCATGTTCTCCCCGTTTTTTCATTTTCCTGTCAGGTGTAGCACTTAAATAAACCATCAGTGCTTCTTCCCTTTTGGCTTGCTGTACGGCATGCGCCAGAGTTTTATCATAGGAAAAAGGAAAGGCATCCACCTCATCGACAATGATCAAATCAAAGGCCTTGCGGAAACGGAACAACTGATGCGTCGTTGAAAGGATAAGCTGGGCACCGTCCATTTTATCCTTACTGCCTCCATAGAGACCCGACAAAGTAACACCAGGAAACACTTTTCTTAAACGGGGAATCAATTCAAGAACCACATCGGTCCTTGGAGTAGCGATACAGACCCGCTGTCCATCCTTCAACGCTTTTTCGATTCCTTGAAAAAGCACCTCGGTTTTTCCCGCTCCACACACTGCCCAGATCAGCAGCTCGTCTCTTACACCAATCTTCCCGACCAGCTTCTTAGTAGCCCTCTCCTGGGCAGGTGACAGCATACCGTCCCACACCAGTTCGCTATTCCTGCTCTCCCAGTTCAGATCAGGGCCGGACCAGGCAACGAGCGGTGTACACTGGCTGACCCGGCCCATCATGATACAGTTTCGGCAGTACACACATTGCGGTTCCTTGCAGCGATAACAGGAAAAGGAGGCAAACATATGGGGTTCACAGTTCCCGCACCGGTTGCATTTCCAATTTCCCTGTTCATCGTCTATTCCTTTGTTGTACTGAATATAGCCATTATTATAGTGCTGTTGTATCTCTTCCAAAGAGGGAGAAAGTTCATCCAATAGAAGGAGTTTGCCGGCAAGTTCTGCTTGAAGGGTGGGGTTAAAAGCGAAGTCTTCGTTCAAAGGGGGTGGGTCAAAATCGGGTAGATTGTAAAAGGAAGCGGGAGGAGGATGGTGGTCGAGCCGTGCCAAAGGTTCAGGAGCTATTCTGGTTTTTCCATCAACAAAAAAGGAGACAAACCTCATGACATAGTCTCCTGTTGATAAGGAATTTTCATAAAAATCCCTCCGTATAATGATTTAGTTTTTCATCCACGTAATGCCGAGCGAGCCTTCACCGAGATGGGTACCGATAACCGGACCAAAATAATCGACAGCTACACTGGCGTTTGGGTATTTTGCCTGAATTTCTCCGGCGATTTCTCTCGCTTCTTCCTCACGCTGAGCATGGATGACACTGACATGGAACTTTTCATCGGGACTGACAGATTGCTCCATCAGCTGGTGAATCCGGCCAATCGCTTTTTTCTTTGTACGTATCTTTTCAAATGGAACGATCTTTTTATCCTGAAAATGAAGGACCGGCTTAATTTGAAGAAGGTTCCCTACCAAAAGCTGAGCTGTGTTCATACGTCCGCCCCGGTGCAGATGGTTCAGGTCATTCACTACAAAGTAAGCTGGAATTCCCTGCGATTTGATTTCGTTCAGCTTCTCCATGATCTGCGCTCCGTCCGCGCCTTCATTGGCCATATCTACTGCTGTATAAGCGTAATGGGCTTGGGGGGCACAGCTGATTTCGGAATCAAACACATAGAACTTTATGTTCTCAACCATATCCGCCAAGCTGAGTGCACTTTGATAGGTACCGCTTATGCCGCTGGATAACGTAATCATGACCGCTTCATCATATTCCTTGGATAAAGCTTCTAGCGTATCCGCTAATTCACCGATCGAAGGCTGTGACGTTTTCGGAAGATTTCCTCCCTTACCAACCATCTCATAAAAATCATCTTTTTTGAGTTCCACTTCTTCTTTGTACGTTTCATTGCCAAAAATAACGTTGAGCGGAATCATTACAATGTTTTTTTCTTTTCTGACGTGCTCTGGTATGTAGGCAGTGCTGTCTGTAATAATAGCTACCTTATTCATTGTAATTTCCTTTCCTGTCAGAGATTTTTTTCATCCTCTCTTCTACGATAGTAGTTTACACGAAACAGGCGCCGGTTTCATCAAAACGGCGCATTTCTTTGTTTTTATTTAATTTCTCTGACTCGTTAACCCTTTCCTGCCTTCACTTCTTCCTTATGCATCAGCTGGCAAAGCGCCAGTGCACCGTAAATCGCCGACTGATCCTCCAAACCTGCGAGCACCAGCTCCGTCGGACATGGAACAAACTCTTCCAGCATGCTTCTGATCTTTCCGATAAACGACTTACCCGATAACGCGACGCCTCCGCCCAGAACGATGATTTGCGGATTGAGAAGAGCGGCTGCGTTGACAATGGCCATCCCCATATGAACGATCCCTTCACGGATGATGCCTTTGGCGAGTTTATCCCCTTCATCCGCCAGCCTGAAAACGTCTGTTGTACTAATAGTTTTAAGCTGTTCTTCCGAAGAACCGCCCTTGAGCCGTTTGGCTTCCTGGTAATGATGGGCTATAGCGACGCCTCCCATCTTGCTGCTCAAAAATCCATAGCCTTCTCTAATAGGGGTAAATCCGCCAGAGGCTGCCTCGGGATCACTGATCATATGTCCTACTTCACCTGATGCCCAGTGAGCACCTCTGTAAATTTCTCCGTTCACCAGCATGCCAGCCCCGATGCTTGTTCCGATCATGAACAGCAGAACGTTTTCCTTACCTTTTGCAGCTCCGTAATAGACTTCTCCCAATAATCCTGTATTCACATCATTATCTACATAAACCGGAACACCGAATAAAGCCTCAGCTTCCTGTTTCAATTTATAATCCTTCCATTTCAGATTGGGTGCGTTAAATACGATTCCTTTAGCAGGATCGATTACACCCGGCGCTCCAATACCTGCAGCCACTATGGATTCCCATGGGATATTTTTTTCCTCTGCCATCTCTTTCGTCTGTTTGGCCAGTTCCTCGAGGACACCCGACTCCACAAATTCCTGTGTGTGAAATTCTCGGCCCGCAAGAATCATGCCATCCGGTGTAAAAAGGGCACTTTCCACATTTGTTCCCCCAATGTCCACACCGATATAATATTTTTCTCCCATTTATGCACTCTCCCATTTTATTAATTTTTTCATAGAGTTTACCCGCATACGCTGTTTAAGAAACTGATCATGCTGCCATCCAACTTAAACGGCAAAATTAAAAAAAGGTGGCAATTTGTCACAAAAGGAAGGAAAATATCGAACCTGTAAGAAATAGTAAAATATATTCATTTGGAGGAGGGACTTTCCTACCATGGAGCATCATCTATACATCTCAGCCTTATCCGTAATCACAGCCGTCATTTATTCCTTTGTAGCTTTAGATTTTGCCCGAAGAAGTAGCCGTAAAACCAATTCCTCCCGCCGACTTTGGCTTCTCAGTGCATCCATCACCATGGGGATCGGAATATGGGGCATGCATTTTGTCGGGATGATGTCGATCAATATGTCACTGAAAGTCCATCATGATCTGTCTTATCTCCTTTTGTGCATGATATTTGCGATCGGGGGTGCTTGGCTGGCCTTTTATTTCGCAAAGAAGAACCTGTTCATTTCTGCAGTGATTATGGGGACAAGCATGATCGGACTTCATTATTTCGGCATGATGGCCATTTTCCCCACTGCGGCCATTCGCTACGATCTATCTGTCTTTTCTCTTGCCGCTGCATGTGCGTATCTCTTTTCAGGACTGGCAATGTACCGCCACTTTAAGACGGGCCGCCCTTCCTTCTTATCCCATTTTTTCAGCAGTGTGCTGATGGCTGCTGCAATGGCAGGATTGCATTATACAGCTGAAAAAGCCATGAACATGAAATCCCAGCATGTTCACCATATGAGCCACGATCCATCCCTTGGAAGTCTGACCTTGATCGCTACTGCGATTGTCGCAGTAGCCACTCTCTTTATTTCCTTGCTTTATATGATGGGAAAATGGAGCGACCAGCAGCTTAAGCTTAAGTCTGCCCTGCTGAAAGAAAGCAAACAGCAGAATCATTCCTTAATTGAACTTAATCCTGACGGCGTTTACATTATTAACAAAGACCGTACATTGACTGTGGTGAACCGTTCCCTTGAGGAACTTACAGGATTTACGTCTGAGGAATTGATCGGAAAAGCGTATACATTTCTTTTAGCGAACACAAATGCCCCCCGGATGGAGTCGCTGTTTCAGCGTACACTTGGCGGAGAGTCCCTGCAGGTTGAAACCCGCATCAGGCAAAAGAATGGAAATGTGTTTGATGCAGAAGTAACCAACATTCCTTATTATGTGGACAACGAGATCCGGGGAATTGTTGGAACGATGAAAGATTTGACGGTCGTACGGCAGGTCGAACAAAGAATCCGTGAATCAGAAAAATTAGCGGTTGTCGGAGAACTGGCTGCAGGAGTCGCCCATGAAATCCGCAATCCGCTGACCACACTCAAAGGGTTTACCCAAACCATGATGAACGCGCCTTCTTCTCCTGAAATGAAGAACTATTTAATTATTATGCTGGACGAGATTGAGTCCATTAATCTCATCACCAACGAGTTTATGGTACTGGCCAAGCCACACATGACCATCACTGCCTCCATTAATGTGGTTCCCCTCATCAAGCAGGTGACAACCCTTTTGACCAGTCAGGCAAATCTTACTAATGTCATAATAAACAGCAAGTTTCTCATTGAATGTGGGGAGATCAGGGGCGAGAAGAACCAAATCAAAAAAATGCTTGTCAATCTGCTTAAAAATGCCATAGAAGCCATGCCCGAGGGAGGTAACGTTACTGTAACGG
Source organism: Fictibacillus sp. S7 (assembly GCF_004127935.1). NCBI lineage: Bacteria > Bacillati > Bacillota > Bacilli > Caryophanales > Fictibacillaceae > Fictibacillus > Fictibacillus sp. S7. The sequence goes on along the minus strand of NZ_QJKL01000001.1, from coordinate 4,001,477 downwards.
CAACGGCAGGTAATACAGGAAATGTGCTCATCTATATTAAGGACGAAGGAATTGGAATGTCTTCTGGCGAGCTGCAGCAGCTGGGCCATCCGTTTTACACCACCAAAAAGAGCGGAAAAGGCCTCGGTTTATTCGTCAGTAAAAAAATCATTGAAAACCATAATGGAAGTGTGCGATTTAAAAGCATTCCGGGAGAAGGAACAATCGTAGAAATCTCCTTGCCCGGACTTGAAGAGACAATGAAAGCAGACAACACGCCATTTATCAGCTAGTAAAAGCTCTTTTCTAGAAAATGCTTAAATAAGGAACATCTTTCTCGGGGCTTCACCGAAAGCATCCTGAAGCGGAAATCAACAACTTCCAAGAGCAACAAAGAATATGAAAACAGCTAAAAAAAGCCAGGTTCACTTAAGTACCCGGCTTTCATCATATTTTTCCTTTATTTTACTTTCACCCAGCCACTTTTGATCGCTTCAACAACAGCTTGGGTACGGTCATTTACATTCATCTTTTGAAGAATATTGCTCACATGGTTCTTCACTGTTTTTTCGGAAATAAACAGGTCTTCTCCAATGCCGCGGTTGCTCTTTCCGTCAGCAAGCAATTGCAGAACCTCACATTCACGGCGGGTCAGGATGTGCAACGGCTTTCTGTATTCCACTTCCTGCAGCCCTATCGTGTTAGGGTTTGCATTATTGGTCTTTGTTGTTGTTGACAGTCGGCGGAACTCATTAAGCAGGTTATACGTAATCTTCGGATGAAGGTACGCTCCTCCTTCAGCTACAACCTTTACGGCTTCGATAAGAGAGTCTGCATCCATTTCCTTCAACAGATAACCTGATGCACCAGTTTGAACCGCATGGGACACATAGGTCTCATCGTCATGTATGGAAAGGATGATAACTTTTGTCTCGGGAGCTTTTTCAACCAGACGGCGTGTGGCTTCCACACCATTAATATTCGGCATGTTAATATCCATCAGCACGACATCCGGATGATGTTCGCTTACGATATCCTCAGCTTCGGAACCATCATCGCCTTCTGCGACAACAGAAAATTCGTCTTCCATATCGAGGATGCGTTTAACACCTTCTCTGAACAAACGATGATCATCAATAATAGCAATTCTTGTTTTTTCCGGTGCCTCTGCACTGGACTCATAAACATCTAGACTTCTCATTCTGAACCCTCCCGATCTCGTATAGGTATTTGAATATAAACCCCGGTTCCATAATTTAAGCGTGATTGAATCCTGAGCGTTCCCTCCAGGAGTTCCACGCGTTCTCTCATGCCAATTAATCCAAACGAATTGGTTTTTTGCTGCCCTTGGGCATCAAAACCTTTTCCGTCATCTTTTATAAATAAAGATACTTTGCGGTCTGTGAATTCTATTTTTACCGAAATGTTTTTCGGATCAGCGTGCTTGCATGAATTCTGGACAGCTTCCTGAATTAACCGAAATAACGCAATTTCCATCTTCGTATGAAATCTTCGTTCATTTCCCATTGACACAAGCTCGATTTCAATACCCGTACTTTCCTGGACGTTGCGCAGGTATTTTTTTAATGTTGGGATGAGTCCTAAGTCATCAAGCGCCATTGGACGGAGATCGTAAATGATTCTCCTTACTTCCCTTAGAGAGGCACGGACCATCTCGCGTAAGTCTCTGATTTCACTGACTGCTGCTTGTGTACCTTTTTCCTTGAACACCTTTTCCACCAGTTCAGAACGGATCAGCACATTGGCCATCAGTTGGGCAGGGCCGTCATGAATCTCGCGTGATACGCGGCGGCGCTCTTCCTCTTGTGCCTCAATGATCTGCAGACCGAACTCCTGTTTCTGTTTGGCATCTTCCACAAGCTCATTAATTTTTAAAAGATCCCCGCTTAAGTAATTCAGAACAACCGAAATCTGGCCGACAAGCGATTCCGCCTTCGACACGGTTTCCTTCAGTCCGTTTAAGCGTCTTTCTAGATCATCTCTTTTTTCACGTAATTGTTTCTCAGTCTGGCGGGCGATCGACATTTCTATCTGAATGGCGTTTGCACTTTCATAAGCCTCACGGATGTCGCCCTCGCTGTACTTTTCAAAATGCTTGCTGACTTGCGCAAGTTTTGATCTGGCGATTTTTGATTTCTCTTCCAGCAGATCCGACCGGTCGATAGCCTCAAGCGCTTTTTCTTTTACATCATCCAGCTCTTTGGCCAGCCGTAAAAATTCTTGTCTGGATTCTTCGCTGATATCAAAAACTTGGGTCTGGCTTACTTTAACGGTATTGATGGTTTCCGTAAGAATGCCATCTAAAAGCTTTGGGTCAATTTGTGTTTTAGCTGCCATCTTGTAAATATCCTCCAATTAAAACGATAAAGAAGAACAGACTTTAGTTCGAGAACCATCTTACCTAATTTACACTCGGGACTTTCTTACCACAAATCCAAATAAAAACATTTATTCCATATAATCTTCGGCTCAAAAAGGAATTTTATGTCTATTATTCAAAGAAATTTGTAGGAAAGACTATCCCGCCTTATAATGAAGGATAGCACTAAATCCCTTGTATTTGTAGCTTTTCAAGAGAATTTCCACGTTAAATTTTCATGACTTGCCCAATGGCTATTTTATTTCATTATAGAAACTGATTATTAAATTCATAAATAAGGAGCACCCTAATTATGTTATCCAACTATCTTACCGTGAAAGAAACCGGAGAACACGAGATTGTGATTGAGCGTTCCCGATTTATTGCCCATATCGCCCGTGCAGCTACAGAAGAAGAAGCCAACGGGTTTATCCAATCCATCAAAAAAAGGCATCACAGTGCCAACCATAACTGTTCAGCCTATCTGATTGGGGAGCACGACCAAATTCAGAAGGCAAATGATGATGGAGAACCGAGCGGAACAGCTGGTGTTCCAATGCTCGAAGTACTAAAAAAACGCCGATTAAAAGATGTCGTTGTTGTGGTTACCCGCTATTTTGGCGGAATTAAACTGGGAGCAGGCGGGCTCATCCGTGCATACGGAAAAAGCGTGAGTGAAGGACTGAACGCCATCGGTGTCGTTGAACGCAAACTGATGCAAATGGTTCATATAAAAATTGATTACACTCTTCTCGGAAAAGTCGAAAATGAATTGCGGTCCTCCCCCTACCTGATTAAAGAAATTAACTATCTGGAACAAGTCGAAATTGTAACGTATGTGGCCGCAGAAAACATACAAATCTTTAAAGAATACGTAATAAACCTTACAAATGCAAATGCTACAATAGAAGACGGCTCTCTGGAATATCTAGAAGAAAAAATTCTGTAAAACTATCCCCAATTAACTCAGATTATGTCGAAGACTATGGACTGTAGGGCAAAATTGTTGACAGACTAATCAGGGAATTTTCCCGTTAAAGTGAGGAATAAAACATGAGTTATTATAACGAAGAAAGGCAGCCGACACGGCTTGTCAGAAGGAAAGTCAGGAAACGGAAGCGCCGTCCATTCCGCCGTCTACTCCGCCTGATGCTCGTTCTTTTGGTATTCTTAATGCTTGGCGGCGTGGCATACGCCGGTTATTTGGCCTATAAAGTGAAAACAACAGCTGATGAAAGCTACAAAGGCCTGGCTAATGGCAATAAATCCGATCTTCGCATGGATAAAGTCGCTATGGGTAAAGACCCTGTTAATATCCTCTTAATGGGCGTAGAGAGTTACAAGGGTTCACCGGGGCACACCGATGCATTGATGGTGCTCACCGTTAACCCGGATACGAAAGAAGTAGCCATCACAAGTATCCCGCGGGATTCCCGCACATATCTGCCAGTAATTGGCCGCAAAAGCAAAATTACACACGCGTATGCGTACGGTAAGAAAGGCCATAAGGAACAGGCAACCATAGATGCTGTTGAAAATTTCCTTGATGTGCCGATTGACTACTACGTTCGTACCAACTTCCAGGGATTCAAAGAAGTGGTGGACTCTGTTGGCGGCATAGATGTCAATGTGCCGTTTGACTTTGATCAGAAAAATCTGAAAGGCAAGAAGCTTTACTTCCATAAAGGAAAAATGCATCTGAATGGTGATGAAGCATTAACCTACGTTCAAATGCGTAAACAAGATAAGCGCGGTGACTTTGGACGTCAGGACCGCCAGCGGCAAGCAATGGAAGCTGTTGCCCATAAGGCCCTCTCGATCAAATCCATTTCGCGCGCAGATAATCTGCTGCAGTCCGTCGGAAGTAATGTTCAAACGAATATTTCGCTTAAAGAATTGTTCGGTATGAGAAACTTCTACAGCAGCATCCAGAATAAAAAACTCGAACAAATCAAAATTGGCGGACAGGATGAATACATCAATGGTCAGTATTTCTTTGAACCAGATCCAGCCACTGTCCAGAAAGCCAGCGAACGAATTAAGGAAATCCTGGACTACAAAGGAAAAGGAGCTGCTTCATCGAACAGCAATGGTGACAGCAGTGAGCTTGGACAAGATTCTAATTAATAAGACAAAAAGCACCCGCCGGCCCGGCGGGTGCTTTTCGTTATTGTAGAGAATTCAGCAAAGCGTGTACATCGGCTGCCAATGATTTTTTTGCCTTTCTGGTAATCTCTTTCCCCACTGCTGCTGCGTTGATTTGTTTAATTGCTTTTTTCAAATACGCTGCAGCATTCGTATACTGTCCTTTCTCTTCAAAAACCTTAGCCACCTTTACATTCTGAATCAGGTCATTTTTCAAAGGATTCTTTAGTTCCCCGGCCTGCGCAAACGTTCGTAAAGAGGTTTCCAATTGATGAATATCACCTGCAAGGTCTCTTCCAAGCAGTTCAACCTCTGCTAATTTGGTGCTTGTGCTTTCCGCGAATTCCAGTTTGTAATAGTTGTACTTACCAGGATGCTTAATGGAGTAAACCTTCGTCTGAAGCCGCCATGAAAACTTCTCATTTGTCCTCTGATCCAGTATTGTCCAGTGTTTGCCGTCAGCGGAACCTTTGAGCATCCAGTTTGCCGGGTCGCCGTCACTTCCATCCGTTCCTGACGTCAAGGTGTACATTTGTACCCTTTTTGCCTCATTAAAGTTGTATTGAACGATTGGGTTTTCACCATTCAGCGTTGTTCTCGTTGATGACGTATTATCGAACAGAGCATCCAGTGTACCAGCATCCCCATCGCTCGCCTTCCCGCCGCTATGGTCGGTCAAGTCACTCATTGGATGCGGAGCAAGTCTTGATCCATCAGTGGAAGACGGTGTAATAGAAGCAGGAGCATCCTTTTTGCCGGTTCCCCATGAAGAAGGCTTTGGTCCCATATCAAAATCCAAACGTGCGCCATCTGCAAGGTCAGAATGGAGCAGGTAGGTTTTGCTGTAGCTTTTTCCGTTGATTTTTAATCCCTGGATATATTTATTTTTCTTGCTGTTCTTTGGCGCGTTGATGACTATTCTCTTGCCATTTTCCAGATGAACGGTTGCTTTCTTGTATAGCGGTGCGCCAATCGCGTATTCCGGGCTGCCCATCTTTAAAGGATAAAAACCGAGTGCACTGAAGATTTGCCAGGCCGACATTTCACCATTGTCTTCGTCCCCGGCATATCCTTGACCGATTTCGCTTCCGATGTACAGCCGCTCAAGCACCTCACGGACCTTCTCCTGCGTTTTCCAAGGCTGTCCGGCATAATTGTACATATACGTAATGTGATGTGCTGGCTGGTTGCTGTGGCCGTACATGCCCATTCGAACATCCCGCGCCTCTCTCATCTCGTGGATGACGCCGCCATAAGCTCCGGCATGCAGTGCGGTTTCCGGGGTACTGAAGAACTCGTCCAGTTTGTCTGCGAGCCCGTTTTTGCCTCCATACAGATTGGCCAGACCCTGTCCGTCCTGCGGAGCATGAAAGGCCATGTTCCACGCATTCGTTTCCGTATAATCTCCGCCCCAATCACGGGCATCAAAGTCTTGCGCAGACGTGCGCCACTCTCCATTTGCCTTTCTTCCCATAAAAAATCCGGTGTCAGGGTTAAAGAGGTGAACATAATTTTGTGCCCGGTTCATGTAGTATTTTGCATCGGCTTTATATTGGGCATGATCCGAAGCATTCTCGCCCGCTTCCTTGCCGAGTGCCTTGGCCAGGTTTGCGATGCCATAATCGTTGATATAGCCGTCCAATGACCAAGATAGTCCCTCACCAGTCGATGTATTGGTATAACCATCAAAAATAGACTGTGATATACCCTTTCTTCCGGTTCCTGCGTTCGGGCTGACAACGGAAGCGTTTTTGATGGCGGATTGATAGAAGCTCTTCACATCAAAGTTGTGAACACCTTTTAAATAGGCATCGGCAAATGCCACATCCGAGCTGGTGCCGACCATCAAGTTTGCATAGCCGGGAGAGGACCATCTGGATACCCAGCCGCCGTCGCGGTATTGCTGTACAAATCCGTCGATCATCTCCCCTCCCATGTTCGGAGTGAAGAGTGAATAGGCCGGCCATGCCGTGCGGTACGTATCCCAAAAACCATTGTTCACGTACGTTTTACCGTCCACAATCTTTGCTCCGGTTGCCTCAGGAGTGCTGCTGCCAGCAGACGGTGAAAACGGACTTGCATATTGATAGTGCGGGTTGTCCTTTGTGCCTGTGTTTTCAAAGCCGGAGTTCGGATACAAGAACAGCCGGTACATGTTGGAATACAACGTCACATGCTGGTCTTCACTGGCACCCTCCACCTCAATTTTACTCAACAGCTTTTCCCACTTTTGCTGAGCTTTTTCCTTTATGGACTGGAAGGTATCGTCCGACTGAATCTCCTGTTTCAGGTTTTTCTTGGCCTGGGCTATGGAAATCAGGGAGGTCGCAATTTTCATGGTGACTGCTTTCTGGTCTTTCGTATCGAACCTGACATATGCGGTTACATTATCCCTGCCTTCTCCTGTCAGCTTGCCGCTGTTTGTGATCGGCTGGTCAAACGTGGCATAGATGTACATGCGGGAAGCGCCGGCGGACAATCCGCTTTTCACATCCGAATAGCCGGTTACTTCACCTTTTTCTTTGTTGATTGAGATGCCTCCATTATTGTTTACATTGTCTAAAATAAGGCTGGAGGTGTCTCCTTTAAACGTATAACGCTGCATGGCCGCATGGTCGGTTGGCGCAATTTCTGCCTTTATCCCATTATCAAACTTCACACTGTAATAGTGGGGCTTTGCGGTTTCATTTTCATGCTTGAACGGAAGGGCTCTTGCCTTTCTGTCGGCATCCGGCTTTTCAGCTTCGGAAGCGGACGGCATCACCTGAAACGTCTGCCGGTCTCCCATCCATGGGCTTGGTTCATGGCTTAAGGAGAATGCCTGAATTTCCGGCTGGTTGTTTTCGTTATTGCTTTGGTTATAGCTGTATAGCCAGCTCGTGGATCCGGCGTCCGTAGCCGGTGTCCAGAAATTGAAGCCATGCGGAACGGCAATGGCCGGAAAGTTGTTGCCTCGTGAAAACGTGCTGTTGGACTGTGTTCCGCGCAAAATGTTGACGTAATCAGTCAGATTGTTGTAGCTCTTTTGCACAGGATTCCCGGTGATCTTGATATCATCCACGGTTCCCCGGAATATTCCCGGCCCTTTGGGGTTATCATAGGCAACCAAAATACGTTTAATCGTTTTGCCGGCCGCAACGGCACCGATGTTGGAATACTTATAGTTCCATTGATTCACATAAAGGGTTTTTGATTTTCCTTGCTCTTCTGGAGTTACCGGGATGCCGTGCTGATCCACCGCACCCAGTTCATGGAGGTAGGTACCATCGGCGAATGCGAGATCCACCGAGGCGTAGGAACTGGAGTAATCGTTCTGGTCGCTGTCTGTAAATTCCGGATGAATGAGATAAGAGAGTTGCGTTTTTGAATTGACTTTGATATTTACATCAAAAACTTTGTTGTATGAGTAGGCACGGCCCTTTTCAAGATGTGTGCCTGAATAGGTAAAGGCCTTTGTCCCGGTCCAGCCGGCTTTTGTTTTCGCCGTATAGGACGTCAGCGGCCCGCTGCTTGCCTCGGACTTCATATCGGCTGCTGGCGGCTCAGGAACGTCAATGCCGTTGGAGAGGGCAATTTCAGCCACCTGAGTCAGGCCGTCTCCCGAATTTTTTGTGATGTTAAGCCTGTAATACAAATAAGGAGTGTCATTGTCGAACGTGTAGAGTTTGCGTTCAAATCGCTTGGGGAAAGCCTCATCACTTCGTGTGTCCAGCACGGTCCAGTTCTTGCCATCATTAGATCCCTGTAGCTCCCATGCTTTCGGATCCCGGCCCTCATAATCGTTGGCCGATGTAACAGCATACTTTACCACCGTCTCCGGCCCGGACAGCTTGAACTGAAGCCAGCCTGTCGGTTCAAAAGCCAGCCATTTTGTATTGACATCCCTGTCAATCAATTTTTCCCCGATTTCGTTCGGTGGGTTTTCCGCACTGACCCGTACCTCCTCTACTTTGTTCGTAATGTCCCCTTGAATGCCGTCATACTGTATATTTCCGTCAATTCCCGATGACATTTTGTTGCCGTTTGGATCGGTCTCCACCGTATTTTCCCATGTTGGTTTTTGTTGATCATTTTCAAATGAGGTAAAAAAATCTTTCACTGCCTTTGTCTCCGGTTCAGCGTGTACCCGTGCAAGCCCTGGTGCATTCAGCATGCCGACCGCAATAGCAGAGGAAAGAAGCACATGCGCAACCGCCTTTCTTTTCAACTGAATCATACCTGGTCCTCCTTTTTAATAGTGACACTTATAAAGCGCGGGATCACTCACCTCCTGAAATAAAAATACTTCATATAACTGAAAGCGCTTACATATAGTATAAGAATAAACTCTTCCTGAAAAGGGACCAAATATCTGTATTATTTTAGGATTTTCTTCATTATTTTAAGGCAGGGGAGGAGTTGGTCTCCGTTTCAGGATGCTCGCTTTCCTCGGCCTTTGAAAATTTCTCCAAAGCAAGTGATTAAAACATAAAAATGCCAGGCTCTTGTAATGGCCTGGCACTTTCGTAGGTTATTTTGCTGTTAGTCTTTATCCGGACTGTTTACCTGCATGGTTCCGATAAATTTCTTGTACAGGTACAGCACCGGGCGGTATTTATGATGCACGAGACCGATGATTTCGGCAATTACTTCGAGCATGAGCAGCAAACCGATAACAATCACCACAGAGCCCCATAACGTACTGGATTCAAAAACTACGGCGGCTACGCTGAAAATGATGCTGAGTGCATAGATAACCAGCACGGTTTTTCGGTGCGACCATCCCAGGTTCATCAGACGATGATGCAGATGTCCTTTATCCGGAGCGGAAATCGGCGTTTTGTTTGCCATTCTTCGGATAATGGCAAAGGATGTATCAAACACCGGAACACCAAGTATGATAATAGGTACGACAAAACTGAAAAGCGTGACGCTTTTGTACAATCCCAGCAAGGATAGAATGGAAATGGAGTAGCCGAGAAACAGAGAACCTGCATCCCCCATGAATATTTTAGCCGGGCTGAAGTTGTACATCAGGAAACCTGCCGTTGAAGCAGCGATGATCAATGCCAATGTAAGGATCATCATGTTTCCGTTTAATCCGGCCATGATCGCAATGGTGATCATTACAATGATGGACACGCCTCCTGCAAGGCCATCCAGCCCATCGATCAGATTGATGGCATTGGTGATGGCAATGATCCAGAAAATCGTTGTGATGTATGCCCATGGACCTAAATGAAATGTACCAACAAAAGGTATGGTTATTAATTCAATGGTTAACCCGGTAGAGGCAACCAGAAGGGCGGCAAAAATCTGGCCGACCAGCTTCACTCGAGCGCTTAACTCAAATTTATCGTCAATCATGCCAATCATGACAATAAGAACAGCGCCAACGATGATCCCGGTTAGCTGCATTTCATACAGGCCCGAGACAAAATATCCAACTACCACTCCGAGGAAGATCCCAACTCCTCCCCAGCGGGGCATTATTTTATCGTGAACTTTTCGTTGATTTGGTTTGTCCGTCACACCCAGCCGAATCGCCAGTTTGATAATGAACGGCATGGCGATTGCGACCACTGCGAATGACACCACCGCAGCAATGATCAATTGAACATTCATGTTATCCCTCTTTTTTTAACTCTTCAATGGATTTTAAGCAAGTTCCACCCTGCTTATGTTGCCCAACAACGCCCCATGAAAATTCGCATTCATCTCTTCAGAAATTATATCTCGAAACCCCAATAAACAAAAGTAAAACTATGCTTACAATTTTGAGTCCTGCTTCATCCCTGGCTTTTTCGTTTAGCCATCTCTTCTTTATTCCACCAAATGAGAGAATTAACGCTACTTTTTAAAAATTTCTGGAAGCAGGAGCAGTGAAGCACTGAGAATTAATCCCACCAGGAGACCTAGTATAGCTTTTCGTTTCGGATTGGCATTCGTGTCTGTTGTATCTACTTTTTCAAGCAGTTTCGGATCTTTTATTTTTAGCATTCTTGTTTTGAGATCAAACAGATATTCTTCTTTTTTGATGGTGCCTTCGCCTGAAACCTCGGTTCCCTCCACCTTTTTAATCTGATGATCAAGGGTTGTTCTCCATTTTTCAGACTGATTGCCGCTCTCGTTCATAAAGGCTTTTACAACAGACTTCAACTGGGTTTTTGCTTTGTTTTTATTCTCATCACTCAAGCTCAGAGTAATGATGGTGTCGGTTTCAGGCACGACCTGAAGCTTTTCTTTCAGCTCCTTTTCCTCATCCTTGCTCAAGCCCTTGACCGACCGAAGAAACTCATTACTCAAAAGATACTCTTTCGCACTGTCTGGGGTATTCAGCGTTGAATTTTCTGCAGATCCCAGTTTTATTTTGGCATCGGCCTGGGAAGTGCCGGGTTCCCTGGACGCTAAAAAATAAGCAATCACAGTGGTTAATATCGGTATCAGCAGCAATAAAATAAAGAACTTTTTAAATCGGTGCCAGATGCTTTCTGTAATTTCTTTCATTTCCTTGTCCATACACTTACTCCCTTACTTCATTGGTCGGTATGACTCCTCATTTTGTTTCACTCTCCAGTAATTAATGAAACTCAAGGAGAATGCGAAGAGAAGCCAAAGATAGTTTAATGATATTTGTGAGCTTGGGCTGATGCAGGAAAGCGAAAAAGCGATCATGCCGCCAAGAAGCCCTTCACTGATCATTTTTTCATAGCGGGTATGAGATTGTCTGAAAATGCGAAAAAGCTGCAGGACGACCCACAAATACAAAAGCACATACCCAATAAAAATCAAGGCGCCGTAATTGACCAGGATTTCCATCCACCAGTTATGGACGTTTATGATTCCCTTTGTCGGGTATTCGGCAAAATGCATCAGATAGTATTTGGCGTTTCCTGAACCAATTCCAAATCCAAAGCTTTTCTCAAAAAATAACCATCCGTTTTTGATCAGGTTGGACCGGATATCCACCGAGGTGATTTCTGCTTCCGGAGCATTGGTGGTCAAGAGGGACACCAGCATGCCTTCCACTTTTGAAACAGCAGCCATAAGCTTGGACGGGTACACCATGGCCAAAGCAGCTCCCCCCGCTGCCCCAAGCAGGATCAGAACTTTTTTGACGTTCCGGTTCGTTAAAAAAACAAACCAGAAGAACAGCCCCAGTGGGATGGCAATAAAATTTGCCCGGGATGACGTGTAAACAAGTACATAAAGAGAAACAAGCATCACCGCTCCGCCTGCTGCTTTCAACAGCCATGATTTTGTGCGGTGCACAAAGGCCAGGGTCAGAAAAAAACTGACAGAGAGAAAACTGGCAAAATCGTTTTCGTTCACAAACACAGATGTCGGAATTCCCTTTTGATACTCTGCCACCTGATTGATTCTTGAGATGGCGAGATGGTTGTGTGTCATATGGTTCCAGAGCCCGATAACCGTCAGTACGGCAAACATCACGAGCCAGATCCAGTACACATGTATATATTCCTCTTCTTTATTCAGGAGAAATACCATGAAAAAGATAAGGGAAATACCAATGACGAGAAAGATCAGATCAACGGCCCCCATGGAAAAAGAGCGTGTCCAACTTAATGAAAACAGGGCATACAGCACCCAAAACAAGTGAAAATACAAAGCCGGCTTGATTTTCACCTTGTCCCATTGCAGTCCTTCCTTTTGAAAGAGAGCGAGGTAAAGGAAAACAGGCACCATGACCATATACAGCATCCTGTACGGAAACATGGTGACCGGGCCGGCCGGGATGCTGAGAATTCCGGCTCCCAGAAAGGAAGTGAAAACCAGGAGATAAAGCAGCAGTGTTGTAAAAGGAATCTCCTGGATGACCGGTCTGGCTGCAAGAAAAACGGCAATCAGTATGATGTAGCCCACAAGCGCGCCTGAAAGCAGAACCGGTGACTGGACAGGTACTTTGCCTAGCAGCCAGTTGCCTGCAAACACCGCAAACAGAAGCGCAAGGATCACTTGAGTTATTTTTGATTCAAGAATATTACGCAAATCCGGCATTTATTTCCCCTCTCCTCGCCTTCCTCCAAAGTTGTGTGTTCCTGGCTGTGGTTGAGGAAAACACTGCAGAAGGTTACACTTGGTTTTTGAGCAGCTGATCTTCAGGTACCGACCGGAACTTCCTGGCCGGATGTCCGGCTACCAGGTTTTCGCTTTCCACATCTTTGGTCACGAGGCTCCCGGCAGCAACTGCTGCTTCCTGTCCGATTACCTTCCCAGGAAGAATGGTTGAGTTGGCCCCAATTCTTCCTCCTTTTTTCACGGTAACCCCTTTAAAATGCTTAAAACGTTCCTTTGAACGGGCCATATAGTTATCATTGGTCGTAACGACCGCCGGGGCGATAAAAACCAGATCTTCCAATTCCGAATAAGCCGTAATGTAGGCATTGGTTTCAATCTTGCATTTCACACCGATCACACAGTCATTTTCAACGGCGGCTCCGCGCCCTATAATCGTTTTTTCACCCACCGTTACCCGCTCGCGCACGGTTGCGAGATCAGCAACAAAAACATCATCCCCAAGTTCCGCACTGGCATAAATGATAGAATTGGTTCCAATCGTTACACCTGAACCGATTTGTGCAGGCGGCAAGGTTTTTAACTCCGGCAAAGCCGAATTCTTTGCACGTGCCGGCTGTTTGCCGATCACGGCATTGTCCTGGATGATGCAGTTATCGCCGATTGTAACTCCGTCATAAATGACGACGTTATGCCCGATCATCACATTCTCCCCGAGCTGTACATGTTCTCCGATTACAACGTTTCTTCCCTGGCACACTGTCAATGGATTCACCTCTTTTTCACCTAGTCCTTTATTATGCGTAAGATGTTTCTTTTTTTGCTTTGGCAGGATGGTTGCTGAAATAAGCTGCGATCTGTTCGACCACATACTCCTGCTGCTCTCTTTTCAATTCCGGAAACATAGGAAGAGACAATACGGTTTCGGCTGCTTTTTCGGTTTCAGGCAGGTCGCCTTCCTTGTAACCAAGCTCACTGAATACAGGCTGAAGGTGAAGCGGCTTTGGATAATAAATCATCGAACCGATGCCCTTCTCTTTCAAAAATTCCTGCAAACCGCTGCGGTCAGGCACCTGAATCGTATATTGGTGGAAAACATGGTAGTTGTGTTCTTCCACAAAAGGCGTTACTACCAGATCCCCAAGCTTTTCGTTCAGCAATTCAGTATATACTGCGGCTTTTTCGCGGCGTGCTTCGCTCCATGTATTTAAATGAGGAAACTTCACATTCAAAATGCCGGCTTGAAGTTCATCCAGACGGCTGTTGTAGCCTAAAATATGATGATAGTATTTCGGTTTGCTGCCGTGGACACGAATCACACGCATGGTTTCAGCAATGTCGTCATCATTTGTTATGATCATGCCACCGTCTCCATAGCCTCCCAGATTCTTTGTTGGGAAAAAGCTGTAAGTTGCCGTCGTGCCAAGTTCTCCAACATTTTTTCCTTTGTATTTGGAACCGATGGCTTGTGCTGCATCTTCAATGATCGCCAGGTTATGCTTTTTGGCGATTTCAGCGATTGGTCCCATGTCCGCCATCTGTCCGTACAAGTGTACTGGTATGATGGCCTTCGTTTTTTCAGTAACTGCTGCTTCGATTTTCGCCGGATCAATATTGTACGTTTTTGGATCGATGTCCACGAATACAGGTACTGCACCAGCTCTTGCTACTGCTCCTGCAGTGGCAAAAAAGGTGAAAGCGGGTACGATGACTTCATCCCCTGCTTTCACTCCGCATCCAAGCAGGGAGATATGAAGGGCATCACTTCCGTTCGCTACCCCGACTCCGTATTTTGCAGAGCTGAAATCCGCAACATCCTGCTCCAGTTTTTTTACATTGTCCCCTAGGATGAAACGAGACCCTGACATGATTTCCTCCAGGCTTGCAAAAATCTCCTCTTTCAATGACTGATATTGCTCTGATAAATCAAGCATTGGCACTTTCATTCATGATCCCTCTTTCTGTGTAGTATTGGCTTAGTTTCTTGAAAACTGGTACGACGGAGTTTCCGCTTTACGTTCGCGATAAGCGCAAATATCCAGGAAACGGTCTGCCAGCTTTGTGATGTTATGTTTGTCGTTCACATACCGGTAGCTGCTGCGGGCAATTTCCGATTTTTCTTCCCCACTCAGGTGAAGCAGTTCAACCAGCCCGTCAGCAAACGCTCCCGGCTTTTCGGGAGGTACAGTTACCCCCGCTTTTGCTTCGGCTACGATATCATTGGATACATTGCCTGCAAAAAGGATCGGCTTTCCGACCAAAAGGTAGTCGTTCAGCTTATTAAGGGAAATCCCGTATTTATAGAGTGTGGTGTCCAGCATGGAAACCAGAAGAACATCCGCAAGGTCAAGCGTTGGCATGACTTCCTTTTTAGGAATGCCATCAAAAAAGTAGACATGCGGATATTCACTTGCCAGCTTCTTCAACTTGTCTTTTTCCGGCCCGTCTCCCACAAGTACAAAAGCTGCCTGGTCTGTCGGAATGAACTTCGCGCTCTTTACGACGGTTTCAAGGGAGTTCGCCACCCCATGGGAACCCACATACATGGCGACCTGCCCGTGCTTTTCTTTAATACTCTCAATTTCTTCGCGAAGAGAGCTATTGCCTTCCTTTTCTTCCATACGATCCATATTGATGCCATTTGGAATCACATGGATGATGCTCTCGTCCACACCCATTTCCTTGATATATTCTGCGGCTCCCGGCAGTGTGACGATGATTTGATCTGCTCGTTTATATACGAACTTTTCAATCGCTCCGAACATGAGAACAGCTGGATGGTATTTTGACATGGATCCGAGCTCAATTAAGGTTCTTGGCCATAAATCTCTGATCTCTACAATGTAGGAAGCTTTTTTCCACCGGCTTAAATAATAGGCAGCCAGGCAGGCAAACAAGTGAACCGAGGATCCCACAATGGCGTCCGGCCGTTCCTTCTTCATCATCCCTCTCCACAGGGCCATGAAGAAGAACGAGATCATGTTCAAAATCCGCATAACTCCGTTCCCTTGGTAAGGAAGAGTCCACAGCCACTCAAAAATGACGCCATTCACATTTTCTTTGTAATTTTTCTTGTGCTTGTTTCTCCACACAAACCGGTAAGCCAGAAAGCTGCTTGCGAAAATCCTGATTTTATGGTCTTTTTTTACCAGTTCATGGGCAATGTCATAGTGTCTGGTTATTCCTGTTTCCGACGGTTTTAACGCTACGTGATTTAAAATCCATACCTTCATCTGACTCACTCCATATTAAAGACCTGTTGCCGGCTCCTGCCAGCCTCTCATATAACGCAACCAGTTCCTGGCTTTCTTTTTCCCAGTTGTATTTCTCGATGACCGCTTTTCTTCCGTTCTCGCCCATCTGCCTTGCTTCCTCCGGATGATCCATCAGCCATTTCATCGCATTGGCTATTGCCTCAGCATCCAGCGGGTCCACACATAATCCGCATTTGTTGCCGATCACGAAATCCTCCCATAACGGAAAGTTGGAAGCGATGGACGGAATACCGGCAGCCATGTATTCAAACAATTTAATCGGATACGACACCATGTAGCGCGGCTCAGGCCGAATCAAAACTAGGCCTGCGGTGGATTGGGAAAGAACGTCTTTTACCTCGCTTCTTCCAAGCCATCCTTTATGGTCAACATGCTGCCATCCATCCTTCTGCTTCATTTCTTGTTCCAAAGCTGGAGGAGCAAACTTCCCAGCCAGAACCAATTCTCCTTCATCTCCCCGGCCATTGAGGAATTCAATGGCAAGCACCATTTCCTTTATCCCGCGAAGCTCAGTAATTCCGCCAATATACAGAAAGCTGTTATCTTTTCTTCTGTTACGGTCTGCCCTAGGCGAGTTTTCTATCAGTTCTTGCAAGATCGGAAAATTGTGAACCGTCACCGTATTCGCATTATAGGTTTTGAAGCGTTTGGTAATGGTAGGTGTTGCGGTTACGACGGCATCAAATTTAGCTGCTGCGAATTTTTCCATCCTTCTGACCGATACCGAGATATTTTTTCTGAGCGGCTTTGGAATCCACTGCTTGGACAATACCTGTTCCGGTACATCTTCATGAACGTCGTAGATTACCTTTTTGCCTTTTCTTTTCAGAAGAAGGCCAATGACCATGAGCTCGGGATCATGAAAGTGATACACCTCTGCATCAATCTCAATGGCCGCTCTGTAAACTGATTTTGCCGCGTCCACCATACGCTTATAACGGTTGCCTGAGGCTGACGTTATGCCAACTACTTTTACGTTATCTATGATTTTATTTTCGGTATTGGGAGCTACTAAATATACATCGTGTCCCGCAAGCGCAAGCGACCGGCATTCTTTTACAAAAATACGGATATCATCTGCGGGATGAACAGAAGTTAAATGACAGATTTTCACGGTGGTTCACTACCTTCAGTTTGTGAGTTTACCATTGGTATGGAAAACCAGACCGGATGGGCCTGGTTTTTTCTTTTGTGACTGTTTTCGTAACCTTGTTTCACTTAGGAGTAGGTTCTTTACGCAAATGTTCCTAAAGTATTTTTATAGCAGGTGGTACGATTTTACTTTGGAAGAGAGTTCTTTCATCGCGTTTCTTGTATCAAACAGCACCGGGCTGTGTTCAGCGATGAGTTCATAGTCAAATGCGCTGTGGTCGGTTGTCAGAAGAACAAGATCGGCATTCTCCAGCACCTCTTTGGACAGCTCGTGTGTTTCGACAATGCCTCCCATGTAGCGGAAGGTTTTGACGTGAGGATCAACTACCGTAAACCGGGCGCCCGCTGTATCAAGCTTTTCAAGAATCGGAATAACCGGTGATTCCCTCATATCCTCGATATCCTTTTTGTAGGCAACCCCGAGGATGACAATGTTGGCACCATTCATGGCTTTCTTTTCCTGATTGAGAATCTTCATGCTTCGCTCGAGTACAAAGTCGGCCATGCTGTTGTTGATTTCTCCAGCAGTTTCGATCAGGCGGGTATGATAGTTGTACTCACGCGCCTTCCAGGTAAGGTAGAATGGATCGATTGGAATGCAGTGTCCGCCAAGTCCTGGTCCCGGATAAAAGGCCATGAAACCGTATGGCTTTGTTTTCGCTGCATCAATCACTTCCCATACGTTGATGTTCATTTTGTCGCACAGGATGGCCATTTCGTTTGCAAGGCCGATATTGATATTTCGGAAGGTGTTCTCAAGAATTTTTTCCATTTCGGCAACAGAAGGGCTGCTTACTTCATGAACTTCGCCTTCCAGCACTGCCCGGTAAAGAGCGGAAGCAACTTTAGTACAAGCCGGGGTTACACCGCCGACAACTTTTGGTGTGTTTTTTGTATTAAACACTTTATTGCCCGGATCCACCCGTTCCGGAGAATAAGCGAGATGAAATTCTTTTCCGCACGTAAATCCGGAAGACTCAAGAATCGGGCGAAGCAATTCCTCCGTTGTACCCGGATAGGTTGTGCTCTCAAGCACAATGAGCATGCCTTCGTGGAGGAACTTCGCAATTTCTTTGCCTGAGCTTTCTACATAGGATGTATCAGGCTGGCGATAAATATCAAGCGGTGTTGGAACGCAGATAGCAACTGCATCCACTTCTGCGATCAGTGAATAGTCGGTGGTCGCCCGGATCTGCTTCGTGGAAGTGAGCATTGCCAGTTCCTCATCCACAACGTCTCCAATATAGTTAATGCCGTCGTTCACCATGTCAACGCGGCTTTCCTGGACATCAAAACCAATGACCTTATACCCTGCCTTCGCTTTTTCAACAGCGAGTGGAAGTCCCACATAGCCAAGTCCCACCACTCCGATGACTGCTTCTTTTGTTTGAATCTTGTTCAGCAATTGCTGTGTTACATCCCGTTGTGTTCGCTGTAGGG
Source organism: Fictibacillus sp. S7 (assembly GCF_004127935.1). Classification (NCBI taxonomy): domain Bacteria; kingdom Bacillati; phylum Bacillota; class Bacilli; order Caryophanales; family Fictibacillaceae; genus Fictibacillus; species Fictibacillus sp. S7. The sequence continues at coordinate 3,983,090 of NZ_QJKL01000001.1, read as the reverse complement.
TTTCCATTAGTTTAAAACCTCCTGAGGTTGCATTTTTACCGGCTGATTGCTTTCGGATGATTCATACAATGCGAGGACCAGCTCCAGTGCTTTCTTGCCGTCCTCACCCGTTACAATGGGTTCACGGTTCTCTTGAACCGCTTCGACCATATCCTCGATGATGCATTGATGGCCCGGCTTTCCAAATGGGTCTGCCTTAATGGATTTCATAAGTTCCTCTGTTTCTAGTTCAGTTGTTCCTTCGACCACCCAGTGTTCCACGTTGACTGCGGTTGGTCCGCCAATTTTGATGCTTCCCTTTTCGCCGAAGATGGCGAGGGATTCTTCAAAGTTTTTTGGATAAATGGTGGTGGCTGTTTCGATCACACCCAGTGCCCCGCTCGTAAACCTGACGAGACCGGTGCACACATCTTCTGCTTCTATATCACGAATGCGGGTTGCGCTCATGCTGAATACCTCATGAACATCACCCATCATCCAGAGCATTAAATCCAGGTTATGAATCGCCTGGTTCATTAGAACACCGCCGTCCAGCCCTTTTGTTCCTCTCCAGGGAGCCTGGTCATAGTAAGCCTGGTTTCTATTCCACCGGACAGTAGCGTTCACGTGGCTGATTTTGCCAAGCTTCCCGCTCTCGATTACTTCCTTCAGCTTCTTCATTGCCGGACGGAACCGGTTCGGATGAACGACTGCAAGTTTTACGCCATTCTGTTCACACGCTTCAATCATTGCATTTGTATCGTTCAATAAAAGAGCAATGGGCTTTTCTACGACAATATGTTTTTTCGCTTCTGCTCCCTGAACGGCCAATGACGCGTGAAAGCCGCTTGGTGTGCAAATGTTGATGACATCTATATCCTTGTTGCCCAGCATTTCCGTATAATTCGTGTATGTTCTGGCATTATACGTATCTCTGTAGAATTCCATATTTTCCGGGATGGTGTCGCAGACAGCGATAAGTGCTGCTCCTTCTGCCCGTTCAATGGCTTCTGCATGTTTTTTCGCTATATGACCGCATCCTACAATTGCAAAATTAAGCATCGACAAAACTCCTTCATTCTGGCTTGCTTTTCACTAGATTTCTTCGTTCATTTTATAGTATTTCCAAGCAAATTCAGGTAAATTCTCGGTTAAGAGATTGTTAAGCCGATTTACAAAAACGCGCCGTTTTTACGGCCTTTTTCTTCAAAGGCTTACGCTGTCTGCGATTCGGGATTTACATATTCTTAATAAACAGAAATCAATCGGTACTCTTATCTCGAATTGCATATGAAAAAGCACCCTCCTAAAAAAGAAGAGTGCTATATATATATTCTTGCCTTGTATTCAATTATGTTAAATTCTCGGCGCGTTGCATTTGTCTGACCGTTTCCCGAATCCCTTCGGTCAGCGATATTTCGGGTTTCCAGCCGGAAATGCCCATGAACACTTGATTGTCCAGACAACTGCGGTAAATATCCCCTTCACGCGGCTCGCCATAAACCGGCTCAAGCGGACTGCCCATCTCCCTCGCCATAATCCGGTACAGCTCATTCACGGTAATTTCCTCATTGGAGCTTACATTGTAAATCCCGTTTTCCACCCGCAATGCAGCACAATTGGCACGCGCAATGTCTTCTACAAAAATAAAGTCTCGGGTCTGTCCTCCGTCTCCAAAAATGGACACTTGCTCCCCGTTGAGCAGTTTATCCAAAAAGATTTTAATGACTCCGCCTTCCCCGTCCTTTGTTTGCTTCGGGCCATAAATATTGGAATAGCGAAGAATAGAATAGCCAATACCATTCGCCTCACAAAAAGCCGAAACATACATCTCGCAGGAAGCCTTGGAGACGCCATACGGAGCGGTTGGCATTAGATGTTCACTTTCTTTGAGCGGCACTTGTTCATTGTTTCCATAAACCGCTGCTGTGGAGGCAAAGACAAACTTCTTTACTGAAAGCGAACGGGCCAATTCCAGAATCCGGACCGTTCCCTCAATGTTCAATTGCAAGTCGTTCACCGGATCGACTACAGAAGACGGCACACTGGTCTGGGCAGCCAGATGGATGATGGCATCAATCCCGTAAGGTTCAAGCACCTCATTTAGTGAGGAATCCAAAATATCGCCTTCAATGATCACATCCTCCATTTGGACATTGGATGTGCTGCCTGTCAGAAAATTATCCAGCAGAATCGGGTTGTACCCTTCATTTTTCAATGCCTTTTTCGTAAAAGTGCCTACAAAACCGGCACCGCCTGTTATCAATACATTCATGCGCTGTTCCCCCTGCTAATACCTGAGTTTTAGTTTGCGAATGACATTCTTATAGAGCCGCAAATCGCTTTTCTTTACGAGCAAAAAGCGGTGATATGGTTCGTTCGTGACTTTCTTGTAGAGAAAAATCTTGACCACAAAACTGACAAAATAGGTAATGGTCGCCGAAAGCGCTGCACCGTTAAGACCATACTTCGGTATAAGGACAACATTCAGCAGCAAATTAAACAGCACATTAAAAATGGACAGATACATGTTTAACTCCGGCTTTCCTCTACCCGCGATGTCGTTGGACAATATCTTTTCAACCGAAAGCAACGCTACACCCGGCAAGATGATCCGCAGCAAATTTGCACTATTTTCATATTGCTCGCCAAACAATGTGACGATCAGATCCTTTGCGATGAGTGTACCGGCCAATGCAATCACAAACGTAATCGCTAAAATATTCCGTGACACCAGCGAGGTCAGATGGTTTCGTTCTTCTTCGGTTTCGATGGCGGCAATTTTAGGGTAAAGGACATTTGACACCGATGCTGCAAAAATAGCAAGTCTTTCCCCGATATTCATCGCGGTGACATAAATCCCCACTGCCGAATCCACCATGAAGAAACCGATAAGAAAGATAACAATGCGGTAGTTCAGAAAACTCGCAAAGTTACTGATATGTGCCTTCAATCCATATTTAACGGATTTTCGGAAGTACTCCCATGAGAATCCCCGAATATCAAAGCGCAATTTATGCCTTTTTTTCAGCTGATAGACCATATAAACAACGTTAATCAAGTTCCCTGCAATAAACGCCAGGATTGCTCCTTCCAGACCAAGTCTGAAGATCAGCACAAATACAGCAACAAAGGCCAATATGCCAAGCTGGTTCACCACCATCGCGGTATTGAACAGCTTAAAATCCTGCAATCCCTGAAAGACCGTCTGAAAATATTCACGCAAAAACATGAATGGCAGGGCAAGCAGGCACAAGTACAAGAGAACATGCGGTGTCTCATTAAAGAACTTTTCGGAAAAAAAGAAGATGACGACCGCTCCAAGCCCTATGCTAACAAGGCTCAGCAATGTGCCGATGATAATATTGTTGTTATAGACAGTATTTAGCTTAACCTCCCCTTTACTGATGTAATAAATGGTGGAGGTGTTGATGCCCAGGGTCAAAAAGGTGAGCAATACCGTAGGAAGAAGGGTGATCAGCGAGTATTTCCCCTGCCCCGCAGGTCCCAGAATCCGGGCAAGCACTACCAGCAGGAGAATGCCGATTACGATATTGGTCACCTGTCTGGAAAACGTTAAGAAACTGTTTCTGACAAAGCTTCGGTTGTCGTCGCTCATATCAAGAACCGCTCCCATTCTTTACACTCATTAAAAAGCTGTGGTAATTCTTTTGAGCATTGTATTCCTGTTCCCATTTACCATATGCATACTCACGATAGGTTTGTTTTTGCTCAACGGGCAAAGCTGCAAATTTCTCGATATAACCCGCAAGTTCCTCTGCAGAGACATCAGATGGAATCAAGAAGCCGTTGCTCTCATCGACCAGCTCCCTCACTCCGCCAACATCCGTCGCAATGACAGGTATTCCTGTACTGAATGCTTCCATAATGGTCACCGGTATTCCTTCACTCGCACTGACATTAACAAAAAGGTCCACGGGGCTGGTTCGGTAAAATTCAAAGATTTGCTGTTGGGTCCAGTGCCCCTTGAAATCAATGGCAATCCGGCCATCCAGCTCTTCCTTTGCTTTTCTTTCCAGCTTTTCACGATCCTCCCCATCCCCTATATGGGTCCAATGGATCGGAATGGTTGTCTGCTTTAAAGCATCTACAAGCAGGTCCAGTCGTTTCACAGGCTTCACATACGAACAGGTTACAATCCGCAAGATCCCATCGGTGGATGGAGAAGACGTAAATCCTGGTTTTTCTGTACCCAAACGGTGAACAAGAAGATTCGCTCCTGCACCGGAATACTTGCCTTCCAAAAATCGTTTCCCATCCTCGGAAATCATGCTCACGGAATTTAACGCGTTAATCACTCTTTCCTGAAATGGAAGATAAGGAGGTGAATGCCTGTAATCATATACATCCCCGCCGTGAGCCCGTGAGACGGCGAGAAGTTCCGGATAGGTTTCCTTCAGCATGGCCAGCGCCACTGCGGCCGGCGTCAGCCAGTAGGAATAAAACACGGCATCATTTATGGCAAAGCCGGGATCATCGAGCCATTTTTTCTTTATTTCGTCACGGATCCTGAGAGCGTGACTGAGCCAATTGGCCAGCTGCATCAATCCTTTGCTTCCAAAAGCCCTGGCCTTCGGCAGCTCCGCTGAAAGCCAGCGGCGTCCCTGGGGGTCGGCGGTTACACTGTAAAAGGTATGAATATACTTTTTTGTGCCTCTCGGTCTTCCCGGTATGGAATGTAGCTGAATACGATCAGGTACCATACGCTTTTCACCACTGCCGTTGACTGAAGCAATATCTATTTTTTCAAATAGGTTCACCATATACTTCATTTCAGTTTCCAAGAACTGCTCCCCGGGCAGATAGGGATAACGGTTGGTTATAAGAATCATATGCTTTCTTGCTGTTTCCTTCACGTTTTGCAATGTGTTCACCATCCTTGGTATCCTTGCTGCTCTTTTCATTCTTTCCAAAACTGGCCCGTATAAGGCCGTTCACTTAATCTTTCGAAGGCCATTTCCTTTTGTGAAACCTTAACTTTCCTTAAAGCGGCCTGAGTTCTTATGATAGGGGTTGATTGTTAACGCACCTTAAATTTATTATGAAACTTTTGTAAAACAATGCGGAATAAGGCTTTACAGCTCCCTTATTCTTCATTAAAATGTAATATTCTTTATAATTTTTTTATTGAATTTACACAACTTTAAAGGTATCTTTATTGTATGCTTCCATAAATTTACGTTCCTTATGTCGAGGGTATTCGACAAGGGACGGGAAGATACTCTGTTGTTCCAGCAATAAAAACGAACCAAAATATTAACTCATATAGATAAAAGAAGAGACAAAAAGGAGAATATAATAGATGGACCGTCAACAAATGCGGAAAAAGAAGCAGAAAAAAAGACGCATTAAATTTATCGTCTTTCCACTGATTCTTATTCTTTTAGGAACAGTCGGTTTCGGATCTTATTTAACCTATAAATTAGCGAATGCTTCATCAAAAGCGCAAGAGACGCTTTCACGGGGAGAAAAATCGAATCTTCGTCTCAATGCTATTGATCCAGGCAAGGATAACTTTTCTGTTCTGATTGCAGGTATTGATGACAGTAAACACCGGAAGGGTAAAAAGGGATTTGAAGGCAACCGTACAGATGCCCTGATCTTAGCCACCTTCAATCGGGAACAGAAATCAGTAAAAATGGTCAGCATCCCGCGTGACTCTTACGTTCAGATACCTGGCCGGATCAACAAAGATAAAATCACACATGCCCATGCCTATGGCGGCATCGACCTGACTGTTGATACTGTGGAACACTTGTTTAACCTTCCAGTAGACTACTATGTACGTGTTAACTTCGATGCTTTCTTGCAAATTGTAGACACGCTTGGCGGCGTGGATGTGGATGTGAAAAAGAAAATTGTCGAGCAGGATAGCCAGGACCGGCCGAAAGCCATTACCATTGAACCCGGCAAGCAACGCTTAAATCCTGAAGAAGCGCTTGCTTATGCCCGTACCCGGCATGCAGACTCTGACATCATGCGGGGCGACAGGCAAAAACAAATCGTGGAAGCCATCATTAAAGAATCCACACAAATTAAGTCCATTCCAAAGTATGGTCAGCTGATTGAAAACGTCGGAGACAACATGTCCACCAACTTTACGCTGGGTAACATGATTGCACTCCTTAAATACGCAAAATCAATAAACAATATTGAATCGTTGAGCCTGGAAGGCAGCGATGCAAGGATCAATAATATCTATTATTATTCCTTAGACGAGCAATCAGTACTCGATGTTTCAAACAAATTGAAAGAACATCTGGACTACTCAGGAACAGGAACAACAGATACAGATACAAACAGCAGCACAGACAGCACTACAAATTAAGACGCTCAAGTAAGCTGGCCAATCATGGCCAGCTTTTTCTTTTTCCGTTTATTGAAATAACTGGATTATTACCCCTATTTTTCAAAATAGAGATCAATTGACATTTTTCGACTAATCCACTAAGATTTTAAGATGGTAGAGAACGGGTATAAGTAAGATGGATATAAATTTATTCTAAAATAACGATAGAAAACAGGGGGATTTAGAAATTGAGTAAAAATATCATAATTCGCGCCGGCATGGCGCCGTATGACAATTACGAACCAACGCAGATTATTGTCAACAATTCGATCGGCGGAAACGTAGGTAACTTGGTGTATCAATACAGTGTGTTCCGAACCCTAATGACAGAGGGGACTACTATAACACCAGACCATTATGATTTTAATCCCAAGTATGCCGATGAGATCAACGAAAAATACGATGCGTACATTATTCCTTTGGCAGATGCGTTTCGGGAGGACTTTGTTCCGTCATTGCGCAAATATACGAAATTGATCAAGAAACTTAAGATTCCAGTGGTAGTGATTGGTGTAGGCCTGCGCGCGCCATTTGAACCAAAACTCAATGAAGGCTTCTCTTTTGATGAAGATGTAAAAGCCTTTGTTAGTGCGGTATTGGAAAAGTCATCCATTCTGGGTCTGCGCGGCCAAATTACTTCTGACTATCTTTCAAGACTCGGCTTCCGGGAAGGAACCGATCACACAGTTATTGGCTGTCCTTCCATGTATGCGTACGGCCGGGAGCTGAAAATACGTGAAACAAATATTACACCAAATTCCATGGTAAGCGTCAACTCTTCACGCCTTTCACCTAAGAATGTGCTCGATTTTATTGACAGAAGCATGAACCAATTTCCAAATCATTACTTTATTCCGCAATGGATGAAAGAAATGGTGATGACCTATGTAGGCGCCCCTTCTGTATCCAACGCAAAGGACAGCTATCCGAACCGCATGTCCCACCCATTGTATCTTGAGGACCGTGTCCGTTATCCTCTCAATGCTACAGGATGGTTTGATTTCCTTAAACAGGCAGACTTAAGCTTTGGTGCCCGGCTGCATGGAAATATTGCTGCTGTTCTGGCAGGTACACCTAGCATCCTCATTCCAAAAGATGCCCGCATGAGAGAGTTGGCAGAGTACCACAACCTTACTCATATTATGGCCAACGAAATTACCGATCAAACCAATATCATGGACCTGGTCGAAACACTTGATTTCCAATCCGTCACCAAAAATCAGGGCAAAAACTTTGATCATTATATTGATTTCTTAAACAAAAACAATCTTGATCATATTTATAAAGAAACCCTTACTCCTTCTTCAGTACCGCTTGATGACAAAATGGATCAGTCTAAGGTTCGTCCTCCAATTGGCACCATTACAGGCTGCACAAAAGAGGAAATGGTTCAGCGGTGGGAAAGCTATTACCCTAAAGTAAATGCCAAAGAAGAAGCCAAAGCTGAGCAAACCAAGAAAAAACTAAATGCCAAAATCAGTGAAAAAGATAAAATCATTAAAAAGCAACGCGGAACACTAAATCGAAAAAGTGTAAAACTGGCCTTAAAAGTCGCCGATATCGTAAAATAACAAAAACGCCCCTAAAGCCGATTGGCTTTAGGGGCGTTTTTTTTACTTTAAGCAAAGAAACGGTCGACGATCCGACCAGCTGCGCCACCGTCTTCGAGGCTGCAGTATTTCTCATGAAAAGCCGTATATCGCTCACTGTAGTCATGCTTAATACGCTCAATATTTTTAATTGACTGCGTCACTTCGTCTGAGGTTCTCAGCAGCGGCCCGGGTGCTTCTTTTTCAAAATCCATGTAGAAGCCCCGCAATTGATCACGGTACATCTCAAAATCATACGTAAAGAAGAGAATCGGCCGCTTCATATTCGCGAAGTCAAACATGACCGAAGAATAGTCGGTGATCAATATGTCTGTCACCAGATACAGATCCTGGATATCCGGATAGCTTGAAACATTGTATACGAAGCTCTTGTAATCTTCAGGAATGGACACCTTGTTGCTGACAACCACATGCATACGAAGCAAAAGCACATAGTCATCTCCCAGTTCCCGCTGCATTTGTTCAAAATCGAATTGCAGTTCAAAGGTGAACTTGTTGTTTTTCGACGTTTGATTGTCCCGGAAGGTCGGTGCATACAGAATCACCTTTTTATCCTCCGGGATGCTCAACCGCTGGCGGATGCTGTCTGTCAGTTGGCTTCGGTCCTCCCTGTAAAAAATGTCGTTACGGGGATAGCCGATCTCGAGCATCTCGCCTTTATAGCGAAATGCACTTCTGAATGCCTGACTGGCATAAGCACTCGGAGAAATAAGATAGTCCCACGTCTTGGTTGCTTTATGCACACGCTCGACATATCCTTCGTCCCGGCCCTCCACCTGCTCAATATCAAAGAGCATCCTCTTAAGTGGTGTTCCGTGCCAGGTTTGGATATAGGTCGTTTGTTTCCGTTTCCCAAGATAGGTCGGGAAGTTCTGATTGTTTACCCAGTACCGTGCTTTTGCAAGATAATAATAATAGCTGGGACTAAGTCGTTTAACGACTTTCGTATCCGGGTCAATGAACGCACCCTTTTTGTTGTAGATCCAAACCTTTTTATAATTCAGCCCGCGTCTGAGGATTTCCTCATAAATGGCGCGAGGGCTGTCGGCATACTGCTTACCCACACCGCTCTCGAAAACAATCAGGTTTTCATCAACCGGAAGGATACGCTGTGCCACTTTATAAAAGACACGCATGGATGGAAAATAATATTTGCTTTTGCGATACCGCCGCAAAAAAGCCTGAATGAGTTCATCATCCTGAATAGAACGGATCCAATGCTTTTTCGCAGGAAATTCCGAGACTGCCTCATAAATCCGGTCATTATGATGCAGGTCCCTGTACTTTAAAAATTTATAGGATCGTCTGATGTATTGTTCTTCTGCAGCAAAGTGATTTTTTGCGTATTTTTTCACCTCTGTAAGAATCTCCTCTGCATCAAGTACGATTCTTCCCGGCAAATCATTTTCCAGATCAAGGTGAGACGGACGTTTTCCAATAAAACGGTTTTGGTCAAACTGATAATAGAGAATCGGTTTATGAAGGAAGCTGAAATCGAATCCGACCGATGAATAATCGGTAATCATCATGGCGCTTTCCTTCAGCAGCAGCTGAACATCCACTTCTCCCTGGCTGATGATTCGTACAGGAGAATCGGCAAAAAAGGATGTAAACTTCTGCATGTTCGGATGAAGGCAAAATACGATTTCAAAATTCAGCGAATCCGCTAATTCGTGCAGCTTCGGATGATTGATCAGCTCCCGATAGCGCTCAAAATACTCACTTTCAATGAACACTTCATCGGTTATAATCCAGTCTCTCCAGGTTGGAATAATCAACAATTGGCGCTTTTTCTCAACATCGTCTGCCAGCAGACTGTCAAACCTCGAAAGCCCGGTAATGGCTACTTCGTCAGGGTCGTAGCCAAAATCATGAACAATCATATTTTTTTCAAAGTCGGAGCTGACCAAAAATAAGTCTGTATCAAAGCCTGGCGCCCGTTTCCCATAGTTGGCCACCATATTTTTGGTTCCCATGACTCCATGCTGCAAAAAGATCTTTGTCGCTTTTATCGCTTTTTTATACTGTTTGGTCCGTAGCGGATACAAATAATCCGGGTGATGAGAACCAATTACCTTTTGTGCCATGAAGGTATGAAAAATGTGTTCCTTTGATTTAAAGTAAAGAATATTCCCCAGCTCTTCTACGTTTCTTAATTCCGGTGAATCCTGCTCAATCACATAATACACATTCTTCTCGGGATGCTGTTTTCGTACGTAGTTAAAAAAGTGGTATCCAGTGTCCTGTGCCTTATAGGGACGTTCTCCCACCAGCCATATGTTTCGTTTTTTGTAAAATGGCCTTAGAAGCCATGCCCAGCGCTTAATTTTTCTAAGATACCGGTAAGTGCTTTCCTCGAATTCATCCACTTGAAGGGAAAGGTTAAAACCTTTAAAGGTAAAGTAAGGCGCGAGGGCATACGTGCTTTCCCCTGCTCTGGCATAGCCGTCCCTCAAAAAATACTTCACCTGAAATCTTGGCCGGCCAATCCTGACCAGAACAGGTGGGTGAGGAAATCCAAAGCTCAGTTCAAAGAAGAAATCATAAATATCCTGGCTGTACATCGGGTCGTTAAACAACGGCTCGAAATCCACATTCACTCCATATCTGTAGCGGTGCATTCCAAACTTCAGCCGTGTTTCTTCATGCATCTTTTCGATTTCAGCAGGAAGCCGTTTTTCCACGTTGGTATCACGGCCTTTTAACAGCAGTTGAATGTTCTTGATTCCAGCATCCCTTGTAAAAAGTTTTCCATTAAAGGAAAGCTTGTCTTTTCGAAAGTACATCTCATCGATCTGCACTTTCGGCTTTATGTTCACCATTCCCCGAGTCACAAAGGAAACATTCCCTTTTTTTGTAACATAAAGATATGAACTTAAACCTTCTTCGGTTTGGTAGGGGACAAATTCCTTATAGTCCATTTCAGCAAAGCGGCCAAGGCGGATTGGATAGCAAATATCCTGTCCGCCATCTGCACGGGGATAAAAGACAGCCAGGTCCTGCTTCCCTTCCAGTAAGTCTTCCTTTACCTCTTCAGCAGGGCGCTGTATTCCAAGGTACAGATCAAAGTTTGCTCGTTCTTCACCAGGAAAAAGGGAATCAATGTCACTCACCCGGACTTCAAACGAAAAACGGGGGGATGGTTCTATTTCAGCTACCTTGATCAGCTCACCGGTATTGCGGGATAAAAACAGAAGCTCCCTGACCCGGACATGGGAATCTAAATATCCTTCAATGGCCACCTTCTCCCCGGTTTGCATGATCATCAACCATTGCTTAAATGTCTTTCTTTTGCGGACCTTTTTTTCCGGCCGCAGCATATGTATGATTCGATTTAAAATACCGGTTCGGTTTTTCATTCTTCCATTCTCCCTCATGTCATATCTCATTGGATCTCAGACGTATGTAAGCGCATACTTACAATCTATTAGAAAAAGGGTGCCTGACGTTTTATGAACGCAGCACCCGTTCTCTACATCCCGGACGATTACTTTGCAGATGAAGCTTGCAACTTGTCTCCAGGCTTGTTCTGGCCGCTCTGTTTGAGCTGCACTTGTTGTTTGAAGCGTTTCTTTTCTTCCTTCGACATGGCTTTGTATTCCTTCAGAAATTCTTGATACTTCGGAAGGATCTCTTTCATTGGTCCATAGGCACGAACTTCACCGTATTCCAGCCAAAGAATTTTTTCACAGAACTTTTTCACCTGGCCCATGGAATGGCTAATAAAGAAAATAGTCTTGCCACGCTCTTTGAATTCGTTCATTTTATCCAAACATTTATCAGCGAAGGTTTGGTCTCCTACAGACAATGCTTCGTCAATAACGAGGATATCAGGATCCACTGTTACCGAAATGGCAAATCCAAGACGCGACTTCATTCCGCTTGAATATTTCTTAACGGGCTGATCAATGAACTTTCCAATCTCAGCAAACTCGATGATTTCCGGTTCAAGGCGTTTGATCTCCTGCTTGCTGAAGCCAAGCATCAGGCATTTCAGCTCAATGTTTTCCCGTCCGGTTAGCTCGTTGTTCAATCCTGAGGCAATGGCGATCAGGGAGACTTCTCCATTTAATTCAATCGTTCCGGTTGTTGGCGGAATAATTCCGGATATGAGGTTGGACAAGGTTGACTTTCCTGATCCGTTCACACCGACAATCCCGATAACATCGCCCTGGTTCGCTTCAAAGCTGATATTTTGAATCGCATAAAAGTCCTCGCCGTAGCCATTCGGCAAAATAATATCAAGCAGCTTTTCAGCTGGCTTTTTATACATTTTATATTTTTTTGTGACATCGCGCACAATAACGGTTTGGTTACTCATGTCCATCTCTCCTGTATTCTTACAAGTAATCCACGAATCGGTTTCTTAACTTCACATGGAGTGCGGAACCTATTATGAACAGAACCAGAACAAAGCCCCAGAAATACAGCGTGTGTTCCCAATGTTCAAAAAACCATGCCCTGCTTAACAGAGCGTCGCGGTATCCTTCAACAATATAATTAAAAGGGTTCCCTTTTATAATCAGTTTAATGAATTCAGGCAGTTTGTCACCTTTCGGAACCCACAAAATCGGCGTAATGTAAAACAGCATCCGCATGATCGATTGCACAAACATCTGGACGTCACGCACGATCGTTGAAAGGGTTGACGTGATCAGGGAAAGGGAAAATACAAGCGCTATGGCAGCCATCATATAATAGGGAAGCTGCAGATAATACAGCGAGATCTTTCCGTGATCTGTGAACTGAAAGATGACGGCAATCACTGCGAGCAGCATCACATTCGGATAGAAGATGGAAAAGATCACATAGCTCGGAATGACACTCAACGGAAAATTCATCTTGGCGATAATTTTTATTCTTGTATAAATCGATTTGGAGCCGTTTAAGATGGCCGGACTGATAAAGAACCACACGATAATCCCGGCTACAAGCCATTGCAGGAAGGGAACTTCCTGACCGGCAGTTCCTACACTTTTTCCTTGCCGGATTCCCATCCCAAACACCATCCAATAGACGGCAACTTGGATAGCGGGATTAATGACCTCCCAAAGCATTCCCAAATAGTTGTTGTTATTCTTTATTTTAAGCTCATACATCGATAAACGAATCATGAGGTAAAAGCTGTTAATTTGTTCTTTTAGTACTTTAAAAGCTGAAATCATGTTTGTAATCCTCTCCCAAAGAGATTGGTTTAGAATACTTTTTGAACGGCTTTGTGAGAAGATTGTCCACTTTCCAAATAGCAAAATCGTTCATAAAAGTCATCAAAGATCTCTGATTGAATCTCAAATCCATCAGACTCAATTTTCTCTATGGCTGAAATAACCTCATCTGTTGTCTTCACTAAAGGTCCTGGTGCGTACGTTTCAAAATCAAAATAGAAGCCCCTTAATTTATCACGATAAGAATCAATATCATATACAAAGAAAAGCATCGGACGCTTAAGGTTTGCATAATCGAAAAACACAGAAGAATAGTCAGTCATCATGATATCTGATACGAGATACAACTCATTTATGTCTCCATGGTAAGAGAAATCAAAAACAAACCCTTCATATGGCGACAAATCAAAGTTCTCCGCCACCAGATAATGCATCCTTAACACTATAACATAATCTTCACCAAATTTATCCTTTAGCTGCAAGAGATCAAGCTCGAGGTCGAATTTATAGCGCCCTTTACCGTAGAATTGATCATCACGCCATGTAGGTGCATAAAGAATGACTTTTTTATCCTGTGGAAGTTGAAGTTTCTCTTTTAAGTCTTTAATATCATCTGGATTGTTCTTCGTGTAGAGTACATCGTTCCTGGGATATCCCACTTCCACCACTTCTTTTTGAAAATTAAACGCACGCCGAAAAATTTCGGTTGAGTAAGCATTTGGGGATAAAAGATAGTCCCATTTGCTTGATTCTTTATGAAAGTTGGCTTTGTATTTTTTTGTATTTGTTCCTGGCATATGGACCTCATCCATATCAGCTGCCAGACGTTTAAGCGGTGTTCCATGCCACGTTTGGAAATAAACCGTGTGTTTCGCCTTTGGAATCCATAGCGGCATTCGGCTGTTTGTTACCCAGTAACGTGCGCGCGCCATTTTAAACAGCCATTTGATTGAAAAACGTTTGGCATAAGGAATGCCTGCATTTTCAAACTTGCTGATGCTTCTTCCATCAACACTCCAAACCAGTTCCAGATCCGGACGGTTCTCTTTTAAGTATTCGTAGATCGCACGCGGATTACAACTGTACTGTTTACCAAGAAAACTTTCAAACATTACTAAATTTTTCTTAACCGGCAGATAGCCTGCCATTTTGAAGGCCACCATATATGCTTTTTTCGTCTTTTTATGCTGCTTTACCTTCGTAATTGTGCGCCTTACCTTTTTCTTCAGTTCTTGTAAAAGGCTGTACTTAACCACCTTAATAACAAGCGATCTCGTTTTTTTACGGGTAATGAGAGAGACCTTCTTTTTTCCTTCATACATATTGATGATAATGGACTTATTAATTCTTCGTTTAAAGGAAAGCAATTGAAGCGGATATGCCCGATCTTCTTGATCAGAGGCCGCCTCTTCCTCATCCTTCCATTTAAAATATAAACGGAAGGTCGAATTTTCATCCATATTGCAGAATTCTTTCACAGGAAGCAGTGCCTTAAAACCCATCGCCACATAAGGCTGCTGCTCCTGATAGTAGGGATTAAGGTCTTTGCGGGTTAGAGTCACAAAGGGGATCGCAAGTTCTTCAAATCCTTCGGGGCCCCTAATAACCAATGCTTTTTCCAATGCTTCATTTTCATCGGAGAACGGAGAAAAATAAAAGCCCTCTATAGTTACATTTCCTCTCTTATCAAGCTCTGCACTCTCAACTTTGATCAACGTACCGCGGTCATGGACTTTGAAGGAAAGGTTGCCTTTATTCGTCGTATATGGTGTTATAGCCTGTTTGGTCTCAGGGTGCACAACAGCACCGAGTTCCAGAAATGCGTGTTTCGTTCTCATACGGTATTTCTTTTCAATAATTCCATATTCTTCAAACGTCTCTTCCGATTCTGGTTCTTCTTCGCTATCATTTTCGATTACACTATCATTATCAGTCTCTGTTGAAGTTTCTTCTTCAGCAGTTTCACCTTCATCAATGTCATCTTCAGAGCTGGCATTTTCATGCTGCTGTTCGTCAGGAGACACCGCCTGTTTTGCATGAATTATCAGATATACATCCCAAACAAGACCTTTTCCAATTTCTAATTGATCTAACTGGGATTCAAAGACATAATACTGTTCATTTGCTTCTAAAACGGTGAACGGTACCTCCCATTCAAGACCCGTGTTACGTTCAACCATTAAAAGATGTCCTTCTAATGGTTCCTGAAAGACTGAACTGTTCTTTAAAAGATATTTTATAATAGCAACATTTTCATTGAATTCGATAGTATGAAGGATGCACTTTCTTTTTTTCGTTGGTGCAAAACCGTCTTGGATCTGTATGTTAACTTCCGCCTGCATTTACGTTTCTCTCTCTTTCTGCATCAAGAATATATTCAGCCAATAACCGGCTCGAGTGTCCGGAGTGATATTGGTTCCACTTAGCCGAAAATTGCTGAACTTTATTCATGTCATAACCCTTTTCTTTAATTACTTTTATCAATTCATAACTGTCAAAAACGATTGGTCCTGGGACCAAATTTTCGTAATTATCCCATAGCCCCCTGGATTTACAATACTCCTCAAGATCATATGGATAAAATATCATCGGCCGATTTAAAAGTGAAAATTCATATGGAATGGAAGAATAATCACTAATTAAAATATCTGTAATCAATAAAATCTCGTTGACGTCCCATCTGGAGGAATAATCGTAGACAAATCCTGGATAATGTGATTCTATATCCATCTTATGCGCGAGTACAGGGTGGCTTCGTATTAATAAAACATGATCATCGCCTAATTCACGATACATCAGATCAAGATCAAGCGGCAGTTTAAATTGATTTAAAAGATGATCACGATAGGTGGGTGCATACAAAATCACTTTTTTTCCTTTTAACGCGTTGTTTTCTCGATATAATTTTTCTTTAATGCCGCGTATTTGTTTTTCATCAAAAAAAAGATCGGTTCTAGGTACACCGGTCCGTAAAAAGTTTGAGGATGAAAGTTGGAAGGCTTCCTTAAATATATCAGCCATCGTATCAGATCCAACAACAACTTTGTGAAAGTTTTTGTAAACATTTAAAAATCGCTTACGAGCCTGCCGGCTTCTATAGGTGATGGACTCATCTTTCAATCCGAATGTTTTAATAGCGCCCGCAGCATGCCAAAGTTGAATGCATTCTGCCTCATCCTTAAATTTAATTGCTGAAAGGAAACCAAAATAATTATCCACAAGCACCACTTTGGCAGTGGCCAGGTGATAGGCCGATCTAGCTATACTTATTATTGAATTATCAAATTTAATAAGTTTTGCATCTGATTTATAAGGATTCAATTTAGGTATTGCATTTTTTTTAGCCAAAAAAACAATAGAGCTATCCGGCTGCATCTTTTTCAATTCTTCATAAAGAAAAACCGAATTGTCTCCAAACGAAACAACAAAGGTCACTTTATCTTTCCTGAGAGGAAAGAGTTTGAAAAAACCAAACTGAAGCTTGAAATAAAATAAATACAGCCAGATAGCGATTTCCTTAACCATTGTTCACCGAAAATAAATCCTTTTTAATCTGGGAAGTAGAGATTCCGATCGTACGCGGCAAGTAGATTACTTCGCAATAGTCCTTCAAGAAATCAAATTTCCCTTCCCAATCGTCTCCCATAACAAAGATGTCCACATTGTGATCCACTACGTCTCTTACTTTTTGATCCCAGCTTTTCTCCTCAATCACTTCGTCCACATAGCGAATGGACTCCAAAATCATTTTTCGATTGTCAAAGCTGTGGTATGATTTTTTATTTTTAATTGCGTTAAATTCATCTCCGGAAAGGCCCACAATCAGATAGTCTCCCAAATCTTTTGCCCGTTTCAGCAAATTGATGTGTCCCCAATGAAGCAAGTCAAATGTCCCATAAGTCAATACTTTTCTCATGGCCTTCACACTCCTACTAATTAGAATGAAAAAAATTTCCAGTCCGACGACTTCGGCCCATGTTTTAAATCTATGAAATAAAGGTAAATTTCACGTAAAGTTTTTTCAAGAGCCTCCGCAACAATAAAGCCTTACTTCATGGACAAAATACAAGGTGTATTTACAAAAAATTAATCATACTTTTACAAAAGCAGCTCATTCATGATATAATAATTCGTAAAAATACTTGCATTTTGGTACCCTTACTCATAATATAATCTTTAAGTTTTTTTTACAAGCTCTTAATGAAGTTTTTACATTTCCTTCTTTTTATGGAAATGG
Source organism: Fictibacillus sp. S7 (assembly GCF_004127935.1). Lineage (NCBI taxonomy): Bacteria > Bacillati > Bacillota > Bacilli > Caryophanales > Fictibacillaceae > Fictibacillus > Fictibacillus sp. S7. Next base: position 3,965,729 of record NZ_QJKL01000001.1, on the reverse strand, counting down.
ACCTATTCTAATAGGTTGATAGTAAGGTAGTTTAAGAGCCTACATACTTTCACGTATGAAAAAGTGAGGATCTGATGTTATGAAAAATACAGTAAATATACTAGGAATAAACTTTATAAATACAACCGTAAAACAATTCGTCCACACGCTGGGTTCCCACATCGAGAATCGTGAAAAGACATTTGTTGTCACTGCGAACCCCGAAATTGTCATGGATGCCCGCAAAAATGAGACGTTGATGAATATTATTCAGGGAGCAGATTATGTGACAGCCGATGGCATTGGAATTGTAAAATCGGCAGGTCTTCTCGGAGTTCCCCTTCCTGAACGGGTACCGGGATTTGATGTCACCATGAGACTGTTGAAGCTTGCGAATAAAAAGGGGCTCAGCGTCTACTTGCTTGGCGGCAAGGACCGCGTAGTGGAAAAGGCAGCCGACCGAATTAAAAGCGATTTTCCAAATGTGAAGATTGCCGGCTATCATCATGGTTATTTCGACTTGGCTGATGATCAGATCATGAAGACGGTGGAAAGCACAAAGCCCGATATTATACTTGTGGCATTGGGTGCTCCCCGCCAGGAACAATGGATTTCAAAGAGCATGCCATCGTTTGACCATGGGATCTTTATCGGTGTCGGCGGTACATTCGATGTTATTGCCGGTGAGGCAAAACGGGCACCCGAAATCTGGCAGAAGATGAACCTGGAATGGTTTTACCGCCTGGTTAGACAGCCTTCCCGCTGGAAACGCCAAATGGCGCTGCCGCAATTTGCGTTTAAAATTCTACAGCAAAAGCTTCAGAAAAATATTACACCAGCTGATAAGCCCTTCATGTAGGGGGCTTGTTTTTTTGTTGTACGATCTTAACAGCATTTACAAAATTTGTAGTTTTTATACGTTTATTTTTAATGATTATGATATAATCCATAAAGAGATAATCTTCAACAAATAATCAAATGAATCGACAATCCTTTTCGTAATGAATATGGTTTGATATGAGGTGTACCAAATGTTAATTTTGACATTGCTTATATGTTTTCTTGCCTCTTTTAGTCTAACTCCATTAATTAAAAAATTGGCACTTGCGGTGGGAGCCGTTGACCGGCCATCTGAGCGGAAGGTTCATGCGACAGTGATGGCCCGTCTTGGCGGACTGGCCATCTTTATCAGCTTCATTCTCGGCATCCTGATCGCTCACCCACCGAATAAAACCGTTTGGCCCATTGTACTTGGGGCATCAGTGATTATACTGACAGGCTTCCTGGATGATAAATTCGAGCTTTCTCCAAAACTTAAGCTCCTGGGACAAATCGCTGCCGCATTAATCATTGTTTTCATGGGGGATATTCAAGTAAATTTTATTAACCTTCCCTTTAATGGAAGGCTTGAACTGGAATGGCTGAGCGTCCCTGTCACGGTGATTTGGATTTTGGCCATCACGAACTCCATCAACTTGATTGATGGATTGGACGGGCTCGCTGCAGGTGTTTCCTCCATTGTATTGATTACCATCTCGATCATGGCGATGATCATGGGTGATGCATTTGTCCTGATGATTGCGTCTGTAACGTTATTCAGCACGCTCGGCTTTCTCTTTCATAATTTTTATCCGGCGAAGATTTTTATGGGAGACACAGGTGCCCTCTTCCTGGGCTTTATTATCGCCGTCGTTTCCCTTCTCGGATTTAAAAATGTAACCATGTTTTCCTTGGTTGTTCCGGTTATCATTTTGGGGGTTCCCATTTCCGATACGATTTTTGCTATCATTCGCCGGATCGTTCATAAACAGCCCATCTCATTGGCAGATAAATCACATCTTCATCATTGTTTACTTCGATTTGGGTTCTCACACCAAAAAACCGTTCTTATTATTTATGCCATGAGCTCGGTTTTCGGACTGGCTGCCATCATTTTTTCCACCTCCACGCTTTGGGGATCCATGATTATACTGGCGCTTCTGACCATCGGAATCGAACTGGTGGTGGAGAGCATAGGACTGGTCAGCCAAAATTACAAACCCGTTTTAAACGCGATCAAACGACCGCAAAAATAAAAACAAGCTGCATCCCTCTATGCAGCTTGTTCGGCTTTCAGACAACGTTCAGGTCTGAAAGCTTTTTTAATGGCTGATTTTTTCAAACAGTGTTTCCCAGTGCTGGAAATGAAGCTCTTCATTCCATCTTGCTTTTGCCTTTTTATACCCTTCCTCCCCCATTGTCTTGGCTTTCTCCGGGTTCTTTAGCAGCTCAAGCATATAGTGGGCCAATTCATCCTGACTGCGGTTTTGGACGAGATATCCATCAACGCCGTGGTCAATGAGATCAGAAGGGCCATATTTAATGTTGTAACTGATCACGGGAGTGTAGTTCGCCATCGATTCCATAATCACAAGGCTGAGCCCCTCATATTTGGAGGTAAGCACCGTAAAAAGGGATTGTTTGAAGACATGTCCCACTTGATCGCAGTACCCTTTTAACTGGACATGCTGCTGTAAATCCAATTCGGCAATCAGTTCCGCCAGTTCCTCCTCTGCCGGTCCCGACCCATGTATTTCAAGCCGGGTTTCCGGGAATTGGCCAACCACCTGTTTAAAGCTTCTGATCGCCTCATCCAGCCCTTTTTCTTCATGCAGCCTGGACACCATCGAAATCAAGTGAGGGTCCTTTCGGACAGAAGACGTATCCTCCATGGGTGTAACAAAGTGGGGAATAACATAAATGTTCCCCGGATCTCCGTATTGCTCCGCAATGTCCCGCTTCTGTTCTTCAGTTAGCAGCACAAGAGCGTCTGCCTCCTTGAAACGGTCCAACAGTTCTTTGTGATTCTTTTTAATGTCACTGCCCTTCTTATGGGGAAATGAAAAATGATTGGTATGCACTGCAAGAATCCGGTAAGCCCGGTCTTTATCGATATCCAAAACTTTGGCTGCGCTGCCAGGCCCGTCGCAAATGACATAAGGTTTCTCTTCCGACTGTTTGCACATTTCATTCAGCCAGCTGACGTGAAAATCCTCATTGGATGTATACATCTTACAGCTTCGGTCCTGGGCATTAAATAGAAAGAGTTTCTCAAGCTCACCTGTTTCTCCGTTATACCAGCGGCTTAAATAACAAAAACCGTGCTCCGTGCAATAATTTTTCACTGTTGCCTTTTGTGTTGACGGGTGATAATGAGTTGTTCTATACAATTGGCCCCTGTAAAAATCTTCTCTCCTCGACCTTAATCGGTTTTCATTAAAGTAATCAATATACTCAAGCTCTCCATGGTTATCACGTTTTTTATCTTTGATTAATACTCCATTTTTAAAATAGCGTTCATGACGCTTACCACGATGAACCACATAATCTTCTTCAGACTCTGAAATGGCTTCTTCTTTATAGCCTGACGTATTTTTCATTTTGTAAAAATCATGGATGTTCAGGATTTCTACGTCGGGATGCAGCCGCCCCACTCCCTTTAGGGCTGCTTCCACCTCTGGGTAGTTCTTCTTGAAATTCAATGTTAGAAGGGTAACACTGTATCCCCTCTCACACAGAAGCCAGGAGCGGTTCAGCATCACCCTTGTGATTCCTCCCTTATCAATATCAATGTTGCCTATGACCATATATACCTTTTTCTTCATGTCTGACAGACCTTTCTGTACGGATATTTCTTGTCCATTTCCCGTTCGGCTCTTCAATCAATCCTAAATGTAAAAAAAGGATGAAAGAGAGGGATTCTCATTCATCCTTAAAATTTATGATTGAAGTTCTTCTTCGTTCTCTTCCCCTATTCCGAGGAAAATACGGTCAACCACCCGTTCACTCGCCTTCCCGTCAATATCATCAAAGAAGTAGTTTACAAACGGCTGTACCTTTTCCATTTTAAAATCTTCCCTTTTGATGGTAGAAACCAGCTGGTCTGTTGTTTTGACAAGCGGGCCAGGGATGAAAGAATGGTAATCAAAATAGAAATCCCTTTTTTGAATGTATTCCTCTACATCATACGCAAAGAAAATCATCGGTTTGTTTAACAGCGCGTACTCAAAGCAAACGGAAGAATAATCCGTAATCAGAATATCCGTTACAAATAGCAGATCATTGATTTCCCGGTAAGACGAGAAGTCATAGAAAAATTCGCTGTATTGATAAGGAATGCTAAAATCATTTTTAACAAAAGGGTGAACTTTGAATAAGAAGACATACTCGTCTTTCAGTTCTTCATAAATCTTGTCAAGATTTAGCATTTCCATATTATAATGTGCAGATTGCTGACCGTTGCCCCTGAAGGTAGGCGCAAAGGTAATGACCTTTTTGTCCCTTAAGAATGGAAATTCCTCGTATAATCGATCTTTCACTTCTTTTTGGTAAGCTTCATCAAAGAAAACATCAGTTCTCGGTATTCCGGTAGGTACAACATACTCATCTGAAATACCGAAGCCTTCAGCATAATACTTACCAATATTATGGGAGCTGACGATGGCTTTTGTGTAATTTCGGTGGTTTAATGACTTCGGAGACGGTCCACCAGGTCTTCCCAAACGGCTGAATCCAAACGTCTTAAATGCCCCAACCGCATGCCAGAGCTGAACAAGCTCAGCCTTATCCCTGATTTTCAGCGGATAGACGAGCGGATAAAAATCATCCAGGACAATAAATTTGGATGTTGCCATATCAAACGCAAGCCTGATCAGTTCAGTGTAGCTCTTCTTGACCCCTACACCTTTTTTCAGCATGAAATGATAATCAAAATCGAGATCTCGCTTCAGCATTTCTTCATACACAAACTGAAAATTCCCGCTCATATCTTCACGGCTGTCAGAGGCAAACAACACCTTTTTCTCCTTGATCGGGAAGAGGCAGCAAAAGTTATAAATTTGCTTGAACACTTTGGAATAAAAGAATCGGTAAAATGGCGTTCTTCTGATCGCTTCATCCATATCAAGCTCTGCCGGATCAAAATCCTTCAATTTGGACGAAACCAATTTCAGTGTTTTTACTTCCCGGTCATACGTGGCCAAAAGGTTGTATTTCAAGTGCCTTCTTGCAGAGAAGTACTCCATTTTTGCAGAATAAAAACCATTCGGTAAAAAGGACTCGATATTTCCAAGCGGAAACCTTTTCCTTACCAAATCTTGTCCAGGGACATTCATTTCGATTTCGATATAAAACGTATATTCGGAATCAATCAGCGGCTTGTTCCCCAGCTCAATGCGGGAAAAATTAATTTCCCCCTGAAAGCCAGCCCATTTATAATCCTCACCGATCGTTTCATTCATGTGCAATCCGTCAATTTTTATATCCTGCAATGGAATATGGATGTCCGGCAGGTTCTTCTTATTGACCAGAATCAATCTTTTTTTTACATAATCATCTTCTTGAATAGGAATATCGTCCAGGTAATAATAACCTTTGATTTTCATTACCGGGCCCGTAAAGGATAGATGGGTAATCTTCCGTCTGGGCACTAAATTATCTCTGACACCCGCCATTTCCTTTATGAGCGGAAGGGTTGGCTGCAACTGGTCTTTTTTTATGATAACGTGCTTGTCATTAATTATTAAATCCTGGTCAGGAAGTTGCGGCTGCTGGTTATTATTCCTGCCCAGCATCTTTCTCAGTTTTCTTTTAACCCTCGTAATCATTTACTGAACTCCAATCTATTCCTCATTTCTGCTGTATCAAATTGAATGAATGCTTTTATTTCATAATCTCATTTACTAAGCGTTCAGCTGCTCTGCCATCCGCATAGTCAAAGAATCGGTCTCTGAATGCGTTGATTTTCTGATAGTCATACTCACCTTGCTTGACCCAATTCCCCAGCGTCACAGTTTGATTAAAGAACGGACCCGGGATAAAAGACTGGTAATCATAATAAAAGTTTCGTTCAGATTTATATTCTTCCAAATCCGTTGCAAAAAATGCGATAGGACGCCCCAGCAGGCTGTATTCAAAGATAACGGACGAATAATCTGTAATCAGGAGATCTGAAATAATCATTAATTCATTGATGGTAAAGTCCTGTTTGATTTCAAATACAAATTGCTCGACAGAAGGCTCAATCGTCACCGGGGTTTTAATATACGGATGCAAATGCACAAGCAGGGCATACTCGTCTCCCAGTACCTTTTGCATTGCTCCAAAATGGATCGGGCATTCAAATTGATCCTGGTAATGGCTCTTTCCCCGAAAGGTCGGCGCATAAAGGAGCAATTTCTTGTTCTTCAGCTGCGGGTATTTTTCATAAAAACGGTTCTTCACCTTCGCATGCTTATCTTTCATGAAGAAGTAATCCGTTCTCGGCACGCCCCATGGCTTGATTTTCTCTTCTTCCATATCAAACGCTTCCGCATAATATGGAATAACCTCTGATGAACTGACGGCCACCTTTGAATAGTTCGAATGGATCTTCACATGCTCCAAATACTTTCGGCTCGGGCCAAACGAGTTGTCAATCGTACTGTAACCAAACTTTTTAAACGCACCGGCCGCATGCCATAACTGTATGATTTCCGATCCTTTTCTTGGCTTGATGCAATAAACCGGAAAGTAATAGTCATCAATAAAAAAATATTTGGAAGTCGCCAGATGATAGCTGGCCTTAATCATGTGCAACACGTAATCCAGTTTTCCTGCAAATGAGAAATCGAACTTCTTTAATAAGAAAAAAGTATCATATTGCTGCTTCCTGGTTCGTTGAATCTCTTTATAAACGTAAGCAAGATTACCCGTAAGCTTATCGGATCGATAAGACGCAAAGGTAACCTTGTTCATTTTTAATGGAAAGAGGATGGAACAGAGGAAGAAGATCACACGGATAAATTGCTTGACTGCTATGGTGGGCAGCAATTTCAAGAATGACATTTTCCATCCTCCCCTTTCATTTTTTTATGGCAGGGAAAGATATTCAATTAGATTTTCCACTCCATAATTGTTTTTCCCCAAGATGTTGTCAAATCCTTCTCAAACGCATCGATGATATCCTGAATCGTACGTACTTCGTGAACGGAACCAACCAGCAATTCGAGGTACTCCACGACTTCCGGAATCTCTTTCATAAATTCAACGGTGTTGACAAAGTCGGCTTTGCCGCTTCGGCTGCTTCCAATAACCGTCAACCCTTTTTCCAGGATCATACGGGTATTGATTTCTACAGGATATTCGGAAACTCCGAGGATCGCAATGGAACCTTCCGGATGGATGTAGTCAATGATTTGATTAATCGCGTCCTGGCTCCCTTTGCCGCCTGCACATTCAAATGCATGGTCAATACGGACATCATCAGGAATTTCGTCAATATTATACGCTTCATCAATAAAGGAAAAGTGTTCCATCTTATATTTGGTTTTTCCAAACAGATAGACCTTGCTGTTCGGGTAACGCTTTTTGAGAATGAGAGCCGAAATAAATCCAAGGTTGCCGTCTCCCCATACGCCAAACGTTTCCCTTCTGCTGTGTGCCTTCTGTTCAAAACGTACGATCGCGTGCATGGTAATGGTAATCAACTCGATAAAAGCAGCCACATGAGGGCTCATGTCTTCCGGAAGCTGCACCAGCCTGTCTCTTTTAAGAAAAACATAGTCCTGCATAAAACCGTCATAACCGCTGGAACGAAACTTACTGGATCTTAAATAGTTCTCTGCAATAATGTCATCTTCTTCAGTCGGTATATTGGGAACCATAACAACCGGAGTTCCTGTTTTGAATTCCCCTTTTGCATCATACACGACCTTGCCGATCCCTTCGTGAATCAAAGCCATCGGTAATTTTTTGGCCATGGTCTGTTTTCCGCGGGTGCCTGTGTAATACCGCTGATCCGCTGCGCAAATGGATAAGTGTGTAGGGCGAACGACCACATAATCCGTCTGAAGAGACTCATCATTGTATGTCACTTCAAATTGGCGGGGAGAAACTAACCGATATACTTGATTAATCATCGGCCGATGCTCTCCTGGATAATGGCATTTGCGACTTTAAGATCATACGGTGTAGTTACTTTGATGTTGAACACTTCGCCCTTAACCAACTTCACATTCTCCCCTTTGAGCGCGCAAATTTTGCAGGCATCAGTCAGGATGTTTTTTTGTTCATCACTTAGGGAATGATAATGGTCCACAAGCATTTTAATATTAAAGCTTTGCGGTGTTTGTCCTTGATACATTGAGCTTCGGACAGGAATATTGGAGATGATTTCTCCGTCTGTGGATTCAATAATGGTATCAATCGCTTCAATTACTGTATCAACAGCTCTGTATTCCAAAGCGGAATCAATGTTTTCTTCAATAATCCGGTGAGTCAGAAACGGACGAACCGAATCATGTGTAACGATCACATCATCATCATTAAGGCCGAATGTTTTCTCAATATAGTTAATTCCGCTCATAATGGAATCATTTCGGTCCTTTCCGCCTTCAACCACAACAATGCGGTCATCACCAGCTATATATTTTTTGATGATGTCTTTTGTATGAATTATCCACTCTTTAGGTGAAACCACCAAAATTTTATCAAACCGGTCATTTAGAATAAACTTCTCAATGGTATGAATAATGATCGGTTTATTGTTCAATGTTAAAAATTGCTTGGGCATGTTGATATTCCCCATACGGGTTCCTTTTCCGCCCGCAAGAATTTCTGCATAGATCACAAATGTCAGCTCCTTTTTCAGTAATGCACCCTCTGATTTCTTTCTCTATTTAAAGTACCCTTACTTACATATTCGAAATCCAGTATATTTTTTGACGTTATTTATCACATCTTGTTGATTGATGTCAAAATGTCTAAATGTCTAAATTAAAATATAACACCAACCTATGTTCTTGACAATCAATAGACAATTATTGTCAAAAATTTGTAATAGGTCATAATACCTCGACAACAAATGGATCTTTTTGACGAAAAATGTGGAGATAAAGGTTTCAACTGCACAGAAAAAGGTTACTAACAGTGTGGCTGGTAAATTCATGCACGCAGTTGACGCATCTTATCGGCTTTCGTTAGAATAAATAATCGTATAATGCTCGCGTTTTGGTAAACAGGGGAAGGGGGAAATTATGGCCAGCAAACGCATACCATGGTTTGATAACATAAAAGGTCTGTTGATATTCATGGTCGTATTCGGACATTCAATCGAAATATACAGGGACTGGGATGGAAATACCCTTCCTTTGTACTTGTACAATGCTATTTATACATTTCATATGCCTTTATTTATCATCATTAGCGGCTATTTCTACCGGCCGAACAAATTTAAGCGAACCGTCCAGCTTTTTGCCGTCTTTTTAATCTGGCAGTTGATCAACGGGGTGCTCTCAAAATTAATTAATGACCAGGAGATGATTACTCTTCACTCGGACAGCAGGGTCCTCGATTTGCTTCAGCCTTACTGGACCATGTGGTTTTTGTTGGGAATTATCGTCTGGGGCATGATTACTCCTTATGTGACCAAATTACGATTTCCACTGATTACAGCTATCGCACTTGCAATTTGGGTCAGTTACGTAAATGATGTGACCACTTGGTTTTCGTTGAGAAAACTTGTTAATTTCTATCCATATTTCTTGATCGGCTATTTATTGGCTGAAAAAAATGTCTTAAAAGCTTTGGCTGCACACTCCAAAACGTGGAAGATGCCAGGAAAATGGGTTTCAGCCGCTGTCCTTATCGGCTTTCTTGGATTTATGGTCATTTTCACCAACCATAATTGGGATACTGCCATTACGTTCATGAGGGATTCATACAGCCATTTTGAATGGTCATTTGTGAAAGGCGCTCTCATTCAGATTGCCATTTACGGCGGGGTTACCGTTCTATCCATCGCCATTATGCTTTTAACTTCTCAAGATAAGCAGCTTGTTCTGTTCAATAAATTAGGGATCTATTCGATTTTTATTTACTTGATTCATTCATCCATTGTTCGGGTGTATCGAGGCTTGCTTCCTGATCAAGTCGCTGAACATCCTATAGCGCTGATTGCGGTCGCTGCTCTATTTGCCCTCTTCACTTGTTGGCTCATCACCAGAAAATTCATTATTGGTCTATTTAAACCACTGGTTGAGCCGAAAATGGATTGGCTGTTAAGAAATGAACAGAAGCCGCAGCCGTCATCGTTAAAAAATAAAGAATTTGTTTCTTAATCATAAAAATATAGCTGACACTAAAAGCTCGTCAATCGAGTATAGTGTCAGCTTTTTTTGTCCTAGTGACAAAAAAACGTTCCCTTGTATTTTGTTACAGGAAACTCCTTGGGTTCATTGAATATACCGGTGACCAAGTGAGAAAAAGATCGAGCCTTGCATCTATTTTTAAGCCCAGAATAATTTACTTGAAATATAAAATTTACAAATATTTTCAAAAGCAATATAATATGTAAGGATGAGCTTATTAGTTTAAAAGAGGTGCAGAATGTACGTATCATATAGTAATCTGTTTGAGGTTATTGAGTCGAGCGAAGTACTCATACATATTCATGTGGAAAGTATAAACCAATTTTTTAAAATTGAATTATTAGATTTAGATGAAAGTTCACCGATGTTTTTATTTGATTACGAGATAAAGGATCACTTGTTATTTAAGCATGCCATGGATGAGCTTTATATTGTATATATCTATGCTAAAAATAACAGCATTTTTATTTTAAAGGAAATGAAGGAAAATGCAGATTCAAATCTAGAAGATATTTTTAAATTCACAATACATAATTATCATGAAGATTTATTTGTAAAAAAACAGGGCTTAACGAGATTGGAAATACGGGATAAAAATAATCAGGTTTTCCATCAAATTGATAATTTTTTAACAATGAGCATAGAAGAATATAATTTACCCGTTCATTTAGAGACTTTTAAAGACTATAGACGATTTAAAATCGTCTCAATGGTGTCTTATGATAGTTATAATCTTATTATTACCTATGATCAATTTCTTAAAGAAGTAAATATTTCTAAGTTGATTTTTAATGTTCACTTTTGTAACCATAACTTATCGGTATCTCTTTTCACAAGAAATATGTTAAGTGTTGAAAATAAATTAAGTGGCACAGTAAAAAATATCAGATTTGATAAGCTAAGTATAAAAAAGCCATTAAAAATCTTTAACAATTCAAATTTTGAAGATTTTAAGGAAGGTAATATTTTATCTTTAATTGTTATCAATAGAAGAAGATTTTTTATTTACTTACAACGAAACGGAATTTTTCTCGTAAAAAGTAATCCTTATCGTGTTACTAGGCATAAGGCCCATCTTATTCCTTTCTCCTCGAAAAAGCACTTCTATTTTATTGGAAGGTTTGCACATACGGCGTATAATTCAGAACATAAATATGACTATTTATATGTAAAGGATTCAAATTATAACATCGCAAAGTTCAAAAGACCGTTCAAAAAAATAAAGTTATTGAAGCAGCTTGGATATTTCAAGATTCCTATATCAAGTTTGTCAGTAGAAAATCGTATTCATAATAATTTGTTTGTTGGCAATGAGGAAAGAGTGATTCATAATTTAAAGTTTAAGTATTTTGACAAAAAAGTGAAAACGTATTGCATACGGAGGCAAAAAGATAATTTAAATGTCATCAGGACAAATTTAAATGGAAATATTACCTCCACAATCATTCCATATGCTCAGGAATATTCACTGATCAGCAGGTTTAAAATTTGGACATCACAACTTCTTACTAAATGGGTTATAAATAAAAAGAACCATGTTAATTTATATTTTGAAAAGAAAAGTAGTAAGGCAGATGAATCTTCATTTAGAGTGTTTGAAAAAGTTATGGAAAAAAAACCATCTACATCGAAAAATTATTTTGTTCTAAGTGAGCATTCCCGTGACTTCAAGGGAATGAAAGAAAAGTATGGTTTTAATATTATAAAAAAATATAGTTTTCGGCATTTCCTTGCGATTTATATGGCAGATTATTTTATATCTAGTGAACTGCCAAATCACCTGTTAAATGACAGGCTTTACATTGATAGTGTCAGAAAAAAATTAATGTCTGTCCCGTTTATCTTTCTGCAACACGGTATTATGTTTGCTAAACCTGTTGATAACCCAATGGCATATGGTTTCCATAAAGATAAAAACCCTTATAATATTTATAAATCTGTAATTAGCTCACCCCTTGAAGCAGGTGAATTCTACAAGATGAATTATGAAGAAAAGGACTTGATTCTTACTGGATTGGCTACCTTGGACTATGCGAAACTGGAGCAAGGGGCAGATAAGATTGCTTTCATGCCTACATATCGTTTTTGGGAAGAAAGCTTAATATATAATAATAATATTGAAGATACCTCTTATTATAAAACCATTATGAAAGTTATCAAGGCTTTCAAAATTGCAGGATTATTAGAAAGACTGTTAATTGTGCCACATAATAAGTTTTCTCAACATATTTACGATAACATGCCTGAATATAAAGAGAACATATCGGATAATCCTTCTGCAGCACTTAAAAAATCTATTGTATTTATTACGGATTATTCTTCTGCTATTTATGATGCCATTTATAGGGGAGCCTACCCAATATTTTATTGGGAGGAAAAGGAGTATCTGATAAATCAATATAAAGCTATCCCTCCTGTAAACGACATGAACGCTCCAGGTCCAGTTACTTATAGTATCCATGAGTTAATGGACACTGTTATAAAGGCAATAGAAAAAAATTATATTTTAGAAGAGGAGCATGTAGAAAAATATCGTAAAATCAATATGTTTAATGATAATAAGAACACAGATCGAATCGTTGAATTCTTGGTTAAAGAAAAGATTATATAAGTTTCACAGGAGGTTGGAAGTATGACAGAAAAAATAAAGGTAATGACTATATTTGGAACTCGCCCGGAGGCCATTAAAATGGCTCCCTTGGTTTTGGAACTTGAAAAATATGAGGCAAGTATTGAATCGGTCGTAACAGTAACAGCTCAGCACAGAGAAATGCTTGATCAGGTTATGGACATCTTCGGTATTACTCCTGATTATGATTTGAATATTATGAAGGACAGGCAAACCTTAATTGATGTTACTACCCGGGCGTTAGATGGATTGGACCGGACAATGAAGGAAGTTAAGCCTGATATTGTATTAGTCCATGGGGATACAACGACAACATTTGTTGCAAGTCTAGCGGCTTTTTATAACCAAATCGCAATCGGCCACGTTGAGGCGGGACTTCGAACCTGGAATAAGTATTCTCCATACCCTGAAGAAATGAATAGACAATTAACAGGGGTTCTATCGGATCTTCATTTTAGCCCAACAGATAAATCGGCAGAAAACCTAACTAATGAAGGTAAGGCTTTAGAATCGATATTTGTTACGGGTAATACGGCTATTGATGCACTGAAAACAACAGTTCAATCAAATTATAGTCATCCGGTACTTGAGAAAATAGGTTCTGACCGCATGGTTCTTCTAACTGCACACCGCCGTGAAAATCTGGGGGATCCCATGCGAAACATTTTCCGTGCGATAAAAAGGCTGGTCAATGAGTTTGAAGATGTACAAGTGGTATATCCTGTACATTTAAATCCTGCAGTTAGAGAAGTAGCTGATGAAGTATTAGGTGAAGACTCCAGGATTCACCTAATAGAGCCCCTCGGAGTAGTTGATTTTCATAATTTCGCTTCGCTATCATACATGATCTTAACGGATAGCGGTGGAGTTCAAGAAGAAGCTCCTTCACTTGGGGTTCCTGTTCTTGTTTTAAGGGATACAACAGAACGCCCAGAAGGAATTCAAGCAGGTACATTAAAACTTGCTGGTACTGATGAAGAAACCATTTATCACATGGCTAAAGAATTATTAACAAATCAAAATGCTTACCAAACAATGTCACATGCATCGAATCCATATGGAGATGGAAATGCTTCAAAAAGGATTGTAGAAGCTATTTTATACCACTTCAAACGAATAGCCGATCGTCCTGTAGCATTTAAAGCTTAATAAACTTAAAAGACATTAAAGCTATTTTTAAAGGGTGTTTTCCAAACGATCGGAGAACGCCCTTTTTACATTTTTATAGACAAACCAATATTTCATTAATATATCCGTTGGCAGAAAACCTTGCTGCCTGTTATAACGCTCTGGATTACAAGGCATCATGTATTACCTCGCTCATTCACGGCAGTCTATACCTTGATTCATTAGTGTATCATGCTACCTTTATTTTATCTTCCCGTCAATCCTGCTACAAGAATCAGAAAAAATATTTACAATTTCATGTTTAGCTTCATGAAGAGGCGGGTATTTTCTTAATATAAGCCACCACCTAACCCCTAACCCCAAAAAAGAACGTCCATCCTTCGGGATGGACGTTCTTTTTGTTTGCCTGTTCTCATTTTCTAATAGAGCTGCTTAGATCCGAGATAACGGCTGCTCCAGTACGATAGCCCTAAATCACTTACGGTCACACCGGATGATCCGCTGTGTACGAAGCGGTTGTTGCCAATATAAATCCCTGCATGGGAAGGGCCTTTTTTGTACGTTTCAAAAAAGACAATATCCCCTACTTTTGGGCTGCTTACGACTTTCCCCACATTCCATATGGAAGCGACGGTCCGCGGAAGCTGGATATTTTGCTTTTTGAATAGATACACCAAAAATCCGCTGCAATCAAAACCTTCGGAAACCGTATTGCCGCCCCAAGTATAGGGTGTCCCGACAAGCTCTGCTGCGTCTCCCACAAGGTTGATTACATTAAACGCTTTTGCAGGTGTTTGCGGTTTAGCTGGTTCAATCCCCTTCTGTTTCACTTCTGCCTTGATTTTTTCGATGGTCTTGCTGTCTGCGATTCCGGTCGCGGAAAGTGCATTTGCCTTTTGGAATGACTTCACGCTGGCTTCTGTGATCTTTCCGAAGATCGAATCCACTTTATATGTATAAAAGCCAAGTACCTTTAAGTTGGATTGAAGCTGATAAACCTCCTGGCCGGTGGAATGAAGTTTTAAACCCTGTACAACTGGTGTGGTGCCGCCAGGCTTTTCATTCTTTTTTCCGGCTACCTCCTTAAGTTTTTCCATTGTTCTGCTGTCCGCAACTCCTGTAACCGGGAGCTTGTAGGTGCGCTGAAATGATTTTACCCCTGCTTCTGTAATTCTGCCATAAATGCTGTCCAGGTTGTACCTGTAATATCCCAGCGCCTTTAAACTGGACTGAAGTTCATAAACCTTTTGACCTCTGTCATTCTTTTGCAGCCCGTCAGGTACGGCTGGTGCCGGCGTTTTAACAGGTGCAGGCGAAGCGGATGAAAAAATGGCTTTTTGCGTTTTATCATCTGCGATCCCCGTTACGGAAAGGTGGTTTGACCGCTGATACGACTTGACTGCTTCTGCCGTAATTCTTCCGTAATAGCCAGTGATTTTGGAGTAGGTAAAAAACTTAATTTCCCTCAGACGTTTTTGCAGCCGGTCTACCTCATACCCCTGTGAGCCTTGTTTCAGGGTGGTATAGCCTGCCGCCTTTTTGGGAGCCGGAGCTGCTGTTTTTTTAGTGATTGCCTTTACCGTCATCTTCCCTGTCACACCATCAATCACAAGTTGATGTTTTCGTTGAAACTCTTTGACAGCATTGGTGGTAAGTGGTCCATAGTAACCGGTAATGTACTTGGACTTTAAATAACCTTGCTTCATAAGTTCCCGCTGCAGTTCTTTGACATCAGGATTCTTCATTCCGTTTTTCAACACTTGATCTCCTAATGCCGCCTCACCTTTTGATGGAAGCAAAAGAATAGCCCCCGCGCATGCCGAGGAAATGACCAGAGTTTTGACCGCATTTGCGTTACCCTTTTTCAAATGTATATTCCTCCTTATTCGACCATAAGTGCCATATACTTCTAAATATATCGGAATTAAACGTCCGAACACAAGTAAATTTTAAATTTTTTGTATATTTAGGAAGAAAGTTGGGGGTTCCTCAGCTAAATTCCTCTATCATGAATAAAAACGGGACTGGAGTCCTCGCTTTTTATGTATCGGCATAATCATTTGTATCTTTAGTCACTTTTCTTTTTTAATCCAGAGAACATAAAAAAGCAAAGGCCGGATACCTTTTGGGTACCCGGCCTTTACTAATTTTCAGTGCTAACGATTAGCGGATTTCCGCTTTCAGCTTATAAGCATGAACAGAGGCATTGCCATTAAGGTCTTTAACTTTAATGTGGTATGTTCCTTTGCCCAGTGTGGCATAAAGGACTTCAGCGTCTCCGCTGCCGTAATAGTCGCTTTTTGCCACTTGCTTGCCATTCTTGTAAACCGTAATCACACCATCAATGTCCAGTGAGGTATCGAGTGTCAGCTTCACGTTTGATTTTTTGCTGAGCGTCCATTTGTACCAGTCGGCATCTCCCCCACTTTGACTGACCACATTGAAATAACCAGTTCCACTATAGGATTTGCTGTTTATTTTTTTCAGTGACAGCGGTTTGGACGGTTTGTTTCCTTTGATGACTGATTGGGCATCTTCATCCTTCTTCATTGCCGATTGCACTTGCAGGGTATACGGAATGAAGGAAAGCTCCGGTGTGTTATCGAAAAAGCCCATTCCGATCAAGAAATATCCCTTGCCCTTTCTCGTTTGGAACGATCCTCTTGTTTCCGAGCCATAAATCCCTTTATATACCTCGCGGGCAGTATCTGCTTCGAAATCATCCAGTTTGCGGTTGCCGTTTTTATCATCGACCAATAAAACCAACCCATAATAATCCTGCAGCAGCTCACTTGGGTACTTCGCTTTCAACGCTTTTGTTGCTGTTCCCTTCGTCAGGGACACGTTGGAGATTCCTGTCTCTTTTGCCTTGAAGTAGAAAGCATCGATATCTCCAGTCGCCGAGAACATTCCAGTCGCTTTGTTGTTTTTAAGATCTTTGACATGGTTGAGATCATCATTCGGCTCATTCTTATCATTTGGATTGGCTACCAGAAGCTTGGAGCTGAATTGATATGGATCATACAGCATAGAATCTGTTGTGTAATCGTTGCTGACACGGATAAAATATTTTTTCCCTTTCTTAAAGTCAGCAATTACATGGTCCTTCAACTCACCGGTCCACCAGTTCATATTTTCGGCCACATATCCAAGTTCAAGAGTTGAATCACCATTTTCATCCTTTTCCTTGATCAGTTGATACACCTCAAAGCTATACTTTTCCCCAGTTCCTAAGGTGAAACTATAGATGCTGTCCTGCTTTGGCGTGAATGCAAACCAGTCTTCGTCAATTTGCTGCTGAAGACCACCTGTTTTTTTCGTTCCAAGGGAGTATGGCAGCGCATTGTCCATGATATCCTGGACCTCGATCATATCCTCGTCTTCTTCGTCATCCATAATCACTACAACGCTTTGCGCGTGCGATTTTTTACGTTCTTTCTGTTTGAGTGACGCATATTCTTTCACGTTAATTTTCTTGGCTGCCAGTTCTCCTTCAGGTGATTCATCTTCATCGGTATATGGCAGACCGTCCTCATCCGGGCCAATTTCCTTGTTCTCTACTGCAATAGTGTATGGAATAGCAGAAGGTTCAGGAGCATCTGCTTCCAGCATGGATTCATCCATGAAAAAGTCAAACATACCATCCATAATCTCTGCCTGGTTGGTTGTGCTCACCATGTAATTCACGCCAGGTACCGCTTCAAATACAATCGTCTCTCCTTTTCCATAGCCATTGGCATTCTGATAGAACATGGGCTCCATCTGTTGCTCTTCAGATTCCTCATCACTGAGCATTCCTTCTTCCGGATCCTCATCTCTATAAGGATCCTCGGCGTAAACCTTCAGCATGCTGTTCACACCTGGTACACCGCTTGTTTTTACTTTGACAACCTGCGGCTTGTCTACCTTAAAGGTGTAGAAATCCTCATCTTCATTTTCTCCGGTAAACGTCCCGTGGGCACGATACGGAAACTTTGACATGTTAGATGGTTTTTCCATCGTATTCTTGTCCTTCGGAAGGTCTTGGAGCCGCTTGATTTTCAGAGAATAACGAGAGGTGGCTGCTTTGGAATCATCATAGTTTCCATTCACATCACTTACCCCGATGGCCAGTGTTCCGCTGAATGGCGCTTTAAAAAGCTTTCCTTCTGTGCCGTTTTTCTTCAGCTTGTCAACATCCACCATCGTCCTGCTGTCTGTGCCGTACAGATGGATTTTGTACTTCAGATCGTAGTTTTTGGATCCTGTAAGGAACGTTTGAATATATTCACCCTTCTGCACTTCAAACTTTACCCATCTTTCTTCAGAAGCTTTGGTGATCTTGCCTTCTTTTGCATACTCCATGTTGATTTTTGGAGATATGGATGAGGCAGCTTGAAGTACTTCACGCTCGGTTTGCGGCCGTTTTACACTTGCAGGTATTTTCTTTACATTGAATTTCATTGCTGCCAATGGCTGAACAAGTCCGTGTGCATATTTTGAGTCAAATCCTTTTGCACCTAAATCCTTGGTGGTATGTTCCAAAATATACTCTACCTGTGCCGGTTTCAATGTTGGATATATTGAGAGAATGAGGGAAGCCGTTCCCGCCACTACAGGAGTTGCCATACTGGTTCCGCTCATGGTTTCAAAGGTTGATTTCTTTTCATAATCATACAGAGGAGCATAGACATTTTCCCCAGGCGCTACAATGTCCACAGATGGACCATAATTGGAGTACCAGGAAAGCTTGTTTTTGGCATTCGTGGAGCCGACGCTGATAACTCCTTCATATGCTGCAGGGTAGGAAAGTTCATCTGTTTCCTCATTACCGGCTGCCGCTACGATTGTTACGTTTGCCTTTACTGCCGTTTTTACCGCTTCTTCAATCAGCGGAGAAGACGCATAGCCGCCAAGGCTCATGTTGATCACTTTGGCTCCATCCTTCACAGCGCGCAGGATGGCATCTGCAATTGAATAATCGTAGGCTCCGCCCCCACGGTCAAACACGTCGTAGGACAAAATTTTCGCGCTTGGATTGACACCATATCCGCCAATCCCATTTCCTTTTTTCGCTGCGATAATTCCACTGACATGTGTGCCATGAAAATCAGGCAGCGCCTGGTTCATTGGGTCATCCACATTTACGCTTTTGACGACCTGCCCTTTAAGTTCGGGGTGGTTTCGGTCTACACCCTGGTCAATGACAGCCACTTTCACCGCGTTTTTGCCGGCAAGCTTTTGCGCCTTTTCAATTTGCAGAAGGGATAGGCTGTATTGCTTAATTACCTTGGGATCCGGGGTGGAAAGTGTTTTGGACAGCACACTTGGAGAAACACCGGTGACTTTCCCCATTTTTTGATAAGCTTGCATAGCTTGATCAAATTTATTTTTATTGATCACTTTTACAACTGTCATATTGTACTGGCTGTATGAGCGGATTACCCTTCCTCCGGCTTTTTTATGATCGTTTGCCGTCAGTGGCTTGGTGTACTTGATGACCAGTGTATCATCACTGAACAGCGGCTTATGATTATCCTTTTTGTTTGCTTTTTTAACATTTTCAAGTGCAGCCGGTACACTTGATGTTTTCCCCGCGGATGGTGCTTTGACTTCCGCGTGCACAGCAGAATAGCCTGTCACCAGCAAACTGGCAGACAAACCTACCGCAGTCATTTGTTTTTTCCAATTTTTCATCTGTGCTCCTCCAAAATTCAGTATAAATTCTTACTTTTTCACTGTCCTTCCAAATGGTTCTCTTTTCCTTCCACCCCGCTTTTCAAAAGCATTCTTTTTTATTTGACAAAAATTAGTAAATACCTCTTTTTTTTACAAAAAATACGAAACTATTTTTAAACAAACAAAAAAGACTCTCCTTTTAAGGAAAGTCTCTTCGTGTGTCATCCACTTATTTAAGCTTCATAGTATATGATTTTGTGGACCAATGATTGTTTGCTTCGTATACCGTTATATAGCTGGTGCCTGATTTAAGCTTGGCAGACCACACTTCTCCTTTGCCAATCCCATTCTTATCCTGGATTTTTTCATAGGTAAGGCGTCCGTTCTTATCCATGCGGTTTACAGCAATGACTGGATCCATTCCTTTAACGGCAGATACTTCAATTCTCACATTTCGGTCTTTAGCTAACTTGAATTTGAACATGTCCCCGTCGAACGGTAGATTAAAACCATCGGTATAAGATTTTCCAAGACTGACTACCTTTGCCTTTGATGGCCTATCGGCCGCATCACCTGCTGTTGACGGCATTTTAACCTGCAAAGCGTTCGCAGCCTCCACTCGTCCATAGCCATACAGATCAGAAAGACCACCCGCATTTTTATAACGGTCTGGCGTAAACGCCGATTTCTCAAGCATATACTCGATTTGCTGAGGCTTCAAAGAAGGATTCTTGCTTAATAAAAGTGAAGCTACACCTGATACCATAGGTGCTGAAAACGAGGTCCCCGACACATCCTTGCTGCCATACTTGCCGTCCTTCTTTGTTGTCATTATTTCCATCCCTGGTGCTGTCAGATCAAGCTGCGGTCCGCGGCTTGAAAATGGGGCAATCACATCGTTATACCGTGTAGCACCGACGCTGATCACCTGTGGATACGCCGCAGGATAATTGACACCATACACCGGATGTTCGTTCCCTGAAGCCGCAACCAGCGTAATCCCTTTGCTCACAGCCTCCAGAATGGCATCGTACTGGGCCTGGCTTGGCTCTCCTCCTCCAAAGCTCATGTTAATCACTTTTGCACCGTGGTCTATTGCGTAATGAAGGCCTGCCACAATGCTTGAGCTCGGGAAGCTGACCTTGCCGCCCACACGGACAGGGAGAATCATGACATTGTTATTGATGCCGCTGATGCCTCTCTTGTTGTCAACCGCAGCTGCAATAATGCCGGACACTTCGGTTCCATGCCCCACTGTATCGTCAGCTGTTTTAAAATGGTTCACAAAGTCCTTGCCTTTTAATACCTTGCCTTTTAGGTCCGGATGATCCGCATCTACTCCGGTATCCAAAACTGCCACGATGACCGGTTTTTGTCCGGCAGTCGGGTTGCCCAGATTTTTTGTCCAGTGAATCTTTTTCAGCGCCCACTGCTGGCTGTACAGCCGATCGTTAGGTTCCCCTGAAACGGCTGTTTTTTGAGCAAGATAGTTGGGTTCTGCATAATCAACAGCAGTGTCTTTCTGCACCTTGGCAAGTATGGTTTCATAATCCCGTTGAGCCGGGACAGCAAAGACCTGTATACCTTCTTCCTTTAAGATGTCAGGTTCGGTGACAGATACCAGCCCATAGGAAGCAGGGTTGAATTTTTCTGATTTTATTATTTTTACAATCAGTTCTCTCTTGTTTATCCTGGCTAAATCGATAGCTGCTTTGGGCGGATTAATCGTTTGTGTACTAAAATATGTATTCCGTTGCGAAAGTCCGTTATCCTTTGCATAAACAGAGGTGCCAAACAGGCCAGCACCCATGATTCCTGCCGTTAAAACCACAAGCGAACGTTTTAATGTATTCATGCTTTTTCTCCCATTTCTGTCTGGTTTTATTGGATTATTATATCACTTTTCTTTTCTAGTAAAATGAAATTTTTAAAAAATATTGGAAGTAATCTATGAGACATTATGTTACAAATAGACACAAATCGGGTATTGATTGGAAAGTTATTTTCATTATTTAAATAACAGCTGGGAGGGGAAAGAAAAATGTTGAAGGTAGTTGGTGTTTACAAAACCGAGCAGGAAGCGGTTGAGCAGCGAAATGATATTAAAGACGAACACGAAAACGGAACCTTTATCGTGGTTGGCCCCTATGAAACGATTGAAGAAAAACAAGATAATGAACAAATCATCCAGCATTTTTTGGACCAATCAGACAACTCCTCTTTTTCACAGAATCTTTCCGGAAAAGAACGGCTGGTTTTTCTCGGAGTTTCCCATGAAGAAGCAGAACATTACGGATCCCATTTGGAAACTGGAGAATTTTTATTATTGGAGGAATAAGTAAGGATTTTATTCATTTAAAAAGGCATTCTGCAGATTGCAGAATGCCCTTTATATGTTATTGATTCAATCCGTCATCCGCTTTGGCCTGGCGGATTTCATTATAGAACTCGGCAGAAGATGCCGTCATGTATGGTGTCAGCCAGAGGAATCCAAGTCCCAAAGTAAGGATCGCCAATATGATCCAGCCAATAAAGCTGAGCTGAAGAAGGAAGAAGTTCCATTTATAGCCGTCCATCAGCCGGCGGCTTTCCGTAATCGCATGTAAAATTGGCAGATCCGGATTGTCCTTTAGCACATAATACGTCTGTGAATAGGCAAGCCCTTTAATGATGCCAGGCACGATTAAAAGCACGGTCCACAGTGCGGTAAACAGCCAAATAAGAATTGTCGTTCCGATCAGTTTTAAATAGGTTCCGATGACTGCAAAAGGACGGAACATGCTTTTAACGCCTTGCGGTTCTCTCCGGATGAGACTGAGAAACACCCAGTTATAGCCGATCACCGCAGGATAAAGAATGAGTCCCACAATGAGGGAGGTAATATCACCTTCATAGGTATCACCTAAATAATAATTGGACAATCCGCCACTTGCATACGCACTGAACAAGTCTGGAATAATGAATGTGAAAATCCCCAAAAGAATCGTTAGCAGGACCGCAAGCCCCCATTTATTTTTCAGCGCAATCCATGCTTCCTTTTTTATCTCTCTAATTCTCATGCATCATTCACCTTTCTGTTTTTCTATGACTATCATTTACTGCTTCATCTGCCCTGCTTAGCCAGTCGTCGACGAGTGCGTTAAACACGGCGGGCTGTTCAATCTGCAGGTTGTGCCCCGCTCTGTCCAATACGGCAAACGAGGCTCTGGGAAATTGGTCGAGAATCTCCCAATGATCTTTATACCCTACAACTGCATCCTGTCGCCCGGTTAAGAATAGTGCAGGCTTTACGAAGGGCTCTGTAAGATCAATGGGAAAAGAAAAAGCATAATTTTGCTGAATTTTTTCCAAAAACGCAGAATCAGCCATCTTAATTCCAGGAGTAATCTCCTTTCTCATCCGCTCTAACGCATATTGATCCTGCACAACCGCGATAGAAGTAAACTCCACCGCTTCTTCCTCTGAAAGAGATGCGATCAGTTCGTCATCTCTTTTCAAAGCCGTATGCTCAGGCAGAATCCTTTGCTCGTGCTCCGCATAAATGGGTGAGCATATGGTCAACAGGCCATCCACCCTTTCACCGATTCTGGCCACTATTCCCCTTGCGAGGTAGCCACCATACGATTCTCCAGCAAGCAAAAACGACTGTTCCGGAAGTATGGCATCAATAAAGCGCAGCACTGCATCAAGCATACCATCGGTCCCTTTGATCCATTCTACGCCTTTTGTACGGCCCATTCCCGGCAAATCCAGATAAATCCGTTCATAGCCTTCTCTGCCTGCAAATACCGGTTCCATGCAGCCTTCCATCAAACGGTAGTCAGGAGTAAAACCGTGAATCATAACGACCGGCTTCCCTTTACCGTATCTTTCATAATGAACTTGAATATCTCCCAGGTGACAAAACATACAACCTCGCCTGCCTTTTCTAACGTTCATTTTCACTCAACACTCTTATATTACCATTAAGCTGGAAGAAAAGGCGTTTAATCTTTCAATCGCGAATAACGAAACAATAGCAAAAAACGTTAAGAATTGTTCGTTAGCATCTTTTAAGATAGAGATGAGGGGGCAGTCATGATGGATTATGGCAAATGTATACAGGACACGATTGATTATATTGAAGAGCATTTGGAGAAACCATTGACCTTGCCAGTCCTGGCAAACATCGCATGCTTTTCGCCTTTTCACTACCATCGGGTTTTTTTGATGCTTGTTGGGCACCCGGTAATGGAATACATCCGGAAAAGAAGACTGGCCCAAGGTGTAGAACTGCTTGTTCATTCCCGGCAAAAAATTGTAGACATTGCATTTTCGTGCGGGTTTTCCTCGCATGAATCCTTCAACCGGGCATTTAAAAAGCAGTTCAGCGTAACACCGACACAGTTTCGCAGAGCGAGGCCACATACCTTCACACTGCCTCAAAAAGCAGCCCTTACCAACCAACCCATAATAGGAGGACCATTCATGCAGCCGAAAATCATGGTAAAACCAGCATTCAGCATACTTGGCTACGAGCTGAAAACAACCAGCGAGGACGGGAGAAACTTAAAAGACATCCCTGTATTCTGGCAGGATTATCTCAGGGATCCGCAAATGAGAAAAGCAATTCCCAACAAAAGACACCCATCCGTGGAGCTTGGCATTTGCACAAATTTCAACCCGGATAACGGAACCTTCAGTTACTTCATTTGTTCAGAAGTAACGACAGCAGAAAATGCTCCTTCCGGTTTGGTTCTAAAGCATATTCCCGAAACCAAGTTTGCGGTGTTCACCACCCCGAGTGTTCCGGAAGATGAGTTTTCCAACAGCATCCAGGCGACCTGGCGGTTTGTCTTTAAAGAATGGTTTCCGTCTTCGGGCTACGAACATGCCGGAGGCCTGGAAATTGAATGGTATGATGAACGAAGCGCAAACCCGGATTCCATGCAGATGGATATTCTCATTCCCATTAAATAACAGGAAAAAACGGCATGTCCATAACGGACTGCCGTCTTTTCTGTAAAGGTTTTATTAACATTCTTTAAAGCATTGTTAAGATTGGCAGAATCCGTTGCTCCCTCATCCTCTTCATTGGTATGGTGATGATGACCTGTTTTAGTGAAAAGGGGGAGAAACCCGTGATTAAAGAATGGAACCTTTTACGAACCATCGCCTGTCTGAGCATCGTTTTCCTGCACAGCACCTCCCAAACTGCGGTCTCGGTTGGAGGTTATCCGGCGTCAGGAGCATACAGCGTTCTTCGTGTGGCGTTATGCTATGCCACCCCTACCTTTGTCATCTTATCCGAGATTATTCTGGCGAACCGGTACCCGGATGAGCTTCCAAAAAATTTCTGGAAAAAACGGCTGAAATGGATACTCGCTCCGTTTCTAACATTTGCAGTGATCGACGCCCTTGCGAGCTATCACCTGAATCCAGCTGTTGATATCGGATTGATGATTCAAAAAAACCTTCTCGGAAATTACGAAGGATATTTTGTGCTCATTATTTTTCAGTTTTACGCCCTGCATTATTTGGTGACGAAGTATAAGATTCCGGTCTCCTGGCTGCTGCCTGTCAGTTTGATTGTGATGAGCCTCCACTTCCAATTCATGGAAGGATCACATCGTAGCATCAAAGAAAATCTGTCGTATTTAAAGGTGCCTTTTACCGCCTGGTTTGCTTATTTTGCCGTGGCCTACGCCATTGGCAAGCATTATAAAACAGTGGCAGTAAAGCTCCAACAATACCGGTACCTGACTATTGCCGGTGTAGGGTTAAGCCTGGCTCTTGTTTATATTTTTTTCAAAGCGGGATATACAGGAGTAGGCTCCAAACGCCTTGACTTGTTTCCGTTAACGGTGGCTGTCAGCCTGTTTATTCTCGCCTGGGGACAGCGTTTGCCAGGAAGCCGAATCATTAATCTTATAAGCAACTATTCCTTTGGCATTTACCTGGTTCATTGGCAAGTGCAGCGGTACCTCGCTTCCTATACGGCTCAACTATTCGAACAAACCTATCTTCAGGTATTTTCACTCTTTTTCATTACTCTTATTCTTTCCATGGGCCTTATTAAACTGGTTTCATTGCTTCCAGGAGGGGCCTATCTTGTCGGCAATATCCGGCGAAAAAGAAAAGTCGTGTCCGCACCGCTTCCCAAAACCGCATAAAACAAAAAAAGCATTGCCACAAAGGCAATGCTTTTTCCAGTTATTGCTGTTCTTGTTTTTGTTCCGCTGCAGATGTATCTTCCTGCTTTGGCTGATCTTCTGATTTCGCTTTGCTGCTGTTCTGGTCACGGTTATTGTAGTCATACTTCGAACGATCTACTGGCTTAAAGTCACGCGGTGTGTAGAATCGAAGCAAGTCACCATACACCACTTTGTCAGACAGCGAAAGCGCATTTTCAGTAAATTCCTGTTCTTTTTGAATTTCTTTATCTTTTTTCACGGGTTCTCCCGTTTTACTGTCAAAGTATTTGCCGTTAATGGCCGTAACCTTCGGACTCACAAAGCTTCCGTTACGGAAAGGAACAACCTGCTGATGCTGTTTGGACATTAAGTCGGTACCAAACTGAACATACTCTTTTGTATCGATTCCGAGAAGGTGGAGCAATGTTGGAAGAAGGTCAATTTGTCCGCCATATTGATGCTGCACCCCGCCCTTCATGCCTGGGACATGAATCATTAACGGCACACGCTGCAGCTGGGCATTGTCATATGGCGTCATTTCTTCTTTGTTTAATACTTTCGCCATAGCTTCGTTATGGTTTTCAGAAATACCATAATGGTCACCATACATGACAATCACAGAGTTATCATAAAGACCGGAAGCTTTTAGCTGGTCAATAAAGCTCTTTACACCCTCATCCAGATAACGCGCGGTCTGGAAGTAGCGGTCAACAGAACCGTCTCCTGTATTATCAGGTCCAATGGATGCTTCTTTTTCATCGATTGGATACGGGAAGTGGTTGGACAATGTAATGAACTTGGTATAAAACGGCTGCTTCAATGTTTTTAGCAATGGAATCGATTCATTAAAGAATGGTTTATCCTTAAGTCCATAGTTGACTACATCTTCATCATTCATATCATAATGGCTGGCATCAAAAAACTTATCATAGCCAAATGATTTATATGTCTCGTCCCGGTTCCAGAATGTTTTGTAATTCCCGTGGAATACCGCAGATGTATATCCTTTTTGTCCTAAAATCGCAGGCGCAGCCTGGAATGTGTTATTTCCATTTGTCGTAAATACAGAGCCTTGCGGAAGTCCATAAATGGAGTTTTCAAGCATAAATTCTGCATCTGATGTTTTACCTTGTCCGGTTTGGTGGAAAAAGTTATCAAAGTACAATGTATTCTTATCTTTTGTAAATGAATTTAAATACGGTGTAACTTCCTGGCCGTTTAATTTATAGTTGATCAGGAAATTCTGGAATGACTCCAGATGGATATAAATCACGTTCATGCCTTTTGCTTTCGCAAAGTATTTCGGATTTGGCTTAGCATAGTTCGCATCTTTATAATTCAGTACGTCTCCCATATCACTGGAATCCGCAGATGCTTTCTGAGCTGAAATACGCATGCTCTGGATTGCATCATAAAGGACATAATTGTATGTTCCCAAATATTTAACCAGGTAGTTGCGGTCAAACGTTCTTGTCAGCAGCTGAGGACGATCTGTTTCTGCAAGTCCGATATTAATGACTAGCAATGCAATCGCCGATACCAGGACCACTTGAACCTTGCGGCGGGCCATGCGTACAGGTTCCGGTTTGATAAACTTTGCGAACAGCAGTACAGCCAAAATGATCGTGTCAATAAAATAAAGCGGATCATACGGCTTAAGCAGTTCCCAGATGCTGCCGCCAAGGTCCCCAAAGTTTTTCGTTTGGGTAAGCGTAGGCATCGTAATAAAATCATTAAAGAAACGGTAATACACAATATTTGCATACAAAACAAAGGATAGGAAGAAATTAAGTACAATGGTCCATATATACGCTCTCCTGCCCTTTGCAAACAGCGCTAATCCGAAAAAGAAAATGGCTGAACTGATCGGATTGATCAGCAGCAAAAATTTCTGCATTTTATTTTCTATACCAAGATTGAATTCAACGAGATAGCCTGTATACGTTTTTAGCCAAAAAAGAATAACAGCTAAAAGGAAAAAACCAATATGCTTTTGAACAACATTTTGGCCAGCTTTTAAAATACCCTTCAATTCTTTCACCTCTTCTAGTACCTCTATAAACAGTAGGTCTTCTTAGATCGTTTGTTGCAGCTGTGAATAATCGCACCTGTAAATTTTAGTCTATTTTATTATAAATAGCAAAAGTGAAAATATGATGAAAAGCGAAGATTTAATTTTATTTTTGTTTATTTTTTCTTAAAATAGGCTCGTTTACCCGTCCTTTTCGCTTATTATTGCGGAATTTTAATTGTAAAAACGCTTCCTTTGCCTTGCTTGCTCCTAACATGGATCCATCCGCCGTGAGAATCGACAATCCATTTGGCGATCGCAAGCCCCAGCCCGTGTCCCCCGAATTGTTTTGAGCGGGATTTTTCTGTTCTGTAAAACCGTTCGAAAATATGAGCGCGTTCTTCCGGCTGTATCCCTATTCCCTCATCTTCAACCGAAATAACAAGAAATTTTAATTTTTCTTTACGTTCCATTTTCGAATCCAGTTGGACTTCCGCTCCCTCCGGAGAATACTTTATGGCGTTTTCAAGCAGGATATAAAGCAGCTGATCCAGCCGTTCCCTGTTTCCGTACACAAACAGCCGGTTCTGCACATTCATCTTTAATGTTATACGCTTTTCGGCGGCAAGGGTTTCAATGGATTTTATGACCTTTTCCGACAGCTCTTGAAAATCAAATACCTCTTTTACCAATTCGGTATTTTCCGCATCCGAGCGGGCAAGCGTAAGCAAATCCCCGACAAGCTTAATCATGCGCTTTACTTCATATTTCATATTGGAAAGAACAGAATGTGAAAATTCATCTTCGTTTAATTTCTTTTCCATTTCCAGTGCATTGATGGAAGAAAGCAACACACTCAAAGGCGTTCTGAGCTCGTGAGAGGCATCTGCGGCAAACTGGCGCTGTTTCGTATAGGAGCGAGAAATGGGAGACATCGCTCTTCGGGACATAAAATAGCTGGTAAAAAAGGCAACAAAAGCAAAAACAACAAGTAGGACCGCAAAAATATTTAAAAGACGGTCAAACAATTCCACCCGGTTGGAAATACTTTTACCTACATATAAAATACCTATAAACTCATTGCCCTTGTAAATTTTTCTTCCAGCCATCATCAAGTCGATGTGCCGGTTGTTCGGGCTTTCTTCCCAAGGCACATAATAAGTGACATTCAATTTCTCGTATTTAATCTCATTCGGATCCGGGTTCCATCCTTCAAGCTTTCGGTAAAGCTTCGGACGGAGCTTGTGATAGAGCTCATCCCCCGTCAAAAGCTTCCCTTTCGCATCGACCACATAATAGAAAAACTGTTCATCCGACAGCATGACAAAATTCTGAATGGAGGGTTTTTTCCCCTTTATCAGTTTTTCCTTGATGACCGTAACTTCCTGATCCACAAGTTTCTTCAACTGGGTCTCCTGGTTGTTGACGATTACACCGTACATCAAAAAATATACAATCACCATAAACAAGATCAAAAACAGCATAAGAATTCCCGTATAAATCATGGTCAGCCGCCATTGTGTCCGGCTGATTAAATTCAAATTTCTTAAGGGGTTCCAGCGGGCGATGAAATTAATTTTCAAGACGATATCCCACCCCGCGGACACTTTCAATGACTTCCTTTTTCGTCAGCTTTACCAACTTTTTACGAAGCAATTTTACTGTAGCATCCACCGTTTTAGCAGAAACATCGGCATCAATTCCCCATACCCTGTCCAAAATGGTTTCCCGTGGAAGAACTTGCCCTTTATTGCGGACAAGCAGATCAAACAACTGAAATTCTCTTGGTGTCAGTTGAATTTCCCGCTTGGAGGAGTTCACTTTATAACTGGTCCGATTCAAAACAATATCAAAGATCACAACCTTTTCTTCAACAATGGGAGCAAAGTTTCTTCTGGAAAGTGCACGAAGCCTGGCCAAAAGTTCATCAATTTCGAACGGCTTGACCAAATAATCATCAGCACCTGCATCCAGGCCATTGATCCGATCCTGTACCGCATCTTTTGCGGTAAGCATTAAAATCGCCTGGGAGCAGCCCCCGTTTCTCAATCGCCGGCACACGTCCAGGCCGTTTTGTCCCGGCATCATCCAGTCGAGAATCAGAATATCAAACTCACGGGCAAGAGCTGCCTCATAGGCATCCTCACCATTGGTCACCCACTCCACATGATAGTCATTTTTTTTGAGCATATGGACAATTAACTTTCCAAGATGGATATCGTCTTCAGCAACAAGAATGTTCATGAAAAGCAGGCTCCTCTTCTTTTATCATTTCAACAATTGATGATAGCATATTTACTGCCCGGAAGAACGAAAATCCTGACGAATTCACATATTTCCGTGTTTTATCGTTCTTCAATTTTCAACAGTTTTAAAAAAAAATGGTAGACAAAAACCACGTTAGGTGACATAATCAAAATATCAAACGAACATATGTTCCTGTAAACTCCATCAAAAAAAGCCGGTGATCATCACCGGCATCAATCATCTACGATTTAAACACGTGCTCTACAACCTGTTTGGTTGCATTTCCTTTTTCCCATCCGCAAAATTTTTCATAAAAACATTCATAGTTGCCTTTATACTGTTCCATCACTTCATCAATATTTTCAATCGTGCGAATCACATCTTCACTGTCCCTTAAAAGCGGACCTGGAACTTCCTCTTCCAAATTAATATAAAACCCTCTGAGTGTATCCCGATACTTTTCCAGATCGTAGAAAAAAATAAAATATCTTGGGATTAAATAGGCATAAAAATCCTTTATCACTTTTTTCTTTAAAAAGGTTTCAACCTCCTCAAATCCGGAAATATAAACAAGCAACAATGGTAATATAATCACAAAAATTCAAATTTCGTACATATATCGAATAAGACATATTACCCCTTCTTTCGACAGCAGGCAGGGATTGACTAAAAAAAACAAGAAAACCACAGTAAAACAAAGAAGAAAGGAGAATGGTGATGAGCAATGAAGTGCTAAAAAAACACATTCACCAGCATTTCAACAGAAAAAAGATCAAGGATGAGCAGCTTGAAACACTGCTGGTACGTTTCATCCTATCCGTTAAAAAGGAAAAATAATGACAAAAAAGGAGCCTTAGGGACTCCTTTTTTTATGCCGATGTGCTTTCATTGTTATGATGCTGGATCTGTCTTCCAAAATGTTTAGACAAAACAAAACCATAGACCGATGCAAGGATCTGCTGAAACAGCATCCCGATCACGACAGGTACGGCTGTCAAAGGGGAAAAATAAGTGAGGGCAATAACTGAACCCGCACTGATGTTTCTCATTCCACCGCAGAAAACCATGGAAACCATTGTTTCTTTATCATATTTCAGCAAAATACTGACTAAAAAAGACACTAAATATCCGCTGGCTGCAATGAAAAAGACAATGATTCCAATCCACACCAGTTTTTTATCCGCATGCTTCAGATAAGGAGCTGCCACCGATGCATTAATCGCGACTACAACTGCCATACAAATTTTCGATATAGGGGCTATCCGTTTTCCTAACGTCAATTTGATGTTTCCCTTCGTCTTGTGATTTAGAATCATACCCACAATGGAAGGAATGACAATCATAATCAGCAGGTCCTTGACCATTGGCCATACCTTGATGGCTACAGACTCTCCGACAAAGAGAGAAAGACTGTATGGAACCACAAGAGGCGATAACAATGTATCAATTAATATGATGGATAAAGCAAGGGTGCTGTTTCCTTTATAAATAGAAACCCACATGCTGCTCGTGATTCCGCATGGAATGACCATAGCAAGCACCAGTCCAGTAATGGTGTAAGGATCCGTGGGAAACGCTATGTGTCCCACTGCCCAGGCCCACAAGGGCATAAAAACGTGCAGAATGGCCAACCCAATAAAAATGGGGACAGGACGAGACAACGTATTGCGCAAATGGGTAAAATTTGAGCCAAGGCTGCCCGAAAATGTCATAAACGCAAAAATCCACGGAACGAGAAACAGAAAGTTTTTTAGCTCATGTGTCAAAAGCATGCCCAAGAGTACACTGACCGGGGTAATGAGTGGCATGAATCGCTCTAGCTGATGATTGATCTTTTCTAACACGCTTAACCTTCTTCCTAATCATTCTAATAATTTACTATGTTATTATTTTACAATATATAAGATTTAATGCCAACATACTCAGAAGAAAAGGCAGGGACAAATGCATTATTTTTGATACCTTTTTTGAATTGGTTCATATTCTATAATCAACTTATCTTATACAATTGACAAACTATTAAAAATATCATACATTAAATTAAAATGATATACTTCTTATCCAGAGAGGCGGAGGGAATTGACCCTGTGAAGCCTCGGCAACAGACTCCCCTATGAGCACTGTGCCAACTTCAACAAGCTGCTGGCTTGAAAGATAAGAAATGTGTTGACGTGATTCGTTCATTCAACTCCTTCTTATGTTTCTATAAGAAGGGGTTTTTATTTAACTTTAATTCCTACTAAAAAGATAAGATTAGTTAATTATAAAGAATTGAGGAGTTGTTCATATGGAAAAGCAAGGTTGGTTTCTATGGAAGGATTGCAAGTTAACCGCCACCGTTCATTATCCCCGGCACACTTTAGGAATTCTCCAGGCCAAATTGCCGATTGTCATCATCTGCCATGGTTTTACAAGCAACCGAATCGGTGTGGACCGCCTCTTTGTTAAAACGGCCCAGCAGCTTTCCGCGAGCGAGTTTGTCGTTTTGCGTTTTGACTATGCCGGCTGTGGAGAAAGCGAAGGCAGCTATGGAGAAAATACATTTCAAGATTTAATCAGTCAGACACAGGCTGCTATTGATTATGCCTCAAAGCTGCCCTGCGTCGATTCCAGGGAGATCATTCTCCTTGGCCATAGTTTGGGAGGAGCCGTGGCGGTTCAGACTGCGGCAGTCGATCCGAGGGTAAAAGACCTGATTCTCTGGGCTTCGGTAGGAAATCCCTACGATGATATCGTGAATATTATTGGAAAGGATGAATGCCAAAGTTTAACGACAAAAGGGTATGTTGATCATCTGGGATATTCATTAAAAGCTGATTTTCTCCATTCCCTTCAATCCTACCATCCCATGAAGGAGCTGGCACAGTTTACAGGTGACATTTTACTTCTCCATGGAACAGAGGATAAAGACATTCCAAGCGTATACTGCACCCAGTTCTATGACAGCTGCTCCCATAGAATTCATGGAACTAGTGAATTGAAGCTCATTAAAGGAGCGAATCATACCTTTTCTTCTATCCATCATTTTAATGAACTTCTTGCCCAAACATTGAACTGGCTTAACCGCCAGTCAGCCACAGACCGCATCACGATCTAATCGATCATGATGCTTTTTTTATTGAAAAACACTCTGTGAGTAAATAACGTAGTATAATAACTTTTGTGATTTTACAAATCATCGGCAATACATAGATAGAGGAGAGAAAGAAGATCGTGGAAAAAAATCCCCTTAAAAAGCTGCTCAGTATAGCAATGGTATGTTTACTAGCTGTGTTGGCTGCCGCATGCTCACCGGTTCAGGAGAGCAGCAGTCCCGATGGGCAGAGCGCTTCGATTAAAGGCACACCAGCAACTGTCACATATGTAGTAGATGGAGATACACTCGATGTTAAATTCAAGAATGGAAAAACAGAACGTGTCCGTATGCTGCTAGTGGATACTCCCGAAACGAAACACCCAAGGCTTGGTGTTCAGCCATTCGGTCCGGAGAGCTCAAAATTTACAAAAACACAGTTAACCGGTAAAAAAGTAGGCGTTGAGCTGGATATTTCCGAACGTGACAAGTATGGGAGACTGCTTGCTTACATATGGATTGGCAAACAAAACTTTAACCAGCTGCTTTTGGAAAAAGGACTGGCCCGGGTCGCTTATGTGTATCCGCCCAATACAAAATATGTAGACCAGTTCCGCGCCACACAGGAAAAAGCCCAGCAAAAAGGGGTTGGCATCTGGTCCATCGAGAACTATGCCCAGAAGGACGGTTTTCATGAAAATTCCAAGAGCCCATCTTCTAATGAAAACAAACAGCCTGCCAATCCCCCTTCAAATGAGAAACCCAAAGGAAAATGCAACATTAAAGGAAATAAGCAGTCGATGATCTACCATGTTCCCGGCGGCCAATCTTATGATGTAACAAAAGCCGAGGTCATGTTTTGCTCAGAGGCAGAAGCCCAAAAAGCCGGTTACCGAAAAGCAAAAAGATAAGACGCCAGACGGGAAAAGCCGGGATCAGCTAAAACGCGCTGATCCGGCTTTTTTACTTGGTGCCAATAACCACCGTTGCTTGGAGCTCTGAGGAACAGACCACTGTTGAACTCAGGCCCTGCTCCTGAAAAATCCGCCATGTTTCTGCTGATTGGCGGGAGCTTGTTTCCATGAGCAGACTTCCTCCAGGTGCGAGCCAGGATCCTGCTTCAATCGTTGCCCTCCGCTGGATATCATGTCCGTCCAAGCCGCCATCCAGCGCTATCCGGTCTTCATACATACGCGCTTCTGCCGGAAGAGATGACACTGCATTCGTAGGAACGTAAGGGGCGTTTACCACAAGAACATTCACGCTTCCAAGCAAGACTTTTGGCAGCGGCTCATATAAGTCCCCTTCAAAAACCTTTCCGTCCGCCTTGCTAACATTCCGGCGCGCGCATATTACAGCTGCAGGATCAATGTCAGTTGCGTAAAGCCTGATCCCAGGCTTAAGCTCGGCAAGTACGGCCCCTACCGCTCCTGAGCCGCAGCAAAGATCCACCACAGCATCTCCCGCCCTTATTATCTCTGCAGCCTGATGTACGAGAAACTCGGTACGCCGGCGGGGAACAAATACATGAGAATCTAACTCAATCCGAAATCCGCAAAAATCCGCATGACCCATTACATGCTCAAGAGGCACTCCCTCTGCTCGCTTTTCTGTCATTCTGTCCAGTTCTTCGGGAGACACTGCAGCAGAGAGCAACAGCCGTGCTTCTTCTTCCGCGTAAACACAGCCGGCAGCCCTCAGCCGAGCAGCAATCCCGTCAAAAGCAGTAACTTCCATCAGCAGTCCCCCTTTGCAAATGACTAAAAAAACGACAAACCTACCGTAAAGATAACACCAGAAACCAGGAGCGTGGTCACACAATAGCCCATAATGTCCCTCGCCCCGAGCCCTGCGATCGCCAGTGCGGGCAGCGCCCAAAACGGCTGAGCCATGTTCATCCAGGCTTCACCGTAGGCAATCGCCATGGCAGCAACGCCAGAGTCAACGCCAAGCTCCTTGGCCGCAGGCATGATGAATGGACCTTGTACCACCCAATGTCCGCCGCCTGACGGAACGAAAAAGTTTACAAATCCTGAGCTTAGAAAAGCAAAGAACGGAAAGGTTGAAGGATTGGAAATAGAAATAAACGCATTGGTAATCATTCCGCCCAGTCCAGAAAGCTCCATCATCCCTTGAATACCCGCATAAAACGGAAATTGAATCAAAATGCCTGCGGTACCTTTTGCCGCATTGGAAACAGCATTCATGTAGGAAAGCGGTGTACCATGCAGCAGGAGACCGGTCGTGAAAAACAGTAAATTAACAGTATTTATATCGATTTTAAATCCGTTTTGAACTATGTAATAAACAATATAAGAATATCCGAGAACCGAGATGACCAAGCTCAGCAGCCGACTGTTTTCCATGGAAACCGCAAATGTTTTTTTCGTATCAACAGGAGCAGTGGCGATAGCCGCAGAAACCTCATCTTCTGTTAACAACTTCGGATCAATCCCGATCACATCTTTTCCTGTTGGCATCATCATCTTGGCCATAATCGGCAGAACGATAAGCAGCGCAAGAGTAATAAACAAATTATAGCTCGTAAAAATGGTATGAGTGAGCGGAATCAGTCCTGCCGTTTTTTCCATTGGATTTCCCGGCGTCGCAGCCACAAGGGGAACAGACCCCGATAATCCTCCATGCCAGGTAAGAAACCCGATATAGGCACAAGCAATCAGAAACCGGTAGTCGGATCCCGGTATACGCTTGGCCACTTCCTTTGCAAACAACGCCCCTACAATCAATCCAAAACCCCAGTTGATGAAACAGGCGATTCCGGAGCCTACAACAACAAGAATCACACCCTGTACCGGAGTTTTCGCTACTCCAGCAAGTTTGACCATCCACTTTTTAATAAGCGGGGAGCTCGCAAGTGCATGTCCGGTAACAAGGACAAGGCTCATTTGCATGGCAAAGGCAAGGAGGTTCCAGAATCCAGATCCCCAGAACTCCACCATATCAATAGGGCTATGATGGGTGAAAATTACTCCTGAGAGAAAAAGAACGATTGTAAGGATTAATGCAAACACAAAAGGATCCGGTAAGAACCGTTGAACGAGAGCGGTAAAAAAGTTAGAGAGCGCTTTCATAATTTCGCACGTCCTTTCTGCCTGAACAGGCTGTTTAAGTCTGTGAATAGATGCACTCGTTAACTATTCCGTTTACAAACCTGAAAATCCTGTCTGTTTAACGTAAATCTTGTAAAAAATTATCGAGTCTCACAAACAGAAGGTCTTACAGAACATGTTGATTTATTCATTTACCATTAGCAGAACTTTACCAGTGCTTTTCCTGCTTTCCACCCAGTCATGGGCTGCCGCTGCCTCATCTAGACGAAATTTCTTTCCGATGTTGATTTTCAGCTGGCCCGCTTCCAGTAATTGAAACACATGAGGAGCCATTTTCTGCAGTACTTCAGGCCGCTCTTTTCTTGTGGTTCCAAGGCTGAAGCCCAAAACCGAACGGCAGCTCGAATGCAGCTTGCCGGCTGGAATGGTGCCGTACTCTCCGCACGAATTTCCAAATACCACAAGCTTTCCGTACTTGGCCAGGCAGTCAAAGCTCTGATCCGTTAATTTTTCTCCTACTGAATCAAGAACAATATCGGCCCCTTTTCCATTTGTGAGCTCGTTTACAAGCTGAGAGATATTTTCTTTTTCATAATTAACAACATAATGAGCACCGGCGTCCTTTGCAATTTGCATTTTCTGTTCATTTCCTACCGTCCCAATCACCATTCCTGCTCCAAGGGCAAGGGCTGTCTGTATGGCCGTAGTGCCTACACCTCCGGCTGCAGAATGAATGAGAACCGTTTCCCCTTTTATCATTTTTGCAAGATTAGCCAGAAGGTGATACGAAAGAAAGGAAACAATTCCGCAGGAGCCTGCCGTCTCAAATGTCATATTGTCCGGGATGGGAAATGTCAATTGAGCGTCTGCTCTCATATATTCCGCGTAGGAACCATCATGGGGAAAGGCAAGCACCCTCTGGCCTTCATGGATGTTCAGCACATCAGGACCAACCTTCTCCACAATCCCTGCTGCCTCCAGTCCTGGAATAAATGGAAGATTCCCCTTCCCTTTTGTCCCTACCCTTGCTTTAATATCGGCATAATTGACAGAAGTAGTTTTTACTTTGATTAATACCTGATCGGAACCAATCTGAGGGACAGCTGTTTCCGACCATGTCATGTTTTCTGAACTTCCAAAGTTTTTTACTATAATCGCCTTCAAGTGACTTCCTCCTTTTTTCTTATCGTAACAGAACACTTTAGCCCAAGAGCATGTTTACACAAAAATTTCTCACCTTCTGGTAAACTGGACAAAAACACACAGACAGGATGGGATAAGATGACAGCACGTAAATTGCTCATTGCTCAAAATATTGACGATTCTTATGTGGAAAAGGTACAGAAAATCATTCCCGATTGGACCATTGTGACAGGCAAGGACAAGGAGATTTGGCAAAAGGAAGCTCCTGATGCAGAGATCATTGCCGGCTGGAAAAAAGGAATGGAAGAATACACGCTAGATCGTGAAAATGCGCCCTTAAAATGGGTACAAACCTGGAGTGCCGGGGTTAACAATCTTCCGCTCGACCGCCTTTCCTCCGAGAATATTCAACTGACCAGCGCCAACGGCGTCCATGCTTTCCCTATTTCCGAAACCATTTTTGGGCTCATGCTCGGCCTCACGAGAAAAATACATACATACGTGCGCAACCAGCAATCCAAAACATGGGACCATTCCAACCTGAAGCTTGAAATCCATGGCAAAACCCTGGGCATTCTCGGAACAGGTGCCATCGGACGTGAAACAGCCAAAATTGCCAAAGCCTTTGGAATGAAGGTGCTTGGTATGCGCCATTCGGGAAAACCTGAGCAATATATTGACAGAATGTATACATCTGAAGAGCTGCACGATCTGCTTCCTGAATGTGACTATTTGGTTGTGACCCTTCCATTAACCAAGGAAACGAACCGCATGCTGGGCAAAAAAGAATTTCAGCACATGAAAAACACGGCTTTCTTCATCAATATCGGACGCGGTGACATTGTAGTGGAAGAGGATTTGATCCAGGCACTGAATACCGGAGAAATCGCCGGAGCGGGTCTTGATGTGTTTGAAAAAGAACCGCTTGACAACAACAGTCCTCTTTGGAATATGGAGAATGTCATTATCACTCCCCACACAGCAGGGTCCACCGAGTATTACGACCAGCGCGTCATCGAGGATATTTTTATTCCCAATCTGAAAGACTATCTCGACGATAAATCCCTTTCCATTAATGCCGTGGATTATAATAAAGGATATTAATAGCCCTTACAAAAAGACTGTTGCTTGGGAGCAATTTTCCTGCACCTTCATTGATAAGTTGTTGTAGTGAAAGGTGCGAGATCCTCGAAAATGAAAAAAGCAGCAGCCTGGAAGGGAAAACACCTACTTTTAAGAGCAACAAAAATTACGCAAGAAGCTTTACTTAAAATCGTTCCATGTATAATCCACCGACAAAACCCCGATCGTTTTGTGTTCAAGAGGCTGGCCATCAACTGCCAGTCCCGGGTTTTTGAAGCAGACCAACTCTTTATGGTAGCCAAATTTTTGACAGACCTCCGGCCGGGCTGAATATATTCCGCACCGGTCTTTTTCCATGTCATAAAAGATGCACGTTCCGAAAAAGCGCGTCTGTTGCTCAAGTTCATTCCGTAGTTTACGAGGCATGCTTTTTACTTTCTTTCTGATTTTTTTCAACTCTGTTTCAGTTACCGCTACTGGACCGCAGCATAATCCCTTGCAGCCTTGGCATGGAAGGACGCTCATCCTTTTATTCCTCCTTCTATATAGAACAGCTGAAACATCGATCAGCCGCCAGCAAAAGAAATTTCTACATAGAGCGCCATAATCCTTCCTCCATCTGCCTCCATCCTTTTGTCCCAGCGCCTAAAATAATTCAAAAAACTCTACAAACTTCTGGGACTTTCGTGATATATTATTTGAGCAGTGCAAAATAAGGAAAGGCTGTGAATCTATGTCATTTACTGGAACTTTCAAGAAGTTACTGGCCTCATCTCTCGCCATTGGACTAGTTTCCTCTCAATTGGCTAACCCAACGGTTGCGGCAGCAAAACCTGCCAAGAAATCTGCGCCAAAAGAACCATTTAAAATATCCGCTCCATATGTGGATTTCTCCAAGGGCACAAATGCTTCTGTCACCGTTACTCCTCAAAAAGGGAACCCTGGCAAAGAAGCAGTTGTTTTCCAGCTGATGAAGGGTAAAAAAACCGTATCACAAAGAGCGGTTAAAACCGACATCAAGAAAAGCTCCGAGTTTTCAGCACACTTCAATTCCAAAAATCCATCCTACTGGGTCCAGGTTTCTGTCGTAAAGAATTACAACGGCGATACCAGCAATTTTGGCAAGAACCTCGCAACACCAGTTTCCACATCACCTACCAATCTTCGTATCATGGAAACTACCGATATTCATACAAATCTTGTAGCCTATGATTATTATAAAGCTGCACCTTCCGATGTTCTTGGAATTTCCAAGACAGCCACACTTGTAAAGCAAGCACGCAAAGAAGTAAAAAACAGTGTCCTCGTAGACAATGGGGACTTGATTCAGGGAACACCGCTTGGAACATATAAAGCCAAAATCGATCCTCTTAAAAAAGGCGAGATCCACCCCGTCTATAAAGCGATGAATCAGATGGGCTATGACATGGCTACATTCGGAAACCACGAATTCAACTATGGATTGGACTACTTGCAGAATGCGATTAAAGGCGCCAACTTCCCTTACATTAACGCCAACGTCTTTAAACTTGACAAAGATGACAACCCTTACAACAATAAGAACAAATTCACGCCCTATAAAATTGTAAAGAAAAAAGTAGTTGACCAGAACGGCAAGAAAAGCACGCTAAAAATCGGTTACCTCGGTCTTGTAACACCGCAAATCATGGATTGGGACAAAAACAATCTTGAAGGAAAAGTAATGACACGGGGAATCATTGAAACTGCAAAACGCTTTGTTCCACAAATGAAAAGAGAGGGTGCCGATATCATTATCGCCATGACGCACTCAGGGTTCAATGGAGATACCAAGAACCAGGAAGATGTCATCTACTCACTGAGCAAAGTGAAGGAAATTGACGCTATTACCTTCTCACATACACATAAAGTGTTCCCTGCAGCGGACGAAAAGTCGCTCGATCCATTGTTTAAAGACGCACAAGGAAACGTTCTTCCTGGTGTCGACAATGCAAAAGGAACCATCAATGGTGTACCGGCTGTTCAAGCTGGTTACGGCGGAAGCAACCTGGGGATCATTGACCTCAACCTTCAAAAAGTAAAAAACAAGTGGAAGGTTTACAACACGCAATCCTCCACAAAGGCCATCTACGATAAAGCGACCGGCTTCAAAGCACCAGAAGATGCTAAAATCGTGAACGCGGTCAAAAAAGACGTTGATGCAACCATTAAGTATGTGAATACACCGATCGGCAAAACAACCGACGATATTTACAGCTACTTTGCGCTGGTGAAGGATGACCCATCCGTTCAAGTCGTCACCAATGCCCAAAAATGGTACGTAGAAAACTATATCAAAACCAACAAACCGCAATACAAAGATTTACCGGTTCTATCTGTTGGCGCTCCATTTAAAGCAGGACGTAATGGCGTCGACGAATACACAGAAATCAAAAAAGGTGACCTGACCATCCGAAGTGCAGCAGATCTGTATTTGTATGACAACACGTTAAAAGCCATAAAGATCAAAGGATCAGATGTAAAAGAATGGCTTGAGATGTCCGCTGGGAAATTCAATACCATTGATCCGATGAAATCAGGGGAACAAAAGCTGTTAAATGACAACTTCCCTGTATACAACTTTGATGTTATTGATGGTGTAACCTATCAAATCGATGTAACAAAGCCTGCCCGCTATGATGTCAAAGGCGCAAAGGTTTCGGATTCCAACCGTATTAATAACCTTGAATACAACGGACAGCCGATTGATCCGGATCAGGACTTTATCGTTGTCACCAATAATTACCGTGCCTCTGGCGGCGGAAACTTCCCGGGCATCAAAGGTGCCGAATATGTCGTGGATTCCGCAGATGAAAACCGTCAGATCCTGATGGACTATATCACGGAACAGAAGGAAATCACTCCAACAGCCGATAACAACTGGTCCATCGCACCCATCCAGG
Source organism: Fictibacillus sp. S7 (assembly GCF_004127935.1). Classification (NCBI taxonomy): domain Bacteria; kingdom Bacillati; phylum Bacillota; class Bacilli; order Caryophanales; family Fictibacillaceae; genus Fictibacillus; species Fictibacillus sp. S7. The sequence goes on along the minus strand of NZ_QJKL01000001.1, from coordinate 3,924,447 downwards.
GAGATGCTGAGGTCACCTTCACTTCTTCACCAAATGGTGCACAATACTTAACACCTGAAAGCAAAATCTCCTACACAGGAAAAACAGATGATAAAGGCTTCGGAATCTACAAGTATGACCTGAAAGGCAGCGCGCCAGAAGACTTTACCTTATCCCTCATGCATACAAACGATACACACGCTCATCTTGATAATGTGGCAAAACGCATTACAGCTATCAAAAATGTGCGTGCCCAAAAGCCAAGCTCTTTGCTGATTGATGCGGGAGACGTGTTTTCCGGGACCCTTTACTTTAACGAATTCAAGGGACTAGCAGACCTTGATTTTATGAATCTCGCAAAATATGATGTGATGACATTCGGCAACCATGAATTTGATCTGGGCGCAAGTCCGGATGGCCACAAAGCATTATCCGACTTTATCCAAAAGGCCAACTTCCCGTTCGTCAGTGCAAATGTTGATTTTTCAAAAGACAGCCTGTTTGACGGACTGCAATCCAATGAGATTTCCTCTTCTCCAAAGAACGGAAATATCTACACCGGCATTGTAAAAGAAGTGGATGGAGAAAAAGTGGGGATATTCGGATTAACGACTGAAGAAACAAAGGATATCTCCAGCCCTGAAGCGGTAGTATTCAAAAACTATAAAGATGAAGCAGAAAAAGCGGTAAAATCATTCGAAGACCGCGGCATTAACAAAATCGTTGCTGTAACCCACATCGGGTATGACGATAATCCTGCGTATGATAATGACCTGGAGCTTGCCAAACAGGTCGATGGCATTGATGTTATTGTTGGCGGACACAGCCATACCGAGCTTGATCAGCCTGTAGTGGTATCTGCAGACGAAAACGGAAAAGACAAAGATCCAACCGTTATCGTTCAAGCCTACCAATACAGCGACTTCCTAGGAACACTTGACGTTGATTTCGACGAGAACGGAAAAGTAGTAAAGGAAGATGGCAAACTGATTAAAGTGGCTGACCAGCAGGAAGACCCTGCAGCGGCAGATCTTCTGAAAAAGTATTCTTCAAAAATTGATGATCTAAAGAATACATCAACGGGTGCAACGGCGGTTAAAGCATTGGAAAATCCTCGTTCATCAACTGGCGGCCCAAGCGTCCGCAGCAACGAGACACCGCTTGGCAACCTGATTACAGACGCAATGCTTGATAAAGCTAAGCAGTTTAATTCAAAAACCGTCATTGCCCTCCAAAATGGAGGCGGAATCCGCTCTGAAATCAATGCAGGTGACATTACCCTTGGCGAAGTGCTGACCACTCTTCCTTTCGGCAACACACTGGCCACGATAAATCTGACCGGAGCAGAAATCCTGCAGGCGCTTGAGCACAGTGTAGACCAGGTACCAAATGAAAGTGGTGCGTTCCTGCACATGTCTGGTATGAAAGTTAAGTTTGACAGCTCAAAGCCAGCCGGAGAGCGTATCATATCTGCCGAAGTAGAAGAAACGCCTGGTCAATTTACTGCTCTTGATCCATCAAAGGACTATGTTGTAGCAACCAATGCTTTTACAGCCAAAGGCGGCGACAACTATCAGGTGTTCAAAAAGGCGTATGAAGATGGCCGTGTAACCGATCTTGGTTTTTCTGACTGGGAAAACCTTCGAGACTATGTCGCAAAACTAAAAACGGTAGATCCAAAAGATGAAGACCGCATTGTTGATGTAGCAAAACCATAAGCAATAAAAGAAAGTCCACAATTCCCGTGGACTTTTTTTAGTGTTTTCCTTAGTGGCCAGGGGTATGTTTTCAGATGCTTTTTGAATTGAAAAAGACTGCCAAACGGCAGCCTTTTTTTGTTATTTCTTATTGTTTGATCCAGCCTTTCACAGCCTTCTTGTCTTTGTCTTTGCCTTCGACATAGAACCAGTTGTTCCACTTTTTCGTTGCGGTTACGGTCTGAGGTGTAAGGTTCGTATCGGTTTTCTTGGAATCAAGCGGCAACAAATACAGCGGTGTGGCGTCCGGTTTCAGAACAATTTTCTGATTGACCGCTGCCGGATTAAATTCAGTAATTTTGCTGTCCTTTTTAATCCATAAATCATAACTAAATTTCGTCTTTACCGCGTAGTAGCTGCCGTATGACTTGATGGCTTTTACTTCACCCGGATAAAGGTTGCTGGTGGATTTCTTGGTTGATATCGGCGAATAGTAGAGCGGTGTACTCTCCTTTACCAGGAAGTTCTTTGGCTTTGTATGGAAATCGTTCACGGTTCCTGATACATAATTGTCCTTTAGGATCCACTTTTTGCCGTAATCCTTCGTATTAATTCTGAAATAGTTCCCTTTCGTTCCGATGACGGTTAGCTTTTGTGCTTTAAGCTTTGTACTCGTTTTGTAAGCTGAACCCGGGCGATCGTAAAGATTAAACGGCGCAAAAGTTGTTATAACTTTGCTTGTTTTTGTAAACTTCTTTTCCCACAGCTTTTTCCCTTCATTAGCCACAAACAATGCGGCTTTACGGTTGCGCTTCCATTCTTCATTAATGACCGAAACCGGAGGATTGGTTGCGCCGACATGATAGCTCAGCTCAGGGGTAAAGGCCGGTCGCCCATATTGGGTAATGAACCAATCCTTATAGCCCCCTCCCTTCTTGCTGTCATTCGGTTTTACCAAAGGATAGCCTGTCATGGACGAAAAGGTTTTCGCCATCGCATAATCGCGGTTATAATTTTCCTTTTTATTCAGGTAGTGCCAATACAGAATACGCCCTGATGTATGATAAGAAATGGTGACTTCAGGATCCACATAGGAGGTGAAATTATAGAGCAGCTTCACTTCCGGTGCTTCGAGCGGTTTTGTTCCTTTGTACATTTGATAAGAAGGACTAGGTGCTTCGCTTCGTGGAATCTCATTCCAGCCTGCTGGATATTGGCGGTTCAGGTCAATGCCTTGCGCATTGGCTTTCCATCTTTTGAAATTGGTGCTGCCCTTGTTCATTTTAATCAACCCGCTGTGGGCTGATTTTGGAAACTCTTTAAGACCTGACTGCTGAAGAGTGACTCCGTCAGGATTCACCATCGGTACGATCCAGATCGACACATCATTTAATAGACTGCGAACATTATAGCCCTGATAGGTGGTGTTTTTCTTATACGCATCCGCGTAGGCATCTACCATTTCCATCGCAATGTTGGTTGTAATCCATTCCCTGGCATGATGAGAAGCATTATAAAAGACGGTGGCATCCCCTTTTCCGAGTTTAATTGCCCAGACCGTCCTTCCATATTTGGTTGTGCCAAGCGCACGATACTGGACCAGATCCGGATACGCTTTTGCCAATTGCTTCATATCGGTAGTCATCTCCGAGTATGTATACGTCTGAATAGGGTCAACATAACTGGCTGCCGATGCAGACGGTGTGAAGCTGAATGCAGACAAACTGACAACAACAGCCAGTACTAAAGACCATATCGTTTTTTTCATGCTTTTCCCCCTAAGATTCGTCATTTCTCCCTAACTCTCTAATTATACGTGTATAACCTTCTTTCAGAACATAAGAATATTTGCGTATCTTTTTGTTAAATAAAGGTCACGGGTTTGATTAAATGACGCATGCCCCCTGTTTCACTCTACTCTTCCGCCTAGTAAAAAATACACATTTTCTGTAAGATTACTAGGTTCTTTTGCTTAAAAACAGAGCACGAGCTTTCCTGATATAGAAGAAATTGTATAATAAAAGAAAAACAGTTTAAGAAAGGAATGAATGATGAAAAAAGTTCTCAGTTTTCTCGTTTTAGGTATCTTGTTGTTTAGTGTGTTTACACCCGCTTATGCCAGTTCCATACCCTCTCACCAAAAGAAACTGCTCAATAAGGTTTATAAAGAAAAGAAAGCCAAACAAATCGTTTTTGTTACAGCAGATAAAGCAGATGAATTTACAGGCAAAATTACAGCGTATGAATATGTGAAGAAAAAATGGGTCAAGAAATATTCCATGCCGGCCGTAATCGGCAAAAATGGAATCAGCCCTGCCAAAAAAGAAGGCGATGGCAAATCTCCTGCCGGTATCTATGATATTGGGCGAAGCTTTGGAACCGTCAAAAAGCCTTCAGGAATCACCCTCAAGTACACGAAAACCGATCAGTACGACTATTGGGTGGACGATGTAACGTCCAGGGATTATAACAAATGGATCGTTTACAAAGGAGACCCTAACAAACGATGGAAGTCATTTGAGAGAATGCAGCTGGAGCCTCTGTACCATTATGGTGCCGTTATTGAATACAATATGGATCCTATCGTCAAAGGTGACGGAAGCGCCATTTTCTTTCATGTATGGAGAGCCTCCGACAAACCAACAGCAGGCTGTACGGCTACTTCCAAAGAAAACGTGCTACAGCTGCTTCGATGGATGGATCCCTCAAAAAAACCGGTATTTATCCAGGGGACTGAAAAGCAGATGAAGGAAATGTACTGATAAACCGTCAGGAAGCTATAAAAAACCTGGTATCTATATAAGACAAAAAGCCTGGGGGCAATTTCTATGATGAAGTGGGTACTTGTGTTTGTTCTGTTAATTGGCGGCATTGGATACTTCGGCTATAAAGCTCTTGTGACCTACGGAGCCAACAAGCTGGTGAATGAAGTTTCAACACAAATCGTGGACAACAAGGATATCGACAAATTGATGGATGATCCCGCCATTGAACAATACGTGGAAGATGGCAAAGATCTTGATTCGCTTGCAGAGGAAAAGGACCTCCCGTTTCACACCAAGGAGAAAGCGATGAAAACGGTGATTAACAAGGTAGGTCTGGATCAGTTAAAAGAGATGAAAAATAAAGCACTGGATGGCGTCTCCCAAGATGAAAGACGTGAAATGGAAGCAACATTAGAGGAGAAGCTGTCCGCCAAAGAAATGAAAGCCCTGAAATTGGTCGCTCTAAAAGAGATTAAGAAAAGGCAGTCCCAATAGTGATAATAAAAAGGTGCAGTACACCCTTTTATTTTTCTTCTTTGTTCCTGTGCTGTCTATCGCTCATTTCATCTGAACGTTTGGATACAAACAACAGACTCATGATAAAGACAGTCAGGATGGATCCGACAAAGCATCCAGCGATAAACATGAGCATCATTGACCCTCCAATACCATCTTTTCTAAAGTTTTCGTCCTCAAAAGGAAACTTTAGGGTTGATTGGCCAAGCTATACCCTTTTATCATAGAACATCTCCCATTAATAAGCTGTCGAAGCCTATGGGACCGTTCACTGAAAATCACGACAAGAAAAAGCAAATCCCGCAAAAAAACTCCCGGCCTTATAGTGAACTGTCAGCAACAGTAAACCGTTCATTCCCGGGAGTTTTTTTACTTTCCTGTAAACAGGTCGGCCAAATCGTCAGCCCACAACTGCTCACCCTTTTTTGTTGGCTGATGATTCTCTGTATTCACATACATCTTCAGCTCTTCTGATTCCTGATCCGGCCAGGCAGACCAGTGATCGATATATGCCATTCCCTTTTCATTTGCATATCGCTTTAGCTGGTTCACCTGATCAAGATAAAAGCGGGGCTTATAAATCGGATTGGGCGGCTGAAGTAAAACAACGGTTTCAGGATTTGCTCTTTTTACATCAGCCAGCAGGATATCCAGACTTGCCAGGGTATCCCTTATGTTAATTTTTCCGTTGTCATTGAGCAAGAAAGGCTCAATCAACAGCACATCCAGACGTTGGTCCAGCAACGGCTGATACTTTTTATCTTTAATGACCGTAATGGACCATTCATTTTTAAACCCTTTTGATAAAAACTCTATGTGTTCTTTGCCATACGCCGCTTGCAGTTTCTGCTGAAAAAGTGTACCCCAGCTATCTTCCCCCGAGGTGGTTTCTGAGCCGATCGCTCCCACCTTCACGGTTTCTGCAGCCTTCCATCTTTCCGCAATGACCTCTTGAGCATTTTCCGGAAGATTCTTGGTCAGTGCACTGACACCAGGCACTGTGCTACTCTCTTTCCTTTCCTTACTGGCTGCGCGTTGATCCTCCAGATCCTTTTTCGCAGCCTCTGCTTTATCTTCCAGCTTCAGTTTGTATTGGATATTTCCGTACCCGAGACTTCCCAGGCAAATAATAAAAATCAAAACATATAATACTTTTTTCTTTTTCATAACAAGCCACCGCCTTCTTTTTCTCACTGATAGTATCGGCTGATGGCGGCTGATCATGAACCCTTATTATGGGTTACTTCTGAAATACCGTCTGTATAACAGGAAAGCAATAAGAATGCCCACCGTTCCCCCGCCAGCATCAATCATCACATCTTCCACGTGTGGAGAACGCCCAGAAGTGAAATGCTGATGAATTTCATCAGACGCGGCATAGGCGACAGTTAGAACAAAGGAAAACAATGCCGTTTTTCCTTTTGAGAAATAAAAACGGAGAACCCTGAATATCAGAAATCCAAGCAAGAAATACACAGAGAAATGAGCACATTTGCGGATAAAAAACTCTACAAATCCAGCAGCTCCCAACGCTTCTACACTTACTTCGCTGCCCGCATACTGAAAAGATACCGAAGAAAAAATACTGGCTATCTTTTCATGATTCAAAAATTGAGAGAGGGTCGGCCTCATATCCTGTTGTTTATAAGGAGTGGCTGACGAATAAAAGATTCCGCCAGCGACAAGCAGGACTGGCAGCCAATACCATATGAACCGTTTCATCCAAACACCAGACTTTCTATAGAATTCTTTTTCAATTCTACTATTAACGCAAGGTACTTTGTATTATTTTTATGTTGGAATCGCTTTCATTTTGATATAGCGTTTTGCTGCTCATCATTAAGGTTAAATATAAACACAAATGCGTGGCAAATAGACGAGAAATTAAAAACACAGACTCCCGATTAGGAATATATACGAAGCTGTGTTACACTGTCACGATAAATCAACGATAGAAGGAGGATCCCCATATGTGGCAGCCGTTAATTATCTTTCTGATGCAGTTATCCCTTCTCCCCATCGTGACTCTCCGGACCATACTTCTTGTTAAAGGAGAAACGCGAAAGGCCAGTGTAATTGGAGTAGTAGAAGCAGCGATCAATGTACTCTCACTCGGTATCGTGTTTCAAGATATGTCGAACATTTGGAACATTATCGCTTATGCGATCGGCTTTGGAGCTGGCCTTATGCTTGGCGGTGTGCTGGAAAATAAATTAGCCATCGGTTATGTAACCCATCAAATAAATTTGCTGGATCGTTCTGAGAAACTGGTAAACCGGCTTCGTGCAGAAGGGTTTGGTGTAACGGTATATCAAGGCGAAGGGCGAGAAGACAATGCCCGGTTCCGGATTGACGTACTTTCGAAGCGCAGCAGGGAGAAGGAACTTCTGCAAATTGTCAATGAACTGGCGCCAAAAGCCTTTCTTGTCTCCTTTGAGATTCGAAGCTTTAAAGGCGGATATTTAACAAAAAGCATGAAAAAGAAGCAAAGATAAAAAAGAGACACAGCCTGCCAATGGGACAGGTGGTGTCTCTTTTTAGTGAGCCGGTTTCTTTTTTTGAAAGGAAACAACTGTGCTTGCAGAGGAATAGTTGACCGGCTTGGCATCAGGAACAGGCTGTTCGTCTGCTGACTTACTTTTCATGTTCACAAAACCAGATACATTGGTCAGAACGCCCATCGAAAACATCAAAACAAGAAGCGAAGATCCTCCATAACTCAAGAAAGGCAGCGGAACACCGGTTACCGGCAAAAGTCCTGTAGCCGCTCCTAAATTTATGAAGGATTGTACACCAATCATGCTTGAAATCCCAAAGGCAAGAAGGCGGCCGAACGTATCCTTGCTTCTTAAGCCAATAATAAACCCTCTGATCACAAGATAAAATAAACCGGTGAGGGCAACCAGTACACCTGCAAACCCAAACTCTTCGGAGACATTTGCGATAATAAAATCCGTTTGCCCCTCTGGCAAATACCCATATTTCGTTATCCCATTGCCAAGGCCAACGCCATCCATCCCACCCGCAGAAATGGCGACATACGAATTGATCAGCTGATATCCTTCTTTCTGATGCTCAAAAGGCGCATATGCTCCTTTAAAACGGGAGATTTGTTCATCACTCGCAACAAACATAAAGAATACCGTCATTAAGAGGATGGAAGATAAGGAAAGAAACAGCAGATGCCGAAAACGCAATTTTGCACAAATCAGGATGCATGCGGCGATTGAAACCAGAATCAGCATGGACCCAAAATCTGGCTGCATGAGAATAAGGCATGCAATGAAAGCGACTACAACCAACGGTGGCGCAACTGCCCGGTTAAAGTCGGAGATATACGACTGTTTTTTTGCAAGAGCAGAAGACAGATAAATAATAATGGCCAATTTGGCCACTTCAGCCGGCTGCAGGTTGAAACCGCCAAGGCTGATCCAAGACTGAGCATTATTTACCACTTTTCCTAGTAAGAACACCAGAACCAGCAAAGAGGTGGTTACCAGAATCAGCGGTTTGGTCAGCTTCATATAGGCTTTATAAGGAAAAATTAATGCAAAGCAAAATACGAGCATACCCGCGAGTATAAAAATCAACTGACGTTTAAAAAAATAGTCCGCTTCAAGATCATAATGAAAAGCTATCCAATAACTGCTGCTGTAGATCATGACTAGGCCGAATACACCAAGTCCAATCGTGGCAATAACCAAACTGTAATCTACATTTCTTAATAGTTTTTTTAGCATAATCTATCACCCGATTATATTCTACTATATATTGGAACCACAAGGGTGTAAAAGTTTGCGACAAAATCTTTTGTATGAAACAAAAAAAGACAGCGTTCGGCGCTGTCTTTTTACCTTACTATCTTTAAATATTATCTGCATAATTAAAGAGGATATTCCATGTTTCAGGTCCTACAACGCCATCCATCTGCAGACCAAACTTCTTTTGGAACTTTTCCACTGCCATTTTTGTTTTTGAACCAAACATGCCGTCAATCGAAACATCTATGTTTGCATCGCTCAGTCGGGCCTGGATTCGTTTCACATCCACACCTTTATCTCCTTATTTGATGAGATGGCCCGGATACGGAAAGAGATCCACATCACGGTCCATGTTTTCTTGCCAACGATGCCATCAATGGTAAGTGCGGAACGGGCGAACAACTTCTTATTTGTGCAAGCTTTCAGCATGCGCGCCAAGGGGCACCACTCCCTGCATCGCCAAAGTTCCAGCTGCCGTTAAACAAACAAAGGTTTTCTTCAAATTCAATTCATCGACCTCCCATTTTTTATCTTAAAATAGTGTTTCACCTACCAGTTACCTAACAGCAGGACAGCGAAATCTATTAATAACAAAACAGTAAAAAAATACCCACTAATTCCTTTTTAAATAGAAACTTTACTTTTTCGTAACATGCAGGAGTCTGTAAAGAGTTGAAGAATGTTATAACCATAACATTATGGGGGTGCGATTGTTGAACAAAGATACCTTTGAACTCTTTCTGGTAGAGGCTGCAACCGAGAACAAACGTCAACGGGCAGTATACACTGTCTCCTCTGTGCAGGAAGCGTATGACAAGTTTATGACCGAACTGAAGGCCAATCCGGAAGCCAACCAAAAATTAAAATCACTCACAATTAAAAGCGGTACTGTGTCGTACGATATCTTCAGATAAAAACGAAGAGAAGGCCTTAGAAGGCTTTCTCTTCGTTTTCTTGAAGTATTGTTTATAAAGAACCGCCATTTCTTTTATTTTCGATTTATTTGTATGTTTGAAATGTGACACAGCTTTCTTGTCCCAACTTTTTTCACCCTGGGGAAAATGCCTGCACAGAACAGACACCATTTATCTCGGGAAAGAGAAAGACGAGATTCATTTACCTGAAGGCTGCAGCCCTTTGCATTGGGAAAAAGCAGCGTTGGCTTGTTTTCCGTTTGAGCAACCGGAAAACAACAGAAGCACCACGATTATGAACAAAAGTCGAATTGTCTTCTTCTCCATCTGCTCCCTCCTTGATATATGTACAATGCCTCGTATAAAGATACTATGCATTCCCAGTTGGTTTCGACAAACAAAAGAAAACGGTGCAAAAGCACCGTGGGACCTTAAACACTTGTTTTCAGTTTTCTTGCGGTTTGGGAATAACATAGCATACTTTCCATGGTCCAGCCATTCATTCCCTGCCAGCTTCCTGATAATTTCAAGGAGCCATCTGAAAGACGTTCAGGAAACAGTCTGCCTTCACCGCTCCGCAGTTCATTTTTAGTATTCACGTGATGGTACGTAAAATGCAGTTCTCCGTGCTGGTTTACCATACCAACAAACCTGCCGCATTGGATTTCCTCCCCTGTATAAGTGGCACGTACAATCAACCCTTCCTGAATGCAGGTGAAAAAAATAGGTGAATCCGCATTGTGTACCGGCACAGACACAAACTTTTTATTGTGATAGGTAGCCATTGGTTTACACGCCTCTCCTTTTATTCACAGGCTTGTAGTACTTATCTTTATGCAACTATACGGAATTATGGCTAAAAAAAATAGAAATCCGTTACATTTTCTAACCGTAAATTTTATTGATAAACCTCTTATGCTTAGATTATGACACTTCTAGAAAAATCCTTGTCAGATTATCGTGCAGTTATTGTCTACTTCTATTTTCTTATCGCCTGTACTTATGTGTATCCGCCATTCCATAGAAATAAACGACATAAGCCAGCATATTTCCCGGAAAATAATCGACATCATGTTTTTGTGGCACTTTTACAAGAACTGCACCGGCTTGTTGGATCTTGAGCAGCCATTGCAGCTTCCTTTCTGTTGTCCAAATTTGATTTTGTTAATGGGCTTACGATTATCTTGAGGCTTACGCCCTGAACAATTACATCCCTTTTTCATCACAACTGTCACCTCCTGCTACTAATCTATTCAGTTTTCACTCCCCTGCTTGTACATGAACAGCACAAAAAACCCTTGCTGTCTAAACAACAAGGGCAATCGGAATTTATTATTACATTTTGGCTAGATCGTTCCAATAATGGCACAGCACACGCAGACCCTTATCAAAGTTCTCTAAATGAAAATGCTCATTTGGTGCATGGAAATTTTCACTCGGCAGGCCGAACCCCATTAAGACAACCGGCAAATTAAACAGTTGTGTAAAAGTCGCTACAATTGGAATGGAACCTCCACTTCTGATATAGGTTGTTTTGACATCATACACTTGTTCATAAGCAGCTCCGGCGGCTTGGACATAAGGATGATCAATCGGTGTTAAAAAAGGATAGCCCTGGTCAAATGGTGTTAATTCCACGTCCACACCGGCAGGAAGGTGTTGAATGATATGCTGCTTGAGCAGCTCCACTATTTTTGAAGGATCCTGATTGGGCACCAGGCGGCACGAGATCTTTGCATGTGCAGAGGAGGGCAATACGGTTTTCAGACCGCCGCCTTGATATCCGCCATAGATGCCATTCACTTCAAGAGTCGGCCGTGTCCAGGTCTGCTCAAGGTAGGAATATCCTTTCTCTCCAGCCAGTTCATTGACCCCAAGTTCCTGTTTTACCCCCTCCTCATTAAACGCCAGTGAGGCAAATTCCTCTTTCTCCTGTTCGGTAGCTGCTAAAACATCGTCATAAAAGCCATTCACAAGAATGTGACCGTCCTCGCTGCGGAAGGAATCCACAATTTGCACAAGGGCATGTATTGGATTTTGTACTCCCCCGCCATAAAGTCCGGAATGGATGTCGCCTTTCGGTCCCCTGACATCGATTTGAAGTCCGCATAAGCCCCTTAGCCCGTAAGTGATCGATGGTTTTCCTTTTTCAATCATTCCTGTATCGGAGACAACCACAAGGTCGGCCTCCAACAGATCTTTATGTGCTTCTGCAAACGCAGGAAGATTCGGGCTTCCCATTTCTTCTTCTCCTTCAATACAGAACTTGAAGTTAAGCGGCAATGTGCCTGTCGTTTTAAGAATAGCCTCCAGTGCTTTCAAATGCATAAAGGTCTGTCCTTTGTCGTCACTCGCTCCACGGGCATAAATCTTTTCATCACGAATTTCCGCAGAAAAAGGGGGGCTGTTCCAGAGTTCCACAGGATCTACCGGCTGTACATCATAATGGCCATAAATCAGCACAGTTGGCTTGCCTTCCGCTTTCATCCAATCTCCATAGACGACCGGGTGCCCTTTCGTTTCATAGATTTTAACGTTATCCATTCCCAATCTCTTTAAGGACTCGGCCATCCATTCTGCCGCTTTTTCAATGTCAGCTTTATGTTCGGGCAGGGTGGAAATACTCGGGATCGCCAAAAAATCTTTTAATTGGCTCAAATGGGTATCTCTGTTGTTCACCAGGTAATCTTCTATTTTTTGATTCATGTTATGTACTTCCTTTCCTTTATTAATGGTCTTCCTGTATCATTTTGATCAGCCGTTTGGGTGCTGTTCGGCAATAAGCTTCATAGATAAGACCTCTAATTTCTTCCCAATTTATTTTTTCCGAGTTGTAAATCGAGGTCCAGCCATGATGACCAATATAGGCCGGCCTGAAGAACCGCTCCTCCTGCAAAAGGATTTCCTGTGTTTCAGGCAGTGTCTTTATCGCCAGGGAGGTTCCGTGTTCGTTCTCTCCCATAATGATAAAAGGTTTTTCCCTCACCCTGAACGAAGTATGACCAAAGCCATCGATGTGCTCCACTGTTTCTGGAAATAGAGTACAGATTTCACGAACGTTTTCGAGCATTCTCAGTCCTGATTCTGATTGGACCTTTTTATGGACAGACATTTTATTTTTCCTCCAATGAAAGATCTATTCCAAATGTTGTCTTCAATCCTGTTATCCCAGCTTCCGTAATTTTCACCGCTCGACTCTGTGGAACCCGCTGCATCCACCCGAGCTCCAAAAACCGTTCCAACAGAGCATTTCCTAATGATCCAGCCAGATGATGGCGCCGTTCACTCCAATCCAGGCACCGGTAAGAGAAGGATCGGCGCTTCTTTCTTATCCTTTCGAGCTCAATACCCATTTCACCAAAAAAACGAACACCTTCTTCCGGTACCATGAAATTCTCTTTTTCTTCTTCAAGAAATCCAGCTTTAAGCAACGCATCTGTCAGCTGAACGCCAACATTTCCAGCAAGGTGGTCATAGCACGTTCTCGCATAGCGAATTACCTTATCCTGAGAGGACTGTTTTAACGATTTTATTTTTACAGGCGGCGCTATAAAAAGCAGTGATTCCATCACCTTTGCGACCTCTTCATTAAGGATACCGTAATAACGGTGCCGCCCTTGCTTTTCTAGTGCAATCACACCAGCCTCTTGCATTTTAGACAGGTGAAAGCTGGCGGTTTGTGGTTTTATACCTGCCCTATGCGCTAGTTCACTGGCTGTATGAAACCTTCCATCCATCAAGACGGTCAGCATGGCAGCACGCGACGATTCACTTACGATCGATGCGATTTCCGCCACATTGGATTGTGCCAATTGATCATCTCCTCCTTTTGCATCCATACTTCGATGAACATCGAAAAATTCCTGCACTACAATAAATACAAATAAAGAAAAGGGGCAGAACCTATGAAAAATATCCAAACAATTACACCAAAAATCCTCTACTACGGTACACCGGTCATCCTCCTTACCACCTTAAATGAAGACCACACCACCAATATCAGCCCGATCTCATCGTCATGGGCGCTTGGAAATAGTATTGTTATAGGAATTGGACTTGGCGGAAAAGCCTTTGAAAATCTGAAACGCACTCCTGAATGTGTGTTAAACATTCCTGATGCTTCGCTCTGGAAGCAAGTGGAGATGCTAGCTCCTTATACGGGAACTGATCCAGTCCCAGTCTTTAAACAGAACTTAGGGTTTACCTACAAAAAAGACAAATTTGCGGTTGCTGGCTTCTCATCGTTTTCATCCATCGGCGTTAAACCTGATCGAATTCCGGAATGTCCCTTGCAGATTGAAGCTAAAGTAATGCATATTCGTATCCCGGAATATTCACCATTCTTTGCTGTCGTAGAGACGGAATCCGTTCATGTTCATGCCCATTCAAACATAGTAAAAGGAGAAAACCATGTCGATCCTGCCAAATGGAATCCATTAATCTATAATTTCCGGCACTACTATGGCCTTGCAGAAGAGCTTGGCAAAACGTATCGTTCAGAAACATAACCTAGCGGAAGTTTAACAGAACACCCGATAGAAGGAATTTTTGCAGGAGCAGGCACAATCCCCAGCCACCGACACCAAGTACAACTGATAATAAAAACGGGAGCGATTGCTTTAAAGAAAGGGCTACAATAAAAATTAAAACAATAGTGCTCGGCAGTCCATAAAGCACGCCATATAAAAACTGGCTTAAGTGGTCACCCCGCTCGCCCTGTGTGTAGAGCCAAAAAAGACTGAGCAGGCTGACAAGCGGCAAGGCGGCAAGGATTCCTCCAAAACGGGGTGAATGTTTGGCTAATGCCGTAATGACACCAATGACGAGAGCGGAAACGGTAATTTTAACGATCGTATACATTCCTGGCCTCCTCTCTCAGTTTCTGAAAAACAGCCATTACACTCTGCTGTTCCTCCTTGCTTAAGCGATCCAGTACTTTTTTCAGTTTTTGTTCATCTAATTCAGAGTTTCGTTTGAGTACTTCTTCCCCCGCTTCTGTCAGTTTTACATATACCGTTCTTTTATCTTCGGGTGATCGTTCCTTTTGGAGATATCCTTTTTCCATCAGCCGCTTTACATGCTCAGAGGCGGAGTGGTGTGTAACCCCAAGCACTTCTGCAAGATCGGCGACGGAAGCTTTTGTCTTCTTTTTAACCGCCTGCATGCAGCGCACGTTCTGGTGGGTCAATTTTTCCTCGTGTCTGTAATGGAGAAAATAATACAAATCCGTCCAGCATTTATTTATAAACTCAACATTCATTTTGTTCACCTCATTTTGTATCGTACAATACGATATAAAATCTTGCAAGAAATAGGCGCTTTATTGCCCCTGTTTTTTAGATAGCAGCTGCTTTTTTGGCTGCTTTTTTTATTCCCTTGTTCAATGGTCCTGTGACTTTAGTAAAGCAGTAGATTCCGAGCATGCCAGATACAAGATAGGCAAGCGCCATTCCCCATGAGGGAACAAAAGAACCGATCGTGATTCCGGCTGCACCAAGAATTTTCGCCACCTGGAAGGTTAGTCCCTGTACCGCCATATACGAGCTCCGCGCATCATCATTCACGATATCAGCCATAATCGATTGTTTAACCGGCACATACATGAGTTCACCGATGGTTGCGATGAAAATGCAAACCACCAGCAGGATGGCAGAGTTGCTGTATCCAAGTACCGCATAGCCTGCGGTGTACATCCAAAATCCTGTATAGATCACTTTATGGTCAGAATACTTTCGCATCCATCTGGTAACTAATATGGTACCTGAAACGACGAGCACGGTATTGAATGTCCGAAGCCAGCTGATCATTCGTAACCCGTCAAGGTGATACGTGAACATATCGCCCAGCGATACACTGTGTGATACAAACTCTTCTTCCAGCCGGACAGAGATATAATTACTCATTTGGAACTCAATACCTACGATCAGGGTTGAAGCGATACAGAACCATAAAAACAATCGATCCTTCATGACTGTTTGATAATTTGCTGCCATGTCCTTAAATACATTGATTTTTTCAGTGACAGTAACTGTCTGGGTGAAAGACTCCTTCATTACATAAGCAACAAGATATAGTGTGATGATGCTTACCGCCGTGATAGCGATAAACAGTTCGAAACGGTGGGACTTGAACAGAACACCGCCGACAATGGAACCGAGCGCGATCGACAGGTTCACTGCCCAATAATTGATGCTGTACATCAATTTTCGATTTTCCTTTGTACTTACGTCAATCAGCATCGCTTCAGCTGCCGGGTTCATCAACCCGGAGCTGATACTTTGGATGAGCATCATAAACGAGGTAACCCAAGCGGAATCAAACCATGGTGAATTGGCCGCTGTCATAAACAAAAAGGCTATGACAGTGAACAGCTGTCCAATCACCATCACCTTTTTCCGTCCTGCCCGGTCCGACACATATCCGCCGTAAAACCCTACCAGGATCGAGACGAACACATTGATCAGCAGGATAATTCCTGCAAGCGCCTGGCCAAGCTTATCCGAGAGGTAGATCGCCATGAACGGAAAGATCATCGTCCCTACCACTCGGGCCATAAACGAAGTAATGATTCTGATTTTAATATTCGGATGCAAATTCTTAAACATGCATTTCCCTCCTTTTACCAATCCCTTTATCTGCTGTTTATTTTCCTCTAGTAAAAGGCGCAGAAAAAGTGTAAAATTCAAAAAAGAATTTCACCTTTTAGGGAGGGAGCCAGCATGGAAATCCTCGATTACTACATTACCCTTCATCTTCAGCACCCCGAGCATAAAGATGATCAACCCGCAGAAGTCACTGTCAGCCAGCTGGAATCCTTGTTTTATTGCACAAAACGAAACGTGAATCTGCTGTTAAAACGGATGGGCGAAGAAAGATGGCTCACTTGGGTTCCAGGTAAAGGACGGGGCAACCGATCCAAGGTGCATTTTCATTACGATCTGGAGGAAGCCGCAGCAGCTTATTTTTCAAAACTTCTCGCAAAAAACCAGATTGCAGAAGCAGCGGAGTTTATTAAACGTCCCCTTATGCCGGAACATCTCGCTCAAAAACTGCAGATGCAAATGCAGAACAACTTTGGCCTTCAGGTGAAGCAAACCGTATCCAGTTCCGTGGATTTGCTTAAAATCCCGATGAGGCGGCCTCTCGCTGCCCTGGATCCTGCCTTTTCCTACACAGCAGCCGAAGCCCACTTTGTCCGTCAGATCTTTGATACACTGATCAACTACAATTCGGTCACCGAAACTTTCGAACCTCACCTTGCCCATCACTGGGAAGTAAATTCAGAATATACGGAGTGGACGTTCTTCTTGCGAAAAAGCGTGAGGTTTCACCATGGCAGAAACCTCAACTCACAGGATGTCAAATACTCACTGGAACGATTAAAGGACCCGGATGTTCAATCACCGTTTCGCCACCTTTTTTCCGAGCTTCAATCGATTGAAGCTTTTCATGAATACGGAATTAAGATGAGATTAAAACGGCCAAATGCGTTCTTTCTTCATTATCTCAGTTCCTTCAACGCGGCCATCCTTCCTCAAGACGTCCCTATCATGACAGGGAGAGAACTGATTGGAACAGGCCCATTTAATGTGACCGAATATAACGATCGCGTATTTGTACTTGAAGCCTTTGATAACCATTTTAATGGCCGGCCGCTCCTAGATCGTGTTGAGCTTTGGTTTGTGGAACTTAATCCTGACCGGATTATCGATTATGAACTGCCTGGAAGTGGAACAACCAAGAACCGGCATATGAAAGTAAACAATACGGGCTCTCGCTACCTCGTCTTTAACTTCCAAAGGGAAGGACCGCATCATGACCTTTATTTCCGCCAGGCAATTGCTGAGCTGATTGACCCCAACCAGCTCATTTCTGAACTCGGCGGACGACGGGGGTGTCCGGCCAGCAGCTTCTGGCCAGAACGCAGCGAGCGATCATCATTTCCCCCCTCCTCAATCACGCGCGCCCGTTCGCTATTGAAGAAAAGCTCATACAATGGAGAAGTGCTTACGTTTAAGTATTTGGATTACACGAGTGAAGGACTTCGAGAGGCGGAGTGGATTCAAAATCGGTTTCGCGAGGTTGGAATTTACCTTAATCTGTCCCCCTATTCGCTCTTGGATACCGAGCAGCATGATGGAGAAATGATCTCCAAGGGGGAAGTGCTCGAACGGGATGCCCAATATGGCTTTCTTTCCTTTTTGAAAGGGGAACGAAGCATGCGGTCCCTCTTAACTCAGCAGCAAATCGAGGTGCTTGATCGCTACTTGGGGGAGTTTTTACAAGAAGAGGACTATGAAAAACGGGAAGAGATCATCGACAGCATTGAAACGTATTTTTATGAACAAAAGATACTTCTTCACCTGTATCATATCGCAAAAGAATGGAACTATCCTGCTTTGCTGAAGGGTGTCCGGCTGAACGACTTCGGCTGGACCGATTTCAGAAAGCTGTGGGTGAAGCCTGAGATTAGCAAAACAAAATGAAAAAAAGACCAACCTCTCCTGGTTGGTCTTTTGTAATCCATTTAGTGTTCAGCCGAAACAGAAGAAACCGTCTTCTTCTGGCGTGGTTTAATGAAGGGATAAATGATAAAACCGGCAAGGAACAAGCCAAGGCCAAGGCCAAATGTTCTCAAGTCTGCGGTCCCGGTTTTGATGATCCAGATGGAATAGACAAGAGCAATAATGGCAATTAATCCATCCTTCCACCGGCTGACTTTCATGCCCTCCAATGCTTCCCCTTTGAGTGTAAGCTTGAGGAAGAACGCCGCTGAAACAAGATATGGAATCAAATAGGCGAGCGTAGCGGCAGTTGTTAAGAACGTATAGGCTTGACTGATGGTTCCTGAGATGGTTGAAAAAATTAATAGTTGTGACATGGCATTCGTTACAGTCAAGGAACGGACAGGGCTCCCTTTTCTATTAACTTTTGCAAAATAGGAAGGAAACACCCCTTTTCTCGCTGCCTGAAAGGGAACTTCAGAACTCATTAGGATCCATCCGATCGTTGCACCGAACAAGGAAACAAGCGCGAGCAGTGCCATGATGTTTGCACCTGCGCTTCCAATCAAGGCGGAAAGAGCATCAACGAACGGTTTGTCTGATGCCTTCAGCACATCTTGCGGCAAAATACCCATCATGAGAAGTGTGATCGCCATATAGATCACAAGAGCCACGATCAGCCCAAAGATTGTTGCACGGCTTACATCCCGCTGGGACTTGGCACGGCCGGACAAAACAACCGCCGATTCGATCCCGATAAACGCCCAGAGCGTGGAAATCGCGGCCATTTGGACCTGGCTGAACAATCCGTGTGAAGCACCGGCATTGTCAGTGACCGGCGTGTAAAACTGACCAAAATTTGAGGATTGAAACGCAAAAACAGCTGCGACAATAAAGAGCGCAAATCCGGCGACCTTGGATGCTGTCGCAATAAAGTTCAACTTTCCGGCCCCATTCATACTGCTTACTAAAATAAGGTGAATGCCCCAAAGTAAAACCGTACAAACCACAAATGTAATCAGATGTCCCAGAGAAATTTTCTGTGAACCGATGGAGAAAACCGTGTTCCCTGCTTTCATGATCGGCAAAAACGTGGAAAGGTAGCCGGCGAAGCTTGTTACCATTGCCACATTACTGATCCAGTTGGCAACCCAATAGCCCCATACCATGCTGAAGCTGGCTATGTTTCCAGCCTTTTCTGATTGAAACAAAGCTTTCGCGTAGCTTTGCGGACCCGCTGTTAAATCGGGACGACGGATCGACAGTTTGCTGAAGATTAGAGCGATCATCATGACGCAAAAGCCCGTAACAAGCCATGCAATCGTTACTCCCAGCGGACTTGCAGTCTGGGCCAGGGTGCTCGGCAGCATAAAAATCCCCGATCCTACCATATTTCCGATAACGAAGGCGGCCAACAGCCAAAATCCCCATTTTTTCGTTGTATCCATTAAACATTTCCTTCCGTATATATGAGAACGCAAAAAAACGCAAGGTTTTTCACCACCGCGCCTCTTGAGAAACCATTTTTGATAGTTTATTGCTTTACCATGGTAGAATATCAGATAACTAAAGATACGTCAATCATATTGAAGATAATACACGGTCTTCTTTCCTTTACCCGTACTCGGTAAATTCATTTATTGAAGCCAACTTTGTCGAATTTCCGGGCGACTTTCCCACTTTTCCGGGCAATTGCCCGCCTTTCATCCCCACACCACCACAAAAAAACAACCCGCCACATCCCTAGTGGCGGGTTTCAACAAACTGAAAGTTATTTCTTCGTCCTCCGATGGTGATGAATGAATGCGTCAGCATAGAGCCATCTGCTTTTTTACGAACACCGTTCAGCAGGATGCCATCTGTGATGCCTGTCGCGACAAAAAAACACCGGTCACTTCTCACCAGATCATCCATCCGTAAAATACAATCTGGATCGCTCAACCCCATTCCAACACAGCGATTGAACTCCTCCTCATTCTGGCAAACGAGCTGAGCCTGAAAATCTCCACCAAGACTTCGCAAAGCAGTTGCAGCGATGACACCCTCTGGCGCCCCGCCTGTACCTACAAGCAGATCGACACCAATGTCCTCAATTCCAGTGGCGATTGCCCCTGTAACGTCACCGTCCGAAAAGAGTTTTACCTTAGCTCCTGCCTCAAACACCTCTTGGATCAGGGATTGATGACGGCTCCGGTCTTGAATCATGACCGTAACCTCACTGACGTCTTTTCCAAGGGAACGAGCGACCGAGCGAATATTCTCCGTTAATGGTGCCTCAATATCTATCTTTCCTTTCGCTTTCGGACCAACTGCTATTTTTCTCATATACATATCCGGCGCATGGAGCAAATGCTCTTTTTCGGCAACGGCAATCACCGTCAAAGCATTATCCTGTCCTTTTGACATTAAGGTTGTTCCTTCCACCGGATCGACCGCGATGTCTACCTTAGGGCCACTGCCTGTTCCCACACGTTCACCGATGTACAGCATCGGTGCCTCGTCCAATTCTCCTTCGCCAATCACAACGGTCCCGTCCATCGCAATAGATCCCATTCTTGTACGCATGGCTTCAGTTCCCGCGCCGTCCGCTTCATTTTTCTTTCCTTTGCCGACCCAGGGATACGAGGCGATGGCAGCTTCCTGTGCAACCGCGAGAAAATCCATAGCCAATTGCTGAATATCCTCTTTATTATCCAATTTCATGCTCATGCTATCCTTCCCCACCTTTTTATGGACATAGAAAAAGAGGGCGGCCTCCTGACGGTTTTTCAGTTCAGCTGCCCTCATGCTTTTTACGTATTAAGCCGTCTGGACGGATGTCATTACCGATTCAAATGCTTTTAAAATAAGGTACGAAGAAGTGGCGCCAGGGTCCTGATTGCCGAGTGAACGCTCTCCCAAACGGCTGGACCTTCCTTTTTTCGATAAAAGATCTTTCGTCGATTCCATGCCTTCCTTTCCAGATGCTACCGCTTTTGAAAACGCCTCTGCAAAAATGCCGGAACGCGCATATTCCTGTTTTAGCGTATCCAGTGCAGGCTGCAGCGTGTCGATCATCGTTTTATCTCCCACTTCCGCCTGTCCTCTTTCCTTGATACCTTCTATAAAAGCGGTCCAGAAGTTGTTAAGATCTTCTCCGGTAAGTTCACTTTTCCCCTGGACTTCCTTTCCTCCACGCAGAAACCCTGTCGCATAAAGAGGACCTACCGTTGATCCGACCGCACTCAGGAAGGTACGGCCAGCGGAGATGCTGATTTTTCCGCAATCATTTTCATCTTTCCATTCATTATCCAATTTTTCCTGAACGGCCTGCCAGCCTATGGACATGGTCACACCATGGTCACCATCACCAAGCTTACGGTCGAGCTCGGACAAGTAGTCTTTATTTTCCTCAATCGTTTCAACCACACTCTGTAAAAAGGCTTTTAATTCTTTTGCTGAAAAAGACATGTGATCTCCTCCTTATCGTTGAACATACATCGGACAATCCGCCGCTGCATCTACAAATTCTGTTAGTTCATCATCAAGCTTAATCAAGGTAACGGAACATCCACCCATTTCAAGTGAAGTACTGTAATCACCCACAAAAGAACGATGTATGGTGATGCCCTTTTCGTTTAAGATTAGTTCAACTCTTCGGTAAACAATATAAAGTTCCATTTTGGTGGTCGATCCTAAGCCGTTTACAAGAACAGCGACTTTTTCTCCTTCGCCGATTGGCATATCAGCCAGAATATCCTGAACGAGGCGATCCGCCACCTGGTCTGCAGGCTGGAGATCTCCCTTTTCCACTCCTGGTTCGCCATGATGCCCCAGGCCGATTTCCATCTCGTTTTCTTCCAATTCAAAGCTCGGTTTTCCCGTTTGCGGAAGTGAACAAGGTGAAAGTCCGACTCCCATCGTACGGGTATGATCATTTGCCTTATTGGCTGCCCGAACCACTTCTTCCAGACTGTATCCCTTTTCAGAGGCGGCTCCTGCCACCTTTGTGACAAAAAATTCTCCGGCAATGCCGCGGCGCTTTTCCTTTTCTTCTTTCGGAGCTGAAGCAACGTCATCCGTTACAATGACTTTTCCGACCTGGATGTCCGCTTCAAGCTCAGCCAGTTCAGCCGCCATGCCAAAGTTCATGAGGTCTCCTGCATAATTTCCATATACGTAGATGACGCCCGCTCCTTTATCAATCGCCTTTGTCGCTTCAAGAATCGGATCCGGCGGTGGTGAAGCGAAAATATTTCCAACCGCAACACCGTCTGCCATCCCGGTACCGACATAGCCCATAAAAGCTGGTTCGTGTCCGGATCCACCCCCGATTAAAACACCGACCTTTCCTTCTTTTGTTTCCTTGGCGGTTACAATCGAGCGTCCGTTTTCCTCCAGTACCCGGACATGATGCGGGTGAGCTTTAGCATAGCCTTCAATCATTTCTTCAACGACTCGGTTTGGATTATTTATAAGTTTTTTCATGCGGTGCATTCTCCCCTTTTAAAAACTCTTGCTCCTTGTCTGTGATCTGCTGTACCTTTCTTCCAGAATTGCCCCCGGAGAAGTGAGATTCAAGATACACTTTCACCACCTGTTTGGCGACTTCGACACCGATGACTTTTGCTCCCATCGTTAAAATCTGGGCGTTGTTGCTTAACTGTGCCCGTTCTGCTGAATACGTATCATGGCAAAGGGCTGCCCGGATGCCGGGTACTTTTCCTGCAGCGATGGCTACACCAATCCCGGTGCCGCAGCATAAAATTCCACGGTCCAGCTTGTTCTTCATAATGTCCTGGCCGACTTCAAAAGCCACTTCCGGATAATCCACCTCAGAGCATGAATGGCAGCCATAATCAATGACTTCGTGCCCCAATTCTTTTATATAGCTTTTTACGCTTTCTTTCATATCAAAGGCATTATGGTCAGAACCCAATCCTATCCTCATTATGCAACTCCCTTTCTCTCTATTTTTGATGTATCAATACTACGCTTTTTGTACGTTTTGAAATTCCTCCTGGGAGACTCTTTCCGCTTCTTCTGCTTCTTTCTTGGAAAGGGTGACAAATTTCATCAGCACGGCACTGATCAAATAAAGGCCTGTGTAAATCCAGATCACACCCACTGTATCCACCAATCCGATAAAGGCCCCAACAATTGCAGGTCCTACAAAGGTACTCAATCCTGCACCAAGATTAAGGATGGACATCGCTGCGCCGCGGTTTTCCGGAGCAAGTGACGGAATGAGTGCGGATAATGGAACGAAGCCGGCAAGACAAGCGCCATAGCATGCGGCAACGGCGGTAGCTACAAAATAGTTCGGACCAGCCGCCAGCGGAACATAATAGAATGCTGCTGTGAAAACGGCGCATCCCACACCGCCAAACCACATGACCGTGTTTCTCCAGCCCAGCTTGTCACCTACAATACCGAATATCAGGTTAAAAATGATGTTGCTCGTCCACAGTGAACCATAGATCTGCAGCCATTCGGAACGCGTAAAGCCCAAGTCCATCATGAATGCAGGCATAAAGACCACAAATCCATAAGCTGCTGATGTGTTGATGGTTCGAACGATTCCGCCCATACCGATTTTCGGATTTTCAAAAGCAATGGTTACGCCTTTTAAAAGATACTTGATGGCTTCACTTTTATTTTCAAATTTCTTACTGTGGTTTTTGTCCTTGTTCAGGAAAATCGCAACAGTCGCACCAAGCAGAACGAAGATGAGTGCACTCCAAAGGGTTTTCATTTCTCCCAAAACCGGAAGCGCAAAGCTAGAATAGTAGGCTCCAAGGACGTTCAATCCGCCGCTGAATGCGAACCAGAACCAGCCCACCGCTGTTCCAAGCTTATCGGATGGTGCATAGTACGTTACCCATACGAGGAACGAATAGGCGAAAAGCGGATAGCCGAGCCCCCGTAATGCATAGGTTGGTAGAATGATGGCCAGGTTCATACTGGTGATTCCGAACGTAAGGAAAACCAGTGTTCCGGCTACAAACAGGGAAAGCCCAAGCATCATCGCTTTTCTCGGACCGAGCACTTCCGCAAGAACCCCGGAAAGCCAGGCCGCTACCGCTACCGCAAAGCCATATACACTAAAGACCAGCGCGGACTGCTGCACGGATAACCCATGATCTGTAAAGTAAGAAGATAGCCATCCCAGTTCAAGGCCGTCTCCCATCATAAAAATCAATACGCCGAAATAACCTAAAGCCATTTTCCGGTCCATGCCCAATTTACCTAATAGCCCGTCCATTTTGTTTCCTCCCCTGCTCATTTTTATAAAGAAGCGGCTGCCTCTTCTACAGCCGCCCGATGGTTACAGATTTGGGTTAAGCACAACTTTCAAAGATTTTGCTCCGTTTTTCACCAACTGGAATCCTTCCTCAAAATCCTCCAAAGGAAGCGTGTGGGTGACAACACCTTCTGTTGGTAAATCTCCATTGGAAATGCCTGTAATGACATGTTCATAGCAGTATGGTCCTAGGTGGGATCCAAGCACATCAAGCTCTTTCCGGTCGCTGATGATGCTCCAGTCTACCGTCACAGGCTCCTTGAATACGCTGAACTCCACAAAACGGCCGAGCTTGCGGATCATCGTTAACCCTTGTTCTACCGATTTTTGTGCTCCTGTGGCCTCAATATAAATGTCACAGCCATAGCCGTCGGTCAGTTCTTTTATAATTGCATTCACATCATCCTTAGCCGGATTGAGTACCATGTCCGCTCCAAACTTTTTAGCCAGCTCCAGCCTCTCTTCAAAAAGATCCAGAACAATCAATTTTCCTGGTCCTGACTTCTTGATTGCGCCAATCATACCAAGCCCGAGTGTACCGGCACCCGCCAGCACGACGACATCACCGAGCTGAATCTGTGCACGCTGTACAGCGTGGAAGGAACATGCATACGGTTCAATCAGAATGGCTTTTTCGATCGGAAGTTCATCAGGCACCTTGTAGTTAATCGCTTCCTTCGTGAATTTCATGTATTCCGCCATGGCACCGTTTACATTATTCTGAAAGCCGTATAAATCATGCTTCTCGCACATCCAGTATTGTCCTCGGTTACAGAAGCGGCAACCCCAGCAAGGAACGATTTGTTCTGAAATGACGCGTTCCCCTACTTCAAATTCGGTAACTCCTTCGCCAAGCTCCACCACATGGCCGATAAATTCATGACCCGGAATCATAGGCGCTTTAATATAAGCCGGCTGCTTTTCATCACCCCAGAAGCTTGGTGCCCCGTCAAATGCTTTCAAGTCTCCTGCGCAAATCCCGCAAGCTTCGACTTTTACCAGGATTTCACCTTCCCCAACCTCGGGAACCGGAACCGTTTCAAAGCGGTAATCCCCCGGTGAATAAGCGACTACAGCCTTCATGGTTTTAGGAATACTTGTATTCTTTGCTTCTTGATCCGCTACGGTTTTCATATTCATGACAATCTCTCCCTTAAATAGATTTTTAAAAGCCCCTTTATAGATAACGCTTTCATTTCTCTTAGAATAAATCCCTTTCCTCCTCTTTTTTGTTATTGTATTTTTTCTTTTTCTATCGTTTGTTTTCGATATTGCGGTGTATTGGGTCTATTATAATCACCATTTGTTTAAATAGTCAATTAATTTTTGATTATTTTATAATTTATTTTCGCTTTGTTTTGTTTTATTATTGATTTACAATGTTTATGAAAGATGGTGTAATAGAATAATAAAGGTAAAACGATTACAAAAATAAATTTTACTAATTGATTTGTAGGTGATCTTAGTGGGAAAAATGTTTGTACCTGAACGCCGGAGAGTCATTCTTAATAGATTGAATGAAAGCCAGCGAGTATCCATTAAAGAACTCGCTAAGGAAATTCAAGTATCGGAAGCGACCCTGCGTACCGATTTAACAAAAATGGAAGAAGAGGGATTGCTCAAGCGCACACATGGAGGTGCGGTGCTCGCCGATTCTTCCGATAATGAAACAAGCTTCTCCATCCGTGAAAAGAAAAACAAAATCGAAAAATCCGCCATCGCCAAGGAAGCAGCAGCCATGCTGGAAAACGGACAATGTATCATGCTTGATGCAAGTTCTACGGCTCTTGAGCTGGCCCGAATCCTGAAAGATAAGCCCATCCGCCTGATCGTTGTAACCAGTGGCATCAATACCGCTCTTGAACTGAACGAGCACCCGGACATCACTGTAATTTTACTCGGCGGCATTGTAAAACGAGGCTCTCACTCTTTAGAAGGAACCCTTGGCGTAAACATTTTGAACCAGATCAACATCGACCTTCTGTTTACGTCGGCCAACGGCTTTTCACTCGAGTCCGGGTTGACCGATTTTAGCGTATACGAAGTTGAACTGAAAAAAGCCATGGTGAAGGCAAGCAAAAAAGTTGTAGCTCTTCTCGACCACTCCAAATTTTTCAAAAACTCGATTGCGTCCTTTGCCTCTCTCGACGATATCGACATCATCATTACGGACAGCATTGAGGCAAACAGCCAAAAACCCGTTTTGGCGGAACATGGAGTGGAACTGATTACGATAGAAACGGAATAAAGAAAAGCAGCCGCACTAATGTGAACTGCACCCCTTTTGTTAGACACATCTAACAATAGGAGGTGCAGTTTTTTCATGACCAAGTATTCTTTGGAAACTAAATTAGCTGCTGTTCATGCTTATCTTCAGGGGGGAGATTCCTTTAAAGAAACCGCTTATAAACACAGTGTGACTTCATCAATGTTAAAAGAATGGGTGGCCAAGTTTCGAAAACACGGAGAAATGGCTTTTCAAGAATCATATACAAATCATTCTATCGAGTTTAAAATGGACGTACTTCACTATATAAACGAAACGGGAGTATCTATCTCAGAAGCTGCCGCCCATTTCAACGTGGCTTCTCCCAGCACCGTTTGGAATTGGTATCAACTTTTTGAAACGCAAGGGATTGAGGCTCTTCGATCAAAGATAAAGGGGCGTTCATCCATGAAAAAAGATTCAAAAAGAAAGCAGCCATCAGAAGGATCCGTCGAAGCTCTACGAGCTGAAAATGAGAGATTACGTATGGAGAATGCATACTTAAAAAAGTTACAAGCCTTAATTCAAGAAGAGGAAAAATCACAGAACAAGTCAAAGCGGAAGTGATTGATGAGTTAAGGCATGAATATAAAGTCATTGACCTCGTTGAGGTCGCAGGCATTCCACGAAGCACGTATTATTACTGGATGAAACAAAAGAATCGTGCAGATAAATATCATGAAGTGAAAGCTGTTATTCAACAGATTTTTAATGAGCACCAAGGTCGATATGGCTATCGTCGGATCCGATGGGAATTACAAAATCAAGGCTATTCACTTAATCATAAAACTGTCCGTCGCTTAATGAATAAAATGAAGATCAAGTCTCTGGTGAAGGTGAAGAAATATCGCTCCTATCGTGGAAATGTTGGAAAAATCGCTCCAAATGTTATAGCACGTAAATTCCAAGCAGCGAAACCGAATGAAAAGTGGGTAACCGATGTGACGGAAATTCAATTACATGGTGAAAAGCTATATTTATCGCCAGTTCTTGACCTATATAATGGAGAAATCGTTGCCTATCAGATGGAACACCGTCCGGTTTACTCTTTGGTTTCAAAGATGCTGGATAAGGCATTCAAACAATTGAAAGAGAACGATGCCCCCATCCTTCACTCTGATCAGGGATGGCATTATCAAATGAAACGGTACCAGCATGCATTGAAAGAAAAAAATATAACACAAAGCATGTCCCGTAAGGGCAACTGTCTTGATAACGCCGCCATGGAGAGTTTCTTTGGCTTATTGAAAAGTGAATTGCTTTATCTCAAAGAATTTGAAAGTATGGAACACTTTAAAAAAGAATTGGAACAGTATATCGATTACTACAATAAAAAACGGATAAAAGCAAAATTAAAAGGCATGAGCCCGGTTCAATACCGGACTCATGCCGAAGTAGCTGCTTAAAATTTCGTGTCTAACTTTTTGGGTTCAGATCAATGATTAGTGAGCTGCTTTTTTCGTTTTTTACCAGATGGTATATCCGCCATCCACAAGAAAGGTAGAACCGGTGGCAAATGTGGAAGCATCGGATGCCAGATAGATGGCCAATCCGCCGAGTTCATGAGGTTCACCGAGCCGTTTCATCGGCACCAAGTCCAGGACGTGTGCCAGTTCACCGCCAGGAGCAAAAATGGGTTTTGTCATTTCCGTTTTCATATATCCAGGGGCAATGGCATTAACCCTGATGTTATAAGGTGCCCATTCAGATGCCAGACACTTGGTCATCATGGCTGCAGCCGCTTTTGATGCATTGTACGCACATTGCGCTTCGGTGTTGGCAATGAAGCTTGACATGGAAGCCACATTAATGACAGAGCCGCCACCCTGATCCTTCATCACTTTTCCCACATATTTGGATAAAAGGAAAACCCCATTCACGTTTACATCCATCGTTTTCTTCCAATCTTCCAGACTCTGCTCTTCAACCGTGATCTTCTGACAAATGCCGGCGTTATTGACGAGAATATCAATCTTACCAAAACCGCTTACAATTTCATCAATACAGCCTTTTACTTCTTCCTCCTGCGTGACGTCCAATTGAAGTCCAAGTGTTTTCACCCCATGAGCGGTAAGCTCTTCAGCACTCTGCTTCGCCGTGTCACGATCCATATCCGCGATGACAACGTTGGAACCCGCCTGGGCCAGGGCATCGGCCATTGCTTTTCCAAGTCCTCGTCCTCCCCCAGTGACAAGAGCTGTCTTCCCCTTCAAGCTAAAAAGCTGCTGATAGTCCATACATATCCTCCTCAATTCAAAGTTATGTAGAATTCTATCATTTGTTTTCACTTTGTCAATTTTATTTTTGTATTATTTCGTTTAAAACAAAAAACATCCTGCGATAAAACAGGATGCCTACACTTACTTCTTCAATTTCTTTAACCCATGCATCAGCGACTTTTTTTCCTGTCCGAAAAAATTATGAACCTCCAGATAGTAACTGTATAATTCCTCGTAAATCTTCACATGTTCAGGAATCGGCTTGTATGTCTCTTCCTTCACGCGAGCCATATGTTGGGCCGCATCAAAAATGGAATCATAGCCCCCTGCCTTGCTTCCGGCCGCTACCGCCCCGTACATGGCAGCACCAAGTGCTGTCGTCTGGCTGGAGTCAGCGACCTTGATTTCGCGGTTGGTCACATCTGCATAAATTTGCATCAAAAGGCGGTTTCGTTCAGGCAGGCCCCCTACCGCAAAGATTTCATCCACCGCCACTCCGCCATGAACAAAGCTTTCAATAATCTTTTTGGTGCCAAAGGCGGTGGACTCGATCAACGCCCTGTAGATTTCTTCGGGTTTGGTGGCCAGGGTTAACCCGATGATTGCTCCTGATAACTGGGAGTCGACCAATACCGAGCGGTTTCCGTTCCACCAATCCAGCGCGATCAGCCCGGTCTGTCCCGGTTGATACGCAGCCGCTTTTCTTTCAAGCAGCTGATGCCCATTCAGTCCCGCTTCCTCCGCCTCTTTTTTTACATAACCGGGAACAGCCTGATCCACATACCACGCAAATGAATCACCGACGGCAACTTGTCCTGTCTCAAAGCTGATGTATCCGGGAATGATGCCATCCTCCACACTTCCGCAGACTCCTGTGATCGGTTGATCTTTGTCTGTGATCAACATGTGGCAGGTGGAGGTGCCCATTGCCATAACCATCTGTCCCGGCCGGACAGCGCCCGCTGCAGGAACACCTGCATGAGCATCTATAATCCCTACCGCTATAGCTATACCTGGTTTCAGTCCCAACACTTGAGCCATTTCTCCGGTCAGTTCGCCTGCTTTTTCACCAATGGAAAGCACGTCTCCGCGCATCTTCGTTTCCAAAATATCTTCAAGACGGGAGTCCACCGCAGTGAAAAATTCAGATGAAGGATAGCCTTCTTTTTTGTTCCAGAATGCTTTGTATCCGGTGGTGTTGCTGCTTCGGTGCAAACTCCCGGTCAGTCTGCTTGTCAGCCAGTCGCACGCTTCCATAAACAGATCCGCTTCCTCAAACACTTTAGGTGCCTCCCGCAGAATCTGCAATATCTTCGGAAACATCCACTCCGATGATATCTTCCCGCCATACCGTTTGAGAAAGGTTTCTCCTCTTTCTTCAGCCACTTCCGTAAAATCATCCGCTTCCGGCTGTGCCGCATGGTGCTTCCACAGCTTTACATAGCTGTGCGGTTCATTCTCCCATTTTTCCTGAAAACAAAGCGGCTCTCTTTTACGGTCGAGTGGCAGAATGGTAGATGCGGTAAAATCAATTCCTAAACCAATGACATCATCTGAAGACACATCTGCCTTTTCAAGAACGGCAGGCACGGACTCGGAGAGCACATCCAGATAATCTCCGGGATGCTGCAGCGCCCAGTCCGCATCAAGTGGTGTTCCTCCTGGCAAGGTTTCGTCCATCACACCATGTTTGTAAGCGGTCACATTTGTGGCTACTTCTTTTCCCGAACCGACTTCAACAAGTAATACACGGCCTGACTCGGTTCCATAGTCAACGCCAATCACGTATTTTTTACCCATAACAGCTTCCCCCTCTGATCCATTTTCTCTTTTGTAGAATACTACTATATTTTTTGATCAACGCAAAGAAACAACCTCAATTTGCTTTTATCGCTTTAAAAAATACCACCATAGCCTTTGTCCGAAACGCGGTATCCTGCGTGACCAGCGTGAAGGGGCGTCGTATGGGAAAACCTGGAATATAAAAGACCTTCAGCCTTACTAATTCCAGCTCCTTGCGGATTGCCGATGTCGAGAGAAAAGATATTCCGAGTCCTTCCTCAACGGATTCTTTAATGATCTGTGTGCTTCCAAACTCCATTATGGTTTCCGGAATGAGCTTATGGTCTGCAAACATTTGCTCCGTCGCCTCGCGGGTTCCAGATCCTTGTTCCCTTACAATCCATATTTCTTCATCAAGGTCAGAAAAAGAAACAGATTCCTTCCCCGCCAGATCATGTTCAGCTTGCCGTGAAAATTTGGTGAATTGAAACTTATTTTAAAGCAGCGTTCCCAGGACTTTTGCCCAGTGTAAATATGCCTTCAAATGTTCTTCACATTCTCGTGTAAACAATACGATTCGTCCTTTTTTACGTTTCCCATTTGGAATATGAATTTCTTTTTTCATCGCAGCAAATTCCCCCATACGGATTCCGGTGGAAAATAATACTTCGATTACCGCTCTTTCCTGAACATTGCCTTCAACTAGCTCCCTTAATTGGTGTAACTGATTAAGTTGCAAATAACGAGGAACGGTCTCCGCAACTGCTGCAGGCTCAACCAGTGCTCCCTGTTCATAGGAAAGACCCCTCGGGCATTTTATGGACCATGTTCTCATCAACCATTGTATACTCTGAGAAACCTCCGCCGCCCCCGGACAAACCATGAAAACTAATAAATCACAAAGGTTATATTTCCCTAGCTTACAGGCGTCACATTCTCCACATCTAAGTATCGGCTCCACTACTACTGGATCATCTACTTTTACTTTTGTAACACCATCACCGCAACGAACTTTGTCGATCTCACAAAACAAAAAAGCACCGCTGGTTTCTCAGCAGTGCTTTCATTTGCCCGGCAACGTCCTACTCTAACAGGGGGAAGCCCCCAACTACCATCGGCGCAAAAGAGCTTAACTTCCGTGTTCGGTATGGGAACGGGTGTGACCTCTTCGCTATTGCCACCAGACATCTGTCGGTTTGTGATCAACGGCGATTTTTTTCGTCAGCTTCACTCCTCCTCTTACTCATGTACGGTAAAGTACACTCCGGAGAGTCGTCGTTTTGCTTCCTCGAATCTCTTGTCGCTGACAAACCTTTTGTTTTTGAGGCATATTCCCTCAAAACTAGATAACTTCATCCAAACGTGCTGATAACGTCCAGCTTCATGAACCCTATCCTCGAGGTCGTTTCGCCCCTTCCGACGAACACCAAAACCGTGTTCTTGTCAGGGTCTCCAACGCTTGTCGGATATAAGCGGTTCATTCCGCTTTTGTTATTAAGGATAAGCCCTCGACCGATTAGTATCTGTCAGCTCCACGTGTCACCACGCTTCCACACCAGACCTATCAACCTCATCATCTCTAAGGGGTCTTACTCACTTGACGTGATGGGAAATCTCATCTTGAGGGGGGCTTCATGCTTAGATGCTTTCAGCACTTATCCCGTCCACACGTAGCTACCCAGCTATGCCCCTGGCGGAACAACTGGTACACCAGCGGTGTGTCCATCCCGGTCCTCTCGTACTAAGGACAGCTCCTCTCAAATTTCCTGCGCCCGCGACGGATAGGGACCGAACTGTCTCACGACGTTCTGAACCCAGCTCGCGTACCGCTTTAATGGGCGAACAGCCCAACCCTTGGGACCTACTTCAGCCCCAGGATGCGATGAGCCGACATCGAGGTGCCAAACCTCCCCGTCGATGTGGACTCTTGGGGGAGATAAGCCTGTTATCCCCAGGGTAGCTTTTATCCGTTGAGCGATGGCCCTTCCATGCGGAACCACCGGATCACTAAGCCCGACTTTCGTCCCTGCTCGACTTGTAGGTCTCGCAGTCAAGCTCCCTTGTGCCTTTACACTCTGCGAATGATTTCCAACCATTCTGAGGGAACCTTTGGGCGCCTCCGTTACGATTTAGGAGGCGACCGCCCCAGTCAAACTGCCCACCTGACACTGTCTCCGAACCGGATCACGGTTCCAGGTTAGAATTTCAATACAGTCAGGGTAGTATCCCACCGACGCCTCCATCGAAGCTGGCGCTCCGACTTCTCAGGCTCCTACCTATCCTGTACAAACTGTACCAAAATCCAATATCAAGCTGCAGTAAAGCTCCATGGGGTCTTTCCGTCCTGTCGCGGGTAACCTGCATCTTCACAGGTACTATAATTTCACCGGGTCTCTCGTTGAGACAGTATCCAAATCGTTACACCTTTCGTGCGGGTCGGAACTTACCCGACAAGGAATTTCGCTACCTTAGGACCGTTATAGTTACGGCCGCCGTTTACTGGGGCTTCAATTCAGAGCTTCTCCCCTAAGGGATAACCCCTCCTCTTAACCTTCCAGCACCGGGCAGGTGTCAGCCCCTATACTTCGCCTTGCGGCTTCGCAGAGACCTGTGTTTTTGCTAAACAGTCGCTTGGATCTATTCACTGCGGCTCTCTCGGGCGATAAACCCTACCAGAGCACCCCTTCTCCCGAAGTTACGGGGTCATTTTGCCGAGTTCCTTAACGAGAGTTCTCCCGATCATCTTAGGATTCTCTCCTCGCCTACCTGTGTCGGTTTGCGGTACGGGCACCTCTTTCCTCACTAGAGGCTTTTCTTGGCAGTGTAGGATCAGGGACTTCGGTACTGTAATTTCCCTCGCCGTCACAGCTCAGCCTTCACGATTGCGGGATTTGCCTCACAATCAGCCTAACTGCTTAGACGCGCATTTCCATTCGCGCGCTCTCCCTACCTTCCTGCGTCCCCCCGTCGTTCAAACGGAAAGGAGGTGGTACAGGAATTTCAACCTGTTGGCCATCGCCTACGCCTTTCGGCCTCGGCTTAGGTCCCGACTAACCCTGAGCGGACGAGCCTTCCTCAGGAAACCTTAGGCTTTCGATGGACAAGATTCTCACTTGTCTTTCGCTACTCATACCGGCATTCTCACTTCAAAGCGCTCCACCAGTCCTTCCGGTCTGACTTCACCGCACTTCGAACGCTCCCCTACCACTGTACCTGACGGTACAATCCATAGCTTCGGTGATACGTTTAGCCCCGGTACATTTTCGGCGCAGAGTCACTCGACCAGTGAGCTATTACGCACTCTTTAAATGGTGGCTGCTTCTAAGCCAACATCCTGGTTGTCTGGGCAACTCCACATCCTTTCCCACTTAACGTATACTTTGGGACCTTAGCTGATGGTCTGGGCTGTTTCCCTCTTGACTACGGATCTTATCACTCGCAGTCTGACTCCCGCGGATAAGTCTCTGGCATTCGGAGTTTGACTGAATTCGGTAACCCTGTGGGGGCCCCTAGTCCAATCAGTGCTCTACCTCCAGGACTCTAGCCGCGAGGCTAGCCCTAAAGCTATTTCGGGGAGAACCAGCTATCTCCGTGTTCGATTGGCATTTCACCCCTACCCACACCTCATCCCCGCACTTTTCAACGTGCGTGGGTTCGGGCCTCCATTCAGTGTTACCTGAACTTCACCCTGGACATGGGTAGATCACACGGTTTCGGGTCTACGACAACGTACTATGGCGCCCTATTCAGACTCGCTTTCGCTGCGGCTCCGCCTTCTCGGCTTAACCTTGCACGTTATCGTAACTCGCCGGTTCATTCTACAAAAGGCACGCTGTCACCCGTTAATGGGCTCCAACTACTTGTAGGCACACGGTTTCAGGATCTCTTTCACTCCCCTTCCGGGGTGCTTTTCACCTTTCCCTCACGGTACTGGTTCACTATCGGTCACTAGGGAGTATTTAGCCTTGGGAGATGGTCCTCCCGGATTCCGACGGGGTTTCACGTGTCCCGCCGTACTCAGGATCCACTCAGGAGGGAACGAAGTTTCAACTACAGGGCTGTTACCTTCTTTGGCCGGCCTTTCCAGACCGCTTCATCTACCCCGTTCCTTTGTAACTCCATGTAGAGTGTCCTACAACCCCAGAGGGCAAGCCCTCTGGTTTGGGCTGTTTCCGTTTCGCTCGCCGCTACTCAGGAAATCGCATTTGCTTTCTCTTCCTCCGGGTACTTAGATGTTTCAGTTCCCCGGGTCTGCCTTCTCATATCCTATGTATTCAGATATGGATACCATCCCATTATGGATGGTGGGTTCCCCCATTCGGAAATCCCCGGATCAACGCTTACTTACAGCTCCCCGAGGCATATCGGTGTTCGTCCCGTCCTTCTTCGGCTCCTAGTGCCAAGGCATCCACCGTGCGCCCTTTCTAGCTTAACCTTTAAACACGATCGTAAGATCGTAAAAAAATCACTAAATCAGCGCACAACTAATGAATTAGTTGGCTTGTTTGGATGTTTCGTTATCTAGTTTTCAAGGAACATGGCCACAACAAATGTGCAACCTTTATGAATTGAAAGAAACAATGTTCTTTCAAAACCAAACAAAAGCTCAGAGTAAGATTCATGAGGCACCTGAGTGCTCATGTCTCCATAGAAAGGAGGTGATCCAGCCGCACCTTCCGATACGGCTACCTTGTTACGACTTCACCCCAATCATCTGTCCCACCTTCGGCGGCTGGCTCCAAAAGGTTACCCCACCGACTTCGGGTGTTACAAACTCTCGTGGTGTGACGGGCGGTGTGTACAAGGCCCGGGAACGTATTCACCGCGACATGCTGATCCGCGATTACTAACAATTCCGGCTTCATGTAGGCGAGTTGCAGCCTACAATCCGAACTAAGAGTGGCCTTTTGGGATTGGCTCGGCCTCGCGGCTTCGCAACCCTTTGTACCACCCATTGTAGCACGTGTGTAGCCCAGGTCATAAGGGGCATGATGTTTTGACGTCATCCCCACCTTCCTCCGGTTTGTCACCGGCAGTCACCTTAGAGTGCCCAACTGAATGCTGGCAACTAAGGTCAAGGGTTGCGCTCGTTGCGGGACATAACCCAACATCTCACGACACGAGCTGACGACAACCATGCACCACCTGTCACTCTGTCCCCCGAAGGGGAAAGCTTGATCTCTCAAGTGATCAGAGGATGTCAAGACCTGGTAAGGTTCTTCGCGTTGCTTCGAATTAAACCACATGCTCCACTGCTTGTGCGGGCCCCCGTCAAAGCCTTTGAGTTTCAGCCTCGCGGCCGTACTCCCCAGGCGGAGTGCTGAATGTGTTAACGTCAGCACTGAGGGTGGAACCGCCCAACACCTAGCACTCATCGTTTACGGCGTGGACTACCAGGGTATCTACTCCTGTGTGCTCCCCACGCTTTCGCGCCTCAGCGTTAGTTACAGGCCAAAAAGCCGCCTTCGCCACCGGTGTTCCTCCACATCTCTACGCATTTCACCGCTACACGTGGAATTCCACTTTTCTCTCCTGCACTCAAGTCTCCCAGTTTCCAATGACCCTCCACGGTTGAGCCGTGGGCTTTCACATCAGACTTAAGAAACGGCCTGCGCGCGCTTTACGCCCAATAATTCCGGATAACGCTTGCCACCTACGTATGACCGCGGCTGCTGGCACGTAGTTAGCCGTGGCTTTCTGGTCAGGTACCGTCAAGGTACCGGCAGTTACTCCGGTACTTGTTCTTCTCTGACAACAGAGCTTTACGACCCGAAGGCCTTCATCGCTCACGCGGCGTTGCTCGGTCAGACTTTCGTCCATTGCCGAAGATTCCCTACTGCTGCCTCCCGTAGGAGTCTGGGCCGTGTCTCAGTCCCAGTGTGGCCGATCACCCTCTCAGGTCGGCTACGCATCGTCGCCTTGGTGAGCCGTTACCTCAGCAACTAGCTAATGCGCCGCGGGTCCATCTGTAAGCGTCAGCCGAAACCGACTGTCAAAAAAGAAGCAGGCGCTTCTCGTTATCATCCGGTATTAGCTCCGGTTTCCCGGAGTTATCCCCGTCTTACAGGCAGGTTACCCACGTGTTACTCACCCGTCCGCCGCTAAATCAGCGGAGCAAGCTCCTCGTCATTCGCTCGACTTGCATGTATTAGGCACGCCGCCAGCCTTCATCCTGAGCCAGGATCAAACTCTCCAATAAAGTGTTTGATATAGCTCTTAATGTTTAAAAATAAGAAATTGATGGGATTGTAAAATCCCTGACTTACTCTGGCTTTTGTTTGGTTTTCAAAGAACATTTGTTTGCGTCGTCGTTTTGGCGACTTTAATAGAATACCTCGTTATTACTGCCCCGTCAATAATTTTTTTAAAAAAATTCTATATACTTAATATTTCCAGCTAAAGAAGTAGCTCTACTGAAACAGTTCGGGCAACATTTCTTTTTGAATTACAACGATGACACACTTCTCGGCGTCGTCAGATGGATTTATTTTAACTAATACATAAAAGTATACAGAGTCAAAACAATTAAAGAAAGTAATCAATCAGGCTCGGTAATGGAGCGTTTCGATGACGTAGGTCCTCGTTTCTGTAATAAAGCTCACCTAAGTGAAAGGCATCAATCGCATCGGTTTTGACTTTTCTTAAACCCGGCATTGAATTTTCTGCAAAA
Source organism: Fictibacillus sp. S7 (assembly GCF_004127935.1). Taxonomy (NCBI): domain Bacteria; kingdom Bacillati; phylum Bacillota; class Bacilli; order Caryophanales; family Fictibacillaceae; genus Fictibacillus; species Fictibacillus sp. S7. Next base: position 3,887,091 of record NZ_QJKL01000001.1, on the reverse strand, counting down.
AAACTGCTGCGATTTGCCATTATTTTATATGGATTAAAACTGAACATTGACGCTGTTTTTCATCAAGGACTGCCGCTCTTGCTCCGCGGTATTGGAACGGTTGCTTTCTCCATTCTTGTGAGGTATGTCCTCGCTAAATGGCTCAAAGCAGACGCCCCCATATCTCTTTTGCTTGGAATAGGCACAGGAGTTTGCGGTGCAGCCGCAATTGCTGCTGTTTCACCCATTCTTAAATCAAAGGAAGAAGATACAGCGATTAGTATTGGAATTATTGCTTTAATGGGGACACTATTCTCCATCCTTTATACCGTCATTCATCCGCTGCTTCCTCTTTCGGACAGTACGTACGGCGCATTGGCCGGACTTACATTGCATGAGATCGCTCATGTGGCATTGACTGCCGCGCCCGCGGGCCAGGACACTTTGGCGATGGCCTTGCTTGCCAAGCTGTGTCGTGTTTTCTTGCTTGTACCGCTTAGCTTTTTCTTCATGTTTTGGATGAAAAAACGCGCTCCGAGAAACCAAAAACACCAAACACAGATTGAATTTCCCTGGTTTCTTATTGGATTTATCATGACAAGCCTGTTGGGCAGTTATGTACTTGGAGACATCATTCCAGCGCGTGTTTCAGAAATCATCTCAAATTTCAATACCTTTATCCTTACGATGGCAATGGTTGGTCTCGGCTTGAACGTCAATTTAGGTGCCTTAAAAAACCGTGCATTGCGCCCTCTTATCGCCATGACCATCACCTCTACTCTTTTATCAGTGCTGACCTTTTTCACCTTGTAAACCTTTTTGAATCCCCCATTCAAGAAGGTTTCTTTATGCATTTAAACTACTTATTTGCTATATTTAACAATGTGAAATAATTAACATATTGATTTTAGTTAAGGAGATAACTGCTATGAAAAACAACTGGATTCGGCCGGTTACTGTTGTAGTGCTTGTGTGGATGACGTATATGTTTTCGTTTGTGGACAGACTGTCGTGGCCACCTGTCATCCCGCTCGCCTCCAAGGATATGGGCTTGTCAGCCGCAAATGCCGGCAGCTACATGACCGCTTTTTACATCGGGTATGTGATTACACAATTTCCGGGTGGTCTGTTGACTGACCGGTTCGGCTATCGAAAAGTTTTGCTGGGCTCATATTTAACAATGGGGGTTTTTACGCTGAGCATGTCTTTGGTCCATACGTTTGAACAAGGATTCGCTTTCCGGCTCTTGGCCGGCCTTGGCTCTGGTGCCATCTTCTCTGCCTCAATGGCCGCAATCTTTGACCATGTATCAGCGAAAAGAAGAGGCATTGCCATCGGTCTTTTCATGACAGCAACCTCACTTGGGGTCACCGTCGTTAACTTGTTTGTTCCCACTGTGGCACAAAACCATGGTTGGCGCTCCGCCTTTTTGATCGCAGGATTGCTGCCGATCGCCGGTATTATCCTGAACTTCTTTTTTCTGAAAGAAAGCAATACCTATCATGGAACAAAAACAAAAGGCGTCTCCGTAAAGGAGATGTTCGAGGTATTAAAGAATAAAAATCTGCTGCTGGCTGGAGCCGCCGGTTTTGGTGGTTTATGGGCGACATGGGGAACCGCCACCTGGGCCAATACCTATTTGAACCACAATCTTCATCTCTCATTGGTGGAAGCGGGGAAAATGATGGCGGTCTATGGTATGGCTGGCCTGTTGTGCAAGCCGCTCATCGGTTTTATTTCAGACTATTTTAACAAAAAAACCATTGCCTTTTGGGCACTGTTTTTATTTGCTCCCGTTTTGGTTTGGTTCGGTATCAACACGCATACAGGCATTCTTGTGCCATTGACCGCCATTCTCGGGATCACTGCGTTTATCTACAGCCCTGTCATGACCGCTATTATTGGCGAACTGGTGGATGAAAAGCAAATCGGAACCGCCATGGGGCTGGTGAATGCTATCTGGCAGCTCGGCTCTCTCATCTCTCCGCTCGTTGTAGGAGTAGTAGTAGATACTACTTCAAGCTTCCTGCTCGGTTTTATGGTTCTAGCCGCAGGCCCGCTACTCGGTGCTATCATGATGCTGTTTGTAAGACTTAAAGCGAAACAAGCAAGAAAATGGGATGCTGCTTAAACGGCGAAAGTGGTATCAAAAAATACCCCTATTTTCGGAACGGATAGACACTCCGTTTCTTGGAGGCGGGTTTACGGGTATATTAGATTCACGTGCCATTTTTAATTTTTACGAACAGGGAGGAACATCAATGAAATTGACTGGTAATACTATCCTGGTTACAGGCGGGGCCTCAGGCATCGGACTGGCTTTTGCCGAACGTTTTTTAAAAGAAGGCAACAAGGTAATCATCGTTGGACGACGTCAGGAAAAGCTGGACGAAGCAAAAGAGAAATTCCCGGAACTTCATACAAAAGTTTGTGATGTTTCAAATGAAGAGGAGCGCATCAGTCTCGTGGAATGGGCAACCAAGGAATTCCCGGATTTGAATGTTCTGGTAAATAATGCCGGCATTCAGCAGCGGGTCAACCTGTTAAATACTACAAAAGACTGGAAGTACTATCAAAATGAATTGGCTATTAATGTGGAAGGTCCGATGCATTTGACCATGCTTCTTATCCCTCATTTCGTTAAACAGGAGCGGGCCGCCATCATGAACGTTACCTCCGGTTTGGCCATTCAGCCAGGGGTATGGGTTCCAATCTACAGTGCAACAAAGGCAGCTATGCATTCCTTTACGGTGACCCTGCGCCACCAGCTCGCAGAAACCGGTGTCGAGGTTGTGGAAATCCTCCCTCCAGCCGTCAATACCGATCTGGGCGGTGTTGGACTTCATACCTTTGGTGCTCCACTTGATGATTTTGCGGATACCATTTTTAATGGACTGAGAGATGAAAAATTAGAAGTGGGCTATGGAGGAACCGAAGAACGCCTCCATGCGCCAAGGGAAGAAATTGAAGAAGGTGTCTTGAATGCCTGGCTTGGCTTTCAGAAGAACAATCCTGACTTTCGAAAATAAAAAATGACTCCCCTTTCATCAAGGAAAGGGGAGTTTTTTATTGCCGCTGATGTACCTCATCACTTGGCTTGGGCTGTGTAAAGAAAAAAATGAAGATAATAAGAGGAAGCGCAAGCAAAAATACTCCGGCCTTCGCCGGCCTGACAGTTGGAATATCGGTTAATGACAAAGCCAATCTTATCATTCCTTTTTGCTATAGATGTTGTTATCACTATATTTCAGGGACGTGTATCCTGTACCTATGGATGACAAAAAAATGTTTTGAAGTTGTCTTGCATTCCCGTTCCCGGCAGTGAGGAATAAGATACAACTGTGGGGGGAGGCAAATGGTGAAAGCAGCAGATCAGACAGAAAAAGAACTTCATATCATTGGAGCGATTCAGCGGGGACTTGATTTGGCCACGGCGGCTTTACTTCTCAGCGGACAAATAACCATAATAGGTGTCTTTGTGACTCCCCGGGGTTTTCGGGTTTCTTTGGGCGGCCCGCTGACAGGAGAAGACCGTCTGGAAGGAATTGGAGGAAACCAGGCGGCAACAACGCTTGTGGATGTAATTGATATTGGTCTGGCCATCCTTTTGATCAGCGACCAGATTCGTGTGACCGGTAGCTTCATTGCCCCAGGCCGGTTTACCATTAATGTCAGCGGACCGATTTTTGGCGTTCCCTTAACCGTTCCAAGCCTTCCCCAGTTGAAACGGGAATCTGCCTTTTTTCAAAAAATCGTCTCCAGGCATTTTGATGTGGATCCGCATTTTTTCAAACCAGATCAACAGTATTAAAATGCCTTATAAAGCATTCCAATAGTTTTTATTATTGATGTTTTCCACACACCATTGATAATGACCATCTGAGCAATCCCCGGAATAAAAATTCGCCGTAATGAAGCTATAGACCAGAACATAAAAATACAGTTCTTTTCTGACGCCCTCACCTAACGTTGAAAGTATGATATTCAGGTATCTTTCACGGATATTTGAATGAAATTCATCGTACATATCAAAACATACCCACCCGATGGCAATATCGAATAACGGATCGCCATACATGGTCATCAACCCAAAATCAATTAAACCCCTAACCTGGCTACTTGTATTTATTAATAAATTCCCAGGAAAAAAATCTCCGTGGATTAATGAATACTCCCCTTTGTACTCCTTGGATAAGATCTTCATCAGATCATTTAACTTTCTCTCATACTCCACAATATCTCTTTTAAAATAGCGCATTAATTCCGGTGTCTTCTGACGTATTTTTTCTTTCAATACATCATACCAGTTGTCGATTTTTATGGAGGATATGCCCGGTCCATCAAATAAAACAAACCCTTTGATCGTAGATTTTCCTTTAATCTGCTGCAGATCCAGATGCGCTTTCAGGTAGATTTTCATCATTTTGCTTTGTTCATTAAAGCTCATGTCTGAGAGCAGACTTCGCATATTGCTGCCCTCAATCCGTTTTTCGGTAGTAACTAAAATCCCATTTTCCAGAAACACATCATAAATATACGGAAGCTCATAGCCCAAACCATCAGAATTGATCCCGGCATAAAATTCTTTTAAGCTCCATTGTTTATTAAGATCAGACATGTGATTATAAACTTTCAGTACCTTATGGTCGGATAAAGCATACACCCCGGCTTCCATTCCCGAACCTAAAAAATTCGACTGTGTAATGTTAAATCTATCCAAAATGGCTGATTTAGCATGGTTATTCATCATTTCATCATTCCTGACACTTCTCTTCTTATAACTCCGTACGAAGATCCCACAGTTCCGGGAAAAACCGCTGTTCCAGCACTTTTTTCAAGTACCCAACCCCGGAAGAACCGCCCGTTCCCCGCTTGAAACCTATTACTCTCTCAACGGTTTTCATATGGCGGAAGCGCCATTGCTGGAGCCAGTCCTCAATATCCACCAATTTTTCTGCAAGCTCGTAGAGATCCCAGTATCGCTGCGGATTTTTATAGACCGTGATCCAGGCTTTGCGGACAGACTCGTTCTCCTGATACGTCCGCGTGACATCGCGGTTCAGGACCTCTTCATCAATTGAAATTCCCGCCTTATTCAGCGCCTGGATGGCCATGTCATAGAGTCCTGGTGCTTCATATGCCTGTCTCAGTTCTTTTAGTAGCTTTGGATCTTTTTCATAGATTTTCAGAACATGAGGTGTCTTGTAGCCAAGAGCGAACTCGATCATCCGGTATTGGTAAGACTGGAAGCCGGACGCCTGGCCGAGTGAATCCCGGAATTCCATGTATTCAGATGGTGTCATGGTGGACAGCACATCCCAAGCCTGGATGATTTGTGACTGTGTTTTTGACACACGTGCCAGTTTTTTGAACGCACTGGACAGGTCGTCTTTCTTAATGCAGTCGATGGCGGCATGCATCTCATGCAGTATCAGCTTCATCCACAGCTCGCTGACCTGGTGAATCACAATAAATAACACCTCGTCATGATGTCCGGATAATCTGCGCTGTGCCGATAAAATTTTGTCCAGCTGCAAATATTCCCCGTATGTCATATTATTTTTAAAATCCGTATGGATGCTGGTTTCTGAACTTGTGGCATTGACCTCCTGCCGGTTTTGGTTATCCTTCATGATAACATCCCCCTTTTTGATACCGCTTACAATCATTCCTATCATACCTTATTTTCACAGTACAATTAAATAGGTGTACGGTATAATGAAAAGAACGAGCAAAGATGAAAGGAGCCGCAAAATGAATGAATTTAGCGCACGCCATGCACAAGAACATATTGACAATGAGATGGTAATCATAGAAGTGAACCTGGATGACTGCAGCGGAGAAACGCTGTCGTACACGATGGACAGGCTCTTTGCGGCCGGTGCCAACGATGTGTACTACACTTCCATCTATATGAAAAAGAACCGTCCCGCCTATAAGCTATCCATACTTTCGGACAAAGCAAAGCAGCCATTGCTTGAAGAAATCATCTTTCGTGAAACCTCAAGCTTTGGTTTGCGATATTATCCCGTCTCCTGTCACCGCCTCGGCAGGGAGTTTTACAGGGCCGAGACTGCATACGGTGAAGTATCTGTGAAAATCGGAATCTATCAAGAGGCACCGATTAAATTTTCTCCGGAATATGAGGATTGTAAAAAAGCCGCGGAACAACACAATGTTCCCCTCCAAAACGTGTACGATGATGCAAAATTGGTGGCGATGAAGCATTATAAGGCTTGATTGCCCTCAACATGGGAGCTTGCCGAGGCTTATTGGGAGCTCAATCCGCTTCCATTATTTAACTTGCTCTCAAATTTGCCGTGTTTATTCTCAAAAAACTGGATTTATTCTCAAATCACGCCACTTTATTCTCAAAACCAATCATTTTATTCTCAAACGGTTTAAGCCATGTGAATTTCGACAAAAATTGACTCATCCATTTGCAATAACCGAGCAAGATAAAACCCTGTTTCATCAAGAGATGAACAGGGTTTTATACAAATAATAGACGCCAAAGCAGACGCTCAGCACGCCTGTAAAACGCGTCAGCAGAAGGTTGATTTTTTTATGGTCCGATGACCACGAATACGGCAGCCCGATCAGCAGGGTGGCGAGCACCATACTGATCAATGTTCCTGCACCAAAGACAAGCAGATAAATCACTCCTAAATATTTGTCTTGGATGGTGCTTAAAAACAAGTAAGCGACTCCCGTGCTCCCCGCCAGCCCATGCAGCAGGCCAACGATCAACGGTCTGAGCATCCACTTGCCGCTACTTCCTGAAACGGCATGTTCATGCTTGTGGGAAACACGCAAGGTATAAAAAGCTTTCACACCAAGATAGATGATCATGACGCCAACAACACCTTCCAGCAGCATTTCCACTGAATGGGAGACGAAAAGATTGAAGTAGATAATGGCGCTTCCCACAACCAGAATCGTGGTCATGTGGCCGACCCCCCACCAAGCACCGACCAGTGCGGAAAAACGGGCTTTTTTCTTTTCACTGACAATCGTGGTGACAGCCACAAGATGATCCGGATCGAGCGCATGCTTTAAGCCGAGCAGCATGGCCATCAATAAAATCGTGAGTAGTTCCATATGTAAGCTCCTGTTTTGTTTTTTCTCTATTTTCTCATAATTGTGGTCAGTTTTCCAAGCCCTTCTACCTCTACGGTTATTTCATCCCCATCTTTAAGCCAGTTTCTTTCTCCTTCCGGTTCTCCCATGATGACGCCTTCTGGTGTACCAGTCAAAATGAGATCCCCCGGTTGCAGCGTCATATGTTCTGATGCATAGCTGATAATTTCCTGACAGTTAAACACCAAATCTGCAGTATTCGAGTTTTGGCGAACATTTCCGTTGACCTCGGTCTTTAACGACAGAGCGTTTGGATCTTTCACTTCTTCCGCACTAACCAGATAAGGACCCACCGGGCAGAAGCCATCACACGTTTTTCCAAGCAGCCATTGTCCGGTTTTAAACTGCAGATCACGTGCCGACAAATCGTTTGCTGTGCAATAGCCGTATACATAATTGAGAGCATCTTCTTCACTGACCTTGCTGGCGGTTTTTCCGATCACAATGGCCAATTCCACTTCATAATCCACCTGCAATGAGCGCGCCGGCAATTTGACTTCCTGCTGGTGACCGGCCAGAGCATTATTGAACTTGCTGAAAAGGATAGGAGATTCAGGAAGCGGCATGTTTGATTCTTCGGCATGCTTTTTGTAGTTTAATCCAACACATATAATTTTCTGTGGTTCTGTAACACATGGACCAATCTTCAAAGAATCCTCGGTGTAAAGAAATTCTTCCCTGGCCGCCATCTCTGAATCTGCAAATTGCTGCAGAGCAGCCTTCCCCTGTTCTCCTTTCGCAATCAATTCAGAGACAGTTTGCGGTACCGCATCTGAACCAAGTGAGCGGGCAGCACCCCCAACATCCAAAATGCCGCGCTCCGTTTTTATTCCCAATACCCATTGTCCATCTTTTTCAAAGGTAACCGTAATCATGTTCATCTTCTCCTTTTCACATAAAATAGGAGGGTTAATCAGCGGAACCCTGTCCGCCGATCACCCTCATATAAGCCTTAATTGCCTTTGACAAATACCGTTTTGATGGATGTGTAAAATTCAATGGCAGCCTGCCCCTGTTCTCTTGAGTGGGAGCTCGATTGCTTCATGCCGCCAAATGGAGCCTGAAGCTCTACACCCGCTGTTTCGGCATTAATACGTACAAGCCCGGCGTCCATATCGTTAATAAAGGAAAGCATATGGCTGATGTTGGTCGTATAAATGGAGGCACTCAATCCAAACTCCACATCGTTGGCCATCTCAATCGCTTCCTCAATTGTTCCCACCTTGATTAACGCAAGAACCGGGCCGAAGATTTCCTCCTGCGAAATGGCCATGCCGCTTTCCACATTTTCAAAAACAGCCGGCTCGACATAAAAGCCATCCTTCGTTTCAGGTGCCTCGAGGCGCTGTCCGCCATAAAGAAGGGTTGCTCCCTCTTCTTGTCCCTTTTCAATATAGGAGAGAACCGTCTCCAGCTGTTTTTCACTGGAGCACGGCCCCATCCAAGTTTCACCATCAAGTCCAGGGCCAACCTTTAGCTCGCGGACTTTGGCAAGCAATTTTTCTTTGAACGCGTCATACACATCTTCATGAACGATCACACGGCTTGTTGCCGTACATTTTTGCCCGGTTGAGCGAAGACCGCCGCTGATGGTCCCGTCTACCGCAAGATCAAGATCAGCATCAGCCGCAATGATCACCGGGTTCTTTCCGCCCATTTCGAGCTGGTATTTTGCTCCGCGCGCCAATGCGGCCTGGCCTATCGCTTTTCCTGTCTGGTTGGAACCGGTAAACGTAATACCGTTGACTTGCGGATGATCGACGATGGCCTGTCCGACCTGTGAACCGGTACCTGTCACCATGTTCACTACTCCTGCTGGAATTCCTGCTTCGTCCAGACACTCGATCACTTTTACTGCTGTTACGGCCGCTTCCTGTGCCGGTTTAATGACGATGGTATTTCCGTAAATGAGACCAGGTGCCATTTTCCAAACCGGGATCGCCACTGGAAAGTTCCATGGAGAAATAACGCCAACAACGCCAAGCGGAACACGTGTTGTAAACATTAATGCCTCACTGTCGCTGGATGGAATGACATCGCCTGTCTTGCGCATGCCCTCTCCCGCATAATAGCGAAGAATGGCCACGCCTCTGAGCGTTTCACCCTTGGCTTCACCTAAAGTTTTTCCCATCTCTTTTGTCATTGTTTCAGCAATTTCATCGGCACGGCTTTCCAGGATATTGGCTGCCTTATAAAGGAATTCTCCTCTTGCTGCACCGGACAGCTTTTTCCATGAGGCGAGAGCGTTGTGTGCTGCAGCAACCGCCTGGTCCACATCTTCTTTTCCAGATTTTTGTACATTGCCCACCACATCGTGTTTGTTTGCCGGATTGATGCAGGAGATGGTTTCATTCGTTGAGGCTTCCACCCATTCTCCGTTTACGTAATTCAAATATGTTTTCACCTGTGTTTGTACTGCCATTGATCATCGCTCCCTTTCTTTTTTTAAAATGTAGGTCCAATTCTCCATATGCCAAAATCGTGCTGCTTCAGAATTTCCGACTTGGTCAGTTTGCCTGAAGAAACCTCTTTGATCTCTTCAAAAATCCGCTGTCCGACTTCCCCAATCGTTTCTTCTCCTTCAATAATCGTACCGGCATTCAAATCCATGTTATCGCTCATGTTTTCAAACATGGCGGTATTCGTTGAAATCTTGATCACCGGGGCAATCGGTGAGCCGGTTGGTGTTCCGCGTCCGCTTGTAAACAGAACCACTTGTGCACCGCCTGCGACCATTCCGGTCAGCTGTTCGATATCATGCCCCGGGGTGTCCATCCAGACCAGACCCTTTTGCGAGGGCGGCTCCGCATAATTGATCAATTCCTGAAGAGGCGTTGTTCCTGATTTGTTGGATGCACCGAGTGACTTTTCCTCCAGCGAGCTCAAGCCTCCTTCAATATTGCCCGGGCTCGGGTTGCCTGTACGAATATCCACACCCATCAGGATGGCGCGGTTTTCCATCTGTTCAATGACTTCATACACCCGTTTAGCCACTTGATCATTGACCGCCCGTTTGGCCAGCAGGTGCTCCGCTCCGATCAGTTCTGTCGTTTCAGCCAAAATCGCGGTACCGCCTGCCTCCACGACCAGGTCGCTCACCACGCCAACTGCCGGATTGGCAGAAAGGCCTGAGCAGGCATCGGATCCGCCGCACTCTGTTCCAACGATCAGCTCGCTGAAGTCAAAGGGCTCGCGGCGCTGTGCCGAGGCATCCTGCACCATTTTGGCTGCCACCTTTGCGCCCTGGGCAATCGTCATCAAGGTACCGCCGTTATCCTGTATGGAAACGACCTCGACGGGTTTTCCGCTTTTGGCGATTTCACCCGCCACACTGCGTGCCTGATGGGTTTCGCAACCCAATCCTAGAACAACCACACCATAAACATTGGGATTCAGTCCCATTCCGACATAGGTTCGAAACGTCTGGTCATAGTCCTCTCCCACCTGGGCGCATCCGTGCTGGTGAATGAAGCTGACGGTTCCCTGTACGAGCTCCGTGATCTGCTTGGCGGCCTGGGTGGCGCACGTAATCGTCGGCAGGATCAGCACGTGGTTGCGGACACCTACCTTCCCGTCAGGGCGCCGGTATCCGAGCAATTGATTACTGTACTCGAGATTCAACTTTATCTCCCCTTCCTCTGATGCCTTCGAGATTATGTACATGAACGTGTTCGCCCATGCTGATTTCAGAGGATGCCCGGCCAATGATTTCCCCGTATTTCAAAATCTCCGCTCCCGCTTCAATCGGCTTGACCGCGAATTTATGGCCAAAGCGGATATCCTGAACCAATTGCACTTCCTGTTGATGCCCTTCACAAACAACTGGAACAACAGCTCCCTTCGGCAGATCCATCAGCGCAATGGCCACGTTGTCCGAAGGCTTCATCATTACCGTTTTATACTGGACTCCCATGAAACGATCCTCCTCCCGAATAACTGTTTCAACATTCCCATCATACCTAATTTTCAGTCTTTTTGCTGGTTAGCGGGCCGCTGAAATTTTACTTTTTTGCGTTTTTACCGGATTGTTCAACGTGCCGATGGAAGAAATTTCGATCTCGATCCGGTCTCCGTCCTGCAGTGTGAATTCATTTGGAGGTACGATGCAGGTTCCCGTTAATAATACGGTTCCGTCAAAAAGATCATTGTCTTTTGCCAGGTAATCCACAAGTTCATCTAACCGTCTCTTTAATTGTTTCGTATTGGCCGTGCCTTCCACCACTTTTTCTTCCCCACGGTAAATGCGGCAGGCAAAATCAAAGTCATATGGATCTTCAACTGCATCTGCGAGTAAGATCACTGGACCGATCGCGCAGGAATTTTTCCATACTTTTGCCTGCGGCAGATACAACGGATTCTCTCCTTCAATGTCCCGGCAGCTCATGTCATTTCCAGCCGTGTATCCCAGTACCTTTCCGTTCTTGTCAAGTACCAGCCCAAGCTCCGGCTCAGGAATTTGCCAGTTGGAGTCACTTCGAAGGTAAACCGGCTGATCCGGTCCGACCGTGCGGGCCGCTGTGGATTTAAAAAAGATTTCGGGACGTTTTGCATCATACACTTTATCGTAAAATGTTTCGGCATCGAGCTTCCCGTCAGTCGCTTCATAGTTTCGTGCCTCTTTGCTCTTTTCATACGTTACACCCGCTGCCCAGACCTCAGGAGCCAAAATAGGAACCCCGAGCTCCAGCTCACCAAACGTTGCGTTTTGCGGCTCCTGCCCCGCAATCAATTCCTGGACATGTTTCAATGGGGTGGTTTCTGCTTTTTCTGCTTCTGAAACCAGTTCCAAAAAATCGGCATAAGGCAAATCATACACTCTTTCATCGTTTGCTAAAGCAGCCAGACTGAAATTACCTTCATTGTTTTTATATCGTAAAATGCGCATCTCGTATTCTCCTTTTGTTTGGTTTTATATTATAAAACTGCGTTCTCATTAAAGGATACACTCCTGGCATAAGGAGCGCTTGTTTTAAATGGACGAGGCTTTTACCCCAAATCCAAGTTCCCGTGAAATGTTTTCTGCTGTTTCCTTCAGCATCTCGGCAATCTCTTTGATCGCTTTTTTATTAATGCGGTGTACCGGCTGCGACATGCTGATGGCTGCAATCACATGTTCCGAGTGGTCTCTGATCGGAACCGAAATACATGAAACGCCAGGTTCGTTTTCTTGATTATCCATGGCGAAGCCTTCATTTCTTACATTGTCGAGTTCAGTCAAGAAATCCTTTTCATTGGTAATGGTTTTAGGCGTCTGGCTGATGTAATCATAATCCTTGAGAATGGCGGCCAGTTCTTCCTGGTCTTTAAAGGCCACAAGCGCCTTTCCTACCGCACTGCAGTGCACCGGTATTCTGCGCCCGATCCTGGAATAAAGGATGGTAGCTGCAGATCCTTCGACCTTGTCGATGTAAACGCCTTCCTTTCCATCCAAAATAACAAGATGGATGGTGTTCCCCGTTTTCATGGACAGCTCCATGAGATGTTTTTTCGCTACAGACCGGATATCCAGGTTATGGATCACAAAGTTCCCGCGCTCGAAAAGTTTCATTCCCAGCTTGTATTTTCCGTTTTCAGGATTTTGCTCAATATAGTTGTAATGCTGTAGTGTTTTAAGCAAAGAATGGACTGTACTTTTGTGTAAATTCATTCTTGAGCTGATGTCGGTTATTTTTAATTCCGATTCATATTCGTCAAAAAGGTCCAGAATACGAAGCGCCCGGTCTACGGATTGAATAATTGGCATGTCTCATTCACCCTTTGATAAAGTTTGATGGCTTGTCTTTTCCCTTATGGTACCACACCACAAGGGGGATACAACCGGATTTGCCTTGCAGGACATGCCAAAATCTGTAAGCGCTCTATAGCCTTGGATCAAGGCGCTGCTACTTTTCCGCCTGGCAAAGGAACGGCGATTCCCTCGGCCCCTTTTTCTGAAACCTTGAGATCCGGAGCATAACGCTTAATCATCTCGAGGCCAAGCTTTGCTCGTCTCACACGCTCTTTTGAGAGTGCAATTGAGGTCGGCTCAAGATGGGTTCCTGAAGGGTAAATGTTAGGAGCATTGCGCAAACCGAATTTAATATATACCGGCGCCGCTACCCGGATGATTTCTGGTATTTCATAATGGCGGATAAAGCCGCCGACATCATCAGGCACTTCCACATAAATATCGATCGGAACGTCAACCGCCTGGCGGATCGCTGCGAGCCTTGAAAGCGTAAGGTCGGTGGGCACGTTGTACGTTCCGGCACCAATCTGCTCCATCAGACGGATTGAAATTGGATTCGCCTGTGCCACCTGCACCGAAACTTTAACCACCAGGTCAGCAGGAAGTTCCCCCGTCTTTTTCAATTCATTAACGAGCCACAATAATCCTTCATCCGCCACTAAAATCCCCCGGATTCCGGCGTTGCAGGCGCGCTTGATATCCTCGATGGAATAGATGAGCTGATCCATTCCCTGTACACGAAGGCCGGCAATTTTTCCGGCACTTGCCCATTGCATGGCCGATACATCCCAGCTGCCACGCGGGCCAACAAACAAGCTGACTTCAAGGTTTTCTCTTCTGCCGATAGCTGCCATCTGCTCAAGCTCGTCGTCGGTCAAAAGCATAATTCCACTACCCTGTGAAATTCGGTGAATGCCAACGTCATATTGCTCGCAGGCCTCAATGACCGCTTCAAATGATGCCGGGCCTTCCACACTTGGGATTTCAACACGGTACTGCGCTCCATCAGGAAATGTTTTTTCCGAAGACGGGAGGTCATGACAATCTCCGGGAGGGAAACCCAATTTCTCAATAGCTCTTTTCGTTTCTTCCATTAGATATCTTCCTTTCGATTAATGTTGGGCAAGATTAAGTGAAACAACATCTTTTTGATAGTCCAAATCTGCTTCCTCAAACACTTGAAGCGGAACCACACCATGAGCTGCATCTGTATGGCTGGTCATCCTGTTGCTTGCAGCTACCTGGCGCTGGCGTTTGGAGATGGCCTTCATGCGGGAAGCTGCCAATTCTTTTCTTTGCTGGCGAATATGCTCAAATTTAAATACCTGTTGTCCACGCTGGAACGCCGTTTCGTCCATGAACTGAATGGTGCGCTCACGGAAATCAAGAAACAGTATATCCCCCGTTTGGAGATAAAGGATTCCGCCGTCTCCCTTGGCTTCTGGGGTCATATGGCCTACCGCGGCTCCGTAGGTAACGCCTGAATAGCGCCCGTCACTGATCAGGGTTGCCATCCTTTTCAGCTTACGGTTTGCGTTGATGTGCTGCATCGGCGTAAACATTTCCGGCATGCCGAATGCGACAGGTCCCTGGCCGGATACCACAACCGCGAGTTTCAGGATCCCCTCTTCCACCATGGCATCGAATAACACATCATAAGAATGGGTTTTCAAGACTTCATATCGGTCCGGCGCATTTTGGTTTACAGCAGCAAGAAGATTTTCATGGGTGAATGCTTTCGTATTTCTTAGCTTGTCAACCAGCTCGGCGTCAAGAAGTCCATGGTTGGCGTCCTCTTCGTTGTCATAATAAAGAACAAACGCCGCCTTTTTATCGAACTCATCAAGCTGCAGGGTCGTCATCCCGCTGATTTTAACCACAGCGCTTTCAAAAAAGTTACCGCTGAGTACGTCAACACCGCTGTATGGCCGTCTTGGCTTATCAAGAATGACCGGATTTTCAGCAATCTTTTCAATGGACACCTTATGTTCTTTTTCCAGCCGCTCGCGCCAGCTCGTGCCGGTTACGGTTGGAGCATCTACATCCATCGGCACCCCATTTTGAAGCAGTTCATAAAATAATGATTCCATGCCGCGGCTGTTTCCTGAGCAGCATTGCATCGCCAGTGCAAAAATGTCCCTGCCCTGGGTGAGACTGTAGTCAAACAAATCAGGCACCGGCACCTCGTGATGAATGCGGTCCATTTCATGCAGGCTGAACTTGAATCCGCCATAAAGCATCCCGGCCACGATGTGCATCATCAAATTGGTGGAACCGCCGGATGCGCTGTGGATGCGGACGGCATTTTTAATGTTAGAAGCCATAATATTGGAAGCCCCGAAGGCTTGCTGGTTAATCATGCCTGCCAACGGATCAAGCGCCGCATTGATCTGTTCCTGTGTCGGAGGATCGGTCAGCAGCTCCAGCTCAGGGTGAACAAGCCCCATACCGGCAACCAGGTGCCGCGAGCTGTTTCCGGTTCCGTTAAACGCACAAACCCCGCCAAGCCCGTCGCACGTATTGACCGCCAGACGCTTTTCGTAATCATCGTGTTCCGCCTGGGAGATGAATCCTTTTTCCTTTGCCCGCTGAAGAACACCCTGGAACGCGGTGTTGGATGAACATTGAAGAATGTAAGCCATCGCATCACGAAGATCATAAGCGATGTCATCCGCTCCGTTTTGCTCCGCTTTTTGGGCAACCGCTTCAAGCTCTTCAAAAAGGCCTTCTGGAATGGTTCCTCCCTGTAAAACATGGGCAGGAGCAAATGTGGCAAAGAACGGCGCTTCCCCGCGATAGTTCCGGATGCGGTCGAGATGGGCCATGGCACTTACCACTCCAAGCGGCTGTTTGTCACAGCCCTGGATCACAAAGGCGCCATGATAGCTGTGCGCCTCGATCTGGTTGACAACCATTTCCGCAACCGCATTTCTGCTTTGCAGGGAATAACTCATCCCCTGGTTGCTTTGCGCGGTTCCGTCACACATGACCGGTGTTGAAAAATAAAAAGGAACCCCTCCGTTTTGCCAGATGCGCAGCGCAGCCCTGGACGATGTCTGAAAGTCCATAATATGGGCTGGATGGTCGGGAGATCCCCCGATAATGGCAATACGCGGCGCATTTTCATGAAGCCGGTTATAAATTTCCTCCAGGGTCCAGTCCGGCGCATCGCCTTCATAGGTTGGCCCGAGAATCTGTTTTGCCCGGTCCAAAAGGCCGGCAACACAAATGGGTTCATTGGCCTTACCCTGAACATTGTCACGATATGGATTATAGGAATTTTCGATATATGGATACAACACAATAGTTCGCCACCTTTTAAACTAGTAAACTGTTACAGCATCAGAAGCGCAATCATTGTCCCCATACTGCTGTAGAGAAATGCAAACCCGATGTTCCAGAACGAAACACGGTATGGATTCTGATGCAGAAGACTGCCTGTTAAAGACACCGTAATGTTGTAAGGGCCGGCCATGACAGTGGACAGTCCAGATGAAATAAGAACAACGGCAAAGCTTAAGGGGTTGATCTCTCCCAAAAGAGGCTGTATGACCTCCCCCAGAATGCTGATGGTCACAAGCGGATGAAATCCGATCATCGCCAGACCGAGAAAAAGAACCTGAATCAGCAGAAAGAGCAACACGGGCCAATGCTCCACGGCTCCAAACGGCTGCTGCAGCCATTTTAAAAACGGTGAAACTTTAAGTGTACTAATTAAAAAACCTGCGGAGAGAAACAAAACCATAAAGTTTTGCTGGGACGATGCCCTGTTCTTCCAGACTCGCAAACTATAAACCAGATAGGATCTGATTCTTTTTACGAGAAGAGCCCAGAGAAATGAGTAGGGAACAATGACAAGCGTGACCGCCATTAGAAAATCAGTGTTGAGCACCCGCCTCGCTCCGATGACTGCTGCAATAAAAACACTTAAATAAAGAAGTAGCACCCCGGATTTTTTGAGGATCCTTCCGTCCAACGGTGCCGCTTCTGACGCTGCCGCCTGTTCCACCTGATATTTGCGGTATTTCAGGCCAATCAGCCAGTCTACTCCGAGCAACGTGACAGAGAACAAAAGAAGCCACGGAAGCAGATGAACATAATTCGAATGAGTGATGTCCACACTGATCGCCACCAGAATCTCCATCGGACTCCAGGCGAGACACAGGGCATATCCTCTCAGCATCGCACGGCTGATAAAAATATCCCTCAATTTGTCCTCTGCTTTTTGCAGATTGCGGCGGAGAACCGATTCAACCAGCGGGATCGTAGCGATATTTAAAAACGACCCCAGCAAAAAACTGACAAGCGAGCTTCGGTAATACAACTGCCCCAAATTTCCCACCCGCCGCTTTAGCAGCTGGTTCACACTTTTGTCGTACCGCCCCACAACGATGATGCTGTTGATGAAAGGCAGCACATAAAAGATGGCGAGCAGGACAATGGTTGACGTCATGTAATGCGGCAGCTCAAGCAGCGGCTTTTGCAAATAAAAGTAGAGAAGGCCACCCACCAGAATAAATACGGTTCCTGTCGCACGGTATAGCCCGTTTGCCTTCGGAAATGAAAGAACAAGTGCCAGTATGGCGAAAATCCCTGTCACCTCATCGAGCAGCGAGCTGTCAGCAAACAGGCTGATCGTATAAAAAACGACCATGAGGCTGTATATGGCAAGCAAGATCACCGGGCTTCGCCAGCTGTGTACATCTCTGCCGGTTCAGACAGGATTTCAATATCCGAATGGGCTTCCGCTTCCTCTCTCAGGCTCTCGGAAATCCATATATGCTGAAGATCCAGCGTGTTTGGAATACGTACCACCCTTGCTCTTGTAAGGTCACGGGCATTGCACGTTTTGATGGCCGCTTTTATAGCCATCTCTTCGTCCTCAAGAACCATCGGAACTTTAATCACCGATGTCACCGTACTGGTGAGCGAATTGGCGTAGCCCTTTTCCCAGGAGATGCTGTTAAACAGCTTCCTGGTGGTTGTATCCGCCAGTCCGATTCCGTTGGCATTGCCATGGGTTTTCTCCGTTAAACCGAGCACGACAATGCGTGAAACATCAGGTCCCCCGTAGGCATAAGGAGTGGCATAACGTCCGGTAATGTTCGGGTCCATCCCGTCCCCTGAAATGTCTTTGCCGATTTCTTCAACAATCAGCACATCCATCGGATCAAATAAAATTTTTGGCATCAGCACTTTCGCTTCAAGCAAAAGCCCCGGCTCTCTTTCTTCCATTTCCTCGGCAGGAACGGCAACAATTTTGGCTGGTCGGTCATAGGCGTTCTCAATGGATCCAAGTCCGAAAATAATCGGAATCTTGGCCATAACCATCTTGGCCATTTGGGGAACATGCTCTGCCATGTACTTAAAGCTGTAGGCATGCGCGGCCTCCGCCCCTTTTTGCTTTCCAAGGCCAATCGTGATCATCTTCATCAAACCACTTTCAACCGGGCCTCGGAAAGCCGTGTGCGGCTTTATCCGGTTAATAACGATCACCTTGTCTGCACTGGCGGCATTTTTATCGGTGTAAACAGGCAGGCCATTTTCAAGCGTGCCGGTTTGCACGACCTCCATGCTGGATACAATCGGTGCGCCGACCGATGCTTCGGTGACACCGAGCTGCTCGAGCACTTCACGCTGCCCTTCAGCCGTGGCACCGCCATGGCTGCCCATGGCAGGCACAATAAAAGGAGAACCCCCTGCTGATATGACAGCGTTGACCGTTTCCCTGACAAGTATGGGAAGGTCGGCCACACCGCGGCTACCCGCGGCGATGGCTACCCGGTCACCAGGCGATATCCTTGAGAGTACGCCTGTTTCTTTTAATGTCTGCTGAACGGCCTGTGCGGTGTCATCAAGTTCAGGAGCATGAAAGGATTGCTTCACTTTCATCATCTTTGGAAGGGCTATATCCTGCAGCAACTGTGATATGATCTCCATTCCTCTTCCTCCTTATCTGACTTTTCTCTTATTTTTTCCTCGCTTTTTCCACTTCTGACATCATTTCATCGACCAGGTCTTGTCCAAACTTTTTCGCGTACTTGTCGGTGACCGGCTTCACGATTTCTTTCATTTTTTCTTTTTCAGCGTCGGAGACCTCATTGACCTCCATGCCAGCTTTTTTCAAATCCTCGAGAGCTTTTTCGTTCTCTTTGCGGTTCAGATCACGCTGGTATTTTCCTGCTTCCTGCGCAGAATCTCTCATGATTTTTTGTTCTTCCTTTGAAAGCTTGTCCCAGAACTGCTTGCTCACAAGAAAAACAAATGGTGTGTACACGTGCTTGGTCATGCTTAAGTAGGGCTGAACTTCGTTATACTTGCTGGATTTAATGGTCGCGAGCGGATTTTCCTGCCCATCCACTGTTTTCCCCTCAAGCGCAGTAAACACCTCGGAAAACGCCATTGGCGACGGATTGGCACCCAGCTTTTTAAACGCATCCAGATGAACCTCGTTTTGCATGGTTCGGATCTTCAATCCTTTAAAATCCTCCGCGGTCTTCACTGGGTGTTTGCTGTTTGTCAGATTGCGGAATCCATTCTCCCAATACCCAAGGCCAATCAGCTTGTGTTCCGGCAGCTTTTTCAATAGCTCCTTCCCCACTTTTCCGTCAAGAACGGAGTACGCTTCTTCTTCGGTATTAAACACAAACGGAAAATCGAAAATCCCGTATTCCTTGATCATTCCAACAAGCGGCGAGGTGGAAGGAATGGTTACCTCCTGAAGTCCGCCCTGCAGCGCCTCGGTCATTTTCTGGTCATCGCCAAGCGTGGCGCTGTAAAAGTTTTGCACTTTCATTTTCCCGCCGCTTTTCTTCTCAACCAGCTCTTTGAACTTCTTCAAGCCTTGTCCTTCCGGATGATCTTCATTCAAGCCGATCCCAGCTTTAATGGTTCGTTCCTGTATCCCGCCTTTTTCGGATCCTCCAGTTTTCGTTGCTCCACAACCCCCAAGGATCAACATGCCCGGGAGGGCGACACCAATAGCCAGCTTTTTCACCCAATTCTTCATTCTATTTCCCCCTCTTCATCCAATTGGCTAACTCATTGCATAGCGGCTTTCGGGCTGATTGCTCTTCAGCACCGACCGCTCTTCAACCTGCTTGTTCACTAGATACTTTGGATACTCCTTGCAGATCAGAACGTCCACAACACCGAGCGCTGCTTTTGTTCTCATTTCTTTGGCAGCCTCCTCGGAATACCAGGCGACATGAGGCGTCAGGATCACGTTATCCATGGACAGGAAGGGATGATTTTCAGAAATCGGTTCTTCCTCTATCACATCCAGGGCCGCTCCCCCGATCTCTCCCGTTTCGAGCGCTTCTATTAATGCTTTTTCATCCACTACCGGCCCTCTAGACGTATTGATCAGAAGGGCATCATTTTTCATTTGGGAAAACAGGGAGGCGTTGATCATGCCTTTTGTTCCTTCTGTTAACGGTGCATGGACAGAGATGATGTCAGACACCCGGCATAATTCTTCCAGAGAAACCAGTTGTACCCCCTTCTTTTCTGCTTCTGCCGCAGGATAGTAGGGATCAAAAGCAACGACTTTTAACCCAAGGGGCTGCACCTTTTCAGCCAGGCTTTGCGGAATCTTTCCATACCCTACCAGTCCGAGCACCTGCCCGCGGAGCCGGTGAATCGGCTGGGTCACTTTAAAATCCCAATTTCCGCTTTTCACCTGCTCATTTGCTTTAACGATTTTTCTTCGTGCAGAAAGGAGCAACGACAGCGCATGGTCAGACACTTCGTCCATGCAATAGTCCGGAACATTAGCCACGCAAATCCCTTTTCCGGTGGCGGCTTCCAGGTCGATCGTATTCACGCCCACCCCGTAGCGCGTAATCACCCGGCATTTTTCAAGCTGTTCGATAACCGTGCTGCCAAGGGGAGCATATTGATTAATCAGCGCGTCCGCATCCCGGCAGGCCTCAATGACTTCTTCCTCTGTCCGGCATTGGGCACCGATCAATTCAACTTTTGAATATTTTTCAAATACAGCTTTCTCATATCGCAAATCATCGTATTCCCAATCTGTAACAACCACTTTCATCTTGGACATCACTTTCACTCCTTAAAAAATTAAGTAAACCATTTGAGAGGAACGGTAACCAATGACGGAAAGAGGATCAGCAAGATCAGGACTATTACCTCCACCATCAGAAACGGCCATATTCCCTTCATAATGTCTTCCATACTGATTTTACTGACTCCACAAACGACATTTAGCACTGTACCAACCGGAGGAGTCAGCAAACCGATGGCATTATTGATAATAAACAAAACACCGAAATATACAGGGTCGATACCCACCTGCTGAATAACCGGCATCAGCACGGGTGTCAGGATTAGGATGGTTGGTGTCATATCCATCGCTGTACCGATCAGGACAACCAAAAGATTAATCATTAAGAGTATGAGCAGCGGGTGCTCCATAAAAGGCTCCAACAGCCCGATGACTTGTGCCGGCAGATTGGCAACAGTAATCAGCCATGAGGATACAAGGGCTGCCGCGACCAGAAACATAACGACACTAGTCATTTTTGCTGCGCGTACCAGCAGCTGATACAAGTCCGCCAATTTTATTTGCCGGTAAATGACCATCCCCACGAACAAGGCATACACAGCGGCAACAACAGCGGCTTCAGTCGGAGTGAAAATTCCACCGCGCAATCCGCCAATAATGATGACGGGAAGCAAAAGCGCCCAAAAGCCTTGCCTGATGGAAATGAGAATTTCTTTTATGGATTTGCGGGGTGCCACTTGAACCTTGTCTTTATGGGCCACAATCGCCCATGTCACACAGAGGCCAACTGCAAGCATAACCCCAGGAACAATACCTGCCATGAACAGTTTAGTGATGGATACCCCACTGGTTACACCAAAGATGATGAACCCAATGCTTGGCGGAATGATCGGAGCTATAATTCCTCCTGATGCGATTAAACCGCTGGACCGGTTAATGTCATAACCGCTCTTGACCATCATGGGAATCAGAATTGCCCCGAGGGCAGCGGTATCCGCCACAGCAGAGCCGGAAAGACTGGCAAATAACACACTGGCAATAATGGCTACATAGCCAAGTCCGCCGCGGATATGCCCTACCATTGACATTGCCATCTGTACAATGCGCTGGGAAAGCCCCCCGGCGTTCATTGCCTCGCCCGCAAGCATAAAAAACGGGATGGCCATCAGTGGAAAATTGTCCGCACCATTAATTAAGTTTTGGGCAATAATCTGGCTGTCGAATATTCCTAAAAAGAACATTAAAGCGACACCGCTGAGCAGCAGGGCAAAGGCAATCGGCATTCCAAGCGCCATTGTGCCGAGAAGTGATCCAATAAATACACCAATCATGCTTGTTTTTCCTCCTTTCCAACACTGATTTCCTTGAAATCCACCAGTTCTTCCGATTCGCTGATGACAATCAAATCTTCATCGCGCACTTTATTAAACAAAATTTTATACACATTGTTGATCAAGATGAGTCCCATAGCCAGACTGACTACGATTCCTGTACCGTAAACAAAGGAAAGCGGAAGTCCGGTTGCAGGTGCTTTGCTGTCCATATTAATGACAGTCATCTTCCAGCTTCCTTCCAACACCAGGAAAAGAACAAAGAGCATGAGCAGATCACTGAAAACCAATACGACTTTTTTTGCTTTCACGGGCAAACGCCTGACCAGCATGTCGACACCGAGATGTTCCTTGGCTTTAAAGGCACCGATCGCTCCTAAAAATGTGAGCCAGATAAACAAATAGCGTGACATCTCTTCAGACCAAGTGATACCTGAATTAAAAAGGTATCTTAGAACCACATTGCCAAACACCAGTATGACCATCAGACCCAAAGCAACGGCCATAAAAATATTCAGAAGCGTTTCCAAGTACCGTGAGATCTTTTCCATCTTCTCCCCACCTCTTCATGCAATTGTCATTGCTTACTGCTCAGCCTTTATCTTCTTGACCAGCTCTTTTGCCCAGTCATACTTCTTATAAAAATCGTCATACATAGGTTTTGACGCTTCTTCCATTTTCTTCTCGAACGCTCCATCCGGTGTATGGAACTTCACGCCCTTTTTGGTCAAAAACTTCTTATCCGTTTCATAGCTTTTTTCCATCAGATCAAACTCGTAATCTGCCGCTTCCTTAGATGCCTTTTCAATTACACTTTGCTGTTTTTTGGAGAGACTGTTATAGAACTTGCTGTTTATGATATAAATATTGGGGCTGAACATATGGTTGGATTCCAAAACATCGCTTTGAACCTCATACCAGCCGGAAGCACGGAGAGTAGCAATCGGATTGTCCTGCCCGTCTACAACCTTCTGTTCCAATGCTGAGAATACTTCGGAGATCGGCATTGGTGTCACATTCATGCCAAGCAGCTTACCGAGTTGTATGTAATTTGGTATGTTGGGCATTCTCATTCGCAAGCCGTCGAAATCCTTCATGGTTTTTACAGGTTTGTTACTCGAGAACATCCGGAATCCATTCGCACTCCAGGCCAGCGGTTTAACACCATGCTTCTTTTCAAGATCCTCAGTAAGCTCTTTGCCTATGGGGCCGTTGAGCACTTTTTTGACATGTTCATAATCTTTGAAAAGGAACGGCCATTCCGGAACCGCCATTTTTTCAATATCGGACTGCATGATCAGTCCAGGGATACCCATTTCGATCGTACCGTTTCGGACGCCGTCGTAAAATTCCTTTTCGGCACCGAGTGTGCTGTTGTCATAAATCTGAACTTTCAGCGTGCCGCCGGATTCCTTTTCAACCATTGGCTTGAATTTTTCCCGCAGCGCCACATTCTGCGGATGATCCTTGGCAAAATAATTGGCGACCTTTATTGTCTTTGTTTTTTCTCCCGAAGAGGAAGTGGATTTACTGCCGCATCCCGACAGGATCAGGGACAGCATCAGCATGATGCCCATTACAACACCCAAACTTTTCTTCACCTTCACCATAACCACCCTTTCATCTGTTTTTTGCTTTTTTGAAAGCGTTACCACCATGCTGCAAAAAAATAGATCAGTAAAATAGCGGAGGACTGATAGTTTTACATTATAAAACTCTGTTCTGTTATATTTTTAAACAAAAGACACTGCCCTCCTTACAAAATGATGATTGTTTCTGGAAATGCAATGTCTTAATTGTTTTATAATATAAAACCGTGTTCTGTATAACTAATAACTGTGATAATCATAGTATATCTTGTCAAAGGATGTCAATCCGTTTTTTTATTTTTCTGAAAATAGTCTCATTTTACTATTTTTAATTTAAAAGCAATTAGTAAGTTTAATATTTTCAAAGTAAAATCACTGGGTGATTGTTAGGAGGATATGCCCCAGGCCGGTATATAACAGGTCAAACTAGTTGCGCGGACAGTAAATTTTCGATTTCGGCCAGTAACAACGACGGATACCCTTCACCTATCCACCGGCATCACTCACAAACTGGTAAAAAATCACACAAAAAAGCTCGGGAGATCGCAATACCCGCTCTCTCCCGGGCTTTTCTACTTCACTTTCTCCTCAAAAAGGATTGCTCTGAGAACGTTCGGATGCTCAAAGTCCTTTTGTCCTGCTCCATATCCGATTTTCTCGATGACAAGAGGTGGCATATACCCATAGTCATCGGCAAGCGCCTTTAAGAAGCCGGCTCCTGTTGGCGTGGTCAGTTCGCCTTTTACATGGAAAGCCTCAAGCGGCACTCCTTTAAGAATCTCGGCAGTCGCAGGGGCCGGAATGGGATAGAGTCCATGCGCCATCCTCACCTTGCCATAGCCCGTCGGGACGGGTGAGGCTACAATTCTATCAACCTGCAAATCTTCGAGCGCCAGGCATACTCCGATCACATCAATAATGGAATCCATGGCACCCACCTCATGAAAGTGAACCTCCTTTGGATCCATTCCGTGAATCTTACCCTCCGCTTCGGCGATGACTTCAAATACACGCCGGCTCCGTTCCTTTACCCGAACAGGAAGCTCACTTGTTACAATCATCTCCAAGATCGTTGATGCTTTCCGATGAACATGGTCATGGTGGTGATGATGTTCATGTTCATGCGAATGGCCGTGTTCATGCTCATGATCGTGATGATGGTCATGTTCGTGAGAATGGCTGTGGCCTGCTTCATGGACATGTGCGGCACCTACCAGTTCCGCTTCCTTAAACTGCAGGTCAAGCAGGTTCGCTGAGATTCCTCTCTTATCGACTTTCTTGGTGTCCATGTGAAACGAATCAATCGGAAGCTGCTTCAGCTGCTCTGTTACGTAGGAAGGATCAGCGCCAACGTCGAAAAGCGCAGCAAGTGTCATATCACCGGAAATGCCGTACTGGCAATCAAGATAAAGCTGTTTCATTGGCAATCCCCTCGTTTGCGAGTTTTAAAATAAGAGCCGCCTGATAGGCCGCACCAAATCCATTATCAATGTTCACCACACTCATTCCGGACGCACAGGAGGTGAGCATGGCGAGAAGCGGAGTAAGACCCTGCAAATGGGCACCATACCCCACAGAAGTCGGAACCGCAATAACCGGACGCTGAACCATGCCTCCGATCACACTCGGCAGAGCTCCTTCCATACCGGCCACAACGATCAGCACACTTGCTTTTGTGATATCTTCCCGATAGGCAAGCAGCCGGTCAATGCCAGCTACCCCAACATCATACAGGCGGTTGACTTTGCAGCCCATCCAATCGGCGGTAATGGCCGCTTCCTCTGCGACAGGAAGATCGGAGGTGCCTGCCGCAATAACCATCACATCCCCGCCGTATTTCTCACGCGGAGGTCCGTATAAAAGAATTCTGGAAACGTCGTGATAGTGAGCATCAGGATATACGGCCAAGAGAACCTCTGCCTTCTCTTTGGAAAGCCGGGTAACCATAGCCTTCCCGTGGGTCTCAATCAGGGTTTTCATGATTTTTTTAATCTGATCTGCTGTTTTTCCTTCTCCATAGATGACTTCAGGATAGCCTGTACGTTTCTCACGATCCAGGTCCACCTTACTGAAGCCGAGGTCTTCGAATTTTTTCATGAAATCTCCTTCTCTACGTTGTTTTGGTTTCTGCCAGCACTTTGTTCATACTGCCGCTTTTATAGCCGGTCAAATCCATCGTTACAAAGCTGTAGCCAAACTCCTGCAGCTGCTTTGTAATTTCTTCGTGATGTTCAAGAAGCCTGTTCATTTCCTGTGGCTCTACTTCAATTCTGGCAATGTCTCCATGCGTTCGGACCCGTACCTGACGGATGCCGATGGCGCGAATGGCCTGTTCGGAACGGTCCACTTTTCTCAGCTTCTCGATGGTAATTTCTTCTCCATAGGCAATTCTTGATGAAAGGCAGGCAAAGGAGGGCTTATCCCATGTAGGAAGCCCCATCTGCTGTGAAAGCTCACGTATTTCGCTTTTGAACAAACCGGCCTCCTGGATTGGTCCCCGTACATTGTATTCTCTTGCGGCTTTTGTTCCCGGCCGGTGTTCTCCCATGTCATCGGCTATGAGACCAAACGCGATATTTTCATAGTGATGTTCATGCATAATCGGAATCAGATGCTCAAACAAACTCTTCTTGCAAAAATAACAGCGGTTGGAGGTGTTTTCGGAATAGCCGGGAATGCTGAGTTCTGAGGTTTCTATCACTTCATGGCGTGCGCCGAGCATCGCTGCGTACCGTTTTGCCTCCTGCAGTTCCTCAAACGGATAGGTCTCGCTGTCTGCAGTGACCGCCAGCACGTTTTCTTTTCCAAGCGTATCAAGCGCGACTTTTAATAGAAAAGTGCTGTCCACCCCTCCGGAAAAAGCGACCACTACGGTTTTCATTTCTCGTAAAATATCCTGCAGTTTTTCATACTTATCCAACAACAGAACCCCTCCGTTCTTCCACATAAGGAATGGTTAGCGGCCCGAGTGGCAGTACTGCTATTGTCATCTCAGGTCCGTATTTCTCTTTTAACTCTTCCAGTGTCTTTTCAATGTCATGGGTCGGCATCAGGATGGCTCCTTTTACCTGCTCATCGGTCAGCTTGGAATAGACATAAACATCTGCCCATACCTGGGTGACCGCCTGCTTTTGAACCTGCCACTGATCGAACATTTTAAAGTTGGGATCATTGATCAGATCAAGCAGCTCCTGTGGTGTTTCAGCAAATTGAAAAATTTTCGAGTAATTCCCGTGGTCAGGCAGCCCGTCAGAGCATTCGGAAGCAACGATGATGGAGCCTCCCTCTTTCACAATCTTGTGAGCGGCACTCATTCCTTTAACTGCCTGATACAAATTTTGGTCAAGCGGATAGCCGGAGTTGGAGGTGATCACCACATCAAACCTCTCTTTGCAGCGGATCATGGCATGTTCCTTGGCAAACGCACATCCCTTATCGTGTGCTTCATACAGCTCCCCGGCGAACACATTGGTGATTTCCTTTTCCCGGTTCAGCGTCACGTTCAACATAAAATGCGGCTTGCACATCGCATTGATTTCGCGTGTCATTTCCTGAACCGGGTTATCCACCATGTTGCCCCAAGTGGAGCGTGGATCCCCGATCATTCGCGCATTATGAAAGGTCATAATGGTTTCTATACCGGCAATGCCAGGCATGATGCCTTTTGGACCGCCCGAAAATCCCGCAAAAAAGTGGGGCTCAATGAATCCCGTAACAATGCGGAAATCGGCTTCCACATAGTCTTTATTCAAATAGACGTCGCAGCCGAACTTGCTTCTTCCCACATTAACGAGTGAATCCAGATCATGACAGTGATTATTGACAATCTTGATATGATCGACGACCCACTGGCCGAGCATTTGCACAAACTCTTCCTCTGTCTGGTCGCGGTGAGTGCCTGTCCCGTTGATGATCACAAAGTTCTCAAGCGGCACATGATCCAGTTCCTCAATGAGCAGAGGAACAAGCACGTCATTTGGTGTCGGTCTTGTAATATCGCTGATTACAATGGCCACTTTGTCTGTCACCTTGACACTTTCCTTTAGTGACGGTGCACCGATCGGATTTCTCAACGCATCCAAAATCGCCTGCTCTTTGTTCTCAACTCCCGGAAGGTTATTCGGTTCCACAACAAACGTGTTTTCAGGGAGATTCAGTTTCAGCCCTTCTTTTCCGTATAACAAAGTTGTCTCCATATGTTGTTCTCTCCTTTTTAACTGTCATTATGCTGAAGTTGAAGGTACGCTTCTTTCTTTTTGGTCCCGTCCTTCCAATTCAAACTTCTCCAGCTTGCCGTCGATTCCTCTCGCCTTTTGCCATTTATCTACAAGAATCACCGCAATCGGACATAAAATGGCCGTTGTCAGTGTGGCGATCGAAATCTGCGCAGTAGCAACGTTTACAATATCCTGGTAGGATTGCGCCTCTGCCGCACTCATCATTCCCGACCCCGCTGCAACCGAAGCAGCGGCCGCAATCGCTGCCGGAGTACCTGCCGCATTTCCTGCCGTCGATGCTTCCGAAACCGGTGCAATGAAGCTTTTTTCTTTAAATAATTTAAATACAAGAATTCCCGTAGATGCCGTAAGAATCGTAGTCATGAGGCCAATGGTTAGACCTGCTGTAACGACTGACGGATTGAAAAAGCTGGCAAGATTCATTCCCGCTCCCAAAGCAAAGGCAAAGAACGGTACAGGCAGAATTTCTCCTGCTTTCAGGAAATCCCGGATATCTTCGTCCAGGTTTCCAAGAATCATTCCGATGGCAATCGGCAGCAGCACGGCAATAAAGGAAATGATCGGAAAGCTTGATCCCAGCAGTCCAAGTGACATGAGTGTAAAAAACGGTCCGTCGTTCAACGAAAGCACCGCCACCGCGCCTACATCGGAACGGTTTCCGTACTGGCCGGTAAGGGCCGCATACATTCCGCCGTTTCCGTTCGTCATGGCCGCAATAATCGCCAGTGTGGAAAGTCCAAACAACCCGTCCATCGGATCAAAGAAATAACCAAACAGCAAACCAACCGCCAATCCGGTGAGATACTTGGAAGTAGTAAGCAGGATTCCTTTTTTCAGTGCTGCTCCTCCAACCCGCAAGTTCATCTGGCTTCCTGCACAAAACAGGAAGAGTGCAATCAGAACGAGCGCACTGTCTTTAAACAGTTCCTGAGAGAAGCCTCCTATGCGCAAAAATTCGTAGTAGCCTTCTTCCGTTTTGGCAACACCGAGCGATTTTAAGAAATTCATCACCGGCTTCAAATGAAGCTGGTCAATAGTATTCAGTAACGCCCCGAACAACAGTGGAACGACCATGAGTCCTCCGGGTACTTTTTCAATCGTTTGTTTAAGTTTCATAGTGTAGAACCCCGCTTTCGCTTGTTGGTTTATTATGAATAAATGTTCGGACAACCTGTTCTGCACTATACTCCAGCAATTGAGATGATTGTTCCATTGCTTCTTGAAGGGTTAGTGGCTGCTGAATGATGCTCGTGATGCTGATGATGCCGTATTGATAGAGAACGTCCACGCCATCGCCGACCGAGCCGGCAAGGATAACGGTTGGAACGTCCTTTTCTTTTGCTTTCTGTGCTACGCCCATCGGCGTCTTACCGGAAGCCGTTTGAAAATCGACCCTGCCTTCTCCCGTTATGACAAGATCAGCTCCATCAAGAGCTTGGGGAAGACCGGCATACTCCGTCACGATATCAACGCCACGCTTCATCTGAGCGGAAAAAAACGCCTGAAAGGCTCCTCCAATCCCGCCCGCTGCCCCGGCTCCCGGCAGGTCATGCAATCTTGTTCCTGTCAGTTCTTCCACTTTATCCGCCCAATGGGAAAGGTTTTGATCCAGCACGTTTACCATTTCTGCTGTTGCTCCCTTTTGCGGGCCAAAAACGGCTGAAGCACCGGATTTCCCGACAAGCGGATTCTCGACATCCGACGCAATGAGGAAGGTACTCTCCTTAATTCTCCGATCAAATCCTGTGTCATCAATAACTTCCAGACAGCTTAGCTCTCCGCCTCCGGAACCGATCTCGGCTCCATTTTTGTCCACCAGCTTCATACCAAGCGCCTGGAGCATACCTGCACCGCCATCATTGGTGGCTGACCCACCGATAGCGAGAATAAAGGAGCGGAATCCATCATCCAGTGCCTGTTTGATCAGCTGTCCGGTCCCAAATGTGGTAGAAGCCAGCGGATTGAGTTCCTCTTGCATAAGCAGGCAAAGCCCTGAGGCTTCAGCCATTTCGATCACACACATGCTGGTATCACCCAATACGCCATAGGATGCGACAACCTCTTGTCCCAGCGGACCGGTTACCCTCACTTCTTTCTTCTTACCGGCAGTCGCGGCAACTAGTGTGTCCATGGTTCCTTCTCCGCCGTCAGCCACCGGCACAAGGACCGTTTCAATTGAAGGATCCGCCTTCTTTATCCCGCGTTCGATCGCTGCTGCAGCTTCCATTGCCGATAAACTTCCTTTATATGAGTCTGGCGCAATAACAATCTTCAACCCTGAACCCCCCTCTTAGAAAACGCTTTCAATATATGGTTGGTTATAGTATACTTGTCTGAAAATTATATATCTATAGATAAAACCTCTATAAATCGCTTTTATTTTTTATAATTTTTTGTAGAAAATAACCAAAGGAGAACGTCATGCTAACGACTGAAATCGCTGAAATGATCGTAAAAGAAACCTCAGCCCGGCTAAACCGCAATGTGAATATCATGAGCAATAAGGGCATCATCATCGCTTCCTGTGATTCATCGCGCCTCTATCATATTCATGAGGGTGCCCTGGAAGTGCTGCGAAGCGAACAGCCTTTTACCGTTCCTCTGGACCACGATGGTAAATGGAGAGGCGCCCAGCCAGGGATTAATCTACCTATCGTCTTCGACCAGCAAATTGTCGGGGTCATCGGGATCACCGGAAATCCCAAAGAAATAGAAGATGTGGCCGGATTGGTGAAAATGACGACAGAGCTCATGGTGAAACAGTCGTATATGGCCAGCCAGACGGAATGGCAGCAGCGAACAAAGGATATGATTATCGAGGACTTGCTGAGCGAACAGCCATCCATCGAGCATGTTCTTCGACGGCTTGGCCTTCTGAAGATTGAACTGCCCCCCACCCTCCAGACACTGGTTATTGAACTGGACGAAGGTCAATCCCTGTCTCGTTCGGTGCTTATCCAGCAGCTGGAAAAGGCTGCGGGATCGGATCATTGCCTGGCAGGATTTGTTCACACCAAACGATTGTGTATGGCCTTTTCTTATCAAAAAGAAGACGAAGGAAAAAGAAAGCAAGAGGCGGTCCTGCAGCTATTGAAATTCCACCATTTCAAGTTCCGAATAGCCTGCAGCACACCGTTCTCCACTCTGGAATTATTTCATCAATCGTACACAGACTGCATCCTTGCTCTTGAAATCGGTGATCCGCAGGAGGAGGTGCTTTCGTTCGCAAAGCTTGAAGCCCAGGCGCTGATCCATCAGTTGAACCCTGTTGCAGCTGCCAGGCTTTCACGCCGTGTACTGCTAAACTCTGTGCTTTCATTAACCGGCACACTGCAGTGTTTTTTGGATCACCATCTGAATTTGCAGCAAACCGCAGACAGCCTCCATATTCACCGGAATACACTCATTTACAGACTAAACAAAATAAAAGAAGAAACGGGTTATGATCCCAGGAAGTTCAAGGATGCCTTTGCCCTTCAAATGGCACTCTGGATTCTGGAAAAAAACTAAAAATGGAAAGAACACATCCACAGTTAGGACGCTCTTTCCTTGTTTCGGCCCGCCAGTATTTTGCAAAGGAGGAGAATAAGATGAAGTATGAAAAAGTGATGATTGCGCTTGACGGCTCAGAAGGAAGTCATCAAGCCCTGCAATATGGTGCAGAACTGGCAAAAAGCACAGGAAGCGAGTTGACGCTCGCCCATGTTTTGGCTGAACCGGCCTACCCGCTTTATGGGGAAGGGTTTACAATGGCAGCCTACAAGGGATCAGTCGAGCAGGAAGTAAGGGACGCCGCAGCTTCGGAAAAAGGACAGGGCGAAACGTTATTGGAGGAAGCAAGAAATACAGCATTACACTATACAGACCATGTGAAAACAGAAATTCTTGAAGGGGATGCAGCAAAGTCGATTTGTGACTATGCAAAAGTTCATGATATGGATCTGATCGTCATGGGAAGCCGGGGACTGAGCGGGCTGAAGCGTATGGTCCTGGGCAGTGTAAGCCAACAGGTGTTATCCGAAGCGGAATGTCCAGTGCTCGTAACTAAGTAAAGAGAAAGAAAAGCTTGCAGACTAGTAAACTAGCTGCAAGCTTTTTCGGGTGCATACAAAATCAGATTAGTCGTGCAGTACTTTATCCAGGAGAATTCGTGTTGGAGCATCAAAAATACCTGTATCCTTCAGCTCTGGATATTTCTTTTGAAACTTGAGGACTGCCGCTTTGGTTTTCGGGCCATAAATGCCGTCCACACTGAGAGAAGATCCAATTTCATTCAGTGCTTTTTGAAGAATTTTTACCGCATTCCCCTTGCTGCCTTCTTTCAACACGATTTCCGGAAAGCCGTAAGAGTTCACTTTTTCAGACAGAGCAGCATGCGTTTTTTTTCCATAGATCCCATCCGGAACCAATTTTGCACTCTTTTGAAAGGCAATGACGGCTTTCTTTGTATTTGGGCCAAAGATTCCGTCTGTTTTCAACCCTGCATTCATCACTTTATTTAATGCCCATTGAAGGATTTTCACGTTTTCTCCATGGTCACCGGATTTCAGAACTCCTGACTTTGGCAGTTGAAATATGGAGTAATCTGGGGCGGTCTGGGCACCGGCCACAGAAGGAACTCCCATAAGCAATGCAGAAGCAGTTAAAACAGAAGCAATCATTTTTTTCATTTTTTAAGACCCCTCTCTTTTTATCACCCTGATTATTTGGATTACACCTTATTAGTCGATCAAAGCCAATAAAAGTTACACTGAAAATTGGTAATTTCAAAAACAAAGGAAGTGAGAGTTTGACGATTATAAAAAACCAAAGAAAGCTTTACATTTTGGCTGCCGTGCTTCTCGTAAGTCTGGCCGGACTGGGATGGTATTACTTGTCAACAGCTTCTGTAACCGAGGAGGTCGAAGCCACAGAACCAGGAGGGGAAGTCCCCTATAGCACACTGATCGATTCCACCCATCAGTACTATAATAAAACGCTTTGCTATGACAAGGACGAAACGATCAACTGGGCGGATCAGCAAACTCACGCCATTGAACTGGTGAATGAAATCCGTTCTGTTACGGTAAAAAGTGAAACGGTAAAAAAAGATTTCCAAAATGCCAGAGAGCTGGCTGAAATAGTGTCCAAAGAGAAGGACAAAACAGCATTGCTTTACTTGCACAGAATCTTTCATGATCTGGACAAGGCCGTTAATCATTACAAACAAAAGGATGATTTCGGATACACCTACACCGGAACGGGCAAACGTCTATTTGGCGGCGGTGTTAACAAAGTCGAGCATTACCTTGCCGAAAATAAAAAATGAGGGTTTTACAGGAAGAGCTTGAAAAGAAATAGCCCAACGATGAGATCCCCCGCTAATGTTCTGCGGGGGATCTTTTAATTCAGGAAAAATTAGTAAATTAGACTGATGTAAAATTTTTGAAAATTAAAACAAATTACCCACTCCAATTCTATTAATATTTGCTATTATTGTTGTAAATTGTAAAACATTGTTGAAGGAAGGAGGTCAGGGGGGTCTGACATCTTGTAGCTTCAGCAGACTGAAAACTAAAAATATTTTTAAGGGGTGTCAATATGAAGAAAATGACAGGTGCTCTTGTTGGTATTGCATTAGCTGGCGCTTTATTGATTGGTGGCTATATCGCGGAACACTCAGCCGTACCGAATGCCGAACACGGGAAAACATTTTCTACAACGAATGGGTAACCAGAGCGTTGCCAGGTGCACACCCAGAACTTCACATAGCATTCAGGGAAGAGAGAGCGGTCTCCTTCCCTTTTTTAGTTGGACATAAAAAGTAGGAGAAAAGGAACGGATGAATTTTCTATTAATTGCGTCAATTGACTCAATCGTTAAAAAGCCCAATATGCTAAGATTGTGTTAAAATGTAAATTTATGCAAAAAGGTGGGGCGAATGTTATGGAAATAGAGTTGACGAGTACGGATCAGATGATTCAGCTGTTAAACAGCTGGTACCGTGAAATTCTTTCACAAAACCTCGTAGAATCCCGCAGACTCAAGCTGGAGATTGACGAAAAGATTGAAAACATGGAGATTGATCCTACCCAGACTCTTTTTATCTATTACTCTTTATTATGCTTCAGGTATCAACTGCTGATCGACGATTTATGGGAGGCCAGGTATACCCTGAACCATCTGAATGAAGGGCAGAAAAGAGAAACCGACGACTTTTTATCTTATTACTTTCACTTCTTCAAAGCCATTTATGCTACAGAAACCGGAAATTACCTGGAAGCGAAGCTTCACTACCAGCTTGCTGAAAAACGTTTAAATCAGTTTACCGATGACATTGAAAAAGCAGAGTTCAACTATAAAGTCGCCACCTTTTATTATCATATACGGCAGCCTCTGCTTGCCGTCCGCCATGCCCTTAAAGCCAAAGAGTATTTTGAGGACAAGTCCGGTTATGAAGTGAAGCTTGCCGGCAGCGAAAACGTCATCGGCCTGGCCTCCACTTCATTAAAACAGTTCAGGGAAGCTGAAGATCATTTTCTCTCTGCACTCGACATTCTTCGTTCCAGCACGCTGAAAAAAGAACCGTTTGAACTGAAAATCCGCTATAATCTGGGAATGCTGTATGCAGAACAAAATTACTCTGAGAAAGCGCTCGCTCACTTAAGCGAAGCATTTGAAGAAAAAAACACCGATTTTAAAACTGCCTATCTGATTGCCCGTGAACAAGTAAAGCTAAGAAATTTCGAACGGGCTAATGAGTGGATTACACTGGGCTTAAAAATCGCTCGGAATGCACAAAACGAAGAATATATTCATCACTTTTCCATTTTGAGCGACTGCAATCATTCAGCTACCGCAGAACAGCTTGAAAAAACAGCATCTGATGCCCTTTCCTATTTTGAATCCATGCAGTTGTGGGGTTATGTGCAGGATTATGCGGAAAAGCTTGCCTCCCAATTCTACAGTGTCTCAAATGACAAAAAAGCGAGCAAATACTTTCATATGGCCTATACGGCCAAACAAAAATTACTTAAGGAAGCAGGCAGCTGACATGTTCAGCTGCTCTCTTGCTTTCGGGAGCTTGTGGAGGTCGCTCGATGCGTTACTTGTGGGTTGAGCCGGTTTATTAGTTGCGGTTCAGCACAAAACAGTTACATATCACGTCATTTTCACCAAAACAGCAAACAAAAAGAGGCCGGCGCAAGCCCGGTCCTCTATACAAAACTAGTTTACCAGCTTTCCTTTATTCTCCCAGTAGGCCTTTCTGAGATGAACCTTCTGGATCTTGCCAGATGCAGTCTTTGGCAGTTCGTCGACAAACTTAATGATCGTCGGCGCCTTAAAATGGGCCATCCGGCTTCGCGCAAAGGTGATGAGTTCGTCTTCACTCGTCTCATAACCGTCCCTGAGTACAACTACGGCTTGGGGAGTTTCTCCCCACTTGTCGTGCGGCACGGCAATCACCGCTGTCTCAAGGACAGCCGGGTGATCATACAGCACCGCTTCCACTTCGATGGATGAAATGTTTTCGCCGCCCGAGATAATAATATCTTTTTTACGGTCGGCGATCTCGATGTTTCCTTCCTCATCAACGAACGCCATATCCCCTGTATGATAAAAACCATCGCGAATGGCTTTATGGGTCTCTTCCGGGTTATTCCAGTATCCTTCCATCACCGTGTTGCTGCGAACAATGATTTCACCAATCTCTTTTCCGTTCGGTGCCACTTCATCTCCGTTTTCATTGACCACTTTCACCTCGCTGCCAATAAACTCATAGCCGGCCTTGGCTTTAAGGCGATACTTTTCCTCTGGATCCAAATGTTGCTGGGTGTCCCGGATGATCGAGGTTGTGATCAGCGGAGCAGCTTCTGTCATGCCGTACACCTGAATGAACTCCCACTTCAGCTTTTCTACCACCGCTTTAACAAAAGCAGGAGGCGGCGCGGAACCGGCAATCACAATCCGGATATTTTGTTCTGTTTTGGCTTCCTCCGCCTGCTGATCGGCATACTGAAGCAGTCCGTTTAAAACCGTCGGCGCCATGTGCATTACCGTGACACTGTTCTCTTTCACCTTTTGAAAAATATGAGCTGGCACTACCTTTTTCAAGAACACTTGAGTAGCACCGTTTGCTGTGTAATAAAAAGGCGATCCCCAGCCATTCACATGAAACATCGGCAATACATGCAGAAGCACATCATGATCTGATACACGCAGGTGATGCTGCGTTGTAAGCGCATGCATAAAATTGCTGCGGTGAGACAGCATGACTCCTTTTGGCTTGCCTGTCGTTCCACTCGTGTAAAGCAGTGTGGCCAGATCATTTTCATCCATACCCGGCCGGTCAACGGGATCAGATTCAAAACTGCTGAGCCATTTTTCATACGACCGGCAGGCATCCTGATCCTCTTCCAAACCATGGACGAAAATCGCCTCTAGAGTAGTTAGATCATCAAGAACCGGTTTGATCAGCTGAAGGAGCTCATTATCGACAAATAAAACTCTTGTGCCACTGTGATTGAGGATATACAAATAATCCTCAGGCTTCAGGCGTGTGTTGAGCGGCACCATCACCGCACCCAGCTGCAGCACCCCATAGAACCCTTCATACATTTCGGATGTGTTCGGTGCCAGATAGGCCACGCGGTCACCCTTGTTAATCCCCGCTTCCTGCAACCCGCGTGACAGCTGATTAACCCGGTCGTTTATTTCTCTGTATGTATACGTTCGTTTTTCCCCTACGATTGCTGCTTTCTTTCCATAAACCTTGACGGCACGATCCAAAAACTGAGGCAACAGCATCGGTATATTCAAGAAGTTATCCCTCCATGTTCTAAATTTTCAAAATTTTTATTCATTATACCACAGAACTTAATAAAAAAGACCCGAAAGCCTTTTACAGCACCCGGGTCAGTCTTTTTATTCTTCATCGATTGGTTGACAGGAGTGAAAGGTGCGAGACTCCTACGGGAAAAGCGGGACAGATGAGGCGCTCGCGCCGTTACCGCAGGAGCTTGCGACGAGAACAGTAGGCGTTTACGCCGGTAAGGCTCAGCGACCGCCTGAGGAAAGCGAGCATCCTGGAACGGATATTAACTCCCACAAGTACAAACATGGTTACCTTTTCATAAAATCATACATAGATTGAACTTCCAAATTTTCCGGTGACCCAAAGACAAGCGCCCCATCTTTGCGCTCGAAAAATTGAATCCGCTTTGGCCTTCCCGGAATCAAATCAAAATAGTTATCCGAAAACACGCCCTCGGTATCCGTCGAAAGCCAAACCTGCTTGGCCAGCGTATTCGTTTCAATCATGTATTCACTGTCACTGACTCTTGTTATAGACAGCACCGGTATCTTTAGTTTTAGTTCTTTTCCGGACACAAAATAATGCTCCTTGCAATCTATGACTCTTTCATCTGCAACAAGCTCTGCCTGAAAGACAGTTCCTGCCGGATCCTGTCCATCCAGCAGCTCGGCCGTGGACAGGGACAATATTACGTTGCCTGTGTTCTTATCGAGATTCACAGCATCCTTGAATTCCCTGATGACCTCACCCTGGAAATTCAGCAGCCTCGAAATCAGTGTTCCTTCCACCGGATCCAACTGATCCG
Source organism: Fictibacillus sp. S7 (assembly GCF_004127935.1). NCBI lineage: Bacteria > Bacillati > Bacillota > Bacilli > Caryophanales > Fictibacillaceae > Fictibacillus > Fictibacillus sp. S7. Next base: position 3,849,461 of record NZ_QJKL01000001.1, on the reverse strand, counting down.
AAATCACATGAACATCCACTTTTTCGCTGTTCGTTCCGTCAATGGACACCATAACATCTTGGAAGCTTTTCTTCGCATAATAATGCAGTGCCTTCCAGCGTCCGTAGTAATCCATACTAGCCCATGAGGCTACTGGCCAGCAGTCATTCATTTGCCAGTACAAGGTTCCCATACAATAGGGCTTTTTCCTGCGGTGGGCCTCAATGGCAGACTTAATGCCCTCAGCCTGAAGCACGTGGCTCATGTAAAGGAACGACGGAAAATCCTTCGCTACCGGCAAGTACTTTTCCATGTATTCTTTAATCAGGGCGTTCCCGCGGCCGTTTTTCTGGTGGTGAAGCATCACTTCCGATTCAAGTTCCATATCCTCATCTTCCGCATACTGTTTTACACTTTTATATTCCGGAAACGATTGAAACCCGTATTCACTCATAAAGCGCCCAACATGACTGTTGTATTCCTCAAAGGGTTTAGAGCCGTGCCACACGTCCCAGTAGTGAATGTCACCGCTGCCGGATACATAGTTTGAATGCTGCTGCCGGTCATTGGACCAATCGGCCATCGGCGATGACGGCCAATACGCTATTTCAGGCGAGAGCCGTTGAACGGCTTCCGGCAGCAGGTGATGAAAAAGTGTATCATAGGCTTGCCAGATTTCATCCCTTTGCTCCTGTGAATACTGCTGCTTCCATCCCCATCCCGCTTCCTCATCATATTGGGCCCAGGCAACATCCATCTCATTGTTTCCGCACCATAATGCAATGCACGGATGGTTTCTTAGGCGTCTGATGTTATCCTCCGCCTCGGCCTTGACATTGTCCATAAAAGCCTGGTCGCCAGGATACATGCTGCAGGCAAACATAAAATCCTGCCAAACCAAGATCCCGTGCTGGTCACACAGTTCATAGAACTCGTCGTTTTCATAGATTCCGCCGCCCCACACCCGGAGCATGTTCATGTTCGCCAGTTCTGCACTGATGATTTCGTGTTTGTACCGCTCATAGGTCACTTCGGTAACAAAGCTGTCGTTTGGAATATGGTTGGCTCCCTTGGCGAAAACCGGTACTCCGTTTAATTCGAAGTAAAAGGAAGCGCCTTGTTCATCTTTTTCGCGAACCAGCGTGATTGAACGCAGCCCTGTGCGTACCGTTTTTTCCGTAATCATCTGCTCTTCCTGAACATACGATGCAGTAAAATCATACAAATGCGGTTCACCCAGGCCTCTGCTCCACCAGAGCTTCGGATTGGTGATTTTCAGTTCGATTTCTACCGTATTGGTTCCAACAGCCAATCGTACATCCTGTGATATACTGACTCCTTCTGCTTCTATATGGAGGATGCCTTCAGCCTCTTTTTCCGTTTCAATCTCCACGACAGCGGTCAGTTCGGCGGAAGAGGAAGTAACCTTTTTCTGCTGAATAAAAAGGTCGCTAATCTCTGCCGTTGACCAGCCTGCCAGTTCAACGCTTTTCCAGATTCCGCTCGTCACAAAACGAGGGCCCCAGTCCCAGCCATAATGATACGGCGCCTTTCTCGCGAACACACTTAACGTCTTGTCGCCTACTTCTCCGTCCTCCGAATGGTCATTGACCGCAGGCAGGTTATAACCGAGCTTCTCCTGTTTTACGAGATCTTTTTCAATGGGCGAGCAAAAGCGGATCCGAAGCACATTGTTTTGTTCTTTCAGGTGCTCCTTAACATCCTTTTTCCATACCCTGAACATATTGTCTGTCTTTAGAATTTGCGTATCATTCAGGTAAACATCACCGTACGTATCCAGCCCTTGAAACAGAAGCTCCAGCCGGTCGAGGGAAAGCATGGTATGAGGCACATCAAACGTGGTCTCGTACTCCCAATCTTTCTTATCGATCCATTGAAGCTGCAGCTCATTTTTACCGTAAAACGGATCAGAGATCAGCCTATTTTTTAGTAGATCGGTATGCACACATCCCGGTACTTCGGCAGAAAGCCAGTTCTGTTCATCACATGCCTTGAACTTCCAGTCTTTTAGCTGCAAAGTGCTTTTTGTGCTGGTTGCATTGAAGGACAATTCCTGTGTCATCACGTTCGCTCCTTTTCCTTAAAGTTGTATGGCTTCTGTTTCTGTTGCTTTCATTGAGTCCGCATTAATGGCAGAGACCCTCAGAGATTCTAAATTGAACTCATGCCCTTTTAAAGAATGTATCCGAATGTTTTTTTCCTCACCAGGCAGCAGATCAAAGAAGTTATCCGAGCAAAGCACCTCTTCCTGATCAACATCGATTTTTACAAAACGGGCGAGCTTGTCCGCCCTGACAGTGATGGTATTCTGCTCTCTGCTTTCTTCAATTTCCAGGTGTGCCTCCGGATAGTTCATCTCCTTGAAATCCCGCAAATAGTATCTATTTTCCGGAAACGCTCCATTTCTTGAAGAAAGGCAAACAATCACTTCACCCGCGTTTTTCCCCTGAAGGATTTCCTCCTCTGTAAATTTGAAAAGGGATAAAACACTGTTTCCTTCCGATTCAAAATCCAGTTTCCGCGAAAATACGGTTTCTCCATTAAAATCAAGAACTTCCAGCGTCACCGAGTCGTTCACCGGCTGCAGCTGATCATTGATCACCGTGAGTTCAATGTCGCTGCCGGGATCATGGTCAAGCGTAACAAGAACAGGGGCAAAGAACCTTTTGGCATAATAATAGGACGCTTTTGGCAGGAGTTCATAATCGACCATGGACCAGCTGGTGCCCGGCCAGCAATCGTTAAGCTGCCAGATGAGCGCACCGCTGGTGTACGGCTTGCGGCGCCTGTAGTGTTCAATTCCGTACTTCAGCCCTTCTGCCTGGGTCAGCATCGAATAGTTCATATACTCTTCAATGGTATCCGGCACTCCGGTGAACCCTTCCATAAGAAGAATCCCTTTTTCATGAAAATGATCTTTGTTCCGGTAGGACATCTCTGCACTTTTCCAATAAAACTCGCCTTCTGGAATGTATTTGGACAAGGTATGAGAGTTGGAAGACGCATGCATGCCAAACTCGCTCGAAAAGAGGGTATAATCCTTTTTGTACTGTTTAAAAGAAACCCCTTCAAGCGAAATGTCCTGAATGACCGGCTCTCCTTTTTTTCTTGGCTCGACATTTCCGTGCCAAACCACCCAGTTATGGCGGTCACCCACCGTTTCATCATCGAGGTCGCTTTCTCCCGAACTTCCAAAGGGGGAGCTTGGCCAATACAGCCTGCCAGGATCGAGCTCTGTGAGCAGCTCTGGAATCACTTCATGATATATGCGCTCTCCGTAAAATGGTGTGGTAATCTCGCCGTCCGAATGCTTGCGGTCATAAATCCAGTCGATCTCGTTATTGCCGCACCAGATCGCCAGACATGAGTAATTCCTCAGCCTTTTTATGACCTTCGTGATTTCGTCCTTCACATTGAGCATAAAATTCCGGTTGTAATCAGGATAAAGGGCGTTGGCAAACATGAAGTCCTGCCAAACAAGCAGTCCTAACCGGTCACATTCTTTGTAAAAGATATCCTTTTCATAGATGCCGCCGCCCCAGACACGCATCATATTCATATGAGCGTCCTTGGCCAGTTCCAGAAGCTTCGTATATCTGCTGTCTTCTGCACTGCCGATAAAGCTGTGAACAGGAATCCAGTTCGCCCCCTTGGCAAAAATCCTGACACCGTTCAAATTGAAAGCAAACAGGTTTTCTCCGTTTTCATGGGTTAGTTCCACCTTAATTTCGCGGATGCCAAAGCTCTGTTCATGAACATCAAGGACCGCTCCGCTTTCATCCTTCAGTTCTATTCTTAATTGATACAGGTATGGGTCGCCAAGGTCGTGCGTCCACCATAGCTTCGGCTGAGGCACCTCCATTGTGGTTCTGCCATTACGGTAGAGCACATCTGTTTCTGAGGTGACCACTTCTGTTCCGGACCGGAGTTCGACCGACAGGGACAGCGTTTCTTTGTTTTTAAACGACTGTTTAATGTCAGCTTCCACCTCGATCAGCGCCTTATCCTCTTCAACTTTCACCGTTTTTGCGTGTACTCCTTCAAGATGGGCTTTTGTGTATTTTTTTAAGGAAACATCCTTCCAAATTCCCGCAGTCACGAGGCGCGGACCCCAGTCCCATCCAAAATTCATTGCAGCCTTGCGTGTCCAGATACGTTCCTTTCCATAACTGCACCAATAATCCTTTTCCTTGTTTTTCATGTGGATGGCGATGGGATCGAATTTAACGGCGATCACATTTTTACCCTGTTGAACCTGCCGGGTAACCTCAAAGGTATGCTCCACCAGCATGTTTTCCGTGATTCCGATTTCTTTTCCGTTAAGAAAAATGGTCGCATACGTATCAAGTCCTTCGAAAATCAGATGCAGATATTCCTCATCCAGGCATTCATCCTCCCACAGAAATGTGGTGCGGTACCACCATTCCTTTTCTTCCACCCAGCTGCTGGCCAGGTCGTTGTGTCCTACAAATGGATCTTCAATGAGCCTTTTCTTCAAAAGCTCGGAGTGAACGTCTCCCGGGACAGACGCCCCCATCCAAAAATGATCGATATAGGATGGAGCTGCTATTTCCAGAGAAGGCACCTTCCCCGGCTCAAACCACTTCAGCTTCCATTCGCCTGATAGCTTCATTTCACATTCTCTCCCTTTCTTCATATGGATTTCTTTCGTGCCCGCCATGGGCGTGAGCCAGATTCCGGTATTGGGTTGGCGTAAGTGTCGTACTTTTCTTGAAGATATGAACGAAGTATTTGTATTCGCGGTATCCTACTCTCTCCGCAATTTCAAAAACGCGGCAAGAGGTTTCCTTTAACAATTTCTTCGCCTGTTCCAGCCGGACCTCGTGTAAAAAGTCATTAAAATGTTTTCCCGTTTCCTGCTTGATCAGCTGACTGAAGTGATTTGGCGAAACATGGATAATGCCCGCTACTTCACCTGCCTTCAGGTCCTCGGCATAATGCTTTTGAATATAAGAAACCGCTTTCTTAATCAGCCAGCGTGATCCTTTATGGGCTGCGCTCTGCTGAAACGAGAAATAAGATGACAGATCCTTTAAAAACAGGTTCTTCAGCTGATTGTAAGAGTTGTATACGGTCGGGTTCACTCCCATTAAAAACTCGAAGCGAACAGCCTTTGGACACCATTCCAAAAGGCTGTGTTCGACAGATGAAATGGCCATACAAATCGCGCCAGCCGTATACCGGCAGTCGGAGAACTTCAGAAAAAGCTGTTCTGCCGCTTCGGCCGTATCATCTGCTTCCAGCTGAAACACCTGCCTCACTTCTTCTTCACATGAAAAAGAACAGGAAGAATCCTTCACCTCCGATGACCAATAAACCGGTTCGGGCTGAAACGGATACCCATCCAGGCCGTGCAGTAATTCCTGATAGCCACTTTTCAGATCCTGACTTACCTCGACAGCAATCATGCACAAGAAGCAGCTGATCCCCGCCTTCTTTTCCAAACCCTTTTGCACCCGGAGGAAATGCTCCTTTTCCTTATCGTCATTTTCTGTAAGGCAAAGGGTAATCAGCCGATTTTGGTCACTGAAAAAAGAGGCACTGATCATATCCTGTGAGTTCAACTCGTTTTCCAGCGCTGCTTTCCACCTCTGTTTCAATTCTTGTTCCTGCTCTGGATTGAGGTTCTCTGTTTTTTCATGATACTGCTGCATCTCACTGCCCAGTAAAAGCAAATGCTTTCCTTCCAGACACGTAACACGGCGGTCTTCCCCATCCATTTCGTGATCGAGGACCGTGTCCGTCAGCAGCCGCTGCAGATGCTGTCTGCACTCTTTTTCAAGGTCATGCCGTCTTTCATTTGATATTTTTTGGACAAGAACCATTAATTCTTCAATGTCCACCGGTTTCAGCAAATAATCCTTTACACCGAGCCGGAGGGCCCGCTGAGCGTATTCAAACTCATCATAGCCGCTGACCATTACCGTCTCTATTCCAGGGGCATTCTTATATACCCATTCTCTCAGCTTCAATCCATCCATGACTGGCATCTTCACATCCGATAAAATAACATCCACTTCAGTTTCCTGCAGAATTTCAATCGCTTCTTCACCGTCATAAGCTTCTCCAACGACTTTTGCGTTGATTTGGCCCCATGGCACGGTTTCCTTCAGTCCCTGCACAATGATGGGTTCATCGTCCACAATCAACACTCTCAGCGTCATAGCCATCACCTTCACTTTTTTCGGCATCAAAAGGAAAAACAAGCCTGACCCATGCTCCCCCGGATTCTTTCTTCCGGATTTCCAGCGCTCCCCGTTCCCCATAAGCGCTAGTTAACCGGTCCAGAATATTTTGAAGGGCAAAGCCTCCTCTCATGGCGGATGCCGCCTCTTCAGGAGAAAATCCTTTGCCGTTATCCATCACATCAATGACCAGCCTGTTTTCTTCCTGAAAACAGCGGATATAGATTTTCCGGATTTTACGCATATTCTCAAATCCATGCTGAAGGCTGTTTTCAATAAGTGGCTGGATCAACTGTTTAAGCACCTGAGCTTCCATAATTCCGGCTTCGCAATACAGCGTGAACTCCAGCTTTTTTCCGAGTCTTCTTTTTTGCAGTGCCAAATAGCTCTGGCTGTAGGTCAGTTCGGCCTCAAGCGTTATCCAGGGCTTGCCCCGGTTCAGGCTGATTCGAAACATTTTGGAAAGCTGTTCGATCAGCTTGCTCGTGTCCATCGCATTCTCAAGCCTGGCTGTCCAGCGAATCATATCAAGTGTGTTGTACAGAAAGTGAGGATTAATCTGGCTTTGCAGAAGCTTGAGGTCCGCTTCCCTGCTGCGGATTTCCATCTTGTATTCTTTTTCAATCAAATGCTGAATCCTCTCCACCATCTTGTTAAATCGTAAGCCCAGCAATCCGATTTCATCCCGGGAATGGACCAGGACATTCGCAGAAAAGTCACCCTTTTCCACTTGCCGGGTCTGCTCCGTCAAACGAACGATCCGCTTAATATTAAAATGGTAAAAACCCGCCATGGCCAGGATTCCAAACAAGGTAAGGACCACCATCATCATGATGATCGAATCCATGATCTTCTTTAAGCCTTCCGCTACATTCGCCTTGTCGACAATGGCGACAAGAACCAAATCTGTTCCTTCAAGCGGCTGGGTGACCACATGGTATTGCTCTGATTCTTTTTCGTAAAGAAAGGATCCTCCCTGTTCTTTTTGCTGCAGCGTCTTATTCATAAACTTCTTATCGGGATACGTTCTGCCAATCAATGATGGATCATGGTGAAGGACAACTTTTTGATTATGGTCCAACACAAAGGTTTGCTGAAGACTTTTTGAATCGGTTTCAATGATCTGGTACAGCTTGGCGGCATCCAGCCGGATGGTCACCAGGCCGATCGGCCTGGTGACATTGTTGATATCATTGATTACCCTGAACAAGCTGACGACCTTTTTCTTTCGGCCCCAATCATCTGTAATCGTATAGGCCTCGCTCCAAAATACTTTGCCATAAAGCGCTTTCGCCTTTCTTTCCCAGACGCCCTCCTCATTCTTCTCCAGCGGAGTGCCGATATGAATCCGGCTGTTATGAAGGCCGGTAAGCGTGATGGAATCCAAATACGGTTTGGAATTCAAATGAAAAACCGCATAGCCGTTGATCCGTTCTTCCAGATGTTTCAGCCGGATCTGGTTCTCCGGGGTACTTGGTGTTGTTAAAAAGGTCCGGAAGTCATTACTGTAAATCATGTAGGAAGAAATATCTTCAATGCTGAGAATGGCAGCTGACATATTGTCTTCCACCTTCTCCAGATGGCTTTTCGTATTGTCGATCGCCTGCAGCTGGATGGCCTGGTTTGCCTGTGAATAAATGAATAAGCTGAAGGCAATCATCGGGATCATCACCAGTGCCAGGAAAATGAATAAGAACTTCCACCTCAGCTGCCAGTCGGGAAAATAGAGAAGCCGTTTCATCGCATCTACTCCTGTTATGCTTCGTATAACACTAGCTTAGCCTTTTACCGCACCGGCTGTCATCCCCTTCACAAGATGGTCCTCAAGCAATAAATAAATGATGATTACTGGGATAACGGCCATCGTAAGGCCTGCCATCTGGGCGCCATAATTGGTGGTGAACTGCCCGGCGAAGTTAGCCAGCCCAAGCGGAAGTGTTTTTAACGAATCATCATTAATCAGCACAAGCGCAAAGGAAAATTCGTTCCAGTTGTTAATGAAGTTCAGGATTATGACTGTAGCCAATGCCGGCCGGGTCATTGGAAGGATGATCGAAAAGAAAATCCGGAAAACACCGCACCCATCCATGATTGCCGATTCCTCAATGTCCCGTGGAAAGGACTTCATGAAGCTAACGAGGATAAAGATCGTGATGGGCAGGTTAAAAGCAATGTACGGTAATATTAATCCAAGATGTGTGTTTAAGAGGCCCAAAGACTTCATGAGCAGAAACATTGGAACGAGTGTGGCATGAATGGGGATCAGCATGCCGAATACAAAGAAGGCGTACACCATCTTTCCCCATTTGAAAGCAAACCGCGCCAGAAAGTAGGACGCGATGGCACCGGCAAAAATCGTTACCGCCACCGCTGCCACGGAAACAATGACGCTATTGAAAAAATAGGTGCCGAGCTTTGCTGTCTCCCAGGCGGTTTTATAGTTATCAAACAGCCATTGCACCGGCAAACCAAACGGGTTCTTCGCAAAATCGATATTGCTTTTAAACGAATTCAGAAACATCCAGAACATTGGATAGGCGTTCACCAGCCCATAGATCACTAGCAAAAGATAAATCAGCGCCTTTTTCGAAAAACGCCTGCCCTTGTTTGATTCTTTTCGAAGCTCGATGTTCTTCTGTTTTTCAGCCATTACATGAGCCATTTTAATCCCCCCTTTTTCTCAGAATAAGAGTAGACAGGTAGACAAGCGCGAGACTGAAGAAAAAGATAAAGAGCGACAGGGTGCTTCCATAGCCATATCTTGTGGAAGAAAACGTCTGGTCAAACATGTACATCGCCAGCACTTCCGTCGTATGGCCAGGCCCTCCCGTTGTCATCACATAAATGAGGTCGAAGGTCCGCAAGCTCCCGCTGATGCAAAGAATAACGGCCACCATGATGGTGTTTCTCATCATGGGCAGCGTAATGTATAAGGTCCGTTTAAGGCCGGACGCTCCATCAATTTTGGCCGCTTCATAAATTTCTTCCGGAATATTTTGGAGTGCTGCCAGAAAGATAATCAAATACAGCCCGATAAACTGCCAGATGATCGTCACACAAACGGAAAACATGGCCCATTTCGGATCTCCCAGCCAGTTCTGCGCCCAGTCGCCAAGACCGATTCCTTCAAGCAGCTGGTTGAAGAGTCCCCTTCTCGAGTTATACATCATCCCCCAGACAAGAGAGATAATGACGGTCGAGATGACAACCGGCATGAAGCCCAATGTTCTGAACACCTTGCCGAATTTCAGCTTGCGGTTGATCAGCAAAGCGAAAAACAAGGCGAGCGGAACCTGACCAAAGACGGACGCGGCCACGACCAGCAGGTTATTCTTCAAAGCTCCCCAGAATACGGGATCATCCAGTGCTTCCTTAAAGTTTGCCAGCCCCACAAACTTCATTTTCGTAAAACCGTCCCAATCCATGACTGAATAATAGAAGGAAAGAATGATAGGAACGATGGCAAATAACAGATAGATGACAAGTGCCGGCGCGATGCCAATTAGGGCCGGCCACTTATAGCGGTTTAACAGATGCATGGTATCCCTCCTTAAAAAGGAGGAAATCAAGCAAGTTTACTTGATTTCCAACTGATCCTTTTACTTTTCTTTATCCACCGCTGCCTGCAGTTTTTTGGCAAGCTGCTCCGGCGTCATCTGACCAAGCGTGACCTCCTGCAGCCCTGAATTGATCACATCGGTAACATCCACCGGAAGAGTGGCATCATAAACCGGTGCGATATGGTCGCCAGTCAGTTCAGATACCTGCTTCAAGGCCGGACTCACACCTTTAGGCGGATCAATATCAGCAGGAACCAAAATATCTGCTTTCATCAAGTCAGTATAGTAGTCTTTGCTGTAAAAGCTTTTCAAGAATTCCTTTGCGGCTTTCAGCTTCTCGCCTTTCAGCTTGCTGTTGAGGGCAATGCCTGTCCCGGTGACAGCAGAAACGGCCTCAGGGTTGCCTTTTCCTCCATCAATGGAAGGGAAAAGGGCAATTCCCAAGTTGCTGTCATCGTCCATCGCCTCAAGAACAGGGCCGAGTGACCATGCGCCATCGATCATCATCGCCGCATCACCCATGACGAACAAGTCTCTGTGCTGGATATTATCAATAGAATTAAAGTCATCGTTAAAGGCCTTCATATCCGCAAGTTCCTTAATTACCCCGACTGCTTTGACGAACTCCGGATCCGTAAACTTCTTTTTGCCATCTAATACATCAGGAAGGAAATCGCTTCCTGTCATGCGGTCACCAATCATAGAAATGTAGGAAGACTGCAGTACCCATTGCGCTTTATTACCAAGCGTGATTGGAATCACGTTTTGCTTTTTCAGATTTTTGATAAGCGTTTTGAAATCTTCATATGTTTTTGGAAATTCCTTATACCCTGCTTTGGCAAGCATCTTTTTGTTATAGTAAACAAGGCTCGTTGGCGTTACGTTCGCCGGCAGTGCATACTGCTTTCCGTCCACGTTGTAATCGGTGAGCTGGTTTTTCTTGATCAGGCCGTCCCAATGGCTCAATATGCTGTTGAGCGGCTGAATCAGCTTGCCGTTTACGAGCGGTGTCAGCTCAGCCCCCGGCCATACCTGCACCAGATCCGGCAGCTGCTGGCCAGCCGCTTGCGTTTTCACCTTGACCTTAAACTGGTCATGAGGAATGTTTTGCTGCTTGATCACAATATTTGGATGTTCCTTCTCAAACTTCTTAACGGCCTTTAGGCTCGCCTTATTTTGTGGGGAAGGATCCGTCCATATGTTCCAAAACGTCAGTTCAATCTTATCCCCGCTTCCTTTGCCCGAAGCCTTTTCGCCATTACCCGAACAGGCCGACATCAGAACCAGCATCAATGCTGAGACAACCAAAAGCGCTCTTGCTCTCAACCGTTTACTCATCTTTTACGCCCCCTCAATCAATTGTTTAAACGATAGTTTAATTGTAAACGGTTTCAAAACCCTTGATAATCCGAAAAAATTAAGATAGCATCCTAATTTTTCACTCGTTTTCTGTTATTTTTGATTTTTCCAAAAATAAAAGATGGACTTAAAGGCTATGATCACACCTTTAAATCCACCTTGCGTTTCTAGCTTTCCAAACTGATTTCCATTTCCAATAAATAAGAACTTAAGCTTTTTCCATGCCGGTCCAGTGAAAGGGACCGGGTTACCCCTCCTCCTAAGGCTTCCTGCATCACAAAATTCATCGCTCCAATTTTAGGAAGCTCATAACGAATTACTTCTCCTTTTACAATATCTTTGAAATGATCTTTTACCCTTTCTGCTGTAACGGCTTGCCTGAGACGCTCGTAATCTTCTGAATGATAGACAATTAAAGAAACGTTTGAAATATTTCCTTTATCCCCGGTGCGGGAGTGAGCCAGCTCTTTTAACTTCATCCTTACAACTCCTCATATACAACATCTACCCGTACATCCGCCTCTGGTATTAGAATGGAAGCTATTGAAATGACCTCTTCCACATGTACACGGACACCCCCGCCCCCCGCTGGGCCATTGGTATATAACGCCTCAACTTCTTGCCCGATTGCCATGGCCTCTTTTCTTTCTTCACACCTTGCAGCCACACGCAAACGAACCTCAGGGATGAGATTTATAGATGTCTTCTCTCCATATAAGGAGGAGTTTCCAATATAATCTATTTTTAAATCTTTATAAGGAAGGTTCGTGTATGCTATTCTTTTTCTAACGATTTCCTCCGCGAGCTTTGCACGGTTCATACATCCTGAACCGCCATAACTAATTTCTGCTTCCACAATGTACCCATCCTCATAGCCTACACTTGTTTTATAGTAGCCGCTCTTTCTTTTACCTGAAATTCCTTTTACGATTACGTTGTTTGCACTAATTTCTTCAACTGTTGCTTGGGAGAAATCTGCAACAACATCTGGTGTTAAATAACTTTCGGGATCATGAATTTCGTAAAGCAGTTGTTCTTTTACTGTAGCTGTTGAAATCAGCCCTCCTGCTTCATCAAGCTTGCTTACTGTAAAATCACCATTCTCATGGAATTCTGAAATTGGGAAACCTGCATTCCAAAGTTCAGGTACATCTTTATAGCCAGGTTCAGCAAAATAGCCTCCTGTGACTTGCGCTCCGCATTCAAGGAGATGACCGGCTGCCGTAGCTTGTCCCAAACGTTCATAGTCGGTCCATTCCCAGCCAAATTCATGGACCAGCGGGGCGACAGTCAATGAAGGATCGGATGCTCTCCCCGTAATAATAATATGGGCACCTTCCTTTAAAGCCCTGACGATCCCCTCTGCTCCTATATAAGCATTGGCAGAAATAATGTCAGGGTAACGTTCCCTTAATGGCATTCCTGTTTCCATTATGGTTGAATCCAGGTACTGCTCTATGTTTAAAAAAACATCATCTCCTGTAACCGCAGCTATTTTCAGATTCCGAAGACCCAGCTTCAAGGCCATTTCTTTGACTGCTCTGGCAGCACCAACCGGGTTTGCGGCTCCCATATTGGTGATGACTCTGCAATCCTTTGAAATATATAACGGAAGCACCTTTTCCATTCTATATTCCAAAAGCGGGTTGTACCCTTTGGAAGGATTTTTTTGTTTTTCTTTTTGGGCCAGTGCAATGGTCCGTTCAGCCAGGCATTCAAAAATGATATAGTCAAGATTCCCCTTTTCCATTAAATCCAGTGCAGGCTCAATGCGGTCGCCGGCATAGCCTGCACCCCCGCCTATCCGTATTGCTTTCATGCTTTTTTCTCCTCACCTGGCAACATGTTTAAGTTGACTATCTGGATTGAGTTTCAACTGCAGCCAGCATTTTTTTTGCTTTGTCCACAATGGGCAAGTCGACCATTTTACCATCCAGCTGCAGCACCCCCTCTCCCTTTGTAACAGAACTTTCAAACGCTTGAATCAACCGTTTGGCATGAGCAATTTCTGCTTCTGTCGGTGCATAGACTTGGCTGAGAAGCTCAATTTGGGAGGGATGTATTAGCAGCTTTCCTTGAAAACCCAAGTCTTTGCTGGCCCTGGTCTCAGTTATAAAGCCATCGGGATCTTTTATATCAGGAAAAACCGTATCAATCGGCGCCTTCACACCAGCTGCTCGTGATACAACAACCAGTTGTGAACGCGCATAAAGCAATTCCGTTCCTTCCTTGGATAAATGGGCACCAATATCCAATGCAAAATCCATGGAACCAAATGCAAGGCGCTCGATTCGCCGGCTGGCTGTAGCAATTTTAAATGCATTGTACAGACCGCAGCCGGTTTCAATGATAGGAACAATTTTGATTTTTCCAGTAGCAATCTTTCGTTCCTCTTCCAACTCACTGATCATTCTGTCCAGCCGTGCAATTTGTTTTATGTTTTCTGCTTTCGGCAGTACAATCCCGGTAAGGTTATTGTGTATCATATCAATAACATCTTCCTGAAAAAAAGCAGAATCAAAGCTGTTAATCCTTACATAATTCATTCGGTCGGCATGCTCAATCGTTCTTTTTACATGGGTTCGAGCCGCTGTTTTTTCATGTGGAGAGACAGCATCCTCCAAATCGTATATAAGAACATCTGCATCCAGCGAGATTGCCTTCATTAACTTCTTTTCATCCGATCCTGGAACAAACATCCATGAATAGGATCGTTCCATTTACTTCACCTCACCTTTTTCCCATTTCAACTGCCATACCAAATTCTCTTAAAATGGAATCTGTATGTTCCCCGACAGCTGGAATGGGACCCATAACTGGCTTCATATCAGCAAAAGTAACTGGCGGAATAAGAGCTTTCAGCGGTCCTGCTGGTGAACCTATCTCTTTCCAGCGGTCTCGAAAAGCTAATTGAGGGTGCTCAATAAATTGTTTAATGGTATTTAAATAAGCATTCGCTATTTCAGCTTTTTCCAGCCTCGTTACGATTTCTTCCGAAGTGAGCATGTGAAATACATCAGAGATCAGCTTTTGCAGCTCTGTTTTGTTCGACAGCCGTTTTGCATTGCTATGGAAGTTCTCGTTGTTTTTTAAATCCTGATCCTCCAGTACAAAATCACAAAACTTTGCCCATTCCCGTTCATTTTGAACCGCCAGGAAGATCAATTTTCCATCTCCTGTCTGAAAAGGCCCATAAGGAAAAATCGTGGCATGGCTTGCACCTGTTCGTTGAGGTTCACGTTCCCCATACTCTGAATAATAAAGAGGATACCCCATCCATTCCCCCAGTGCCTCGAGCATGGAAACCTCAAGTATGGTTCCCTTGCCAGTCCTGAAACGAGAGAGCAGGGCCGTTAATATTCCCGAGTAGGCGTACATACCGGCTGCAATGTCGGCAATGGATATCCCTGATTTGGAGGGTGTTTCGTCGGTACCGGTTATCGAAACGACACCTGTTTCACATTGAATTAAAAGATCATATGCTTTTTTATCTTTATAAGGTCCATCAGACCCATATCCGGAGATGCCGCAGATAATCAGATGAGGATATTTTTCCTTCAGCACACTGGCACTGAACCCCAGCCGGTCGACAGCTCCCGGCTTCAGGTTCTGAATAAAAACATCCGCCTCCGAGAGTAGTTTGTCCAGAATATCCCTGCCCTCTGAAGTTTGTAAATCTAAAGCAATCGATTCCTTTGACCGGTTAAGCCAGACAAAATGACTGGAAAGACCTTTTACCGTCCGGTCATACTGACGGGCAAAATCTCCGGTCCCCGGCCTTTCTACTTTAATCACCCTTGCCCCGAGATCAGCCAACTGCCTGGACGCAAAAGGTGCGGCAACCGCCTGTTCAAGAGAAACAACTGTAATTCCTTCCAGCGGCAGCATTTGTATTCCTCCTTTTCTTATTCTTTACAGAGAGATGGCACCGGTAATAAGCGCCACTGCAGTCATAACGATGGTGGTTCCAAATGCCCATAAGAAAATACTTTTTTGAAGATCACCCAGTTCCACCTTGCATAAACCGAGAAGTACAAAAATGGAGGGGTTCATTGGACTTAACGGGAAACCGGTTGTCGCGTTGCCTAAAAGGGCTGCCCTTCCTATTTCCAAAGGATCGATGCCGAAAGAAGCTGCCGATTTACTCACAATAGGAAGAACACCATAATAAAAGGCATCAGGAGAAAAAACCAAACTCAACGGCATACTGATCACAGCGATTAGTGCCGGCAAATGCGGGCCCATCCAATCCGGGATCAAAGATACAAAAGACACGGCCATTGAATCCAGCATTTTGGTTCCAGAAAGAACTCCTGTAAAGATCCCGGCTGCAAATATGGTAAAACAAACCATAACCATACTTTTAGCATGAGCTGCAATTTGCTCATTTTGTTTTTTGACATCCGGAAAATTAACGATTAAGGCAAGAGCGAATGCAAGGATAAACAACACGGGGACAGGCATAATGTCCATAATGAGTACAGTGACCAATACTGCTGTAAGAATGAAATTAAACCAGAACATTTTGGGAAGAACCGCTGACGGGGCTTCCAACGAAGCAGCTGTCTCTTCAGCTGCACCTCTCCCGGACCACTGTACAATGCCCAGCCGTTTGCGCTCTTTCTTTCCAAGAACATAAGAAACAAATACGACCCAGATCATGCCCGAAAGCATCGGAATGATGATGGGATTAAACAATTGTGATGACGAAGCATCAAGGGAAACCATGGCTCTAGCAAGAGGTCCACCCCATGGAATGATGTTCATCACTCCTGCCCCAAGTGCAACCGTACTGGCTAAAATTAGAGGGTTCATCCCAAGCTTCTTATAAATTGGAAGCAATGCAGTAATCGTGATCATAAATGTGGCAGAACCATCTCCATCCAGTGCCACAATTAAAGTGATAACCGCCGTGGCCATTACAATTTTGAGAGGATCTCCTTTGGTAAGTTTAATTAATTTTGCGATCATGGGGTCAAATAGCCCCCGGTCAATCATTAATCCAAAGTACAGGATAGAAAATCCAATCATAATTCCAGTAGGCGTTACTTTCTGAACGCCTTCGAGCATCATTTCTCCCATTTCAAGCCTGAAACCGCCAATCAAGCCAAATACAATGGGGACGAGGGCGAAGGCGATTAAAACAGACACCTTTTTGGTCATTACAAGGTAAAGAAACGTCGCAATCATTAAAAAGCCTAAAATAGCCATACCTAAACCTCCTTATTTTGAAAACAGAAAGCGATTACATTTTATTTTGACCGATTTATTAAACCGTCTGTTCATGTCCTTTATTTACGATCTGCTGTAAATGACCCGTCAATGAACGCTTTGTCATTGATTTGACCAATTTTACACAGTCCATCAATTTTTCAAAATGAACGCCTGTTTGGATTCCCATTTCATGAAGCATAAAGACAAAATCCTCCGTGGAATCATTGCCGGCAGCTCCAGGAGCAAATGGACATCCTCCCAACCCGCCAATAGCTGTATCAAACGAGGAGATGCCAGCATGAAGGGCTGCCAGGGAATTTGCCTTTGATAACCCGTATGTATCATGAAGATGACCGGTTATGGTTGCTGTAGGTCCTTGATCCAGGACCCTGGAAAAAAGTTCATAAACCTGCTTCGGATTTGCACGGCCAATCGTATCACACAAGACAATTTCATTAACTTGCATTTCTTCCAGTTCTTTTACCATGGCTAATACAGTTTCCTGTGACACAAGGCCCTCATATGGACAGTAAAAAGAGGTGGCAATACTAAAACGCACAAACATCCCCTCTTCCTTTGCTGTTTCAATAACAATCGAAAGCTGCCGCAAAGATTCTTTAACGGACATTCTGACGTTGTTCCTATTAAATGTCTCGCTCGCTCCAGCTACCAAAGCCACTTCCCTTACGCCAGCCTTTTTTGCCAGCTCAAAACCTCTTAGATTAGGAATAAGAGCCAAATATTGAATGTCATTTTTCTTCATCATGTTTTGATAGACCTCTGTGGCGTCTGCCATTTGAGGTACATGTTTAGGAGAGACAAAGGATGTTGCTTCTATTCTTTTAAGCCCGGTTTCAGACAAAGCATGAATAAGCTCCAGCTTCTTTGCTGTCGGAATAAATGTTTTTTCGTTTTGTATACCATCCCTCGGGCCTGATTCGAGTATGTCCACTGATTTAGGCAGGTTAATCACCTTTTATCTCCTCCGCTTCCGCAACTGAATTTACTTTGAATTCATTGGTTGTTTGGCAATCTCCAATTTTTTTAACACTTCTTCCGTGTGTTCTCCAAGTTTGGGCCCTGCCCAGTTAATTCGTCCTGGAGTTTTGCTCATTTTCGGAACAATACCCGGCACTTTCAGTTTTCCTAATCCTTCAACATCCATTTCACAAATCATCTCCCGCGCATTAAAATGGGGATCCTTGAACATATCTTCCACGTTATAAATCGAGCCTGCAGGGATGTGGTGTTCATCAAGAATCTTTAAGGCATCCTCTAACTCATGCTGAATGGTCCATCCTCCAATTACTTTATCCAAATAGTCAGCATGCTGCGCCCGGTCAAAATTCGTAGCATACTGTGGCTGATCACGCATATCTTCACGTCCAATGGCATCCATCAGCCTTTTGAAGATTCCATCACCGTTTGCACCGATCACAATATACTTACCGTCTTTGCACATATAGGTGTTAGACGGGGTAATGCCCGGTAGTGTGCTTCCCGTCCTTTCCCGGATGACGCCGTACTGATCATACTCTGGAATCGCGCTTTCCATCAGGCTGTAAACGGCTTCATAAAGCGCAACATCCACATACTGGCCTTCTCCTGTAATATTTCTGTGGTATACAGCCATCAATGCTCCTATTACAGCGTATAAAGCGCTTACAGAATCACCCAAACTGATTCCGACCCTTGTGGGCGGCCGGTCGGGATAGCCTGTCAGATATCGAATTCCTCCCATGGCTTCTCCTATGCTTCCGAAACCAGGCTTATTTCGGTACGGGCCGTCCTGTCCATAACCTGAAACACGAATCATGATGAGGCCAGGGTTCAACTCCTTCAAATCCTCGTAGCCAATATTCCATTTTTCCAGCGTGCCTGGCTTAAAATTTTCAATAATGATGTCCACTTCTTTTACCAAGCCTTTAATGATTTCCTGTCCATCTGTTGAGCGCAGGTCTAACGATACACTTTTCTTATTCCTTGATTGTACATACCACCATAGAGATGTATCTTCATGTAGCATTCTCCATTTTCTTATCGGATCGCCCTTTTCAGGCGGTTCCACTTTTATAACCTCTGCTCCAAAGTCGGCCAGTAATCTGCCGGCAAATGGACCGGCAATCAAACTTCCCAATTCCAGTACTTTAAGCCCCTTTAAGGGTCCCTCTTTAATCTCTGCCACTTCAACACCTCGTTTCAATTTAAAGTAACTTTAGTTGATTAAATTTTCTGAATAGTTATAATAATAGCTATTCAGCTTCATCTTGTCAACGGTCAACCGTTTACATTTTTTCTTACCGTAATTAGTAATTGTTTATCAACCGATCTAGTTATTGTAAACTGAAGTAGTAAATAGTGATTAACGGTTGAAATAGTAGTCTAGGAGGTCTTGAATTTGAGGGAAATTCAGAAAACAGAGCTGCTTCACAGCCAGGTTTATGCCATTTTAAAAACGATGATCATGGAACGTGACTTTGCTCCCGGGGAACGTTTAGTAGAAACAAAAGTTGCTGTACAGCTTGGAGTCAGCAGGGGAACTGTAAGGGAAGCCTTTCAAATGCTGCTAAAAGACGGGCTGTTAACACGAAACAACAACGTCATTTCAGTTTATAACCCAACGGTGCAGGATATTGTTGACGTATACGAATGCAGAAAAAGCCTTGAATCTTTAGCAGTTAAACTGGCCACTTCTCATATAACAGATGACCAATTAAGACGGCTCGGCATCGTCCTGAAAGAATCAATAAAAGCAGTGAATGAAAACAATACTCAGACTCTCACTAATTTAAACCAGGAATTTCACGATTTAATAGATATTGCTTCCCACAATCAACAGCTGATTCAGTTATGTGATGTCATCAAAACAAAGACACTCTATATTCGAAACAATGTCTTAAAAAACCATTTCAAAAACTTTTCTGATTTTGTTGATGATCACGAACGGATTTATCTTGCCATTAAAGACCATAATGCACAAAAAGCTGAAAATGAAATGAAGACACATATTGAAAAAAGCTTTAAAACCATTCAAAGTGCATTAGGTGCCATTTCCAACAGCTGACAATTGACAATGGGATAAAAAGGGTAACTGCAACGACTGCAGTTACCTTTTTTTGAAGAATTATTGTATGCTAAATGAACCAATACTTTAGAAAAGAGGCGGTTTTTTTGAGTTTAGCAGGTTACAACTCCTTTGACCGGTATGTCCTCCCTCATCTTCCCTTGTTCGCCATCTGTGCTGCGGCTGTATTGATCTATGCCGGCATTCTTTATTACCGGGCGAAAGCGACCGGTATGGGCTTTGGTTTTATTATTGTTGCTGTGATTCTTGTGATCGTGGCCAATATTTACCGGTAGTTCTAACATGAAGTTGGAACTCCCGCATACGTTTTAGTATGATGGACAAAAAGGAGGGTATCCATGAGGAGCGCCAATCCTAGTTTAAAAGATTCAACGTTTACGAATCTAAAAAATCAGGGACTTAACCGCCCGATGACACTGCAGGGAACGGTGAACAAAACATTCATCCTTCTTGTGCTCATTTGTGCGACAGCCTTTTATACCTGGAATCTGTATTACGACGGAAAGGAGATTCACGGGTTGCTTCTTGTTGGAGTGATCGGTTCTCTGATCGTATCCCTTTTTACGATATTCGTTCCCAGGGCGGCTCCCTTTTCGGCCCCGCTTTATGCTTTATTGGAAGGACTGGCCCTCGGCAGCATCAGTGCTATGTATGAAGACAAGTATTCAGGGATTGCCACGCAGGCGGTAGTGCTCACGTTCAGTGTGCTTTTTGCCCTTTTAATTGTCTACAAGCTGGGCTGGATCAAGGCCACCAGAAATTTCAGGATCGGTGTCCTTTCCGCCACACTCGGTATCTTCATTGTCTATCTGGTGGATCTGGTGCTCCGCTTCTTTGGTCTTCAGGTTCCCTATCTTCATGAAACGGGCTGGCTTGGTATTCTGATCAGCCTCGTGATCGTCGGTGTAGCAGCTCTTAATCTTGTCCTGGATTTTGATTTTATCGAACGCGGTGTGAACCGGAGAGCCCCCAAATATATGGAATGGTACGCAGGCTTTGGTTTAATGATTACCCTCGTCTGGCTCTATGTTGAAATTCTCCGGCTGCTGTCCAAAATACGAAGATAAAAAGCCAGTGCCCCAAAGGGTACTGGCTTTTCTGTTATGCATTTTTAGTTAACGGAACGGTATCCTGTGCAGCTTCAACACGCTGGCGCTTGGATTTTCTGAAGTGAAGCAGTTCATAGAAAACAGGAACGATAACAAGGGTGAGGACCGTTGCACCCGTCAGTCCGCCGATTACAACTACAGCGAGCGATTTGGATACGAGGCTGCCGTCTTCCGTGTGGGAGAAGAGGAGCGGAAGCATCGCAAAAATCGTGGCAACAGCTGTCATAACAACCGGGCGGAGACGCGTGCCGCACGCTTCGATGATGGCATCTCGGATGATCATCTTTTCCTCGTTCTGCTTCACGCGGTCGATCAGCACGATCGCATTCGTAATCACAATTCCAATCAGCATAAGTCCGCCAATCAGTGCGGTTGGATCTGCCGGAACACCCGAGACCAAGAGACCAAGAACCGCACCAATGGAGGCAAGTGGAAGAGTCATCAGGATCGCAAGCGGTGCCCGGAACGTTTTAAACGTGATAACCATGATCAGATAAACGATCAGGATAGACGCAAGCATTGTCGTTCCAAGGTCCGCAAAATCACTGGATTGCTGTTCTGCCGCACCACCTTTTTCAAGGTTCATGCCTTTTGGAAGATCTAGCTTTTTGACTTTCTTGTCGATGGCAGCAGCCACAGCAGAAAGGTTATCAGGCTTTACTTCCGCGGAAATGCGGATGTATGGCTTTCCATCCTTATGCAGCTCTGTGCTTGGCTTGTTTTCTATCGTAATCTCCGCCACTTTGGACAGCGGCTGAATGCCTTGTGCTGTCTGAACAGAAAGGTCATCAAGATCCGAAGCCTTCGACGGGTTGATTCCTGCATCCAGCAGAACCGGTGTGGTTTTATCATCGAGCGTGATGGTTCCAATTGGCATTGGCTGAATGAGGGAAGCAATCTGATGCGCGGCCTGCTCGGTGTTCATTTTTTCTGTATCAACTTTAACCGTATAAACAGGGGCGGTTTTATCCTGGTTGCTTGAAACCTTCTTGACCCCTTTCACATCCTTGATTCCATTCATCAGCTCTTTGGATGTGCTTTCCAGTTCATTTTTGTCATTCCCCTGGATGTCGTACGTAATTTCAGAGGTCCCCGTGCCGGAGCCAAACATGGTTCCCGGTGAGGCGGTAATTGTTACTCCGCTTTCCTCTTTTTTCGCTTTGTTCACTTCTTTGATGAAATCGTCCGCATTCGCGTCTTCCTTCATGATGGCCGTATATTTCACGACATCCGATGAACTCACGCTGCCATATTTCGCTTCGTCTTCACTGACTCCATATTGCGTCAGCAAATACTTGTAGCCTTTCAGGTCGGCAAGCTTGCTTTCAAAGGTTTTCATTCGATCCTTGATTTCATCTGTCGGGGTATTGGATGGAAACTCCATATTCACAGCTACCATACTGGCATCTTCAGCATTTACCTCACCCTTTGGCAGGGAGACATACATGCCGACTGCGCCGACCAGCACACCAACAGCTACAATAATCGGTACATACTTATGGTTCAATGACCATTTTAACAGGTTCAAATATCGCTTCGGCTCCCCGTGTGCCGGAAGCTTCATATTTTTCAGCATGCCCTGGCTCATCAGCGGAACGACTGTTAACGCTACTAAAAGGGACGCCAGCAAGGAATAGGTGACGGTCAATCCGAACGGTAATAAAAACGCCTTCAGTGAGCCGTTGACCAGACCCATCGGCAGGAACACGGCAACGGTGATCAATGTGGAAGACGTAATCGCACGCGTAACTTCTCCTGTCGCCGCCAGTACATTTTCTTTTGTAAAGGCTTTGCCCTGGCTTCGTCTGAAAATATTTTCTACCACAACGATACTGTCATCCACCAGGCGGCCAACGGCTACCGCCACACCGCCAAGCGTCAGGATGTTTAATGTAACGCCGGACAGCCAGAGAAGAAGCAGTGTAATCGCAAGCGATAGCGGAATGGATACAATCGTTACCAGAGTAGGCTTTACTCTTCTCAGGAACACAAGGATAACGATCGTGGCAAACAATGCCCCAAGCAGCACTTCCTTCATCATGCTGTTTACTGAGTTTTCCACCATTTCACCTGTTGTAAAAATGGTTTTCGCTTTTACCCCAGGGTACTCCTTATTGATTTTGCTGACCGTATCATTGACATCATTGCCCGCTGTTACGGCACTGGCGCTGTTTTCCTTAAATACCGTGATCGCCAGGCTTTCTTTCCTGTTAATGCGCAGTACGGTATCTTCCATTTTACTTTGCTTAACGGTTGCTACGTCCTTCAAACGGACCGGCGGTGCCTTCGGATCGGCAGCCTGAACCGGTATAATTAATTTTCCCAACGCACGTACGGAAGTCAGGTTATTCGTTACATTAATCGTGCTTTTTTTGCCGTCAATAGTGGCACCGCCTGCCGTTACAGAGGCATTCTGTCCTTGCAGGACGCTCATTACACTATTGACCGGGATGTTTTTTTCTTTCAGTTTCTTTGTGTCCAGCTTTACTTCCACACGGGAAGTATTTTCTCCAAAAATGCTGGCCTGTGAAATGCTTTTCTTGCTGTCGAAAAGCGGAAGCAGCTGATTTTTCGCTTTTTCCATATTTTCTTTGTTCAGGCCGTCAGCAAACGTAAAGGAGACTTGCCCTACAGGAATCATGGACGTATTCAGCTGTGATACCTGCGGTTTCCCGACGGTTTCAGGGAATTTTAACGAGCTGACCGCATCCTGCACTTCCCGCTTTGCTTCCTTCATATCGGTTTTTGAATCAAAATTAATGGTAATTTGCGAATATCCATCACCCGTTGTTGACAGAACGGATGACTTTCCTTTTACACCGGATACTGCCTGCTCTACCGGCTCGGTCACTTTTTCTGTCATCGATCCGGCATCATATCCGTGCCCGATCGTAACCACGCTCACTTGCGGATTATCTGCTTCAGGAAGAAATTCCATCGGCAAACGAAAATAACTTACCGCTCCAATGATAAGCGCAATGATCACAAACAACGTGACCGGAGCTTTATTGCGAAAAGCCCAATTTGTAATAGACTGCATACATTTCCCACTCCCCATCTTCATTTCACCGAGTGTATCTCTTGTTGAAAAGAAACGTCTTGTTTTTCAACTCCCCCTCCTATGTATGTGAGGCAAAGGTCAGCTGTTGAGTCCTTTATACCTAGCACCCAAAGCCTCACAACCCAGTATACTTACAATCTCAGAAATTATAAACCAGAATTTGTAAATATCTTTAAAATTTTCATATTCCTATCATACGGCCCGGAAGATTCTCCAGAAATGTACTGCGGCTGTATTTCAGCTACGCCTTGAGGCTTATTTTTGTTGGGGAGTGGTTGGTTAGGGAATTTGCGGGCCGGTTTACGGGGTTTTCGGGCAAGTTTCAGCATTTCCCGGGCAACTTTGCGAAATTTCCGGGCAGGTTTGTCGAATCGCTACCCCGTCCTCCCCTATCAAACGCAAAAAAAACCATCCGGATTCATTCCGGATGGTCCCTCTTTCTTTCTCCCTTATAACGCCCATTTTCGGATCGCTTGCGCTACGCCGTCTTCCACGTTGGTTCCTGTGATCCAGTCGGCTGCTTCTTTTACTGTATCCTGCGCATTGCCCATGGCTACACCAATGCCCGCCTCTGTGATCATGAGGATATCATTCAGACTATCGCCCATCGCCATCACATTATCCATCGTGATACCGAGTTCATTGCAAACACGGTTGAGCGCTTTTGCCTTTGTAACGCCGACCGCGTTGATCTCGATGTTGGTCAGGCTGGAGTTGCTGATCTCAAGCTCCTTATTAAGGGCCAGCTCCTCCAGTACCAGTTTGCGGACTTCATCATCGGCAATATTAAAACCAAATTTCAGCCATTCCATTTCGGCCGCATTTTCCGGAAAGTTCTCGCGCCAAACCTTATCGGTGGAAACCGCCCAAAACTTGGCCGAATGCTTCTTCGTCATCTCGATCAGTTTTGCAATTTCATCGTTATGAAGCGAATTCCGCTCAACCAGGTTTCCCTCTCCATCATAGATTTCACTGCCGTTTACCGTAATCAGATACGATTTTAGCTCAAGCGATTTTGCATAATCACGGCATGTAAGGAGTGATCGTCCCGTACTGAGCACCACATGTACACCTTTTTCCTGTGCCTCCCTGATCGCCAGCCGGTTTTTTGGTGAAATTTCCATTTCATCATTCAATAACGTTCCATCCATATCCAGGGCAATCAGCTTAATCTCTTTTTGTTCCAGTTCCACTCCCATCAAAACATTCCTTTCTTCAATTTACTCTACCATCAGATTAGCATAGTTTGTCCTCTTTTTCTTTTGCTAGACGCTTTACACTCTATGATGGGTTCTTGAAAAAAATGATTTTTGTGAAGTACTGGAAACCGAAATCCTCCTACTCCTTTTCAAGAGAAGCTGTGTTATCCTAATTAATAATCAGAATAATGTTTCAATAAATCAGGGAGTTGTAGCCATGGATGAACAACTAATACTGCTGGAGATGGAAATCGAGGGAATTATCAACGAATCCGGCGAAAACATCATCGTAACCGACAGCGAAGGCATCATTTTGCGGGCAGTCAAAAACAGCAAGGAGATGTACGGGATTTCATCCGAGAAGCTTGTTGGCGCGTCCGTTAAAGAGCTAGAGCAGAAGAAAATCTTCAGTCCTTCGGTTACGCTCAGTGTGCTTCAGCAGAAAGCACCAATTACATTTATGCAAAAAACGGGGACTGGGAAAGTCATCATGACACGCGGTATTCCCCTTTTTAATGAAGATAAGGAAATCATCCGGGTCATCAGCTTTTCGCATGATATGACGGAAATGGAAGACCTGAAGGAACAATATGAACAGCTGCAGCAGAAAATGATGCGCTACGAATCGGAAATTGAGCAGCTTCGTGTCAGGGGATCCGTACCGACGGATGTCATCATCAACAGCCGCCCGATGCAGACAGTTTGGGAGCTCGTCAATAAGGTGGCCCGAAGTGAAGCAACGGTGGTATTACAGGGTGAGTCGGGGGTTGGTAAAACCGTGTTTGCCAAAGCGCTTCACAGCGGAAGTGACCGTCGGGAGAAACCGATGATTGAAGTGAACTGTGGAGCCATTCCGCAAAGTCTTTTTGAGTCGGAAATGTTTGGCTACGAGCCGGGTGCTTTTACCGGTGCTAGTGCAAAAGGGAAAGTGGGATTGATTGAACTTGCGGATCAGGGAACGCTGTTTTTGGATGAAGTGGGTGAGCTTCCTCTTTCCATCCAGGTGAAGCTTCTTAAAGTTCTTCAGGAGAAGAAAATTACACGAATGGGCAGCACGAAAACCCGTACCGTTAATTTCCGCCTCGTGGCTGCGACCAACCGAAACCTTGAGGAAATGGTAAAAGCCGGCACCTTTCGTGATGATCTCTACTACCGGCTGAATGTCGTCCCAATCAGCCTTCCCCCTCTCAGGGAAAGAAAAGAAGACATTCATCAGCTGACCGAAACCTTTTTAAGGGTATTTAACGAAAAGTATGGCAGTGATAAGACCATCCATCCTTCAACACTGAAGGCGTTTTGGCAGCATGACTGGCCCGGTAATGTACGAGAGCTCGAGAATCTAATGGAACGTCTTGTCGTTACCCTTGAACAAAAAATGATTCTGCCGGAATATCTTCCTTTTGTGCAAAAAAAGAAAATAGAGCATGTTCCGGAAGTTGATACTCCACCATCCTCCCTCCAGGAAGCACTGGAAGCTGTGGAAAAAAGCTGGCTCCTTCGGGCAAGCCGAAACTGCAAGTCTACGTATGAAATGGCAGAATATTTGGGGTTAAGCCAGCCGACTGTGTTCAGGCGGCTAAAAAAATATGGCATTAATTCAATATTGAATCGATAATTCATAAGTGAATCGACATTTCATCGTGTTTAATTCATTTATGAATCAAACCATAGGAGGATGCCCGTCAAACCGTTTGGCACAGAACTTGCATTAGTAATAATGAAAGCGTTATTAAGTCAGAAAACTATAATTATTCAGCAAAGGGTGGTTATGATGGAAAATCAAAAATCCTATGAACAATTGGCAGAACTCGATAAAAAGCATTTCTTGCATCCGACGACCGCAATCAAACAGCAGCAAGCGAACGGTCCGGAATTTATTTTAACCAAGGGAGAGGGGGTCCGCCTTTACGACCTCAAGGGCAGAAGCTCAATTGACGGCCTCTCCTCTCTCTGGAACGTGAATATCGGCCACGGGCGGGAAGAGATTGCTCAGGTTGCATACGAACAGATGAAAACACTGGGCTACAGCTCCTGTTTCGCCACCTTCTCAAACGAACCGGCGATCAAGCTCGCGGCCAAGCTTGCAGAAATTGCACCAGGGAACCTCACCGCCACATTTTTCACCTCAGGCGGTTCGGAATCCAATGATACTGCCTATAAGCTTGCCCGCCATTACTGGATTTTAAAAGGGCAGCCGGAGCGCAAAAAAATCATTTCCCGTTCACAGTCCTACCACGGGGTGGCGATGGGAGCCACAAGTGCAACTGGCCTGAAACCGTTTCGTGATTTCACTAACTCACTGGCACCTGATTTTTGCTATGTGGACCATTTCTCGCCGCAGGCATTACGAGACAAAATAAAAGAGGAAGGCCCTGAAACCGTCGCTGCTTATATCGCAGAGCCCGTTCAGGGAGCAGGCGGCGTGCACATCGCACCCGAAGGCTATTTTAAAGAAATCCGAAGCATATGCGACGAATTTGGCATTCTTTTTATTACAGATGAAGTCATCACAGCATTCGGCCGTACCGGCAAGTATTTCGGAATCGATCATTATGATGTCGCTCCTGACATGATGTGTTTTGCTAAAGGGATCACAAGCGGCTATGCTCAGCTCGGCGGCGTCATGATCTCCGAAACGATGCACAACGACTTCATCGAACTGTCCGAAGGAACGCTGCTTCACGGCTACACGTACAGCGGACATCCGATGGCCTGTGCGGTTGCACTTAAAAATCTTGAAATCCTCGAGCGCGAAAACCTGATCGACAATGCCCGTGTGATGGGTGAAGAGTTGCTGAAAGGCTTTAAGAAAATTCAATCCGAACGTTCCGTCGTCGGAGATGTAAGGACTCTCGGCCTGATTGGTGCGGTTGAGTTCGTTAAAAATAAAGAAACAAACGAACGCTTCCCTGAACCATTGGCGCCTAAGGTGTTGGCAGAAGCCGCAAAACGCGGACTGATCGTGCGTTCCGTCGTGTTCGACAATCAGGATACCCTTGTCTTCGCACCACCATTGATTATCAATCAGCAGGAAATCAACGAGCTAATCCAAATTTTAAATGAATCCATTGAGGCGGTCGAGCGTACAGCCGTTTCTGCATCCAACTAACAGCATTGAGGAGTGATACACATGCAATCTTTCATTGAAGTAACGAACCCGGCAAACAACACAGTCGTCGCTACCGTACCAAACGGAGGATTTGATGAAGCACGAGCCGCTGCAGATGCTGCTCATGATGCCTTCAAAAGCTGGTCCAGGCGTACGGCTGAAGACCGAGGCGCCCTGCTCATGAAGTGGCACCAGCTGATCGAAGAAAACAAACAAGAACTCGGGGAATTGATGACCCGGGAACAAGGCAAACCATTGAAGGAAGCGATTGGTGAGGTAACATACGCAAACAGTTTTATCTCCTGGTACGCAGAAGAAGGGAAACGGATTTACGGTCAAACCATTCCCGCTTCCCATACCAATAAGCGGCTGCTTGTCCAAAAGCAGCCGGTCGGTGTAATTGCAGCCATCACGCCGTGGAATTTCCCGGCCGCAATGATCACAAGAAAGGTGGCGCCTGCCCTTGCAGCTGGCTGCACAGCGGTCGTCAAGCCGGCTGAACAAACGCCGCTTACTGCCATCCGGCTGGCAGAGCTGGCTATTGAAGCGGGCATTCCAAAAGGCGTGCTGCAAGTGGTTACCGGTGACGCAGCCGCCATTTCCGATGCCTGGATGGAGGACACCCGCGTCCGGAAAATATCATTTACCGGCTCTACTGAAGTTGGCAAGCTACTCATGCGAAAAGCAGTAGATACTGTAAAAAAGATCTCTCTTGAGCTCGGCGGCCATGCTCCTTTTATCGTGATGGAGGACGCCAATATTGAAAAAGCCGTACAGGGACTGCTGGCTTCGAAGTACCGCAATGCCGGCCAGACGTGCGTCTGCACCAACCGTGCCTATGTACAGGAATCCATCGCAGAAGAGTTTACCGAAGCGTTTATCCAAGCGGTTTCCGCCTTGAAAGTGGGAGACGGTCTGGAAGAAGGAACCGACATAGGCCCTCTGATCGATGAAAATGCAGTCAAAAAAGTCCAAAACCATGTGCAGGATGCCATCGAAAA
Organism: Fictibacillus sp. S7; assembly: GCF_004127935.1. Taxonomy (NCBI): domain Bacteria; kingdom Bacillati; phylum Bacillota; class Bacilli; order Caryophanales; family Fictibacillaceae; genus Fictibacillus; species Fictibacillus sp. S7. The sequence goes on along the minus strand of NZ_QJKL01000001.1, from coordinate 3,820,558 downwards.
AGGCGGAAGCCTGGCTTGCGGAGGATCCGCCAAGGGGGATTCTCTGTTCATGGAGCCAACGGTTATTGCCAATGCCACGGATGACATGCTGTGCATGAACGAGGAAACCTTCGGACCGCTTGCTCCGATCACCACGTTTAAAACAGCAGAAGAAGCCATTGAACGGGCAAACAATACGCCATACGGCCTTGCGGCTTATCTTTATACGGAAAATTTGACTCAGGCGCTTACCCTTTCCGAAGAACTGGATTACGGCATTGTCGGTCTGAACGATGCGCTGCCGTCCGTTGCCCAGGCACCATTTGGCGGCACGAAACAGAGCGGATTGGGACGTGAAGGCGGCCACTTTGGAATTGAAGAATATTTGGAAGTGAAATATGTTTCCATTGGCTTGTAATCGCTGAGCTTCCATTCCACACAAAAAAGTCAAGGAGGCGAAAATCAATGAAAAATAAAGAAGGACTTCAGAAACAACTGAAAACAAGGCACATTACGATGATTTCCTTAGGTGGGATTATCGGAGCAGGGCTGTTCGTGGGCGCCGGTTCTGTCATCCGTTCAACAGGGCCAAGTGCTGTTCTCTCCTATGCCTTTGCCGGCTTGCTCGTCGTATTTCTGATGAGAATGCTTGGTGAAATGGCGGCACGAAATCCTGACAGCGGTTCGTTTGCCACTTATGCCCGTGAAGCCATCGGGCCTTGGGCGGGATATACCATCGGATGGCTCTACTGGTTCTTCTGGGTCATTGTTATCGCCATCGAGGCTGTGGCCGGCGGAGCGATCGTCCACGGATGGATTCCCTCCATTCCCATCTGGACGTGGAGTCTGGTCCTAACCGTTTTATTGACCTTAACAAACATCTTCTCTGTAAAATCATTTGGAGAATTTGAATACTGGTTTGCATTGATTAAAATTGTGGCCATCACCCTTTTTATGGGTCTAGGCCTGGCGATTATTTTTCACCTGTTCCCAGGCATCAAAACACCAGGTACGGAAAACCTCTTCGGCCGCGGCGGATTCTCACCAAATGGCGTAAGTTCCGTTTTCCTTGGTGTGGCTACTGTTATCTTTGCCTATTTTGGAGCCGAAATTGCCGCTATCGCTGCAGGTGAATCAGAAGATCCAAAGCAAACAATCCGCGTTGCCATCAAAAGCGTCGTGTGGCGGATTCTCATTTTCTACATTGGTTCCGTTGCCATTCTCGTTACCTTGCTGCCATGGAACTCTACGACAGCCCTTGAGAGCCCGTATGTTACCATGCTGAAGATGATCAATATCCCGGGTGCAGGATTGATCATGAACATCGTCGTATTAATTTCGGTTCTCTCTTGTTTAAACTCGGCGCTTTATACCAATTCACGGATGATCTACTCGCTTGCCCGCCGTGGAGATGCGCCAAAAGCATTTCTTAAATTAAGTAAACAGGGCGTTCCCGTCCGGGCCGTATGGGCAGGAACAGTGGTCGCCTTTATCGCAGCCATCTTTAACTTCGTTTCACCGGACAAGCTATTTCAGTTTTTGATTAACGCCTCTGGTGCCATCGCGTTAATTGTCTATCTGGCCATTGCCATTTCACACATCGTTATCCGGCGCCGGGCCGAGGCGGCTGGCGAAGATCTTGAGTTGAAAATGTGGCTCTTCCCTGCTTTATCGTATTTTGTGATTGTCAGCATCACCGTGATTCTAATATCGATGGCCTTCATTGGGTCGATGCGTTCGCAGCTTTTCCTCACCTTACTCGTTACAGCTGTAGTAATTGGCTCCTTCTTCCTTTTGAAAAAGAGAAACGCAGCAAGAGCATCATATGAAGATCAGTCAGCGAATACCCTTGCGGATTAGAAGAAATCCCGCCCATAAAGTTGGGCGGGGTTTTTCTTTTTTTTTATAATATTTGAAAAGTCAGTTTATAAAAGTTTAAATCTGGTAATCTATCCTCTATAATTAATAAAAGTCTCCCGCTTGTTCAGTATGATAGAACACGGTTTATATAAAACTAATAGAGAAGAAAGGCGATAACATTGACTGAAATAACAAAAAGAAAACGAATGCAGCTTGCACTTCTTTTAGGTTCTCTTGCCCTTTTAGGCCCGTTCACCATTGATACCTACCTGCCCTCCTTTCCTACGATTGCAAAGGAATTTAACACGACCGCGTCTTTGGTGCAAATCAGTTTAACCACCTGTTTGCTTGGCCTTGGCGTGGGGCAGCTGATTATCGGCCCCATGAGTGATGTTCAGGGCCGGCGCAAACCCTTGCTTATTTTTCTGATTTTATATTTGGTGGCTTCCCTTACCTGTGCCTTTGCCCCGAATATTTATTTCTTTATCGCCAGCCGGTTTATCCAGGGCTTCTCGGCAGCAGGCGGGCTGGTCGTCTCCCGGGCCGTCGTTCGCGACCTGTACAGCGGCAAGGAACTTACCAAGTTTTTTGCTTTGTTGATGCTGGTCAACAACCTAGGGCCCATCCTTGCCCCGGTAACCGGCGGCACCATTTTAGCGTTCACCGACTGGACTGGTGTGTTTATTGTTTTGGCCTGTATCGGCTTGATCTTGTTTTTGATTGTTTCTGCCAAATTGGAAGAAACGCTGCCGAGTGAGAAGCGCACACCAAGCGATCCGCTTCAGGTTATCCGAAATTTCGGCTCGTTATTGAAAAACCGGCAGTTTCTTGGCTACGCGTTTACACAAGGCTTTATTATCGCGGGAATCTTCGCCTATGTATCCGGCACCCCGTTTGTTTATCAAAATATATACGGTGTATCTCCCCAGGTTTTCAGTATTTTATTTGGCATCAACGGATTTGCCTTAATGCTCGGGAGCCAGCTCGTCGGCCGGTTAACAGATATCATCCCGGAGACGACGTTTTTAAAAATCGGCTTACTCGTTTCCAACCTGGCAGGAGCTGTACTGCTCATTTCGGTACTGTTAAAAGCACCATTGGCCGCCGTCGTTATCCCGATTTTCTTTTTTGTCAGTTCACTTGGGATCATCGCCACGACTTCTTTTTCACTCGCGATGGATGCCCAGGGGCATATTGCCGGGAGCGCGTCCGCCTTGCTCGGTTTATTGCCGTTTATCCTCGGTTCGCTCGCCGCACCGCTTGTCGGGGTGGCCGGCGAAAATTCAGCGGTTCCGATGGGAATGGTCATTTTTTCTGCAAGTTTTCTTGCCTTCCTTTCCTATTTCGGACTGGTCAGAAAACCTTCACAGCGGATTCAGGTTCCTAAGAGTAGAGGAATTTGATTCACCCTCATTGAATTTCTTTTTGAGAAAGGAAGGGTGTTGAAATGAACTTTACACTGAACGAAGCGATCGAAGTGCTGGAGCGTACACCCCGGACAATGCAGCATTTTTTATCGGGATTATCGCCAGGCTGGCTTCACTGCCATGAAGGGGAAGGGACATGGAATGCCGTTGAAGTGGTCGACCACCTCATTGAAGGTGAGAACACCAACTGGATTCCCCGGCTGGAATGGATTCTTCAAGAGGGAGAAGGCCGGCCGTTTCCTCCGTTTGACCGGTACGCCCATATGAATGAACAAAAGGATAGCACAATCGAAAAAAAGCTGACGGACTTTACCCAGATTCGTGAAAAAAATGTTGCGAGGCTGAGAGTTTTAATGAATGATGAGGGTGATGCGCTCGAACGCACGGGTACCCATCCCGCTTTTGGCACCGTTAAAGCGAGAGAACTGATCTCCACATGGACGTTGCACGATTTGACTCATATTGCCCAGATCGTCCGGGTCATGGCTGAACGTTATCGTGCCGATGTAGGCCCGTGGGTTGAATATTTGGGGATTTTGAAGAAGTAACTAGATTTGTATGTGGTTTTGGGCCGGAAGCGCAGTCGGCAGCAAAAAAGCCTCTTTTTCGGAGGCCTTTTTCCTTATAATCTCTCATTTTCACCCCAAAATCAGGTGGCGATCATCACCCAAATGGATAATGATGCATCACTCCCAGGATTTACATACCGGTGCGGCGTCGTACTGGAAAAGTGGATGCTGTCACCTTCCTGAAGGTGAATTTCCTGATCACCCAGTATGACGATCAGCTCACCCTGAAGCACAATGCCGCACTCCTCACCAGAATGTGCAACCAGTTCGGCCTCCTTCATCTCGCCGGCCTGAATTTCCACCATAAGAAAATCCAGCTTTCCGCTGCGGTTGGGGGTCAGCTGATGGTACCTTACCTTTTCGTCCGACAGCTGAATCTTCCGGCGCTGGTTCTTCCTTACAACCAACCGATCCTCATCCACCCCTTCAAAAAGATAGGTTAGAGGAACGTTGAGGCAAGTGCATATTTTCCAAAACGTGCTCACTGTCGGGTCCACCAGTCCCCGCTCGATTTGAGACAGCAGGCTTGAGCTTAAGCCAGTTTGTGCCGCTAACGCCTGAAGTGTAAAATTACGCTGCTTTCGCAGTTCCCTAAGCCGCTCCCCCTGAATCAATGTGATTCCTCCTCCCTATCCTTCACGATGGCACGCTACACCATGCTCTTCGGTGATGGCTTCGAATGCAGGGGCTTTTAAGCAAGCTTCCATCCGGAAGGGACAGCGGTCAAAAAATCCGCACGCCTCCTCCCCCGTTTCCATTTCAGAAGGAGGAGCAAAGCTTAACACCGGCCCTTTCTCCCCAAAAATACTCGGGAGTGAGGATAAGAGAATCTTTGTGTACGGATGGCGTGGAGATTCAAACAGCTCACGGGCCGGGCCGGATTCCACAATTCGTCCCTTATACATGACTGCGATCACATCACACATGTACCGGATGACCGACATGTTGTGGGAAATGAACAGGTATGTTAAATTTCGCTCGTTTTTCAGTTCCTTCAGCAGGTTAAGCACCTGTGCCTGAACCGAAACATCAAGGGCGGAAGTCGGTTCATCGAGAACGATAAAAGATGGGTCGGTAATGAGTGCCCTGGCAATGGCAATCCGCTGCCGTTGTCCGCCGCTAAACTCATGGGGATAGCGGTCAAGATGTTCAGCCTTCAGACCCACCCGCTTCATTAGCGAAGTGAGCCGTTCCCGTCCGCCTTTTTCCTTTCGCTCTCTGCTGCTAAGCGCCAAAAGCGGTTCAAGAATGATTTCTTTGACACGCATCCGCGGGTCAAGAGAAGATTGCGGATCCTGAAAAACGGTCTGAATATCACCGGGACGGGGACGCATGAATTTCTTCTTTTTCCAAAGCGGTGTGTCCTCAAAATGAATGCTGCCCTCAGACGGCATCTCCAAACCAATCAGCATCTTACCAAGCGTACTTTTACCGGATCCCGATTCGCCCACAAGACCGACAACGCTGCCTTTTTTTACGGTAAGATTGGCATCAACGACCGCCCTCACCGATTGTTTTCCTTTATGAAACGATTTATCTACAGACTGAAAATCGATGAGTGTGTTCAATGGGTATCCCTCCTTAACCAACAGGCAGCTGAGCGGTTAGTTGATACAGGTTCCAGGGCCGGAGCGGAAACGCCGCAAATGTCCATCGCTTTCGGACATCTCGACGCAAAGGCACAGCCGGCAGGACGGTTTTGTAAATCAGGAACTTCACCCGGAATGGCCTTAAGCGGCTCTCCGGGGTCCGCGAGATCAGGCAGAGCATGGAGCAATGCCTCGGTATATGGGTGCGAAGGAGCATTCAGCACCTCTTCCGTTATCCCTTCTTCCACTACTTCTCCCGCGTACATCACCATCACCCGGTCACACACATTTGACACCACGCCCAGATCATGGGTGATTAGCAGCACGGATGTGCCCCGCCTGTCATTCAGCTCTTTTATCAACTGTAAAATTTCCTTTTGAATCGTCACATCAAGTGCGGTTGTCGGCTCATCCGCGATCAAAAGGTCAGGCGGTGCGGACATCGCCAGGGCGATCACAATCCGCTGCCGCATACCGCCGCTCAGTTCAAATGGATACTTTTTGGCCACAAGTTCGGGGTCATGGATGTGAACTTCTTTTAACGCTTCGACTGCAAGCTTGCAGGCTTGCCTTTTCGATACACTCCGGTGCCGTTTGATTACTTCAGCCAGCTGATTGCCGACCTTCATTGTCGGATGCAGGGCCGTCATTGGCTCCTGAAACACCATGCCGATTTTCTTGCCCCGCAGGCTCTGCATTTGTTTTGGACCAAGCGTTAAAAGATTTTGCCCCGAATAAGAGATTTCACCGTTTGAAATGTTGGCATTCGAGCCAAGCAGTCCAAGGATGGATAGTGCGGTGACCGATTTTCCCGATCCCGATTCACCAACAACGCCAAGCACCTCCCCTTTTTCAATCGAAAGGCTGACATTGTTCAGTGCTCTGACTTTTCCTCTCATGCCGGTAAAATCCACGCACAGATCTTTCAGTTCGAGTACCATGATGTCCCTCCTAGCGTCCGGCTTTCGGATCCAAAATATCACGGATTCCGTCACCAATTAGATTGAGCGATCCTGCAGATAAGAAAAGGAACAGGCCTGGAAAGGTCGGATACCACCAATAGTCCAGCAGGTACTTCCAGCCAATGCTGATCATGGCTCCCCATTCCGGTGTTGGCGGCTGGGCCCCGAGACCAAGGAAGCCAAGCGTCGCAATCATGAGAATCGCATCACCGACATCAAGCGTAGCCTGAATAATGACAGGAGAAACCGAGTTAGGCACAATGTGCTTGCCGATAATGCGCCATGGATTGATTCCAAACGACTGTGCGGACTTCACAAACAATTTTTCACGGAGCACAAGCGACTCCCCTCGGGCCAGGCGGACATAGACCGGGATTTTTACAATGGCAATGGCGAGCATGGCGTTTTGCAGGCTCGGCCCTAATGCTGCCGCCAAGGCCATGGCCAGAATCAGCGTCGGAAAGGCCATGACCATATCCATGATCCGCATGATGATCACATCAATCACACCGCCAAAGTAGCCGGAAACGGTGCCAATCAGGATTCCTATTACACTTGCCATGATAATGACCGTAATGCCGACTCCCAGAGAAATTCGTGCACCATACAAAATTCTTGTTAAAATGTCCCGGCCGACTTCATCGGTTCCAAACCAATGATGAAGAGAAGGACCCAGAAACTTTTGCGAGATATCGACCTGAGTGGGGTTATAAGGTGTGAGAATGGGAGCGATCAGCGAGCACAGAACGATCACACCCAAAATCCCCAATCCTGCCCAGGTCATCTGATTTTGTTTCAGCTTGTACCAAAACGGCCGGACCGAGGTAATCGGCTTCGGCTGGCTCGTTTCCGTTTGCAGTGGTGTTTCCATAACCGACCTCCTATCCCTTGATTTGCGGATCAAGAACATAATAGGTGAGATCCACAATCAGGTTAATGATCACATAGCCGACCGCAATCAACAGTGTAAAGCCCATCATCGCAGGAAAATCAAGATAGGCGATTGAGTCGACCACATATTTTCCCATGCCTGGCCAGCCGAAAATGGTTTCTGTCACGACCGCTCCTCCCAAAAGGGATCCAAAGGAAATGCCGACAACCGTTATAGTGGGGATGAGCGCATTCCTGAGCGCGTACCGGAAAAAGAGAAACGGTCCGTGGATTCCGTTGGCAATCGCCGTACGAATGTATTCCTGTTCCATGATTTCCAGCATGCTCGCACGCACCTGGCGGGTAATCACGGCCAGTTGTGCGTAAGAAAGCACGATGGCCGGCAGCAAAATATGATGGAGACTGCTTTTTAACGCCACCATGTCCCCACTGAGCAAGCTGTCAACGATATACAGACCGGTTATGTGTGTCGGAGGATGAATGTTCATATCCAATCGCCCGTTTGCAGGAAACCAATTTAAATAGCCATAAAAAATAAGGATGATCACAAGCCCGCTCCAAAACACGGGAGTAGAAACCCCGCCGATGGAGAAAATCCGGCTGGCATGGTCCCAGAAGCTGTTCTTTTTAACCGCCGCTAGAACACCAAGGGGGATGCCGATCGCCAAAGCAAAGATAAAGGCAATGATGGCCAGTTCCATGGTCGCCGGGAAAAAGGCTTCCAGGTCATCGATCACCGGCTTTTGCGTACGGATCGAAGTGCCAAGATCTCCGCTTAAAATGCCTTTCATGTACGTTTCATACTGAATGAAAAGAGGCTGGTCCAGCCCGAGCTGCTGCCGTACCTGCTGCAGTGTTTCCTCATTCGCACGCTGCCCCACCATCATCCGGGCAGGATCGCCCGGAATGACATGCGACAGCAAAAAGGAGATAAGGGTGACACCAAACACCACAAAAATCAGGAGTCCCAGCCGGTTAATAATCATTTTCTTCATGGTTAACACTCCGCTTTTTGGTTATTTGGACATATCTGCAAGGTTGTACATGCTCTCAAGCATCGGATTATACACAAACCCTTTCACATCTTTGCTCATAGGCATCAAGAAGTCCTTTTGGTACAGAAGAATATAAGGAGCATCATCAATCACGGTGTCCTGTGCTTCCTGATACAGCTTCTCGCGCTGTTTGGCATCATTTAAGGTAGCCGCTTTTCTCAGCTTCTGATCGACGGCATCATTTTTATAAAACGCGCGGTTTCCGGCCAGTCCGAAGTTTTTGGAATCGTACCAGTAGTTCATGAATGCATACGGATCACCAAAGTCAGGGCTCCACATGCCAAGCGCCAGATCAAACTCGCCTTTGTCCATCATTTCCCGCGAGGTCGCATACGCTACTTTTTTCAGGTTGACTTTAACGCCGATGTCCTTTAGATTGGACTGAATGGTCAGTGCTTCTGTTTCCCACCATGTTTTGTTGTCCGAATACAAAAGGTCGAGGCTGAGATTGGAAACTCCCGCTTCTTTCAGCAATGCTTTAGCTTTATCCTTGTCATACGTATACTGCTTGGCCTGGTCGTCATGGCCCCAGAGTCCTTTTGGAATCGGTCCGCGCATCTGAGTTCCGTAACCCTGCTGCACCGCATCAATCAGTTTGTCGTAATCAACGGCATAACTGAGCGCCTGGCGGACTTTTTTATTTTTCAGCGCCTCATTGCCCTTGGTCGAATTCACGTAAACATATTCAACAAGCAAGCTCGGTTCCTGAAGCAGCTTCGCGTTTTCAATCTTTTTCACCGCGTTGATCTGATCGACCGGAATACCCTCGGCGATATCAATTTCTCCTTTTTCCAGCTGAAGACGCTGTGCGGAAGGATCAGCTACGATTTTAAAATAGACTTTTTTGAAGGAAGGCTTCTTGGAGGCATATTTGTTTTGATCCAGCCTTACATACTCACCCTTTTTCCATTTGGCCAGCTTGTACGGACCGCTTCCCATCGTGGCGGTGGCCAGATAGTTTTGGCCCATGTCGCCGTTTTCTTCATGGTCCATCACTTTCGGATTGACGATGCTTCCATAGTTGGCTGCCAGTGTCGAGATAAAAGGCGGGAAATTTTCTTTGAGTGTGAAGACCACCGTCGTTGGATTCTCTGCTTTAATGTTTGAAATCACACTAAATACTTCTGATGGACCTTTGCCGATTTTTTTGAGGCGTTCAAAGCTCTTTTTGACAGCATCCGCATCAACCGCTGTCCCGTCGGCAAACTTATGTCCCTCGTTTAAATTGAACGTCCAGGTTTTCCCGTCCTTGCTCACTTTCCATTCTTTGGCCAGTCCGGGTTTGACCTTCGTGCTTCCTCCGTCATATTCCACAAGACGTTCGTAGGCCGGATATGTAAGTTTCCATGCGGAATTATCCATCGTTACAGCCGGATCGATCGTCCCCTGTTCTGCTGTTGTCGCAATGGTTAAAACATCCTTGCCGCTTGCCGCTTCTGAATGGGAGTCGGAGCCTTCGCCGCCCGACGGCTTGGCGTTTGAATTCTTTACACAGGCCGATAACAACGTAACAATCATCACGGCAATCATCAGTATACTCATTTTCTTTTTCATTGTTTTCCTCCATAACCCTTATTTTTATTACCTAAAAACGGTTATGCCGATTCTCGCTGTCTACCTTTCAATTCCGTAATACAAAATGGAGCCGCCTGTCGCGTTCGCCCACCTCCTGTTGCCATAATCGTAATGCCACCACTCTTCTGAATTGGACACAAAGCCCGCGTTTTCCATCACCTGTCGCAACAAGCGGCGGTTGTCACGGATGGTTTTTTCCTGCGGGCTGAGACTCGCCTTTCGTTCATACCATTCCAATTGCGCTTTTTCGGTAAAATCGTCAAAGCCGGTTCCCATATCGATCCAGCCCTGCTCGTTGGCGAGCGTAAGGTCAACGGCTCCGCCGGTTAGATGGGGCGAGGGCTTCATCAAGTCCCGGGTGGGAATGGCTACATATTTGGAAATTTCAATCTGCATTTCTTCTGGGGTGAGTTGTTGATCTTCGAGGTCTTTTTTAATGGTTTCATAGATGGCAAGCTGCGTTTCATAGGACCGCCAGCCGTCAAGGACGACCAGCTTCAGGCCAGGCGGCAGCTGTTCCGCCGCGTTGATGAGTTTTTCCACTGTTCCGTTTCGCAGAAAACAATCATTCTCCGAGCCGGGCAGATGGTTGTGGTAATAGAATGGATACACTTCAACCCTGGGGGACACACCCGTTAAGGAGATCAGGGGCTCTTGCTGTGGTGCAGAGGGCGTGTTTGAATCTAAGTTGTGCATTTCCGACAAATACTTCCACCCCTTTTCAATAAATTGAATATTCTTACAATATATTAAATATAATGATACTGTTTATGACAAAATATTGCAATGTGTTAAATAGAAAAAGAAGGGGAGATTATCTGACAAGCAGGGGAGGGGGGCGAAGTGTGCCGACAGTTTACATAATATGGTTTTGGCGGGTAATCATTGATTTCGGCTTGTAACCTCCACCGCTCCAAAAAGCAAAAAGGCCTCCCAAAAAGGAGGCTATTTCACTTAAAATCTATTAAATTACAGCCCAAATTCTTCTTTTATCCTTCTGGCTGTCTCTTCTGCACTCAACTTCGTATTATTCATCCGCAAATAGGGCTTTCTTTTGATCTCGCCCTCGTGGGAATTCAGCCGGTATTTGTCCATAGATGAAATCAGTTCCCCATCTGACCACTCCAAGTCCCGTTTCGTAGGCTTTTGTGCCAGACGAAATTCGCTTTTGTTCCGCTGCAGCCGTTCATCCAAATCTGCCTCAAGCTCGACAAAGTAAATATCGGCTCCTTGATTCTCAAAAATCCCGCAAACGCTATCCACATAGTCCCAGTCTTCCTGCTCATTAAAGGCCCATACATAGGTAAAAATCATGCCGCTCTGATTACTCCTGGCGACTTCTTCAAAGATCTGCTCGCGAAAGGAATGTACAAGGCGCTCTCCTTCTTTTGTACCGTAATCAAAAAAGTGATGAACCAGATCTATCGTCATGTGATTATGAAACAATTTCAGATCCGTCATCTTTGCTAGCTCATACCCCACCGTCATCTTCCCGACAGCCTGCGGGCCAAACAACAACACAAATTTCATAGCGGCTTTCCTCCTGATGTTTTTCTTACCTCGCATTCTTTTTTCAACTGATAAGATTTATTTTAAGGAGAAGTTTACAGCTTCCAATGCATGTATGTTCGTCGTATCAAACAGAGGAACGGACGAATCCTCGGGCTTGATCAATAGGCCAATTTCTGTACAGCCTAAAATAATTCCTTGAGCACCTGATTCGATTAATCCTTGGATCACTTTTTTATATTCATCCTTTGCATCTTGACGAATGTTCCCCAAACATAATTCTTCGTAAATCACCCTGTTTACCATTTCTCTTTCCGTTTCTTTTGGCACAATTACCTGTATACCTTTACTCTCCAAACGTGATTTATAAAAATCCTGCTCCATTGTGTACCTGGTGCCAAGTAAGCCAACTGAATGTAAGCCGTTCTCTATGATTCGGTCCGCTGTTGCATCTGCGATATGTAAAAGAGGAATGTTAACTGATGCTTGAATGGCATCTATTACTTTGTGCATGGTATTCGTGCAAATGACAATAAAGTCAGCTCCGCCTTTTTCTAAAGAACGTGCAGCATTACTCAACACTTCACCCGCCTTTTGCCATGCTCCTTCTGACTGAAAACGTTCAATTTCTTGAAAGTCAACGCTATATAAAATGCACTTGGCCGAATGTAAGCCTCCTAACCTTCGCTTGATTTCCTCATTCATCATCCGATAATATTCAGCGGAAGATTCCCAGCTCATTCCACCAATAAGACCAATCACTTTCATTTTATCCTCTCCATAACCCGCTTCATTTTTTCCAAATATCTTCAGTACACAAAAAATCCACTCAACTACTTTCTTTTCTACTCAGATAAATCCTTTTTTACACAAATAAAAAAACCGGACTCCATTCCAACGAGTCCGGTTTTAGAATTTCATTAAATTAATAAGTCACTGTATCCTTTATGTCCACCTCAGATTTCTTCACAATAATCGGTCGGACGAAGCGAATAACCGCAAGAGATGCAAATATGGCAAGGCCGCCGGCGAGCAGGAATGCCCCTGAGAAGGTTCCTGTCTTATCCACGATAAAACCGGTTAATGCAGGCCCGATAATACCCGCTGTATTGGCCAAAAAGTGCATGAAACCGCCAACGGAACCGACATTCTGCTGATCAACCACATCCTGAACGATTGCCCAGTAGATGGCACCCGTCAAGTACAGGAAGAATACGGAAAGTGCTACTAAAGTTACTGCACTTACTGTTGTGGTAACCAATCCTGCAAATCCGATACATACCGCTGAAGCAAACAAGCAAGAAACAAGAACGACTTTACGTGAGAACAGAACGCCTTTTCCAGCGACTTTCTTGAACACATAATCGGATACAAATCCGCCGGCTGCAAGGCCGATAAATCCTAAGATCCATGGAATAACTGTGATCACACTCATCGATTTTACACTTAAGCCACGCTCTTCCACCAGATAGCTTGGGAACCAGGTAAGGAAGAAGAAAAGAATGTAATTGTAAGCAAAGAAAGCAAATGCAGTAAAGAGTACTGTTTTTTGTTTGAGGTAAAACGTCAACGGAATTTTCTCTTTAGGAGCAACTTCTGTTTTCATTGCAGGAGCATCGCCCATACGCTTTGCCGGCTTGTCTTTTACAAACTTGAACCAGCAGATCGCCCAAATTAATCCGATGATCATAATCAGCACAAAGGAAACTTTCCAGCTGAAGGAAATTGCGATCATACCGACGATCGGTCCCGAAATTGCCCCGCCAAGCGGGGTACCGCTGTTCGTCAATCCGATAGCAGAAGCCCGCTGGGTCGGAGGGAACCAGTTATTGACCATCTTGTTGATGGTGGCCGAAAGAGGTCCTTCCCCCATTCCGAACAGGATGCGGATAATCATCAGGCTGACGAATCCGAAAGCAAGCGCAACCGCGCCACTAAACAGGGACCAAACCACCATGGCCACAAACAGGGTCAACTTCGCGCCATAGCGGTCAGACGCCATTCCGCCCAAAAAGTTAAAAATCGCATAACCTACCGAGAAACTACTGAAGATCAAACCCATTTGTGTGGCAGAAAGTGTCAGATCATCCTGAATAAATGGTGCTGCTATGGATAATGCTGAACGGTCCAAATAATTTATGACTCCGGCTAAAAATAATAAGATAATAACTGGAAGCCTTTCTTTTGTAAACATCTAAAAAACCCTCCCCTATACTGTGTGAATCTTCTGACTGTTGAAAGCGAACCGGGGTAAACCGGTTTATTTTTACAGGAAAAGTTATCCCTTTTTATCCTGAATGTCTTGAAATAAGAGTCGGCTCATAACGGTACATCCATTGCTCTGCCTGCTCACTGTTTTTAATCTGCTTAAAAAGAATAGTTCCGGCCTGTTTTGCCATTTCCACAGCCGGCTGAGCAATTGTCGTTACCGGCGGGGTAAAGAAGCTGGCAAAGGAAACGTCGTCTATTCCGATAACGGATGTATCCCCAGGTATCGCAATATCTTTTTCCTTCATGAACTTCAATACCTCAACGAGAACGATATCGTTGCCTGCCAAAATCGCTTGCGGCGGCTCGGGCAAAGAATACAGTTCCGAAAGCACTTCTGAGATTTGGCCAACATCCGCTGTTTTAATGTACTCCTCCCGAATAGGAAGACCGCGATTTTCCATCGCTCTTTTGTATCCTTCAATCCGTTCCACCCTCGGGCTGATGTTGCGGATAATGGACGTTGTTACGATGGCAATCCTGTCCAGCCCATGTTCAGCAAAACGGTCTACAGCCAGTTTGGCCGCGGCATGGTTATCGAGCATCACTGTTGATATTTCAAGGTCCTCAATCGTCCGGTCCATAAACACGATCGGAAAACGATCCTGCTTCATCTTTTCATATAAAGCCTGGTTTTCACCTGTAGGAAAAATGATGATACCGTCTACCTGTTTGGCACGAAGCATTTCAATGTACTTCTTTTCCTTTGCCGGCTCATCATCTGCATTGCAGACAATAATATGAAAGCCCTGTTCATGAAAATAGTCTTCGATGGCCCGGATCACCTGCGTGGAAAAGGTATGCAGGATGTTGGCGACCACCACACCCACTGTAAAGGTTGACTTCTGCTTCAGGCTGCGGGCGACGAAGTTCGGCTGGTAATTCAACTCCTGAATGGTTGCTTCGATTTTTCGTTTTGTTTTTTCACTCATATAATCGAAGCGCTGGTTTAAAAATTGTGAAACCGTGCTTTTGGAAACATTGGCATGCCTGGCTACGTCTGCAATCGTAATGGTTTTCATTGTGTCATCCCCGTCTAATTCGTCATATTTCACTAGTATAAGCGACCTGTAAGCGCTTTACAATCAGCCGGAGAAAACAGCATATCCGGTCAGACGCCGGAATATGCCATAAATCCTCCATCAACAGGGACGGTAATGCCTGTGACGAATCCAGAATACGACTCATCTGCAAGCCAAAGCAGCGTGCCGAGCAGATCTTCCGGCTTTCCAAACCTCTTCATCGGTGTGCCTGTGATGATTTTGTTCGAGCGATCCGTATAACTGCCATCTTCCTTAAGAAGCAGGTTTCGGTTCTGTTTAGTTAAAAAGAACCCTGGTGCAATCGCATTGACCCGGAGGCCCGTTTCCGCAAAATGAACCGCCATCCACATCGTAAAGTTGTTAATGGACGCTTTTGCTGCGCTATAGGCCGGAACCTTGGTCATCGGAGAATAGGCGCTCATGGACGAAATGTTGATGATGGCAGGTGATTCTGATTTCAGCAGGTCTTTTCCGAAGACCTGGGAGGCAAGGAATGAGCCTGTAAAATTTGTTGCAAACACTCTTGAAAACCCGTTCTCATCCATATCGAAAAAGGATTTTCCTTGCCCTTCCTCTTCATAGGTTTCCACGTCCGTAATCGCGTCAGGATGATTTCCTCCTGCCCCATTGATCAGCAGATCGACAGAGCCGAACTGGCTCAGGACTTCCTCTTTTGCTTTCTCCAGAGACTCACGGTTCAGTACATCAGCAGAAACCGAAAGAGCCGTTCCGCCTGCCTTAGCAATTTCATCCACCACATCTTTACCTTTTTCCGCAGTGCGGTTCAGTACAGCCACCTTAACACCATGACGGGCAAGCTCTCGGGCCATCTCGGAACACAGCACTCCGCTTCCGCCGGTAATTACGGCTGTTTTGCCATTGAGATTTTCGTGAACTGGAATCATACTTCCACCTCTTTTTTCGCTGCCGCGACATAGGCGTCCCACAGGCCGTTCAAGTACATGATCCCGAGAGCCCGGTCGTACAGGCCATAGCCAGGACGGCATTGCTCACCCCAGATATGGCGTCCGTGATCGGGACGCACATATCCGTTGTAGCCTTGCTTGTGCAGTTCTTCGACCACACCCTGAACATTGATGGAGCCGTCCGTCGTCAGGTGGGACGTTTCCACGAAATCTCCGTTATCAAAAATCTTCACATTTCGGATATGTGAAAACGGAGCGATATTTGCATACTTCCTGGCAATATCGACCATGTCATTGGCAGGATTGGCACCCATGGAACCTGTACACATTGTGATGCCGTTGGCCGGAGAATCGGAGATCGCCCGCAAGCGTTCATAGCTTTCTGCTCCTGTAATGATGCGCGGCAATCCGAAGATGGACCATGGCGGATCATCCGGATGGATGGCCATTTGAATGCCGTGTGCTTCGGCTACCGGCAAAATTTCGTCCAGGAAGATCTTCAGGTTATCCCAAAGCTTTTCTTCATCAATTTCTTTATAAGCTTCAAAAAGCTCTTTAATCTTTGCCATCTTTTCAGGCTCCCAGCCCGGAAGCGTTAGGTCTGAGGCTTCTGCCACCGTACGGATCAGCTCTTCCGGATCGAGATTTTCAACTTTTGCTTTTTCAAAAAACAAAGCCGTGGAACCATCCTCAAGTGGGCGGTACATGTCAGTCCGTGTCCAGTCGAAGACCGGCATAAAGTTGTAGCAGATGACCTTTACGCCAAATTCGGAGAGATTGCGGATCGTCTGTTTGTAATTTTCAATGTACCGATCGCGTTCACTGTTTCCGAGTTTAATGGATTCATGGACGTTCACACTTTCCACGACATCGGTATGAAAGCCATGGCTCTGAATGTACTCTACTTCTTCTTTAATCTCTTCCTTTTCCCATACTTCACCTACAGGCTTTTGGTGCAGGGCCCAAACAATTCCCTTCACGTTAGGAATCTGCTTGATATGCTCCATTGTTACGGTATCATTGTCCCGCCCGTACCATCGAAACGTAATATTCATATTACACCTCCGAATGTTGATTCATTTTCGCGATATACTCTCTGCTTAACGATACCGCTTCATCGTACCCGCCCTTCTGGAAGGCTTTTGTTAAATCACTGCCTACCCCGACAGCCACTGCACCGGCACTCAGCCAGTCGTTCATATTCTTCAATGAAATTCCGCCTGTTGGCATGATACGGACATTAGGCAGCGGGCCGTTTACGGATTTAATAAATGACGGATCAAACGTATTGGCAGGGAAAAGCTTCAGCACATCGCATCCTGCTTCAAGGGCAAGCGCCATGTCGGAAATGTTCATGCACCCTGGCAGATACGGAACACTGTAGCGGTTACAAAGTGTTGCGATCTCTTTTACAAAATGGGAGCTTACGATAAATCTCGCTCCGGATAAAATGGCATGTCTTGCCGTTTCAGGATCCATTACAGAACCTGCACCCAAAAGCACATTCATGTGGCGCAGTTCTTTAAACACTTCCTCCACTTCCGGAGTGGTATAGGTCAGTTCAATCGCGGTAATTCCGCCTTCAATGGCTGCTTTTGATACCTGAATGGCTTCGTGGCTGTTTTGTCCGCGGACAACCGCAACCACTTTTGCTTCCATCAACACCTGATAAACGGAATACTTTGGCAGCATGCTTTCTCCTCCTTTAATCAAACGTAATAATCGCCTTGCGCACCTGTTCCGGATGCTCTTCAACAAACCGGAAGGCGTCTTGAACCTCATTTACCGAAAATGTATGGGTCACAAGCCCGTCATGCGTAAGCTTTCCATTATTCAATAATTCTACGACTCTCGGAAACTGGTTGGTCTGGAGTCTGGAACCGGTAATCGTTACTTCCTTTTTCGTAATCGGAAGCTGTGAGATTCCCGCTTCCTTTTCATCAAAGCCTAGAACGACCACATTTCCTGCCGGGCAAACTGCATCAACGGATAATTTAAACGTCGATGGAAGGCAAACCGCATCGATCACGACATTAACTCCCTCATTGTCAGTCCATTCCTGAACCCGCGCCAGCACATCCTCCTGCTGAACATTGACCGTTACATCTGCACCGTTTTCTTTTGCAAACGCCAGCCGCTCTCCATTCAGGTCGGTCACCATGACAGACGCGCCCTGCAGCTTTGCCATTTTCAAAATACAAATTCCAATCGGCCCTGCTCCCTGAATAAGAACTGTGTCGCCGTCTTCCACCTGGCCTCTCCAAACGGCCTGCGCGCCAATGGTATAAGGCTCAGCCATCACCGTTTCTTCCCAAGGCAGTTCCGCTGAAACGGCATGCAGCTGTTTTTCCGGCAGCACCAGATATTCCCTCATGCCTCCATCCTCATGAACACCGAAAACAGAAAGGGACAAGCAAACATTCGGCCGTCCTTTGCGGCATGCATAGCATGTTCCGCAATACGAAATTGGCTCAACCACCACGTGGTCTCCAGGCTGAAGGTGCTTAACTGACGCGCCCACTTCTTCCACCTGGCCGGTCACTTCGTGGCCAATCACACGCGGAAGCGTAGCGAGAGGGTTTGTGCCATGATAAATATGCATGTCCGATCCGCAGATACCCACCCGCTTTACTTTGACCAGAACGTCATTATCGTTTACGATGACTGGCTTTTCGATTTCCTCTGTGACAAGGTCATGCGCTTTTCGTACTTGAACCGCTTTCATTTTCTTCACCTGCTTTTCAAGAATTCATACACTGGCTCTGCAATCGTAATCCCGTTCTTTAAGTTTCTCTCCTCGTGAAGCTGTTCTATCTCTCCTGGTACATATACTCGGTCAAAGCCTGGTGCAGGCGGAACCTGCCGCAGTTCCTCCATCATTGCATCCATTTGTTCTAGAAATGCGTCTCTGTCTGTAAAAAATGATGGATTGATGGCACAGAAATAATGTCCAAGTTTTCTTTTTTGATCTAAATTTTCATACATCCGGCTGATATGCGGGCCGAACGCGGCACCTGCCAAAAGCCCTGAGAATACATCGACAATTACAGAAAGTCCGTAGCCTTTCGGGCCGCCGAAGGTTGAAAGAGAAGCGACTTGATGCGGATCAGTAGCAGGCACACCATGTTCGTCCACTCCCCATCCCTCAGGAATTTCTTTTCCTTCTTCACGCGCCTGAAGGATTTTTCCGAATGCCACGTTCGAGGTAGCCATATCCAAAATAAATGGTTTCTTCTCCTTAGCCGGTACACCATAGGCGATTGGGTTCGTTCCAAGAAAAGAGGATTTTCCTCCAAACGGAACCACAATGCTGTCAGTGTGTGTCATGGCAATGCCGATCAGTTTCTCTTCGGCTGCTTTTTGCACGAAATAACTGAGTGCTCCGCAATGGCTGCTGTTCATGGCGGTTACCATGCCCACACCATTTCTTTTCGCCATATCCATCGCATGATCCATGGCGATATCAGCAATCACATGACCGAATCCGTCGTCACCGTCCAGTACCCCGGTCACCGGTCCTGTTTCGTTAAACACAGGCTTCGCTTCCGGATTGATGCTTCCCATCTTCAGACGGTTCACATAATGCTCTGTCCGCAGCACCCCGTGTGAATTCACATTTCTGAGATCTGCATGAACAAGAACGTCCGCCACTGTTTCGGCATCCTTTTCATTCAGCCTGGCATCCACCAGCTTTTGTTTTACCAGTTCCTTTGCTTCCTGCGCTGACAATGTTGTTGTTGCCATAATTCTTCCTCCCTATCGTTTATGTTCTATCGTTCTATCGTTCTACAACGGCTTCTTGGTTTACAAAAGACAACACTTCTTCAAGGAGCGGCAGTCCCTCATTATCGCCGGATACGGTCGTAACCAGTGCACCAACCGCATTGGCGAACTCGAGCCGCTTTTCCGGCCCAAACCCATGAAGGAAGCTGTACAGGTACCCTGCATCAAAGCCGTCTCCTGCGCCTACTGTATCTACTGGTATAATGGAAAAGGCTTCTTTCCTTACCCATTGTCCATCGATGTATAGCGCCGAACCTTCTCCTCCGTCTTTGATGACCAGTTGGCTGATGGAATAGCGCTGGGCGAAATCTGCCAGTTCTTTGTCATCGTCTGTACCGATGATGCTTTTGATTTCATCGCGGCCGGTTAAAAGAATATCTACATAAGGGAACACATCATGATAGGCCGCCCTGGCGTCCTCAATGCTCCACAGCTTCAGGCGAATATTCGGATCGAAGGAAACAAGGATACCTTTTTCTTTGGCAATGGACAGTACGCGGTGTACGATATCCAGGTTCTTGCGGTCAATCGCCATGAACACACCGGTGAGATGAACAATGTGAATATCCTTGAACATCTCTCCTGTGATGTCTTCCGGTTCCATCGTCAGCACCGGTGAGTTGTAACGATAGTAAAACGTTTTGCCGGATCCGTCTTCACGGATTTCTTTTATGTTAAGTGAAGTGGGATGGCCTTCAACATAAGCCACATCGCTCATGTCCACGCCTTCTCCCTTGGCAAAATTGTAAATAACACGTCCGAATTCATCTTTTCCGAGGCGGCTGATCCATTTGGAGCGAAGGTCAAGCCTTGCACAGCCGATCGCGAAATTGAGTTCCGCTCCTCCTACTTTTCGTTCAAAATTGGCAACAAAGCGCAACGGCCCTGTTGTTGCAGGGTTCAGCGTGATCATCGCATCACCCATGGTTAAAATCCCGAACTGTTCTGGCACAATTCCTACCCCTTTCTTTTCTTTGGGCTTTTTCTCTATTCTTAGTCGTCCATGGAAGCGGTTGATTTTCGTTACAAGATGCTTGCTTTCCTAGGGCGGGCGCTGAGCCTTACCGGCGTAAACGCCTACTTTCTCGGCGCAAGCTCCTTCGGTAACGGCTCGAGCGCCTCCATGGTCTCATCTGTCCCGCTTTTCCCTAAGGAGTCTCGCACCTTGCACTACGATCAACTTGTCATTGAAGATTTCCCATTGCAACCAACTGTTAGAAAATTTAAATACTGCAAAATGTAAGGGCTGTTTCATAGACAACTGAACTAAATCGGTTTGGTAAATCGGTTTGGTAAACCGGTTTGGTAAACCGGTTTAGTAACATCGTAAATGAAAACCCTTACAAAAGCAAGACAAAAAATTATAAAATTTTAAAAAATCTGTTTAAAATTCGACAATGGCTTTAATGACTTTGGATTCCGGCTTGAGCCAGCCATCAAAATCTGAGATCATTTCATCCAGGCTTGAGCGGTGGGTAATGTATGGCTTTAGATCAACTTCCCCGCTTTTTACTGTATTCAGCACCTTATCAAAATCTTCCCGTGTGGCATTCCGGCTGCCCATCAGGGTCAGTTCCTTTTTATGAAAATCAGGATCTGAGAACGTTAGGTCACTCTTAACTAACCCTACATATACAAGGGTTCCGCCATGCGCCGCATAATCAAACGCACCCATCATGGAACGTGCGTTGCCTGTTGCATCGAGAACAACGGTCGGAAGTTCGCCGTTTGTCAACTCCATCAGTTTTTCGATCGGCTGATCTGCTGCATTTACAATCCCATCAACATCCGCCCACTTTTGGCAAAAGTTTAACCGCTCGGCATCTAGATCCATGGCAAAAACCCGGGCACCTTCCGCTTTGGCAAACGCCATAACGCCAAGACCGATTGGCCCTGCCCCGATTACGAGTACATTCTCACCTTCTCTCAACCGGGAGCGTCTTACCGCATGCGCGCCAATGCTTAAAGGCTCGATCATGGCTGCCTCATCCAAGCTTAGGCCCTCCGTTTTGATCAGATGATCGACTGGAACAGCCATCCATTCTCTCATTCCGCCATCCGCATGGACACCAAGCACCTTCATATCTGTGCAGCAGTTGGTTTTTCCGTTTCTGCAGGCCACACATGTTCCGCATTCCAGATAAGGAATAATGCTTACCTGATCGCCCTCCTTATAGCCAAATGGATTGGCGCCTATGGATTCAATGACACCGGATAGCTCATGTCCAAGAATGCGGGGATAGGTAAAATACGGCTGGTTCCCGCTGAATGCGTGCAGATCCGTGCCGCAGATGCCAACCCGGCGAATCCTTATCAATGCCTCTCCTTCCATGGGCACAGGTTTTTCCACCTCAATTTGTTTAAATGCATTTGGTTCTTCGCAAATGATTCCCTTCATATCTAACCCACTCCTTTCTTTTGCTTACAGTGTTACACCTGACTTAAAGATGGAAATTTCTCTGAAGTCATTTTTTTCGTTATTTACTTGTTCACCGCTTGCCACTTTGATGACATAGTGAAGAAAATCCTTTGTCACTTCTTCGCTCGAAACATCGTCGTCAAGCAGCGTTCCGGCGTTGTAATCAATCCAGTGAGGCTTTGTTTCAAACAATTGAGTATTGGTTGAAATCTTCATGGTTGGGACAAATGTCCCAAACGGCGTTCCACGACCTGTGGTGAAAAGAACCATATGACATCCCGCGGCAGCCAAAGCGGTCGAAGCAATCAGGTCATTGCCCGGTGCACTCAGCAAGTTTAATCCATTGCTCTTTAATACTTCTCCATATTTCAGCACATCTACAACGGTAGAAGTACCCGCTTTTTGGGTGCATCCAAGCGACTTGTCCTCCAATGTCGTGATGCCGCCTGCCTTATTGCCTGGAGATGGATTCTCGTAGACCGGCTGATCATGCTGAAGAAAATAGTTTTTAAAATCATTTACCAGATGCTCGATTTTGTGGAAGACTTCTTCGTTTTGCGCCCGTTCCATCAAAAGTTTTTCTGCACCAAACATTTCCGGCACCTCGGTTAAAACGGTCGTACCTCCCTGAGAAACCAGATAGTCTGAAAACCTCCCAAGAAGCGGATTGGCTGTAATGCCGGAAAAGCCGTCCGATCCACCGCACTTCAAGCCGATCTTCAATTCTGAAACCGGAACCTCTTCGCGCCGGTCTCCCTCTGCTGCCGCATGGATTTTTTTGACTAGGTCCACCCCAGCTTCAATTTCATCGGAAACTTCCTGTGACACCAAAAATTTGATGCGGTTTTCGTTGATTGGTCCAAGTGCTTCTTTAAAGGCGGGCAGTTCATTGTTTTCGCAGCCAAGGCCAAGCACAAGGATTCCGCCGGCATTTGGATGGTTCACCGCGTCAATTAGAATCTGCCTTGTATTTTCATGGTCATCCCCAAGCTGGGAGCAGCCGTAGCTGTGCTTCAATACAAGCACGTTATCAAAAGGCGCGATGTCCCCGACTTCCTTTTCAAACCGTTTGATGATTTTTTCCGCAATGCCGTTGACGCATCCTACGGTCGGAACAATCCAAAGCTCATTCCGGATACCCACTTTGCCATTTTCCCGGCGGTATCCTTCAAACGTCAGATTTTCTTCTGTATAAGCGAGCACCGCTTTCTTCGGATGGTACTCATACTCCTCGGTACCCGACAGGTTGGTTTTCGTGTTGTGGGTATGCACCCACTCTCCCGCTTTCACAGACTCGGTCACATGGCCGATAGGATAACCATATTTGACCACATCGCTGTTAGCAGGAAGATCGGTAATCGCCACCTTATGGCCCCTGCCCACATCGCTCTTTAACACCACTTCTTGTCCTCCTGCAGAGAGCACCTCTCCCTCTTTCAAATCGCGGAGAGCCAAAATGACATTATCGTTTTCATGGATTTGCAAATAGTCCTTCATGATACCGCTCCTTTATTTGGTGAAGGCAGCATTGACTTCGAGAACTGCAGCCTTAATCCCTTTATCTTCAAAGACTTTCAAATGCTCGGCGACCGCTGTGGTCAGCCCGGAAATGGACGAAAGATCTCTTCCCCACCACTGCTCTTTGGAAAGGATGTCCTGAACGAAAGCAGTCAGCTGCAATTCTTTGCTGTCGACTTTCTGCCAAAGCTCCTTAAACTCTTCTATAATTTCAGGACTGTCATCCAGCGGAATGTCTTCCTCTCCTCTTTTTCCTTTATAGAAGTACAGGAGAGCGCTGAGCGAGAAAGTGAGGCGTTGGGGAAGCTTCTGTTTCTTTTCCACGTAATCCACCAGGGTAGGAACATTCCGCGCATTGAATTTCGAAATGGCATTAAGTGCAAGTGAGCTTAAAAAGTGGTGAATGTACAGATTTCTAAAGCGCTCCAGAACATCCTGGGCATAAGCTTTCATCTCTTCCTCGCTGTACTTCATCGCCGGGATCATTTCTTCTGCAATCATCTCTTTAATGAATGCTCCGGTCACTTCATCATTCACCGACTGGGACACCGTATCCAATCCGTACAAATAGCACACAGGAAGCATGGCTGTATGGGCACCGTTTAAAATTCGCACCTTGCGTTCACGGTAGGCCGTAAGGTCATCCACGATAAAGCTGTTCAAGCCTGCTTTTTCAAATGGAAGCTCATTCTTCAGCCACTCTGGCCCCTCAATCACAAAAAGATAATATTGCTCTGCTACCACCATCAGTTCATCACGGTATCCCAGTTCTGCTTCTTTTTCATCGCCTGAGTCCTTTGGATAACCCGGTACAATCCGGTCTACAAGGCTCGAACAAAAGGTGTTGGCCTCGTGGAGCCATTCCACAAACCCTTGTTCCAGGTTCCAATGCTCGGCATACTGCAGTACGACTTTTTTCAGCTCCGGTCCATTGTTCTCGATCAATTCGCACGGAATCATTACACAGCCCTTGGAAGAATCCCCGCTGAACGCCTGAAACCGGTGATAAAGAAAAGCGGTCAATTTCGCCGGAAAACCCTCCTGAGGACGATCTTCTAATCTAGCATTCTCGTTAAACCGGATGCCGGCTTCCGTTGTGTTGGAGATAACAAACCGCAGCTCTTCGCTTTCAGCCAGCTGCAGATATTGATCATAATCTTGATCCAGGTTGATGCCGCGGCTGATGGAATCTACTACGAGGTGTTCATTGACTTCCTGTCCGTCTTTAATTCCTTGAAGATAAAGGGTAAAAAGGCCGTCCTGATGATTCAGGCGCTCAATTTTCCCTGAACCTCTCGGCTGGACAACAACAACGCTGCCATTAAAACCTGCTTTTTCGTTCATCTCCTGAATCTGCCAATCTGCAAACGCTCTCAAAAAGTTGCCTTCTCCAAATTGCAGCACCTTTTCGGGATAACGGTTTGTAACCCCGGCAATGGTTCGATTTAATGTTTCCAATCCAACCCCTCCTATTGTCTTTTTGCACACGTGAACAATGCGTTTTAAAAAAAGGCCCGTTTTGGTTTAAACGGGTTCTAAATAGTTGTTACTCGAGAAAAACTTCTGTAAAGAATCTTGATTGATACGTTGATTGTAGTGCAAGGTGCGAGACTCCTCGAAAATAAATATGACATTTTCTTCGTGCGATGTATCGCTTTCGAAGCGTTCCTTGTCCTGCAGGAAATACGGGACAGGTGAGACTACAGGCTCACCGCCCGCCCTGCGGAAAGCGAGCATCCTGGAACGGAAATCAACCTCTTCCAGAAACTTTTATCCCCTTGCATCCTCTTTCAGATCCTTTACAGAGTCCCTGACGATCAGTGATGTGTTTTCGAACAGCTTGACACCTTGCCCAGGGACCTGGCTGATCGCGGCCAATAGACGCTTTGCCCCTTCAATGCTGATTTTTTCAACCGGGCGTTTTACGGTAGTCAGCCTTGGTGTTGTGTATTGGGCGAAGCCGATATCATCGAAGCCGACGATGGACATATCATCGGGAACCTTCAGGCCTCTGGCAAATACCGCATTCATCGCCCCAATGGCCATGTCATCATTGGAACAGAACACTGCCGTTGGAGGTCGGTCCAGGTTCAGCAATTGATTCATCGCGGTGTACCCGCTCTGCATATCGTAATGGCCCTCCACCTGATACTCCTTATGAATCAAAAGCTCATTTTCAATGAGGGCGGCCATATACCCTTCCTTGCGCGCCTGTGCCGATTTGAACCCTCTTTTCCCTTCAATTAGAGCAATGTCTTTGTGTCCATTGGTAATTAAATGTTCAACTGCCTGCCGGGCTCCCACCTGGTCATTGGAGAGCAAGTTGATCAGGCCTTGTTCCTGTATCTCCCGGTTCAAGACAATAAGAGGAATCCTTTTCTGCATAACATGATAGATGAAGGTGTTGTCGGCCTCACTCTGGCTCATTAAAATGATGCCGTCAAACCTCATATTATTAATGGAAGAAAAGTCATCGTAATCATCAATTCCCCGCACGAACAGATTGAATTCCTGCCCGATCACACTGTTTACCCCTTTGATGGTATCCGCCAGGAAGATCGGTGATGTTCCGTTTGTGATGCTTGTGAAAAAAAGGCCGATTGTATGCGACTTCTGCATCACAAGGTTCTTGGCATTGTAGTTGGGTGTATAGTTGAGCTGGGAAGCGATTTCAAGAATCCTCCGCTTGGTTGGTTCCTTAATGTAAGGACTATTATTAAGCGCTCTTGACACCGTTGTATGAGAAACATTCGCCAGTTTAGCAATATCTTTTATCGTTACCATACTTGTTTCATCCTTTTGCCATAGTCCTTAATCTGCAATCTTTGTTTATAGTTTAACACGCAGGCACCCTCAGCTAAACCTGCATGTACCCCGTTTTCAAAAAACTTTAACTTCTTTGGTGAAGTTCACTTAGTATATTGTTG
Organism: Fictibacillus sp. S7; assembly: GCF_004127935.1. NCBI lineage: Bacteria > Bacillati > Bacillota > Bacilli > Caryophanales > Fictibacillaceae > Fictibacillus > Fictibacillus sp. S7. The sequence continues at coordinate 3,794,258 of NZ_QJKL01000001.1, read as the reverse complement.
GCCCTCTATGCTGAGCAGGGAATCTTTTTTTGCTTATACGTTTACTTCACTCGCTTGAAACTGAAAATAGTCCTTCGCGTTGTTGTAGGAAATGCCCTGGACGATGCTGCCGAGCAATTCGATATCCTCCGGCACTTCCCCGTCTTCCACCCATTCACCGATCAGATTACAGACAATTCTTCTGAAGTATTCATGGCGTGTATACGATAGAAAACTTCTGGAATCAGTAAGCATTCCTATAAATCGGCTAAACAAGCCCACGTTGGACAGCGCTTTCATCTGTGCAAGCATTCCGTCCTTCGTATCATTGAACCACCACGCGGTTCCATGCTGAATCTTCCCTGGTGTTACACCATCCTGGAAACTATTAATCATGCTTGCGATCACATAGTTATCTTTCGGATTTAAGGAATAAAGAATCGTTTTTGGCAGCTTGTTGTTCGCATCAAGCGAGTCAAGCAGCTGAACAAGTGGCTTTGCGATTCCTTCATCGTTCATTGAATCATAACCGGTATCCGGTCCAATGGTTTTAAACATTCTGGAGTTATTATTACGCAAGGCGTTAATATGGAATTGCATGGCCCAGTCCAGCTCTGCATACAATTCTCCCAAAAAGCGGAGCGTATACGATTTATATTTGGTTTCGTCCTGACGGGATACAGTACCTCCAGAAAGACGGTTTGCAAAAATCTGCGCGACTACCTCTTTGCTTGCTTTTTCAAAGCCCATGGAATCGATGGCGTGATCTGAAACACGTCCGCCTAAAGAGTGGAAGAAACGGACTCTGGATTCAAGGGCTTCAAGAAAATCATCGAAATTCTCAATGCTGCGTTCAGCAGCTTCTGCAAGCTTTTCCACCCATGGAAGATACGTATCTCTATTCATCTCTAAGCCTTTGTCCGGACGGAACCCTGGCAGGACACTTACTGGAAAGTCGGCTTCATCTTTCAAAAGTGCGTGATACTCAAGTGAATCTGTCGGGTCATCGGTTGTGCAAATTACTTTTACATTGGATTTCACGATCAAGTCTCTTGCTCCAAATGATCGGCTGCTCAGCAGCTCATTTGTTTTCTCCCAAATTTGCGGCGCACTTTTTTCATTTAGAATGTCATAGATTCCAAAAAAGCGCTGAAGCTCAAGGTGTGTCCAGTTGTAAAGCGGGTTTCCGATCGCCATTGGAACGGTTTTGGACCAAGCCAGAAATTTCTCGTAATCTGGTGCATCTCCGGTTACGTATTCTTCCGAGATGCCGTTTTCTCTCATGACGCGCCACTTGTAATGGTCACCTGAGAGCCAGGCTTCGGTGATATTTTTAAAGGTTTTGTTTTCATAGATTTCCTTCGGACTTAAATGACAGTGATAGTCGATAATTGGCATTTCACGTGCATAATCGTGGTACAAAGTAACTGCGATATCATTCTTGAGCAAAAAATTCTCATCCATAAACTTTGCCATTCTTCCACCGACTTTCTTAATTTTCTAAAATGTTGACGCTAACAATACAGAGTTCTGAAAAACGGCTTTCCCGATGAGAATTCATCACAAAAAAGCCGCTTTCAAAAATGTTCCTATGTTCACGTTAACAATTTTTCTTGTTGTTAATTGTACAACTTCACTTTTCCAAACACAATACCTTTTTAGAATTTTATGACGCCTTGCCTTTAACCAGCGCCGAGCAAGTTTGCCTGAAAACAAGAACCGGTCGTTCAATAATGCCAAACAGAGACAGTGCGATCGCGTAATTGGCGATGATGATTTCCGCATGGTCCGCACGGCCGAGTGTTCCGTTGATGATCACATGGGTTATGGACGTCAGGCTGGCCGAGAAGCCCAGCGGGATAAAAAACGCGAGCATCTTCATCAGTGAAAAATTGGGGTTTACCTGTTCCAAGTTTTATGGCTCCCTCCTTTCTTATTCACCAACGCTATACCCAAATTCACACTATTTCAACTTTTTAAAATTGACAGGTGTATATTTTTGCAGTTATTCGATTCCAGGAATTAACTTATGCGCGAATTTGTAGTGATTATCCGCGAAACAGGAGCTTTTATCCGCTAACGGGCTCATTTTGCGTTTCCAAAAATTAACTTACTCTCAAATCGACATCAATTATTCTCAAAGATCCACGATTTATTCTCAAATCCGGTTCATTTATTCTCAAAAACATCCGATTTATTCTCAAACTGTTTAAGCCAAATGCATTTCAACAATTCTCGCTACGTTTATTTCATAATAAAAGGCTAACCCGTTACCCGGATTAGCCTTCATCTCTCATTCTATTACTTCAAATCTTCCATATTAACAACATCCATGTCATCAAAGGTATAATTTTCTCCACCCATAGCCCAGATGAATGTATAGTTGCTCGTTCCAACTCCGGAATGGATGGACCATGGTGGAGAGAAGACGACTTGTTCATTTTTCATAACGATATGGCGGGTCTCATTCGGTTCGCCCCTGAAGTGGAAGACGCGTGCCTTTTCGTCAAGATCAAAATACAGATAAACTTCCATTCGGCGATCGTGCACATGCGCAGGCATCGTGTTCCACATGTTATTGGGCTCAAGCAAAGTCATTCCCATCATAAGCCGGCTCCTTTGATACCGTTTTCGTGGATGTACTTGTAGATGGTACGCTTATTGGATTCGCTGTCGGCATCACTAAAAAAAGGCCCGCTTTTCGGGCCCTTTTCGGTACGGATCATTTTCTGGGTCTGGATCAGGAGTTTTTGTCGTGATTGTGAAAGTCGAGAACAGCGATTACAAACATTCCAAAGCTGAGCATTAACGAGATGACTTCAAATGTGTTCATCAGCATCGTCCTCCTTTACCTTCATTGTCCCCGGGACCAAACTTGTCCTATACGCGAAATTAGAAAATTTTTATTAAAAAGAAAAAAGGGTTTTGAAAGCTGAGTTTATGCGGTCGATTCGACAAAGTTGCCCGGACATTCGCCAAAGTTGCCGCAAACTCATGAAACTTGCCCGGAAAAGCCAGAAATTCGCCCGCAAATCTCTCAAGCAAACCAAAAGACTAGCCCGAATCCCGAGCTGCCAACTTCTTCCTGAAGGCACAAAAAAGGCCCTCAACAGGCCTTTTTCTTACTTCTTTTTCATGATAGCCATAGTGCAGCGGGACACGCACACCAATTTCCCGGCTTCATCGGTAATTTTAATGTCCCAAACCATGGAGGTTCTGCCCTTATGTAGCGGTGTTGCGGTAGCTGTTACGAGTCCATCCTTTTTGCCGCGGAGGTGGTTGGCGTTGATCTCCATTCCGACGGCCATCTCGGTGTTTTCATCAATAAAATGATAGGTTCCAATACTCGCAATGGTTTCTGCCAACGCTACGGATGCTCCGCCATGCAGCAGTCCAAACGGCTGGTGTGTCGCCGAATGGACCGGCATGGTCGCGACCGCCTTCTCATCGGAAAGTTCAACAATCTCGATGCCTAGCGCACCAAGCATCGTGTCTTTCAAATCTTTCATTTTCACTTCACTCATCCCCTCTCTGTTCCCATACCATCAGCATACCTCTCTGAAGCAAGAAAAGGAAGAAATCGCTTTCAATATAGCTAGTTTTTTAACAGTGGGGTCTCTAATTTCTTGATCCAATCCTTTGGGCACTCACATTAAAGATCTGTCGGGGCATTCTCTTTTTTTGCTGCAGGAGAAGTACCTGACCCGCCAGTATATCGACGGCTATTTCAAAAGCCGTGGCCTTCAGATCAAACCGGCCGTTGAACTGTCGGACATGCATTCGCTTCTTCATATGACCATATTGAACCAGGGCATCACCATTTTGCCCAAGTCCTATTTGAACACCGTTGACACCCGGAAAATACGCCAAATCCCCATCATTCCTTCCATTCCGCTGAAAGAAGCTGAATCGTATACCGGAAAAAAATTCATGGGTTCCACCATTAAAGAATTCATAGAACACATGCTGCAAAGCTATCAATCGGTATAAAAAAACAGCCACTCTGCCAAAAATACACAGAGTGACTGTTTACTTTCCATTCAATTAAACAATTGTTTAACGGTTCTTCCCTGCTTCCACTGCTTTCTCCAGTGTTTCAATCGGGCTATTTTTCGTTGACTTGATCTCATAAACCACTTTTCCTTTTTGCCACTGAACGGTCGTCACTCCGGAGTCTTTAAATCCATTAACTTTCACAATCCCTTTATCCTTTGGGGCCGGCAGATAGTGAGTTTCCAAATAGGCAACAATCTTCTTGGAAAACCCTAACCCATCTACATTTTTATCTATTGCATATTGGGGATCGGATGGATAATTCACCTGGATCAGCCAGCGGCCTTCATTCCATGAAAGATATTGATGACCCGCCGCCCCCTCAGCAAAAGCTTTAATATCATGCCCCAGATCCACATTCGTCTGCTCCATTTTTTCGTAGCCCTTTATCGCTTCCGCAGCTTCCTCGTTGGTTTTATAGGTTGTTTTGTTAACATCCTGGTCATGGACATCGTGTGATGAAGGTTTATCGTTGTTGTCCTCAGTGCTGTTATTTGCTTCGGCTGAAGGATCATTATCGCTTGAGGAGTCTCTTTCTTGATTCGCTTTGGAATCATTTGTTGCACCTTTCTCTTCCTTTGTAGACTGCGGCTTGCCGGAGGAGTTATCTTTGGATGCCGTATTTCCGAAATTGCACCCGGCTAGCATGAATACGGTCAATAGTATGGCTGCTGCCAAAAAACGAAACTTCATTTGATGAACCCACCCTTGTAAGGATTTGTATATTTTGTCTTCTCCTCCTTATGAAGGCAAAACATAAAAGAACTTATGAGGGCATATAGAAAAAAATAACTTATCAATTCACATTTCTAATGTTAACCTTTAATTATATAAAGTTTACATTAATAAAGAAAGGAAGACATGCTATGGACCAATCCACACGTTTGCGCACGACCATCATCTGCGCCTTGTTTGTGGCGATGACAGCGATTTTGGCGCAAATTGAAATCCCGCTTCCCCTTGTGCCCATCAGTGGACAGACACTTGCTGTGGGAATCACCGCTACCATTTTGGGTAGCCGTTTTGGTGCACTGACCATGATCGGCTATATGGCCGTTGGGGCTGCAGGAGTACCTGTTTTTGCCGAAGCAAAAAGCGGCTTAAGCGTCATTATCGGACCAACCGGAGGCTACATCATCGGATTTATCTTTGCCGCATTCATTACAGGCCTCCTCCTTGAAAAAACGTCTTTTACTCTTACAAACGCCATGATGGCCAACACTGCCGGAATGGTAATCACGCTTTTATTCGGTGTCATCCAGCTCAAATTTGTGGTCGACCTCAGTGGGACCAAGGCATTGGCCGCTGGGGCTTATCCGTTTATCGTAGTCGGGCTGATCAAAGCGTTCCTCGCCAGCTGGATCGGCATTACCGTTCGTTCCCGGTTGGAAAAAGCACGGCTACTGCCGAACGGCCGAGTGAAGAAGGCTGTGTAATAGACAAAGAAAAACCGGGAAGGGCAATCTCCTCCCGGTTTTTGGCTTGTAGTTAAGCTTTTCTAAATTCCTTAAGAAAACCTGCGATTGCTATTACAATACCAATGATACCTCCTAAATTCTGCAATATAAAAATCCCCATCTCGTAAATACCGAATGAGAAATCCTCCACCAAAAATGATGACCATGCCGACACCGAAAAATAGTAACCAATTCTTCAAATGCCTTCCCCCATTATTTTCTCATCTTCTTCAGTTCATTCCCGGTCTTATCATACATCGGGTGAAAAAGAATAATGGAACCGGGCTTCGCATTTTTCACTATATAATTCACCTTGTCTTCCACCGAGGTGTAATAGGGGTCCGGCTCGAGGCAAGTTAAAATACAACAAGGCAGGCTGCACGTGTTGAAAACAAACTTCAATAGAACCGAGGAATACCGTTTTTTCATTAATCATTTTGGAAGTCTACAATCGCTATCGAAAAAAACCCCAAGCTGCAAAGGATCATCAAACGTAAAAAAGTGACATGCGATTCTCTCACATGTCACTTTAACTTTTTTATCTGAACAAGTTGGTCTTGGCCAGATCGACCAATTCATCTCCTTTTCCGTTCAGCACAGTCTTGAGCATCCACATTGTAAAGCCGTGCGCCTGCTCGAACTCGATTTTCGGCGGAAGGGCAAGCTCCTGGCGGTTGACAACAACATCCAGAAGTACCGGACCGTTATGATTAAACGATTGTTTAACCGCATCCTCCAGGTCACCTGGATCCTCGACACGAATGCCTTTAATGCCCATTCCTTCAGCTATTGAGGCATAATTGAATTGCCCAAGCGAAGTCCCGGTCTCCAGATATCCGGCTGCCTTCATCTCCAATTCTACAAAGCTTAATGAAGTGTTATTGAAGACCACCACTTTGACCGGCAACTTATGAACCTTCAGGGTGAGAAGATCCCCCATAAGCATGGCCAGTCCACCGTCTCCTGATAAGGAGATCACCTGTGCATCCCTTCTTGATACTTGGGCGCCAATGGCTTGCGGCAAAGCATTGGCCATCGTTCCATGGTTAAATGACCCCAGCAGGCGGCGTCCTTCACTCATTTGAAGGTAACGGGCAGCCCATAACGTCGGCGTTCCTACATCACATGTAAAAATCGCGTTTTCCGAAGCATAGTCACTAACGACCTTGGTTAGATATTGAGGGTGGATTGGCCCCTTGCCTTTTTTACCAGTTGCCATCTTATCAAGATCTTTGCGCACCTTGGCGTAGTCTTTGACGTGCTTATCCAGATGGCCGGTATCTTTCTTCACCTTCAATAACGGAAGCAGTGCCTCAATTGTATGCTTCACATCACCAACCAGCCCATAGCTGAGCGCGGCTCTTCGTCCAAGGTGTTCCCCACGGATGTCGATCTGAAGGATATCCGCTTTTTCAGGGAAAAACTGACGGTATGGAAAGTCGGTTCCGAGCATGAGCAGCACGTCGCACTCCATCATGGCGTGATAGCCTGAGGCATATCCTATGAGCCCGGTCAGACCAACCGAATATGGATTGTCGTACTCCAGATGTTCCTTCCCTCTAAGCGCAATAACCATCGGTGATTTCAGGGCATCACAGAGGGCGATGACCTCCGTATGCGCGCCTGCACACCCTGCACCGGCAAGAATGGTCACTTTTTTTCCTTTATTTAAATAACCCGCCAGCTTTTCAAGTTCTTCATCCGATGGGCGCACGACTGGCTTGGTCACATGAATCACCTGCGGAGGTACCGTTTCTTCATCATGAAGTGAAGCCACATCTCCTGGCAAAATGATGACGGATACCCCCTCCTGGCTAATGGCGTGCTGCATGGCCATCGTGACCATGCGCGGCATCTGCTCAGGACGTGTCAGCACCTCGCAATAATGGCTGCAATCCCGGAATAAAAGCTCCGGACGGGTTTGCTGGAAGTATTGCCCGCCAAGCTCGTTACTTGGAATATGAGCCGCAATGGCCAGAACCGGTATCCGGTTACGGTGGCAATCATAAAGCCCGTTGATCAAATGCAGGTTCCCCGGACCGCTGCTCCCTGCACAAACTGCGATACTGTTGCTTAACATGGCATCTGATCCGGCTGCAAAGGCAGCAACTTCCTCATGGCGGACCGAAATCCATTCAATTTTTCCAGAACGACGGATGGAGTCCAGCACAGCGTTCAATGAATCTCCCACAATTCCGTAAATCCGTTCAATACCGGCACTTCTCAACGACTCGACCAACAGATCAGCAACTGTTCTCTTCATAAGCACACTCCTTTTTTGAATACTGTCACGAATAGTACAAATACTTCCATATTATCCCTTGGGCGGCAGAGAATATGCAGTTATTTTCCGTACAAACCACCTTGGAGAGACACTACCCATACAAATGAAAACGAAAACCTTTGTCTGAGGCGTCCAGAGACAGAACAGAAGCATCGGAACAACTGTTTTACTCACGGTTTCGTGCTGATTACTCACGGATTTTTTTGTCTTACTCTCCGTTCTCCTCCAATTACTCACGGAAATCAGGTCATTACTCACCATTTTTGAACAATTACTCACCAAACCAATCATTTTCATAAAAAAAGACGACGTAGAGATTCCGCGTCATCCAATTCGTTTTATTTAGCTTTTCACGGCGCCAACTTTTTCTTTAAAACTGAGCTTTCCAATCTCCGCAGCCGGCATCTGCCCCTCATTAAAAGGTTTCAGGCGGACGGCAAACTGAAAATCCCCCGTGTGCAGCTGATATTTATTCAATACATCCGGGCCGCAGCTGGCAGACCCAAGCCCATGCTGCTGATAATCCAGATGCAGCACAATATGATTTTCTTTTACTAACTCATGCGTATGCTTGGCGGCCTCTAACGTTTCCACCGAATAACGGGAAGCACCGAAATCGATCACGGGTATTCCTCCTGCAAACAATCCTGTGCCATAATGATTGGTAAACGACGCCCAGCGGACTTCGTGCCGGTTGCCGTTTTCCTGTGGCAACACGTATGGTGTGTAAAGCCCATTTACATTGGTACTCCAGACTCCAATTCGTCCAGCTTGCTTGCTGTCAATGTAGGATTCTCCTGGTCCGCGGCCATACCACTTCACCTGATCCAATTCGTTCGGCAGCTCAAGCTGCAGTCCGATTCTTGGGAGTGTGGCCGGATGGTTCCCTTCAGGCCGACCCTTAGCTTTTAAAACCATATCGCCGCTTCCATAGAACTCATAGGTTAAAGTTGCTAAAATCCCCCAGCTTAGCTTAGCCGGTGCAATCCGGTACTTTGCCTCAATTACAACGCTCTTATCATCAGCAGAAACCTCATATGTGAAAGAGAGTAACCTCTCCTGCAGATGGTTCACGCCGAATTCCACCCACTGGTCATAGGAAGATACCGCCTTCCATCCCGAATTTGCCAAAGAATCATTGTCAATCGGCGCCCTCCAGAAGTTTAGCTTTGGTCCTTTTTCCAGCACCGGAGACCCCTCATGTGTCCAGGATTCCATCCGTCCATTTAATTTGTTGAACACGGCCTCAAACATCTGGCCTTTTACGTGCACTTTATGCGGCTCTTCCACTGTTTTCAAATCGGGCATTAAACGTCTGTCCATTACCTGTGCTTCTGACTGAATAGGAAGCTTGAACTGGGACCAGGCGACCTCATGCCCCGCTTTTGCCCAAGCAGTATCAGTGATCAAGGTAAACGAAAGGTTCAGCCAGTAATCTGTTCCAGGCTGAATGACAACCGGAAGAGCATATGGAACAACGACTTCCTTCGTTTCACCTGCTTGAATATCCTCCAGTAACTCGACTCCACTGCTCATTCGTTTGCCACCGGCTTCAATGGACCAGTTTAACTGCAGATGATTGAGCGAGAGAAAATCGTAACGGTTCAGAATGGAAACTTTTCCGTTTTTCAAATCCCGTTCTTCCACGAAAACCGGCTCTATGACCTTTTTGTACTCGGCCAATGCAGGTGATGGTGTATGATCTGGCATAACCAGTCCGTCGATCACGAAATTTCCGTCGTGAGGCTGCTCGCCAAAGTCTCCACCATAGGCAAAGTACTCTTCACCATCTGCTGTTTGTTGGCGAATGCCGTGATCAAGCCACTCCCAGACAAAACCGCCCTGCAGGCGGGGGTGGTTATGGAAGGTTTCCCAATATTCCTTTAATGCGCCTGGCCCATTTCCCATCGCATGCGCATATTCACATAAAATATGGGGTTTTTCCAAATCGGTCCGGCTCCCCAATTGGTCCATGATCTCAACTGCGGTATACATGGTGGTAAACACATCAGAGGCAACGGGTTCGCGTTTCGGGTTGTTGTCATCCTTGACCATGATTTCCCGTACTTCTCCCTCATAATGAACGAGACGCGAAGGATCTCGTTGTTTGGCCCATTCTGCCATCGCCACATGGTTCTGGCCGAATCCAGACTCATTTCCAAGCGACCACATAATAATGGAAGGATGATTTTTATCCCGCTCGACCATGCGGCGCATCCGGTCCATATACGCTTCCTGCCAGTCCGGATCCTCACTGAGCTGGTGCATATTATCAGTAAATACAAAGCCATGGCATTCAAGATCAGCTTCATCTATCACATATAATCCATACTCATCACACAGGTCATAAAATTTCGGATCGTTTGGATAATGAGAGGTTCTCACGGCATTGATGTTATGAGTCTTCATCAACCTCACATCTTCGATCATCCATTCCAGCGGAACCGCACGTCCAAAATCAGGATGATGGTCGTGCCGGTTAACCCCTTTCAGCTTGATCGGTACTCCGTTAACAAGGAATAATCCGTCCTTTAGTTCAACACTGCGGAATCCTGTTCTGGCTGCTAGTTCTTCGATCGTATTTCCTTGATCATCTTTAAGCGTAAGAAGAAGGTGATACAAATACGGTGATTCTGCTGACCATTTTTCAGGATTCATTACGGGCATCGACAGCGTTAGCCGTGCTTTATCGAAAGGATCAACTGAGATTTCCTCTCTTTTATCAACACCATTTACAGCTTTAAAATCCGTGTCCAATAACGATACTTCTATGTGGTAGCCCTTACATTTTTTCGAATGATGATTATGCACGTCCACATCCAAATGAAGAACAGCGTCCTGATAGTTTTCGTCCAGCTCTGTCCGGATAAAATAGTCGTTCACATGAACCCGTGGCTGTGCAATCAAAGACACATCCCTGAAAATCCCGCTCAGCCACCACATATCCTGATCCTCTATGTAACTCGCTTCAGACCATTGATAGACTTGTACCGCCAGGGTGTTTTTACCTTCTCTGATGAGGGAAGTGATATCGAATTCCGAAGGCAAACGGCTCCCCTGGCTGTACCCTGCTTCCTCGCCATTCACCCACACGTGAAAACCGCTGTCCACACCTTCAAAACGGAGAAGGATGTTTTGCTCTTGCCAGCCATCCGGTACATAAAATTCCCGTCTGTAGGAACCCGTAGGATTCTCATTGGGAATATAGGGTGGATCTACAGGAAACGGATATTGGACATTCGTATAATGAGGATGGCCATAACCGTTCATTTGCCAGTTGGAAGGCACAGGGATCTCATCCCAGTTCTCAACATTGAATTCATCCCTTTGAAAACCAACAGGTGCCAGTGCCGGCTGATCTGCATAATAAAATTTCCACATTCCACTCAGCAGCTTAAACCTGGAGGATCTTCCTTTTTGATAAGATAGGGCAGATACTTTGTCTTCATAGGAGACAAAGAAAGAGCGTTCCGGCTCCCGGTTCCTTTCTAGCACCAGAAGGTTTTCCCAATCATTTTTTGTGTTCATTTTCTTCACTCCTTTCTTCAGTTTTCAGTGTAACGTTTTCTATAACCTTCCTCTTATTCCTGCCTTATTGCTTTAAATCGAAGAAGTAAAAAAAGATGGCACATATTTGTACCATCTTTCTCCCTCTTACACCAACAACTGAAACAAGGTTTTGTCCTGATTGACATTTTGATAGGCAAATCCTTTGCGGTTCATCCGCTCAATCAGCTCCGGATAGTCCTCTTTGTGCTTCAGCTCGATGCCGACCAGGGCAGGCCCGCTTTCTTTGTTGTTTTTCTTCGTATATTCAAATCGGTTAATGTCATCATCCGGTCCGAGCACTTCATCCAGGAATTCACGAAGAGCACCGGCCCGCTGTGGAAAATGAACAATGAAATAATGCTGCAAGCCTTCATAGATCATGGAACGTTCCTTGATTTCCTGCATGCGGCCGATGTCGTTGTTTCCTCCGCTCACAACACAAACGACGGTTTTGCCTTTGATCTCCCCGGCATACTCGTCCAGTGCAGCAAGTGCAAGCGATCCGGTTGGTTCAGCCACGATTGCATTCTTGTTATAAAGCGATAAAAGCGTGGAACAAACTTTTCCTTCAGGTACAACCACGATATCGTCCAAGATCTGCTGGCAGATTTCATACGTGATCTCCCCTACATTTTTTACAGCAGCACCGTCCACAAACGGATCAATACGGTCGAGGCATACATGTTTTCCCTTAAGCATGCATTCGTTCATCGCTGCCGCCCCAGCAGGCTCCGCGCCAATGACCTTCGTTTGCGGAGATACGCTTTTCATGAATGTTCCCATTCCAGCTGCCAGTCCGCCGCCGCCAATCGGGACAAACATGTAATCAATGTTATCATCACAGTCATTCAGGATTTCCACTGCGACCGTCCCTTGCCCGGCAATTACGTCCTCATTGTCATAAGGATGGATAAACGTCCGGTTTTCCTCGCGGCTGCTGGCAATCGCTTGCTCGTAGGCATCGTCAAACGTGTCACCTGTGAGCACTACTTCAACGTGTTCGCCGCCGAAGAACTTGACCTGGCTCACTTTTTGCTTTGGCGTAGTGGTCGGCATAAAGATCTTGCCATTGCTTTGCAAGAGGTGGCAGGAATAGGCAACACCCTGTGCATGATTCCCGGCACTGGCACAAGCGATGCCGTTGGCGAGCTCCTGCGGGCTAAGCTTCTTGATCCGGTTATACGCCCCGCGTATCTTGAAGGAGCGGACCACCTGCAAGTCCTCCCGTTTCAAATATAATTTACAGTCATACTGTGCGGACAATAAAGGATTATATTGCAAAGGGGTATGAAGGACCACATCCTTGATGCGCTGATTGGCGATCATGATGTCTTCTACCAGCACCGTTCTTTGTTTTTGCTGTACCTGTTCCATGTTCCTCTTCCTTTCCCGTTCGTTTTTTTACTATAAAAAGACTCATGTTTTTTACCCAATAAATTTTTACAAATAAAAAACCCATATTTTTTACAAATAAAAAACCCATATTTTTTACAAATAAAAAACCCATCCCTTTTTAGGGACGAGTTTGGCTCGCGTTACCACCCTAGTTCCGGAGCGAAAACAGGCTCCGGCTCTTAGTCAACCGACATTTTAACGGAAACTACCGACAAAGCTTACTTTATCGTTCAGCTTTGCTTCTCAGAGATGATCTTCAGATAATGTTTGTTCACCGGCTCCCACCCATCCCGGCTCTCTTTGGAACAAAAATATTATCCTACTGTTCTCGTCATTGAATTTTCTGATCAATTTTAAAATTAAGGTTAACAGCTTCAAAATGACAAGTCAATAAGTTTATTATAAATTTTGAATATTCTTTAAATGTAAGCGTAATCATTTTATTGTATGTACAGGCCTTTTGTTTAGAACGGACAAATTGAATCAAACCATATAAAAAGCCGCTCACAAAATGAGCGGCTTGTTCAATTATATTCTTTTTGCGCCAATATAGCGCGGATGCCAGTAGCTGTTGCTTGTTGTTGTAATGGAGACTCCGTGGGAGGTAGCGGCCTGAATCATTTTTCCGCTTCCCATGTACATGGCAACATGCGTAGGGCGTGAAGCTCTGTTGGGTGCGAAAAACATAAGATCGCCAACCTTTAGAGATTTTACCTTTGTTCCTTTTTTATACATTTCAGCTGCAGTACGAGGCAGCGTCTTTCCTGATTTGCTATATGAGTATTTTACTAGTCCGGAGCAGTCGAACCCTCTTGGAGACATGCCTCCCCAAAGATAACGGACGCCCAAATTGGACTTAGCGACAGAAATGGCTTTTGTATGGTATGTAGTCGAAGCAGCTTCACTCTTGGATGGTGATACTAGGAATGTAGTAAAAATAGCGGCAAGCAACAATAATGCTATAAGATTCTTTTTTAACATTGAGTTGTGTTCCTCCTGTTGTTTTCTACCTGTCTAACTATATAGCACTTAGGTAACAGGAATATAGCACCACCATTACATTTATATTACAAAATAAAGCAGGATTATCCAACGTTCGCTAAATTCTTTAAAAATATCTCCGACGTTTTTACTAGAATTACAAAAAAGCTGCCGTTTGGCAGCTTTTTCAATGCGTCTATAGAATTTGTTACACCATCTGCGTCTGCAGCAGCTGATAATAATCTCCTTCACCGGCAACCAGTGCTTCATGGCTGCCTTCTTCCTGAATTTGTCCGTCTTTGACGACAATGATTTTATCGGCATTGCGAATGGTGGATAAACGGTGGGCGATGATAATAGTTGTACGGTCTTTGGACAATTCATCGAGCGCCGCCTGGATCGCACGCTCGGTCTTCGTATCCAGTGCCGATGTAGCCTCGTCCAGAATCAAGATCGCCGGGTCTTTCAGAAACATCCGGGCGATGGAAATGCGCTGCTTTTGCCCGCCCGACAGCTTCACGCCGCGCTCGCCGATCGTTGTTTCAAGCCCTTCCGGCAAACTCTCGATGAGTTCTTCCAGCTGAGCGCTTCGGATGGCGTTCCACAGCACCTCTTCACTCGCTTCAAAGTCACCATACATAATATTGTCCCGAATCGTTCCGTCAAAAAGATAAATATCCTGCTGGACGATGCCGATCTGGCCGCGCAACGATTGCAATGTCAGGTCACGCACATCCATGCCGTCGATGGTAATCTTTCCTTCAGTAATATCATAAAAACGAGGAATCAAAGAGCACAGCGTCGTTTTTCCGCCGCCGGATGGCCCTACCAGAGCCAGCGTTTCCCCGGCCCGAACACGGAACGAAATATTTTCAAGCACAGACTGGTCCTCTTCATAATCAAAGCTTACATTTTCAAATGCAATGTCACCACGTACATGGGCAACCTCAATCGCATCTTCCTTGTCCTTAATGGATGGCTCCATATCCAATACTTCAAGGTACCGCCTGAACCCTGCATACCCTTTTGGCAGCAGCTCGAGAATTTGGTTGATGTGCTTGATCGGTGCGATAAAGACGTTAGAGAGCATAACAAACGCGACAAACTCTCCGTAGGTCATCTGGTCGTTGATAACAAACCAGGAACCACAGCCGAGAACCAGCAATAAGATGATCTTCATAAGGGCGAAGTTGATGGAGCTGCTCCACGCCATGATTTTGTAGGCAACCAGCTTGGCAATGCGAAAGCCGGCATTTGTGCCTTTGAACAAGTTAATTTCATGCTCTTCTTTTGTAAAAGATTGCACGATACGGATCCCGCCGATGTTGTTTTCAATCCGGGCGTTGTAACCGGCAATCTTTTCATACATCGTATGGAACGCTTTGGACATTTTTTTGCTGTAAAAGAGAGAAACAAAAATGATGATCGGAATCGCGACAGCAAGAATTAAAGCCAGCTGCCAGTTGATGTTAAACATAATGGCAAAGGAACCGACGATCGTCATCATCGCGATGAACAAATCCTCCGGACCGTGGTGAGCCACTTCGCCGATGTCCATTAAGTCATTCGTCAAACCGGATACGAGATGGCCGGTTTTATTGTTGTCAAAAAACGAAAATGACTGTCTTTGCAGCTTGGCAAACAAATCTCTGCGAAGATCCGTTTCAATGCCCACCCCAAGCCGGTGGCCGAAGTAGGTGACCACATAGTTCATGAACGTGCTCAAGATAAAAACAAACAGCAAAATGATACAAGCAATCGAAATCCAGCGCCAGTTGCTTGTTGGC
The DNA here is from genome assembly GCF_004127935.1 of Fictibacillus sp. S7. Classification (NCBI taxonomy): domain Bacteria; kingdom Bacillati; phylum Bacillota; class Bacilli; order Caryophanales; family Fictibacillaceae; genus Fictibacillus; species Fictibacillus sp. S7. The sequence goes on along the minus strand of NZ_QJKL01000001.1, from coordinate 3,778,773 downwards.
AGCAAGTCGTCAATCACACGGTTCATGGCAACAGGAAACGCAAGCTCCAGCAGAGCAACGAAAACCGCACAGCTGAAGTCCAGAATAAACAGCCCTTTATAAGGTTTATAATATGAGGCGAAACGTTTAATCGTATCGATGGATGCCCCCTCCTTCTTGTTAAAATGTGAATCTCCAAAAAAAATGAGAAGGAGAAACTTCGCAATCTATTAACATCCTATCCTAATTGAGAATAATAATCAATTAAAATTACATAAATAGGGAGAAAAAAAGCACCTTTCAAAAGGTGCTCATGCAATGGTGACCACTTCATGCTCCTTTGCCGACTGATAGGCAGCATCCACAATTTTGGTGGCCGCCACTCCGTCCCAGGCATTCGCAAGCTCGGTCTGTTGATTTCCAATGGTTTCTACAAAGGCATTCATCATATACAAGTATTCAAAGTCACCGTAATCGTGGTGAAGGGTCTTCGTATTGTTGTATTGAGTCACCTTCTGTGCGTAGGCCCGTAAATCGACCGACCCTTGCGTTCCAGTAGCCCGGAGTTCTATTCCTCCCCATGTCGGGAAGCCTTCCGGCCGTGACCAGCTTGGGTCGATATCGGCAATGATGCCGTTATTAAACTCCAGCTGGACATGTCCCACATCGTCAATCGTAATGCACGGAACCAAAAAGGAATCGGCTTCTGCATATACTTTTGAAACTTCCGCTCCGGTCAGCCATCTCATCAAATCAGCGAGATGCACGATATGATCCATCAGTGCGCCCCCGCCTGAAAGCTTTTTATCAATAAACCAGCCTTTCGGGCATTGCCCCGGATTTACCCCATGAAAAGCGAGCACCTCCCCAATTTGCTTTTGCTCAATCACTCGTTTCATTTCCATGGCCGGAGTATTGAATCTCAATGGAAAAGCGGTAGCCAATACCACGTCCTGTTCCACAGCTTTTTTCGCCATCCGCTCCGCGCTGACAGTGGATATGGCCAGCGGCTTTTCACACAGAACGTGTTTATTCGCTTCAATGGCCGCAAGCACCAGCTCCTCATGCTTGGCATTCTCTGAACAGACGACCACCGCCTCACATACCGCCAGCGCATCATGGATATTTTCAAAGAAGACCGTCTGCAGGTCAGCCGCTTTCTTTTTTCCGCGATGGGCATCATCATCATAAATTCCGGCCAGCTCCGTACCCGCGCATGACTTTACGGCACTCGCAAATGCTTCAAAGTGGACGTGAGCCGTTGATAAAATAGAGACCTTCATCAGGTATTCAGCTCCTTTACTAAGGAAATAGGCCGTTTTTCGTCCGCTGACTTCAAGGCCAGCAAAGCCACCCTCGTGCTTTCATAGGCGTCCTCGAGTGTAATGGGAACCGGCCGGTCGTTCCGAATGGCGTCTATAAATTCCCTCAGCTCGAGATACCAAGGGTCATCCCGTAAAAGTACGGCCGGAATCTCGGTGGAATCTTTTGAAGCAGAGATATTTTTATGAACCTGTAGCGGCAAGACATCCTGGCTGTTGTAGGTAAAGAGCTCATTTTCCTGCGCGATTTCTGCCTCCTGAACAAAACCGCCGTCATACCTCCAGCTTCCTTCCAGCCGTGTGATAGACCCGTTCTCATGGCGAAGGGTCAGTAATGCGTAGTAATGCTCAGTGTCACTTTGCGCAAAGATCCGAGTAACCGGCCCAAACGCCCAGCGTGCAAAATCAATGTCATGCAGTAAAAGATCAAGAATGACGCCACCGCTGTTCTTCCGTTCCAACGACCAGTTTTTCGCGCTAACCGGCAGCTGTGACCTGCGTGATAGCAGCGAAGACGCCGGCTTTTCCGGATCAATATTTTCTTTTAATTGGCGGTACTCCGGAAAATAACGAAGCACCTGTCCGACCATGACTTTGACATCCGAACGCTGTTCCTGTTCCAGCATGAATCGGCAGTCTTCCTCTGTATGTGCCATCGGTTTTTCAAGAAAAATATGCTTGCCTTTGGCTACCGCTTTTTCAAAAACTTCACGGTGCATAAAGGTTGGCAGGCAAATATCTACCACATCCGCCTGCTCCAAGCACTCGTCCAGATCGTTGTATACCGGTATTCCCTCAATTCTCCCTGTTTTGGTGGTTGAGTAAATTCCGGCAACTTCAACGTCATTCATTTTTTGATAGGCACTTAAATGAATATTTCCAATAAAACCATAGCCCAAGATGACAACTTTCACAGCAGGCACCCCTTTCTTGACGAAAAATCATCTATTTTATACATTCCCTGTTCAGGCGGGAAGACCTGCTATATTTTTGAAGTGATGGGCGGCATTTACTCACGACTTTTGTTGGTTTACTCACGGAATTTCTATCATTACTCACCATTCGTTTACATTTACTCACCGAAATTCCTATTTCACTCAACGTTTTGCCTGCTTTACTCACCATACACATCATTTTCATAAAACGGCCCAAAAAAATACCGTTCGCAAACGGTATTTCTCTCACTCTGCTATTCTACTTGTTGCGTGCGTTCCTCATACTCCTCCTTAAGAATGCTATAGTATAAAGACGTAACTACTTTCCCATCCACACGCTCCAAAATTTTCTCTTGGCTGAACCGGAAATTGAAGCCGCATTTTTCATTCACCCGTTTGGAATTATGGTTAAAATCAAAATGGCCACACCATACAATATCGAGGTTCAGCTCTTCAAAACCAAATTGAAGCACAGTTTTCACCGCTTCAGGGACATATCCATTTCCCCAATATGCCGGATTCAGCACATAACCTATTTCTTTTTGATTTAGATATACGAGGGACAAATCAGGTGTACGGTCATGCAGGCCGATACTGCCGATGACCTTTCCTTCTGAAAGCAGCTCAATCGCCCAGGTCTCATCTTCTTTTAAAAATAAATCTATGATTTCCTTGCTTTCCTCTTCGTCCTTATGAGGCTTCCAGCCGGCATTCGGTCCCACCTGCTCACTCTTCGCATACTCGTATAAATCTTTGTAATCGGATGGTTCCCAAGGTCTCAAGCGCAATCTCTCAGTCTGCAATTCTTTCATCGGCATGCCCCCCTCTTATTTTTTTCAATTATAAGAACTTTGATTAAATAAAACAACAACTGTCTTATGCAGCATAGGTTTATGGGTATACATTCTTATTGTGTATGTTAATATTTAACTACTATATACTAAGGGAATTGTGACTAAATGATAAATACGCTATTAACGACGCTAAAGAAAAACCGCCTTTTAAGCTTAAGCCTGTTGGCCGGTTTATTGATTTGTGTAAGTCTGGTTTTCTATTACATAAATCAGAAGCAATCCTCATCCCCTGATATGATCAATGTTAAGGATTATGGAGCTAAAGGGGATAACCTGCATGACGATACAGAGGCTATTCAGAAGACCTTTAACATGGCCAAATCAAATAAAGGCCGTATTAAGATAACGATACCAAAAGGAACTTATAAGCTGACAAAAACGCTCCGAATCTACAAGAATACCCATTTATCATTACAAAATGGTGCCACACTAATGCGACATCACAATGCGACGATTCTTGTGAACGGAGACCCCGGAAAGATGTATCATAAGTATAACGGCAACGGACAGATCACCATTGATGGAGGAATATGGGATGCGAATATAACACAGTTTCCTGATCCAGCCAACGTCATTGGTTTGGGACGAGGAGAAAATATCAGAATAAAAAATATTGAGGTCCGAGATGTCCCGAGTGGGCATGCAATCGATTTAAATGCCGTTAAAAATGTGGTAATTGAAAACAGCAAGTTTCTGGGTTACAAAGATACTACACCCAATCATTCACGTTATTATGCCGAAGCCATTCAAATTTCTGAGCACACAAAATTGGGTTTCAGTCCTTTTGGTGACTATGACGGTACACCCTCAAAAAACATTTCCATTCGACATTGTTATTTCGGAAAAAGTGGAACCGAGGGAACTGGCGCATGGCCTGTAGCCGTTGGAAACCATGGCTCTGTCTACAATAAATTCAGTACAAATATTTCTATACACCATAACACATTCAAGGAATTAACATTTGTAGCCGTCCGTATTTTCAAGTGGAAAGACACTTACATTTATGATAATCAATTTCAAAATAATAACCGGGGCGTTGCTCTGTCCAATCCTGACGGAAAAGGGGAACCTTCAAAAACTGCAGAAGGGATCCAAACCGGCTTGCCTCAATCAGGCAGCCATACCACCATAAAAAATAACTATTTTCACAATACATTAAGAGAAAATATATTTGGTCAAGGATGGCCAAGCTCTGATTCTATAGCAAAAATAGAATCTTTGGATATTCAGAATAACACCTTTTATAACCAAAAGGGTGTTAATAAGCGGCCCAACCTATACCTGGGGTGGGTTGATGATGTTACGATATCAAACAATCACTTTTCAAAAATATACCTTGGAATGTATTTGACCTTTGCAAGCAATGTTAAAATCACCGGCAATACGTTGGATACAGTAGCTACTCACGCACTTCTTGTAACCGAACCAGACCCTTCGTATCAATTAAAAGGAAATACCCATACGATTGAAGCAACAGACAACAAAATCTCCAACTTCAAAGGAATCGGATTGTTTTTACAGTATACAAAAGGATTTTCCTTAACGAACAACACGTTCCATTCACCAGGTAATGATAACTACATAAACGTACGACTTCACTCATCCAATGGATCCATTCATAGCAATCAGGTAAACTAAAGCTAAAAAGTCTTCTCCCGGCCGGGAGAAGACTTTTTATACTAAGACAAATGTATTTGTGTTTTCTGTATGTCTTTCCTTCTGTAGATCCTGCATGACCAGTTTATTAAGACGATTCATAAACTCTTTGTAGTATCCAGAATGATAATGGGAAAACGTGTTTCCAAAAGGATGGTCATGCTGGCCAATATAAGAGGTATCCCTAAGGTCAATCACTTTACAACCCGGAAGGCATTCGATAAACCAGGCGTTCAACTGGTCCCAGAAATAATTGTTTCTTCGAATAATGTGCTCACGAGGAAATGCCTTAACAGAACCGTCATTATCCTGGTATTTGGTTGTAAATCCACCAACATTAAGAATAACTTTATCCTCTTGTATATAATTTGTAATCTTTTCTGCAAATAGAATCATTGCATCTTTCCACAATTTCAAATAATCCCGGTTATTATCATGGGTGATGAGTTCATTATCCATATAATGTTTAAAATGCTTGCTTTGTCTTAATGCCAAACTGGCACTAACATAAACATCATCTGCTAATTTCATAACATCCCTTGCAGCATCCGCATATAAGTCTACAATTAGATATTCAGGATCCTGTTCTTGGATCTGATCAAAAAAGGTTTTCTCAAAATCCTGTTGGATAAAATACTTGTTGTAATCTGATACATCATCCAACTGGTCGATATCAATGGTTGCAGGATTAGAAACCATACTGATGATTGAAGAGTGAAACTGAGTGAGAACACAACTGTAGTTTTTCTTGTAACCTGGATTGAAATAACTGTTTGAATTAAAAGGGTTTCGGCTAAAACACGAACCCAGAACTGCAACTTTAACAGAATCCGGCTGTTGCTTATTTGAATCAATAAGGTAAAAAGAGATATTACCTTTACCATTGATATAAGGTTTTCCGCGATAGAGTGTATTATTCATTATTTCATAAGTGAATACCACATCTTTTATTTTTCTTTCAGCACGGAGAACAATATCAATGGTGTTCTTACTTAATGTAGTTAGACGAACAAAAATATCCCAAACATCTTTATGGCGGAGAACCTCATCAGCTAGTAGCTCACCAACAGGAAGTTCCGCTTGAAACTGACCGTTAATTAAAGGGATCTCATGAGGTTTTTCTGAGTAGTAACCAATTTCTTTTCCGAACATATATCGTTTCTTTAACACGATTTGTGCATTTAGTTCGTCAACGTTCCAGACATCGTACTCATTGGAAACAATGGCACCCTCTAGTTTAATTGTGTTATTGATGGATTCGAGATGAGATACATTTGCCTTAATCTCACTTGGCCGGATAAACAGGGATAATGTATTTTTTCCGGTTACATAAGGCTTAAAGCGGAATAAATCATTATGTATGCAAGTAGCGTATTGGAAATTGAGAGTTTTCATATCTCCTATGCAAATTATAGGAGTTTCAATATATACTCCGTCAATTTCTGTTTGTATAAAAAAGTCCCATATCAATTTCCTATTTAGAGAATAGTCTTTCAGCATTTCATTGAAATCCATAGTAAAGCGAAGTGGATTTATGCCACGTTCAGCTTCAAACTCAACCTTCTCATAATACTCAAATAATTGTTCCTGCTCTCTTTTCTTTGCTACCAAACGAGTGGAGTAAGCTTCCCATTCTTCTGAATTAAAAACAGCAGCATGTGTCAGCTGTACAGTAAGGTCAAAGACTCCTTCCTCAAAAGAAGCGTTTTTGACAGCAGCCTTTATTTCATTCTTTTGAAATACAAAGGATACTCCATTTTCCCCCGTAATATACGGTTTTGTTTTATAAAGCTTATTGTCCATACTTTCATAAATACTTTTATACAATTGAAGGGATGAGTCAATTATTAATTTGAAATAATCAGTTCCACAAAGTAAAAATAAGTCCCATATCATTTCTTCTGACAACGAAATCCCCTGAAAGATCTCATTTATATTTTTGGTAAATGAAAATTCATTGTCTTTCCACTCCAATGGAAAAGTATACTCTTCCGGATATTCCAGTCCATGTTCGATTTCTCTTCTTCTAAAGCACAGGTATCCTTTCTCATATAAAAGATTATCTGTGTTTCCATTTACCGAAAATTCGCCATTATGAAAGCCTAAGTTCGTAACATGTACCTGCATTACACCCTCCTTAATAGTTCTGCCGGATTTTCTACAACCTGTTTATTCATACTTTGCGTAATCTCATCAATGGTTTCTTCCCAAATCTTTCCGATATTCTGAATCTCATACCTGGATACATTATGGAGGGCATTTTCAGCAAAAGTCTTTCGTTTCTCTTCATCTCCCATTAATTCCATAAGAGAGTGAGCAAATGCTTGAACATTACCATCTTCAACTAAAATCCCATCTTCATGCTGAGCGATGATTTCACTTGGACCTTTTGGGCAATCAAAGCTAACGACCGGTACGCCGCATTGCATTGCTTCTACGATGACCATGCCAAAGCCCTCAAATCTGGAGCTGAGCGCATAAATGGATGACTTGGATAGTTCAAGGTCAATATGTTGTGTAGGGCCCATTAGGATCACGTGATTGTACAGCTTATGTTTTTCGATAAGTTCCTGCAAATTATCTTTTTCGCGTCCGCTGCCAAAAATCTTTAGTTTCCAATCAGGAAAATGCTGATTCACCATTTGAAATGCCTCAATGAGCAGATCAAATCCTTTTTGAGGAACCAGACGGCCAGCTGCAATCACGGTTTTGGATTCCAGGGAAGATACCAGTCCCTGAAGTTTGGGAATAGAATTTGTAATCTTTTTTACCTTCACTTTCCCACCCTGCAAAAGCTGCTTGTAGTCTTCGGTATCTTCGTCTGTTAATGTCGCAAGGTAATCCAGTTTTTTGTAATACTCTAATATGGACTTCTTCATCTTTTCTGGATAAATGCTAAAGTTTAAGTGTTCTTGTCCGATAATAGAAACACCTTTATTCGCATGTTTGGCAGCAAAAATATTAAAGCTTGGCCTTGTGGTAACAAGGATGCCGGAATTGATGGTTTTAATATAGTTATATAGCTTTAGATCCGACAAAATCGAAAACAAATGAATGGCCTCATCCTCTGGGTGGATCATCTGGCTTTTAACACGAGATAAGCGATTCGCGACTTTTGTTTTCAGGCTTGTATCATTTTTACTCCTGCCCGCTATATCATGCAAAATCGTAACCTTGATCCGTGGATCAATTTCAAAAAAAGGAGCTTTCCGATAACGAAACAAGCTGATAATTTCTACATCATAGCCTGTTTGAGCCAGGTAATTGGTTACGTTCAGCACCGTTCGGACTGTACCGCCCATTCCATATACATCAAATACTAAAAAACGAATTTTCATCCCCTATCCCCCCTCTTATTTAAGTAATGCCTCTAACGTTCTACTGGACGCTTGTCCGTCTTCCAGATGACAGAATTTTTCTTGAAACTGCTTATATCTTTGCTTGTAAAGTTTTTTTACTTTATCGATATGTTTTATGTTATGAAACAGCTGTTCTTCGTTAAGAACAATAGGACCAGGCGCCTCTGCTTCAAAATCCATGTAAAATCCTCTGACTTGGGAACCGTACCGCTTAAGATCATACGTGAAGAAAATAATCGGCCGCCCTAAGTTTGCATAATCAAACATGACGGATGAATAATCAGTAATTAAAAGGTCTGAAATCAAATAGAGTTCCTGAATATCATCATAGCTTGAGACATTGTAAATAAAGTTCTCGTATCCTTTAATTTTAATCCGTGTGGCATCACGATAATGGAGTCTTAATAAAAGAACATATTCCTCTCCAAACTTCTCCTGGAACCTTTGAAGATCAAATTTAAACTCGTAGGGTTTGTGCTGGTTTCCATTATGAAAATCGTAATCTCTCCAGGTCGGAGCATAGAGAATGACCTTTTTATTCTTAGGAATAGTTAACTTCTTTTTTATGTTTTCCGCTTTTTCTGATATGCCCGGTTTGTAAAAAATATCATTGCGGGGATATCCGACATCCAGCATTTCTTTTTCAAATTTAAAGGCTCTTTTTAAAATATCAGAGGTGTATTGATTGGGACCTATAAGGTAATCCCATCTTGCATTTCTTCTGCTGATCTGTGGTGACGTATTTTCTGCATAGGATGGTGAATTTGGATCAATATCATATCCCAGCTTTTTCAGCGGCGTACCATGCCATGTTTGCAGATGAACCGTATTGGTTCTTTTTTCATAGAAATCGGGAAAATTCCCATTATTAATAAAAAACTTCGCGGTTGCCATATAATAGTAGTACTTTAAGGAATGCGGGCGAACGATCACAGCATTTCCCGGTACTTCCTGTTTTAACTGATTCAGGACCCATACTGCTTTAAAATCTCGTTTTTGTTCAACCATTTCCTCATAGATGGCCTTAGGGCTGCAGGAATAACTTTTACCATGAAAGCTTTGGAAAATAAAAGTGTTGGTATGGACTGGAAGAACCCGATGGCATACTTTATACAGCCGCTGTCCCCATTTTGCCAGGACGTTTTTATACTTGGCCGAATGTCTGATCCTGTCTTCTAACGTAACAATTACTTTAGCCGGGTCGATATTCATCATAAATGGAATGATACCGTCGCCTAAGGTGATTTCGCAGTCAATCAGATCAAAATTAATATCCTTCAACATTTCATCTGGTTCTATGCTATTCGTATCTCCTGATAGTTCAAACTGAAACTCCAGTTTGGACTTTCCGGTCTTTTTTGTATCCCATATGACCGGAATTTCATACTTCCGACCGTACCCGCCATTGATTTTGATTCTTCCTTCAATAGAAGATGGGAAATCTTTATTTGGAGGCTGAATATTAAGCTTCCCGCGAATCTTTAATCTATTTTTCTCTATTGAAACACGTTCGATAGATTTAACATTGATATAATCTCTGCAAAAAATAGAAACCTCTTCATGCAGTGTGTAGTACGGTTTGACTGCAAAAAGTTTTCCTTCCTTATCCTTAACGAGCTGCTGGGGGATGGAAAGAAACTTTTGTTTATTTGTTATACCGTCCAAACGGGTGACAAGCCTTATGTTCTGGTCATTGATCAATAGATACAGATCCCATATACCATGTGTAAACAAACCTTTATGTATAAGGTCTTCTATATTGAAGGTATATTTAAAAGCTGACTGAACAATCTTTGTCTCAAACGTGTATTCTTCTTCTGTATCACGATTTTTAAGAACAATAAGAGCATCCTGGGAGATGTTAGACGGTTCTTCATCACTGGAAACAACCCTCCCGAGCATAACAATTTCACCAGTCTCAGAATAAATAGCATCAATTTCTGCCTGTACCGTTTCCGTGGTAAGAAGAATCGCCATTGTACCGTCCTTTTCTTCACGGCTAATTAAAAGCTTTTTAATTCCCTTGGAAGTTTCAAAGACAGCTGATTGATTCATTTCGTTCAATGGCGGGATACTCACAGGTAAAACCATTTCCTTTTGTTCATAGGTGAATTTAACGGAGCATTCAATAGATTGCCCTTCCAGCTGGCTGAATTCTTTATCCTTCCAATCAAGGCGGGCTTCAAAATGTGTCGGATCATCCTGACTGACAGCTTTTCCTTTTGTTAGCCTTACTGAAATCTCTTGATTTTTAGATTTTAGAATAAGCTCCTTCTTTACTTGTTTTGCATCTCTAATTTTCCATGAAGGCACATTAAAGTTCCCACTGAAGGTTAAAACTCCGTTATCTTCTAAAGTAAAAATATTTATTTTCATAGTTGCTTTACTGGCGTCACATTTAAAAGAAAGGTTTCCTTTAATCGTGGAATAAGGCAGAAACGATTTATTCGTAGTCTTCACATAAAAAGGAGGAATTTCCATTACATCCGTAATCTTATCCCTGACTCTGAACTTTTTGGCATTCCCTTCTTTCCCCAGTTCAAGATAAGCATCCCAAACGCCAGTGATCAGATCGTCTAAATAATGTTCAACCGATACATCCGCAATCAATAACCCTTTTCCTCTATCTCCTCTTACCGGAAAACGCAATATACGTTTAGACACCCTCTCCATTAACGCAAACGCCATCGGTTCTCCCTGAAGATTTTCATCTTTTTTTATCGTTACAATCATTACTTTTTCTTGGTATTCGATACTGAATAAGGAGCATTCAGCCTGCTCCCGTGGACGCCATAACACTTTTAATGCTTTCATCTCACACCTCTCAAATTGCTGCTAATTGTGTTTTGTTCAAGCAAACGTTCTATTTCTTTTAGCAATGGAAGTTTAAGGGATTCATCCTTTAGGGCAAATTCTAATGTGGTTGTAATAAAACCCAGCTTTTCACCCACATCATATCGTGTGCCTTCAAAGTGGTACGCAAAAACACGCTGAACGCTGTTCAACTTCTGAATCGCATCAGTAAGTTGAATTTCCCCTCCTGATCCTTTCTCTTGGTTGTCCAAATATGTAAATATTTCAGGATTCAGTATGTACCTTCCCATAATGGCCAAATTGGAAGGGGCTTCTCCAGCTCCCGGCTTCTCAACAAAGTTCCGAACATTATATAACCGGTCATAGCTGAAATCAGGGTCTATTATGCCGTATCGCCCTGTTTCATCGTCTGGAACAGGTTGAACCCCTATAATGGATGATCCTGTCTGATCGTATTGTTCCATTAACTGCCCCAAACAAGGAGTATTCGCCTGAACAATATCATCACCTAGAAGTACAGCAAATGGCTCTTCACCGATAAATTTCCTGGCACACCATACGGCATGTCCCAATCCTTTTGGTTCCTTTTGGCGAATATAATGAATATCTGCCATCTTGGACGATTTTTGAACCTTTTGCAGTAATTCCAGCTTTCCTTTTTCAAATAAGTTTTGTTCCAATTCAAATGCATGATCAAAATGATCTTCAATCGCGCGTTTTCCTTTTCCCGTTACAATGATGATATCTTCAATTCCAGATTGAATGGCTTCTTCTACTATGTACTGAATCGTTGGTTTATCCACAATAGGAAGCATTTCTTTCGGCATCGCTTTCGTTGCCGGCAGAAACCGGGTTCCTAATCCCGCTGCTGGAATAATCGCTTTTCTAACTTTTTTCATCCTACCACCCTCCTCCATTTAACCCCTTGCCTACACGTTTTTCGCTTTTGGCAGAAAATCTTACAAAAAACTCCCCAACAAGCAGATGACCACCTTCTCCTGTTGAAGGTGGTTATTGTAAATAAAATATTTCATAAATTAAGAAATTTTAATTTTTTTGTATTATTTTGTAGTATAGCACATAATTATGACAAAAAGTGTCCGGGATTGAATATTAATATAATTTTTCAAAAATTACGGATAATACTTTGGTACAAATGGCTTGCTTTTCCGTCTGTATAACATTCAAAAAAGCAGTGCACCAGGGCACCGCTTTAAAATCTACCATTTTTTCAATCCAAGCAGCTTTTCTCCCAATTCTGTGAGCTGGGCCGTCTCATATTTTTGATGCTCCAGGTTGCGCGGATCTCCCGGAAAGGCTTTTCCGGTTGGAGGTATTCTTTCCTTCCATGATTGAATTCTCGTTTCCCTCAACTGATCGTTACCTTCTTGTGCAGGGAACATGGAGATATACTGTGCAAGACGGGGCTTATCCGAATAGTTTGGGCGAATACCGTGCGGCTGCATGCTATTAAAAATAAGCAGGTCTCCAGCCTTTGTAACAACCTTTGTCGGCGTATACCCGGTCGTATCCGGTTTATGCGGATCCCGGTCTTCCGGCTGTTTCTTCACCCACTCATCAAAATCACGGTAAAGTTCCGGAATGCATTGAAATCCGCCCATATCGACATCCGTATCGACAAGGGACAAGACTCCTTGTACATTGACCGGAATCGGATCAAGCGAAGTATCCACGTCCCAATGGATGAAGCTATTGTATTCATGGCCTGGCTTCATTGGAAGGTTGAGGTTGCACCGGTCGATGCTCGCCCACAATTTTTCCGTTCCCCAGATGTCTGTAAATGCCTCATAAACTTTCGGAAACATCCGGTTGTCCCACAGGTACTGATGATTGTAGAGCTCAACCATTCCTGTGTTTTTCAGCTCCTCCATTTGAATTTCTCGCCTTGCCGGCTTATACCAGGTGGAAGAATCCTGAGGGTCCTTTTCTTCAAAATCCCAAATCAAGTTGACCAGACGCTCAAGGTGATCCTTCGGAACGGCATCCCGCACAATCACATATCCGTTCTCTTTCCAAAACGACCAATCGTCTTCACTCAGCACACGCAGCGGTTCATTGTTCTTTCTCTCGTTTAACGGAACGGAGATTTCGAGAATATTATTGAGCTGTTGTTTGTTCATCTTTCTTCCTCCTTGTTTTTATTTATGGTTTGATGTTGATTTAATCGTAGTCCTCCGACTGTTTTCGTACAATTAACAATCTTGCCTTTCTTTTTTTAAATCTATACAATCTTGTGGTTACCTGGCTATGAAACTCGTAATCGTTTCCCTTTGTTTCCGTTCCCAACTCAGATATCACCACAATATTGCTCACTTTTACCAAAACCTTTCATATCTTGCGGTTCTCTATGGATTTCAAGCGTTTTCTCTTATACACTAAAAAGAACCATCCTGTTCAGATGGTTCTCAAACGAATTGGGAGGTTATTGTATTGAGAGACATACTTGATCACGAATCGTTCTCCCCTGAAACTTTGTTAATCAATAAAGACCCTCATCTTCTATATGCCGGGCAGATCTGCGACAATCCCTATTGGAAGTTTTCCAGCCACAAGCATGATAACTTAAGCGAGATTGTTCATATTTGTGCCGGTAAGGGAACGTTTACGATCGATGGTACCACTTATGAAGTATCACAAGGCGATACCCTCATCTACAATAAAGATGTCCTGCACGAGGAATGGTCCAACCCTTATCAGCCGTTAAAAACCTACTTTTGCGGAGTGACCAACCTTTCCATTGCCGGGCTGGATGATCTTCATATCATCCCTTCAGGCATCGAACCTGTGATCAGACGCAATAAATATTCTCCCAAAATAGAAACCCTGATAGCTGAGATCTTTGATGAAGCGGCACTAAAAGCGGATGGATATGAAACAGTCTCGAAACATTTACTGATCTCTCTTATTACCGTGATCTATCGCATCCTTCATCTGCATCCCAGTGATATTTCGGCTGAATCAAGAGACTCATTGGCACACCGGATAAAAGAATATATTGACAAGCATTATACGAAAAGTCTGTCACTGGAGGACCTTGCGGAGGCTTTTTTCATCAGCCCTTATTACCTTTCCCATGTGTTTAAGGAAGAAACAAACCTTTCACCCATTCACTACCTGATCACAAGACGAATGGGAGAAGCAAAACGGCTTCTGGTCTCAACCAATTTAAAAGTACGTGAGGTTGCCCAGCTTGTAGGTTACGATAATCCCAATTACTTTACTATGCTGTTCAAAAAGTTTACCGGTGAATCACCGAAACAATTTAAAATCAAGCATTCCGAAAGGCTGCATTACCCGAACACTAAGGAAGGCCCTTATTCCAAGTAGGAAAAGGGCCTTCCGTCAGCTTACAGAAGCATGATTCAGTTTTTGCAGGTTTGTGGAATAAGGAGCCTTAATCACTCCTTTTTCTGTAATTATTCCACTAATCATGGAATGGGGAGTAATATCGAACGAAGGCGGGGTGAATGGCGCCTACAGCCGAAAAAGCCAGGATACGCTCAATGCCCAGTTCTTTAATGGCCAGCATATTGGCACGGTAATTATCAAAAGGCGCCAGTGTATCATGATTTTTTCCGTGTCTCGGAAGAAAAATAATCTCCTTTCCTTCATGGACAGCTTGAAACACAGTAACCTCTCCGTATTCTGTGTTGACTGACTCCTCAGACACGTCATCCAAAAGTCCATAAAATCCGGTGCTGCCAATAATCCCCAGCTTCATTCCAACCGTTCCTTCCTTTTTTAATCGTGTCTTACTCATCCATTCATTCAACACTGTACCTTATCCAAAACCAACGAAATCAAGGAGGCTCCCAGCCAGACGCCAACAATGCCAATCACACCGGAAAGAACGGGAGGAGCAGGAATGGGAAGGCGGATCAACTTGAAAATGATTCCGACGACCACCCCGCTGAGCAGGGAAGGGATAAGTTCCTTCATTTCATATCTCCTCCGCCTGCCAGTACTTTCCCACTGACACCTTCTTCTTTTTTAACAGGCAGCATAAAATCAAAGTCGCACCCATCATTGGCCTGAAGAACATGCTGCCGGTATAAAAGCGGGTATCCGCGCAGATACGTTTCAAATGTGGGTGGATTCCATAGACGCCTTCTGTGTTCCAGTTCCTCTTTGGAAACCATCAGCTCCAGGGACCGGTTTTCCACGTCAAGCTCAATCCAGTCCCCGTTTTGCACAAGTCCAATGGCTCCCCCAACAGCCGCTTCGGGTGCCGCATGAAGGATCACGGCTCCTGATGCTGTCCCGCTCATGCGGCAGTCGGACAGCCTCACCATGTCCCTGATCCCTTGTTTCAGCAGCTTTTCAGGAATTGGAATTCCACCGGCTTCCGGCATTCCCGGTGCTCCGACCGGCCCTGCGTTCTGCAAAACGAGAACACTTTCAGCCGTCACGTCTAGTTCCGGATCATGGATTCTTTTTTCCATATCCTCGATTGACGAAAAGACAACAGCCTGACCGCGGTGGTTCAGAAGCTGATTGGAGGCGGCCTTTGGTTTAATGATCGCTCCGTCCGGCGCCAGGTTTCCGAACAATACCGCAATCCCACCTTCGTCAAAAAGAGGATTTTCGAAGGGACGGACAATATCTCTGTATTCTTCTGACAGCTCAAACCCAGCGATATTCTCACCCAAGGTTTTTCCTGTGACCGTAATCTGGTCGAGATGCAGAAGCGGGGAAAGTTCCTTAAGCACCGCGTTGATCCCGCCCGCATGAAACAAATCCTGCAGCTGATACTTCCCTGCTGGCCGTAAATTGGCGATAAACGGGGTATTTCGGCTAAGCTCATCAAATTCTTTTAACGTTAGGGACAGGCCCAGTCTTTTGGCGATCGCAATCAAGTGAATCACGGTATTGGTTGATCCTCCGACCGCCATGAGGGTCCGAATACCGTTCTCCAGTGCTTTTTTGGTCAAGATGTCAGACGGCCGGATGTTCTCCTTGACCTGCCTGACAATGGCGCGCCCTGTTTCTCTGGCAAGCCGCATCCGTTCATTAGCGGTCGCGGGTGTAGCAGCGCCTCCAGGAAGCATCATACCCATTGCCTCCGCACATGCAGCAATCGTGCTCGCCGATCCCATCACCATGCAATGGCCTGCCGTCGGGGCGAGCCGTTCATTAATTTCATTAATCTCTTCTTCACTAACAGTTCCTGCTTTATACTCTTGCCAAAAATGACGGCAATCCGAACAAGCTCCGAGCGTCCTGCCCTTGTATTCTCCATTGTTCATCGGACCGCCAGTGAACAGAATCGCCGGCTTATCCGCGCTTGCCGCACCCATGAGCTGAGCAGGGGCCATCTTGTCGCAACCACCAATCAGCACGGTTCCATCAATCGGTTGTGCGATGATCATTTCTTCTGTATCCATGGCCACCAAGTTCCGGTAAAGCATGGTTGTAGGACTTGTAAACATCTCACCGATCGAGATCGTCGGAAACTCCAGCGGGGTTCCGCCCTCCATAATCACACCTTGCTTGATCGCTTCAATCATCGGTTTTACATGACTGTGGCACCGATTAATTTCACTGAACGTGTTCGCAATGCCGATGACCGGCTTATCAAATTCTTCCGGTCCATGCCCCAGATGCCGGCTGAACGCCCGGCGAATAAAGGCACTGAACCCGGCATCTCCATAGGATGTTTGTGAATTCCCCATATCTCCACCTCATTTTTGCTTTATGTAAAAAAGGTAAGGTTTCCTTGCTCGTCAAATGTGAAAGATTCAGGTTCGGATTGCACGCTGACCGTTTGCCCAACTTCTGGAAGCAGCGTTTCAGAAAGGTAAAGCTTTTCCAGATGCAGTGTATTCTCAATCACAGCGATGCGCAACTGTTCAGGTAGATCTGACGCAAGGCTTTCAACGGCCATCGTTATGGCTTCCTGATCTGTACTCAGTATCATGGGAATCACCGCCCGTTGTACGTACGTGCTCGTCATACAATTCAAGTAGGTTTTTTCCTGTCTACTTTTTGATAAAGCTTTTCAGTCGTGAAGTCCGCCAATCCAATTCCAGTTGCATTACCATGGGAACCGTCATCCAGATTCCGAGGGTGAAAAAAGCAGCACCTGGTTTGCGTATGATATAGGCCGCAAGAACACCTGAAATACTATACAGCCCCAGCGTAATTGAAGTAAGAATAGGTCTCGTGCTTGCAGGTACAAACTTCTGTTAGCCAACTTCATTTTTTTCACCACTTATAATAAATTCAGACAACGTACCACGATGGTCGTTCTACCTCTATTATATTCGCAATTTTCTTTCAATTAAAACAAGTTTTTAAAAAGTCTGAAATTTGGATTTGTATCGAAAAAAAAAGCCTCCTTTTCTATTGAAAAAAAAGCTCTTAAATGTTGTTACGTTTCTGTCTCACTATTTCCCTGCAAGTCAAACAATTCTGCGACTTCCTTTTCCAGTTGGACATACAAAGTAATGCCTCTGACTTTTTTGCGTAGCGCTTGAACTCGTGAGCAGTAATACCATTGCTGCTGATCCTTTCCTCTGTTAAAATGCTTCCAGACAGCTTCCCCTTGTTTCTCCATGTCCTGTTTAAGTGAAGGCACATTGTGCAATCGGCACAAACGAACTGGCAGACCCGAGGTTGCCTCCTGTTCAATAAAAGAAATGGTATGCTCCGGGTTCCGAACATCCTCATGACAACCGGCATCCATGAGCAGCATGCCTACCATATAGGGATGAGAGATATAGGGTAAACCGTTTAAGGCAATTCAATGGCTGCGGTCAGTTTGGTTAACGATTCAATATTCATGATTCACACTTCCAATAGAATATTTTCCTTAAAACACACTACGCACAAGGCCGCCATCTACCCGGTAAGCGGCGCCATTAATGGCTGATGATAGCGGGCTGCTTAAGAAAACGGCAAGATTAGCAATCTCCTCTGGTCGAATCAGTCTTTGAATAATGGAAGTTGGGCGGTTTTCTTTCATAAACTTCTTTTCCGCTTCTTTCAGGGACAATCCTTGATCCGGATACAACTGATTCAGCATCTCTTCTACTCCCTCTGTTAAAGTAGAACCTGGCATGATTGTATTGACGGTAACGTTCGTACCGGTTGTCAATTCGGCCAGGCTTCTTGAAAGGGACAACTGCATCGTCTTTGTCGCACTGTAATGGGCCATTTCCTGTGACGGCATAACAGCGGCTTCACTCGCAATAAAAATGACCCTTCCCTCCCTCTTCTCAATCATTTGTTTAAGATAACGGCGGCTCAGCCGTACTCCGCTCATAATGTTCACTTCAAAAAACAGAAACCAGTCCTCATCGGGGATGTCAAAGTATTCTTTAGGTTCAAAGATTCCGAGATTATTGATAAGAATATCAATTTCCGGATACTCGCTGAGTATCTTTTCACAGCCTTCCTCTGTTCCCAGATCCGCTACAGCTTGAGAAAGGACTGCGTCAGGGTGAAGCTCCTGAATTTCAGCTATCGTACCCTTTACTGTTTCCTCGCGGCGTCCGTTAATGATAACCTCTGCTCCCTCTTTGGCAAGCTCCTTTGCCATCGCCTTTCCAATGCCTGAAGTCGACCCTGTAACAAGCGCTTTTTTTCCATTAAGACGTAAATCCATAGATGTGTTACCTCCTTAAAATACAGCCTAAACAATGTTAAAACTTTACCCCCCATAGCGTTCCTTTAAGCTTCTTCTGCCATTGGCTCCTGCAAACAGTTTGGTCCTTCACATCCATCATTTATACTATGTTTATTTAGTAGTATTTATAAATACTACTAAGTTTATTATAGTAGTCATATGAAAAACCCCTCTCCTATTTTTGAAGAGGGGCTCAACACTTCTCACAAAATTAAGCCGCTTTATTTTTATTATAGATATCCAGCGCCACGGCAGCGAGAAGGACAAAGCCCTTGATGCCCTGCTGCCAGTCGATGCCGACGCCAAGGAGGGACATGCCGTTGTTCATGATTCCCATCACAAGACCGCCAATAATGGCTCCTGCAACGGTTCCGATCCCCCCGTAGGCTGAAGCGCCGCCGATAAAGCAGGCAGCAATGGCATCGAGCTCAAACAGGTTACCTGCTTTAGGGGTAGCCGCGTTCAGACGGGCAGCAAACAACAGGCCGGAAAGCGCAGACAATACGCCCATGTTGACGAATACCCAAAAGGTAACCTTCTTGGTTTTGATGCCAGAAAGCTGTGCGGCTTTCTCGTTTCCGCCAATCGCATAAATATGGCGGCCCGCTGTCGTCTGATTCGTAACGAAGCTATAAAGGAGAACAAGAACGCCAAGGATCACAAGAATATTGGGAATGCCCTCATAGGTGGCCAAAACATAGGCAAACAGATTCAGCACGATAAAAATGGCGGCAAGCTTTGCGATAAACAAGCCGCCCGGTGGTATATCAAAACCATAGGAGATTTGATTGTTCCTTGCTTTCCATTCATTAAATACATAAAGAAGGGATAACACAAATCCAATGACCATCGTGGTCACGTGCAGCGAACCGCCGCCAAGCCAGTCAGGAATGAATCCCGCACTCATGCTTTGAAACGCATCGGGATACGGTGCAATGGACTTGCCTTCCAGGGCGACCATCGTCAGTCCGCGGAAGATGAGCATGCCGGCCAGGGTGACGATAAAGGCCGGAATTTTAACATAAGCGACCCAGAATCCCTGCCAGGCACCGATCGCTGCCCCAAGAATGAGCGAAATGATGATGGCCAGGAAGGTAGGAACATTATGGTTAATGATCATAATGCCCGAAACGGCACCCACAAAAGCAGCCACCGAACCAACGGATAAGTCAATGTGGCCGGTAATGATGACAAGGACCATTCCAATAGCGAGGACCAGAATATGCGCATTTTGCAGAATGAGATTGGTAATGTTAAGCGGCTTGAGCAGCAAGCCATCGGTTAACAGTTGAAAAAAAAGCATAATGACGATCAAGGTAATAATCATCGTGTACTGTCTCATGTTATTCCGGATAACCTGTCCTACGGAAAGCTCTTGCTGTTTATCTTGCTTTTTCGGTACTTCCAGCTGACTTTGCATGTTGGTCACTCTCCTTACGTTTTGTCATGTATCTCATCAGCACTTCCTGGCTTGCCTCTTCGCGCGTGACTTCACCTGTGATCCGGCCTTCGTTCATGACATAGATCCGGTCGCACATACCAAGCAGCTCGGGCAGTTCTGAAGAAATCATGAGGATTCCTTTTCCTTGCTGTGCGAGTTCATCAATGATTGTATAGATTTCATATTTTGCGCCAACATCAATCCCACGTGTGGGTTCGTCCAGAATCAAGAGTTCAGGATTGGAAAGAATCCATTTGCTCAGTACGATTTTCTGCTGGTTCCCTCCGCTTAGAAGTCCTGCCTTTTGGTGGACACTCGGTGTTTTAATGTTCAGCTTCTTCCGGTATTCCTCGGCCACCTGCACCTCTTTGTTTTTGTTCACCACAAACCGGCTGCAGAATTGCTTTAAGCTCGCAAGCGAGATATTCGTTTTGATATCCTCCATCAGAATCAGGCCGCTGTTTTTTCTGTCCTCGGATACATAGGCAAGGCCATGGCCAATCGCCTTGTCCACCCCATCGAGCACCACTTCCTCCCCTCTCAGGAAGGTATGGCCGCTGATTTTCTTGCCGTAGCTTTTTCCGAAAAGGCTCATCGCAAGCTCCGTGCGCCCGGCCCCCATCAACCCTGCGATTCCGACAATCTCACCGCTTCGGATATGAAGATCAACGTCATCAATCACTTTGCGGTGGGCATGAAGAGGATGATGCACATTCCATTTTTTTACCTCGAAGATCGTTTGGCGGATATTCGGGTGGCGGTCAGGATAACGATGCGTTAGATCGCGCCCCACCATTCCTTTAATAATCCGGTCTTCATTCACTTGTGAATCCTTCATCGACAGCGTTTCAATGGACTGCCCGTCCCTCACGATCGTAATCGAATCGGCGACCTTTTCGATTTCGTTCAGCTTATGGGAGATGATGATGGAGGAAATGCCCTGCTTTTTAAACTCCAGCATCAGCTGCAGCAAATTTTCACTGTCCCTTTCATTGAGTGAGGCCGTTGGTTCGTCCAGAATCAGCAGTTTCACGTTTTTGGATAACGCTTTTGCAATCTCCACAAGCTGCTGCTTTCCGACCCCAATGTCTCCCACCTTTGTATCCGGATTCTCCTTCAATCCCACCTTCTCCAGCAATTCCTTGGTTTTCATGGTGGTTTGGTGCCAATTGATGATTCCGCGCCGGGATCGCTCGTTTCCAAGAAAAATGTTTTCAGCGATCGACAGGTAAGGAACAAGCGCCAGCTCCTGATGGATGATGACAATGCCAAGCTGTTCACTGTCCTTGATCGTTTTGAAGGCACACGAATTTCCGTTGAACAAAATTTCTCCTGAATACGTCCCGTGTGGATATACGCCGCTCAATACCTTCATAAGCGTCGATTTGCCGGCACCATTCTCCCCGCAAAGCGCATGAATTTCTCCTTCTTTCACCTTGAGGGATACACCGTCAAGCGCTTTGACGCCCGGAAACTCTTTGGTGATGTTTTTCATTTCCAATATGATGTCTGACATGCTATTTAAACCTCCCAGCTGCTATTTGATCCCAAGCTGTTCTTTCGTATAATAGCCACTTTTGACAAGCACATCTTCCACATTGTCTGCATCCACCGAAACCGGCTGCAGCAGGTAGGCAGGAACAACCTTTTTGCCGTTATCGTAGGTTTTCGTATCGTTGACTTCCGCTTTTTTGCCATGCAGCAGCGCCGCAGACATGTTAACCGCCTGCTCCGCGAGTTTTCTCGTATCCTTAAAAATAGTTTGCGTCTGCTGGTGCTTGAGAATGGATTTGACCGAGGCCAGCTCGGCATCCTGTCCGGTAATAACCGGCAGCGGCTTATCCGGTTTTCCGTACCCCACTCCCCTTAATGAGGAGATGATTCCAATGGAGATGCCGTCATAAGGAGACAGCACTGCATCCAGCTTTTCATCAGAATAGTGGGCACTGAGGAGATTATCCATTCGGGATTGTGCGAGCGAACCATCCCATCGGAGGGTTGCGCCTTGATTGAATTTATCCTGCCCGCTCGGAATCTTCAGCTTGCCTTCCTTGATATAGGGCTTCAGCACGCTCATCGCGCCATCGAAAAAGAAATACGCGTTATTGTCATCAGGTGAACCGGCAAACAGTTCAATGTTAAACGGACCTTTTTTCGTTTTCAGGCCGAGCTTCTTTTCGATGTACTTTCCTTGAAGAACACCCACCTTAAAGTTGTCGAAGGTGGCGTAGTAATCAATATAATCCGTGTTAAAAATCAGCCGGTCGTACGAGATAATTTTGATGCCTTCACGATGCGCCCGTTCAAGGACATTAGTGAGGGCTGCCGTTCCATCGATAGGGGCCACGACGATCACGTCGACCCCCTTGGTCATCATGTTTTCAAGCTGGGCTGCCTGATTTTCAACCACATCCTCCGCATACTGCAGATCCGTTTTATACCCGAGTTTCGTAAATTGCTTTTTCATATTTTCACCGTCATTGACCCACCGCTCCGACGACTTAGTTGGCATGGAAATGCCCACATAGCCGCTGTTGGTGCTTTCTGCTTTTTCCAAACTACAAGCAGAAAGCACCAGTACCATCGTAAGCAGCAGAAGGACAGAAAGGATTTTTTTCATTAAAATATCTCCTTTGAAGTCTGAAATATTACTGTCCGATCATGGAAGACATCTTTCCGGTCGTGCGTTTCATGTTCTCTATTTTTTGAAACGAGTGATCACATACGCGATATATGAGATACGCTATAGGGCTTATTACAATAAATACAAGGAAGGGCGCAGCAAGTATAAGCCAGGCCGAGAGTGAAAAAAAAAGCAGACAAAGAAACGCGGCGTGTGGCTGGATCACCACGAAATACAGGGTGTTTTTCAAAATGCTTCTAAGACCCAGCTCGTAATGCACCATAAAAGGAAAAGAGAGCAGCAGGACAAAAACAGCGGCGAGAAACAAAGCCACGGTAACCGGCAGCAGCATCCAGCGCAGCACCGTGCCGAGCTGCAGGATAATGTCCACATTCAACAGCAGTGCCAGAATCCATAGCGACATTGCCAAGCCAATGATCAAACTGACTTTCAAGTTTTCCCTGAAATGTGACCAGTAGCAGCTGACCAGGGGATACTCCTTTTGAAGCCTCCAGTCCCGGATGACACCGAGCATTGCAGCCGTTGCCGGGAAAATCGTGACAATCGGCAGTGAACAAATCAGCCACATCGTATTTAACAAGAACAGCCGCACCATACCATTTACCGTCCGTTTCATACCTGCCTCTCCTCCTCTTCTTTTATCCCTTGATACCCCCGGAGGTTAAGCCGGAGATAAAGTACTTTTGAAAGAATAAAAAGATAATGATGATTGGGATAACCGCCAAAACCGCTCCGGAAATAAGCAGATCGTAATTATTGCCGTACGGGCTCAAGAGTGAAGCAAACCCAATGGGCAGGGTAAACATCTCTTTGGACCGAAGCACAATGAGCGGCCAGAGAAAGTTGTTCCAGCTTCCCATCGCCTGCAAAATGGCCATGGCTCCAAACGCCGGCTTCATGAGTGGCATCATGATCCGGAGGAAAATGCCAAACTCTGTACAGCCGTCCACCCGGGCGGATTCCAGCAATGCTCTTGGCAGGCTGAGCGCATATTGCCGGAAAAAGAACACCGCAACAGGTGCCACGATAAAGGGCAGGATTACCCCAGTGTAGGAATCAACAATCTTTAGCGCTACTGTCATCTTGAAAAGGGGCAGCATCATAATCTCAAGGGGCACCATCATGATAAAAAGAACCAGAAGAAAAAGGACGTTTTTGCCTTTAAACGAATAGACGGCAAGACCGTATCCCACCATCGATGAGAAAAACAGCGTAAGGGCGGTTGAAATAACCAGAAGCAGAAGGCTGTTTTTAAACCACTCGAAATAAATGCTTCCTCCCTGAAACAGATAGGCATAATTCTTAAAGCTCATCACATGAAAATCCAGTTTCATATTCAAACCAAATCTCAGCAGTTCTGTGGAAGGCTTAAGTGAAGCAAGAACGAGAGAAAACAATGGAAACAGCGTGACGAGACACAAAAGGATAAAAAACGCGTTGACCGATACTTTTGAAAGGGCTGTGTTTTGTTTTCTGTTCATCTCAGTGTTCCTCCTTAAATGAACCGGAGATTTTGAGTGAGATAACGCTTACAATTAAAATAATGACTAGCAAAACCATACCGATCGCGGCGCCAAGTCCCATATTGTTGTAAGCCAATCCCTGCTGGTAAATGTAGCCCACAAGCGTTAATCCAATATCGCCAGGAGAGTAGTTTTGCCAGAAGACGAAGCTTTCCTCAAACATTCGGAACCCACCGACAATGCTGATCGTCAGCACATAGACGGTTACAGGCTTCAGGCTCGGCAGTGTGATGTGAAAAAACTTCTGGAAAGTGGAAGCACCGTCGATATTCGCTGCTTCATACAAATCATTTGAAATGTTTTGCAAGCCCGCCATGAAATAGAGCATGTTCACGCCCATCCACCGCCATGAGGCCAGCAGCACCATGACAAACATCCCTGTACCCTCACTCGACAGCCACATCTCCGGCTTTAAGCCCATCTTGATCAGAATGGAGTTCATGAACGCAGAATCCATGTCGCCAAAAATCAGCCGGAACACAATTCCAGCAATAATGGTCGACGTGAGTGCAGGAATGAAAAGCGCCGATTTAAAAATGTTCTTGAACCTCGCCATCCTGGAGTTTAATAATACGGCCAGCACCAATGGAATCGGAATTAATACCACAAGTGTCCAGAAGGTGTATATAATCGTGTTCATCAACGCGGTATAAAACGTCGGATTATTCAGCCTCCTGTAATTTTCCAATCCCACAAAGGTTGTTTCACCCGGGAGAACCTCCTGAAAGCTCATAATAAAGGTTTGAATGAGCGGATAGGCAAAGAACACCAAAAAAGATACAATAAACGGAGCAACGAACACATAAGGAGCCACTTTTCTCGAATACAGCAAGCCGGATAACCGGCTTCTTTTCTTCTCCTTGGAAAGGATGACAGACTGGGCATTGCTTTGAACCACCTTCATCAATATCCCCCTCACTTGGTTACAGATTTCTTCTTAAAATCGGGCTATTTAAGTTCCTTTGCTGCATCATTAAGTGCTTTCTTCGGTGATTCATTTTTCAGTTTAATGGTCTTGTACATGATTTGCGTCGTGACCTTATCCGAAACCGCTGGGAAATCCCCCGTCATATAAAGCGGATTGATTTCATCCTTCAGCTGGAGGAGCATATTAAACAAGCTGGTGCCGTTTTGAAAGTAGGCCGTGTATTTATTCTCCTGTTGCAAAGCCGGATCATCCCACACATCCCACCTGAGCGGATCAAAGCCGAGTACAGTCCACAGCTTGATGTTCCCTTCCTTGGACACCTTGGTATATTTCAAAAAGTCTTTGGCAAGCTCTATATGCTTGGATGCCATCGGGATGGAAGTAGCTGTACCGCCCATACCGGCTGACCGGTCTCCGCCTTTTGTCCAGGCAGGCATCGGACGAATGGCGATTTTCCCTTTCAAATCAGGCATATAATCTAGAAAACGCCCCATGTACCAGATGGGCATCAGGACAGAGCCGGCGCCTCCCTGATTCATGAACCCGTAGTATTCCTCTGCGTGATGGTTCCCGCCGGGAGTAGGAATGGCAATTTTGTCCTTGTACACTATATCCCTGAGAAACTCGAGCGTCTTTACGTTGGTTTTATTGTTCAGAATCAGCTTTCCGTGCTTATCGAAATATCCGGACTTCTGCTGGACAATCATGGGCAGGTACGTAAATGAATCCTTTGTTTCCACCGTGGTCATCGGCTTTCCGGTTTTTTTGACGACCTTCTTTCCAGCTTTCACATAGTCTGCCCATGTCTGAATTTGGTCAATGTCCACCCCGGCTTTTTTCATAATATCCATGTTGTAATACATGACGGTTGTTCCTACATGAGTATCAATGCCATACAGTTTTCCGTTTTTGCTGTACATGGTCAGCCGCGATTCAACGAACTTATCCCGGTCTTTTGCGACTAAAGAGGTCAGGTCCACCAACGGGATATGGCTGCCCTTGATCATCGTAGGGAACCGTTTCTGTTCAATATCCACAATATCGGGCACACCTTGGTTCGCAATGAGCGAGATCGACAAATTGTCATGCATCTGACCGTATGGATAAACCACGGAATTCAATTTGATCTTCCGGTCTGGATGATGCTTGTTCCATCTTTTTGCGGAATCCTGAAACAATGCCTCGTGCAGTCCGTTAAATGTCCAGTACGTTAATGTCGTTGTCTTTGACTCGGACGGATTTCCAGCGGTATTAACACTGCTGCATCCGGCTAAAAGAGAAATCACAAGCAAAACAGCCAAAACACATGAAACCTTCCTCTTCATCATTAACCCCCCAGTATTCATTATTTTTTACTGCTGTGGTGTTAATCTGAGCTGGTTTTTCATTTTCAAGCCGGTCCACCGGTCTCTGATGGTATGCGCCTGCTGCAATGCCTCTTCCAATAGTTCTTGGGTGATTCCAAGCTCTTGTATGGTGGTGGGTCCCCCAACCTTTGCTAGCCATTCTTGCATCTGTTTTTCAGCGGGCAACTCACCGTACGTTTGGGCAATCTCCATTTGATGCTGCTGATATCTACTGTTTTTTACCGGATCTATGAATTCTTGATTCCTGTTCATTTCTTCTATTAATCTTTTATATATTGAAGTAAGAAGGGCAGAGGCCACTCCCACCTTCGCACCATGCAAGAGCTGGGGAGCGTCCCGTTTTAATAGATCCATCTCCCAGTAGTGGGAGAGATGATGCTCCCCACCTGAAGCGGGCCGGGAATGATCCAGGACGAGCATAACAAGGCCGGAGATAATCAGAGACTCCAATAAAACAGTCAGACCTTTTTCACTCCGTGCGGCAATCTCCTCCAAATGAGACAGGCAGTTTTCCAATGCCTCTTTTGCAAGATCAGCTCCTGTCGGGCAATACGGTTCATTTGCCATCCAGCGGGAAATCTTCCAATCAGCGAGCGAGGTTATTTTTCCAAGCATGTCGCCAAACCCTGCCGCGGCCAAATCTGGCGGTGCATTTTTTAACACAGTAATATCTGTAAACAATGCGATGGGTGCGATGCACTGAATGGTTTTCTTTTCTCCCCTCACAATCAATGGGGCACCCGCTGAGGTGAATCCATCCACAGAAGCGGCGGTTGGGAAAGAAATAAAGGGAATTCCACGCTGATGTGAGGCGAACCGGACCATATCATGCAAGGTACCGGAGCCGACAGCCACCAGCACATCCGTGTCCTTTGGCGTTTCCAGCAGCGTTTGAATCAGTGATTTTTCATCTGCTGCAACGTCTCCATGATGATTCGGCAAAATCAGGGACAGAGAAACTGAAATCCCCGAGGACTCCAGTGTCTCTCTGACCTTGTTCCCTGCGCTTTTCAGCGTACTCTCGTCACAAACAAGTACCGTTTTTTTGAACCCCTGTTCCTTGATAAAAGCGGCCATTTCCCTGTACACCGTCTCATCCGAAATCAAGATTTTTTTCATGTTAATTTCATGGTGAATCGAACCGCATGAACAGGACTGAAACGCCGATGTGACAGACTCTATGAATGACATGCCAGGCACCTCCCCTTTATTTGGCCAGGCGAATCACATTCCAGGACGCCTTTGAAAGCTGAGCTTCAATGATTCCATCCTTAAGCTCGGCAGAACCATTTCCATGAGGTTTTACTTTTTCTTCATTCAGCGAGTTAACCGCTTTTAAATCGTCATTCTCAAGCACAATGTGCTCTACCAATCTGTAATCTGCGAAACTGCGAACATCAGCAGTCAGCGGAAGAGATTCAGAGAGATGGCGGTTTAAGGCAAAAATCGTCACTTCTTCTTTTTCTTCGTTGTAAACGACAGCTGAATCAAGATAAGGGACATCTGTATAATCCTTCGTGTCATGAAGAGGTGAAGAAACAACCGGCTGAAGAGAAACTCCTCTTCCAAAAGCAGAAGCGTGCATGTATGGATAGAAAATCGTCTGTTTCCAGGATCCTCCCTGCTCGGCCATAATCGGGGCAATAACATTGACGAGCTGCGCCATACAGGCCATCTTCACACGGTCCGCATGCTTCAGAAGCGTGATCAGCATGCTTCCGACGAGCAATGCGTCTTCAAAATTGTAATGATCCTCGAGCTGTGGCGGTGCAATGGTCCATGGATCCAGCTTGGCATCATGGTCTTTGGAATGGTACCAGACGTTCCATTCATCAAAGCTTAAATGGATTTTTTTCTTGCTTCGTTTTTTCGCCTGGATATAGTCACAAGTGGAAATAACGGTTTTGATAAAATGATCCATGTCCATGGTTTTGGCTAAATAGTTGGCAGAGTCATTGTCCTGGTTGCCATAATACTGATGAAGCGATACAAAATCCACGTAATCGTAGGTATGATCAAGTGTTTTTGCTTCCCATTCCGGGAACGTCGGCATGCCAATACTGGAGCTTCCGCATGATACCAGTTCAATAGAAGGATCCACCAGCCTCATTGCTTTGGCCGTCTCTGCCGCCAGCCTGCCGTACTCATCTGCTGTTTTATGGCCGATCTGCCAAGGACCGTCCATCTCATTGCCGAGGCACCATGTCTTGATTTTGTGCGGTTCCCTGTAGCCATGCTTAATGCGAAGATCACTATAGTACGTGCCCTCCGGGTGGTTGCAGTACTCCAGGAGGTTGCGGGCCGCATCGATGCCGCGCGTTCCCAGGTTCACGGCCATCATCACTTCGGAATTCGCTTCCTTTGCCCATTGTGCGAATTCGTTCGTTCCCACGTCATTGGTTTCAATCGTGCGCCAGGCGAGCTCAAGCCGTCTTGGCCGCTCCTCTTTCGGCCCAACTCCATCTTCCCAGTTATAGGCTGACACCATGTTTCCACCGGGATACCGGACGATCGGTACATTCAGCTGTTTTACAAGTTCAATGACGTCCATCCGAAATCCGTGTTCGTTTGCTGACGGGTGGTCCGGCTCATAGATTCCTCCATAAACGGCGCGCCCCAGGTGCTCAATAAAAGACCCGTAAATCCGTTCATCAATCTCTGCAATGCGAAAATCCTTGTCCACGATCATTTTTGCTTTGTCCAGTTGTGCCATCAATCACCACTCCTTGATATTTTATCGGTAAAGCAGGTCATTCCAGCGAAGTTCATTTTGGAAAGCATGAAATTTTGTATCATTGTTGATCAGTACACATTCGATTCCGCACATTTCTGCAAAATCTCTCAGATTCTCCGGCGTCAATACGGTAGAGTAGCACGTATGGTGTGCACCTCCCGCTATGATCCATTGTTCCGCCGATTCAGCAAGTGACGGCTGCGGCTTCCATAACACGCGTGCGACCGGCAGCTTCGGCATATTCTCGACCGGCTGAACCGCATCCACTTCATTAATGACCAGACGGAAGCGGTGGCCCAGATCTATGATGGAAGCATTCAGTCCGCGGCCAGCTTTGCCGTCAAACACGAGCCGGGCAGGATCCGCTTTTCCTCCGATGGAAAGCGGGTGGACTTCAATTCTTGGCTTGGTCGCTGCAATGCTCGGACAGACCTCAAGCATGTGCGAGCCAAGGACGAGCTCATTGTTCGGCTCAAAATGATACGTGTAATCCTCCATAAAGGATGTATCCTTGTTGTTGGCCATCATTTTCATGACACGCACAAGGGCCGCCGTTTTCCAGTCTCCTTCACCGGCAAATCCGTACCCGTCTCCCATCAGCCGCTGTACGGCAAGTCCCGGCAGTTGAGGAATCCCATGAAGGTCTTCAAAGGTTGTTGTAAACGCGGTGAACCCGCCGTCTTCGAGAAAAGCTCTCATGCCGAGCTCAATGCGGGCCTGCTCTAAAATGGACGTATGCTTGTCCCCGCCTTTTCTTCCACTTTCTGCGATGTCATAAAGCGTGCTGTATTCCTCGAAAAGCTGATTGACCTCCGAATCACTGACAGCCTGCACATATTCGGCCAGCTCTCCCACTCCATAGCCATTGATCGACCAGCCAAACTTGATTTGCGCTTCGACCTTGTCGCCTTCGGTTACCGCAACTTCACGCATGTTGTCACCAAAGCGTGCCACCTTCAGATGCTTGCTTTCTTCAAAAGCAGCCGCCGTTTGCATCCAGCCGGACAGCTTGGCATGAACCTGTTCGCTCTCCCAATGGCCCACCACAACTTTGCGGGCAATGTTCATTCGCGAATTAATGAAGCCATACTCCCGGTCACCATGTGCCGACTGGTTCGTGTTCATAAAATCCATATCGATGAAATCCCACGGGATGTCCCTGTTAAATTGTGTATGTAAGTGCAAAAGGGGTTTTTGCAGGGATTTCAGGCCGGAAATCCACATTTTAGCTGGAGAAAAGGTGTGCATCCATGTCACGATCCCTGCACATCTTTTATTCAGATTCGCCTCCAGAAAGAGCCTTTGAATCTCTTCCGGCTGGGTCAGAACCTGTTTGAAGACAATTGAACCCTCTCCAGCGATATGGTCATTCAACCCTCTCACCATGATTTTGGAGTGCTCCTCTACATCGCGGATCGTTTCCTCTCCGTAAAGATGCTGGCTCCCGGTTACAAACCAAAATTCATACGATGCTGTTCCAATCATAAGCTCCTCCTCTTTCTACTCATACGGACAAGTTGGTCTATTGTTTCTGGCCATAATAGGCATTTACACCGTGCTTTCGCAGGTAATGCTTGTCCAAAATGGCCTGGCTGATTGCCGGAATTCCAGGATTCAGCTGCAGGGTATGATGCGCCATCTTCGCTACTTCCTCAAGAACCACCGCATTATGCACCGCCTGGTCCGCATTCTTCCCCCAGCAAAACGGCGCATGGTTGGTCACAAGCACCCCAGGGATGGCAGAGGGCTCAAGTCCCCGCTCACGGAACGTTTCAATGATCACCTTGCCTGTTTCCACTTCATAATCCTGCTGAATTTCCAGGTCAGTCAATGCCCTCGTGCACGGAATTTCGCCGTAATAGTAATCAGCATGCGTGGTGCCAAGCGGCGGTATCGCAAGGCTGGCCTGCGCCCAGCTGGTTGCCCATGGTGAATGGGTATGGACGATGCCGCCGATATCGTGAAAAGCCCGGTACAGCGCAACATGGGTTGGCGTATCAGAGGATGGATTTAAGTTCCCTTCCACCACATCACCATTCAGATCAACCACCACCATATGCTCTGTTTTCAGCTGATCGTAAGGGATGCCGCTCGGTTTGATGACAACACGGTCCGTCTCGCGGTCGATACCGCTTACATTTCCCCATGTAAACGTAACAAGCTGATGCTTTTGCAGCGCAAGATTTGCTTCCAACACTTCTTCTTTCAACTGATCAAGCATGGTGCATAACCTCCCCTGCTTGTTTCTTGATCGTTTTCAATGTCTTCATCACGTTGTTTTCTCCGCGTCCAAAATAGTGATGCAGCTTGGCATATTCATCATACAGCGCGCTGTAGACCGCAACGTTTTCCTCCCGGGGCTGATACACCTGATCCTTAATCCGCGCCATATGTTTGGCCGCTTCCCGGATATCTTCATAGCCCCCGTTCTCCTTGCCGGCAGCCACTGCTCCAAACATCGCACTTCCGAGCGCCGGAGTTTGCGCCGAATCGGATATCCGGATCTCCATGTTCAGTACATCCGCATACACCTGCATCATGAAGGCATTTTTCTGAGCAATGCCCCCGCAAGCGTAAAATTCATGAACCGAGACACCGGATTTTCGGAACGTTTCCACAATCATTCGGGTGCCATAGGCCGTCGCTTCAATGAGCGCCCGGTAGATTTCTTCCGTCTTGGTGGCCAGCGTCGTGCCGATCAGCAGTCCAGTAAGGTCCGCATCCACAAGCACCGAACGGTTGCCATTCCACCAGTCGAGCGCCAGAAGACCACTTTCGCCGGCTTTCAACGCCCCCGCTTTTTCGGTAAGGTATTGATGAATTTCCTTGCCTGCTTCTTCCGCTTCTCTTTGATAGCTTTCCGGTACAGCGTTTTTAATGATCCATTCAAAATGGTCACCTACACACGATTGGCCCGCTTCATAACCGAGATACCCCGGAATGACGCCATCTTCCACCACACCGCACATGCCTGGCACGATTTCCTCTTTTTCACCCAGCAGGATATGGCAGGTGGAGGTTCCCATCACGGCCAGCAGCTTACCCGGCTCTGTGATGCCAACAGCCGGTACGGCGACATGCGCGTCTACATTTGCGACCGCAATGGCTGTCCCTGGATTCAACCCGGTCAGCTCAGCTGCTTTTTCTGTCAGCTCTCCGGCTTTCGAACCGATCGGGACAATCGGTGCACTCAGCTTTTCCTCCACCACGTATTCAAGCCTTGGATCGAGTGCTTTGAAAAAGTCGTTTGGCGGATAGCCTTCCTGCTTGTGCCAAATCGCTTTGTAGCCCGCAGTACAGCTGTTTCGCTGAATCAATCCAGTCAATTGGGAGATCACCCAGTCGGTCGCCTCAAGCATATGAGCGGCATCTTCGTACACTTCGGGTGCTTCATTTAAAATCTGCCAAATCTTTGGAATCAGCCATTCCGATGAAATTTTCCCGCCATACCTCGCCAGGAAATCTTCTCCCCGTTGTTCGGCGGTTACGTTGAGACGATTGGCCTCCTCCTGTGCCGCATGATGCTTCCATAGCTTCACATAGGCATGTGGATGATCCTGATATCCTTCATGCATGCAAAGTGGTGTGCCATCATGATCCACCGGCAGCATCGTGCAGGCGGTAAAGTCGATGCCAAGCCCGATTACATCATTGGCGGATATCCCTGCTTCCTTCAACACTTGGGGAATGGTGGTTTGGAGCACCTCAAGGTAATCCTGAGGATGCTGCAACGCCCAGTCCTCTTCCAGCTTTTTGCCGCTGGGCAGCTCGCGGTCCATCACTCCATGAGAATATTCCTTTACCGCGGTTGCAACCTCCCTGCCCGTGGCCACTTCCACCAAAAGCGCCCTTCCTGATTGCGTGCCAAAATCCACGCCGATCGAATACTTACTCATTCATTCACCTTCTTACACTCAAGTTTTTAGTAAGCGTTTACAAACAAAGAATGATGTACGTACAAGTCGAAACAAAAGCGTACGTATTGTGAGATGACAAAGGCGGTAAGTCATTAATCACTTTCATACATAAGCTTCTATGCACAATAACTTGTACGCATCACTTGTTTTTTATTGTAGCACCGTTTCTACAAATTTCAAGGAGAAAATTCAAAAAATTCATGTAATTATTTTGGAAGCCAGCCTTTTTGTCGACTCTCTTACAATCAGTTCGGGCTCATAAACCATTGAATCTGTCCCACTCTCCAACGATTTCCCTTCGATTTTGGCAATAATCCGTTCCGCTGCATCTTTGCCCATTTGTGTTTTTGGATGGGCGATAGAGGTGAGCTTAACTTCAGATGCTGTTGCCAGCTGGGAGTCATCATAACCCACAATCGAGAGGTCTCCCGGGACACTTAAGTTCAGGCTGCGGACGATGTTCAGAACACTCAAAGCCACGCTATCGTTATAGCAGACCATTCCGGTCGGACGGTCTTTCCCTTCAAGCAAGGAACGAATTTCAGCAATCTTTTCTTCTTTGTTTTCCGTTGTATAGGTCACAATCATGTCAGGGAAAAATGGGAGATTGTACTTCCGAAAGGCATCAATATAGCCTTTCATCCGGTTAACACCCTGCAGATCATCACTTTTAAAAATACCAATAATCTTATTATGGCCGTATTGAATCAGATGCTCGGTAGCCAAAAAGCCTCCCTTTTCATCATCGATGACAAGATGCGGCGGATTGATTTCCTGGTAGTACTGGTTGATCATCAGGTAAGGAATATGGTGCTGCTCCAGATTCAAATAATAACTGATGTTCGGGTTCGCGGAGCTGCTTTTTGTCGGCTCAACGATCAAACCATCGATATTTTTGCTCAGCATCGTCTGCAGGCATTGTTTTTCTTTTTCCAAATCGTTATTGGTACTGGCCATGATCAACGAATACCCCTGGCTGGAAAGATACTGTTCAATCCCGCGGATAATCGATGGAAAAATATAATCCGACATATACGTGGTAATAACCCCGATGTTCTTGCTGCTCTCTCGTTTCGTTTGTTGAAGCAGCCGGTTGGAACAAAACGTTCCGGATCCGTGCTCACGGTACAGCCAGCCCTCATGAACCAGTACGCCGATCGCTTGCCTTACCGTATGGCGGCTCACGCCAAATCGTTTAACCAGCTCATTTTCCGAATAGATCTTTTCTCCCGGTTTGACTTTCCCCTCCAGGATCCAATCTTTTATCTGATTTTTCACTTGTATGTACTTTGAGTTTTCCTTCACCCTTCATCCATCCTTTGTTTTCTTTACTTGTATGCTGAATTTTCGAAGTTGTACGTAACTCTGATATAGTAAAAATAACACAGACCGGGGAGGGTTACTAGTTTTTCTGTCAGAATTGTTAGAGGAATTGGGAAGTGCGGGAGTTTAGTTGCGGTTCGACAAGGAATACTTGCATATCGCGAACTACAACCGTAAAAAACGACCACCCACGCTTCATGGATGGCCTTTTTGAGTTCCCTCTTAATCATCAAGGGACATCATGTAACGTCTATTTTTATATGAGCCTGAATATGGGAGATTCATCGAATGAAGAATTCTGGAGCTTGCATACATGGAGGACAAATGAAGAAAATCTTTCAGTTCTCGGTTTGAGATGGTGAGATTAATGAGGAGCTTGTAGTCGTTGAGGGCAGAGAAATGTGCGTCTCTTGACAAGGAACCGCAGCTTGGACAGATCCACTTGGCATGCAGTCTGATCAGTGGCAGTGAAGAACATTCGGGACATTGGACACCAGTTAGAATTTCATGTGACTGGATTTGCAGTTGCTGAAGAACATCTGGGTTAGAAATGGTATGGCTCATGAGGAGTTTTCTCGAAATCTTTTTTAGTTGCTGGGGAGTGAGAAGGGGCTTGCTGTGGAGGGTTTCAAGAGCTTTGATTTTTGTAAGTAAGTTGCCACTATGAATGACCTTTTCTGATAAATGGGGCGCCAGATTCAACAGCGTGTTTTTAATCACTGTATTGGGATAGCTGATCACCACCAGCGTTTCGATCGGAACCTTTTCAAGTTTTTGTCCGGAAAGCCAGCCTGACAATTGATCGCGGTGGCGTTCTACCTGGAGAATCGGATCCGGAAAGCCTTCCTCTTTTTCTGGAGTAACGCGAATCAGCTGTTTAAAGTGGTCATCAAAAATGAGAGTGCCTGAAATGTTTTTCACTTCTAAAATGAGGATGAAAAAAGGAGAAATGAGAAGCGTATCAAGCTGGAAGTGATGATCTCGGTCTGGGAGCCGGAGGTCATGGAGAATGAAATAATTAGTAAGAAACCCAAGATAATAGTCCAGGGATTGCTCTCCCCGGTATCCAGCCATTCGGCGGGCCAACTGTTCCTCAATCTCTCTTCGTTTCACATGTTCCGTAGGTAATCTCCGTAATAATGCTTCTAGTTTTCGTATATGGATCGGTAACTTTTGGTTTTTCACGATCAAATGCACATCAGCTCCTCTATTTATTGATGAAAAAGTTCGCGCTTCCTATTGGTTTATCCTTCTTTTTGGCGTTGTGGGATGTGGCTGGGCCTTTGCTTGCGGTTCGACATGAAATACTTGCGGTAAATCGTGAAATACTTGCTGTTCAACACAATTTAGTTGCGGCACAGCTGGATTTACTTGCGGTTCGACAAAGAATACTTGCATATCACGACATTTTCATAAAACGGTATACAGCTCCCACAGCAAAACAGACAAGACGGGCGTGGTGAAAAACATGCAAATTCCCCCCAAAAGAAGGAGGTTATGGTTGATCCAGATTATCTCTTAATAAAATCCTTAATTGATGGATTCGAAACTTATGAGGGTTTGTTAACTCTATCAATTACACACTGGTTTAAATTCCATGAAAAACTTAATCCTAACTTACTTCCAAATAAAGTTTATACATGGCTAGAAAAAAATAATCATAAACCCAATCAGGCCTTGATAGTTAAGTCTATTAATAGATTAGATAAAATGCATGTCAAATCAGAAAATTTATCATTAGACCTAATGTGATTATATTGAATCAACACTCATAAATTATTTATGAGTGTTTTTCAATAAATTGCATAGTCAGAAGTGTCTCTCTTTGGTTGCTAAATAAAAATTATCAAAACTTGTAGTTCACCTTATTTTAAAGATAAATTTCAGCAATATGTAGAAATGTTTTTTAGAGGACATTTAAACAAAAATGGTTCAAGTCTAAAAAGAAATAATAAAAAACGCCCGGCATTGGCCGAACGTCATGGTGTATATTCTTCTGATTTTTTCTTATAAGCTGGCAGATTGATCGTAAAGCATGTTCCTTTCGTTAACTCGCTGTTAATCAAAATTTGCCCACCCATCTGCTTTACGATTTGATGGCAAACGGTCAATCCCAATCCGGTTCCCTTTTCCTTTGTTGAGTAATAGGGGCTGCCCAGCTTTTTGAGCTGGTCTTTAGTCATGCCTACTCCATTATCTTTGATTTGAATGGAGACCAAGCCATCGGCCGTTTTACTGCCCGATATCCCGATTTCACCATCACTTTTGATCGCTTCAATCGCATTTTTGATGATGTTGATGAATACTTGCTGAACTTCAAGCTTCAATCCTTCAATTTTGAGAGACGGCTCTACTTCCTGTGTGATCTGTATGCTGTTGAGAAGAGCATACGATTGCATCACGTCAATGGATTGCTGAATAAGGGATGTTAAATCAATAATCTCATATTGATCGGTTTGGGGCTTGGCAAGTGCCAGATATTGATTAATGATTTCCTGAGCCCGGTCCAATTCCTCAATGGAGATGTTTATGTACAATTGCTGCTCCTTCGTTAACTCTTCTTTTTGCAATAACTGCATAAATCCCCGCACCGATGTCATAGGATTGCGGATTTCATGTGCAACAGAAGCCGCCAGCTGGCTCACCACATTCATTTTTTCCGCCCGGATCAACTCCTGTTTCATTTCAAGCTGCTCATTCATATTTTCAATTAAATAGACGATGGCAATCAAGGTGGCCAAAACAATAAGAGAAGAGCCAAACACGAAATAGGTTTGCCGGTAATCACCTTTCAATTCAAGAAAAATCCCTCTGGTAATCGGGATCGTCATATAAAACAAGCTGATGACCAGGACTTTTCCCTTTATCTGATAGCGGTGAAACATGCGGGTAATGCGGAGCAACAACAGACAATACACCGTATAATTCCCTACTAGGACGGGCAGCCTCTGGTCCGTAAAGAAGCCCGTGATAAGCAATGCCAAAAAAGCAGCAAACCCTACCTTTTTACCTCCATATAAAAAGGACAGGATAATAACAACTGCTTTAAAGTCATACTTATAGATTTCGGTATAAAGAACAGGCTGGCTCATTGTAAAAACTAATATCAGGAGCATAAACAGAAAGAATTTCGAACGAATTTTTTTCCGTTTCTCTTCTCTCTCTTTGAAAAAGACTTGGTAAATAAGAATTGTAAAAAGAATGAATACCACATGCAAGCACATGCTTTGGATAGACTCCCACATACCGTTCCCTACTTCCTGGATTTACATGGCTTATTTGGTTTTCGACAAATTTAAAAATATCCCTGTAAACAAAACCAAATTCTAAGTGTTCATTCCAGAAACAGAGCCACAATAAAAGCCAGAGAGAGGAATTCCCTTTTCTGGCTTCATTTTTGGTACAACCTTGTATTATATAGTAATACCCTGTTTTTCTAAATCCTCACGCAAAACTTCAGCCATGATATCATACCCCTGCACATGCGGGTGAAGGCCATCGTCAGCAAGTTCCGGACGAAGCGTTTTGCCATCGGGCTCTGTCAGATGAGGATGGTAGTTTACATAAGGAATGTCTTCGTTTTGTACCAGCTCTTTCAACTGCTCATTGATTTTAAGAACAAGCTCATTGCGGATGCCGGTCTGCAAGTTCGTTTCAATATTTGTTGGAAGAAGCGAGCAAACTACCGGGATAATCCCGTCGTCCTTCGTCTTTCTGACCATCTCTGCAATGTCAGAAACTACCTCTGCAAGAAGTTGTGTCTGATCCTTTCTTTCCCCTTTTACAGGAGCATCAAGTGCCCATAAATTGTTGATACCGATTTTCATGACAGCATATTTCGGTTTGAGCTGAACGCAATCAGCATCAAAGCGCTTCAGCATGTAGTTGGTCGTGTCTCCCCCAATTCCCCGGTTCACGATTCGGTTTCCTTTTCCGCCAAAATACGTTTCTGTATCCCACATTTCTGTTATGGAATCTCCGATAAAAAGAAAATCAATGTGTGCCTGCCTGGCAATCAGCACTTCATTGTGGAAATCAAATACCGTTCGTCTGGAATCGGCGGCAATCACGCTGCCAAAAAAACCTGGGGATATGACTTTAGGGCGTTGCATTGTTTTCATAATTCATCTAGCCTCCAACGTTGAATTCAGTGTCTCTTTATACATTCGCCCTTGTATCTACCCATACCTTCATTTCTCCAACTCCCCGGTTGGCCCAGGCGAAATAAGGTATCTGTTTCTTTATCAGTTCCGCGCTGATACAGTCCTGTTCCCCAATCCTCTGCTTTCTGACGCTCCCCTTCTCCCGTAATCACCACTACACCATTCGGCTGGACCAAAACCGATCCTTGATCTGGACTGATTTCAGGGGCAGTGTATGCAGTTGCTCAGCCAACTTCTCCATCTTCACATGTCTCCTTCACTCTCATATTTTGTTTTTATCCTTTTCTATGAAAGTGCTTACAAAAGCTGATATGACATATTAGATAATGTTCACCTAAAAATAAGGAATCTACTTCGCTTGCAATTCCAAAGCCACAGGTTCCGGGCGATCACAGGTGCTTTGCATGATATAGTGTCTTCCGCTGTCTGAGGAATCATGGAATCCATGCATGGCTTCTAGAACATGATAAGCCAGCCTGCCATTTGCCCGGTATTTTCCGCCTTCAAGGATGGCTTTGGCCATATCGGCAACACCCAGTCCTCTGCTGTTTTGATCATTACCAAACGTTAGAGGTACCTCTTTAAATTCCATCTCGTCACGTTTTCTTATTTTTACGGGACCTCCAAAAGTATTCGGGTCAGGCACAAGCAAAGTCCCTTCGCTGCCATAAATTTCGATTGGAGGAAGTGATGTACCGCCAATGGCATCAAAGCTGGTTGTCATATTTCCGATTACTCCCGATTCAAAGTCAATCACGCCTGAAATATGAGTCGGGGTGGACACTTTAATTTTCGTTCCTGCTTTTGGTTGGCTAAGCACTGTTCTTTCAGGGTAACTAATGCGAGTGGAACCAGAAATTCGTTTAATCGGTCCTAAAAGAGCTACCAGGGCCGTTAAGTAATACGGTCCCATATCAAACATCGGCCCCCCGCCAAGGTCATAATAAAATGCAGGGTCTGGATGCCAATGCTCGTGCCCGCGGGAAATCATGAAGGCAGATGCTCCAATTGGCACACCTATTTCACCTTGTTCGATTAATTGGACCGCCGTTTGTATGCCAGCTCCCAGGAAGGTGTCTGGTGCACTCCCAACAAGGAGATTATGTTTTTTGGCCGTTTCTAAAATTTGTCTTCCCTCTTCACGTGTAACAGCGAGTGGTTTTTCCGTAAACACATGCTTTCCCGCTTCAAGCGCCTGGATGCATACAGCAGCATGGGCTTTCGGAAGGGTTAAATTAATAATCAACTCGATTTCCGGGTCAGAAAGCAGTTCTTCGACAGAGCATGACTTAGGGATATTAAACGTCTCTGCTTGTGCTTTTGCCCGCTCTAGATCCAGATCAGCACACCCAACCAACTCCAGGTGCTCAAATTTCGGACAATTTTGCATGTATATAGAACTAATGTAGCCACAGCCGATAATGCCGATTTTAAGTTTTTTCATTTTAGACCTCACTATTTATAAATTTTGTGAAAAGCTTTTATCCAATCCAGCAACGGCAAAGGATTATTGACTATCTCCCATTCCTGTATAGATGCGGCCGTTTCCGTTACCTGATGTTCCCGAAGCTGATACTAACAGATCGTTGGCTCGTTTTTTGCCTTCAGCAGCCCAAAGAAAACCACGACGCATTATAAGAGTAACCTCTGGCATAGCCACAATATTTGCTTTATGGCCTAAAGAATTATAGAAAACATGTCCCTGACCCCAGCGTTTTGTCCAGACAACAGGCATGTCCACCGCTTTATTTGCAGCATGCGGTCCTTCAACAACCGGGAAGCGTGTCGTCGCTAATACTTCAACAGCCGGATCAACGTGGAGGTAGTATTGTTCACTCACCACGTTAAAATCAGAGAGACCTTCCAAGAGAGGACTTGTGGAATGCTTAATGTTTACCATGTATTCCACTCCATCATTTCCAGGGTGCGCCACCCAATTCCCCCCTGTCATGAATTGCCAGTCTACATTGTTTCGGAAGGAGTCGCACATCCCGCCATGGCACCCCGCCAATCCGACACCATTCATGACCGCTTCAGAAATATTAAGAACATATTTCTTTTCAATCTCGCCCATTGTCCAGTGCGGAACGATCAAATCCAGTGATTTTAGTTTTTCTGCATCCGCATAAGAGTCAAGAGAATTTGAAACCTCTACATTGAAATTTTCTTCTTCAAGGATTCCTTTGAAAATTTGAGAAATCTGCTCCGGTTCATGACCATCCCAGCCGCCCCAAACAATTAACGCGTTTTTTTTCATGGTATAATCGCTCCCTTTTTTTCTTCTGACCCATTGTTTTTTTGATTCTAATAGAACTCTTTCAATACTCTTCTGCATATACAAAACATTTAGAATATTATATCACTTTATCTTAAGTTTGGATATCCAATAAACTAAGTTCTTGAGCCTTTCGCAGGGATAAGTAACCTTTAACTAGAAAATGTAACGTGGGAGAAATGGATTAGAGGACGGATATTAGGAACTGGAGAGCGTGATTGGGCGTTATACAAGGCAGAGAATTTGGGAGGATGAAGAATATTTAATCTCGACAAATGACATCTGGGTCAGTAAGAGCAGTGAGTTGCCTTTGGCTTTTTACTTGCGGTTCGACATGGAATAGTTGCATAACACGTCATTTTCAAAAAAAAGCACCCCGACTCATGCGGGGTGCTTCCGATCTAACTTATGAAACCTGCTTAACAGACGACATGGCCTCTGTCTGTCCAGGGCTTGTTTTGATAAACAGGGAGATCACGAATCCAGCCGCCATAAAAAGGCTCAGCCATTCAAAGGCGCTCTGATAGGAGACGCGGCTCATTAAATAGAGGGCGGCGGATGGTCCGGTGCTCGCGCCTAAAAACAAAATAAAGGCGTTGAAGGAAATGGCGCTTCCCTTTGCGGCTCCTGCCAATTGATTGATGAGCGTAATCGAAATGGGTGTAATCAACGCGATTCCGGCAACAAACAGGACAGTGGTCACTATAAGCATCGGCAGATTATGGCTGAAACCAAGTCCTGCCAGACCCGCAACACTTAACACCAAACTGCCGCGGAACATCAGGCCATTGCCCAGTTTTCCCGCGATCCTGCCGGCAAACGGTGAGAGCAGCATCCCAATAATACCGAAGGCCCGTACCCACAAGATCTGCTGGGCAGACAATCCCCATTCAGGAGAAGTCAGATAATTGCCCAGCACGGAATACATGCCAACCAGGGACAACAGGAGAGTAAATGTAATGATATAGATCATCATCAGCTGTCTGTTCCGGAACAACAGTTTTGTTTGTTTAAATTGAGCAAACACGCTGCCCTTTGCTCGCGGAAGATCATCCTTTGGCAAAAAGAAAATGACAAGCAGACTTGATACCAGGTACACAACACCCAAAATGGTAAAAATAGCGTGCCATCCAAACGCATGGTTGACGGCCCCGCTGAACACTTGCCCCACCACGCTTGCCATCAAAAGACCGGAGCTGATAAAGCCGACTGCTGTCAGACGCTTTTCAGGCGGAAACATTTCTGCGGCATAAACAAAAGAGATGGGAGCAAAGGCGGCAGCAATCAGACCTTCAAGTGCCCGGAGCATCACTAATCCTGAAAAATGATCAATAAATCCGATGATAAAAGAAACAATCGCTAACGCACTTATGCTGCTGGCAAGAAAAATTTTACGGCCATACTTGTCGGAAAATGGTCCGTACAGCAGGCAACCGATCGCGTAGCATAATGAAAATGAACTTCCAATCCAGGCTGCCTGATTGGCTGTAACATGAAAAGTGTCCGTGAACACGGTGGTAAGCGGGATGGTCACATACATGCTTGATATGATAACCAATCCGCTCCACAGTAAAATAAGGGTCATGATGGAATATTTATTATTATTATTTTTCACTAAAGGTCTCCTTTACTTGCTTACTTTCCACTGCATGCCGGCAAAATACCAGCAATCACATGGTCCACCAGCTCAGAAATAAAGCGTTCATCTGGTGTTTGTTTATAAATGAGAATGCGAAAATAGATCGGACCAAAGAGCATATCGAGCAGGATATCGATATTAACTTCCGCTTCAATCCCTTCTCTTTCCATGGCCTGGCGCAAAAAGGCAGCTGAATCCTTTCTGCGCAGACTCAGGTACGAAGTATAAAACGCATCAGAAATTCCCTTGTCCTCCACAATGATGGCCAGCATCGACCGGCCGAGTGTCGTACTGAACACATCGGCCAGGTTTTTTAACTGTTCCACAAAATTGTTCTTGATCGAATCATTGAGATCGAATGGAAACGCAGACTCTGTCACCATTAAAAAAGCATCCAGTACAAGATGCGCCTTCGTTGGCCACCATCGGTAAATGGTCGCTTTTCCCACACCGGCTTCAGCCGCAATCCCCTCAATCGTCAAACACAAATAACCTGTACCGTTTAATACGCTGATGGTTGCTTCTAAAATCTTTTCTTTATTTCTCGGCTGTTTGGTTTGAATCATTAGTTACAACCTCCAAAACCTTCTTAAACGAAACGATACGTATCGTTTCACTTTTGCTATTATACTCGCGTTGTTCATCATAAAGCAACTCTTTCGTTCCAAACAAAAAAAAGCTGGCAAACACCAGCTCCTTTTAATTACAAACTTAGCGGTTCAATTTTCACCGAGTATTTCACATGAACCTTCATTTTTTCATAATGGTCCAGCCATTCCCTTCTTGTCATTGGATGAACCAAGGGAGAGAGCGTATGGGCTCCCACTTCCAGCGGTTCTATCTTTAACCTTTGTGTTTCCTTAACAAGCCCCGCGGTTTCCCGTTGTAAATAAGACTCGATATCGTGGGTCATCCTATTCATTTCACTTCTATCGAGTATGTTTCGGTGTCCTCGGTATTCATCGATTCTTCCCTTTAGCTTAACATGAATGTTTAACGTTTTGAATTGATCATCGACCTGCATATGAACCTTGGAGCGTACCTGGCCCAAGGAAACATTTAGATGCGGGATGGGAAGATTCTTTAAATAGTGGTCATTGGCAATAAGCTGAAACATTTGGTCTTCCCTTTTATTAATGGAACCGACATACTTATTTTCATTAAATAAAGCAGTTCCTTCATACGTAAAATTATCTTTGTCTGCCTTAAATATCGGAAGCACTGGATCAGAGTAAGGAGAGTAGACCTTTTCCATAAATTCATGCAGATTGACGATGGTCATTTCCCCTTGATTTCTTCTTTCATAATGCAAGAACATCCGGTAAAGGTAATAATCCAGGTTCTTCTGCACTTTCCTTTCCTCTTCTAAAAAATCTTCAAAGCTCCCTCTGACCAGTACAAGAAAAAGGCGCGGAGATACATCAGGATCTGAGAGGATCGTATCAATTAACGAGATGACTTCTTTTTTTGCCAGTTTTTCATTAATGATCAGCATGCGAAGTTGGCCAAACTTCAATTCCCGATAAAACTTCAGGTTGAATTCTTTTTTCCCCTGCTTTAATAAATCCACATTCAATGTAAACAGCCTTTTTTTATCATTAGTAACCGGAGGAACGAGGGTCGTTAATTTAAATTTGCCTCTTTCCCCTTGATTCAGGGACCAAAACGTGACCGGAGCAATCTCCTCAACCGTATTGTTTTCAACATAAGGTGATGAACAGCCTGAAAAAACAAGGAGGATACAAAGGATGGACAAAAGAGTCTTCATCTAAGACTGCCTCCTCTTCCATTTAATGGCAACGGCAAGTACAGAAGGAACCAAAAGGTAGGTTATTGCCCCCAGCCATAGCTGCAGTGTTACCCATACATTTAATTCCTCTCCTTCCCTCCAGTACCAACCATTAATGATCAGCATACAGATAAAAACTGCAGCTACACTTCCTAAAAAGCCCTTGCGATCCGTCTTGATGTTTATTCTCCCTGCCACGATTCTTATTGCTCCATACAAACATAATAAAAAAAGGGCAATCAAATAGAGAAAATAAATCATGTTTAGGGAAATTAATATAAGATCCACCCTTTCGAAAACAGGGGACTGAAGATAGCGGATCATATTCACAACCGGGAAACTAATCTTCTCCAAATATGGTGAACCATAATAGAGAAGACAAGCCACAAACAGAACAAGGTATTCAAAGACTGAGAGTGCATTGCCTATACTCATTCCCCTTAAAATCTTTTCCTTAGGGCCGATCCAT
Organism: Fictibacillus sp. S7; assembly: GCF_004127935.1. Lineage (NCBI taxonomy): Bacteria > Bacillati > Bacillota > Bacilli > Caryophanales > Fictibacillaceae > Fictibacillus > Fictibacillus sp. S7. The sequence goes on along the minus strand of NZ_QJKL01000001.1, from coordinate 3,733,994 downwards.
GGGCCCAGGCAAACTAAATATTCCGGTCCGGAAAGAGCAGACCAAACCATCAGCAGTCCGTACCATGAATGAAGTGAAACCTCCCCCGGCACCAACGGATACAAATGATGAGTTTGGGAAATGGGCGGCAAGAAATATGGAATATAGACAAGAATCACCCAGATCGTGGCCAAAAAACTGATGATGGACAAACGAATCGTTTTCTCCATCCCTTGAGAAGCAATATAAAACCCGGATGCCATCAAGAAGAAAATAAGCCAGCTCGTCTTCATCGAGGGAAGCATAAATTGGTGGACAATTTCGACATACCCCAAAGTGGTCACGATCACTTTCATTAAAATGAAAAAAATCCCCAGAAATGCAAAGAATCGGACCATCTTTTCGCTGAATAATTGGACAAATCCGTTATAACCCAGCACAAAATAATGAGATGTTAAATATTTTGACAAAATCACAAGGTTGATCTGCGAAAGAATACCAACTCCAAGGATCCCTGCCATCATATAAGGATGGACCAAATTTTTGGGCAAAATTAATACGTAGTACAGCATTTGCATCCGGTTCACCATGGCAAAGATATAGCCGCTTCCCATAACGGCCGTTTTGTCAAACAAGCGAAATCTGCTGCTCATTCGCTCCCCTCCCCTTTAGAAACCCGCCATTTTTTCACCGTCTTCAAATATTCCGGCCGCAGCTTTGCCCACGGCAATGGTGCGCGAACAAAAAGATCTTTCCAATCTCTCCAGTAAAGCGGAGCAACCGGTGCAAAAAATGGTTGTTTTAAGGAAGAAAGACCATTCAGATGAGCGAGCAGGAGTATCAATCCAAAGGCAATCCCCAGGATCCCCAAAAAGGAAGCGAGAATAAGAAATAAAAATTGAAGGACGGTAGTTGCTTTTGTGACTAAATAATTCGGCACTAAAAAGCATGCAATCGCGGAGATTCCCACAAGAACAATCAGCACCTTGCTGGCAAATCCCGCTTCAACAGCAGCTTGTCCGATGACAATACCGCCAATAACTCCAATGGTCTGACTCGTTTTTGTCGGCATCCGTAAACTCGCTTCTTTAATAATTTCAATGATAACCAACATGATCAGTGATTCCCAAAATGGGGTGAACGGCAGTTTGGACCGTGATTCCATGAGTACATACAGAATCTGGAGTGGAATCATCTGATAATGATAAGTGGTTAATGCCACATAAAGAGGAATCAAAGTGATGGCTATAAAAAAACTTAAATAACGAAGGGTTCGTAAAAAACTGGCAATCACCCAGCGATGAACATAATCTTCTGGAGATTGAAACAGATGAAAAAAGGTAATGGGGGCGATAAGTGCAAAAGGTGTATCATTTATCAAAATAACGATCTTGCCAAGCCCCAGTGAATAGGCGCACGAGTCCGGACGATCCGTCTGCATAAACTGTGGAAACAAACTGTGCGTATGATCATCCATAAAAGCGGAAAGATTGGAGGCCTCCAAAATCATGTCAAAGTTTACTGTCGAAATACTTTCCCGTGCAATTTCGACGATATCGGGATTCGCAATTCCTTCAATATACAGCATCTGAACCTGTGTTTTGGTATTCGAACCTGCCTGGAACTTTTCTGCTTTTAGCTCAGTAACGGGCAGACGCCGCCGAATCATGAACACATTCTGCTCAATCCTTTCCGTAAAGCTGTCTTTGGGCCCGTACATTATCGTCTCTGTTTCCGAATTTTCGATCGCCCGGCTGAGTGAACTCTCCAGCTTTACGGCCCACCATTCATCCATCCCTTGATCATGGATGAGCACAGCACCAAACAGCATGTGTTCTTTGGCTTCTTCTATTGAATGGATTCTTAGAACGCTGCAGGTGGATATACATTGAATAAACGCCTGATCCCCACTCTGAAGAAGAGGCTGAATAATAGCCTCGTTCAGCCTCTCCTTGTCGATCAGAGTTTGTATGTATACAAGCGAAAAAGAAGCCCCGTTGTTTGTTTGCCGCTGCACGATTTCAGCATCATCCATTTTCGCTGTTACATTTTTTAATAATTCGAGCGTCACAGCTTCATGCGTAATCCTGTTCATCTCTTCATTTTTTTTCTGATTGGCTGCTGTCCTTTTCTTTTTACGGAACATCAATACCTACCACCTAACCGAATACCTTGATAGTTTCTGCATTTATTATGTACAGGTGAATAGATTTTAACCAAAGAAAAAAGCAAGTGCTCCGCCCATGTGCTTTGCCATGCACAAAAAAAACTGCGGGTCATATACAGGTATATCGGTTCAAATCGATGAGGGAGATGATGAATTTTATGCTGCCTATGGAAAAATATTTCGGTAAGTTTGAACTCGTTTATTCATTTTATGGGGCTATGCCTACAGGCGTTACCGTGTCAGAAACCGGGCGTATTTTCGTTTGCTTTCCGAAATGGGGAGATGACGTGAAATTTACGGTGGCTGAAATTGCGGGTGATCAATTACAGCCTTATCCAAATTTGGAAACAAATTTGGCCAACCCGGCAAACGTTTCGATGTCATTTATCAGTGTCCAAAGTGTAGTGGCTGATGGAAGGGGAACACTTTGGGTATTGGATACAGCAGCACCCAATTTTTCTGAACCGATTAAAGGGGGAGCAAAACTGGTCGCTGTTGATTTAAAAACAAATACAATCAGAAATATATATACCTTTACAGAAGAAGTCATCCTGCCAACCACATATTTGAATGATGTTCGCTTTGATTATCGCGTAGGAAAATCCGGTTATGCCTATATCACAGATTCATCCTCCAAAGGTCCAGGAGCGATCATTGTTGTGGATTTAGAAACCGGAAACGCATTCAGACGGTTAAGTGGCACCCCGCCTACATCCCCCGATCCTTATTTCTTGCCAAAAGTAGAAGGTAAAATACTGATGAACCGCAATAAAGACGGCTCCATTTCTCCCTTTCGACTGGCGTCTGATGGTATCGCGATTTCTGCGGATGGAAAGACATTATTTTTTTGTCCATTAACGAGCCGTCATTTGTTCTCCATTTCAACAGAAGCCCTGAGAGACAGAACGATACCGGAGAAGGACTTACTTTCCCGGGTGGAGTATTTTGGGGAAAAAGGGGCATCTGACGGAATGATTACCGGGGCAAAAGGAAACGTCTATGCAGGGGATTATGAAAACAACAGCATACGAAAGATCATGCCGAACGGAAACATGGAAACCATTGCACATGACCCGAGGCTTTTATGGCCGGATACGTTTTCGATTGGACCGGATCAATACTTATATGTGATTGTGAACCAATTACACCGGCAGGCCAGGTTTCATTATGGAAGGGATCTGCGGGAAAAGCCGTATAGTTTGCTTCGCATAAACATAGATGAATTGCCTGCTCCTGCATACTGACAATAAATGGCTGTCCAAGAAGTCTGGAAGTCGTTGATTTTTGTTCCAGGCCGCTCGCTTTAACCGGCTTAATCGCCTACTTTCGCAGGGCGGGCGGTGAGCCTTACCGGCGTGAACGCCTACCTTTTGGCGCAAGCACCTTCGGGAGTCTCACCTGTCCCGCTAGTCCTGCAGGAGTCTCGCACCTTCCACTACAATCAACTTTTCCACGAAGTTTTTTCTCGCAAAAAGGGTGCCTGAAGGTCATTTTTTGACTTTTCAGACAGCCCCTTTACATCATCTATAGTGTTGGCAAATCCAAAGCGGTATTCATATTTGTCAAATTCAATTGGATCTGCTCGTTCGTATCCCAAGCATGATACCATCCTTTTTCCGCCATATAACCGGAAATTTGTTCATGCATCTCTATGGCTTCCTCCAAATGCCGGGTTAACATTTCTTTGATTTCAGGTGTTCCGGCTTCCGTGGCAGCCATCGCGTAATTTCTGACACCGCTTTTTGCCGCAATCAATAAATCCATTGCAACAACCTGGTCCGAAATGGCATCCATTCCTGTTAAGTTTTCAATGATTGAATTCAATTTAACTCAGCTCCTAACGATTGCTTTGCATTGGATAAAACAGAGGTATATTCGTTCAACTGACTGGTGGAAAGATCAATGTCTTGCTGCATTATTTCTTTTAGCCTTGGGTCACTAACCAGTGCTTTCATCGTTTTGGACTTGGTTAAACAATTTGTTTTAAAAGCGGCCATTTCTTGAACCTCAAGTACTTCGTGCAGAGCATAGTTCATTTTCAATCCTCCTTCCTAAGGCTTCAGGACGACTTTTATGCAATCATCCGTTTTGGTATCAAAAATTTCATAGCCACGCTTAGCTTCACTGAGCGGAAGGACATGGCTGACCACATCTCCCGGATCGATCTTTCCTGTAGAAACGAGTTCAAACATATAAGGCATATAGTGAATAACAGGTGCTTGTCCGGAGCGGATATTGACATTGCGGTTCATAATATCTCCAAATGGGAAACCGTTGTATTTTCCCGCATAAACGCCGGTCACCTGGATATTGCCGCCTTTTCGGACAGCCTGGGTCGCCATGATAAATGCACCTAATGCACCACTGTGAAGTTTTAACCCACTGGCAAGAAACTCCATATCTGTCATTTTTCCATCCATACCAACCGCATCAATGACTACATCCGCACCGCCCTTGGTGATTTCCTTTAGGTATTCTCCACAATTTTTATGATCCTCAAAGTTAACGATTTCAACCTTGTTCGTCCGTTTCGCATGCTGCAGGCGATAATTGACATAATCAACGGCAATCACGCGCTTCGCCCCTTTTAGCCAGCAAAACTTTTGTGCAAAAAGCCCCACCGGACCACATCCCAAAACGATAACGGTATCCCCGTCCTTTACGCCCGCATTATCGACACTCCAAAAACCAGTGGTCATCGCATCCGCAATAACCGCTAACTTTTCATCAGGTTCCTCGCAGGTCTCCGGGATTTTAAAATGAGTAAAGTTGGCAAAAGGAACTCTCAAATATTCCGCTTGCCCGCCTGGGTAACCGCCAGTTGTTCCGGAATAGCCGAAATAGGCTCCCATATCTCCATTATCATTTGAATTGTCGCATTGGCTTTCCAAATTGTCCTTACAGAAACGGCATTCACCGCATGCGATGTTAAATGGAATGATGACGCGGTCTCCCTTTTTTACATTAGTCACTTCAGGGCCAACCTCTTCAACGATTCCCATCGGTTCATGTCCAATGACATAGTTCTCTTGCAGGTTAGGGATCATGCCATGAATTAAATGCAGATCAGAACCGCATATTGCTGTACTGGTTACTTTGATGATCATGTCATCCGGTTTTTCAATCTTAGGGTCTGGCACTTCTTTCACAACAACATTTTTTATCCCTTGATACGTTACCGCCTTCATACTATATAACCTCCAGTGTCAATGTTCATCAGGTGTCCGATCGAACAAGCCCTTTCGATTGGTCTCAACAGGAAACAGGTTCATTTTGCCAATTTTCATCGTATTGTTGGCCGATAGCTGGTCCAATTGGTACTGTTCCGTTAATTCGTAAGGATGGAACCATTTTTTCTTGATCATCAATTCAGATATTTCCTGATGCATCGCTATGCCCTGCATCAATTGTTTTCTTAATGTGGCACGGACATCAGGTGATGCGGATTCGGTTAATGCTACAGCTATGTTGCGAACACCTTCTTTGGCACGAAGAAGAAAGTCCATGGCAAAGGTAGTGTCTGCCATCTCAGGCATATGCAGCGAGTTTATCGGGTCCAAATAATCATTATTCAATGGATGGTACCTTCCTTTCCATCAATGATGGGAGTGGGGCGATTTTGAGGAACAGGAGCTTGAAAAGGCGCTCGTTCATAGAGGGACTGCAATTCAGTAAGATCCTGCGATGATTGTTGAACATCTTTTTTCATTAAATTCCTCAAATCGTCATCAAAAACCAGTCCTTGCATTAATTTTGACTTGGCGATACAAAGCGTTTTAAAGTTAATGGCCTCATGTAAGTCCAAAGACTCGTGGGCAGCTAATACTTTCTGTTGATCCATTTTGTTTCCCCTCCTTTTTTCGTAATACAATGGTATTGTTCCAAACATAGGATGAAGTATGCTTTACAATAATTCCTACAAAGACCAATCAATTACAAGAATAGAGTAACAAAGAGATAAGTGATTTTTCCTTTTTTGACCAAAATTTATTATGAATTGACATTATTGGTATTGATTTGATTTCATCCAGGTTTATAATCATAGAAAAAAGAGATGAAAAGTTTCAGGTGGTTACAATGAGAAAATGGTTATTACAATTACGACAGCAAAAAAACATGTCTCAGGGAAAAGTGGCATCCGCTGCTTTTATCGACAGGAGCTATTACTCCCAAATTGAATGGGGAAAAAGGGTCCCGAGCCAGGAGGTCGCCAGAAGAATAGCCGAAGTACTAAACTTTGATACGGCACGGTTTTACTCGAGCTATTTTAATGAACCTTTTAATGAAGTCCTATCCTGCTCACCTGTATCCATTGCCCACTGCGATTTGCAGCTCCGGTACACATGGGCCTTTAATCCTCCGTCTGATTACGATGCGCCCAATTTTCTTCTAGGAAAGAGAGATGATGAATTAATCGATCATGCAGGCTCCAAAGAATTTATGGCATTGAAGTATAAAATCATTAAAACGGACCAGCCCCAGCGCAAGCTTATTCATTATGACATGTCCGATGGCATTCATATGTATGACATTTTTGGAAAACCAATATATTCAATGGAGGGAAAATTGACGGGCGCCAGTTTTGTTGGCACAGATCTTACTGCCATAAAGCAACAACTCCTTCAGAATAGATCCGATTAGAGGAAAAAGGAAAAACAGGTGACCCTTATTCCGGTTCACCTGTTTTTCCTTTTTAAACATGATCTAATCCATCGAACTTGCGGTCATTTTGGCAGCTTTCACAGAGATGAAGAATTTTCGGGGAATCGCCTGCTTCGTGGTTTTCGAGCGGCTCTTCCAATCCGCAGATTTCACATTTTTTCATGCGTTTGTTCTCCTTTTTTCATCTGAATCATTGAAGACCATTCTCCACAACATAGCCTCTCTCATGGATGGCCTGAAGAAAATCCTCATAGGACGCCATACTTGGGTCGAAGCTGATGCTTGCTTCTCCCCGGCTGATGTTGACATCAACCTGCCCAATACCCCATACATGCTGAAGTGCATTTGAAATGGTATCGGCATCCTGCTCATTTTCAAGCCCTTTAATTTTGATGATTTTTGCTTCCAATGCGGGTTTCATCCTTTATTTATTGTGTCTTGGTACTTCATTTATGCCTTCGCCCATGCCCTGCAAAAACTCCATCATCATGGCCATCGTGGCTCTCGCTTCAGGAGTGCGCATGCTTTTTCCCAGCTGCCATAAACTTGGTGTTTCCTCTTTTTCTGCAGAATCGGCCGCTCTCTCAAGCCCCTTACTCATCCCGGAAAGCATCGTTTTCAGTTGATCCGGATGGATGGTACCGAGAAAATTAAAGGCATTGATTCCGTTTTTAATCGTTTTGTGCATTTCAGGCTTGTTAATTTGCTGAATGGCGATTACTCCAACATCGTTACGTTTTTCAATAAGAGCGGATAAAGTATCCAGTGCCCCCATTTCATGAAGGTTTTTCACAATGCTAATCATGGTCAAAATCGCTTCGCTGTTGTCCGCCAGTTCCCGAACAATTCCTGCCACTGCTTCTGCCTGTTCTTCTTCCCGGGTGCGGCCTTCCTTTTTAATTTGCCTGATTGCTTTCGCCATGCTTGTCCCCCCTTATCAACTCTTCAATCGGCGTGAAATCGTCACGCTTCCACTTGGCTTCCACGCGGACACTGATTTGTGGAATACGGTTCCCAAATCGGTGATTCACTTTTGGTAATGGAGGCTCTCCGGAAGTTTCGAGAACTTCCATTCTGACATCCATTTCCTTATATGCCGGTGTGTGAGTAATAATGTCGTGGTAGCTGCTCGTCAGCTTGTTAACCGCTTCAATGTCCTCAGAAGTGTTCATGGTCAGATATAGCTCATTGCCTTTCACCCGGTCGGTGACGATTACCCGGACCTCCACATGGCCATACGGGGAAGTCAGGCCAACGAGTGCCCCGTCCTCAAGCTCCCGTTCACGGGCAAGCTCTGGCGAGACTTCCACCCATGGATGTGGAACTTTGTGTGTAAGCCCCTCTGAGCGGTACGTCATGTTTCCTTCATGGAAATGTTCCAGCAAACGGCCGTTATTTAAATGCAGGTCGAACTCTTCACCCGGCTTAAACGGCTTAGTCCATTCAACAGCAACCAGCTTCGCCTTACCGTCAGGAAATGCAAACCTCTCCTTGTACAAGAGCGGAGAATCGGTACCATCTGCTGCTACCGGCCAAAGCTGGCTGTTCCATCCTTCCAGCCGATCATAGCTTACACCGGCAAAAAACTTGGCTAGGCTGGCCGCCTCTTTCATGATTTCACCAGGATGTGTGTAGTTCCAATTGGCTCCCATCAAGTTGGCCAACTCCTGAAAGATTTCCCAATCCGGTTTCGACTGGCCAAGCGGCTCAAGAACCTTGTAAAAACGCTGGATGCGTCGTTCCGTGTTGACAAACGTACCGTCCTTCTCCAGACTTGGTGCTGCCGGTAAAACCACATCCGCAAATTGAGCGGTTTTACTGAAGAAAATGTCCTGCACCACAAAGAATTCCAGCTTTTCAAAGCCATCATCCACAAAATTCGAATTGGAATCCACCAGTGACATGTCTTCACCGAACAAATAAAGTGCCTTTAGCTTTCCTTTATGGATGCCTTCCACCATTTGATGGTTGTCCAATCCCGGCTCTTCCGGAAGCTTGACGCCCCATGCCTTTTCATAGCGCTCACGCACCGCTTTGTCCTGGACAGGCTCATAACCGGGAAACCATGCCGGCATCGTGCCAAAATCACACGCACCCTGAACGTTGTTGTGTCCTCTAAGCGGATACGCACCTGTTCCGGTTCGTCCGTAGTTTCCTGTCACCAGCAGCAAATTGGAGATTGCTGTACTCGTATCGGTCGCTCCCATATGCTGGGTGACACCCATTGCCCATAAGGCACAGACCGACCTTGCCTCATGAATCATAGTTGCCATCTGGATCAACGTTTCTTTGGATAATCCTGTTTTTTCCTCAGCGTATTCCAGTGTGAACTTATTCAATGATGACCGGTATTCTTCCAATCCATTGACCCGTTTCTCCAAAAATGTTTTGTCTTCCCATCCTTGATCAAGAATGTACTTTGTAACTGCTGAAAGCAAAATCAAATCTGAACCCGGTTTGGGATGAACATGCAGATCAGCCCGCTCAGCCAGTTCATTTTTCCTCAGATCCACGACCATTAATTTCTGCCCGTGCAATTTATGGGACCGTTTAATTCGGGTAGCCAGAACAGGATGGGATTCTGCCGGATTGGCCCCAATAATCATTACCAGCTCAGATGCTGCAATATCCTTAATGGTTCCGGCATCACCGCCAATTCCAACGGTCCGCAACAGTCCTGCCGTTGCCGGAGACTGGCAGTATCGTGAGCAATTGTCCACATTGTTGGTTCCCATAATGGATCGCGCAAACTTTTGAAAAAGATAATTCTCTTCATTCGAGCATTTGGAAGAGGCGATATAGCCGATGGAATGAGCACCATGCTCTTCCTTTATCCCTGTCAGTTTTTCCGCAATGAGTTTCAACGCTTCTTCCCAGGTGGCTTCAACAAACTCTTCTCCTTTTCGGATCAAAGGCTTCGTCAGACGCTTGTCACTGTTAACGAAATCCCAGCCCCATTTTCCTTTGACGCAGGTGGATATTCCGTTAACCGGAGCTTCTTCACTCGGTTCGATCTTCAGGATTTCCCTGCCCTTCGTCCAAACCTCAAAACTGCAGCCTACCCCACAGTATGTACACACTGTTTTCGTCCGTTTGATCCGGGCTTTCCGCATGGCTGCTTCCATTTCGGATATGGCGAAAATCTCCTTATACCCCGGCTCGACTTCCTTCGTAAGATCGATCATCGGTCCAAGCATGTTGGCCGGAATGCCTGTCAGATACCCCGCCTCTCCAAGCATCGATTTTTCCATTAGTGCATTACAGGGACAGACCGTGACACAGTGGCCACAGGAAACACATGATGATTCATCGATCGGAACATCGTTATCCCAAATCACGCGCGGAGCTTCGCGTTCCCAGTCGATGGTCAGCGTCTCATTCACTTGCAAATCCTGGCAGGCTTCCACACACCTTCCACACAAAATGCACTGATCCGGTTCATAACGGTAAAAGGGATGTGAGTTATCCGGCGGGTAAGGTTTCGCTTCAAATTTATATTTCTGATGCTCAATCTCCAGATATTCAGCCGTATTATGCACCACGCAGTTGCCGTTATTGTTATCGCAAACCGTGCAATAGAGCTCATGATTTTTTAAAATGCGGGACATCGCTTCATATTGTGCATCCTTGACGGTTTTTGACAGTGAATCGACCTGCATCCCGGGTATTGCCTTAGTGGAGCAAGCACGAACCAGTTCGCCTTCTACCTGCACAAAACAGGTATCACACGTTTGAATCGTACCAAGGTCAGGGTGATAACAAATGCTCGGAATCTCATAGTTCTGTGATTTGGCCACCTGCAGAATGGTTTGGCCTTCTGTAGCAGGAAATTCTTTTCCGTTGATTTGTATGGAAAAATGGTTGTCTTCCATTGAATAAATCAGCCTCCTTTTATTCCAATTTCGTTTCTTTTTAACAAGCATTTCCAAAACCGAAGGGAATTAAAATGGATTTGCATAGAAAAAGTAGAGATTGGTTAGGATTTTGATAGATGTGATAAAGGAGTGGATCAAAAAATGGAAAAGGAAGAATTACTTTCGCATGTCACGGCGATGATTGTATCCTCAGCCAAAGTGCCGAAGCATATGGCGGTTTCACCTGTAAAAATGGCCGATTTGTATGGAGTCCAAGCAATCGAAGTGGAAAGGGGACTTGATGAATTAGTGGATGAAGGGAAGTTAAGAAGAGAGCAATTGCAGGATTATCCGCACTATATGGTATATCTCCTGCCTTAAAAATCCATATAAAAAAACAGGCTGTTCGTGTTCAACAGCCTGTTTCCTTATGTTATAAAGCTTTTTTCTGAAGAACATCAGTATCTTTCTCAACGCTCACATACCGGTTGCTTCCCGCTCCCATGCCAACGAAAAAGAGTAGCACGCCGGCCACGACCAACACTATAAGGGGAAGGGTCCAGCTATGGGTTTTATCATGCAAAAAGCCAAAAAGGGCCGGTCCAATCGCAGCCAGCAAATAACCGACCGATTGCGCCATTCCTGAAAGCTCTGCCGCCTGATGGGCATTTTGCGTCCGAAGCACAAAAAACATGGTCGCCAGGCCGAATCCTGAGCCGATGCCGATCCCAATCAAAATCACATAGAGAGGAGCGAGCCAGGTTATCCCGCTAAGAATGCCTGCATAGCCCAAGAGTAAAAAGAGGACCGTAAAGGCTACGAGTTTTCGCTGATCTGCGCTCCTGCCCGCCAAAACCGGAACGAAGAACGTTGGAAGAAGACTCGCAAATTGAGTCAGTGACAGCAGCCAGCCGGCTTTTGAAGGACTCAGTCCCTGCTGATGCAAAATGGCCGGTAGCCAGGTAATAATCGAATAAAAAACGGTGGACTGCAGCCCCATAAACAGCGTCACCTTCCAGGCAAGCCCTGAGCCCCACATGGATGTGCCTTTTAAAGAAGATATGGGAACATGCTTCATCCTTAGCTGAGGAAGCCAAACAAGAATGGAAACGAGCGAGATGAGCACCCAGCACACTAGCGCAAAGCGCCATCCATAGCCCAATCCTTTTGAAATGGGAATACTCACGCCGGAAGCAACGGCTGCCCACATGTTCATGGAAACCGAATAGGTTCCTGTCATCAACCCTACCTTGTTCGGGAACTCTCTTTTGATTAAACTCGGCAGCAGAACGTTGCATACCGCTATGGCAACTCCAAGCAATACCGTCCCGCCAAACAATCCGGATGAGAGAGGAACAGACCGCAATAAAATACCTGCTCCGAGTAACAGCAATGCACCAAAGAGCGTGTACTCCAGGCCGAATTTACGTGCCATTTTAGGCGCCAGTGGCGAGATCAACGCAAAAGCGAGCAGCGGCACTGTCGTCAGCATACCCGCGAGTGTGTTGGACATCCCTGTGTTCTCCCTTATCATCTCGATGAGCGGCCCTACACAGGTTAATGGCGCTCTCAGATTAGCGCCGGCAAAGATAATACCCAAAATCAAAAGCCATCCAGCCGGCTTGGAAACAGACAACATATGAACGTGTTGATTTTTCATTCTATCTTTCCTCCAATAAGAAAAGGCCCGACTCCTCAAATCCAATGGGGGGGCCGTGGCACAATGTCATTAGTCTATTTGCATCATAAACACTTATGTATTCGCCATAAGAGAATAGAGCTGAAAAAAGTGTCATACCTATAGTATAACATAAATCCAATTCCTTTAAAGGGGCACAGGAATAAAACGGTCGTTTAACAAACAAGCAGCCTCCCTCTTCGTGGTACGGGAGGCGGCTGCTTTTACACATTGTAGCCATTCAATATATTTTCTGCTTTTTAAGAATCGTAAAATCCTTATCAACCAGCCAAACCTGGTGCACACGGCGCTCAGGATCAGCTTCTGTGCTGAAATGGTCAAGACTTACAGTGAAGAATCGCTCCACTTGTTCGTTATAGGACTCATTTTTCGATTGGATGATAAAGAAGGTTTCCTTTTTAGCCAGAACCGCCTGCGTATCAAGAACCGAATGGTATCGTTTCAAATCCCCAAAAGTATAGGACATGGAGGCGCGAAACTCCTCTTCGATATCCTGCTTCATCTGACTTTTCGCTTCCCGCTCCAGCTGCTTCGGATCGACTCCAGCCACTATCAGGCCAGCCGGGGAAGTCTCATTATCTTCATATTTTGCAAAAAGCAGCTGATTCACTTTCATACCCGTACAAAGACCGGTTACAATAATAAACGCCATAAAAAAGAAAAATACTCCCCGTTTCATACATCCCCTCCATTCTGGTTGCTCAAATCTCTTAATACAACCTATGTCAGGGTGAAGGGAATTAGTAGTGAAAATCTAGCAAAATTTTATGTTTCTATCAGTTCATGAAACAAAAAAAAGTAACCACCCTGTCAGCGAAGACAACCTGAGGTGGTTACTTTTGCATAGAATCGAGCCACCGCACTTGCCGGATAGCTGTAGGAAGAACTTTGATGTTCCCGCATCAGGGTTCTTATTTATACTTATTATTTAGTTATTTATGTTACAAGCAAGGCCTCATCCCTTTTGCGAAAAGGGATTCCTCCACTCCATCAGCACTGCGCAGTTCCTGGATTCTTCATCCTCCAGATAGTTTTCCACGACCTTGACAGGAACACGGCCGCAGCTCATGAGAAACGTAATGACCGGATCATGAAACTCTCCCTTCACAATCGATTCGAGATACGCCTCTGGTGTATGACTGCTGCATTTTTCATGATAGCCCGGCATTCTTCCTCCGCCAATCAGCCGCTCAAGCCCATGGTGAACCACAATCTCATACATGGAGTTCATCAGGCATTTGCCGATTCCAAGCTTTCTATAGGAAGGGCGCACACAAATATCAACTACATACAGTGAGTTACCGTCTGGCTGGTGATTTCGGATATACCCGCCGTCTGTCACCTCTTCCCAGGTATGGTCCGGATCATCCTGCTGAAAATGAACCAGGTGAGAGGTCATGGAACCGGCCATTCTTCCGTTGATTTCTGCACAAAGCGCTCCCTGGGGGAATAATTCCACGTGATTCCTCAATTGCTCTTTTTCCCACCAAAGATCGGAAGGAAAAGGATGCGGGAAGCTTTCCTGCTGAACCGCAATCAAATCATCGAAATCCTCTTCGTTGTAGTTTCGGATGACAGCAGAAATGGGCGTTTTACGGTCTAACACATAGAATTCTTTCCGGTACATGAGCGCCTCCTTTGGAAATTTTAGAATTTTCTTACATTTATTATTATTGAAGGTGATGAAAAAGGCAACAAGAAAAGAGACTGTTCCCAGTCCCTTTGGTAAGGAGGCATCATGCAGCGGTATTCTGCTGCAGAGGTCTCTTCGTCTTTTTATTCGGTGATAATCGTTTCTCCAGCCATCCCATCATTAAATCTGCCAGAACAGCCATTACCGCAGTGGGAATCGCTCCAGCGAGGATGATGGATGTGCCATCGGTTGCGTTGGTACCGCGAAGAATGATATCCCCTAATCCGCCGGCGCCAATAAATGTACCAATGGTGGCAATCCCGATGGTGATGACCAATGCGGTACGCAACCCAGCCATGATGACTGAAATTGCCAACGGGAGCTCCACCATCCATAATACTTGAAATTTGGTCATTCCCATTGCTTTTCCTGACTCAAGCAAGGCATGGTCCACATTCCGGATTCCCGTATACGTGTTTTTAATAATAGGAAGCAGTGAATAGAGAAAGAGTGCAAATACCACCGTATTGGTGCCAAGCCCCATGACGAGCATCAGCACCGCCAGCATGGCCAGAGCAGGAATCGTTTGAATGACATTAGCCAATGAAATGACCCAGCCTGCAAGCCGGTGATAGCGCGCGATGAGTATGCCAAGAGGAATCGCTACAATGGCAGCAAATAACACGCCGTAGGCCGACATGAGAAAATGCCGGTAAAATTGTTCCCAAACGTAACTTCCATTCTGCATGTAATAGTTGAAAATTTCATTGATCGTCTCCAATTTGGCACCTCCTATTTAAAATAGTTGTGTTTCTCCAGGAATTCTTTTGCGATAATGGACGGTTCCTTCTTTTTTCCATCCGCTTCGAAATTCATCTTCTGCATCGTTTCCGTATCAATTTTTCCAGAGAGCTTTTCAAGCTTGCCTTTCAGTTCCGGATGTTCCTTCAGCACTTCATTCCGTGCAACAAGAGAACAATCATATGGCGGGAAAAACTGTTTATCGTCTTCAAGTACTTTTAAGTTATAAGATTTGATCCGTCCATCGGTTGTATAGGCCAGCACCACATCCATTTTCCCTTTGGCTGCCGCCTGATAGACCAGGCCGATCTGCATCGGATAGGTTTTTCCAAACTCAAAACCGTATTTTTCCGTAAATCCTTTATAACCGTCTCCCTTTCGTTTTAACCAGGCGTTATCTACACCAAGTTTAAGATTCTGGGCATGCTTCTCCAAATCCGAGACGGTATGAAGATTCTCTTTCTCGGCCAGTTCCTTCGTGACGGTAAACGCGTAGGAATTGGCAAAACCATAAGAATCAAACCACGTTTGATCGTATCTCTTTTGAAATTCCCGCTGAACAACTTTCAGGGCTTTCTTCGGATCTTTTACAGGTTCCATACCTAATGCCCCTTCCAGATCCGTTCCCGTATAACGTGTTGCCGTAATATCCACGTCACCGTTGATCATGGCCTGATGCTGAACGGTGGACGAACCCAGGTTATTGACCATATTGACTTTCAAATCGCTGTCATGTTCGATCATGAGACGAACCATGTTACCCATGATTTGAGATTCGGACGTTCCAAGTGTTCCGATTGCGATCGTTCCTTTTGCCGGGCCGCTTAATCCTGGAAGAGAGCAGCCACTGAGGCATAGAACTGCCATAACGGCAGTGACTAAAATAAGCCGGTTTACGCTTTTCATCAGTTGTCTCCTTCCTAAGCAGCTTCCTTCATTTTTCTCATGCCTTTTGGTGTAACCCATCGCTCGAGTCTGCCCAAAAGAATATCCGTTAACAGGGCAAGGATGGTAACAGGCACCGCCCCTGCAATAATAAATTCAGCCTGAAAAAGATTCAGCCCGTTGAAAATGTAATCGCCAAGGCCGCCAGCACCGATGTAGGCAGCAAGTGTTGCCCAGCCAATCAAGTAAACAGTAGAAAGCCGGATGCCCGCCATAATGACAGGAACAGCAAGCGGCAATTCCACATAGCGGATCCGCTCCCAACCGGACATTCCCATTCCTCGGCCGGCCTCCAGCAGACTGCGTTTCACGTCCTTCACCCCAATATAGGTATTTCGCAAAATCGGTAAAACGGAGTAAAAAAACAAAGCTATGATGGCCGGAACTTTTCCCACCCCGAGAAGAGGAATAAAAAAGGCCAAAATCGCAAAGCTCGGGAATGTCTGGACAATTCCCAAAATCCCCATCACCGCTCCTGCTGCTTTAGGAACCCTGGTTAAGGCGACACCAAGAGGAACAGCGATGATGATTCCAAGCAAAGCGGCAAGTAATGAAATATATAAGTGTTCCCACGTTTTGTACGCCAATTCACTGCCATACGTAGTTAAAAATTGGATGACGGCGTCCATTGCATCTCCTCCCTTGCTTCGCCCCAGATGGAATCGTAAACAATATCAACCAGGCTCGCCCTCGTCACAATGCCAGCAAGACGCTGATTTTCATCCACAACGGCTACATATTTCATTCCTTTTTTAAGGATCTTTCGGATGGTGTCACGTACCAGGTCATCTTTTTGCACGGTGAATTCCGTTTTAAGGACCTCATGGATTAAGTTTGCTTTTTTCCGGTTCTGATCAATAATCTCCACATCCACATACCCTTTAAGGATGTTACTTTCATCAACCACCAGCAAAGAATCCACACGATGCTGCTTCATCACTTGAATGGCTTGAGACAACGAACGATCCCCGGTAATCGTTACAGGCTGCGGATTCATGATTTGTTCAACGGTTTGAATGTTTGGTCTCGCTTGTACCAAACGGTCTTTCCCAATGAACTCTTCAACAAAATCGTTGGCCGGATTGCGGAGAATCTCATCTGGTGTATCGCATTGGACCAGCTCTCCATCCCGCATAATAACGATTCGGTCTCCCAACTTCAGAGCTTCATCCATGTCGTGAGTGACGAACACAATGGTTTTATCCAATTTCTTCTGCAGTTTCTTGAACTCTTCTTGCAGCGAATCCCTGGTAATGGGGTCAAGAGCACCAAACGGCTCATCCATTAAAATCAACGGCTGATCGGCAGCCAGCGCACGTAAGATACCAATTCGCTGCTGTTGGCCCCCACTCAGTTCATGAGGGTATCTCTCCAGATATTCTGGTGTCATATCCACAAGGGATAACAATTCTTCTGCCCGGGCGCGCCGTTTATCTTCCGGCCATTTCAACAATTTAAGGACGATGGAAATGTTCTCCTGGATGGTCATATGAGGAAACAACCCAATCTGTTGAATCACATAGCCAATTTCTCTTCTGAGCTCAACCGGATCCTTTTTTAATACATCCACACCATTAATATAGATGCTCCCTTCGGTTGGCTCGATGAGTCGGTTAATCATTTTCATCGTTGTTGTTTTTCCGCATCCACTAGGGCCAATAAAACAAATAAATTCGCCCTTTTCAAATTCCAGCGATAATTGGTTAACCGCTCTCTTTCCTCCTTTATACACTTTTGAAACTCGATCAAATTTCAGCAATGATAAAACACCTCCGTAAATTTCCCCTTCTGATTCGGATCTCACATTGGTTAACAACATTCCGTGACTTTTGTGCTATCTTCAGCTTAAATTAAACTTTGTGAAATAAAAAGTTTACAAATTGTATAAAATGCACAATATTTACGTAAAATTATTCAGATAATAAGTACAGACCGGCTTTTCCTTACAATTGCTTGCTGATTGCCTTGGTTTCTTTGATATATTGATTTTTGGTTTTCGCGGGTTTGTGATACATTGGCTCATGAAGAAGCTGGGAACTGGAAGGGTGATTCATTTGGTTGAAAAACAGCCATCTGTGAAAATAAGGAATGTTGAAGATCAACTGGTTGAGAAAATTGCTGACAATATGCACACCTATGGTGTTTCTACAACTGTCGGGCGGGTATTAGGCATCATTTATATGAATCGAAAGCCGATGACGCTTGATGAGCTATCAGAAGCTACGGGTATGAGCAAGACCCGTATGAGTCAGGTTGTCAGGGAAATGGTCGATCTGAATATTGCTGAAAAAGTGTTTGAGAAGGGTATTCGGAAGGATTTATATAACGTGGAGCAGGACTACTACCAAACCTTTATTTCCTTGTTTACCTCCAACTGGCAAAAAACGATCAACAAGAATAAAATGTTTGAAAAAAAGCTGTCAGCTGAGATAAAGGGCATATTGGATAATGAGACCCTTACGGAAGAGATGGAACTTAAGGTCAATGATCTTCTAAAGGAAACAAAAGAATGGCTGGATTATTATCAATGGTTGTCCCGCCTGGTCGATTTCTTTGAAAGCGGCGAGATCTTCAAGCATGTTCCTAAACCCTAAAGTTGAGCTACAGCGTACAACGAAAAAGAAAATGGAAGATTCTCTCCATTTTCTTTTTTTTACCCTTTTTAAGGAGGAATCCCTATGAATCAGAATGTTATTGTAACGTGTGCAGTAACCGGTGCAGGAGAAACCACCCAAAAAAGCCCGCACGTTCCAGTCACACCTAAGGAAATCGCAGAATCAGCCATCGAAGCCGCCAAAGCTGGTGCTACCATCGCCCATATCCATGTTCGTGATCCAAAGACCGGTGGAATCAGCCACGACCCTGAACTTTTCCGCGAAGTTGTAGAACGGATTCGGGAGTCTGAAATGGACGTCATCTTAAACCTCACTGCCGGCGGTGGCGGAGACTGGTTGCCCAGTAATCAGGACCCGGCCACCGGTGGGCCCGGCACTGATATCCAGCTGCCTGCAGAACGCCATGAACCTATTGGTAAACTTCTACCCGAGATATGCACGCTCGATTGCGGCAGCCTGAATTTTGGAGATCAGCTTTATATTAGTACGACCTCCTGGCTTCGTGAACAGGCAAAGCTCATCCAGCAAAGCGGCGTGAAGCCTGAACTTGAATGCTTTGATACCGGACATCTTCGCTTTGCCAAGCAGTTGATCCACGAAGGGCTGATCGATGACGATCCCATGTTCCAATTTTGCCTTGGCATTCCTTGGGGAGCAGAAGCAGATGCCGAAACGATGCTGTATATGAAGAACAGCCTGCCGGCAAATGCCCATTGGTCAGCGTTTGGCATTGGACGCCTGCAACTCCCAACGGCAATACAATCCATGCTGCTTGGCGGCAATGTACGTGTTGGTCTGGAAGATAACCTTTATGTTGGTAAAGGGATTTTGGGAACCAATGCCCAGCTGGTGGACAAGGTCGTCGGTATCATGGGTGGCCTTGGAGCTAACCCGATGACACCAGCAGAAGCGAGAAAACACTTAAAATTAAACAACCCGTTTGCAAAAGGAGTTCCCCATGAATAATCATTCGATACAGAAAATAACGGTCGTTGGAACAGGTGTAATCGGGAACGGCTGGATTGCCCGTTTTTTGTCACAAGGTTATGACGTAGTCGCTACGGATCCTGCACCTGGAGCGGAATCCAGAGTGAAAAACGCTTTGGGAAAAGCTTGGCCGGCGCTTGAAAAAGCTGGACTCGCAAAGGGTGCTTCAAAGGATAAGCTAACCTTTGAACCCAACCTGGAAAAAGCAGTTGCGAATGCCGATTTTATCCAGGAAAACGCTCCTGAACGCGAGGACATCAAGCGCAGCTTGTTGGCTCAAATTGATCAGTACGCAAACCCTGTGGCCATTATTGCCTCAAGCACATCAGGGTTGATGCCAAGCAGTCTGCAATCCGATTGCACTCGACCCGAACGGATCATTGTTGCCCATCCGTTTAACCCGGTTTATTTGATTCCTCTTGTTGAGCTTGTGGGGGGAAAGAAGACCTCTCCCAAAGTGATTCAAAGGGCTGAGCAATTCTATCATTCTATCAAGATGAAGCCGCTTGTCATTTCAAATGAAATTGAGGGTCATGTGGCTGACCGTCTGATGGAAGCGATTTGGAGAGAATCACTCCATCTTGTAAATGACGGGGTGGCTACTACCGAAGAAATAGATGCTGCCATTGTATATGGTCCCGGTCTGCGCTGGGCGCTGATGGGTCCCTTCTTAACACTGCATCTGGCCGGCGGAGAACAAGGAATGAAACACATGCTTGAGCAATTCGGACCCGCCTTGAAACTGCCTTGGACGAAACTCGTTGCCCCTGAACTTACCGAGGAATTAAGCAATAAAGTGATTGACGGCTGTGAACAACAAACGAAGGATCACACCATCACTGATTTGGAAAAGCGCAGAGACGACTTTCTGATCGAATTGCAGCAATTGCTTTCAAAATATTGGCCGGCAGCCAATTTAAACGGAAGACTCTAACTGATAGATTTGGAGGGAAAGTGATGGGTAATTTTATCAATCCTTTGCTGAAAACGACTGTACACAGCGACTGGATCGACTATAACGGCCATATGAACGATTCGGCCTATGCTCTCGTCTTCAGCAAAGCAGTGGATCAATTCATGGATGACCTGGGGATTGATCATCAATTCCGTGAAACACAACAGTACTCAATCTATACCCTGGAAACCCATCTGGTTTATTTAAAAGAAGCGCATTTGGATCAGGAACTTCATATCAGCCTTCAGCTTCTGGACTATGACACGAAACGTCTGCATGTCTTTTTTACGATGTATGATGAACAAGGAAATCGTCTGGCAATCAGCGAGCAAATGCTGATGGGCATGGATATGGCCAATGGCCGTGCAGCCCCTTTTCCGCCCGCCATTCAATCCAAGATTGATACTCTCGGAAAAGACCAGCAAATTCTATCAAAACCAGAAGAAGCGGGAAGAAGGATCGGGATACGGAGAAAATAGCAAAACGGCTGACCAGAAACCTTAGGTCAGCCGTTTTGAGGTCTGGTATATCTCAGTTGGACAATATTACTAGAATTTGCAAAGAGGAAGCGCAATATAAAATTGTTCCCTCCAGGCTGATCATAACCTTATGAAAATGGATATTGTCTAGGTTCCTTTTGAACGGATATCCATTTAACAGTTGTAAACTCTTCGAATGCCCATTCACCGCAATATCTGCCTAAACCTGAACTTTTCTCTCCGCCAAATGGAACATTAGACTCGACATTGATTGTTTGATCATTAACATGAATCATGCCTGTCTTAATCTGTTTGGCGACATCGATTCCTCTTTCAAGCGAGCCTGAAAATACTGCGCCACTTAAACCAAATGGGGTGTCATTAGCCACTTTAATGGCTTCTTCTTCATTATCTACTGGAATAATACAAGCTACAGGAGCAAACACTTCATCTTGGGCGATTGTCATATCATTTGTTACATCTACAAGGACAAACGGCTCCATGAGATTACCTTCGACATTTCCTTTTTTAATTAATTTTGCTCCTTGCTCCACACTTTTGTCGATAATACTCAATGCTCTATCCACTTGTTTTCGATTGATCATTGGGCCAATGATTGTATTACTCTCACGCGGATCCCCAACTTTAACCTTTGCAGTCTGTTCTAAAAATTTCTCAATAAACGGTTCATATAATTTACGATCTACAATGATACGATTAATCGCAATACAAATTTGGCCTGAATGCATGAATTTACCAAACGTTGCTGCAGAAACAGCCTCGTCTAAATTTGCGTCATCTAAAACGATAAAGGCATTGTTTCCTCCTAGTTCCAAGGCAGGCTTTTTAACATGCTTGACTGCAAGTGAGCCTACATGTTTTCCAGCAGCAGTAGAACCTGTAAATGAAATGACACTTGGAACTGGATGTTCTACGAAGGAGTCACCTATTTCTTCAAGATCGGCCACAGTCACGTTAATGACTCCTTTTGGAAGCCCAGCTTCTTCAAAGATTTTGGCAATGATAAGACCGCCAGTAATAGGGGTTTGCAGATCAGGTTTCACAACTATGCTGTTTCCAGTAGCAATGGCAGGTGCAACAACTCGCATTGTTAAATGTAAAGGCCAATTCCAAGGAGTGATGGCGCCAACAACTCCTGTAGGTTCACGGTAAACTCTGTTTTCTTTTCCTGGAATGGCGGATGGACGAATCGATCCCCCCATCAATAATGGGAAAGTAGCAGCTAGTTTTATATCGCCGATGCTGCAGTCAACTTCTACGCTGGCTTTTAAATGCGAGCTTCCTGTTTCTTCAATAAGAAGTTGGACCAGTTCTTCTTTCTTATCTTGCATAATTTGAGCAGCTTTTTCAAGAATGCTAATTTTTTTGTAAGGAGCAACTTTTGCCCAACTTTTTTGGGCCTCTTCAGCTGCCACATATGCCTCATGGATATCATTTTTACTCGCAAACTTCAATTCTGTCAGAATTTCATCATTATAAGGGTTCGTTACTGTACAAGTTTTCTCACTAGATCCTTCTCTCCAGCTACCATTAACCAGGTTATTGCTCCACTCAGAGTATTTAAGTGTTTTTACAGTCATTTTCATTTCCCCCTCTCAAAATTTAACCTATTTTTAGAACTGGTTTAATTGTCACTCCTGATGCTGAATCTGCACTCGCTTGGTTGATTTCTTCCAAACTATAAAATTTTATTAATTTATCAAACGGAAATTTCCCTTGTTTATAAAGTTCAATTAATTTCGGGATAAACATCTGAGGAACAGCCGATCCAAGTAAAACACCAATCACTGATCTTTCAAATAAAATGGTATTTACATCTAAATGAACTTCAGTCCCTACCGGTGGAGCACCAATGACTACGGCTTGTCCTAAAGTAGCTAGACAATCAACAGCTTGACGTAAAACTTCAGGACGGCTAGTGGTTTCAATGGAATAATTCACACCGCCTCCTGTTATTTTTTGGATTTCTTCAACCGAATTTGTATCTTTCGGATTAATAGTGTGGGTGGCACCAAGTTCCTTGGCTAATTCCAAGCGGCTTTCGTTAACGTCTATTGCAATAATCGTTGTACAGCTTGCCACCTTAGCACCCATGACAGCACTTAAACCTACTGCTCCGCATCCAAAAATGGCGATACTTGATCCCACTTTAGGCTTCAATTTATTTAGGACAGCTCCACTCCCAGTTTGAATCCCACATCCTAATGGCCCTAATAAATCAAGTGGAACATCTTTTGGAACTTTAACAACATTTCTTTCAGAGACGATGGAAAAATTAGCAAAGCTAGATTGACCAAAGAAATTATGAACGTCCCTTCCATCCTGGTGTAACCTGCAAGATCCATCTTTCATAGTACCTGTAAAGTTTAGCTCAAAAAACTGATTGCAGGCATAAGGGTCACCACTATGGCAATTTGAACAATCCCCGCAAGAACTATACGACATAACGACATGATCACCAGGTTTAACGCTGCTGACTCCCTCTCCTACCTTTTCAACAATACCTGAACCCTCATGACCCAATACGGCAGGTAGAGGAACAGGATAATATTGATCTCGAACAATCAAATCAGTATGACAAATCCCAGTAGCCTGAATACGAACGAGCACCTCTCCACCCTTTGGATCATCTACCGTAATGTCCTCGATTTTGAATGGCTCTCCTTTACCATGCGTGACAGCTGCTTTGGTTTTTAACATACCATCAACCTCCTTTTGAAAGCGTTTTCAATGACAATAATAACAGAATTCAATATTTTAGATTTTTAAAATATTACTTTCTTGCTTTTAAAATATGCTCCTTCGCCCTTTTCCAAAGGAAAAGGATTAATAATAGCCAAATGAATAGGGGGAAGAAAAATGAAAATATTGTTAATGGCTTTGGTTTCAGTATTTCTCGTCACAGGTCTTCTCGCAGGATGTGTATCCCAGCAAGGGGTACAAGGATCAAAAACGGACGAAGGTGCAAAACAGGCCGGCAAGGAATTTGGAGTAGATGTGATCTATTCTGGTCCTACTGAACATGACGCTTCGCAACAAGTTTTTTAGTGTAATCGCTCCGGCTGGTACTATCGTAACCGTTCAAACTCGATCTTTAAATGCCATTGTTTTTGATTTGGTTTTTGACAGTTTTTCGTTTGCGACTTTAAGTTCAAAGTCTGGATGATATGATATAGAACGTTCTGATACCTGTTTATCATTGGGATTCTTCTTTAACTGTGCAACCTGAAAGGTATATTTGATCCCCCGAATATCTAATTGTGTTGATTATAAACAAGTTTAAGGAATAGGAACATAAAAAAACCCGACTAGGGGTTTTTTTAGCTGACCATTATTCAGGTTACAGTTCAAATAAAGACCGGTTTTTTTTTTTAACTCTTATTTAACATGGTTTGCTGTTGTTCCTCTCCAAGCGTCTTTCTTTCTCGTATAAAGTTCATGGCAGCCAAAAACAGACCTGACACAATCAGTAATAAAACGAGACCTGTTAACCCATTTTTTTGCAGCGATCCCATTTCTTCAAAGAGGAAGATCGTTGAAAAGATTGAAAATAGAATGGAAAAGAAACCTAGACTACGGAAGGAAAACCTCCACTCCAACACTCCATCATTATCGATTAAACTTACTATCATAAGTGTAAGGATGTTAAAAATCATACCGATCCAAACAGGATGGACATTCTTATAGAATTCATTAACTTCCCATCCACCCAGATGGTACCAAATTAGCCCTGAAGCAGATCCGGCAAATAAAGAAACCACTGCTGCTTTCCTTGTAGCAATTGGCCAGAAAAGTGCAGCTACCACTGGGGCAAAAGTAGCGGAATTACGGGTTACCCATGCAAAAACATTCCACCACGCAGACTGTTCCGAACGAAGCAACGCAAAAATAACCATTAATACAGATAACAAAACTAAGGATTTTTTTGTATAACCCACAAGCTGCAGTTCTGTTGCCTTCGGGTTAAAAGCTTTACCGGCATCCCTTCCAAGACTTGTAGCTCCTGAAAACTGGCATGGTGCTCCCCAACTCAGAGCAGCAGCCCAGAACCCAAGGAAGAATAAAGCCACAAGAGGGGCAGGAAGCGTCTGCATTAAATAAAGGGGCACCGCAACTAATCCACGTGTTTCATTTGGTACAACTGACGCAGCCGCAAGACCAAATAACACCGCACCTACAATGAGGGGGACACCTAATACAGAAGCATAAATTAATCCGCGGCGTCCCTGTTCAGGCGTTTTACAGGAAAGAGCCATTTGAAAAGCTGCTTGTGCAAGGATGACATTAAACAAAAATGTCCCAAACCATGCAATGATAGTCTGAATACCAGCTCCATCCCACGAAGCAAATTGGGGTTTCTCCGCAAACAGGGTATGAATCCCCTCGATACCCGGATTGATAAAGAATGCGTATGTTCCTATTGCAAGCATAATGAAAAAAACAATTACATTGCTGAGCTGTGTAAATCCTATTGACCACATTCCTCCAAAGTGCAAATAGACCAACAACAGTAACGCAGTCAACGCAACCGACGCGATAAGGGAGATTCCTGTAAAAACAGATAATGCAGAGGCAAAAGCAAGCGCTGTAGCCACAGACCACATTGGAAATGTAAAAGCTGTAATTACCCCAGCGATCCCCCGAACTTTTTCGCCGTAACGGTCTCCTAACAAACCCGATATGGTTATAAGTGCTCTTTTTCTGAAAGGCGCAATTAATACTAATGCAATAATTAATATGTGGATGGTCTCCGCCACACCATACCAGATAGCTGATATTCCAGTAAGATAACTAAGCTCTAAAATAGATATATAAGAGGAACCAGAGAAAAGGCCCGTAATACATACCGTAACAAATAATGTATTAAACCCTCTCCCGCCGACAAAGAAGCCACTTCCATTTGTTGCTCTTTTTCTGGCAATCTGACTTACAAAAATAAGAAAAAATGTATAAGCCAGTGCAAAACCTATAAACCAATAACCAACATCAGTCATAATCTGCCTCCTTGTAAATACTTAGAGTATCCTAATAACTATATAGAACAGCAAAAAAACCTCTTCCTTGAGGAAGAGGTCAAATTTCTCTTCCTCATCTTCCAGACACTAATGTCTGTTGGAATTAGCACCTTACTATTCACAAGAAAAACGTTTTTCTTGAAAATAACAGGTTGCTGCAGGATCTTAGGACCAATTTCCTCCCCCGACTCACGATAAGGATGTTCTCCGTATAAAGTTAGGTATAACCTTACAAGAAACTTTTTTTGAAGTCAATAATTTTTTATTCTTTCAGTTGGTATCTTCGGGGGCTTTCCCCTGCTGACAATGAACAACTCTATCAACCTGGCACCTACTGTCAAAGCATGACCTGTCTCACACAATCTGAGCTTGCGCTGTGGTTGGACATCCCCTAAGCTTGTAGTTGGCCCAGTACCAGCGTTCGTGTAACAAGGGGCAAAGTAGATAACAATTAAGTATCTTTACTTTGCCTCGTTCACTATATATTGTCCTAGTTACCTTCTGTAACTTCCGTACAGAGTCATACGAGAGATACCAGCCTTTTCAGCAGCATCCGTACGACTCATCCCTTGATCCATAAGATATAAGGCATAATTACCCTTTTCCTCATCAGTTTTCGGTCATCCAGGATGTTTCCCTCGGCTGCTAATAGCAGCTGGGTCTTCAATACAAGGGGTTTGTGTAGCAATGGAACCAAATCACGCAATAAACATTAGTGGACATTATCTTTGAGAAAAAAGCGCCCTATATCATCAAAGAAAAAGCATTACCTCGAATAGAAGTAATGCACTAAATGATTCTTTAATATACATTGTCACTTGTTTTAAAATGATTTTCTTTTTTTGCTGTGGCAGGTGACAACTTAAATTATTAAATCTACCAAATCGGTTGCTCTTCAGCAATTTCTTGAAGGTAGTTCCTTTTAAACTCTTTCATAACAGATAATAATTTGCTCATTTTTAATGAAATTCCACATCTATTTTCTTGGTATTATTTGAGCTATTTTTGGCATTGTTATTTCAAGAACACCATTTTTGTAAGTAGCTTTACACCTTGGTTAGACACTGAAGCAGGAAGCGTTATAGCTCTGTGAAAGCTGCTGCTATATCTCTCTTTCCTATGCATATTCTCTTGCTCAACTTCATGTGTTTTATTCATTGATCCACTTATGCTTAATATATTCTTCTCAATATTTATATTTATATCTACTTTTTTCTCCAATCCAGGAATATCACAAGTTGCCACTACCTCACTATCTGTTTCATGTATATCTACTCGTATGTTTCCAAAGTGCCCGCCTTCAGCTCCTAAATCATCAAAAGGGGATTCAGCAAAAATTCGCTCAAAATCTCTTCTCATATTAGATAATTGTCTAAATGGTTCATAAGGTATTAATGACATCTCTTTCAAACTCCTAAATTATTTTAAACAACAATATTTTTTGTTACTAGCCAAAATATTATTCGTATAATTTTTCTCTTTAAATAAAAAAATCGATTCCTGAGCACATAGAAATCGATTTTTTCAAACTATCCTTTTTATGTAGTAAACCAAAGCAAAGATTATAGCTATCTAGATATTTTTATGAAATATTATTATCTTCTTTTTTCACGAACTTATTATAACAACCATGCTTTACTACTTATCAAACCTCAAGTGGCGCATTCTTTTCAATTTCTATCATATCTGAAACATTACAACAATCGTATTTGGCCCAGTACCAGCGTTCGTGTAACCATAAAGCTGTTTATCCAGATGCAAAACCATTAAAATACGGACCAGAGATGAAGCGTTAGTGGAGAAAGACATAGATGAAGTTATTGTACCTTTGGATGACGAGTTGAGATAAAACGCAATTTTTAGCCTCGTGAAATTCATTGAACTTCTTCACGGTGTGAAACTCACTTCACTCTTTAAAGTTCGTAATCTTTCCAGGCACCATTTTGATCTTCCTCTCTCTATATCGTTCTTCCCTCTTAGATAGAGAAAAAAGGAGAAAAAGAGGCATGGATCTTTCAGTGAATAAAAGCTTTTTTTATATCTATTTTATAACAAATCTAATTTACTAAGCAAACCGGTACGGTTCTTGACATCTAGCTTACTAAATATATTTTGAATGTGTCGTTTTACAGTATTAATGCTGATACATGACTGTTCGGCAATTTCCAAGTTTGTATATCCCTTTCGAATAAGACCACAAATTTCCATTTCTCGTGGTGTTAAGAGGGAGAGTGTATGATCAATCGTTGGTGTGGAGGTGTTATTATTTGTGTCTGGTATAAGATGGACAATATAGACGGGTTCCTTTTGAAAGTCGGATTTCGGATCAAATTGAATGGTGTATTGTTGAAATGAAGGAGAAGAAACGAATCTTACAAATCCCAATTGTACATAGCTTTGGCTCAACAGGTACTTTTGCACAAAGATATCTATTGTTTTTTCACTCTTGTTGGCCAATAGATCTGACGTGATGTCCCTAGCAGAACTATTGTAATAAAGGGGACGGAAAGTCAAATCTAAAATGATAAGACCATGAGGAGATCGATCTGCATGCGCTTCGAAGATTCTTTTTTGATATTCGGCTTTCTCCAACATTATTTGGCTGGAAATTTTTAGCGAAATAAATGTGGATATCGCTTCAAATCGCTTCACGTCTTGCTTGTCAAAAGGACGATCACCTTTCGATCTTAACAACCCTAGCGTTCCTACTAATTTGTTTTGGTAGGTAAAGTTGACTACCATTTCATCATCATAATGGTGCTTTTTCATAAAGCCATTATAAAATTCGCTTTTCTCAAATTTAGCATTTGAAACCATATCGCTGATGCGAAAAATCGTTTGCTCAGAGATCTTGTTCAAGTGCTTTTTGGGATGGAGAAAGTCCAGTTCATCATAATTGGCTAAATAATCAAAAATCACCTTATCTTGAATTTGATATAAATGTGGATGGGAAATATTCCCCGATTCGTCCGTGAACCATAAAACAGAATGATGATACCCCCACATTTTACATAGGAAATGTTGAATCTGCTGCCGGAAATGTTCAGGGGAATGTTCCAGGTGTTTTAAAAATTCCAATATTCCGTGATAGTCTTTTGTAGATAATTGGTAATCTTTAATAAGGTTCCACCTCCCTAATAGTAAAATGATTATGAATATTATAACATTAACTTTTAATAGTGATCACTCGAAAGTACTATTTATGATCGGATGGGTTAGTTCTATCAATTTAAGTTTCTATGCTTTAGCTTTATAAAATCATTCCCTACACCTTTTTATTAGACTCGAAACTATTGGATCAACAGGCGTAACTCAAAAGTGTTACTATTGGTCAAAAAAATCCCCCTTTTTAGTAATAGGTCTAGTAGTTAAACTCTGAGATAATGCAGATGAGAAGGTCAATAAATCATAAGGAGGAAAGAAAATGAAGTTTTCTGAGTATTCTCGCTATGATGCAACAGGTTTGGCAGAATTAGTTAGAAATAATGAAGTTACTCCCCAGGAATTGAAAGATACGGCTGTTGAAGCAATTCGAGAATTGAATCCAAAATTAAACGCTGTTAATAATGTTTTGGCAGAGTCAGGCCAAGAAATTGAAGGATCACAGGAAGGACCGTTCGCAGGAGTCCCATTTCTGATTAAAGAGGCTTTATTACATGCTGAGAATGTGCCGTCAAATCTTGGAAGCCGATTAGCTGAAGGTTTAGTTTATTCGGATGATACTGAATTGATGACCCGATTCAAAAAGGCGGGATTAGTAACTGTCGGAACAACTACGACTCCTGAATGGGCTTATAACGCGACAACAGAATCCATTTTTTATGGGCCGACCCGAAACCCATGGAATACTGATCATAGCCCAGGAGGATCTAGCGGCGGGGCAGGTGCAGCTGTGGCGGCAGGTATTGTACCTATAGCACATGCTAATGACGGAGGAGGTTCCATCCGTATTCCAGCCTCATGTAATGGATTGATAGGGTTGAAACCAACTCGAGGACGCACTCCAACAGGGCCTTTCGGAGAACTGCTTAGCGGAATCGGTGTGGAATTTGCTGTTTCTCGGAGTGTCCGTGATACAGCGGCACTGTTGGATGCTGTCTCCGGTCCTGATATTGGTGCTTACTCTTTTGCTCCGCCTCCCAATAGGCCGTTTTTGGAAGCGGTTACAGAACCGCCTAAACGGCTTCGTATTGCATTCATGGAAAAGCCGCTTACTGGAGTTCCAGTGAATCAAGAGTGCATAAATGCATTACGTGAAACAGCAGCACTTTGTCAGGAACTGGGACATGAAGTGGTAGAAGCTTCCCCGCAGATAGATGTTGAATTGCATAATCTTGCTACACTTCGAATTTGGACCGCGCACGTGGCCCATATGGTGAACGGAGTAGCTAAAGCCTTAAATCGTGTTCCGTCAGAGGAAAACCTGGAAACAGCAAGCTTCGCATGTTATCAATATGGTCAGGCAATCACAGCTCCACAGTTACTTGAAGCAACCGACATCATGGCAGCTGTTACTAGGTCGGTTGGCCGCTTTTTCGCGGAATACGATATTTTATTATCACCGACAACAGCCCAGCCGCCTCTCCCTCTTGGTGAATTAAATCAAAATGCTCTAGGAATAAATGCAGAACAATGGACTGAACAAATATTTACTTATGCCCCATTCACTAATCTATTTAATACAACAGGTCAACCAGCCATATCTCTTCCGCTTGCCTGGAGCAGCAATGGCCTTCCGATCGGAATGCAGTTTGGCGGACGATTTGCTGATGAGTCAACTCTAATTAATCTAGCAAGTCAACTAGAACAAGCACGTCCGTGGAAAGATAAACGCCCTCCTGCACTTGTTAATGCTTCATCATTAAATTAAAAAAAAAGCACCTATCTAAGAAAGACTAAAATTACAGTCGTTAATGGAGGGAAGAACAATGTCTCAAGAAACGAGAGATAAAGCAGTCTATTTGGATATAGACAGGCGGATTTTTGAAACGAAAATCAAGCCTCTCATTACAAAACAGTTATTGGACGAATACAAATTAAATCCTATTGGCAAACATAGCGAACAACTGGATGTCGTATTAAATTACCTGCGAAGACATCATGAACAAATGGAAGGGAAATATGTCATCGTATGTACCGAGCCACATAAGGAGTGGCATATAGGAGAACACCCAGGCGTTCGAGGAAAACATCCTAAAATTTTCTGGGAGGAAAGCTTTGATTCAAGAGAAGCAGCTGAATACGGCCTTTTTCTTAAGAGATTACAAAAATATGGTGTGGAAGTATAATTCAAAAAAAGGGAGAGAGTCATAGTGACCATTCATGGATATCCAGACAAACTAAGCGTAGAACCAGGACAAAATGTTAAATTTATGATCAATAGTGAGGGGAATGAAAGCTATCAGGCTGAAATCGTTCGACTAATACATGGGGATACTAATCCTGATGGACCAGGATGGAAAGTTGAATTGATTGATACTGACCTTAAAAAACAATACAGGGGGAGAGAACAGAAAATTTATAGCGGCTCGTATGTCACCGTACCGGATAACTCCTTGTTGAGGGAGATTGAAAGTTTTTCATTACAGGCGATGATTTGGCCAACTACACCTGATAAGGGTGCTCAGGGTCTACTCACAAAGTGGTCTGACTCGAAAAAAACTGGATATGGTTTATTTATCGATGAAAGCGGTTTCCTCTCATTATGGATTGGTGATGGCAGCGGTAAAGTGGAGAGAGTAAACACGGGGAAAAAATTAGTAGAGAGATGTTGGTTTTTTGTAGGGGCGTCTTTTGATGCAACTAATGGTACAGTTGAAGTATTTCAACAACCTTTAGTAGATAAAACTAATGGGAGATTCTCACTTGCATATTCGTTAGAGACAATGACAGCACATGTTAAGCAAGTAATTAAATCAAAACCTGATACTGATCATGAAGCCCCTTTTATTATGGCTGGCTATTTAGAAACTATCGTTGAAGGCAAGAGCATTGTTAGAGGCCTTTATAATGGAAAAATAGATAGGCCTCGCATGGCTGACCGTGTGCTTACTCGTCAAGAGATGGAACAATGTATAGAAAATCCCTTTGTGGATTTGCTAGCAGCATGGGATTTTGCAGCGAATATTGGCCCTAAAGGTTTGGAAATTCCCAGCCAGATTATAGACAAATCGCAAAATGAACTTCATGGAAAAGCTACTAATCTTCCAACTCGGGCGATGACAGGTTATAACTGGACATCTAATGAACAAAATTTTATCCATGCTCCAGAGCAGTATGGCGCTATTCATTTTCATGATGACGATCTTTCTGATGCCGACTGGAAAGTAGATTTTGAATTTACCATCCCAGATGATCTGAGAAGCGGTGTGTATGCAGCACATGTAAAAGCTGGAGAAGATGAAGACTACGTTACATTTTTCGTAAGACCTAAAAAGGGAACTGCAACGGCTAAAATTGCATTATTAATCCCCACAGCAAGTTATTTAGCGTATGCTAACACTAGATTCCAAGATGTCCCCCTTGCTCAATTGATGTTTGGCCGGGCTCCGGTTATACAAGCAGAAGATTTATATCTTATGGAACATAAGGAATATGGTCTTTCCACATACGATGTGCATTCCGATGGCAGTGGTGTCTGTTATTCATCAGGACTTCGGCCGATACTTAATATGAGACCCAAGTACAGGCATAATCTGTCGCCTTCATTATGGCAATTTAATGCCGATCTTCATTTAGTAGATTGGTTGACTGAAAAGGGATATACATTTGATGTAATTACCGATCACGACCTCAACGAAGAAGGGGTTGAACTTTTAAAACCATACAACGTTGTACTTACCGGATCTCACCCTGAATATTATTCAGGGGCTATGTTAGATGCAGTTGAAAATTACCAGCAACTGGGTGGAAGATTTATGTATATGGGAGCTAATGGCTTTTACTGGATCATTCAATTTAATCCAGAAAACCCTAATATCATCGAGGTACGAAAGCAATTTGGTTCAAATGCATGGAAAGCAAACCCCGGCGAATTACATCTGAGCTTTAGTGGGGAACAAGGTGGACTATGGAGAAACAGAGGCAGAGCACCCCAAAAAATTGCCGGAACAGGATTTATTGCCGAAGGATTTGATGTGTCTTCCTACTACCGTCGGAACCCAGATAGCCTTGATCCAAGAGTCTCCTGGATTTTTGAGGGAATTGGTGAAGACGAGCTAATTGGCAATTTTGGCTTAGTTGGCGGTGGTGCAGCAGGACTTGAAGTGGATACTTATGATCTTGAGTTGGGGACACCACCGGAAACACTTATTCTTGCATCTTCGGAAGGCCATTCTAATGCTTACATGCAGGTTGTTGAGGAACTGTATTTTAACGTTCCAAGTATGGGAGGTGCGGAGAATCCTAGGGTTCGGGCAGATATGGTATATTACCCGACTCCAAAGGGAGGAGCAGTTTTCTCGGTCAGTTCTATTGCTTATTGTGGAAGTTTATCCCATAACAATTACGATAATAATATATCCCAACTAACGGATAACGTACTTCAAAAATTCATGTCAGACGAACCGTTGCATTGGGAAGAAAAATCACCTCAAATTGCAGGTGCTAAAAGTAATAAAAACTAACTGGGCACTATTGTGAAAAGCCGGTATCCCCATGGTGGGTGAATACCGGCCTTTTACGCTCATAAAATCCAGTGCACAGAGGGTTCATTTTTTTGAAATAAAACCATTCTGTATGTACCCTCTCTCTCAATTGGTCTATCTTCCTATTCCCAAGACCTTTTACCCCTTTAGAAATTTTCTGAATTTAAGTTTTATATTAATTTCTTGCTTTATATTATTGCTTTTAATCGATATCATCCTCCCAGGAAATTAAATCTTTTATTACTAAAAGTGGGAGATTTCTTTATCAAAATAATAAAATTTTTGTATACTTCTATTAAAATTTTTTTGATAATAAAGCGTTAAATCCGGCAGGCGTTCAAACCAAGCTCTCCAAGGCATTTAGATCTCTTATACGTATACGAGCGCGACCTTTTGTAAGAGAAAAAAATACCTAGTGAAGAAAATCAATAGAATCTTTGGTAATTGATAATGGATGCGGATCTTTTAGTTGCTCTTTTTAGTTAATAAATCTTTTTTACTCATCTAGAAGAAACAAAAATTATTAACAAATAAAATAAATCAATTTATAACTAACCACCTTCTAAACTATTGTAAGCTATACGTACACTATTCTCAGGAGGGTTCTATATGTTAGTCGTTCGAACGGCGAAGGAATCGGAATATGATTTCCTTCAAGAACAAAGAATTAACGCTTATTCACAATATGAACAAGATGTACCTGAAGCGCATTTGCAAGTTTTACTAAAAGCTATTTCTGCTGATGTCAGCACAGAGGAAGAAGTAGAGTATTTGGTGGCAGAATGGGATGGGGAGATTGCTGGAAGTATCGTAGTATTCCCTCCAGAAACCGATGCCTATGATGGGCTGACTGGGATTTCAACTTTGCCGGAAATAAGAATGCTAGTGGTGGATCCTTCTTTCCGGAAGCGGGGGATTGGTAAAGCGCTCGTTGAAGAATGCCTTGTTAGAACCAAGGCCAAAGACTATTCTGCGGTCGGTCTTCATACGGCAGATTTTATGAAGAATGCCGTTAAGCTTTATGAGCGAATGGGTTTCAAGCGGTTACCTCAACTGGACTTTTCTCCCCTTGACGACGGGATTGTCGTAAAGGCCTTTCAATATACCTTATAAAGTCTCGCGCACTAAAACACTTAACGTGTTTCTAGTGCGTTTCCTTTAATTCGAGTGCGGATCACTTTATTTTCTTTACTATATGTTTCAGAAACAATCATACTTGTCCGGTTCATAGCGACTCCCTGGATCACTCGATAACTGTTCCAACCCTCCGATAATGATGAAAACACGTTATGTTCGGTTAAATAGGCACCTAATGCACACGCAGCTACACCTGTTGCCGGATCTTCGTTATACCCGGCTCTTTTGGGAAATTGACGAGCTTGGACACTGTGCCGATTGTTTTGTTCAATCGCAAAAGGGTAAAATCCAGTCGTGTTATATTCGTCACATAATTTCCAAAGGTATTCATAATCCGGTGTAAGACGATTAAGTGTTTCAACGCTTTTTAATGGAATGATTAATTTATAACGAGACGCAGAAACAGATTGAACAGGAAAGTCATGAATGTCATCCATTCCAATACCTAATGCTTTGCATACTTCTTCCTTTGAAGGGTTTTCGTCCTTAAATTCCGGGGAGAATTGTTCAACAGTAACGTCTACCTCCGATCCTCTTACTTCCCATTCCACTCTAACTGGCCCTAACAAGGTCTCCACCTGAAGCGGTGAGTGTTTGATCAATCCCCGTTTTACAAGAACAGTGGTGCTTCCAATTGTCGCATGAATACACATTTCCATCTCATGTAATGGAACAAAAAAACGAAACTTTACATCACAATCTGGACGAGTTGGTTTTAACACAAAGGCTGTTTCATGAGCAAAGTCCTTTGTCATCCTTTGCATTTCCTCTGTTGTTAAATCATCGGCATTTAACACAACGGGACATGGATTTCCTCCACCTTCTTCTAAAGAAAACACGTTGGTATGTACAACTTCGTAAGACATCTGCTTCCCCTCCATCCACTTTGTGATCCATTATAACATCAGCTTCTCCCCCCAAAAACAAAGACGACCCCGGAACCATACCGAGGTCATCCTATCATGAATACTCTATTAATGAGTAAGAGCTTTCCCCTCACTCACCCCAACCTTCACAATCTGCTTGGTCTGGTTCGACTCAATCGCAGCGAGGATGACATCCAGGGACTTCATGCCTTCTTCTCCCGTAATAAGCGGAGTTTTTCCATTCAGGACAGCGTCCGTGAAATGGTCGATGACATGAGATTGGGTCTGTCCGCCTTTATCATTGGATTGGATTCTCTCCAGCTCGTAGTTGACGGTTTCGCCGGTTTTGTATTGAGCGACGAGGGAATAATTCGGATTATCTTCCAGACGTAGAATGCCTTTCTCACCGTAAATGATGGTTGAGTTGTCTCCGCCGGAAACATAGGACCAGCTTGCAGCCAGGGTGCCGATAACGCCTTTTTCGGTCTTTAAAATGCAGACTGCGTTGTCATCGACTTCTGTGTTTTCCTTAGCGCTCGTATCGATGAACGAGCCGACTTCGGTGATCTCACCGAGGAGGTAGCGCATGAGGTCGGTTTTATGTACGCCAAGGTCACCCATCGCGCCGATAAAAGCTTTTTCTTTGTCAAAGAACCAGCTGTTGCGGCCATCGATGCTCCACTGCTCCGGTCCAGGATGGCCGAAGGTGGTGCGGAAGCTGTAGATTTTTCCGAGCTCACCGCTGTCGATCAGTTGCTTGGCCTTCTGATGGGAAGCCACAAATCGTTGGTTATGAGCGATCATCAATGTTTTGCCGCTTTCCTGAGCCGCCTTGTTCATCTCTTCTGCTTCTTCCTTTGAAGTAGCCATTGGCTTCTCACAAAGCACGTGCTTGCCAGCATTTAGTGCCGCAATCGTTACAGGCGCATGCAGGTAGTTCGGCAGACACACGCTGACTGCATCAATATCCGGATTTTTCAAAAGTTCTTCATAATCGGTATAGCTGGCAGCTCCATACTTGCTTGCAGTTTCCTGCACCCGTTCTGGGAGAAGGTCGCAAACTGCTACAATCTCTACTTGTTCGTTTGCTTCATATTCTGGCAGATGGCGCTTTCTTGCGATACTGCCGCAGCCGATCACTCCAACTCGTAATGTGTTCATTTATTGGTTCCCTCCTGATACTAACGTTTCGTTTACGCCTGCCGGGCGGTTGTAAGTGCTCTGCATGTCATAATGCTTGCCAAGTGACGCCGCCTCGTGGAATCCGTGCATGATCTCCAGCACATGAAACGCTTGTTCACCTGAAGCTCGATGCGGCCGTTTTTCCAAGATCGCATCTGCCATATCAGCGATTCCGATTCCTCTTGAATTTTCCACTGTTTCAGACACAAGCTCCTGCTCCACCCACTCGTCAGATCCCTTTTGCTTCAACACGACAGGACCGCCGAATGTGTTTGGATCCGGAACGGAGATCGTTCCCTCCGTTCCATAAATCTCGATAAAAGGAAGCCGGCTCGCCTGCACGTCAAAGCTTGTGATAATCGTGCCAACGGCTCCGCTTTCAAACTCCACATTACCTGAAATATGTGTCGGTGTATGAACAGGGATTTTCTTGCCCGCATCTTCTCCTGACATAATCGTACGCTCCAAAAACGGCATGCCGGCAGACGCGGTTACGCGTTTTACCGGTCCGAGCATTGAAATAAAGGCGGTCAGATAGTAAGGGCCCATATCATACATTGGTCCGCCGCCCGCCTGGTAAAAGAACGCCGGGCTCGGATGCCATTGCTCCGGTCCCCTTGACAACATGAAAGCCGTCGCCGCGACCGGCTGGCCGATGGCTCCGTCCTCAATCAAGGCACGGCATGTTTGCAGCCCTGCTCCAAGGAACGTATCCGGCGCAGCACCGATCAGCAGTCCTTTCTCGTTTGCCGTATCAATCAGTTCCTGAGCTTCCGGAACAGAAACCGAAAGCGGCTTTTCCACGTAAACATGCTTACCGGCGTTCAGCGCCTGCAGGCAAAGCGCATAATGACCGCCCGGAGGTGTCAGGTTCAGCACAATGTCAATATCTTCATGATGGATCAGTTCATCCACTGAAAGAACAGACGGAATGTTGTACTGCTGGCCCTTTTCTTCTGCCCGCTTCTGATCCAGATCGGATACAGCCACCACTTCCAGATGATCGTAACTGCTGCAGTTTTTCAAATAAATATCACTGATCACACCGCAGCCAATCAGTCCAATGTTAATCTTTTTCATGGTATCTCTCTCCTGTCTATTACTCTTTTACTGCTCCGCCCGCAAGTCCCTTGACCACTTTTTCCTGCGAGAAAATATAGACAACAAGAATCGGCAGGCTGGCCAATGTCAGTGCGGCCATCAAGCCCGGAATGTTGACAGAAAATTCGCCTTTAAAATCCTGCAATCCTAGCGGCAAGGTCATATTTTCAGGACTTGAAATGAGCACGAGAGCAAAGATAAATTCGTTCCATAGATGGATAAAGTTATAAATTAAAACGGTCATCAACGCCGGAGTCAGCATCGGCAGAATCACCCGCCAGAAAATGCCAAAATGGCTGCAGCCGTCAATCTTCGCCGCTTCCTCCAGTGAAGCCGGAATCTCCTGCATGAACTGCGTCAAAATAAAGATCGAAATCGGCAAGCTGAATGCGATATACGGCCCGAGCAGCGCCCAAACGGTGTCATACAATCCCATGCTTTGGGAAAGCTTAAAGACCGGGATCAAGGTGGCGTGAATCGGA
This sequence comes from Fictibacillus sp. S7, assembly GCF_004127935.1. Classification (NCBI taxonomy): domain Bacteria; kingdom Bacillati; phylum Bacillota; class Bacilli; order Caryophanales; family Fictibacillaceae; genus Fictibacillus; species Fictibacillus sp. S7. Next base: position 3,695,768 of record NZ_QJKL01000001.1, on the reverse strand, counting down.
AGCATCATGCCCGCAATAAACAGCAGGAACACCACGCGGTTCAGCTTAAATTTCATCCGGCTCAGCGGATAGCTGGCCAGCGCCGCAATCAGCATAACGGCAAACACAGCAATGACCGATACAAGAATACTGTTGAAAAAATAACGGGACAGTCCCATTTCAAATACACTTTTAAAGTTTTCTAACGTAAAGGATGAAAAAAGGGAATACGGCTTTTCAAAGAACTGCGTCCGGCTTTTTAAGCTGGTGGAGATCATGTAAAGAAAGGGATAGCCTGTGAACACCAGCAGAATAAGGGCAATCACATACAAAGGGACTTTTTTAATCGCTACATTCATACATAGGCTCCTTTCTTTTTCCGGTAATAATCAAGCGCCTGAATGATGATGGTCACAATCATGGCCAGGAAGAACATGACAAATGCGATGGCGCTGGCATAGCCCATGTTAAAGTTCACGAACGCCTGCTTGAACATGTACGTTCCGAGAAGCTCCGTACCATGGTTCGGTCCGCCGCCGGTCATAACGTAGAAAATATCAAACGCCTTCAGCGATCCGACAATCGCGAGGATGGATGAGCTCACAATCGTTGGCATCAAGAGCGGCAAGGTGATACGAAAGAACTTCGTGAAAGCGCTTGCCCCGTCGATTTCCGCTGCTTCATACAGCTCTTCCGGAATTCCGACGATCGCTGCCTTAAAGAGAATCATGTAAAACGGAGAAAACTGCCAGACAATAACGAGCAAGACCGCAAACATGGCTGTATTCGACTGGCTTAGCCATGCAACATTTTCAAAGCCAAACAGACTCACAATCTGGTTGATAATCCCGTTCAGCGGATCAAGCATCAGTACCCATAACAAACCGACCGCAACCGTGGAGATCAGGAATGGAAAAAAGTAAACACCGCTGAACAGCCTGATACCGCGAATCGGTGCCAGGAGCATCAGTGCCATGATCAGCCCGAGCGGGATCTGAACAAAAATCGATGTCAGAATTACCCACGTATTGTTCGTAAGCGACGTCCAAAACACGTTATCACTCAGCAGGTTAATATAGTTTTGCAAACCCACATATTCACCGGCGCCGACCCCGTCCCACTTGTAAAAGCTGTAGAGCAGCGTCGTAAAGATCGGGTAGAGCACATAAAGGATATAAACAATGATGGCTGGGGCCAGAAATAAGCTGATCGTAATGAATTTGTTCAATGACTTCTTCTTTGGCCGTGTTGCTGTTTGCGCCGCGGGTGTTGCCGTTCGTACTCCTTTTAATTGCGTTTCCACGTCATCCCTCCTCACGTTTTATGAAGGAAAGAATCAAAGGGGCTCTTTGCCCCTTTGATCCTCCGTCATTTACTCCTTCTTCAGGTCTTGCTTCGCTTTTTGCTCCATCTTTTTCGCTGCTTCCTGCGGTGTCATATCGAGACCGAACACAGCTTGTGTAGTGTCTTTGTGAAGCTCAGCAAGCTCTGGAGGAAGTGTCTGGTCGTAAGGCATTTGAAGGTGGGTTGCATTACTTACAGCTTCATAGAAGCGTTTGGTCATTTCATCTTTAGGAACCACGCCATTCACTGACGTTAATGATCCCGTACGGTCCACATAGGCTTCAGCGGTTTCTGTGCTAGCAAGCTCATTGGCAAGCTCAGTCGCAAGCTTCTGGTTTTTGCTGTTTTTCGCAACAGACCATACCGGAGCTGCTGCTGCGCCAAGGTTTGTTTGGTCACCTTTGCCGCCTTTAACGGTCGGGAAGATGAAGAAATCAAGCTTGCTCGCAAAATCAGGCGCTTCTTCTTTCATGTTGTTCACAAATGAAGTCGTCATATCCATCATGGCTGCCTTACCGGAATACATAAGCTGACGGCCCTGTCCTTCATCATAAGGAATGCCGTTAAAGCCTGAGTTAAAGGCCTTCTTCTTCACCATTTCCTGAATCAGCTCACCTGCTTTCACATACGCAGGATCATCAAAGGTTTTGCCCGTACGGTGGAACGCGCTGTCAAACAATTCAGGTCCGCCTACACGGCTCGCGAAGTTCATGAAATAATAGGCACCCGGCCATTTGGTTTTGTTGGCCAGCGCAAGAGGAATAATGTCATTCTTATTCAGTGTATCGATGATTTTCAGCCACTCATCATAGGTTTTCGGAGGGGTTAACCCGTATTTTTTGAAGATGTCTTTGTTGTAAAAGACCACGTCGATGGATAAGCCCAGCGGCACTCCGTAGACTTTGTTGTCAAACGTTGAATTGTCGAGCGCCAATTTGTTGAAATGATCTTTGTCAGTATCGGCTGTGATATCAAGCACCTTATCCTGGTCCACAAAGTTTTTGAGCCAGCCGCCGCCCCAGCTGGTAAACACGTCAGGCGCACGGTTGCCGGACATCGCAACAGAAAGCTTTTGCTTGTAAGCGTCGTTCGGAATCGTAAGGAATTTTACGTTTACATCTGGATGCTTTTTCTCAAAGCGTGCGACCGCTTCCTTATACACCTTTTCCTTTTCACCCGGATCAATCTGCCAGAATTCCAGCGTCTTTTTCCCTTTCGAGCCTGAACCATCGGCAGAAGACTCCTTCGATCCGCCGCCATTTAACCCACATGCTGATAACAACAGTGCTGCCACAAGGCTTAACATCAACATTACTCTTTTCACAGCAATTCCCTCTTTTCTTGTTTTAAATGATGGTTATACCGTTATGTAGTTCTTGGTGAGGTATTGAAAACTCATTTCGATGCTCTCAAGCGGTGAACGGCGGCTTTGGTCCTGTTCAACGACCCACCATTCGACCTGGGAAGCTTCTCCTTTATTTAAAATCGCAGAAAGATCCACGCCGCCGGTGCCAAGCTCTGCGAAGAACTTCTCCCCGTCTGTGGTCATGTCTTTTAAATGAACGAGTGGTGTGCGTCCCTGATACCTTTCAAGCCATTTCACAGGATCTTCTCCCGCTTTCGTCAGCCAGTACACATCAAACTCTGCTTTTACCCGGTCATGATTGGTTTCTTCGAGCAGCACTTCAAGCGGCTTGCGTCCGTCAGACAATGGCTGAAGTTCGAAATCATGGTTATGGTACGCGAAGGACAAGCCTTCCTTGTCACAGGTTTCACCAACAGAATTCAGAATGGAAACCAGCTCGCGGTAATCCTGCTCGCTTCTTCGCTCAGGAGGCAGGAACGGACAGACAATGTGCTTGTTGCCAATCGCATGCTGATACTCAATAACAGAGCTCAGTTCAGATTCCAATGTCGTCAATGGGACATGGCTGGATGCAGCTTTTAATCCAAGATCATCGAGCACCTTCTTTAATTCAGTAGCCTCCAGCCCGCCATATCCGGCAAACTCTACGCCTTCATAGCCGATTTCCGCTACTTTTTTCAGCGTTCCTGTGAAATCCTTCTCTGTTTCATTGCGCAGCGTGAACATCTGCAGCGCAACGGGTATGCGTTTGGACATAAACAACCTCTCCTTTTTGATATAGAGCATATTTTAAAATGTAATCGGTTTCATTTTTCATTGTTGCTGACCCCCTAAAATAAAGGGGTTCTTAAGTCTGTAAAAATGTAACCCATTACATGACTAACCGAGTTTTTTCTGATTTGCTCCGCAGGACTCCCGGATCACAAGCTCATTTTGAAGCACGTATTGTTTCTTGCTCGTCTCATCCCCGTTGATCTGCTCAAGCAGCAGCTCCATTGCTTTGCTTCCCATTTCAAACATCGGCTGGGCGATGGTTGTAATGCCCGGGTCATAAATGGCGGAGAGCTTGACGTTATCAAATCCCACAACCGCTAGATCTTCAGGAACTGAGAGCCCATGATCCTTCGCCGCCTTGATGATGCCTGTAGCCATTTCATCATTGGCCGAAAACACCGCAGTTGGCGGATGTTCCAGCGCCAGCAGCTTGGTCATCTGGTTGTACCCTGATTCATGGGAAAAATCGCCCTCCTGGATCAGGATGTTGTCAACATCCAGGTCATTTTGCAATAGCGCCTGACGGTACCCTTTCAGGCGGTCCTGACTGACCAGCAGATGAAGCGGACCGGTAATATGAGCGATTCGGGAGTGTCCAAGCTTAATGAGATGCTCGGTTGCCGTCCGGCCGCTGCTTACATTATCGATGGTCACCGTCGGAATGGGAATGCCTTCGAGATAGTCTGCAGTGAGAACAACCGGATACTGTTTCATCACTTCTGATAAGACGCCTTTATCCATCCGGGCTGACAGCAAAATCATGCCGTCCGCCTGGCGCTGTCTCAAATGGTCAAGATACTCATACTCCTTTTCCACCTGCCTGTTCGTATTGGCAAGAATTACACGGTACCCATGCATCCCGGCTTCATGTTCAATTCCGCCAAGAATATGGGAAAACACCGTATTCATGATGTTCGGAATCACGACAAGAATCGTATTCGTTTCACTGCGCCTGAAATGCCGCGCCAAAATGTTCGGCTGGTAATTCAACTGCTCAATGATCGCCAGCACCTTATCCCGCGTTGCTTTTTTCACGGTTTCCGGATTTCTCAAAACCCGTGAAACCGTCGCTTTTGAAACATTCGCCTTATCTGCCACATCGCTCATCTTTACCATTGGTGCATCCCCTATACTCATGAAATGATTTCTGCTAGATGTAAAATGTAATCGGTTACATTTAGTATAACTTTTATTGTCAGAATTGCAAGATAAATTTAATAAATTTGTTGAATAAAAAAGACGAATCCAAATTCATCACCGGGCAAATCATCCAAGTAGGCGGACATTATATCAGCAATCCAACCATGCCTGATTTTATGGCGGGCACTAAACGGGATGCTAAAATAAGACTTGTCCTTGAAATTGGACAAGTCTTTTCTTGTTGAATAAAACTATATAGATTATATTTTCTGATTTGTAATTTCAAAAATCTGGATTTAAAGATTTCTTTCGTTCCCATTCCAAGTACTCGTCAAATTTTTCTTTTGTCAAACCTATCTCTATTGCTTTATTGATGAGAAAAATCCATTCATCATCTATTTGGTTATGTGGATCTTGGTGTACAAGAGCATATGCCGGAACTCTTAGGGTTTGTGCAATTTTATGTAATATTGAGATAGACGGATTGGATTTGGCATTTTGCTCTATAGAACTTAAATAGGATTTAGCGATGCCTGTTTTCTCTGCTAATTGATTGATTGACATCTTCCTCTTTAGACGGTATTTTTTTACACGGTCCCCAATCAAATCATCACCTTCCTTCATTGATGAGAATATTACTTGATTTTCTTTTTTTGATACGTGGTCTTAAATCAACAAATTTCTTAACTTGGCGAATCAGCGGTCTTTCAATTAATTGGTAAACCAAGAGGCAAGACCCTACTGTACAAAGTTGAAGAAAAAGTAAAGACAAAAAGTTTCCCAAGACATGGGACAAATTTAGAAATTTAAATACGTATAAATAAAATTGAATACAGGGTCCATGTGCAATATATATAGAGTAAGAGGCATCTCCTAAAAGAGCTAAAACTGATGGAACCTTTGTTTGTTTCTTCAAATCTGTTATCGTAATTCCCAGCACCATCATGAACGAGAATAAGAAATAAAAATGGGGTTCATAAATGGATACCACGTGAAAAATATTGTCAGCCCATACAAGAAAATATCCGACTAAACCAATTAAGATCCATAACAAACCTTTTTTTATTTTCACATGCTGCACCAAATAAGAAATCAAACAGCCAGCAAGAATTTCTAAATTACTAAAGTTTAATAGAAATGTATCTTTACCAGGAATTAAACCCATTTGTACAATTAGTAAGATAACAGACCAACCCATCAGGATATACTTGAATATTTTCGGCCACGTTAAGAACCCTGCAAAAACTAGATAAAATAGCATAATATACTGCAGAGACCATGCAACAGTAAGAACAGGATCCACTGGAAGAAGAAACAGTGATTTAATAATGACTAGCATATTCCGTTTATGACTCTCATCCTCTATAGGCACTATGAATAATGTGGCAATTGCGGCTAGAGTAAACAAGAAATAAAGAGGATATACCCGTATCCATCTTTTTAAAAGGAACTGCTTTGCCTCAGTTAGAGAACCCGCTTTCCTGCCATACAAAAAATAGATCATGAAACCTGTAACAACAAAAAAGAAATCAACGCCCCCCATACGATTCCATTGGCTAATATGAAACCAGTCATAGTGAAATCGTTTGTAAAACATGTGGTTTGCATGACCCAACATAACAATGATAATCGCAATCGCTCTAAAGCTTTGGACTAATTGTAATTTATCTCTTCCAGCCCCCATTAATTCTGCACCTTCTTCTCAAATTAACCTGCGATCATTTGGTCCCTAACATCCTGTACTGATGTTTATGCTGCTCAGTCTTTACACCCTGAGCTTGATCACGCTGTAGTACCACTCCGATGGTTTGAAGTAAAATTTTAATATCCATGGTTAAAGAATAATTCCGTACATACATGAGATCATAACGAAGTTTATCCTCTACCGTTGTTGTGTAATTTCCCAAGACTTGTGCCAATCCAGTAATCCCCGGTTTAACTGTTAGCCGATATAAGTAATTGGGAACCTGCCGTGTAAATTGATGAATAAAGAACTCCCGCTCCGGCCTAGGACCAACAATGCTCATTTCTCCTTTTAAAACATTGATGATTTGAGGAAGTTCGTCTATCCTGGTTGCACGCAGCAAATGTCCTACTTTGGTGATCCGTGGATCATGATCTATAGCCAGAGTCGGACCTGTTAGTTTTTCAGCATCCTGCTTCATACTTCTGAATTTGTAAATATTGTATCTTTCTCCCCTTAATCCAATTCGTTCTTGTTTGTAAAAAGCAGGACCTCTGGATGTAGCAGGTATTAGAATGGAGAACAACAGGAAAATAGGACTGGTTAAGATAAGAATGGATAGAGCCACTGTTATATCAAATATCCTTTTAGCCAACAATGAACTTTTGCTCATCTTAGGAGGTTGAATTGAGAACACGAGCATATCATCAATTTGCTGGGTTTTAGCAACTGAAATAAATAGCTCATACATCTCAGGCACAATCAAGATTTCCTTTCCTTTTTCGGTACATATACTCATAATGTCATCCGTTATAGCCTTTGGAAGCCCGGACCCGATAACTACCGAATCGATGTTAGACAGATGTTTTTCCAATTGTCGGGTATTGTCTGCTGAAAGAAAGCCCTCCACATTAAACCATCCTTCAGTATGATTTAAAAATTTATTGGCCATATGAAGGCTTTCATCTTCATCCTTGGCAATAATTAATACGTTATTTTTTCCGGTATTCAGAAGGGCAATGTACCAGACAGCGAGACGGAAGGCGACAATAAGAATACATTGAGCCACAAAGGCAACCAATAGAAGCTGGTGGTTCTGCAAGAAAAGAAAACTCTTTTCAAAAGATCCCGCTACTTGTAAAAAAATTTGAAAAATAAAAAGAGCAATCATTAATGGGTACAACAGGTGCTTTATTCTTTTTCTCCTGCAATCGCTGTACAAGTCGAATAAGTAAAAGGTTACTATCCCAGCCAGTGACACGAAGTAAATCAGGAAAGGATCATCCACCCTGGACCCTTGAATTTTTAAGGCTAAAAGAAAACTGGCATGTAGCAAAACAAAATCTCCTAACGTTAATGCCCACTTACCTAACCGCCCATTATCGTTTTTTTCCATCTTCACCCTACTCCTTATTGTGGACTTATATAGATTGTTCTTAATAAAGAACATATTTACAAAAAAATTTAAGCATTTGCCTTGTATTCACGTAAGGTGTGATTTACCATTTTCTCTAAAGAAAACTCCTGTTCAACCTTTTTCCTCGCAGACAAGATCACTTTGTTTTTTATGTCCTGTTGAGATATTAAAGTGGATATTTTTTTTGCGAACTCCTGTACAATGTAACCTTCAACAAGAAAACCCGTTTGACTATCCTGTATGGCTTCCTTTATTCCACCTTTATCGATGGAGATGATTGGTGTGCCAATCGCCATCGCTTCAATAATTACCATTGGAAAGACTTCTCTTTTTGAGGTTAACAGGAGCATATCCATCTCCCTGATGAATGTTTCCGGCTGGCTTACATGACCGATCATCTTCACTTTTTCTGTTAGGCCAAGCCTATGAATATGATCCGAAATCCGCTTTTCCTCCGGCCCTTCTCCTGCTATATAAAATTCCACATTTGGCACGGTTCTCATAGAATGGGCTACCTCCAAAAAGAACTGATGGTTTTTTTCTTCCGACAATCTCGCAAGAATACCCACCTTCCAACGATTCTCCCTGTTGATTTTCTCTTTGAAGGTAAACTGTTTTAAATCCACCCCATTATAAATGGTCTTTATTTTATCTTCGAAAACTCCTAATCCTACTAGGCTATGTTTTTCAAAGTCACTAACTGTAATAATTTTGTCTACATTACGATTTAAAAGCCCAGCGAACATTTTTTGATACTTTTGCTCCAAAATCGTAACATTATGTTTGGTATAAAGAATTTTAAACGGCTTTTTGCTAGTTCGCTTTAACAAAACGGCATATAGGACCAGACGTAAGCTATTGGCATGAAGAATCGTGATGTCCTTTTCCTTAATTATTCTCTTGAGCTTGAGTAAATTTATTATGTGATTCTGGCGTGTCAGTTCCAGGAATTGATATTTATTTTTAATCCGGGTTTTCAGATCCCCTGTGGCAGCTGCCGTGAATAAGGTGAGTTCATCATGTTGCAATTCATTTTCAAGCTTGCAAAAATACATTTCTGCACCGCCAGTTATAAGCTTATCGGTCATTAAAAGAACATTCACAACGCGGCTGTCTCCTTTGCAGTTTTATAGAAGTTCGTCGCTGGCATTCTATTAGCCTCATACAGGTGTACTGAGAGAATAGCCATAAACAAAAAGAACATATCATTGATAATGACAGATAAGGACGCCATCTGAAGAATATAAGCGACAAATACCAGGAACAAATAAGGTTTATTGCGTGGCACCCTGTACTGGAACATTTGAATAAACACAAACAGAATGAACAGCAGGAAACAAAGGATCCCAAAAATGCCCGACTCGGCCAGTATTTCTAAAAAAGTGTTATGAACGTGTAACGTATCTCCGAATTGGGATTGATTATAATCAAGGAAATTATTTGCACCGATTCCTGTCAAAGGGTGGAGTACGAACACGTCCCATGCCCTTCCCCAGAGATCCAATCGGCCGCTTCCTCCATCACTCGAGAAGTCATTCATTCTGGCTTCCAAAATGCCATAAAGATCAAATTTCATAAATGTGACCAGAATGTAGGCTCCGAGCAGAACGGTAAACAGGGACCCCAAAACGAGTTTCAGCTGCTTAATTGGCTGGTGGTTAAGGAGAAACATATAAAGTACAAAGGTTAGAATCAGTACAAGCAATCCGCCTCTAGAAAAAGTTAGTATACTTGTTAAGACAGCGAGAGCCAGACCTATCCTATTCTTTTGTGAATCGGTATGGCACAAGTAATAGGTGAAGAAAATGCTGTTATAAAAAACGAAATAATTCGGATCCTCCAGCAATCCGATCAAGCGGGGATAATCCCTGTCCATGAGCACACCAAAAGAAGTTAAGGAATCACCTTCCAGGACAAAGTTAAGGCTTTTTAAGCCCCACACATATAAAGCCAAGCTTGCCAGATTGAATAAAATTCCGACGTTAGAGATACACGTCTCTATCATGGTTTGGGATGCATTCCCGATAATTACCTTCATGAGAAAATAACACAGCAAGTATAGGGTGATACCGATAATAATCCTTATACTTGAGAAGGGGTACAATGAAAAAGAACCACTGAAGCTATACACAAGATAAAAGAGCAACATCCCTGCTTCCATTAAATGAAGGCGCTGAAAGTAAAAGAATGAAAAATGAAATAGGAAAAGTAGAAAGAGAAACAGCATGTAGGGCTTTAAGGCAAATCCAATATAAATATTGTATTTGCCCAGGGTAACCAGAAGGATCAGCACAAACAATGCCCACCGGGATCGATAATCCTCATTCAATCTATAATCCATTTTCTATCCCCCTCTTCCTCCTCGTTTTCCACTTTAAAGGGCTCTTATGCAAATATTTTTTTACGGATTGATACAGGTCCCTGTCCAAGAGGAGGATAAAAGCTAAAATCAGAATATGAACCGTTGTTGCGACGAAAGGCAAGGAGTGAAGAAGGTAGTTCACCATCCACAGCCCCGCGAAAAAAAAGATGAGGTAAGGAACGATAACTTTTTGTGCCATTTTCCAGCGCCCGGGGAGGAATACCCAAAAACCGACAAGTGCCAGAGCTTCAATAAACAATCCAGCATACGCAGCTCCAACCACCCCATTCCCAAGGCTGAACGTATAATAAAAAATAACCGCAAGGATCACTGTAATAAACTGGATGAGTGTCCTAAAACGCTGCAATCCTCTTGTAGTAAGACCGTCTGCCAAAGCAATATTCATAGCCTGAAGGGTCAGCATGATGGATAGGATCTTCAAAGGCTCGGAAGCGAACAACCACTCAGAACCAAACAACATCGTAATAACCTGGTCCGAGCAATAAAAGAATGGAATCGTCATGACCATGCCAAACATACTCATGGTTTTAAGGAGCATCGTATTTTCCTTTGTGTGTTTATCCAATTCCTGATGATGATAATGGCGGAACATAACCGGTCGGTAAGCACCTGCAACGATAAACGGAACTTGCTGCAGGGCCTGAGGGATTCGATAAGCTACCGCAAAAAGACCCACTTGTTTCATTGATACTGTTTTCTCTAAAACGATCGGTCCAAGCTGAGGAAGGACCATAAACAATAATCCACTAAGGGTAAAAAATCCAAAGTTCTCCATCATTCCTTTGTGAAAAGGAAGACTAATCTTCAACTTGATTTTCTTCATGACCAAGCCAAGAGCAAGTACACCAGCAAGTAAATAGGAACCTCCATAAAGCACACACATTACGGGTGGATCTGTTGAAAAAAGCATGCCAAGTGAAATGGTTCCAACCAGCAGTACCGCTGACATCATTCGAATCAAACCTATATACTGCATTTTTTCTGTCATTTGAAAATAAGTCGTCCCTATACTTTGTAAAGCAATACCGGTCACCATGGGTATGGATAGAAAGTGAGAGGTGCGCAGCAATTCTTCCTGGCCCCGGTGCAAAAAGTGAATAATAATGAATCCGAACAGAAAGGTTGCCACCAGAAGAATGAACCGAACCTTGATGTAAGAAGTAATAATGACCGCATGATCGGCATCTTTTTTCAAGCCTTCCCTAAGGGTAATCTCACTTAACCCGGCGTCTGTAAAAAACCCCATAATCATAGCCAATGCCAGTGATACGCTAAACAATCCATAATGGTACGAGTGAAGATAGGAAGCGAGAATGATTAGTGTCAAGGCATTTAATCCGCTTGACACCGCCGTGCTGTAAAAAAGATGAAAGATATTTTTTGCAATGGTATTCTGTCCAGTGATTTTCATAAACTCAAACCTTATCCTGTTTGGTAGATGACACCCAAAATGTCGTTGTCTGCTTGCTGAAGTATATTTTTCGCGGCATATAATTGTTCTCTTTTTGTTTGCTTTTCTTTGACGACCAGGAGAACACCATCACAGTGATCAGCTAGCAGCTGCGGATCAGACAGCTTTAACAGCGGTGGAGCATCAAAGATCACAACATCGTAATTGCATCTTAACTCCTCCGTCCATCTGTTTAATCTCTCTGGACTCCACACTTCAGCAACGTTGACAACAGCAGGACCAGCCGGAAGGAGCGAAAGATTCTCCAATTCTGTAGAACGCGTGTATAGCCCAGTATTTTGCCTTTTTGTAACCACATTTGACAGCCCTTCGGTATTACTAACACCCAGCATCTGGTGAAGAGACGGTTTTCGAATATTGGCATCAACCAGAAGTGTATTTTTTCCATGCTCCGCAAAACAGACTGCAAGGTTTGCCGTTAATGAACTGTAGCTTAGCCGGTCACTGGGTGAGGTAACCATGACCAAACTGCCATTCATCGTTAACTTTCGTTGAAGATTCGCATACATCATTCGGAAGGATTCTGTCACTGGGCCTGTAAATGGACTTCTGCTTTTGAGACTGGTTTTATACATTAGCCTCACTCCTTTTTGTCTGCCGCTTCAACAAGCGTTTTTCGGGAAGGATTAAATGCTCTGTATTCTTTTTCATTTTCACTTGTCCAATTACCGGGAGGCCAAAGCCATGATCGACTTCTTTCGGATCTTTGATTGAATCATCAAGGTATTCAACGAGCATGGCTGCACCAATTCCTATAAACAATCCAACAAACATACCAATAATGATATTTAAATATGGATTTCCTATCTGTTTTACAGAAACCGCTTCTTCTGAATCATTAAGCATCTTTACTTTCTTTATGTTCAGCAGGCCATTAATTTCGGTAACGGAAGTCTTGGCAAGGGAGTGAGCGAGCTGTTTTGCGTAAGCAACGTCCGTCCCTTTAACCACAATGTTAATAATTTGGGAATCCTTGTTGTTTTGCAGCGCAATATGCTCCTCCAAGGCTTTTAGGTCTGTTTTCAGGTGCATTTCATTTTTTACTCTATTTAAGACAATGGGACTTTTCATTAAATCCATCGAAGATGCAAGAATCCTGCTAAATTCCTGGGTTTCAGTATAGGCGTCTTTGTTGTTTTGCTTTCCAATCATGATATACTCCGTAGCTTCAAACGTTGGCTTTAATAGGAACAGGGTGATAAAAGCAGTAAGAACTGAAACACCAATCGCTGTAAGAATGATGAGAAAAGCTCTCCGTTTAATAATTTGCAGGAACCTTTTTATATCCATTCTGTCTTCCATAATTACCTCCTCGGCCGTCGTTCTTAATAAAGAACATAAAAGGCATAATAAAGCTTAAAACTTGTTGTCAACTCCCCTATCCTTAACAAACTTGCCATTAATATTAAATTTGACTTGTGTCTGAATAGAATTGGCAGTCAAATCAACCGGTTCTGACGCGCTTGAGAGCAGTTGGGTGTCCCAAATCATGCCATCAAATGTGTTATGAGTTCCGCTTACTGAAAGTATTTGTTCTGTTTGTTTGGAAACCTGAATCTGCAGTCCTAAGAATTGGTTTCCTGAACTTTCATTTGGAACTGTTCTTGAACTATGAATGACAATACACTCGATACAGTCATCGAATGTAAAATTGATAAATCGGTTTCCATTAATCCATGCTGCTTTTTTCTTAGGCTTTTGAACACTAATCTCAAGCCCCTTCTGAAATCCCGCTATAGAAAGGTCTTGAAAGTTTACAAAACTGATGTAGTGGTCAACCCCACCTGCAAATAGTTTGATTCCTGTCCCACCATGGTTCCCGCTAGAATTGATGATTGTCAGATTACGTACCCGGGTTCTCGTATCGGACCAAAATTGTTCCTTGCCATCCAGGTAAATGACTTCCGAGCGAAAACGCTTGTCCGTAACCTCGACAATGCCGTTTGTAATGGATGAGTTTTTATGTAAGGAAAAGGCTCGGAAATTACCGTTAACTAGAATCTTAGTGTTCTGACCCAGTTCCAATTCAATACCTCGTTTTACATTCAGCCCCGAAGTAAGAACATAATGCTTGTTACCAGTAAGCCTGACTTTTCCAATCTTAGATGAGTAACTCTCGTTAATTGCTTGCTGTATTGCTTTCGTATCATCTTGCAAATCATCACCATTTGCTCCATATTTCTCAGCATTGATGTAGCCAGGGCATGATTTGCCGGAGTGGAAATAAAGGTAGGTTACAAGCAACCCTAAACACAAGAAGAAATAGATCCATTTTTTCCTTTTCTGCATTACACCCCTCTATTCCTTAATATTAAATCTCCCCCGATCAACCATTCTCGAAATAGGAATGGTTCGAAATTGGACGGTGTTATAAGAACTTGCAGCAACAAATTCAACCAAAGGATTTGATGAAATAATATCGAGGTCCCATGCCATGCCATTCAGTCTGTTATACTGTCCTGATATAGTAAAGAGCTTAGTGGTCTTGGTTGATGGTTGAATTTGCATATTTGAAAAGATATTCCCAGTACATTCATTAGGAACACTTTCACCAGAGGTAATTGCAACCATATTTATACAATCTTCCATTGAGAAATTGATAAACCGGTTTCCATTTACCCAGCTTTTTCCGCTTACTGGTTTTACCGCCTGCAATCGAACCCCGGTTTGAAAACCTGAGATTTTAATATCTTCGAAGTCAATAAAGGTGATCCCGTATTCTGAACCATTGGAATACAACTGAATAGCTGTTCCTTTGTTCGTTCCCGTCCAGTTGATAATGTTACAATTGCGAATAATGGTCCGTTCCCAGATGTTATAATATTTGTACTTACCATCCAGATAGATAACGTAAGAATTAAAAGCAGGATCGTCAATTGCGATATAAGCTCCCTCTAACGATGCATCCTTTTGGAGCTCAAAGACTTTGAAATTTCCTTGTACTATTATTCTGGTATTGTAGCCGCCTACCAGTTTAACTCCTTGCTTTATAATAATTCCTGATGTTAATAGATAATCTCTATTTTCCAATGTAACAACTTTATTTAAATTTACAGAAGCAGCGTCTATTAAGGATTGAATTACCGAAGAATCACTCATTGCACCTCTTGCCTTTCTAAAATACTGTGGTTATCTATTATATTCAGAGACAAGATAATTGGTGCGCTATTATTAATAATTTACGATTTTCATAGGAGATTCATATTCCTGAAGTACTTCTTCTGCTTTTATTTCATAGGATGCTTTTTGCGTACTGATCAAAACCATGTTGGTTAAGGCTCGAAGTGTTATAAGAGAATGTTGAGCCAGTTCAAGTACTTTCCCAGCCCCCAAGCCAATCACTTCTTTGTTTAGGATAAGTTCACCTTTCCCACTGATTATTGTCCATACCTCACTCCGGGAAGTTGGCAACTGTTGCTCCCATAGTCCCCCAGCATTGATTTTCAGTCTTTTAGTTACTACTGATTGACCGTCTTCAGCAAGCGTGTCATCAAGCACCTTATAGGATCCCCAACTTCTTTCTTCATATCTTGGTGTCATTTCAAACGTTTGAACGAGATCTTTGATGTGCGGACTTTGTTTTTTGTCAGCAACAAGAATTCCATCGGGACTAGCTGCAACGATAACATCATTTACTCCAACTACAGTCACTGGAATGTCCAATTCATTAATAAGGTGCGTATTATCACAGTCATGATGCAAAATCCCTTTTCCGATTTTTTGAATTCCCATCTCTTCTGTTAATGTATTCCATGTACCAAGGTCTTTCCAATATCCATCATAGGAAAGAGCTGCTATTTGTTCTTCTTGCTCAACAACTTCATAATCAAAGCTGATTTTAGGCAAATTGCCGTACTCCTTGAGCAAATCATGATATTCAATGGGAAATCCTTTCTCCTCCAATAGAGATAACAAGTATCCTAATTTAAAGGCAAATACCCCGCTGTTCCATAACGCTTTTTTCTCTATTAATGTTTCTGCCAGTTGTTTTTTTGGTTTTTCATAAAAGCTGTGTATTCTGATCCAACTGTTGTTCTCCCCTAGTTCAGGAACCATATATCCATACTTTTCGGAAGGATATGTAGGCTTTATACCGAGTAAAGCAAGATTGGCTTCCGATTGTCTCAGAAGTAATTCCAAATCCTTTACTCTTTGAAAAAACTCTCGATCTACAAAGGGGTCAACGGGGAGAATCGCAACCACTTCGTTTAAATTGGATCCCAGGACCGAAAACAAGTAAGTTGCAGCCAAGGCTACAGCAGGAAACGTATCTCTCCGTGCAGGTTCGACAATCAAAGGTACATCCGGCCCAATCTGGTTTTGTATCATATCTACCTGTGATCCATTGGTGGCTATGAGTGAGGATTCAGATAAGTGCACAGCTTCCAGCTGACTCCAAACTCTCTGGATCATGGATTCATTTTCATTCCCCCTACTATTGAGCACTTTTAAGAACTGTTTAGAGCGTGCATCATTAGAGAGGGGCCAAAGCCGCTTTCCTGATCCTCCTGACAATAAAACTAACTTCATTATGCACCTCCAATCAATCTGTCGAGATTAGCCATTTATCACTCTCTTATCAAACTCGCTATTCCTTCTTGAAATGGTATCCAGATAGAATTGCTCAAGCTTTTTATTTAAGGAATCCCAATGATAATTCTCCTCTACAAACGCTCTGGCATTGTTTCGAAGTTCCTCCAGTTTGTCAGTGTCGGCGAGCAAATTTACGACGGCATCAGCAAAGGCCTGATCGTTATCACGGACAATCACGGATTTTGAATTGACCGCACCAATCGGATCATTGACAATGGAAGTGGTTAAAACAGGGACCCCCGCGGACATAGCTTCCAATACCTTATTTTGCACACCAGCACCAGTCTTTAACGGACAAACGAACAGTTTTGATTGATGTAAATACTCACGAATATCATCGACCTCTCCTGTGACGATAATATCTTTTTTATCCTTACAAAGATGGATTAACTCTTTAGTCGGCTCCCGTCCCACAATATAAAAAGTGAAATCTGCTATTTTCTGTTTGATGAGCGGGTAAATATGTTCGATAAAGTGATGGACACCATGCCGATTTGGTTCGTATGACATGTTCCCTACAAAGATGAGATTTCTATTTGCAGGGAGTTGGTGTTGATAATGAAAATAATTCAAATCAACTCCATTACTTATGGAAGTTACTGTAGTCGAACGCCTTTCCACATTGTTTTTATCCACATTGGAAATAAAGATAGAACCATCAAAATCTTGAACTGCTTTCTTCTCCAACCGTTGAATAGCCTTTGCCTCATAGGTAAGAAAAGGATTTATAATGGATTTCTTAAAAGCTTTTCTCCGCGTAAGGTTTAATGAAATGGAATCCACAAAATCAATCACATTTGGCAAAGCCTTAAGCTCATTAAAATAGGGAGATGTTCTTACAAGCTGGGTGTGCACAATATCATAATGGCAGGTTTGCACGGCTTCTTTTATTGTTTTTCTAAATTCCTCAGATAGATAGTAAGAGACCTGCAAGGGATTGTTGGCAGCCATTCCTACCAACATGTTTTTCACTGCGGACATCTTTTTAAAATTCACTGGAAAAAATTTTGAACAAAAAGAGCTTATTTCCTTTGCTGGGACGGGTTGATCTGAATAACTAATCAAATGAATTTCATGTCCCAACTCGCTCAGTCCCTTTAACTGATGGTAAGCTCTTAGCTGGTCACCCTTTCTTGGCGGAAATGGAATTCTCGGTGTGATAAAAAGGATACGCATATCTTCACCTTCCTTCTAACAGCTAGGTTATGTTCTTTTTAAAGAACATTTTAAGCAAAAATAAAAGGCTTTTTAAAATTTATTATTTTAATTAAAATCAATAACAATATTGTTCTTTTTAAAGAACAGTTCTTATTCCCTAATTATATGTATAAAATTAACAATGTCAACCAATAAATGGGTGTATTCACAAAAAAACAATAAAAAAAGACCTTGGACTGATACCAAAGTCATAATATGTCGATTTTAGTCTTAAAAAGATTATTATTGTAACACCTTACCCCTGAAACCATTTACATTGTTCTTCTGCCAATTCCATGCATCACGGCACATATCATGTATATCTTTCTCTGCCTTCCATCCCAATTCACTTTTGGCCTTTGATGGGTCTGCATAACTGATCGCCACATCTCCCGGCCGACGATCTGTAACATCAAATGGGATTTTTACGCCAACCACTTGTTCAAAGGCGTGCAGAACTTGAAGGACACTATAGCCATTACCGGTCCCAAGATTGTAAGCTTCAATTCCTTTACTGTTTAAGACTTTAGCCAAAGCTTTTAAGTGGCCTTTCGCCAGATCCACGACATGTATGTAGTCTCTCACGCCCGTACCGTCTACTGTCTCATAGTTATCGCCGAACACTTGGAGCTTAGGCAGTTTTCCAACGGCAACTTGAGTAATATACGGAATTAAATTATTGGGTGTTCCATTGGGATCTTCTCCGATTTTCCCACTTTCATGAGCACCAATAGGATTAAAATACCGCAGCAACGAAATGCTCCATTCTCTATCAGACACACAAAGATCTCGAAGTATCTCCTCAATCATTAACTTAGTGCGTCCGTACGGATTGGTGGCATCGAGAGGTGCTCCTTCGGAGATCGGGACCTGATCTGTCAGACCATAAACTGTGGCTGATGAACTGAAAACCAGATTTTTTACGCCAAATTGCTGCATGACTTCACAAAGCACCAACGTTCCGGCTACATTATTATAATAGTAGAAAAGCGGTTTAGATACGGATTCACCAACCGCTTTTAGGCCAGCAAAATGAATAACTGCTTCAATCGAATGATCCGTAAATACTCTCATTACTTCATTTTTATCTAATAAATCCACCTGTTCAAAAACAAAAGACTTTCCTGTTATCTCACGGACCTGTTCTAATGATTCAATGTGGCTGTTTGATAAGTTATCCAATACAACAATCTCATATCCTGCATTCAATAGCTCGATACAGGTATGACTGCCGATAAAACCTGAACCGCCAGTGACTAAAATGGCCATAATTGTCCCCCATCTACCTTTATCACGTTAAATAAAAATAACATTTTGTTCTTATATAGAATTATAGCACACCTTATGGAATAGGCTTCAAATAAAAGAAATAAATGTAAATTACATCGGACAAATTCACTACTAATACAGGTTCACAGCCATAAAAAAAGCCTGAAGGTCTGTCATCCTCCAGGCTCACTAGGGGGTCTTGCTTGTCATGGGGGGCAAGCAAGTAAAAGGGTTATATATGTTATTCCCAAGTTATGCAGGAAATAAACGGGTTAATTGGTGGCTCGATGCCACATCCTTTATAAGATTTTGAGGACCTGCCTTTCCAATCATCATAACGTGCAATTAACGGCCATCAATCACAGCCGCTATTTTGTTCTTGATTTACAAGATCGACAACTTCTTTAATTGTATAGTTCTTTAAAAATTCACCCAAATGTTCTTCGGCACCTAAGAAAATTGTAAATAATACTCTTTTCATATTCGCGCCCACAATACAATTTTCATTTGAATCAGGACACTTAGGCTGCAGAGCACCTTCAGAGGTTATCCTATATATATCCCAAAGATTAACTTCACTAAGGTCTAGAGTAAAAATAAATCCGCCGCCGGTTCCTTCTTTTGATTTTATAAATCCATGTTTTTTTAACAAGCTTAACACTTTACGTATGCGTACCGGGTGGACACCGGCACTCTCTGAGATAGCATCACTTGTTGACATCCGGTCTCGCTGCAACGCAAGAAAAGTTAAACTATGAATGGCAAGCGTAAAATCACTATTCATTGCCCTACCCCCTAAGAAATAAAAACCTTTTAATATACAGTTAACCTTTTCACCTTTTAACAATTATAATATAATGTAATATTAAATATTACAGTTTAGCTTGTCAAGCAATAATGGAAACAGCTGTCATCACTTTTTCTAACGAAAAAGCTATTCGATGCCTTGTATAGGCAGTTATACATTTAAAGATCCCATTGTTTTTTGACTTGTTGTTCTGCTATTTTTTTAATTTTTTTCCATGTCATTTCTTTATTTACAATAACATTGGTTTGATAATTTCTATCTAAAAAATTAACTGTAACGAATACTTCAATCATCGTTTTCCTTCCTCCTTTGGACGTTTTTCCACGTCCGAGTCATCATCTTTTAAATTCATTAAGCGCATGTAATACAATATTTAAGCTCATTTCCTCCAGCTATACTGTAAATTTAATCATTACAGTTTATGGGGTCAACTGTAAATTAATGGATTAAATAAAAGTGACTAACTAAATGGAGTTATCGGCTTCTACTTCTTTGCTCATGGATCCGGCATCAAAAATCTGCTTCAGGTGAAAAACGAAAATACGATGAGAACTTTTCTTTGGTGTATACCCACTAAGGACGGAATTTGAGAATATCAAGTTAATTTTTCTTGACTTCACAAACTGTAAACATTAAAATTACAGTAATTCCTTTTGAACAGGAAGCAATCAATTTGGAAAGTGGCTTTTAAAATAGATTAGTTTGTTAGGGACATTTACCAGACCATTAACTGCAAACTATGCAAACTGTAACTTTTTTAATTACATTAAACCACTTTTATTAAAATTATAAGAATGAATTGGAGGATATAATTATGGCTATCTCACACGTAACAGATCAAACATTTAGCACTGAAATGAAAGAGGGATTAGTTTTAGTGGATTTTTGGGCACCATGGTGTGGTCCTTGTAAAATGATTGCACCTGTATTGGAGGAAATCGATGGCGAAATGGGTGACAACGTTAGAATTATCAAGCTTAATGTAGATGAAAACACAGAAACAGCAGGGAAATTTGGAGTCATGAGCATTCCAACCTTGATTCTTTTCAAAGACGGAGTGGCTGTAGATAAGGTTATCGGGTTCAATCCAAAAGAAGCTTTGACAGAAATAATTTCAAAGCATATGTAATACAGACCTTTTGAAAAGGGGATAAATCTATATCTGAGCATACAAAATTGGATATACCGTTCTCATTTCTAAACCTTCCACCGATTGTGCGTTGGAAGTTCTTCAGCTGATGCTTTTCACAATCCACTAGAACTTGCACAGCTCACTGAAATTGTTAACAACCACAAGTAAAAATACAATATAAGAAAAAGTGTTATCAACAGATCTTTTTCTTTTTGAGGAGAAAAAAATAATGAGTAAAAAAGCACTCTTAATTATACCCCCAGAACGTTTTAATGAAGATGAGTTATTCAAACCAAAAGAAGAACTTGAAAATGCTGGAGTCGAAGTAACCATTGCCAGCACCGTGGCAGGTGAAATTACTGGTGACTATGATGGAAAAGCAACTGCTTCTGTTATCTTTTCGGACGTATCGCCCACAGAATTTGATGTAGTTTCGGTCATTGGAGGATCTGGTACAAATGATCATCTATGGGGAAATCAAAAATTACAAGGCTTTTTGAAGCAAGCTTACAATGAGAAAGTTCTTGTAACAGGAATTTGTGCAGGGGCTGTTACCGTTGCTAAAACTGGTTTGCTTTCTGGAAGAGAAGCAACTTGCTATCCAGTAGACGTTCAAAAGAACGAATTGATAGCTGCTGACGTTAACTATGTTGAACAACATGTTGTTGCATACGATGATATTATTACTGGCGATGGTCCACAAGGGGCCAAAGAATTTGGAAAAGCCCTTGTTAAAGCATTACGTTAGTTACATTTTAGTTGGATAGAGAGTGGTTCGGAAGTAAATTTCGAGCCCACCTCTTCCATTAATTATAAGCATTTTTTTGAGAAAGTTTTTGCGATTACAAGGAGGGTTTTTAGATTGGACAAAAAAATTGCTACACTTATCACCAATTTATTTGAGGATGTTGAATTTACAGAACCTGCAGAAGCATTCAAAGAAGCTGGTCATCAAGTAATTACAATTGATAAACATGCAGGAAATGAAGTCACTGGTAAAAAAGGCGCAACCGTAAAAATTGATAAAGCCATTGATGAGGTTAATCCTGCAGACTTTGATGCTTTGCTTATTCCAGGTGGTTTCTCCCCTGATTTACTTCGTGAAGATGACCGCTTTGGTCAATTCGCAAAAGAATTTATCCAAGAAGGCAAACCTGTTTTTGCCATTTGCCATGGACCACAAGTATTGATCGATACAGACCTGTTAAAAGGCGTCGACATAACTGGTTTCAAATCTATTCGTAATGATTTAAAAAATGCAGGGGCTAACTACAAAGATGAAGAAGTTGTGGTAAGCAATAAAATTGTGACTAGCCGTGTTCCAGATGATATCCCGGCATTCAATCGTGAAGCGCTAAAACTATTGGCAAAATAAAATAATGTAGCGTTGGTTTATATTATTTTCACCAAAAGTAGTATGTAATATTGTTTTCAGATACAACCTAAAAAGAATTTTTCAAGGAGGGTTCATACAATGTCATTAAAAGGAAAACGTGTAGTCGTAATAGGAGGTACTTCTGGTATCGGATTATCCACAGCAAAGGCATTTCTTGATGAATCTGCTCGAGTCATTATTGCAAGTCGTTCTGAGGCAAAACTATCGGAGGCAAAGAATGTACTCGGTGATAATGTGGAAGGATACAATATTGATTTTCGCAGTGAAGAAAAACTAGCTGACTTTTTTAAAATGGTAGGTAATTTTGATCACCTTGTCGTTACGGCAGGTGAAGGTGCAATGGGTCATTTTAGTGACTTACCTGTTGCGGATGTTAGAGAAGCGTTTGATAGTAAGTTTTGGGGGCAATACTCAACCGTTCGTGCTGCTATTCCGTACTTAAATGATACCAGTTCTATCACATTGACCTCTGGTGTTTATGGAATCCGTCCGCCACAGGGGGCAACTACACTTGCTTCGATCAATTCAGCGATCGATGGCTTGGTTAGAGGGCTTTCAGTAGACCTGGCCCCTATACGGGTAAATGTTGTTTCACCTGGTATCGTAGACACCCCACTCTACGGAGGGATGCCTGACGAGCAAAGACAAAATTTATACAGCAACATTGCACAGCAGCTACCTGTTAATCGCGTGGCACAGCCTGAAGACATTGCAGAGGCCTACGTGTACTTAGTGAAAAATGGTTTTACAACCGGTACTGCTCTTCTTATTGATGGCGGAGCTCATTTGGTGTAAGTGAGCATTAATATGTTATTTTTGTGGCTATACTACAACATGTATAGCCACATTTTTTTTTAAAATTATAATCCAGTTTTTCAATAAATGTAATAAAGGAATTGTCGTTCAAGAAAAACAAGGTGATCTTTGAAAGGAATGATGAAATTGAGTTTACATGACCATGAAAAAATAGTGAGAATGAAGCATTCACTTGAAAAACGTATCGTAACTTTAGCTGATGGAACCTTTCTTCCAAGTATTGGTCAAGGAACATGGTACATGGGTGAAAATCCTCAAATGAAAAACAAAGAAATCAAAGCTTTACAACTTGGAATAGAACTAGGCATGAAGCTAATCGATACGGCTGAAATGTACGGAAATGGCGATTCCGAACGTTTGGTTGGTGAGGCAATCAAGGGGCGTAGAGATAAAGTTTTTTTAGTATCGAAAGTATATCCTCATCATTCCGGGTTAGATTTGATTGAAAGCGCATGTGAAAATAGTCTAAAACGATTAGGAACAGATTATCTTGATTTGTATCTTTTACACTGGAGAGGCCGTGTTCCTTTGGCAGAAACGATTGAAGGAATGGAGAAGCTGCGCAAGGATGGTAAAATTGCAAGATGGGGAGTTTCTAATTTTGACACGGAAGATATGATTGAGTTGTGGAATACCCCTAACGGAAAAAAATGTGTGACAAATCAAGTGTTATATCATCTGGGTTCTAGAGGAATTGATTATGAACTCCTGCCCTGGCATCATGAACATAACATGCCAATTATGGCCTATAGTCCCCTGGCCCAGGGAGGTAGCTTAAGAAGACAATTACTAAGCGATCCAACCATCATTGAGATTGCGGAAAAATACAATATGCAACCATTACAAATTGCTCTTGCGTGGACCATTCGTTCGAACAACGTAATTGCTATCCCAAAAGCTGTTAAGGAAGAACATGTTTTAGCCAATGCTCAAGCTGCTACGATTCAATTGACCATAGAAGATCTGAACAGACTTGACGAGGTATTTCCAAAACCAACAAGAAAAACACCTTTGGATATTATATAAAATGAATGGGGACAAAGGATCTGTACTCTTTGCCTCCTTTAAATATCCATGATAATCTTCATATTCTAGAAGAACTTCATCATAATTATAGTACCCATCATTCGTGTAGGCTCCTTCCACTACAGCCTGTCCGCACTTTGGGCAGTATAGGCTGTCTCTTTGCCAAGAAAATTCTTGGCCACAATAAATACAGACTTCCATATCTATCGCCTCCTAAGAGAAAGAAAGAATTTACCTTACACCTATAAAAAGAGGGGAATTTCGTTTCAACAAAAAAAAAACCATTCTTCTTCGTATGTATTGATTTATTTTTGGCGATATTGCAGCAAGCAGGATTTAGCCTTGATATGAAAAAGAAACTTGCTGATTAGACAGGTTTTTCTTTTATATCTTAAAAAACTAATTATTGAGAATATACTGAATTTATGTTATAATACATTTAAAGAATGGCCTCTTACCTTCTTGCCCTAAGTCTAAGCTTTCATATGAAACTAAGTTTTTTCTTCGATAAAAGATTTTTTAAAGCCTCGCATTTTTGCGAGGCTTTTTCATATGTTAATTACACTACTAATCTAACAGGAATGATAAAAATATTTATATATTTATTAAGGAGTGTAAATATGGAGACATTACCATGTCAAGGTTGTAAAGGGTTATGTTGCGGTCCTGTTCCTGTCAGTGTAGGCGAAGTTAAGATTATAAAAAAGAAAATAAAATCCATGCCTATTAAAGTACGTTTAGATTTAGAGAACCAAAGCAGATATTATGGAACATGTATTTTTTATGATTTAGATAAAGATAGATGTGGCATACACTCCGTAAGACCAGAAATTTGCCGTAAGTTTGGATATTACAAAGAATTGGTTTGTTTTCGAAAACCAGAGTTAGCAACAAAGAGCTTAAATAAATTTGTTGAAGGAAAGCATGCAGGAATTTTAACGTTGGATATTACCTGGGAAGACTTTAGATAGGGGGATATATCAATGAAAAAACGAGCACTTGGTGAAAACGGTCCTTTGGTTTCTGAGATTGGTCTTGGTTGTATGGGGATGTCATGGCTATATGGTAAAACAGATCGAAACGAAAGTATTGCAACAATCCATGCGGCACTTGAGGAAGGCATTACACTCTTTGATACAGGGGATTTCTATGGGGATGGACACAATGAATTACTTCTAAGTGAAGCTTTACAAGGAATCCAGAGGGAAAAAGCATTCATTTCAGTAAAATTCGATGGTAAACTACACTCACAAGGCAAGAGTTATCGGGAGAATGACAACCACCCTCATACAATAAAGAATTTCCTTGAGGATACCTTAATTCGCTTAGGTGTTGAATACATCGATCTTTATCAACCAGGCACAGCCTGCCTAGATCCCACCGTTCCAATTGAAGAAACGGTTGGTGCGATTTCGGATATGGTCAAAAAGGGATATGTGCGTTACATTGGTCTTTCTGAAGTAGGAGTGGATATAATTCGCCGGGCACATGCATCACATCCAATTAGTTGGCTGCAAATGGAATACTCATTATTTAATAGGAGCATTGAATCAAATATTTTGCCAACTCTAAGGGAATTAGGCATTTCGCTATCGGCTTATGGTGTCCTATCCAGAGGTTTGTTGAGTGGTAAATGGTCAAAAGATCGGGAGTTAGATTTGGATGATAAACGCAGAAATGGTCCGCGGTTTGCCAATGAAAATATTGAAAAGAATTTAGCTCTTGTAGAGGCATTGCATGAAATTGCTGAAGAAAAGCAAGTAACCATCGCACAGATCTCCATTGCATGGGCTTTATCCAAGGGTGAGGATGTTATCCCATTGATTGGTGCTAGAAAGCAATCACAACTTCATGATGCAATCGGGGCAGTCGAGCTGAATTTAAGTTCATCTGACCTTTTACGAATTGAAAAAGCCGTACCGCCAGAACTTGTCGCTGGTGAATATTACCCAATACCACGAAAAAAATGGTTCATTTAACAAAATTTATCAAAATATAAAAGGCCTGCAGTCAGTCACAGGCCTTCTTGGAAAAACCGCTCTTATACTTAGAGCTTTACACGATCCTCAATCTTTTGGTAGACACCTTTGTTAAAGTCTTTGACTGGATCAACAAAATCAGCGTAAGGTTCGTCGTATGGATCTTTGATTCCCCATCCTCTTGCTTTGTTCTCGAGATGAGCGCACCAATGCCAGCCAAGGAACCATGGCTCATGAAGAACCGTGTTCAGTGAGGCGATATAATCGTCAGCTCGTCCTGCCTGATCATGAATGTCACTTACGCGGTTGGGATTCATATGCGTTTTGCACCAGTTTCCGATATCTGCGATCACAACAGGCTTGTCAGCTATGGCTTGCCACCGGGCAAGATCTTCCTTCATTTGCTGGTAACCCGCTTCATCCGGGCTTGTGAAGTATTGGACCGACAGCACATCAACATAAGGTTTCATGGCTTTCAGCACTTCCTCCGGGATTCCTTTGTTGCCGTTAAATCGGTCCCCGAGAATCAGGTGGTTAGTATCGTACTTTCTGATGCTTGCTGTGATGGTTTCGTAATATTTCGCCGCTACCTCGTATAGTTTACTGCTGCGTTCCTGCTCGTTTAAACCTTCCAGCTGTTTAAAATCACTGCCGCTTGCATGGCGGATCCATGCCGGAATATCGACAAGGAAATACCCGATTAAATTCTTGCTGCCGGCATGGTCGGCACAGATGCTCCGCGCCAGATAGTCACAATACATTTCAAATTCATGGGAAAAGACGTCAGGATACACCGGATGTCCATTCCAATCCTCAAATTCAGAAACCCTTATTTGTAAGCAATACGGCATATCGGCATGCTTATAATCGGCCGCTGACCAGCTTTGTGAATGCCCGAGGTTGATCGGATCACCGAACCAATCAAGGGCTACCCCCCAGTCTCCGCTGATATAGTCCCCTGTCCAGCCGATTGTGTTGAACCCCCAGCTTTTAAGATCTTCGCTTAACCCTTTGATCCAATTTTCCCGTGAGCCGTATTTCGTTTTCCAGATATCAAAGTTATGGTCATACTTTAAATTGGTTTCATCCGCATGATTAACCCCGATGGTCACGAACTGATTCCCTTTCGGATCAACAAGCCACCAGCGCTCATTTTCGCGCTCAAGTCTGAAGTATCCCGTTGCCTCAAACGTTCGGTTCACATTGCCTCCATATGAGCTAAGCTCTGCCATTTGCATCTACTCTCCTTTTATATTTATCATTTAAACCGCTTTCAAATAGAGATTTATAGCTTATTTATTTTCCTATAAAATCGAGCAATACACGACTCAATTCTTCCGGACATTCTTCGGCCAACTGATGGCCCCACGGCAAAATTACTTCTTCTACATGTTCGGCAACCAGGTTCATTTCCCTTGTACACTCTTCAGCTATAAAATATTTGCTGCCCAGGGCAAGCACCGGCATTTGCAGCTTCGTTTTCGATGCTTCCAGGAAAAATTCAGCATCCTGAAATGTGGCACGATAGACTTCGAACATGGAACGGAGCCCGCCAGGTGCAGAATAGCAACGCACATACTCATCAATCGCTTCCTCAGTGATCGCGGTAGGGTCATAACATTCATGTCTAATAAAGTGAGAAAAATAGGCTTTTTCACGACCGCTAATTAAAAGTTCAGGAAAATCACGCACATTGTAAAAATTGATATGCCAAATCCAATGATTTGTTTTTACATTCTCAAGTGTTAAATGGGACCACTCTTCAAGACCGAACCCGGGAAGAAGCATTTCCTGATACACTAGTTTTTTTACTCGTTCAGGATATTTCGCCGTCAACGCATAAGCAACTGCCGCTCCCCAATCCTCACCTACAAGATAGAACGTTTCGTGGCCCAACGCCGTCATAAGCTGAGCAATATCCTCGGCCATATTGGGCATATCATAGCCATCGAGCGTACGGCCCGAATCCCCGAACCCGCGAAGGTCAGGTACGACAACCGTATAGTTCCCGGATAGCTTCGGCACCACATTGCGCCAGTAATACGACGTCTTGGGAACACCATGCAAGAGGACAACCGGTTCCCCTCGTCCAGCTGTATAGTAGTGAAGTCGAACACCATTTACTGTTTCACGGCCATGGATAACGTGTTCACCGTTATGGTCTTTAATTTTTTGCGCCATTTCGATCTCTCCCCTTTAACTTTTATAAACTCACAATCTTTCGTTCATCCTGCAGCTTCGATTTCAAAAACTCAATCGACGTTTTGGCGTACCAGTCTGGTTCCGACTGTCTGGTATGAAACCCAACCTCCATGGACAAGTAGCCGTCATATTTAATATCCTTCAAAGCCTTTATTACGGCATCAAAGTCCCCTCTGCCCTGTCCGGGAGGAAGGCGGTCATTATCCGAAATGTGAACATGGTGCAGCTGATCGGCCATCCGGTAGATATAGTCACTGGGCACTTCGTTTCGATAGAGAGCATGGAAGGTATCAAACATGACTTTTACATTAGAGGCGCCTGTCTGCTCGCTTAACAGCAGAGCATCATCCGCTGTTTCAATAAGATTGCTGTCCGCGGGAGTAGGTTCGACCACCAGTGTTATGCCAAGATCCTCCGAAAATTTCGCCACTTCTCCCAATCCTTCCAGGCTGTAATTCCAGGCGTCCTTTTGCGAGGTTCCATGAACCACCCAGCCCGCAACATAGATGACAGTCGGACACTCCCATTCATGAGCCAGCTGCACAATCTTTTTGTAATGATTAATCGTGAATTCCCGTTCTTCGGCAAGCGGAGAACTGACATTCATGCCGGGACCGCCCCCTGGTGCAGGAAGCATTGCCGATACCTTCAAATTCTTTTGCTTTAGAAGCTTGAGCACCTCCTGCCTTCTGTCGCCTGATAAATAATCAGGCCAGGCATGAGGGCTCGCACACCCGATTTCGATCGCATCATAGCCAAAGGAAGACAGCCTGCTGATGACCTCATCCAACGGATAGGAAGGTACCCAAACTGGAAAACTGCTGTACACCCATGTATTAAAAGATATTCCTTTCACTTCTGCATCTCCTCTCTCTTAAAATGGGTCATTCCCAAACAAAGACCGCCTTTTCTGTCTTCCGTTCATCAAAGAGTTGGAAGGCACGTTCCGCTTCTTCGAGTTTAAATGTGTGGGTCACCAGCTTTTCGACAGGCAATTCTTTTTTGATGATAAAATCTGCGATTTCGTCATACTCATGGATGGGAAAGTACCATGAGCCAATTAACGTAATCTGCTTGCGGATGAGCTGGTCACTCGGTTTGATCGTTGTTTCCCTGCTTTCTCCTATAAAGGCGACTCTGCCGTGGGCTCTGACACAGTCCAGCGCATTGTTTTCGGCATATGGACTTCCTGAACAGTCGATCGCCGCGTCTGCTCCCGCGCCATGGGTGATGCGGGCAATCTCATTCAGCACATCAGCTTCGCCACCGTTGATGACATAGTCTGCTCCCAGCTCTTTGGCGACCTCCAGCCGCTCGTGGATCATATCGACCGCAATCACTCGCGCGCCGAGTGCTTTTGCGATCATCACCCCGGCTCCTCCCATGGGACCCATGCCGAAGATCACAACCGTATCTCTTCCCGATACGGATAATCGTTTTTGGGCGTGGTACAAGGTTCCAACTGCATCCGTTGAAACAGCGGCTGTAATAAAGTCCATTTCATCCGGCAGCCTCATGCAGTTTTCAGCCGGAGCCACCATGTAGTCTGCATCCCCGCCATGTGCGTCAAACCCAATGCATTTAAATTCCTCACAAAACATCTTGTAGCCGCTCCTGCAGGAAGGGCATTCCCCGCAGCCGACCGCCAGATAAACTGCGACACGGTCACCGGCTTGAAACTGGGAAACTCCCTCCCCTGCCTTTTCAATGACCCCTGCTGGTTCATGGCCCGGAACATGACAGCCACATGTGGAATCGCCAGAGAAAACGGAGCTGCCATAGTACAAGCTCATATCGCTCCGGCAAATGGCCGAAGCCTTCATTTTGATCAGCACTTCACCCGGGCCGGGAACCGGAATCTCCACTTCACGTATTTCTACTTTCTTGTTACCTGGAAAAAAGGCAGCTTGCATCGTCATACGTTGTCCCTCCTGCACTTTCAGTGAATTTCTGTTTATGCCCACCATAATTCGGCCGCTTTGTCTTTGAATACGCTTCGTTTAAGTAAAGAAACGGCTTTGCCTAATCCTTCATCAGTGGAAGCCAGCATATCTTCATGTTCAATAGAAATGACATAGTCATACCCGACCGCACGAAGTGTACTGATGATATCCTTCCACATTTTTTCGTCATGACCGTATCCGACGGACCGGAATGTCCATGAACGATCCAATATTTCACTGTAATGCTTTGTATCCAGGACACCGTTGACCTTGATATTGGCCTGATCAAGGTACACGTCTTTCGCATGGACATGATGGATGGCATCTTCACGGCCAAGTTTTTTGATTGCTTCAACAGGATCAATGCCCTGCCAGATGAGATGGCTTGGGTCAAAGTTAGCACCGATCACCGGACCCGCATGCTCTCTCAGCTTGAGGAGCGTTTCCGGATTGTACACCACAAATCCCGGGTGCATCTCCAGGGCGATTCGTTCCATTCCGTGAAGCCGAGCGAAGGCTGCTTCTTCCTTCCAGTAGGGAATGACGACCTCGTTCCATTGCCAATCAAGCATTTCCTTGTACTCAGGCGGCCAGGAACAAGTTACCCAATTCGGATACTTGGCGTTCAGATGATCTCCCGGACAGCCTGAAAAGCCGTTGATCACAGGGACCTCCAGCTTTTCAGCGAGCAACACGGTTTTTCGCCAGACATCATGCGCCTCTTTTGCCGTATGAGGGTTGGGATGCAGCGGATTGCCATGGCAGCTTAATCCGCTGATTGTCATCCCTCTCGTTTCCAGTGCCCGTTGGAAAGCTCTCAGCTTATCAGGAGCATCCAGGAGCTCATCCGTATCGCAGTGGCTGTTTCCTGGAAAATTGCCAGTGCCTAACTCAACTGCATCAACGCCTGCTTCCGAAAGCTTGGTCAGCATTTCTTCAAACGAGAGATTCTGGTAGAGGACGGTAAACACACCAATTTTCACGAAAAGACCTCCTGACCGGCTCCAACCTTCACCCACTTTTGATGCTCATGGCTTTCCAAAATGGCTTCAGTTATGCACATCGACCGGTGGCCATCCTCAAATGTGGCAAAATTGATCTCAGCTCCGGATGTTTGTCCATCACGGATAGACGTGTAAAAGTTCAGCATCATATTTTTCAATGCATCGGGCCACCCTTCGTTATGTCCGCCCGGATGGTGGATATATGACTTGGCATCCGCCGAGAAGAGGGCAGGATCCGCCAAAAGGACCTCATTGGCACGATTACGATGCCCAATCCACAGCTTCTCCGGCTCCTCCTGATTCCAATAGGCGGAACACTTACTGCCGTTCAGTTCGAAGCTTAACCGGTTCTTCCGTCCTGCGCTGACCTGTGAAACAGTGAATACGCCTTTCGTTCCATCATTAAACCGGACAAGGACCGAAGCATAATCTTCCGTATGAATAGGTACATTCTCGTAACTTTCATCTTCTGTTTGCTGGCCGCCGAATGTTGAGACATTCACCACCGGTTTTTTCCTTACTGGAATGACCGTGGCCAAGTCCGCAAATACTTCCACAATTTTTTTCCCGGTCACATATTGAACCGTGTCACACCAATGGGATCCAATATCGGCTACCGCTCTGGATCTTCCCCCTGTACCAGGTGCCAATCGCCAATTATAGTCCGTATCGAACAGAAGCCAGTCCTGCAAATAGCTCCCGTGCACCAGGTTCACCTTTCCGATTTCATCGTTCTGGACCATCGTTTCGAGCTGTTTTAAAACCGGAAATTGACGGTAATTGAAGTTGACACCGTGAACAACCTTCTTCTCCGTGGCCAATGCCAGCAGCTCTTCCGATTCCCTGCTGGACATGGCCAACGGCTTTTCTGACAATACGTGCTTTCCAGCCAAAATGATGTCGCGGTTGATCTCGAAATGCAGATGATTCGGTGTGCAGTTATGGACCACCTGGATTTCCTTGTTTTTCAGCATTTCACGATAATCGCCGTAAGCATTTGGAATGCCAAGCTTCGCCGCTTTTTCTTCAGCCGAATCCTGGCTGCTTTCAGCCAGGGCATACACCTCAACAAAGCCAAGACGTCTGATGGCTTCAATGTGGGTGGGCCCAATAAAGCCTGTTCCTATGATGCCAACCTTTATCTTTTCCACTCTTGATGCTCCTTTGCGCTTCTTGTTAATTTTTCATCGCTTTCTTTCCAAAGGCTACAGCCAGGATGATAATGAGTCCCTTAATCATCATTTGCTGGCTGACATCCAGACCCATGATGATCAATCCGTTGTTAATGGTTCCGATCATCAAGGATCCAATCAATGTCCCGATCACCGTACCGACCCCGCCGAAAAGACTCGTCCCGCCAAGGATAACCGCGGCAATAACCGATAGTTCATCACCATCACCGAACGTATAGCGTCCTGCATGCATGCGACCGGCGTAGAGAATTCCGGCAAACCCTGCTGCCAATCCTGTTCCCAGAAAGACCATCAATTTAATGCGATGGGTTTTAACCCCGGAAAATCTTGCAGCGCTTTCATTTCCGCCGGTGGCGAGTGTCTGCCGGCCGAAGGAGGTTTTTCTCAGAATAATATGAGCGGCAACAGTTGCAAGCAATGTCCAAACTAATAGAATGGGAACGGAACCAATATCTCCCGAACCAAACAGAAAGTTAAAGGCAGAGTTGATGATGGGCACTGGAGCCGTATCGGTAATCCACATGGCCATCCCTTTAACGATCCCCATCATCCCGAGAGTCACCAGAAACGAAGGAATGACAAACCTGGTGATTAATAAGCCATTAATCAGTCCTACGATAAGCCCTGTACCAAGGCCTGCCACAAGTCCGCCAAGCATTCCAAATCCGGACTGGATGGCAAGCGCCGCAGTTAAAGAAGCAAGTGCGGTGGTTGATCCTACAGAAAGGTCGATTTCTCCGGTACTGATGACAAAGGTCATCGCCACACCCATGATCGAGATCATGGCTGTTTGTCTGGCGATATTCAACAGATTATCCGTTGAGACGAAGCCGTCATCGAACAGGGAAATGGAAAAATAAATCAGGACCCCGATGAATGCAAAATAAACAATATAGTTTCTCCAATCTAACTTTTGAACCGGCCGGGGTTTGCTTTTGCCAAAGGCAACCTGGCCCGGAGCATTAATTTCCTTGGATGGCATGCTGAAGCTCCTCCTCTGAATGGATTTCTGTTCTTCTTAATTCCTTCACGACCTGGCCATTGTGCATGGCGATGACCCGGTCGCTAAGCGCCATAAGTTCGGGGAATTCTGACGATATAACCACGATTGCTTTACCGCTGTCAGCAAGCTCGCGGATCACATCAATGATTTCGGTCTTTGCACCGATATCCACCCCGATCGTAGGCTCGTCCAAAATCAAAATCTCGGGATTGTTTGCCAGCCATTTGGCAAGGACGATTTTTTGCTGGTTTCCACCCGACAGTAAACGGGACGTCTTAAAAATATCGTCGGTCTTAATCCTCAGCTTCTCGACAAAATGGCTGGCCATTTCGTTCGCTTTTGCCTCATCAAGAACCGGCCCCTTTTTTAATTTTGATAAAATGGGCAGGATAATATTTTCTTTGACGCTGTGCTCAAGAATTAACCCCTGCATGCGGCGGTCTTCTGGAATGAGGGCCAATCCGGCATCAATCGCATCGGGAGCCGTTTTGATTGTTTTCTGTTCCCCGTTAATGAGGATCTCTCCGCCTTCTTTCGCATCGATTCCGAAAATGGCCCTCGCCGTCTCTGATCTGCCACTGCCCATCAATCCCGCAATACCAAGAATCTCTCCCGGAAATACCTTGAAGCTCACATCTTTTACTTTTGAACCGGCTTGCAGGTTTTTGACTTCCAGGACAGGAGTGACATCGGTTGAATACGGCCGTTCCTTCCATTCAAAGGCCTTGTTGGAATCCCTTCCGACAATGTGCTGGATCACGGTGTCCAGATCCGTGTTCCTGCATTCCTCAGTGGCAACAAACTTCCCGTCCCGCAGCACGGTAATCCGGTCACATATTTCAAAAATTTCCTCCATCCGGTGAGAGATGTAAATGATTGCATATCCCTTGTTTTTCAGCCTTTGAATAAAGGAAAACAGGATTTCTGTTTCTTTTTGGGTCAGAGAGGATGTCGGTTCATCCATCACAAGAATTTTGGTTTCCTGTGACAGAGCTTTCGCAATTTCTGTCATCTGCCAGTATCCGACGCCAAGATTACCAACTATATCATTGGGGTGGATGTCCACGTCCAACTCCTCGAGAAGCTTTTCTGTTTCCTCGATGCATTGTTTATCATTAAGAAGCCCTAAGGAAGTTTTTGATTCCCGCGTCAGAAAAATATTCTGCGCGACCGTCAATGAAGGAATCAGGCTGAATTCCTGAAAGATCATGGAGATGTAGTTGTTTCGGGCGTCATCGGTATTATGGATCTCTACTTTCTTGCCATCGATAAAAATATCGCCCTGGTCAGCTGAATAAACACCGGTTAATATTTTCATCAAGGTCGATTTGCCTGCGCCGTTTCCTCCCATCAGCGCATGCACTTCACCTTTCTTTACTGAAAAACTCACGGAATCCAAAACAGTGATTCCGTTAAAGGACTTTGAAATATTCTCCATCATAAGCAATGGCTGTTCCACGCACTCACCCTCTTAGCTAATAAGGACTGCGTTATAGAGGCAGCCCTTATCGAATTTCACTTCAGTTTATTTCACTTCGGAGAGTTCCTTTGCCACCGTCACCCATTGGCTGTTTTCTGCCGATTGAAGAATCGCGTCAGCAATGGCTTCGATTTTGTAGCCGTCATGGAAGTTTGGTGAAACGACAGTATCCTCTGTGATTGATTTGAAAAAGTCATAGGTTTCAATGATCTTGGTTTCCCCGTAGCCGATACCCAGTGCCGGTATTGGCCATAATCCTTCGCCATACGGGTGGTTAGGCCCTGTGTAAACGGTACGGAACCCTTTTGCGTCTCCCGGATCATCCGAGAAGCATACTTGCAGTTCATCACGGCGTTCGTAATTGAAGGCGAGAGAACCTTTTTCGCCATGGATTTCAAACGTTAGGTAATTGTTTCGTCCCCAGGCATTTCTGGTCGCTTCAATGGTTCCAATCGCGCCCTGGTCGAATTTCACCATCGTAATAAATTCATCGTCTACATCCACAGGGCTCTTTGGAACGTCCGCGCCACCTTTTACGTTCCCGAGACTGTCTGTACCTCCGGTTTGAACCGGTCGTTCAGGAATCCATGTTTTCGTTACAGCATTCACATCTGTAATTTCGCCGACAAGGTAACGCGCAAAATCAACAACGTGTGTCCCGATATCACCCAACGCACCAGATCCGGCAATCTTTTTCTGAAAGCGCCATGAAAGCGGGGATTCAGGGTCAGCTGACCAGTCTTGCAGATACGTACCACGGAAGCTTAAAATCTTGCCGATTCGCCCTTCTTCAATATATTTTTTCGCCAATGCGACAGCAGGAGTTCTTCGGTAGTTAAAAGCAACCATGTGTTTCACACCGGCTTCATTTACAGCATCCAGCATTTCTTTTGCTTGCTCGGCGCCGAGCGCCAACGGCTTTTCACAAATGATGTGCTTACCAGCCTTGGCCGCTGCGATCGCGATTTCGGCATGGGTATGGTTGGGCGTGACAATATCGATTACATCGATTTCCGGGTCGTTCACTACTTTTCTCCAATCCGTTTCATAGTGGTCGAAGCCCAGCTTCATCGCTGCGTTCTTTGCCAGCTCCTCAGTCACATCAACAATGGTGTGGCGGTGGGGAACCGCCGGTGCTGGCCAAAAGAACATCGGCATGCCTGCATACGCCAGTGCATGTGCTTTTCCCATAAATCCTCCGCCAATCATTCCTACGTTTAATTGTTTCATTTCAATCATTCCTCCTGTGTTTTTTATTTTGCAGCATCCTTGATAACATCTGGAGCGTCCGCCCCGTACACCAGTCTCCAGGATTCCAATACATTATCCTTAGTTACCTTTACAGCCGGTGCCGCCACATAAGTTGGTGCTTTCTTTCCAATCATCGCATAGCCCGCCAGCATCGCTTCCGTTACTCCCTGGTCGTAAGGCAGCTGGGCCCCAAGGCCTTTCACGATACCTCCGGAGGCAATTTCCAAGCCCACATTCGTTCCAAGGTCGGTCGTTGTAACGACGAGATTATCCTTGCCTGCCGTCCGTGCAGCAGCCAATGCCCCTTCGGCCGGCACGTCCCAGATGACAAACAGTCCATCAAGGTCACGGTATTTGGTAAGCATTCCTGAAGCTACCTTTTCGCCATCATTCGGTCCTGATATACCGGCTCTGGCTACAATTTTGATCTTTGGGTATTTTTCCTTGATCGTTTTTTCAAACTCATCGGACCGCTGCTTGGTGACAAAGAAATCAGCATCATGATAGATTACGCCGATTTTTCCTTTTCCGCCCAGCTTCTCGCCCATAACCT
Organism: Fictibacillus sp. S7; assembly: GCF_004127935.1. Lineage (NCBI taxonomy): Bacteria > Bacillati > Bacillota > Bacilli > Caryophanales > Fictibacillaceae > Fictibacillus > Fictibacillus sp. S7. The sequence goes on along the minus strand of NZ_QJKL01000001.1, from coordinate 3,659,365 downwards.
CTGCTGCGGCTGCACCGTTTCCGGAATTGTCACCCGACACGACGCTGACATAGTCTTTTCCAGGTTTCAGGTCATTCGCAACGCCATCCACAAACACGACCTTTACACCAGCATCCGCCGCTTTTTTGAAGGCTCCGGCGGTCGAAACGCGGTCAACCGGAACACTCACGATAATATCAGGCTTTTTTGCCAGGACCGTCTCGATGTCCGATACCTGCTTTTCCGCTTTAAATTGAGCATCGGTTACCGCGATAACCTTCACGCCCATCCGTTTAAAGGTCGCTTTAAGCGCCCGGATTTGCGCGGTGGAGTAGTCGTTTCCTGTGTAATGCATGACAATGGCCGCTTTATAGTTGCCTTTTTTGATCTTGGCAATCTCGGCCTCTGTCAGCTTCAATGTTTTGGCGGAAACCGCCTTTTCGCCATATGGACCCTTTCCTAAAATCTCTTTGTCTTCAATCTTCGGGTTGATCGTAATCGGACCCGATTTCGGTGATTCCTGTGTCTTCAGATCACTGGTTTCACTTTTTCCATTGGCACTCGAATTTGCATCTTGCTTCCCACAGCCGGTAAGCACCAGCATGCCGGCCAGGGCGGCAGCCGTTACAACAGAACCTATCTTTTTCATGGACCTAACCTCCCTATCTATTAACTTTTTCAAATTGAGTCAAATACTCGCGGCTGATCGTTGCTCCTTTTTTCGGATCCTCATATTGATCCAGTTCAATAATGATCCAGTCATCATAGCCCGCGTCATCCAGAAGGCGAATCATTTGGTCAAACTTTTGTACTCCTTCACCAAGAGGGACAAACGCGCCATCGCGGTAATCTTTCAAATGAATATATTTGATGCGGTTGATGTATTTTTTGATCACTTCAACCGGGTCCCCTCCGCCTGCTTCTATATGGGCGGTATCAGGGCAAAGATTGATGGTCGTCAGCGGCATTAGCTTGTCCAGTTGATCCGGTGATTGAACAATCGTTCCCAAATGAGGATGGTAGCTCGGGATGAGGCCGTATTTTTCCGCAAGCGCTGCAACCTGGTTTAGTGCCTCCCCCAGTTGACGGTAGTCGCTGTCCAATATTCCGTTCGCCCGGACGGCTCCCCCGCCAACAACGAAATGCCGTGCCCCCAGCTCTGAAGCGAGTGATGCTGCTTCCTCCAGCCGGAGCAGCTCTTCAGTCCAAATATCCGGGTAGATAAAGTTAGCGCCTGCGTATACCCCGACAAACTCCAGGGAATGCCGCTTGATCAATTCCTTGAACGCTTCCTTTTGATCCTTGTATTCCATCAGGTTTCCATCAAAGAGTTCAAACCCTTTAAAACCTGCATCCTTAATGTCCTGTAACGCTTCCTCTGTTGATCCATTGGCCAGATAGAATAAATCTTTTATGGACGTAACTCCTGCCGGATGGCCGACGACTCCGCCCCATGTATTTGTTTGATATCCGAGTTTCATTGTTTTTCCCCCTTAATTGATGGTTTTTAAGATTCATGATTGGGAAGCAGAATACCGCCAACACCACCTCCTTAAGGATGTTTAGTAACGTTTACATTCTTTTCCCAGGTTTTTTCAGCATTTATCGGTCCACTCCACTGTAAACGTTTACAGTCGTTTCAAAAATTTTTGGCTCTTCTTTGCCTATTCATTTGGGAGCTGATTCGTAAACGTTTACATCTGGCGTTTACTGATGGTGCTTAGCTTTTGGCATGAATCCCGGGTGATGATTTGGTTTTCCAAAATGTACTGGGTTTTGGTTTTGCTGAACCTCTGTTTTGTCATCAGCCTTAGCAGCAGATCCATCGCTTTCGTTCCGATTTGGAATGCCGGCTGAGCTACAGTAGTCAGTGCGGGTTTAAAAATGGCTGAAAACTGTATGTCATCGAACCCTATAATTGAAATATCCCTTGGGACCGATAATCCCTTCTGTTCGGCCGCGTTAATGGCACCGAAGGCCATCTCGTCATTCGCTGCAAATACCGCGGTTGGAGTTTGGCTGTACGCCAGCAGCTTCAGCATCATGTTAAAGCCGGTTTCGTAGGAAAAATCCCCTTCCTGAACCAGTTCAGGTTCAACCTTTACGTTGTACTGGGCCATTGCCTGGTAGAAGCCCTTTAGCCGGTCGCGCCCAAGCACACTGTTCATCGGGCCTGAAATGAGCCCGATTTTCTTATGACCCAGATGGATCAGGTACTCAGTCGCTTTGCGTGCACTGCTTACATTATCGATGGATACGGTGGGTACGTTGACACCTTCTAAGTACTCGCAGGCTAGAACCACAGGATACTCCAGGGCAATTTTCTCAACGATCTTCGCCTCAATCCCAGCCGTCAGCAGGATCATCCCGGCAGCTTTTTTTTGGCGGAGGATATTCAGGTATCCTTTACCCCGCTCCGCATTGTTGGCCGAGTCGCCAAGAAGAACCTGGTATCCATTCTCGATGGCGACCGATTCTATGCCTCTCAACACCTTTGAAAAAAAGGTATTCGTTATATCCGGGACTACAACCAATATCGTGGTCGTTTCCGACAGCCTCAACTGGCGGGCTGCTGCATTGGGCTGGTAGTTTAATAGCTCAATCACTTTCATGACCTTTTTCATCGTCTCTTCTGCTACTGTTTCCGGTTTGCTCAGCACCCTGGACACCGTAGCAATCGATACATTTGCCTGCTCAGCTACATCTCTTATCCCTGCCATATCTAGACTCTCTCTTCTGTTTTTGTGTTTCGTCAGACTATCTATAACGGCATTGTAATCGCATACATTTCGGTTGTCTAACCGCTTTCAAACCGCTTTTTCTTCCATTCGGACCAGGTGTTTTAATATTCGAACGTCTAATTAATCCCGCGAAACAAAAAAACCACAAATTTAAAAAAATAAAAAAGGAGCTGTCCAAGAAGTCTGGAAGCCGTTGATTTTCGTTCCAGGGAGCTCGCTTTCCGTGGGGCGTGCGGTGAGCCTTACCGGCGTGAACGCCTACCTTTTGGCGCATACGCCTGCGGTACCGGTGCTAGCACCTCCTTAGTCTCACCTGTCACGCTAGTCCCACAGGACAAGGAACGCTGCGGCAGCGGTGCATCGCACGAAGAAAATGTGATTTTCATTTTCGAGGATCTCGAGCCTTCCACTTCAATCAACTTTTCATGGAAGCTTTTTACGCAAAAAAGAACTGCCTGAAGGTCAATTTCTGACTTTCAGGACAGCCCTTTCTATAATGAACGGTTGGACAGAAGAATCGTTGTTTTGGACAGTAAATCTCAAATTTTGGCCAGTAAGTTCTCGATTTCCGATTGTATTTCCGTGTTCAACCTATTTTAAGTGATCTTATAACGCCTTATACCGCTGCAGTTCGTCGACTTTATGCTTGGAAATCTTTGCGGTTTCACCGTAGTCCTTAAAATAGGCTTTGTACATTTGTCCGGCTGCTTCAATCCGCACGAGATGCTCCGCGTTGATGATATATGACCGGTGTGATGCCTGGAACCTCGAATCCAGAGCCACTTCCAAACTGGCCAGCGGTTCGTTCGTCTCATAGGATTTGTTTTGCGTATGAATGACAGACTTGCGGTCCATCCGTTCAATAAACAAAATGTCGTCCAACGGGATAAAAATGATGTTTCTCTGCTGCTTGATCTTCAGGTCCTTTTTAGCGGGCTGCACTCTCTCACCCTGTGAATAAATCACCTGTGCTGCCCTATCCAAAGCTCCGTACAGGCGGTTCCGTTCGATCGGTTTCATAATATAGTCCACCGCCTTCACTTCGAATGCCTCAAGAGCGTAATCGTCGTGTCCCGTAATAAAAATCACCTGCATGGACGGCTGGAATTCCTTGCACGCCTTGACAGCTTCCATTCCATTTAACAAAGGCATGCCGATGTCCACCAATGCAATATCCGGCTTTTCACTGGCGGCATATTGAATTAATTCCTCCCCGTTTTTTGCTTCTCCTGCAATATGGTAATCAGGCAGACTGTCGATAAACAGTTTAAGCAGTTTTCTTGAAGAAGCATCATCCTCAGCAATCAGCACTTTCATCTCATCATCTCCCTTTTTCCTGCAGTGCATTTTGGATCCTTTCCGGTACCTCCATGTTATACACGAGCTTCCAGGCCTCAAGCATGTTCCTTTGGGTCACCTTTAATGCCGGCACCGCGACATAAGGCGGTGCCTGTCGGCCAAGAAGGGCGTAACCTGCCAAAATGGCTTCGGCCACTCCCTGTTGATACGGAAGTTGGGCGCCCAATCCTTTAATCAGTCCGTCACGAGCCATGTCCAGAGCAACATGGATACCAAGATCTGTCGTTGTGATGACCAAATCGTCTCTTCCTGCCTTGCGGGCCGCGGTCATCGCCCCTTCAGCTGGTATGTCCCATACGACAAACAAGCCATTCAGATCGGGATGCCTGTCCAACAGACCGGTAGTGGCTTCTTCTCCGCCGTCCGGACCTTTGATTCCCACACGTTCGACAATCCGGATGCCGGGATAGTGTTCCTTGATTGTTTTTTCAAAGGCTGTGGTCCGCTGCCGAGTGGAAAAGAAATCGCCTTCATAGTAAATGACTCCAATTGAGCCCCTGCCTTTCAGCTGCTCACCCATGATATGGGCGGACTCCTCACCGTTTCCATAGTGGTCGGCGGAGACGATGCTGACATAATCCTCGCCATGCTTCAGTCCTTCCGGTGTGTTTTCCATAAAAATCAGCTTGATGCCGGACTGTGCCGCCTTTTGGTAAGCTTTTGCCGTCTTGATCGAATCGACAGGAATACATACAAGGATATCCGGTTGTTTGGCAACGATTTCATCAATATCAGCCACTTGCTTTTCCCAGTTAAATTCTGCATTGGTAACGGCAATGACCTCAATTCCCATTCGTTCAAATGTTACGGTTAATCCTTCCACCTGAGTTCTTGCCCAATCATTCCCGGCATAATGCATGGAAATGGCAGCCCGATACTTTTTCTCATTGATTTTCTTCAGGTCCTCCAGGGAGAGCTGCAGCGTTTTTGCCGATACGGCTTGCTCACCATGCGGGCCTGTGCTGTAAATTCTCGCATCCGGTATATTTTGGTGAATGGTATTGTTCAGCACATCATTGATTACATTCAGAAATCCCTTTACATTGATCGGCTTCGTGACATAATGATCGAATCCCCTGTCAAGCGCCTGCTGTATGTTTCCGGAAGCTGCCATGGAGCTAACAGCAATGACCGCTGCATCCTTGGCCGCGTCTGAGGCTCTGATGATGTCGATCATTTCATAGCCATCCATGTCAGGAAGGTTAATATCCAGTAAAATCAGGTCTACTTTTTCCTGTGCCAGCAGGGACAGCCCTTCTTTCGCCGTCCGGGCAACAAGAAGATTATACGCAGGCTGTGGGTTAAGAATTTTTTGGACAAGATGAATATTAGATTCATTGTCTTCAATATAGAGCAACCGGTAAACGTCAGTTTTCTCCATATTCGTGCCGTCGGGTTCCACGTTTTCTCCCCACCTGACTCCTGTCTTTAGGTTAGGAGGGACGGGCAGAGTGACCTTGAAATTGCTTCCTTTTCCTTTCGTGCTCGTCACAGAAATCTTTCCATCCATCAGATTGACAAGCTGTTTGACCAGCGAGAGTCCAATCCCCGTCCCCTCCTCCTTTGAACCTTCAATTCGATAAAAAGGAACAAACACTTTATTATACTCGGAGGCTGAGAAACCGACTCCTGTATCCTCCACCTGGATCACCTGATTATCGCCTTCCTGGTGACAGTAGAGATACACCTTTCCAAATTCCCGGTTATATTTGATCGCATTATTCAACAGGTTAAGGAAGATCTGCTTCAGGCGTACAGGATCCGCCAGCACCCGCATCGTCGCATTGGAATGATCACGCTGTACATCGATCGTAATATTCTTCTTCTTAGCCATCGGTTTAACAATCTTAACGCATTCCTGGAGAACCGTTAGAAGCTCAACTTCAGTAATGGCTATCTTCAAGTTGCCAGTTTCGATGCGTGATAGATCCAGTACTTCATTAACCAACTCCAGCAGGTGCCTTCCGCCATTTAGTATTTCCTGTACAAAATCATACTGGGTGTCCGTTAAGTCCTCTTCCAATTCCAAAAGCTGAGCAAATCCCAGTATGCCATTCAGTGGCGTCCGGAGCTCATGGCTCATTTTTGATAGAAAGTCGGATCGCGCCATCGCATGGGCCAACTTTCTTTCCTGCTCTTTTTGCAGTGTGATGTCCGTACATATCCCCACCACTTGTGATACTGTTCCTTGATGGGCCACAGGCCGGAGACTGGTGAGGTACTCTTTGTCCCGATAGTGAATTTCGTATTCCACATACTCTCCATTCCACGCCATTTTATAATATTCATGGATAATATAAGCCAGATCTGGAGCATCCTTATACATGTCAAAAACGGTTTTTCCGGTAATCTCCTGGCCCCCATGGATTTGGTCCAGCAAAGCCCCATGAGAATACGAATAGACAAATTGTTGGTTTCTTTTCGAAAATATAAAAATCATTCCTTTGTCTTCACGATTTGCCTTAGATACATACTCTGCCATCGTGTACACCTCCCCTCGCCTGTTTTTAAGGATTTATCTTCTGTAAACGTTTTCTTCCTCTATTATAAAATCGCATCTCTGGTTCGTCTAATCCATATATTGCCTAAGACCTATTTCCTCAATTTCGAAGACAACATATGATGTTAACTAAAAGGAAAAACCTCACAGAAAAGGAATATCTTTAAAATGAAGTTGAAACGGGGGCTTTTGAAGATGAGTAAAAAATGGGTATTAGCTGTACTCTGTATAGGGGTCATTGTGGTGATTTACTTTTTTGTTTCACGGCCATCGAGTCCGGCCAGCCCCGCTCCTCCTGACATTCCTTCCACATCCCTCGAAGAACAGGTCTGCCAAAGAGTGGCTGAACAGGATGGTGACTGCAAAGGCATTCGTTTGTTTGATGCTGATTCACATCTGGTTTTTGCGGAAAGCAGTACAGGGATTACTCCCGCGTTGACCAATAATGCGTATACCGAATTTAAAAAGTTCATTTACCCGATGCTGAATTTCCAAGAATTTAACGAGGAGCGTGGCGACAGAGGCCCGATTATCTGGCAGGTGAAAAATAAGGTCCAAAAGAATTTATCCATCATATACGGGTTTGCCGAGGACGAGGCTAAGACCATCGTCATTAACAGTGAAGGCCATGTACAGCCAAACCGCTTTTTCGTCCGGGATAACCTGTGGGTGTGGTATGCGACTTTTCAAAAAGATGAAGTAAAGTTGCCGGTGAAGGTGACCGTTTATGATGCAAAAGGTAACGTTATTTCTAGTGGTGATGAAGAAGAATAATAGGTAAACGAGCGTATAAAAGCAACGCGTTTTCCCAACAGAAACTGCAGTTTATCCGTCCATTTCAACAGGGTAATAGGAATGCAAGGAGGAGATTGCGTTGTTTGAACATTTCGCATTAAAACAAATACAAACCAATGAAGCCACACTGCGTGTCCGCATTGGCGGAGAGGGACCACCGCTGCTGCTGCTTCATGGCCATCCCCAGACTCATGTCATGTGGCATAAAACAGCACCCCCTTTGGCCGAACACTTTACGGTGATCGCTCCTGATTTAAGAGGATACGGCGGAAGCTCGAAGCCACAAACGGATGAGAACCACTATCCTTATTCCAAGCAGGCCATGGCAAAGGATATGGTATCGCTCATGAATCAGCTTGGCTATAACCAATTTGCCGTAGCGGGCCACGACCGGGGCGGCAGGGTCGCCTACCGGTTAGCCCTTGACGAACCCGAAAAGGTGACAAGGCTGGCAGTCCTCGACATCGTACCAACCGGAGAAGCTTTCCGCAGGACGACGATGGACTTTGGCATGGGCTACTTTCATTGGTTCTTTCTGGCCCAGCCTTACGACCTTCCAGAAAAAATGATTAGTGAAAACCCAGAACACTTTTACTTCAACGGCAAAAAGGATCTGTTTGACCGGGCAGCACTTCGGGATTATATGCGGTGGATCAACGAGCCAGGAACCATCCATGCGATGTGCGAGGATTACAGGGCAGGTGCCTCGATTGATTATGAGCTTGATGAAGCAGACCGGGGAAATAAAAAAATCCAATGCCCTACTCTTGTGCTCTGGGGCAAAAAAGGAATGCTCCCACGCTGGTATAATGTGCTTGACGTTTGGCAGGACTGGGCGACCCACGTCGAAGGCAGGGATCTCGACTGCGGGCACTATCTTGCGGAAGAAGCGCCAAATGAAACATATGAAGAGCTTTGTCGTTTTTTTCGCAAAAGGGAATAAAGACAGTTTAAACAATCGTTTAAAAGCAGTGCCATTTCCCATCAGAAATTGCATTGCTTTTAGCATTACTTCTCTTTTGAAGCTCTTTTTATTTCCTTTTTCAACTCTGAGATATTTCTTTTATATACGTCCAGTTCCTGTTTTGTAAGTGGATGCTCACCATATCGTACCTTTCTGTATAAATCCGCAATCTCTCTTTTCATTTCCGACTTATAATCCATTCGACCAAACCAGTCTTCAACCGTTTCCTCCCGCTTCCTTCCCAACCCATATTTAAAAAGGGTTTGATCCAGTTGGTAAAGCAACTTGCGTGCCGGGTCAGACGGACGAGAATTTCGCAAATAAGAATGATTATAGACAGGTTGAGGGCTTAGGATGCTGCGGAAAACAGAGTTATCCTCTCCATTCCCCCCTGGCCTCCTTATTTTTCTTCGGAATAAATAGAGGCAAACAGCTGCAATGACGAATACGATTAAGGCAATAAGAATCCATTCATGATTGCCGTTTTGTTGAATCATCACTTGAATTTCAGAGGGTTGATTTGGATTTGCTTTTTTCCAGGCAGCATCGAAATCGTTCATTAATTGATCATCTGCTGATAGCTTTCTAAAAATATAATAGAAGACCGGCCCCACAAGAAAAGCAAGAAGCTTTGCACCAAGGCTTAAAAGATAAAGAAAAGTAAACTTGATATAGTTGAAAAGAAGCAAACCAGCCAGTCCTATCATCAAGAAAACGATCACCTTTTTAGCTTTTAGGGACTTTGCTGCAGCTAAAGGGACTTTAAATAAAAGAAAGTAAAACAACTGAAAAAGAATAATTCCGATCAACCATTCTTTTTTAGCGAACATCGGATTTAATACATACAAGGAAAAACAGAGAATCATGGTAATAAAAAGAATGGCCTCCGCTTCTTCCTTTGATCTCTTCCCATAATTCTCATACACCCGCCAATTGATCACGGAACCCAGCAAGATGGAAAGCAGCAAATGTATGCCTAAAAAATGCGACAAAGCGATGCCAAACAGCGAAGTCAGGATAATGTGACCATAAGTTAGTTTTTTCTTTGCTTTGGTCAGGACCATCAATAAAGGTACCGCGCCGGCAGCATATATGCCAAGAAACGTTAAAAGCGGCGCAAACTCATCATGATGCAGATAAAATAGCGATAACAAGGTGAACACTAAAAAGGCATCATATAAATAATAAAAATAAAACCTACCTGCCAGCGACCATGTCGTTTTCATTCGCTCTCCTCCATGACCTTAAATATGCGCCATCTTCTATATCTTGCTTTTCGGCTAAATAAATCCTGCTTCCGTTCTTTCTCCAGTTGACGAAATGCCGTTCTGAGAGCTGGTCTTTCTCACCAAAATAAAATAAGGTGGTGGAAGGGGCCAAGCGCGCGTCGATCGACAAAAGGAATCGCTTGTTTGGTACTTTTATCGATGAATGATCTAGTCTTGCAAGGATTTCCATCGTCCGCCCTAAATGCTCTTTCCCCTTACTGACATCCAGGTGAAAGGCGGAATGCTTACCTGGAATTTGTACGTTAATGAACATCTCATACGGGATATTTTTTGAAGTGGCATACTGGCACAAATAGGCTAAATAGCTGATGTTCTGTTCTATGCTTTGTTTGCTCAGCGTTGTCTTGATTTCCCCTAAATTTAAAATAAAGGACCAGCTTACCATTGTTGTTTTTTCAAAGACTTTCGTTTGCAATACATCCATCTTGGAGGAGAGCTTCCAATGAATTCGATTGAAGGAATCTCCCGAAACGTAATCTCTTGATCCAAACGGTTGACTTGTATCTTCGAAAAGCGATGAAGATAAAGGATATTCACCCAAGGTCATCTTTTCGATGTGTTCGATCCCTACTATTTTTGTGGGGTTTGGATAAACGACGACTTCTGTATGATAAATAGTATCAAACGTAAGATGGATCGTATTTAAACCTACGAGATCTTTCATTTGAACGGTGATATCTTTTATTCGGGAAACCCCGCGTTTCATTGAGGTGAACGGAACCGTGATTTCTGCCGCTTGATTGGGCAGCAAATGGATTTGAGGAGTATTGTGATTTTCGTCCCATAGCCTGATCACATCATTGAAAAAGTAATCCAGCTTTGCATGATGGATAGGGATGGTCCCTGTATTTCGCAGTAAAAAAGAAAAGCTGTCTTGTTCATCAGGAAAAAGCCGGATTGTGTGTTTGTTATTCTCTAATACGAGTGCAGTTGGAACGTGCTTTGTATAATACTTTGCAAAAAAATAAAGAGAAATTAAAACCATTCCTGCAAAAAATATCAGGACGGAATCTGTATAAAAGCTCAATAAAACAAAAATTGTAACAATAATAGGAATGCCTCCTAACAGCTTAGAGCTTACAATTCTTATTCTCCACCTCATTGAGGTGATCCGCTTTCAACAGGAACATGAACTTCATTGAGGATATCGGTGACGATTTGTCTCTTTGTCTTTCTCATAGCTCCCTCAACCGATAAGACGAGGCGGTGAGGAATTACATGGGGAGCTATATTTTTAACATCCTCCGGAATCACATACTCTCTCCCTTGCAGGTAAGCTTTGCCCTGACAGGCTCTCATCAATGCCAACGTCCCCCTTGGACTAATTCCTACCTCAACATATTGAGATTCACGCGAGTGTTGAACGATATCTAAAATGTAGTCCTCAATACTTTCCGAAACCAGGACGTTTTGAACTTCCTCCTGGCAGCGTTTAATCTCCTCCAGCGTCAGCAGAGTCTCAATGGTATGTAATGGCTCATTTCCTCTATGTACATTCATGATTCGCTTTTCTTCCTGCCGGGTGGGATATCCCACTTGAATTTGCATAAAGAAGCGATCCAACTGAGCTTCCGGAAGTGGAAAGGTTCCTGAGGACTCTATAGGATTTTGGGTAGCAATCACAATAAAAGGAGAGGGTAATTTGACCGTTTCCCCATCAATCGTAACCTGTTTCTCCTCCATTACCTCCAGCAAACTGGATTGAGTCCTCGGATTGGCCCGGTTGATTTCATCCGCAAGCAGCACATTGGTTACAACCGGACCAAGTCTCAATTGAAAGGTTCTTTCCTTTGGGTCAAAAAATTGGATTCCAATGACATCGCTGGGAAGAAGGTCGGGAGTAAACTGGATCCGTTTAAAATCGCCTCCAATGACTCTGGCCATACTTTTTGCCAGCATGGTTTTACCCGTACCCGGCACATCTTCTAATAGAATATGTCCTTTATTCATAATAGAAATCAGCATCAATTCTACGATGTTATCTTTTCCTATAATCACTTTACTAATTTCATTTTTTATCTTCATTACATCGAGCACAATTCATCCACCCTTAAGAATAACTAGATTTTTCAACATTTATCCTAGATTAATTATTTTTCAGTGATTTCATCTTCTAGTTTTTAAACAAGCGTTTAAATCCTTTCACCAAAAGAAAGAAGTCTGCTAAGAATAAAATGCCATCACTTGGATGGCACTTTATTTTTTATTAGTTTTGCGTCACTGCTTTATCAGCTTGATTTTTTGCTTTCGTTACCTTTAGGTCCTCAACTTTATTTATCAATGGTGTAAAGCCATCAATCTGGCATTCTACGATATCCCCGTCCCTAATAACCACTGCACCTGGTGTCCCTGTTGAAATAATGTCTCCTGGCAGCAATGTCATCACTTTTGAATGAAAGGATACAAGGTCCCAAGGCCGGAAAGTCATGTTGGCCACCACATTTTTCCGATGCACTTTACCATTTATAATCGTCGAGACGTTCAATTTATGGACATCTTCAACTTCATCAGGAGTTACGAGCTCCGGACCAAAGCTAAAGAATGTATCGAAACTTTTTGATCGTGTTAGATACCGGGGATTTCTCTGAAGAATATCTTCTGCCGTCATATCAATAATCGTCGTATAACCCGCTACAACCGACTGAGCATCTTCCTCAGAAATATCTTTGCATTCCTGTCCAATAATGATTCCAAGCTCCGCCTCTGCTGTTGTTCTTTCCGATTGTAAAGGAACCTGAATCGTATCATTATATCCAATAATGGTGGTATCAGGCTTCATGAAGCTGGCTGGTTCACTATTCGGCGCCTTTTCACTAAGGTCTGATGCATGTTCCACATAGTTTAAACCAATCCCCCATATCTTTCCTGGATGTTTATATAGAGGTGCATATCTTAGTTGCTCTCTCGGAATCACTTCACACACCTGCTCGAGCTCTTCACTGTCCTTTGCGTCATACCAATCTGTTAGTTGGGTGAGCCGGTTAGACTGAATGATTTCAAAAATCCTAGTTTCAAATCGTTGTTGAAACTGTTGATTGATCGTTTCTATTGAGATGGCTCCATTGTTTGTTATAACAGCAGCCTTCTCTTCCCCGTCTATTACTAAAGTTGATAATCTCATATACATCCCCTCTACCTTTTATTTTTAAAAGATCCATTCCTCACATCGATCAGCCAGCTCCTGAACCTCATTAATAAACAAACTCACATGATAGCCGTCGCAGACCGCATGATGCATTTGTACGGCTAATGGAAAAAGTGTTTTACCGTCCTGGTTAAAATACTTTCCGCCTGTTAGGATGGGCAATAAATAGTTGTTGTCTTCATTAATATTCAAGTTGAATCCTGTAAAACTGACCCACGGTACCATGGAGATCGGAAAGGTGTTTGGAGCTTCATGGCTTTTCGTGAAAAAGCCATGGACATCGCCATATCGCTTCATATCTTCATTAAAGTTATGATGAAATACAGAAAAATCCGGCGAAAACTCTGTCCATATGCTGGAGAAGGTTTTGGTATCGTTGTGGAAGATCGTATAACTCGGCAGCATGTGATCCCAATAGCCCAATACACCGTTGTTGAAGCACGTTCGAAATTCGGTATGTGCATTCACTACCTTACTGACCATGTAAATAAATGCAGGGTAAAACTTGAGTTTTTTGGTCTGAAGCCTTTCTATCAACTTCGTAATAACAATATTCGCCGTTACGCTATAGCTGCACTTTTGGCTTAAATAATGTTCATAATAGGGAGCTCGATCCCAATTTCTCCGATCATTGATATGAAATGCCATTTGATTTGCCTCCTAAAATGTAATTTTGCGATTTTAGGAGGCGAACTTAACTGCTTTGACCATTTCCCTCACCTCTACTCTTTACTTTCAACATGAATGGCAGGATACCTTTTAACGCAATAAGTCTGGGAGTATCATCCCAAACGGATATAGGCTTTACTACCTGTTTCGTTCCCTTGCTAAAACATGTTAGACTGCTAGAAAGCGGTTACATCTCGTCAAATCTGTCACTATTTTAACTTTTGTAACCTTTTTCACATGAAAGTTTGTTAGATTTTGTGACACAGTTAGTGAAAGATGTCGGAAATCTGTACTATGATAGTCAACATATTCAAAAGGAGATGAAAAATTGGTGATATGACCCGGCAATGGATGACAAGCATAGGATTAGATATTGGAACAAGCACAACCAAACTGATAATCAGTGAGCTGTTGATTGCACAATCACACGATCAGTTCACGCTGCCAGGCTGTCAAATTATCGACCGCCGGGTGACGTATGCCAGTTCCATCTATACCACCCCTATGGTAAACGAAGTTGAAATTGATGTAGAGCAATTAACGCAGTTGCTACAGAAGGAGTACAAACAAGCCGGGGTCACCCTGGAGCAAGTCCATGCGGGAGCGGTTATCATTACAGGCGAAAGTGCCCGCAAGCAAAATGCGGAGAAAATCGTTCATTACCTGGCGGAGCATGCCGGAAACTTTGTGGTCGCGACAGCAGGAGCCGATTTGGAAGGCGTGCTGGCCGCCAAAGGATCAGGAGCCATCGAACGCTCCACTCAAACCGGCGAAATAATCGCAAATATCGATGTGGGTGGCGGCACAGCCAACATTGCTTTATGTCAGGACGGAAAAGTCATTGAGACGTTCACCCTTCATGTGGGCGGAAGACAGATTCGTCTGGATAAGGACGGCCAAGTGACCTACGTCTCTTCCTATTTGACTGAATTTTTAGAAAATAGTTCGAATCATTTGAGGAAAGGAGAAAAGGCGAGCTTCGAACAACTCTCTTCCATCTGCCAGCTGATGGCGGAAGAAACGGTCAATTACGTCAAAGGAAGCAGGAAAGCCTCTTCCCTGCTCGTGTCCCCTCATACGAGGTCCGCGATCCAGCCCGATATCCTGCTCGTGTCAGGCGGCGTGGGAGCCATGACGAAAGGGAAAAAGCCGGAAACGTTAGAGGAAGTGACCGTGCACGGAGATATCGGCCCGCTTCTCGCCTATCATTTTCAAGCTCTGGGTGTGTCACAGGCGACGGAAACCTCACGTGCAACCGTCATTGGTGCCGGTATGCAAAATACAGAAGTGAGCGGATCAACCGTCTATATCAAGTCCGACCGGCTTCCGCTAAAAAACGTTCCGATCGTGAACGTACCGGTGCAACTGGAAGACGAGTGGGAGCCCGAGCGGTTTCAAGAACGGGTTCAACAGGCATTAACACAGGCTTCCACCCTTTTTAGCGAGGATGATCCTCCGGTTGCTCTGGCGTTATCTCACTTTCCATACTGCAGCTATACAATGCTTCAGCAGTTGACAAAAGTTATCCTTGCTGAATTTACCGCTTGTTTTAAGGAAGCAAAGTGCCTTGTCGTCCTATGTGAACAGGATATCGCAAAAGCGTTGGGGCAGGCCCTCGCCAAACAGAGCAAAGCGCTCGATATCATTTGTCTGGATCAGATTGATTTTACACATGGAGACTTTATCGATTTAGGATTGCCAGTCGCAGGAGAAGCTATTTCCGTCTCGGTAAAAACCCTGGCTTTTTCATCCTAATCCAAACCACTTTCAAGGAGACTGACCATGTATAAAACGACGACCTTACTAGGAGAAACCTTTTCATTTCATAGTCTGAAAGAAATCATGGCAAAAGCAAACGAAGAACGTTCCGGAGACGAATTAGCAGGAATCAGCGCCGGCTCCATGAAAGAACGGATGGCCGCCAAGCAGGTGCTGGCGGATCTTACGCTTTCCGAAATTCGGAATTACCCTCTGCTCAGTCCCGATAAAGACAACGTATCCGCACTCATCGAAAATCAGCTCGAAGCTGCCGTTTATGAAATCATCAAAAACTGGACCGTCGCCGAGCTGAGGGAATATATCCTGTCCGACCAGCACGTCAGCGATGATCTGTTAACTCTCAGCCAAGGATTGAGCAGTGAAATGATTGCCGCTACCGCCAAAATCATGTCCAATCTGGATTTGATTCAGGCTGCTTCCAAAATTGAAGTGCAAACCACCTGCCAGACGACCATTGGCCAAAAAGGAATTCTCGCTTCCAGAGCCCAGCCCAATCACCCGTCTGATAACATCAAGGGCATGAGAGCTTCTTTATATGAAGCTCTGAGCTACGGAATCGGTGACGCGGTGATTGGAATCAATCCCGTCATTGACACGACCGACAACATCTATGCCCTTCTGCATGAAACGAAAAATGTGATCAATGAATGGTCGATTCCCACCCAAAACTGCGTGCTGTCCCATGTGACCAGCCAGATGAGAGCGATCGAAAAAGGCGCGCCTGCCGACCTGATTTTTCAAAGTCTCGCTGGTACCGAAGTTGGCAATGATTCGTTTGGCATCTCCCTTTCCATGCTGGATGAAGCGACCGCTTTGATCAAGGAAAAAGGAACAGCAGCCGGCCCGAACCGTTGGTATTTTGAAACCGGCCAGGGCTCGGAACTCTCATCTGAAGCTCACTTTGGCATTGACCAGGTGACACTTGAAGCCCGGTGCTACGGCCTCGCCCGCCATTATAAGCCGTTCATCGTAAACACCGTGGTCGGCTTCATCGGACCGGAATATTTGTATAACAGCAAGCAGGTCCTACGGGCAGGTCTCGAAGATCATTTTATGGGCAAAATGCACGGCCTGCCGATGGGCGTTGACGTCTGCTACACCAATCATATGGATGCCGACCAAAATGACATGGACAACCTGAGCATGCTGCTCGGAACCGCAGGAGTCAATTTTGTGATCGGCGTACCGATGGCCGATGACTGCATGCTGAATTACCAGTCCCTGAGCTATCACGACATCGCCACCGTCCGCCAGGTGCTCGGCCAGACCCCTGCTCCCCTCTTTGCGCTGTGGCTTGAAGAGCAAGGCATCACGCAAAATGGCCGCTTTACCTCCAAGGCTGGCGATCCGACGATTTTTATGAATTTAACGTAAGGAGTGGCTTATCATGTTGGCAAATTCAAAACGAGATCCGCTTGAAACGCTCAAACAATTCACCCCTGCCCGCATCGGTGTCGGCCGGACAGGAACTCGGCCCTTAACCAAGGATGTGCTTCAATTTCGTACCGATCACGCCGCTGCTGTCGATTCGGTATACGGCACCGTGCCTGACAAAATCCTGTCCGAATTCAACCTTTTCTCGGTTACCACACAAGTAGAATCCATGGAACATTACTTAAAACGGCCCGACCACGGAAGATTATTGGCCGACGATGCAAAGGCCTTCCTTCAGAAAAACTGCCTGCAGGCACCGGAGGTACAGGTCGTTGTGTCGGATGGATTAAGCGCAAAGGCCATTGAAGAAAACCTGAGTGACGTTTATCCGGCATTGATCGATTCCCTGGAATCCTACAACCTCCAGATTGGAACCTCCTTTTTTGTCAAAGGAGGGCGTGTCGCCTGCATGGATGAAATCGGCGAGATATTAAAGCCAAAAGCCCTTGTCCTTTTGATCGGGGAACGGCCGGGACTGATGAGTGCCGAATCGATGAGTGCCTATATGTGCTACCAGCCGGGCAAAGGTAAAAAGGAATCCGATCGCATGGTCATTTCCAATATCCATAAACGGGGAACGCCTCCGATTGAAGCAGCCGCCCATATCGGAACCTTGATTGACAAGATGCTTCAGCAGCAAACGAGCGGTGTGCACCTCATTGTTTAAGTGCGATTTCGTTGTCTTTGGAAGTGGTTGATTTCCGTTTCAGGGGCGCTGAGCCTTACCGGCGTAAACGCCTACCTTACCGGCGTAAACGCCTACCTTACCGGCGTAAACGCCTACCTGGTCTCATCTGTCCCGCTTTTCCCGTAGGACAAGGAAAGCTTCGGCAGCGAGACATCGCACGAAGTAAATGTGAAATTCATTTTCGAGGAGTCTCGCACCTTCCACTTCAATCAACTAATCAATGAAGACTTTTTGAAACAAAAGTCCCCAAATCCTAAGTAAACACAACTAAAGGAGGAGTAGAGATGGCGCTACAAAAACAGTTAAAGCCGATTCATTTATGGGCAATTTCAGTAGGGATGGTAATCTCGGGGCAATACTTCGGATGGAACTATGGATTTGAACAGGGTGGGATTATCGGACTTGCGATTGCTACGCTGATTGTCACTGTTTTTTACACGACCTTTATGTTCAGCTATGCAGAGCTCTCCACCTCCATTCCCCAAGCCGGCGGTCCTTCCGCGTATGCGAGACGAGCCATGGGACCGTTTGGCGGCTATATGGCAGGCATGGCCTGTCTGCTTGAATTCATATTCGCGCCTCCAGCCATTGCGGTATCAACAGGCGCGTACATTCACTTCCTCATTCCGGCTGTGAACCCGGTGTACGCCACGGTCGGAGCATTTATTTTCTTCATCCTATTAAATCTGATCGGTGTTAAGGAAGTTGCCGTCATTGAGCTTACCGCTACCATTCTGGCACTGATCGGCTTGTCCATCTTTTATGTGGCGGGCCTGCCTCATGTGGAGGCTTCTAACATCTTGAACGACAACTCCTTTCTGAATGGACCGACAGGTGTCCTGGCCGCTATCCCGTTTGCCGTCTGGTTTTACCTGGCGATTGAAGGCGGAGCGATGGCTGCGGAAGAAGTAGAGAATCCTAGAAAAGACATTCCGAAAGGTTTTATTGGTGCGATCATCACTTTAGCTACAGCTACATTATTTACGCTTTTTGTTACCGCCGGTCTTGGCGGAGGAAACGGTAAGCTTGCCGATTATCCCCTTCCCCAGGCGCTGTCCTCCGTATACGACAACGGCCTTTCAACCGTTTTGGCCATCATCGGATTGTTTGGCCTGATCGCCAGCTTGAACGGCATCATCATGGGCTTCTCCAGACAGACGTACGCCCTGGCACGGGATGGCTACTTCCCGAAGTTCTTGGCCAAAACGAACAAGAAAGGCGTTCCGGTCGGCGGCCTCTTGATTCCTGGAGCCATCGGTGTGATCTGTGCAGGCTCAGCGAGCTTCGCCAACGCGCTCATCATCCTTTCTGTCTTTGGAGCAATGATGATGTACTGCATCAGCATGGTTTCCCTCTTCATTCTTCGTAAAAAAGAACCCCAGCTGGCACGTCCATTCAAGGTAAAGTATCCGGTTGTGCCAAGCATTGCCCTGATCCTCGGATTGGTGTGTTTGTACAGCATCATTAAATACAGCGTATTGACCACCAATATGATGCTGTTTGGCGCATCGGTCCCTTTGATCTATGTGATTCTCGGTATTTTCCTAGTTTCTCTGGTCTACTATGTGCTGTATGGATCTGCCCGGCTTAAGAGACAAGCGAATGCTTCGTATGCGGAGGAAGAGGGAGTTTCGGTGAATTAGAACCTGAATTAAAAAAAGGAAAAGATACACCCGTACCGGAGGATGGTACGGGTGTTCTTCCCTCTATTCATATGGTTTCTTTGCAGGATCGCATCTTTTCCCTTTATTTAAAATGGAATAACCCTCAATCCCGGCTCGCCCATAAAAAGTCTTTGTCATTGAACCAACTGAAGAACAAGTCTAGTATGATATATTCGGGTAAAATTTGTTAAGGTGTTTCATTCATCTTTTATGGATCTCCATAAAAGGAAAGGAACCCTTGAATACAAGGGATAATCGTTGTTAGATAAAACGATTTTGCCTAATGCCTTCCTGGACTCCAGGTAATCGTGCGCTTTCGAGACTTCATCAAACGTAAAGCAGATGGAATCAA
Source organism: Fictibacillus sp. S7 (assembly GCF_004127935.1). Lineage (NCBI taxonomy): Bacteria > Bacillati > Bacillota > Bacilli > Caryophanales > Fictibacillaceae > Fictibacillus > Fictibacillus sp. S7. The sequence continues at coordinate 3,640,007 of NZ_QJKL01000001.1, read as the reverse complement.
CGAGCGGGCGAGCTTCCCCTCCTCAACTACTTGGCCAACTCTTTTCAAAATCTCACCATGATATTTTCGCCCTTAAGTTTAGCTTTGGGGAGTAGTAGGAGCTCCAATAGCTGATCGGGAAGAAGAAGGACCAATGATGGTTCCTGCTTCTTCTTTTTCGTTTGTCTAGTTATTAAACATTTGTTTAATTAACAGTAAAATGGCGCTGTGTTCTAGCAATCACATTTCGTCATAAAAATCAAAATAGTCAAAAAATATCCTTCTTTTTGTATTGTTATTGTGGTAGTGTAGTAACAAATGAAGGATATAATGCAACGATGATTAACTAAGAAGGAAATAATTCACATTTGAAGGGAGTATTTGATGGACCAGATTCCTTTTAAACTTTTAGTAAAAGAAAAATTTCCCCATTTATCAGCTGGGCAGAAAAAAGTAGCGAATTACCTGATCGAAAATCTGGATGAGGCCGTCTTTAAAACAGCTTTTCAGATTGGACGGAAAGCGGAGGTAAGTGAAACGACGGTTATTCGGCTTTCTTACGCATTAGGATTTGAAAGTTTCAGTAAAATGCAGGATAGAATTCAAGAACAGTTGCTACATCCCGCTGAAATAGAGAGATTTGATAATAATTATCGTGAGCAGCCAGATGAGAATGATCCATTTACCAAGGTAATAGAAAGCGAAGTTCATATTCTAAGGAATCTGTTAAATCATACGAGCATACAGGACATATGGGAAACGGTGGATGTGTTATTACAAGCGGACCAAATATTAATTGCCGGGCATCGGATTTCCCATGCCGCAGCTTATTGGTTTTCCTATACGCTAAGCTCTTTAAGGGAAAACGTATATTTAAGTTCACCTGCAGGAGATTTTTTAGAAAAGTTTTGTAATCTCACTGACAAGTCAGTGGTCGTTGTTTTTTCTTTTCCGAGATATGCCCAGGAAACGTTAAAAATCGCTGAAACTGCAAAGAAACATGGGATTAGTTTAATATCCGTTACAGACCGTCTCCTTTCACCTGTTGGAAGTATTTCTGATATTACACTGACGACAGAAGAAAATGCGGAGACCGGAACCAATTCAATGGCGTCCGTTATTAGCTTATTAGACTTGATTATCGCGGGCATTTATGAAAAAGACAAACAACGGATTAAAACTCGTCAGCAAAAATTAGAAAACCTGTATTCAAGCTATGAAGTATTTAGTGAATAACATACTGCCAAGGATATTACACTGCGAAAGAATCCCGCAGTAGTTACTAAAACCATAAGGCTAGAGAACAATGACATTCACAATAAAAATCCAAGAAAGAGGTGTAATTTATGCAAAATTCCCCACTTGCAAACCAAATCGATGTACAAGCTGTTCAAACAGTTTCCGGAGAAAAACCTTTAGAACGAAAGCTTAAAACAAGACATCTTTCCATGATAGCAATCGGCGGAACGATTGGAACCGGTCTTTTTGTAGCAAGTGGATCAATTATTAATACAGCGGGTCCCGGTGGAGCTATAGCAGCCTATTTGATTGCCGGCATTATGGTTTACTTCCTGATGACAAGCTTATCTGAAATGGCAGCTTTAATTCCTATTACTGGCTCGTTTAGCACATACACTTCTAAGTTTGTTGATCCTGCCTTAGGATTCGCGGTCGGCTGGAACTATTGGTATAACAATGCGATTGTTGTAGCCCTTGAATTAGCAGCATCGGCGTTAATTATGAAATATTGGCTGCCATCTGTTCCAGGCATTGTATGGAGTTCCTTATTTCTTGCCATCATTTTTGGTCTAAATATTTTATCGGTAAAAGGGTATGGCGAATCTGAGTTTTGGTTTTCATTGATAAAAGTTTTTACGATTATCGTGTTTATAGCAGTTGGGCTAATGATGATCCTTGGAATTATGGGTGGACATTCCGCGGGATTTGAAAACTTCACTAAAGGAGAGGCACCGTTTAAAGGAGGCTTTTTATCCATATTGGGCGTCTTTATGGTCGTTGGATTTGCCTTCCAAGGTACAGAGTTAGTCGGAATTGCAGCAGGAGAGAGTGAAAATCCAAGAAAGAATATCCCGAAAGCCATTAAACAGATTTTCTGGAGACTTCTCTTGTTCTATGTATTGGCCATTATCGTCATTGGATTTTTGATCAGCTATGATGATCCGCGTTTGCTAAATTCGGATATTGATAATATTGCCGTGAGTCCATTTACACTTGTGTTTAAAAATGCAGGGCTTGCCATCGCTGCCTCTGTTATGAATGCAGTCATTCTTACCTCTGTTTTATCGGCAGGCAATTCCGCTATGTACGGTGCTTCTCGCGTCCTATGGGTACTGGCGAAGGAAGGGAAAGCTCCTGCATTTCTGAAAAAAGTAAATGCAGGCGGCGTTCCAGCAAACGCTGTATTCTTTTCGACCATTATCGGGATGACTGCTTTTCTAACTTCTCTTTTTGGAGAAGGAACGGTTTATACGTGGTTATTAAATGCCGCAGGATTATCCGGCTTTCTATCCTGGCTAGGAATTTCCATTACACACTATCGTTTCAGGAAAGCTTATACTGCGCAAGGAAGAGATTTAAATGATCTGCCTTATGTAGCGAAAGGGTTCCCATTCGGCCCATTTTTAGCTACGGTTTTGTGTATGACAGCCATTCTTGGACAAAATTACTCCGCTTTCTTTGGGGCAAACATCGATTGGTATGGCATTTTAGTTTCTTACATCGGACTTCCTTTGTTTTTACTGGCGTATATCGGCTATAAACTCGTCAAGAAAACGAAAATGGTTCCATTGCAGGACGCTGACTTCAGCCATGAATAAATTTTTTAAGGGGGAAGTAACCCGTGGCACGGATTGAAATTCGTTCCCTTCGTCGTATCGAAGAGCTGGAAGACGTCAGAAAACTGGAATCAAAAATCTGGGGAGAGAGCGATTCAATCCCCTCCCATCAAACGATAACAGCAGTGAAAAATGGCGGTTTGGTATTAGGGGCTTATAACGGAGACCAGTTGATTGGATTTCAATACAGCTTTCCGGGGTTTAACGGAAATTCCATTTATCTTTGTTCGCACATTTTGGGCACTGATGAACAGTTTCGCAACAGAAAAATTGGTGAGCAGCTAAAGCTCGCACAGCGGGAGGAAGCGCTCAAGCTTGGCTATTCTCTTATTACCTGGACGTATGATCCGTTAGAAAGTATTAATGGATATTTAAATATAGCCAAGCTTGGCGGTGTTTGTTCTACCTATATTGAAAACTGTTATGGAGAACTGGAGGATCCGCTAAACCATGGTATTCCTTCTGACCGCTTTTTTGTCGAATGGCATATTAAGGAGGAAAAAGCGACGGATTCTCGTGCAGAGGAAGTTCAGCTTGAACGCGCTTTACAGAAGTCGCTCATTCAATGGGAGACAAATGAGGAAGGGATGCCTGTTCCTTCTTTCACCCTTTCTTTGCCTGAACAAGAAAGTGATGCAGCGTTTGTGGCCGTTCCAAAGGATTTCAGAAGCATAAGACAAACCAATATGAAAGCTGCCACAGAATGGCGGTTGAAAACAAGAAGTATTTTTAATGACTTGTTTCAACAAGGATGGCAAGTGACTGGTTTTAAAAAGAATTCGATAAAAGAAATTCCTGTCCAGTTTTATGTGCTTTCAAAAAAAAGAATAGGACCAGCTTTGCGGAAAAAGGAGCATCCACATGAAAATTAAGCAAGTGATTTTAAGGCATCTGAAGCTAGATTTGCTTCACCCATTTATAACGAGCTTTGCAAAGGAATACGATAGAGAATTCATTCTAGTAGAAGTAAAAAGCGATGATGGTATTTCGGGCTGGGCTGAATCGGTAGCGATGCTTGATCCTGTTTATAACGAAGAAACGGTGAAAACCAACTGGCATATGCTTGAGGATTACTTGATTCCTATTCTTCTCAAAAACGAAATTGAGCACCCGGATAACCTCTCTGAAAAATACTTTTCCTATATTCGCGGCAATTATATGGCAAAAGCAGCTTTAGAGGGTGCCGTTTGGGATCTGTACGCGAAAAAGCAAAACGCTGCTCTTTCAAGCGTGCTTGGCGGAACGAAGAGGCAAATAGAAGTGGGCGTAAGCATTGGCATCAAGGATTCAGTCGATGAAACGCTGGAAATGATTGCAGCTCGACTTGACGAAGGCTATAAACGTTTTAAACTAAAAATCAAACCGGGCTGGGATATCAATTTAATTGATAAGGTCCGTAAAGTATATCCTGAAATCCCACTTATGGCAGATGCGAATTCTGCTTACACCTTACAGGACATCGACCGGTTAAGTGCCCTGGACCATTATAATTTAATGATGATTGAACAGCCGCTTGCCTATAACGATATTATTGACCATGCATACCTGCAGGCCAGGCTGAAAACACCGATTTGCCTGGATGAAAGCATTCACTCTGTAGAAGATGCACGAAAAGCTCTAAAATTAGGAAGCTGTAAAATTATTAATGTTAAGATTGGCCGTGTCGGAGGCTTAACACAGTCCAGAAAAATCCATGACTTATGCCAGGAACATGGTATTCCGCTGTGGTGCGGAGGAATGCTGGAGTCAGGGGTAGGAAGAGCACATAACATCGCGATTACCACTCTTCCAAACTTTGTCCTGCCGGGTGATACGGCAGCATCATCAGTCTACTGGGCAACAGACATTATTGAACCTGAAGTCACAGTTGAAAATGGAATCATTACCGTTCCGAACTCACCGGGAATTGGCTATGAACCAAGTTTGGAAAAAATCAATAAGTACACGACATACAGTCAAACATATAGTTCAAATGAAATAGCAGCCGTTTAAAAAGTCTACAAAAAAAGCTCATCCTTACCAAATTGGGATGAGCTTTTTATAGTTATAAAAGTTTTTTGGTCTGTAGTTGTTTTAAGTCCTATTTTTAACCTATGAAGCCTTCACTGTAACCACTTCTTCTGGAGCTTTTGCGCTGAATCTGCTAATCACCAGGCCTACAATAGTACCAACAAGTGCAGGCACGATCCATTCTAATCCAACAGAGGACAGGGGAAGGAGGTTTCTCAAGGTTTCGATTGGCCCTAAATCAAGGCCGAACGTATTTAAACCGTTGATTACGGCAAATACAGCTGTAAATAAGATCGCGCTTCCGTAGACTTTTTTCGCATTCTTAAAGAAGCGATGGAAAAAGGTTAGTGTGATTAATACAATTGTTAACGGATAAGCAGTGACAAGGAACGGCACCGAAACTTTAAGGATTTGGTTCAATCCCAGGTTTGAAAGGGTGAAGCCTACAAGTGTAACGGCTAACACGACCGTTTTGTAGCTTGCTTTAGGAATCAGATTCGAAAAATATTGGCCACAGGCTGATGTTAATCCGACCACTGTGGTGAAGCAGGCTAACGTAAAAATTAAGCCGAGCAAGGTTTTACCACTCTGTCCCAATAAAAGGGTCGAAGCCGTTGAGAGAATTTCGGTGCCATTCTCAAACGAACCATTGGCCTGCATTTTTCCACCGATTAATCCGAGACTGATGTATACCAATGAAAGCAATACCCCGGCAATCAACCCGGCTTTCAACGTATAGTTCGTTAATTGTTTTCTATCACGGACGCCTCTTTGCTGGATCGCTGTAAGAATGACAATTCCAAATGCCAGTGCGGCAAGGGCATCCATTGTGTTATACCCTTCAAGGAAGCCTGTAGAAAAAGCACCGGATTCATATTTCGCTGATGGTGACTGGAGTGGCGCATCCAGTTTAACAAACCCGACTACGCACAAGACAACCATAGCTAACAGTAAAACTGGAGTAATCCAACGGCCCATGTATTTTTCCATTTTGGAAGGGTTTAAGCTGATAACATAAACAAGGGCAAAAAATAGAACAGTGAATAAGAATAAAATCAAAGATGAGTTCACTGATTTGCCAAGAAAGGGTTTAACTCCCATCTCATAAGCAACGTTGGCGTTTCGCGGAATAGCAAGGAATGGTCCAATCGATAAATAAATGACAACCATAAAGGCTGTACTGAATAGCGGATGAACGCGATTTCCGATGGTTTGGACGCCGCCTTTTACAAGGGAAACGGCGAACAGCACGGCAAAGGGCAGTCCCACGCCGGTAACGATAAATCCTGTCATGGCGAGCCAGTAAGATGTACCTGATTCCGCTCCAAGGAATGGCGGGAAGATCAGGTTTCCGGCTCCAAAAAACATAGAAAATAACATCAATCCAATAAATAAGGTGTCCAGTTTTCTCAAAGTAATCTCTCCTTTATTGTTTTTTAAACATAAAAAAACCCGTCCCTAATGCAGGGACGAGTTTGTGCTCGCGTTACCACCCTTATTCCGCAGCTTCCAACAAGCTTACGGCTCTCAGTCAACGTACAATCATACGTGTTCCTTGTAACGGCGGACAACCCGTCAAAGCTTACGAATGTTCAGCTTTGCACCTCAGAGATGATATTCGGACAAGACCTGAACATCGGCTTTCACCAGACACCGACTCTCTTTAGGACAGGATTCCTATCTTACTCTTCTCGTCATTGATTTTAGTTATAAAAGTAATTTAGCAAACAAAAATTGATAAGTCAATATTTTTTGGTAATTTTAAATATTGGTAACTCAACCACTTATATTGGATTGCCGGATTTAATCATTCTAAATTAAGGATATACGTTTGGGTACTAACAATATTTTTAAGATAATCTTCTTGGAGAATTCCATAAACTGCACAGTCCTTGTATTGATTCTTGGCATTGCGGATCTTATGCCTGATCATTCCTTCCTGTGTCATCCCAACTTTACTCATAATTCTGCCAGAAGCTGCATTATCGATGTTATGTGCTGCGGATATTTTGTGAATATTCATATACCTAAAACCAAATTCAACAACCACTCTTAACGCTTCAGTCCCATAGCCCTGATGCCACCATCTGCATCCAAGCGAATAACCTACTTCACAGTTTTCAGTGGGAATGTCAAAATTGTACAATTCGATTTCTCCAATTAGTTCACCGGTAGTTTTTATTTCAATGCCCCAATCACAAAATTCTTTACTGCTATACTCCCTCACAATTCCATCCACCCACTCAAACGTTTCCGAAACTGTCTTGTGTGCTCCTTTGATGAGATTGTCAGTTACCCGTTCGTCTGAAAGCCAATGGTCAAAAATACTTTGAGCATCAGTAGGTTCCAATCTTCTAAGGATTAATCTGTCGGTTTCTATTTTTGGTGTTCCTAAATAGTTAATCATTCTGTCACCTTCTCCAATTAAACCATTATATTAAAACCAATTTCCTAACACTTTTCTACGTTTTCATTTAAATCAATCTATCTCTCGACTTCAGTCAATATAGATTGTTCCATAAACGATCAATTATCATCCATGATCTGTTTGTGCCTAACATTCCTTCCTTCTCAAACTATGGTAGGAGCTGGTTTTGAGGTGGAGAAAATTTATGAAGTTTAACGGATTAAACAAATTATTCAGGCAGCCATCAAGGGAAGACATTGACGTTACAATTCTTTTGGTCGTTGGCTCGGTTCCCAAGGGTGAATGTTCGGAATATTTACTATGTGTTCCTAAAGTACCGTTCGATATGTAGTAGAACTTGTTCCCCAGTCAAATAAACAATAGTAAAAGCGTACACAACCTTTGATACATTAGTGGATTTCGATTTATAAAAGAGAAATTATGATTCATAGAGGGGGAAAGATGAATAAGCGGAGCGTTTTAACCATTGCTTTATCGACATTAGCGTTATCTTTGTTAATTGTATCAACAGATTATTTTTTCTGGAGCCGGATCGGTGTTCCAGAGAACGGACCGATCGATCTATCGGGAGTGGTCGAAACATTCATTACCTGTTTGATCGTTTTCGCATTTATGTTCAGCATCATTGAACGAAAGAAATATAAGAAGAGAGAATCAAAGTAAAAAAAGAGGTCGCGATGACCTCTCATGAATTAATCCAATGTTCAAAGGAAGGGATTCGTAACTTACCGGCTTTCGTAAGATTCCGGTATTTAACGAGCCCTTTTCCTCATTTCCCATCCATATATTTCCTTAATTATAGCATGCACATTGTTAAAACCAAAACGTTAAAAGTATATTTAAAAGGCTTAAATTAAGCCAATACAAATAAAACAAGGAGAAAAAATATCCCGTATGCAGCTTCTGGCATCGGTATTGTTTTAATGAAACAAAATCGTAGCCGCCGTATAAACAAGCAACAAAGCCATGGTGATATTGAAAACCTTCTGATACTGTGCAATCCACTTCTTAAACAATGAGCCAAACAAGCTCCAGCTGAATGTTCCCAGAAATCCAATGACAGCCAACAAGATGACAAAAAGAAATTGAGACAAATAATGATGGTAAAATGGAGCAACGAATGTGGCCGTTACGGTAATGGCATAAACGGTTCCTTTCGGGTTGATAAATTGCAGCATCGCACCTGATTTCATATTGTTGTATCGGCTATTGAACTGTTGTTCTTTCCCCAGCTTGCTCTTCATGATCTTAAAGGCCAGGTAAAGCAAATAGAGACAGCCAAATAATTTCATAATGTACTCAACTTGTGGAAAAACGGTGTTTAAGGCAACGGTAAAATAATTAGCGATCGACAATAAAATGAAAAACCCAATACCCACTCCTACACAAAATCTAAACGTGTGTTTCAAACCAAATTGATTGGCGAAATACAATGACATAATATTATTGGGCCCAGGGGTGAAGCTTGCAACAAAAGCATAAACCAACAGTGACAACACGGACATAATGGCAGCACTCCTTGTGTGCTATAAAGCACAAATATACTTTATAGCGTCATGTGCTTTAAATTGTATAATTTATACGTTATATTGTAAATAAAAAATTGAGGGATAATTGTGAAGGAAATCCATGTTGTGGTTGCTGAAAACATGAAGGCATTCAGAAGGATGAATAAATTAAGTTTGGATAAAGTATCTGAGTTGACCGGTGTCAGCAAAACCATGTTAGGCCAAATCGAACGCGGAGAATCGATTCCAACCATAACCACGCTGTGGAAAATTGCGAATGGACTAAAGGTTTCATTCACTTCGCTCATTCAAGAATCAGCGAACGATATAACGATCATTTCAAAAGAAGATTTATTGGAATTGCCCGAGAATGATGGGAAATATAAAGTATATCCCTACTTCCCCTTCGAAAACAACAAGCAATTTGAAATATACATGGTAGAGATTGAGCCAGGGGGCTATTTAGAGGCCGCTCCTCATCACGATGGCACAGAGGAATACATTACCGTTTTTGACGGTCAGCTCGAATTAACAATATCAGGGCAAACCTACTTACTCGAAAAAGATCAGTCGATCCGTTTTAAAGCCAACTGCAACCATGCGTACCACAATCCAGGCGCTGAATTAACAAGACTAAATATGACGATTAATTATCAATCCATGTAGCAAAAATGAAAAAGATAAAAACCGTCTAGACGATGTGGGACATGCTCCTCAACTTAGAACCGGAAGAAACCAATGCGTTTATGAGAGACTTTTCGCAAAATAGCTAAGGGCGTGAACCTTTAGACTTACATTAAACAAGCAGATCCTATAGGATCTGCTTGTTCTTTTTTTCTGTTTTATATGCTTGTCCAAACAAAAACGAACACAACTGAATAATATAAAATACAGAGAAAAGTTACTATGTTTCTCTGCTCTTTTAAGGAGGGAAGACATATGCCAAAAAAACCCGGAAAAAGAAGCTCTAGCTCTAGCTCTTCTTCTCATCACAAACGTTCCTCTAAACGTTCCTCTAAACGTTCCTCTAAACGATCCTCAAAACGATCCTCAAAATGTAGACGTTCTTCTAGTTCTTCTAGTTCTTCTAGTTTCATTTTTAAATGTAAAAAGAAGAAGAAAAAAAACCGCCACAGTTGCTAAGATTGATTTTATGTTGGCGTAGAGACTTGGATAGAATCCTGGTCTCTTTTTACTTTATCTTTTTTTTCCAAAAACCAATTTCAATAAAATGTCCATGCATTTCCTATTGATTTGCATAGTATAAAGTAGAAAAGAGAAAAGAAGGTATTCTCTTTTCTATCGCGCTCATGAAACCACCAAGATGTGAAAAGAAATGAAACCCAAATTCTCATTTTAATACAGAGAAATTGGGCTTTTTATTTGGCGGTTTCTGTAAATTTTTTGTTTTACTGGTATCTTTTCTACCAACCTTTTAGTTAACTAGTGCTTTTGACACCTTAACTTTATTGCTGCGATTCATCTACTGCCAATCGAAAATATAATAAGAACTCAAGGTATTAATAAATGACATATTACCAATAGCTATTACTGGACTTGTGATGGTTCCAATGTGAATATGCAGATGTAAAGGGCAGGTTTGGTGAACCTCCCTCAATTCTGTGTGGATTTACCTCGTTTTCATTTCTTAAAATGGGTGAGTTCGGCAAATTCCAGGTTTCAAAAGATAAATAAGTCCCTAATATTTCGGGATACAACTTGCTATAATAAAGGTCAACTGAATCAAAGGAGTTTTCGCTATGGACCAGATAGGAATAAACATATCAAATGCTGACTTGTTAAATAGCATTGGGGAAGTAATCATCATTTCAGACACTGAATACAGGATCGTTTGGGTGAACAAGAAAGCGGAAGAAGTGATGAAAAACATCTATCCGTTATACGGTTTAAATTCAATTGATGAGATCATTGGGAAAAATATGGACTTTTTTCATAAAAACCCTAAAAACCAGCGCTTCATTATGGACAAAGGCATTAAGGATGGCCATAAGGCAAGGATTAATATTAAAAGCAAAATTATTGCTGATATTATCATTACCCCTATCCAGGACAATGAAGAACTAGTTGGTTATACAGTAATGTTAATGGACATGACAACAAAAGATGAGGAAGAGCGAAGGAAGGATCAACTAATTCAAGAACTTTCCGTACCTATACTACACATTTGGGATAAAACAATAGCTTTACCTTTATATGGGGATATGAATATTTTACGGGGAGAGCATATTATATCAACTGTTTTACAAGAATGTGTAGACAAAAGAATTCGTTACGTTATGCTTAGTCTCGCTGGTGTTACGAGTTTTGATGAAACTGTGCATTATAACCTTAACCGTTTGACTGAAACATTGCGCTTAATCGGTGTTAAATCTATTATGGTAGGAATTAATCCTGATTTAGCATTAGCAATACCAGAGCGTATTGATGCACCAATTTTTAAAGATGCACATTCCGGTCTAAAATATATTATTAATTTAGAAAAAGATAATGAGAATACATGAAGAATGGTGTGATGCTGCACCGTAACAGATACTTCACTTATGGAGTTCAGCAATTTTGTTCAATAACTCCACGGGATCATTTGAATGTCTCATGTTCAAATAAAAGCAAGTGATAAGCTAATCCGGTTAACATTTTTTCTTGTCCATCACCGCTATACTCGGACTCCAATGTTTAGGAGTCCCTTAATCCTTAATTAGAATCCCCTTGTGTCAAATTTACTTTTTCAAAATGTTCCACTGTCGGAAAAGGATGATAGAAACGATGTAATAACGATTTCCATTCTTAATACTCATTTGATTGTCTGAATCCTACAGTGTGGTCTTCTAAACTCTCCCACTTAACAAGAAGCAAATATTTACCCTCTACTTCCATACAACGCTGTAATTCGTGTGAAATATAGCCCTTCACAGATGAAATAATCTTAGATGCTTTGCGAAATGATTCTTCATATTCCTGCTCCATTCCGGGTTTCACCTGAAGCATAGCGGCTTCCAGTATCATTGACCTTTCCCCCTTCATAAACATGCGATTTGCTACTGAAATCTTGATATCATCCTATTTTACCTTACTCTGTTAATTCTTTAACCCTATCATTTTTACCAACATGGTTCGGTCCATCTAGTACTTTTTACACCTCTCAACTCATTTAGACAGCAAAAAAGCTCCACTTCGTCTTTAAGGATGAAGGAGAGCTTTTAACAAGGCAAAGAAGATTTTCGCTTTATATTCTTTTATTCCAACTATTCACAAAAATGGTGATTCACTATAAAATAATAAAGCTTGGCATTTTTATTATGTATGGGGGATTGGTATGGGAAATACGACAAATATGCTGATTGAGCATCTCATTAATGGATTTCATTTTTTTATCGCTTTGGTTTTATGCGCCATCATGGTCTTGGGCGTGGATTTTTTCCAGCCTTTGTTTGGTTATCTAAAGAGCACCAACAAGGATACTTTATTGGCTCTTTTTGTTCTTATGCTTCCCTTTGTTTATACACTTGGTATTTTGATCGATAACTTTGTAGATGATGTCGTTTTTAGAAAGAGAAAAAAAGAAACAAGGGACGAAAACCGAAAAACAGCACGGGAGCTCATCCTTCTCACAAATGACCAAAACCAGGCTAACCAGTTGGACTACATCCGGACGAAAATCCGTATCACCCGTACCGCTTGCTTCAACTTCGCACTCATTACTCTCTTTTCTTTGGTCATCATCTACCGAACGTACCATTTTAAATACATAGCTGTACTGATACTGATTAGTTTACTCGGCGGTTTGCTTACGTTTTTGGCCTATTGGTCATGGGAACATAACACAAAATCCTCCAACAAACGTGTGAGCGACGGGTTTCGGATTTATGAGAAGCACAAGACAGCAAAAAAAGAAGAAACTACAACACCTATGTAGTCTAATTAAAGAGGTTCTGCACCTCTTTTTTTAATTGGTGAAACAGCGGGAACGTCCCTACCCGACGGCCAAGTGCCTCAACAAGTGAGGTATAATACCACTCCTGCAAATCTTTGCCTCGTTTAAAATGGCTCCAAACGGCCTCTCCCTGCTTCTCTAGATCCTGCCTTAACGAAAGTACATTATGGAGCTTATCGGCGCATACAATTTGGCATACCTCCACCGAAGCTTCTTTCTGCAAATACGTAATCGTATGCTTTTTTCTCGCTTCCCACGATTGAGATTTATCCGGTTCAGAGCTTCCCTTCACCATCTCCATAACCCGATCGCCAAATGCTGAACGAATGTCTTCAACAGTGACATCCGTATCCTCGATCACATCATGTAAAATACCGGCAAGAACGGTCTCCTCTGTGCAGCCAGCATCCAGCAGAAGCATTCCTACAAAATAGGGGTGGGAAATATAAGGCTTCTTATTCCCTTTTCTGACTTGTGATTGATGAGCAGCCGCAGCCATTTCAATGGCTGCGTTCATTTTATCTAATTGTTGGATTTTCATCTTTTACACTTCCCATTGGTTTATCCTTTTAAAAAACCTGCGTTCCATTGGTCGGCATCAATGTCCTTGAGTTTTTTCGCGACAGAACAGAGCCAGCCTTGAACATACTTAATGCCATCCTGTGTAAGCTGCTTCAATTCTTCCTCTTCAACATGTTCAATGACCATTTTCCGGATGTATTGGCGGTCCAAATCCATAATCGCACCATAGTACTCCTGCAGCTTGTTTCTTTTCATTTTTACAAAGGCTGGCTGTAAAACTGTGATTTCCTCCAGCTCAGTTGCCGCTTTTTCACCGAAATCATCCAAAGAAAGAGCAACGCCCTCTTCTTCAGCAATGCTTTTCCAAAGCTCCAAATCCTTCTTTACATGCTCTGTGATCTCTATCGTGAACGAAAGCTGAGTCTGTTTTAATAGCTCAATGCATTTCACAATGGTCTCTTTTGTCAAATCGGCTTCCAGATTATAAAAGATTCCTTTAATCTTTAATTCTTTCAAATCGTTGGCATTTCGGACAAATTCTTCACAGGTGGCAATCGTAATCTCATCCAATCGGCCATCCCTTCTCGCCATGTCATACCAGTGATCAGGACTCTTGCTGTTGAATCTCGTCAGGATTTCAACATATTCCATTTCTTTGGTCAATGTATTTACGATCGGCTGTGCGTAAATCGAAAACAACTTTTCCCGGATGATCTGCTCAAGCTCCTTACTCTCCCGGTCAGCAGGCCAGGCCAGCGGAAGGGAAACTTCATTGGGCAAACCAATGTTCAAGCATTGAAGGGCTTTTTTTAGGTTAAATAGGGCATAAACAAAGGCGGCAAACCGGTTCAATACATTTATTTTTGTTCTTCGCGCATAAATCAATCCTGCGCATACTCCTGCAATATAGTAGGACGGCTGATAATCCTTCACAGCGATTTCGCCCACTTCTTCAATGAATTCCGCTCCAAAACAAGGCAAGATTTTATCGAACGGAGCAATGCCATCCGGAATATCATGTGGTTGCTGAAGCTCTTTCATGAGGTCTCGTGTCACATAACTGCCGATTTCCATCCATTTATCCTGATTGTCACTGGATTCCAACGGAAAGCAATCCAGCAAAAGGTGAAGCTCCAAGTACCGATAATCATAAAAAAGATTCGTATGCTGCTTTAACTCCGCAAAGTCAATAATAGAAATATCACTCTTGTTTTTATCGGTGACGATAATATTATTTCCATGGTAGTCTCCATGTGAATGACTGAGTTTGACATACATGGTTTCTTCTTTCCATAGATTTTTATTGTACAGGTAAACGAGAGGATTTGGGAATAGATTCCCATGAAAACTCAGTACGGCAGAATTGGTATCAGCCCCCAATTCCTTAATGGGATTAAACAGCGTCTCCCACCTTTCCGTCCCCAGGGTTTCAATCATATGATCATAAGGAGAGAGGATCTTTTTTTTCTCCACGCCCCAACCATTTATAAAATTTAATGCTTCATTGATGATGCCAGAATAATCAACAGCCATCTGTTTTTCAATGGCTTCATTGATTGTAAAACTCTCTGCGGCTCCGGCAAACTCATACATGACCGCATGCTCATTTTCAAACGTTTTAATATCCAGGACACTTGGAATAAAATGATTCATTTCTGCTTCACTTGCAAGATGAAGAGCCATTTTGTATGCTGCCTCTTCCCGCTCTCCTTCTTCAATGGAGGTAATCTTCACAAGAGCTGGCACCCGGCGGCGTTTCTTTTCTATTTTTTTTATATATTGGACAAGGTAGATCTCTGCCCCTGACTTCCCCGTATTGATTTTTCTATGTATATCCGGTAAAAGGTCAAACTCAAACCGATCAAGCCTCTCCTGGCTTTCTTCAAAATTAAACATAGACCGTTTATCCCCCAAACCCCATTAAATTCGTTTTGGCTGCTACACATTTTCGCTCATAGCTAGTCTCTGCTTACCAATAAATCAATCTCAATAAGGTCCCATGCGGTTACAATACCTAAGGGAGCTTCCAGAGGAGAACCGTTCTCGGTGACGATTACTGCTTCCAGCTTTCTTTTTTTCTGAAAGGATTCCTCATAAATGTCCTCCAACTCAAAGATATCCATCGAACGTTTAACAAACACGACATTATGATGCTCTTCATAGGGCTTAAGATTCTCCACCGTTTTTCCTTTGACATGGATACTTCCTTTGTGAATAGAAGCCGCCATCCATTTCGTTAACCCACACTCTGAGATCAAGAACTGAAACACACCCTTCTCATAGACAGGAAATTGATTATACGAAGAAGTGCCCATGATTTTAATCAGATCTTCAAGCGGTGTTGTGAGGTTTACGGACACAACAAAAGCGGTAGCGATATCCAATACCGTCGGTGGCTTAGTAAGCAGCTTGGCGATATTTTCAATTTTAAGAACCGTGTTTTCATGGGGGATGGCGATGAACGTTTTTCGCTCCAGTTTTTCATGAACCAGTGCATTTCGCAGCTTAGCAAACTGCTTTAAGTCATAATACACTTGCTGTATCACCCGGTGCTTGCGGCTGGAGTCCGTGAGAAGCTTCATAAAAGCATCGTTATATTCATTAGGATTCAGGCGTTTTAAGATATGGTGGATTTGGTTGAATGCTACTTCAAAGCGTTCAACGGATTCACTGTTTGAAGTCATCGTTGGTTTATCAATATTGGATTTGTGCATTTTCACACCTCAGGTAAATGATATATAGGAATATTATACCAACCGTGTATAGGCTTTTCTACCTGTATATTTTTATTGATAGTAAAAGAGATTTTTCGCTAATTACAAGAAGGACTCCTATTAAATCTTCTCTCCGCCGGTGCTTCAAGTGGATCAAGACTTTCGCTTCATGGTCCATAAAGCTCAGGAAGGTTTTGGTGTTTCAGCTGTGGATGTTTAAGAATGATGCAGGAGGGAATGGCTTTACTATAGCCAAGATCAAACTTGAGCATTTTAGAAAGGGAGATGAATAAACATGGCTAAAAATAATAGAGATGGCATGAGCAGAGAAGAAGCCGGAAGAAAAGGCGGAGAAGCTACATCCAAAAATCATGATAAAGATTTTTACCAAGAAATTGGTGAAAAGGGTGGAGAGGCCACCTCTAAAAATCATGATAAGGAATTTTACGAGGAAATTGGAAGAAAGGGCGGAGAAGCCCGTAATAATAATGACAACAAGTAACATAAAACCTGATCTCTTATTGGAGATCAGGTTTTTTTGTTGTGGGAAACACGCCAAGTATAATAAACGGGGTTTTGTATCTTGCATATGGTATCACGAAACCTACCATGATACATGTATGTTCAAAGATGTCTATGCAAACCCTCTTTGCGTACAATATCGCATTTTGTTAATAACTTTAAAAAGTCTTTCTATCTAAGCTAAAATATCAATATTACTCACATTATTAAATTTTATTCTCCTGAGCCTAACAAAGGCTAAGCCCGCAATGAGTTCAAGTGTCGCTTTAAAATTTGAATCAGCCTTACCCAGCCGTTTAATAATGTCTTCTATTTCTTCCTCAATTGATGATGCTCCTGCCCTGGAACCGTCCGAATATCAAGTGTGGTCATGCATTGTGCCGCAACCAGAGTCATAAATCGCAATAACGTTTGGCCGTCCTCGCACTACTTCTTCATAATAAACCTTTAACCCGATGTTCTTCAGATAATGAGCTTTAAAACGAGCTACCTTTTCTTCGTTTCCATCATCGACTTTTGGACGATAAACACTTTGAATACGAATAAGACTCCTTGTCAGTTCAACCACTTCTTTTTTATCAACATAATGAAGAATAGATTCTATAGCCGTTGTCATTGCTCCCGTTCTTTCTTAATGAGAATCATTGAGTTCTTTACTTGATGGAAAGCCTTCAATCGCTATAGCATTCTTAACCGCCAGGAGGGTTACCGTAGGCATCCATACACCTTGTAGCCGAGGATTAGCACTTGCTGGCCTATGTAAAACAGAACTTACAAATAAGCGTTTAAGTTAGATCTAGGAGTTTAGTAGTATTTTAAAATAATTATATAACAGTTGTTGACGATTCTTATCTGTTATAATACAATGAATTTAATTAAAAAATAGGAGGTAATGCTGAATGTTGACGTTGGAATTTTATCGTAATTTGCCAAAGAAGCAATGCCGGGAATGCGGAAAAACGATTGAGGAACAGCATGAATCATACGTTTATGAATGTGAGAGATGCATGGGACAACATGAAGCATAGGTGATCGTCAATGAATAATTTATGCAACTCCTTATACCCTGTTTGCCGTGAAAAGGTGAGCAGGGTATTATCTGTTATAAAACAGTTTAGTTTCATAGAGAACAAGATTCTCCAGTAATGAGAAAACCGCCCACCTTCAGAATAATTTGTATGTACGTTATAGTGCGCAATTCTAAACGTAAGCGTAAAATACTTCCCACCTAGAATTTAGAAGAGGAGGATGTTTATTTATGACAAGACTAGAGCAGCGAATCGAGTAGGAAAACGGGTGAATAAAACTATAGTAAATCCAGCTTTCCATTAGGGTTCACTTTTCGTATCTATTCCTTTTACGTCATCTTAAGCACGCCATTTGGTGCTGCTTTAATACAGAAGACACCTCTTGTTTCATTTGCTCGTTTTTTATAAATCAGGGGAATAAGCGTATATCGAAACAAAACCCATCCAAATTAATGTTGAATTAATAATTCTTTAAAATCTAACAATACAGCTTTTATATTTCCGTATTACACTATTAAAGTGAAAGAGCGGTGGCAATATCAACGAGCAATGAGGAAAAACAGATGGTCGTCAATTACGACAAAAGTTTTCTAATCTTTCTCCTGGAGGTTTGCCTTATGAGTATGTCAATGGGGAATGTTATGGATCTTAATATTACACATGAAAAATTGAACGGTACACATTATTTGGAATTAGACGGAGAAGTTCAGAGCTACACAGCACCCAAGTTAAAAGCAATACTATTCCCTTTGTCCGAACAAACTAAACAAAAAATCATTATTGATGTTGAGAAAATTGATTTTATAGATAGTGTTGGGTTAGGAGTGTTCGCCGGAGCAATTAAATCATCGATCATGAACAATAGTACGTTAATACTTAGAGGCATGACCTGTCGAGTCCGCCGACTATTTGAGATAACTGGGCTGATAGAAATGATCTAAGTCAGGTATGTGCCCTTTGCTCAAATTAAAAAAGAAGAAATGCAAATGAAGGGAAAGTTAACCAAAAAAGGGGCGGCCATTCAATCTGTATTTCATCAACAAACGATTGCAATGTGAAGGCTTATGGACTCCTTCACCGACTCTTGCAACGAACGAGGACTACAATGCTTCGTTGGAAGAAAAAAAAACCGCTCTCAACTGAAAATTTGAAAGCTGGTTTTACTGTTTGACAGTCATTAAGTTATATTGCCTTTGATGTTTTCTACCATCTACTCCTTCTCCTTATTTCTAAATAATAATTTACCCTCTCTCTCAATTGGTCTATCTGCGAATATAAGTTTTATATATGAGTCATCGCACTGCTGCTGATCTCCTGTACATTATAAAGAACCAATGTGTTACCCGCCGAATATGTCATCTCACAAAAAAAGCTTGTAGACTCAGTGGTCTACAAGCTATCCAGTGTTTCACATCTACTTATCCAGTGATCAAATTCCTCTTTTATATTGACCCATTGTAATTGGTTGGTCGTTTCAAACACCAAATCCGCTTCCTGTAGTGTGTGACCTACCCCTACTGCAAACATTCCGCTTGCCTTGATGGATTCAATTCCTGCTACTGCATCTTCTATACCTATAGACCTTAGAGGGTCAGCACCAAGTCCACTGCATGCGGTTAAGAATATTTCCGGATCTGGTTTTGATTTACTAATTTTTGCAGCATCCGCACAAAAATCAAAGGCACCCTCTAAATCTAATGCCTTTAAGACAGTACCCGCATTTTTCGAAACCGAAGCAAGCCCAATCTGAATCCCCTCCGCTTTAATATTGCGAATCAGCTCAGGAATACCCGGTAATACATGTTCTGGTTTCAGGTCGTTTAAATAAAGACGGTAATGATCATTTTTCTTATTCGCCATTTCTTCTTTTTCATCTGTGGAAAAGTCATGTTGCCGATTTCCGTATTCTAAAATCAACTCAAGGGAATCCAGCCGGCTGATCCCCTTTAGCGTTTCATTAAATGTCTCGTCAATGGTAATGCCTATTTCATTGGCTAGTTGTTTCCAAGCTAAAAAATGATAATGGGCTGTATCTGTGATGACACCATCAAGATCAAATACTACAGCTTCAATCATACTTTTTTTCATTTCCTACTCCCTTTCTCTTCGAAGCAGAGCCGCGATATTACGAGTGGGAAACGCGCTGCTCATTATCGATTCTGTTGACAATAGCGCCGGAATCGCAGGTTAAGATCATCAATACCATGGCTGTAAAGAACTTCACGAATGGCATGAGCCACATCATTGCAGCTAAACCTTCTTTAAATGAATCTGGTGCAATCACAACTTTCATAGTTTACTGTCTTATGAGCGGAGCGATTTCAATTCGATCTGATAAAAGATACTCAGAACCGTTGATTTCAATCATGACTTCTGGTCCTAAAACCTTTTTCAAAATGATGTGCTCCTTTGTCACCTTAATGTTTAAAGTGGCCCCTTGCCAATGTAACGGAAAAGCGAGTTCGGACCAGTTTGCCGGTAAGATGGGATTTAATGTTAAACGGCTGTTTTTTATGGAAATGTTCGCAAATCCAAACACGGTCGCTAACCAAATGGCTCCAAGTGAAGCAGCATGCAGCCCTTCATCCGATGAATGAGGATTCGGGCCTAAATCTATTAAACAAGCTTCCTGGAAAAAGCGATATGCCGCATCATTTTCACCGCATCTTGCGGCCACGATAGCATGAATCGCTTTGCTCAGCGAAGAATCGTGGATGGTATGCGCCTCGTAATAATACAAATTTTCAGATACGACGCTGATTGGAAACAGCTCTGGAAACAGATACAGCAACATGACGACATCCGCTTGCTTTAAAATTTGCATATCATTTACTTCATCTCGTGAATAATCCAATAAGATGCCCTGGCTGCCCTGATTGACTTTGTAGCGTGATAGATCAATCTCAGGCTTACTCAAAAATGTATCATCCTGTGGAATGATTCTGTTCGCATTCGGCTTCGGTAAATACAAACGGCTAAGAAAATCTTGTCCCCTCGTTTTGAGCAACTCATCTCTGTCATCATATTTTTCCAGAAAGTAAAGCGCTTTCTTTACATTGTAATAAGCCATATAGTTTGTATAGGCATTGTTATCAATATGCTCCGTATATTCATCCGGCCCTATTACATTCTTAATAGAAAGCTGTCCGTTTTCTTCTGTTGAACGGCTGATCCAAAAACGTGCAGTTTCTTTAAGTAAAGCCAGCCCTTCCTTTTTCATAAACTCGTCATCCAGGGTATTTTCATAATACTGCACTACAGAATAAGCGATGTCTGCTACAATATGATGTTCCGCTTCAGCAGAGGCGACTTTTTGTCGTGTCCCCGTTCGGATATTAATAGCCGCAAATTCAGGTGTTTCTTCTTTTCCTGACAACGCACTCTCCCATGGAAATAAAGCTCCTTCATATCCATTTCGTTCCGCCTTTTCCATCGCGTGCTGCAAATTTAAGTAACGGTAACGTATCAGTTTCTTCGCCGTTTCTGGTTCAGTAAAAAGATGAAAAGGTAATAAGAACATTTCGGCATCCCAAAAAACATGCCCTTTATAGCCTTCACCGGTCAATCCTTTAGCCCCTACACTAAATCGTTCATCATGACTGGGCGTCATACCCTCGATTTGAAACAATGCATAGTCAAGAGCAAGCTGGTCAAACCCGTTCTCCGACGTAACCTTGACACGTTTTTGCTGCCAGGTTTTCTCCCATTCTAATGCTGACTTTTCTAATAACGCATCATAGCCATATGGTGCATGCGCTTTTAAGGCTTTCAAACCGGCAGTTGCTGGATCTTTTCCAGCCTCACCCTGATCAAGGGAAGTATATACGGTTCCAAACTTTTCGAGAGTAAAAGGGATGTTTTCGATGAGATCCGCTTTTATCGTGGTCAAGAGCCTGCGATTTTTGGCAGCAAATGAAACATCACTCATCAAGGAGCACTTACAGGCTGTAGTTATTGCGATCGTATGTCCGGACTCTGTCGTTTGATAAACACCTTGCATGACTTCCTCGTTAAACACTCGGACATTCTCTACACTGAGGTGTTGAGTCCCGAAGTTGGTTTGTTGAGCATCAATACCTGTCATCATTTTTAATGTGGCTGATCGATCCAAACTGGTAACCGTTACTTTCGTGGCAAGTAAATGCACATCATGTTTTGCTGTAAACCGTTGAAAAAGGAATTGGAAACGGGCACCTGAGTTGCTTCTCCAGAGAATCTCACGCTGTATTTCACCCATTGCAAGGTGTAACCTTCTTTCATAAGAAAGAATTTCGCCATCCATCAATGAGAAAAGTTCCCCGTCAATCTCCATCTTTATTCCTGTTAAATCAGGCAGATTAACTAACTCCGACGTTTCGTTCTCATTTGCTTTATTATAAATACCGGCGACGTACAGCCCTCGGGTTTGTTCCGGATAGTCTTCTTCAAGGGCACCACGCACACCTAAGTAACCATTTCCTAA
Organism: Fictibacillus sp. S7; assembly: GCF_004127935.1. NCBI lineage: Bacteria > Bacillati > Bacillota > Bacilli > Caryophanales > Fictibacillaceae > Fictibacillus > Fictibacillus sp. S7. The sequence continues at coordinate 3,618,027 of NZ_QJKL01000001.1, read as the reverse complement.
TGTCATTAAACTTCCATATTTATTGAGATAATGGACACCGAATTTTTTGTCATATAATACTTGTTCTTTCATCATAGAGATACACTTTCACCCTTTTCCGCCGATTGATAGAGAGCTTCAATTAGTTGTTGGATGATGTACCCTTCTTTTGCGTCTGCGATCATAACATCTTCTCCAAAGCACTTGTCTACAAATGCAGCCATACTCTTTTGATGCCGTTCTGGATCTGCAGTCTCCCTTTCTAAAAGTGAGACGAGTTCTCCCCTTTTATCGGTATAGATCTGAGCCGGAAAAAGAGTGGCTCCTGCCTGATCTCCACAAAACTTAACATTCATGATCGAGGTTTCCTTAATGTTTAAGGCAAAAGAGGTTTCCAATTGTAACAATCGGCCGCCTTCTAATTCGATAAAACCAAAAAGCGAATCTTCAACTTCAAACGTTTCCGGGTCCCATTCTCCAAACGTTCCATACGATTTTTTGTTCCCGATTTTCTGAAACATTTTAGCCGTTACTTTCTCAATCTTCGGGTAACCTAGTACATATAAAGCAGCATCCAGCATATGGACTCCTAAATCGATGAGGGGACCGCCCCCTTGCAATGATTTATTGGTGAAGTTTCCCCAACCAGGAATCCCACAACGACGCAAGGCTTGGGCTTTCACAACATAGATATCGCCAAGCATTCCTTCCTCGACTTTTTTTCTAAGAAGGGAGACATCATCCGCAAATCGATGATGAAAGTCATAGGCAAGGACGCACTGGTTTTTCTCCGCTTCTTGCTTCATTTTCTTTGCCTCATCCGCCGAAATAGCTGGCGGCTTTTCACACATCACATCACAGCCATTTTCCAGAGCCTGCATGACATGTTCATAATGAAATCGATTTGGCGTACAAACACTGACGATATGCGGTTTCTGTGCAGCATACATCTCAGCGGTATCTGTATAGTAGTAAGGAATCCCATGACGCTTCGCGAAGTTTTTCACCCGATCGGCGTTTTGTCCAACTACAGCAACCAGTTCAATGTCATCCCGTGAGAGGTAATAAGGAACGTGAACCGTTTCCGCTACTTGTCCTCCTCCTATGATCGCCACCCTTTTTTTACTCATGATGTAACTCCTCTCACACTAATGCTTCTTTTAGGTGATGCAGCGCTTTTTTGTATTCTCCTTCTGGATCGTTCCCTCGAACACGGCACTCTATGGTTAAAAAACCGTCATAGCCATCTTTTTTCAATTGATTAAAATGCTTTTTGAAATCAATCGAGCCACTGCCAGGCTGGAAACGGTGATTATCCGCAAGATGAATATGTCCAATTAAATCACGTTGTAGATGTAAAGCTTCGGAAATAGCATCCTCTTCAATGTTCATATGATAGAAGTCAGCGATAATTTTTACGTTCTTCAAGTTATTTTCTTCTATATAACGGCGCGCATCAGCAAGCGTATTGATCATATGGTCTTGATACCGATTCAATGGTTCTAAGAAAACAGTGGTCGCTGTTTCTTCTGCCGCTTTATCTAAGTAAAGAAGGGAGTCACTTACTGCCTTCCAATCTCCTGATTGGCTTCTTGGTGAAACCATTGGTGGCAAACGATAGGTGAACATGCCCCAGGCTGCGGGAACAACTATTCCATTTCCCCCTACTTCCTGCAAGGCTTTTAAGATTTGCTTCATTTCTGCTAAACCGTTTAATCTGCGTTCTTCGATAAAGTCACCGATCCATCCGCTATAACCGCCACAGGCTGTTGTCACGGGCAGTCCGGTTTCAGAAATCGCTTCTTTTATTTCCTCTAAATGATCAACCAATAGTCTTCCGTCAATTTCGAAGCCATCAAAACCAGCTTCCTTTAGATAGTGAAACTTCTCCCTGATGTTTTCCGGAAAAAACGCTTGGTTTTGTGTACCAATTTTCATGGTTAAACTCCTCCTACATGCGGCCAGTTTACTTCAATGTAATTCCCATCTTGATACTTAGCTCTGGATGCTGATCGACGTAATGCATATATGCTTGGTCACTCTGCTCAAAAGGCACGATTGGATCAATGATATCTTCGCAATTCAGGTAACCATTCATTAATAATTCCCAGCATGTATTTTCAATTCGTTTACGGGACCAGCGCGGGTAATCCGGATTGGGTTCGCTTGCTGCACGGGAAAACACGATTTTCGCATTGTTAAAATGAGCTTCGCGTCCAAAATTCAATCCTTCTGGAAAAGGCTTTGTAAAGGCAACGTAAGAGATGGTGCCTCCATAGGCAATTCCTTTTAATGCCGCTTGAAGAGCTGCTGCATTTCCGCTTGTTTCAATAATGGAATCCGCTCCGATTTTATTGGTGAGCTTTTTCACCTCATATCCGACATCACAGGAAGTCGGATCAAAACATTCATCGGCTCCATGACGAAGCGCGATCTCTCGTCGATGGCTTAGAGGATCAACTCCAACAACGATGCTGGCACCGGCTTTTTTTGCAAGCTGGATTGCGATTTGGCCGATGGCGCCCAATCCGACAACAACCACATAATCGCCTGCACGTACGTTGGCATCACGAACACCGCTCATGGCAAATTGGGCGGGATCATAACAAACCGCATTTTGCCATTTGGCCCCCTCGGGCATTTTGCGTAATCGGTGGTTATCCACCGCATTGACGATGACTGTTTCCATAATGGGACCATACGTACAAACCATTTCTCCCACTTGGTACTCCGTAACATCAGTGCCTACTTCTATGATTTTGCCGACAACCATATTTCCCAACTGAAATTCACCAAAAACGATACCAGGCTTTGATCCCTCTTCTCTGGGCATGAACATGCGCCAATCTTCAGAAAAATCTTCGTCAATAAACGGAGTTAACCCACGGAAGTCTACCACTTCTGTACCATGTTTAGGTGAGGCGAATTCTACTTCAATTTTTGCCTCATTCGGTTGGACGGAACGTTCTTCATAGTCTACAAATGCGGCTTCTCTTGGTTTTACTGCAATTAGCTTTTTCATGATGTGATTACTTCCTCTCGATTTTTAAAGTGATTTACCCTTTTACTCCGCCTTCGGTCAGGTTCCCTTTTATAAAGTGCTCGGATATGGCATACATAATCACGACTGGCAATGCGGTTACCAGTGATGCGGCCATCATTCGGCCCCAAACGTAATCTGGTGTACTGAACAAGGCATTCAAGCCAATGGGGAGCGTGAAGTTTGCTGAATCGGATAAGAAAATGGATGCAAACAAGTAATCGTTCCAGGCCACCATAAACGAATAGACGAACACAGATATAATTCCGGAAATGGATAATGGAATCACGATATAGAAAATGATCTGCACCCGGTTTAGTCCATCGATCATAGCCGCTTCTTCAAGGTCATCCGGTATCGTATCAAAGTAACTTTTCAACATGAAGATGGCGGTTGGCAACGTTTGTACAATCATCGTTATGATGATCGCCGTTTTTGTATCGTATAAACCAAGACCGGAGATGATTTTGAATAAGGGCACGACAAGCAAAATGCCCGAAAACATATAAACCGTGTAAAAACTTGCATTGATTGTGGTTCTGCCCATAAATTTTAATTTCGACAGGGCATATGCCCCAAAGATCCCAATGATAACGGCCAAACCAGCTGCCGTGAGGGCAACGGTTAAACTGTTTTTAAAATAGGAGAGATACGGGAAAATATCAGGATTGAACATGTCCACATAATGTTTAAATGTCCAGTGTTGTGGAAGTAACGTCGGATTCGTCGCAACCGCTTCCTTCGGACTTTTAAAGGAGGTCATCAGCATGATAAAAAAGGGAAAAAGGGACACGGTCAACAGGCATATCAGCCCAGTGTAAAACGCCACTTTTTTTGTTGCTCTTGACTTTTTGCTGCTCGCCATCGCCATTAGAATTTCACCCGCTTTCTTGCTAAGATAATCACAATAGAAAGAATAATAAACAGAATTACAGAAATGGATGCCGCTTTTCCAAGATCGTTAAATGCAAATGCTGTTTCATACAAGTAAATACCAAGGATATTCACTTTATTCGTCAGCAGATAAACATCCGTAAACATATAGAACAGCCAGATCGAACGTAATGTAACGACCGTTAACAACACCGGCATAATCGCTGGAATCGTAACAATTTTAAATTTATCCCATGCTGAAGCTCCATCAATTTCAGCTGCTTCATATAATGAGGAATCAATGGTTTGCAAGATGGCCAGAAATGAAATGAAGGCATAAGGAAAGTACCTCCAAATGGCAAAAAGAACAACCAGGACAAAGCTTGAGACCGGATTGTCAAACCATAGAGGCGCCTTATCAAACAAATGTAATACGTCCCCGCCCAAATAGTTCACGACACCGTATCCATTGTTAAACATGTATTTCCATGCAAAAACTAAAGAAATGGAGGGTGTTACATAAGACAAAATAATTAATGAACGGGCTATCTTGCGAAATTTAAACGGTCGATTAAAAAAGATAGCAACTCCCAATCCCAGTGCTGTACTTCCCGAAACGGCAAGAATCATATACAAAAGTGTGACTCCTAAGGATTTAAAGAACTCTGCATCCGTAAGTATGTCTGTATAATTTTTTAACCCGACAAACGTGGCACTTAACCTCGGATTAACGGGCTGGTCAAAAAAGCTGATCTGAATATTGGATAACATCGGGTATGCAACGAGCAACAGCACTAAAAAAATGCTTGGAAAAAGGAACGCCATTGCTAATTTGATATCCGATTTCGGTCTTTTTATGTTTGTGAATTTGAAATCAGATTTCGTACTTTTAATCGTTTTCATGGTACCTCCCCTGTAATTTAATAAAAATGCTGCCCACTACATGATCTTGAGAAATTGAGACAACCTTTGTTTGGTAGAGGGAACCAGCCAAAAGGCTGCCCTCTCCACGTATCCAAATTATCTTTTCTCTAAGGCGTCTTTCATTGCTTTTTCTGCTTTTTTCAGTTCGCTTTTAACATCTTTCCCGCCAACCGTGATGCTGTTGACCATTTTAGGGAAAGCGCCGGAGCTTGTGATATCTCCCGCTTTCAAGAAGTTTTTACCGTCCACTAAACCAAACACTTGAATATCGTTGAATGATGCTGCGATTTCAGATGAAAGGGGACCAAAAGCCTTAACCACTTTGTTTGCCTTGTAGTCTGGGTTTGCTGTGACCTTCTTATTGACTGGCTGTGCACCGCCAGGAGACATTAATACCCAATCCGTCGTATTCTCAGGTTTAGCCATGAACGAGACGAATTTCTCAGCAGCTTTTTTCTGATCATCATCTAATCCAGAAGAAATGGTCAAGGCTGAAACCGTTCCAAAAACGGCCTTTGTTTTTTCTGTTGGTACGGCAAAACCGATATTGTCTGTTTTACCTTCTTCAAATACGGCCGGAAGGAGATAGGTGGAATAAACCGCCATCGGCACCGTTCCGTTCATAAACGCATCTTTAATTTCAGTGGTATCGTTGGAACCGGGCATTGTGTATTTAGACAATTCTTTGTAATAGGAAGCAGCCTCTGTCATTTCAGGTGTTTTTGCATTTAAGTCACCCTTGCTGTTTAGCACATTTGCATTGTTTGACAAAGCAAACTGGGAGAAAGCCTGTTCAGAGAATAATCCTTCTACAGTCGGTAATCCGATTCCATATTTTTTATGTCCTTTATCAGTAAACGCTTTGGCTATTTTCATAACCTCGTTCCAATTCTTAGGTTCACTGAATCCTTTGGCTTTTAGCATCTCTTTGTTATACCAAATCCCCTGAACCCAGCCGCTGACTGGAACCCCAGTATAGCTTTTTCCATTTTCCGTTTTTACGAGCTTTAAAGCACCTTCATAAAAATCACCTTCTCCGGTTTTATGAAGGACCTTTTTAACGGAGTTACGGTCGATAAGCTCGTCTTTATCCATTACTTTTGCATAGTCCTGACCGACTTCCAGAACTGCAGGAAGCTTCCCGGAGTTTGCAAGCGTCACTATTTTGGTGTTGTAGCTGTCTTCTTCAACCGGAACTTGTTTGACTTCAATATTGGGATTTTCTTTTTCAAACTTAGCAACCAGCTTCTTGATCACAGCCAGACGGTCCTGTTCGACGGATGAATGCATGAACTCAATTGTCGTTTTTCCGTTTCCGCTGCCATTAGTGCTGCCGCACGCTGTCAATATGGTGCTCAATGCTAATAACAAGATCAAAGCTAAACTAAAATTTTTAAACTTCATTTAGTTCTCCTCCTGGTGTATGGGCTTTAGCCAAAGGAATTGGTAGGGATCCAGCTTACTGTTCCCTGCATATTCTGCTTCTTCCCCGGTAATAAGGTTCAGATACCTTCCAGTGATATCACAAACGTTGAATTCATTCGCTAGATTATGAATAACTAACAATTCATCCTTTTCGTTTAAGACTCTTTTGACTGCGAACACTTTGTCACCCAGATCGACTACTTCCATAGGGACGTCCGGGTTAAAAAGTGCTTCAGCTTTTCTGATTTGGATGAGGTTCGTGAGTTCGGTAAAGACATGGTAACGTAATGAATCAGTGTCTGCTAATTCCTTTTCAATCCCTTCCAAGCTGTACTTTTGCCGGTTAATGGACCGATTCATTCCGGTTTTTGACACTCCATCATAATCATTTCTGGAACCTAGCATGCTTTGAATATAAACGGCAGGCACTCCTGGAAGAGTCAGAAGGATGGAATGGGCCAGTAAAAATCGTTTCAACCGGATCGTATCATCATCAGAACGCTTGTTTAATGCATCCATATAGGTCACATTGATTTCGTAAGGGCTTTCACTTCCGTCCGGATTTTTCTTGTAGTTTACCAATGCTCCTTCTTTTTTTAACTCCTCGACCATTCCCAGTATTTCGTCTTCAGCTATGATTCCGCGAATGGGATTAAGGCCAATCCCATCATGTGAAGCAAGAAAGTTGAAGAATGTCGTCTTTTCACCGGCGGGCTCGAGTTGGTTTGCCCAATTGGTGAGAGCGCTCCCATTTTCACGCACAATGGAGTAAAGAACCAATGGCGGCAGGGGGAATTGATAAACCATATGTGCCTCATCATGGCCGTTTCCAAAATAAGAAACATTATCTTTATGAGGGACATTCGTTTCTGTAATGATCACTGTCCCTCTGGCGACTTCATCCGCAATATCCCGGAACAGCTTGATGATTTGATGGGTCTTTTCATGGTGGATACAGGTAGTCCCGATCTCTTTCCACATAAAACCGACGGCATCCAAACGCAAATATTCTGCGCCTTGTTCCAGATAAAAGAGCAAGACATCTATCATTTTAACTAATAGGTTTGGGTTGCTGAAGTTTAAATCGATTTGATCATCACTGAACGTTGTCCAAATATGCTTTTCTGTTTCATCTGCTAATGTGAATTTCGTTAAAACGGGGGTTGCTCTTGGTCTTGTTACCAAACTCAAATCAATAGATGGTTCCACTTCAATGAAAAAATCTTGAAATTCTGGATTTCCCTTCAAATACTCTTGAAACCATGAACTTTTTGCTGAAATGTGATTACAGACATAATCAAACATTAATCTTGTTACTTTAGTTAAGCTATTAACATCTTCCCAGTCTCCGGCGATTGGATTGACGTTTTTGTAATCGATTACGGAAAATCCATCATCTGAAGAATACGGATAGAAAGGCAGGAGGTGGACCACTTCAAACTTGTCCGCCAAATACCGGTTAAACATTTGTTTAAACGTCGCTAAAGTCGGCTGCTCCTTCTCATGGAACTGATCTGCATATGTGATTAATACGACATCTTTTTCGTCCCATGTTGTCTTTCTGTCTTTTAGTCGTTTTTCCTTAGCTTCAACCAATCTATTCTCCAGATTGGGCCAAATTTCTTCAACCTCGTTTTTAGGATATAAGTAAGCCAATCTGTCTTTAATGTGCTCCATATTCTCCTCCTCCTGGAACCGCTCCCATATTGAAAGTTTCTTCTAGTTATCATATAATGGTACCGCTCCCACAAACAAAATATAATCCAGAAAACGCTTTCTGTCAATAAATGTTCCGATATTTCAGACCTGCATTATTTTCCAAAAAAGTGCAATGTTATGATTGCTAAATCTTTGGCACATTATTATAATTTTTCCTGATAAGGTTGCCCGGTTTGCAACGCCTTGTAATTTGCATGGGCGCAATTTATTGAAAACCATTTTGAAAACGCATTCACTTTTATTGACTCGAAAATGAAACGCTGATTTATGCGCGTCTATCATTAAACTCTAAGCCTTGTTAGGAGGAAAAGCATAGTGGCTCACACTATTTATGACATTGCCCGAGTGGCAGGGGTTTCAAAGTCTACTGTATCTCGAGCGTTAAATAACAAGAGTAATATCTCTGATGAAGCTCGAGAACGGGTTTTACTTGCCGTTCAACAATTAGATTACCAGCCCAGTAAGCTAGCGCGTGCCCTTTCTGCTGGTTTTGACGCGATCATGGTTGTATCCCGCTCTACAAAAACAACCGTTAATAATCCTTTTTTCTCGGGAATTATTCAAGCCATTTCAACGAAAGCTGAAGAGGAAAATTTTGATGTTATCTTACAGACATCAAAGAACAGTGAGGAAGAACTTGAAAAGTGTATTACTAAAATAAAGGGGAGAATGATAAAGGGAATTATAATGCTTACCTCCCCTTCGGATGAGGATTTCTTCAAACAATTAGACAGTTACAACATACCGATTGTCGTCATAGGAAAAGTAGATGGCGACTATCAAAATGTCTTTTCGGTCGATACCAATAATTATCAAGACAGTTATGATCTAACAAACTATTTAATTGAGCAAGGGCACCGTGATATTGCGTGTTTGCATTCTCCTCTTGACTATCATGTATCGATTGATCGACTCGAAGGTTTTAAACAATGCCTAAAAGATTATGGGCTGCCGCTGAATGACGAATGGATCATTAATAGCGGATATACGGATGAAAGTGCGCATCAAGCAGCTAAAACACTTCTCCTGTCTAAAAACAGACCCTCTGCTGTTATGGCCATTGATGATTTAAAAGTGATCAGTTTGTATAAAGTTGCCGCAGAAACGGGCATTTCTATTCCAGGGGAGCTATCCATCGCCGGTTTTAGTAATACATCCTTTCTTTCTCCTTCTTTGACACGAATAGAAATTCCAATCCATGAGTTAGGGGAAGCAGGCACCGAGTTTCTTTTTGCTAAAATCAAAAAAAATAAAAACAATGCAGTTGAGATGACTATTCCCACGAAAAAAATCATTCAGGATTCGGTCGCTCATTTAAAATAACTAAAAGCCAACGGAACTTGTCTTCCGTTGGCTTTTGTTATACAAGTTAAACACATTTTGTTTTCATAGGTCCCTTTATTTCTTCAAGACCTTTTCAATGCCTTTTTTTGCATTTTCAATTTCACTGTCGACTTTTTTACCGCCTACTGTGACGCTGTTTACCATTTTAGCAATCGCTCCTGAACTTGTTACATCCCCCATCTTTAGAAAGTTTTTTCCATCGACTAAACCAAATATTTGGGTTTGATCGAAAGAAGCTGCGATTTCTTTTGATAGACCACCAAAGGCTTTCACCACTTCGTTGGCCTGATATTCTTTATTTTCTGTAACCCCTTTATTAACCGGCTGTGCCCCTCCTGGGGACATCAATACATACTTGGTCATATTTTCAGGCTTGGACATAAAAGACACAAATTTTACTGCAGCATCTTTTTGGCTGTCTTCTAATCCTGAAGTGACGGTTAAGGAAGATACAGAAGCATAAACCGCCTTTTGTTTTTGCGTAGGGATGGCAAAACCAATATTCTTCGCATTTCCTTCTTCAAAGACAGATGGCAGGATATACGTAGAATAAACCGCCATTGGTGCTGTACCGTTCATGAATGCATCTTTAACTTCAGTCGTATCATTGGATCCAGGCATCGTATACTGAGCCAATTCTTTGTAATAAGATAAAGCCTCTTTCATTTCAGGTGTATTAATGTTTAATTTCCCATTATTGTCAAGCACATTGGCCTTGTTGGACAAAGCGAATTGAGAAAATGCCTGTTCAGAGAAATTGCCTTCCACAGTGGGTAATGCGATTCCGTATTTTTTATTCCCTTTATCCGTAAAGGCTTTAGCGATTGACAGTACATCATCCCAATTTTTTGGTTCTTTCAACCCTTTTGATGCAAGCATTTTTTTATTGTACCAGATCCCTTGAACCCAACCGCTCATTGGAACCCCTGTAAAACTTTTACCGTTTTCCGTTCTCATTAAATTTAAAGCGCCCTCATAGTAATTTTTTTCGCCAACTTCATCGATGATCTTTTTTACTGCACCTTTGTCAATCAGTTGATCTTTATCCATTACCTTTGCGTAGTCCTGCCCAGCTTCAACAACAGCCGGCAACTTTCCTGAATTAGCCAGAGTTATAATTTTTGTATTAATTTTATCTTCTTCAATCGGAACTTGTTTAACTTTAATATTTGGATTTTCTTTCTCAAACTTAGCAATCAACTTGTCTAATACCGCTATACGCTCTTGTTCAACCGAAGAGTGCAAAAATTCGATGGTGGTTTTTCCGCTTCCCCCCGTTTGTTTACTGTTTGAACAGGCAGTTAAAGCAACTGCTAATACCAAAACGATTACAAAGCTTATACCCCTTTTTAACATTAACTTCTCCTCCTGATTTGTGGTTTTATATGGACTTTCATTGTTCCTAAACGCGAAGTATTTAGTTTTCAACTAATCGACTGAAGAGTCTGGTATTTGCAAGCGCATTCACTTAGTTCAACAGCCTCTTTATCCCCGAAATCCAGTCCCCCGCCCTGATCGCTTCCTGTTATCGCAGAGATAACAGGATCATTAGCCAAAACTTTCCCCCAGGTTGTGAGTATTTGAAAATCAGTTAGAGGGAACGATCCGGACAGCATTTTTCTGCGCAATCAAACATAATTCAGCGGCTTTGAATGCGTGCTCCTGGGTCATGGCCACCTCGGTACGATTCAAACAATCCAGGATGAGTTCACCAAAGAAGGGAAAGCCTACTTTTCCGTCCAGAGAATAATGCTCTATACCCTGGTCATTGGCGAGATACAGTTGATTTCCGCTATTTTCACGTGCTACGTCCACATATTTACGAAGTTCGATGTGCCCTTTGGTACCGATGATGAACGTTCGTCCATCTCCCCAAGTCGGTAATCCATCAGGGGTGAACCAGTCGACCCTGAAGAAATTCGTTACCCCGTTATCGCCAACAAGGGTGGCATCCCCGTAGTCCTCCAATTCCGGAAATAGCGGATTGCCGTAGTTGCCTACTTTGCTGTGGAGCACTTTTGCATCCTTACAGCTTCCAAAATATAAAAACTGCTCGATTTGATGACTACCAATATCGCAAATGATGCCTCCGTAATTTTCCTTTTTAAAAAACCAGTCCGGACGATTGGGAGCATTTAAACGGTGGGGACCGAAACCGGTAATCTGAACAACCTTCCCGATTTCTCCCGCTTGTATTAACTGTCCGGCAAACACGGAGCTTTCCACATGCAGACGTTCGCTGAAGTACACCATATATTTCAATCCAGTTTCTGCCGTCTTTTGCCGCGCCTGTTCTAACTGCTCCAAAGTGGTAAAAGGAGTTTTATCCGTAAAATAATCTTTTCCGTGATCCATCGCACGCAGTCCGAGCGCACAACGTTCTGAAGGCACCGCAGCTCCGGCAATAAGACGGATTTCTCGATCATTCATCACCATTTCTTCTGAAGCCGCCACTTTAGCTTGCGGGAATACTTGAAGAAAGGCTTCAACTTTTTTCGGATCCGGGTCGTAAACCCATTTTAGGGTGGCCCCCGCTTCTGTCAATCCGTTGCACATTCCGTAAATATGCCCATGATCCAAAGACACGGCTGCAAAAGAAAATTCGCCGTCTCCCACAACCGGCTTTGGTTTTCCTTCTGGGGCATAATTCATTCCATCTTTTTTATTCAAATCAAACCGCCCCTTCCACCTTTAGGTATCGCATACTTTCAAGTGAACTTTCGTTTTAGGAAAGCCAGGCTGTCTTCAAACTCACGAGTGTCTCGAACGGTACATTCAGCAGAAATCATTCCGCTGTAACCTGCCGTTTTCAATCGTTCAGCAAACTCATTATACGAATACTCCCCGGTTCCGGGTGATAAACGTCCGGTATCCGCCACGTGGATATGAGTAAGCCAATCTTTATGATCGATCAGCGTCTGAAAAGACTCATTTTCTAATTCCATATGGTGCAGATCGGCAAGGACTTTTATTGAATCCCGGTTTATTATTTGAGCAAATCTGCTTGCTTCCTCTACACTGTTTACCAAATTGGTTTCTTTTCTATTAAGAGGTTCAATTGCAAGTACAATTCCGGTACCGGAAAATTCATCGCTGACCCTTTCGAGCGTTCTGACAAACTGCTCTTCCGCTTTTTCGCTTTCCCATCCATCAGGAATAGCTCTAGATCTTCCGCTTCCAAGAACCGCAACTTTAGCTCCGATTCTGTTAAGGGCCTCCGCCACCCTCGCTACGTATCGATCAATCCTGTTCCAATCGACATCCGGTCCAACGATTTTTAAATCTGCCGGAAAAAATAAATTAAATGATTTTACTGGAAGAGGACTGTCCAGATAACGAGACAAGACGTTTTTAAACTCATTTTCATGCTCCAATTTGAGCTCAGTAATCGCACATTCAATATAATCGTAACCGGCTTCCTTCAGAAATTCTGCATCTTCAATACCCCTGCACCATCCAAATGAGTACACCAGCAAATCAACTCCTTAATCCCAATTGATCAAAGTACCAATCATATTGTAGTTCCATGACAGCATATCTCTGTATACTTTTTCCACTTGCATCCAATGGACCCGATCCGTGATCATCGGCTCCAAGGTTAGTCTTTCGTGCTTGATAAGGTTCAAGAACGCTGTCCCATCTTCCCTCCAGGTCCAATAACCGGGCCTCGAGTCCGAAACAGGGTTTCCAGAGATATGTGCTCCAAGAATGGTAATGGCTTTTTTATGAACATCCCGGTAAAAATTGATGGTACTGTTCCCACGGGTACTGCTCAGGATCACAACGCGGCCGAAATCTCTTACCGTTTCGAAACAGGTGCTGATGACCTCTGGGACACCCGTGCTTTCAATAACCACATGCGGACCTTTCCCTTCTGTCACATCGTTCAAGGTCTCCCTCCAATGCTCATCGGACGAATCCAGAGAAAAATCACTGCCACACTGCTTGGCTAACTCCAATCGGTTTTGTACCCGATCCACTCCGATGACCGGCAATGCTCCGTTTAGCCTGGCTAATTGAAGTGATAACTGGCCGATGATTCCCAAACCGAAAATCATAGCGGATTCTCCCAACTCCAGTCTGGCTTTGCGGACCCCTTGCAAGGCAATAACCCCTAGCGATGTAAACGCAGCCAATTCAAAAGAGACACCATCTGGAATTTTGACCGCCCGTTTTTCCCTGATGTTCCCTACGGAACGATGTCCAATTCCGTGGCATGCTATCCGATCGCCTACCTTAAAATCAGTTACGTCTTGTCCAACCTTAATGACGACCCCTGATGAGCTGTAACCCGGATACATCGGATATTCTCCTGATGTATTGTCCATATTGAGAACAAACGCCCGTTCAGTTCCTGGACTGATGAGCGAGGCGTGTACTTTCACTTGTATTTCGTCATGGCCTGGTTCTGGGATTTGAAATTCTTTAAGCGCGATTTTTCCCTTTTCTTCGCTGACTAACACATGGTTGTTCATTGTTTATCACCTTTTTAATGTTTATTTGATCTTGATCGGTATCCCCGTTTTGGATGATTGATAAATGGCTAAAATGATCTCTAGTGTCTTCCTTGCTTCCCAACCATTAACTAACGGCTCTCTGTCTTCCCTGATGCAAAGCAAAAATTCCTGGATTTGCTGCTTATGGGAGTCATGCGAGATATTCGCATTGGATGAGCCGGTAATATGGTTCTTTTCTACCTTAGGCGGTTCATCGACGTGACCGTTTTTAAATCTCCATTCCTTTACCTGATCATTTTCGATAATAACGCTGCCCTCAGATCCGTAGATCTCCAATTTCGCGCTAAATCCTGGATATGCTGCTGTATTCCCTTCGATTAATCCAATAGCACCATTCTTGAATTTAACGGTTGCAGCCGCAATATCTTCCACTTCAATTCTTTCATGTGCCCTGTTGACACAATACGAAAATACTTCATCAACAGGTCCCATAATGTATTGGAGTAAATCCACGTAGTGAATCGATTGATTGATCAGTGCGCCTCCCCCATCCAAAGCCCTCGTACCGCGCCATTTATTACTATCATAGTACTCCTGGGAGCGGTACCAGGTTGTGCGTGAGACGCCAAAGTTCAACTGCCCAAGCTGGTTGGTGTCCACCGCCTTTTTTAATTCAACAATCGCTGGATCATATCGATGCTGGGAGATGCAGCAAAGCTTTACATTACTGGCGCGGCATGTCTCGAGAAGTTTATCGGTAGCTTCAAGGGTGACGTCAATCGGTTTTTCTACAATGATATGTTTACCGGACAGGGCCGCAGCAATGCCCAGCTCAGCATGCGTTCCGCTGGGGGTAAGTATACAAACAACATCTATGTCCTTATTGGCTAGCATCTCGTCATAATCTGTATAAACTTGTGCTCCGTAACTGGCCGCGAAAGATTCTGCTTTGTTTTGGTTATTACCGCAAATTGCAATTAATTTAGCGCCTTGTATTTCATCGATGCACGTAGCATGAATTTTGGCGATCATACCATATCCAACGATTCCGAAGTTCAAAACCTCTTTCATTCGTCAACTCCTCCAAGTATTATCCCGATCGTCGTGTTGTGAAATTCCTCATCCAGCTCAAACATTAAAGTCTTTTTCCTATATGCATTTCTTTTGGCAGCATACATTCATTTCCAAATCCATGAGTTTTTCCTGTGTTAAATAGTCACAAGCCAACCCGATTACAGCTCTCTCCACATGCTCTCGCATGAACCTAGCTTCTTCTACAGATTAAGTCTATTAAAGATACAAAAGTTTCCCCGCTTGTAGGAAAACAATAACTAAACCTTCTTGTGCCAGACGTAGAAACGCCTCTCTCACCGGGGTACGACTTTCATTAAATGTTGATGATATCTCTTTTTCTGAAATACCTGTCCCTGGGAAACCTGAAGACTTAAAATTTGTTCTTTCAGACCTGTATAAACCTGGTCCATAGTAGTGAGTGCATTTGATTTCAATCAGTTCTCCTACATGTATCCTCCATAACTGCCATACTACTACTAGTATATGCAGAATATTAGCAAAACAAATTCCAACTGTAAATCATTATTTTGAAAACGCTTTACGGTAATTCTTACCATTAGCACTAAATTTTTCACTTAAAACCTTCCTTCACTCTTTTATTGACCTCCTGTAAAGTGTCAAAAACAAATATCAAAATCACCTCCGACTACTTAAAAATATGCATAACATTCCTAGAAATTAATCTTCACCATACATTAAATCATCTAACGCTTGATTTTGTCGTTGAATTTCTTTGAATCTATCAAATCTATTCATCATGTATTCAATCGATACTTCCTTATTTTTAGCAAATTCACCATCAAACAGTCTTATATTTGCATCAATATTTATCAATTCATTAATTAATTTTTTTAGTTTTGCATCGTCTTCCTCATCTTTAAATAGATCACACTCCATTATTGGACTACCAATCCCTATTCTTTTTTTTATCTCAGATAGTCCTAAATTCGTATTTTTCCTTATTGTGGATATATATTTCATTGGATTTTCATCTTGTTCTACTACTAAAAGTATTACTGACATATTTATATCCTCCTTAAAAGTCATTATTGACTGAATCATTTAGAGGTTTACCAGGTAAGCTTTTCTTATAGCTACCACCATGCCATCGATACAAATGCTCTCTAAATGTTACTGGATATATAATTTCACCTTTATTAGCAATTTGCGGATATTTAGATGCACTATAAGTATGGTGACCAATCATTGTTTTATCTTCAAATTTTGGTGATTACCATTTACTATGTCTTTTGCTTGCATTTCCGTCCATACCCTCGTTGGAGATTCACCATTTAACAATCGGCCTCTTTCTTGTTCCCAGAAGTCATCCACACCATTGTCTCTTCTGCGTTTAAATCTCTTATTCCACGTCAATTGCTTCCATTCTTCTTTTGTGATAGTTCTATTTTTCGCTTTTTCATTCAATTGTTTGATTTTTTTACTACCCATAATTTTATATGGGGTTTCTCTTGAAGTTAAATCTAAGCCTTTAGCTCTTTCAGCAATAATATCTGCTTCACTTTTTATGTTCTTAACAGGAATAGTTTCACTCGTACCTTTAATTACATCGGCCGCCCCAACAACTCTCCTCGCTGCCTGTCCTTCCTTCGCCACACCAATTACTTTATCAGTCGTTCTCATCACCTTGAATGCCTTAACACCCTTCCCAATTGGGGTAAGCCCAAAGACAAACATTCTTCCAGCCAAAACCCTGCCCCATCCAGAGATTTTTTCTCCGGTGGCTGGGTCAATGCTGGTGGCGGCGCGTTGGCATCGTATACTCTAAGTTAGTCATAAAAAAACAATAGCTCCTGTTTTTATTTTATATAAAAACAGGAGCTACAGTTAGGCACAAAATTTTATTACAAATTATTCTATATCAATGTAATAGTTATCGTCATCCTTCATATTTCTTAAAAACTCTTCTAAAGAATTAGCTATTTTTATTTCATCATAATAAATAGGATTATTTCCTTCACCTAACCCAATAAGTAACAAGGCACTTTCATTTGCTTCAAAGAAAATTAATTTGTCTTCTTCAAGTTCTTCATATGCTTCTATATCTGGATAAAATTTAAAATCATTAACTTTCAATCTAGCATCTCTTATTGAAGCCGGTCCCATAATACGATTATTTTCTGTTTTTTTAAGGAAACCATATCCAACCTCTAAAAGAAACTCTCTTAAATCGTTAGGGAACTTCAAACCCAAGTTTGATTCAGCTTCTTCAATTTCTTTTTCACTTACTGGATAAAACTCATTACCTACTTGTTCCTTTATATAATCAAATCTCATTTATTACTTACCACCTTTGAATAGTTTATTAGCTGGAGAACCAGTGCCATGGATTCCAGATTGGTGTTCGTTCGGGAATCTTGCGGGATGTATATTCCACCATTCATGTTCTATTTGGAAATTATTTTCAATAATAAGGAAACGATCGTCTATAGGCGCACGAATTTCCCATTACCAATCAGCAGTGTTGTGTCTATTTAAGAAGGAAGAACTAATAAGTAATATAAAAAAAGTCGAGCCAGCAGTATGCTGACCCGGCTTTTTGCATTGGTTACATGGAGCATTCAAGATTGATCTCTTGAGCTGTGTAGCATTTCTGCATGCTCTCTTTATTCCTCGTCCACTCCATTAGCATATCCTAAGACCTTGTAATCGTTCATGTACTCCACGATCGTATACATCTTGTTGTCTTCTTTTCCCTTTATGTACCCTAAAACCAAAACCGTTCCGGATAGTAAAAAGCATTTGAAACTTCTTCAAATAATTGATCATCTGCAGATGCAGTTTTATATGCCTCGTTTATAATACTGAACAACCATTTGTGAAACTCTTGCTAAACTCTTGATCAATGGTATCCGGATTATTGGAGATTAATTGTTCAAGTAATAGATCTATTCAGATCTATTCAGATCTATTCAGATCTATTTTATCTTCTGTTTGTCCCCACGCTAGTTCGAGGATAACGTCATCATTAAACGAGGGATAATTCTAGCATATGAATCGTCACTTTTGCTTTGACCATTTAACATTTACTGTTTTGACATTTTACTTTTCAAAAAATCATCATAAGATCTTATGGTGAACAGCATACACTCTTTCCTCAACTCTCTAATAAACTCATCTAGTGCCTGTTCAGGGGAGTTATCTTGGTGAAAGGTCCCACCTAAGAAGTCTTTCAGTTCGTTTATGAATTCATAGTGTTCGCCGATACTAACTCCTCACTTAAAAATCTTCTTCCCAAGCTTCTTTCGCATCCAAAAACCTCTGAAATAAAAATTCATAAAAATGTTCTGTCGTATTGTAGTCATCAAGTCCGCCCTGCCTATTCCATGCAATTACAGGGCATTCATTATTTTTCTTTTGACTTGTATCTAAACAATAAGCGTATTCCCCACTATCTTCAATAACAACCAGACTCTCATCCATTCCTAAACTTCGGTAATTCTCTGTTACAGTAACAACCGTCGCAATATTAGACTTAGCCACTCCTAAAACATCAACACCAAATAACCCACCAGATCCATAGGATGTTAAAAACCATTGATAACTTTCCGGGAGTTCCACTCCAAGCGCAGCTTCAATGACAGTGATTTGGCTTTTATCCACTCCACCAGTAAAGTCATCTGTTTCCATGTATTCTTGTATAAAATCTATTAGTTCTTTTTCATCCATTTTATCTCCTCAATTCTTTTTAAGCCTCACTCTCCATTTATGGCTATATCCCCTAAACTCATATGTATATCTCAATACCCTACTCACCCAGTCATACTTTATTTGCTGTGCTATAACCTATGTAAAAGCGTGATCCATTTCATGTCCTACCCCATTTTTGGGCATACAATAAATCGGATTCACTTGGTTCCGTTTTTTGTTCGATCATTTTTCCGTTTTGGTCGTACTTTATAAATGTCATTTCCAGTCCAGCAATGCAATGAGATTCATACTTTTTTGTCCCGTTCTCATAAAATTCAACTTGAAGCCCTTCAGCAGCACTTTTGTTCATATTTCCAATTCTTTTTATATTACCGCTTGGATAAAACTCGACATACTTTCCTTGTTTTACACCATCTTTTACACACAAGTAACTTTCTATATTTCCATTTTCATATAAATCATAAGCTAATCCCGTAAATAGTTTTTCTTGCCCATCATCGCTATACTCTACTATTGCTAACTCATTAGGACCACCGTATTCCAGGTATCCTTCAAATTCCACACCGTTTTGCAAAATATACTCTTTTGATAAAATACTCTCCAACATTTCTGAGACCTCCCTGGAAGAACTAAAACTAAACCTTTATCCCAATGCCTTTTCTAATATTTTCTTTTCATGTTCTAGTACACCACTTACCAGGGTGCCACAAAGGTTGTTCTTAGCATCTAAAGCAAATCTGAACAGGGTCATGTTGAATAAAATAGGAGATTTCATTTTTCTCAGAACGTGATCCATACGTCAATCAGCCTTCTCATCGAGATACGGTTGATTCTTAAACCCTTCCACTCGGAAAACCGGAGTTCCTCTATCTGTCATCAAATTCTTACGATCAAAGAGAAATTCCTTTGTTTTAAAAACCTTCTCGCTCAACGCTCCTTCAACCGCTCTTTTTTATCTCATCAAGCCATGCATCAAAAATGTCATCAGGTAATAACTCTTCATCTTCAGAATAGATCAAATCATATTTATACTGTGCTTTCAGACTGTTTTGCTTAACATTATAATGTAATTTCATTTCCGTTGGCATATCTCTTCCATATTCTTTACATAGCGCATGAATGTCTTCTAAATCTTTAAGCCCAATATCTAATACCGCCATTTGTCTTTGTTCTGATGTATCATATGTAAAAGAATCATTAGTTTCCTTAACTGCATGATTCAAATGATTCTTAAGCACAACACGTCCGTTGATTCTAAAAGATACATCAAATGCATACATTTCTGGTTCGTAGGAACAGTAAATATAAATATCTTCAGCCCTATTTTCAACGTACTCCAGACAGATCGCTACCATATCTGACTGCAATTCAGAAAAACAATCTTCAAATTTTTTTCGCATTGTTATCATCTCAATCCATTAGTGAATTTGTAGTCTTCTTAAATAAAGAGAAAATGTAACAAAGCTCGAAAGGAATGTTCCACCAATCAAGATTTTCACATCATTTTTTACCAGCATTGATTTCTGAGAATGATTTCATGAGAAAATGAGGTTACTGCAGTTGATTTTTCTCCAAACCAATTACTATTTAACAGGTTTCCCGCCTCTCCCATACATACCTACCCTTATTCAATGGATTATCTAATTTACAAAATTACAATGAATAGAAAATAAACCTTGAGAGGCCTTTGCCTATCAAGGTCACATTATTTCTAACACTCGCCTAGAATATGTAAATCAAAAAATCCGTTTGTTATTAAAGTACTGTTTCAATTGCATCACTCAACATGGAATCAAAGCTATCATATGACTGAATTAACGTTCCTGAAGGTTTATCGAGTTCCACATAAAGTTGTTCCTTTAAGTCAAAACAATACCATGCTGTATCGGAATCCCCATAAAATATATATTTTTTTTGCCAATCATTTTCATACCAAATTTCATTGGTCTCAATAAACCCATGGAGTTCTTCATCGATTTCATTATCTAAAAAATCTTCATCAATCCCATAGATTACTAAACCATTAAAATCTAATCCATTTACTTTTTGTAGAAACTCAATATATGACTGGGTAATTGTAATGTTTCCTAATCTCTGATGAATATTATCATTCATTTTTCTAATCTCTGTATCTGAAGCAGGTTCCCTGAGTGAACTCCCATATTTTTTTTCTATTTTTTCTATTTCTGTAAGCAAGTCTTTCCATTGAGGCATATTTACTCTTCCCTTCTTTTTAGTTTTGGTGGGTAAACATTATCCTCAAACAATGGCCAATGTATCTTTTTACTTTCAGTTGGAGTTAATCCTCTAGTTAAGGAGTTCTGTTCATTAGTAACCGCTTTATGAAAAGGATCATTCTTTATTAACACTAAGTTATTTAAATCATTATTGCCGCCATCGTCCAAAGGTAAGTTATGATGTACTTGCCAGCCTTTAGGATTAAGCCCATCTTTCATTCTTGCAATGTCTCCCTCAGTTAAACCAGCTTTTCTAAGATGTTCAACTCTCACTGGGTCGTTAGCAAACCCTTTAAGAAAATTTTTCCTAACAGAACTGTTAAATTCTTTCCTAAGTTTAGCTGTTTCTTCTGGAAGTCTCTTAGTGTATTTAATTTCTTCTACCCTTACACCTTCAAAATGAATTTTTTCTCCTTTTAGGGTTCCTATAAAATGATTATTTGTTTTACTACTTATTTTACTGACATCCGCCGACCCAACAACTCTCCTCGCGGCCTGCCCTTCCTTCGCCACTCCAATCACTTTATCGGCTGTTCTTACAACTTTGAATGCCTTTATACCTTTTCCTATAGGTGTAAATCCAAGAGCAAACATTCCTCCGGCCATAACCCTGCTCCATCCGGAGATTTTTTCTCCCGTTGCAGGATCGATACCAGTAGCTGCACGCTGGGCATCGTATACGCCGGTTAGTTCTCCGGCAGCGTCTTTTGTGAGCTTTCCTGCATCGATGCCGTCTGTCTTGCCCGGGTCCTTGAACCGGTCGTCGTACTTTGCAAGGATGGCTGTGGCCTGAGTGAGCGAGAGCGGTACGTTATCGGCACCAGAGGCCTGGTGGGCAAAATATGAGAGCCAGGCGGCCTGGTATTCGAGAGTCTGTACGATCGTTTGGCTCGTTTCCTTTATACTACCATTTGTGGCGGAAATCTGTCCTGAAAACGGAGGCGGGAATTCAGAACGAGAGAGAATGGAACTGGCTTTTCCGGTTTCTCTTTCCAGACTGTACTGAAGGTTCTTCGCCCGGTTTTGGTGCTCCAGCATTCGTTTGGAAAGGCTTGCCAGCTGATTAGGTTCTATTTTGATTTCCATGAAGTCCCTCCTGCCTTATTTGTTGGATTCCTGCTTCTTCAGTGCTTCTTTAATTTCGTGAAGGGACACCATTAACTTGGATCGTTCGCCCTCCAAAAAAGAAATCCAGTAATCCATGTAATAGACTTGCTGTCCGATGTCACCCTTAAAGCTTGAAAGGGTCTTGTCCAGCGACTCATACATGTCCTTGTACTCCTGCTGCTTCTTTCCCTTCCAGATGTCTTCCCGCGTTTCCTGAATGACATCACGAGCAATATTCTGAGAAAGCGTATTTGTCTCTTTTTGCAAGGTAAGAAGGCCTTGCTGAACCTCTTTAATTTGCTGTATATCCTGATTAATTGATTCAATCTGCCTTTGTACACGCACACCATCCAAAAACCCGAGCATAACGGCCATCCTCCTTTCGTCCTTAGAACTTTACCGTACAAATCCCTATAAAAGTTTGTCACCATCATATTTTACCTTATTTTGTTAACCCTTTAACTCTATCCTTTTTACCAACCTGAATTGGTTTATCTAGTTCTTTTGGCACCCGAATTACCCAGCAACAATAAACATTTCGCCCCCTTTATTAGGAAGCTATTTTACAACTATCACAGTGAATAACTTTAGTAAACAAACCATAAAACAGACTATTATTTTACTAAACACCGTTTGATTACTTACTGAAGAAAGCGCCTTTCAAGCATAAAATATCCTTTAAAACCATGAGTCTAGTCTTTTTTTCGCAAAACTAGTAAAAATTACGAAAAATATATTGTCAGAAAACGCTTTCCATGATATCTTTAATTTGAATTTAGTTAAATTAACTAAACATAACTAACAGAAACAATGGAAGCAGGTGTTCAGATGACCACGATTAGAGATATTGCACGGCATGCCAAGGTTTCTACTGCAACAGTATCCAGGATATTAAATAACGATTCATCCTTATCGGTTTCAGAGCAAACGAAGAAAAGAGTACTTGAGGCAACAAAGGAATTGAAATATAAGCCACTTAGAAAAAAAGCACCCAAAGTGGAAATGAAGCGAACTGAATGTCCAATAGGAGTTTTGATACTTAACGATGAAACAGTCGATACGTATTTTCAATCCATCCGTTTAGGAATTGAAAGGACATGCAGGGAATTTGATTTGAATATCGCTTCTGTAATGGCGGTCGGCAAGTCTGACATTTCTTCTGAAAGTTTCAGTGATCTCGATGGACTCATTGTTATTGGAGATATTGATATCAGTGATTTGAAAACCATTTATCATCAGAATAACAATATTGTTGTTGTCGATTATTTCCCTGTAGAAAAAGACGTGGATGCCGTTATTTCTGATTTTGAAAACGCAACGGATGAAATCCTTAACTATCTTTTCTCGCTGGGCCATTCCAATATTGCTTTTATCGGCGGTAAAGGAATGGTATATGGTTTAAGCAATAAAAACAACCGTGAGAAAGAAGATGCCCGGCATGCGGCCTTTAACAAGATCATGAAAGAAAAAGGCCTCTATCATTCAAAGTTTATAAAGACAGATGAGTGGGGAACCGCAAACGGATATGCATTAATGAAGGAATTGCTGGAAGAAGAACATTTGCCAACAGCAGTAGTCGTTGGCAGTGATCCAATGGCCCTCGGAGTTTACAGAGCACTTCATGAAGCAGGATTAAAGATTCCAGAGGATATTTCCATCGTGAGCTACGATAACATTGAAGCGGCAGCCTTTTTAACTCCCCCGCTATCCACTGTCAAAGTTTACACAGACGAAATGGGCAAGACGGCTGTAAAGATACTTTACGACAAGCTTAATGGAAGAAATGTTCCCTTGAAGGTAACCCTTCCCACTGAGTTAGTCATCCGGGAGAGTTCTGGCCCGGTAAACAACGCTTTACTTAGGGAGGTGAATTAACCTTCCGGACCCTCCATTTTGAAACCGTTGTCATTTTTTTAAATTATTAAATTAGTAGAGGAGATTAATTCTATGAAAAAGACGATTTCATTCGCATTAACAGGGATGCTTGCCATATCGGCTCTTGCCGGCTGTTCTGACTCCAAAGATGCTTCATCCAACGGAAAAGTGAAGATCGAGTTTTTGTCCTATAAATCTGAGGCCAAAGGAACGTTTGATGAACTGATCAAAAAGTTTGAGAAGGAAAACCCCAAAATTGACGTCGTACAGACTCAGCCACCTGATGCGGTGACGGTTTTAAAAACAAGGATCTCCAAGCGTGATATACCGGATGTAATCGGAATGGGAGGAGACATTTCGTATTCCGATGTTGCCAAAGCCGGTGCACTTAAAGATGTTTCTAAGGACAGCCACCTGAACGATATCCAGCCAGCGTACATTGACATGCTCAAGGATATCTCTAAGCAGGACAAAGTATTCGGCCTTCCATATGCTGCGAACGCAGATGCTGTGATCTACAACAAGACGATGTTCAAGGAATTGGGGCTAGATGTTCCGAAAACTTGGGATGAATTTATTGCAGCGGCCAAAAAAGTACAAGATGCAGGCAAAACCCCGTTCTACTTTACGTTTAAAGACGCATGGACAGCTCTTCCTGCCTATAACGTATTAGCGGCCAATACGCAGGGCGATGACTTCTTCAAAAAGCTTGATCAAGGAAAAACATCCTTTAAAAAAGACCATAAAGAAGCCGCTGAAAAATTTCTTCAACTGATTCAATATGGACATAAAAACCAGAACGGCAAAGCTTACAATGACGGAAACACAGCATTCGCAAAAGGCGAATCAGCCATGTATCTTCAAGGTATTTGGGCGATTCCTGAAATCAAAAAAGCCAATCCAAATATTGAATTAGGCGTATTCCCTTATCCGGTTGGAGATTCAAAGGTCGTATCCGGTGTAGACTTGTTGATTGCTCAATCCTCTACTACCAGTCATCCAAAGGAAGCGAAGAAGTTTGTAGACTTCCTGTTCAGTGATGAAGCAGTAAAAATTTATTTAAAGGAACAAAATGCGTTCCCTGCCATGAAAGGATACACGCAGGAAGCTCCTGAATTGGAAGGCCTGAAAGAAAAGATTGCAGATGGCGCTTTATCAGATTTCCCTGACCACTACGTTCCGACAGCAGTTGCGCTTGATAAGCAATTACAAGTCCTTACTCAGAAAAAAGATGTAAATCTCTACCTGAAAACATTGGACAGCGAGTGGAAAAAAGTAGCTGACCGTAAATAACAATCAAGAGATGGAGAAATTGGGATTTAATCACTCATTTCTCCATCTTTACTAGGAGTGAACACGATGAGCAGAGAAGATGTTGTTTTAAACAACCCGAAATCTTCTACAGTGACCATTAAGAAAAAGAAGACGAAGATAAGAATGAAAAATATTCATTTTTATCTAATGACCATTCCTGCTTTTATTCTCTTCCTCACCTTTCATACCTACCCAGCTCTGCAAGGAATCTATTATTCTTTCACGAACTGGGACGGCTTGAGCCTAACGTACGATTTTGTCGGGCTTAAGAATTACTTAAACATATTTAAAGACGTGAATGTCTTGAACTCGTATTTATTCACCTTTAAATTCGCTATTGTTTCTACCATTCTTGTAAACATCATCAGCCTGGCCGTTGCCATGGGCTTGAACTCAAAAATTAAAGGCCGGAATTTTTTCCGGGCAGTCTATTTCCTTCCCAACGTACTCGGTGTGCTCATTGTAGGATTTATCTTTAACTTTATCTTTTCCAATGTTATTCCTAAGCTGGGTGACACTTGGCATATCGCCTTCCTATCCAACAATATTTTGGGAAGCGAAAAAATGGCATGGATTGGCATTGTCATTGTCGCTGTATGGCAGGCTTGTGCATTTAATATCATCCTGTATCTATCCGGTTTGCAGACGGTTCCAACCGAACTGTATGAAGCATCCGCTCTTGATGGAGCAAACAAATGGCAGGAATTCTGGAAGATTACTTTTCCGATGATTGCCCCTTTCTTCACCATTAACATGGTTTTATCAATGAAAAATTTCCTGATGGTTTTCGACCATGTTGTGGCTTTGACAGGCGGCGGACCCGGACGGGCAACCGAATCGATTTCTTTGATCATTTATAAAGGCGGTTTCTCCGGAGGCGAGTTTGCCTATCAGTCTGCCAACTCGGTCATCTACTTAATTGTCATTGTTGCTATTTCAATTTTTCAAATTAAAGTTCTCCAAAGAAGGGAGATGGATATGTAATGCTGAAGCAAAGAACAAACTGGTTGGTAACCTCACTCATTGCATTAGGTTCATTAGTGATTTTCATCCCTTTGTATCTTGTGATTTCCATCGCGTTGAAAACGCCTGACGAAATGGCTCAATCCGTCCTTTCTTTACCGACAGGGCTTCATTTTGAAAACTTTACAAAAGCCATTGAAGCGACCAATTTTTTCGCAGCCTTCAAAAACAGTACCGTGATTACCGTGGTAACGGTTGTTTTTACCATCCTGACAAATTCGATGGTCGCTTATGCGATTGCGAGAAATATGGATCGTAAATTCTTTAAGGGGCTTTATTACTTTTTTGTAAGCGCCATGTTTGTCCCTTTTCCGATTATCATGCTTCCACTGGTCAAGCAGACTTCCCAATTGGGCATGGATAACCCGGGCGGACTGATCTTCTTGTACATTGTATATGGAGCGGCGCTGAATATTTTCATCTATGTCGGGTATATCCGTTCGATTCCAAGAGAGCTTGAAGAGGCTGCTATTGTCGATGGCTGCAGTCCCTGGGGTGTATTTTGGAAGGTCATTTTCCCGCTGTTAACACCAATCAATGCAACGATCGCTATACTTACATGCCTGTGGGCATGGAACGATTTCATGCTTCCATTAATTATCTTGAACGATCCGGCAGATGCCACATTGCCACTTGTGCAATATATTTTCCAATCTGAATTTGGAACAGATTTCAACCTGGCCTTCGCCTCATATCTGTTGGCTTTATCACCAATGGTAATTGTCTATATCTTTGCACAAAAATGGATCATTGGCGGAATCGTCAAGGGAGCAATAAAATAAGTAGGAGTTCGATAATACATGGGGATTTCGTTTAATTCTGAAAGCAGACAATTTCACTTGCAAGCAAAAGATACCAGCTATGTAATGGGTATTGAAAGAGATGGCTTTCTTCTTCATCTTTATTGGGGTAAAAAAATAAAAGCCTACCGGGGTTCTAATTTTCTCCAACTCCTTGACCGTGGGTTTTCAGGCAATCCTTATAAAGAGGACAGGACGTTCTCATTAGATACCCTCCCTCAGGAATATCCACAATACGGAACCACCGATTTTCGCAAGCCGGCGTATCATGTCCAGCTTGAAAATGGCTCAACGGTTACAGACTTGCGTTACGAATCGCATCGTATCTTCAAAGGAAAAGAGCCACTGGATGGCCTGCCGGCAACGTATGTTGAGAATGAAAATGAAGCGGAAACCCTCGAAATTACGATGGTAGATACCACGGCTGGATTAAAGGTCTTTTTAACCTATACAGTATTTGAAAACTTTAATGTGATCACCCGCTCCACCAGGTTCGTCAATAAAGGAAAGCAATCTCTCAAATTATTGAGCGCCCTCAGCATGAGTGTAGATTTCAAAGATGCTGATTTTGAGTTTTTGCATTTGCACGGTGCCCATGTCAAAGAGCGCCATATTGAAAGGCAGCCGCTTCGGCAGGGCATTCAATCCATTGAAAGCACAAGAGGCGCCAGCAGCCATCAGCATAATCCTTTTATAGCGTTACTAAGAAAAGGGACTACTGAAGAGACGGGCGAAGTGTATGCGTTCAACTTTGTCTACAGCGGGAATTTTCTTGCTCAGGCGGAGGTCGATCAGTTTAGTACAACCAGGGTAACCATGGGCATTAACCCCTTCGATTTTAGTTGGAAACTTGAACCCTCGGCTTCCTTCCAAACGCCTGAAGTGGTCATGGTTTTCTCTTCAGAAGGTCTCGGCGATATGTCCCGCACCTTCCATCATTTATTTCAATCCCGCCTAGTGAGGGGAAAGTTCCGGGATGAAGAAAGACCAGTTCTAGTCAACAATTGGGAAGCTACCTACTTTGATTTTAATGCCGAAAAGATTCTGGACATAGTAGAAGTTGGAGCGGAGCTTGGAATTGAGTTATTTGTCCTTGACGATGGCTGGTTTGGAAAAAGAAATGATGACAAAACTTCTTTGGGAGACTGGTTTGTAAACAAGGAAAAGCTTCCGGAAGGTCTTGATACTCTTGCCGAAAAGGTTAGGTCGCATGACATGCAGTTCGGCCTTTGGTTTGAACCGGAAATGGTTTCAGTGGACAGCGAGTTATATCGTAATCACCCGGACTGGTGCCTCCATGTTCCAGGTCGTCAGCGGTCTGAGAGCCGAAACCAGCTCATCCTTGATTTTTCACGAGAAGACGTGTGTGAAGAAGTGATCCGGATGGTATCCGACATCCTTTCGAGTGTACCCATCTCGTATGTAAAATGGGATATGAACCGCCATATGACGGAGATCGGTTCAGCGCTCCTTCCAGCCGACAGGCAAAGAGAAACCGCACACCGTTATATGCTCGGCTTATACAGGGTGATGGAACATATAACATCCGCGTTCCCTGATATCCTTTTTGAAAGCTGCTCCGGCGGCGGAGGAAGATTTGACCCCGGAATGCTATATTACATGCCACAGACGTGGACAAGCGACAATACGGATGCGGTTTCGCGCTTGAAAATCCAGTACGGGACCAGCCTGGTATATCCTATTGTTTCAATGGGATCTCATGTATCGGCGGTTCCAAACCACCAGGTGAACAGGATCACTTCCATAAACATGCGCGGCGATGTGGCCATGTCCGGAAACCTTGGGTATGAACTGGACTTGACCAAGCTGACGGACGAGGAAAAAGAAGCCGTAAAGGATCAGGTGGCTACCTACAAGCAAATTCGTAAGCTCGTCCAATTCGGTGATTTCTACCGCCTGAAGAGTCCTTTTGAAGGCAATGAAACAGCCTGGCTTTTCGTCAATGAGGATAAGTCGGAAGCCATTGTTTACTATTTCCGTACATTGGAAGAACCCGCAGAACCCCTGCGTTACCTCCGTCTAACAGGTATAAATACCGATAAGACCTATCAGATCGTTGGGACCGATTCCTTCTATGGAGGAGACGAGCTCTCCTATGTTGGCTTGAGTATCCCGACTTCCATAAAGGGTGACTTCCAGAGCTATGTTTGGCATTTAAAGGAAATTAAATAGCAGCCTAAAAAAGCTCCCCTTCATTTCAAGTTGAAGGGGAGCTTTCAAATTGTTATTCCGCCTTATATTAAACACCAGTTCTTCCGCTCTCGCTCATTCCTGTATTAGTAACAGTCAGGTAGGCCGTTCCTGCCTTGGCCCCCAATTGTTTAATAGAAATGGTAACACTGGTGCCCGTTGCAGCACTTGACGTAGCGAGTAATTATCCTCCTTTGGAAGCATCGTACACTTTGATTACATCACCCTTGGTTAATTCGGAAACGGTGATGGTATCGTTTTTATTTTTGTTGTTTACACACTTTTAATTTAAAAATTTCACTTTTTGGACCTCCTTCCAAAGCTTATCAAATATTTTTTGGTGTCCTGCTTTATTAGGATTTACTCCATCATCAGAATAAGTAGCAACCTCTTCGTATGTATACGCTAAATCAAATCTGGCTAAACCCATTCCGTTCGCGCTTGCAACTTCTGCCATGGCATCACGGTAATTTTGAATGGTTGATCGTTTCGGATCAGTAGTTTGGCTCGGCGTGCAAAGGATAATGTCTCCAGTAGGATTGACCGTTCTTAATGTATCGATCACAGTTTGCAGATTTGTTTTGTAGTTCGAGACTGGTACATATCCATTTACGGCATCATTCATACCGATTCCAATGGTGACGATATCAGGAACGACTCTGGTACACCAATGCATATTCTGAACTAAATGATTGGAAGTAATTCCGCCAATCCCGTTATTAACCAACTTTATAGGCCGATAATTTGCAGCGATGGCATCTCTTACTTTCATCGCGTAGAAGTCACTCCCTTTTGTAGTCCCCGTGACCGATGCCCATGTTATTGAATCACCTAGAGCTAAATAATAACCCAAATTCATTGTAGCTTACCTCCAAATAATATATTGAACCATCCATTTTTGCATGAGCGGCATAAGGAAGTCTCGATAAGTCATGAGCTACCTTCATAACAAACGATATCATTGTCAAAATTTTATTGAATGTTACTGTATGGTTCTGCTGTAAACAGTCTCCATTCTTCGTATACGTCCATTCAACATCAATCTGCCATCTATCATTTCATTTCCAAGCAAACGTATTACTCCTGCAAAAGGGTTCTGCTCCCCAAAAAATATTTTTAAAACCCATGCCTCCTTTTCCCCCTTTTTCTCTATTTAAAGAGTGAAGACCCTTATATAGAGAGGAAGAGACATATGGTGCCTGGAAAGATTACGAATTTTAAAACCTTAAGTGAGTTTCAAACGGTTAAGGAGTTTAATGAATCAAACAAACACTTTTTGGAGGAGCATGGGGAGAAGTTTACGAAGGGGGAGTTGATCGCCTTTCACCAGCTCACACGCTATAGTGTTAAAGTCATTGGCGTATGCAATGCAAGAATCAGTACGCTTGTTTCTGCGTGTCATGAAAAAGGCGGTATTTCCCGTTCCACGGTTGAACGCATGCTGCGCAAAGCAAGAAAACTTGGGATCATTTCCATCCATCACACCATCCGGAACAAGGGCGGCTATTCCCACAACATTTTTGTGTTCCATCATTTTGACAGACCGATTCCCCAACAATTGACGGGTCGGCAAAGTCCTCAACCCCCTTGCAGCTCTGGGAAAAATCCCGACATTTCGATATCGGAAACTAAAAACCTAGAAACAAAAAATATAAAAAAATTAAAAACCAAAACCATACGTAAGCAACCCGCGTTTTCTCCAACTTCATTGGATTATTCATATCTTCCTGACTACATACCTATGGATTTTATTTCTGCGGTCAAACCCTTCTTCACCACCGCTGCAGAAATTTGCTCCCTTTGGCAGAAAGCACGACTCGCCTATAATAAACTGCAGATGGAACGGCCGCTCGAGGTATTGGTCCCAGATGTGATTCAAGCCTTCAAGATCACGGTTTACCAGTACAAACTGCGAAAAATCAAATCAACGTTTGCTCAATATTTTTATGGGGTTCTCTATGGGGTTCTTACCGTTGAGCGCAGGAGAGAGCGGTATGCTGAGGTTCACACGTATGATTGGCTGAATGCAGATGAATCAGCATTGTAAAAATCCTGTTGGAGGTGAGTCATGGCAATTATTCGAATGGAAGAAGTAAAGTTAAACGACATTGCATATGATTTTAAAATTTTTCCTTCAAAAGCCACCATGGTGAAAAAGTACAGGTTAATGACAAATGGCATTACTGGTCCTCTAATTGAATTGGAAAAAATGAAGGACTGCTACTATGTGGCGGGTCATTTTGAATACTTTTTTAGCTGCCTGTACATGGATGCTAACGGGGTATTTAAATGCAACGTATCACAATACGAAAACAGTAATAAAATTGATCGGTTTATAAGAACGGTTAATAACCTGTTAGTAGAAGGAAGCCGATACTGGAGTTTGAAAAATTTCTATGTGAAGAGCATTCTGGCAGATTCCAATTGGGACATTTCTTCCTTATCCCAAAGACTAAAGGTCGATCAGGCAGACCTGGAAAAATTCATATTACATCCCACGCTGGGTAGAAATGAAAAGTTTGCCAACTCATTAGGTGAACAACCGTTATTTAATTACATAAAAACCTCCCAATTAAACGCTGAAAATAAGCATTTCCTTTTTTCCATCGCCTCTAAGAACACAGTAAAACTCACTCAAAAGGACGTTTCTACCTTTATTGATTATCACATCAAAGAAGGAAATACCTTTAATTGCTTCCACCCTGGTGCAGAGAAAATCTTCTGGAAAATTGTTAACTATATGGACCATGTTAAGAACGTGCATTGGCGGAATATTGAGCAGCGTTACTTTACGAACCCATTTGTCATAAAGAAGGATATCTCAAACAACTTAAATGTAAATACCCATGTTAAATAACAGACTTAAAATTATGCTTATTTGTATGTACCATTCAAGTAGGCTGAAAACCCAGTATAAGGAGTTTGTTGCTTAGGAAGGGGGTTCTTACGATTTTCAGAAGATTTTTTTGGAGGAGAATAGGCATTTATTATTTGCTTGGCACGAAATATAGACATTCTCTCTTTAGGATTACGAAAACTAGAATCGCGTTCTACCACCTTCAATGTTCTTCGATCTTCCTTGGTGGAGGGCTGATGAAAGAAGAAATCTTCAATTCTGACGAGTACATCCAATCGCCGCAAAGCTTTTCCTGGGTTGGGTGAATATTGCAGCCCTATTTTCTCAGCACGTCCTTCTTTCAGCAGCTGCTGGATCGCCCTATACTTTAATGAATAAAGGATCGGCGCATTTTTCGCATGGTTGTTGATCACATAGATCGCTATCGCAATTTCTCGAATTGTCATTTACTCATCTCCTTTTCTTAAATATGTGAGAAAGCATCCATTATTAAAAAATATCGGTGCTTTCTCACGCTTGTTTAGCATTGGCTGCCTTTTTTACATCGACGACTCATGACTTCTCGCTTTAAATTGCTTCAGCAACACATACACCGAAATAATCCCCATCGTATCAATAATGACATCATACAACCGGCCATCCCGTCCAAAATACAGCTGCATTACTTCGGTAAATACAGCAAATCCAAAGGACAGAATCACTGCCCGCCCATGCTTCCCTAACCAGGCAAAAAGCAAAAGATCCAGGATGGCAAAACCTAAAAAGTGTCCGGTTTTAATAAGAATAAAGTTAGGATGAATCAGGGTAATGTCTGAGAAACTGAAAAAGTGGGAGAAGTCAGGTGAGGTCAGTCTAAATTCAATAATCTGGCTGCCTAACAATGCTTCAAGATTGTCCGTAAACGTGTGAATACCAAGGAAAAGGGTCCAGGCAACAACGATAACAATTTTAAATGTTTTCATAGTCTTTTATTTCCAACTGATCTATGCTTAATAACTTTAATAGAGGATTTCACTATTAAAATCCCTCCACTCTCTAATTCAAAACAACCATAATATGGGGGAATTATATCATACCCGTCATTTATCATTAGCATATATGTAAATTTCAATTTAAAAATGTCCTAACTAGTTCTCCATATACTAAAAACCACAGAAAAAAAACCTCAACCCGCATCCATTCCAATGCAGGCCGAGGCACACATATGAATCACTCTTTATTTAAAGAATATTGGTTTTCAAAGTAATTTTGGTATTCCCCACTAATGATTTGCTCCCACCACCATTTTTTATCTAAATACCAGTCAATCGTTTGAGCAATTCCTGAATCAAATGTATAAGTTGGTTTCCAACCTAACTTCTCCAATTTAGTAGGATCAATTGCGTAACGCTTATCATGGCCTAAACGATCGGTTACAAATTCAATTAACTCCTCAGATTTACCAAGAGTTTTTATAATAGTTTTAACGACTTCTAAATTTGTTTTTTCATTATGTCCACCGACATTGTAGACCTCTCCATTTACTCCCTCATGCAGAACAAGGTCAATGGCAGCACAGTGATCTAAAACATGCAACCAATCACGGATATTTTTACCGTCACCATATACAGGTACTTTTTCATCATTGAGTACTCTTGAAATGGTTAAAGGTATAAGCTTTTCAGGGAAGTGGAATGGACCATAGTTATTTGAACAACGAGTAATATTAATAGGAAGTCCAAACGTTTCATGATAGGCTCTTACCATGAAATCAGATGAGGCCTTACTTGCACTATACGGACTATTTGGATTTAATGGGGTTTCTTCTGTAAAGAACGTCGTTGTGTCAAAATCCAATTCACCATATACTTCATCGGTAGAAACGTGAACAAATTTTGTCACACCAATGTGTTTAGCCGCGTCTAGTAATACTTGAGTTCCTAACACATTCGTTTGTACAAAAATTTCCGGCTCAGTTATGGAACGATCCACATGACTTTCTGCAGCAAAGTGGGCCACATAATCAAAGTATTCTTTTTCAAAGAGTTCCATAATTCCTTCCCGGTCAGCAATATCCATTTGGATAAATTTATAATTATCTTTCTTTTCAATTTCACGGTGTTTGGTTAAATCACCCGCGTACGTTAATAAGTCTAGATTATAAATGTCATACTGGGGATATTTGTTCACCATATATTGAACAAAGTTCCCACCAATGAACCCTGCCCCACCTGTAACAAGAATTTTCTTCCTATCCATTATTTCACCTCATGTTTTAATGCGATTAAGTAAGATTTTAAAGAGTCCTGCCAACCCGGTAAAGGGTTAAAGCCGTTATCAATTAGTTTTTGCTTAGACATACGAGAGTTTTTAGGACGTACTGCCCTCGTAGGATACTCTTCCATTGTAATGGAATTCACTTTTACTTTTTTCTCGGTTACATTAAAAATTTCCTCGGCAAATTCTGCCCAACTACAAAATCCTTCATTTGTTGCATGATATATCCCATACTTATTAGTCTGAACCATCTTTAACAATAAGCGTGATAAATCATACGTATTTGTAGGAGAACCCACTTGATCTCCTACCACATTTAATTCATCACGAGTTTCAGCTAGACGCAGCATGGTTTTCACAAAGTTATTTCCATTTAAACCAAATACCCAGGATATGCGGACAATGAACCATTCAGATAAAAGAGACTGTACTGCCTTTTCACCTTCAAGCTTGGTCTGTCCGTAATATCCGACTGGGTTTGGAGCATCGGTTTCAACAAAGGGAATTTCACCTAATCCATCAAACACATAATCTGTACTTATGTACATAAATTTCGCATTAAAATCTTTTGCAGCGTTCGTTAAGTACTTCGTCCCATTAACATTTACGTTCCAGCAGTTTTCCTTATCATCTTCTGCTTTATCCACGGCAGTATAGGCAGCACAATGTATGATAGCATCTGGATTGATTTCCTTAACATACTGGTAAACTGATTGTTCATCAGATATGTCCAAATCATTTGATCCTACACCAATCATCTCAAGACCATGGTTTGTTCCTTCACATACAACATCATAACCAAGTTGGCCTGTATAACCTGTTACTAGAATTTTCATAGGTTATCTCCAACGACAAAATTATTGTAAGCTTTCTCCAGGATAGGTGCTTTTTGGTCTTTCTCAGATAATACTGGTGTAATATCAATCGGCCATTCAATGCCAATTGCCGGGTCATTCCAGATGATGCCTCTATCACAATCAGGAGCATACAATTCATCCACTTTATACTGAACTTCCACATTGGAAGTCAATGTCATAAAGCCATGGGCAAACCCTTTAGGAATTAGTAATTGTTTCTTGTTTTCCGCACTTAACTCGATACCGAACCATTTACCGTAGGATGGACTGCCCTTGCGAATATCCACTGCGACATCAAAAATAGCTCCTTTAGTGCATCGAACGAGTTTTGTTTGAGCTTTCGGATTTAATTGATAATGCAAACCTCTTAATGTTCCTTTAGCAGTTGAAAACGAATGATTACCCTGAACAAATTTAATATCAATTCCAGCTTCTTTAAAGACTTCCGTACTATATGTTTCCATGAACCAACCACGATGATCACCGAATACCTTTGGTTCAATTACTTTTACACCTGACAAGGAAGTTTCAAGTACATTCATATATTTAACACCTCTTATTTAATACTTTATATTGCCGCTGGCTACTTTTAATAGATATTGTCCATAACCTGTTTTCGAAAATTTTTCTCCAGCTTCAATTAACTCTTCTTTTCCAATCCAACCATTGATATAAGCGATTTCTTCAGGAGTAGCAATTTTAATCCCTTGGTGTTCCTCAATTGTTTTAACAAAGTTTGTTGCTGCTACTAAACTTTTGTGTGTTCCCGTATCCAACCAAGTAAACCCGCGTCCCAAAAGTTCTACTTCAAGCTCTCCCATTTGAAGATAAGCTTCATTCACTGCGGTAATCTCTAACTCGCCACGTGCCGAGGGTTTAACATGTTTAGCAATATCTACAATACGGTTATCATAAAAGTATAAACCAGTGACAGCATAATTAGATTTTGGCACTGCAGGTTTTTCTTCAACACTTAACACTTTTCCATTATCATCAAACTCAACCACACCGAAGCGCTCTGGATCTTGCACATGGTATCCAAAAACGGTAGCTCCTTGTTCCTTCTGAGCTGCTCTTCGAAGAATACTCCTCATTCCGTTACCATAATAAATGTTATCACCTAGTACCATGGCAACCGAATCATCACCAATAAAATTTTCTCCAATTAAAAAAGCCTGGGCTAATCCATCCGGGCTTGGTTGAACTTTGTATTCAAGATTTATACCGAACTGAGAACCATCGCCTAATAATGATTCAAATCGGGGGGTGTCTTCTGGTGTTGAAATAATTAATATATCGTGAATTCCGGCAAGCATCAATGTTGAAAGTGGATAATAAATCATTGGTTTATCGTATATTGGTAGTAACTGTTTGCTAGTTACCATTGTTAGTGGATAAAGACGTGTTCCACTACCTCCTGCTAAAATAATTCCTTTCATTTATGATCAACTCCTTTATCTAAGAACAATGTTTCATACTCTGTTACAATTTTTTCCCAGGAATAGTCATTCAAAATCCTATTTCTAGCCTTCTTACTAAGCTGCTCAAGTTCTTCAGAAGAATATAATTCGACTTTGTTTACTAAATTGGCTAGGGAACCAACTTGTTTTGAAAAGTAAACCGCCCCATCTTTGCCAACCTCTTTATTAAATACTACATTTAACAATAGATTTAATTTAGTCGATGCTAATGCCTCTAAAAGAGACGGATTTGTACCACCTACTTCATGCCCATGAAAATATCCGTATGCTTGCTCTCTTATTTTCTTTAATAATTCTTGGTTATAAACTGTTCCTACGAATTTGACTCTTGGATCTTTATCAAATTGCGTTTTCTCCAATAGTTCCTGGTAAAACTCATTTTGTTCAACATTAGATATAATAACAAAATCTCTTTTTGAGTCTGATTTCATAAACTCTCGAACCATAAGTTCATAGTTGTTTTCTGGAACAAATCTACCCACTACTAAAAAATAATTATTAGCTTTCACATTATGTCTTTGATACCATTCTGTAAGCTGCACATCATCATGTGTAAGAGTAGAATTTGTAACATCTGCACCATATGCAATAAAAGTTGTCTTTGGCTCATAGGACCTGTATGTTTTTTTTATATAGGTTTCAATTCCCTTAGAATCACATACTAACAAGTCGGCATGCTTTACCATTAGTTTTTCAGATTGCTTCCAGTATTGTCTTATAGCTATATTCCATTTACTTCTTTTCCATTCATGACCGTCTGGATTTACATATACCTTTACATTCATTTTTTTTAATTTTTTATAATAAAAGGAAAAGAAAGGACCAATACGACAAGCTAAAATATATATAATGCAATCCTTTAAATTATTTTTTTTAATGTATGCTATACATTCGCGCAAGCTAAATAGGTCGTATAATACAGCTTTGGCGCTACCAACATTTAAAACCCTTACATTAAAACAACGGGCACTATTGTATTCGAATACTTCATTATCATTAGCTAAACAAGAAACATGATAAGATATATCTTTGCTTTTTTTTCTACTTGTTAAATAATCAACAAACGTTTCAAAACCACCATATACTGCTGGAATTCCTTTAGATCCTATTATAAATACATGTTTCATTTATGACCCTACTCCTACCTCCACTTGATTGTACAAGTTTATTATTTCTTTTGTATGCTCCTTCATTGTATAAGGAAAATGCATATTCATTATATTAGTCTTAATATTTTGCAGAAAATTTCTATTATTAATTAAGACACTAATTTTGTTAGCTAATATGTTTTTATCTATTCTAAAAACAATTCCTGTTTTTTTATCTTCTATTATATCTTTAAAACCTACATACTCGGATACTAGCGTAGGAACACCGTGCGATAATGCCTCTAAGCCAATAAAACCGAATGTCTCCTTCCAAATACTAGGAATAACTAGAAGGTCAGTAGCAGAAAAAATTTTTTGCAAATCACTATATTGATACCTACCATTAAATGTATAATGTTTAGGATTATATGCAACTGGATCATTAAGAAAATCACCATATACATTTAAATGCCAATTCTTTTGTCCTTTTTCCATTAAGTCGTTTAAGCTATCCTTTAATAAATAAAAACCCTTATATTTATTTATCGGACCAAGATAGGTAATTTTCAAGGGGTTAGTTGGTTCAAAATTTAGGGCATGATCATTATTTTTACGTTTATCTATAATATCAGAATGAGTAATGGGGATAAAACGCCCATTCACATTTAAATATCTTTCATATTGTTTTTTTGCTACTGAACTATTAAAGTGGAATAAATCAATTAAGTTTAACATTTCGATGTAATAACTTCGCAACACAACATATTCATTAGCTAATTTACTTGTCATGATTTTTGGTTTTTTCACAATTACTTCGAGCTCACTGGTTTT
This sequence comes from Fictibacillus sp. S7, assembly GCF_004127935.1. NCBI lineage: Bacteria > Bacillati > Bacillota > Bacilli > Caryophanales > Fictibacillaceae > Fictibacillus > Fictibacillus sp. S7. Next base: position 3,579,586 of record NZ_QJKL01000001.1, on the reverse strand, counting down.
GATATTTCCTTTTTTATACTTTCTTATTTTTTTCACTGTATTACTTTCCTTAAACTTTTTGTAAGTGTGTGACTGTAATAAATGTATCATAGGGAGGCTGAATCCATTTATATTACATCCAATACATTTTTCTCCTTGTAAATAGTCATCACATACTGCTCCACTAGTATCAATTAAGTTAACTTTAGGACATATTCCAAAATAATCATGTGTAGTAAATACTGTTCTTATTCCTATATCTTTAGCCGCCTGTATAAACTCTTTATATATACCCATTAACGTGTGGAAATGAATGATATCTGGGGACAAGTCTTTTAGATATTTTTTAAAAATTGCTACCTCACTTTTTTGATAGAAGTATGATGGATTCTGAACACCACTGGTTAAAGGTACTGGCAATGGGTTATTTAATTCGTAAACTTGTATTCCATTAAAGTCCCTTCTCTTCACAATATTACATTTATTAGAAATTGTGTAATGACCAGGGAAAAGTAATGAAACAGAATGTTGTTGAGCTTTTTGTTCGAGCATTAAGTCTAAAGAATACTTTGTTAGCCCACCTGTACGATAAGGAGGTAGACCTAGCGACACATGCAATATATTCACCGTCCTGCCTCCTTAAATTTCTTTCTATTTTTAATGACTTTTACCGGGTTCCCCACTGCTACGCTATATGGTGGAATATCTTTATTCACTAGTGAATTTGCTCCAATTACACAACCTTCCCCTACCTGAACTCCATCTAAAAACACTACTCCTGACCCAATCCAACAATCATCTCCAACAAATATACCTTTATTAGTTACACCTTGTTCTTTTATTGGGATATCTATCCTATCAAAATTATGATTTTCCGAATGAAATCTTACATTTTGACCCATTATTACATTACTACCTATGGATATACCTCCTGCTGCACCAAAGAAACAAAAATCTCCGATACCACTATTTGATTTTATTCTGATTCCCTTTCCTAAGTTTGTAAGATTTCCCGAACAAGCTATTATCGAATAAGAACCAACTTTAACGTTATCCCCCAAAATGAGCCCTTCTCTAGATAAACCATCTAATAAAACATAATCCTCTATTGTAACTCCATTTCCTAATTCAATAAAATTTTTGTGTTTTATTTTTACGCCTTTACCAAAAAATAAGATTTTACCTCTCTTTTTAAACCCTAAGCTTTTAAGAGAACCTCTTAACAATGATATAAATCTTAAATATAGTATTCCTAACAAATTGTAAAATTTTATTCTATTATCTAGTTTAAATTCTCTTTTTTTTAATTTGCTAACAATATAATTTAGTAGTGCAATCATTTGTACCACCTTTTCATTTTTTATACTTTCAACATCAATTTATAGGACTTTTTTAAGTAAGTTTTTGTTCTTTTGATTTTACACAATTTATTAAATGAATTTCTTTTTAATACTTTATTTATACAATAAGCCGGATAATCCCTTAAATATAATACACCTAATCTAATAATATAGTGTATCAGCATTCCTAATTTAGTTTTAGTTTCATAATGCCATTGGGCAATTGAATCTCCTTCTAGGGACAGTCTCTTAGATATATATTCTGTATTTACTTTATTTTCATGGACACTATGATATACAAAAGCATCAGGTAAATAGTATATTTTTTTTCCCAACTTTAAGATGCGATCACAAATTTCCACTTCTTCTCCCAGATACAATTGATCACCTTTTATACCTAGTTCAGTATTAAATAATCCTATTTCGTTAAATATATCTTTTTTAAATATCATATTACAACCTATTGGATACTCTCTATAATTTAGGATTCTAACATTCGCACCATAGGTTGTCTCCCCTACAATAGAAGCAAACTCAGTTGAGAACCAACTTGGCTTTTGAAAGTTCCATACAGGTATTACTTTTCCACTAATACAAACTTCATCAGGATATTTTTCGGAAAATTGTACAATAGAATTAATGTAATTTGAATTCACCTCAACATCGTCATCTATAAAAGCAACAATATTGCCTTTTGCTTCTGTGATTCCCCTATTTCGTGCAAAAGATAATCCCACTTGCTCTTCTTTAATATATTTAATATTACTTTTTCCTTTAATAAACTGGTGAACAATTTCTTTAGTTTGGTCTACAGAATTATTATCTATTATAAGAATTTCATAACTTTTTTCACTAAACTTATTAGATAAGATACTTTTAATACATTTTTCTAAAAAAGCACTCCTATTATAAGTACAGATAATTACGGAAACTTTTATCATCTTTATGCTCATTCCTTTAAATTTTAATAAACTCTAGTCCATAGAGATAACAATTAACTACACATTGTGGGAGACGAGCAGGCTATTCCAGGTTTTGGAATAAGCATATCTTATCTTTGAGATTACCTATTCAAGCAAAATAAGTATATACTTTTTACTAGTATCAATTAATAAGACTTGATCCCAATATCTTTTAAATTGAATACATACTTTCCTAATATTCAATAGAACTATAAAGTGGGATTTTAATTTTATACAAAGTTAATAAATAAAATAATTGGAAACGAAAAAGCTGTATCCCTACGGGATACAGCTAAAGTACAACTATTAAGTGGATTGTTTATAATAAATTATAGTTGGATATAAGTTTATATTAATTGAAATAATATGTTTGCTATAGCCAACTAAAAATTAGCGCATAAATTCACTTTTTTAATTTAATAGAATTAAAGTATACTGGTCTTAAACATCTCATAACCCCTTTTACAAAAGTTCGAGAATTTATACTCCGTGTATTATAAGCTTTTGAAAGTATTTTTAAAGGCATTATTCTTTTCCCACTTAAAATCAGTTGATTAGCGACTATTTTAGCTAAAAAAGCGTTATAAACTTTTTCAGAAACTACATCCTTTATAGATTTTGCCCATTCATTAGAAAGCTCGTATTTTAGATCATTTGCAATTCGTCCTTCTCTGTTGTCTGAATAGTAAATAGAGAGATGCTCAGGTAAATAAATAAAATTCGCACCGTTTTTTTTCAACCTCAGGCAAAAATCCCAATCTTGATGTTTCTTTACATTTTCACCAAACATTGTTTTCTTTGCGAGGTCGCTAGAAAGCATATATGTGCTTGTTTGCACAACATTATCATGAAGCAAAATATATTCCATTATATCATTTTTATCATCAAAACTTTCATTACTTGATAAAACTTCTTTCTTATCATCTTTCAGAATGACTCCAGTAAAACAGACAATATCTTTATAACCGGTCTCTCTAACATATTTTAACTGTTTTTCTAATTTATCATTAACCCATTCATCGTCAGAGTCTAATAAAGCTATAAATTCTCCTGAGGCTTCTTTTATCCCTATATTTCTTGGTTTTGTTCCCTTACTATTTTTTTCTAGCTTAAAGTACTTAATACGTGAATCATTGAATGTTTTAACTACAGCCTCAGTATTATCAGTGGATGCATCATCTATTATTAACAATTCAAAGTTTGAATAAGTCTGATTTAAAACACTCTTAATTGTCCTTCGTATTAATTTTTCTCTATTATATGTTGGTACTACTACTGATATCAACTCTTTACTTTTATCCATACATAGAACCTCTATTTATATTTTTTTGATATTCTAATGGAAAGTTATCCACAAAAATCAAATATAGTTAAATTAAACTTAATCATCATATCCTATAGTTTTATCCAGCATCTGTATTGTTTTACTGATTTCTTCCTTCGTTTTAAATCTCCAATTAGTATGGAATACAGGAGAGACTTCCATTTGTTTTTTATTTTTTTCAATATAGTCACTAGTAAATCCAATTATTTTTGCAGGAACTCCTGCTACAACACTATTACTTGGAATATCTTTAGAAACAACACTGCCTGCAGCAACAATCACATCATCACCAATAGTAACATTTGGTAAGACTATACTTCCCCAGCCAATAAACACTCTGTTTCCTATTTTTATCTTCCCAATTCGGCTTTTACCTAACATCATTTTTGTAGATGCATCATGAGCTAAAATTGTGCTATGTGTTATAGTAACATCATCACCAATTTCGACCAAGTAACAGAAAGAAAAATCAATTTCAGTATGATATAAGTTGAAGTTTTTTCCGTACTTTAATCCTCTCTCTTTTAATTTCTCAAGATATTCTTTTCGACCAAGGAGTTTTTTAACAATTTTTTTTATTTTCAATTAGCCCTCTCCTTACTATAAACTTGCTTTTTATTTAAAAAGTAATGTTTTATTTCGATTATTATTTCTTTATATAATAGAACTAATAAGATTAAATTAGTAAGCCCTATAACCAAATAATAATAATCAAAAGAATAGAATGTCGCATATAAAGCAAATAAAGTCATACAAAAACACATAAAATAAAATTTCTTTAATTGATATTCAACTTTAAAAAGTTTTTGTGAAACTAATGTCCTTAATGTGAAAAATAAATTGTAAGAGAGGCCAGTTGATATTGCTGCGCCAACAGCTCCATACTTAGGAACAAGAAGAATATTCCCTATTATGTTTGCGACTGCTGAAATAATTGCAATAATAAAATGGTATTTACTTTTCTTTTTGAAATTAATTCCCAATACTGTGGTTTCGGATATTGTGTACATAATGGGCATTAATACTAAAAATGGCATTATATTTGACGCACCCCGGAATTCTTTACCTAATAAAAAAATAATTATATCTTTAAATAAAATTAGAAATATACCTATGCCAAACATTGCAAAGGTTACAATCGAATTTATTTTTCGAAAAAAAGTTTTATCTTCAGGATCCTTTTCATAATGTTCATATGCGACAGGAATCCAGAAAGTTGAGAAAGCGGTTTGGACAGCATTTAAGAGTGCGACTATAGAAAAAGCGGCTGAATACAAGCCAAGTTCATAATAATCGTTGTAATATTTAATAAAAATTCTATCAGCTGCTTGAAATAACCATGTAACCAAAAAAGTGAATACTAAGGGAAGACCGAACTTAATTAATTCAGAGTTTTTAGTTTTAATTTTTTTGTTAGTTCCTCTTAACTTCCACATATCTTTACTTAAAATTATAGAAATAAAGGTTGCTATAAACAACGAAATAGTCATCGACAGAATAAGAGTAAGGAATCCATCATTTATTACCTTTACTAAAATAAGGGTTATAAATATATTGGTTGCCTTCTGGACTATTTGCAAGTATGAGTATAATCTTCCTTTTTGAAGCATTCTAATTACTAAAAAAGAGAATCTATTGAAGACTAAAACAAAGTTTGTTACTAGAAAAACTATAACTGGTTCAATATTACTTGAACTAAATAAAGTCTTTGAGACCCATCCCCAAAAAATAATAGTAAGAAAAGATATAATCAAACATGCTAATATAGGATATTTAATAGTTTGATATAATAGACCTCTTTGGTTTTCTTCTTCATGATAAAAATAGCGTATAAAGGATTGATCAAGTCCTATCAAAATTATAAAGCTTAAAATATTAGTATATAATCCGAACATTGAAAATTGACCGAAGGCTTCAGGTGTAAAAAGCCTAGTATTTATTGGTGAAGAAATAAACCCCAATAAAAGTACTACTCCGCTTCCTAAAGCATATTCAAAAAATTTATTAACTAGCGATTTATTACTTGACTTGCCCACATTAGCTTCTCCTCCTACACACTAAATTGAACGACTGAAATTACTTTTCACTGTTGAATCATTTCCCTTCAGAAACGCTTTTATCAACAAATAACTAAACCAAAAAATCGGAACAATTTCGTTATATAAAATATTGTCAATACTAAATACAATGGTTATCGGAATAAAGAGTCTTAAGGTTCTTTTATCAATTTTAAATAGAGAGTAAAAATAGATAATATAAACAATAAAGAATATTAATCCCCCGATAATCCCATAGTCAAGAATTTCATTTAAAAAAATATTATGGGCACCTTTAAATTGATTGCCTATTGAATAAAAATACCAATTATCAATAACACCAAATGGATGAACCCTATAAAACTCTATTGCGTAACTCCATATTTCCCCACGTGATCCTAATGAATCAAGGTCTCGTACACTGTTCATATAATTAAAGACATATCTTACATAAGGAGCGAATATTAATATAAATACCAAATATAATGGATATCTTAGATACACACTTACCTTTTTAAAGTTTATACTTAACCATAACAAAGCTATAGAAGCAATCATCGCTGTAACAGAATTGGTTAGAATTATATTTAAAAATAGTATTACTATCCCTATAAATTTAATTTTTGCGTTTAATTTACTATTAATACTTAGCAAAAACATACCTATTAAACAGAAGCTAGCGAATTTAGCTTTTTGTGAAAAAAACGACTGAAATCTTATTTCTTTAAAATATTCCATCATTGCGTGTTCATCTAATACTTTTATGAACGGAGAATTAAATGATAAGATTATTCCATAGACATGGAAACTATACATTAAAATACTTATTAATCCTGTAAAGATAAAACCATATGATATCCAACGGCTTAACCTAGTTGAAAACTCTTTATATTCCTTAAACTGTATTAATATTAGTATAAAGGTGGTAATAAATATATTATTACTTAAAACTTTCAGTATAGACTTATTATCCAGACCAATGGCTAATCCTAAAAGTAGTGTATATAACATATAGATAAATAGAAATATTATAAGAGTTAACTCAGTTTTAGTGATCTTTATCTTTAAAGTTTGTGTTCTTACTATTTTCAATAAATAATACATTAATAATACAAGACAACTAATTGTTGACCCATAGATCACAATGTTTTCATATTTATAACTCACTATAAAGAAATAAGAAAACAAAAATACCAAAAAAACAAAAAACTTCTCCATATATTTACCTACTAATTTTTTTATTTTTGTAAATATTATTTAGTAACTTGTATTCTGTTGCATAACCGACTTGAGGATTAAAATTTTTAATTACTCTCTCTCTTAAGAAATCCTTCTCATATCCTTTTCTTAAAAACTCTATGATTTTTTCACTCATCTTATATTCAAATTCAAAATTATCATCGATTAATAAATCAGAATTCTCTAAAGCCTCCGGAATCCCCCCCGTGTTACTTCCTATAGCAAGTGTTCCACACAAATTTGCCTCTAAAATTACTAATCCAAATGATTCTTGTCTGCTAGGTAATATAAGGACATCTATAATATTCATAAACTCATTTATTTTTTCAGGTTCAACCTTCCCTGGAAATAAAGCATTTAAATTTTTCTTGCGAAATTGTTCCTTTAAATCACTTGAAAGTTCTCCATCACCTATTACTATAAAGTCAACATTTTCTTTATTATGTGATTTAACATAACTGAATATTTTCGGAAGCCTATCTACACCTTTTACATAAGTTAAATTGCCTACATAACCAACCACTTTATCCTTAAAATTATATATCTTTTTTAGCTTTTGAATTTCTTCTCGTGAAACTGGATTATACTTTTCTATTTCAACTGTATTTTTTATAACAACACTGTTTATTTTTGTATTTCCTAAATAATTAATACTGTAGTCCATTAAATCGTTACTTACAAAAATATTTAAATTAGAATTAGTTAGAGTCTTAACGATATTGTTAAAAAAGAACTTATATTTTAAAGGCAATGTATGTATATCGCTCCCGTGATAAGTTACAGTAAAAGGTAAATTTAACAATTTCGATAAAATATATGCAAGTCTACCTTGTGGAAAACCCCAGTGTGCACATATCATTTCATAGTTAGAAATTTCTTTTTTTATTTTCAGTGCTATTATGAACGGATGATATAATCCCAATTTTTTTAATATTTGAGAACAAATTGTATTCTTCACATACAAGCTTTTTATCTTTAGATTTTTGTAATAAAAGAAATCTTTTTCTTTATTTACTACATTTTTTTTTACCAACTTTTTTAAGAGAGAATATATTCTACCATCATAACTTTTAATTGAATAGATATTATAATCTTCAAGATATGGTAATAAACCATTAATTCTTTGATATGTGGAATTAAACAATCCAGTCTTTTGGTCTTCGTTCATTTCAACAAGAAAGCATATTTTTTTAAGGTTCTCCATTGTCTACACTCCAATACCACCATTGAGATCATTTATACCTTTAAAAGGGACCAAAAGGAAAACACTTAAAATCACATCATTTCTGAGGATTTGTAAGTGTTATACAAATAGAAACATACTATTTACCTAGTCGATTTTCATTCATGTAAAGGAAAATTTATTAAAAGCCCAATTGTTAACTAATAGATATCTCTAACCATTCATAGCTGCATGTTTGGTATTTTAAATTTAAACGTCCATGCGTAATACCCATTTAATTTGTTCGTCGATTAGCCTTTAATTTAGTATGCATTATCAGTCACGAAAAGTACTTTAACTGTTTTCACAATTATAGTTATATCAAAATATATACTCCGCTCAGAGATATATTGAAGGTCCAAGTCCACCATTTCTTCAAAGCTCATATTATTACGTCCGCTTACTTGCCAAAGACCTGTACAACCTGGTGTTACAATCAGCCTTTGTTTATGAAAAGTGTTATATTCCGCAACTTCACGAGGAAGCGGTGGCCTTGGGCCGACAAGACTCATATCACCCATTAATACATTCCACAATTGTGGTAACTCATCAATGCTTGTCTTTCTTATAAACTTTCCAACCTTTGTGATTCGCGGATCTTTTTTAATCTTAAACATAGCTCCTTCAATTTCATTAAACTGAAGAAGTTCTGCTAACTTATCTTCCGCATCACTTACCATGGAACGGAATTTATACATATAGAATTCATTTCCGTCTTTGCCTACACGTATTTGCTTAAAGAAAATAGTGCCTTTCGGGTCTTCTTTTTTAATTAATAATGCAATGATAAAGAATAATGGAAACAACAACAATATACCAGTAAGAGCACCAACAATATCCAAACTTCTTTTGAAAATGAGGTAATGGGTTTTTTTATTAGCTGAAACAACAACAGTTTTTTGTACAGAGTGCGTGTTTACATTCAATTTATTTTCTGCTACAACCGGCATTTAAGAACCTCCTTATCAAATTAATTTGTTACAATCTCTACAACCATTTTTTCATTTATAGGAGGTCTTCCCATTGAATAATACTCTATTTGTGAGCTCTTTATTTTCTCTATGTCTAAGCAATTACGCCCATCAAAGATAACGGGTTGCTTTACGTTAGAAGTAAGCAGATTAATATTGTTTAACTTTTTAATTTCTGCCCACTCTGTAAGAATTAATATTGCATCTGCTCCCTCAATAGCATCTATCATTTCTGTTTTATAAGTGATATTTTTATCCAATATTCTTTTAGCATTTTCTACAGCAATAGGATCATAGGCAATAACATTAGCTCCCTGGCTTATAAGGTGTTTTGTTATTGGAATGGATGGTGCTTCGCGCATATCATCAGTATTTGGTTTGAAGGCAAGACCTAACACTGCTATGGTTTTTCCCCTTAAATTTTCAAACCTTTTATGCAATTTATTTAACAAGATACTTTGTTGTTTTCTATTAACTTCTATTACACCTTTTAACAATTCAAATTCGTATTCAACGTTTCCAGCTATTTGCACAAGAGCTTTTGTATCCTTTGGAAAACAAGAACCTCCGTACCCAATACCTGCATTTAAAAATTGTGAACCAATTCGATTATCTTTACCCATACCAATTGCAACATCCTCCACATTCGCTCCTACCCTCTCACATATGTTGGATATTTCATTAATAAAACTAATTTTAGTTGCTAAGAATGCATTAGCGGCGTACTTAATCATCTCCGCACTACGTACATCTGTTTTAAATACTGGAATGCCAAAAGGTTTGTTAACCTCTTCTAATAAATTTGCTATGTGAGGGTTTTCTGCTCCAACCACTATTCTATCTCCGTGAAAAGAATCATAAATAGCCGAACCTTCTCTCAAAAATTCCGGATTTGACACAACCTCTACATTTACATTTAACTTCAAATTCTTTTGAATTGTTTCCTTAATCCAATCATTTGTCCCCACAGGGACAGTGCTTTTAGTAACAACAACAAAGTCTTTTATGGCATTTTGAGAAATATTAACAGCTACTTGATTAACAAACGATAAATTTGCTGATCCATCTTCATTCTCAGGCGTGCCTACTGCTATATAGATCAAATCGGCTGTTTGAAAAGGAACGACATATTCCGTTGTAAAATCCAAACGGCCAGCTTTGATATTTTTTACCATGAGTTCATCTAGACCTGGTTCGAAAATAGGAGAAATTCCTTTTTTCATTTTGTTTATTTTCTCATTATCAATATCAATGCATATCACGTTATGCCCAATCTCAGATAGACAAGTTCCTGTTACAAGTCCGACGTAACCTGTACCCACTACAGCAATTTTCACTATAATTCCTTCTCCCTTTTCTTCACTGCATATTTAATAGCTAATGAAAAAACACAAAATGCTCTTTCATTAGGTATCAATTGTGTCAACATTAAGTTAAAAATAAAGAGGGGCATTTAACCCCACCTCACACCACACCTTTGACGACTTGCGTCTAAGGTAAACTGAAATACCCACAATGTGACCGAGTGCCTCCTTTGATACAGGTAAGGAGGCATCACCTTTTGTTTCTTTATTTCGTTGCTTTTGCTTTATAAATAGCAGTTAATCGTTCTAACTCTTGCAGAAGACTAGGACGCAAATCACTATCTTTTAATGCAAACTCCAATGTCGTTGAAATGAACCCGAACTTTTCCCCAACATCATAACGAGTACCTTCAAAGTCATAAGCAAATACTCTTTGGAAAGTATTGAGCTTCTGAATTGCATCCGTCAGTTGAACTTCTCCGCCAGATCCCTTTTCCTGCTTGTCGAGATAGTGGAAAATTTCTGGAGAAAGGACATAACGGCCCATGATTGCCAGGTTGGATGGTGCTTCACCTTGTGCTGGCTTTTCTACGAAGTTTTGAACACCATACAGTCTACCGTTGTGAGAAGTTGGGTCCACAATGCCATAGCGGCTTGTTTGATCTTCAGGTACCGTTTGTACGCCGATCACAGATGACCCTGTGTTTTCGTATTGTTCAATGAGCTGCTTCAGGCAAGGCTTCTCCGCCTGGACGATGTCGTCACCAAGCAATACAGCGAACGGTTCATCCCCAATGAACTTGCGTGCGCACCATACGGCATGCCCAAGACCTTTTGGCTCTTTTTGGCGGATGTAATGGATGTCTGCCATTTTGGAGGACTGCTGTACTTTTTGAAGTAAATCGATTTTGCCTTTTTCAAAAAGATTCTGTTCGAGTTCAAACGCATGGTCGAAGTGGTCTTCAATCGCACGCTTTCCTTTACCGGTTACGATAATGATGTCTTCGATTCCGGATTCAATCGCTTCTTCCACGATGTATTGAATCGTTGGCTTGTCTACAATCGGCAGCATTTCCTTTGGCATGGCCTTTGTTGCCGGCAAGAATCGTGTCCCTAATCCCGCTGCCGGTATAATCGCCTTTCTAACCTTTTTCATCCCTATCATCCTTTTCAACTTAAAAGTTTTGTTCTTTAAAAAAGACCCAATAGCTTTCTCTTTTTAATTTTGGTTGGTTCCTCTGCATAAATACTTTCATTGTTAAATAACTGCTGTGCGTTCTCTCTTAGGTAATAAGACATGGTTTCACCGGACCTTTTACCTATTTCGCTATACGCTTCCCATAAAGAAAAGCCTCGTGACGAAATATTATGAGCGTCGGAAGCTATAATGTGTGTCAAATGATGGTCTATTAGTTTGATAGAAAACGCACTGATTTTCTTGCCGAAAGCTCCGATAATGCTAGAAGCTGTTACCTGGGTAAGTGCACCTTCTTTTACAAGTTCGTATAGAAGATCTGGATTTTCCATAATTTCGCTGTTTCGTTCTGGGTGTACAATAATCGGTGTGATGCCCTGCAACGTGCATTCATAAATGATTTGGCTGGTGTAACTGGGAACGCGGTTTGATGGAAGTTCGATCAGTATGTATTTATTCTGGTTGTTTAAGGTAAGCAGCTCACCTGCTGCCAGATCATCCAGAAACTCCGAATAAATGCGAACTTCTTGCCCGGGAAGTATGGTTAGAGGGATTTGATGTTGTGATAAAGCGAGATTTAATTCATCCGTTTTCATCAGGATGTCGTCTTTGGTGTTTTCATAGTGGCCATTCCGATGGTGTGGTGTGGCAAATACAGTGGTTATGCCGTTATCGACCGCCTGCCGGGCCATGACGAGGCTGGACGCCAGATCCTGTGCACCGTCATCTACGTTCGGTAAAATGTGACTATGGACATCAATCAAAAGACCCACTCCCCTTTCACAAAAAAAGGTGCCAAGAACCAATGTAACGAGACCTAAACCTGTCAATGGTTCTTTTTACCATGTTTTCTCATCTGTTTCCTATCGTAGCATAATTACCAAATTTGAAAAGGGGCGTATTTTGTCGAATGTGTAAATTTTTTGTTAATTTGCCCCATAATAGTAATAATAGCTGTTTTCATTCATTTCTTTTTGGTTCAAAACGACGCCCAAAATCTTTGCATTCGCGTTATCGAGCAATTCCTTCGCTTTGATGGCCGCTTCTTTCTCTGTTTTTCTACTGCTTGTCACGAGTACCACTCCGTCACAACGGTTTGCTAACACTTGGGCATCTGTTACAGCCAATACCGGCGGCGTGTCAAACAATACATAATCGTATTTGCTCTTCGCCTCTTCGACCAGCATTTCCATCGACTTTGAGTTTAATAGTTCAGAAGGATTCGGCGGAACCGGTCCGCTTGGTAATACAGACAGATCTTCAACGCTTGTTTGTACAGCTGCATCTTCCAAGGTAATTTGGCGGGTAAGAACGTTTGTGATTCCCTGGATGTTACTGACCTTGAATGTATAGTGCACAGTAGGTTTTCGCAGATCACCGTCAATTAAGAGAACGCTTTTCCCCTGCTGAGCGAGTACAACGGCGAGGTTGGCCACGGTTGTTGATTTTCCTTCTCCTGGAGTCGATGAAGTGACCATAATCGTTTGATATTGTGTGTCGATGGACGAAAACTGTATGTTTGTCCGGATGGTACGGTATTGCTCAGAGATCGGTGACTTCGGATTATTGTGTGTAATTAAACTACGTTGTGTCAGATCATTAATCGTTTTTCGTAATTTACGGCTCAATGGTTCTTCCTCCTACCGTACTTATACTGCTGTTTCTGCGAGTACCGAGATGCTTTTCATCGTTTACTGAAATCTTGGGGATGGTTCCTAGTACAGGCAACCCGAGTATGTTCTCAATATCTTGTTCTGTTTTTAATGTGTTGTCCATGTATTCCAGTAAAAATGCGAGACCTACTCCTGCCATCAGTCCGACAACAAGGGCAATAGCCATGTTCATTTTCGGATTTGGTTTGACGGGCGAAGGGTCATCTTTTAATTCTGCTTTGGAAAGTACACTTACGTTGTCGATTTTCATGATGTTCGGCACTTCTTCTTTAAAGGTTGAGGCTATATTGTTGGCAATTTTGACAGCCATCGCTGGATCTTCGTCCTGAACGGCTACATTTAATACTTGGGTATCTTGTTCACTGCTGATGGTGAGTTTTCCGTTGAGTGCTTCAACTGTTGTATTAAGGTTGAGGTTATCTATGACTTTACTAAGAATGGCTGGGCTTTTAATAATCACGCTGTAGGTGTTTACCATCTGCAAATTGGTTTGGACTTGATTATATTCTGGTACATCCTTCGCCTTTTTCTGATTAACGAGAATTTGCGTAGATGACTGGTAAACTGGGGTTAATACAAAATAAGAAACAACGCCGGCAATGGCTACTGCAATTACAGCAATCAAGGTAATCATGACAATTCGCTTTCTTATCGTTTGGTAAATATCTTTCAAACTTATTGTTTCTTCCATAACACCCTCCGAAAATATGTATAAGTAAAATTTTCACATACGCTGTATTATAGCATAGGAATTTGGTATTTAAAGACATGATTTTATATTTTTTGTAAAAAATTTTCATATTTTGTTTTCCCTGAATAATTTTATGAAATATCTTCCACTCTATTTTCTACTGGTTATCCTCCTCACTGCGTATTATAATGTTTTTATGAAATAGGAACTATACACTTAAAATTAATAGTTACAACTTAAAAATATTGTTCTTTTTATAGGACCTATTACTCATAATGTGGTATATTTTGTATTAAACCATTTATTTTGTGTAGGATATATGGTTTAATAAACTAAGGTAGTTCTTTATAAAGAACTTAACAATGGACACCTGGAGGATGATTATGTCAGAACTTCACGTCGTGATGGTAATGCCGGAAAAAAAACGCCCGTATATTACCGACATTCCGAACTCAACTAGGGAATTCGAACAGCTGGTTGGCGGACCAGTGGATATTCTCAATTTCCATCAGCAGTATCGGTTAGTGTGCAACATTGACGAAGGCTACGACCTGACGTACAACAAAAAGAAGCCCTCAAGTACTTTTTTTATCGTCAAGTACCAAGGGCAGTTTGAGAGTTTAAGCGAAGCGGAAGCAGAAGAAGTATCCCATGTTCTTAAGCTTAAATTGAAGAAGTGGAAGTAAAGTGATTTAAAAGGGAGTGCCTGGCCGCACTCTCTTTTGCTTTGTTTGCTTCTATAAACTCATGGTACGTCCACTATATCGGACGTTTTTTGTCGTTGTTTAGTTGTTTTTTAAATCGTGATGTAATGAACAGTCAAAAAGATCACTAGCCAGATCGGAAATGACATCCCCAACCCCCACATACAACCCCTGAAGAAACTCAAGTCGTCGGTCATGTACGTTATCCCCCGCTCTATTTAATGGGTCTATAGGTATGATAACCTAGATTTGTCTATTTCTGTATTGGGAAAATAGGTAATTAAATGCCGGAATAACCGTGTAGATTTTTGCGGAATTTTCCCGAGTTTTATCGAAACATGATTACTTTCTTGAAATCACCGTGGAAAGGAAGGAATCCTGTCTTTTCTGTGAAACTGTTTAAGGAGTCAAAATTTCCTTTATGAAAGGATGCTGTGGATTGAAGATCAGAAAAATGTATGCGTTTACTTTGGGGCTTTTAATTGTAGCTTTACTTTTCCCTTCTCCTTCGTCCGCCAGTGCTCATTCAGAAATGAAGCTGTTTAAGAACCCTGTTGTTGGTGATGGTGCCGATCCATGGGTGGTGAAGCATACAGACGGCTACTACTATTACATGCAGACGACCGGCAACAACCTGACCATCCGGAAATCGAAAACATTGACTGGTTTGGATTATGCCGAGAAAAAGGTCGTCTGGACACCTGAGCCTGGTGCTGAAAACAGCGGAAACATTTGGGCACCCGAGCTGCATTTTCTCGATGGCAAGTGGTATATCTATTTTGCCGCAAGTAACGGAGATATGGGCAAGCAGCGGATGTATGTGCTGGAATCCGAAAGCTCTGATCCGCTCGGGAAGTACTCCTATCCTAAAGGAACGAAACTCGGGAAAATTTCTGATCCAACGGACAAGTGGGCCATTGACGGCACCGTATTGGAATACAAAAACAAACGGTATTTTGTCTGGTCGGGCTGGGAAGGAGATGAAAACGTCAGCCAGCAGATTTATATTGCCCCGATGAAGAACCCTTGGACGATTTCCGGTGAGCGAGTTGAGTTGTCACGTCCAGAGCTTCCATGGGAAAAGAACGGTACCCCTTTGATTAATGAAGGGCCGGAAATTTTGAAGAACAAACAGGGTGATGTGTTTATTGTTTATTCGGCGAGTGGCAGCTGGACGGATGACTACTGTTTGGGAATGCTGAAGTTGACTGGGAAGGATCCTCTGAAAGCTGGAGATTGGGTGAAGAATCCTGAGCCGGTGTTTAAAAGCAGTCCTGCCGACAATGTCTATGGTCCCGGCCATAACAGTTTTGTCAAATCACCGGACGGCAAGGAAGACTGGATCGTCTATCATGCCGCTAAGTTCAGGGGAGCCGGCTGGAACCGAAATGTCAGGATGCAGAAGTTCACATGGAATTCAGACGGCACACCGAACTTCGGAACCCCTGTGCCTGCTGATACTCTGTTGCGTGCCCCATCAGGTGAAGACGGTGGTAAGCTCGTTCCCGCTCTTCCTGGAAAGGTTTATTCCTATGAAGCGGAAAACGGAGTAGTAAACCATGCTACTATTGTAAATAATACGAGTGCTTCCGGTGGCAGCAAGGTTGGCATGATTGATTACAAGGACAGCTATGTGGAATATAATGTGGATGCACCTCCTGGAGATTATACTTTGAAGGTTCGCTATTCCAATGGCATGGGTGAAACCTCTACTCATCAGTTGGCATTGAATGGAGAATCTTTAGGTGAAGTGGATTATCCAAGCTATGGCTGGGATACATGGCGAGATGCCGAACAAGAAGTTCATCTGAATGCTGGTGAGAATAAAATCAGGTTATCCAAAGGAACGCTTTTTGCCGAAATTGACCGGATTGATCTTGTCCCGAAGAAGACGAAGGTTTTTCAGTATGAAGCAGAGCTTGGATACTTGAAGAACGCCAAGGTTGTGAATGAGTATGATGCGGCCAATCATCAAAAGGTCAGTCTGATGTCCGCTCATAACAGTTCGGTACGAATCCCAATTTCTGTGGAGAAGGCAGGAACGTATGAAATGAACATTCGGTATAAACAGCCTCAAGGCGACAATGGGGTGCAGGCGCTTCATGTTAATGGCAAAAGATCGCTGGTTCTTTACAAGGGTGAAGGAAGTGATCAGTGGAAGGAGAAAAAGGTAAAGGTAAAATTGAAAAAAGGAAAGAATGTTCTTTCGTTAAGCAAGAGCAGAGGTGCGGTGGAACTGGATTATTTTACGTTAGAGCAAGGAAGCCTTTAAATCTATTCTCTAATGGAGGTGAATAAAATGTGCACTTGTACATGTATTAAGGAGGAAGTAAAAACAAAGAATGAGGCCTGTAGAGTTGCAAAAAAGATGCTTGGGGCATACGGGGAAAGCGTTACGATTAAAAGAGGTGTAAATAGCTCAGGTGGGAGAACATTTACAGTGCTAGCACTCTCACAAGAATGTCCAAAACATGGTTTAAGATCTCTGTTTAGGTCTGGTATTACTTATATTAAATAGAAAAATAGTAAAACCTTATAATTTATCAATAGTGGAGGTGTGGGGATGAAAATATTCGCCATTTTTGGTGACTACTACCACAAAGGCGAGTGGGCAAAAACGTTGTTGAACCAGGCGATATCCTGGAAAGAGATTGAAATCATTGAGGTGCAGGCTGAGGAAATCAAGGATCGGCTCGCCGAGCAGCCAGATGCGGTTATTTTATTCAAGGAAAACCGGGTGAATCCCCAGGATGAGAATGTTCATCACTGGATGAGGATGAAACGGAAGAAGCGATTGCGGATTATGTGGAGAACGGCGGCGTATGGCTCGTCTGGCATGCGGGTTTGGCGTCTTATAATTGTGAAGGCGCGTATATTGGTATGTTGAGGGGTTCCTTTGACTACCATCCAAAGGAACATCAGGTGGTCTCCTACAAAAAGACGGCGAACGGTCCTTTTTCGGCAGCTAATTTTGCGCTGAAGGATGAGCAATACTTCGTTCATTGTGAAACGGATCAGACCTCGGTGTTTTTGGAGTCGGAATCAGCGGATGGAAACTCGATTGCCGGCTGGTACCATTCGTATGGCCAAGGGCGTGTATGCTGCCTGACCCTTGCTCATAACCAGGAAGGACTACAGGATACGGACTTTTTGCAGATTCTTGGAGAGTGTGTTCAATGGATCATCCTGCAGCCGAGTGGGGTTAAACAAAAGTAGAGATAAAAACGAGCCGTTTACATAAAGGAGACACTTATATGCTTACAAAAATTCATCACGCGGCTATCATTTGTTCTGACTATAAAACTTCTAGATACTTTTATGTGAATATATTAGGACTGCGTGTGATCAATGAAGTCTACCGGGAAGAACGGAATTCCTATAAGCTTGACCTGGAGATTGGGAATGCCCAAATTGAACTGTTTTCTTTCCCCAATCCCCCGGAGCGTCCAAGCTATCCGGAAGCTCGGGGACTGCGGCATCTGGCGTTTGAGGTGGAGAATATTGAAGAAACGGTCTTACATTTGGAGAAACATGGAGTGACAGTTGAGACTGTCCGGGTGGATGAATGGACTGGGAAAAGATTTACGTTTTTCAGTGATCCGGATAGTTTGCCGCTGGAGCTGTATGAAAGGTAAGCGTGCAGGAAAATCTTGCACGCTTTTTTTATGCTTGGTTTATGAAAATGAGGTGATATGTGACTAAATCATGTCGAACCGAAAATAGAGTTACTTTTGGATGTAATCCTCTAAGGCCTCAATGGCGAGATCAATCGCCCTAATCCGTCTTTCAATGATCGTCTTTTGGGCACTGCCCTCTTTCGCTTTCTCATACTGTTTTTGAATAGAAGGAAGCAGATCTTGAAGAATTTGTTTTGCAGATAAAATAGTTCCTTCATCGTATAAAAATTTCGTTCCATGCCAAGCATTCTCCAGACAGTCAAATCCAACTTTTACGGCATCACGCCTCTTTTCCACAAGGGTTGTATTTGAATTGTTCTCGGTCATACTTTTATAGGCATTTTCAAGCTTTCGAAGAGTGGACTGCAGAGATTTTATAGACAAAGTTTGGATTTCTTTGCTGACTGTCTTCATTTTTCACATACCCCTTTCTTTTCAGGTAACCATTTTTACATAGTTAAGGGTATCTTACAATCACATATTTTTGATGGATAGAAGGGGGATTTGCCGGCTTTCCATGGAATATACAGGTGTACATAACTTTCATAAGGGAGAGGTTCGCATGCAAAATCAAACTCAATCACCAGCAAACATTTTGGGGACGAACGTGATTACGCAAATCGGGATTCTCGTTCATGACATTGAAAAGACGGCACAGGCGTACGCCGACTTTTTTGGCGTGGAAAAGCCGCCGGGCAACTGGACGGATAGTGCAGACATCGCCCATACCGAATACAGAGGCAAGCCTTCCGAGGCACGCGCCATGCTGGCCTTTTTTGACATGGGTTCCTTACAGCTGGAACTGATCCAGCCGGACGAAAAACCGAGCACCTGGCGGGAGTACCTTGATGAGCATGGAGAGGGCCCGCATCCGCGTTTGTGGTCGAGGGTATGAAGGAGAAAGTGATGCTGATGGAAGGGAAAAACATGTCCCTCCTTCAAAAGGGAGAATATACCGGCGGCCGGTACGCGTACATGGATACCTTCAAGGATTTGAAGATTATTTTTGAACTATTGGAGAATGACAAATGAGCGAGTATCTGTTTACACAGCTGCGGTTTGTCAGAGGTAACACGCTGAAACTGGTCGAGGGTTTGAGCGAGGAACAGTCGGAGATTATCCCAGACGGTTTTAATAACAACATTAAGTGGAACCTGGGGCACATTTATAACATCTTGGAGAGAAATGCCTTTTATTTTGCCAAAGAAGACTGGGTGATGCCCGAGGCGTTTCCGTCCCTTTTCAACCCCGGTACAAAGCCGGAAAACGGACAAAGGGTGACAGTCAGTCTATCTGAAATCACGGATCTGCTTGAAAATCAGATCGACCGGATCGAAGCCACATTCAGCGGCCGTTTGAAGGAAAAGACAGCGGAAGACTATACCACTTCCCAGGGACTTTATATGTCCACGGTCGAAGAGTTTTTGAGCTGTAATTTGTATCATGAGGGCATGCATCTCGACCGGATCAAGGTGCTGAAGAAACTGAACAGCACAAAGGTAAATCAAGGCACCAATCATTAGAACGTATCGTAAAATAAGAGGTATGTATATTTAAGGATCAGGAGGAATCTCCATGTCTATCCTTACGTTTCTTTTACTTGCGGTGTCGTTCATTGCGTTGCATCAGACGATCAGAAACCGAACGTTTTCGAAAAGCTTTCTTTTGTATTTGGCTTTGGTTGTTTCGGCTTTCCCGCTCGCCTATGCCCTGTATGATGATGCTAAACATCCCACTGCGGATGCGAACATCGGACTTGGTCTCGCCTTCTTTTTGACCTGGGGCATTACTGCCGGTGTGGCGATCGTTGCTTTTGTTAAGTATTTGGATAAGCGAAAAAAAGCCTAGGAAACCCTTGAGTAGGGTTTCCTCGTTTTTGTTTGAATCTTCATATTCGTGCTTTATACGCCCTCATGGCAAAGAAATAAGCTACAATCATAATTCCCACGCACCATGCCAGCGCTATCCATATCTCGTTTCCCACAGGCTGGTTTGACAGCAGTGCACGGATGGACTCCACGATCGAGGTGACGGGCTGGTTTTCGGCAAAGGCGCGAACGGCGGACGGCATTGAATTGGTGGGTACAAACGCTGAGCTGATAAACGGCAGGAAGATTAAAGGATAGGAGAAGGCGCTGACACCGTCCACTGATTTGGCGGACAGTCCGGCAATCGCTGCGATCCAAGTGAGGGCGAGGGTAAACAGTGCAATCATGCCGGCTACGGCGAGCCATGACAGCACCCCTGCCGATGAGCGAAAACCCATGATGAACGCTACGAGAATGATGATGAGAACAGAAAGGGCATTGGATACGAGCGAGGTGAGGACGTGCCCCCACAGCACGGTGGAACGCGCAATGGGCATGGAGTGAAACCTTTCGAATATCCCTCTTTGCTTATCCAAGAACAGGCGGTAAGCCGTATAAGAGATACCACTCGCAACCGCGATCAGCAAGATGCCGGGCATCAGATAGTTCACATAATTATCCGTGCCGGTTTTAATGGCACCGCCAAACACATAAACGAACAGCAGCAATAAGGCAATCGGCGTGATTGTTACCGTAATTATGGTGTCCAAGCTTCGCGAAATATGGCGCATCGACCGTCCAAACATCACACCCATGTCACTGAAGAAATGTTTATTCATCCTAATTTTTCCTCCTTTTTATTGATGATCGTGAGGAATATTTCTTCCAATGATGGCTGTTTTTCCACATATTCCACTTTTGCAGGCGGGAATAGCTTTTTCAGTTCCTCAAGCGTACCGCTGGCAATCACCCTGCCCTCATGCAGAATGGCAATTTTGTCAGCAAGCTGTTCCGCCTCCTCCAAATACTGAGTGGTCAGGAATACCGTCGTTCCGCTGTCCGCCAATTCTTTGACGACCTTCCAAACCTCGATACGCGCCTCGGGATCCAGCCCGGTCGTCGGTTCGTCGAGGAAAATAATCTGCGGTTTGCCGATCAGGCTCATCGCAATGTCGAGCCTGCGGCGCATCCCGCCTGAATAGGTAGACGCCCTCCGGCCAGCGGCGTCGGTCAAACCGAAGCGTTGCAGCAGCTCATCCGCAACCTGACGGGGCTGCTCAAGGTGCCGGAGTTTGGCGATCATGATCAGATTTTCACGCCCGGTCAACACCTCATCCACAGCGGCAAATTGCCCCGTCAGGCTGATCGACTTCCTCACATTCTCGCTCTTTGACACGACCTCAAATCCGTTTACGGTGGCCGTGCCCCCATCCTGTTTGAGCAGCGTAGAGAGGATTCTGACGATGGTCGTCTTGCCCGCTCCGTTGGAACCGAGCAGGGCAAAAATACAGCCCTTTTCCACCTCGAAATCCACACCCTTTAATACATGAAGATTTTTATAGGACTTTTGCAAACCTTTTACTTGAATGGAATGGTTTTGCATCCTCTTCTCCTCCTATTCTGACTCCTTAAATAACCGTAACCTTTGATAAATCGGCTTCCAAACCTTTAAGCGCGGCGTAGGTCAGTTTATCCATTCTTGCATCATCAAAGCAGATGGTTTTGATGGCGCGGTAAAATCTATTGGATAAAGCTGGCCCCTTGAAGGATACATTTTTGAGGGTTGCGCCTCTGAACGTCACTTCTTTCAGCCCGGCCTTATCAAATTTAACGCCGATAAAGGTTTGATGATCCAGATTCAATCCTTCCAGTGAAGAGTTGGTGAAGTCTACGCCGTCAAAGGTACAATTTTCAAAGGTGGTTTTGCTAAGATCGGTCATGGTCAGTTTTACATCGGTCATGGTGATATCTCTGAATGTGACGCCGGCCAGCGACGACTTACTGAAGGTTGTGCGCACAAGGATGGAATGGTTGAAGCTTGAATTGGAGAGGTCTAAGGTGGAGAAAGTGCAGTCTGTCAGATTAGCGTTGTTGAAATTGGCTTCACGCACATCGCTAGACTTAAATGAGCTGCCGGTCAAGTCAGCGCCCGAGAAGTCGGAGCCGTGCAATGAGCTCCCCGCAAACTTTCCTTTGTGTGCGGTAACACCTGCAAAGTCACTATTTGTTAAGTCGCTTGAGCTGAGGTTGGTCAGCACCTGACGCTCCAATGATCGGGTGAGGTTGGCAACTTCCTGTACCGTTTGTTCAATATCACCAATGCTGTCAATCGTCATCTCTAAGGCTGTTTGATCGTCCTTCCCTTCTTTTTTTAGTTCGTTGAACCGCTCCTGCAGATCGGTCAGCAGATCAGCCTGTAATTCATCCACACTTTTCACCCCATTATAGGGCGCAAAAACGCCATTTACGTATTGATTTAATTTTTCGTTCATACGTCACGTCTCCTTATAATAATTTTTCGAGTACACGTTTGGCATACTCCCAATTGCTGATGTTGTTGGCATGAGTCTCTTTGCCTTTTTCGGTAATCTTAAAATACTTACGCCGTCCTCCCTGAGAACCATCGCCCCAGTACCACTCCACATCTCCGTCGGCTTCAAGCCGGCGAAGGCTGGAGTACATCGTGGCTTCCTTTAACTCATAATTGCCGTCCGACCGTTCAGCAATCAACTTCACAATTTCGTACCCATAACGATCCGCTTCGGAAAGAAGCCGTAAAATCATCGTATCGGTATGGCCCCGCAGCAGGTCGGATGTGATCTTGTTTTCACTCATAAAATTACCTCCATATCTGCATTATGCATCAAAGTACTGTGACTGTCAAGGTAATATTATAATTTTTATACTATGTATGGAAAAATAATACGTGCAACGATTTGCGAATTCCTTTAAAAATCAGCACTGACGCGGTTTTAGACATAGAAAAAAACCTCTGCCTTAACCCCTATATGGGTATTTGGTGGAGGCTTTTTATCAATTGCTAATGCTTCTAATGATGATGTATTCATTAGAAATAAGTCCTAAATTATGTAAAAACCCGCTCAAAAAGAAGAGTGCAGGTAAATCCGCACTCTTCTTCTGTTCTTTCTCGCCACTACAGAACCACTATGCGGCCATAAACGATAAGATTTTCTCTTTTACGCCGCCAATATTGGTGAAAAGTATGTAGGTCCCCTTTATTTTGAACAAATTATAAAAGGAACAGCCCTGATCAAAGGGCCGTTCCTTCCTTATGCTTCTACGAATGAAGTTAATGAGTCCAAAATCTCGCTCAAGCTTAATTCCGCACATGCCATCGATGTATCGGACACGCCGTAGTACATTCTCACCGTATCCCCATCGACCAGCGCTCCACAGGAGAATACGACATTTCCGAAGAAGCCGTTCACTTCATAGTCTGCTTCCGGCTCGAGAATCGGAGTTTCCGAGCGGGCGATCACCTTGGTCGGGTCGTTCAGATCAAGGAGTACCGCGCCCATGCAGTAGCGGTTGTCCTTGCTTGCGCCATGGTAGAGCTCGAGCCAGCCTTTATCCGTCTTTATCGGCACAGCTCCCCCGCCGATGCGGCCGTCGTCCCACATGCCGTCGCGCAGTCCGAGTAGATATTTATGATATCCCCAGTGCAGAAGGTCAGGAGATTCGGCGATCCAGATTTCCGGTGCGCCGGTGCTTTTTGGTACCGGACGGTGAAGCGCGTAGTATTTGCCGTTCACTTTTTCCGGGAAAATGAGCACGTCTTTGTTTTCCGGCGCAAAGATCATGCCATGATGCTCGATGGTTTGAAAGTCTTTTGTCGAAATCATCGACTCTCCCACACCAACCGGTGAAACCGCACTGAAGTAGATATAGTACGTGTCGCCGATCTGCGTGATGCGCGGATCCTCAATGCCAAAGGACTCCAGCTCGTTGGATGGATAGTAGAATGGCTCTGGATCAATCGTAAAGTTGCGGCCGTCTTTGCTTCGGGCAATTCGTGTATACGATAACGACGTAAGATACGCAAACCGGCTCAGGTCATCGGCTTTCCGGATCGTACGAGGGTCGTCAAAATCGTATTGCTCATCGGATGTATCGAACTCCAGGATTTCAAGTTCATTTTTTTCCGTATTAAAAACGGGCGCTTTCACAATAGTAGGATCGTCACTCACCGGACGCTCTGCCACTCGAAGCAGCATGATGACTTCATCCTTGTATCGGGCGATACCCGCGTTAAACGCGCCAATTACTTCAAAATCTTCTCGGTGAGGTTTAACATCACTTGGTGTTACTAAGGGGTTCTCTTCATATCGATATACGTTCATGCTGCAGTCTCCTTATCTCTCATAGGGTAGGAACGGATCTTGAATCGTCAGTTTATGGGCCTCGGCGTCCGAGATGCCCGCATACAGATCGGCCGTTCCGTCTTCTTTTCGCACCAATCCGCCGCTGAACACCACATCGACCAGATCGGGACGCTTCGTTTCTCCAGGCAAAAAGTCATCTCGTACAGCAATCAGCTCGATGTCCGAATGCTCACCGGTTTTCGGATCAACAATAAAGCGCATCGGATAGTAATGGCGGTCGCCCTGCTCATCAAAGCTTGCAATATGGCCAAGCACACCAATCAGCCCGCTGGAGAGAACATGAAGCTCGTTCGCCCCTCCCCACTCCTCGTCAATGAATTGGTTTTCCAGCAATGGCGCATTGTCGATCACTTCAATGGACAAATCATCAAGCGAAAAAACCGTCGTAAACCCGATCTTCCCTCTTCCGCCCTTTTCGCCCTGCGGCCGAGTAAAAATGGCGATGGAGCCGTTAAGAAGCTCAGCAATCCGGAGGTCCTTCATGCCGTCCGGACCTTTGAAGAATTCTTCCAGGTCGTTGATGCTGCTGCCTTTATAAAAAACGGTGCGCCAGCCAAGGGCATTTTCAATCGCAGGATGCGGAAAGGTCTGCACGCCACCGAGAACCAGCTCGCCTGCGATATGGGTAAAAAACGGATCCTGCAGCTTCAGGACCGGAGCGCCCTCTCTTGGCACCCAAACCTCTCCGGATTGAATAAAGAAATGAACCTCGGACTGTTCGCTGTCCCGGGCTTCCACCCGTCCGGCAATCACAAGCTGGCCGTTATCTTCAAATGGTGCTGTGATGTTGTAGACGTCATGGTTTCCTACACCTTCAAAAATAAGCTTTTCCGGCAGACCCGGCTTGTCTTTTTTCTTGTATTGGTTCAGCAGCTCGCTGCACGTTTTTACATCAGATTTCATTAGTTTCAAAGGGTTCACCCTCCTTATTTCAGTGTAAATTGCATACCTTCCTTAAACTGCTTGGCAAAGAACAGGAACAGAATGATGATCGGCACGGTCAGGATCACGGATGCCGCATACATCGGTCCCGGATAGCCGCCGTACGGACCAAACATTTGTGATAAAAGAACGTTCAGAGTCAGCATGTTGTCACTTTTGACGACAATCATATCCCACAGAAGCTCGGTCCAGCGTTCCATGAACAAGAACAGGAACACGACGATCGTGATGGATTTGGACATCGGCAGAATGATCCGGAAGATGATCTGCCAGTCGGATGCCCCGTCCAGTTTTGCCGCTTCAATAAACGTGTCCGGAATCGCCCGGAAGAAGTTCGTGTACATGAAGACCGCCCACAAGCTCAGTGCTTTTGGAAGAATCATCCCCCAGTAGGAGTCATACATACCGAGTCTCTGGATGATCAGAAACGTCGGCACAAGCAGGATGATCGCCGGGAAAAACATCTGAAACAGAATAGCGTTGTTCAGGAAGTTGCGGCCGCGGAACTGCAGCTTGGCAAGCGCATAAGCAACGACCACACCGGTAACCATCATTAAAATGGTTGAACCGGATGAGACGATCAGGCTGTTGCAGAAAGCCCTGATCCAAGGACGCGGTTCGGCAGACTGCCCGCCGCCGAGCAGCCATTCATACGAATGAAGCGTGAAGCTCGTCGGGATCAGCTTGCGGTCCACCTGGCTCCAGTCCGCAAACGAGTTGAGTACCATGTACAGGTACGGAAACACCATAAGCAAAAGCAGAAGGAACGCGATAATATAGCGGATGGTGAGTGATTTTTTCTTATGTCCAACCATTTCGTTTCCCCCACATTTCCAAGAATTTTCGAATGATAAAAATCGAGATGAACGTTACGACCGATGCGATCAAGGCAACGGCAGAAGCATAGCCGGCGGACAAGTTCTGGAACGCCTGCTTGTAGATCTCCATCTGCCATGTGTTGGTCCCAAAGTTCGGTCCGCCTCCTGTCAGCTGGTACACCTCGGTAAAGATCCCGAAGGTCACGCCGATCGAAAGAATCAATGTCGTAAACAATGCCGGATACAGCAGCGGCAGGGTAATTCTCCAAAAGCGCTGCCAGCCGTTTACGCCGTCAATGGCGGCCGCTTCATAAATTTCCTGGTTAATGGACTCAAAGCCGGACGTTAAGATAAGCGCATAATAGCCGGTAAACTTCCAGGCGATAATGACCGCCACTAGAAGCAAGGCCGACAATGGTGTGCCGAGCCAGTTGATGTCGAGTCCTAACTGTCCTCTTAGGAAGGTGTTCACCGGGCTGTTGTAGGAAAGAAATCCTTTCACGATAAAGGACGATACAACGCCGGATGCGAGATACGGCAGGAAGAAGCCGATCAGGAACAAGCCTTTGAAGCGCGGCAGGCCGTGAACGACAAGTGCCACGATTAATGATGACGCGATAACCATCGGCACGAACACGATCATGAATTTGAAGGTGACAAAAAAGGCCGCATGGACGCCTGGACTTTTCAGTGCTTTGATAAAGTTGTCAATCCCAACATGATGAAATACCGGGGCGATCAGGTTCCAGTCGGTGATCGAAAGATAGAACGACCAGCCGAGCGGAATGAGAAAGAAAATCAGCCCGTATAAAAGGTAAGGACTGGCAAATAGCCAGCCCATCCCGTTGTTATTTTTGGCTCTCATTACTTGAGATCCCCCTCAATGGCCTCTTTCATCTTTTCCCAGCCTTTCTTCGGCTGTACTTCCCCTTTAACGACTGGGTTGACGGCATATTGGCCAATGTACGTTTGAAGCTCATTGTATTTCGCATTATCAATGGACGGCACGGCGTTCGGAATCGCTTCGGCATACGGCTTCAGCGCAGGATTCTTGTCAAAGATCGCTTTGAACGCATCATTCGTTGCCAAATCGTCACGTGCTGGCGGAAGGTTCGTTTTCTCCATCCACTTCACATCATTTTCAGGTTTTGAATAGACCCACTTGATGAATTCCATCGCTGCTTTTTTCTCATTTTCAGGAGCGGAGGAATAAATCACAAGACCTTTTGTATCCGCAAACGTGGATACATTTTTTGTATCGGTGCCATCCGGAACCGGAGGCGTAGAGAATGCAAAGGTTTTGTTGTATTTCATTTCAGGGAATTTCTCTGCCCAGTATTGAAGGGTCCATGGTCCGATGTCGGTAAAGATGCCAAGACCGGTTTCAAACGGATCCTTGGATTGCTTGGTCAGAATTCCTTTTTCCTTGCGGATGTTGTCCATGAAGTTCAGGACGTCCACACCGGCTTTGTCATCTGCTACGAGCTTGTTGCCTTCGATAAAGTTGTTTCCGCCGGATGCTGCGTCATACAGCATGAAGAAGTCAAACCAGCGCTTCCAAGCCGTTGGATCAGCAAGATCAGGCTTTGCCCACAAGTATTTGTCCGGGTATTTGGCTTTCAGTTTCTTGGTTACATCAAGCACTTCACTGTATGTTTTTGGCGGCTCGTTGTAGCCGAGTTTCTTCAGGATATCGAGTCTCCAGCCAAACAGCATTGCATTGGAGTAGATTGGCAGGACGTACTGGTTGCCGTCAGAGAACTTCCAGCCTTTGATGGTGTCACTCATGCTCCGTGACTTCAGGATATCGTCGTATCCTTCCATCTTGTTCAGCGGCTCGATCGCTTTACTTTCTGCCAGCTGGGCGGCAAATCCGCGGTTAATGTTTTCCGACATAGTTGGCGCTTCCATACCCGCGATGGCGGACTGGATGCTCGCTTCTGATGTAGGGCTTTCCTTAATCGGGCTCACCTTGATCTTGATTTTCGGGTGATCCTTTTCAAACGCTTTAGCAGTTTCTTTCCAATAAGCTTGCTGTGGCGGGTTTGGCGCAGCCCAGAATTCAATCGTGGTCGTTCCGTTCTTGGACGTCGAATCCTCGCTCGCCGGGTTTCCGGTTGAACAGCCCGCAAGTGAACCAGCCAATACTGACGCTCCAAGCAATAGTGATGCTGCCTTTTTCATTTTCATCACAATATCCCCCAATACGTTTTTTGATAGCGCTATCATTCAATAGTAGAAAAAAATCCAGCGCCCTTCCTTTTCCTTGCCGAAAAACATTACATTTTATTCTATTTGTCACTTTGTAATGTGATTAATAACCTTACAATTACAGTTTTACATGATTACAAAAGTTCTGTCAACTTTTTTTCGCGTAAGTCTTTAAGATGATTTTTATGAGTAGTTGTTTACCAATTGCCTCAGTTAGGTTATGATTATTTTGTAACGTGACAAATTAATGATTGTCATTATCCGTTGAAAGGTTTGAGACCCTATGGCAAAAAAAATATCCATGCAGGATATCGCAGATGCATTGAATATATCGAAAAACTCCGTTTCCCAGGCTCTGTCCGGAAAGCCGGGCGTAAGTGACGCCACCCGGAAACGAATTGAACAAAAAGCTCAGGAGCTGGGCTATCGAATAAGAAAGCAGACTCTCTCGATTGATCCCGTCAGCCGGGGAACCGGCAATATCGGATTGATCGCCTCGGATTATGCTTTTTCGCTGAAAAGCTTTTTCGGCGAAATCTACCTGAGCATTGAAAAAGAAGTAACCGCGCGCGGCATGAACCTGCTCATTCAGTCGGTGAATACCGGGTCACGGGACAATCTCGTGCTTCCGTCCTTTATCGCTGAAGGTAAAGTGGATGGCGTGCTTATTCTTTCCCACATCAGCAACGAGTACACGAACGCGGTGATCGCGACCGGCATCCCGACGGTCATGATCGACCATCACCACCCGCTCATCCATGCGGACGCCATTTTAACGAACAACCGGTTCGGTGCCTATACCGCGGTCAAACACTTGCTTGAGCTTGGCCACCGGGATATCGCGTATGTCGGAAACGCGAAGCTCTCCCCGAGCTACCAGGAACGGTTGGAAGGCTATGATCTGGCACTCGCCGAGCATGGGATCGAGCGGAAGGATGAGTTTGTATTTAGTGCAATAGAAGAAGATGAACGAGATGTGAATGGGCTCGTGCAGGGGCTCGATGTGTGGCCGACCGCCTGGTTCTGCGTCAATGACGGATTTGGCTTTTTCGTCCGGTCCGCCCTGCAGCAGCACGGCATCTCGGTACCTGACGCGGCGTCCGTGGTTAGTTTTGACAACGGTATGCTCTCCCGGCTGACCACCCCTAAAATCACAACGATGAACATCGACCTTGATCTGTACGGCCGTAAAGCAGTCGAGCAGCTCACCTGGCGCATGCAGCACCGGGACGAGCCGATCATCGAACTGCTCCTTCCTGCAGAATTAATTGTGCGGGAGTCAACCGCCAAAGCGAGGTCCAACGGATGAACCAGATTTACATTTTTTCCGGGCCGTGTGGGGTGGGTAAATCCACGTTGACCAAGCTGCTGGCCGAGAACATGGAAAAAGTGGTCCTGATTCACGGGGATGACATTCATTCGATGTTTGTCGGCAGGGATCAGCCGTCCTGGGGTGATCAGCTGTCGATCGTCTGGCAAAACACCCTCTCCATCACGCGTAATTTCCTAGATCACGGGTTGAATATCGTCCTCGATTATGTAGTGGAGGATGAGCTGGAGTGGTTTTGCCAGGAGCTGTCCGGGTATGATGTTGAGCTTTATTATGTTGTGCTGCGGGCGGATGAAGATGTTCTTGTGCAGCGGCTGCAGGAACGGGGCGATGGTGACCTGATTGACCGGTCGCTGTTTTTATTGGACCAGCTTGAGGATGACCCGGCCAATCAGCCTTATCTATATGACACCACGAACAAGACACCAAAGGAAATTCTTGAGGAGTTACGTAACCGTTTTCATGAATTCAGGCTTTAACTTTTTAAAAGTTTTACGATAAAAAGGAGGAAGATTATGAAGAGAGTTAGAATGCTTTTGGCGTTTGTGGTGGCCTTTTGTCTGGCGTCACCGGCTTATGCACATGCGGCGGGGAAACCGTCACAGGAACAAACACCGGTGAATCTGGAGCACCTCAATTTTTTAAATGAGGATGTGACAATTGACGGTGTGGACATGCTGATCACCCACATCTATTCGGAAGCTCCGGATTACAAGTGGGTCGATGCGTCAGGTGAAGGGATTGCCTGCGTGGACGATGTCGCCCGTGCAGCGGTCGTGTACCTGAACGATTATGAACAAAACGGGAATAAGGATTCCTTGGAGAATGCGAAGAAAGCGTTGAATTTTGTCATGCACATGCAGGCGGATGACGGTGAGTTTTATAACTTTGTGAACATGGACCTCTCGATCAATACCGATGGCCCAACAAGCAAAAAGTCGTTTGACTGGTGGGCCGCACGCGCGATGTGGGCCATGGGACAAGGATACGGCGTGTTCAAGAAAGCCGATCCTGCTTATGCTGCTAAATTGGAGGACAGTTTCCTTTTAGCGAATCAAGCCCTGCAGAAAAAAGTGAACGAGAACTATGGTGAATACAAAAATGTACACGGTTACAAAGTGCCCGCATGGATCGGCGGCTTTGACGCCATGTCCAATGCCTTGCTGGGTCTTGCTTATTTTTATGAGGTTGAACCTCTGGCGAGTGTAAAGTATTCAATGAAAAAAGTGGGCCGTGGACTCGATGAGTTTCAGTATGGTTCGTATACGCAGTACCCGTACGGTGCCCATCTTGGCTGGGACGGCTCCCCTACCCTCTGGCATGCATGGGGCAGCGGCCAATCCTTTGCTTTGGCAAAAGCCGGCCGGGTGCTCGGTGAAAAGAAGTGGGTGAAGTCCGCACAGCAGGAAGCAGGCCAGCTCTTCTCCCATCTTCTCGTTACGGGAATGATCAAGGAAATGGCGCCAACGATGGCGAAGGATGAGCAAATCGCCTATGGCGTGAACATGCTGACGCAAGGCTTTGCTGAAGTTTACAAAGCAACGAAAGATCCAAAGTATGCTCAATATGCGGGATTGGCTGCCTCCTGGTTTACAGGCAACAATGATGCAAATGCCGTGATGTATGATGCCAAGACCGGCCGTGGCTATGACGGCTTAAACGGTGTAACCGGAAAAGTAAACTGGAACTCCGGTGCCGAGTCGACGATCGAAGCATTGATGGCGTTGCAGACGGTAAATTCCATTCCGAAAGCAGTGAAGCTTTTACATGCAAAAACCGTTAAGCGGCATACAGCGGTTGTAGAAGAAGCTGAAGATTTTGATACGGTGCTTGGCAAGCCGAAGACGGTGACACCTGAAAGCTCATGGACTGGCGATGCTTCCTATAGCGGAAAAATTGTGAGATTGGGAGATAGTGATGTCATCTCCAAAAAAATTTCGGTCGATAAGAGCGGCTTGTACCTGTTGTCCGGTGCACTGGTTCGGGAAGCTGGTTCTGCAAGCAAGCTTGATGTTCAGGTCGATGGCCGAAACGTGAACTTTATGAAGGTCCTCCCTTCCCCGGATACCGATTTTCTGACGTTGGTTAATGCAGAGCACCCTGTTTATCTAAGCAAGGGTGTGCATGAGCTCAAGCTGAAGTTTAAAGGTGAGGAATTGCTGCTCGACAACGTGGTGGTACAGCCCGCTGTGGAGTATGCAGTGTTCAAAACCAGTGGTAAAACAGTGAAATTGGAGAGGGATTTGCTGAAAGGTCGTAATTTTTTAAAGTGACATAAAAAAGGAGAAACTCGTCGGCCTTAGATGAGTTTCTTTTTTGTTCACAAACTTCTAAAATTAGGATAATGGCTGGGTTATAATTAACTTGTAAAAGTTAACAGAGAGGGGTCAGATACGATGATAAAGGGTTTCGGAGGAATATTTTGGAGAACAAAGAATCTTGATACGACAAAAAAGTGGTACAGTGAAGTGTTGAAGATTGATCTGGAAAATTGGAACGGGACAATGATTAAACCCGAATCAGGAAATGAAACGATCTTCTCTTTCTTTACCGAGGATGACAGCTATTTTCCAACAGAACAGCAAGTGATGTTAAATTTCCAAGTACATAACCTGGATGAAACGATTCATCATCTTGAACAAATTGGCGTCCCTCTTGAAAAGGACAAAGAGGTTAGTGAATATGGAAAGTTTACTTGGATTAAAGATCCTGACGGTCGACTCGTCGAGCTTTGGGAGAAATAGTGTGCAGGACCTCATGATCAACTTTATTTAACATTTATTCAATTATACTTTACTTTGTTTCGGTGACGATAATCAATTCAATGAGGAGGAGTAATAAAGTGAAAGATATTGAATTCAGAGAACTAGAAACATGGAAAGAACACTATCCTTTACTAAACCAACTCATTTCAATGAAGGAAATATTTTGGTTAAACCCAAATATTGAAGAGTTTAAAACAGGAATTAAAAAATCCCCCCTTACTCAAGAGGATGTAAGGGATGCAGAGGAAAGGCTGAAACGCTTCGCTCCATACATTGCCAAAGTTTTCCCGGAAACAAAAAAGATGAATGGGATAATAGAATCTCCTTTAACACGAATTCCTTCCATGAAACAATCCTTAGAGCAGAATTATCAACAACCTATACTGGGTGAATTATTGCTTAAGTGTGATAGTCACCTTCCTATATCCGGGTCTATAAAAGCAAGAGGCGGGATTTATGAAGTTCTCAAACATGCAGAAAAATTAGCTCTTCAACATCAATTGTTAACGATTCAAGATGACTATTCCATTTTAGATAGTGAAAGGTTTCGGACATTCTTCTCACAATATTCAATCGCAGTAGGCTCGACTGGAAATTTAGGACTTAGCATAGGCATAATGAGTGCAAAGTTAGGATTTCATGTGACCGTTCATATGTCGGCTGATGCAAAACAATGGAAAAAAGACTTACTTCGAAACAAAAATGTGAATGTAATTGAATATGATTCGGATTATAGTAAAGCAGTAGAGGAAGGTCGGCTCCAAGCAGATGCGGATCCTGCATGTTATTTTGTAGATGATGAAAATTCTAATGATCTATTTTTAGGATACGCAGTAGCTGCATCTCGATTAAAAAAACAATTAGAAGAGTTAAAGATAACCATAGATGAAAATCATCCTTTGTTTGTTTACCTTCCATGCGGAGTAGGCGGTGGTCCCGGCGGTATAGCTTTTGGATTGAAGTTATTGTATCAAGACCATGTTCACTGTTTCTTTGCAGAGCCTACCCACTCGCCATGTATGTTACTTGGTTTAATGACTGGACTTCATGATAAAATTTCCGTACAAGATATTGGGATTGATAATGTAACAGATGCTGATGGACTTGCTGTTGGAAGACCATCTGGATTTGTGGGTAAAACCATAGAGCCGTTTCTAAGTGGTAATTATACAGTTTGCGATGAACAGTTGTATAAGTTATTAAAGGAACTAATTGATACAGAGGGCATTCATTTAGAACCTTCAGCACTGGCAGGCATGATAGGACCAGTTAAATTAAGTAAAGAAGGAACCGATTATTTACGAAAGCATAATTTAACGGAAAAAATGAGTAAAGGTACCCACATTATTTGGGGGACTGGCGGAAATATGGTTCCTGAAGAAATGATGATGCAATATTATCAAAAAGGATTGAATTTAACACGGGGTTAGTTGACCCTGTGTTTTTTATTAAACTATCCTGCCGTTAACTCCATAAGAAAAAGCTGCCGCAACGACAGCCCTAATCCTCAACTATCGTGCAGCACCATCAAGATAACCATCCCCATTATTACACCTAAGACGATTCCAGCCTGTGTGGTTGATTTTTTTTTAAAAAAAGAAGCCTGTTTGACCAGTAATTTTGCATAACTTTGGGATTTACAAGGTTTTTTTGTAAATAATAAGATTGTTACACAAGAATTTGAGGAGGAATGATATGCAACAGGATCAACAAGCTAAAGGGAACTCAGGTTCAATGAAACCAGAATTCTCTGGAACTGATGCACAAAAAGTGAAACAAGAAATTCAAAAAGATGTAAGCGAAGGACAAGGTGCAATGACTTCCCGAGAGGCAGGAGCAATGCGCGATTAAAAAAACCACTCTGAGTGGTTTTTTATTTTTCTGATTCATCGCCAAGCCTAGGGCGATGACGAAAATCTGTTTATTGTGAAAACGGATATTCCCATCCATAAACACCAAAAAAGCACCCCGAAGAGTGCTTTCCTTCATGTTAGGACTTTATCGGTTTCAAAACTCTCTCTCTTTGATTCAGACGCGTCGTCAGAAAGGTAGTCTTGTAGATTTAGCTCATCATATCCCGGAATGGTAATTCTCTTATATCTCATGGGTTCACTATTTAATGGGATGGTACAGTCAAAACCGGTTTTTGAACCTAAGCCGTTATCGGTAGATGGATCGAGCTTTGAACCTTGGGCATCGTGAATCACAACCATATCTTTGCTGGCCTGGAAGCGTGTGGCGATAGCCCATTCGACTTCCTCCATGTTGAAAATATCAACGTCCTCATCTGCAACTACAACATGTTTAATGTCAAAGCTGTTGGCGAAGGCAGCGAGAATGGCATTCTTGGCTTCACCTTCATTTCGTTTTTTTATCGAAACGATGGCATGATATCGACACGTGCCTCCCGGACTCATATGGACAGCCGCTACAGAAGGGACTGTCTGTCGTATGCTCTCGAGGAGGCTTGCTTCTCTTGGAATCCCCCCCAATAAAAGATGTTCATAACCTGCCGGGACAATGGTATAAAAGATGGGATTATCTCGATGGGAAATGGCAGTCACCTGCACGATTTCTTTGTCACTCCGCGGCCCATAATATTTAGGGAATTCTCCAAACGGCCCCTCAGGTTCCCGTATATGAGGAAGGATTTTTCCCTCTATTACAATTTCGGCGCGGGCAGGCACATCGATGTCCACCGTTTCACATCGTACGGTTTCCAGCGGTTCAGAACGCAATGCGCTCGCGATTTCCAGCTCATCCACGCCAAATGGCGTACTCGCCTGCGAGGCTAGCAGTGTCAGCGGATCGACACCAATCACGATGGCGCATTCCAATGGTTTCCCCTGCTCCTCTGCCTGTTTATATAGATGATGAGTGTGCCTCGGAAGCAATAATACACCAAGCTTGTCCTTACCTGAAATTTGCAGGCGATGAATCGATACATTTTGCTTGCGCGTGTCCGGATCGCGTGTAATGAACAGTGCTGCCGAGATGTAATGACCTGAATCCATTTCATGATGTATAGGAATAGGAAAGGTTTTGAGTATATCGATGTTTTCCGTTATAATATTTTCCTTTACTGGGGCATCCTCCTTTTCTATTAATCTGCACGGCTTTGGAATTGAAACCGCCTTAGAGAATTTAGGAATGATTCCTTTTTCATCGGTTTCCAAGGCATCTGCAAAATCCTGACGGCTCGAGCATATTCCTGAAACCAGAGGAACTTTATAGCCATCTACATTTGAGAAGTAGGCTGCTTTTTGGCCATCAAGCTTTTTGGCCACTGCCGCAATCTCAAAATCAGGACTCACCTTTTTATTGATTACGGCCAACCGTCCCTTTGATTGAAGATGATCCAGCCATGTACGAAAAGTTCTAGCTTTCATACAACTCTCTCCTTTCATTTTATTTTCTTCACTTGATAACTGTCATTCATGTCGATGGATTGTTCATTTTGGTGTACCCGTTTGTTTTTCCGGAATAAGTGATCTATGCTCATTACAATTAAAGGTGTGATCGCTGCAATGTAAATGTTATCAATATGAAGAGGGTTTCCGGATAGGAACCAGATTGTGGTTGTAACAACCGCAGACACCATGCCCATTGTAGCTCCAAAACCGCTGCTGAAGCGGGGAAAATAAAACATAAGAATGACAATCACTGCAATGGTCGTGCGAAGAGCTCTGGCAAAGAATATTGTATTCAGGATTTCCGGAGCAAAAATGGCAAACGGAATGGGCAACAGCCCCATAACAATAGTTGCTATCCTAGAAAATCGTAATGATTTAGCATCAGATCCTTCTCTATTAAAAAACGGTGTATAAAAATCTTTTAACAGAAGGGCAGCGGCTCCAATCGTAGAAGCGGCTACCGTGCCAAAGACAGCAGCTATCAAGCCGGCGATGACCAGCCCGGCCAAGAAAGGATTCATAAGAGTGGTTGTCATCGGAAAAGCCTCAGAGGAAGCAATATCAGGAAACAATACAGAGGCTGCCATTCCGATCAGAGCAGCCATTATTCCAACAGGAATAATCATAATGCCTGCATAAATGCTCGCTTTTTTTGCGTTGTGATCATCGTTTGTTGAACTGACGGCTTGGATGATATATTGGGTAGAGAAAATGGAGCCGATGTTAGCAATGGTCCATGCAATAATGGTCGGCCATGAAATTCCTGTCCAATTAAGCATGGATGGCTTCAT
This sequence comes from Fictibacillus sp. S7, assembly GCF_004127935.1. Lineage (NCBI taxonomy): Bacteria > Bacillati > Bacillota > Bacilli > Caryophanales > Fictibacillaceae > Fictibacillus > Fictibacillus sp. S7. The sequence continues at coordinate 3,542,788 of NZ_QJKL01000001.1, read as the reverse complement.
CTCTATTGATAATCCAGAAAAACCCCCAACTGCTGCCAGTGAAAAGGAGACAGCCAGAATTAATCCCACGTATTTAAAAAAGGCATGAATCAAATTGGTATAGGCTACAGCGAACATTCCGCCCAGTGACACATAAACGACTGTCACTACTCCAACGAGAATGGCTGCCATAGAATGGGGAATATGCAATATGGCAGATAACGTAGCTGCACCGCCGGCATACATGGAAACATTGACCACTCCCAGCGCATATATCATGACAATGGACGTGATGGTTCTCGCACCATTTCCATATGTTTTGGAAATGGCCCCTGATATCGTATATTCTCCCCGTTCATGAAACTTCTTGGCGAGCGTATAGGCAAATAGAGCAAAGGCAAGTGCAAGGGTGATTAGATTCCAAGAAGCGGAAATCCCTTCGGAAAAAGCGGTTTGAGCTGTACCAATTGTTGAGCCGGTGCCAATAAATTCAGACATCATCAAGACGCCGATCACAAACGGGCCAAATGCTTTTCCCCCTGTCATGTACTTATCCGAGCTTTTCGAAAACCTTTTCGTATATACGCCAAGGCATGAGGTTGCCAAAACATACAAAATCACTATACCCATAATAATAGTACTGGCTGTCAACAAAATGGATTTCCTCCTTTGTTCAGCTCACCGAAACGACCCCAAAAATATCCTTCAGGCGGCGCTCAAAAAGTTTCATCACGCGCTCTCGACCGTTTACTTCTGGGGGAACAGGAATTTGGCGGCCGTTGACGATAACCGGCTGATCATACCGGATGGCAATGAGCGGACGATATTCTTCATACACTCTCCGAATGCTGGCTGCATGCTTTTCGTGTTTGGCGAGCAGCTTCAGCATGCGGAGTCCAAACCCGACATGACGCCCTTCATCTTCCTTGATCCGTTTGAATCCTTCCTTCAATCCCGGCAAAATCCCTTTACTGCCATACACGGCTTCGAAAACGTCGTAACCTGCCATGGCCTGTACGCCTTCAATGATTCCCTGGTAATGAGCGAGCCCCTCCACCAGAGCCTCTTCCTTCTGCTCTTCACTGCCTTCCAGAGCGTTCAGCATCCTTTTGCCCCGCTCGTCCAGCTTTTGCTGAACCGCATTTTGCACACCTTCAGTCCTGTCGATGCCGAGTACTTCCTGAAAATAGCGAAGAAAAAATTCGGTATGCTTGAATTCTTCCACGAGCTGCGTGCTAAGAAAGGCCTGCTGCTGAGTGGAACCCCCGAGCATGATCCATGGACAGAATTTCAAAGCTACATTTTCTTCCGCGTCGAGAAAACCGGTACAAAAGTGAATGAGGTAATCTTGCAAATCCTTGTCCAGTCTTTCATAGTCCTCCCTGTCACGTGATAAGTCAATTTCAGCAGGATCCCACGTGCCAAACCGAATCGCTTTTCGATAAAGCTTCCAGGCCACTTCATCCGTACTTTCATCCAAACCAAATACCAGTTCTTCAGCCATCGAACATACCTCCCATTGGATTAGTATATTTTCTTCAACAGTTCCAGCACCTCAGCCTCGGACGGCTGTTTCGGGTTCCACTTCATCATTCCGCTTTTGAAAGAATCCAAAGCGATAACACCAAGCTGATGTTCAGATACATCAACGTCTCTTAACCGGGTCGGCAGACCAATATCAGAAACCAGTTGAGCTACGGCTTCTGCTGCCTGCGCCGCTAGGGATGAAGATGATCCATTATGGATTCCCAGCAGGTTCGCAATGTTTGCTGCTTTTTGAACATTTTCTCCCGCATTGAACTCGATGACATGCGGAAGCAACAACCCGATCGCTATGCCATGAGGAACGTGACAATGTCCTGAAAGCGCGCTGCCAATGGCATGCGCCAGTCCAAGCAATCCGTTATTGAATGCCATGCCTGCGAGCAAGCTTCCATGCGACATCCGGGTCCGTGCCGCCTTGTCATGACCTTTCTCCACTGCTGCTCTCAAAGAAGATCCTATCGTTGCAATTGCCTCTGTCGCCAGTGCGTCGGTTGCCGGGCTGGCCCGGCGGGAAAAGTAGGTTTCTATTCCATGGGCCAATGCATCAATTCCGGTGGATGCGGTTATTTTTTTCGGCAGGCCCAATGTCAGCTCAGGATCCACAATGGCCAATGTCGGTGCCATATATCGGCTGTTGACGGTTACTTTCACCTGGTTTTCCCAGTCCGAATAAACTCCGAAAATCGTAACCTCACTGCCCGTCCCGGAGGTGGTCGGTACCGCGACAAGCGGAATGACCGAACCACTTTTGATCCGTTCGACTCCTGCGTAATCCCCAATACTTTGACCATGTTGAGCTACGATTCTTATTCCTTTGGCCGTATCCATCACGCTGCCTCCTCCAACGGCGATCAGGACATCACAGTCACTTTTGCGAAAACAATCCGCTCCTCTGTCAATCGTTTTAAAACTGGGATCCGGCTCCACCTCGAGATACAGTTCAGATGAGATGCCAGCTTCTTGAAGAGAGGCATTAATGTTACTTAATAATCCTGCGGACACCACTCCCTGGTCACTTACAATAAACGCTTGTTTCACTCCCATAGCCGATAGGTGTCCGCCAAGTATGGAGGCTTTGCCAAACCCGAATTCAATTCGGGTCGGCAGATGAAAGGAGTAGCTTTGCTCCGACTGTTGAGTAATGGAACTACTCTGCATCATACTTCCTCCCCCAGTTCTTCGACTTCAATATGGACATGCTTCGTTTCACAGTATTCCATCAAACCATCCACGCCCCGTGTCCGGCCCAGACCGCTTTGCTTGTAGCCGCCAAACTCTGCTTCAGGGAAGTTTTTATTATACGTATTGATCCATACGGTTCCAGCCTTAATCCCTTTTGACAATCGCATGGCGCGGTTAAGGTTGGATGTCCATACTCCCGCAGAAAGCCCAAAGTCGCTGTCATTTGCCAGATGAAGCGCTTCTTCTTCGCTCGAAAACGTCTGAACAGCGAGTACAGGCCCGAAAATTTCTTCCTGCATCACCCTGCTGTCACTCGCGAGGCCGTCAATAATGGTCGGTTGGAAGTAATAGCCCAGGTCGTGCGATCCCCCGGTTAAGCGCTCACCGCCTGTTACAATCGTCCCTTCCTGACGCCCCAGATCGCAATAGCCTTGGACAATGTCCAATTGACTTTGCGACACAAGCGGCCCCATATCGGATGTTTCCAAAAGGCCGTTATCCACCTTGAGCTGTTCGGCATATTCTTTCAACCGCTGAACCACTGTGTCCTTAATGGATTCCTCAATTATTACTCTGGACCCGGCCATGCAGATTTGGCCGGCGGAAATAAAAATGGAACGGCCGATGATCGGAATGGCCTTGTCTAGATTGGCATCCTCAAAAACAATATTGGGGGATTTGCCTCCAAGTTCGAGCGCGATCTTTTTGATATTTTTGGCCCCTGTTTCCATGATCGACTTTCCGGTCGCTGTATCTCCGGTAAAACTGATCATATCGATCTTTTCACTGGCCGCCATCGCCGCACCAATTTCTCTTCCGGGACCTGTTATGAGACTCACGATTCCCTTAGGAAAATGAGGGATCTCGGCGATCAGCTTGAAAATTTCAGCAGAAATCGAGGGCGTCAGGCTCGCGGGCTTGACGATGACCCCATTACCGGCAGCAAGCGCCGGGGCAAGCTCACGGACCATCAGCAACGCGGGCCAGTTCCACGGAGAGATGATGCCCACCACCCCGATGGGTTCTTTAACAATCACCCCGAAGTTGGCAGGTTCCAGCTGCATGGAACGCCCAAACACGGTTCTAGCGGCCCCGGCAAAATATTTAAGAGTGTCGATGCAGCCCGCCAGTTCCCCTCTTGACTCTCGTATGGTCTTCCCCTGGTCAATCGTGAGAATCCGGGAAAGACGCTCCAGGTTCTTTGTCATATTTTCAGCGAGAGCCAGCAAGGCTTCATAGCGGCGCTTTGGATTTACCGCCCAGTCACTGGTCCGAAAGGCGTGCCGTACAGACTCAATGGCAGCTGTAACATCTCTTACATTTGATTTTTGCGAGTAGCTAAACAGATCTCCAGTCGCAGGATTGTACGACTCAATCAGCTCATTGGACGTGGATTCTGTCCATTCACCACCGGCAAAATTATAGTAGGTTGGTACTTTCTGAGTAACGAAAGTGGACATCCCATCATACTCCTTTCCGTTTTAGATTGGATGATTATTGCAGCCTTCCTTTGGTCTCTGGTATGATAACGCTTCCAACAATGTAGACAAGATAGATGACAATGGCAAAATACATTAGAGTGTGTGGAATATTATCAACCGTTCCGCTTGCTAGGGTGACAAAGGTAGGCATCATGCCTCCAATGGCAAAACCCATGTTCCAGGACAGGCCGGTGCCGGTGGATCGGATGGAGGTCGGGAACCGCTCGTTTAAGAAGATCAGGACAGGAGCGTAGGCCGCATTTCCCAAAAACACAAGACATACCACGTAAAAGTAGATGGCAGTAACTGAGCCTGCATCGGCCAGCGAGAGATAAAAATACGGCAGACCGATCACGTTTAACAACCCGACAACCATGAAAACCTTTTTCCTTCCATACACTTCACTCAGATGGCCGGCAATCATGGCCGCTATGATCGTCGCTATACTTGCGGCGATAAGAACGCCTGACAGAGTTGCAGAAGATACCTTATTGACGACATTGAGGAACGTTGGAATAAATCCGGCGGTTAGATAATAACCGGATCCTCCCCCGATTACGATCATCAAGTTAACCAGCAAAATTTTTGAATATGTCGTAAATAGGGCTTTGACGGGTTTTTGTTCCACCACATTCTGATTCTCATTCTTTTTCTTTTTCATTTCCGTCCATAGTGGGGATTCTTCCAGTGTCCGGAAAACAAAAAGACCAGCAACAGATCCCAAAATCCCCGTAAAGAACATGACTCTCCATCCCCAGCCCTCAAATGCTTCACCAGGGAAAATGGCAGAGACCACCATAAATGCGATGGAAGCAAACAGTGCACCCAATCCTGCACCGCCTCCGCCGATCAACCCCGACATGAGTCCCCTCCATTTAGGAGGCGCTGATTCGGTACCGATCGTATGGGTGGAAGCAACCACCCCTCCAACAAAAACACCCTGAACCAGGCGAAGCAGTAAAAAAAGAAGGGCAGCAAAAAACCCGATTTGAGGAACCGTGGGGAGCAGCCCGAAAACAGCGGTGCTTAAACCCACTCCTATAATGGCTACGGTCATCGCATTTTTTCTTCCGTGCTTGTCCGCATAGGAACCAAATATGGCGGATCCCAGCGGCCGCATAAGCAGGGTAACGGCGAAAGAGGCATACACCGCAGCAAGAGACAGCGTAGGATTGGTCGTTGGAAAAAATAATTTGCCTATGGTGGGTGTCACATATAGCAGGATGAAAAGGTCATATAAATCAAACGACCAGCCCAGTAGAGAAGCGGCGGTAGCCGAAACGATCTGCTTGTTTTCCGTTTTTTTCGGTTCTGTTTCTCTTACTACACCGGTAGATACAGCATTTGACATCATTATTTCCTCCAATACTAAAGTTTTTATGTGACTTAGCTTGGATGAGTTATAAACAGAATATTCAGTTTTTTAATTATGCAAAAAACGGGTACAGAGTAACCCCGCCAGAATCGCGGGATTACTCTCATCCGTTACTTCCCAGTAAATTTAGGTTTTCTTTTTTCCACAAAAGAATCGACACCTTCTTTAAAATCCTCCGTGCATCTCAGCATTCCGTAAGCTCTTCCCTCAATCTCCAAGCCTGTACTCAAAGGGCCTTCTTCGGCGGCATTTAAGACTTCCTTGCAAACCCGCTGTGCCAAAGGAGAAAAACGGACAAGCTCTTCAGCCAAACTGTTCACTTCATTTTCAAGCTCGGCCTTGCTAACAACCTTTGTCAGCAATCCCCATTGATAGGCTTCATCCGCAGGAATTCTTCTTGCCCTCATAATCATATCCTTCGCCCTGGTCAGTCCAACAGCACGTGCTACACGCTGGGTTCCGCCGCTTCCCGGAATCATTCCAAGGTTCATTTCCGGCAATCCAAGCAGTGTGTCATCGGCGGCGATCCGGAAGTCGCAAGCCATCGCAATTTCAAACCCTACACCGAACGTATATCCCTGAAGCTGGGCAATAACCGGTTTTGGAGAGCGTTCGGGTGCAGCCACATTAACTCTTAATCGCGACAGTTCTTCAGGGTGGGTTTCCATGAACTGCGGAATGCTTCCTCCCGCACTAAAGCATTTATCGCCTTCCCCCTTTACGATAATTACGCGCACATCTTCATCCGCATTTAATTCATCAAAGATCTTGGAAAACTGAGCTCTCGCCAGCATGCTGATATAATTCATTTTTTCTGGCCTGTCAAAGATAATTGTGGCTGTTTGTGCCGCCTCGTTTTTTTCCACACGGATATGGTCATATTGAGTTGCAGTTGTCATTTTCATTTCTCCTCTCATTGATCAGCAATTACACTACTTTTTCTGTTCCAAATGGTTCAAATTCCCCGTCTCTGAGCTTCCGCCGCAGGATTTTACCAACCGGGCTTTTTGGGATTTCCTTAACAAATACATATTTGCGCGGCCGTTTGTAATTGGACAGTTGGGGATGGTTCTTGCAAAACTCATCAAGCTCCTGGATGGACACCGTATGGCAGCCGGGAACAACAAAAGCAGATACTATTTGCCCCCACCTGTCATCCTCTTCCCCGACGATCGCAACCTCCAGTACCTTTTCATGTTCGGCCAGCACGTCCTCCACCTCCAAAGGGTGGATATTCTCCCCGCCTGATATAATCATGTCATCCACTCTGCCGACCACGTACAAGTCACCGTCTTCATCCATCACGCCAAGGTCTCCGGTAAAATACCAGCCGTCACGAATCGCTTTCTGGTTCGCATCTGGCCGGTTCCAGTACCCTTTGAATGCTTCTCCCGATTCCAGGTTGACGATGATCTCCCCTACCTCGTCTTTGCCCACAATTTCTTCACAGGTTGCTGTTGCATCCGGGTCCGCCCTGACCAGCCTGATGTTTTGGTGGAATCCTGGTTTCCCGGCACAGCACGGTTTTTCGAATACGTTCGAATTGATCGTAAACGTGTAAACCTCTGTGCTGCCATAGTGGTTTACAAACACCTCGGGCTTTAGCTTCTTGATGCACTTTTCGGTCAGCGATGTGGTCATTGAGGCTCCCGCGTATCCGATCTTTTTCAGGGCAGAAAGGTCGTATTCGGCAAATTGGGGATGCTTCAGGATGTCATGGTACAGAGTGGGAACAAGATACAGACAGGAAACTGCTTCTTTACTGAGTAATTCAAGCGCTTCCTTCGCATCGAAGTCAGGCAGTATAACCAGTTTTCCGTTTAAAAAGGTAATGGAGAGCAGAGACCGCATGCCCATCGTATGGTAAAGGGGCATGGTGCCGAGTGTGCTTTCCCCTTCCGAATATTGATTCTGGATGATATGAGCAAGTGCCGACGCATACTCATTTTTATGACTTCTTGGCACACCTTTTGGCTTTCCGGTTGTTCCCGATGTGTAAAGCATTAGCGCAATGTCATCATCCTGAATCGCGGGTCTCTCATACGTATTGGGGCTTCTTTCAATCAGTTCGGAAAAATAGATATCCGCTCCCTCTACTCCATTAAGACCAATGTATACCGGCCGTTCGTTAAACCTTGCTTTTAACACCGCCTCCTGACTCGCATCTTCATAGACAATCGCCGTTGCTTCCGCGTCATTGAAGCAATACTCTACCTCCTTTGCCGATAGCCTGAAGTTCAACGGTGTGTATATGGCTCCCAGCTTTTGCAGAGACCAATAGAGGATTACATTTTCTACCCGGTTTTTGAGCAGAACCATGACGCGATCCTGCTGCTTGATTCCAATCCGTTGAAGCGATGCGGCAAGTTTATCAATCTGGTTGTTCAGTCTGGCGTAAGATATACGCTCTTCTTGCTGTACAACTGCATCCTTGTTCGGAAACCGCTCAACTGCAAATTCAAGTAACGTTCCAAGATTCATGGGTTCAACTCCTTTGCAAGACTTCTTTTTGGTTATCCTGAACCGTTTTCTGTACAGCCTTTACAATTCCGTCATAGCCTGTACAGCGGCACAGATGCCCTGACAGGGTCTCTTTGATTTCTTTTGTGGATGGCTGTGGGTTCTTTTCAAGGAAATCGGTGATGGACATTAAGATTCCGGCGGTGCAAAAACCGCACTGCAGACCATGGCATTCCACAAAATTCTTTTGAAGCGCTGTCATTTCTCCGTTGCAGGCCAGTCCTTCGACCGTCTTTATTTCCCTGTTATCGGCCTGCACGGCAAAGATGAGGCAGGCTCGGACAGCTGCACCATCCATGCTGATGGTACACGCGCCGCACACGCCATGCTCACAGCCGACATGGGTGCCTGTCAATCCGCATGTTTCGCGAATGAAGTCACTTAGCAGCATTCGCGGTTCCACCCATTCGGAGTATGCTTTGCCGTTGATCGTCACATTTATCTCGGTTAAGGACATACTGCTCACCCCTTTGCTCTCTCGTATGCTTGGTGCACTACTCTCGTCGTCAATACCTTCGCCAATTGTGTCCGGTAGGCCGCAGAGGCGTGCAGATCCGATTCAGGCTCCACACTGCCTGCCACCACATCGGCCACTTTTTGCAGTGCTGCATCCGTAAGCCTTTCTCCTGCAAGAAGTTCTTTCGCGTCACTAATTAAAAGGGGAATCGCCTCGACCCCGCCAAGAGCCAGCCGGATATCTGAAATTCGGTCATGAGCATCAAGCTCAAGCTGACAAGCGGCGGCTACAAGAGCAAAATCCCCATGACGCCTCGCCACTTCCTGAAAGGAAGACCCGACCCGTCCCTTCCAAATAGGCAAATGAACTTCAGTCAGCATTTCGTTGGGCATCATGTCTGTCGTTAGAAATGTGAGAAAAAAATCCTCCGCCTTCACGCTTCTTGTTTCGTCTTCTGAAGAGATATGAAGCGTGCCATTGAGCGCCATCATTACAAGAGGAAGCTCGGCACTGGGGTCGGCATGGACAATGCTTCCTCCGATCGTTCCACGGTTTCTCGTTTGAAGATGGCCGATATGTGCAACCGCTTCGGTAACGAGACTGCATTGATCTTTGATGAGTTGTGATGTCTCCACCGTATTTTGCCGGGTCATCGTCCCGATCTTCAACACATGATCATCGCTCTCGATAAAATTCAGATCCTGAAGACCGTTAATGTCAATTAAACATTCAGGTGTTGCCAGCCTCATGTTCATAATCGGCACCAGGCTCTGTCCCCCTGCAATAATCTTGCCGTCAAAACCGCTTGATTCGAGAAGAGACAGCGCTTCCGGAAGATCCTTAGGACGGTAGTAATCGAACTTGGCCGGTTTCATTATGTGCTCTGCCCCTTTCTTTAGGCGCTCTGTTCCATTCGTTTTAGTTCCTTGCCCAGTTTCTTAAAAAAGTCCTGAATCACCAGTTTTGCTACCCCTCCGAGCATTCGCTGGCCGACCATCGCTACCTTTCCGCCTACTTCTGCTTCATAGGAGTAGTTTAGAAGAGTCGAGCTTTCGCCATCCGGCGTCAAGTCTACGATTCCAACGGCTTCTACCGTTCCCGGAGCTCCTTCACCCTTGACCGCCAATTTGTAATGACGGGGCTCTTCCAGGTCGAGGATCTCAATCGTTGAAGAGTAGTTTCCTTTGATAGCAGCAATTCCAATGGACAGCTCTGCTTCATACTTGTTGTCACCCACCAACACAAGTTTTTTGCAGCCCATAATGCATTTTTCAAGCACAGCAGGATCAAGGAGCACTTCATACGCTCTGTTTACTCCTGCCTCCAATACCATATTTCCTTTTCCTTCCATCAGACGGTCACCTCTTTATTTTTGTTTTGCTTCGCTTGATTCAGAAGCGTCCAAATTCGATTGGGACTCAGCGGTAATGTGTCAATTTCTATTTGATATGGAGTGAGTGCATCACTCACCGCATTGGCGACAGCCACTGGCGCACTCATCGTATTGCCTTCCCCAAGGCCCTTGGCACCAAGTGGAGTCATGGGAGATGGCGTTTCGATATGCTTGATTGTCACGTTCGGGATTTCCGGGGCAGTCGGACACAAATAGTCCATGAATGATCCTGTTAGCAGCTGCCCTTTGTTGTCGTATACGAGCTCCTCATAGAGCGCCCCGCCCAGCCCATGGGCAAGCCCGCCAAAGATTTGTCCATCGACGATGAGTGGATTCAGTAGTTTCCCGGCATCGTGAATCGTGACATAATCGAGAATACGAACCTCCCCAGTATCCGGGTCAATCTCCACTGTTACCAGATCAGCCACAAATCCGTACGTGACGGATGAGTTGATGAGATCATTTTCATCAGGCGGCTCAGCCGCTTTTACAGAGTAATAGTATGTTTCATAGATTCCAGGCTCCATTCCTTCTGGAAGAGAAAGAGGATTCCAATGGGCAGATCCCGCCGCTCTTTTTAATGCATATTTTTTTGTCGGGTCGTTCTTTTCATAAAAAGCTCCGTCTCGCAGTTCCAGTTCACTCTCACTCACCTTCATCTGGTGAGAAGCAATTTTCATCAATTTTTCCTTCACCTTGTGCGCTGCATAAAAGACTGCGCTTGAACCTAATGAAGCAAAACGGCTTGAATAGCTGCCTGACGCAATGGACCAGGCGCTTGTGGACGTGTCCAGCTCTGCCACCACCTTGATTTTATCCGCCGGAATGCTCAATACCTCAGAAACGATTTGTGCCGCAACGGTTTCATGCCCTTGTCCGGAAGGTGTTGTACTGATCCTAACATTCACGCTTCCCATTGGATCCATCGAAACGGTAGCCGCTTCCGAACAGCCCGATTTCGGCAACGATTTTGCCCGTTCTTCCGGAGTCAGTGCCACCGTGATATATCCCATGTTAGACCCCGAAGGTTCGACAATGCAGGCAAGACCGACACCGACGATTTTCCCTTCCTTTCTTGCTTTTTCTTGTTTTTTGCGGAATTCCTCATACTTTCCGGTCTCCAGTGCCAGTTCGAATCCTTTCATATAATCCCCGCTGTCATACATGCCGCCTGAAGCCGTTTTGTAAGGAAACTGTTCTTTTTTAATGAGATTTTCACGAATAACATCCGCCGGATCCAGATTCAGCTCGAACGCCACCCTTTGCATGATCCTCTCCAGAGGAAAATACAGTTCCTGGCCACCGTAGCCTCTGATCAGCCCTGTAGGCAGCTTATTCGTCATAATGGCGTAAGCATCAATATGCAGGTTGGGAATATCATAGGCACCCGTTGAATTTGCGTGTGTACGGTACAGGCAGGCGGGCTCGGGAGCCCTGATGTAGGCACCAACATTATCGATCATCTTCATGCGCAGCCCGGTTACCTTCCCGTTGTTCTTGACCGCCGCTTCAATATAGGTTACCCTGTCCGTTCCGCTGGAGCTGGCCGACAGGTGCTCCTGGCGGTCTTCAATCCACTTTACCGGGCATCCGGCAATCCGGCTTGCCACCGAAAGGAGCACCATGTAGGGAAAAGTTCCCGCTTTGATGCCATAGCTTCCGCCAATGTCCTTTGGAACAATAATTCTCAGCTTATTGCTTGGTATTTTCAGTGCCTGAGCCATGATGGCCTGGATAACAAATGGTCCGTGAAAATTAGCGTGCACCGTATACTGATTTTCACTGGATTCATAGTTTGCGATAATTCCGTATGTCTCCACAGGGGTTGCGGTATATTTCGGAAAAAGGTATTTATGCTTAATGATCCTGTCCGCTTCTTCAAACGCCTGATCGACTTTTCCGTAATGAAACGTACGGTGATTGGCGATATTGGATCCAACGTTTTCATGAAGGATGGGGGCATCTTCCTCCATTGAACCCTCAATATCAACGACCGGCGGGAGCGCTTCATACTTCACTTTGATCCGTTCCATCGCATCCTCGGCGATATATCGGCTTTTTGCAACCACGACCGCCACAGGCTCTCCGACATATCTTACTTTATCAACGGCGATTGGATAATAATGAACGGGAGCGCTGACACCTACACTGAACGGCTCAAGGTATTTCTTCACCTGCTCACCGGTTATTACTGCTTTTACTCCTGGCACCTTTTCAGCCTCAGCCGTATCGATTGAAACAAGATTGGCATGGGGGCTGGAGCTTCTTAAAATGGCCGCTTGAAAGGTCTGGGCAGGGGTTCCGATATCATCAATGTATTTGCCTTGTCCGGTCAACAGCCGCATGTCCTCGACTCTTGTCACGGCCTTGCCAATAACTTTGCCCATTTTAGGAGACCTCCTTTTTTAATAGCCTTCTGTAATCGTCCTTGGTATCAATATCAAAAGGGTGACTTCTTCCCATTTCAACGGTTTGGGTCTCTCCGGAAAATTGCCTGATCACCTCGCGGCCCCCTTTGTCGCCCTTGACATCAAGCAGCCGGTCGAACATACGCCGTTGAAACAAGACAGGGTGTCCCTTCTTTCCCCGATAGGACGATTGATATATGGAATAAGCCTGGTTCCCCTGAAACTCCTCCAGAAGTAAATTAATCTCTCTGGTGGTGACAAGGGGCTGGTCCCCCAGCAGAAAAATGGCGGCTTCTGCTTCTGACGGCAACACGTAAAGGCCTGATTTCATAGACATCGACAATCCGCTGTCCGACTGATCATTCAAGAAAACCTTGCTGACCCCCGGAACAGAAGCCTCTGCAAGCAAACCGTCTACTTCCGGGTTAATCACAATGATTACACCGTCTGCTTTAGAATTTACAGCCGCATCTATGACGTGATGGATAAGTGTTTTTCCCTTGTGGCGCAGCATCATTTTTGGCGTTCCCATCCGTTTTGACTGCCCGGCTGCCAAAATGATGGCCCATGTGTTTTTTTGGGGAGTCACAATGCCAGTTCACCCACTTTCTTTTCCATGTATTTCGTGAAGCTCGTTTCCTTCATCACATGAAGAGGATTTCCGCTTCCCTTGTCTCGGTAGATCATGGTGATTTCCGCCAAAATACTGAGCGCAATTTCTTCCGGTGTTTTTGAGCCGATATCCAAGCCAATAGGACTGTGGAGACGAGAAAGTTGCTCCTGGGTAAGCCCGGAATTCATCTGATCCAACAGCTGGTACGTCCGTTTGTTCGGACCAAGCACCCCAATATATGGAGCCGCTGTTTTCAGTGACTGATTCAGAAAAAGAGCATCCTGTTCAAAATGATGGGTCATAATGACCACAAACGAATAGCTGCCTATCTGAAGGTCAGGCCATTCTCCTTTTGAAACACAAACGAGATGATCGGCCTCCGGAAAATATTGTTGGTTCACAAAAGCAGGACGATGATCGATGACAGTCACTTGCCAGTTCAATTGCTTTGCTCCCTTAATGAGAGGCACTGCATCCGGTCCTGCACCAAAAATGACCAGTTGTGGAGGAGGCGTGAGGGTTTCTGAAAATACAAGGGCCTCTTTCTCCCCGTAAGGGATGGAATATACCCCTGCCCTGGATTGATGAAAAGGAACCTGTTCACATACCCATTTTTCACCAATCAACACAGGGTCAGGCGCTTCTACAATAGTGGCGATGCTGACTTCATCGGCAAGTGCCGTTTGACAGATCTCCATGCTACGAGCTGCCTTTTCAGGGTCACCCAGTGAATCAAAGGGCTCCAGGAAAATATCAATGGAACCGTTGCATCCGAGGCCAAGGCCCCATAAATCGTCACCGCCACCTCGGAAATCATAGCTTATCGTTTTACAGGATGCCGACTTCAACACCTCTTTTGCGTGTTCCATGAAGTCTCCCTCAACACACCCCCCGCTTAATAATCCGGTTAACGTTCCATCTTCGCTCCAAAAGCATTTGGCCCCTGACTTTTGATAGGTAGAGCCTTCCGTACGGATAATTGTCCCCAAAACTCCCCGGAGACCGTTTTGGATACAGCGTTTCATTTCAAGATAAATCGGCAGCATCTACACACCTCCAGCTGATATCGTTAGTCCCCGCTCAGCCTCTAAATGAAATTGCTCACGGTAATCGCTCGGTGTTATTCCAGTAAGCTTTTTAAAGGTAGTGGCAAAATATCCCGAATTCGCAAAACCGGCATTGTTGGCAATCACTTCAATGGGCAGTGTTGACATTCTCAGCAGGGATTTGGCTTTTTGCACTCTGACAAACGACAGATATTCAACAAACGTCATTCCTGTTTCCTCTTTAAACAGTTTGCTGAAATAAGAAGGGCTCAGGTATACCTTGTCTGCAACACCTTTTAATGTGAGGGGTTCGCTGTAATAGATTTGCATGTATTGGATGGCGCTGCCGATCGGATTTTTCAGATCTGCAGTAAATGGCTCTTCATTTGATTTCATAACCTGGTTTATACTTTTGCTCAGAACAGGAATCAACACCCTGTCTAACGTTTCAATCAGTTCATTTTTAGAAAGCGGTTTCAATAAGTAACCCAAAAAACCGGCATTGATGGACGATTGAACGAGTTCAAACATCTTTAATTGGGTCATCACGATAATCGGAAGGTCCGGATACAACTGAAGAGCTATTTTGCCAAACGCTATGCCATCGGTATCTGGCAAAGAAATATCAATCATGAGTGCGCTCGGCTTGCTTTGTTTCAGCAACAGCATCCCTCGATGGGCCGTACTGGATTCATAAATGGATAAAAAGCTGTATTTACTTTCCTGAATGATTGCACAAACTTCTCTTCGGCATTGTTTATCATTATCGACAATAAGTAATTCCGACACGTGTGCCCCCCCTCACATCCTTAAAGTAACGCAATTACAAAATCAGCAGTTTTAAAATCGAGTTTTGATCGTTTTAAAATTTTGTTATAATTTTCTGATATTGTTAAGATAACCGACTATAAAAAGTCGAAATATGTAGAATCTTTATCTATATCAAACCATAATAACACCACCCCGACAACAGACAGCGAGGTCGTGTTTCCTTTTTTGTGAATTTATGAGATTACTTGCGGTTCGACAAAGAATACTTGCATATCACGTCATTTTCATAAACCCTCCTCCGAGCAGAATCTACAAAAAAGAGCGCTCAACCAATCGCTGCATCCCGGTCAATGACATAGACTGACATAAAGGATTTCAGGGTTCTTCTCTGAAAAAAATTCCATGGAGATGTTTGGCCCATTCACAGGATCGGCGTGACTAAAGGATTCCGTTTTGAGGTGCTTTTACAATAAACTTTTCGTAAAGATTGTTGCTTTTAAATAAGACAAGTTCAAATTTACTTTTTATGGTATTATTTTTCCAGTGCTTATTCAGCAAACGTAGCAGGATTGTGAAGGATAAACGAACAGGCGATACATAATAGGAGGTTCAGATATGTTTTATCGAAGAAAATTTTATACTGTTAAAAGTGATTTTGTTGAGGAGTTCAATGCTCACTTCAACAATACAAACTTACCTAATCAATTAAAGCATGGTGCACGCTTGGTAGGGAGATGGATGAGGGATAACAAGGACAATACTGTCGAAATTTTTGCTATATGGGAATATGACAGCTATGAAAAATATGTGGAAATTGAAACAAATGTGAAAAATGATAAAGCACATGTTCAAAGGATTAAAAATTGGTACGAAAAAAATGGCGGTAGAGAACAGGTGCTTAGTAAGTACATACTTGAAGTTAAAAATGAAGCACTAGAGTCTACACTAAAATAATTCATCTTCTATGCAAACTAGTATTGAATAACGAATACAGCCAGTCTATCGAAGAATGGCTGTGATTCTTTATACTATTTAGGGGGTTAAAAAAACAACAATCTATGCGAAAAGAGCCTTTTATTATAAATTGCCAGTTCGTCTTCAACTCAAGCACCTTTTGTTTACGTACAACTATTTACGTATCACAAATTTAGTGTTGAAGTCCTTTTCTACATTTTCATATTACTTACCTTTTGGGGGTTGTGCACCTGCAACCATTTATCAGCTTCGTTTATCATCCACGTTCCCATATCATCTAAAAAAACAATGATCGCATTTCCATTTTCTGTAGGATTAATAGCATATTTAACTGCTTGTTTCATTTCAGACTCTTTCTCTGGATAATAAGTAGAAAATATCTCATACGCCGGGTACAAGTCTCTTGTATACTTCCTTTCTTTCTCAATGACAAGTGCAAGACCTGCCCTAACGATGATTTTCATAATCCATACGCAACAATCCAATATATCTTCTTTATCGTCATTGCCTACAACGTCTTCTTTAGCTTGTCTGATTTGATTCTTTAGGTTAACAAGATGTTGGTTCCCAAGTGTTTTATCTGCCTTATAGTTAGGTAATTTCCCCCTTATATCTTCTCCATATACACAAACACTATGAGTCTTAATCATAAACGGAATGATTGAAAAGTTAATGGTTTCTATCATATCTTCAATGGAATAGAAACTAAACTCTACACCCTTTATGCAATCATATTTTCTATTCAAGTCATTTTCTGCTTTATCCACCCATTTCATGTCTATATCATTCGTTTCTCTATTCGTTATTGCTATTGTATCTAAGTCTGAAACCCCATATATACCCAATCCACGGGGAACTGACCCCCTGACATATACACTATGCAGATCGGAGCCTAAGTGTTTTTGGTAATTTTCTACTACCTCTTCTATCACCTTGTAAAATTCAGGTTTAACCTTCTCTAAATTTGAGTCGTTTATTATATAACCATTATCATTGGTCGAACAAAAACGTCCAATATTTTTAATATCAGTCAACGTATCTCCCCCTTGCTTTCTTTAAGTAATCTGCCCCGTTGGTTAGATGCGAAGCGCATATTGCCAGCATCCCAAGTGGCACTGATTTTGATCCACCCTACTTATTGTCCATTATAAAATATAATGTCATTTGCAGTGCCAAAAATAAGGAAACAAGCTAAAACTAGACTAAATAGGGAAAATGACGTGTGCCAATTCACACGTCATTTATTATGTCATTTGATCAATAAAGCAACCGAAAACGGAATCCTTTAATGTGTGACCGGTTGGCTTTTTTGCGGTTAGTTGCTTGCGGCATGATTTAGTTTATCACTTTGAAACAAAAAAGATCGGTGGATAAGGGAGATCTTCCGCCCATACACCTGCCGCCACACTAACATAAACTGAAGGATACTTTTGTTCGGAATAGAAAGGAGAAATTAACTTTGGGCAAATTCCGGATCATGACCTTTGATGGAGGCGGCACTTTGGGGGCATTAAGCTTACAGCTTTTGAACCGATTGGCGAAAGTAACCCCGCAGCTCGTCCGTAAAACGGATCTTTTCGCCGGCACTTCCGTCGGTTCATTCACCGCCCTTGCGCTAGCCAGCGGAAGAACGCCAAAAGAGACCTTCCGTTATTTTAAGGAAGAAATTCTGCCGGCATTCAGTGTTTCCCGGCCAGGTGGACCTGTTTTCAACCAACAATTACCGTATTCCGATTTCATTCAAGCGATACGAGAGTTTTTTCCGGATGGCCTCCGCCTGAAAGACTTAAACCGCAGAGTGGTTGTGCCTGCGTTTCACTTGTACGACCAGAAATTGGATCGTTGGAACGTTGTCCTATTCCACAACTTCCCCGGTTCTCCCTATTTAAATGAAAAAGCGAGCGATGTCATTCTGAGAAGCAGCGGGGCTCCCGCTACTCAACGTGCCTATCAGAACTATGTGGATGGGTATATCTTTGCAGCAAACCCCAGTGCAGACAGCATCTCGTTGGCCGTTGGGAAGGCTGGTGTACCTCTCGACAAAATCGCGGTTTTATCCATTGGAACCGGTGAATCCCCGACACGCTTAAAAAGAGACACCAGAGGCTGGGGAATGGTGAGCGCAGATAACATCCGTCCCGAAAACCTGGAGGATTTGCCTCCAAACTGGGGCGTCCTCTTAGACCATGCAACAGATGAACCGTTATTGCCCTTTCTTCAAGTGACCGGCAGCAGCGCCTCGTTTAATGCAACCATGATCAGTGGCAATCTGCTGGGCAAACGCTTTTTTCGTTTAAATCCGCGCATCCCCAGCCTCTCCCTAACCGACCCTGCCTCCGCTCCCATTGTCATCGAGATTGCGAACGAAACCAATTTGCAGCCGGTTGTTCGTTTTGTGGAGAACTATTGGGGTGTATGCAAGTAGACTGACGTTGGCGAGAGGAGAACTTGACTAAATTCTATTAGTTTTGAGGCATTTTCGTGTGAAAAAGAATGCCTTTTGGGTTATCCATGCAGATTTAATCTAAACCGTTAGTGGATAAGGATAGGCCTCAACAACCTACGCTGTTCAATTATCCTGCCCGGTCGTTCTATTGACTTTTGTTTCATACACCAGCATAGAAGATTGATCGTCATCGGGAACAGCGTACATTTTTATTCCTTGTTTCGTATTTTCAAGAAATACTGGATTCCGTGTCACAACATGTCCCTGAGTCGAAAACAGAGTAATGGGCAATTCGTGAACCATATCCATTGTTCTCATATCTAGTAAAGCTAGTCCACCTAATTCATATTTATCATTGGCAGATCCATGTTGTGGCAATTCAGTAATGCCACTGCAAATCATGCTATCTTTTCCTGCGTTTTCACAATCCTGATAATCGATGAAATGACTAGGGTTATTTGATTTGCTAAGTACTTTTCCTTTTTCATTAAACTCATAAAAGGATCTTGAACCCCAACTTACAGCTTTTAAAGTTCCATGTTTTCCATCACGAAGAATTCCACCAATGTGGTCATTTGCGCGGAACACTTCCTTAGATTTCATTGTTTGAGGATCTATCTTGTATATGATTGACTTGCTGTTTGGGCGGTATTCGGCAGCGGGAACCCAAACCGATTTACCATCATAGGCAATGCCACCTGGGTGGTATATACTGCCTTCACCAAGCTTAATATCCTTTAAAAGTTCACCTTCATTATTGAATACAAAAAGGTGGCCAATGCCTTTACCTGGTGTACGGTCATAACCTTCTTGAGGCTTATTGTATTTTACCGGTTTTTCTATGATTTCTACGGAAGACATGTAATAAACGTCTCCAACTTTCGTCATTCCTTGTGGATGATAAGTGTTAAATTTAAGATCGATTTTTCCTTTTTGTTCCCAGGTATTATCCCGTGTAAGGTCTTGAAATTTCTCAACCATTTCATTTTCTTCTTTCCCGGAATTATGAGCATCAGCGTAGACAAACGCAGTTGATAAAGTACTAATAGCAATGGTGGCTGCTATTGCAAAAATTACTTTTTTCATTATTCATCCTCCTCAGTTTATTAATATCAAGTTGTCTTTTTAACCTTACACAAAGGATATTAAGAAAGAGTAATTTGATTATTTGATATTTGTAAACTTTTGCTTACAAAATACAAGAACAAATTTACCTGAGGACATGAACTTAAGCAAAACACCACTGCGATCGGACCTCCTCCATAGTCATTCAGTAATTTTTGGCGATAAAGGAAGGGATAAGGCCGCCAGCAGCTTGTGCTCGGTTGGCTTTTTTGTGTTTACTCGGGGTTCAACAAAGGGAGTTTTTTCGCCCATACAATTGCAACCAAACTAACATA
Organism: Fictibacillus sp. S7; assembly: GCF_004127935.1. Classification (NCBI taxonomy): domain Bacteria; kingdom Bacillati; phylum Bacillota; class Bacilli; order Caryophanales; family Fictibacillaceae; genus Fictibacillus; species Fictibacillus sp. S7. The sequence goes on along the minus strand of NZ_QJKL01000001.1, from coordinate 3,523,197 downwards.
AACTGAAGGATACTTGTGATCGGAATAGAAAGGAGAATTTTCTTTGGGCAAATACCGGATCATGACCTTTGACGGAGGCGGAGTTTTGGGGGCATTAAGCTTACAGCTTTTGAACCGGTTGGTGAAATTAACGCCACAACTTGTTCGTAAAACGGATGTTTTCGCCGGAAATTCCATCGGTTCCTTTACCGCTCTTGCGCTAGCCAGCGGAAGAACGCCAAAAGAAACCTTCCGTTTTTTCAAGAAAGAAATTCTGCCGGCATTCAGTGTTTCGCGGCCAGGTGGTCCTGTTTTTAATCAGCAATTGCCATTCTCCGGCTTTATTAAAGCGATTCGGGAGTTTTTCCCGGATCACCTTCGTCTTAAAGACTTAAAACCAAAAGTTGTTATTCCTTCGTTTCACTTGTACGACCCAGAAGTGGATCGGTGGAATCCTGTGCTGTTCAACAACTTCCCTGGCTCTCCCTACTTAAATGAAAAAGTGAGCGATGTTATCCTCCGGAGCAGCGGCGCACCCACGGCACAACGCGCCTACCAGAATTATGCGGATGGCTATCTCGTCGCAACAAACCCATGTACGGCCTGCATTTCGTTCGCAGTTGGTAAAGCGTGCGTCCCTTTGAACAAAATTGCGGTTTTATCCATCGGAACAGGCGAACAGCCAACACAGTTAAGAAGAGATACCAGAGGCTGGGGAATGGTCAGCGCAGATAACATCCGTCCTGAAAACCTGGAGGACCTGCCACCGAACTGGGGCGTCCTCCTGGATCATTCAACGAATGAACCGCTGCTGCCCTTTTTGCAAATTACCAGCAGCAGCTCTGCCTATTATGAATCGATGGTTAGTGAGAACCTGCTCGGCAAGCGCTTCTATCGGCTGGATCCACGCATCCCTAATTTCTCTAAAACCGATCCAACCGTCGTCCCCGCTTTGATCGAGATTGCAAATGAGACTAACTTAGAACCTGTTGTTCGATTTGTGGAGAAGAATTGGGGTTGATGTTAGGAATGTAAGGAAGCCGCCCAAATCGGGTGGCTTTTTGCTGTTTGCTTGTGGTTTACGGGGATATATCGTGTTAAAAAGAAGGCATTTGAGTTATTAAAGCAGTTAAATAGAGTCCGCAAAACGATTTTAGCCTCTTATCGGCCAATTTATTGGAATAGAAGAGGATTTTACCACGCCTCTTACATAAATTAACTTATAAGCGAATTTAGGCTATTTATCCGCGAATTCTTGCTCTTTATCTGCGAAAATTCCTCTATTATGCGCGAACCGTTTATGCTTAATAAGTTTCAACAAATTTCGCTATATTTATTTCAACCTCTCTCCCTACGCACAAAAAAGAAGAGGCCCCCACAAGCCTCTTCTCCTGCATCCGATCCATTCACCTATTACCTGACCCATAGGCCTTAATGATATCCTGATTAAGGGAATCGGAGTTAGCTAATAACTTATTAAGCTCGAAAATGGAAGCGGGAACTAAACGTTCTCGCTTCCATTTCATAAGTCCATTTTAAGGTTGTTCTATATTCAAGAACTAGGTTTCTTTCAAATGCTTTTCATAAAGGGACTTGAATTGTTCGGCTATTTTTATTGAATCATGGTGCTTTTCAGTATACTCTCTGCCTTTAATCCCAAGTTCCCTCCGACTTGCGGGGTTAAGGATTAAACCTTTTAATTTTTCGTAGATTGTATCCGGATTAGCATTAAGGATAGGAATTTCACGAGGATACTTTTCATATAGGTCATCACGAATATAACATAGTACAGGCTTTCCTAAAGCCATTCCTTCAAGACTTAATACACCAATTCCTCCAATGCATATTTGATCGATTAGGATATCTGCCTTCTGATATACTTCTTTTGCTGTCGTATGGTTCATGTTCTCCACTAGTTTGAAATTAAACTTATAACCTTCAGCTTCTAACCGTTTTATCGCATCCAATACAAATGCAGTTCCTTTTATTTCTCTATGAGAGGGAGCGTGAACAATTAAAGGAATTGGGGTATCAGGATCAGGAAATATTGGAGAAAAATTAGATATATCAATGGGTTGCCGGATAACATGTATATTATTATAGAAACCTTCAATATAAGGAAAAAGCTCATGATCAGCGATAATGGCATGATCAAAAATCTTACCCCATTGAGTCAAACGGTTTACTAACATCTTCTCATTACTCCATTGCGGTTTCACTTTGACATAGGGGTTCCCAAGGTTTCTAGCAATAGACAGTCTTCTAACTTCCGATCCATGGTGCTGAATAAGCAAAGGTTTACCTGTTTGTTTTACTACCGCAAGATCCTTCTCAGTTGGTGTATAGGGAACACCAGTCGGCATATCATGAAAATGAAAAAGATCATATTCGTTAGCTGCCTTTTCAAGGAAATCCCTCATTAAATTTTTAACATTTGATCCAGACATCTTTTCCATATTTAAACAAATATCAGGTTTGAATCTAAATGAATGAGTCTTGAATTGTACAGATGTAGAATCCACACCAATTTGTTTAAGGGCATTAGATTGAATTATCATAGGTAAGCTATTTGGAAAATGTAAAACCTTCAATTCATATTCTCCCTTCTGCTAAATCCCACAACGGTAATTTTCATCAACAAACTCCTTATTTAAAAGATTTTTTCATTACATTTTATAGTATGCAAAAAGGTATGTGGTTGTCCTTAAAACGGGGGATATTTTCTATTAGCTGATTCAAAAATTAAATTAGAATTAACGGTAAATGCCTCAATCACTTTATAAATTTATTTCATATATTAATTGAGGAAGTGGATTAATAACAGTTCAAAAGGTAGGTGGGTTACTGGTGACAGAAAAGTTGAAAATATTGATTTTGGTAAAAGAATTCTGGAAAAATCTACCTAAACATAAGCCGAAATTCGATATGATTACTGCCATAGAAAATTATGCGGATATACGATTTTGGCACAGTAATGGAAACATTTTTGACATTATAAAAAAACTAAACTTTATGCCTGATTTTATTCTCCATTATGATATTGCAAATCACTATGGACTTTCCCCGAACATTACTGGCCTTGGTCAAACTAACATTCCAAAGGGATGTATTGTAATAGATTCCCATAATAATCCAGCGAAAAGAAAACAGTACTTTAAAGATAATAAAATAGACTTAATTTTCTCCGTTACAAAAGAACACTTTTTGAAGACTCATCCTGAATATAAAGGAAAATTCAGGTGGTTTCCTTTTTCGATAAACCCCAGTATGTTCAACGACTGGAAGTTGGACAAAGAGATTGATTACTTACTTGTTGGACAACTATATGACCAAATGCATAAAACTCCTAATAACACAAATACACGTAAGGGGCAATATCCTTTCAGAGAAGAAGTACTGAATAGGATGCGTGATGTTAAAGGTTTTGTCCATCATCCACATCCTGGACATATGGCCCCAAGTAACGCTTTTCTTAATGAAAAATATGCAAATGAATTAAATCGATCGAAGATTTTCTTTACATGTGGCTCAGTTTACAAATATCCAGTACTTAAATATTTTGAAGCACCTGCATGTAGGACATTGCTCCTGGCCGAGCCAAATCAGGACATCCTGAACTTAGGATTTGAAGATGGGGTTAATTTTGTAGCTTGTAATCGGACAAACTTCTACGAAAAAGCTATTTATTATTTGGAACATGAAGAAGAAAGGCGGAGGATCACCGATAATGGCTACCAATTTATCCATACTTGTCATACAAATGATGTTAGAGCTAGGAACATAGTAAACGAAATTGAAGAATTTTTAGCCACTAGATTAAATAAATAAGTAAATTTAGTCCTCCAAAATTCGGGGAATTCCCCCGGAAATGGCGAGAAAAAGTTTGGGGATAAAAGTAGTGGTGCCAGGCACCTCCATTACACACTTGTGTAATTGGAGTGCCTGGCACCGTTTTTTGTTATTTCGTAATCAAGTCCAGATCAACCGGAATAAACTTGTCTACTTTTTCTTTCTTGCTTACTTTTACCGCTGTTTGTACGGCTTCTGAACCGATCATGTCCGGCTTTTGGGCAACGGTTGCAGCCATTTTTCCTTCTTTGATCGCTTTTTGTGCGTCATCGGTGGCGTCAAAGCCGACGACAATTACATCTTTCAAGCCTGCTGCTTCCAACGCTTGTAGGGCGCCAAGCGCCATTTCATCGTTGTGCGCGAATACTCCATCGACGTTTTTGTTGCCTTGAAGGATGTTTTCCATAACATTTAAGCCTTTGGCACGGTCAAAGCTTGCGGTTTGCTTCGCTACAACTTTTATTCCTTTTTCATTATCAACGGCTTTATGGAATCCTTCTCCACGCTCACGGGCGGCTGAAGATCCGGAAATCCCCTCAAGCTCGACGACATTTCCTTTGCCTTTCAGTTGCTTGGCAATGTATTCGCCTGCCATTTTACCGCCTTTCACGTTATCGGAAGCGATATGGGAGACTACTTTTCCGCCTTCTGCACTACGGTCGACGGTGATGACCGGAATGCCGGCGCTGTTGGCTGATTCAATCGCTGAGGAAATGGCAGCGGAATCTGTTGGGTTCACAAGAAGTACGTCCACACCTTGCTGGATTAAGTCCTCGATGTCATTGGCCTGTTTTGCAGAATCGTCCTGTGCATCCACTGACTTAAGCTGCACGCCTGCTTTTTTCGCTTCTTTTTGAGCACCTTCTTTTAGCGTAACAAAGAACGGGTTGTTGAGTGTGGAAATGGAAAGACCGATTTTCAGATCCCCTTTGCCTTTTTTCTTGCTGTCGCTCTCTGTTCCTGGCGCTTTTGTGGAGCAAGCGGTCAAGAGCAGCGCTCCAACCAGCAATAGAACAAAACTTTTAACCATGGTTTTCATCATGTATTCCTCCCTATATTTTGACTAAAATTAAGCGGCCTTCTTGCGGTCTAGCAATACGGCGAGAAGGATGACCCCGCCCTTTACGACCTGCTGATAGAAGGATGAAACGTTTAATAGATTCAGTCCGTTGTTCAGTACACCGATGATAAGAGCACCGATCAGCGTTCCGAAAATCCATCCTCTGCCTCCTGACAAGCTTGTTCCGCCAAGTACAACTGCTGCGATCGCATCGAGTTCGTACGCAGTACCCGCTGTTGGCTGTGCGGAATTCAATCGGGATGTAAGGATGATTCCTGCAAAGGCAGAAAGCAAACCCGTCAGCGAGTAGATCATCACTTTGATGCGGTCGACTTTTATCCCGGAGAGCAGTGAAGCCTCCTCGTTGCCTCCGATGGCGTATGTTCTTCGTCCAAAGGTAGTCTTTTTCAAAAGGAACCAAAGAACAGCGAAGGATACGAGCATCCAGATGACCGGAATCGGGATACCGGCGAAATAGCCCCGGCCCATCAACACAAAGCTCATATCATCGGACAAGCCTGTGATCGGTTTTCCATCGGTGTATACGAGGGTCAACCCGCGGAATACGGTCATGGTAGCAAGGGTTGCGATGAACGGTGCGACCTTCCCTTTCGTGATGATCAAACCATTGATAGCACCCATGACGGCGCCCGCTGCCAATCCGACAAGCATGGCGAGTATCGGATCGGTGCCGCCGGCCATCAATCCTGCCGTTATGGCTCCGGACAGTGCGAGCATCGAGCCGACGGACAGGTCAATGCCTCCCGTCAGGATGACAAAGGTGAGTCCAAATGCGATCAATGCATTAATGGACACCTGCCGCAGCACATTTAAAATATTGGCCAATGTGAAAAACTGCGGACTTAATATGGATAGAACAATTAAGATAATAGCCAGTCCGATAAGCGGACCCAGTTTCTGAAAAATGCTGATCTTTCTTGTTGATGCAGACATTCTTACATCCCTCCTGTAGCAGCGTGCATGATTTTCTCCTGATCGGCTTCCTCACGGTGCAAGATTTTGGCGATCTTCCCTTCATGAATGACGAGAATCCGGTCACTCATGCCAAGGATTTCGGGTAGCTCGGAAGATACCATAATGATCGACACCCCCTGCTCGGTCAGTTCATTCATGATCTGGTAGATTTCTTTCTTGGCGCCAACATCGACCCCGCGCGTCGGCTCATCAAGGATCAATACCTTCGGCTGATTGTTCACCCATTTACCGATGACAATCTTTTGCTGATTTCCTCCGCTCAACGACTTGACGGTTTGTTCCCGCCCTGACGTTTTCACGTGGAGTTTCTTAATCAGCTGGTCGGTTTCTTCCTGTTCCGAGCGCGCAGAAAGAATTCCGTTTTTTGAGACCGCTTTCAAATTGGTGAGAGTAAAGTTTTCTCGGACAGTCATCCCGATCACCAGTCCTTTGTCTTTGCGGTCCTCTGTGACAAAAGCCAATCCTGCGGCAATCGCATCCGCGGGTTTTGAGATGTTCAAGCGCTGACCGTCCAGATAAACGGTGCCGCTGTCCTTTTTCTTGTATCCGAAAATGGCTTCCATGATCTCGGTACGGCCAGCACCCATCAATCCGGCGACTCCAAGGACTTCTCCCTGCTTTACATCAAAATGAATGTCCTCGAAGTATTCATTCCGCGACAGGTTTTCCACTCTGAGCCGTTCCGGTCCAATCTTGACCTGTCGTTCCGGGAACCGGTCACCGAGCTCGCGGCCGACCATCATGGAGACAATTTCGTCGAAGTCCGTTTCACTGACCGTTTTTGTACCGATAAAATTTCCATCCCGCAGTACAGAGATTCGGTCACAAATACGAAAGATTTCCTCCATCCGGTGGGAAATATACACAATGCCTACGCCCTGGTTTCTCAGTTTTTCAATGACTTCAAAAAGGGCTTCGATTTCACGATCGGTCAGTGCGGCGGTCGGCTCGTCCATGATGATGCAGTCCAAGTTCGTTTCAAGCACTTTCGCAATTTCGATCATCTGCTGCTGCCCGACAGACAGCTCGCCGGCGACCGCATCGGGATCGATCTTAACTCCTAATGCCTCCAATGCTTTCCTTGCTTGTTTTCGCATGGCACCTGTCCTTAAAATTCCGCTTTTACCGTAGGTTAGTTCTTTTCCAAGAAACAGATTTTCGGTGACGGTCAGATAAGGAATAATGTTCAGCTCCTGATGGACAACGCCGATTCCCATTTCTTCCGCTTCCTTAGGCGAGGAAAAATGAACCTCTTTTCCTTTCATCATGGCTGTTCCCTTGTCCCGCTGGTAGATGCCGGCCATAATTTTCATTAATGTTGATTTGCCGGCGCCGTTTTCTCCCATTAGGGCGTGAACCTCTCCGGGCCTCACTTCAAAATTCACATCTTTTAACACGTGTACATCAGAAAAAGATTTATAGATTCCGCTTAACTGAACAAGTGGTGTTTCATTCATCAGAAAATCACCCCCGCATGTAAAATAATGTTGGCGTAAGGTGTGGTTTCACCTGTACGGATGACGGCTTTCGCGTTTTTCGTTAACCTTTTGAACGTTTCGTGCGGCACCATCTGCTGTTTTGCCTCAGGCACTGTGCCCAGGACTTGCTGGAGGTAGGCGCTGTTTTCCTGCAGCTCCTCAGCAAACGTGATTTCTTCTGTCTCCATGTCCTCCACGACAGCCCTCAAGGTTTCCAGAAAGCCTGGTGTGCCCATGGTCAGGGAGATGTCGATCCGTTTTACGCCGTCAGGGATCGGCAGTCCGCAGTCTGCGATCACGATGGTATCTGTATGCCCGAGCCGTGCCAGCACAGCTGCTATCTCACTGTTCAGCATCCCGTGTTTTTTCAATTGCCTCACCTCTTTTTCGTGCTGTAATTTCTATAAAAATTTATCCGTTAACAGCGATAAACTGCTCGACTTCTTCCTTAGTTGGCATGCCGGTCTGGGCACCGAGCTTGGTGGTCGAGAGGGCCGCGACCGCATTTCCATATCTGCAGGCTTCTTGCAGCGACAGGCCCTGGCTCAATCCAACAGCCAGTCCGCCGTTAAATGAATCACCAGCTCCAGTCGTGTCCTTTACCTCAACAGAGTAGGAAGGAATGTTGACTTCCTCATTGTTTTGATAAAACGTAAGGCCTTCCGATCCCTTGGTGACAATGATTTTGTCCTGAATGGAGGCTTGGTCACGATCTTGAAGCAGCCGTTCCAGCTCATGTTCATTAGGGGTGATATAGTCCGTTTGCTGTAGGAGTTCTTCAGACAACTCCTGTATAGGGGCGGGATTCAGGATGACCTTTACTCCGTTTTCCTTTGCGATGCTCACCGCCTTTTGGACACTTTCCAGCGGAATTTCAAGCTGTACCAACAGAAAATCACTGCCGGCGATGGCATCCCGCTTCTTTTCCACCAACAGAGGAGTCACACTATGGTTGGCTGCAGGAACCACAATGATGCTGTTATCACCTTCTGAAACAAGGATGGTAGCCGTTCCTGTTGATCCGGAAACCTTATCTACATGGCTGACATCGACGCCCTGTTTTTTCAGATGCTCCAGCAGCTCTGTGCCAAATACATCATCACCGACACAACCTACCATCCGGACATCAGCTCCGAGTTTTGCCGCTGCCACTGCTTGGTTGGCTCCCTTTCCTCCAGGTATCGTCCTGAATTCCTGTCCAAGGAGGGTTTCTCCCATCTTGGGCACTTTTTCCGAAAGGGTCACCAGGTCCATGTTAATACTGCCTACTACTGTGATCTTTGGCGCCATGTTATCGTCCTCCTTTGTTGTTGTTCTGTTTTCTGGTGGATTCCCGCTCGATTAGCTCAACCTCCAATTCGAGGAACGTGCGCTCGACAGGCTTCTTTTCAATGAGCTTTACGAGCAGATCGGTAACCGCTGTCCCCATATCGTAGATCGGCTGCGCAATGGTGGTAAGCTCTGGTGTCGTCGCCTCGGCCATGGAAATTCCGTCAAACCCGATGATGGCCAGCTCCTCAGGCACCTTTTTTCCAATCCGATGAGCTGCCTTTATTGCTCCTATCGCCATCACATCGTTTGCCGCAAAAATTCCATCAATCTCTGGATGACGCTCCAAAAGCTCCAGCGTAGACTGAATCGCGGTCTTCATCACATAGTTTCCGTCCGCTATATAGCTGGATTGGAACCAGGGCGCGCTTCCCACTCCTTCAAGGTAGCCGTCCACCCGCTCGTTCGCGTTGTCAATATGGTGGGGGCCCCTGAGATGGGCAATGCGCTCGCAGCCAATTTCTTTTAGATAACTTGTTGCCTTTTGCGCACCTTCCTTATTTTTTACGACCACTGTTGGAATTTCCGCGGTAATCTTACGGTCAATACTTACGACAGGTATGTTCAGCTCTTTCACTTTTTCAGCTGTGAGCGTATTGGAGGCAACAATCACGCCATCCACATACTTTTGGAGAAGAATCTCCAGATAATGCTCTTCCTTCTCCACATTCTCATCAGTGTTGCAAAAGAACACATTATAGCCCTTCTTGTGAGCCGTATCCTCCACCGCTCTTGCCAGTTCGGGGAAAAACGGGTTCACAATGTCCGGTACGATCAATCCGATTGTTTTTGATGTTTTTTTATAAAGGCTTCGGGCAACCGCATTTGGCTTGTAATTCAATTGCCTGATCGCTTCGTCTACCTTTTTCTTTGTTTCATTATTTACGTATCCATTGCTGTTGAGCACCCTGGATACCGTCGCCACGGAAACCCCCGCTTGTTTGGCGACATCTCTGATGGTTGCCATACTGAACACCCCATAAAATCCAAATCGCTATGTGTAACCGGTTACATGTTGTTGAAATAAATAAGCGGTTCTGATGTGTAACCGGTTACACACAGTATAATTTCTCTTTTTATAAATGTCAAAGAGAAATTTTTGGCAGTCCAGGCTAGTGGATGTACATTACTTGCGCTAAAGACCCGAATACTTGTGAGAAGGTAAATATTACTTGCGGTTCGACAAAGAATAGTTGCATATGACGTCATTTTCATAAAAAATAATCCCTTATTGAGTGAACAGTTTCTATCTCGTAAAATTAATTAAATAGGGGGTGATGACAGTGAAAATACAAATCATCGGTGGGTCTGGAGCCGGAAAAAGCACGTTGGCCCAATACATTAGTGAAAAAGAAAAGATTAAATGGATCGATACCGATCAATATTTGTGGAAAGATGATACTTTTACTGAAAATCATCCGATTGAAAAGCGGTTGGACATGTATCAAAAAGACATGGAGTCTTTCAGCAGTTATGCGGTCTCCGGTTCTATCGATTCATGGTATCCCCAGGGCTTTTGCAGCCGGGAGCTCCTGGTTTTTCTTTCACTTGATGAAACCATCCGATTAACACGGTTAAGAGATAGAGAACGCCAACGGGAAAATCGAAATAAATCTTGGTGGTTTGATGAAAACAGAGAGTACACAAACGACTTTTTAGAGTGGTGCAAAACCTATTACACGGCAAAAAGTAAGAGCAGTGCAGGCACATTTGCTCAGCATACGTATCTCATGAGAATATCAAAAAGCCCCGTTCTTAAGCTTGATAGTTCACAGCCTGTTGAAGAACTGTACGAAGAAATCAGAAAGGAATATAAAAGACTCTATCCATAATCTCTTCTCCCCAGGACTTTATACCCATTATTTCCAGAACGATTGACAAACTTTTATGACCATAATAAAATTATCGACAGAATTATCTGTTTATTTTTTTGTTATATTATCAAAACTTAGTTTTATAATATAAAACTAATGAAGATTTTGCCTCCCTGTCCAAACAGAAGATTGTCTCATTTTTATCATTTTGAAAGCGCTGCCAATTAAGGCGTTTTAATAAATTTAGGAGGGATAGGTATGGCTATGGAAGCAAATCTGCAAACCAAGCAGGTAAAAACGGCCAATTTGGCAAAGAAGTTTCGGTGGACGGTCGTTATCTGGCTGTTGATCGGGGGTATTATCAATTATCTTGACCGTGCGAACCTTTCGATCGCTGCCCCGCAAATGATGAAGGATCTGGGGCTGACTGCCACGGATATCGGTTTATTAGGCACTGTTTTTTCATGGAGCTATGCCCTCATGCAGCTTCCGGCGGGCTGGCTGATCGACCGGTTTGGCACGAAAAAAGTGTATACCCTGGCCTTGATTTGGTGGAGCGGAGCGACCATGCTGACAGGCGCAGTATCCAAGATGGGCACGTTCATTTTCGCCCGCGTGCTGCTCGGTGTCGGTGAAGCACCGTGCTTTCCGACGATGGCAAAGATCACGTCTTATTGGTTTCCGAAAAAGGAACGCGGGCTGGCAACAGGCATATGGGACTCCTCCTCCAAGTGGGGCCCTGCTATTGCACCGCCTTTGCTCGTATTTATCATGGTTACGTTTGGCTGGAGAGCCCTTTTTTACATCACTGGCGTTCTTGGCATCATATTCGCCATCGGATTCTACGTCTTTTACAAAAATCCGGACCAAAGCCGCAAGCTGACCAAACAGGAATTGGACTATATCCAGTCGGATGGGGCAGGTTCTGAGCAAAGCATCCAAACCTCCAAAATTAAATGGAGAGAGCTGTTCAAATACCGGAGTGTATGGGGGATGATTCTCGGCTTTTTCTGCACCATCTGGATCTGGAACATCTTCCTTGTCTTCCTTCCCCTGTTCCTGACGAACGTTCATGGTGTTACACTTAAAGAATTGGGAATTTATGCAGGGATTCCTTGGGTAGGTGGAATCTTCGGCAACATTTTCGGAGGCTACCTGACCAAAAAGATGGTGGACAAAGAAATGGCGACACCGATCAAGGCAAAACGCATTGCGATTAGTGTAAGTGCCATTTGTGCTGCTATCGTCGTATGCGCTGTTCCGTTTGTCGAGAGCCTTGCCATGACGATTGCTCTGCTTACCCTTGCTCTTTGCTTTATTTCAGCGATGACTGGAAGTGCATGGGCGCTGGCCGGGGACATTGCCCCGCCGTCTATGGTCGCATCTGTCGGGTCCATTCAAAACTTTGGCGGGTATTTTGGCGGCGCATTTTCTCCTGTCATCGCCGGCCTGATCGTCGACTCTACCGGCTCCTACTCTCTGGCTTTTATTTCCGGAGGCGTTATTGCTGGCTGTGCGGCCTTGTGCTACTGGTTCATCGTGAACAAACCGATTGAAAACTAAAAAGGAGGAACATCCTTGAAACCTTATGTTTACCTGGCAAAACCTGTACCAGAAGAAGTCGAAAACTATATTGCTCAACACTGCTCCTACGATAAATGGGAAGGCTCGGAGCCGATTCCCCGCAGCGAGCTGCTGCAGAAGCTGGGACAAGCAGAAGGTCTTTTGATTACCGGGGAAAAGATCGATGATGAACTGCTTGATCATGCGCCCAACTTAAAAGTCGTGAGCAACATCTCGGTCGGCTACAACAATTTTGATACGGATGCCATGAAACGAAGGAACATCATCGGGACCAACACACCGGACGTGTTGAACGAGACCGTGGCTGACCTAGCCCTCGCGCTCATGCTGTCTGCGGCCCGCCGTGTACCTGAGCTCGACAAGCTCGTGAAGGACGGAAAATGGGAAAAGAAAAGTGATGAACCGCTGTTTGGTGTGGACGTCCACGGAAAAACGCTGGGTATCATCGGCATGGGAAGGATTGGCGAGGCGATCGGCCGCCGTGCCAAATTCGGCTTCAACATGGATATTCTGTATCACAACCGCCACAGAAAGATGGAGACAGAAAAAGAACTGGATGCATCCTATGTGTCACAGGAAGAACTTTTACAGAAGTCGGACTTTGTGCTGCTGATGGTTCCGTTTACCGAAGAAACAAAGCATCTGATGGGCAGGGAGCAGTTTGCCCAAATGAAAAAGTCAGCCATTTTTATTAATACGTCCCGTGGACAAACAGTCGACGAAGGGGCACTGACAGAAGCTCTTCAAAATGGGAAAATCCTTGCTGCCGGCCTCGACGTCTTCGACCAGGAGCCAGTTTCGCCGGATAACCCGCTGCTCGAATTGCCAAATGTGGTGACCCTTCCCCATATCGGATCGGCCACCTGCCAAACGAGATTTGATATGGCCATGCTTGCCGCGGAGAATTTGGTTGCAGCCGTAACCGGCAAAGAACCGGCCTCTGTAGTAGGTGAACTAAAAGGAGTATTGAAATAAACAACAGCCAGGTCATTTTAGCGGCCTGGCTTCGTATTGCTCGGCGACCTGTATTTTTCTTCTTTTTCACCTTCAGTTCTTCGTGAAGCGTATACAGCTCCTGAAGGCTGTTCCCTGGAGGGGGTTCGGACATTACGGGAAGATCGCTTCCTCCGCCAATGATACTAAAAACAATAGGATGGACCATTTAATCGTACATGGTAAATAGTGCCCAGGTCCCTTTATCTAAGGAAAAAAAGTTACTTCTTGCTCATTCCAAAATAAACCTAAAGTTGGATTTTATAGTATAAATTTGTCTGCTACTGTAAAACGGTAGCGTAAAAAAATAGCGAGAGGTGATGTAGATTGATGAAGATTGTAAAAAGAATTGCAGTTTTAGTCGTCATGGGGTTCACACTAGTAGCCACACCAAGCTTGTCGTACGCTCAAATGCTGGGAAAAGGGAGTACCGGCCGGGAAGTCACCGCTCTGCAGCATACGATGAAAAACGCCGGCTATTTTCATGGCCCGGTGACTGGATACTTTGGTCCTCTTACCAAAAATTCTGTTGCGAACTTTCAACAGGCAGCCGGACTTGTTCCTGATGGAGTAGCGGGTCCTAAAACACTGAGAAAATTAAACGATTTGGACATTATGGCAAGGGTGGTTAACGGTGAGGCACGCGGAGAATCCTATATTGGTAAAGTCGCAGTTGCTGCCGTGATCCTGAACCGCCTGGAAGACCGCCGTTTTCCAAAGGATGCCTACCGTGTTGTCAACCAGACAAACGCGTTTACTGCCGTTCATGACGGCCAATACAATCTATCTCCCGGCCCCGATTCATATCGTGCAGTTGTTGATGCTTTAAAAGGCTGGGATCCTACATACGGTTCCGTTTTCTATTACAATCCAAACACGGCAACCAACCAGTGGATTTTCAAACGACAAAGTGTTACACGCATTGGCAATCATATTTTTGCTAAATAATTTTTTTATAAGCTAAAGCCGATTCTATTGATGAGGATTGGCTTTTTTGGCGTGCAATTAAAAATTTGCTGTAATAATCTTTCAATAATCCCTAGCAAACTTGTAATTTTCTGTTATATTATAAAAGATATTGAAATTAATCCGATATAAAACATGCTATGAATTTTAGCCGTTACTAATAAAGAAGAGGTTGATGAAATGGATAGTCGTTCAGCAAAGCGCAAGAAAAAGCGCTCTGGTTTAAAGATTGCGTTAATCGTTATAGGGGTAATCGTGCTTATTGCTGCAGGCGGAATTTACTATGTCTATGGTTCCGTTAAAAGCACAGCCAACAAAATGCATGAAGGTTCTGAATGGAATGGATCGGACAAGCGTAAAGGTGCGCTGACACCTGACAAAGGTGATCCCCTATCCATCCTGATTCTTGGGGTCGACGAGCGGCAAGGCGACCGAGGCCGTTCGGACACGTTGATCTTGGTTACCGTTAATCCAAAAACAAACAAAATGGTCATGACCAGTATCCCGCGTGATACGCGCACCGAGATTGTTGGAAAAGGCAAAGAAGACAAGATCAACCATGCATACGCGTTTGGCGGAGAAAAAATGGCCATCAAAACGGTGGAAAATTTCCTGGACGTTCCGGTTGATTATTATGTAAAAGTAAACATGGAAAGCTTCCAGGGATTGGTGGATGCGCTTGGCGGAGTAACGGTAGACAACGAACGCCTGGCGTTTAAATACGACGGTTATAACTTCCCGAAAGGCGAGTTGAAGCTGAGTGGTAAAGAAGCATTGGCTTACACCCGTATGAGAAAAGAAGATCCTCAAGGCGACTTTGGCCGTAACGCCCGCCAGCGCCAAGTGATCTCAGCGATCATTAACGAAGGAGCCCAGGTTTCTTCCGTAACAAAAATGGGGGACATTCTGGACGTGATCGGTTCCAACGTCAAAACCAACTTGACCTTTGATGAAATGAAAGACATTCAGTCCAAATACAAAGGTGCCCGCAACAACGTGGATAACGTAGAGATCAAAGGAAACAGCCAAATGATCAACGGCATCTATTATCTTATCGTACCGGATGAAGAACGCACACGCATCCAGACGATGCTGAAGGAACAATTGGAGATTTCTTAATAGAGTAGATGAAGAAGGCTGCCCTCCGGGGTGGTCTTTTTTTGGGTGCTGGCGAGGGTTTAGCGTTTACTCACCGTTTTCCTGTGTTCACTCACGGAAATGTTTTGCTTACTCACCATATTAAAGACTTTTCTCACGGAAATTCAGATTTTACTCACCGTTTTGAACCTTTACTCACCAAACACATCGTTTTCATAAAAAGATAAGAAAATCCCATGCAGCATAATAGTCTGCATGGGGTTTCATCGTCTCTCTTATTCTTCCTCTTGAAGCTCTTCCCCTTCTGCGTTCACAGGCTCTTGATAAAAATAAACGCCTCTGCCCGGGCTAGTGATCGCATCCGTTTCTTTTTTCAGCTTGTAAAGGATGGTTGTCAGGTTGGCTGGTGATAAGCCATATTGCCTGTCCAGTTCACGTCTGATTTCTGAAATGGTCAGGCTCTTGCTGCTGTCTTTCAGAACATCTCTTACGGCTTGGACGTTTGAAACCTTTGGTCTTGGAGCAGCTGCAGCAGAACTGCTGCTTGATGAGGGTAATGACTCCACCACCTCTTCTTTTCCAGGAACAGCCGTCGGTGCTTCATCCTCTAGCACTCCCGTTTCTACTGCAACAGCTGCCTCTTCCCTCACCTTCACCGGTTCTTTAAATGCAGCCAACGATGACAGGCTTGGCTGGCTGTCAATTTCCCGCAGCCGATCATATATTTCGTTTCTTTCCTTTTGAAGTTCTTTCAGGAAAAATCGTTCTTTTTCCTCCATCTGCTGCAAACGAAAAAGCAATGCTTCTTTTTCACTAGACAATGTAAAATCCCCCCATATTTCTATATGTATCTACTCATTCATTACTAGAGTATCACAAGATATTGAGATAAATAGTGGCTAATTGCAGCAATTCCAAAAGGTAATTTATCCCAAGTTTTCGACAAAATCTAATATAGAATCATGGTTTCTTTAAAATTAACGCGTCAAAAGAAGGAGATTAGTGTAAATTTATGGAACATATTCTAGGTATGGGGTACTGATTCACTGTGCCTTCATTTATCTTTTTGATCGGAGGCCTTTTCCATTTTATGTTGATAAAACACATGTTTATCACATTTGTTACATCCATCCTTGGTATCTTGCTGATGGGGGCTGTTCCGTTTGCTTTTAACGGAACATCTTTTCAATTCAGCAAGTATACGGATGGATTGAAAGAGTTGCTGAGCCAGCTGTCCCATTTGGCTGATATTACTTATCCAGCCGGGGCAGCCCAACGATCGCTTTTTCCTGATGTGTGGGAGCCTTATACCTATTCCATGACAGTGCTGTTTTCCGCGTTGTTTCTTGCTCTATTTCTAGCGATCCTGCTCAGCATTCTGATTTCCCTGCTTCCAAAACGGTTGTATCAGGGAGCCAAGTCCGTTCTGTTTGTGTTTGAGTCGTTTCCCGATATTTTGATTACGGTGCTGATTCAATTTTTAATCATCTGGATTTACAAAAAAACAAATGTGCTTCTTTTTGATGTAGTTGCCTTTGGTGATTCACAGCCATACACTCTCCCGATTCTCTGTTTAAGTGTGATGCCGATTATCCTTTCCCTGCGCATTCTGCTGTTTCATATGGAAGAGGAGTGGGAAGAACCGTACATCGAAAATGCAAAAAGTAAGGGACTTTCACGGCTCTATATTCTGATTCATCACATCATGCCAAACACCTTGATTCACTTTTTTCACCAGTCCAAAATGATTCTTTGGTTCATGCTTTCAAATTTGCTCGTCATTGAAATCCTCTTCAACATTCGCGGCATCACCAATTTTGTCTATCAGCACGGGGTTCCGGCTATTTTTACCGTTTCCTCCCTGCTTGTCTTCCTTCCGATGTATGCGTTTTTCGCCCTTGGATCGTGGTTTACCAACCGTTGGGCCATGCAAAGCGAGGCGGCAGCAACTGCCGCAGCTCAATCGAGCTTGAATTTGGAGCCGTTGTGGCGAGTGCTGAAGCGTTTGCTCGTTCGAATCGTACGCCCGCTGCAATATGTCGCTTCACAGCCTCTTTTTGTTGCTGGATTTTGCATCATCGGTTCCATCCTTGCGTTAAGCCTGATCCATAACTATGCGTTTGGCAACGAGATTCCACAAACTCAAGTCATATATGCCAAGGATGGATTCAACGCCCTTGGGCGCGCGCCATTTGAGCCTTCTTCCCGTTTCTGGTTTGGCACCGACCAGTTTGGCTTTGAACTGCTTTATAAAATCGCATCAGGTGCCAAGTATACGATCGGACTTGCTTTCTTCATCAGCCTGGCCCGGCTTCTCCTATCCTTTGCTGGCGGCTATTTGTTCTTTATCATGAATCAAAGGGTGAAAGAATGGCTCAAAGGGCTTGTCGATTCCACCCATTATATACCGGTTGCGCTGCTTTGTTATTTTATTCTGAACGCGGTCGTTCTTTCAGAAGGTCTGACGTTTTGGCAAAAAGGCACCTTTTACATTCTGATCTTGACGCTCGTTGCCGTTCCTGCGGTGTCTGTGATGATCGGTTCGGAAATGGAATTGATCAGTTACCGTGAGTTTGTCACCAGCGCGAAAGTTCTCGGAGGCAGCCGCTTTCATGTTTTTTCCAGGCATATCCTTCCGCACACGCTGCCGAAATTGTGGTTTATCTACATTCAGCAAATAATGTACGTCCTGATTTTGTTTGCCCACCTCGGGCTGCTGCAAATATTTTTTGGCGGCACCATTCTTGAAGAGTACACGGTCTTTGGCGGTGATCTTTTACCGAAGTCCATGTCGAATGAATGGTCCGGCCTGATTGGCTCCTACTACCGGCAAATGATGCTCCGGCCGTATCTTCTTATCATTCCTGTTCTGTTCTTTGCGGTGTCCATTTTCGGGGTCAACTTGATGCTTGAGGGGTTGAAAAGGACGATTGAGGATTTACAGTGGCAAAGAAAGAAGTACTTTCATCCTGCTTCCCTCGTGATCGTGGCTGTAGCCGTTGGCTTTTGTTTCTTTGCCGTTCACAAGTTTTCGGATGACTTCAGACAAAGAGCAAAAGCAGTCTCCGCACAGAAAGTTCAAGCGAAGGAAACAGAACGGAAGATTCCCATTGTGGAACTCGAACGTGACACGATCAGCCAATTTGAAGACGGAATGATCAATGGGGTCAGAGAGTACTATATTGGCGGACCAATGGAACGGTCGATCATTAACAGCGTTTATGGAAAGCCGATAAAAGTGAAAGATTATGAGAAACGAACGGACTATTATTACAAGGAAGACGGCTACCAAATCATTATTTCCTCCGGGTTGAGCCGGGTGATCAACCGCATGCAGGTTGAGTACGACAGCTCCCGCAAGGATATTAAAGAGGCGATGAAAATGAAGCCGATGAAAGAGACGAAAGATTCATTATCCTATCTCAAAGGACGATATCTTGTCCTTTTCACCGAAAAATCAAAGGGACACTGGTGGCTAAGCCTCCAGGATCAATATTATTTCAGGTAAAACGATGAAAACCGCACCGGATTTGACTTCCGGCGCGGTTTTTTTGGTTGGAGGCGACGCTATTTATGTGTCTGCACAATTTTTTTCAATTAGGGGTATTTTATTTTCAAAAAAGGCGAGTTTATTTTAAAAACTCTTATTTATGTTCAAAAACCACCCTTTTACTTTCAAATGGTTTATCCTTATTTGATTTCGACTAAATTCGACAAACTTATCTTATCGAACAAAAATCGGCCCAAGCTAACTCAAAAACTACTCTCTTTCAGCTCGAGCACACGATTTCATTTTCCCCTTCTTTAGGCCTTGGAAGATGGAGTGTTTCCTACGGACCTTCTCTTCCCAGATTAAAACTGTTCACAAATGCATAGGGTGATGTATCGCTGAGCGATATGGAATGTTGGTTTTGACTGGCTGCGGGACATGAGCTCTATTACGAACGGTGTCTATCCTTTGCCTATGGAGCAGGCTTGCCAGAACTATGGGTATATTTTGTATAAAACTACTGTCGAATTTCCGGGGAAATATGAGATGGATACAAGAGGTATCCATGGTCGGATGTTCATTTATGTGAATGGAGAACACCAGCATAAGGATATAGGAAAGATGAAAAGCAAATGGTGACTCTTTCATTCTCTTTAACCTGTAAACATGCTGGAAATACTGTAGAAAACATGGGATGTGCCAATTACGGTAAAAACCTGAAGGAACCAAAAGGGATTACACAGTGGATTTGGCTTAACAATCAGTACATTTATCATTGGGGAATGTATAAATTCGAACCTGAAGTGTGTCTTGGTAATACTTTGGAAGGTAAAGGGATGTTGAATTGCCATTATCCAAGGATTTTTAAAGGAATATTTACATCCGATTCGATTGGCGATTGTTTGTATCGCTTCCTGGCTAAACAAAGGGCAATGTTTCTGGTATATCCACATCTGGAATTTCGGTGTATCGGCCGACGATACGCTTCCTCCGTGGAACATATAGAAATTGATGGAGCCTCCAGCCTTAAACATTTCATCCAGCACTCCAGCTGCATCCTCCCCTCCCCTCATATGATGCTCTCCGTCCCAATGGTGAATCCAGTATTCTATTCATATGGCTGGCGAATTAGACTGAAATTGTTCCAGCTTTTCAAATCCTTCCTCAGATCGAGAGCCAAAGTTCACGGTTGCAAGAACATCGGGCAGAGAAGCGTTTTTCAGCATATCAGACCCATCAGATGTAAACAGCACCCCGGCAATGCCGCGATCACGCATTGCATCTCACAAAAAAGCCGGGTAGGAGGCATCCTTACCATAACCGCCATACAGGTGTTCCGAACACCATCCTTCGTGCTTCATATTCTTCTTGGTTTTGGGCGTTCTCAGTAGTTCAGTGTTTGTCTTTTTGTCAAGAATTGAATCCTTTTCACACTCATTTAGAAACCTCCATCAAGTTAAGTGTCGAATAATAGTATTCCCTTACGCTGTTCAATGCAAGCCTTTTGATTTTTTGAAAAAAATAAGGACTGATCTGATTAGTCTTTGGAAGGGTTTTCATTGTGAAGCACTGGTGACTTATATTGAAACAGTAGAATCACACACTGTTACATTCAGGAAATTGAAAACAAAAAGTAACAATTTGTATTTAGAGGGTATCTCCTTAACCTTGTCGAAGTAAATCGCATGGAAGAAAGGCATTTTTATGGATTCTAAACAAAAAAGGAGGTAGTTATTATGGTTTCAGTCCTGCAAATGCCAAGAACCATACTCTACGGAGAGGATTCATTTAAGAAAGTCGGAGAAGTAGCGTCTAAACTCGGAAACAACGCACTTATCATTAGCGACCGAATGATGGAAAAGCAGCTGTACGTTGAAGAATGCCAGCATTATTTAAAAGAAGCAGGAGTATCCTCAGCCACGTATTTAGATATTAATTCTGAGCCGAAAGATACGTTTGTTTATGAAGCTTTGGACAGGCTTAACGCCGAGTCCTGCAACGTCATTATTGGCTTGGGTGGAGGAAGCTGTATTGATACCGCAAAGGCGGTTGCCGTTCTTGGTACAAATGGAGGATCCATCAGCGATTATATGAATAGCCGGAAGATTGCACAGAAGTCAGCCGTTCCATTAATCGCTATTCCTACAACTGCTGGGACCGGGTCTGAAGCAACTGATGCAACAATCATAACCGATACCGTCCATGATATTAAAATGATGATTAAACAGCCCGCCTTCATGCCGGAAGCAGCGATTGTTGATCCGGTCCTTTCTATTACTTCACCTAAACATATAACTGCTGCAACCGGAATTGATGCCCTTACTCACGCGATTGAGGCGTATCTTTCAAGGCGTGCTCATCCTTTTACCGATTTTCTAGCGTTAACCGCCATTGGGGACATTATGGAAAGTATACGAGATGCCTATCATGAGCCTCAAAATATAGAAGCAAAGAAAAAAATGTCCCTTGCAGCCCTGCAGGCAGGAATGGCATTTTCCAATTCTTCGGTCTGCTTAGTTCATGGAATGTCCCGGCCGATCGGTGCACTGTTTCATGTGCCGCATGGCATTTCGAATGCGATGCTTCTTCCTGCTGTTTTGGAGTATAGTCTGGAAGATTGCTATGAGAGGCTAGCAGACATCGGGGATTTAATTATCAAAGAAATGAAAGGGCTTACAAAACGGGAAACAGCGCAAAAAGTGGTGGAAGAGATGAAAGCCCTCTGCCTCGAGCTTGGTATTCCTAACTTGAAAGGATGGGGAATTCAGGAGGAGCAATTTTTGAAAAGTCTAGAAAAGATGGCCCGAGATGCGATCGCCAGCGGTAGTCCCGGCAATAATCCGAGGGTGCCGGATGATAGTGAATTAATGGAACTGTACAAATTATGCTATGATTACCAGTTTACCAATTCTCAAACCATTAAATCGTAGAAACGGAGGAAATCAAAATGAGTATGATAGGACTGTTTCTGGCACTTGCCTTATTAATTTTTTTAACCATGCGAGGGGTCAATATTATTATTGCAGCCATTATTAGCTCAGTAGTTGTTGCAGTGACGGGTGGAATCAATCTTGAGACAGCCTTGACCAAGTATTATATGGACGGCTTTACAGGCTATTTTGCCACCTGGTTTTTAATCTTTCTGCTAGGGGCGATTTTTGGTAAAGTCATGCAGGACACGAAAGCTGCTGATTCCATTGCTGACTGGATCAGCCGTACAGCCGGGCCAAAGCGAGCGGTTTTTGCGGTTGTTGCAGCGTGTGCTATTATGACTTTTGGCGGCGTTAGTTTGTTTGTTGTTGGTTTTTCCGTTTATCCCATCGCTGTTTCTTTATTCAGAAAAGCCAACCTTCCTCATCGATTCATTCCTGCAGCCCTTGTATTCGGATCCATTTCGTTTTCAATGACTTCCCCGGGTTCACCAGAAATACAAAACATCATTCCTACTACCTTCTTTAAAACACAGCCAACTGCTGGAGGATTAATAGGCATCCTGATTGGAATCTTTATTTTAATCGCAGGCAGTCTTTATATAGGGCGTGAAGTACGAAAAGCCGTAAACAATGGGGAAACCTTTTCATTGCCCGAATCCCATCCGTTATTTCGTCCGAAAAAAGGTGAAGCCACTGAATTAGCAGCAGCGCTTGAAGAAGTAACAGCCATTGAAACAGAAGCACCATCAAAAAAGGAATTACCGAACATCGTCACCTCTCTTATACCGTTAATTGCGGTTATCGGTATTTTAAATATTATGGCCCAGTTTACTTCTTCTACGAGTGCAGCCCTCATCTCGCTTGGAACCGGTATTTTATTGACATGGGTGCTCAACCTGAAATTCGTTCCCCAATATTGGGGGTCTCTGGCCGCTGGTACCCAAGATGCTCTTGTCGCGATTGCCAATACGTGTGCCGTCGTAGGATTCGGAAGCGTGGCGGCTAAAGTTCCCGCGTTTGGAGTAGTTGTCGATTCATTAGTGAATATCCCAGGACCGCCTTTATTGGGCTTGGGAGTTGCGGTCACATTGATTTGCGGCTTGACAGGTTCAGCTTCTGGAGGATTGGGGATTGCCTTGCCAATTCTGGCACCTATTTATATGGCTCAAGGTTTGGATCCGAATGCTATGCATCGAATCTCCACACTGGCATCGGGAGGATTAGATTCACTGCCGCATAACGGGTATATCGTGACAACGATTCGCGCGATATGTGGAGAGACTCATAAACGTACGTATAAACCGGTCTTTGTGTTAAGTGTGGCCCTGCCGTTAGTCGGCATGTTCTTGGCGATTATCCTGTATTCTATTTTTTAAAAGCGGCTAAATCAACTTCAAGTGCTTCAAAGGAAAGGAGAGAGTTAGTTGGAACGATCTAATTTCCCTCGTTTTTTACTGTATCACATCGAGAAAACCCCCGATAAAGTGTACTTGCAATTTGAAAAGGAGAAATTTACTTACGAGCAGATGCATGAAAAAATCGGCCGTCTTGTTTCAGGGCTAAAGGAACTTGATATTCAAAACGGAGACCATGTTTGTGTCATGTTAAATAACTGCCCTGAATATTTGGATGTATGGTTTGGCTTGTCCTTTTTGGGAGCAGTATCTGTTCCGTTAAACGTGCACTTAATAGGAAAAGGGTTAACCTACATTTTATCTCACTCTGAATGCAAGGCTATTATCCTTCATCATGAATTCCTTCCTAAAATTCTTCCAGGCATCTCTGAATTGAACCGGCAAGTGAAACTCATTATTGTTAATGACAGTGACACGGATTCCGAAAAAACGGAATTAGAGCCTCATATCGACTTCAACCCCGTTTTTTCCTATCAGCAGCTTCTGCAGACTGCTCAGCCTGTTGATATAGATCCATCCGTTTCTCCAGACGCCATTCAAAGCATTCTTTACACCTCGGGAACAACTGGCTTGCCAAAAGGAGTGATGCTAAGCCATGCCTCTTATGTGAAATCCGGACAAGCCTTTGCCGAACATATGATACAAGCCACTTCAGACGACATTTTATTTACATCTTTACCGCTGTTTCACATTAATGCCCAAGCGCATACTGTCATGGGAGCCATTGCACAAAACGCCACAATCGCTCTTGGTAAAAGGTTCAGCGCCTCACGTTTTTGGGATGAGATCCGTAATCACCGGGCAACCATATTTAATTCACTCGGTTCCATGATCCCCATCCTTTGCAAACAGCCGGAAAAACCGAATGACCGTAATAACCCGGCAAGGCGAACGGCCTGTGCTGCTACTCCAAAAGAGTTTTGGAAGGTATTTGAAGAGCGGTTTGGTGTCCAAATTATTGAAGGCTATGGACTAACGGAAACTACCGGTTTTTGCATATCCAACACCTTGACGGCCAACCGTCCACCTTCTATGGGGAAGCCTTTTTCATCGGTTAAAGTGAAGATTGCAGATGAACAAGATAATGAGCTACCGGTTAGAGAACGGGGTGAAATTTTAATTCACACGTTGGAAGAAGACGTGCTGATGAAGGGATATTTCAAAAATCCGGAGAAAACAGACGAAGCTTTAAAAGGCGGCTGGTTCCATACTGGAGACCGCGGTTATCAAGATGAAGAAGGCTATCTTTATTTTTCAGACCGAACCAAACAATGCATTAGAAGGCGGGGGGAAAATATCTCCTCATGGGAGATAGAAAAAGCGGTGAATGACCATCCAAAAGTATTGGAAACCGCTGCAGTAGGCGTTCCGTCGGAAATAGGAGAAGAGGATGTAAAGCTGTATGTCATTCTCCATAAGGAGCAAACTCTTACTCCTGAAGAAATTATTGACTGGTGCAGTGACCGGATGGCGTACTTTATGGTGCCTCGGTACGTTGAATTCATCCATTCATTTCCAAAAACAGCAACTGAGCGGATTCAGAAATTCAAGTTAAAAGCGCTTGGCATTGGGGATGCATGGGACAGGGAACAAGCCAATTATAGGCTAAAGGTAAATAGAAGGTGAGGTTGAAAGCAAATGGTGCGGACAAAAGCAATTTCATGTCATAAAGAAGCAGGAATAGCAATCTTAATGATTGATAACCCACCGTTAAATGTACTGGACCGCCATGTAGTTTCTGAGTTATCTGCATGGGCAGAAGAACTGGAAAACGATAAAAGCATTGTCGCTGTGATTATTACAGGAAAAGGTGACAAAGCGTTCATGGCTGGAGCGGATATTAAAGAGTTTCCTGAATGGATGGGGAAAGGAGAGGAGCTCCCAAAACAGAAATCCAGGGAATTGCAAAGAGCCTTTCATCAAATCTATGAATTAAACAAACCTACCATAGCTGCCTTAAATGGAGTTGCATTAGGCGGAGGGTGTGAACTTGCGCTTGCTTGTGATTTGCGGATTGCGGAAGAACATGTACTGATTGGACTGCCTGAGATCAAGCTTGGACTTTTTCCAGGAGCGGGGGGAACACAACGTCTGCCGCGGCTTATAGGTGAGACAAAGGCAAAGGGACTGATGTATACGGGCCAGCCGATAACGGCCCAAGAAGCAGAGAAAATAGGTCTCCTGAATTATGTAGTTGAAAAAGGAAAGTCGGTAGAAAAAGCAAAAGAAATTGCTATGAAACTAACGGAATTATCATTGCCGGTCCTATCTTATATTAAGAAATCGGTTCATGAGGGCTGTAATGGTTCACTGGAAGAAGGGCTTCACGTAGAGGCCAAATATTTCGGTGAGGTCTTTCAAACACACGATGTAGTGGAAGGTGTTCAAGCATTTATACAGAAAAGAAAACCGGATTTTAAACATAAATAGCTCTATAGCTCCAAACATTTTTTAAAAGAAGCTTATTAAACAAATAGCGTAAGCGGGGAGAAATCCTCGCTTTTTTTATTTGTCAGTAGGCGGTTCGATTAAATTTTTTTAAAAAATGAACGTAATGGGCTTGAAGCTAACACAGTGTCAGGTTGTATAGTTAGGTTGCCGGCAAAAACAATTCGTAAAATGAGTGACTAAAAGAAAAATGACGAATCCTACACAAGCCAACAAAGTCAGGCATATAAGAATTTTAAATACAGGCCTAACGATCCTTTTTTGATGATTTGGACTTTGCTGTGTACTGTTCATAGTTTTACGGCCACCTCATTTGAATTTAGCAAGGTAGTTCAGGAAACACCTCATATTGCAATACGCACGGCCCTTTGCAAGATCGGTAAATTATCACCTTTCATGTTCACTGACTAATTTCATATGTAAGTTATGTTCCTTTTTATTGACCTGTTCCATTTTATCAAGCACCTTTGCCATGTCGGTTAACGGTACTTTTCCAAAAGGCTCAGAAAGGTTCTCTCTGGATAAATAACCAATGTTATAAGGAGAGCAAAGAACGGCAGACTTCTTAGTTAATCCGTATTCTAAAGAATCTTCCAAGACGTATCCAATTTCTGCTTTTCGTTTTCCATGGGTTATTCTTCCCAGAATTTCATTGCTTTTTTATCATTTGTGTAGACTGTGACTGTATCTTTCTTATCCAGATGTTTATAGGATCCTCCATCATCTTGTAATTTACGGATGGTATCATGCTGCTTATTAATACGATCTAAGTGAGCGTTTAACTTGGCTTTTAATTTTTCTTCTTCGTTAGCCATGTTTATCCCTCCGATCGGTTCGTTTTAAATCTTTCAGTTTCTTGATTATTATATTCAAAGTTAACACAACCACACAATTTTACAATAATTAGACTGTGTCTTGTGACAATATTTGCAGTATAGGTTAAAATCACAGGGTTTATAAGAATGTATGTTCGGATATATTATAATCTAAAGGGGGTTGCCCATTTGATTAGAGACAGAGGTAGTATAATATGGACAGCGATGACGCTGCCTGAGCATGTTAAACAATTAAGGAAACTAGACTGGGACCAAAGCACAAAAGTGAAACCAGAACTTGATGAGCAACAGCTCCAACAGATTGAAGAGACCAGCAATGGCTGAAGATTTGTTTTTATGCTTTACATACTACAAACACGATGATTTTCATTTATTGATTGGAAAAGTGCATTTTGTTGACACTTATAAACGGGAATTCAGGATAGTGGATTACCACGATGAAATACATAAACTTAAACAAGACGATTTGATTGATGTAAAGATAAATTAAACTCTTAGACCGATTATTCATAACTCACAAAACGACCAGTTAAGGGAAAAAGATGGGCAGCGATGCAGGCAGACCGCCAAACTCCCATTCTCCTGAACTCCCCTTTTCGCGGTTTGTGCAACATTCCACGGAACGTAGGTTTCCACGGCACGGAATTCCAACCTTTTACTCACCAAACGGGTCACACATAAAACACCCCATAAAAAAGCGTGCAGCCCTGCTGAACGCTTTTTCCTCAATTTCCTTCTTCACTAGTTTCCTCATCATTCCTTAACCTTTCGCGTTCTACTTCGAGTTTGATGCTCAGATCCTCTTCTTCGTCGGAGATATAGCCTTTATGAAGGATGGATTGGATTTTGCAGTGCTGAAAGTAGACGTTGTTATTGCTGTTACTGTGCCCGATTGGGTAGCTGCACCCAATATAATCAAACAGCACCTCATCAGCTGCGATCGACATGCGGCCATAAATCATCACGGGGCGGTCAGAACCCTCGAGTGTAACAACCGTACCGATCGGCAGCGGGAATTTTTCTGTCATGGGTTGCCCTCCTTCACTTATTCTCTTCCATTTCCATCACACGTTTTCACTATGGATACGATATCTATTCTCCTTCATTCCCCGATTTTCAAGGATCTATCCATTCGTTCTTATGCAGCCATCACCCTTTTGCTATAATATGGGGAAAAAGGATACGATCGGGTGGTGAACTGAAAATGTTTAAACTATTGCTTGTAGAAGATGATACCTCGCTGTTTCATGAGATGAAAGAACGGCTCAGCCAGTGGTCTTATGAGATTTACGGTATCAGTGATTTTAACTCTGTGTTTCAGGAGTATACAGACCTTAATCCCGACCTGGTGATCCTCGATATTCAACTGCCTAAATTCGACGGTTTTCATTGGTGCCGGATGATCCGCTCGCATTCTAACGTACCCATTATCTTTTTATCGTCGCGTGACCATCCATCGGATATGGTGATGTCGATGCAGTTTGGAGCGGATGATTTTGTTCAGAAGCCGTTCCATTTTGATGTGCTCATTGCCAAAATACAGGCGATTCTTCGCCGGGTGTATAACTATAATACGGAAAAAACGGAATTCCGGACGTGGGCCGGAGCGGCGGTCGATTATGACCGAAATACGGTATCCAATGACGATGGAACCGTGGAACTGACAAAAAATGAAATGTTTATCCTGAAATTGCTCATCGAACAAAAAAACAAAATTGTAAGCAGAGACCATCTGATCAACAGCCTCTGGGACGATAAGCGGTTTATCAGCGACAACACCCTTACCGTGAATGTGAATCGCTTGCGAAAAAAATTAGAGGAAATTGGCTTGGGCAGCTCTATCGAAACAAAGATCGGCCAGGGTTATATGGCTTTAGAAGAGGGCAGCTCATGATCCGCGCTTTCCTTTCCGAACGGCGCAGCTGGATTGCTGCTTACCTCGTTCTTCAGCTTGCTATTCTTTCCGTTTGCTATATCGATTCTTCCATCCCTGCCGGTTCGATGCTTTACGTCATTTTCCTGTCACTGATACTGTTCGCCCTGTTCCTGGTCTTTCGCTATCATAAGGAAACGAAATTTTATCAGCTACTGGAGGAACGGGAGAACGATTTTGATTTGACCAGCCTGCCGGAAGCGGAAACCCCGTTTGAAAAAATCATAGAGAACAGCCTGGTCAGCCAGAGTACTTATTTAAAGGAAAAAGCAGCCTTTTATCAAGAAGAAACGGAAGAGGCAAAAGACGAACTGCTGGGATGGATCCATGAGGTGAAGACGCCGCTGACCGCTCTCCGGCTGATGATCGACCGCCTGGAGGATGAAAAGCTGAAAAACCCTTTTCTTTATGAATGGCTTCGTATTCATTATCTGCTGGACCAGCAGCTTCACCAGAAGCGCCTCCCTTTTATGGAAAATGATTTGTATGTGGAAAAAGTGGACCTGGAGGATCTTTTGTTCTCGGAAATAAAGACCCTTCAATCCTGGTGCATTCAAAAAGGGATCGGGTTTGATATGCAGCTGGAAGAAACCGTTGTTTTAAGTGACAGCAAATGGCTCTCCTTCATTGTACGACAGCTGCTGACGAATGCCGTCAAATACAGCAAGGAGTCCGATATCGTCATTTCCACCGGTAAGCACGGCGAAAGAGCGTTTCTCCGGATTGCGGATGATGGCCGTGGTATTGATCCGAGGGACCTTCCTCGGATTTTTGACAAGGGGTTTACTTCAACAGCGCACCACGGGGATCATGCTGCTACAGGCATGGGATTGTACCTGGCAAAAAAAGCCGCTGTTTCTTTGTTGATTGAGATTGAGGTACAATCCGAGCTGGAAAAAGGAACCATATTTACGCTGTCGTTCCCCAAACCAAACGACTTCTTGAAGATTACGGGCATGTGACATCTTTGTCACATGCTTTTCCCTTTTGTTCGGCGAATCGAAGGAAGTGAGCATTCTTTCCTTTTATACTTTGGATATCAAGAAACAAAAGGAGTGCAGAACGCATGACCATATTAGAAGCCAAAAACCTACACAAAAGCTACGGCAATAAATTTAACAAACAAGAAGTGCTGAAAGGACTCGATTTCAGTTTTCAAAAAGGGGAATTCGTCAGCATTATGGGACCATCCGGATCGGGAAAAACGACCCTTTTGAACGTCCTTTCTTCCATTGACAGGATCAACAGCGGCTCCGTCATGATTGAAGGCAATGAGATTACAGGGATGAAAGAAAAACAACTGGCCGAATTTCGCAAGCATCATCTCGGGTTTATCTTTCAGGAATATAACCTGCTTGATACATTGACGGTAAAAGAAAATATCCTGCTGCCATTGTCCGTGACAAAAACCTCCCCCGCCGAAGCAGATCACCGGTTCCATACAATCGCGAACGAGCTTGGCATTTATGAACTGAAGGACAAATACCCGAATGAAATTTCCGGCGGACAGAAACAGCGCACTTCCGCTGCACGGGCATTTATCCACGAGCCGAGCATCATCTTTGCCGATGAGCCGACAGGTGCACTGGATTCGAAATCGGCTTCTGACCTGCTGAACAAGCTCGCTGAGCTGAACCGGAGCCGTAACGCAACGATCATCATGGTTACCCACGACCCTGTGGCCGCCAGCTATTGCAGCCGTATCCTTTTCATCAAGGATGGGTATCTGTACACCCAGCTTCACAAAGGAAACCAGACAAGACAGGAATTTTTCAAGGATGTTATGAAAACACAAGGTGTGCTTGGCGGTGTTCAGAATGAGCATTAATCAACTGATCGTTCGCAATCTGAAAAAAAACCTGAAGAACTATTATCTCTATGTCTTTGCCCTGATTTTCAGTGCCGCCCTTTATTTCGCATTTGTAACCCTGCAGTACGATCCATCCATGGATGAGGCAAAGGGATCGATTAAAGGTGGAGCCGCACTTAAAGCCGCTTCCGTTTTACTCATTGCCATCGTTGCCATCTTCCTTTTATATGCGAATAAGATTTTTATTAAAAGACGAAGCAAGGAAATTGGATTGTTTCAGCTGATCGGCATGACCAAAAGCAAGATTTTCCGTATTCTCACTGCTGAAAATTTCTTGCTATACTTCGGCTCAGTTCTCTTGGGCATCCTTTTCGGCTTTGCCTTTTCAAAGCTGGCCATCATGATTTTATACAAGGTTACAGGTGTTCATGCCATTGCCACCCTGCATTTCTCAGCACAGGCAATGGTCCAAACGATCATAGTCTTTGCCGTCATCTACTGCGTCATCATGTTAACGAACTTTATTTTTATCAAAAGACAGACCATTTTGTCCCTCTTCCGCGCGGTTTCATCGACAGAAAGCAAAGTAAAGAAAATCTCTGTGCTGGAAATTATCATGGGAATACTCGGTCTGGTTCTCATCATTGCGGGATATTATGTATCTTCCAAGCTGTTCGGCGGGGATTTCAACAACGAAGCCAAGCTTTATCTGGCAATGATTTCGATTCTCGGGTCTGTTATTCTGGGAACCTACTTGTTTTATAAGGGATCTGTAAGGTTTGTGTTCAACCTGGTCCGCAAAAAGAAAAACGGATATCTGTCTGTCAATGAGGTTCTCTCCTTGTCGTCCATCATGTTCCGGATGAAGTCGAACGCTCTTTTGCTGACGATCATTACAACCGTGTCAGCACTCGCCATTGGGCTCTTGTCATTAACCTATATTTCTTACTATTCTGCTGAAAAAACGGCCAGGAACAATGTGCCCAACCAATTTTCGTTCACCAGCACCGATGCGGCCGGCACATTCAAGAAGGAGTTAAACAAAAATAATATTAGCTTCAAGGAAACAAACATTGAAGTGCTCCACATAAATGCGGATATATCCTCGGTTATGGAGGCGAAGCTTGAAGCTTCCTCCACAGCCACAGGGCTCAATCCGAAAAACACGAGCATTTCAGTGATCAGCGATTCCAGTGTAAAAGGCCAAAACCTCTCGAAAAGAGACATGTATTTGACTGGCGTGACCGATCTTCAAAAATCCTTTTTTAAGATCAAAGACTCCGGCCAAATCATATGGAAAACCAAAAAGGAGAAGATCCTGCAAAACTACATCGGCATGAAGAAGGATTCGGTCGTTTCCATCCCTTTTACACGCGGATTACCGACAGCGGTAGTGAATGATTCTGTGTTTCGCGAGCTTAAAGACGGGCTTGATCCCTCCCTTAAAACCGATCCTTCCCGTTATGTGGGGATTGATGTCACGAACGAAAACCAGCTGCAAAAAGCGGATGACCTGTTTCAGAAGCAACAGTTTAAAGCAGGCCAATTCTCAAGAGTGGAAATGCTTCAAGATCAAAAGCAGAATATGGGTCTGACGATGTTCATCGTTGGTTTCCTTGGATTGACTTTCCTGATTACATCGGGCTGTATTCTCTATTTTAAGCAGATGGATGAGAGCGAAGAGGAAAAGCCGAACTACACCATTTTAAGAAAGCTTGGGTTTACGAGAGGAGATTTGCTGAAGGGCATTCGTTTCAAGCAGCTGTTCAACTTCGGGATTCCGCTCGTATTGGGGCTGATCCACAGTTATTTTGCCGTGAAGTCCGGATGGTTCCTTTTTGGAACTGAGCTGTGGACACCCATCATCCTGGTTATGGTTCTGTACACTGCACTTTACTCCATCTTTGGAATCCTGTCGGTCGTTTATTATAAAAAAGTCATCAAAGAAGCATTATAGGAGAACCCTCCGCGCTGTACGGCACGGAGCGTTTTTCCATGCCAAGGTTGTAACGCTTCCCATCAGCACCTCATGTTTACTGCACATACTTTGGAGGAATACACGCATCCGGGTCAACTCCATTTCTCCGGGAACCATTGAAACACCGCTCATCGACTCCCTTGCCGGCACAAAGCAAGAGGAAGCCGGCAGACAGTTCCGTGAAGCAAACAAAAGGAAACGACGGAATAAACGGTATAAAAGCCGCAGGCAACGGTGCTTGCGGCT
The DNA here is from genome assembly GCF_004127935.1 of Fictibacillus sp. S7. Taxonomy (NCBI): domain Bacteria; kingdom Bacillati; phylum Bacillota; class Bacilli; order Caryophanales; family Fictibacillaceae; genus Fictibacillus; species Fictibacillus sp. S7. Next base: position 3,490,962 of record NZ_QJKL01000001.1, on the reverse strand, counting down.
TTTTCCTGTTTCATATTTTCCCTGTTGGCCATACTGATAACAGTACAAGGAGGCAGGTGAACGTGGTGGAACGAAAAATTTTGGTGTGGAGCAGTTTGCTTTTTATGGCATTTATGTTGGGCTTGTTTATCTATTACCTTATGAAAGATGATGCCTCCCGCTGGCAGGTTGCTCTTGGCGGAATTGCAGTCAGCGCGCTGCCCCTTGGTCTGCTTTTTCTGAAAAGAAATCCCTTTCCTCTGGTTCTTATTATGGGTTACTTTCTATTTCTTTTGTGTACCACGTACCTTGGCAGCATCATGCAGTTTTATCTGAAGTTTCCGTGGTGGGATACCACCCTTCATTCCTATAAAGGAGCCTTTGTCGGCTTATGCGGCATGTCGCTTTACAAACGGTTCGTGCCCGAAAAGCTCAGGGACAGCGTATCTCCCTGGCTTTATTTTCTTTTCATTCTCTCCTTTTCATCCCTTGCCTCAGTCCTCTGGGAAATCTATGAATATACCGGAGATCTGGTAGCTACCCACACCATGCAGCTCGGTGGGAACAAAGATACCATGGGGGATCTCCTGGCCGGTGTAGCGGGTGGATTGGCTGCTGCACTATACGCCAAATGGAGAGGTCATCGCGTTTAAAATACGAGCTGTTCTTTTCTATGATTTTTTGTTGTTGCCATTGCATACTCTTTTTTGGTGTAAACGTAACCTTCCATAATTCTTCTTGAGGTCCGGACCACCTTTATCGCGTGCACTTTCTTTTCATAGAGTTTTGCCTGGGTTTCCATGACCCCGGCCGGATGGGCAAGGCGAAGGGTGCTGTTCCGGTCTGAAATCATACGGGAAACAATGGTGTTTTCCAGGTAAGCTGCCGCTGTTGTACATACCGCCCCCGTTATGGCCAATGCCCTGTGTGGCCGCTGCATGGACATCATCCGAATGACCAAATCCATTTCCTCTGCTTTCCGCTTCCGCCCGGCAAGATCCATGTAATCCTTTGGTTCTGCAACAATCGTAAGCTTTGGTACAGCAGGTGATTGATCCGTCGCCTCTTCTTTTGAACAAAATCCGCAAAGCTCAGCAGCGATTGATCGTACTTCTTCCAGTTTTGCTAATGAATCCGGGGAATAGTCATCAGGCAGTTCGATTCCGTTCAACCCCACATCCATCGCCTTGACAAAAACAAGCGGATTCGCAACGTCAACGATAGAGATACAAAAGGCACCGAACGATGTCTCAATGAAATCAATGGCATTTCCAGTAGGAAACACCCTGCCTGTCACCGATCCTTCGGCATCTTCAAACGACAGGTAAATGGGCGATCCGGTTCCGGGCACGCCGGGAATCGAACAATTCCCTTCCAGTTTCACCCTTCCATCCTCTACCTCCACTTCAGAAATAATCACCTTTTTTGTATTCGTATTGTAAATCCTTACTTTTGTCACCGGTTCCCTTGCCGTCACCAATCCCTGTTCGATGGCATATGGACCAACCGCCGAAGAAATATTTCCACAGTTCCCTTTAAAATCGACCATTTTCTTGTCAATGCTCACTTGGGCAAAGGTATAATCAATGTCCACATCGGCTGCTTCTGATTTCTTTATGATGGCCACTTTACTGGTAAGTGAATTGGCGCCGCCTAAACCATCAATTTGCATGTTGTCCGGGCTTCCCATGACATCCAGCAAAAACTCTTCCCAATCTTTCCGCTGCTCTGGCATATCCTTTTCATTGAAAAATGCGCCTTTGCTTGTTCCTCCCCGCATAATGATTACCGGAACTTTTGTCATCATCATCACCTCAACTGATTTGCTCTTCTCTCTTTGAACTCATCTTAGTCCAATTCTTCCGATAAATTAAATACATATTATTTATCTAAAACCTTAAAAAATATTTATAACTAAAAACAGGAGTGATAGGATAAAAAAAAGGAGTGAGAAGAATGGACGAGAAAGACTGGACACTAATGAAAATATTGTACGAGGAAAAAAGTATTACGCGGGCAGCAGAAAAACTCTACATTTCACAGCCTGCTCTGAGCTACCGGCTAAGGCATCTCGAAGAATCCTTTGATACCCGATTGTTCTATAAACGAAAAAGAGGAATTGAATTTACTGCAGAGGGAGAATATCTCGCCAAATATGCAGAGCAAATGATTGAAGAACTGCAGAGGACAAAAGATCACATTTCAAATATCGGACAAGCGGTTAAAGGAACACTTCGAATCGGTGTATCGAGTAATTTTGCGCAATACCGCCTTCCCGATATTCTTAAACGATTTTCTAAAATCTATCCCGATGTTCAATTTAAGGTCAATACCGGCTGGAGCACGAAAATTATGAGTCTGCTGGATGCTTCCAGTATCCACGTTGGCGTGTTAAGAGGAGATTACCATTGGCGGGGAGATAAATTTTTGCTGACAAAAGAAAGGCTATGTCTGATCTCTAGATCTGAAGTCAATTTGGAAAACCTGCCAGAATTGCCGCTGATCCACTATAAAACCGATACATCGCTCGATAATTTAATCACCGCATGGTGGCATGATAACTTTGCCAGCCCGCCTTCTGTCGCCATGGAAGTGGACCGCCAGGAAACCTGCAAGGAGATGGTGAAGCACGGGCTCGGATTCGGAATTGTCCCTGAAATCTGCCTGCAGCCTTCAGACAACCTTTTTGTTAAAGGGCTTTCGTATAAAAATAACGAACCTGTCCTTCGTGACACCTGGCTGATGTATCATCCCGATTCTCTCAACCTAGCTGTTGCCAAAGCATTTATTGATTTTTTGAACCAAGAACCATCAACTGCCTTGTAGCGCGTCTAACCAGCATAGTTACGTTATAAATATTTTTTATTAAATTGATAAAAAAATATATATTTAACTTATTCATTGACGTGTATTATTCTTGAACAAACATGTTAGACGCTTTTTAAATCGTCAGTTTTGAAAGCGTATACAGAAATGAGGAGGTTTTCGTACTATGCTGGCTATTCTTGGTATTATCATGATTGTGGTGTTTACGTATTTGATCATGGCAAAACGTTTATCACCGATCGCCTCTCTTACTCTTGTTCCTGTCGTCTTTGCTGTTCTTGGCGGATTTGGAGGGAAGCTGGGCACGATGATTATGGACGGACTGAAGCTCGTCGCACCATCTGCTGCTTTGCTGCTCTTTGCCATTTTGTTTTTCGGTATTTTAATCGATGCCGGCTTGTTTGATCCACTCGTAGAAAAGATCCTTAAGATTGTTAAAGGAGATCCTGTAAAAATTGCCATGGGAACAGCCATTCTTTCCTTGCTGGTGGCGTTGGACGGTGACGGAACCACCACTTATATGATCGCTGTTTCCGCATTGCTTCCCCTTTATATCCGTATTGGGATGAATCCATTGATTCTGGCTACCGTATCCATGCTTTCGCTCAGCATCATGAGTGGAATGACCCCTTGGGGCGGTCCTGCCACACGGGCCATCGCGGTTATGGGGCTGGATGCTTCCGAATTTTTCATTCCGCTGCTGCCAACCATGATCGGAGGCGCGTTATGGGTCGTTTTTACAGGGTATCTTCTCGGAAAAAGAGAACGCCGCCGGATTGGAATTGCCGATCTGAAGCATAAAAAGGTAGATCCTGAGATCCTTTCACAATTGGCCGCTGCCCAGGAAACCATGTCTGCAGATGGTGATTCTGCAAGCTTCAAACGCCCGCATCTCCGCTATTTCAACTTATTACTTGTCATTGCTGTAATGACCGTTTTAGTAATGGGCTTACTTCCGGCCCCAGCCTTATTTTTAGTGGGCTTTATTATGGCGCTGATGATCAACTATCCGAATCTAGATCTTCAAAAGGAACGAATCGCAGCGCATGCGAACAATGCACTCACCGTTGTACTGCTTGTGTTTGCTGCAGGTGTGTTCGCCGGTATATTATCAGGTACTAAAATGGTGGATGCGATTGCACAGGCTCTCATTTCCATCATTCCGGACTCGGCTGGTCCGCTGTTCCCGGCGATCGTGGCCATTACCAGCATGCCGTTTACCTTTGTTCTTTCCAACGATGCCTATTACTTCGGCGTGCTCCCGATTCTTGCAGAGGCGGCTTCCGCTTACGGGGTCAGTCCCATTGAAATTGCAAGGGCTTCCATTATGGGGCAACCGGTCCATTTAATGAGCCCGCTGGTGGCTTCCACCTTCCTGCTTGTCAGTATGGTCAATGTCGATATTAGTGCGTTTCAGCGTTTTGCGTACAAATGGGCCATTTTGACCGCGTTGGTTATCACATGTCTCGCTCTGCTTACGGGAGCGTTAACCCTGCTCTGACTTCGCATTTGTTACTTTTCCGCCTCCTTTGGGTAAAACTGTAATAAGCCTAAAGGAGGTGGAAACATGTGGATTGCCGCAATGTGGGGGGCCATATCCGGTTCAGCAGTGCTGCTGGGTGCAATTGCCGCCATAGCCTTCCCGATCAAAAAACGAGTGATAGGATTTATCATGTCGTTTGGTACAGGGGTGTTGATTGGTGCAGCTACATATGAATTACTCGGAGAGTCTGTCCGGTCGGGAGGTTTGCTCCCAACAGGATCTGGCTTTTTGGTGGGCGCCATCATGTTCACCATTCTGGATTTTTTTATCTCTCGAAAAGGAGGCCATCAGCGGAAGAGATCGGCCGGACAAAATGATGCCTCGAAAAGCAGTTCCGGCCTCGCGATTTTTATCGGAACCGTGATGGACGCCATTCCCGAATCGATTATGATCGGTGCCAGCCTTATCGAAAACAACAATGTCAGCTGGCTGCTGGTCATCGCCATTTTTATCAGTAATATCCCAGAGGGCTTGTCGAGTACGTCAGGGATGCTGAAAAGCAATATGAGCAAACAAAAAATTATGATTCTTTGGTTATCTGTCCTCTTCATCTCTACTTTAAGTGCGTGGGGCGGCTATTTCTTTTTGGAAAATGCTTCAGAGGAAGTCATGGCCATCATTGCCTCTTTTGCCGCAGGCGGTATTATCACCATGGTCGGTTCAACCATGATGCCCGAAGCCTTTGAAGAAGGAGGATCCATTGTCGGCCTGGTCGCCGCCATCGGATTGTTGGTTTCGCTTATCTTGACGACAATATAACAAAAAAACAAGCCCTCTTCTGACTTCTGTCAACAAAGAGGGCTTGTCTTTTATATCTTTTTGAATTAATGACTTTCTGCATGCCGGCCGCTGAACTTGCCGATCACAACGACAAGCACGGCGAGCAGAAGCGGTACAACGAGATGAAGATTGAAATCGATGTTTTCGAGATAATGCCCGACAGCCTTGTCCTTCAGCATCATTTCGCCAGCGGTATAGCCGAGCAATGCCGCTCCGAGAATGATGATGATGGGAAATCGTGTCATGATCTTCATGAGCAGCTGGCTTCCCCAAATGATTAATGGAATACTGATGATGAGACCAAGAATGATCAGCACGATATTTCCGTTGGCTGCCCCCGCAACGGCCACAATGTTGTCCAAACTCATGACAAGGTCCGCTATAATAATGGTTTTAATTGCCCCGGAAAGACTGGAGTTCGCTTCAATATCGCCCTCTTCCTCCCCTTTTAAAAGCTTAATGGCAATCCACAACAACAGCAGTCCGCCGACAAAGTTTAAAAAAGGAATCTTCAATAAATAAACCGCAACAAACGTTAATACCACTCTTAAAAATACCGCTCCGAACGTACCGAAGAAAATGGCCTTGTTTCTGTGCCGCTCTTCTAAATTCCGGCAGGCAAGCGCGATTACCACTGCATTATCCCCGCTCAGCACAATATTTATAAGAAGGATTTCCAAAAGATTGACCAATAAATTATCCATGAAACCACCTTGTCTATGTTAAATAATTCACTCTAATATCACATTATAATAGTTTACCACTATTTTTTCTATATCCTAACTATTTTGTTCATAAAAACTATTGAATAGAAAAAAAGAGCGCTCCCGCTCTATTCAGGAACGCTTCACGAACTTATTTTTTCTTTTTGAAAAACCGGTGGAAAGGGCATTTGGATACCGCCGTATCGTCATCACGCAAAAAATATTGCTTCCATTCATAATTATCTTCATTTCCGTACGTTTTCAAACCATTATGAATATCAATCGAATCATATTTTTTCAGGCGGTCACGAATCCGTTGTTTGATTTTAGAAGCCCTCGACGGAGATGAATTGAATTTCTCGAGAACCCACCTTGGGGTAATGGCCAGGATAAAGCAGGGAAAATACCTGCTGTGGCGGTTAACATGTGCCGGTGTGCCGCAATACATAAAGTACTGCTCCTCATGAAAACAAAACTCCCACAGATGTTCATGCGGGTCGTTCGGTATATGGGCCGGCCATTCACTCGTGTCCCGTTCGGCCAAACCCGCCAGTTGGCTCCAAAACAGCTGTTCATACTCCTCCACCTTCATGCTTTCCGCCATTTCCCACGGTGTTTCATAAAACACGATAAGGGACGTATAATCTCCGCAGTCCTTTGCACATTCTGTATATTCCTTCAGCAGCGCCGCCAAAGCCTCCACCGAGGACGTGTGGCCGGGGTTTCCGGCAAATCCAAAACGAAATTGGCCGAGAGACTCACCAATCGTTGCTGGAATACACGGAAACGGACGTGTCGCCGATCTCATCCTTCTCTCAAACTCATCGATTGCCCGTTCTTGCCAAGACGCTAGTTTCTCTCTCCTGATTGTATCGCTGTCATATAACATGCGCCCCACTCCCTGCAAACCATTCGTACTAATGTATTCCTGGTGGGCCAGTCGGGTGAATGTCCAGATGGCGATCATCGGTCATACTGTTAACGTTAATAAAATGGAGAGATTTAGCTTCCAAAAAGGAATAACTGTCTGCTTTTTTGGGAAAAGAACGGCATGGAGGTGTCGAGTGTGAAAGCAATTATTTTTGACTTTGATGGTACAGTAGCCAATACGCTGCCGGTGAATTATCATTCCTTTCAAACCGTTTTTAAGAAATATGATGATAAAGATTTTACAGACGAAGAAATTAAAGAAATGTTCGGGCCAGTGGAACCGGTGATCATCAAGGATCATCTGGAGCATTCTGACAAGGAAAGCGCCATCGAGACGTTTTATCAAACATATGAAGATAAGCATTCAGATCTGGTGGACGCCAATTCTGAAATGGATGACCTGCTTCGTTCCTTAAAGGATAAAGGCTTGAAGCTTGGAATTATGACTGGAAAAAGCCGTCGCAGTCTGGACATCTCCCTGGAGAAACTCGGGATGAGCGATTTGTTTGATGTGATTATGACCGGGGATGATGTCAGTGAACCAAAGCCCCATCCCGAAGGCGTGTTAAAAGCGATTGATCAGCTTGGCGTTTCAAAGGAAGACGTCATGTTCCTTGGTGACAGCGACTCTGACATTGAAGCCGGACAGCGAGCCGGGGTACGAACCGTCGGTGTACACTGGCTCCCCGAGGTGCAAACGAAAGAATTCAGCCACGAACCCCATCAAACCTTTGAAAATATCAGTGATTTTGTGGATTTTTTGGAAGGAGCACAGACTCGTTGACGTAAAAAAGCGTTCTGCAGTGAGGCAGAGCGCTTTTTTTCTGTTTTTTGGAGACTGAAATGCTGAATACTGGCCAGACTTACTGGCTAAAATAAAGATTTTCTCACAGAATGCAAAACTTACTGTCCCAACCACCATGATATACGGATATCTCTTTTAAACAACCTGATCAAGGTATATGTCCAAGCATAATCTTCCTGTCCGCATAAACTGCCAGAAACACGTAACGTGTAGCACCTAAATACTATATGGAGGAAGATATATGCGTAAAAGATACAGGAACTGCAGATGCTGTCATTGCCGGGAAAGCAGCAGTAGCAGCAGCTCCAGCTATGAAAGCAAATGTCCTTGTCTCGAAAGTAGCACTCTCCAGGCAGAGAGCAGTCTGCCCCGCTTTGAAAGCAGCCCTCACTTCGAAAGCAGCACGCCCAACGTAAAACTTAGCAGCTGCCATCACAAGAAGAGCAGCTTTCATTATTCAGAGAGCAGCAGCTGCGATTGCCAGAAGAGCCACCACGTAATGCATGAGAGCAGCTCTTGCACGGAAAGCAGTCATCACTCTGAGAGCAGTTCCTATTGTCCTGATCCGAAAAGCAGCAGCTCCAGATCAAGCTCAAGTTCTAGTTCTAGAAGGTCAAGTTCAAGTTCTAGAAGGTCAAGTTCAAGCTCCAGTTCCAGCCCGCAGCAGGAGAGCAGCAGCTCCAGTTCAAGTCCGCAACCGCCGATGGATTTGTGCAGAATTCCAGGGCCGATTGTAGATTTCTTACCTGTTCCAATCGGGTTCTCTTACTTTCTTGCAGAATCAACGACACGACAGGTGATCGCTCCCAATGTGGTTACACCCGTTGATTACACCAACGTGATCTACAATCGGATGAATGAATATAATGCATTCGGTTCACAATTTACAGCTACCCGTGCAGGTGTATATAAATTTTGCGCCCAAACAAAAGTACGCGGCACAACAGCTGCGACAAGAGGCAACGTTACTTTAGGTCTAATGGTAAACAATTCAGTGGTTACTTCCCTGTCTGTAGCAGGACTACAGGGCACAGCCTGTGTTGATGCAAACGGTTGTGCGACCAGCTTGAACTTAAGCGCTGGAGATGTGGTTCGTGTAGTGATGTTTTCCACCACCAACCAGAGCATTATCATCGAAAGCGGCTATTTCGAAGGTGCCCGCACAAGCTAATTCGGACGAGAAGCGTTTCTGACCCTGTCAGAAGCGCCCTTTTTTTGAAATGAGATTTACCTCGGAAACCGAGCCAAAGCCCGATTATGTAAACGAAATCATCACCAACAGAAATTCAAAAGAGCCTCTCCGCACCCAAAACGCAGAAAGGCTCATCTTTATTCATGCACTTCGGCAAGCGAGAATTAGTTGCTTCCTCCTTTAGAGGAGCTTCAGTCCCTTCTGTGTTCATTGATCGGATAGACGATGGTATTCAATAGTGCACCGATAACGATGATCATTGCTGACAGGTAAAACCAAAGCATAAGTACCACAATACCGCCAAGCTGCCCATAGAGCGCCGAATAGTTATTTCCTCTGACATAAGCCGCAAAGCCCATGGATACGAGCTGCCAGCCGATCATGGAAAAAAAGGCGCCCGGCAATACTTTTGAAATGTGCAATTTCACATTTGGCGCGAAATAATAAAGTCCAATGAAGAAAAGAAGCAAAAACAGGCTTCCAATCCCCCACTGCAGAAAAATCCATAATTTATGATAGCCATCCAACGTAAATACGTCATTCAGATAATGCCTCATCAATTCTTCAATAATCGGAACAACTACCGAGAACAAAATCACAATCATAAAACCGATGGTGAGAACAATTCCCTCCACGATCTGTTTGAAAAAACTTTCTTTTACTTCAATGGCATATGCATCGTTCATGACACGCTTGATGCACTGAAACCCCATTGATGAAAGCCACAATGTAATAATTAAGCTGAACGACAATAAGTTTCCCTGTTGATGGGTTACCGTATAGGTCAGGGTTCTCTCGATTAATAAATACGTATTCTCTGGCGCATACGGTTTGGCAAGCTCCAGGATGTTTTCTTCCTTAATCGGCAGGTAGGCCAACAAGGAATAAATGACCAGCAGGAATGGGAATACGGACATTAAAAAGTAATAGGCCATCTGAGCAGACAAATCATAGACTCGTAGTGCGAAAAATCGATTAGCAAGTTTTTTTAGAATTGCAGTAGCTGTCATATGAGCCTCCTTTCATAAGGCCGGCAGGACATTCAGCAATTATACAAAGATTATAGATAAGTTCGATTTAATTGCAATGGAAGACAAATCCAGTTGGTGGACATGGTATTAACAACTATGTGCCTGGCGCCTCGTTTAGAAGCTCTTTTTTAAAGAGGCAGGGTCAATAGCTAGACGAAAACTGCTTAAAGCTAACGTTAGTCTATGCAATTTGGATCACTTTTTTAGATTTTGCGCAGAATTTTTATCATCCGTAGGTGTTGTAGCGGCGTTACTTGCGGTTCGACATCATTTAGTTGCGGCTCTGAGGGATTTACTTGCGGTGCTGGGACGTTTACTTGCGCTTCGACAAGGAATATTTGCATATCACATCATTTTCATAGAATCTCAAGCACGCAAAAAAAGCCACGCTGTCCCACTACCGAACAGCGAAGCTCTTTCCTTCTATTGACTCTCGTGCACTTCATAGGCGGGGCGGATGGCCGATTCTATTGATCCCTGCATCCAGCCGTGGGCCATAGTCGCGTGCTCTCCGGCAAAGTGAAGCCTTCCTTCCGGCATTGAAATTACATCTCCGAATTCTTTTTCCTGGTAGGGTTTAAACATCGTGAAAGCTCCCCTCGCGTATGGATTGTTCGTCCAGGAAAAGGAGGTTCCGGTCATGTATATTAAGAGCCTTCTTTCCGCCATGATTGACCCTCCAACCTCTAAAGCCCTCTCCCACTATATGTTGTTAACTGGAAGAAAGCTCACCTGCTATTCTTTTTTAAATACGACAAAAACGACAAAAAGTTCCCCGGGAAATCTCATTTTACTTATTTGGAATTTTGTTGACTATTAGCCACAATACTATTTTAGTATAAAAAGAGGAGTTGGCTACTTTACAGGAGAAATCATTAAGTCAACAAACGATTTCTTTCCTCATTTAAGCTGGCATCACTACTTCCCTCACGCCTGTATCGCTGCAGTATATGCAATAACGTGGACAACATTAAGGGATACTGCAATTCTGCACATAAGATTCCTATTCGATCGGAGGAAGAATTAATGGTGATTGAAAAACAGCTTTATATGTACTTGCTCGACCATTCTCATCAAATGGCTGATGAATGGCTAAAAGGGCGGGACGAACAGCAACATTCACGCTATTCCATCGATGCCCCAAAAGAAGTTCAAGATAAACTCCGTATGCAGCATATTCAATTCACCAACATGCTTGCCGAGTGCGTTCTCTACGAATATGACCCCTTTAAGTGGGCAAAGGAGCTGGCGCATGAGCGCGAAAATGAAGGTGTTTCCTTGTTGCAGATCATACAGAATTTCAAGCGCTGCCGTGAAGTTTGCTGGCAGTTTATTGAAGAGTTTGCGCGCATCCATAACCATGTGGAAGTCACCCATATCAGCACATGGAGCTTTAATCTCAACAGCGCCTTTGATATTATTATTGAAGTCTTTGTCGATCATTTTCATTATGCAGACCAGGAAAAGATCAATCAAAGGCAGTTGGTGGCCCAACTGGGTGTTCCCATCATTCCGATCAATGAAAAGATCGGTGTGCTTCCGCTGATCGGTGATATTGACTCAATACGGATGAACGTCATTCAGGAGCAAACGTTGACGAAAGCTCTTTCCCTGGAATTAACCTATTTAATTATTGATCTATCGGGTGTATATACGTTGGATTCCAATGTCGCAGAGGAATTGTTTACTGTAATCGAACAGCTTTCCCTCGTCGGAATCAGAGCCATCATTACCGGTATCCGCCCGGAGATTGCAATGACGAGTATTCAGCTGGGACTGGATTTTTCAAAAATCATAAAGTTTGGCAATTTACAAATGGCGCTGGCACATCTTTTTGAACCGAAGAAAAAGGTAAGAATATAGAGTTCCACAAACTCTCCCCCTCATGAATGTAGCCTCTTTATCAATTTCTTAATTCAAACTGGCCGTATGTTTTGCGTTTCACCCTTTACACCTTCCATCCTTTCTCATGAATATAATACTTTAATAGTTTTGTATAATTTTCACCATACCGGTGATGAAGATCAGAAGCAAAATCGTGCTCAATTTGCTGCATAATCAGATCATGGTAAAAGTTATTTTTCAGCATTTCAATGACAGCTGGATGGTCGGTTTCCACAGATGACGGTTTCAGTGTACCCCCAAAGCTTCCAATAAAGGCCGTTTTTGAATCAGACAGCAATGAAAATTTCCGTTCATCTGTATGCCATTGGTCCTCCAGCTGACGAACGATGACATGCTCAAGCGCAATATCAGTTTCCCCGATGGAAATAAGCACTACCGTCACACCTCTCTTTTCCGCTTCAAGCAAGTTTTCTGCAACCCACGACAAATCTTCCGCCCAGATTTCAGCAACAATCACCTGTTCGGTGTTTGCTATGACCCGCTGGATCGCCAGGTCCAATCCTTTGTTGCCCTTCCAGTTGTAAAAAGCAGGGGCAGGACGCGGAGGAGTCTTTAGTTCCTCGATCAACGCTTTCGACGTCTGTTCAAATTGGGATTGAAACAGGCGCACCAGTTCCTCGATCGGTACAGCGTTATAGCGGACAGTCTCTCCCTCCATACTACGGCATGCCCCTTTTTCTGTCAGTGATCGTAGAGCGGAATATACATTTGCCCTGGACACCGCAACTCTCTTTGCCACTTCATACCCCGTAAGGTCAGGTTCTTCATGCAAAGTGATGTAGCACCTTGATTCCAGCTCTGTCATGCCAAGCTTTTTTAATTGTTCAATCATATCGTCCCTCCATGGTATAGACAGTTATTCACACCACTCCTAAATAGGAGTATTTTTATATACCACTTTATTTTAATGTAATTTTAACTTTAGTTCTACTTTCTAAGCAGACATTTTTTCGACAAATTAAAACGTTTTATGGGAGAAAAAAACGGATAAAAGAGAATACACACTCTTTCTGTGAGTTGTTTGATTTTTTCCATAAAGGTGCTAAAATAAAAAATGGAAGGAAGATATGATGCTTCTTTCTCAAAAAGGATGAATATGTATGGAAGTAAAAGCACAGCAATCCAAGCTGGCAAACAATCTCGGAAAGCTATTGAGAGATAATTTCGGCAAAGGGCCGGAAGCGATCCACGTGACGATCTACGAACCTTACGTGGTCGTTTATGTCAGCGGTTTTGTCTCACCCATGGAACAAATACTGTTAAACCAGAATGAAGAAATACGGGTAATGACAACCAGAGAACTTTTAATGAAATCACTTGAACCTGAGATTACTGGACAAATAAAAGGTGTTACAGACATCGAAATACAGCATTTGTATTATGATTGGAACCTTGAGCATCAATCTGGCATTTTCGTAGGGGTATGCCTCGATGACCTTCAGGCAGACTTAACGGAAGGCGAACCCTATGAGGGAAAACAGGAGCTTCATGACCGGATTATAAAAATGAGCAAGCTCGCCCAAAAGGAACCAGAACGAATTACATCATATAAATTAAGCCCCCGAACACTTGTCGTGGTACGGGAAGGGATTTTGGTGGCCATTGAACGGCAGCTGATTTCAATGGGTTTTGACGATACACTTCGCATCTGCAAACGCCCTTTGGAAAAAGGCCTTATGCTTCAGAATGATGACTATGATGAGGTTTTGAATGCGGAGATCCTTGATATCTTTGTCGATTGGGATTTTGAGAAGGATAACAGCATTATTACACTTATCTTAAAACCAAAAAGTTAGTGCGGCAGTAATGAATTGGACACACTGTGCCAGTCATGAGCCGGAAAGTAAAGGGTTACCCTTTTCTTTTCGGCTCTTTTTTTGCTGAAAAGATAAAAATACTCTACAAACGGGTACATTAGTGGAGAGAGATTTTATCTAACTGCACCCCTTGTAAGTTCACTAAAAGGAGTTTTGTCGATATGGCTGACAAACACGAGATTTCGATGTTTATGAAAGAGCTTCGTCGATTGCTTCATGATTACAAGACATGTAATAAAGAATTTTTCAAAAAGAAAATCAGCGACGATATCCTGCTGTTAAGTTCGGTCATTTACGAAAATCAAATCGTGCGCTACGAAAAAAGAATGATGAAAAAGGTCAAAACGTATGAACAGACCAAGGAAATGGGACAAACTTGATTGATGTGAAGGCCGTTGGTTATCAAACGTTTTTCTTTAACAAATTAAAAGTTTTGCCCAGGAAAGGAAGGGAAATTCATATACCAGACGAATACTATAATAGAGATGAATTCCGAAGATGTCCGTTTGTAAAAATAGTTAAGATTAAGTCACATTAAAGAATCAGGTGGAGACATCTATGGAGCAAGCGAATGTTGAAAAAGAACTCAGTAGTTATATTGGCCGTATACTCAGAAACCATTTTGGAAGAGGTCCTGGTACTGTGTTTGTGACTGTGGCCGACCCGTTTATTACTGTCTACTTTACAAACTTTCTTTCACCAACAGAGCGCTCTCTGCTTCATTCGGAACAAGCCGAGCTCGTAGAAAAAATAAGAGATCGGCTAATGGATTCGCTAAGCGCAGAAATCGTGGGCTATTTGGAATCCAAAGTCGAAATTGACATTCTGGACTTTTATTATGACTGGAATCTAACAACGAAAACCGGTATGTTTGTAGCCGTCAGCAAGGTGTTTGATCCTGCGGTAAGCGTCCTTTCTTTTGACAATCAGACGGCGTTTCACAAAGAGATTGAACGGATTAGTCTGGCTGCGGAGAAGGTTCCGGGTTTTGTAAACTCCTACTTGGTTAATCCCCGGACTTTGGTGGTCATAAGGGATAACATTCTAGTCAATATTGAAAAAGAAATTATCGCTCATGGTGGACATGAAATGCTAAGAATCGCTAAGAGGAGTTTGGAAAAAAGATTATTCGGCACCCATCTGCCACAGCTGGAAAAACTGCTGAACGCAAAAGTCCTGGATATATTGATCGATTGGAATTTCGGCCGGGATTCAAGCAGTGCACTATTTATATTGGAACCAATTGCATAACAGGCAGCAACAAGCTAGGCATGGAACTAGATGTGAGCCAAAAAGAAAGGCAAAGGTTGCCTTCTTTTTGGCTTTTTTTAGTAATAAATGTTTTACATAAGGGGTTGATCGCTTGTTTTATACCTGCATCATTGAAACATCAGCTTTGGAAAAAAAAGGTGTTTGCCATGCTTAAAACAGCTATCATCGTCGATATACATACTGAAAAGGATATCGTGGCTGCGCGGAAGCAAGTAAAACAACTGGCACAAACCTTACATTTCTCTTCGATAAACCAGGTCCGGATTTCTACTGCGGTTTCAGAACTGGCCAGAAATATATATTTGTATGCAGGTAAGGGAACGATAAGTTTTGAAACCTATTTGGATGAAAACAAAATCGGGATTAAGCTCACCGCAACCGACCAGGGGCCGGGGATTCAGTCTGTCCGTAAAGTTCTTGAAGACGGCTATTCCACATCTGGCGGGCTCGGTATGGGACTTCCCGGTGTGAAGCGCCTGATGGATGAGTTTGTGATCGACTCAGGTCTTGGGATAGGTACAACGATTATTGCTGTTAAATGGGTATAATCGGGCTGCATTTTTTTAAGCTTCTTCTTTGTTCACGAAATGTTTTTCTTTTATTGACAAATGTTTGTCATTTGTTTCGTCTCAGTTGACTACAGGCTCCTTATACCCCATGATGTCAAGTGTGAGTATATACTACTAAAGGAGCTTTTCTCCATGGATAAAGCCTTTAAAACAATGGCCGTCTTTACAAGTGTTATCATGTTTTTATTAATGATCGCCGGTACTCTTGTCACGGACACCGACTCCGGAATGGGTTGCGGCAGTGACTGGCCGTTATGTAATGGTAAATTTATTCCTGAATATACCGTAGCCACGATGATTGAATATACGCATCGTTTGATTACCGGGTTTGCAGGAATTGTTGTTATTATCTTTTCGATCTGGGCATGGCGCCGTTACCGCGGCAATCGCGAAGTAAAGGGTCTTGCCATTCTTGGTATCAGCTTTATTGTCGTTGAATCGCTAATTGGAGCAGCTGCGGTACTTTGGCCGCAATCAGCAGAAGTACTCGCTCTTCATTTTGGATTTTCGCTTCTGGCCTTTACAGGCGTTGTTCTTTTGAGTGTGTTTGTTGTCCAAAAGGACCGCTCGCATTTGCTGATAAAACAATCGGTATCCAAGCGCTTTAAGTGGTTCGCCTGGGTGACCGTAGCCTATGCGTATCTGGATATCTATTCGGGAGCGTATTTGCGACATGTCAAAGCAAGTCTCGCCTGTACCGATTTTCCCGGCTGCTATCCCGGCAACTTCTTGCCGTTTGCGGGACTACCTGGTATCCATTATCTTCACCGGGTCGCCGCTGTTGTGTTGCTCGCGCTTGTGCTCGGACTCTTTATCTATTCCATCCGGCATTTGAAACACGGCCGGCCCGATATCTTTAACGCTTCCCTTCTCGCATTGATTTTGACCCTCTTGCAAGGAGTAAGCGGTGTGGCTGTTGTATTGAGCCGCCTGAATATCTTTGCCACTCTGTCTCACTCGGCATTGATCACCATCCTTTTTGCGGTGCTGTTCTATATTGCCTTGCAGACAACCAAAAGGCCGGAATAATAAATTAGAAAAAACCAGGAGCACCTGATTGGTGCTCCTGGTTTTTTTTGGGTTGGTGGGTGGGGGAAGTGGGACGCTAGTTTACCATAATGGGAGCCTCTATCGCTGTCAACCCCGCTTAATTGCCCCAGATACAGCAAAAAAACAGCTATTCAGCTGTTTTTTTTACTCGTTATCGATTTTTTCATAGATCCTGAGCGCTTCTTCCACTACGTTCCTGTGAATGCCGGTCTTTTCCACAATCCGGCTGGCCCATTCTTCAAGCAATCCTGCCGGCGACTCCAGGATGATTCCGTCATCGGTGCGAAAAAAGCTTTGCCAGTCGTTCATCTCCCAATGGGCGCTTTTGCCGTGGCGAATCACCCGGCATTCCACCTGCGGGAATGATTTGATATGCTTTTGCGAGTAATCGGCAGCTTCCCATAAAACGCCGTCATCAATCGGGCCGGTGTCAAATACCTGTTTCGATACTTTGCCGTTTGGCCGCAGGTAGTGTACTTCAAGCTCATTACCGCTTAAAAATGTTCTGATTTCTGCAGCCGGGAAAAAACCTCTGTGCCACTTCTCATCAGGACTCTCCGCATCCAACGGGATGGGGGAGAGCCACTGATCGCCGAGGTCACAGAGATAGCGGCGGCCCTCTTGATCCAGGGCAATCACTGCCACATGAGCCGCATCTGTCATTAATACGCGTCCGATTCCGTAAGCCTTAATTCCCGCTTCCTTCAGATCGTGGAGCAGCCACAGCGCCAGATCAAAGCAGTTCCCGGTCATGCCATACTGCTCATGATGCTCTTTCATGAGTGATACTTCCCGCTGCTTTTGCCTGTCCATATGTTGGGTACACCACGCTTTGGTCAGGTTTTCCATTGGAAAATCATCAAATCTCCGCCATACGGCAAGGAGTTCTTCAGGTACGTTCATCGCGCACAGCTCCTGGGCTGCTTATTTCACATGCAAGAACTTTACGCAAACCGGATAAGGTACAGCCACGTCGGATTGGATCAAGGTCAATTTGCCGGTGTTTTCATCTCTTGAAAAAAGAACGAGATTGCCGGACTCCTGATTGGACGCGACAATAAATTTTTGGGATGGATCGATTTCAAAGTCACGCGGCCAGTTGCCTTCTGTAGAGGTATGTTCAACAAACGTCAGTTTTCCTGAATCTGAATCGGCATTGAACACGGCGATGCTGTTATGTCCGCGGTTCCCAGCATACACGAAACGGCCGTCTTTGCTCACATGGATTGCACTTCCCTGGTTGTTTTCCGTAAAGCTTTCCGGGATCGTAGAAATGCTCTGTAACACGGAAAAGCTGCATTTCTCTGCATTGTAGGAAAGCACGATTACTTCCGAACTGAACTCGGTCATCAGGTATGCCGTTTTTCCGTTGGGATGGAATTCCAGGTGGCGGGGACCGCTTCCCGGTTTGATTGACAAACTGTTTACTTCCTCAAGCTCGCCATTTTTCAGTTGATATGTGATCAGCTTGTCGATGCCAAGATCGACCACCGCTACAAACCTTTCATCAGGGGTAAAGCCGGCATAGTGGGTATGCGGTTTTTCCTGTCTTTCATCCGGTCCCGAGCCTTCATGGTGGATGACAGATGAAGCCTGGCGCACACCGCCTTCTGCATCATCTACCGCAAACCGCTCAACCGTTCCTTTATGATAATTCGCGGTCAGCACATTGCGGTTTTCACGGTCCACACTGACATGGCAAGGAGATGCTCCTTCTGTCAGCTGGCTGCGCAAGTGAGAAAGCCCTCTGGATTCATTGGTAATTTCATAGGCTGCCACTCCGCCCATGTCCCCGTCTTTTCTTACGGCATACAAGTACTGGTTGTCCTCTGAAATGGTTAAATATGTAGGGTTCCCGAGCTGTGCGGCTACCTTGATATCTGTAATTTCCTGTGCTTCCGTATCCAGGGTAAATGAATAAATTCCTTCACTGTCGCCTTTTGTATAAGTTCCGATATATCCTGCATACTTTGTCATGAATAATTCCCCTTTCTTCTATCCTATTTCTTTGATTTTACCACACGGCATCATTCCTAAGCCCATGAGAACCCTTAGTGTTTACATAAAATAAACAAGGTATTCGCGATGAATACCTTGTTTATTCCACTTATTCGACCGCTTCTTCCGCTGTCCAGGTTGCTTTTGTCAGAGCTTTTTCGAGCTGTTTGACAGCTTTTGCGAAGGCAGCGGGATCATTAGCCTCCTGGGCTTCCACCAATGCAGGCAATGGCTGTGCTGCATAGCCAGTTGTAAGACCCGGTGCGTAAATCTGGTGCTTGAACCAGCTTCTGGAGGCAAGCCCCTGCGGATTGATCAGGTCTCGCTCCTGCTGGATAAGGGCTTTATTCAGCTGCTTAAGCTGCTTTGGTTTCACTTTATCCCCGGCAAGCAAGTCCTGGCTGTACGTTTCCAGGTTCTTGGATGCTTCTTCCCATGCTTGTGCCTTCGCTTTTACATGGCTCATATCGACGCCAAGTGTTCCATCCTTCTCCACGTCTGCCAAAAGTTTTTGTACGGATTGAGCATACTCGGAGTACTGTAACGGAAGCACTTGTGAATTGGCAAGGCGAAGCGCCATGAGACCGGTAAAGCGGCCAGCTGCTGCCTGGTGTTTATAGCCAGGGTCAAACAGCCGTTCCACAGAATCGGTATTGTCATATGCGCTGTGATACAAACCGCCGGCCACACCAAAACCGATATCAGCAGAAGGAACACCAAGATGCTGAAGGAAGGCCGTGTAGTCGGATCCGCTGCCCAACTTGTCAATC
Source organism: Fictibacillus sp. S7 (assembly GCF_004127935.1). Lineage (NCBI taxonomy): Bacteria > Bacillati > Bacillota > Bacilli > Caryophanales > Fictibacillaceae > Fictibacillus > Fictibacillus sp. S7. The sequence continues at coordinate 3,471,791 of NZ_QJKL01000001.1, read as the reverse complement.
TCCTGTTCTTCTCCATTATTGCGAACAAGCATATCGTCGTAAACGGACAAACCGGAGCGAGGCTCGGTCACATTTTTCGCGACATCATAAATGAGGTCATTCAGCGATGGAACGGCTCCGGCACCAAAGAACTGTCCGGCAATGCCATCCATGTTGATGTAGGCAACCGCGTTTTTGATCAAGTCCTTTTGATGCTGCTCCGCATATTCCGTAGATCCGAGCAGGCCGTACTCTTCACCATCCCAGCCGGCCAATACGATGGTGCGGTCAGGGCGCCACCCTTGTTCATAGAGCTTTCCAAGCGAACGTGCGGTTTCCATGATCGTCGCCCAGCTGGAGATGTTATCGCTCGCTCCATACGTCCATGTGTCTCTGTGGCCGCCAATCACGATTTTTTCATTCGGATACTTGGCTCCTTTAAACGTTACCGTGATGTCGTTAATGGGTTTTGTTTCATACTGGATATCCAGGTTGATGCGGGCTTTGGAGGCTGCGCTGCCAAGATGGTATTTAAACGGAAGGCCACCCTGCCAATCTTTCGGCGCTTCCTTTCCTCCCATTGCCTGAAGCAATCCTTTTGCCTCACCGTAAGAGATCGGTGTGGTTGGTATTCTTGGGAGTGAATCCGCGTTTTTGGCTTTGATCCGCTTGACTCCGGCAACTGAGGCTTTGCCTGGTGTCAGCGGATCACCGGGATAATTATAAATGTAGAGAATGCTGCCCCGCTGGATGGCATCGCTCGGACGCCATGGACCATCAGGATATACCGGGCCTTTTACATAGCCATCGTCTTTCGGGTCAGAGTAAATCAGCACCCCTTTTGCGCCGTTCTGTGAGGCGAGGTCGGGTTTTACACCGCGAAAGTTTTTACCATAACGGACAATAACAATCTTGTCTTTCACAGACACACCCTGCATTTTCAATGTTTCAAAGTCTTCTGGCGTTCCATAGTTGGCATACACCAGCTCCCCTTCCACATTTCCTGAAGGAGAGTACGCATTGTAGCCCTCGACGACTTCGTTTTTAAACGGGGTGTTCATTTTCAAATTTTCCATGACGTTCAGTTTTCGTTCAAATGGTGCGGTCTGGGTGACGGAAACGCTGTTGGGGTGGGAGAGGTAAACATCGTAGGTCTGAACTTTCGGGTCTAAGCCTGCTTTCCGTAATTGGTTAAGCGCATATTTGACACCGGCATCATTGCCTTTTGTTCCGACAAGTGCCGGACGCTTACTGAGTGCTCTGCTGTACGTTTTGATCTTATTTTCATTGATTCCATTCTTGAGCTTTTCCTCGAACTGCAGCTGCTTTTCGTACGTACCTTTTGCAAATCCTGTCAGATCCTGCTGCTTCGTTTCAGCGCCGGCCTGAGTAAATGGCAAGGCACCGGATGCCAGAAGGGCAAGCGCCATACTGCCTGCCATGTACTTCGTCCTAGAAAGCCTGGATTTTTCACGTTTTCCCAATCATAAAACCTCCCTCGCTTTTTGACTATATTAGTAGAAGTCTGTAAATTCAGTCAATTTATTACGTTCCATTTGAAGGAAAATGAATCTTTTGTCTTGCGTTCCTTTTGCAGGGCTACTGAGTGACCTATTTTCGGCACGTGTCAAAAGGAGGATGATCATTTTCTGGATATTTCGTGTTATATAATCTCACATGTTCGTTGTAGTCCGGCCGTGTTCTCCGTATAGTCGGAGTAACATGTATAGGGTTCTTCATTTAACGTAAGAACAAAAATTGCCCTCTAGGGTTCCGGTTTTTATAAAAACGTCTGGACCGAGAGAGGGCGTACAGCATCTGCTGTATACACGGAGGGATAAAAGCCCGGGAGACTTTTTTAAAAGTACTCCCGGGTTATTTGTTTTTTTTAACCAAAATGGAAATGAGGGAGCATAACATGAACGGAAAACCAACGTTGGCAAAATCGCTGAAATTGCATCAGGTTGTTTTTATGGGACTGGCCTGGATGACTCCAATGATCTTTTTTACGGTTTATGGTGTGGCCTATCAGGCTGCGCACGGCATGCTGGCTGCTGCTTATGTGACGGCATTTGTCGCCATTTTCTTCACGGCCTACAGCTACAGCCGGATGGTCAAGGCCTATCCGATTTCTGGTTCTGCGTACACCTACACGAAAAAGTCCATTCATCCGCATGCCGGATTTCTTGTGGGATGGGCCCTGCTGATGGATTATATTTTTTCTCCGATTATTGCGATTCTCACCTTTGGGATTTTTATGCATACCGAATTTCCGTCCATTCCAACCGCCGTCTGGATTATTTTGATGAATGTAGTGCTCATTCTGGTGAATATCATCGGAATTAAATCCGTAGCCCGCATCAGCGGAATATCTGTAATGGTCCAGATCGGCTTTATTCTTGTTTTTTGTGTGCTGATCGGCAAGGATCTTCTGACGGGTTCCCCTGCTGTTTTCTCGCTCGCTCCGTTCTTTGGCCCGGAGGTTTCCTTTGGTGCTGTCTTTTCCGGCGCCGCCCTCATCTGCTTTTGCTTTCTTGGATTTGATGCGGTTACCACCATGTCGGAAGAAACGATCGATGCCAGGAAGACGGTCCCTAAAGCTATCTTTCTCATCGTTTTGATCGCTGCTTCTATGTATATCGCAATCTCTTATCTGAGCGAAATCGCCTACCCCCACTTCACCTTTGCCAACCCGGACAATGCCGCCTACCATCTTGTAAAACTTGTCGGCGGAAATCTGCTCAGCGCTTTTTTCATCACCGTTCTTATTGTCGCAACCTTTACGCAGGGCATTTCGTCTGTCACAAGTGTCAGCCGCTTTCTGTACGCACTTGGCCGGGAATCAATTTTGCCGAAAACATGGTTTACTTCGTTGCATCCGAAGTATCAAACACCGGTAACTACCATTCTCGTAGTTGGCGTTATTTCAATGGCCGCCCTGTTTATTAATTTGGACAGCGCCGTCATGTTTGTCAGCTTTGGGGCGTTAACGGCCTTCACCTTTGTTAATTTATCGGTTATTTTCCACTATTACATTAAGCTGAAAAAACGTTCACCGAAGGAAACCTTCCTGTATTTAATCTTCCCGTTAACAGGAGCCGGCTTTATCGGCTGGCTGCTTACCCTGCTTAACCCCTTTACATTGAGTGTCGGAATTGCCTGGGTCATCCTCGGCTTCATCTACCTCTTTGCTAAAAATGAGTGGAGCAAGGTAAAAAAAGGGCAGCCGGAAAGTTCAAAAAAAGAAGGAGCCTTCGCGGCAAGAAAAAGTATGTAAGAAAATCTAACACGTTTATTGTTTTCGGACTTTTTTGAACGTTATACTATATTCACAAACCAATAGACGTTTCCGCAAGATTGCCGGAAACAAAAAAGCTGTCTAGGGTTCCGTTTAAAGCGTCACTTTAAAGTCTGGTCCGAGAGAGAGCGTACAGCAGCTGCTGTATACACGGAAGGATAAAAGCCTGGGAGATGACCACCAATTCTCCCAGGCTTTTGTCTTTTTTTATTTCTAAAAAGGAGCTGTTCATGATGCAAACTGATTCCTATGTAATCCCTGCCGGAGGAAAGTGGTCGGTGACGATCCAGCGCGGAAAACAAATCACGTTTACCGCCCTTGGTGATGGTGCGAATGTTTCCTTGCTTTTATATAACGCCAGTAACACGGCAGAACGTTATAACATGCCGGATACCCTGAAAGCCCAGCATACTTCCCATTTAACCGCCGGACATGTCCTGATGAGCGATAACGGGCGTGTGATGGCCAGTATTACAGAAGATTCCCTTGGCTGGCATGATCCTCTTTCAGGATACGTTACCCGAAAAACCGTAGATGAGCGGTTTGGTAAGACCTCCTATCAAAAGAAAAGAAATGACTGGTACCGAAGCGGAGATGAAAATTTCAAGGTGGAGCTGTTCCGCCAAGGCATGACTGTAAGGGATCTGGTCCCTGTCGTCAACTTATTTTCCAAAGTATTCTGCAACGAGGATGGTGAACTGCATTTTGTTCCCGGCCACTCTAAAAAAGGGGATGTCATTACTCTTAGAACAGAGATGGATGTCATTTTGATGGTTTCCAACACTCCGAATCCACTCGATTCCTCCAGCAGCTATCCTTCAGTGCCGATTGAACTTCTGGTGACGGACGCGGCGCCTGTTGCCGAGGACGATCCATGCGTGAATCATTGTCCGGAAAACCGCCGTGCCTTTGAAAACACATGGAAGGATGAAAAGCTTACAAAAGGAGGAATTGCGTAATGGCTGTATTGCAATATGCTGCAAGCGAACGAAATGCGGAGAATGCCCTATATGATGTAACCCTTCCTGCCGGTGAAGGCTGGACATACACGCTTGAACCTGGACAGGTTTTGAGAATTGTCGATTTGGAAGGAAACCAGGCGGCGGACACCCTTTTTTATGATGCAGATCATCCGTCTGACCACTATAGCGCAGTAAATACAATCCAGCGTCAAGGAAATGTTTACCTGACAACAGGCTCTGTCCTTGTTGCTGAATCCGGGAAAGAACTGGTAAAAATCGTTGCCGATACATGCGGACGCCACGATACACTTGGCGGAGCCTGCTCGGCCCAGAGCAACACCGTCCGCTATTCACACGACACGATTCCTATGCACAATTGCCGGGACACCTTTATGCTGCAGCTTTCCCAATATGGCAATGTGTTCAATAAACGCGACCTTGCGCCAAATGTGAACTTTTTTATGAATGTTCCACTAACTCCTGATGGCGGACTGACGTTTGAGGACGGCGTTTCAGCACCGGGCAAGTATGTAGAGATGCAGGCGGTCAGCCGCACGCTAGTGCTCATCAGCAACTGCCCGCAATTAAACAATCCATGCAATGGCTACAACCCGACACCGATCCGGCTGTTGATCTGGGATAACTGACTTGAGAGAGGGAGGAATACACCATGTTTAAAAAAGTATTGATTGCCAACCGAGGAGCCATCGCCGTCCGGATTGAACGGACTTTGCGAAAGATGGGAATTTCATCGGTCGCCGTGTATACAAAAGCAGATCAGGACAGCCTGCATGTGGACCTTGCAGATGAATCCGTTCTGATTGGCGAAGGTCCGGCGAAAGACAGCTACCTGAATGCCGAGCTTATTCTTAAAATCGCACAAGATACCGGAGCGGAAGCCATCCATCCGGGCTATGGGTTTTTAAGTGAAAATGCCGCATTTGCACGAGCCTGCGAGGAAAAGGGCATTGCGTTTATCGGGCCATCTCCCGAGCAAATTGAACAATTCGGCCTCAAGCACTCTGCTCGTGCTCTCGCTGAAAAAGCGGGTGTTCCTCTTCTGCCCGGCACATCGCTGATCACCAGCCTGGAGAAAGCGGTCGCAGAAGCAGAAAAAATCGGCTATCCAGTCATGCTCAAGAGCACAGCCGGCGGGGGCGGAATCGGCATGCGGGTGTGTGCTGACAATCAGGCATTAACGGACGCCTTTGACTCGGTGGGCCGTCTAGCCCAGACCAACTTCAGCAATGGCGGAGTCTTTCTGGAAAAGTACATTCAAAAAGCCAGGCACGTGGAAGTGCAGATTTTCGGTAATGCTTTTGGTGAGGTTGCGGCACTCGGAGAACGGGACTGTTCCATCCAGCGCCGCAATCAAAAAATTGTGGAAGAAAGCCCCGCCCCATGTTTGGCTCCTTCGGTTCGAGAGGAAATGCACGGAGCGGCCAAACGTTTGGCGGAGGATGTCGGGTACCGCAGTGCCGGAACCGTTGAATTTTTATACGATCCAAAGACGGAGCAATTTTATTTCCTTGAAGTGAATACCCGCCTGCAGGTCGAGCATGGCGTGACCGAAGAAGTGCTGAAGATTGATCTGGTGGAATGGATGGTTTGTGAAGCCGCTAATGAACTAAAAGGTCTTCATTCGCTGTATGATTCGCCAAAAGGACACAGTATTCAGGCACGAATTTATGCCGAGGACTGCCAGCAGGATTTCCGGCCAAGCGGCGGAAAACTTGATGGGGTCTACTTTTCAGACCAGGCGCGTGTGGAGACATGGATCCGAGACGGACTGGTGGTTACCCCTCTTTATGATCCGATGCTGGCCAAGATTATCGTTCATGCCGACACCCGTGATGAAGCACTCGACCGGCTCGCTGATGCGCTTGCGGACACACGCTTTTATGGGGTCACAACCAACCTTCAGTATATCGGCGCTTTACTGGAGGACGAAGACTGCCGGTCGGGCAAAGTGTATACACAAATGCTGAAGAACTTCTCTCCGGCGGAACAGGCGATCGAAGTCATCGACGGCGGTATCCAGACGACCGTCCAGGATTGGCCAGGCCGCACCGGGCACTGGGATGTCGGCGTTCCGCCGTGCGGTCCGATGGATCCTTTCGCCTTCCGCATCGGCAACCAACTCCTCGGTAATCAGGATAACGCTGCCGGTTTGGAATTTACGCTGCGCGGCGGTTCGTATTCTTTTCGTTCGGAGACTGTCTTTTGCCTGACCGGGGCGGATATGCAGCCAAAATTGGATGGTAAGGACATCCCCATGTACCGCGTTATCAAGGCTCGACGCGGACAAGTGCTTATGCTGGGGGAAGCAGTGAAAGGCATGCGTTCGTATCTGCTCGTGGCCGGCGGATTGGATATGCCTCTCCACCTTGGCAGTGCGTCGACCTTTACACTGGGAGGCTTCGGCGGTCACGGCGGCCGTGCGCTCAGAACGGGTGATGTGCTGCGGCTGAATGAAGGTGGTGTGCCATCTGTTACAGGGCTGCCTGCGGAAAAAAGGCCTCGGCTCACAAATGAATGGACGATTGGTGTCATTCCCGGTCCCCATTGCACGGAGGAATTTTTACAGCCTGACTACTTACAGCAGCTGACGGAAACGAAATGGGAGGTTCATTTTAACAGCTCGCGCACCGGTGTGCGGCTGATAGGTCCTGCCCCGCTCTGGACACGTGAAGACGGAGGTGAGGCGGGTCTGCATCCTTCCAACATTCACGACAATGCCTATGCAGTCGGCACACTGGATTTGACCGGTGACATGCCGATCCTCCTCGGTCCCGATGGCCCAAGCCTGGGAGGATTTGTTTGCCCGGTAACAACGGCTTCTGCAGAGTTTTGGAAGATTGGTCAGCTTCATGCCGGTGACACGGTACAATTTCAGCTCCTGACATTGGAAGAGGCGGAACAGCTGCGTGCGTCACAGGAGGATTTCCTAGTCAGGATTGCTGATCCGTCCGGAGCTGCTGAACTTCCCGGATTGCCAACTATTGCAGAACGCCTTTCACAGAATTATCCGGTTCTCGTTCATCAGGAGAACGGACCGATTCCTTTTACCATCCGGGCGGCAGGAGATGAGAACGTACTGGTGGAATACGGCGAAATGGAGTTGGATCTTGTCCTCCGATTTAAGGTTCATGCGTTGATGGAAGCCATCAGTAAACGCAGTGATCTGCCGGTGCTGGATCTGACACCAGGCATCCGGTCGCTGCAGGTACATATTGATGCATCGCGAATGCCCGTCTCCTTGCTTGCCAAGGAAATCGAGGCGATAAATGAGCAGCTTCCTCCTCTTGAGGAAATTGAAGTGCCTTCACGAATCGTGCGTCTTCCCCTCTCCTGGGATGACCCGGCCACACAGCTGGCCATCGACCGCTACCAGAAAAATGTCCGGCCCGATGCACCATGGTGCCCGAGCAACCTGGAATTTATCCGGCGGGTAAACGGGCTAAATGATATTGACGACGTGAAAGAGATTGTTTTTAACGCTAATTATCTTGTACTTGGATTGGGTGATGTTTATCTCGGAGCTCCGGTTGCCACCCCGGTTGACCCTCGCCACCGGCTGGTCACCACCAAATACAATCCAGCACGGACCTGGACACCGGAAAACGCAGTAGGAATCGGCGGATCGTATATGTGTATCTATGGGATGGAAGGCCCTGGCGGCTATCAGTTTGTCGGCCGGACCGTACAGGTTTGGAACGGTAAAAGAGAAACGGAAAACTTCCAAAAAGAAAGGCCATGGCTGCTTCGTTTCTTTGATCAGATTCAGTTTTATCCGGTGAGTACAGAGGAACTGACAGACATGCGCGAGGAATTTTTGCGAGGCAGATTCCAAGTGGATGTGACAGAAACGACGTTTAAACTGAGCGAGTACCTCAGCTTTTTGGAATCGATTGAGGAAAGTGCCCAGGAGTTCCGCGAGACACAGCAGGCTGCTTTCCGGGCGGAGCGCGAAAGCTGGAAAGCTCAAAATCTTGCAGAATACGTGTCCGTTCACGAAGCGGCCGAAATGACGGAAGAAGTGCTTCCGGAAGGCGCGGAGGCCGTTCGCTGCACACTGCCGGGCAGCATATGGAAAGTTCTTGTCGCACCGGGTGATTCTGTCAGAAAAGGCGACGTGCTCATTATCGAAGAAAGTATGAAAATCGAATTTCCTCAAGTTTCGCCGTTTGACGGAACCGTTCGATCCGTTGATGTTTCGCCGGGGGATGAAGTCCATGCCGGCCAGCTCATTGTGTCTCTATCAAAAGAAAAGGCAGGTACCGCTCATGAAAACCATGAATCTTCCAAAAACGTTATCCATTCTTGATTTAAGAGAGAAGTACCGGTCGGGCGAACTGACACCTGAAGCGCTTGTCAGCGAAATTATTTCCCGGGCAGAAGCCGACCGGGTCTACAACATTTGGATTACCCCTCCTGCACAGGAAAGCATCCAGCCCTTTTTGGACGGACTGAAGGAAAAAGACCCTGAAACCTCTCCTCTTTGGGGCATACCTTTTGCCCTAAAAGATAACATCGATCTGGCTGGCATTCCCACTACGGCGGGATGCCCGGAGTACACCTATCATCCAGATGAAGACGCCACGATCATTCACCGTCTCATTGAAGCCGGTGCGATCCCGCTCGGAAAAACCAATCTTGACCAGTTCGCGACCGGCCTTGTTGGAACAAGAAGCCCGTACGGCGAGGCAAAAAACGCATTGAACCCTGACCTTATAAGCGGCGGATCGAGCTCCGGCTCAGCCGTTGCTGTGGCCCGGGGCCAGGCTGCCTTTTCACTCGGCACAGACACTGCCGGCTCCGGCCGTGTTCCGGCGGGATTGAACCGTCTGATCGGTTATAAACCAAGCCTGGGTGCCTGGCCGGTAAAAGGGGTGGTCCCAGCCTGCGCCAGTCTGGATTGTGTCACCGTTTTTGCTCACTCCATAGAGGATGCGATGCTGGTGGATGAAGTGGTCCGCGGCTTTGATGAAAGTGATCCTTGGTCACGTTCGGTTAAACGCCGGACCTCTGCTCTTCCTGAAAAAATTTGTTTGCTGAAAGAACCATTATCATTTTATGGCCCTTTCGCAGAACAATACGAAAAAGCCTGGGAAACTGCCGTTACGGAGGTAAAAAAACTCGGACTTCCTGTTGAATATATTGATGGAAGCTATTTGTCCGAGGCGGCAGCTGTACTGTATGACGGACCATGGGTGGCGGAGCGCTGGGCGGCGCTCGGAGAATTTATTACAGCTCATGAGCAGACTGTTTTTCCTGTGACAGAAACGGTCCTTCGTTCAGGAGCAAAACCTGAATATACTGCAGCCTCTTTGTTCAAAGCGATGCATAAACTCCAGAGCTTTAAACAAAAAGCGCATCAGCAGCTCAAAAACGCGGTGCTCATCATGCCAACTGCCGGTGGTACGTGGACTCGGGAAGAAGTAAGAGAAAATCCGATTGAATCCAACAGCAAAATGGGCCTTTATACAAACCACTGCAATCTTTTGGATTTGTGTGCAGTGAACATTCCTGCCAAGGATGCCGGCAGCGAGCTCCCGTTTGGCATTACCTTGTTCTCGGGTCCTGAAAATGAACACTTGATCACCGGTCTTTCTAAAGCGTTCCTGACAGGCAAATCCCAGCCGGCAAACGAAACCTCTGTTCTTTTGGCGGTATGCGGACTGCACATGCGTGGCTTTGCCCTTGAAAAGCAGATGAAAGAACATGGCGCTTCATTTGTCCGGGAAGCCAGAACCGCACCGTTTTACAAGCTGGTTTCGTTAGATACTGTGCCAAGGAAGCCGGGCTTGATCCGCTCGGGAGTCGACGGTGCTTCTATTGAGCTGGAGCTTTGGAATATGCCGCTCTCTGAGCTTGGCTACTTTTCCTCGTTGATTCCCGCACCGCTTGGCATTGGAAAAGTCGAGCTTGAAGATGGAACCGTGGTCCCCGGATTTATTTGCGAAGGAGTGGCTGCTGAAACGGCAGATGATATTTCTCACCTTGGTGGCTGGCGTAATTATAAGCAGTAACAAACACAAAGGAGGAACCCTTTACGTAACGAAGGGTTCTTCTTTTTCCTTATGAAGAATGCATGCAAGCCTTAACGAAGTCATCATCGTTTAAATGGGGATAGTCTCTGTACACCCTGTCGATTTCCTCGGACTGGCCGGGACTTAAATGCTCTTTTTCAAGCAGACACCAATTGCCCTGTAGGAGTCCCTGGCGGGCAAGCACTTCATTGATGCCGGCAATACATCCTTTAAAACCATTCGCCGCATCAAAGAAAACGGCATTCGCATCTGTAATTTCAAGGCTTTTCTGCAGCAGCGAAGCAGGAATACTGCCACTGTTACGCACCTGCTTGATCTCATCGAGCAGTTCGACCGCCTTTTTCGTCCAAACCGCCCAATGTCCAAGCAGGCCGCCTACAATTTCTTTTCTGACTGTCTGTCCCTCCACATTGATTTCATAGGAAGTGAGAAGGTCTTGAACGATATTATCATCGTTTCCTGTGTAAAGAGCGATCTCATCCCGCCTCTCAGAATGGCAGACCGCCCGGATCACATCCAGCGTCTGATATCGGTTGAAAGGCGCCATCTTGATCGCATGTACATTGGGAATGTCAGCGAACACCCTCCAAAAGTCGTATGAGAAGACGCGGCCTCCAACAGAGGGCTGAAGATAAAAACCAAACACCGGCAGAATCTCTGAAACCCTACTTGTCCTCTCGAGCATCTCAGCCTCCGTTAAGTCATTCAGTCCGCCAGGGCTAAGCAGACCGAGATCATAGCCCATAGATCTTGCAATGAACGCCTCTCTCTCGGCCTGTTCGATGCTACCGCAAATTCCGGCCACTTTGATAAACGGGTTCCGCAGTTCTCTTTTATCTACTTCTTCTGCCGCAAGCCGCAGCACTTTTTCATAGAGATTATACATTGGATCCCTGATTTCAAACTGGGTCGTATGAACACCAACCGCTATTCCACCTGCACCGGAATCCATATAATAGTTAGTAAGTCTCCTCTGGCTCGTTTCATCAAGCTGACGGTTCCGATTCAGGGCCAGGGGATGGGCTGGAATGACCGTTCCGTCCAACAAAAGCTTCTTAACCTTTGGCTCCAGCATATTAAAATGCTCCCTGCCTTTCCTGAAAATGGGTTGGTTTATCAATGGTCTGACCGTCCCCCTTTATCCAATCGGCGGTCCAGGCGATCATAGTATTTAAAGACACAGAAGGATATCCAAATAAGTGATGCGCCTTGGAAGAATTATTAAGCAGAGCTGTTGGCTGCTCTTCTCCGACAAAGGTGACCGGCTTGTTGAGCCGTGCTGCAAATTGCTGTGCCAGCCAGCGGATGGACACCGTTTCAGGACCCGTGATGTTCAGAACAGCAGGTGGGCTTTCACTTAGAAGCAATGAACGAAGCGCATATTCGTTAGCGTCTCCCTGCCAAATCACGTTCACATGACCCATCCTCACATCGACCGGCTTTTCTTGATACACCTGTTTGGCAATTTCCAATAGAACTCCGTATTTCATATCAATGGCATAGTTCAGCCGAAACAACGTAACCGGTGTGCCATTCTTGCGGGAGAAGTAGGAGTAAATTCGTTCTCTGCCAAGACAGGACTGCGCATACTCACCGACAGGATGGACCGGATGTGTTTCATCGCACCCTCCCTGCGCCAAGGGAACAAGGGGATATACATTTCCAGTGGAAAATACCACATGACGTGCATTGGGAAACCGCTCCGCCACACGGCCGGGCAAATACGTATTCATCGCCCACGTGTACTGTTCATTGCCGGTTGTGCCGAATTTATGGCCTGCCATATAAATCATGTTCTCCGCCTCTGGCAGCCTTTGCAAATCCTCTTCTCTCAACAGATCTGCACTGATGGTTTCAATTCCCGCCTCCTCCAGTTCGGTTCGAAGCGTTCCGGAGGAAAAGCGCGAGACACCGATCACGCGCTTTGATAGATTTCCTGCGTCAATGGCCCGTTTGGCAAGCTTCGCCATCGACGGCCCCATCTTCCCTCCGATTCCTAAAATCATAATATCTCCATTAATCTGCTTGATATCTTCAATCAGCCGCTCTGACGGCTTTGTCATCACTTCTTCCAGTTCCTGCATGGTGTTCATGGTTTCACCTCATTTTTAGTTTTAAATTAGAGATAATATTCCTTCCATACTTTCATGATATAATGCGCCATCCTGTAAAAAAACGACATAAATCCGTCCATAATTCATAAAAAAAGCCAGGCACCGCTTCATACGATACCTGGCTTAGAAATTTAACTTTTTAAAAAGAAACACAGTGCCCTCGGAAGGTCCTCCTTCCAGAAAACCCATCTGTGTTCCTCATCCTCGACATGATAATCGAGGGAAAGCTCCTTCTCTTCAAAAACCTCCATCATGCGCTGATTTCCGTCATAGATATGGGCAATCTCTCCCGTGACCGGTGACTTGAAGTTGTTTTCTCGCTCACCGACGACCTGATAGATTTTCCAGTCCGGCTGCCCGATCTGCCGGTGTGCTTCCTCTGCCATTTCTTCATTAAATGCTGAAGACTGCAACAGAAGGTGTGACCAGCGTTCAGGTTTTCTCATGGCAAGGTATAACGAAATAACCCCGGCCAGAGAATCGCCCATCAAGCCCATCTTCACCACATTCATATTGATGGCTTTGAGCTTTTGCTGTGCATCAGGAAGCACTTCCTCATAAAAGAATTCGGTGAAATCGTTAAAGTGCTCCCCCTTGGGATGGTAAACCTCCCGCCGCTGTGATGGAGAACCCGGACTCACGGTAATCATCACAAGGTTGGACGCCAGCTCTGGCTTTTCCTCCAGTAACTTTTCAAACGTTTCCTGAAGCCCTCCAAGCTTCATGTAATAATACCCGTCCTGCACGAAGAGAAGCTGCACATCCCCTTCCTGCAGCTGGTCCGAAAACAGCCATTTCACCTCGATATCTCGGTTTAACTGTTTGCTGTGCATGCGGTTTTCATTGATTAATACACTAATGGGTACCCCTCCTGACTGCTCTATGTTATCCACCGTTTATCATAGCATGAAAGAGTTGGTCTTTTAAAATATGCTTTATTAAATCAGGTAAAATGGTATAATTAGGAAAAAATGTGAGTGCTTAGGTCCTGAAGATGTAATCACTCAATATTTGCCCATTTCCATCGTGGTCTGCCTGGTTCTGTTCACCGTGTTTATCATTCGTTTTTTATCAAATTTTCTCGAAAATAAGAAAAGCGTACGGCCCTGGGGAGTCATACGCTTTTGTTGATTATCTCTCCTCAATCGGCTCTTCTGCCATGCTTCGGTCCTTAATCAAGAACGTCAGAGCGAGCGCGATCAGGGAAAGCGCGGAAATGACCATAAAGGCCATGTTGGCGCCATAAATGTCGGCATGCTTCACACCTGGTGCCGCATTGGACTGGGTAGTGGTCATGACGGTAACAAGGATCGCCGTTCCGACCGAAGCCGCGATCATCCGCATCGTATTATCCATGGCTGCTCCATGCGGGATAAGCCGTTTTGGCAGCTGATTCAGCCCTGCTGTGGAAGCCGGCATCATCACCATGGATAAGCCAAACATCCGCACACTGTATAAAATGGTGATATACATAAATGAAGTGGACGGATCCAAAAAGGACAGTCCGAGAGAGGTTCCCGTAATAATCACCAGGCCGGTAAACGCCAGCCAGCGGGCACCGATCCGGTCAAAAATCCTCCCCGTAATCGGTGACATCAGCCCTGAGATCAAAGCGCCCGGCAACAGTGCAAGGCCTGCCTCAAACGCAGAGAATCCCCTCATATTTTGCATGAACAATGGAATGATCGTTTCCGAACCGATCAGCCCCATGAACGTGATCGCTCCAATCATTACCGTAAAAGGGAAAATCCCTTTCGTAAACACTCTGAATTCCAGCATGGGATGATTCATTCGCAGCTGACGTGTGATGAACAACACGAGAGCAAGCGCCCCCAAAGCGAGTGATATGATCGTCATTTGTGCCGACCAGCCGTTATTCCCTGCACTTGTAAATCCGTACAGCAAACCGCCAAAGCCGAGCGAGGATAGAACAATCGACAGGACATCCACTTGCGGCTTCGTCACTTCGGTCACATTTTTCAAAGCAAAATAAGCCACAACGATATCGATCAGTGCGATTGGCAAAATGATGAAGAATAATACCCGCCATGAATAATGGGAGGTAACCCAGCCGGATAACGCAGGGCCGATTGCCGGCGCAAACGAAATGACGAGACCAATCAGTCCCATCGCCGCACCGCGCTTATTGACCGGGAAAATCATTAAAAATACGGTCTGCATGAGCGGCAGCATCACACCGGCTCCGCTCGACTGGATAACCCTTCCCAACAGCAGCATTTCAAAATTGGGAGCCATACCTGCCACCAGTGTGCCAAAAGCAAAAACGCTCATTGCCGTAATAAACAACTGTCTGGTTGTAAAACGCTGCAATAAAAAAGCGCTGACAGGGATCATAATTCCGTTCACGAGCATAAATACGGTAGTCAGCCATTGCGCACTGTTCGCTGTAATATGCATTTCCGCCATGACCGGAGGAATCGCCGTAATCATGAGCGTTTGGTTGAGAATCGCGATGAACGATCCCGCAAGAAGGAGCGTGACAATGGTAGACTGTTTGTAACTTGTAGTTTCCATCTATTTTGACCCTCATTTCCTTTCTAAATTAGTCCGATAAACCCCATATTACCTGAAAGAAAATGGGATAGCGAATTACGTGCCTCGAAATTCATTAGATTTTTTTCACATAAAAAAGCCTAAGCGGCCCCAAGCCGCTCAAGCCTTTTGCTGTTCCAGGTTCACAAACAATGGGTGATGATCACTTGCAAACCTTCCATTGATTCTGCCGTCCACAATCTCGGCATTTTTCACTCTCCAATGGTCGGTGACGAGCACCCAGTCGATCCGGTTTTCTTCTCCTCCACCACTTTCATCCGTATAGTCTGTAAATGTCCCAAGACCGGCTCCCTTTTTTTCTTCTGCTTCGGCCCACGTGTCCATAAATATACTGTTCTCTGTTAATATACCGTAAATTTGACTGTCGGGAGAGCTGTTAAAATCGCCAGTCAGCACCAAGGGAGCTTGTTCAGAAAGGATAGCTGCTCTTTCCAGCAACAAATGAGCGGCATTTCGGCGTGCGTCCTCAGAGATATGATCCAGATGGGTGTTCAACACGTAAAAGGACTCCCTGGTGCCCCTGTGTTCAAGAAGAACCCAAGTTGCCATTCGCGTACAGGCACTCCCCCAGGAAACCGATCCGATCACTTCCGGTGTTTCAGACAGCCAGAAATGGTCGTATGCCGCCACTCTATACACGCTATTCTTATAAAAAATCGCCATAAATTCACCATTTGATCCGCCATCCCGTCCAAGGCCTATGTATCGATAATCCGGCAGATCCTCCTCCAGCCCCGAAAGCTGGTCATATGTTCCTTCCTGGGTGCATAGCACATCCGGTGAATACTTCTCCAGCACCTTTTTCATGACGGGCCACCGCTCCCTCCAGGCATGTTCTCCTGTATCATGCGGGCCAGCAACCCTTATGTTATAGGTCATCATCGCCATCGACATCTTCATCACTCCTTTCTCCCTTTCATTACCCTTTTCCCGACAAATAATCCTCGATAAAATGAAAGGAGTAGATTTGTCTTGGCCGCCCTTTGGATGCCAGTTTTTCTTCCCCTACGATTTGAATCAGCCCCGCATCCAGACATTGTAAAAGAATGCGGTGTGCGCTTCTTATGGTGACCCCAAGGATATCCGCAATTTCTTGTGCGGTGTAGGTAATACGCTCACTGCGTTTAATCTGGGCAAGCATTTTACCAAGATAAGCGGCGGTCATGCCTGTTTTTTCAGCCTTCAGAAGGAGTTTAGAATCAGTCACCGATAAGCTGTAGATTAAAGGATTGGACATCTCCACCGGCCCGACCACACTTTTATCTTCACGGACAATGAAGCACTGGTTACTGCCAAATTGCATGGACTGGCGCAGCGCAATCCAGGCGTGATTCCCAGCATCCTTGGCTGATAATCCAAATCCAACGCCTACCGAAAGAGAAAGCTCCATATCGTCTTTTAAAGACTTAAGAAGCGGAATACTTTTATAGCCTTCGGATACGCGTTCGAAAATGCCTCTGGTGGTGACGAGTAAAAACTCATCCTCTCCAACACTCATGAGATGAGCTTCAAGTGCCGCTGAATAGTCGCAGATCAATTGACGGATGTGGGATTTTTTCTTTTGGATGCGGTGGCCGTCCAGCTCACATTTCTCCTCGAAGCAGGGGACGATTCTGATCCGGCCCATTACGATTTGCGAGTCTTTATTCTGCCTCTTTTTGCATGACAGCAATGCACGTTCCATGGCGTTGATTATGTCCTGCTCAGTCGGCGTAATCCATTGATTGGGAACACCCAGCCTTTCAAGATCTTCAGCGATTTCTTTACTTCCCGTCAGCGCTCCTTGTGATTTCCCCTCAATAAAATACTGCTGATGCCGTTTGAGAATTTGGGAGGTGGTCTGGAACACCCTTTCCTCTTGGACGGGAATGACTGCGATCTCCTCTTCAACTTCCGAAAGGACAAGGCTCACATCACGGACGGATAATGTGTCTACAGAGATCCCTTTAACCTCAGTATGTTTTCTCATCAGCCGGTAGAGTGCGCTGTAAAGCCCTGAAGCTTTTAAAGGGATATAATGCGCGGGCACCTCAAAATCGATATGGTTCTTCACCAGCTTATAAACCTCATAGCTTGAAAATAGCAGAACGTCCACTTTATCTGCTAACTCCTTGGTGAGAGTGACGACATCCGACATATCCTCGGAGACTTGCAATACGAGCGTGAATGTCGGGAACCCCTTGATCACTTTTTGAATTCTCCGGGCAATAACACTCGGTGCAATCACCCCGATAAAGATTTGCCCTGACATTGCTTTTTCACCTCCGTTTTCAGTTATATTCAATCACCTTAGTAAGTACACTTGTGTTTTCCTGCTGCAGTTCCTCATACGCTTCTGAAATATTGTCGAAAAGGACCGATTCCTGAAAATAGGCATTCACCTGAATACGTTTTTCGCTGAGCAGCCTCAGGAACTCCCCCATATTACGGCCCTCTGTCCACCGGACATACGCATAAGGATAATCGACTGCCGCTTTCTCATATACCGGGTCATATCTTCCAGGACCACCGGCCCGTGAAATTAATATCTGTGCTTCCTTGCCAAACATGAGACTTCGTTTGAAATGGGGCTCAACATCACCGACAATTACAATTTTCCCCTTGTCTCTCACCCATTCCAGACTTTCATTCGTAAGCGGTGAGTGGCCTCCCCCCGCACACAGCAGGACAGCATCAGCGCCAAGGCCGTTCGTCTTTTTTTCAATGCGTCTGTTCAATTGTTCATTTGATGTGGCTACTTCAACACCTGTGCACGATTGGAACAATTGGGTCCGGCTCTCATTCACCTCATACGGAATGACATCATAGGCGCTTGCATGCGAAATTTGTGCGATAATCTGACCAAGCACACCAAGCCCTGCGATGACAACAGATTCACCAAATTGCAAATTGGCCATTCGGAGAGCATGAATGGCTATAGCACCTACTCCCGCAAACGCAGCCTCCTTCGCCTGTACATTGTCAGGGACTGGGCTGCAAAGTGTTTTGGGAACAAGCAAATATTCGGAGTGTCTGACGTAAGGAACACCATAGCACGCGACCAGTTGACCTTTAGTAAATGGCTGCGTATCACCGCCGCATTCCACAATCGTTCCGGCAGCACTGTACCCGAGATAAGCGGTACGGTTTTGGCTGGAACGGATCACTGACAGCTCAGTTCCTGTACTGATGACGGAATATGAGGTTTTCAACAGCAGATAATGATCTTGAACCTTAGGGATTCCGCTCTCGATCATTGTTATTTTTCCTTCCTTTGCCGCTACACTTTTCATTGCTCTTTCCCCCTTTCACCAGCCATTAATGGAACAGCTCGCGACAGCTTCGTTTCTATTCTTTTTATGAGCAGCGTTTCATCCAGCAGACCAGACAAATAAAGGCGAAGCTCATCACGAATTTCCTTCAGTTCTTTAAAGGACAATCCCAGGTCACTGTACAAACGGAAACTCGGCACAATTTCACGGAACATTTTAAAGCGGGAAGGAAGACTGACGGTTTCACCGCCCGTCTTTTCGGCTGTTTTTTTGGCAGCAGGAAGGCTTAACGTATTCCTGCGGATTCTTTCCTGGCTTTCCTCAGACCCCAGAAAGTCGACCAGCAGCTTAGCGGCATCCTTCTTCATGGATTGCTTATTCACTGCAAGCCCGATCATAAGGAGCATCGTCCGTGCATCTCCAGAATACGGAAGCGGAGCAATATCATATTCAATGGCTGAATCGATCATCTGATTCAAACTGAAATAAGAGCACATGATCATCGACGCCTTTCCCGCCTTAAACAGCGCTTCCGTGTCCTGGTCGCTGTCCGACAGATAGTTCACCCCCGCTTTTTGCTGCTCCACCACATGTTTAAACTGCTTGATGCTCCGGATAAAACGCGCATGATCAAAATGGGTTTCACCGCGTTCGCCCCATGAAAAGACCACCTGATTCTGAAGGAGGAAAATGGGCCATCTATTCAGGGATAGTGGATGGAAATAGAACCCGCAGCGTATCGCTTCTTCATCTCCCCCAGTGAGCCTCTCCGCCGCATCCAGGGCATCTTCCCACTGCCACCCGCTATCCGGCAGGGCAATTCCCGCCTCTTCAAAGTGTTTGACATTGTAGCAAAGAATGATCGGTGAAAACAGGAAGGGTCTTACATAAGTGTTTTGTGCAGCAAACCCTTTATTCAGAAAGGGGTATACTTCATCATTTTCCGCCAGGGGCTCAAACACCTCGTTGTGGCAGGGTTCTAAATCCAAAAAATCATTGTAGTTAACCGTAACCACGTCCACCATGTCATTTTGAAAAAAATCATAGACCGTCTGGCTGTAGTGATTATAGGGAAGATTGATGGTTTGCACCTTGATCAATGGATATTTTTCTTCAAACCTCGCAATCAGCTCCTTCAGCACAGCTTCGTTTTGAATGCTGGGATAATAGCCAAACTTTAACGTCAGTGGCTCAAATGGCATGGCAGCGGCTACCATATTCCCGACCCTTGATTTTTTTACGATCAGTCCTTCCCTCACCAGCTGATCGAGTCCTCTTCTGACCGAATTTTTACTCAGGTCATATCGCTCGGCAAGTGTAAGCTCTGACGGCAAGTAATCACCCACTGCCCATACCCCATCCTTGATTTGCTGTTTAATAGAATCAACAAATTGGTCAAACTTTATTTTGAATTGCTCTCGGTTTGTTTTTTCGCTCATAATACGTCTACCATCCTCTGAAAAGTTTTACTTTAGTCCGGACAACGCAATTCCTTTAACAAAATAGCGCTGGAAGAAAAGAAAGATTAAGAAGGTTGGAATAAAGGACAGCACAGAGCCTGCCATCTCCACCCCGAAGTTTCCTTCCTTTGTCAAAAGAGAAGCCAATCCTACGGTTACCGGAAACATATCTTCACTTGTTGTAAAAATTAGCGGGGTCAAAAGGTCATTCCAGTTGGAGATAAAAGCAAAGGTCCCAACCGTTGCGATAACCGGCTTTGACATGGGAAGCATAATTTTAAAGAAGACGGTAAAATCGTTTGCGCCATCCATGTGCGCCGCTTCCTCAAGGTCTTTGGGCAACGTTTGCATGTACTGCCGCACAAAGAAAACACCAAGTATGCTCCAAATTTCCGGAACAATCAGAGGCCAGTATGTGTTGATCCAGCCAAATTCACTAAACATAATGTACCTTGGAATGATCAGCAGCTGGCTTGGAAGCATGATGACTGCCATCATGACCCAAAAGATAAATTCCTTGCCCGGAAACTGCTTTTTCGCAAAGATATACCCAAGCACAGCGGCAAAAAACATCTGAGAAAATACCGGAATAATCGTAATGATCAAGGAATTGAGGATCCATTTTGTAAACTTCGCATTGACCAGAATGTACATAAAATTGGAGAGGGAAACGTGTTCCTCTGTTATCCATAAAAAAGGGTTGCCGCTGGGAACTTTCATCGGAATAAAGGAACCGCCCAGCATAATCAGAAAGGGGATAATAAACAATAGCCCCAGCAAGGCAAGAGGAACATATGTCCACCGGGATACTTTATTCATGGTGCACCTCCTTTTATTTGTAGTTCACTTCTTTTCCTAATGCTTTCTTTTGGATCAAAGAGATGCCAAATACGATAAAGAACAAGATATAGGCCAGAACACTGGCATATCCCAGACGCAAAGAAGTGAATCCTTCCTGATAGAGATAATACACAATGGTAGTAGTAGAGAAGTTCGGCCCGCCGCTTGTTAATAGAAAAGCAGAATCAAAGATTTGGAATGAACCAATTGTCGTAATGATCGCGACATAGAAATGGATAGGCATCAATAGCGGAAACGTGATTTTCCAGAACAAATGCCATCTGGAAGCACCATCAATCCTTGCCGCCTCATAAAATTCATCAGGGACCGATTGCAGTCCTGCGTAATAATAAATCATTGTACTGCCGCACACTTTGAACACACTCAAACCGGCAAGTACCATCATCGCCTGTATCGAATCGGACAAAAACAACTGGGGCTCGATACCGAATAAGCCAAGGAATGAATTGACAAACCCGCTATCGGTTCCTTTGAACAGCCACGCCCAAATACCGGAGATCACCACAAAGGATGTCACCACAGGCAAAAAGTAGATTCCTTTAAAAAATCCGGTTCCCCTTTTCCCGGTATTGATCAACAATGCCAAACACAATCCAAGCGCCATAGTCGGGACAATATAATAAAGTGAAAAGAGAATCGTGTTCCAGATGGCTTTCCACGCCAGCTGATCAGAGAAAAAGTTGATCCAGTTCTTCAAACCGATAAATTTCGGATCACCGATGATCGGCCAGTCCGTAAAAGTGATGTACAAACTGAAAAGGATCGGAAACAGATGGAAGATACTAAAATGAACAAGGATGGGAACTAAAAAGATATAAATCATCGCGTATTTGTTCCAATGCTTTTTCATTTTAAAAGCACGCGTCGCTGGCCGGGCCGCTGGATGAGGAGCAGTACCGCTTACTGACAAGTTGGAATTTCCCATAAACTCACCTCCCGTTTAAGCAAGGAGGGGAGAGATGCCTCCCCTTCCCTGCACTATTTATTCATCTCTTCCTGTATCGCCTTGGCAGCGCTATCTGCGGCCTGTTGCGGTGTCTTCTTTCCTTGCATCATTTCCTGAAGCTTCGCCTGTATTTGCGGCATGACGGAACGGGAAACAGGGTGAATTACGCCAGGCTTCGCGTACTTTGCATATTCCGTTAATATTTTCATGTCCTTGTCTTCATTGTAAATGGATGCTGCTGATTTTCTTGGTGGTACATATTTGGTCAGCTTGTTGAATGCTTTCAGGCTTTCCGTGCTTGTCATCGATTTGACGAGCTGTGCAGCCAGTTTTTTATTTTCAGAGTTGCCGGAAACAACGAACATTCCGGTTGTTCCAAAGGTTGCTATCTCTTTATTCTTAAGCGGTGAACCAATCGCATAGTCTTTAAATCCTTTTTCTTTCATCGTAGCAAGAGAAGCTCCGGTTCCCCAGTACGCTAGAGACTTTCCTTCCAAAAACAGTGGAAGGTGGTCGATGGTATTAATGGAATCTTTCGGGATCATCTTGTTTTTATACCAGTTATTGACCAGTTCAAATCCTTTGACGGCATCCGATTTGTTGATGGCGATTTTTCCATCATCGGTAATGACCTGACCGCCAGCCTGCCAGACATAAGGATAAAGCGTGGCATTTGGCGTATTTCCGCCTTCATAGTTCCGTGCATAATATCCTTTTTTCACAGCCTTTTCAGCCAAAGCATTGAATTCATCCCATGTTTGCGGCAAATGATTTGGATCCCCGCCAAGCTCTTTCAGGATCTTTGTATTGTAGAAGTAGGTTTGCACCTCTTTTAATAAAGGAAGACCATACATTTTATCTTTGTAAGTAACCGCTTCCAATGACGTTTTGTCAAAATCGTCCTTGCCATAGTCGCCAAGCAGATCATCGATTGGTGCGAGCACGCCTTTGTCTGCAAACTGTGCCATCATGTCCGGAATGAGGTAAAAGACATCAGGGCCCTGTTTCGCAGCGAGTGCGGTCAGGATTTTTTGTTCCCGGTTCGCCCATGGAATTTCTTCAAACTTTACTTTTACATTCGGATACTCTTTCTTGAACCGTTCACCCATCTCTTTGAATACTTCGTTTTGCCTGCTCTTCAGTTCATCACTCACGTACGGATGAATCCATACCGTTAATGTTGCTGATTGTTTCTTGTCCGTGCTCCCTCCCGATGCAGCCTCGTCCTTGGAACAGGCAGTAAAAAGTAAAAGGAACGCACATAAAAGAACAATGACCCCGCTTTTTTTCCAGAACATTTCAACTTCCTCCCTTTTTCTGGTTCATAACTGGTACTCAAATTCAGAATAAGTGAGGTCTTTTTAAGTGTCAATATATTCTGTATTTTTGGACACTTTAAGGACATTGCCCAATTATTGGCATATCCATTCCTCACGGAATCTCTCCTATTATTTATCGTCACATTAAAGACAGCCCCGAGTTTCCCGAGTGAAAAGACCTTTATCACCTGCTCCGCCTGAATTCTTGGACACTTTATCTATTGGTATATTAACGGAGTAAGTTTCTATTTAACTGAATTTTCTAAAATATCATTGGAGAAGAAGGGGTATTTTTGTATCATTAATAACGAACCAGATATGACCCAAATAAATACTGCTGTGTTTAATCCTTAAGAGGAGGTTTTTGCATGTGAAAAAGTGGTATATGAACCTGCTGCTCTGCTGTTTGCTTGCCACGTGCCTTTTTCCATTTTCAATCCAAGCACATACTGCCGGTCACACAGAAAGACTTGGAACGGCTCACTTTAACATCGGCATTCATTCAAGCGCTTATGGAAAAGGACCAGATGGAAACCAGGTCATCTATGCAGCTGCCAGCGGGACCCCGACGATGCTGAACATTATTAATCCTGTCGATGGTAAAAAAATAGCCAGTCATCCATTGAATGGTGCAGCTTCAGCCTGGGGAATGGTTGTTGATCCAAATGGACTTGTCTACATTGCGGGAGGTTCTTTTTTATACCGGTACGACCCCAAAACAGATACCGTAACCAACCTTGGAAAACCCGTTGAGAGTGAAACAGCGCTTTGGAGGCTGCAAAGTGACCATTTGGGACGCATTTTCGGCGGCACCTATCCAAACGGAAAAGTGTTCATGTATGACCCAGAAAAGAAGTCATTTACAGACTTCGGGCAAGTGGCCCAAGACCAGGGCTACACACGAAGTGTCGCTGTAGCCCAAAGACATGTATATGCCGGGACAGGTGTAAAAAAAGCGCAGTTGATCGAAATCATGCCAGAAACCGGAAAGAAGAACAACATACCGCTTCCCGAAAAATTTGCCAGCGAGCAGGATCTATATGATCTTGACGCCTATCGCGGTTTCCTTTTTGCCCGGGTTACCCCGTCCAACACAATGCTTGTCTACGATTTGACGAAGAAGAAATGGGTGGATGAATTTGAAAATGTGAAAGGCTCTCGTGTGTCCCCGCCAGACGCCAAAGGCCTTGTCTATTTCAATATTGGAGATGAACTCTATTCGTACAGATTAAGTGACAAGGAGCTCACGCCGACCGGATACAAAGAGAGCTGGAGCAATAAAGGATTCGGATGGATGAAGCTGCCCGGGGCAGGACTTAAAGGAAAAAGCCTGCTCAGTATGCGGTATAACGGCAGCTTCTGGATATACAATCCAAAGACAGGACAATCAAAGAGCATTGAAGCTGACATTGAAGGACAGCCGGTTGAAATTCAGTCGATTGGCAGAGGGCCTGACGGAAACATTTACACGAGCGGTTACCCGACCGGAGGATTTACCAAGTATTCTCCTGAAGACCACGAGTTTACGAGATTCAGAGGTTTCGGGCAGGCGGAAAACATGCTGTCAACGGACCGGTTTCTTTATTTGGGAGTGTATACAGGCGGAGTGATCTATAAGTATGATCCTGAAAAACCGTATGACCATGATCCTGTAAATGTTCCGAAGGCTACTAACCCACGGGCACTGTTCTCGCTAAAAAGTGAGAGCCAAGACCGGCCATTTGGCTGGGCAAAGGGAGACCGAAACCTATTTATCGGCACGGTTCCTGACTACGGAAAACTTGGAGGGGCACTGACGGTTCTTAATGAGGAAACTGAAAGCTATGATGTTCACCCCAACATTGTCAGCAATCAAAGCATTATTTCCCTCTCTTATAACGGCGGTATTGTTTATGGAGGAACGAGTGTATTTGGCGGACTTGGATCAACACCTACAGAATCGGAAGGCAAACTGTTTGCCTATGATCCTGCTGCCAATAAAAAACTGTTTGAAATCTCACCGCTTCCTGGTGAAAAAGCCATTGGCGCCCTCTCATTCGACAAGAACGGTTACCTGTGGGGCATGAGCCCCGGAAAAATTTTCAAATTTGATCCTGCCACCAGGCAGGTGATCGGGTCCAAGGAACTCTTTCCGTTCAGCTGGAGCAGCATCGGCCACTATTGGAGAGGTGTATTCCTCGATTATGATTCCGATGGAAACTTTTACGGAACGACGCTTGGCAAGCTGTTCAAGTTCAATCCCGAGACATGGGAAACTGAAATTCTTGATGAGGATGCTTCTCTTTATGCGAAGGATCTGAGTGGGAACTTTTATTTTTCAAGAGGAACGGATTTATACCGGTACAGCCGGTAAGAGGATGTAAAAAAGGAGGAGATTTTTGTTGAAAAGGTGGATTTCACTCTGTTTATTTCTTGCGATTCTGTTTGGTGTAGGTCTTGGATTCAGCCAACATGCCTCCGCCAAAGGTACGAGTAAATTAGCGAGGACCTATTTTGGCGAACCTCAGAAACTGACTGCCCCTCTGAACCAGGCCATTTCCATTTTTAACGGCGCTGTCGGAACAGAAGACGGGCATCGTGTCATGTATACGACAACCAAAGGCTTTCCCGCCAAATTAAACGTGCTTGATATTGAAGACTACAAGCTAAAGCGGGTCATTGACCTTGAGGATTCAGAAAACTCATGGGCTCACGAAGTCGTCCCGAACGGTGACCTCTACGTTGCCACCGAGGGCGGCGGAGCGAAATTATGGAGATACTCTCCTGTCACCAAAAAGGCAGAATTGGTTTACAAGTTTCCCGGCGAATCGTTTGCTTTCTCCATTACCTCCAATGAAGAAGGAAAAGTATTTGTTGGAACCTACCCAAGCGGTAAAGTGTTTAAATATGATCCGGAAACCAAAAAGGTAACGGATTACGGACGGATGATTGGAGCTGTATCCCAGGAATATATCCGTTCACTTGCGGTGATCGGTGATAACATTTATTCCGGAACCGGGCATGGGCAAATCGTCCGCTACAACATGAAAACTGGCGAAAAGGAGGACATCTCCAAGTCCATCGGGGAACCCGGCCATATCTATGACCTGGAAAAGGTGGATGACCGCTACCTGTTCGCCCGCTATGAGCTTTCCAGCAACGGTTTTATTTATGACACACAGGAAAAGAAATGGCTCGATGTCACCATTCCGAATGTTCGCGGCTTGCATGTAGAAGAACAATCGCTCAACAATAAAGTCTACTTTATGACCACGGACAATAAATTGAGGACAGTTGATCTCGGCACCTTAAAAATTGAAGACACAGGCATCGAGTACGAAAGTGGGTTCCGAGGAGTGGATTGGGTCGAATTCAATACGCCTGAGCTCCCAGGGAAAAGCCTGGTAACCATCAACTTCAGCGGGTATGTCACCATTATTAATCTCGAGACCAAAAAGGTGACACGTCTTCCTTCTCTAGTTCAGTCGACTCCGACAGTCATGCAGGCAATCGAAAAAGGACCAGACGGCAATTTCTATATCAGCGGCATGCAGACATCAAAAGGCGCACAGTACAACCCGGTGACTGGAGAGGTAACTCCTTTTAATCTTGGACAGGGAGACAGTATGGCACCGCTTGGGAATAAAATGCTCATGGGTGTTTATCCGTCAGGTGACATCCGCGCCTATGATCCGGCTCTCCCGCCATCCAACGACAATCCTGAAAAGCTGTTTGTACTCGGAGAATCGCAGAACCGGATTAAAACGATCTCCACAGGCGGAGGGAAAGCCTTTATCGGCAGTATACCGTTTTACGGGGAACTTGGCGGTGCACTGACCGTTTATGACCCGGAGGCGGAAGGCGTGAAATATAAGGTGTTCCGGAATGTTGTTCAGGACCAAAGCGTTGTTGGCCTCGCCTATAAAGATGGGCTGGTCTACGGCTCGACCTCGATTACAGGGGGCCTTGGAGCTGATCCTACAGCTGAAGAAGCAAAGGTCTTTGTATGGGACGTAAAAAATGAAAAGAAAATCAAAGAAATATCATTGAACATCGAAGGAATTGAAAAACCCCATCTGATCGGAGAGCTTTCCATTGGACCAGACGGACTGTTATGGGGAGCTGTAAAAAATGCCATCTTCGCCCTGGACCCAGAAACACTTAACGTTGTTAAAAGCAAGAAGGTTTATCCTGATGGCGTACTCCCTGAGGATGCATGGGGATCCATCGATTTAAAATGGTCCGGCGGCCTGCTGTTTGCCAATTTTACGGGCGGTAATTTGACAGCCATCGATCCCGACACCTTAGACAGCCAAAAGATCACAAACGCTTATTCATTTTCCATCGGCGATGATGGAGATATTTATTACTCCTTGGCTTCCAACCGCACCTTACTGTATAAAATTGAGGTCGATCATATTGCAAAAGTAAAATCTGTTCATCTGACAAACAACGGATTTGAAATCCCCATGGTGGATGACCGTGTGCCAGGATGGGCTTCTCTGTTTGCCACTGACAGCGAAGTTCAGTTCAATTTAACCAATGAAAAGCATAAAAAGGGAAGAAACAGCTTAAAGCTTGTTGATGCTTCCCGCAAAAAGTCCGTAGCGCTGATGAGCCATCTGGTAAAGGTCGAGCCTGGCCAGGTCCTCAAAGCACAGACTCAGCTTTATTTAAGAGAAGGCCTTTCAAGCTTTATGCTGCGGTACTATGACAAAGATGGAAAAGAAGTTTCCTCCACACCTGTTCATACTGAATCCGGCTACAACCAATGGCAAAAAGTAGCGGTGACCGCAAAAGCTCCAGAAAAAGCAGCCACCGCCAAGGTGCTGGCGTATACAACCGCTTATGCGATGACTACATCTTATTATGACGACATCAAGCTTTCTAAATTAACGCTGGAAGAATAATGCCCATAATAGCAAAAGGAGTGGGTTAACTATGATCAGTCGAATACCGGAAAACGAAAGCAGCCTTTTATCCCCTGTCCCACAAGTCGTAAAAATTCACGAAGACGGCTTTGCCCTTTCACCTATCGTATGGCTTGTAACCGGTGTGGACACTCCCCCTGCGGCATTGCTGCACGTCGAAACTGCACTCTATCATGCAGGGGTAAAGGAAGTGGAAATCAGAAGCACGCCCCCGGAAGAAGGCTTAGCTGCCACAGCCAAGCCAGTCATGATTTATATGGGGGAATTCCCGTCAAACCAGGCCGTTTCTGATGCGATTGATCTTCTTGGAGCTGCACCTCCTGAAGGTTTGAATGCTGAAGGATATGTGCTGGCAGCAGGCTCAACAGCCTCCGGCACCCATATGATTGTTTTGGCCGGAAGGGATGAGAACGGTACCTTTTATGCCGCTCAAACCTTCAGCCAGCTCATTATTAAGAAAGACCCTCTCGGATGGATCCCTTCGGCAGTTGTGTATGATTGGCCGTCCATGCCTGTCCGGGGTGTGATCGAGGGATTTTACGGCCCGCCCTGGTCTCATGAAGAACGCCTGAACCAGCTTTCCTTTTACAGCAAGCACAAGCTGAATGCCTATGTGTATGCACCAAAAGATGACCCCTACCACCGTGAAAAATGGCGAACCTCCTATCCACAGGACAAAATGGAGGAAATCAAGCAGCTGGTTGATGCAGCAAAAAGGAACCATATTACTTTTACATTTGCCATCTCACCAGGCAACAGCATCACCTTTTCAGATGATACGGAATTTCAGGCTCTCATGAATAAAGCGCAGGCAGTCTGGGATATTGGCGTGAGGTCATTTGCTCTTTATCTGGATGATATTGATCCCGCACTCCACTTTCCAATGGACAAAGAAAAATTCGGAGGAGATCATAATCCTTCTGCCGCTGCCCAGGCTTTCCTTCTCAACCGTTTTAATGATGAATTTATAAAAACACATCCTGGGGCAAAGCCGTTAATCACCGTACCGACCGAATATTATGAAGAAGGTACTTCTCCTTACCGGGAACGATTTGCGGCGCTCCTGCAGCCGGATATTATCGTACAATGGACCGGCATAGGGGTAGTCGCTCCATCCATCCGCGTCACGGATGCCCAATTTATTCATGGTATCTTCCAGCATCCGCTTTTAATATGGGACAATTACCCCGTGAATGATTTTGACCGCAACCGGCTTTTCCTTGCGCCGCTTTACGGCAGAGACGTGGAATTGTATAAGGAAGATGAAATCATCGGGATGACAGCCAATCCCATGAATGAAGCGGAGGCTTCAAAAATCCCGCTGTATACCATGGCAGAGTACATGTGGAATCCCTCGGGTTATGAGCCCGAAGCGTCGCTGCAAAAAAGTCTTTTAGAGTTTTCTGGCCGCAGAGAAATAAAAGCCCTGAGACTGTTTGTTGAAAGCTGTTATGGCAGTCTATTAAATAACCATGAAGAGCCGCTATCTCTACGGCTGGAGCCACTCGTGGAAACTTTTTGGGACCAGAAGGAAAAAGGAGCTGTAGTAGCGGAGGCAAAAGAGCTTCTCCACCAGTTCGTTGAACTGAAAAATGTACCAGATCAGCTCCAGCAGCTGGGTAATCCGAATTTCCTTCGAGAAGCAGAGCCCTATTTACACAAATTGTCCTTGTATGGTGCCGGTGGAGAAGCTGCAGTGCAGCTGGTTCAGATGGAGATTGAGGGTGATTCTTCCCAGGCGGATATTCAGAGAGTCATTCTTGAACGTCTGGTCGAACAACTGGCCTCTATTCCGCAAAAACTGAGTTTAAGCGTACTAAATTCGTTCATAAACAGGGTTCTTGGCCGTGAGGCATTGACTGAAGCAACAAAAGCGGACTCTCCGGCACCTACCATTTACTGATCGAGGGAGTTAATTTCAATGACTCTCAATTATTTTCAAAATCAGCTCTTATTTTCAAACCGTTTAAGTCCATAAGGATTCGACGTTATTCGACTTAATCAAATGGAAAAACCCCCTGTACGCACCGGAAGGACCATGTGCTACAGGGGGTTTTTTCTAATTAATTCACTGTCACTTTGGTGGCTTTGCTCTCACGCTTGGCAAGGTCGGTTACGGTGACGTAAAGAATGGTGCCTTTCTTTTGTTTCTTGATTTTTGCGGAGAACGTGCCTTTTGAGCTGACTTTGGCGGTAGAAATTACTTTTTTCTTCTTATCTTTTACTTTGATGGTTCCGTCTGCAACTGAATTTCCTTTGACAGCTACAGACTTCGCTGTCACTTTGCTTACTTTCGGCATTTCAGGTGCCGGTGCTTTTTTGACCACTGCCTTCAGGGCCGTATTTGCAGCGCCTTTGGCCATTTCTACATGAAGCACCTGGTTGGCTTTTTGAACCGGCACGTTGACGGCGAATGTTCCTGTTTTTGAAACGGTTGCCTTTCCTAGTGTTTTGCTGCCGTTTTTCACGGTTACTTTTGAACCGATGCTTGCGACACCGGATACCTTGTTCATGTTATCAAGAACCGGGTCCACTTTTGCGTTTAGTTCTACGGCGCTAAACGCTTTAAAAGCATTGAGTCTGCCATGTCCGGAAGCTGTGTCATAGCCCGGAACCGGTTTGGTTGGTTCTTCGTATTCATCTCCTGATTTATCCACTTCACCGAATGCAATGTCATCAGCGGTCTGTGTTAAAATCCGTTCAACATCCTTCGCTTTGAGACGAGGATTCTCAGAAAGCAGCAATCCTGCCACCGCAGCAACATGCGGTGTGGCCATGGATGTACCGGACATGAGTGTTACATTTCCGTTTGGTACAAGACTTGGTATATTGGAGCCTGGTGCAACAAGGTCCAGCCCGGATCCGTAGTTCGAATAGTCGGCCACAACGTCCAATTTATTGGTTGCACCTACACCAATCGCATATTTTGAAGAGCCCGGGTAGCTGACTGCCGATGTTCCATCATTACCGGTTGCCACCACGATGGCCGCCCCTTTGTCGGAAGCATACTTCATCGCATATTCAAGGACACGGCTGTAGCCTCCCCCAAGACTGAGGTTAATGACCTTCGCGCCTTTATCCGCGGCATACATGATGCCCATGGCGATTTGCTCGGTATCACCGGAACCAGAAGCATCCAGCACTTTTACCGGAAGGATTTTCGCTTTTTGGTCAAGGCCGGTCATTGAATATCCGTTATCTGCCTGTGCCGCGATAATGCCGGAGACGTGTGTTCCGTGCCCCATATCATCCAGCGGTGCTGCATCTGGAGTAACAAAGTTCTTTCCAATATCGCTTCGTACTTTATTGCTCAAATCGGCGAGTGTGTAATCCACCCCGGTATCTACAACAGCGATCAATGTATCATTCGCTTTAGGGTCCACCAGTTTGGACATTGATTCATAGTTAACGTCGGCTCCCTTGATGCCCCCATCTTCGCCTTTGTTCTTTAGTGACCATTGATATGGATACTCTACGTCATTGGCCAGTGAGTGGTAACGCTGCACAGGCTCGGCAAATTCGACGCCAGGCAGTTTGGAAAGGGCAGCTGCTGCAGCCTTTGCAGAAGTTTTTGCGCTTGTAGAGGTTGCGCTGTATGTGCCGGAAGCTTTTGCTCCATCCACTTTAACCACGTACATGTTGCCATTCATTTTCTTTTGAGATTGAAAGGCTGAATGGGCGGTGGACTCGATGCCGTACGTTTGCAGTTTTTGATTCAATGATTTGCTTGTGTATCCATCTTTCATTTTTACAATAAGCTTGCTGGTTACATCTTTCGTGCTCTCTGGAACAAGGTTATTTTTTTCCAGCAGGTCGGAAAGCTTTTTGCCTTTAAGGGCATTAATGCCTGCCTGCTTGCCAATCTTTTCGATATCCTTTTTATACTTGTCTGGTGCTGCGTCCAGGGCGATTTTGTATAGCGCCTGAATGGCCGTCTGGTCTTTGCCGGATAACATATATGTGCTTTCTGCTCCGTTCTCGGCCAATTCATTGAATAAAGGCTTAAGCGTAACAAGGTGGTTGTATACATCTTCGCGAAGATCTTTGTGAAGCATCATTTTTCCTACAAGAAATGGTGCTGTTTTGTAATATAGCGAAGAAAGTGACTTTCCTTCGTCGGTTTGTGACAATAAGCCATCACGAAGCTGGCGGAGCTGGGTCAGCAGCGCGGATCCAGACTTTTTCTGGCCGGCACTCATTTCAACCGGGCACTCTTCCCCTTCCTGTTCAGTGGCAGGCGGATGCTTTACGCCTTTATAGCCAATCGTGTAATCGACCTTTTCCTGCTCATTGGCCGCTGGCGGTTCCTCAGTTTCGGGATCTTCACCAAGGGATTCCACCTTTATGTAATAAGGTCCCTTCCAGGCATGCGGCATTTCGAGTGTTACCGGCTCATCCGGAGTGGTAAACCCACGATACATATCAAATGTTTGGTCATTAGCCGCATTTTCAATGCTGGAATACGCGGAAATGTTGAGGCTGCCCTCACTCGCAAGCGAGATTTCCATATGGGAGTCCTTTTGGATCTCATCGTTTTCCGGGGTAATTTTGTACCATTGTGTTTGTTCAGGTGAATCAAAGGAATTTTCAACGTCTTTTCCTTTTGTCAGTGGTGCTGCATTTTCAAGCGATGTCGAACCTTGGGCATTGGCCACTTGTCCGGATGCCGGTGCAAAGAATCCTGCCACCAGGGCGAAGACGAGCAGCAGCGCTGTCCATTGTGCCGTTTTTTTCGCATTCATTGCGTTACCTCCTCTTGTTTGGTGTAAAAAGGAACAGGCCGGATTTGGCCATAACGCTATTAAAACATATTTTCCTAGCTTAATAGGTAAATTATTCAAAAAGTTCCAGAAAAGCATTCGAAGGTCCCAAACTAAAAAAGCGATACATTTTTTTCTGGTAGTTCCCGCCTAAAAGATTGCCAGAACCAGTCAGCATGCCGACCACATAAAAGTTTCCAGTTGAAAGAACCCAATAAACCCCAGCCATTGATTTCTTCAGTCGTTTTGCTTTAGTATAATAAAGAAAGAACATCAAGAATGACGGATATTCCGCCAAAGAAAGGAATCCTTTTACCGTGCTTATTACCTTCACCATGCTTGTCATTGGGCTGATCTGTGGATTTATCGGCGTTGGCGGAGCAGGTTTTATTATTTCAATCCTTGTCCTTTTTCACATACCTATTCATACGGCACTGGGAACTTCCCTTGCCGCCATGGCCTTTACGACGCTGTCAGGAACGTACAGTCATATGAAGGAAGGCAATATCGCCCTCCGTGCCGGTGTTTGGACCGGCGGGTTTGGCGCGATTGCAGCGTATTTCGGCTCAAGGCTGTCCTCTCTTATACCCAGCGAGCATTTGCACTATTTAACCGCAGGAATGCTGTTGTTATCCGCTGTACTGCTGATCGTCCGCTTCTTTATTACAAAAGGGAGAATCGAAGAAACCATCAACGAGAAACTGGGCTATCCCTCACTCCTCATGAAGGCGTTGATCCTTGGGATGACCACCGGACTGTTGTCAGGTGCGTTCGGCATCGGCTCTGCACCATTCATTCAGATCGGACTGCTGCTCATTTTCGGCCTTTCCATCCGGCAATCGATCGGGACGACCATGCTGGTTATCCTCCCCATTGCGGTAGGAGGCGGCTTCGGCTATGTGATGCAAGGCTATCTTGACTATATGCTGCTCCTGCAGGTGCTTGCCGGCACAATGATCGGTGCGTATCTTGGGGCAAAGCTGACAAAGTTCGCTCCGAAACCTTTATTGAAGACCGCTATGGTGGCAACCCCTGTTGTTGCCGCCTTGCTGATTTTATTTGAATAGCACTAAAAAGAGGAACTCCTGGGAGCTCCCCTTTTTTTATATCAACTTGCTGACATCGAGATAGCCGTGGCCTTGTGAGTTGGCTGGCAGTCCCCAGTCTTCTGCGGCACTGATTAACTTTTCTTTCACTTGATCAGGCGTAAAATCCGGATTTTGCTCAAGCACCAGGGCGGCTACACCTGCACAAATGGGAGTGGCCATGGACGTTCCGGAGAGCGAAAAGTAATCGTTCGCTACACGGCTGTCCTTGGATACCTTGTCCAAATACGAGCCGGGAGAACGCAAGGATACAATGTTAACACCAGGTGTTAGAATGTCAGGCTTGGTAATACCATCAATGGTCGGTCCGCGGCTGGAGAAGCTGGCGATCTTGTCGTCGCTGCGATCTAACGTATTTTGATCATCAATCGCTCCTACTGTTATGATCTTCGAACTGATTCCCGGACTTGAAACCGTATTGTCATCCGGTCCATCATTTCCGGCCGCCACGCAAACCACAATTCCTTCTTGCCAGGCTTTTTCCACGGCTTTTACAACCGGGTCATCTGCTGCTGGCTGGGTAGCGCTGCTGCCAAGAGACATGGAAATCACTTTAATGTTGTATTCTTCCTTGTTATCAATGCACCACTGCACACCTGCAATCACAGTGGATAAAGAACCGGATCCCATTTTGTTGAGCACTTTTACGCCTACAAGATTGGCTTCAGGCGCAGGCCCTCTGTACTTGCCGTCTGACAAGTAGCCGTTACCCGCTGCATCGCCTGCGCAGTGGGTGCCATGTCCGTTGTCATCATAGGCTTGACTTTTCTGGTTGACGAAATCCTGAAATCCGATAATGCGGTCTTTTATGTCTGAGTGCGGATAAATTCCAGTATCAACGATGGCAATGGTAATATCCTTTCCTGTCACCCCTGATTGATTCAGCACATCAGCATGAATCGACGGTGAAGCTTTATCCAGCAATGCTTTTACTTCACGGTCGTAATGTATTTTTTTGATATGAGTGCAATTGGTTAACAGATCTTCTACCGCATTGGCGGTTAGGGTTGCAGAGCAAAACGGAATACTGCCAAACTGGTGATGAACCTTGCACCTGCGGTGTGACGCTATGAGCTCATGAACCTGAGTCGCCCCAAGCACATTCGCTTCCTCTTCATGAAATTCAATCAAAACCTTCATCTTATTGCGTTTTTTCAGCCATTTTTCTATGCTGCTGTGAAGAAAACAAGGTACCTTGCGCATCGGCCGATACAAATTCACTAGTTTAGAACGCATATGAAGGTCCAGCTTATCGGCATGCTGGCGCACTAGTTTTATCATTGAAAATCCAAACACCGAGATTCCCCCTTTTTATTAGAGTTGTATTATTCTATGAAAATAGCAGGAATGTGCAGCGGTGTTTGTCCTATGGTTTGCTAGATTCCATAAAAATGATAGATTTGCCCATAAAAAAACAGCCCTCCGTGGAGAGCCGGAAACAGCCTCCTTGGAGAGCCGGAAACGGCCTCCTTGGAGAGCCGGAAACGGCCTCCTTGGAGAGCCAAAAAACTGGCCTCCTTGGAGAGCCAAAAATGATACAAAGGAAAGATGTTCATGAGTGCATTTGAATTAATTACCCGTGTGGTGATTTCCTATATTTTTTTATTGCTGCTAGCGAGGCTGATGGTCAGGAAAGAAGTCAGCCAGATAACGTTTTTTAACTTTAATTGGAAAAGCGGCTCCATAAATGAGCCGCTTCTTTTCCTTTATTTTTTTTCATCGGAAGGGCCATGCCCAATCCCACGGAGAAGCTGAAGCATGATATACACTCCGCGGCTGACTTCCGGATCCTTCAGCGTTTTGATCAGTTTAATGAATCCAACATCCTCAATACTCGGCACTTCTGTTCCCTCTTCCTTTTGCTTACGCGTGTACCGGGTGGTCAGTTCGTCAATGCCTTCAAGGTTCAGCATACCCAAAAATTCGATTAACCGGGTAAAGTTATGAAGAATGGTTGAATTCGGCTTATTGTTGGCTTCAAAGGCGAGATTCCCCATAATATGCTCCTGTTTGGCGACCATTGCATTCATCATGGCAAGGTTGCCGCTCTCATGCAAAAGACTGAAAAACCGTACAGTCTCAAGCATAGCCTCTTTATTATCTGACAACACATCAAGCAATTCAGTCAGATTGTCTTCCTTTATCTTTTCCTTGGGAATCTCCATTCGCTTTATGTCTGTGATCCGCTCAGCCATCTTGTTTTACCTCCTCATTTCCAGGAAAAATATAATCCTCCCGATCCCACTTCTTCTGAACATCCACGCCATACTGCGGATTGCGTTTTCCTCTTCTGTAGTTGTACAGCGGCAGCGGTGAATCTCCTTTTTTCTCCAGCACTTCGATTTTGGCTGGCACTTCTTTGTAAGCAGGGGTATTGGTATCTTTGTCCGTAACGTTGCTCGTTAAATAGTTGATGGCGCTTTTACCGTTGTCATTGAGCGGAAGGTAGGCCTCCTGTCCGAACACTTCCTTTGAAATATGCACTTGGGTGACCGCTTCTCCATTTTCATTGGAAATTTTTATCTTCGAGCCTTCTTCCATTCCATACTTTTCTGCCGCCTCCTCTGACACTGCAATCCATGAATTGGGCACTTTTGTACGGATTCCTTTTGTATGATACGTCATATTGCCTTCATGGAAATGCTCCAGAATACGTCCATTGTTAATATGGAGATGGTGTTCCTCATCGATATGATAGTGGCGGGAAAAATTAACCGGATGCAGCTTTGCTTTACCATCCGGGAACGGGAAACCGTCCGTGAATAAAAGAGGTGTATCTTTTCCCTCTTCATTTACCGGCCACTGCAGGCTCTTAAAGTTCTCGAGCCGCTCATAGCTGACACCAGCAAAGATCGGCACCAGACCTGCCGCTTCCGCCATGATATCGGCAGGAGAAGAATAGTTCCAATCAAACCCAAGCCGTTTGGCAATCTCGCAATAAATCTTCCAGTCCGGCTTGGATTCGCCAAGCGGATCCATGGCCGGATACAAACGCTGGATTCTCCGCTCAGTATTTGTGAAGGTTCCTTCTTTTTCAAGACTTGGTGAAGCGGGCAGCACGACATCGGCATACTCCGCCGTGTTGGTTAAAAAGAGATCCTGCACTACAAAGAAATCCAGTTTTTCAAACGCTTTGGTCACATAATTAATATTGGAGTCCACCACACCCATGTCTTCCCCGGTAACATAGAGAGATTTCAGCTTGCCGTCATAGATTCCCTGTACCATCTCATGGTTATCCATTCCTTCATTCGTAGACAGCTTGACTTGCCAAGCCTGTTCGAACTTCGCCACCGCATCGGCATCACTGATTTTTTGATACCCTGGCAATGTGTTCGGCATGCTTCCGAAGTCACTGGCCCCCTGCACGTTATTGTGGCCGCGCAGCGGGTATGCACCGGTTCCGGTACGGCCATAATTGCCGGTAACAAGCAACAGATTGGAGATGGCAGTGGACGTGTCCGCGCCGATCTGATGCTGCGTGATTCCCATCGCCCAGCAAATACACGTTTTGTCTGAATCACGAATAGCTTCTGCCACTTGAATCAGTGTTTCCTTTGAAATCCCCGTAATCTCTTCGGCTGTTCCTAATGTAAAAGGCTTAAGGCTTTCAACATACTCTTCAAAATCATTCACTTTTTCTGCTATAAACACTTCATCATGCCATCCCATGTCAATGATGTATTTAGCAATGGCTGAAATCCACACCAGGTCTGTTCCAGGCTCAGGATGGATGTAAAGATCCGCTCGTTCTGCCATTTCATGCTTCCGGAGATCGGCAACGATCAACTTTTGTCCAAACATCTTGTGGGAGCGCTTGATTTTGGAGGCAAGCACTGGATGAGCCTCGGCCGTATTGGAGCCTACAATGATCACGAGCTCTGCTGCTTCAAGATCATGCATGGACCCGGCATCTCCCCCGTATCCCACTGTCCGGGTAAGGCCTTCTGTGGCCGGGGACTGGCAGTAACGGGAGCAATTATCAATATTGTTCGTTCCGATGACCTGGCGGGCGATTTTCTGAATTAGATAGGACTCTTCATTGGTCGCTTTGGACGAAGCGATAAAGCCTAGAGCATCAGGGCCGTGCTTTTCCTTTATTTCCTTGAACTTATCCGTGATGTAGTCAAGGGCTTCGTCCCATTCCACTTCTTTAAAATATTCTCCTTCACGGATCAGCGGACGGGTCAGACGGGCTTCGCTATTGATATGGCCCCAGGCGAATTTCCCCTTGATGCAGGACATGATGCCGTTGGCAGGACCTTCCGGAACCGGTTCCATCTTGAGGATTTCACGGCCTTTGGTCCAGGCTTCAAAGCTGCAGCCGACTCCGCAATACGTACAAACCGTTTTTGTTTTCTTGATCTGGTCTTCTCTCATCTTCGCTTCCGAATCCGAAATGGCAAAAAGCGGTCCATAGCCTGTTTCGGCTTCCTTCGTCACATCAATCATGGAACGCAAAAAATCGGGGCGGATATCAGTCAAATAACCGGCCTGGCCCTGCATGCTGTTTTCCATCAGTGCGTTGCACGGGCATACGGTTACACATTGTCCGCAGCTTACGCAGGAAGATTCTTCGATCGGAACATTGTCATCCCAGATCACCCGTGGCTGCTGCAGGTCCCAATCAATGGAAAGTGTTTCATTGACTTCAACCGTCTGGCATACTTCCACACATTGTCCGCACAGAATACACTGATCAGGGTCATATCTGTAAAATTGCCCTTTATCGAGGTCGTACCCTTTGACTTTAAAATTTTTGATTTGATGTTCCAGCCCCATGTCCTTCACGGTATTGTGAATGGTGCAGTCACCATTGTTGTTGTCACATACCGTGCAAT
The DNA here is from genome assembly GCF_004127935.1 of Fictibacillus sp. S7. Taxonomy (NCBI): domain Bacteria; kingdom Bacillati; phylum Bacillota; class Bacilli; order Caryophanales; family Fictibacillaceae; genus Fictibacillus; species Fictibacillus sp. S7. The sequence goes on along the minus strand of NZ_QJKL01000001.1, from coordinate 3,433,357 downwards.
ACAATTCATGATTTTCAAGTATATTGTCCATCGCCTTAAACTGGGCATCCTTCACTTGGGGCGTATCCGTCTGGATTTCCATTCCTTCCTTGATAAACGTGCCGCACCCTCTGACGACCTGGCCATTCACAAGGACCGCACACGTATCACACGTTTCGATTGGGCCAAGACTCTCTTGGTAGCAAACGTGCGGAAGGTAAATATTTTTGTCCAGTAGAACCTGCAGAACACTTTGCCCTTGTTCAGCCTCGAATTGATCCCCGTTTATGACAACTGAAAGTTTGTTTTCCATCTGTCTCCTCCTCAACGTGGTTTAATGCGAAATAAAAAGTTTTAATATCCATTTTTTAAAAGAACAGGAGCACCGTACACGAAGTTAATTCCTTACATTGTAAAGTTTTAGTCAGAAAAAAGAAGAGTGGCAGGCAAACTGGCCACGAACAAAAAGCAGGGCTTGCACGCCGTCCTGTATGGTAACGGAAGCCGCAGCAACAGCATTACTCCTGGTTTTTCAATCATGGATTCACCTCACTCTTCCCTCTTTGGTTGCTTATACGTATCTTTTATTTTCTTCCCTGATCTACCGTAAACATAAACATCATGACAACAATTTTCTAAATATTTCCATACGAAAGAGAAGATGACTACGTTTTAATCTAAAAAAAAAGGGGATTACATCTAAAAGAACGTTTACATACCTGCAGCTGAATGGATGTTCTGCTGCCTTTTGCCGTTCCATGTCAAACAAATTTTTTTGGATTCTCAAAAAAACCAGCTGAAAGGAGAGACTATGAAAAAAATTGCAGGAATCTGGGGCAGCTGCCTTCTTTTATTGTCCGGTTGTTCAGCCATCCAAAATATGGACGTCTTGAATCCTGCCGGCAGCCAGGCAGAAGAACAATATTCATTAATTAAGCTAAGCATTTATATTATGTTAATCGTCATGGTTACAGTGGTTGTTCTTTTTATCCGGTTTGTTTACAAATACAGAGCAAGGCCCGGCTTTACGCCCGAAAAGCATCAGGAAAACCGTAATAAAAAACTGGAGCTCACCTGGACTATCCTCCCCTTTGTCCTTCTGCTGATCCTGGCCGTCCCGATGGTAAAAAGCGTATTTGGAGAAGAAAAACAGGACAACACGGGAGCAATGAAAGTGAAAGTAACCGCAAGTAAATACTGGTGGAAATTCGAATACCCGGAAAAGGGCATTGTCACCTCCCAGGAACTTCATCTGCCCAAAGGAAAGCGAGTGGTGATTGAACTTCACTCCAAGGATGTGATTCATTCGTTCTGGGTACCTCAATTGGGGGGAAAACAGGATTTAATTCCCGGAAGAACGAACAAAATGGCCCTTACTCCCGAGAAAGTCGGCACCTATCAGGGGAAATGCGGCGAATTTTGCGGAGCGGGCCATTCCTTTATGCGGTTTATCGTAAAGGTAGACAGTCAAAAGGATTATCAGCAATGGGTAAACCAAATGAAAAAAGAGAACGGTTCAACAAAACTCAGCGCCCAGGAATCCGAAGGGCAAAGAGTTTTTAAAAGCAACTGTTTAAGCTGTCACGCGACAAGCAGTACTGCAAGCGCCAATCAAGGAAAAGAAGGACCCAACCTGGCTGATTTCAGGGACCGGGAACGTGTAGCCGGCTTCATGCCCAACACAGAAAAAAATGTGTTGAAGTGGCTGAAGGATCCCAAAAAAGTAAAGCCGGGCACGGATATGCCCAAAGCCAAGGGACTCAGTGATAATGATTACGCTGCTCTTTCCGCTTACTTGAAGACGCTGAAAAAATGAAGAAGCTATAACAAAAGGCTGGGGGGATAGATATGCCGTTTTTCAATACACAAATCAAATTCGCTTCTGACATCGTCGCCGCCAATATTTCCATTCTTGTCATTTTGATTGCTGCTGTAATCTATATCTCTTTGGCTAAAAAGTGGAAGATGACGTGGTCGCTGATTCGTACGATGGATCACCGCAAAATCGGCATCCTTTACATTGCCTGGGGATTCATTTTTTTCCTTCGCGCCGGTCTCGACGCCATGCTGATGAGGACACAGTTAGCCTTTCCGAATTTCCACTTCTGGGTTTTTCAAGGGGATAAATATGATCAGGTCATGACGACACATGGGACTCTCATGATCTTTTTTGTGGCAATGCCCTTTTTGATCGGTTTGATGAACATCGCCGTACCTCTTCAAATCGGGGCAAGGGATATTGCCTTCCCCTTTTTCAACTCATTGAGCATGTGGCTCTTTGTGATCGGCGGCTTGTTGATTAACATGAGCTTTGTGATGGGCGGCGCACCATCCACAGGGTGGACTTCTTATGTTCCTCTGGCTGTGGACAAGGATATTGTGGGGAATGGGACAGCCTTTTATGATATGGGTGTCCAGGTTTCCGGGATCGGTACCATCATGACCTCGATTAACATGATCACCACCATCTTAAAGCACCGCGCACCCGGCATGGGATTCATGAAGATTCCACTGTTCACCTGGTCGGCCTTGATCACCTCGATCCTTATTCTTTTTGCCTTCCCGGTACTGAGTGCAGCTTTACTGATCCTGCTGTTTGATAATCAGTTCGGCACCCAGATTTTCAGTGGCGAACACGGTAACCCTGTACTTTGGCAACACTTGTTTTGGGCCTTTGGCCATCCGGAGGTTTATATTGTGATTCTTCCGGCCTTCGGGGTGTTTTCCCAGGTCATCTCTACATTCGCTTCCAAACGGATCTTTGGCTATTCATCTATGGTTCTTTCGATGCTCGTCATCGGTTTTTTAAGCTTCATGGTTTGGATTCACCATATGTTTACCGTAGGTCTTGGTGCATTTGCCAATGTGGTATTTGCCATTACATCCATGCTGATTGCCGTTCCGACCGGGATAAAGATCTTTAACTGGCTGTTTACGATCCGGGGAGGCTCTGTCCGCTTTACCACGGCGATGCTCTATTCACTTGCCTTTATTCCCTCATTTGTTATCGGGGGAGTAACCGGAGTCATGCAGGCCGTCGTGCCGGCCGATTACCAATACCATGACTCTTACTTTGTCGTAGCCCATCTGCATTACGTCATGGTAGGCGGTACGGTGTTTGGCGCCTTTTCCGGTTTTTATTACTGGTGGCCCAAAATGTTCGGATATATTCTCAATGACAAGATTGGTAAATGGCAGGCCTGGACGTTTATTATCGGATTTCATATGACGTTTTTGCCGATGCACCTTTCCGGTCTGCAGGGGATGCCTCGTAGAACCTTTACCTACCTGCCGGAGGACGGACTGTTCGAATTTAACTTTATCAGTACAATGGGCGCCTATCTGATGGCCATCAGTGTCCTTCTTTTCATCTGGAATGTGTTTTACAGCTACCAGAAAAAATCACGGCGGGGTGTGGCCGATCCGTGGGATGGACGCACCATGGAATGGGCGGTTTCTTCCCCTTCCTCTCATATGCGCTGGCCGTATTTGCCGGTCGTCAGGGATTTGGAAAACCTTTGGTATGCAAAGGAACATGGAAATGGCACCCTGCCGTTTTCCAAAAAAGAAGAAAAGCGGATTGTGGTCGAGAAGCCTACCATCATTCCTCTGTTGCTCAGCGGCGGATTTTTTACCATTTCCTTTGGACTGATCTTCGCGGTGCCGCTCATCACGATTACCGGGTTTGCAGGGACATTGCTTCTGATGGCCTGGCGCTCGATTACGTATGAGCGGAGCATCGATCTTTATACGAGTGAACAGCTTGAAGAAGCCATTCGAAGGGAGGAAGCGTAAATGGGCGTGGAAAGCAACGTAGAAAATTCAACCGAAACCCTTCTCGAATATTCTTCGCCAAGGAAGACATCCATGTTCTTGTTTATCTGTGCGGAGGCTGTCATTTTCGGATCCTTGTTTGCTACCTATTTTGTGATGCTCCACCATTTGGGAGACGGTCCCGGACCAAAGGAATTCTTTAAATTTAAAGAAATTATTCTTCCGACCATTTTGCTTCTTTCTAGCAGCCTGACCTGGTATCTGGCAGAAAAAACCCTGCATCTACGTGAAAAGGGAAAAACCTTGTTTTTCATCGGATTGACCGCCCTCCTGGCCCTTAGCTTTCTTTCCCTGGAAATGATAGAGTTTCTAAAGAATATAGGAGAAGGGTATACACTGAGCAGAAGCCCTTTTATCTCCTCCTACTACTTGCTTGTCGGACTGCACGGATGTCATGTGCTGTTCGGCATCCTGTGGATGGCCCTTCTGCTTATCCATGTGAAAACCAAAGGCTCTACAGTCGCTAACCATGGCCGGTTTGTTTCCTTTAGCATCTACTGGCACTTTGTCGATTCCGTCTGGGTCTTCATCTTTTTACTGCTCTATGCTTTAGGCCAGTTTTTGTAGACTGTCACTTTAATAGAATTTAAATCTAAAGCCCTCCTTCTATGAAAAGTTGAGAGGGCTTATTTTACTATCAACCTATATTACAATAGTAGAATTGCTGGGAATATGATTCCTTTCTTGATACAATGTGGTCAGTAACTATGTGACTGGGATAATAAAAGAAGCGGGGGTAGAAATTGGCTCGAGTTCAAAGACGCAAAAAGCGAAAGTTCCGCTGGGGACGATTCATATTGCTGCTCCTTATTCTCCTGATCGTTGCAGGGGGAGTGTACAGCTATGCTCAATATAAACAAGGATTGTCCCAGGCAAGCGATGGGAAATTTGAAGACGATAAGAAAAACGAAGAACAGTTTAAAGGGGATCTCCCGGAGAATGGGAAGATTAATGTTCTGATGCTGGGGAGCGATTCCCGTGGAGAAGCCCATTCCCGGACAGACTCCATTTTAATTGGACAGTATGACCAGAAGGGCAATCAGCCGAAAATAGTCTCTATCATGCGGGATACTTATGTTAATATTCCGGGCCATGGCATGCAAAAGATTAATGCTGCCTATGCCTTTGGCGGTCCCGAGCTGCTGCGCCAAACCATTAAACAAAATTTCGGGGTAGATATTAACTACTACGCGGTCGTTGACTTTCAGGGCTTTTCCAAAATTGCTGATACAATTGCCCCAAAAGGGGTTAAAGTGAATGTGCCACAGAATCTGATCGACGATATGAACTTGGACTTAAAGCCCGGATACCAGACTCTTCACGGAAAAGAGCTGCTCAGCTATGTCCGTTTTCGCCATGATGCCCAAAGTGACTTTGGCCGTGTCGCCCGGCAGCAAGAAGTGCTGTTCAAATTAAAAAATGAAGCCACCAGTATCAAAAATGTATTTAAACTGCCGAAAATCGTTGGCTTGCTGGATCCTTACATTGAGACCAATGTTGATTCCAAATCCAAGCTGATTATTGGTAAAGACTTTATTACCGGCCAGGCTCATAACGTCAAAACGCTCCGCATTCCATTGGATAATTCCTTCCAAAACGAACGCCACAATGTTGGAGATGTCCTTAGCATTGATCTTGAAAAAAATAAGGAAGCACTGCAGGAGTTTTTATCCGCTAATGATTGAATGGGGTCCAAAGCAGGCCAAATCACAGAAAACCATGTGATCTGGCCTGTTTTTTCTTGATTTGAGGCGATAGGTGCATCTGGCCTGTGCGTTAGTTGCGGTTCGACAAGAAATACTTGCATATCACATCATTTTCATTTTTCGGCAAACCAAATAAGCACCGCTGAACGGATCAGCAGTGCTTTAGTTAAGCGTTCTAGTCCTATTCCCCGGCATACCGGAACGATGGTCGTCCCTTCACACCCGGACGATAGCGGAAAAGGCCGCCGGCATGAGGCTGTTCCTTCAAATCGTTGTCGCTCAGCTGCTGCCTTGCGGTTGTGATGTACAGCTCATCAAGATTCTCTCCTCCAAAGGCACAGCACGTCACATTGGAAGCAGGCACGTCTATTTTCTGCAGCACTTTTCCGTCTGCAGGGTCGATTTGCACAACACCCCAGCCGCCGTAGAGTGCCACCCAAAGCATTCCTTCATCATCAATCGTCATGCCATCGGGTGCTCCGAGTTCATCGGTAAAGTCTTTTACAACTCTGCCCTCGCCCACTTCTCCAATATCAAGGTTGTAGGAGTACGCCTTTACCTGCATGGTTGGCGTATCAATAAAATAAAAAACCGTGCCATCGTCACTCCACGCCATACCGTTAGAGATGGTCAAATCGTTCATCAGTACATCCACTGTGCCATCCAGATTCAGCCGGTACAGTGATCCTGCACCTTTATCCTCTTTTAAGGAAAGCGTCCCTGCCAAAAAGCGTCCCCGCGGATCGCATTTGCCGTCATTAAAACGATTTCCCGGGAGGTGCTCCTCAGGATCCGCAATTTTCTCAAGATCACTGGTTCCATCCTCATTTAACCCCAGGCTGTAAAACCCGTTCTGGGCGGCTAAAACAAACCCACCATCTTCCTTCAGTGCCAATGTTCCCGGATACTGGTCAAGCTCATAGACCTTTGTGTTTCCTGAACGCGGGTCAAACGACTGAATACTTTTCCCAAGGATATTCACCCAATAAAGCTTGCCGCTCCGCTCGTCCCAGATCGGGCCTTCTCCGAGTATCGCTTTTGCATCATGAACCAACTCCAATTTATCTGTCACTTCCTTCACCGTCCTCTTTGTATTTCAGAAAGCTCGACCCGCCGTCCTTCGCGATGAGAGAGCGCTGCCGCTTCGTTAACCAGTGTCAGGTTGCGAATATCCTCTTTATGAATAGAAGGTGTGCTCTGATTCAAAATGGCATCCACCCACTGTTCCATAGCAGACGGCAGCGCTTTAGGAATCTGGTCGGACATGATAAGCCCGTCGTCTTCCACGTGGATTGAAATCAGCTCTTTTGGCTGGCGGCTTTCAAAAAGAAGGGTGCCTTCTGTGCCGTAAAGTTCAAGCTGATCGGGACAGCCGTATGATAAAAAGCCGGTCTCAATCATCCCGAGGGCTCCTGATTCAAATTCCACAATTACCGCCGCATTGTCATCGACCTCGTGGCCTTTTGTCTGTTGAAGCCGTGCGGTGACCGCCTTTACTTTCCCTCCCAACCGGTTGGACAAGTAGATCGGATGGGCGCCAAGATCGATCAGGGCACCGCCTCCCGTTTCTTCCCTTTTAAAAAATTGGGAAGGCAGCCAGCCATGCTCGCTGTCTTCCGTCGGAACGGCACCATTATGGGCGACTCGGCAACGGAGGGAAGTCAACTCACCCAACAGGCCCTCATCCAGTATCTTTTGGGCATACAGGTAGAACCGTTCTGTCAGCCGGGGCAGTGAGACCATCAGCTGAACGCCTGCTCCCTCTATAGCTGCCAGGATTTCGTCACATTCCTTCAGGGTAGTCGCGAGCACCTTTTCCGTAAACACATGTTTCTTGTGCCGGGCACAAGAAACAATCACTTCCTTATGTATTGAGGTGGGAGTGGTGACAATCACCCCGTGAATGTCCTTGTCCGAAAGAACGTTCTCAAGCTCTGCCTCAAATGGCACGTTCAACTCCTTTGCCCATTGCTTCCCGCGCTCCTGATCTTCATCCCAGACTTTCATAATGTTGATTTGTTTATTTTCGCTGGCTTCCTTTGCATAATCCTTTGCGTGGACATGCCATTTGCTCAGCAGTGCAACATTCAACATAGACTCCGCTCCTCTACAATCGCATTGAATACTTTTTTATCCTTATTCTTTTCCCGCTATTTTTTGATCAAAAACTTATTTATCAAGCTCTTTCAGCCGCTTTTCCACTTGAACAATACGCACAATAATAACAAGGAGCATTAACCACATCACACTGAACATGTAAGGCTCCCCACCATATGCACCCCTCCCCTTCCTAATTCGAAACAAATTCCAACTCTCCTTTTTTTCATTATAAAAAAGGATGACACCTATGCGCCATCCGTTCTTATTGTTTTACTTTTGCGACCATTTTTCTTTTCTCGTGACGTTCAGAGAGACGAACGACCGTTTCGGGGAGCATCTTGTAAAGAAAGAGCTTTCCTTCTGCCATGAGCTTCAGCATTTGATCTCCCATGACGGCCAGGGCGTTCGTCCTGGTTACCCATATTAAAAAAGCTTACTAGGGAACAAAAGGTGCCGGTTCAGTTATCCGGTACCTTGTTTTTTATGTTTTCTGTTCTTCCAGTAGGCCACACCAAGAAGCAAGACAGGGAAAATGATCTGGAAGGGCAGATGGAGGAGGAGAGGTACGATGCTTACCCCTTCTTTTAGATGCTCCGGGAAACTGCTGGCCATCGTCATGGACAATATCAGAACAACAAGACCTATGGGATAACTCAGCCGAGAAGGAGGTGTAACAGTAAAGATGTTCGCTGTTCCTATGACAGCTGCATAGATAAACATAGCGACTTTAAAAAATCCCCCAACGATCAAAGCAATTACAAAATAAACATCCAGACGCTCAAGAAAATCAGCCACCTGTATCGTTTGAATCGTGCTGAGTAATGGGAACTGTGACCGTTCAGTAAGATTCACCCCAAGGATACTGATGTTGAACACCATCACAAGCGCAAGAGAGATTCCGCTTACGATAACACCGATAATGCCTACATTTCTTATCTTTTTGGCATCCCTTAAATACGGCATGATCATCGTAAAGACGATAAGTTCCCCGAATGGGAAATAAATCGTTTCTCTAACCGTCGTCTTAATAATTGGTTTCCATCCATTTTCTAGGACAGGCTGAAGGTTATGCAAATCAATCACGCCTGAAAACAAGACAAGCAAGACGCCTGAACCCGCCAAAAAATAAATAAATACGAGAAACAATTCTCCGGTACGCGCCAACACTTCGATTCCTTTGGAGACAGAATAGACAATGACGAGAATCATCAGGGTGTTGGCAATAAAAAGCGGAGTTTCTATGTAAGCAAACGTCAGAAGCATGGCCCCAAAGTCCCTGAGCACCCTGGCCGCCAAATACACACTGTAGAGCATGTACAAAAAAGCAACCGACTTCCCGAGACCTTTCCCCATAATTTTTTGGAAATATTCCGTAGGTAAACAATCCGGATAAAAGCAATAAAGGCGATAAAAGACAAAGAATATCAGCAATCCTCCAATCATTCCCAAAAGAATGACAATCCAGGCGTCCTGCTTGGCTTCAATTCCTAACGCCACAAGAAGGGCGCTCCCCAGCTCGAATAAAAGAACCAAGGCAAACAACTGGTATGCCGTTATTTTCGCTTTTTCCATTTGTCTGCCCCTTTCGCTAATTATTTGACGTCGGATAAAAAGGAATTGTTCCTAAGCCCTGTTCTTCTTACAAATACATCTATTTTTATCTTCACGTTTGCCTTGGCAAAATAATCTTCATCCCAATTTTTTGATATTCTTTTCCACGTTTCTGGTTTTGACCGATGAACGGCATCTCCAAAGCCAAAAATATCCGTTTTCTTCGCCTGTGCTTCCTTAATCGCTGCTTTTATTTCCGATTCCACCTGTTTTTCAAAACCTTTCTCAAGGTCTGCGATGACGTGCGGATCCTTAAGATTTACAGGCACTTTCGTCTCACCAATGTTTCCCTCCGTTTCCACTCTTACGTTCAGTTGTGCAGCTCCATTTTTAACCAAAGTTGATATGGAGGTATTTTGCCGGATCACTTCGAAAGCTATGGCTTCTTTTCGGCCCTTTTTATTAATATTGATTTCTGTTTTTTTGATTTTGTTCAAGGTCCAGACCGCACCCCTGGCCTTTCCGCCATCGATCCAGCCCACAAGCTTCCCATGTTTAAAAAGGGCCAGGCCGTCCACCACCGGAGCGGCTTGAGGAGTGGACTGCATAATATTCGAAACCTTTTCCCCTGTTGAACTGGATCCCTTCAGGTTGAAGCCGCTGATTAAAGGCTGTTTCCCGTCATTCGTAAGGTCTTTAATGACATCGATCATCATGATATTTAATGAGGCCCCCCAAACCCGTTCCGAAAACCTTAACAGTTTGATGACTTTGTTTGCCGGCAATTTGTCAATGGCCGTCAGCGTTTTGATCAAGTCTGCGGCTTTTGCATTGTGAGCAATAACCACTGTGGCAGTATTACGGAACGTGGCATCCCTGTCAAAGGCGTCCAAAATGGGAAGAACCCCTTTTTTCTTGGCCAGTTTTTCACTGATCACGACAAGGTTCGCATGGGCGTAGTAAAGGTTCCGGGATACTTTGGTCGACATCCGGCGGCTGATCTCATCGATATTATCTCCTGTGGCTGAATAAACGGAAACCGCATTTCCCTGACCTCCTCCTCCTCCTTGAAAACTTCCTGTTACATTTCCGGGGTTTACAAATTGAAAGGTGCCTACATACTTGCCTTGCTTATTCAGATCGAGACCGACTGCCGATACAAGGGCAAGATCATTCAGTTCTTTTTTACTCCAGCAGCCAGTTAACAGCAGCAACTGAAGACAAACCATTAAGAAAATCCCTATTGGTCGTTTCATGTCTGATCACCTTCCTGATCCGTGACCATTTCCCTGCTTTGCTCCGGCTGCGGACGGCCCGTGCTTTCGCCCTGCCGCACCTTGTTAGAGCCACTAATGAATGCCGGCCGTTTCCTGTCAGCCCACAAAGGACCGCGCACAAAGGTATCATTCATGTCAGCCGGGATAAACGGAGCAAGCGGAGTCATGTAAGGTACTCCGAACGAGCGCAAACTGCACAAATGAACGACCAAAATAATAAACCCTAAAATCATGCCATAAAAACCAAACGTGGCTGCGCTAATCATAAATAAAAAACGGAGAAGGCGGGCAGTTATCGCAATGGCAAATGATGGGGTGGCAAAGCTGGCAATTGCCGTAATCGCAACAATAATAACCATCGCCGGTGATACAACCCCTGCCTGAACCGCGGCCTGTCCAATAACCAAGGCTCCCACAATGGAAATGGCCGGCCCGATGGCTTTTGGCATCCTGATGCCCGCTTCCCGCAGAATTTCGAAGGTCACTTCCATAATGAGCGCTTCAACAAAACTGGGAAATGGCACCGATTCCCGCTGTGCGGCAATAGCGATCAGGAGCTGGGTCGGAATCATTTCCTGATGAAAGGTGGTGGCAGCAATATAGGTCGCCGGCCCAATGAGAGAGATAAAAAAGACCAAGACTCTCAAAAAACGCAGAGCAGTAGAGATATAGAAACGTTCAGTATAATCTTCAATGGATTGGAAGAACTGAACAAACACCACGGGGCCTAGCAGAACAAAAGGCGTGCCGTTCACAAAAAGGGCGAACCTTCCTTCCAGAAGATTTCCTGCCACCGCATCAGGGCGCTCCGAGTGGTAAAGCGTCGGGAAGGCTGTAATCGACTGGTCTTCAATGTACGGCTCGATAAAACCAGACTCGAGCACTCCGTCAATATCTATCTTTTTAAGCCGTTTCCGGAGCTCTTCAATGATGTCGTCTCTCGCGATTCCCTTTAAGTACATGATCGTTACTTTGGTTTTGGTCACTCTTCCTATGGTCATAGTTTCCGTCCAAAGAGAAGGATTTTGGATAATCCTGCGGACCATCGAAATATTTGTCTCTATGGATTCCGTGAACCCTTCTCTGGACCCCCGAATGGCCCGCTGGGTGCTTGGCTCCTCAATGGCCCTTTTTTCTCCGCCTTCTGTTGCTGAACTTATGGCACCTGAGTAGCCATCTACGAAGATAATAGTATGGCCCGACATCAAAGCTTGAAACAGGGTATTCCAATCCTGTATTTGTTCCATATTGCCCAATGGAAGATAGCCTTCAATCATATCTTCCATGCTGATGGGGTCTGATTCCGCCGGGTTCGATTTCATCAAAGGATCAATCAGCAGCTCCTGGACCGTCTGGGAATCGGTCAGCCCTTTTAAATAAACGATGGCCGACTTCGTGTTAAAACGTGGAGAATGCTTAAAACTGCGGATGACAATATCTGTGCTGTTGCCTGTCTGAGATTTAATATATTCAATGTTTTCCTCTAAAACCGCAGAAAGAGGAGAAGAAGAGGGCTCTTTCTTTTTCTCTTGAGCCGTCTTTTGATGAAATGAAGATGATCTCTTTTTAAAAAAAGAAGGCATGAGGACACAAAACCTTTCACATTGGTTTTTTTTAGCGTTTCCGGCGACTGCCTTCCTTATTCCTTCGTATCATGATGAATATCTTTCATTTGGGGATACTACTTTAGCGGAGCGTGATGATATGAAAATTTTACTGATTACCCTTTCCATGTTTGTTTTGTTAACCATCTTTTCGTTCACTTTGGATCTGACACAAGGTTTTGAGCCTAGGACTGCCTACCTTAACGCTATATCTCCATTTAAAGTCATGGAGCTGATTGAGAGTTTTGTTTTTGTCATACTTATTGCCCTCTTTTTTCTCCAATCCGTCTTGCAGGTGTTCACAAAAAAAAGAAGCCCTAAATGATTAGGGGGCTTCTCTTTCTTCGAATCGGTCACTAACTAGTAACCATTGTTTTTCACCGTGAACTCATCGATGTTCTCGCCATCCGATGTAATCGCTGAAATTGTCATCACATCTTTTTCCACTTTGGCCTGAAGGGAAATGGCGATGTTCTCCATATTTACATATTCGAATTTTTCATCAGCTACTGCGTCATAATGCTTGTTTCCTGTCGTGCCTGCCACAACATAGACCGTTCCATTGCTGTCTTCCTTTCCGGCTTTCAGCTTTTTTGTCCTTCCGTAGGAATGGTCATGTCCGGAAAATACCATATCGATACCGAGCTCATCTGCGACAGGAGGAATTTTCTCTTTTATGACCTCATTGCCGCCAAAAGGATTCGTGTAATATGGGGGTTGATGCGTCACGAGAATTTTCCACGGTTTATCGGTACTCCTCATATCCTGTTTCAGCCACTGCAGCTGTTGTTCCAATACCTCTTTTTCCGAAGTAAAACCAAGAACGGCGATGTGCATGTTGTTGTAGTCCACGGAATACGTCCCGCCCTGATCAGCTTTTGGTCCATCTTGCGGAAGTCCTAATATGGATTTGGCCAGGTCCGCCTTGTTGTCTCCCATGTATTCATGATTTCCCAGCACAGAAATTATATCGGTGCTCTGAATGTTTTTATATTTGCTTACCACACTCAATGAATCATCCCACTGTTTGAATTTGGATGCTTCATCGATCAAATCGCCGACATGGATGATAAACGGCATCTTTTTCTCGTTGAGATCTGCGAGGATCTTGTCAAAATGACTTAAATCCGAAGGCGACTGTGTATCTCCCAGGACCGCAAACTCAAACATTTTTTTCGGACGTTGGGTCTCGAATTCATGAAGCTCCGACTCGGCAGGCCCATTGCCGGTCCGGTAAACATATTGGGTACTCGGCTTTAAGCCTTTGAGCGTTACGGTGTTCACGCGGATGATTCCGTTTTTCTTGAGATCAAGCTCCCCATTGAACACGTTGTCCTTATACGTACCGGCACGCTTCCTGAAGGCTGCCTCCCCTTGTCTTTCATAGTCCGCCTTGATCGCGTACTGAACATAAGGAGCCTTTTCCTTTCCAAGCGGGCTGGACATCCAGGTCAATGCTTTCGTAGTCAATGGGTTTGCCGAAGGGGCAGCATGGATATTTTTGATTTCCTCTTCCATCGCCAGCGGTAGATACGACTGTGTCGTTAAAGGAAAAGAGTACCTTCCATCCTTTACGGTATACAGGGAGATAGCATTGACTTCATTTGTAATGGAATCAACGGTCAATCCGCCGTTTGCGTCTGTTTGTCCAAGACGGGTCGGTTCCTTACTTCCACCAATCACCGCATAAATATCAGCTCCGATTACAGCTGAATCCTTGTTGTCTTTTACAGATAGGGTTGCTGGCTTTCCGATGAGAATCGGCTCAGCGTTTAACTGGTAAGCTGCTTTTACCGGCACCTTCGCGGGTTGGGCAGAAAACGTAGGATTGAACGTTTCTTCCACTGGTTTCTGATAGCTGATGGTTCCTTCCAGGAGTTCAACCATCATCTCGCTTCCTTCTTTTAGATCCGAAGGAACAGATACATGAATGGCTGCCGCATTCAGGGTTCCAGCTGCCGTGCTGTTTTTCAGGTTGAGGGTAAGTATCCCTGTATTTTCATCATAGCTTGATGAACTATCTGAAAAACCATCCGCGAACTCTACATCCTTTACAGGAAAATTCTTGTCCATCTGAACCTTTACGACGGATCCGGTGATTTCCTCAGCTTTTGTTACGTTAAGATCAAGAGTATAGGTCTCTCCTAAATAGGCTTCCTTTTGGGCAGTGTTCAGTTCCACTTTGGCGCTGTTCGTGCTCACCGTGAAATAGCTCGTATGAATCGCCTGATTTCCGAACTTATCCGGGATCATCAACATAACTTTATGGGTTCCGTCTGCCCACTGGTACCCGGTTAACGAAACCGAACCATCCATATCAAACGAAAAGTGCCCTTCTGCCTTTGAATAATCCCTTCCATCAACCATGACACGGATTTTTTCCCAATCGATGCCTGTTTTAAAAGGATCATCCTCGTATTCATGAACCTTCGCCGTGATATTTACCTCTTTCGTGGTATAGCTTTTGTCCTCCGTGCTGACCGATTCAATGACCGGCGAATTAAGATCATCCACTTTCTCTCCGTACACCGCCCGGATATTGTCCACATACAGCGTACCTTTTGTCATGGGTCCGGTGATGCCAGACTTTGTAGACATCATGCGGATGGCCTGTGAGCCGGAAAGCTTAAATGGCCCGGTAAAAGAGGAGGGAACTTCTGCTTCGATGTATTTCCAGCCCGTCCAGTTGATTCCCGGACTTTCTTCTGTCAGATTAATCGTCTGGTTCTTGCCATTCCCGTCTACAAGATACATTCTCAGCCAATACCCTTCCGCTTCAGGCGTGCCATACACCCACATGCCGATGCCGGTTGGATTTCCTTCAATCTTGGTTGGCGTTCCCGGGCCGGCATACACGCCAAGGGTTGTCCCGCTTTGGGCATTCGTCAGGTCAAAATCCAGCTTCAGTGCTTTGTCACCGAAACGGACTGGTCCGGGGTATTGAGATACTGACAAGTTTCCTTTTTCTCCGCGGTTGGCGGTAGAAACGTTCCAGGTACCCGCTCCCTGTTCAAAATCATGAAGAATGACCGGAAGCTGTCCCACCGAAATATGGATCTTTGCTTCTAAATGGGTGTTTTTGAACCTTGCCGTAATGGTCCCTTTTACGTTTTGATTGCCCGTATGCAGAACTCCATCCTCATCAATGGTTCCCATTCCCTCAGGGATATCAAATTCCACATCATTTCGGTTCCAATGCAGTTTTCTTTTATGAAATTCAGCCACCAGGTCCAATTTCGTTTTACTGTTTCGCCCGACCGTTAATTCAGTCGATGAGAAATATAGCTGATCCGGCGTTTCAATTTCAATCGGGCTGCGCCCCACCTCTTTCCCATCATGCTTGGCAATAACGGAAAGTTGACCGGTCTTGCCGTTTGAAGTAAACCTTCCGTGCTCATCGATATCACCAAAAGACGGATTGGAGAGGTCCCATGTCATACCGCTTTCGGGAAGCGGTGCCGAGGCCATTGACTTGTCCCTTCCTTTTGCTTCAAAATCAATCGCGCTCCCCTGGGTAAAAGACGCGTCATAAGGCTTGATATAAGCGGAATGGAAAATATGGTCCGAGGGTTCTGTGGCCGCCACCAGCCAGGTATTGGCGACACTTCTCTCGTTTCTGTCAGACGGCAGATTATCCACCTCAAGCGTATCTCCGCCAAGCTCCCGGGTGGCAAATGTCGACGAGCCTCCCCCGTCCAGGTTAAGTGCCTGAACCGCCCCAAGGTCAATCATGAGCTGGGCCAAATCTTTCATCGTAATTCCCGCAGAGTAGGGCTCCTGACGTCCGTCAATGACGGCAAAGAAAACATCTCCGTCTTCTTTGATTCCAACAGCGGTCCTGGGCTCCAGGTTCTGCCCGGTTTGGGGCGTCTGATAGATTTGTTTGTTTTTTACCAGGATGGCATTTCCTCCGAGAGCTTCCTTTAGTTCAGTCTTCAAACCTTCGTATTCGGAAGCGTTCCCAATTATGGCTTGACCACTTTTCTTGATGCCAAAAAAGTTCCAGCCGTTCATGTTCTTTTCTTTAACAGCTCGTCCATCTTTGTAGATCACGCCAAGCGGTTCCCCGGTAGCCATGTTGTAAAAGTCGGCATTCACGGCGGCTACGACTTTGTGATTCTCTGAATCGGCAGCCTTGGCCTGTGCCCTGACCGGCTGCAGGCCATAGGCATCCTTGTCATTTGGGGTTCCGGCTTCCACCGATACTCCAGGGTGCTGAAGGTCTACATCCACAACAAAGCTTTCAATCTTCTTTCCTTCTTGATTTTCATAGCTGTAATGTTTTTCTTGGACACCAGGGGCTAAATCTGCGGTGTACTCATTGATGGGTGTTTTAATCAGAGGTGAGGTCAGGTGAAATTCTCCAAGGGCAGTGACAGTATCAGGAATGATGGCAGAGGTGACGAGTGCCAGAACCAATGCGGAAGGGGCCATTTTCCTTTTCCAACGTATCTTCATTAAGATCGCTTCCTCCTGTGAACATATTTAGGCATACAGGAATACAGTAATGGAAAATTATTAAATGAATGTTAAAAATATGTAATATTGTTATATGGTTATACTAAATAACTAGAGTTCGAGAAACAATAGGCCGAAAGTTGTTCCGCTTGTAGGCCTTCCATCCTGTATGCCTTATCGTTCAAGGAGGAATCAGGTTAACTGCAAGTTCTTAAGTGCTTCTTTTCGGCTTAAAGGCTGCAGTTCCGTACGATCTACAAACCGCACGACAAAGTCCGGATTGGTTTTTGCGTATTCCCGCAGTGCCCAGCCAATGGCTTTGCGGATAAAAAATTCCTTGTTCTCTTTTTCTTGCTGGATCACATAGGCAAGAATATCGGTATCTGTCTCCTGTTTATAGCCAAGCTGGTAAAGAATGGCCGTCCGCTTCAGCCACATGTTGGGGGAATGGATCCATTTTTCTACCAATTCTTTTTCTCGGTGCTTATAGGTCTGGATGTAGTGCCCCATATGATGCTTCGCGATATGATCCACCGTATCCCACCATGACTTGTTCGTTATGGTTTGCTCCAGTGCGTCCAGATCTTCCTCCCGGATGGTTTGCTTCATCTTGTCCACGAGAAACATGCCGACATACTGCATTTCTCTTTCTTTGTAGTTCCAGCTTGCTTTTGTGATCTCTGGGATGCTCATTTCAGGCAATCCGTATGTTTTTAAATGATTCTTCATAACGTCTTTGAGAATGGGTGACTTCAAGCCAGCGAAGGGAAATTTATTTTTCATATATGCCGCCATTTTTAGAGCGTCTGCCGGGTTCTTCCGGCTCCGGATTTCTTCATGCAGCGTTTCCAGATACGTCATTGCCATGGGTCATCCTCCTAGGAAAGGCATTTTTTCTAAATTATAACAAATAAAAAAATGCCAGGCATCCTCTGCAGGTGTGCCTGGCATAATGGCCAATCTTATACGATTTTTCTTATTCTCATGGAATACCATTGGGTGAAATAGTATGCAGCGATCACGAATACAGCCATGATTCCGGTGTAGGTAGCAATAACGGACAACGGGCTCACATTCCCGCCAAATTCATGCCCGCATTCACCAATGCCTTCCCTGCCTCTGTGTCCCTCTTCGCCAAAAGCCGGATGATCATGCTGGAATGAGCCCTCTTCAGGCGGTCCTTGCCCCTCCCTGTTCTCACTAGTGCCGTTGATTTGATCATTTTGGACCTGTCGGTTAAACGGTTTTCCACCGTCTCCATCCCCATCCCTGTCCATTCCTTTTCCAGCAGCAACAGCATTTCCCCCGGCCAAGCCGAAGGGGCTGGCTGCACGTGCCATAAATCCTGTTTCATAGATCTGAAAGAGGCCAAACACCAGGACCACCGCCATCGCTCCTGTGGCGGCCCAGTTCATCCAGGATTTCGGTTCCTTAATGGACAACATTTTGTTCCATACGGTGATGACCTATTTCCAATGCATTCCGACATGGATGCCAACAATGATTAAGGTCAGGAACGACAAAGAGATGTGAAGCATTTTGAACCAGCCTTCATTTCCTATGTTCACGTTTGGAAAAAGCACTCTTGATACGAAAATTCCGCTGACCATGATCGTTGCCATGCAGAGGAGCAGCAGCAAATTCAAGCCGTAGCTGAAACGCGTTTTGCCCGGAAGCTTTTTATCAAAAAGTTTACGCGTTACATTCTTGATCCACCGCCAATTCATTGCCATGTGGGTTAAAAAAGCCACCCCGATGGCGGTACCCACCACTACATGAAACGTCATCCCGCCCAACACCCTTTTGTTAAAAAAAAGCACGAACGTAACTGCTATGATCACATCAATCACAAACTTTACGAAGTTGATTTTCTTCATCTCTACACCCCTGTACATAGTTTCTGATTTCAATGTAATGGGGTTTCCTTAAGAAAAGCTTAATTTTAAAAAACCCATTTGAGGGCTTTTTTATGTATAAAGTTTCTTCAACCGTTTAAGAATTAAATAAAAAAGGCTTTCAATAGGGAAAAGTTGAAATTTACTAAATTCTTTTTGAATTTCCCCTTGATTTCTTCTGTGAGCGTTGTTATCATCGTATATTGTATTCGACAGTTTGATCGACAAAAATCGACATGTTATAATATAAATATTCACAATATTCTTATTCGGAGGGTTGTTTGTGTTTAACAACAAGACTCAGTCTTCACATACATTGGTTATTGGCCTTATGTTATTCGCTCTTTTCTTTGGGGCGGGTAATCTTATCTTCCCGGCCATGCTCGGACAAAGTGCCGGAAGCAACGTTTGGATTGCCAACGCTGGCTTCCTCATTACTGGTGTTGGCGTTCCGTTGCTTGGGGTATTTGCTTTTGGGATTTCCGGAAGCAACGACTTACGCGATATGGGAAACCGTGTTCATCCGTGGTTCAGTGCTCTTTATACTTTTGTTCTGTACCTGGCCATTGGTCCCCTGTTTGCTTTGCCACGTGCAGGCAGCGTTTCATTTGAAATTGGCGTAAAACCGTTTTTGCCGCAAAACAGCGGGCATTTGCCACTGCTGATTTTTACAATCGTATTTTTCAGCATCACCTGTTTGCTTTCGCTTAACCCTACAAAGATCGTTGATATTGTAGGTAAGATTTTAACACCGCTGAAATTGACGTTTATCGGTATTTTGGTCATTGCCGCATTTGTTCATCCAATTGGGCCAATCCAGGCTCCGACCAAGGACTTTGCAACCAATTCCTTCTTTAAAGGGTTTCAGGAAGGATACTTGACGATGGATACACTCGCTGCCTTCGTTTTTGGCATCATCATCATCAATGCCATTAAAGAAAAAAGAGGCAGCGACAAGAAAGTGATCGCTGTAACCTGTGCGAAAGCCGCACTCATTGCTGCTTCCGTTCTCGCGATTGTCTATACCTCCCTTTCTTACATGGGAGCTTCAAGCGTTTCAAAGCTTGGCCAATTGAGCAATGGCGGTGAAGTTCTTTCCGCTGTAGCCAACTATTATTTCGGGTCGCTTGGAAATGTGTTTTTGGGCTTAATGATTACGGTGGCTTGCCTGACCACAAGTGTGGGTCTGGTGACAGCCTGTTCATCGTATTTCCATAGCATTTTTCCAAAACTATCGTACAAAGGCCTCGCGATTGCACTTTCTGTTTTCAGTGCATTGACCGCCAATCTAGGGTTAAATGAATTGATCGCCATTTCTGTTCCGGTACTGACCGCCATTTATCCGCTGGCAATCATGCTTATCGTTCTAAGCTTTGCACACAACCTGTTTAAAGGACGCAGACAGGTTTACCAAATCAGCTTACTGTTTACGTTTATTGTTTCTGTATTTGATGGTTTAAATGCAGCCAAGCTTTCCATCCCGGCTGTCAATTCCTTTTTCTCACATGTGCTGCCGCTCTATGATGCAGGACTTGGCTGGGTGGTTCCGGCCATCGTCGGAGCATTCGTTGGTCACCTCGTAGGCTTGATTCCGGGAGCACAATCGCAAGTGGCTGCCGGCCAGAATCGTGACAGGCAGGTTTCTTAACGATTATTAACTTTTTATATTTTTGAACAGCAAAAACTCTTTCCTTGCTAATAAGCATCGAAAGAGTTTTTTTGTTTACCTGCTATAAATTATTGAGAGTTTGAATTTTCGAAAAATATCCACAGAAGCTGTTTAAAAGTTTGGTTAATCGGGAAGTTATTTAAACTATAAAAATTTTAAACCACAAACAAGAGAAGATCTTTAGATTTCGCTGGCAAACGGACTTTTATTACATAAAACCATATATGGGTATTACATAATCCAAAAGTTCTATTTATAAATATCTACATTTTTCGTCAATATCATTTAAAAACCGACAAAAGTAGGATTGTTTTCCAATATTTTACACAGTATGATGAAAGCGGTTAGAAATAACCACAGTAAGAGAAAAAAATCACAGAGAAGGAAGGCGACAAGATGAAAAGGTTGGCACTTGTTGGGATTGTTGCATTGGGATTATCTTCTGCTACTGGACTTCAGGTAAATGCGGCTGGGCCAGGAGATAAGAACTGTTCGGATTTTTCCACCCATCAAGCGGTAATGGAATTTTGGCATAGCAATGGGTATAATGCTAATAACGATCCGCATGATTTGGACCGGGATAGTGATGGACTTCCTTGTGAAGTAAGCAAGAGCGAATATGATTCTTTTGTAGCCAGCAAAAATAATAACAGTGACAATAACTCAACCGATGACTCAGCTAGCGATAACAGAAATACAAGCAGCAACAGCTCAAGTACTGGGAACTCAACTTCTTCTTCATCTGATGGTGGAGAAATGCCTGAAACTGCTTCGAATGAACCAATTGCAGCTGCAGGTGGAGCCTTATTAGCTGGAATGGGTGTACTGTTAGCTTTCGCTCGTAAGAAAGTTCGATAATTTATTACAACGAAGAGCGGGACTGAGCCCGCTCTTTTTCTATTATTGATATAAGGAGAAGGCATGATGAGGACAATAGGTATTGCTTTGATCATTATCGGGCTGGCGTTTTCCGGTTATCATTTATTTAATTGGTTTTTGGCCCGCCAATCGGCAGAAGCACTGACACAAAAAGAGATTAAAAAGTATAAAAGTATTGATAAAACGGTTGAGAGTCAAGATTCCAAAAAAGAAACAATAACGACGCCACCGAAACCAAGAAAAAAGAAAGAACCTCCCTCCTATAACGCTGGTGAAAAAATGGCAGAACTCATCATTCCCATAATGGGAAAGAAATTTTCGGTGTATTGGGGAACGGATGAGAAAGCGTTGAAGAAAGGGGTTGGAATGTACTCGAACCGGAAGTATACGGTTACCCCTGGAGAGAAAGGTCATGTAGTTTTAAGTGGCCATCGGGATACCGTTTTTATTGGCTTGGACAGTATACAACCGGGAGATAAGCTCGCTGTAAAAATGAATAATAAGGTGTACTGGTATGTGGTTGAAAAACATTGGATCACGGATAAAGATGACAGGAGTGTTATCGTGCCAACGAAGACTGAAAGGCTGACACTTACCACTTGTTATCCATTTGATTACTTTGGACATGCGCCTGACCGGTACATCATACAAGCGAAAAGAGTATAGATTTCAGGAAAGTTTGCACTGCAACAACCTATACATAAACGTCCTTGGTTAAAAACAGCTGAATGAGAAATTCTCATTCAGCTGTTTGCTGTCCTCTGTTCACCGCACCGTTCAGGTAATCGGAGGTGGTAAACGCTCCCACAGGAGGTATCTGGCTTTGGCCTTGTGGTATGCCGCCTCCCTGTCCAAGGGGCGCATTGGTGGAGGCCACCCATGTTCCATACTCACCGGCCATCATGGACGTTTGCTTCATCTGCAGCCGTCCGTTAATCAGAAAATGCCGGGTGTTGATAGAAGGATCGTCATAAATAGAGAGATTGCCCGAAAAAGTGGCGTACGGCGAATCAAACATAATATGCCTCGTGTTCTCCGTCCAGTAGCCTTGAATTGGAATCGGCACTCCCCTGAAATTGATGCTTCCTTCAATTTTTTGATCCATTATCGAATGGATTTCTACCGTTCCCCAGATAAGCGGCCTGCCGCCGACTTCTGCGCTGATCCCCCAGCGGGATGGGATGGGTAACGTGATATTCATTGCTGTCCGCTCCCCTTTTTATATCATTTCAGCCTGCGTACCAGTATATGAACGATTGGGAAAACGGGTCCCTAATTAGCTATCAATCCTGAGATAACCACGACGAAAAACATAATAATTCCAAGGATCCAACCTACTTTTTTATCCCTTTTCGACGGGGGCGGAGCTGAAAAAAAGAAAGAAATTTGACTCCGATAATGATAAAAGCGATTATGAGTATGATTCTAAAGAGCAGCGTTAAAAATCCGCATATACTCATCTCCTATTGCTTACTTCTAAAATTTTCTATATATGGAATACCCTTCGTTCGTTTTATAAAAATTTCGAGTACTAAATAAAAAAGCCCTAACATGGAGGGGCTTCAACTTGCTATGGAACCTTATGTACGGTCTGAAACTCATTAACAATTCTTTGGTTCCTCCCTTTTTCCTTGTGCAAAGGCAGCCGCAAGGAGAAAAAGGAAAGCGAGTCCATAGCCAATGGTTGGCGCATACTCACCCCATACCCCCTGAGACCGATGCAGAAGAAAGAAGAAGGAACATGACCGTGTAATTTTTGGATCGTTTCATTTCAGGCACCTCCTGTTTCTCTCATTATACTATAATATGAATATTATCTTTTTAGATCGGAGGTAGATATCTTGGATCTGTATTCTCCTTATTTCCGAAGCATCCGGCTGAACCGGGACAAGGTTCCGGGATTCAATTCTTTTCCTTTCAATTTGGCGGCTGTAAAATCGTTGAACGAACTGGAGCTCCATCCGGAGGTTACTTTTATTGTTGGTGAAAACGGTATGGGAAAATCCACCCTGCTTGAAGCGATCGCCCTCTCTTTGGGCTTTAATGCCGAGGGCGGTTCTTTGAATTTTAATTTTTCAACCTATGATTCACATTCGGCTCTTGACGAGTATTTGACGGTCGTCAGAGGGATGGAACGGCCGAAAGACGGTTTCTTTTTGCGTGCGGAGAGTTTCTATAATGTGGCGACAAACATCGAGGAACTGGACAGTGAACCGGAAGGATTCAGATTAATTGATTCGTATGGCGGAAAATCCCTGCATGAACAGTCCCACGGTGAATCCTTTTTCGCCACCTTCTTGAACCGGTTCAGGGGAAAAGGGATTTATATTCTGGACGAGCCGGAAGCTGCCCTTTCTCCCCTCAGGCAGCTGTCCATGGTTTCCAGGATTCATGAGCTCGTCAGCGACCATTCGCAATTTATTATTGCAACCCACTCGCCCATTATAATGGCGTATCCTTCAGCCAAAATCGTGGAACTGACTGGAGATGGGATACAAGAGGTGAACTTGGAGGAAACCCAGCATTATCAAGTGATGAAGCAATTTTTTGATGATCCTGACCGTATGATGCATCATTTGCTTAAGCCCTGAATCTCTTTACTATTTACCTGCCATCTTGTCTTGAACGGCTGTATCCAGCAGCTGGCTGCATTGATTTAAGTAAGATTGTTCGTCTGCAAGTCTTTGGACCAGCTTCTCATGGGTCTTTTCGCGTTCCGAAATCATTCTGCTGACTTCCATGGGGTTGGTGCCTCCCTGAATCCTTCGCCGCTGCACAAATTCCAACGGATTTGTGATTGCCGCCCACTCTTCGTTCGTTAAAGTCACATCAAAAAATGGTTTGATCCAGCCGTTTACCGTGTCTGCCGAAACTTCATACAGCTCTTTAACAGCCGCTGCGCAATTTTTAGAAACCACACTGGCAATTTGGTGGGCTTTGCGGAAAGGCACTTCCTTATCGCGGGCCAGCACATCTGAAAGCTCGGTGATCGTGATGAAGGACTGGTTTGCCCGCTGTTTCATTTTTTCTACATCCACTTCCATCGTTGTGATTACAGCTTTCATGAGCTTAAGGACGCGGGAGGCCTTTTCATAGCTTCGGTACAAGTGAGGCTGCAGGTCATCCTCTGTATCCACGATATCTCCAAACGGCGTATTGTGGATCATATGAATGGCGGCCATCGCTTCGGCAGCGGCCGAACTGGCCAACGAGCGGGAATGTTCAATCGACACCGGATTTCGTTTTTGCGGCATGATGCTTGAAATCTGCACGTAGGGATCGGCTACACGAATAACACCAAACTCACGTGTAGCCTGCTGAAGAAAATCCTGAATCCAGCGGCCGGTATCGGTCATGAGGATCATTACAGCAGATGCCGTCTCCAATAAGTAGTCTCCTCCTGCAATGGCATCATAGGAGTTTTCAACAATACTTCTAAACCCAAGAAGTTCACGGATCCGGTCTCTGCTGATGGGAAAGCTTGTCGTGGAGAGCGCAGCCGCGCCCATCGGAGAAGCATTAACCGTGTGATAAGCTGACCAAAGCCGGCGAATGTCCCGGTCCAGTATGTCGTAGACCGCCAACAAATAATGGCCAAGCGTGGTGGGCTGGGCCGGCTGGGTATGGGTATAGGCGGTCATCACAGTTTCGGTATGCTCCTTTGCCTGTTCCAACAGCGCATCACCAAGCCCGAGTGCATGATCAATGAGCGTTAAAATATGGCGCCGTAACACAAGCCGGTACATCGCGACACCCATATCATTACGGCTTCTGGCGATGTGAACTTTCCCAGCAAGGTCCGGACCGATTTCATCGGCAAGCCTGCTTTCCATCATAAAAAATAAGTCTTCAAAAAGAGGATCATAAATCAGCTGGCTGCAGTCGATCTGCCTTACTTTTTCCACACCGGCCAGAATCCTCGCCGCTTCCTCCTTTTTAATGATATTCTGCTCGGCAAGCATCACGACATGCGCCCTGTGAATGGCAAACATCTCGGTAAACAGGTAATCGCGCTGATCATTGAACACATGCTTTAATAAATGTTCCTCATACGTTTTCCCCGGAAATGTTCGTCCTTCTTCCTTTATAAATGCTTCCTTAAATTTCATTTTTAGTGTCCTCCTTCTGCATTAGAGGGACCGCTCGGCTTTGATGCCGAAAAACTTGTTCGAAATGAACAGCACCAGGCCGATCAGGCTGATTTGAATCATTCCATAAGCGGCCGCCTGCCCCATGTTGAACATGCGGAGCTGGTTCATAATTTCAATTGAGATCGGCCGGTTGCCGAGCGTATACAGTAAAACCGACGTGGGAAATTCGCCGACCGCTTCCACAAATGCCAGCAGCGTGCCGGCCATCACTCCCGGCATCACAAGTGGAAGCACGACTCTCCGAAACAGATAAAACCACTTGGCCCCGAGGTTGCGGGCCGCTTCTTCAAGGGAGTCATCCAGCTGTTCGAGTGTCGCGTTAGTCGAGCGGACAACGAGCGGGATATGCCGGATAAAATAGGCAAGCGGCAAAATCCAGAAGGTGCCCACCAGGATATGCCCAAACGTAAATATGGAGGATTCATTAAACGCCAGCACGAGATTCATCCCCACCACCGTAGCAGGCAATGCCCACGGAAGCATCACCATAATATCCAGCATATTCTTGCCGACAAACTTTCGTTTCACGAGGACATAAGACGTCAGCACGCCAAACACCAGATTTCCGAGCGTGGCCAGAAACGCCAGAATCAAACTGTTCCGCACCGGGTCCCATATTTTTGGCTCTGTAAATAAAAATAAATAATTTTCTCCATTAAACGCGGAAGGATAGGTTTGATACGTCCACGTGCCGTCCGGGACGAGCGACAGGATCAAAATGGTCATGTGCGGAAGAAGAAGAATGATGACACCCACAATCCCAACCGCAACCATCAGTCCTTTTAACAAAGGATTTTTGATTTCACTGCGGTGAGCGCCAATCCCTTTGGTGGCCATCCGGTAATCACGACGGTTCTGGTACCATCTCATGAACAGCAAAAATGAGATGGATACGATGGATAAAATGACAGATTGGGTGGCAGCCATGGACAGGTTGCCGTTGACTTTTGAAAAATAGATTTGCAGACTGAGCACCCTGAAGCCCCCCGCCAGCAGGAAAGGAGCGCTAAAAGAAGCCATCGATGTCATAAACACCAAAAGCGATGCTCCCACAATCGCGGGGGTCAAAAGGGGAAGCGTCACCTTTCTGAACACGGTCATCCGGCTGGCGCCCAGGTTGTATGCCGCTTCCTCAAGAGAGGGATCAATGCTCCGGATTGTGCTCGAGACGGTCATATAAAAGTAAACGTACATCGTATACGCATGAACGATAAGGATGCCGGACACACCGCCGATTTTAAACGGCACATTTTCCAGTCCGAACAGGTCTTTCATCGCATTGGGAACAAGCCCCGACTCTCCGTACAAAAACATGAACGCCATTACTCCAACAAGTGACGGAAGAACAATTGGAAGGATGGCAGCGCTCGAGAAGAAACTCCTGCCCGGAAATTCATATTTGTTAAAAATAAAGGCAAGCGGCACACCGATCAGGGCGGAAAAGAAAACACTCAAAAGGGAGATATAAACCGAATTCCAAAGCGCCTGCAGGTTGGACCGGCTTTCAGAGCCAAAGAAATCTTTGTAATTTCCGCCGCTCCAGCCTTCCTTGTTTTGAAAGCTCTCAATCAGTGTGCGCAGCGATGGATAGAGAACGTACGCCACCAAAACAAGAACAACCGGGATTAAAAGGAGAAGTGTGAAACGATGGTCCCGGTTCTTCATGAAATCCTCCGTCCTTCCTTTGGCTCCAGCACACGCGGAACGACACGCACACGGGATTCAGGGAGCCTTACCCACATCCGGTCCCCGGGCTCGGGCTCCGGTTGTGCCATGGTGTTCAGCACCATCGCCTGCACGACCTTTCCACCAAGTGAGATAAAGAGATTAAGAGAGGCTCCCGTGAACTGGGCCAGCTCGATGGTCCCCTCATACACGTTTTGCAGATTTACAGGGGGCTCCCCGTACACCTCTACTGCCTCGGGCCGTATCGAAACGGACAAAAGCTCTTCTTCAGAAAACGCCACCGGCATCTCTGCCATAAGCCTCTTGTTGTTGTCATCCTCCCATGAAAACTGAAGTGTTTCTCCTTCCCGCCCCTCCATCTGGACCGGAATCAAGTTCGTCTCCCCGATAAAAGAAGCCACAAAGTCATTGGCCGGTTCGTTGTAAATTTCTTTGGGCGTGCCGATCTGCTGGCATTCTCCCGCATTAAACACAGCGATCCGGTCGCTCATCGAGAGCGCCTCGATCTGGTCATGCGTAACATAAATGGTGGTAATTCCATAGTCCCGCTGCAGCCGCAAAATTTCCGTTCTCATCTCATCTCTCAGCCTGGCATCCAGGTTACTTAGCGGCTCATCGAGCAACAGGATTTCCGGTTGAATGACCAGAGAGCGGGCGAGGGCCACCCGCTGCTGCTGGCCCCCGCTCAGCTGGCTAACCTGCCGCTTAATAAAAGCATTCAGCCGGACTTTGGCAAGCGCTTCCTCTACTCTCTTTTTCACCTCCGCCGATGCCAGCTTCCGGACCTTCAAACCGAATGCGACATTTTCAAAAACCGTCATGTGTGGAAACAGGGCATAATTTTGAAAAACCATGCCGGTATTGCGCTTTTCCGGGGCGACTTTCGTCATTTCCCGGTCCCCAAAGAAAATGGAACCTGTTGTAGGGTAATAAAATCCGGCAATCATCCGGAGTGTCGTCGTTTTTCCGCAGCCGCTCGGACCCAGAAAGGTAAAGAATTCCCCTTTTTGAATGTCCAGACTGAGTTCTTTTACCGCCTGAACGGTTTTAAATGACTTTGTGATGTTTTTCAGCGTTACGGATGACATGTCCAGCTCCCCCTATCCTCGAAAAACTACTCTTTTTGTTCTTTTTCTTTGTTTTTAATGTTGTTATCCCAATATTCCATCCACCCGTTGGACTTGCTTTCAAAGACCTTCCAGTCAATGTCCATGGGCTTGATTTTTGTTTCTTCAATCCATTTTGGCAGGTTATCAATATCCGTACGGATCGGGATGCGGTAATGCTTTTCAGCGAGAATTTTGTTGGCTTCCTTGGAATTCACAAACTCATAGAACGCTTTCGCTGCTTTTGGATGTTTGGCATTTTTCACAAGAGCGATTCCTTCGGTCAGTACAGGCGTCCCGCTCTCGGGAATGACAAAGTCAAACGGATAATTTTTTTCTTCCTTCAGCATGACAACGTCCGGCATATCCCAAACCGATACCGTTCCTTCCCCTTTAGCCACTTTGCTGTACATGATTTCAGGGTTCGCGGAATACTCTTTCGTGTTGGCATCAAGCTTTTGCAGCCACTCGTAGCCTTTCTTGGGATCCTTTGAATCTTTGTAATCGCGGTATATCATTGCGGAGAAAATGGTATTCATCGTTCCGGATGCGAGAGGATAACGAATAATAATTTTATCCTTCCATTTGGGATCCAAGAGGTCATCCCAGTCCTTTGGCGCTTCTCCCTTTGACAGCTTCTTGCTGTTGTACATGATGACTTCGGGCGTCTGGCTCGTTCCGCTCCATGACCAGTCTTTGTCATGAAACTCATCTTCGAGTGCCTTGGCGTACGTTGGTTTATACGGCTCGAGCAGCCCTTCCCCCTTCGCCTGGTTGAACATGACAGAAGGAGCGCCCCACCAAACATCGGCCTGAGGATTTTTCTTTTCCGAACGAACCCGGTCCAGCACTTCCTGGGATCCGATATCGAGCCATTCCACATCGACATTCGGATTTTTAGCTTCAAACTTTTTTTCAAATTCCTGCAGAATATCCTTGCCGTGCGGTGAATAGATGACAACCTTTTCTTCCAAATTACTCTTGCTTTTATCTCCGCTCGCTTTGTCGGTCTGGCTGCCCGCCATGCATCCGCTTAAGAGCAGCGATAAACTGACAACAGCACCTGCTATAGAGGATAATGCTTTTTTTCCGGCCATTACGGTTCACTCCTTTAAAAAAATAATTAGGGAAAGCGCTGCTCTCCTGCTTCCGTTCCTTACTGCTCTTTGGAGTAATCAATTAAATTCGTAAAAATCCGGTATCCGCCCGGCACGTTGTTTTGGATTTGGCGGTACCATACGAGATTGGTATACAAATAGCTTCCTTTTCCGTAGTCCGTCATCAAAATGCCTCCGTTAAATGGCTGCTCACCGGGATCGGCCATACTGACAAACGTCTCAAAATGGTTGTCCCAATCACTTGGGTAATAGAGACCCCGTTCCTGTACCCAGTGGTCCCAGTCACTGTCGGTAATTTTGTTTGGTGTATTAAATAAAGGATGTTCCGGTTTTGTCATTGTTACCTTTGCATTCTCGTCCGTTACCCTCCAGCGGATAGACGGGCTGCCAATCACAAGCTTGTACGGCGCTGATTTTTCAGCATCCCACTTGTCTTCCGGCTTGTGATATTGAACCACCAGGTGACCGCCATTTTTCACAAAATCCAGCAGCTTGCTGTTATTTTGAAGCAAATCCTCCCTGGAGAGGTATGCCCTTATGCCGACCACAATCGTGTCGAATTGGGAAAGGTCCGCTGATTCCAGCTCGCCCTTTTCAAGGGAGACAACGTTCATTCCTACCGCACGCAGCTTGCCGGACACGCTGTCAAACCCGCTTTCCACATAGCCGATTTTTTTATCCGCATCAAAGTGGAGTGGAAAAGCGGTTGCTTTCGTTCCCGCATCATACAAGTAATAGAAGGTGCCAATATGAGGGTACGAGATGACCTGAACCGATGTGCTCAGCTGTTTTCCGTTCACCCTGGCTTCCGGCTGGAGGTTGTAGTCGTCCTCTTTTACCGATTGAGGAAGGTCTATGGTAAACGTGGCATTTTGAACTTCACCCTTCTCCTTGAAGGTAATCTCCTGATCATTGTTGGTCACGTTCCAGCCTTCTGGGGCATTAAGATGCAGCACCGCTGATTCTTTTCCGGCAGTATTGTTTTTCGCTTCTACCTTCACCTGGATTGAATCTTTCAGGTCGGCCGTATTGACCACCAGGCTCTCCGGATCATTTGTAACCGATACATCCGGCAGGACCGCTGCTGTCTGTTCCGGTTCATACGTTTTTTGTGATGTTGTTCCATGAACCTTATAAGCAATACTGGCCGTGATGACAGAAGGATCATACGGCTGATAATAAGAAGCATTCTTCGCAACCTTAATTCCGTACGTGAATTTTTGCGATTGGCCGCGCTTCAGCTTTGTTTTTGGTACATTCCCCGCCTGTTTCCAGCCTTTTGGCAGGTGAAGGGCTGGCTTCACGTGTTTGAGCGTTTGCTTTCCGTTATTTTTTACAGTGACGGTGACTCTTGCAGAGCCGCCCTGAACAAGTACAGGCTGGTTGAGATCCACACGCACATCCACATTGGATGCTTCTGCCGCTAAATTCATAAGCTGCTTTTCTTTAATATCGAGACGGAAAAGCAAATCACTCTTTGTTTCCGTTGGCATTGAGCTGTTTTTCACAAGTTTCTCCAGCTTTTCGGTATCCTTGATGGCCGGATATACATCTTTGGCAATCGCCGCTCTGTTCGGATATTCTTCAATCATCCCATCAAACTCTTCCTGCAGCTTTACCAGCTTCTTCTTCACACGTTTATCGCTGAGCGTGCCGGCATACTCTTTAAAATCATAAGGAATCTCATTAAAAAGAGTTTGTTCTTTTCCCGGTGTTCCCACTCTGGATTTCTCAAGCTTCAGGTTGATGGTTCTTGGTACAGCAGGTATGTCCTGGCCCATCCCCTGGCTTTTGTGTAGAAAACGGGATTCTTCACCGATTTGCGGATAGGTTTTGCCATATACGTCATCCATCATGCCGATTTCAAAGGAAGTGGTCGCATTTTTCTGATCGGAAGGCAGATAAAGCTTCTTGATGGCCCATGGCTTGAGCCCTTCTTTCAGCTGCTCCGGAAACACATTGGGATCTGCAGCATCCTGATAGGCTTTAATCGTCAGGTAATTCATCGTTCTGTGGTGGCCGTGCTCCGTATCCACATCCAAAAACGAGGGCATAACAATATCCGGGCGGTATGTACGAATCATGCGGATGACCCGTTCATAGGCAGTTTGTTCTCCCCATTTCGCCAGCGTTTCTTCTTTTGATTTGGAGAACCCAAAGTCATAAATTTCATCGCTCGGTTTGCGGCTGAGGTGGTACACCGTTACCCCTGTCACTTTTGAGGCTTCAATCAGCTCTCTTGAACGAATGATGCCGAGCGCATTTCCGAGCTCGTTACCGATTTCATTCTGGCCTCCTTCTCCACGGTTCGCGATCAGGCTCGCCGTCCTTACCCCTTTTCCACGGGATAAGTAGGCAAGCAGGTCGCTTCGCTCATCATCCGGATGGGCGCCTGTATTGAGGAAACTGATGATGGTATCAAGGGGCTTTAACGCACTCCATAGATCTTTCGGCTTTTCACTTGCTGTTTGTTCCTGCGCACTCGCTGGAACCATCAAGATAGAGGTCAACAGGACAGATATCATAACAGCCATGAAACGTTTCATGAATCCATCTCCTTTTTACAGCTCTTTAAGTACACTTTCCGTTTCCCTAAGCACAAGCGATACAGCACCGACAACCCCGAGGTTTTCTCCCAAAGCTGTGGGAAGCACCGGGGCCGATACCGGAGCAAAATCTTGGATGGTCTTCTGAATCCTGGGCAAAAACCAATCTGCACTTCTTGAAATGCCACCTCCTAAAAGAACAACTTCAGGATTTATAATTGAAATCATGTTGGCTGCAGCAAATCCAATATGATCAAGTACCTCATCAAGGACCTTACCTGCTGCCCGGTCTCCATCCTTCGCTTTTTGAAAAACATCCTTTGCGGAGAAATTATTTGGAAAGAGCGACTCTGGCTGGTCTTTTAGTTCCTGCTTCATGCTCTGGACGATTCCGGCGCCTCCCACATATTGTTCTAAAAAGCCGTACCCCTCATGTGGTGGCGGAAGGTCTGCACATCTCGCTTTAGCCATATCCGTGACCATATAGCCGATTTCGCCTGCAGCCCAAGTCGCTCCACGGTAAAGCTGGCCATTGATCAGCATTCCGCACCCTACTCCAGTACCAATGGAAATGAGCACCACATGGTCCATCCCTTTGGCCGCGCCAAGCCACTGTTCGCCAAGGACAGCCACATTCACATCGTTATCCACCATGACCGGCCACGGAAATAAAGCCTCCGCCTCTTTTTTTAAAGGATACTGCGTCCAGTTCAAACTAGGAGCATCAATTACTACTCCTCTTTCTGTATCCGTCATTCCGGGCGCGCCAATGCCCATGCCGAGGATGTCATCAGGATTTAGGGAAGCTTGATTCAAAAGGTTTTCTACGTTTTGCTTCAATGCTTTCAAAAGCGATTTCTTTTGGGTTTGGGTTGGAAATTCATCGACAGCAAGCAATTGGCCATCGAGATCACAGATGCCCGCCCTTACCTTTGTGCCCCCCATATCGATTCCGATGACGTGAGCCGCCCTGGAGTTGAATAACAGCTGGATAGGCTTTCGCCCGCCAGCCAGGCCTGCGCTTCCCGGTCCGACTTCTTTTAGCCAATTTTCCTGAAGAAGCTCCTCCACAAGGGCAGAAATGGTCGGTTTGGACAGCTGAAGCTGATCGGCGACTTCAGAGCGTGAGATCGGTCCTTTTTCTTTTACACAACGGAGAACACATCGCTTGTTCTTTTCCTTCATAAAGGCGGTCCGGCCCTTGTGATCGGATTTCATCACTTCTCTCCTTTTATTTAGTCTTCCTTTGATCAATGGGATGATGAAGCCTCTTGATATGGAAATAAAAGTGGGGATAAAAAAATGGTTAGTTAGTAAAGATGCCTAACTTTGCGTCCATTGTAAGAGACGTATTCTGAAAATTCAATCACATAGGCTTCGTTTTTCCAAAATGAGGAAATGGTCGTGGGTGTTAGGCAGGGGGAGGTAGATAGGAAGCAGGGTGGCATAGTAAGTTGGAACCAAGGTGGGTGAGTAGTTGCGGATTGGATCACATTAATTGCGGTTCGACAAAAAATAAGGGCATATCACGTCATTTTCATAAAGAACAAAAAAAGAGAAAGCATCTTCTGCCTTCTCTTCCTCTTTTAAATGATTAAACTCTTTTTGGAGCCAGTTCAACCGCCTGGCGAAGCGCCTCGGACATGCTTTTTTCTTCGGCAATGCCTTTACCGGCAATATCGAAGGCTGTTCCATGATCGACGCTGGTACGGATGATCGGAAGCCCGACGGTAATGTTCACGCCTGCATCGAGCCCGAGCACTTTTACCGGCCCGTGGCCCTGGTCATGGTACATGGCGACGACGATATCAAAGTCACCGCGAACTGTGCGGAAAAACAAGGTGTCTGCAGGAAGCGGGCCAACTACCTTAATGCCCTCTTCCTGAGCTTTCCGGACGCCTGGGATTACTTTTTCTTCTTCCTCCCCATAGCCGAACAATCCATTTTCACCGGCATGCGGGTTAATACCGCAGACCGCAATCCTCGGTGTTACAATGCCTGACTTTTTCAATGTATCATGAGCCAGTTTGATGACACGGTACACTCGTTCAGGATTGATCATCTTCACCGCATCCAAAATGCCAACATGAGTGGTCACATGAATGACTTTTAAATTCGGCGCAGAAAGCATCATGGAAAATTCGTCGGTGTTGGTCAATTCAGCAAGGATTTCGGTGTGGCCAGGATACTTGTGGCCGCCTTTATGCAATGCCTCTTTATTAAGAGGAGCAGTACAAATCGCATCGATTCTCTTTTTGTTGGCCAGGTCAATGGCTTTGCTTAAATATTCAAACGCAGCATGTCCGGCAATGGAGGACACTTCTCCTACCGGAAGATCTCCAGGTACAAGATTCAGATCCAGACAGTAGACCGTTCCAAACTGAAAATCAGGGTTGTCCAGTTCTTCTTCTGTGATCGTTTGAACAGCAAGCTCGCAGTTCACATAGCTTTTTGCACGCTCGAGTATTTTTGCATCACCGATCACAAACGGTGCACAAAGATCATAAATTTCCTGGTGAGCGAGACTTTTTAAAATAATTTCCGGTCCAACTCCGGCTGCGTCTCCCATAGTAATTCCGACAATACTTTTATGATTTTGACTCATATTCCAGCACCTCTCCTGTCATGTATTTCAACGCGTGTACCAAGGATTGTTCGTTTCCGAATCCACCAGCCTTGGTGACCGCCCAATATTCACTGTTTTCGTTGCTTAATTTGCCGATCGGCAAGCCTGCCTCGATTTCGGACCGGAGCTCCATCCTGTCCATGCCAAGCTCTGAACATACCGCCTTGGCCGTATCTCCACCTGTCAAAACCAGTCCCTGTATGGCAGGAAACTCAATTAAAAGGCTTCGGGCAATGCGGCCAAGCTCTCTTGAAATGGCTTCACCAATCTGATTTTTGTCCATGTTCAGTTGAACACTGAGCTTTTCTGCAGCTTTCCTATTCTCCTCGCAGCTGTCAACATAAAGGAGAAAATGCTTTTGTTCCTTCTTTTGCTTTACCTCATCCACAATCGTCTGCACATCATATGTTTCTTGGATAAGATCGGCAGGATCCATTTCAAGCATGCAGATGTCATTCATTTCTTTTACCCTGTCAAGCTGGGTTTTTGTTGTCCCTGACAAGCTCGCAGAAACGGTCAGGGTTTTTCCGATTTCCCTTGTTTCATCATTCGCTTCTTTGGGGGGTTGCAGGCCAAGCGCATCCGGAAGGTATTCAATCAATCCTGCTGATCCTGCCCACAGCGCTTTTTTTTGGAAGGATGCAAATACAGATGCTGTTTTCTTTAAATGCTCTTCGGTTTCAGCATCACAGACAAACCATGTTTTCCCTTCATCCAGAGCTTGAGCGACAGCTGCTTTGACCTCCTGAATCGAAAGGGACAGCAGCTGTGTATCGATCGTTTGAATCTGACCAGTGGCATGCCCCGTAAGAAGCGTGGGAATATGGCTTTCGTTCACTGGCGTTTTTGGGTCTCTCCCAAACTCCGTTTTTTCCACAGGACATCCGTCAACAAACAAAGTGCCGTTGATGGTCTGCCTTTTGAGCTTCGGGAAGGCCGGAGAAATCACTACCATTTCCGGCCTGTAGCCGTCACTTACGGCTTTCAGCTCGCTTCCGATATTCCCCCTGAGGGTAGAATCCATTTTTTTATATACATGGACATCCTCTCTGTTTTCAAGAAAGGTAACCGCCTGCCGTGCCCGGTCATATGCTGTTTCTTCCTGTACAGCCCGGCTGTCCGTATCATAAATCACCACATCAGCCGGATCTTCCTCTCCCCGGGAGGCATCAAACCAAACGTTGGACCGAAAGCCTTGTTTTGACAATTGGACGCCGGAATCATTTGCACCCGTGAGATCATCCGCCAGTATAAATAATTGCATGTAAGAAAACCCCTTTTTTAAAAACTTTTTGATCGTTAATGTGAGACGTTGACTTCTCCCCGGGTGTTTTTCTTTTGTGTGCGTTTAGCGAGCCATGCGGTCAGGATTGGCGTAAGAATAGCGGTGACAACAACCGCTGCGGTCACCTGCAGTGTCGCAACCGCCGCCACTTCTTTATAGCCTGTAAATACGGCCGCCACTGCCAATGGCACCGCAGAAGCGTTGCCGGCTGTAGATGCAGCTGCCACCCCTGCTACACCGTCGCCTCCAGTTATACGGTCTGCTGTGAAAAGAACAATGCCTGTGATAAGAACAACACCCAACCCAAGGATGATTCCGGAGGCTCCAGCCTGGACAACCTTGGTTAAATCAATACCCGCACCCAGTGCAAGGGCAAACAGTGGAATAATTACATCTGAAGCCTTGCTTAAGAAAGTACGCATGTCTTCGTCCAGGTTTCCAAGGATCATACCGAGAATCAACGGAAGGATGGCAAAGACAAATGCCAATAACGGGAAGCTGGCGAGACCTGCCACCCCAAGAATCAACATCGTAAAGAATGGTCCTGACTCCAATGACATAATGGAATAGGCTGCGACGTCTTCATTTTTCTTGCCGAGCTGGCCCATTAATGCCATGTATAATCCGCCGTTTGTATCCGAGAAAGCGGCTACAATCGCAAGCGCGGAAAGTCCGAGAAATAAATGATTCTGATCAGGAGCGAGGGCTTTGATCAGCAACGCTACAATAAGAGCGGTTCCAATTTTACCAACCCATAAGGATACTCCCTTTTTCAATATATAGCCAGTCGCCTCAAACCGAATGGTTGAACCGAGGCACACATAAAATGCCGCCAGTAACGCCGAAGTTCCAGTTAACAACCCGCCCGTAAAGGAGCTTTTGAATTCCGGCAAATCAAATAGTTCCGGGAAAAATGTTTTTATCAATGCACCAATCAGCAATGGAATCAACATCATGCCGCCGGGAATGCGTTCAATCGTTTGTTTAATCTTCATGTTTTAACCCCGCCTTTTTTATCGTTTAAATATTAAACATCAATTATTGAGGAAAACGTTTTCACTCATGATAATAAACCTCTTTTATAAAAAAACGCAAGAGAAATGTTTAAATTCAATAAAAATAGTTTAATTTTTAAACACAAAAAAAGAAAGCTGAATTATTTTTTCAGCTTCCTCCATAAGGTGGCACGGGTAATTCCCAGACGCTTGGCCGCCCGTGTTTGATTGTATTCTTCTTCCTTTAAAACGAGATGAATGATTTTCTCTTCGATTTCGTTCATGGTTCCCTGCAGCAGATGAGAGACATCCTTTTCCTCACTTGCTTCATTCTGCTTAAATAGTTCGAGAACAGCCTTTTTTTCCAGACTGTATCCTTTTTCTTTGACGACGGCATCCTTAATCAGGGCCTTAAGCTGTGACACATTTCCTGGCCAGTCGTATTGCACCAGCTGAGAAAGAGCATCTTCTCTGATCCGGATGGCTGTCGTACCCATTCTCTGGTGGAAACGGGCCATAAAATAGGAGACAAGTTCGGGTATATCCTCTCTTCGTTCCCTAAGGGCCGGCACTCTTATTCTGTTAAGACGGTCATGATACAGCAGACTGCTCCATCTTTCTTCGTTCGAGGTCAAGGAAGCAATAACCAAAACCCCGGATTTGCTGATTTCCATCACCTTTTGAACAAATGCTTCAGCCTGTTTTTCATCCAGCCTGTGAATCGAATGGACATAAACGGTTGCAATCGCCTGATCGAATGATAATTCCTGCAAAGTCAGGACATCACTTGCCGAAATGGATGCGAACAATCCATGAGATCCAAATTGCAGATAGTGAACATAATGGGCCAGCAGCCTCTTGCCTGTCCCTCTTTCTCCAAGCAGCAGAAGTGGTTGTGAAGATGTATAAGACGATGCTTGCTCCACACACTCCATCATCGCCTGACTTTGATGAATCAGGAAAGGCCGGTGAGCAACGGTTTGAACCTCCAACTGGTTTTGGTCACTTGAGGACATTGTCCGCTTCACCAAAAACAGAAGAAATTCTTCCTCTCCAATTGAGATGGAATGAACGGCCAGATGCAGCCGTTCTTCCTTCTGCTGAAGAATATGATGATACGTTTTACCCGGGGAATATTCCGGCGCCTGCAAGCTTTCAAGCAGTTGATCGCTCAGTGGCCGAGCAGAAAAGGTATCCCAGTTTTCATATAAAATGGCGCCTTCTTTTGATAGAACCATCCAATCTGGCGCTGCCTGCTTGAGGATCGCCCGCTGCAGCTCTGTTTCCTGTATTTTTTTCTGCAGTACCCGATGCATGGTGCCGGCCCGCCCGAAAGCATCCATAATGGCTTCCTTGCCCGACTGGATCAATATTCCCGTTATTCCATTGTGTCCAGCGGCATCGACAGTGACCACATCCCCCATGATCAGCTCATACCCTTCCCGCTTCAGCCGCTGTACAAGAGGAATCGTCTCCTTTTCCGTTTCGATGGTGAACACTTCGATTGAAATATCCAGCACGTCCGTGATCGCCCTGGCGCCGAGTGTAATGTTGGAGAAGCCGACGATGGCTTTTTTTCCGTTAAAATCATTGGCCAGTGTTAATACGCGAAGCATGTCGTATCCGGAAACGTGAACATCGATCACAGGAATCCCCACTTCGTCCTGAATCAGTTTAGCCGTACCTCCACGGCTAATGATCACCTCATAGCCTTGCTTTTCCGCCTTCCTGGCGATTTCCACACCTTCTTGCAAATTTCCGATTTCAATATGTACATCCAGCTCATCCTGCTCACTGGCGCTGTTTTCTATTAAATTTTTCATGGTGGCATATGGAGCCACGAACAGTGTTTTGATTTTCATTAGGCGACACCCGCTGTTTGTAAGATCATATTCTTAGTATAGCGTAAATCCGGTGAAGGTTATAACCGGATCACTGGTCGTCAGGGCAGAGACCATGCAGGCTAAACCATAAAATACAGAAAAAACGGCAAGGTAACGAGACTTAAAAGGGTGCTTACGAGGGTGGCACTCGAAACAAATTCCGGTTCGGTACCATATTGAAGCGCATAGATGGTCGTGTTTGCAGCTGTTGGCATGGCGGCCATCAAAATCATGATGGATTTCAAGAGATTGTCTATGGGAAGAGCAAGCGTGATCAAAAACGCAATAAAAGGCGACAATCCGAGCTTGATGGCAATGGAAAGCGAGATTTTTTCCATCTGAAGCTTTTTGATGGAGATGTTGGCCAGTGTCATGCCGAGAACAATCATGATCATAGGAATCGTTGCATTCGCAACAAGATCGATGGCTTCTGACATAGTCTTACTCAATGAAAAAGGCAACATCTGAAGTATTAAACCAGCGAAGGCTCCATACACAATGGGCAAACGGACAACGGCTCGCAGCGCAGAGCGGAACCCGTCGCTGTCAGGGCTTCCTTTAGCAGCAAAGTAAACCCCTACTGTACACATGACAAGCTGCTGGGCGACCATAAGAACAATGGCATAGTCCAATCCTGCGGCACCAAAGGCAAACAGGGCAACCGGTGTACCGTAGTTTCCATTGTTCATAAAAGCGGATGCAAGAATCATTCCACATGCCTGGCACTGATTGTATCCGCGGATAAAGCTGACCAGATAGGCCGCACCGATTAAGACAAAACATAAAGCAAAGGTAAAGATAAACATGTACACATGGGTGTGGGTAAAATGTGTTTCATAGAATGTACGAAACACCAAAAAGGGCGAAAGTAAATACACCGACACTTTGGACAGCGATTTAGGATCCAACCCAAGCGTTTTTTGCCCGACAAACCCAATGCCGAAAATAAAAAAAACCGGCAGCAATATCCCCAGTAATTCCATCGTCTTCATCCCTTATAATGTGTTTGAATTTATTATAACACCTCAATCAGAGCGACTGGACCATTAATTTACCAAAGTATGGATTTAAGCAAGATGCCGATCATTCGCTTCAGTTTTTCCATGCTGTTTTTTTCAGGTCATATGACCCTTTCCCATCCGGCCAAAAGCATAAAAAAACGGCAGACTTTCTGGCTTTTTAAGCCTTAAAAGTCCGCCGTCTGTATTATCCCTCGACTAAAACAAGGGATTTATCATCATAATTTCGTTCAATGTGTTTTTCTCCCCATGCACAGAGAGAATCAAGAATTCCCTTGAGCGACCAGCCGTATTCAGTAAGTGAGTATTCAACTTTTGGAGGAATCTGCTGATAAATCTTACGTTCAATCACACCGTCCGCCTCCAGCTCGCGAAGCTGCTGGGTCAGCATTTTCTGAGTAATCGTGGGCATGGAACGTTTAAGCTCACTTGTTCGTTTCGTTCCTTTGATGAGATGGCATAAAATCACGACTTTCCACTTTCCGCCGATCACTTCCAATGCTGCTTCTACAGGAATGTTATACTTCTTCACCATGTTTCCTCCTTACAGTTACTTTTTCGCACCTATATGTCAATAATAACCCTATATATTTTTATCAACCGTATAAAACCTTTCACATCATACCATAAGATTCACGGTGTTTCAATAACCCGGGGACAGGCACTTTAAAGTACCTATTGCACTTATCGGTTCCTATAGAACCCGGGAGTGTCTGCCGCACTTTAAAGTACGTACTTCTCAATGCGTCTGTTCTGCCCCATAATAACCCTAGTCAGCGGCACAGATTTCCGGGCCCATGTGCAGATTGAGCTGATTTATTATGGTTTACAACTTTGAAAGGAGAATTCTTATGTCTTCACATACATTTCCACAACAAACACAAACAGCTGAGAAGAAAGGAACATTTGCCCTGCTGGCACTGGCGATCAGTGCTTTCGGCATCGGCACGACAGAGTTTGTACCGGTCGGGCTCCTCTCCTCTTTGGCTGATGACTTATCGGTTTCCATTACCCTTGCCGGTCTTCTTATTTCAGGCTACGCGCTGGGTGTTGCTTTTGGCGCACCCGTCCTTACCGCGCTCACCAGCCGGCTGAACCGAAAAACGCTATTATTGCTTTTAATGATTGTCTTTATCGTCGGAAATACGGTCGCATCGCTTAGCCACAGCTTTGCTTTGCTGCTTATCGCACGCGTAATCACGGCATTTTCGCATGGTGTCTTTTTTTCCATCGGATCTACGATCGCCGCTGATCTCGTTCCGGAAAACAAAAGAGCCAGTGCGATTGCCATTATGTTTACAGGCCTTACCGTGGCAACTGTCACCGGAGTGCCGCTTGGAACCTTTGTTGGCCAAACCTTCGGCTGGAGAGCGACATTTGCCGCAGTAGCCTTATTAGGTGTAATTGCCTTTTTCGCCAGCTTGTTTCTCATACCAAACAATTTAAAAATGGGAGCAAAATCTTCCTTCCGTGACCAGGTAAAACTCGTGACAAACGGCAGACTGCTTCTTGCCTTTGCCATTACTGCTCTTGGATATGGCGGAACCTTTGTCGCCTTTACCTTCCTGGCACCTATCTTAGAGAACATCACCGGTTACCAGCCAAAGACCGTCAGCATCATTTTACTTGTGTACGGAGCTGCCATTGCGATCGGCAATACCATTGGGGGAAAAGCAGCCGATACAAATCCGATCAAGGCGTTGTTCTGGATGTTCGTGGTTCAGGCGATCGTCCTCTTTATCCTATACTTTACTGCTCCCATGAAAGCAGTTGGAACGATCACAATTGTGATTATGGGGCTCTTTGCCTTTATGAACGTACCTGGACTGCAGGTATACGTGGTCCAGCTGGCTGAAAAATACGTCCCATCGGCGGTTGATGTTGCTTCTGCGATCAATATTGCCGCATTTAACGTAGGGATTGCGATCGGCGCCTATGTTGGCGGAATTGTCGTTGACTCCATCGGGTTAATTCACACCCCATGGGTCGGCGGACTGATGGTCGTCGGCGCTGTTCTTCTTACAGCATGGAGCCGGGCATTGGAACGAAAAACAGTTAAATAAAAGGATTTAAAAAAGGGATGCGCTGGAAGCATCCCGTTCTTCATTAAACAAACCCCACCTGGGCCCTCGGCTGCTGTTTCACAAAGGCGACGGCTATCTTCGCTGCCACTTCGGCATTATGCTTGATGAGTGCGATATTGGTTTCCAGGCTTTTTCCTTCGGTCAACTGCTTGATGCTGTTCAGCAGGAACGGCGTGATGTCTTTGCCGGTTATGTGCTGTTCATCCGCCTGATGAAGGGCTTTAAGGATTACATCCTCCATGTCTTCATGATTCATCGCATATGCTAAAGGCACCGGATTGGCAATCACAGCACCGCCTTGCAGGTTAAGCTTCCACTTGGTTTGAAGCATGCGTGCAATTTCTTCAGGAGTATCGGTCCTGAAATCCACCCCAAATCCGCTTTCTCTTGAGTAAAAGGAGGGAAATTCATCCGTTTGGTAGCCCACAACCGGTACGCCCTCTGTTTCAAGGTATTCCAGTGTTCTACCGATATCCAGTATGGACTTTACCCCTGCACAGACCACGGCAACGTTGGTGTGAGCAAGTTCTTTCAGGTCCGCCGAGATATCCATCGAATTTTCCGCTCCCCGGTGTACGCCGCCAATACCGCCTGTTGCAAATACAGAAATGCCGGCCAAATCAGCAGCGATCATCGTGGCAGCCACGGTTGTGGCCCCTGTTTTTCCAGAGGAAAGGATGTAAGGAAAATCCCTTCGGCTTACTTTTTCCACCTGTCTGCTCTCTGCAAATTCCTGCAGTTCCTCGTCATTTAAGCCAATCTTTATTTTTCCGTTCATGATACCGATGGTTGCCGGCACCGCTCCATTATCTCTAATAATCTGCTCCACATCCCGGGCCATTTTCACATTTTGCGGATAAGGCATGCCGTGAGCAATAATGGTGGTCTCCAGAGCTACAACAGGGTTTCCTGCAGTAAGGGCCTGTTTCACTTCTTCTGTATACGTTAAATAGAAATGCATTCGTTTTCCTCCACCAGTTTCGTCATCCTCTCAGCGGTAAGATGCGGGTAAACGGATAATCCGGTCTGCAAGGTTAAGGAGGCCAGTGCGAGTCCATATTGACAGGACTGAACAAACTCCTTTTTCTTTGATAAGCCAAACAAATAGCCCGCTGCAAAGGCATCTCCGGCTCCGGTGACATCGACCGTTCTTACCGGAAAAGCAGCCAGGTGAACTGCTTCTTGTCCGGATGAGGCAAACACCCCCTGGCTTCCGAGTGTGATGATGACGTTTTTTACGCCGAGTCCATGAATTTTCCGGGCAGCTTCTTTGCAGTGATCCAGCCCGTGAATCTCCATGCCGGAGATGACTTCTGCTTCCTCTTTATTCGGCAGTATACTGTGAATGCCGCTTAAGGATTTCATCAGTTTCTTCGATTTTATTGTGGAAACCGGGTCAACAATCACCGGTATGTTTTCCAGCTTGCAGCGTTCTGTAAGATAAAACAATGTCTGTTCAGGAAGGTTCGTGTCCAGTACCACCAGGCTGGACTCGGCGATGTGCTGCCATTTTTGCATAATGAACGGCACGGTCATCTGTTCATAGATGTTCATGTCGGCAACGGCAACCGCCATATTTCCGTTTTTGTCCAAAATTGCAGTGTATGTACCTGTTGCCTGTCTCTTATCTTTGTGAATCTGGCTCGTATCGACGCCGTACTTGCCAGTATTCTTAATGACCCATTCTCCTTCTTTATCATTGCCCACCATACTGATCAGGCTGACGATTGCCCCGAGCCGGCCGAGATTTTCACTAATGTTTCGAACGACACCGCCGCAGGTCTCGGTAATGGTCACCGGGTTGGACGTTTCATATTGGATCGTTTCTCTGCAGGTGGCTTTTCTATCCAAATGGGCCCCGCCAATACAAGTAACTCCTTTTGGCTCCGGCAAAATGTAGGCACGCCCTTTGATCTTGCCGCTTTTTATCAGGCTGGCAATATAGCCGGACACCGCGGGGCGGGCCAAATCTAATTCGTCTGCGATTTCTCGTTGGCTGATGAAGGGGTTCCGTTGGATCATACCAAGGATTTGAGATTCCTTATCCATAAACTACATCCTTTCCCAACCATTTTTCACTAAATTAATTTTAGTTTAAACGTCAG
Source organism: Fictibacillus sp. S7 (assembly GCF_004127935.1). Taxonomy (NCBI): domain Bacteria; kingdom Bacillati; phylum Bacillota; class Bacilli; order Caryophanales; family Fictibacillaceae; genus Fictibacillus; species Fictibacillus sp. S7. The sequence goes on along the minus strand of NZ_QJKL01000001.1, from coordinate 3,389,801 downwards.
ATAAAAGGTCGTCTACTGATTTCTGAAAATTAAAAAATATTATTCGCTTGCAGTCCGCGAAGTTTTGCGAGTGCCTGTTTTCGCCAGGATTTAACGGCACTGATACTTACCCCCTTCTCATCCGCGATCTCGGTCTCTTTCATTTGATAAAATAACTTCTTCACCACCCATGTTCTCTGTCTTGCGGTAAGCTTGGACAAATACAGCTCCAATACCTCCTGTTCAAGGGGAAGAACACCGCCTTCATAAGGGATGGTTTCCGTCAGTTCCAAAGAAAAACCCACATGTACCGACTTGAATTTCGTTTCTTTTTTCAATAGTTCCAGCATTTTCCCCCGTACTGTTCTGTACGCGAATGGCCCGAATTCCCCCTTGCTTTCGTCAAACCTCAGGCTTGCTTCCCACAGGCCAATCAGTCCTGCCTGGTAGTACTCATCAAAACGGTTGACCACACCAAGTGTACGGATCTGCGATTTGATCAAAGGCTCAAACTGTTGAGCCAATTCTTCAAACGTAATATGCATCTTCCATAATCCTTTATCAGACACGTGCCTTCTTTTATTCCGCCGGTACCTTAAAACTACTTTCTGATACAGCGCCTGTCATATTACGAAAATCGGTAAATAAAGGGGTTAAATGCTCCGGAAAACCGATTTTCACACTATGAAACATGACTTATGAAGGCTTGCTGAGTGAGGAAAAACAAAAAAGAAATCTTTTTTTGTGAAGATGCCTCCTTTTTCACCAAACGGTCTACTTATAGGTGAAAGGAGGTGAACGAAATGGCCACAACAGCAATCCTAAGCACACAGCTTCGATTGGTTTTTGACGGAGGAATGGACGGCGACAAGCAAATTTACAAGAATAAAAATTTCTCCAACGTAAAAACAAGCGCAACCCCTGATCAGCTTTATGCGGTAGCCAATGCCCTTGCTCCTCTTCAGCAGCTGCCGTTGCTCTCGGTGGAACGCAATGATTCTCACAGCATCTATGCTTAAGACATTCACCCTCTTAAAAATGCTTAAAAAGAAAGGAGGTTTTTATCCATGGCAAAAACGTTGGAACTTCAATTTATCAATGAGCAGGACAAAACCGTCACTATCTCGCTTGACTCCCCGGCAGAACCGGTGGATACGGCAGCGGTTAAAGCGGCGATGGACACTGTTATCGCCCAAAACATCTTTGTTTCCACAGGCGGCGATTTTGTAAAAAAGAAAGGCGCGCGCCTCACGGACCGATCAACCAGTGACATTGTACTTCCATAATCAAAAATAACACCAAATAAGGGCTGTTGACCTCTTGTGTCAGCAGCCCTGTTTTTTAAAAGCGGGTGATCTCGTGCAAAGGAGGAAGCGAAAATGGAAACATGGCTCTCTTTCGTAAGCGATGTTGGCTTTCCGGTCGTAGTGACGCTGTATTTGCTGCACCGTATCGAAGGCAAACTTGATACATTGAACCACTCGATCCTGTCGCTGGCCGAACGGATCCAACGATAGCAAAAACAAAAAAGCCAGGCACTCCGCTTCATGGAGTGCCTGGCTTTTTTTGATGCCTTTCTTTATCGTTGATCAATAAGGATCTTCGGAATGTCCTTTTTCTTCTGCTTCCTTGACCGCGTCGGCTGCTCCCTCTGCCCCAATCGGTTCCTGGGTGGAGCTGTTGCCATCAGATGCCATGCGAAGTCCTTCTTCCAACCTTTTTCCGTAATCTTCATCACATTGGTGACACATATCTATCATTTTGCTCTTGATGCGTTCATCACAAGGAGCAAGTGTATTCACCAGGTTGGTGATGAGTTCCTCGCGCTCCCATTCTTCAAAATGACGGTATGTGTCACCCGCCTGTCCAAAGTTGTTCGGACGATCAATGCTTTCCCGCACAACATGGCCAGAGGCAAACGGTGTATGCTCCTTGCCGCTTTGCTTTGCTTCTTTTAGTCCATCCGTTGTGGAAGGTTCATAGTTCACATGCGGATTTTGATTTTCGCCAAGGTCAACCTTATATTGCATTTGGCCGCCTCGCTGATTGGTCGCCACCCGCTTTTTCGGAGCATTGATCGGCAGCTGGAGGTAATTGGCCCCGACCCGGTAGCGCTGTGTATCGGAATAGGAGAAGGTGCGTCCAAGCAGCATTTTGTCATCTGAAAAATCCATGCCGTCCACAAGCACCCCGGTTCCGAACGCCGCCTGTTCCACCTCATTAAAATAATCCTCTGGGTTGCGGTCGAGGACCATTTTTCCTACAGGCAGCCATGGAAATTGGTCTTCCGGCCACAGCTTGGTATCGTCAAGCGGATCGAAATCCAGTTCGGGATGCTCGTCATCACTCATAATCTGAACAAGCAGCTCCCATTCCGGATACTCTCCTTTTTCGATATGCTCATATAAATCCTGTGTCGCATGGTTGAAATTCTTCCCTTGAAGCTCTTCCGCATCTTTCTGCGTCAGATTTTTGATGCCCTGCTTCGGCTCCCAATGATACTTTACCAGCACAGCCTCTCCCTCTGCATTGACCCAGCGGTACGTATTAACCCCTGATCCCTGCATCTGGCGATAGTTGGCCGGAATGCCCCACGGAGAAAACAGGAACGTAATCATGTGCATTGCTTCAGGTGAGCTTGAAATAAAATCAAAAATCCGTTGTCCGTCCTGAATGTTCGTTACCGGATCCGGCTTAAAGGCATGAATCAAATCCGGAAACTTAATGGCATCACGAATAAAGAAGATTTTCAGGTTGTTTCCAACAAGGTCCCAATTGCCATCTTCGGTATAGAATTTGACCGCAAATCCACGCGGGTCACGCAAGGTTTCCGGAGAATGGGTTCCGTGGGTAACGGTGGAAAAACGGACAAACAATGGCGTACGCTTTCCTTTTTCCTGAAACAATTTAGCTCTTGTATATTTGGAAGGATGTTCATTCCCTACTTTTCCATACGCTTCAAAATAACCGTGTGCTCCTGCCCCTCTGGCATGTACGACTCGTTCCGGCACACGTTCACGGTCAAAATGACTGATTTTTTCCAGAAAGTCGTAGTTCTCCAGCGTGGCTGGCCCACGATTGCCTACGGTCCGCATATTCTGGTTGTTGGTTACAGGATGTCCCTGACGGTTCGTCAGCGTTTGGTCATTTTCTTCTTTAGACTTTTTTTCATTCGGGTTGGACTGATCTTTATTCACGTTCGTACCTCCCTGGTAATATGTAGTCGCAATACCTACATTTCCCTTTACATGGTAAAAAAACACCTCATTTCCTAAAATTAGATAAATATAGAAAAAAAGCCCGCCTGAGAAAAGACGGACCTGTGTAAAATTTAATGTTTGAGCGTTTTGGCGAGTGCCAATGCACCGCTAAGGCCGGCATTGTCGCCAAGACCCGGAGGAACAATATAATTCCTGATATTTTCCTCTGTCAGCTGGCTGTGCTGCACATAACCGTTCAGCTGGCTGATCACCTGCTGACGTACCATTGGGAAAAGATGCTCTTGTTTCATCACGCCACCGCCGATCACCATCTTTTTCGGCGACAGGATGAGAATATAGTTTACAAGTGCCTGGGCCAGATAATACGCCTGTAATTCCCAGACTTCCGGTCTGTCGGCAAGTTCAATTCCTTTCTGTCCCCAGCGCTTTTCAAGCGCAGGGCCAGCCGCCATGCCTTCAAGGCAATCCTTATGGTACGGGCAGTTCCCTGCAAAGCTATCTTCCGGATGACGCCTGACCAGGATATGGCCCATTTCAGGATGCGTTAAGCCGTGCAGCAATTTGCCTTCGGTGATGGCTCCGACGCCGATTCCTGTTCCGACCGTCATATAAATACAGCTGTCCAGTCCTTTGGCCGCTCCCCATTCCATTTCTCCCATAGCGGCAGCGTTTACATCTGTGTCAAAAGCAACCGGTACGCGAATGTGCTTTTGAATCTCTCCGACCAAGTTGTATTGAGCCCAATGCGGCTTTGGCGTGCTGGTGATATATCCGTACGTATCGCTGTTTTTATTCAAATCCACTGGTCCAAACGAACCGATTCCCATCGCGCTGATTTCCTTGCTGCGAAAAAACTCCAGAACCTGTCCGATGGTTTCATCCGGTGTGGTGGTCGGGATGCTGACCCGCTCCAGCACCTTGCCGTCCTCATCTCCAATGCCGCAAATAAACTTGGTTCCTCCCGCTTCAATTGCCCCGAGCTTCATTCCGACTTCCTCCTCGCATTCAGTTCTTTTCTTGTTTAATGTACCATATTCACCGACCGCCAGTCGTACTTTTTCGCGGTAAAAAAAAGGCAGCCTCCTAAAAGAGACTGCGGCTTTTATTTGGTGCTGTGCGAAGTGATGAAGGAAGCATTTCCTTTTAAAGAAAATTTCTTTACCGTTGAAGGAACAATAAAATGGTCCCCCTTTTTGAATGACGAAGATCCGCTTTGCGTTTCAATTTCGCCTTCACCGTCAAGCACACTGACAAGAAGATACATCGGGTTATCCAGGTTCTCTGCTTTTCCATCCAGGTTCCAGTGGTAGACCGTAAAATAGGATTCTTTGATCAGCTTCTTGATCTCCAAACCGTCCTGTTTATCTTCAACCGGCTGAAAATCCGCATCCTGGTGGGGAATCATCGCTACCTCAATCGACTGCTTGATATGAAGTTCCCTCGTATTCCCCTGATCGTCCTTGCGATCATAATCGTATACACGATACGTGACGTCCGAGCTCTGCTGCGTTTCAAGGATCATCGTACCGGCACCAATGGCATGAATGGTGCCGTTTGGAACATAAACAAAATCCCCAGGCTGAATTTTCACTTTGCGGAGAAGCTTATCCCATTCTCCATCGTCGACCATTCGCTGAAATTCACTTTTCGATTTGGCATGGTGGCCGTACACGAGTTCAGCATTTTCCTCGCAATCTATAACATACCAGCATTCGGTTTTTCCAAATGGTTCGTCCTCTTCTTGTTGCGCATAGTCATCATCAGGGTGCACCTGAACAGATAGATTGGTCTTGGCATCCAGGATTTTTACAAGCAAAGGAAAATCGTTCCCCTCCTGTCCGGCGAAAAGCCCCCTGTGCTTTTGCCACGCCTGATCAAGCGTCATACCTTGAAGCGGACCATTGAGTATCGTGCTTGGACCGTTTGGATGGGCTGAAATTCCCCAGCACTCCCCGGTTGTTTCCGATGGAATCTCATAACCGAAAACTTCCCTGAGCTTCGTTCCTCCCCAAATCCGGTCTTTAAAAACAGGCTGCAAAAAAATTGGTTCCGCGTACATACCAACATCCCCTCATCATTTTCATCCAATAACAAAAGATACAGCTTCTATTTTACCTTATTCCCGTAAGATAGTGAAACCGTGAACAACGGAATCTTTTGTGGCAAAACTTCAAAAATTTTGCTTCGATGAAAAGAAATAGAGAGGATATGCTTGTGCTTTTAGCTTTGATAGGTCTTGCTTCCCCAGTAAAAGATGCTGTGCCCCCTCCATCTGATCTGCTGGGCTTTGCCATTGTACCGCTGTTCATAATGAAGATGCGCCCCTGTGCTTGCCCCGCTGCTTCCCACGGCTCCTATCTTTTCGCCGCGCTTCACCTGTTGCCCGAGCTTAACTTGAACACTGCTCAAATGAGCATAGAGCGTCTCCCATCTGCCGCCGTGTGAAATTACGATATACCGCCCGTAACTTCGATTTCCCAGGTTCCTGATTTTTACGACCTTCCCTGGCGCCGATGCGGTTACCTCGTCCCCCTCGTCATAAAGGCGGTTTAAATCCACTGCATTTTGAGGATTGTGGTTCATCCGTGTCTGGCCGATCCACACTTGTCCCGGAGGAAAAGGAATCTGGAAAACCGGGGATGCCGCCGCCTTTTCAAACGGAAGATCCAGCATCACCACCAGGCTGATCAAGAACATACCACCGATTAAAAGCATTTTGTATCGATTCAAAGATAAAACCTCCCGGAAGCTAACATGGTATATTTATTAGCTTGCTGGAAAGTAGTAAAAATACATATGGGAAAAGGTGTAAAAATCGATTACTTGCGGTTCAAGAAAAAAACAGTGCCCCTATAAGAGGCACTGCTGTACAAAACTAGATGATATTTTGCCTTGAAAGCTCGTTTTCCGTATTTTTCTGAAACAGCAGGCTAAGCACGATATAGGTGGCCAGTGATATCGCCACCGGCAAAACGACCGTATGCATTCCCCACAGGTTCGGGGCGAGCTGGTCCAGAAGGATATAGGACACTACGCCTCCCACAATCGATCCTGCTGCACCTGCGGCATTTCCTTTTTTCCAATAGAGTCCGAGAACCACCGGCCAGATAAACGCAGCTTCCAGCCCTCCAAAGGAAAACAGATTCAGCCAAATCAGAAGATCAGGCGGATGAAGAGCCACAAAGAAAACCAGGACACCGATAATGGTGGTCACCGAAAAACTGAGTCTCTTTACGGATTGCTCGCTCGCATCGGGTTTAATGTAGTTGATGTAAACATCCTTCACGATGGAGGAACTGACAATCAACAGAATCGAATTCACCGTGGACATGACCGCTGCCAGTGGTGCCGCCAGCACGATTCCGGCGAGCCATCCCGGCAGTACTTTCAATGCAAGAAGGGGCATGACTGTGTCTCCGACCTTAATACCCGGAATCACCACCCGCGCAAAGACACCCGTCAAATGCATGCCAAGCATGATGAATCCGACCACAAACGTGCCAATAATCATCGCCTGATGCATCGCTTTGGAATTACGGTAGGACATCGCCCTTACCGTAATTTGCGGCAGCCCGACAACACCTACCCCCACAAGAAGCCAAAAGGAAGACAGATACAGCGGCGTTAACGATTTGTCTGCGCCAAATGGCGTAATTAGATTCGGGTTCTCTGCCGAGAGCGTCGAAATAATATGAGGAACACCCCCGCCGGCGACAATGGTTCCGGCAAGAATGATCAATGTGCCGATGAACATAACGATGCCCATTAACGTATCGGTAATCACAACGGACCTGAATCCCCCAGCTACCACATACACCAGAACCGAGAACGAAAAAATAATTAAAGCTGTTGGATAGGAAACACCGGTAAAGGATTCAATCAGCCGGCCTCCGCCTACCCACTGCGCAGCGGTGGAGGAAAACAAGAAAATGCTTATGCTTGCAGCGGAAAAGATCACCACCCATTTGTTTTCATAGCGGGCTTTCAAAAAATCGATAAGGGTCACCGCATCAATTTTTCGGGCCACAATGGCAAATTTCTTCCCGAGGACCGCCAGGGTAAAGTATCCCGTAACTAGCTGGGCCATCGAAAGAAGCACCCAGCCAAGGCCGAGGTTATAGGCAATCCCTGGTCCTCCGATAAAGCTGCTGGCACTTCCGTATGTAGCAACCATTGTCAATGCCAGAACAAACCCGCCAAGATGCCGGCCTCCCAAAAAGTAATCTTTAAGAAACCCAGGTCCTTCTGTCACTTGGCGCGCTGTAAATAATCCTGCCAAAAACATAAGTATTAAAAAGCCGATCAAGGGGAGGAGTACTTCCCAGTTCATTTTTCCTCCCCCTTTGTCTCTTGATAGGTGTCTTCTTCAAAGGGCAATTCTTTAAAGAAAACCTTCACCATAACGTAAACAAGAATGGAAAAGACCACGAAACCGGCTACACAGCTGTAGAAAAACCACGCAGGCAATCCCCATATGTACTGATATTCTTTAACGGGTTTCCCTCCGAGTCCATAGGCAAACGCGTACCACCAGATAAAATTCAGAACTGCAAGGCCTATTCCCATGAGTGCTTCACGGTTGGATACTTTGAAACGAGGATCCATCGAAACAGCTCCTTTCACACTGTCACTATAACTCATCATTTGTCTATTATACATAAGATCATGGACAAAATCTAAAAGTGGAAAAATAAAACAGCCTAGCTGAGTGAAGCTACGCCGTTGATATTTTTATTTAATTGGATCAATCTGGCCGCGCAGCTCCCCGCCCGTGCAGAATTCGGAATACACATTAACATAAGCGTTTCCCGCGCTGATTTCTTCAATAAGTTTGGATAAAGGCATGCCTTGAAGTGGCCCAATTAAATCTTTGCTTGTGATATTGCCCGTTACAATCCCGGTGTTGATGCTGATCCCAGGGTTGATGTTACCAAATAAATACGCTGCCGCTGGACCATTTTTTCCAGCTGGTCCAATATGAATACGCACTTGGGTCAACTTTCTTACATTGTTGACTTGAATGCGGTAATGCAGCTTGTTGCCGTTGGAGCTTAGGACAAATTCGGTGGTGCCGGATGCCCGGGTATGAACAGGCGAAACTTCATTATCGCCTTTTAACCTGCATAAAAAATGCTTTAACAACAATCCAACCACTCCTTTCCGATAGCTATTGACAGTATATTCCGGAATGGAAAAGAGGCTTGTTTATTTATCTAGCTTTTAGAAAAATAGTGTATTTCCCAAGGAATTTTTGAAAAATAACCATACATTTTTTACAAAAATGAACAAACCGTGAATTTTTACGTAAAAACTATGAAAAAGGCTTAAAAATAAACTATATATTGTGAAAATTAAATAGACAGCATTCTATATCTAGTATAAAATGGGAATATATAGTGATACATACTTGAGGTGTGCAGTTATAAAACATTTTTCTGTATAGGGGGAATGGATATGACTCAGCAGAACATGGTTACGTTAAAACTTGAGATCGATGCCATCCGCTTAACAATGTACGTTATGAGCTCCACTGTAACCAACCTCGCAGACCCGCTACTTGTACAGTTAAGCCAGTTACTAGACCAAAAACTAAATGAACTTCACAATTGTGCTTAAAGCTGTCCCCTTGTTTGGGGACAGCTTTTTTAATCGATGAACCGCCGGCGCACTTCCGGTGAAGGAATCATGCATTGGTCTTTCTTTCCAAACCATTTATAGCGGTTTCTGGCAATCCATTCATAGAGCGCATCACGGGCCCGGCGCGGAATGAATTTGGCCAGAACCGCTAATTTCCACACGCCTCCAAGGTCTCTTGCAATCACTATCGCCGCATCTGACTTTTGGTAGGCTTCGCCGTCTTTAATATAAACCACGCTTTCAAATGAATCCGCAGGAAGACGGAAGTGCTGCAGAATCTGCTTCCCGGCTTCTGACTGCAGCGAACCATAGGAAATCGTCCCTTTTTTATCCTGCTTAATTAAAAAGTTTACGATGCTGTTGCAGAAGTTGCACACACCATCAAACAATAATACCGGGCCATTGCGCATGATGTTATCTCACCTTCCTTATATCGTCATCCCGTTTGAGAGCACTAATTTGTACGGCCGCTCTCCCCTCTCTTCCAAAAAGCGCTGCGCCTTACCTTCAGAGGATGGCGAACAAAAGTGAAGGTCGCAGTCCTTCAGTTTCAACACAAAGCAATCGGCTTTGAGATCAGAATCGTGATACGATCCGCCAGCCGGCAGATCCAGCCGTTCTTGCCACAGTGAAGAAGACACCCTGCTGTTATCTACCATAATTTTTAGATGTTCCATAGTCAATTCACCGGCAGGGTGATTCCCAATCATACCATTCTCCTTCAATTCCTTTTCCCTGCTCTCGTCAGACTTCAGCCAATCTATGAAAAAAGGAGGAGCTAATGTACCATCTGCCGCATTATACTGCAAGAAAAGGAGTTTCCATTCCAAGGTGGATCCGTCCTCTCTCTTCCGGCTTCCGGGAAGCAAACGGGTCTTTACTCCTTTTTGCTCAAACTGCTTCTTTACCTCTTGAATCCTGTCTGTACGAATGGCAAACTGTCCGGGACCTGGTTGATCAGGAAGATCCCTCAACAACTGGCCAATCAAAGGGTTTTCTGTCGCTTTTTGTGCAATCCCTTGTTCTTTTATCGCTAAGTATTCAACATAACGGAGGCCAAAATAACACAATGCATTGTGGGTTCCCCAGCTCTCGTGGCTTCCTCCAAATATCGGGTGAAGCCTCTGTCTCTTTAATTCTTCCATATGGCTGTCCAATGACTCGCCGGTAAAGTACACCAGGTGATCAAATGCATACATCTTCTTTCTCCTTCCCACATCATACCTTTAGTAAAAAGGCAGCAATGCTTTTACATTGCCGCCATTGAGTTTTCTATACAGTTACTTCTTCCTTTTTACCAAGCATTTTTTCCGCTGTTCTGACAAACATGGCGACTCCCCGCTCCAGGGCGTCCTCATCGATTGTAAAACGGGCGTGATGATGCGGATAGGTAATGCCCTTCTCCTCATTTCTGGCACCTGTAAAGAAAAAGCAGCCGTCGGTTTGCTGTAAAAACGCAGAGAAGTCCTCTCCCACCATCGTAGGCTTCATCTGTTCCACGCTTTCTCCGCCGTATAGTTCTTCAGCGGTTTCCTGCAGCAGCCGTGTAACATTATCTTCATTGATGACGGCACGGTAGCCTTTTTCATACTTAAACTCATAGGCCGCACCGTGGGCTTCCGTAATTCCTTTGATGACCCGCTCCATAAGCAGTGGAGCCTGGTCCCGTATTTCAGGATCAAAGCTTCTAACGGTTCCGCACAATTCCACTGATCCCGGGATAACATTATGGGTGGTTCCCCCTGTAAACTTGGTTACGGAAATCACCAGCTGGCCGAGAGGATCAATGTTGCGGGATACAATGTGCTGCAGGTTGGTGACCACCTGCGAAGCGACTGCGATGCTGTCAATGGTCTGATGCGGAAGTGCTGCATGTCCGCCCTTTCCTGTTACGGTCAGGAAAAAGGTATCCGGTGCAGCCATCATCGGCCCGTAAACGATTCCTATTTTGCCAACTTCAAGTGGTGACCAAAGATGGGTTCCAATGACTGCATCCACACCGTCCATGACACCCGCCTGAACCATTTCTTCAGCACCGCCCGGGAAAACTTCCTCGGCATGCTGAAAGATAAACCGGATTTCTCCTTTCATCTGATCCTTTTTTTGTGAAAGGATCTTGGCCGCTCCCAAAAGCATCGCTGTATGGCCATCATGGCCACAAGCATGCATTACACCAGAATTTTGGGAGATAAAATCAACGTCGTTTTCTTCCGTAATGGGCAGTGCATCAATATCCGCCCGAATGGCAAGCACACGGCCCTTTTCGCTCCCGGTCAACTTTGCCATAACACTGTTTTTTGTGGGGCGGGAGAGCTCCAGGTTTCCAAACGACTCAAGGGTTTCGTATATAAATTGCGAGGTTTGTTCCTCGTGGAATGACAATTCGGGATTTCTATGCAAATGCCGGCGCCATTCAATGACCTGATCCTTCAGTTCTCTGCTTTCTTTCACTGCGGGTAATACCTTCATGACTCGTCACTTCCTCTGTTGTATATGGTGGTCATTATATAAGAAATGAAATAATTCGAAAAGATTTAATATACTGACATCTTAATTGTACAAAAAGACTTTAATAAAAGTGCCTCTCAGGGAAAAGGATATGATAAAAGGAGGCGTGCGTCATGGATGAAAAGAAAGAAGGAATCGGGCAACCATCTGAAAGCAATCGTGAGGATGTGTCACCTGATGAGGTGTATGAAGAACTGGAGTTTTCAGATCAGGCGGTAATCAGCGGCATCGTTCATCATCTTGCTCACCCGAGTGAAGAGGAAGAAGAATGCTGATCACAACAAAAGACCAGTACCCATGCACACAGCATAAGGTACTGGCTCTTTACGTTTAGGCTTTGACGTCGCGCTTTTGAAAGACGGCAAAGGTAATAATCAAAAAGAGAGCTGAATAGATCGCAAGCATCCCAAGCGAAAAGGATAAAGACATTCCCTTTACCACTTGAAGTCCTTCATCCAGGTACTGGGTAAGATCCATGTTCGGAAACAGCGTGTATTTCGCCCATGACTTGCTGCTGATAAACAGAACGAGCGCATTTCCTGCAAATGTAAGAAACAAGGAAATCCCGATGGCTACAGAACTGCTGTAGAAAAGGGTTGAAACCATAAAGGCAAGAAAAACCGTTACCGCAAACTCGATAAACTCCAATCCCATGTTGGCCAGCACATATTCTGAGATGAGCTTTTCATGGACCTTGTCGTCAATCATTGACAAATATGGCTGATCCATCCCGCCAAACCCATACAAAATACTGCCGAACAGCCATGTAGCAACAACGAGAATCACCCAAAGGAAAAAGGCGAAGGCCAAGGTGGCGATCAGCTTGGAAAGGAGAATCTTCCACCTGCTGTATGGACGGATGAGCAGCATCTTGATGGTTCCTTTGGCAAATTCTCCGGCCACAATATCACTGGCTATCACAATTACGAACAAGCCCAGCAGGGAGGAAAGAGGCGCCATGTCTTTCATGAACTTCCAGCTTGTTGTTTCATAAGGAGAGATATCATTTTTCAATGCGTATTGATTTTGTTTATACTCGTTTTCGAGCGACTGGGCAACAAATTTTGGACTGTTGTCCTTTTTGGCTTCAGCAATCTGGCTCTTTAACTCTTTATTTTGTTGAGTGACCTCCTGCTTCCAGTTGGATTTTACAGTGTCGTCTTCCGTCACTTTTCCGTAAATGGCTACGCCTAAAACGATCAAAATAGGAAGCGCGATAAATACCCATGTCCGGGTTCTGCTGAAAATCTTGATCCATTCATTACTGACCAGCGACAGAAACTTCATTCAGATTCCCTCCTTTTCCAGTCATTTCAAGGAAGCGCTCTTCCAACGTTTTCTTTTTCACCTGGATCCCATACACCAAAAAACCGGCTTCAACGAGCCTTTTGTTGATATCGCCGATTTCCTGATTTGTGTTTGCTTCTACAATCAGTTCCTTTTCGGACACCTCCACTGTTTTTTCCGGAAAGTGTTCAGCAAGGAGAGATTTGGCTTCGTTCATTTCGTTTTCCAGCAGGAAGTGCACCCTGGCCTGCGCCTGATCGGTTACATTCGTCACATTATCAATTCGGACGAGTTTCCCATGTTGCATAACAGCCACTCTGTCACACATCAATTCCATTTCGGCCAGAATATGACTGGATACGACGACAGAAGTTCCCTGGTCGGCAAGCAGCCGCAAATAGTTTCTGAGATCGTGCATTCCCTGCGGATCCAATCCATTGGTCGGTTCATCCAGAATGAGGAGGGAGGGACGATGCAGCAGTGCCTGCGCAACACCCAGCCGCTGTCTCATGCCCAGAGAATAGGTTTTCACCTTTTTATGGATGGCCTGTTCCAGATCCACCAGCTTTACCACTTCATCAATCCGTTCCCTGGTGACGCCGGGCAATATGCGCGCATATTGCATGAGATTCTTATATCCGGTTAAATAATCATACATCTGTGGATTTTCAACAATGGCTCCAATCTGTTCCATTGCTTTTTCATAGTTTTTACGGATATCAAGACCGTTTACCAGGATTTCGCCCCCGCTCATGGAGATCAAGCCCACAATCATGCGGATGGTGGTTGTTTTGCCTGCTCCGTTCGGACCGAGAAGTCCAAAGATCTCCCCCTTCCTCACCCCAAAGGACAGGTGGTCCACCACATTCTTCCCTTTCATCTTTTTCGTCACTTCTTTTAACTCCAAGGTATGTACAGTTTCCATACTTCCTCCTTTAACTTTGTTACTGCCTTTACAACTTTTCCAAATACTAACATATTACACAATATAATACGGGTCAATAGGCGAAGAAGTTTCATGTTCTTGCCAGAACCAAAAAAACTCCTTTATGCGCGCTTGTCATAAAGGAGGAAAGTTTGTATTTCATTCGATCTATTGCATCAGGACATAGGAACCCAGTGAAGGCAATCGCACTACTCCATTAAAGATCTCTCCTGTCATAACATCCTTCCAGTTGCCCTTGGGCAGTGTCAGCCTGTGGCTGGCGGTGGTGGAATGATTCAATAAGCATAGATATTTCTTACCGCCTTTGCCGGTGCGGACTACCATTTCCACATCATCAGGAAGTTCAAGCATTCCAACACCGGCCTCTTTGAAAATATCTTTATAAAGGCGCATCAAAAAGTATTCTTCTACCGCAGTGCCAATGTAATAAACAACGCCTTTTCCGTATCTGTTTCTGGTTATAGCCGGTTCGCCTTCGTAATACGCATCGCGGTATACACCGATTACGTCTGCCGATATGGACTGAATGATATCACACCATACCGTTGCCGGTGACAGTATGTCCTTAATATTTCCCTTGGTGCCTCGTACCCTTGTTTGTTGACCGGGCTGAAGGGCTTCGAACTCTTTGACGTAAACGCCCGCAAGCTCTGCGAGCTCCCCGGGCAGGGTCAGCTCTGTCAACGCATTGTTCGGTTCTTTCAAGCCCGAACGGTAAGAAAGGACGACCGTGCCTCCCTCCGCCGAAAACTTTTTCAGTTTTTCCGTAAATTCTGGATCTGTCAGGAAATATACAGGAGCAACCACGACTTTCAGGCCATCAAGGGTGCTTTTTGGTGATACGATGCATGTCGCACTGTTGAGATGATAAGCGCCATAGTAAAAACGAAGAAGTTCCTGTTTGTAATCGAATGCCCCGCTTTGCGGCTGAATGCGCCATGCCCAGGCATTTTCCACATCGTAATACATCCCCACTTCAGGGATATAATCGGAAGCAACCCATTCATCTCCGAACGTTTTAAGTGCGGCAATGGTCTCTTTCACCTCTTCAAATTTCCTTTTTGGCTTTCCATCATGACCAAGGATGCCGTGGCTGAACTGCTCGGTACCAAACAGGGAAGAACGCCACCGGAAATAAAGAATTGCTTCGGCCCCGCGTGCAATGGCCTGATACGTCCAAAGCCTGATCTGCCCCGGCCGTGGAAGATAGCCGGTATGATTCCAACCTTGTGCCCCCGTAATCTCTTCCATAACCCAAAAGCCCTTTCCATCCTTTGTTGAACGGCAGATGTCATGCTGCATGGCTATGGACGCCGGTGTGGCGGGTTCGGGGCTGCTTCCCCACACCGGATAGTTGCCACTGGAAACAAAATCCAGATTTTCGGCCATATCCCTCTGGTCGATGGCCTGTTCATTAAATACAAAATTATGGGTAATAAATTGGTGATCGGAAATCATTTCCCGCAACAGATCAACCTGCAGCTTGCTGTAGGCTGTATAGCTCGCTGCACAAAAACGGTCAAAATCAAGAAGCAATCCGGGATTATGCTGCTGGTACACGTTCAACGGCAATGGTATCTGCTCCCATTCCGTATAGGTCTGGCCCCAAAAGGCAGTTCCCCAGGCTTCGTTTACAGCCTCAAGGCTGCCATAACGATTTTGAAGCCAAAACAAAAAGGATGTACGGTCCTCATTTCCATAACTGCGGTCTGACTTCTCATGGCCAAATTCATTATCAATCTGCCATCCGATCACATCCGGATGATGACCATATTTTTCCGCCAGCTTATGCACTACTTTTTCTGTAAACCGTTGATAGGTTGTGCTGTTAACCGTATAGTGCCGGCGCCCCCCAAATGAAATGGGATTGCCGTTTCGATCCGTCGGCAGGATGTCCGGATACTTCTGCACCATCCATGCAGGAGGTGCGGCTGTTGGAGTGCCCAGTACGATTTTAATTCCATTTTCGGTCAATTCATCAATGATTTCATTCAAAAGACTAAAATCATAAACGCCTTCTTCCGGCTCAATCAAATGCCAACCGTATTCCGCCATCCGAACAACATTGACACCAAGCTCCTTCATCAATCTGATATCTTCAGTCCATCTTGATTTTGGCCATTGTTCAGGGTAATAATCCACTCCCATATACAAGCTGAATCGCTCCTTTGTCTGCATGCTCAGATTTCTCTCACATGCCAAGTGCTTTAAAAACACGGGCTGTCCAAGAAGTCTGGAAGCCGTTGATTTTCGTTGAAGATTTTTTACGCAAAAAGGGATGCCTGAAGGTCGATTTTTGACTTTCAGGACAGCCCCCGTCAAAGCTTCTTTCAGTTGTAGAATACCCTTTTTACGAGCCACAAATGCCTATTGAGCGGAATAACCGTCCGGATGATTCACATGCCAATTCCATGCATGTTTGACGATTTCCTTCAAATCTGGATATTGAGGAATCCATCCCAGTTCATCCTTCGCTTTTTGCGATGATGCAATCAGAACAGCCGGATCACCCGCTCTTCTTGGCGAGGAGACCGCTTGAATCTCCCGTCCGGTCATCTCCCTGCATGTTTCAATCACTTCTTTGACCGAAAACCCCGTGCCATTACCCAGGTTGTACACGCCGCTCTCCTCTGTGCTTTTGAGCTTTTCGAGGGCCAGATAATGAGCCTCCGCCAAGTCCATCACATGGATGTAATCGCGAATGCATGTCCCGTCTTCCGTTTTGTAATCCTCTCCGAAAATCGAAACATGCGGCCGCTTGCCGAGAGCCGCTTCCAGAACGATCGGAATAAGGTGAGATTCCGGTGTATGGTCTTCGCCAATTCTGCCTTCAGGATCTGCTCCTGCCGCATTAAAATAACGAAGGGCTACCGACTTCAAGCCATAGGCCTGATCCGCCCAAAAAAGAAGTTTCTCTATAGCCAGTTTGGTTTCACCATACGGGTTTCCTGGAACCGTGCGGTCACTTTCCGAAATAGGAACCGTTTCAGGCTCACCGTATACCGCTGCCGTGGATGAAAAAACAATCTTTTTCACGCCGTTTTTCACCATGCGGTCTACTAAATTCAAAGACCCTGCTACATTATTTTGATAATAGGAGATTGGATGTTCCACACTTTCTCCTACCAGTGAATTTGCTGCAAAATGGATGACTGCTTCAATTTCATTTTCTGCAAACACGGCATCAAGCAGCTCACTGTCATGAAGGTCTCCTTTATAAAAGGAAACGCCCTCCATAACCGCTTCCTGGTGGCCTTTTTGCAGGTTATCGAATACAACTACTTTTTCCCCTTTATTCAGCAAATGCAGCACCGCATGACTTCCGATATAACCTGCACCGCCTGTAACTAAGATTGCCATTATCGTTTCACCCCGTTAAGTTCTTTCACTCCGTCTCCAATTTCGCAAACATAAAAGTCAGGCACTAAACCTGTTCTTTCCGTATATCGGCCAGCTACGTTTTCTTTGAAATCTTCCACCTGTTCCTCTTTTACAATAGAAATGGTACAACCGCCGAACCCGGCACCGGTCATTCTTGTTCCAATGCACCCGGGCTGCTCTTTTTGAAGATCAAAAAGCGTGTCGAGCTCTGTACCTGTCACTTCATAATCATCTCTTAGTGACATGTGGGATTCGTTCATATATAAACCAAAGGCAGTGATATCTCTGTTTTCAAGCGCAGCGACCGCCTTCTGCACACGGTTATCTTCGGTTACCACGTGTCTTACCCTTCTCCTGATCACTTCATCCTCTATATACTGTTCTACTTTTTTGAATTGAAAAGGAGTCAGCTCACCAAGGGTCTCTATATCTTTCAAATGCTGCTGAATGATTTGGAGCCCCTGCTCGCATTGGCTTCTTCGCTCATTATACTTGGAATCGGCCAGCCCCCTGCGTTTATTGGTGTTGGTAATCACAAGCTTGTAACCTTCTATTTCAAGTGGAATCATCTCAAATTCATAGGTTTGGCAATTGAGAAATACAGCTTCATTCCTTTTGCCGAAGCCTACAGCAAACTGGTCCATAATTCCGCTGTTTACCCCAATAAATTCATTTTCCATGCGCTGACACAGCTTGGCAAGCTCCAGCATATCGATTTCGCTGTTTTCAACCGCTGAAAAAGCAAACGCACTGACCATTCCGATGGATGCGGAAGAAGAAAGACCTGCACCATTCGGAATATTGCCATGGTATAACACATCTGCGCCAGAAAGAGAGATTCCGCTTTTCTGCAGCTGTAAAAGAATGCCCTTTGGATAATTAGCCCAGTCATCAGCATCGTAAAAAACGATAGGCTGATTGGCATCCACAGTTACTTCCTGCGGAAAATTTCCACTCTTCAAACGGTAAATCCCATCTTGTCTCTTGCGCACGGCCATATACGTGCCGATCGACAGTGCCGCAGGAAAAACATAGCCGCCATTGTAATCCGTGTGCTCCCCAATCAAATTGACCCTTCCTGGCGCAAAGAAAAGTCGAACCTCGTCGGTATTTCCCGGAAAATAGTTTAGAAATTGTTCTGCGAGCTGTTGCTCCATTCTTATTTCCCCCTCTTTTCATGATATCGCTGTATGCAGTTCCGCAAAATTTCTGCGTTGTCTTCTACTTTTGTCGGATTGGCCGATGCCCATCCACCGGTTTCAGAGGAAGAATTGTATTTTATTTTATCACTTGCACGAAGCGGAGGATAAAATTCAATGTGGAACCGGTAAAAATCGTTATAGTCATCCTTTCTGTCTGAAGGCCGCTGGTGCATGACCATCATATACGGAAATAGTTTATCGTAAATCAAATCCATGCCGCCAACGAGTTCCTGAAGCATATCGCCAAGTTCCATTTTTTCCTCTTCGGAAAACTCGGTGATGGCTGTTTTTTCATCTTTGCCGACAATATAGGCGCCATAGGGATAGTCTGTAAAAAACGGAATGAACGCGATAAAATGCTCGGTTTCCAATATCACCCGCTCACCAAACCTTTTTTCCTCTGCTATCATATCGTCAAACATGTTGCGGTTATTCTCTTCGAAATACTCTTTGCAGGCATTGAGTTCTGTTTTTACTTTTAACGGGACAAATGGATAAGCATACACCTGACCATGTGGATGAGGCATGGTTACTCCGACTTCCTCTCCCCGGTTTTCAAAAATCATGACATATTCGTGGTTAGGATCTTGCTCCAGCTGTACGAACGTATCCGTCCACAGGTCCATCAGCTTCTTCATATGCTCCCGTGAAAGATCCGGGATGGTATCGTAGTGGCCGGGTGAATACAGAACCACTTCACATTTCCCATGCGCTTCTCTTGTTTGATACAGGCTTCCACCAACTGCATCCGGCTGCGGTGGATTCGGTGACAGCACAGGGAAGTCATTATGATATAAATGAACATCATAGTGATCAGGAACTTTTCCGGAACCCGGGCAAAACGGACAAAAGTCCTTCGGCATGTGCGGGCGGTTCTGCCGGCTTGCCGCTACCATCGTCCAGTCCTTTAATAAAGGATTATAACGTAACTCAGCCATTGTATTTCCTCCTAGTGTGTATTTATTAAGTGTTGTAAAAAACGTCACACGTCTATTGAACTTTGTTAAATTAAATTATTAAGTTGATACCAGATTACCACAAGTGAAAAGGTTTGCATACCCAGAGACACCATTTTTACAATAAAAAACCGGGAGAGCTTCCCGGTTTTTCAGCCTTCGATGTAATTGGAGATTTCAATCAGGTTCTCATCCGGATCA
The DNA here is from genome assembly GCF_004127935.1 of Fictibacillus sp. S7. Taxonomy (NCBI): domain Bacteria; kingdom Bacillati; phylum Bacillota; class Bacilli; order Caryophanales; family Fictibacillaceae; genus Fictibacillus; species Fictibacillus sp. S7. Next base: position 3,370,483 of record NZ_QJKL01000001.1, on the reverse strand, counting down.
CGAATATATACAGAAGTAATCGGTCCCTCGGCTCCCGTTCTTTCCACCGGTCCTTCGAGCAAAGATACTTCATGATTTTCCAGGTGTTTTATCACATGGTTTAAAGGGATATCCGTGATAAAACACAAATCCGCAGAGCCTGGCAAGGGTGTTCCAGCTTTTGGTTCGAATTCCCGGCCCGCTTGATGAAGATTGATTTTTTGGATCCCGAACGTAAGCGCTTTTCTTCCCTGTCGAAAAGTCTCTACCTTCATGCCTAACACTCTGGAATAAAATTCACAGGTCTTTTCTATATCCTTTACCGTCAAAACCAAGTGGTCCAGCCGCCGAATTTCCAAACTCAGTCCTCCATTTCATTGAATGATCTGTTAAGTAAATTTTATCAAACCCATCTCTTTCTATCCATAATGATAAAAAGAAGGTATACTATATGTTAATTAATTAAATTAACTTGAGGTGTCATTGCCATGCAACGTGGTACGTTCCAATTCATGAAATCGTTGAATCGAAGTATTATTTTAAATCAAATCCGATTGGAGGGCCCGATCTCCCGGGCGCAGATTGCCAAGGATACAAAGCTGACGCCCCCAACTGTCAGTTCTATTGTAAAAGAACTGATCGATTCGGGTCTTATAAAGGAAAGCATTCAGGGAGAGTCACAGGGCGGCCGAAAACCGACCATGCTGGTCATTAATGAAAAAAGCTTTTATGTCATTGGGCTCGACGCGGGGCCAAAAGATATTAAAACCATACTGACTGATTTAAATGGCGGCGTCCACCATTTTAGTGAAAAAGCTCTTTCGCTACCTGTTACGGCAGATGAGTTATTAAAAATGATGAAATCAGAAATACAGGGGCTTTTGGATCAGTACAAAGAGGAAGAAGATAAAATCATCGGCATTGGTGTGGCCATGCACGGTGTTGTCGATGTCGACCGGGGAATATCGCTCTATGCCCCGAATCTTGATTTAAGAAATATTCCTATAAAAGAGGAACTGGAAACAACCTTTAACCTTCCTGTAAAGGTGGAAAATGATGCAAAAGCGATTGCTCTGGGTGAAGTTTGGTTCGGCAGCGGAAGCGGCGCAGCCAGTGTAGTTGCCGTAAATGTCGGCAGCGGAATCGGGGCAGGAATCGTCATAAATGGACAATTGTTTCACGGGGAACATTTTATTGCTGGAGAAATTGGTCACATGACAATTGATATTGGCGGAAAACAGTGCAGCTGCGGAAATTATGGGTGTTTGCAGACGCTGGCTGCAGGCCCCGCGATTGCCGAAAAAGCCAAAAAAGAAGTGGCCATCGGAAAAGAAAGCCGGTTAACTGAACTATCGGGTGGAAATCTGGAAAATATCAGCGGCCGCCTGATTCACAAAGCTGCTATGGAGGGAGATCAACTGAGCAGGGACATTTTGCACTCTGCAGGGATTTACCTCGGCATCGGCTTAATCAACCTGATCCACCTGCTAAATCCCGAACGGATTATTATTGGCGGAGGTGTAGCCAATGCCGGTGAAATTCTATTGGACGCGGTAAAAGAAACCATTGCAAAGATGGCGTTGACAGAACGGGCAAAGCAAACCGATATCCGGCTCTCAGGGCTCGGAAATAAAGCCACCGCTATTGGCGCGGTTTCCCTCCTGCTTTCTGAGCTTTTCTCCATACAGTAAGTCGAAAAAGACGCCCGTTTCCTGCCAGGGAACGGGCTTTTGCGCGTAAACCCGGTGTACTAGCCAGTGCCTGCCCTTCATATGCTTGTATGGAAACGGAGGGGTGGACAGCATGGATTTGTTAACAAGTGCCGTTGTTGGATTGATTGGTATTTTGGTTCTTACCGGACTGATTGGTTACGCCCAGACAGGGTATAGACTGAAAAATTGGATCAGAGAGCTGCAGGAACTTGAAACCCGGACTGCAATGCAGCCGCGTTCCCGCTGGATCCAGCGTGTATGCTCGGATTATCGCCAATATCATTTGTCTGGTGTTTCGTCCCTGAATACACAAGCTTTAATTGAAAAACATCTCTTTCAGGAGCGCATTCCCTTGGTCGGATTGATGCGTGTTCCTGTGGGCAATATTCAAAAAGTGATGCAGCAGCTTCCGGCTTTTACCATCATACTCGGGGTGCTGGGTACTTTTATCGGCCTCACCCTTTCCCTTCTTTCCATGCAGGATACACTGTTCCGACTTGGAAATGCCGCCAGCGGGCCGACCATGACCATGAATTCGATCATTTCCTCGTTAACTGCTCCGTTTGAAGGTATGAGCGTTGCTTTTATTACGAGTATCGCAGGGATCGGCGGAGCTCTGATTCTCAATATTCTTCAAACCGGTTTCCTCTCCCGCGGCTCTTCCCTTACGTACCTTCAAGGAAAAGTCATGTCGGACTGTGAGGTTTACCTCGATCATGCCTTCAACAGCCTTTTATTGCAGGAAAAGCCCCAGGATTCAGCTGAACGTCTGCTCGACCGACTTGCAGTGAAAATCGAAGAAAGCTTCCAGCGAAGTGTGGGTGAATTCGGCAGCTCGATGACCGAATTTACAGCCGGGCTGAAAACGGCCATGGAGGATGTAAAAGGCATTCTGCATGCGCAGCGGCTGCACAGCGAGTCGTTTGCCGCTTCCACCAGCACACTCGAGCAATTCGGGAATCAGCTTCAAAAAACCACCGAAAAACAGGACAGCATGCATAAAGCGGTGGATCAAAGCATCAGTGTCCTGACTTCACAGATCAAAGCTTTTGAACAGCAGTTCCAAAAAGGAGCCGATCGCCAAAATGCCGGGCAGCAAAAATTCGAGCTGCTGATCCAGCGGTCGGATAAAATGCTTGTCGAATTCCAGCGCCGTTCGGAGGAGTTTGCCGGCAACCTCACCCGGGTGATGCAGGAGCAGCTACAGCATTATGTCAGCCAGCATGAAAACCTGGAAAACCGGCTGGGCCAGAAACAGGAAGAATGGTACTATCGCTATTCTGAAAAACAAGGGGAATACGGCAGGGCCGCCGCCGATTTTGCCTCTTCCGTACAGCTGCTTGAAAAAGGATTCTACAATGCGGTTGAGCATATCAAGCGGGATTTTGTGGAACAAATCCGCCACGTACTGGAAAGGGAAAGGCAGCTCAGCCAGCAATCCCAGCCTCAGCGCAATGATGACATGCGGGAGCTTGCCCGGACACTGGAGAACCTTTTTCATGGACTGTCGCGCGACTTCACCAGCAGCAACCGGACGCTCGGGGACATGTACCAGCTGCTTCAGCGAATGTACCAGACAGCCGTGGACAATCAGACGGTCTATGATAACCGGGAACATGAGGCAAGGCTCATCAGCTCGCAGGAACCAAGAAGGCGGTGATGAATCATGCGTGCCCGTAAAGATGTGTTTGCCGAACAGCACCAGGAAGAAATCTATTGGCCCAGCTTTACCGATATGATGGCCATGATGGTGCTCATCATGATTTTCATCGCCATTCTTGCGTACGTTCAGAGTATTTATAATGCGTATGACCAATCACAGATCAAACAGGAGCTTCACCAGGTGGCCGATGTGAAAAAGCACATTTCGGACCTGATCGAAAAACAGCTTGAAAAAAATGTGGGGAAAGATAAAGTGGTTCGTGGGCCAAACAATACCATATCGGTCGAGGGCAATATTCTGTTTGATACGGGAAGCGCAGAAGTCAGCGATAAGGGGAAGAAGGTTCTTAACCCCCTGGCTGATGCGCTCGCGGAGATTATCGATGAAAAAGACATGAGTAAATATCTTTATATTATTCTGGTAGAAGGTCATACCGATTCCGTTCCGTATGACAACTGGTCCCTCTCTACAGAACGGGCGGTCGCCGTCGTAAAATATCTGGCAAAAGCTAATCCGAAACTCTCACGCCTTCCCTATGCCCAGTATCTCGCTGCCACCGGATACAGCGAATACAAGCCGATCGCCAAGGGAAGCTCACCTGCCGCTCTGCAAAAAAACCGCCGGATCTCGTTTCAGATCATTTTGGATGATAACAAATGGCAAAACAAACTCAAGAACATTGTGAATCAGCAGTAAAATAAATTATCGCTGAACTTTATGCCAAAAGAAAAACGTATGCATGGTGTCATCTTCATTCAGAAATGGGTTCATGAACATCCAGAGATTACGGTCTGCTACCAAAACGATCACATTGACCTTATGCATGAGTCCGGTGAGAATTATGAAACCTATCCAAAATATGTAATTCATGAATTTGCAGATATCACATTTATTGAAAATGCCGGCGTAAACAATGAGAACATGGTAGCCCAAGCTCCATACGAAGAAATGACAGACGACATTCATGCCGGAAAACTTAAAATGCTGAAATAAAAAAACGAAGGGTGCTATCCCTTCGTTTTTTCAGTATCCAATATAAGCTGATAAAAATGGACATCCTGCCACCGATCAAATTTGTGCCCTACTTCCTTCAAACAGCCAACAAATTTAAAGCCGAAACGTTTGTGCAGGCGAACGCTTGATTCGTTCCCTCCTGTAATCCCCCCGATTACCGTATGGTAACCAAGATTGCTGGCCCTCTGAAGGATTTCCTTCATTAATTCTTTCCCTATTCCCTGGCCCCGAAATTCTGATGAGATATACAGGGAAACTTCTGTCGTACGGGCATAGGCTTCTTTATCCCTGAAAGGACTGAGAGAGCCATAGCCGGCAACCTTTCCGTCCACTTTGGCAACGATCAGCGGGAAAGCACCCCCGTATTTTTCAAACCATTTTTTTCGCTGCTCCAATGTTTGCTCCTCCAGATCAAAGGTAGCCGTCAATGTCCGGATGGCTTCATTATAAATATCCAACAACGCGGGTAAATCGCGAAGAAGGGCATCCCGAATATGTACCATGGTGTATCCTCCTTTGTAGAATCTTTCGCATCTCTATTACTTTATCAAAATTTACTTTCTCCAGACAAAACAAAAAAGCGAAGGGAAATGATACCACCCCTCGCATGCGTTATGATTTGCTTACTTGTGATGAAACCAAAAAGGCCTCCAGAATATATCGCTTTGGCGCTGCACCAATGTAATCAAACGGGTAGCAGGTGCTGACCGTCAAAACCGCACGCGGCTTCGGCACAATGATCGTCCGGTCGTCTTTATCAACAATCCTGACCTTTTTTACTTTATAGGTGAAGGTGCCGGCAGACGTTGTCACTTCCAGCGTATCTCCTTTTCCGACCTTTCCCAGGCTTCGGAATACTGTGTCACGGTGTCCTGACAGAACAGAATTATCTTTTTCCCCGGGGAGAACACTTCCCTTATAATGTCCGACTCCCTTGGCCAGTTCATCCTCGTTTGTTCCATGGTAAATGGGGAGCCTGGCTTCGAGCTTTGGTATATAAAGAGTGCCCATCTTCTCTCCGATTTCAGGTCTCTTTTTATACAGCGGTTCTTCCTTGGCAGGGACCGGATCATTCTTCGTCACCTTGGCCGTTTCCTTGCCCGTGTCAGCTTCCTTTTTATGCTGGGCATATGCTTTGGGCTCTACCCTTTCACCAGCGAAATATCCTTTGGAATATTCCATGAGATATTTCGAAAAGATGCCGACACCCAGTATAATGACAATGATTGAAAAAGAAAGAAGAAGCCCTTTTTTCCGGCGTCTTCTTTCCATTTGATTTCTCTCGGTCATTTATGACATCCTTGCTCTGCGGTATAGAAATAATCCGGCTCCAATAATGGCCAATCCTGCCAGCGCGCCATCCAGGTTGTTGGAATCCGTTTTTGGCAATTTTCCGCCGTTTACGGTGCGCGGCGTTTTTTGACTTGGTGCTTTAACCGGCTTTTGCGGGGCAGAAGCCACTGCTTTTTCTACCGTTTTTGATACCTGACCTACTGTCCCGGCACTGCCCTTGGCAATATCAGACGTGATTTTCATATCTGCCAAAAGATTGCCTTTTAAGTCATAAAGCTCGATTAAAAGGTAATCTCCCTCCAGCACGGTCATCTGCATAAGTTCCGCTGCAGTCACAGCTGTTTTCTTGTTCCCATCAACAATATAAAACTTAGCTTTCATTTGAAAGATGGACAGCAAATCTTCAAATGCCTGTCCAACCTGCTGAATCTGCGCCTTTGTCGGATGATCCGAATCTATGGCAGCCATACGGTCCATAATGGCCATCAATTGTTTTTCAGTTTCCGGGTTATTGAGATCCTTTTCAAGGGAAAGCAGATGGTTCATCAAGTTATCGATCTCTTCTGGTGTCAGGTCAATCTCCGCCAAAGCGCCCTGCATTTCCTTTTCGATGGCTGCAAGATCTTCTTCGCTTGGCATCTCATCTGAACCTGCGTCGCCGTACATGAGGCTGGAGACAGCAAAATCAAGATCATCTACATAAATGTAATCCTCAATTTGTTCGCCATTCTTTGCCAACAGATCCTTTAGCTTCTGTTCGTTCAAATCATATTCGCTGTAGATTTCATTAAGGTTGCTGTTGTCGCTTTTGATCACAGGCCCCAAGAAATTTTTTAGTTCTTCCACTGTGTTAAAATCCGAAAGGCTGCTGTCGGCATAATCGGAAAGGTAGTTATCATAGTCTTCTTTGCTAATTTCATAGCCGCGTTCCTTGCTTATTTCTGCTAGATAGGCCGTAAGATCAGTATCCTTTACCGCCGCAAATGCATTTGCAGGCAAGAAGTAAAAGGTTAAGAGAACAGCCAGCATGCTTAATAAAATCTTCTTCATTCGTTCCTCCTGAATATGTTTTAGTTTCCTAATCCTAGTATAGATTATTACGGTTTTATTACATGGTTCTTTAGACCTATTTAATAGGTAAATATTTGGTAAAATAAGCCAGGAAGGAACCAGAAAAAGGCAAAAAAAAGCCGCCTCTTAAGGAAGCGGAGACAAAAAGATATATAAAAAAGGGGGTACTTCTATCATTCCCGAAATCTCGCTTTTTATCCCTGATTTGAAAAAAAGTTTTATAGTTTTTTATGTCTCCAACTCCATCAAACCGGGTATGACTAGTAAGACAGGAAATGGATAGAAAGGAGAATGTTCATTGCGTTATTTTATCAATATGAATAGAGAGTTTAAAGATGAATTCGGCAGAGTCTTTACCTTCGATCCCATCCAATGCCGGGAAAAGGAAGATGAAATCGAATTAATGAATGAGTTGGATACCAAGGATATCGGCAAGCCTTATATCTTTCCCAAAAATTCGGTTGCGGAAATTACCAAGGATGAGTATGACCTGCTCGTTTCAGCTATACGGTCAGGAGTGGAAGGCGCCGACACCCGCGAGGAAATCCTGGCCAAATATTCAAGAGACTGACCGCTTGCAAGAGCGGTTTTTCTTTTTCCTCACATCGGACTATTGCGGAGTACAGCACAAGTATGGCAAACACGGTTTTCAATCCCTAAAAATAGTTCATATTTCACGTTTACGTAAACGTTAATCAAGCCACCAAGCTGATGGAATATTTGATTCACGTCAACACATGGCTGAAAGACTATCACATCAAGCTTGTATAAATGAAAAAGCACGCCCTTATCCGGGCGTGCTTTTTTAACATTTATTGATCAGACTTTTCAGTATCTGTACCTGTTTCTTTTGTTTCGCTGTCAGTGCTTGTCTGGTCAGCCTTCTTCTCGTCATCTACCTTCTGTTCTGTTCCTTTGCTGGAATCCTGTTTTTCGGTGTCGCTGTTGCTGTTACAAGCTGTCATTAACATAATCGCCAAAAGAGAAGCCCCAATTTTCATTAAAAAGCTTTTGTTCATCCCATCGTTCTCCCTTCGATCAGTTCAGATTGGAACCGCCACGCTACACCTGATCATCAGCGGTTCTATCCCTACTATATCAAGAAAAAACAAGGTATAAACCCGATTTACCAATACCTTACACAGGCTTTACAGTAGGTTAAAGTTATTGATACGCGCTTAAAAAAAGACGACAAAAAAGGCCGTAAACCACTGTTTACTGGCCCTCTCTTCACTTTATTTTCCCACTGCAAAAGTAATTTCAGCATCCATGGCAAGTTCTCCGTCAACCGTAGCAGTCACTTTGCCTTTGCCGATTCCTCTGCGGATTTGAAGCAGCTCCACTTCCATTAAAAGTGTGTCTCCCGGTCTTACCTGACGCTTCCATCGTACTTTATCTGCACCGGCAAACATGGCAATCTTACCTTTGTATTCTTCCATGGAGAGAAGAGCCACCGCGCCTGTTTGCGCACAAGCTTCCAATGTCATAACGCCCGGAAAGATATTATAGTTGGGAAAGTGACCATTAAAGACTTCTTCATTGGCAGTGATGTTCTTCTTACCGACTGCACGCTTTCCCGGCTCCAGTTCTTCAATCGTATCCAGCAATAAAAACGGATAGCGGTGGGGAATAATTTCTTTAATTTGTTCAATGTTTAATTTCATGGAAATGACTCCTTTACCTCTAATTACGTAGTTAGCTTTCTATGTGTCTCTGGACATTATACATGATTGAAAAAGGTTAATCCAATGGCTCAAAAAAAGAAGGCTTATAGCCCCCTCTTTCTATCTGTGATTCATTACTTTTTTTGATTAATCAAATCGGAAATATGCATCCATGTTTCCTTCTTGAAGACATCTCCAGCTTTCCCGTCGCCTACCACGGAATAGCCGATGATTGCTCCAGCCATAAGGCAAACTACCATTAAAACAGCAATAACAATCAAGCGAAGCCAAATCGGGAAGCGCCTTCTTCTTGACTTTACGGTTTCCGTCTCTTGCTTCTCGCTTTCTTGTGGATTCGGTTCCTTTGTCTTTACCGCTTCCTTCTGCCTGGATTCTTCTATTTTATTTTTACGGTACTCTTCCCTGCTGAGTTCGTTAGCCATCTTTTCATCACCTGTTAACGAATTCCGTTGACCAGTCCCATCATTTGGTCCGCCATCGTAATGGTGCGGGCGTTAAATTGGTAGGACCGCTGCATATTGACGATCTCCGTCATTTCGTTTCCTACATTCACATTGGACATTTCAAGGGCGCCCTGCTTCAAGTCCGTGTTGCCCGGGTTTGCAGCCCGTACCACTTGATTGGTATTTACACCAGCCGGAATTCTAAAATTGTGCCCCGCCGCGATAAACTGCTGGGGGTGGACCGCCTCAACCAGTGCCAATCGGCCGCTGTTGATGATCCTTCCATTATCTAACGTTACCGAAAGATTCCCGTTTTGTCCAATAGAAATTTCTTTATAGTTCTCAGGAATCCGAATCGGACCATTTTGGCCGATAACCGCATTGCCGTCTGAAGTAACAAGATCCAGCTCACCCTTGGCGCTGCCTGGCTTCAGATAAAATGCTCCATCCCTCGTATATTCAATACTGTCTTCACCGTCTGTACCCGTCCCCTGAACTTGAAAAAACAATTCAGGCTTTACCAGTGCAAGATCAAGCGCGCGGTCTGTTGTTTTCAATGCCCCCATCCCAAGGTTCAATCCGGTAGTGCCAACCCTTGCTCCACTGCCCGAGCGGATCCCTGCGGGTGTAAGCCGTCCCTGTTCATTCCGTCCGTCCAGTTTGTTGTTGATCTGCTGAAACAACAGGTCGGAAAACTGAACATCTCTTGATTTAAAGCCGGTAGTATTGCTGTTTGCCATATTGTTGGCTGTCGTATCCAGCTTGTGCTGAAGCTGCCCCATCGTTACCGATGCATTAATCATGGATGTGTTCACTAACGTATCCTCCTATCAGATTCTGCCCACTTCATTCACCGCTTTTTCCATGCTCCTGTCATATGCCTGAAGTACTTTCTGATTGGCTTCAAATGAACGGTAGGCCGACATCATATCTGTCATAGCCTGCTCAGCGTCCACGTTAGAGCGCTCAATAAATCCCTGCTTGATCTGAAAGCCGGTCCCCGTATAAACGGCTGCTGAACCGGGGTGTGTAAGCCTGAACAGGCCGTCTCCTTCCTTGACGAGATCCATTGGATTCGAAATCAGTGAAACACCAATCCTGCCTGCGTTACGGCCCTGATCGAGGATCGTCCCATCCGGGCTGACCGTGAAATTCTCACTTGATACCGTAATCGGGTTTCCTTTCTCATCCAGTATAATGTTCCCTTCTGCAGTCACCAGATGATTAACGGTATCCACCGTAAAATGCCCGTTCTTTGTGTATCTTGTCTCTCCGTCTTTCGTCTCAACAGTATAAAACAGTGAGCCAGGTTTTCCGGTTTTCCGGTCCACGGGAAGTGATCCCTGCAAAATGGCGAGATCGGTCCCTATGCCGGTTTCCTGCAGGTCTCCCTGAACAAAATTCGGTACCGCATCTTGTACGTAAACACCTGTGGCCAGATTGCCAATCGGCCGTTGCCCAGCCTTTTGGCCTGCCACCCCCTCTGTGCCTCCCATTTGCTGCTGCAGCATGGTTGGAAACGCCCTCAGTGATGTTTGATCGGCTTTATAGCCAGGTGTATTGATGTTGGCAATATTGTTGCTCAGCATTTCCTGCCGCCGCTGCTGAGCAATCATACCGGCCGCTGCTGTATAAAATCCTCTCAGCATAATCGAGCCTCCTCTTTCCGAACAGTCTGTATACGTTTAGTATCGGCAGGTTTTTTTCAATATGAAGGAAAAAGAGAAAAGCCCGCCTTTTTTGGCGGGCTTACATTATCATTTATTTGAATCTTCGCTTTGGCAATTTATCCATGTGTTCGAGCATAAGACCCGTTCCATTGGCCACGGCTTTCATCGGCTCTTCCGCAATAAAAATCGGAACTCTCAATTCTTGTGCAAATAATTGATCAATTCCGTGCAGCAAAGCCCCGCCGCCCGTTAGAATTATACCGCGGTCAATAATATCCGATGATAACTCAGGCGGTGTTTTTTCAAGCACACTTTTGGCCGCATGCACCATCATCATAACCGGCTCAAGCAGCGCCTGTGTAATTTCTTCCGAACGAATGGTAATGGTACGCGGCAGCCCCGTTACCATGTCCCGGCCCCGGATATCCATTTCTTCATCCCGTGCTCCAGGGAATACAGTAGCCACATTCAATTTAATGTTTTCTGATGTTCTTTCTCCGATCAAAAGCTTGTATTCTTTCTTTATATAATTCAGGATTTCGCCGTCCAGCTTGTCCCCTGCCATTTTTAACGAAGAGGCAGTAACGATATCACCCATGGACAGAACCGCCACATCCGTTGTTCCTCCACCGATATCAACGACCATATTGCCGCTTGGCTGGAAAATGTCCATTCCGGCACCGACAGCTGCCACTTTTGGTTCTTCTTCCAGATAAATCGCCTTGCCGCCGCACTTCTCGGCCGCTTCCCGTATGGCTTTTTGTTCTACAGAGGTAATGTTCGCAGGGGTGCATATCAGTATTCTCGGTTTGGTAAACATGCCCTTTACATTTATTTTATTAATAAAATGTCTTAACATTTGCTCTGTTACTTCAAAATCGGCGATCACGCCGTCTTTCAGCGGGCGGATGGCCACGATGTTGCCGGGGGTCCGCCCCACCATTCTTCGGGCTTCTTCACCGACAGCCAGCACTTTTCCCGTGTTCGTGTCGATTGCGACCACGGATGGCTCATCCAGTACAATGCCTTTGCCCTTTACATAAATCAATACATTGGCCGTACCGAGATCAATACCAACATCCCTTGAAAACATTCAAAAGTCCTCCCTGTATGTTTCAACCAGCACATCTTACAAATTTCGTCAATTTTCGAATTTCTATCCAATAAAACATTCTATCATAACTTTTGTTGAACTGGGAAAAAATATGTTAATTTTTTAAGACATTTTCTTTAAGCATAACTCAGCGGCATGCAGATTTGCATGCCGCTTTCAGGTGAGCCCTCTTATTGGACGACTTCCTCCGCTCCTTTTTTGTATTTTACACGTGTCGCTTCACCACCCCGCAAATGTCTGATGGACTTATGATACTCCAGAATCTCTTTCACATTGTTCGCCAAATCCGGGTTAATCTCAGGTAATCGTTCCGTCAGATCTTTATGAACGGTGCTTTTCGAGACACCAAATTCTTTTGCGATCATACGCACAGTTTTTCTTGTCTCCACGATATACCTTCCTATCTTGATGGTTCGTTCTTTGATGTAATCGTGCACACCACTCGCCTCCCCAAATTGGATGTGAGAGATGCGATAGAGACTTCTATGTTCAAGCTACGCGACCTGTCCTTGTGTGTGTTTTTCATGATGTTTAGAGTGTCCCGTCCCCTTCTCACCGCAGCCATACTACGTCTTCTCACCGCTCACCCTCAAAAGAATTGTAGGTTTTGTATCATCTTATTAAGACGAACGGACATATATGCCAAAATCTCAACTGGGACAAGGAGAAAAGCTGAGGTGACCGTTTAAAAGCGAAGACGTTGGAACTCTCGAACACAAATACGCTTTTTGTATTTTGTGAGAGAGTGAAACGGCATAGCAGGGACGAAAGTGAACCTTTTTCGTCCTATTTGGTCCCCGAAGCTAGATCAAGAAAAGCTGAAGCAGGCGTTCAAAGGCGATCAGCATTGGAAGGCTTTTTCATAAAACGCTTTTTGTTTTCTGAAAAAGACTGAAATGATCGAGCCTCTGCCTGCTGAAGCTAGATCAAGAAAAGCTGAAGCAGGCGTTCAGAGGCGATCAGCATTGGAAGGCTAACCAATCATTTTCATAATCGCAAGACTGCCAAACAACAAATAAGCAGCCTGCGCTATGCAGGCTGCCTATCGTTTTCCTCAATTATCATTGGTTGAGGATTCTTTTGTATTTTCGCTTGTTGAAGAAGATTCTTTTTCCTGTTTTTGCTTAGGAGCTGCGCTGCTTTCTTTTGCAGCGTCAGACTTTTCTTTTTCAACGGAAGCTTTTTCATCTTTTTTGCTTGCTTGTTCTTGCTTGTCCACTTGCTTCTCGATTTGGGAAGCAGACTGGTTCCACGCTGATACAGGATCAACGGCGATTCCGTCTTTGCGGATTTCAAAGTGAGCATGGATTTTAGCATCCTTGTCATACAGGTTCTGGCCGGCAGCACCGACAACTTCACCTTGATTTACCATGTCGCCTTCTTTTACCTTAACGGAAGCAAGCGAAGAGTAGTGAGTGATTAAGCCGTTGGCATGTTCAACCTCTACCACATATCCAAGCTCAGGGTCTTTCACGGATTTTGTAACATTACCACTCATAGCAGCAGTGACATCAAACGTTTTTCCGCTCTCAGTAGCCAGGTCAATTCCTTTGTTTTGGTAGTAGATATTATTATAAAATACGAGAGCAGCTTCTTGTTCTTTTGCTGATGCATCCGGGTTAAAGAATTCTTTTTTGATCACTACGCTTTTTGGATCCTTGGCCGGCATTTTGAAAACTTCCTTGGAAACACTGACCGGTACGGCTTTTTCATTATTTTGGAATGCACCATTCGGCGTATCTTTAGAATTGGAAGCACCGTTTTGATACCAAAGCACAGAAGCCAGAACGACAGCAGCAAATGCGAGATAGATTGCGGGATATACCCAACGTTTTTTCATGAATTTCCCCATTCTCCTCCCTTTTAGAGGAACTGTTTTTTGGGTTTGCTTTTCTTCATCTTTCATTTTTATCATCACCTCAGCAACCATTCTGAACAGAATTCAGAAAATATATACTTTGGCATGAAAAATTTCCGGAATTTATTTTTCGACAAAAGGAAGAAATTTATGCATGACTTTTTTCAAGAGGGATTGACTTTCGTTCCAGGAGTCTCGCCCCTTTCCCTTCAGTCAACAAATCAATGATGATTTTTGCCCCCTGTTCCAAAGAGATGTACAGCAAAAAACCCGGCCAATTGCGCCGGGTTTGATTATTTTTTTACGGTGGATTGTTCTTCCTGGGGATGATAAGCGGTGATGGCGATACCTTTATAATAATACTTGACGATCTCTTTATAATTCTTACCGTCCTTTGCCATTCCGTTGGCACCATACTGGCTCATGCCTACGCCATGGCCAAACCCTTTGGTATCCGCGATTACTTTGTTACCCTTTCTTGTCAGGGTGAAATCCGATGAACGAAGCCCCAGTTTTTCACGGACGTCTTTTCCTTTAAAAGTTTTTCCGCCAATGGTGATGCTGGCTATTCTGTTACCCTCGGTTCTGTTGGTTACCTTACCAATTAATCCATTGTCCTTAATCCCAACTCCCAATTTACTTTCCACCTCTAAAAGAGGAATCTCCTGCTTCTGTGAAAACTTAGGGGTGTTTTTGTCCCAGGGGCTTTTCACACTTTTGAGATAAGGATATTTTGTGCCCCAATAATCCTCACTGTTCTCGGTATATCCATTGCTGGTCGAGAAAAAACTGGCGAAAATGGGCTGTCCGTCGTACGTTAGAATATCTCCCCGGGTTGCTGCTACGGCCTTGGTGATTTTCTGCATCTTCTTCTCATAATCACTGCCCCAGAGCCTTTTCAGCTCATCATCGCTCTTATACACCTGGTAGAGGATGGAATCAGTGACCGCTGCTCCGCCTGGTAGATTCACATCCTTCTTGTTCGCAAGCATACGAGCGATATAGGTTCTCGCTGTCAGCGCCTGTGCTTTTAAGGCTTCCATTTCAAAATCAGCAGGCATTTCCGACGCGACAACCCCTTTTACATAATCTTCGAGCGGCACCTTCTCTACCTTTTCTTCCACTGTCCGGTATACCGGAACAGCCAGGGTAGAGGAAAGCGTTTCTACGGATTTCTGCTGCATTTTCTTTGGCTTTGCTTCTAGCAATTGCGGCGCTTTGGAAGAATAGGGAAGCACGACGAGAGCTGGAATCAGAACAAGAACCAGTACAAAAATAGAGAGATAGAAGCTGATCGGCTTCAGTCGTATGAACATTCAGGCTGGCCTCCACTAATTTGATTAGTCTTTACAATTTATGGAGTACCGCACCCTATTAGAACTTGTTTTTTACTCTATCGTTTTGCTTCATAGAAAGAGGGGCTGTCCAAGAAGTCTGGAAGCCGTTGATTTTCGTTCCAGGCCGCTCGCTTTCCGTGGGGCGTGCGGTGAGCCTCTTGGCGCAGGCGCCTGCGGGAGTCTCACCTGTCACGCTAGTCCCACAGGAGTCTCGCACCCTCCACTTCAATCAACTTTTCATGGAAGCTTTTTACGCAAAAAAGAGCTGCCTGAAGGTCAATTTCTGACTTTCAGGACAGCCCCTTTCATGCATTTTAATAGACACCTACAGCATCAAATGATTTGTTTACCGCGTTCACTTCTGCCGATCCGGCTCCGTAAAGATCGACCGCTGATTGAACAAGAGCGGCTCTAGCCTGGCTGAACGTCGCATTTGCCGTCAGATAAACCGTGTTGGCACGATAGTACAGGGCTCCAAGCTTGCTGTTTCCAATGCCGGGAACGGTTACGCCATAGTGGGTTCCCCCAACAGCGAGCAAGTAGGCTTGCTTATTGATAATTCCGCTGTTTGTGTGTACGCC
The DNA here is from genome assembly GCF_004127935.1 of Fictibacillus sp. S7. Classification (NCBI taxonomy): domain Bacteria; kingdom Bacillati; phylum Bacillota; class Bacilli; order Caryophanales; family Fictibacillaceae; genus Fictibacillus; species Fictibacillus sp. S7. Next base: position 3,355,063 of record NZ_QJKL01000001.1, on the reverse strand, counting down.
TCCGTTATCGCTTGTACCTGTGTATCGCTTGGAGTAATGATCAGGATCACCATACTTTGTGGGATCACTCATGGAGCGGAGTGCATCATTTGCAACCTTTGGCGTATAAATATCCTCACCGATCTCATAATCGGGATTGCGGTTGTCGTAATATTCGACGAGTGTACCAAAGATATCAGAGATGGCTTCATTTAATGCCCCAGATTCATTTTGGTACACCAAGTCGGAGCTGGTGTCTGTAACCGCATGGGTTAATTCATGGGCTACAACGTCAATTCCCCCGGAAAGAGGAACAAAAGTCGTTCCATCCCCGTCTCCGTAAACCATTTGCGATCCATTCCAGAACGCATTATTGTAATTCCGGCTGTAGTGAACCGTTGATTTTAAAGCGCCGCCTTTATTGTCATAGGAATTTCTTCCGAATACATTTTTATAATAGTCGTACGTGACGCCGGCATAATAGTGAGCATCTACAGCAGGCGCATCATATGTCGCGTTATAAGCATTATCCGCATCGGCCCATAAAGAGCCTGGCAGAGACTGGCGGTTCTTTCCGTCATATGTAAAGATTCCGCTTCCCCTTGTGTTATCCTGCAGGTAATACGTAGAACCGGACAATAAGGTCCTCAATGTTTTGAAATCTCCCAATACACCTTTTCCTGTTCCAGTCGCATTGGTTCCCGTCAGTGTTCCGCCCGGCTTGCCGGCAGCCTGCTGTCCGTGAGCTTCATCAATATTGTTATATTTATTTATAATTTTACCTGTTGCCGCTTCCACAAAATAATTGTAGTTACCCGGTTCAGGAGAAAGGAAGTTTAAATTGACAAGATAGGCATAGACCGCTTCATTGCCGGATGTATAAACAACGAGATCAGCAGTCGGTGCTTTTTCATAATCAGGCGTGTAGCCTAAATCGCTTACAGCCTTAGCAATGGCTTTCTTTGCAGAAATCTTTTTTGTATTCTTCAGGCCGCTCTTTTGTTCAAGGTTTGGGACCACCGAACCAGATACCACCATCAAGACGCCCTCCTTGTCCACTACTGCTGCCTGTGTAGAGCCCCAGACCGGAACCCCTTGATACACTTGCTGAAGTCGCAATACCGTTGATCCGAGCCTGTCTTTCTGTTTAGACGCTACGGTAAATGAATCCTGAGCCTTTTGTGATCCCAATTTATAGGCACTCTTCTGCTGGTTCAAATATCCCAGTACAACCGCTTCCGCTTTGTGCCCTGAAGCTTTAGTCAAACTGCCTGAAACAAATTCCGGCGTTCCTTTTTCCTGGCTGACCTTGTAGCTTGAAAATACATTTTTGGGTGCAGCCAGCGAACTGACAGGAGAAAGTAAAGAAGCTGCCATACCGACTGATAATCCTAATGCCAGAGCCTTTTTCTTCATAAACAGTATCCCCTTTTTCTAATAGAATGGCAAGGCAATCTACCAAGTGGATTGCCTTGCCATCTAATAGTACACTATTTATTTTTAAATTCACACTATTCAAAAAATTTTGATTATATTTTACTAAACTAAAGTGTCTTCAAATGCCACCTGGGTCTATATCCCTGTATTTCCATAAAGTAGAATCTGCTATTGGCACTATTGACATGACTCAGACGTATAAAAAGCTTCCCGCAAAAATTGCGGGAAGCTCTCAATATGAATTATGCAAGATTAGATTTTAATGATACCGATGTTTCTTCTTTTTCAACTTTCGTTGACTCTTCATTGACACGCTCAATATCAGCGCCCAGATCACGGAGCTTTTCTGTAAATCTCACGTATCCACGGTCAATGTGTTTCAGCTCGGTCACTCGCGTATAGCCGTCTGCGACCAATCCAGCAAGAACAAGAGCTGCTCCTGCACGAAGGTCTGTAGCAGCAACTTCTGCTCCCTGTAAGGAAACAGGTCCATTGATTACAGCTGAGCGACCTTCAATTTTAATATCACCGTTCATGCGGCGGAATTCTTCTACGTGCATAAAGCGGTTTTCAAAAACGGTTTCTGTAATGACACTTGTACCGCTCGCCCGAAGAAGCAATGCCATCATTTGTGATTGCATATCTGTCGGGAATCCTGGATGCGGCATCGTTTTAATGTCCACAGGCTTTAGTTCTTTTGGCCCAATGACACGAAGACCTTTATCTTCGTCCTTAATTTCGATTCCCATCTCTTCCATCTTGGCGATCAATGGGCGAAGGTGTTCAGAAATCGCGCCTTCCACCAATACGTTTCCTCCGGTAATCGCAGCGGCTACCATATAAGTACCTGCTTCGATACGGTCCGGAACAACCGTATGCTCGGCACCATTCAATTCTTCCACGCCTTCAATGCGAATGGTTCCTGTCCCAGCTCCAACTACTTTTCCTCCCATGGAGTTGATGTAGTTTGCAAGGCACACAATTTCAGGCTCTTTCGCAACGTTTTCGAGAATGGTGGTTCCCTCAGCAAGAGCAGCAGCCATAATAATGTTTTCGGTTGCTCCAACACTTGGGAAGTCGAGATAAATTTTCGCGCCTTTCAAACGGCCATCAATGCTTGCTTCGATAAAACCGTTACCAATCTTAACTGTTGCACCCATGGCTTCAAAGCCTTTTAAATGCTGGTCAATCGGACGTGATCCGATGGCGCAGCCTCCCGGCAAAGCAATTCTGGCAATCCCGACACGCGCAAGAAGCGGTCCCATTACCAGGAAAGAAGCGCGCATTTTGCGAACATACTCAAAAGGAGCTTCTGTTTTAAGAGTACTGGAAGCGTCAACTTTGATTTGGCCGTTCTCAAACTTAACTTCAATATTTAAATAACGCAAAACCTCGTTAATCGTATATACATCAGCAAGGGTCGGCACATCTTTAATCGTGCTTGTGCCTTTACTGGCTAAAATGGATGCTGCGATGACAGGCAGTACGGCATTCTTTGCTCCTTCAACTTTCACAGAGCCTTCTAACCGCCTACCACCACGGACAATGATTTTTTCCAACGATATTCCCCTCCGCGTCCAATTTCTATATTAATATTCAGACGTAATTATTGGTGTTCCAATTGTGACGGCTGTTTGGCCGCCCATTCCTTGATTTCTGATTGCAATCTGCAGATTCATTGCTTTATGAGCTGTGTTAATTTTCTCATCCCAATGCTCAGTATATGCCGAGATTGATACAAACGTCTCTTCCTTGAGTTGTTCAACAGGAACAGCGGAGAACGTTGTCATGAGCCCAAGCGCTTGTTTATACAAACCAAAATCCATTGTACCATTATGTATCCCAGAGATACAAGAGAAAGTTGAACTTTTTCCCTCAAAATAGGTTGCGACCCTATCCTGGTACATTCGGGCAAATTGCTGAATTTGTACTTTATTCCAGCCCTTTCCTTTTGCCGCATAAACAAGATACGTTGCAAGCTTTCCTTTTTGGGGGTAGGCTACCAGCGTAAGGCGTTCTTTTATGTGTCCTGACGCTGAAATCCGCACCCCGGTAATTTTGAAGTGCTCATTCGTATTCAGTCCGCTCCATTTAAATCCTTCAGCTGCATTCCTTAATAATGCCGCTTTTTGACGATACCCATTTACATCATTCACAAAACCTATACTCCCTTTTGTATAAAGGGACCAATTTTTAACATTTATATTGCTTTGATCCATAGCATGCTTCATTTCTGAAAGCTTGGTAAAGCTTTTCATTTCCTGAGCATGAATGACTTGGTAAGAGTGAAACAAAAATAAAATAACAAAAAACAAAACAATGTTTTTCTTCATAACTTCCACCCGTCCTCTCCTCTATTTCTCATTCTTGCCAGAGGAAGGCACGTTATTCATGGAAGTTGAAGTCATATTCCGACATTATCCCGCAGCTTATTTTGTTAAACATTGCACAATCTTTTGCTTAAAATAGGGTTCATATGGTTGTTTCATTGTTCATTAAAATAAATATTTTAGCTGTGTGGAATAGTTCAAATATGCGAGAAAGAAGTTGCTTACGAGGCTGGCAAGAGCAATGGTTACGAGTATGAAAAGCACTCTGGCCTGAATCACTTTGCCTTTTCTGATAAAAGTGTCGAAATTTAATGCCTGCATGGCCCACCATGTAATTCCAATGAAAAGCAGGTGAACAAGGATATCAAGCAGCGCCTGCTGCCCGGATTGTTCAAACATTTTGTTTCCTCCTTGCCATTTAGGAGTTATTAGCTAACCACCATGATAGCACATGCCAATAGAACGTAGCATAAACTGAATTCTACCACAAAGGAACAGACAAAAGTCCTATTTTTTTAGCTGTTTCCAATATTGACAAATCTGAAAGTTATGTAAGCGCTTTATAAAAAAATAAAGGACCTGCCTTCTTGGCAGATCCTTATTTTTGTTCCATTGTCTGGAAAAAATCCGTCAGCTGAAATTGTTCATAAAAGAAATGCAATGCCGTACCTGGGAGAATTCCTAAAATAACAGTCGCTGCCGCACACACTGCCGTCACAAGAAGCAGCCCTTTTTTATGCAGCAATCTTCCTTCCTGATGTTCCGGCCGGAAAAACATTTGTCCAATGATATTGAAGTAATAAAAATAGGAAATTACGGTGGTTCCGACGAGTATACCGGCTAAGACATAATGGCCTTGGGAGGCACCAAGCGCATTCATGAAGATGCCGAATTTCCCAATGAAGCCGGCGGTTGCCGGAATCCCTGCCAACGAAAGTATAAAAATGGTCATGGCGATCGCAAGCCACGGCGAACGCCGATACAGCCCTGCAAACCCCGAAATATCGTGGGTTTTACTGTGTGCGGTCACTTCCTGAATAACAGCAAAAGCACCAATGTTCATAAACAGGTAAGCCAGCAAATAAAACCATGTGGTTTCAAAAAGCATCGCTGAGACTGAGACAAACGGAACCAGAATATAACCGGCCTGCGCGATGGAAGAATAAGCAAACAACCGCTTTATATTCCGCTGGCGGAGGGCAGCAAGGTTTCCTGCAATCATGGTAGCTCCTGCAAGAAAAGCAAGGTAGGGCTGAACCTGAAACAGCAGCGGGTCTCCCTTAATTCCGGGTGCTGAACTGAAGACAAGCAAGAAAAACCGCAGGATCAGCGCGAAACCGGCTGTCTTGGAGACCACACTCAAAAAAGCGGTAACCGGAAGAGGTGATCCCTGGTAAACATCCGGTGCCCACATGTGAAAAGGCGCAGATGCAATTTTGAATGTCAGCCCGGCAAAGGTGATGAAAAAGGCAAACGCGATTAAGAACTGATTTTGCAGAATACTCGTATCCTGCAGGGCATTTCCGATGGTATAAAGGTTCGTTTCACCGGTCAGCCCAAAGATATAACTCATCCCAAATAAGGTAATCGCGGTGGAAATTCCACCTGTTACTACGTATTTAAAAGATGCTTCGTTGGATTCTTTGTCCCGCTTCCGCAGCCCCGCCATTACATACGAAGATAAAGAAAGGAGTTCAAGGCCAATAAACAGCGTGATCATATCAGCACTTGAAGCCATGATAAGACCGCCAAGCAAAGCGGTCAGCAGAAGATAATAAAATTCTCCTCGGTATTCCTCTTCGCGGTCCATTTTATAATCATAAGCCAAAATTAAAATCAGCCCTGTTCCCAATAGAAGAATCAGTTTAAACGCTTTTGAAAAGGAATCGAGCCGGTACATATCATGAAACAAGGAAGCGGGTTCATGGCTGAACTGCAGAAACAAAAAGACCGAAGCCAGGACAATCCCAGCGGCAGACAGGATGCCGAGGATCCTGCGGCTTTTTTGCCGGGGCATGAACAAATCCAGCAAAGACAAAAGCAACGCTGTTCCCAGCACAGTAAATTCCGGCGCCATGATACCCCAATTCATTGAAGTTAAGGTTTGCAAATCCATCGGGCTACCCCCTTAAGCCTAACAAGATTGTATCTAAAACAGTGGTTAGTGATTTGCTCAGAATTTCAGGATAGACCCCGATCAACAGCACGAGGGCCAATAACACAAAAGCAGGAACTTTCTCCAGGACGGTCAGATCCTTAAAAGCGGAATGCGTTTCTTTTTTCGGTCCAAAGGTAACGGCAAGTACAGCACGCAGAATGTAAACCGCAGTCAGGATGATGCCAAGGGCGCCTATCGCTGCGATAATGGGCATCGTTTGGAAAAGACCAACAAAGGCAAGGAATTCACTGATAAACCCTGACATCCCCGGCAAACCAAGAGATGCAAGTCCTCCGGCAAGCAGTACCCCTGCAGTGACGGGCATCGCTGCTGCAAGGCCGCTGAAGTCCTGTATATCCGAAGAGCCGCTTCTCTCGTATAGCACGCCAATCAGAAAGAACAACAGCGCAGAGATAAGGCCGTGAGAGACGAGCTGGAAGATGGCTCCCTTCACACCCGCTTCGTTCATGGCTGCCAGCCCAATCAGCACAATGCCCATATGAGATACCGATGAATAGGCGAGTACTTTTTTCAGATCGGTTTGAACGATGGCCAGAAAAGCACCGTACAACAGATTGATCACACCCAGGATGGCAATTAAAACACCCAGTTTCTTAAATTCTTCAGGAAAGAAGCCCATACCGAACGTGAAAAGCCCATAAGCTCCAATCTTCAGGAGAATTCCGGAGTGAAGCATGACAATGGAAGGCGGTGCCTGAACGTGAACCCTGAGCATCCACGTATGAAGCGGAAAGATGGGAAGCTTGATCCCAAATGCAATCAGCAGCGAAACAAGCACAGACAGACGGAACGTGCTTCCTGCAACGGCTGCTCCATCCGGGCTTGCCAGTATTTTTGTCAATTCTCCATAATTCAGAGTACCTGTTTTCATGAACAGGGCAACAAACACAATCAGCAGAATCGCTGAACCGATTCCGTTATAGATTAAAAAGCTGTAGGCGGCTTTTTCCCTGTCGGCATATCCCCATCGCCCAATAAGAAAGAACATGGGAATCAGCGTGATTTCAAAGAAGATGAAGAATAAAAATAAATTTTGGGAAGCAAATACGCCCAGCATGCCCAGTTCCAGGATCAAAAAGAAGATGAAAAAGCTTTTTGAAGCATTCTTCATGTTCCACGAGGCGAGCGCTGCAAGAAAGGATACAACTGCCGTTAATATCAACAGAACGAGAGAAAGGCCGGTAATGCCCAGTTCGTAGTTGATTTTCAACTGCATGCTTCCATTGAGGCCTTCCAATGTGTAGGAAATCCAGTTTGCCTGCTCGGTCATCTGAAGACCTGAAACAGAGGAGTGAAAACCGGCCGCGGCGATCAGAACGAGGATCAGCGGCAGAAGCGTACCGAACAATCCGGCAAGCTTGATGGCCCTCTCGTTTTTCCATGAGAGAAGGCTTAATGCAAGGATGCCGACGAGTGGTGAGAATACGAGCAGGGACAGCATATAATTCATGAGAAATACCCCCCTGTAACGGCAAAGATTAGCAGCAGGAGAACCAAACCGGCAAAAGCGATGGCGCCAAACCTCTGCACCTGGCCATTGTGGAATTCAGACCCTTTTTTACCGACCCAGTGAACAAGCCCTGCTGTGCCGTTGACAGCGGCTTCCACCAAATACCGGTCGACATAGCTCCAAAAATAGCTGAAAACCGTAGTCCCTCTGACTACCGTAGCCTGGTAGATTTCATCCGCATAATACTTGTTGTAGATGAGGGAGCTTAATGATGGGAAGGAACGGGACAGCCAGTCTCTCGCCAATGTTTTCTTTCCGTACATCACATAGGCAAGAGCGATCCCTGCCAAAGACAGAACAACAGCAAGAACCGGAATCCACACCGGACCATGCACTTCCTTTGTTGAAAATGATACAGGTCCCTGGCTCAGGTAATCCTCTAAAAATGATCCGAACCACGGGGTATTCAAGTACCCGGCCACAATCGCAAGCAGCCCCAGTACAAGCATGGGAAACTTCATGGATATTTCAGACTCTTTGACTTCCTGAGTGTGATTGGCAGGACTTCCGGAGAACACCATGAAAAACAGCCGGAACATATAGAACGCGGTGAAAAAGGCGGCGATCAGCGCCAAGGTAAACAAAACATACCTTCCGTTCTCATAGGTCGCCATCAGAATTTCATCCTTACTGAAGAAACCGGAGAACAGAGGAAAACCGGAAATCGACAGGGCACCAATTAAAAACAGGGGAGCTGTTACTTTCAGCTTGTTCCACAGTCCGCCCATTTCTTCAATGTTTTGCGTATGTACTGCATGGATGACACTGCCTGCGGCAAGGAAGAGCAGCGCTTTAAAAAAGGCATGTGTCATTAAATGAAAGATTCCGGCTGTATAGCTCCCCGAGCCAAGAGCGAGCATCATATAACCGAGCTGGCTGACTGTCGAATAAGCGAGCACCCGTTTAATGTCTTTCTGCATTAAACCAATGGATGCCGCAAAGACCGCGGTTATCCCACCTACCACTGCGACTGTGGTCATCGCTGCGGCGGATGCTTCAAACAGCGGGTACATGGAAGCCACCAGATAGACACCTGCAGCTACCATTGTTGCTGCGTGAATGAGCGCAGATACCGGGGTCGGGCCTTCCATGGCATCCGGAAGCCAGGTATGGAGAGGAAGCTGGCCTGATTTTCCGACGGCTCCAACAAAAATCAGAATGGCTGTCAGCGTAATCATGTCCGGTGAAATGCTTTTATTTCCTATCGCTTTGAAAATCTCATCGTATTCGAAGCTTCCCGTTTGCCAGAATAAGAGAATAATGCCAATAAACAGACCGACATCCCCGATTCTGGTCATAATAAAGGCTTTCCTTGCAGCTGCCTTTGCTTCCGGCTTAAAGTAATAGTAACCGATCAGCAAAAATGAACCGAGCCCTACGAGCTCCCAAAAAATGTAGACCTGAAGCAAGTTTGGTGACAATACAAGGCCGAGCATGGCAAAGGTGAACAAACCAAGATAGGCAAAAAACACATGAAAGCGGTCATCTCCGTGCATATAGCTTTTGGAATACAAATGCACGAGAAAGCTTACAAGCGAGACGACAACAAGCATCAATGCATTCAGCGGGTTAATCTCAAACCCCATTGTTACAGGATGGTTTCCGATATTTAGCCACAGTCCTTCTGCTTTATAGGACTCTCCCCCCCATTGGCCGGCCATGACAATGACAGACATGACCAGAGAAAGAAAAGTTAATAGAATACCAGCATAAGCAGAGGCTTCCTTTAACTTTTTTCCAAAAAGTAAAAGAAGGATGAAGGATAGCAGCGGTAACAGTGGTATAAGCCAGGCATTCTGCATCATCATTTCCAACCCCTTTTTAGCGCTTCATAATATCCATTTCATCCACATTAACAGTCTTGCGGTTACGATACAGAGCCATTAAAATGGCAAGGCTCACTGCAGCTTCAGCAGCAGCAACCGTTATGGTAAACAACGAAAAAATCTGCCCTGTAAGACCCGGATTTACTCCATATTTCGCAAAAGCCACCAGATTAATATTCACTGCATTCAGCATCAATTCAATGGAGATTAATACAATCACCGCGTTGCGCTTGGTGAGAGCGCCAAACAATCCGATACAAAACAAAATAAGCGCAAGCACCAGGTAGACCGATAAAGGAATCGTACTCATTTGCCTGCCTCCTTCTCATCATCCCTTTTTGCAATGACAATAGCGCCGATTAAGGCTACGAGAAGCAAGACCGATGTTAATTCAAAAGGAATGACATATTTTGAGTAAAGCTCAACGCCAATTTTTTTCGTGTTATCAATATGAAGGTCGGTCGCCGGATTTCCTAGGCTGAGACGGTTAATACCAAAAAACATGATCAGGAAAAACACAAGGATTCCTGCTCCCGACAATAAAACGGTCATTTTTGGCAATTTCCATTCCGTTATTCGCTCATGCCGGGTCAGCATGATACCAAACAGCATAATGATCGTAATAGCCCCCGAGTAGATCAGCACCTGTACGGCGGCCACAAACTCGGCGGAGAGCGTAATATAAATTCCCGCGATGGCGAGAAAAGTAAATACGAGCGCAACCACCATATGAATGACGTTGGACATATTGATCATCATGACTCCGCCTGCAATCGCCGTTAACGCAAGGATAAAAAAAGCAATACTCTCACCGGTCATGCTTTATTCTCCTTCCTTACGTTATTGTCGTTTTCATCCAGCCAGACCAGGTCTTTAAACAATTCATCCCGACTGTATTCCGCCAATTCAAAGTTGTTTGTCATAACAATCGCCTCAGTCGGGCAAACCTCTGTACACAAGTCACACAAAATGCAAATTTCAAAGTTGATATCATACGTATCAATGATTTTCCCCTTTTTGCCCGGATCAGGATGGGGTTTTCCAGTAAGCTGAATGCAGTCTGTCGGGCAGATGTTTGCACATTGATTACAGACAATGCATTTTTCCGGATAGAACTTCTGAATGCCCCTGAACCGGTCAGGCATTTGAAGAGGAACATCCGGATACTGTGTTGTCACGTTCTGCTTTGTTAAGTTGCTGAGTGTATATTTCAAGCCTTTCGCAAGACCCTTCATTATGCACCACTCCTATTCTGCAGATTGCCTATCTTAAAAAAAGTTCCTTTACCACAGCACTTACAAAAATATTGACAAGAGCAACCGGCAAAAGAACCTTCCAGGCGAATTCCATCAGCTGGTCTGCTCTTAATCGGGGCATGGTGCCGCGTACCCAGATCATAAAGAAAACAATCAGGCTGAATTTAAGGGCAAACCAGATGATTCCCGGGATGAAGCCCAAGAACGGAACAGGATTCCATCCGCCTAAGAATAGAACCGTCGTCAGGGCTGCCATCGCAAACAGATACACATATTCAGTCAGCATGAAAAACGCCCAGCGGAAGCCTGAGTATTCCACATGATACCCGGCAACCAGCTCTGATTCAGCTTCCGGCAAATCAAACGGCGTCCGGTTCAATTCGGCAATGGAGGAAATGAGAAAAACGATAAATCCAAGTGGCGACAAAAACATGTATGCCACCGTTTTCTGCCCCTCGACAATCTCTGTCAGGTTCAGGCTTCCGCTGAACATAATCACGCCGACAACCGAGACGACGAGAGGAATTTCGTAGGATATCATCTGGGCGGCTGACCTCATCCCCCCAAGCAGGGAATATTTATTGTTGGAGGCCCAACCCGCCATCAAAATCCCTACTGTGGTAATACCAGATATGGCTATGTAATACAAAAGACCAATGCTAAGATCGGAAAATTTCAGATGATCGGAAAAAGGAATGGCCGCCAGTACCATAAAGGCCGGAGCAAACGCAAGAACAGGAGCCAATACGAAAAGCGGTTTGTCCGCTGCCTTTGGAATGGTATCTTCCTTGATCAGCAGCTTCATTACGTCAGCTACTGTCTGCAACAGCCCGAATCGCCCTCCGACCCGGTTTGGCCCGGGGCGAAGCTGCATAAAGCCAAGCACTTTCCGCTCTGCAAGGATGGCATACGTTACAAAACCGAGGACGATCACCAGGAGGCATGCTCCCAATCCCAAAAAGATCGCTGCATGAATCCACCCTGGTGGCGAGGTTAACAAGTCATTCACCATCAGCCGTCCACCTCCCCTAACACGATATCGATACCGCCGAGAATGGTAATCAGGTTGGAGATATTTTCACCGACAAGAAGCTTGGGCAGGATCTGAAGATTGTAGAAGGAAGGCCTCCTGAACTTCAGGCGGTACGGCTCCTTTTTCCCTTCCGATGCAATATAGCAGCCAATTTCTCCCCGCGGAGACTCAATCCGTACAAAGGCTTCTCCTTTAGGCGGTTTAATGATTTTGGGCACCTTGGCCATAACCTCTCCGGTTTCCGGAAATTGTTCGACAGCTTGTTCAATGATCTTCAGAGATTCCTCGATTTCCGCCATTCTGCATTGATAGCGCGCCCAGGCATCGCCGCTGTCAAACGCGGGAACGTCAAATGTAAACCGATCGTAAAGGGAATAGGGTTCGTCTTTTCTGAGATCCCATTCAATTCCTGTACACCGTAGGTTTGCACCGCTCAGTGAATAATCCAGCGCTTCTTCTTTGGAATAAAATCCAATTCCCTTCACACGGTTCAAAAAGATCTCATTTCCCGTCACCAGATCATGATATCCTGCAAGCTGTTCCCGCATGTAAGGCACAAAATCCCTGACTTTTTCGATCCATCCTTCAGGAGCGTCCCATTTTACACCGCCGATCCGCATGTAATTGAATGTCAGGCGGGCTCCGGAGATCTCATTTAAAAAGCCGATAATAGCCTCTCTTTCGCGGAAGGCATAGAGAAACGGGCTCATGGCGCCAATATCAAGCAGATAGGTTCCAAACCACACCAGATGGCTCGCAACCCTTCCAAGCTCCATCACCAAAACACGAAGATAATCGGCACGTTCAGGGATTTCGATATTCATCATGGTTTCCACCGCGTGACAAATCACATAGTTATTGGTCATGGCTGCCAGATAATCCATTCGGTCGGTATACGGGATAATTTGTGTGTATTGAAGGTTTTCGGCCAGCTTTTCAGTTCCTCTGTGAAGGTAACCGATGACAGGATTGGCTTCTACAATGGTCTCTCCATCTATTTTCAGAACGATCCGGAAAACCCCATGAGTACTGGGGTGCTGCGGGCCGACGTTCAACAGCATTTCTTCGGTGCGGATCACTGGCTACACCTCCACGTCATAGGGTTCGTAGTCTTTGCGGAGCGGATGTCCGATCCAATCATCCGGCATCATAATTCTTGTTAAATTCGGATGCCCTTTGAAGGTAATTCCGATCAGGTCATATGCTTCTCGTTCGGGCCAGTCGGCGCCCGCCCATAACGGAGCCAGGGAGTCGATGACCGCTTCTTCTCTGTTTATTTTTACTTTAAGTGCGACGGGACAACGGTGTGAGTAGGAGTAAAAATGGGTGTACACTTCCAGGTGAGTCTCAAAATCTGTGGCATGAAGTTCTGATAAATAATCAAAACGAAGTTCTTCGTGGTGTTTTAACAACTGGGCGATTTTAAAATATGTATCCGGTTGGGCAACCAGAGTCGGAACATCCTTGGACAACAGGTTGATGTAGCTGTCTTCCAGTGCGTCGTCTCCCAATTCTTTTTGGATGATGGCTTTATATTTATCCAAAAGCGGCTGAAGAGGAGAAGGCTTTTGTTCCTCGGCAGGTTCATCAGCCGTTTTTGCGGCTGCTGCTGCCTTTGCCCGTGCCGCAGCGGCAGCTTTTGCTTTCGCGGCTGCTATCGCTTTGGCTTTTTCATCGGATGCATCAGAGGAGTCTGCCGCTCCTCCCCTGGAGGCTTTTGCTTTCGCGGCAGCTGCTGCTTTGGCCTTTGCGGCTGCGGCGGCCTTCGCTTTGGCTGCAGCAAGAGCTTTTTCATCTTCTGTGGCCGCTCCGTCTGATGCACCTTCACGGGCGGCTTTTGCTTTCGCAGCAGCTGCTGCTTTGGCCTTTGCCGCTGCGGCAGCCTTCGCTTTGGCTGCAGCAAGAGCTTTTTCATCTTCTGTGGCCGCTCCGTCTGATGCACCTTCACGGGCGGCTTTTGCTTTCGCAGCAGCTGCTGCTTTGGCCTTTGCCGCTGCGGCAGCCTTCGCTTTGGCTGCAGCAAGAGCTTTTTCATCTTCTGTGGCCGCTCCGTCTGATGCACCTTCACGGGCGGCTTTTGCTTTCGCAGCAGCTGCTGCTTTGGCCTTTGCCGCTGCGGCGGCCTTTGCTTTGGCTGCAGCAAGAGCTTTATCCTTCGCTAAAGTATCATCTGGTTCATTGCTCTTTTCTGCAGGTTCACTTTCTTCTTTCTTTTCCAGCGCTTTTTGTTTGGCAAGCTCCAGTGCTTTCGCCTTCGCTTCAGCGGCTGCACGCTTTTTCAACTCTTCCTTTGATAACGACTCATTGGATTCAGGCGGTGTTCCATCATGTTCGTTTGGCATTACATCACCTTCTTCCCTGTCTTCGCTTCATACCGGATCTTTTCCTGCAATTTATTGATGCCATATATCAAAGCAGCAGGGTTCGGCGGGCATCCAGGGATATACACGTCAACCGGCACAATCTGGTCCACTCCCTTAACAACCGCATAGGACTTAATATAAGGACCACCAGCGGTTGCACAAGAACCCATGGCAATGACCCACTTTGGCTCGGGCATTTGATCGTACAGCCTTTTCAGCACCGGGGCCATTTTTTTCGTTACGGTTCCCGACACAATCATCACATCCGACTGACGCGGAGATGTCCGGAATATGCTTCCAAAACGGTCAAGGTCATAGTGAGAGGAACCGGTTCCCATCATTTCTATCGCACAGCAGGCCAGACCGAATGTCAGCGGCCAAAGAGAATTGCTCCTTGCCCAGGCCTTAATTTGTTCGAGGGTGGCCATAAATACATTGCGTTCAAGCTCTGCTTTTTCTTCAGGAGAAATATCGGAAAGCTTCAGATCCATTTCAGCACCTTCTTCTTCCATGCGTATAGTAAACCAAGCGCAAGCATCACAATGAAAATACCCATTTCGATCAGCGCAAAGGCACCCAGATGATCATAAGCGACTGCCCAAGGATACAAAAATACGGTTTCTACATCAAAAATGACGAACATGAGAGCAAACAAATAATAGCGTACATTAAATTGAATCCAGCTTTGATGAAAAGGTTCAATTCCGCTTTCATAGGTGGTGTACTTTTCCTTTGTTGGCTTATACGGCCGAAGCAACCTGCCTGCAGTTAAAGCTCCCACCGGCAAAAGGATACCCAGCGCAAGAAAGACGGCAACAACTAGATAATTGTTCTGGTAAATGTGGATAGCGTCCATCTCTTACCCCCCCTAATCATCTGAATTTTTCAAACATTATGTAATCGTCTTCATTATAGCAAATTCCAATATTTGTGTCGACAATACGGAGGTAGCAGGAGTTCTGCCCCACTATAGAGTATATGTGCTTGTTCAGCGGGTAGAATGACGTTCAGCCTTGAGGAGATGGATTCCCAATGCTACATTGAAAAAAAGGAGGGAAAACATGGATACAAGAAAGAAAGCTGAAAAGAAGTGGGCCCAACAGAAATACGAAGTGATGGCCAAAAGCTATCGGTATTACAGCGGCATCAGAGACAGATTCCGCAAAGCAAAAGAGGAAGAAGATTATGCAGCCATTTTGGAAGAGCTAAAAGAATTGGAACAGGTACCGTATACCAAAAAGGGATTCAACAATACATCCCAGCATTTATGGGGCTATTTTAAAAGAGGGGCCACACAGGAGGAAAAAGACGAGTTCTTTGAACGGCTGGAGAACTGTTCATCCCTTCCTGATGAATTTGACAAAGGGGAGGCGGCCGCTGAACATCTGCTGAACTATATTAAAAAAACCCTTTTAGCCTCGCACCCTCAACCTTATCTCAGTCAATCCTCCATATTAAAATAGGGTGCCGGGGCTTCTTGTAAAAGCCCTGACACCCCTGACGAGCGCATTTTCTATTCCAGCACACGCCTTGCTCCAATGTATTTGGTTTTCCAGTAGGAATCCGTCATTTTTACTGCTCTTACTCCCTTTGTCGTTGCGCCGATAAAGGTCTGATTTCCATTATATATCCCTACGAAGGTTGCTTTTTTCTTTCCGACTAAATCATAGAAAACAAGGTCACCTTTATGCAGCTTGGCGGCCTTAACGGAAGTTCCCGCCTTGTATTGATCAGCAACCGTACGAGGAAGCGTTAATTGAGCGGCTGTTTGATACGAATAAAGGACAAACCCGCTCGCATCAAATCCTTTTGGTGTTGTTCCCCCCATTTTAAATGGCTTTCCGATGTTCTTTACAGCTACGGCCGCGGCCTGATCGCCGAAATAATTATCGACCATATCATTTTTAATCTGCTTTTCTTTACTCCAGGACGTAATGGTATATTCCATGTTTCCTGTTTTCTTTACCATAAAATAAAGATGATTATAGCCTTCTGACAGCGTTCCTTTATAAGACTTGTTAAGCTTTGCAAAGAATGTTGCGGAAAATTCAATCTGCCCCTTTTCATGTCCCACTTCAGTCAGACGCTGAAGCTGGAACTCCTTCACATTCTTTTTGAATACCACAACATCCATTTTTGCTTCCTTGGCAAACTGCCTTTGAGCTTCCTTGGCATTTGGAATGGCAAACTTAAAAAAGATTTGAACCGGATTCACATTAAACGGAATGTCATCTTTTGCAGCTGCATAAACGTTTTCGGCGGGCTGCACTCCTCCAACTGTCATTCCTGTTACTAAACTTGCTGCAACAACAGCAGCGGCCATCCATTTCTTCATCTTACATACCTCCGACCGTTTGATTTGCGCTCAAGAATTCTGTGCACAATCGATTAGTCGCCACTTAATGGAAAAAGTTACATAAAAAACCGGAATTTCATGAAGAAATTCCGGTTTTTAAAAACAACGATTAAACAGCTTGTGTGCTGTAGCTCATTTGGCGCTCCAGTTCTTCCGTATGCTCTTGTGTTTGCTCTGGCGTCCAGTTCAAATGCTTCGCCATAAACGCAATCGCTTTTTCCTTCCATTGGCGAACATACGCGATATCGAAATACATCGCGCTTGTACGTCGGATAAAATAATCGGCAGGAGTTGTAGCCATCTCTTCATCCATTGCATAGACCAATGTTGCATATACATTGACTGGCAAGTTGTTCAACTCGGCTTCTTTTTTACCGTCACGGATGATTTCAAACAAACGGTCAACATTGGAACCGTACTTTTTAACCAGCTGCTCTGCATCTTCTTGGCTTAAACCAAGGTTAAGCCCTTCTGCTGTCTTTTCCCGGATGAACTCCGGATAATGGCTGCTTCCGCCGACATTTCCGCCGGAAAGCACCAGGTGCTTGGTATTGCTAGTGTCATATTTGATGCCAATTTCTTTTTCAAGCTGTCCGGCTACGATATCTGCTACTTTTTCAGCCATTTTTCGGTATCCGGTTAATTTACCGCCGGCAATTGTGATCAATCCAGAAGGAGAAAAGAATACTTCGTCTTTCCTTGAAATCTCAGAAGGATCTTTTCCTTCTTCATGAATCAATGGGCGTAATCCCGACCAGGAAGATTCAATGTCTGCTTCCGTCATTTTCACCTCCGGAAACATAAAGTTGATGGCGTTAATGACATAATTGACGTCATCATGCGTAATTCTTGGATTTTTAAGATCTCCTTTGTAATCTGTATCAGTTGTACCCACATACGTTTTGCCATCACGAGGAATCGCAAATACCATTCGGCCGTCCGGTGTATCAAAATAAACAGCCTGGTGCAACGGGAACCGCTCCTGGTCGATCACAAGATGAATTCCTTTTGTATGGTGAATTCTTTTACCTTTTTTGGATTTATCAATATCACGCAATTGATCCACCCAAGGACCTGCTGCGTTTACAATTTTCTTCGCATAAATTTCATGCGTTTCACCAGTAATCGTATCTTCTGATTTAACGCCAAGCAGTTTTCCGCTTTGATCATAGATGAAATCAACTACTTTAATGTAGTTTACGGCTTTCCCCCCACGGGCTGCTGCTTCTTTCATAATCTCAAGCGTAAGACGTGCATCGTCGGTTTTATACTCAACATAGTAACCTCCGCCGAGCAGATCTTTACTTTTGAGCAGTGGTTCCCGTTTCATTGTTTCTTCCTTGGTCAGCATGGAACGGCGTTCGTTCCGCTTTACTCCAGCCAGGAAGTCATAAACCTTCAAGCCAATGGAAGTTGAAAATTTGCCAAACGTTCCTTCTTTATAGAAGGGAAGAAGCATCCACTCTGGTGTGGTTACATGTGGTGCATTTTCGTAAACGATCGCACGTTCTTTCCCCACTTCTGCCACAAGGCCCACTTCGAACTGTTTCAAATAACGAAGTCCGCCATGGACCAGTTTGGTAGAACGGCTGGATGTACCTCCGGCAAAATCCTGCATTTCCAACACGCCTGCTTTCATACCGCGCGTGGTAGCATCCAGAAGAATCCCTGCTCCAGTAACCCCGCCTCCGATGATCAACAGATCCAGGGACGAGTCTTTCATGTCCTGAATATACTGCTTTCTTTTATTGCTTGAAAATGAAATATCCATATCAACGCCACTCCTTCATCATTCCATCAATTTATTCATTTCCTAAATTTCCACAATTAAAGCACCTAATTTTACTCAGAGAATAAAAAAGAGACCACAATACCCCTGTATCGATGTACAAGGTATTGTGGTCTCTCCATAGCTCCGACCGTTATTAACTTATAGTTGTATCATAACAAGTTATCCCGGAAAGTGCAAATGGTGTGCTTGTGGTTTATTGGAAAACCCGCGCGGCTTCAACTGCTTTTTTCCAGCCTTTATAAAGGTCTTCTCGTTCCTTCTCTTCCATTTCCACATCAAAATCTCTTTCCACTTTCCACTTGTTCGCAATTTCTTCGCGGCCCTTCCAGAAACCAGTTGCAAGTCCGGCAAGATACGCGGCTCCAAGCGCTGTGGTTTCATTGATTTCAGGACGTTCTACAGGAACACCAAGGATATCGCACTGGAACTGCATGAGGAAGTTATTCATAACCGCCCCTCCGTCCACGCGAAGCTTTTTCAATTCAATATTGGAGTCGGCTTCCATAGCTGTCAGCACGTCACGTGTTTGAAAAGCAAGGGATTCCAGTGTGGCACGAACAAAATGTTCTTTTTGGGTACCTCGTGTTAAACCGAATACTGCACCACGTGTTTTGCTGTCCCAATACGGAGTTCCCAATCCAACAAAGGCAGGGACTACGTAAACACCATCGGAAGAAGTCACACGGGTCGCCAAATCCTCACTTTCAGGAGAGGTACGAATAAGCTGCAAGCCATCACGAAGCCACTGAACCGCGGAACCGGCAACAAAAATGCTTCCTTCCAGCGCGTACTCAACTTTTCCGTCAATGCCCCAGGCCAGTGTCGTTAACAGCCCATGCTCCGAACGCACGGCTTTCTCACCTGTATTCATGAGCATAAAGCATCCTGTACCATAGGTGTTTTTCGCCATACCGGTTTCAAAACAAGCTTGTCCAAACAGGGCAGCCTGCTGGTCTCCCGCAATGCCGGCAATTGGAATACTTTCACCGAAAAAGTGATAATCAATGGTGTGTCCGTAAACTTCAGAAGAAGATTTTACTTCAGGAAGCATGGACGCCGGTACACCCAGGATGTCCAGCAATTCTTCATCCCATTTCAGATCATAAATGTTATACATCAACGTACGTGAAGCATTGGAATAATCCGTAACATGAGCTTTTCCGCCAGTCATTTTCCAAAGAAGCCAAGTATCAATCGTTCCAAACAGAAGGTCTCCGTTTTCTGCCTTTTCCCTCGCGCCTTCAACGTTGTCCAGGATCCATTTCACTTTTGTTCCGGAAAAATAAGCGTCAATAAGCAATCCTGTTTTGTCTCTAAATAAATCGTTATATCCTTGTTCCTTTAACTCTTCGCAAATGTCTGCGGTCTGTCTGGATTGCCAAACAATCGCATTGTAGACCGGTTTACCAGTGTTTTTATCCCAGACGACCGCTGTTTCCCGCTGATTGGTGATGCCAATTGCTGCGATTTCCTTAGGAGATGTATTGGTACCCTCTAGTACTTGAGCGACCACAGCCAAAATACTGCCCCAAATTTCCTGTGCGTTGTGTTCTACCCAGCCCGGTTTGGGAAAATGCTGTGTGAACTCCTTTTGCGCCACATTGACACATTCGCCATCTTTATTAAAAAGAATGGCCCTTGAGCTTGTTGTCCCCTGATCGAGAGATAAAATGTATTTCTTTTCCATGTTCTTTTCCTCTCCTTTACAAAAATAACTGTTTTTTGATGCATATTTTTTATTTGACGTCTTCCGTAAACTTTGTAGCTCTTGGAAGTGGTTGATTTTCGTTTCTAGATAGCTCGCTTTTACAACTATATTTAGTTCTTGATTCGTTCGCCGTGTGTAAAGCTGTGGGTGCCCCGTTTACCGGCAAAATGGGCGGCCGCAATGACAACAGCAGATAATACTGTCCAGCTCCAGAAGAAAGTGGTTACTTTGCCCTTGAACAATACCTCATAGAGAAGTGCTCCAAAAACGCCTCCGAGAATCGGTCCCACTACAGGGATCCAAGCGTACTTCCAGTTGGATCCTCCCTTTCCGCTGATTGGAAGGAAGAAATGGGCCAGTCTCGGTCCAAGGTCACGCGCCGGGTTGATGGCATAACCGGTAGTACCACCCAAGGATAATCCGATCGCCACAATTAGAAAACCAACAATTAACGGGTTAAGTCCTTCTGTAAATTTATTCGCGCCTATTGCCAAAAGTCCTACCAGCAAAACGGCTGTTCCAATGAACTCACTTAAAAGGTTCGATAATGTATGTGGTATTGCAGGGTCTGTCGAGAAAACTCCCAATTTAACGGCTTTGTCTTCTGTTTTTTCCCAATGCGGAAGGAACTGAAAATAAACAATAACCCCTCCAAGGAATGCACCCAGCATCTGAGCCAGGATATAGCCGGGAACCTGCGACCAGCTGAACTCTCCGACGGCAGCCAATGCCAATGTGACGGCCGGGTTAAGATGGGCACCGCTTACATTTCCAACCGCATATACCCCCATCGCTACCGCGAGTCCCCATCCCAGAGCTACGACGATCCATCCTCCGCCTTCTGCCTTGGATTTCTTCAAGCTGACGTTGGCGACAACTCCACCACCAAATATAATCAAAATCATGGTTCCTACAATTTCTCCCAGTATCGGTGACATTCTGCAACACTCCTCTCAATTTTAGCAACGATAATATCCTATTCAAAACAAAAGACCAGCAAAAAAATCCCACACATACATGTAAGGGCTTCCGCTGATCTCCGATTCTCCGTCAGAATATTAACTTGTCTATTATTTAAACACAGTTTGCAAACGCTGTCAATAAAGCGCGGCGAGGGAATAAAAGGAATCACCCTCACCACAACTCTTTATCCGAGGTGGTTACCGCCACAGCTCCTGCTTTAATCGCCAGTTCGATTTCCTCTTTTGTGCGGATCAAGCCGCCGGCAAACACGGGTATCCCCGTTTTTTCGTGAACCTCCTGAATGATGTTGGGCATGAGTCCAGGAAGCACTTCAACGTAATCCGGCTGGGTTTTTGTGATAATTTTATAACTGGTTTCGAGTGCAATGGAATCGAGAAGAAACAAACGTTGAATGGCAATTACACCTTTTTTCTTGGCAGTGGCGATCACGTTGCTTCTTGTGGAGATGATGCCTGCCGGTTTGATTTCCTGACAGATAAACTCTGCCGCATATTCATCCGCCTTCAGGCCGCTGATCAGGTCGGCATGAACGAAAAGTTTCTTGTTCGCCCGTCCCGCCAGTCTTACCATATCCTTCAGCTGGGCAATGTGGCTGTCCAAGATGACGATATAGGTATAGGAGGTGTCCAGCAGCTTCTCCAGGTCCTTCCATTTTCGGACGGCCGGCAATACGGTTTGGTTTTGAAATGTCATAGGTATACCTCCCAAGCCGAGTTTTCCTTATTATATCCTTTTTTATGTAGAAACGAAAAATAGGACTGTCCAAGAAGTCTGGAAGCTGTTGATTTTCGTTCCAGCCCGCTCGCTTTCCACTACAATCAACTTTTCAGGCATGCTTTTTACGCAAAACATACTAAGATTAGTAGCACAAACCACGGCCATGGTTTGTGCTACTATTTTTTTGTAGAGGTGAAGAATAGGTCGAGGCAGCCCCGGAACTTTAAGTTCGCACGCAAAACAGACCAACTTCACCGTCCTTATATGAATCAGTTTCAGTATGTTGGATCCGTTGAGATCGTGTAAAAGAAAATGGAATCGATAGGGATAGGTGAGGACTTCTGCAATCGTTTTGAGGGAGGAACGTAATGATGAGTATTATTGCTTTTGACGTAAGTATGGGAAAAAGTTATATGGTGATTTACAACACCTCGAGGTGTTGTGTTTTTGAAGGAGAAATACTACATAATAAGATTCATTTTGAGAAACTGTATCAGCGCATTGTCGCACTTGTTCAGCAGGATGGACATACACCAGAAATTGTCTTTGAAGCCACAGGAGTTTACTCCCGCCAATTAGAGCGATTTATGAACGATCATGGTTTTCCTTATTGCTTATTAAATCCTCTCGAATCTAAACTTCAAACGGCTTCTATGCGAATGCATAAGACGGATAAAAGCGATGCCCATCGGCTCGCTCAAACTCATTTTACCTCGGACAGAAAAAATAAAATCGCACAAGACGATTATTATGATCAAATGCGCTCTCTTTCCCGTTATTATCATGAACTGGATCAGGAATTAAAATTGGTCAGAAGTCGTATACATACCCTGCTTCAGCTTACTTTTCCAGAGATAGAAACACTATTTACGGGAAAATCGGAGTTGTTTTTGAACATCTTACAACTGTTTCCTCATCCGGATTGTGTAAAGCAACGATCGAAAACGGTCATTCGAAATCGGTTGCTTGCCAATACCAGTAAAAAGCTTGCCCCCAAAACGGCAGAGAAGAAAGCCATACAACTTCTAGAAATCGCTGAGTATTCTTATCCAGCTGTAGATGAAGATGATATAAGATGCGAGCAGTTAAAGTACTATGCCAAACGCTGTTTGGCTATTCTGCGACAACGTGAAGAAGTGATTAAGCAGATGGCAGACCTTTCACAAGAACGAAAAGATTATCAAGTGTTAATGAGTTTTCCTGGCATTGGGACCAACACAGCTGTGCGTTTAATCGCTGAAATTGGTGACATTCACCGTTTTAAAACCAACAAACAACTGAACGCTTATGCCGGTATTGATATTCGGCGTTTTCAATCCGGCACCATCTTGTATAAAGATAAAATCAATAGGCGAGGGAACAAACATTTACGAAAGATCCTGTATCTTACCATTCAAAATATGATTAAACAGAGGCGTTTTGGGGATAACCATTTTGTAGATTACTACGACAAACTAAAAACGCAACCTTATAACAAACGTCATAAAGTCGCGTCCATCGCGTGTGTGAATAAGTTATTGAAATGCCTATTCCACCTTATTACACACAATTTGCATTACGATTACCAGATAGCAGCTGGTAAGTAATGTTTTGACTATTATATCATAATTCTCCCCTAGTTTAAAAAACAGCTACAACTAGGGGTATTTAGAATGCCTTAAATAAAGTGACAATACCGAAGGCTTAATGACTCCCTAAAAAACTATTGACTAATCGTAAGAAATGGGACTGCCTGAAGGTCTTTTGACTTTCAGACAGCCCCATTTGACTGTTCATTTATCTGTGTTTGGCCACATCAAGGCGGTTGATCGCGCGGCGAAGAGCATATTCTGCTCTCGCCTGGTCCAAATCGCTTTGATTGGTCTCAGCCAAACGGCGCTCAGCACGCTCTTTAGCTGCTTCAGCGCGATTGACCTCAATCTCATCTGCCAGTTCAGCAGCTTGAGCAAGGATTGTTACTTTTTCAGGCCGAACTTCGATAAATCCACCGCTAACGGCCACATATTGTGTTTTTCCATCTTGTTTCACACGTACTGCACTGATGGTTAAAGGAGCAACCAACGGAATATGTCCTGGCAGGACACCCAGCTCACCGCTTTTTGCTTTTGAACTGACCATTTCTGCCGTTCCTTCAAACACAGGACCATCAGGGGTGACTACACTTACGTCTAACGTTCTCATTTCGTCTTACCCCCTTATAGGTTTAGGCCATCGTTTTTGCTTTTTCAACAACTTCATCAATAGAACC
>NZ_QJKL01000001.1:3231471-3330883 GCF_004127935.1 Fictibacillus sp. S7 | reverse complement strand
CAAGTGTTAATGAGTTTTCCTGGCATTGGGACCAACACAGCTGTGCGTTTAATCGCTGAAATTGGTGACATTCACCGTTTTAAAACCAACAAACAACTGAACGCTTATGCCGGTATTGATATTCGGCGTTTTCAATCCGGCACCATCTTGTATAAAGATAAAATCAATAGGCGAGGGAACAAACATTTACGAAAGATCCTGTATCTTACCATTCAAAATATGATTAAACAGAGGCGTTTTGGGGATAACCATTTTGTAGATTACTACGACAAACTAAAAACGCAACCTTATAACAAACGTCATAAAGTCGCGTCCATCGCGTGTGTGAATAAGTTATTGAAATGCCTATTCCACCTTATTACACACAATTTGCATTACGATTACCAGATAGCAGCTGGTAAGTAATGTTTTGACTATTATATCATAATTCTCCCCTAGTTTAAAAAACAGCTACAACTAGGGGTATTTAGAATGCCTTAAATAAAGTGACAATACCGAAGGCTTAATGACTCCCTAAAAAACTATTGACTAATCGTAAGAAATGGGACTGCCTGAAGGTCTTTTGACTTTCAGACAGCCCCATTTGACTGTTCATTTATCTGTGTTTGGCCACATCAAGGCGGTTGATCGCGCGGCGAAGAGCATATTCTGCTCTCGCCTGGTCCAAATCGCTTTGATTGGTCTCAGCCAAACGGCGCTCAGCACGCTCTTTAGCTGCTTCAGCGCGATTGACCTCAATCTCATCTGCCAGTTCAGCAGCTTGAGCAAGGATTGTTACTTTTTCAGGCCGAACTTCGATAAATCCACCGCTAACGGCCACATATTGTGTTTTTCCATCTTGTTTCACACGTACTGCACTGATGGTTAAAGGAGCAACCAACGGAATATGTCCTGGCAGGACACCCAGCTCACCGCTTTTTGCTTTTGAACTGACCATTTCTGCCGTTCCTTCAAACACAGGACCATCAGGGGTGACTACACTTACGTCTAACGTTCTCATTTCGTCTTACCCCCTTATAGGTTTAGGCCATCGTTTTTGCTTTTTCAACAACTTCATCAATAGAACCTACAAGACGGAATGCATCCTCTGGAAGGTCATCGTGCTTTCCATCAAGGATTTCTCTGAATCCTCGGATTGTTTCCTTAACAGGCACGTATGAACCTTTTTGACCAGTAAACTGTTCCGCAACGTGGAAGTTTTGAGACAAGAAGAACTGGATGCGGCGCGCACGCTGTACAACCAATTTATCTTCTTCAGAAAGCTCGTCCATACCCAGAATGGCAATAATATCTTGAAGTTCTTTATAGCGCTGCAACGTTTGCTGCACTTGACGGGCAATGGAATAGTGCTCCTCGCCTACAATCTCTGGAGAAAGGGCGCGGGAAGTAGAAGCCAATGGATCCACCGCAGGATAAATACCCATAGCAGTCAATTTACGCTCAAGGTTTGTTGTTGCATCCAAGTGGGCAAACGCAGTTGCCGGAGCCGGGTCAGTATAGTCATCCGCCGGTACGTAGATCGCCTGGATCGATGTAACAGAACCTTTTTTCGTAGATGTGATACGTTCTTGAAGCTGACCCATCTCTGTAGCAAGTGTCGGCTGGTAACCTACCGCAGATGGCATACGGCCAAGAAGCGCGGATACCTCAGAACCTGCTTGTGTGAAACGGAAGATGTTATCCACGAAGAACAATACGTCCTGTCCTTCTTCATCACGGAAGAATTCAGCCATTGTAAGACCGGAAAGAGCGATACGTGCACGCGCTCCAGGAGGCTCGTTCATCTGTCCAAATACCATTGCAGTTTTGCTGATAACGCCAGAGTCACTCATCTCATGGTAAAGGTCGTTCCCTTCACGAGTTCGCTCACCTACACCTGCGAATACGGAAATACCGCCGTGCTCCTGCGCGATGTTATTGATCAATTCCTGGATAAGTACGGTTTTACCTACACCGGCACCACCGAAAAGACCGATCTTACCACCCTTAACGTATGGAGCAATAAGGTCAACGACTTTAATTCCAGTTTCAAGAATTTCCGTTTTTGTTGTAAGGTTTTCGAAAGATGGCGCTCCGCGGTGAATCGGATCACGGCGAACATCTGCTGGAACTGCCTCTCCAAGGTCAATGTGCTCACCTGTAACGTTAAATACACGTCCAAGTGTTGCACTTCCTACAGGAACGGAGATTGGTTTACCAGTATCATTGATTGCCATACCTCGAACAAGACCATCAGTAGAATCCATCGCGATGGTACGGACGGTGTTGTCACCAAGGTGAAGGGCAACTTCTAGTGTTAAATTAACGCCTTCAGCGTCAACTGTTAATGCATTTAAAAGTTCCGGAAGACTGTCATCGAATTTAACGTCGACAACAGGTCCAAGAATCTGGGTGATATACCCTTTATTCATCGTTTCCCCTCCTAACTTCTGGCACATCATTGTGCCGTATGCCTGATTAAGGCATGTATAAAAATCTACTCGAGTGCCGCAACCCCGCCGACAATCTCGGTAATTTCCTGAGTAATGGCCGCCTGACGCTCACGGTTATAGGTGAGTGTAAACTGGCCGATCAAATCGTCTGCATTGTCAGTCGCATTTCTCATTGCTGTCATACGAGAAGCATGCTCTGCTGCCTTTGCATCCAGAAGCGCTCCGTAAATCAAGCTTTCCGCGTACTGTGGAAGGAGAACTTCCAAAATTTCTTCTTCGGAAGGCTCGTATTCGTAAGCAGCATTTGAGCTGACTGTTCCTTCAAAACCAGTTAGTGGAAGAACTTTTCGTTCCGTAAGTTCTGACTGGATCGCACTGACGAAGTGGTTGTAATACATGTATAGTTCATCAAACGTTTCGTTCGCATACAAACCAACCGCCTTGCTTGCGATAGCTTTAATGTCAGCAAAAGACGGCTGATCCGGCAGACCCGTAATGCTGTCGATGATTGTCATGTTGCGCCTTTTGAAAAAGTTAAGACCAACCTTTCCGACAACAATAAGCGCATATTCATCAGGAGACTGATGTCGCTCGTTAATTGTGCGGTAAACGTGACGCAACACATTGGAGTTATATGCCCCCGCCAGACCACGGTCCGCCGTGATGACAAAATAGCCCGTTTTCTTTATAGGACGGCTGGCAAGCATGGGATGGCGTGCACTCCTGCTTCCGGAAGCAATGCTGGTTACGACCTCCTGCATCTTATCCATATAAGGAGTAAATCGTTTCGTGTTTTGCTCTGCACGGTTCAATGCTGCTGCAGATACCATTTCCATGGCCTTCGTAATCTGCTTCGTCTTTTTTGTTGCGTCAATTCTCGCTTTAATATCTCGTAATGCCACTCGTATTCACCACCTTTGGGTTAAGCTGGTTGCAGGATGCACCAGGCATCCTGCAGTTTATTTAAAGTTTACTGTTAGCTTGTGATCCAGCTTCAGTGCCCAATCCCTCGAGGTCGCTTCACTCTCACCCTTCAACACAAAAAGCGTGTTGCTGAGTGAGAGTTCCAGCGCTTGTCGGGCTTAAACGGGCACTTCAGCTTTTCTTTTTGATCCAGCTTCAGCCGCTAAAGACTCGACCGTTTCACTCTCTCACTTCAACACAAAAAGCGTGTTGCTGTTTAAGAGTTCCAACGATTTTCGTCTTTTAACAGCGGCTTCAGCTTTTCTTTTTTTAAGCAAATACCTTCTTAAATGCTTTGATCGCATCGTCCAGTTCGCTGCCTTCTGGAAGTTTTCCAGTGGTTTTGATCTGGTTGAGTACGTCTTTAGCGTTGTTATCCATATAAGCATGAAGCTCTTCTTCAAAACGTGTGATATCTTCGACTGGAACATCATCAAGGTAGCCTCTTGTTAATGCAAACAGGATGGCAACCTGAAGTTCTACTCGCAGCGGTTTGTGAAGGCCTTGTTTCAGGACTTCTACTGTACGTGCACCACGGTTAAGTTTTGCTTGAGTCGCTTTATCGAGGTCTGAACCAAATTGAGCAAATGCTTCAAGCTCACGGAATGAAGCCAGGTCAAGACGGAGTGTACCAGATACTTTACTCATTGCTTTAATTTGCGCCGCTCCACCTACACGGGATACAGAAATACCCGCGTTGATGGCAGGACGTACACCGGAGAAGAACAAGTCAGACTGCAAGAAGATTTGTCCGTCTGTGATGGAGATCACGTTTGTCGGAATATATGCCGACACGTCACTTGCTTGAGTCTCGATGAATGGAAGTGCCGTAATGGAACCGCCGCCCAGCTCATCGTTTAGTTTTGCTGCACGCTCAAGAAGGCGAGAGTGAAGGTAGAAAACGTCCCCTGGATAAGCTTCACGGCCCGGAGGACGGCGAAGAAGCAAGGAAAGTTCACGGTAAGCTGCTGCTTGTTTAGAAAGGTCATCATAAACAATCAACACATGCTTGCCATCCCACATAAACTCTTCAGCCATGGAAACACCGGAATACGGAGCCAAGAAAAGAAGAGGAGCCGGCTGGGAAGCACTTGCAGATACAACAATTGTGTAGTCCAGCGCCCCTTGTTCACGAAGCGTTTCTACAACACCTGCAACAGTGGACTCTTTTTGTCCAATAGCAACATAGATACAAATCATGTCCTGATCTTTTTGGTTGATGATCGTATCAATGGCTACAGCTGTTTTACCGGTTTGACGGTCACCGATGATGAGCTCACGCTGACCGCGGCCGATTGGAACAAGAGCGTCGATCGCTTTGATTCCTGTTTGGAGCGGCTGGTGTACTGATTTACGAGCCATAACGCCTGGCGCCTTCTGCTCGATTGGACGAGTTTTTGTTGTTTCAACAGGTCCTTTGCCATCAATCGGCATACCAAGTGGGTTAACTACGCGTCCAAGTAGTTCTGGTCCGACCGGAACCTCCATGATGCGTCCTGTACGTTTAACCTCGTCGCCTTCGCGGATCTCCTGATATGGCCCGAGGATGATGATACCTACGTTGTTTTCTTCAAGGTTTTGGGCCATACCCATTACCCCATTAGAAAATTCAACAAGCTCGCCGGCCATTACATTATCCAATCCATGGGCACGGGCAATACCGTCACCGACCTGAATAACTGTACCGACGTCGTTTACTTCGATTTCAGACTGATAGTTTTCAATCTGTTTTTTTATTAAAGCACTGATTTCTTCAGCTTTAATGTTGCTCATGAATTTCACCCCTATCTTTTTAGCCTTGTGTAGTGGCTAATTGGCGCTCGATACGCTCTAGTTTGCCGCGGATACTTCCGTCAAAAATACGGTTGCCAATGCGGATTCTCATCCCACCAACGAGGGATTGATCAATAATATTTTCAATGCGCAGCTGCTGTTTGCCCACTCGCTTTGCGAAGGTTTCTTCAAGACGGGCTCTTTCATCCTGTGACAACAGGCGGACAGAGTAAACCGTTGCTTCAGCAATGCCGCGCGATTCATTTGCTAGTTCAATAAACTGGCCAGCCATTTCCGCGATAATGTTCTCTCGGTTGCGGTCGATCAGCAATAAAATAGTGTTCAGAACCGGTTTGGAAATGTATGTGCCAAGGCTTTCTTTTACAATCTGTTTTTTCTCTTCAACAGAAATTTTCGGATGGTTCAATAGCTTTTGAATGTCACGGTTGCTTTCCATGACATCCTTGACTACACGAATCTCAGCCTCAGACTGCTCAAGGTTTTCTTGTCCAACCACTTCATAAAGAGCTGATGCATAGCGTTTTGCAATTACAGTAAGATCCTTGCTCATCTAGCTTCGCCTGCCTCTTGAAGGTAATCCTGGATTAACTTCTCCTGGCTGCGCTCATCCAGTTCTTTCGCGATCACTTTGGAAGCGATCATGACAGACAGAGATGCAACTTCTTTTCGAAGAGTGGCGACAGCTTTTTCTCTTTCACTGGCAATATCAGCCAGTGCAGATACTTTCACGCGTTCAGCTTCTTCACGGGAAGCCTGGATAATAGCCTCACCCTGCGCTTCACCTTGTTTTTTCGCATTTTCGATGATAGCTCGTGCTTCTTCACGCGCTTGTTTCAATTCTTCTATTTGTGTAGCAAGATGCTCTTTCGCCTCTTTGCGGCTGGCTTCTGCTGCTTCAATTTCATTCGTAATAAAGTTTTGTCGCTCTTTCATGATTCCCATTAACGGGCCCCATGCATACTTGCGTAATAAGAGCATTAGAATAAAGAATGCTAGTAACTGGAAGAGAATATCTCCGCCGTTAACACCACCGGTTGCCGCACCTAACATTAAGGATTGCACGGTATTTCCTCCCTTCAATAGGTCATACATAAGGAATGGCGAAGAAAAGTTCCAGTTTTGAAACATGCTTCGCCATTATTGAGATCTTTTTAAATCTTGCTGTTATTAGCTGCCAAGAACGATAAACGCAATAACAACGCCGATGATTGGAAGTGCTTCAACTAACGCAACCCCGATAAACATTGTTGTTTGAAGTGTACCGCGAAGTTCTGGCTGACGAGCGATCCCCTCAACTGTACGTCCTACGATAAGACCGTTACCAATACCTGCACCTAGTGCTGCTAGACCGATTGCAATTGCTGCTGCAATAAGATTCATTTTTGTATTTCTCCCTTCTTTTCCCCTGCAATTTTATTTTTTGTTCCTGACGGTTAGGCCATGAACGAAACTTATATTAATTAATGGTCGTCCGCCACTTTATGGGCAAGATAAACCATTGTTAACATGGTAAAAATAAATGCCTGAATGGCACCTACAAATACGGAGAATCCCTGCCATACAATCAACGGGAAGATCCCCAGGATACCGGCAAAAATACCTTTATGTGCCAGCCCTACAAGAAGGCCTAAAAGGATTTCTCCAGCGTAAATGTTACCGTAAAGCCGGAGGCCGAGCGTTAGTGTATTGGCAAATTCTTCGATCAGCTTTAATGGGAAGAAAAGCTTGAAAGGTTTAAAGAATTCTGCACCGTACGCTTTTGCACCTTTTAATCTCACCCCATAATAGTGGCTTAGTACCACTACCATTACGGCAAGTGTTAAGGTGATGGTTGGATCTGCAGTTGGCGATTTCCACCAAAGTTCATGGTCGAAAGCTACTGCAAATGGCAGGCCGAGCATATTGGAAACAAAAATATACATAAGTAATGTAAGACCTAGTGTAAGAAAGCGGCCGCCCGTGTGCCAATCCATTGTGCTGTTGATGATTCCTTTTACAAAATCCACTACCCATTCAAGAAAGTTTTGCAAACCGCCCGGTTTCATGGACAAGGCGCGGGTAGCCAGTACAGCAATCAGGAAAACAATTACGGATGAAACTGTAATCATTAGTACGTTTGACAGGTTAAATTGAAGACCCATAAACGTATGTATCGGAGCTTCGTGTTCCACCTATTTCACCTCTTTTCCTTTGAAGTACGCATGGTTTTAGTTAGTGAATCTATTAACATGATAATATAGACCGTCATCAATCCAATTACCACACTTAACAAATTGAAAAATTGCGGGTATCTCATGGCAATAAGCACTGCGAGGCCACCCACAAGAAGCCTTGATAATGAACCCATTGTCCTGACTTTTTGCTGGTTAATGACTGCTTGTCCGAGCCGTTCGATCCTCGAATACATGCTCCAAAGATTATAAAGACTGAACAGGGTGCCGAATGATAAACCGAGGAAAATGGATTGATAGGAGGTTACTCCATATCCGAGGACAAAAAAAGAGAGCATAAAGAGCGTGATCTTTATGTATCTTCTGAAGGTCATGGTGTACTCGGTCATTTGCGTTCTTCTCCTGATCGATTGGATAATAAACGGATCATGCCGTAAACGCCGGCTCCAAGCCCTATAAACAAGCCGATAATGAGGAACAGAGGACTCGTTCCCATAAGACCATCCAGCCACTTACCGCCGAAAAGCCCAAGCAATATACTTCCAACAAGTACAGAAAGTATACCTGACATTAATGCCATTGCTTTATAAGGTCGTCTTCCGGTGCTCATCGCATGGACTCCTTTCGGAACATCATAAGGAAGTTCAAAATTTCCAGTAAACACACTTGTGTCCTAGCATGAAAACCTTACCATATTCCCTTTGTAAGGATACCAATAGCGACACCCTGGTGTCAACGCAATTACAGGCAAAATATCATATAATTTGTGTAAAATCTGTCACAATTCCTATATGTTTATTTAATTGCAGTATAATATTGATTTTCCCTAGGAAAATAGCGATATAATAAACATTATGAACTATTCAGTTTTGTATAAAATCCCGGTTTTTGAGCAGACTTTTCAGTACAAACTTCATCCAGGGAGGATGTCTTATGAAGCTCACTAAAACCGGTTTTTTGTTCCTCTTTTTTTTAGTCATACTTGTCGCCTGCATGAACAATGTCAACGATGGAAAAAATGGAACGAAATCCCATCAAATGAATGCCCATCCATCCAACTCCGGCACACCTCAAAATATGAACACATCCATGCGCCAGGATTATGCGAAATGGGGGGAAATTGCACTGGAGCGCACCAAGGAAAAATACCCCAACAGCACCATCAGTGATTATCAGTACGACACACGCCGGGTAAATGCTGACGGCACAGTGATCGACTTCTTCGACTTTATTATAACGGAACATAAGGTCGAAAAAGACATCAAAGTAAAGGTGCTGCATAACGCGAGTGACGGAAAATTGATTTCAGTAGCCTTTGAAGAAATCAGTTAATGATAAAAATGCTTTTGCCTCAGCCCACACCACGCTGTTGGCAGGGGCATTTTTTATGGTTTCTCTGGATGTCCACCTTCCTTCCCTACATAATATAAGCTAGGTATTTCCAAAAAACGTGAAGTTTAATCCGAACTTTTTGTTTGGAGGATGTATTTTGTTTCAGCCACGCAATAGCTAAAAAACAAAAGCGCCAGAAACCCGGCGCTTTCTTATGTTGCTTATTTTGTTCCAAAAAGACGGTCCCCTGCATCGCCAAGACCTGGTACGATATAGCCGTGGTCGTTGAGCTTTTCATCAAGGGCTGCCAAATAGATATCCACTTCAGGATGGTCTCTGTGAATCAGATCAATTCCTTCAGGAGCGGCAACAAGGCACATCAACTTAATGTTCTTTGCGCCTCTGTTTTTAAGGGACATGATGGCTGCTGCAGCAGATCCCCCTGTTGCAAGCATTGGATCAATAACAATAAAGTCGCGTTCCTCTACATCGGACGGAAGCTTTACATAGTATTCAACAGGCAAAAGTGTTTCCGGATCACGGTACAGACCAACGTGTCCGACTTTTGCTGCCGGGATTAATTTAAGAATTCCGTCTACCATGCCAAGACCGGCACGAAGAATCGGTACAAGACCAAGCTTTTTCCCGGCGATCACTTTCATTGTTGCTTCAGATACAGGAGTTTGAATGGTCACTTCCTCAAGTGGAAGATCGCGTGTAATTTCAAACGCCATTAATCCCGCAACTTCATCTACAAGCTCACGAAACTCTTTCGTACCTGTTTCAACGTCACGAATATGTGTTAACTTATGCTGTATCAATGGATGATCGAGAACAAAAACATTACCCATCCTGCTACCTCTCCTTTTAAAACGGGCTTGTCCATCCCGTAAATTCTTGCACATAACCTCTACCGCATTTTACAGAAAAAGAAGCACTACTTCAAGGTAAAAAAAGCTTCCAATTAAAATCCCGGGATTCCCCATAAAAATAGGACACCCCATTAGGATGCCCCATTCCCTACTATTCTTCTCTTCTGCTTAATACAAGCATGCATAAAGTGATGACGACAAAGGCGACAAACGCCAGCATCGGAATAGTAATAAAGCCGAGCCAGTTAATGTAATCCTGCGAACAGGGAACACCCGCACTGCATACTTCGAATTGCTTCAGGGCCGGAACCTTTTGCAGGGCAATATGATAGCCCGAAACAATAACTCCGAGGCCGGAAAGTGGAAGAACGTATGAAGCGATCCTGCTGTTATTGTGATAAAACGCCACACCCAGGAAAACAGCAAGAGGGTACATGAGTATTCTTTGATACCAGCAAAGGGTACAGGGAACATAGTGAAGGACTTCACTAAAGAAAAGGGACCCCAACACAGCAATAATGGCTGTTACCCAACCAAGCAGCAAAGGTTTATTCATCTTTAATTCTTCCCTTTCGAAGCTTCTTCGACCTGCTTCTTAAGGTCGCCGTATGTGCTTCCTTCAAACCGTTTGCCGTTCACAAACAAGGTTGGAGTAGATTGTACACCAAGCTTGCTCACCAAGGCTTCGTCCTTCTTTACATCCTCGTCGTGATTTGATTGGTTAAATGCCTTTTTTACTTTTTGGGCATCTTTGTTTGAGGTAGCCTCAGCCAGTGTTTTTACGAGGAAGTCCACAGTAAAGATATCTTGCTTTTCAGCCTCCTGATCGGCCGGCTGCTTTTTATAAAGAAGCTCATGGAATTTCCAGAAACTATCGTTGCCCAGTTCACTATAAACCGTTTCAGCAAATTGCGCTGAACGTCTGGAATCCACATTGATGAAAGGATAGTTGATGAAATAAAATTTAATTTTACCTGTTTGGATCAGGTCTTTTTCAATTTCAGGGAAAAGAGTCTCGTTAAAGTTTTTGCAAACGGGACATTTGTAATCGCCAAATTCAAGCACCTTCACATCTGCAGATTCTTCTCCTAAATACGGCTGATTTTTGTAATCGATGGATGCTCCTCCATTGGAGTCGTCTTTGTTGCCGAAATTCCCAACAAACAATAAAAAGACAATACCAATCGCAATAATGCCGATCACCCAGAAAATCCAGCTGGACGGCCGCTGATTCTTATTTCTTACATAATTTTTGGTTTTGGGCTTTGACTTGCTGTTCCCCTTAGGTTTTTGCTTCGCCATATTTTCACCTCTACTACCTTAAGTTTATTTACTAACTAATCAATCAGAAGTAAGTTCTACTTAAGAGTATACGAAGTCTCTCTATTTTACAAATGAACATTCTCTTAACTTTTGAATGATTTTTCGTGACTTTCGGTGCTCTAAAGAAAGCGATATCTGGTTCAAGAGTTTAGTACCAATAAAATAAAAAACAGCACCGCTTCTTCAGCGGTGCCGGTACCCGGTCATATTGGTTTTTTTCCATCCATCAGTTCACAAGCGGCCCTGCAGATGTCCCCTGCAGTCAGATGGTACACTTCTTTTAAATATTCTGTTTTGCCAACCTGCCCAAACTGTTCCTTGACTCCGATTCTTCTCAGAGGCACAGGAGCCTGTTCACTCAAAACTTCAGCCACTGCACTGCCGAGTCCGCCGATGGCATTATGGTTTTCCGCTGTGACAATAGCCCCGGTTTTTCGGGCATACTCCACGATCCGTTCATGATCCACCGGTTTAATGGAATACATATCGATCACCGCAGCATGGATACCTTTCTCTGCAAGGAGGTCAGCAGCCTTTAGCGCTTCTGCGACCATAATACCGCTTGCCATCAAAGCGATATCCGGACCTTCTCTCAGCACCTTGCTTTTTCCCTCTTCAAATGTTTCATCCGGCTCATAGAGTTTCACCGCAGCTTTCCTCATCGTGCGGATATAGTGGATGCCGTACTCGCCCGCTATTTTTTTCAAAAGATAAGTGAGCATCGTGGAATCACTCGCTTCGTAGACTACCGCTTTCGGTACGAGACGCATCAGCCCCAAGTCCTCAAATGCCATATGCGTTCCACCGTTGTGCTCAGCCGTTACCCCCGAATCCGACCCAAGTATTTTCAGGTTCAGCCTTGCATAAGCCCCAGAGACGAATAACTGATCATAGGCACGTCGAGTGGCGAATTGGGCAAACGTATGGAGAAACGGGATCTTTCCTGTAATAGAGAGCCCCGCTGCAACTCCCATCATATTGGCTTCCATTATGCCGCAGTTGATCAGCTGTCCGGGAATTTGATTCTGGAGTTTATTAGTAGAGATGGCACTCATCAAATCCGCTTCTAGGGCGATGATATTACGGTTTTGTTTTGCCAGTTTCAACAACGTCTGGGCATAAGCCTGCCTCATCTCTATATCTTCAGTTTCATAGGATATTGTTACAGAATTAATCATACAGTCACCTCTCCTCCAAGCCTGCTTTCAAGATCGGCTATTGCCTCAAGAATGGCTTTTTTATCTTGTGCATTCGGGCGGATGTGGTGATTATCTTCCTTTGCTTCAAGATACGGAACTCCCTGACCTTTTACGGTATCAAGGATAATGGCGACCGGCTGGCTGTGCTGCGCTTTCCCGTCCTGAATGGCTGAATAGATTTCCCTTACCGAGCTGCCGTCAGCCCTCACCGTATAAAAACCGAACGCTCTGAACTTTTCGGCAAAGTCTATTGGGTCAATAATATCCTTCGTCAGTCCGTCGAGCTGTTTTTTGTTATCGTCCACCAGTACTGTCAGATGGTTCAATTTATGATGGGCCGCAAACTGAAAAGCTTCCCAGCACTGTCCTTCATTCAGCTCTCCATCCCCTACGATGCAATACGTCCGGTTGGATCGTCCCGAAAGCTGATGCGATAGCGCCGCACCGACCGCTGCAGAGATACCCTGGCCAAGAGATCCTGTTGTCATGTCCACACCCGGCGTCAAATTTCGGTCCGGATGGGAAGGCAGCGACGTGCCGTTTTGATTGAGTGTATAAAGTAGCTCTTCTGGAAAAAAGCCTTTCAAAGCAAGGGTCGCATAATAGGCCGGACCTCCGTGGCCTTTGGAGAGGATAAAATAATCCCTCTCTTCTAATCGAGGATTAAACGGGTCTATATTCAACATTTCACCATACAGCACAGCCAGCGCTTCTACAATGGACAGGCTGCCGCCGTAATGTCCGAAGCCCAGGTGGTTCAATTCCTGGAGCGTTTTAAGCCTGATTTGATCTCGAAAGTGTTCCAGGTCTTCTATTAAAGCCCTCATGATTACCTCCTTCGTAGTTTATTGCTTTAAGCAGAAATCTTTTCATCTTCATTTCTTGATTTCTTACGCAAGCCGAATAATACCGCAATCACCAGAACAGCTGTAACGAACAGGGTGACACCCACTGAACCAAACGAACCGGCAATATTGCCTAAAATAATGCCCGTGCCGGCGAAATCACTGTCCGAGAAGGTGGTATTTGCAAAGCCAAGATCTCCAAGCACCGGAAGGAGGAATACAGGAAGGAACGTAATCAGAAGCCCGTTAGCAAATGAACCAATAGTCGCTCCCCTTATGCCGCCTGTGGCATTACCGAAAACACCGGCTGTTGCACCGGTGAAAAAGTGTGGCACAACTCCAGGCAGAATGATAACCGCTCCTGCCCATCC
Organism: Fictibacillus sp. S7; assembly: GCF_004127935.1. NCBI lineage: Bacteria > Bacillati > Bacillota > Bacilli > Caryophanales > Fictibacillaceae > Fictibacillus > Fictibacillus sp. S7. Next base: position 3,317,581 of record NZ_QJKL01000001.1, on the reverse strand, counting down.
CAGAATGGCCATACCAACAATCCCTCCAAGGAAACTGCAGAAAAAGCCAATTAAAACAGCGTTCGGTGCATACGGAAAAACGATCGGGCAGTCGAGGGCAGGTTTGGAATTCGGCACAAGCCGGGTCGAAATTCCTTTAAAGGCAGGAACAATTTCAGCCAGGACCAAACGCACGCCTGAAAGAATTACAAATACACCGGCAGCAAAGGTAACCGCCTGAATCACCGAAAAGACAAGATAGTGAGTTCCATTGCTCAATTCCTTTTCGACATAGGACGGACCTGCAAAAAGAGCGATGACCAAATAGAGAATCGTCATTGTAAGGGCAATGGTGACCGAACTGTCACGAAGAAAACCGAGGCCTTTTGGAAAATTGATCTTTTCAGTCGATCGGGAGCCTTTTCCAACCACTTTGCCGACCAACCCCGACAGAATATATCCGAGGGAAGAAAAGTGTCCGAACCCGACTTTATCATTCCCGACAATCTTGCGCATGAATGGCTGGCACATGGCTGGAAAAATAGCCATCGTCAGTCCAAGGGCTATGGCACCGACAATGATTAGACCCGCTCCCTTCAGCCCTGAAACGACAAGGATGATCGCAAACATACAGGCCATGTACAGCGTGTGATGCCCGGTCAGGAAGATGTATTTCAGAGGCGTAAAACGAGCTACGAGAATGTTGGCAATCATGCCGAAGAACATGATAAGCGCTGTCGCTGAACCATACTTTGTCAGCGCCATAGCTACAATAGCTTCGTTATTTGGAACAACCCCGTTAACATGGAATGCTTCCTGAAACATCTTTCCAAAGGGATCAAGTGCTCCGACAAGGATATTGGCGCCAGCTGCAATAACAAGAAAACCAAGAAAGGACTTTGTCGTCCCTTTAATGACTTCACTTGCCGGTTTTTTCTGCAAAAGAAGGCCAATCAGTGAGATTAATGCCACCAGCACAGCCGGCTGGCTTAGAATATCCATCATCAGCTTAAGAAATCTTTCACCCATTTCCTAGCTCCCCCTTTTTGCTCTTTAGAGCATTCCTTTTTGTGTCAACACTTCTCTTAACTTCTCCCGGATGCCATCCATGTCAATAATGCTGTCAATGACAACGACCTCTCCAAGGTGGGATGCCCCCTCAGCGATGTCCCTTGCCGCAATGAAAAGATCGGCCATATCAGGAGTCGCTGAACTTAAATCGGAGTGGCTGACCTCCACACCCGAAACTCCAAGTTCGTTAACAATCTCCTGAACGTTCATTTCTAGAATGAAACTGCTTCCTAAACCCGAACCGCAAATCGCTAAAATTTTCATGTTCTTTTCCTCCTAAACAACTTTGAATATTCATGGATCAGTCCAAGCATTTCCTCTGTGCTGTTCATTGCTTTCAGCTTTTTTACATTTTCTTTCTTGCTTAGCAGCTTTGTCAGCTGGGATAGAGCCTGCAAGTGTGTCTTATTGTCAATGGCAGCTATGCAGAACAATAAAGAAACAGGGTGTTTTTTATCATCTAAAAAGTAAACGGGCTCCTCGAGCTTCAAAAAGCTCATTCCCACCTCATTCACTCCCATCTCAGGCCTCGCATGAGGAATCGCAATTTCCTGGCCGAGTATGACATAAGGGCCCATCGTATTCACATTTTCAATCATCGCCTTAATATAGGATGGCTTGATCGCCCCTTTTTTCAGCAGCGGCTGGGCGGCTTCCTCGATTGCCTTCTCCCAGCCAGGCACCTGCTCAGCAAATTGAATGGTTTCATTCGTAATTAAATCACTTAACACGGGTCTGTTCCTCCTGTTAGCGTTCGTTCTTTTTTGAAACATAAATTGTGTCAAAGCCTGTGCAAGGCCATCCTTATCGAAAATATGAGCATGTTTCTCAATGGTCTGCAAGATATCCTTTGCTCCCAAATGCTCATACTGAACTCCGAATAGGTGTTGATACACCTCATTGAGCAGCGTTCCCTTTTCGACCGGTGTCATTATTGGTTTTACGGGAAAACAAGGAACCTTCGTTTGAAGCGGCACTGTTGAAAACACAAGGTCGATGTCCAGCTCTACTCCTTCATTGAACTCTTTTAAGGAAAGTGTCCTATACACGGTGATTTCTGAAAACAGTGATTCAAGCTGGTGTTTAACCATCAAGGATGAGCTGATGCCGCTCGGACAAACAACAACCGCTCTTTTCCTACTTGCAGCGATCTGTATGGGCTTTTCCAGCAAGGCAGCAAAATGGATCGTGATGAAGCCGGCTTCTTCTTCCGGAACAGAAATGTTCAAAAGAACTTCAACAGGACTAAGCAGCTCTTTCACAATCGTAAATAGCTCCGTATGCTCCTCCTTGATTTGGACAAGCAGCGGATTGTATATGGGGATTCGGTACTTCATCCGGTAATACGCCGGCTTGAGATGCTGATACAGCGTTTCTACGACCTTGTTCTTTTCTTCAAAGAAAATACAGGCCTTATATTCAAAATCAGTGACCAATCTTTCGCAGATCCGAAACAGCAGATCGTAATCATCCTGAATTACAGAAGCATCCCCTAGAGAAAGACCCAGCATTTGAATCACAAGATAAGCAACCTCCGAATCTGTTTTCATCAAATGAAGCTGTGCTAAAATTTGTTCTGCCGGCTCATTCAGCCGGTCCTGTCGAAGCAATTCAATTTCATCCCGATGAAGGCGGACCATTTTCTTTTCAAGCATCCGGATGTAATAGAATTGGAGGAAATAAGCAAACTGATGCATACGTTCCTCCACAAACTGAAGGCTAAGTTCTTTTTCAAGAGACTGCAGAATCGAAAAAATAGTTTTTACGATGAGCGGACTGTCAGATGCCTTAAGAACATAACCGATGATTTTCTCTCCCGACGGTTTTTGAAACAACCTGGTCAGATGGCTCATCAGCAGCACCCGCTTATCCAGCTCGGTGCCCTTTAGGTGGTATCCTCTTTCCCGGGTATAATGAATTTTCACTAAAAACGGTGCGAAGAGGGCATTGGCTTTTTTGACATCAGCGGTGACAGTGTTCTTGCTGACTTTCAATAGATCAGTAAAATGGGCAGATGAGATATGCTCTCTTCTGATGAACAAGAACAAATAAAGGGCCACAAGACGCTCATCTTCCGTAAAAATAAAGGAATCAGCAGCAAAGGAGGCATCCGCTAATTGAAACACCTGCGCGGGAACTTCAATCTGCGTTTTCCGTTTATAAGAGATGGAAGGAAGACTTTGATCCTTCAACCAATCATTTATTTTTTCTAAATCATACGTAATCTGACGCTTGGACATCTGAGTTTGATCCATCAGCTGGGCTATGGTTGGTCTTTTCAGTGAGAAAATCTGATTCAGCAGCAATGCCGGCCTTTCTTCCAGTTGCACGTTGATCCCCCTCCTGATCTCATCATATTGTAAAGCGCTTTCATTTTGTATAACCATTGATAACAATTGATGTGAGACCCAAGTAACAAAATTGGGATGAAAGCGGAAATTTACTTTTTACTCTAAAGAAAGAACACAAAAAAAGACACCCTTAACAGGTGCCTTTTTCATAATCTCTCTTATTCGTAAAGCTTGTACTTTCCAGCAAGCGCTGCAACACGTTCGCCCGCTTCCTTCAAGGTAGCTTCGTTTTCAGGGTTTTTAACAACAAGGGCAATGAGGGATGCAATTTCATCCATGTCTTCGAGGCCAAAACCACGAGACGTAACTGCTGCCGTACCGATACGGATACCGCTAGTTACAAACGGGCTCTCTTGATCAAACGGAATCGTGTTTTTGTTTACGGTAATTCCGATGTCATCGAGCGCCTTTTCGGCAATTTTTCCTGTAATGCCAAGCTTGCTTACATCAATAAGAATCAAATGGTTATCCGTTCCGCCGGACACCAGTGTGATTCCTTCCTTAGTAAGGGAATCGGCAAGTCGTTTTGCATTATCAACGATTTGCTGGGAATACGTTTTGAAGTCGTCTGACAATGCCTCTCCAAAGGCTACCGCCTTTGCCGCAATCACGTGCATAAGAGGTCCGCCCTGAATTCCAGGGAAAATGGACTTGTCGATCTTCTTGGCAAACTCTTCTTTACAAAGAATCATTCCGCCGCGTGGACCGCGAAGTGTTTTATGGGTAGTAGTTGTTACAAAATCAGCGTAAGGAACCGGGTTTTCATGAAGCCCAGTTGCCACAAGTCCGGCAATGTGCGCCATATCAACCATCAAATAAGCTCCGACTTCGTCCGCAATTTCACGGAACTTCTTGAAGTCAATCGCTCTTGGATAGGCACTTGCTCCGGCAACAATCAGTTTCGGTTTATTTTCAAGCGCTTTTTGGCGTACATCTTCATAGTCAATAAGATGTGTTTCTTCATTCACGCCATATTCGACAAAATTATAAAGCTCGCCTGAAAAGTTAACCGGACTTCCGTGCGTCAAATGCCCGCCGTGGGACAGGTTCATTCCAAGGACTGTATCGCCAGGCTTTAGAATGGTAAAATACACAGCCATGTTCGCCTGTGCACCGGAGTGAGGCTGAACGTTGACATGCTCCGCTCCAAAGATTTTCTTGGCACGGTCTCTTGCGAGGTTCTCTGCCACGTCAACATATTCGCATCCTCCGTAATAACGGCGGCCCGGATATCCCTCTGCATACTTATTGGTGAGGACCGATCCTTGCGCCTCCATTACCGCTTCACTTACAAAGTTTTCTGATGCAATGAGTTCAATTTTATTCCGCTGACGTCCTAGTTCGTCTTGTATAGCAGCAAAAACTTCTTGATCTTGAACAGCTAGCTTTTTCAAGTTTGTGCATCCCCTTCGTGTTAAAAGTCCTTAATTCATGTTCATTGTAACATAGCTTTTCAGTGTTTTGTTAGGTCACTTTTAATTGATAGCGGATACATTTTAGATATTTTCCGAACGCTAAAACATAAAGTGTTATAAATGTACGGAAATTCACTGATATTGGAAACTGTTAAACCCAAAAACAGGAAAGGGTTAGCCCATTCCTGTCTGCTGTCTTAATGTTCGAGCCGCTTTCGCTGATACTCTGCAATATTATGATAATCCTCTTCAAGGCTTCTGGATACAGATAGAAATATCGACATGAGCTCCTGGTACGTCTCAACGTTTTCAGAATTTGGCGTATGCTGATGCGTGCTTCCCACCATGTCCGATACGATGGAGAAGTCCTCAATTTCATCCAATGCATATAGGCCAAGAATGACTGCACCAAGACAAGAGCTTTCAAAGCTTTCCGGTATGGTCACATCCTGGTTAAAGATATCGGCCATCATCTGACGCCAAAGGGCTGAACGGGCGAAGCCGCCTGTTGCCTGTACCCCTTTCGGAATTCCGATGAGTTCCTGAAGCGCCAGAAGAACACTGTACAGGTTAAAAATGACCCCTTCAAGCACGGCACGGATCATATGCTCCTTTTTATGATAGAGCGCAAGTCCAAAGAAGGAGCCTCTTGCATTGGCGTTCCAAAGAGGAGCACGTTCACCTGCCATATAAGGATGGAACAAAAGGCCGTCTGCACCAGGAGAAACCTTCTCTGCAATCTCGGTCAATACTTCATAAGGATCAAGCCCAAGGCGTTTTGCCGTTTCTGATTCGGCTGCGCCAAACTGGTCTCTGACCCACCGGAACGTCATTCCCCCGTTGTTGACAGGGCCTCCGATGACCCAGTGGTTTTCCGTAAGCGCATAACAAAATGTCCGGCCTTTTTGGTCGGTGATCGGTTTGTCGCTCACCGTACGAATCGCGCCGCTCGTACCGATGGTCACTGCCACCACCCCGGGATCAATCGCGTTCACACCCAGGTTTGAGAGTACGCCGTCACTGGCACCGATCACAAACGGAGTATCTTTGTGAACGCCAAGCCTTTCTGCCCTTTCCGGTAAAAGACCTTTAACAACGTGTGTGGTCGGTACCAGTGTTGACAACTTGTCGCTTGTGATTCCGGCGATGTTCAAAGCTTCTTCATCCCACTCCAGTTTTTCCAGGTTCATCATCCCGGTAGCTGAAGCGATGGAATGGTCAATCAGAAATTCGCCAAACAACTTGTGAAATACATATTCCTTGATTCCGATAAATTTATGAGCGAGATCGTACGCTTCCTTCAGCTCATTTTTCATCCAAAGGAGCTTGGTCAGTGGTGACATCGGATGAATAGGAGTTCCTGTCCTCAGGTACACTTCATGCCCATTCAGTTCGTTTTTAATTTTTTCAGCATAATCTGCCCCCCGGTTATCTGCCCAGGTGATGCTTTTGGTGAGCGCTTTCCCTTTTTCGTCCACTGCAATCACGCTGTGCATCGCCGAACTGAACGACACTAATTGAAGGTCATTTGGTGAAATCAGGCTTTCTGCCATTGTCCTGTTGATGCACGCGAACACGGCCTGCAAAATTTCCTCCGGTTCCTGCTCTGCAGTAGACGGTGTCGGACTCAATAACGGATAGCCAACAGTATGTTGGGAAATGACTGTACCTTTCCGGTCAAAAAGAACAGCCTTTGTGCTTGTTGTACCGATGTCCACACCCATCAAGTATTTGTTTTGATCCATGCTTTCCATCCTTTCCGGCCTTGCCCTTTCCTTCTCAGCTTTTAGTATGCTTCTAAAGTTAAATTAAACATACATGAAGAGCTGATGTAAAAGAAGAGGGTGACATGCAGTGTACGTCACCCTCCTGGTTTGCCATTTATTTTTTTACAACTGCATGTCCGCCAAATTCATTGCGGAGCGCCGCAACCACTTTACCAGTAAATGTGTCATCTTCAAGTGAACGGTTGCGCATCATGAGGGATAGAGCGATAACCGGTGCAGGAACTTGAAGATCCAGTGCTGCTTCTACGGTCCATTTCCCTTCACCGGAAGCGTGCATTACGCCTCTGATTCCTTCCAGCTTAGGATCCTTGGAGAACGCGCTTTGTGTTAATTCCATGAGCCAAGAGCGGATAACAGAACCATGGTTCCACATTTTTGCCACCGCTTCATAATCATAATCAAATTCACTTTTCTCAAGAATTTCAAAGCCTTCTGCAATGGCTTGCATCATGCCGTATTCAATCCCGTTATGAACCATTTTCAAGAAATGCCCGCTACCGACTTTACCTGTATACAGGTAACCATTTTCGATAGAAAGGTCTTTAAAGGCAGGTTCAATGATTTCAAATACTTCAGGATCGGCACCGATCATTGTACAAGCACCATTTCGGGCACCTTCTGTACCGCCGCTTGTGCCGACATCCACAAAGTGAAGGCCTTTTTCTTTCAATTCTTCCGCACGGCGGAGTGTATCTTTATAATTGGAGTTTCCTCCATCAATCACAATGTCGCCTGGCTCCAGGACGCTTTTGAGTTCAGTGAGTACATCTTCAGTAATGTTTCCCGCAGGTACCATCATCCAAACTACGCGCGGAGTGTTTAATCCGCTGACAAGTTCTTTAATGCTATAAGCGCCAGTCGCTCCGTCGTTCGCAATATTTTTAACTTGTTCATTGTTTACATCTGTTGCCACCACTTCATGTCCATGGTCCAAAAGATTAAGAACAAGATTGTAACCCATCTTACCTAAGCCAATCATTCCGATTTGCATGTGTTACTTCCCCTTTCAAACAAGCTCAATCTAAAGCTTATGAAAATTATTTTCTTCACTACTCATTATATACTAAAATTTTTTCCGTTTACAAGAAATTAATTTTCATATTATGATAAAGCCAAAGTCTCAAAGAAGAAAGGTAGAACGATACATGGCCGCTTCAAACTGTTTAGCCAAGATTCGCTCTTCTTACGGCATATTGAGCGAAAAAGAAAAAAAAATAGCGGATATCATTCTTGAAGATCCACAAAATATCATCCATTCAAGCATCAATGAGGTCGCCGACCGTCTCGAAGTAGCCGATGCAACCGTCTTCCGGTTCTGCAAACGCCTTGGTTTCAAAGGGTTCCAGGCGCTGAAAATCGCGCTTGCCTCTGACGTTGTCGGACCATTGCAGGACATCCATGAAACGATCCTGGAAACGGACAGTCCCGCACAGGTAGCAGAAAAGGTCTTTCAATCCAACATCCGCACTCTGGAAGACACGCGGCGGATGCTTGATGAAAAAAACTTTCAGAATGCCGTGGACTGCCTTCTTTCAGCTTCCAAGATTGAATTTTACGGAAACGGCGGTTCAGGAATTATTGCCATGGATGCCCACCATAAATTCATACGCACCGGAAAGCAAAGCGTCGCCTATACCGACACCCACTTTCAGCTCATGTCTGCTTCCCAGCTCACAGAGCGTGATGCCGCCGTGTTCATTTCCCACTCAGGGACCAACAAGGATTTATTGCAGGTGCTCTCGGTCGCAAAAGAAAACGGCTGCCGCACCATTTCATTGACCGACTACGCCAAGTCACCGCTCAGTGAAAAATCAGACATCTCCCTTCATACCATCGCCACGGAAACAGAATTTCGCTCGGAGGCCCTGTCGTCCAGGATCGCTCAGCTCAGCGTCATCGATGCCCTTTATGTCAACGTGATGATGGCCGGAAAAGAAGCTGCAAAAGAATCCCTTCAGCGGATGCGCTCTGCGATTTCCGAGAAGAAGTTTTAAAACAGAGAAAAAGCAGAGAAGCTTTAGCGTTTACTTGCGGTTCGAAAAGAAGTATTTGCAAATCACGTCGTTTTCATAATAGCCAAAATGCTGCTGCAGACAAAAAAACCGCCCGTGCTCAAAGGAACCGGACGGTTTTTTGATCTATTAAAAGCAGCGAATGTCTTCTTTTGACGGATAGACGGCCCGCTCCCCGCCGATTAGTTTCGGCCGGGTTTTGGCGAGCGTCACATGCGCTTCACCAATGCTTTTTACTTCTGTTCTTACCGGTACGGCGACATGCTTCAGATGCATTCCAATAAAGGTATCTCCAATATCGATCCCGGCATCTGCCTTGATGAATTCCACCATCACAGGATCTTCAAAATGGTGGAACGCATGGGTTGCCAGAGCTCCGCCCGCCGATCTTGCCGGCACCACACGGACCTCTTCCAGCCTGAGCCTGTCGGCCGTTTCCCGCTCGACAACAAGGGCACGGTTCAAATGCTCGCAGCACTGGACAGCTACAGCCACCCGGGTTTCTTCCTGAAACATTTTAACTCCATTAAAAAGAGCCTGTGCGACTTCCATTGTTCCTGAAGTGCCAATTCTTCCACCTGTCACTTCACTTGTACTTGCTCCGACTACCAGCAGCTGTCCCGGCTTTAGCGCCGCCTGCTTTTGTAAATCGGATAAGGCATGATAGACCTGCTTCTCTACGTTTTGCAGCTGGTCACTCATTGGTTGAATCTTCCCTTCTTTAAGGTGCAGATTTTAAGTTCCATCACCTTTTCTTTGCAGCATTTATACTCGCTCGCTGGTTCTCTCCTCATAATCTGAAATTTTGCCCACACGCCTGCCGTGCCTGCCGCCTTCATATTCTGTGGTCAGCCACACTTTGGCAATTTCCAGAGCCAGTCCAGGTCCGATGACCCTCTCACCCATGGCCAGTACATTACTGTCATTATGCAGTCGTGTTGCTTTGGCGCTGAACAGGTCATGTACAAGAGCACAGCGGATGCCTTTAACTTTATTGGCCGTTATACTCATACCTATTCCCGTACCACAGATTAATATACCTCGATCTGCCTCATTCCTCGCTACCATTTCCGCCACAGGAATGGCGTAATCCGGATAGTCAACGGAGGTGCTGCATTCGCATCCCACGTCAAACACTTCCATACCCATTTCCCGCATCATCTCGATGATTTCCTGGCGAAGCTCTACTCCTGCATGGTCTGAACCTATGGCTACTCTCATCTTCTCCTCCTGTAAATTCCGTAGTCTATTCGATTTTAAATCGATTTTCCCCTCGTTTCAACCAGTCGCGGCAGACAACCCAGAGCAACGATCTATATTTTTTCCAGCAGTTTATGGATGAGTGATTCAAGCTCTCCTCTGGTTTGCCTGTAAATCTCAATATCTCCCCCAAACGGATCGATAACATCAAGCGAAGGAAGCTCTTGTTCCATAGAAGCGATCTTTTCTTTAAACGGAGCAATCGCCCGTTCAAATTCTTCCTGAACCGCCTGCTTGTCTTCATCCGTCTGGTTCCATTTGCTTTTATAGAACACCCGTAAAGTTTCGATTTCGGCATACGCCTGATGAAGTTCAGAGAGCCTCTGTTCATAGTCTTCGTTTTGATAGATAAATTCCTTTAGCGTGTAAACCTTGTCCACCACTTCCGGGAACCGATTGCATAGCGCATGCTTATGGCTTTCGGTCATCGTCAGAATAAGGTCCGCCCAATCCATCAGTGTCCGGGTCACAGGCTTTGATTCATGGTTGAATGGAATACCTTTTTCAGACATGGCGGTTACAGCATTTGAACTTGCCCCTGCCCCCTCTGCTGCGAACACTCCGGCTGACCGCACCTCAAGTTTTCCATTGCCGAGATGCCTCAGAAGAGCGGCAGCCATCGGACTTCTGCATGTATTTCCTGTACAAACAAATAGTATATTCTTCATGGGTTACCACCTCTTATTTTTGAAAGTCTACTTTTAGTATAAAAAAAGATTGGCCTGTACGCCAATCGTTCCATCATATTTATAACGGAAACAAAAGCTTGATTCCAAAAGCCAGTAAAATCAGGCCTCCCAAAGCCTCACTGTAAGAGCCGAGCCACTTTTGCACTTTTCGCCCCATCATCAGCCCGCACCAGGTCAGCAGCATGCTCATCAAACCGAACATAAAAATGGTCAGTACGATTTTGGCTCCATAAATGCCAAGACTTAAACCGACGGAAAAGCTGTCAAGGCTAGCACTCAGTGCAAACAACAGCAGTCCAAAGCCGACCGGTGTAACAAATGGCTCGTTCTCAGGTTTAAAGGAGGAACGGATCATCTGAAAGCCAAGCAGCAGCAGCAGGCATCCGCCGATAATGGCTGCAATTCCTCCGAAGTGAGAGGAAATTTGCTTTCCAAGCATCAATCCCCCAAGCGGCATGCCCATGTGAAACAACCCGATTACCACACCGATTTTAATGATTTGTTTCATCCTTAACCGGAGCATTCCCATGCCCAGTCCGATGGAAAAGGCATCCATCCCCAGAGCAAAAGACATGACCCATAAGGTCAGCCATTCTCCTATGGTCACAACATCCATTTACCTTCCCCCTTAGTCCGCTAGTACAACCTTATGCGCATCCCACATCAATTAGAATGAGCGAGGAGGTGTTTCTAAAAAACAATGGACAATCAAATTTCAACATAAGCAGGGATATGGTTTTTTTTACCGTAAATAAGATAGTAGAAAAACGGAAGAATCGGAGGCGATTTCATGACTGAATACGGGAAGTCGATTCATCCGGCCGCAGCTTACGAAAACAGACAAGCCCGCCGCATGAAAATCAAAAAACAAAGTAGCCTGACCTTTACATTTAAAAAATCCCGGGAAGCTTTTGTTGTGACACAATGGAACGGCGACCTCTCTCCTCCACTGGAATATATGAAAGAATGGCTGCTTCAAAAAAATTCAGGCGCTCTCATCATGCCTGAGTTATCCGACTATATTATCCATTGCTTTGAACGGGCATGGCTTGGCGAGCCGCTGACCGTTGAAGCAGAACTTCATGATGTTCCGTTCCTTATAGCACTGCATCCTGTTATTAATGAAGGCAGGGTCTTTGAGGTGAACGGTTTTTGCCTTGACATTAAAGACCGGATCACCGCAGAGAACCAACTGAAGGAAAGTGAGCAGCGGTTTCACTCTCTCATTAACCATACGATCGATGCCCTGTTTTCCATAGATACACAGGGAAAACTTACTATGGTTAATCCCGCAGCCGAAAAACTGACCGGCTACACGGAGGAAGAACTGCTGGCTATGACTTTTCATCCGCTTCTGCCCAACGACAAAAAGGAAAAATACAATAATGAGTTCCATAAGTTGCTCCGGGGCCCCTCGCAAACGTTCGAGGTGAAGCTTAAGAAAAAAAGTGGCGAAATTGTTTATGTCAACTTGACGATTACACCGATCACCGTGAATGACGAAGTGCTTGGAGTCTATTGCATCGGAAAGGACATTACCGAACGGATCGCACAGGAAGCAGAACTTAAAGAAACGAAAGAACTTCTCGAGTCCCTGTTTACCCATTCAGCCGATATGATTTCCATTTATGATTTTGATAAGAAAACCATTAAATTGAACCCCGCCTTTGAGGAAACCTTCGGCTGGAAGGAAGAAGAGCTCAAAGACTGTCAAAGCCCAATAATCCCCATTGTACTGGACAAATATATGCAGGAATCACTGCAGATGATCCAGTCCGTCAAAAAAGGTGTTTCGATTAAGGGTCATGAAATGATTTGTCAGCGCAAAGACGGATCTCTGCTTAATACCAGTGTGACGCTGTTTCCGATATGGGATCAAAATGGCCGGGTACATGCCTTCTCGGGCATTTCGCGTGATATTACAGAGAAAAAGCGGCAGGAAAAAGCGCTTCGTGAAAGTGAAGAAAAGTACCGGATTATCGCCGAAAATACAATGGATTTAATAGTGGTGTCAGATGACCACGGAAAAGTAATCTATAGTTCGCCATCCAACAAAATGATTCTGGGAATAGAGCCTGAAACGTATTACGGGAAATATGCAGGCGAATTTGTGCATCCGGAGGATCGAGAACGTGTCCATCTGCTGATGCGGGAGATGGTTCATTCCAGAAAGCCCATTAAATTTGAAGCCCGCTGGAAGCATAATAACGGTGGTCACGTTTTGCTCGAAACAAATGCCACACCGGTCATTAATGAAAAAGACCAGGTAGAGAGCATAGTGGTCGTATCCCGGGACTTGACGGAGCGCAAAAAAACAGAGGAGATGCTGAGAAAATCGGATAAGCTGTCAGTCCTTGGCCAGCTGGCTGCAGGGGTGGCCCACGAAATCCGCAACCCGCTCACCTCGATTAAAGGATTTTTGCAGCTTTTGGAGTCCAAAGCTCAGGACAATAATGAATATTATGAGATTATGCTTTCAGAAATTGACAGGATCAACTCCATTGTCAGTGAATTTATGGTGCTTGCCAAACCGCAGGTTATGAACCTTGTTCCTACCAATCTGACGCATCTGCTGCGCCATGTCATTTCTTTGCTGGAAACTCAGGCCATTTTAATGAACGTGCAGATTCATTTTCATGCCGAGGAAAACCTGCCCCTGGTCTCATCTGCCGATAGTCAGTTAAAGCAGGTATTCATCAATCTGCTGAAAAACTCCATCGAAGCCATGCCTGAAGGCGGTAAAATTTATATTTCTGTGAGACAGCAAGCAGAGCAATTAAGCGTGGCGTTTACTGATGAAGGATGCGGGATCCCAAAAGAAATGCTGCCTGCTCTTGGTGAACCCTTTTACACAACAAAGGAAAAAGGGACAGGCCTCGGGCTGATGGTGTGCTATAAAATTATCGAGAACCATGGCGGAAGTATTCAGGTAGCGAGCGAAGTAGGTCAAGGCAGCACCTTTACCGTTATCCTTCCCATCCTCACCGAACCGGCCTGACAGCTGAATCGGCTTTCCATGGCAAACCACAAAAAAAGCAGGGCAGCCGCCCTGTTTTTTTCATTCTGTTATTATTTTTCCTCCGGCCGATTTCTCAAGACGGTTCATAATGGCAGTACCCATGCCTTTTTTCGGAAAGACCTCACTGAAAATAATCTCGGCCTCGCTCTCGTTAAATGCTCGCAATGCATCATAAAGATGATGAGCCACACTTTCAAGCGCGTCATGGGACCCACAAGGTATGACCGTATCCGCCTGGTAAAGGTGTGTGTGCTCATTACATGACAATACACCTGTTTTTCTGCCTTTTGCTTTTTCCTTATCCACAAGCTTCTGAATAAATGCCGGTGATCCATCCACCAGGTAAAGCGGGGCATTCGGTGCATAGTGTGTGTATTTCATGCCCGGCGACTTTGGCGCCGACGTATCCGGAGAAACAAGACCTGGATCCATGGCAGTTTCACCAGCCACTTCTTCAAGCTGTTCCTTGGTCACTCCGCCAGGCCGCAGAATGGTCAGTTTTTCGGATGTACAGTCAACCACCGTGGATTCCACTCCCACACCGGTTGGACCGCCATCCAAAATACCCGCAATTCGCCCCTTTAAATCTTCATAAACATGCTGGGCGGTTGTTGGCGATGGCCTTCCCGAAATATTTGCGCTTGGTGCTGCGAGCGGCAGCCCGCTTTCACTGATCAGCTCCAACGCGACAGGATGATCCGGCATCCTTACCCCCACTGTGGACAGCCCTGCTGTCACACGTCGGGCTACCTTTTCTCCTTTGGGCAAAACAAGGGTTAGCGGTCCTGGCCAAAAGGCTTCCATCAGCATTTGCGCCCGCTTTGGAATTTCCGCCACCAAACCTTCCAGTTGGTCTAGACTTGAGATATGAACAATAAGAGGATTGTCGCTCGGCCTTCCTTTCGCCGCAAAAATCTTTTCAATCGCTTCATCGCTCTCCGCATTTCCCCCCAGTCCATATACGGTTTCCGTGGGGAAAGCAATGACCTCATTATTTTTTATCCACAGGGAAGCTTGTATAATTTGTGGATGGCTTGTAAGCGCATCGCTTTCTTTATCCACAGACCATATGTTTGTAGTAAACTCCTTCATTCCAACTATCCTTTCAAACCGCCGCTTTCCATTTTTGCAGTCTTTCACGACTATTATCCACAATTTATACACAAAAGACGATTTATTGTGCATAAATTGTGGATAATTAATTTTCCTGCAGGCTGCAATACAGCAGGACCACATCCTTTTCGGCTGTTTTTTTATAATGGGCGGTATTTTCTACATGAGCAGGAACCTTTTCTGCCGGCACTGGCCGAAATGACAGAGGCTCAAAAAGATGAACAGCCTTTGTCAGCAAATAAAGTGTCTCTACTCCTTTTTCCTTACAGTATAGCAAAATCCGCTGGATCAATCGCAAAAATATCTGTTCATTGGAATATTCCTTCTTTAAAACAAACGAACGGAGCAAACCATCCTTTTCCACCCGTTCCAGTCCTACGGTCCCAATGGTTTCGCCTTTATCATTCTCCACCACAAGGTAGTTTCCAATCCCTTCCCTCATTCCATCCGTGCCCAAACCTGCCTGCTTAACCAGATCACCGAGACTTCTTGCTTCATGCGGCATCGCCGCTCTCAAACGAATGGTCATGGCGCTCACTCTCCTCTAGTATTTTGTTAAAAGTCTATGAAACAACCATGAAAGTTATGCAGGGCTTTTAAGAGAACAGACTGCCAATCTTATTGGCCACAGAGGTAAAGACTTCTCCCAGAAAAAATTTCACTTCCACTTTTTCTTCTTTTGGTTCTTGAACAGCCGGCGCGTCTTGCTCTGCTCCTGAAGCGACTTCCTTTACTCCCTTTTGATCGGTTTTAACGGCATCCCCATTTTCAAAATCCAGAAAGCACAGTGGAGGGAAAAGCACACACCACCAATTGGCTCCCTTTCCTTTGCCAAGCGTGATCAGAAGAGCTTCATATTTGCCCGCAGGGTAAATATAGTTGCCGTACATTTTGGTTGGAAAAGCAACTTCTTTATTGAATTGTACTTTATAAGGAATATCCAGGCCAGCTTCCCGCAAATACGTCTCCACTACTTTTCTTACCTCTGGCAAATGCTTGTTAATCACTTTTTCTGCCTGATCATGTGAATCGAGACCGCCCACCCATGTGGTAATCTGTTCATTCACCTTGTCCCGGATCTTTCTTTTTAATGCCTGATCCTTTTCTGCATCACTGTTGGCCAGAATGCGGAGACGGATGGCATCATGCGGAATTTTAACCGATTCATTCATGGTCGCGTTTGCCACCTTCGTCTGGGTTTCAAAAAACAGAACCATCGCAATCAGCGATAGGAATAATAACGTCATAACCGATTTTTTCGAACGTTTCATGATCAAGCTCCCCTTTCGTTTTCTATCCTCAGTGTGGACCGGGCGGGGAGAAAACATACTACCAAACTATCAAACAAATCCCGAAAAAAAGTGACAAATAACGGGATGTGGATGTCACAAATTTCTTAAACATATCAAAAAGGTCACATAATTCCTTTCTTATAGACCGGGTCTGCTATAGTAAAGACATCCCTATCACCCCCTTTTTCATGTAGATGATGAAAACGAAGAGCCTCCCGCTAAGCGGGAGGCTCTTTATGTTGTCCTTAAACAAGGACCGGGTTTACTTGATTCAATTCACTTTTTAAGAATTTGGCAAGCTCGAGCATTCCATATTTTCCTGCTGCGGCTTCAGCGTCCGAATTATAGTTGGTATTCGTATTGATGTCATACGTATAAATCGTACCGTCTGCGTCTTTTATAAATTCAATACCGGCCACCTGGATGTTGTTATCTGCCAGTACCTGTTCATATTTATCAATAATGCTTTCCGCGAAGTCCTGCTGAATCTGAAACTTTGGTTTAGCTGGAGCTTCTTCTCCGACCGGGCAGAACAAGTCCCCAATCTGGCAGGCATCTGCCGGACAGAGTTCAAATCCTTCAGACGTATCTACCCGTACCGCATATACAAACTTTCCGCCGACAAACTCGCATCGTGTGATGTAGGACGCCGGTGACTCGATGTATTGCTGAATAAGCGTAATCCCATCAACCGGCTCCTCGAAATCCGGGCCAAGTACATAATCCTTCAATCCCTGATAGGAATGAAAAAGCTGTACACCGAGTCCCTTTCCTGCACGGTTGTGCTTCGTAATGAACGGCTGGCCGCTGAATTGTTCCGCCGCCTGCAAAATTTGTTCCTTGCCTGCAGCTGCAATGGTTTTGGGTGTTTTCACTCCATGTGCTTCCAATTCGAGATACTGTGCCACTTTGCTGACCTCCAGCTGCAGAGCACGGCTGCCGTTCAGCACTTTTCTGCCATGGCGCTCGAGCCAGGCAATCACACTGGCAGCAAGTTCAGGAGCGTAACGGTGTCCCCGTGTATGGGAGGAAGCGCTCATGCGGCTGTAAAAAATGCCTTCCGGAGGTGTTTCGGACAGGTTAACCGTGCCCTGATCCAGATGCCAGGTTTCGTATGGTACTTCTAACTCGTCCAGCCGCTTAATTAAATGGTTGGTCCATTCATCGTTTTCGTGAATGATGTATACTTTTTTCAATTTCATCTCTCCTCTTCTCTTCTAGCTTAACGCCTTTTCCTGGTTGTATTTTTCCACTAACGGCATGACTTGCTTTGAAAATCGCTCCATTTCCTCCAGCTGTGGTGAGAACTGAAGCAGCAAAAGCCCTAGTCCGGCTTCTTCATATTCAACAATCCGCTTCGCGATTTGCCCAGGCGTTCCGATCAGGTTCGGGCGCAGACCCCGGTTGGAAACAGAATAATCCTGCAGCTGAATCTGCTGCTCAAGCTGAGACTTGCTTGTAAAATCCTTAAAGCCTGCATAGCCGCTCGTTTCTTTCACATCCGTGATTCGCTCGAGCTCTGCCTGTGCTTCTTCCTCGGTATCCCTGCAGATGACGTAAGCTGCCATTCCAAACGAAGACAAGGCCTCTTTTCCCGTCCGGGCTCTACGGTTTTTCATATCTGTAATCTTGGTATGGATCTCCTCAACAGTGCCCCCATGCATGACATAGGCATCACAGGAAGAAGAGATAACCTGTTTTCCACGTTCGCTCTCACCGCCGGCATAGAGGACAGGATTAGGCCGTTGCACCGGTTTAGGCGACAGTTTTGTATTGGCAAGTTCATAGTACTTCCCTTTATAATTAAAGGTTTCTTCAGTCCAAAGGCCTTTTAGGACATCGATGAACTCCTGTGTTCGTTCATAGCGCTCATCATGGGCGGTAAAGACGCCGCCATACTGCTTCGCCTCTTCTTCCCACCAGGCAGAAACCACATTCAAGGTAAATCTTCCGCCGCTGATCTGATCAATGTTGGCAGCCATTTTGGCAGTAATTGCCGGGTTATGGAATCCTGGGCGAACCGCGGTCATGATTTCAATCTTTTCTGTAACTGCAGCCAGACCGGCCGCCGTTGTCCATGCTTCTAACGCGTCCTGTTCCGGTCCTTTTATATCATTCAAATAAAGCTCCGCAATCAGTGTGGTATCGTATCCCCATTTTTCCGCCGACTGAATCACTTGTTTTGCATAATCAAAGGTCGGAGGCATATTTTCGTCTTCCACGTTTCTAAGCCAGCCGCCGAATATGGGTAGCCAAAATCCAAATCTCATCTCTTTCTCTCCTCTGCTTTATTAAAACGAAAAAAACACAAAAAAACTTCTTCTTAGATAAGAAGAAGTTTCCGCCGCTTCAATCTTATCTTTCAGGATGTGTTCCTGCTGGATTTAGCACCTTCAAACGGGTTGCCGGGTTTCATAGGGCCAGTCCCTCCACCACTCTGGATAAGATTTATTTTATTATAGTAATCCTACAACAAAAGTAGGACTTTCGTCAATATTTTGAAAACCCAATTTCTGCAATAACCATGCGTTCCTTTTGGCTGATGTCCCGCACAGTGACCACGTCGGCTCCCGGGAAGGTAATTCGCAGCATCTCCGCTACCGTCTGGCCCTGGTCATGGCCGACTTCAAAAGCAACAATCGCTTTTGGCTTCAGCACTTGTGGCAATTCCTCCATAAACCTTCTGTAAAAAACATAACCGTCCTGGCCGCCGCTGAGCGCCCTCATCGGTTCCTGATCCTTCACGATCGTTTCAAGCCCCTCTATTTCCCAGTCAGGAATGTAAGGGGGATTGGAGACAACAATGTCCGCCTTTTCGCCTTTTTCGATCCACGGCTGCAGGAGGTCCCCATGAAGGAAACGGACGTCCGCGCCCAAACGCCGGCTGTTTTCTTTTGCCACTTCAATCGATTCTGCGGCAATATCAACCGAGGACACAGAGAGGCTCCGATTTTCCAATGCTAAAGTGATCGCAATCGCCCCACTGCCTGTGCCAACATCGATGGTCTGAATCTCCTTTTGATCCCCAAACCGTGTTTCTGAACGCTTGAGTACTTCATATACAAGTTCTTCGGTTTCGGGCCTTGGAATGAGGACTTCCCGGTTTACGATGAACCTGCGTCCGTAAAACTCTTCATAGCCCGTAATATACTGGACAGGCACACCTTCACCATGTTGTTTTACCGCTGCTTCAAATGATGCTCGCTGAGCCTCTGTCATGGGATCATTCAATCCCATGAGCAGCTCGGTCCGGCTGAGATCACCGAGCACATGGCGCAGCAGCAGTTCTCCCGCTTCTGGTTCGCGTTTCTTTTCTTTTAAAAAAGATGAAGCCCAGTTCAGGGCTTCATGCCGTTTCCTATTTTCCATTTTTTGCTTCCGTCTGAGCCTTCATCAAGCTGGTCTGGTCTTCTGTAATGAGAGCATCAATAAACTCATCCAGCTTGCCGAGCAAGATCTGGTCCAATTTTTGAAGAGTCAGTCCGATTCGGTGGTCGGTTACACGGTTTTGCGGGAAATTGTAGGTGCGGATTCGCTCTGAACGGTCTCCCGTTCCCACGGCAGACTTTCGGTTTTCATCATATTCCTTTTGTTTTTCCTGCTGAATTTTATCGTATACACGGGCACGGAGAACCTTCATCGCTTTTTCTTTATTCTTGATCTGTGATTTTTCATCCTGGCAGGACACAACGGTTCCTGTTGGAATATGTGTAAGACGAACGGCGGACTGGGTCGTGTTAACAGACTGTCCCCCCGGTCCGCTTGAAGTAAAGGTATCTACGCGGACATCTTTTTCATGAATCTCCACTTCTACTTCTTCTGCTTCCGGAAGAATCGCTACCGTGGCTGTGGATGTATGGATACGCCCGCCGGATTCCGTAGCAGGGACACGCTGTACACGATGTGCGCCATTTTCGTATTTCAGCTTGGAATAGGCACCATTCCCATTCACCATGAAAATGATCTCTTTGTAGCCGCCAAGCTCGGTATAGCTTGCTTCGATTACTTCTGTTTTCCAGCCCTGCATTTCAGCATACCGGCTGTACATTTTATAGAGATCCCCAGCAAACAGCGCAGCCTCGTCTCCACCGGCCGCCCCACGAACCTCAACGATAACGTTTTTGTCATCGTTCGGGTCTTTAGGAAGCAGCAAGATTTTTAGCTGCTGGGTGTATTCTTCAATTTTTTCTTCAAGTTCGGAAATTTCTTCTTTCACCATGGCCGTCATTTCGGCATCCAGCTTGTCTTCAAGCATGACCTTGGCTTCATCCAAGCCTTCCTTTGCTTCCTTATATTCGCGGTATACTGCTACCGTTTCCTGAAGGGAAGATTGTTCCTTGGAATATTCTCTTAATTTATTCGTATCGTTAATGACCTCAGGGTCACTCAAAAGCTCATTTAGCTTATCGTATCGGGCTTCTATCGTTTCTAAACGTTCTAACACGCTTTTCACCTCATTTTAATGGCATAACATTCTAATTATAATACAGGGGGATGAAGCAGTCAAAAGGCTTCAGGCACCGGTTTATGGCAAACAAAAAACCCGGGCTGTGCCACTTATCCCGGGAATGACTGCAATCGCTTCTTCATGGAGGACTTGACACCTTCCGCAAGCTCATCGAGCTCTGACAGAAGTTTCACTCCTTCTTTATTTTCTTTGTCTTGATATAAGATTCTGTTTACAAACTCGACAGAAATGCCGCGTGCATTTTTTTCTTGAAGCACCAGACTATCCTCAGGATTGACCCTGCCTTCTTCAAGCACCCGCATGTAATAACCCGAATATCCGGTGTCCTGAATCCACTTCACCATGAACGGCTGATTCAGTTTCGCCGCAACTTTAAAACACGGCTGACGGGGCTGACAAACCTGGACAGCTGCCTCTCCGAGCTTAAAGATATCTCCGATGAACACCTGATCTTCAGTCAGACCTTTGACGGTAAGGTTTTCACCAAAAGTGGGGATTGAAAGAGAAATGCCCAGTCCCTTTTCCCAATACGAGTAATGGTCATGCGAGTAGACACAAACCGCTTTTTCCGGACCGCAATGATGAACCGTATCCGCCTGAACATCACCTTCAAAATTCAGTCTGGACAGATAGAGCGGCTTCTGTACCTTCTCTTTATTGATAGCTGAGCTTACCCCTTTCCCCTGCCATTCAATCGTGCCTGCTTTTCCGGTATTTAATGCGACCAGGGTCCCTTCCACGTATGTACACCTCGTTTTTTCTTTTATCGTACTCTATAGAGATGCGCCTGGTAAATCCTTTTAATACATGGATGTATGATTTTTCAGCGCTTCATAATCGAGACGCTGCTGATTGATGCGGATCGCCTTTGTCAGCTCTTCAATCACAACTTTTTCATCTGTTATGATATTAAAAACAAAGGGTATGGTAGCAAAGTGACCAAAGAACTGGGTACAGCCTTTATGCCGAATATCTTGCTGCGTATCCGTGACAGGATTCACTTTTACAATAAAATTCCCCATGGATTCATAGATCGGGTCCAGAGGCTTTTCGTTTAGCTTTTTAATAAGTGTGGTGATTGGAACACAAGGTTTGTTCCAATCTGTTCCGTTTGATAGAATATCCAACATTTTCTACACCTCTCTACTATCAATGTTCGACAGGAACGATAGGTTCTTGATGGTACTGGAGCGAATGCAATTGATTAAAGAGGATACCCCATGATTCATAGAGAAAATCCTTTATGTATAAGATTAAAGTAAAGCAATAGGGAATACTATAGCAGAACAGAAAGGGGATGGCCCATGAACTATTGTATCATTGGCGGAGATGCGGCCGGAATGAGTGCGGCCATGCAGATTGTCAGGAATGATCCGGAGGCGAGAATCACAGTATTTGAAAAGGGAGGCATTTATTCCTACGGACAATGCGGGCTTCCCTATGTGATCAGCGGGCTGATACCCTCTTCGGAATTACTGGTTGCCCGTGATGTAGCCACCTTCAGAGAAAAGTATGGTATGGATGCGAGAACCTTCCATGAAGTGGCTGGCGTTGACCCGACAGAAAAGAAAATTTATGGCGTACATACAAAAACAAAAGAAGAGTTTACCTTCTCCTATGACAAGCTTCTTATCGCAACAGGAGTCAGCCCTGTTTTGCCGCCATGGGAAGGCAGACACCTGCCAGGGGTTCATTTTGTAAAGACCATTCCAGATGTTGAAGGGATCATTAAAGACATGGACGCTTCTATTCAGGATGTGACCATTATCGGCGGTGGTTATATCGGCCTGGAAGTGGCCGAGAATTTAAAATTTCTCGGCAAAAAAGTCAGGATTATTCAACGGGGGAATCAGCTTGGCTCGATATTTGATCCCGACATGGCCGAACTGATTCTGGAAGAAGCAAAAAAGCATAACATTGAGGTTTGCCTGAATGAAGAAGTTCAGCGCTTAAAAGGAGATGACCGCGTTCAATTCGTTAAAACGGACAAACGCGACTATCCGACCGACATGGTAATCGTGGCGGCAGGCGTTAAACCCAACGTTTCCATGATTCAGAATACGGAGGTCCGGCTTCACGAAAGCGGAGCAATCCTGGTGAATCGGTATATGGAAACCAACGTAAAAGATATCTATGCAGCGGGAGACTGCGCAAGCCATTACCACCTCATTAAAGAAGTCGACGACCACATCCCGCTTGGCACGACCGCAAACAAACAGGGCCGGATTGCCGGACTGAACATGGCGGGAAAACGGAAAACGTTCAAAGGAATTGTTGGCTCTTCCATCATAAAATTCATGGAGCTGTCGCTCGGCAAAACCGGCATCTCTGTAAAAGAAGCAGAAAAGCTGCGTTTTCCAGTCGATACCGTCACCACACAGGCTAAAGATATTGCAGGGTATTTTCCCGGAGTTGAGCCACTGCAAGTAAAACTGGTATTTGATGCAAACAACCAGAGATTACTTGGCGGACAGTTTATCGGAAAACACGGGGTGGATAAAAGGGTCGATGTATTGGCCACTGCCATTTATCACGGAATGGATCTGCATGAGCTGGAGGACTTGGATCTTTGTTATGCCCCGCCATATAATGGGGTCTGGGATCCGATTCAACAGGCAGCAAGAAGGGCAAAAAAATAAAAACGGCAAAAGCTGGGCAAGCGCTTATGTGTTTGCCGTTTTTCTATTGGTAATACTTTATATTATCAACCATCACTAAATGTCCTTTTTATCTGCTGTCAATCTTAATAGAAAATTTATAGCGTGGCACTGCCCGTTCAACAGCAGTTACAATATCCCGGCGCATTTTCGACTTTTTTCGGGATGACATGCTCGCAGGGACATTCACATGAATATGAGCGTAGTTCCCATTGATTGTGACCATTTGTGGATTTCTGCCTGTTTTACTGATCACAGCCTCGCGAATTTTATCCTGGTCATCCGAAATATCAAAACGGGCCGTGTTCATTTTTTGATAATCATTCGGGTTTTTATTCGTTTCCGAACTGTAATTGAATCGGGGATTATTTTTAGTGGCATGATAGTTGACGATGCCATGGCCCCAAATGTTGTCTTTTATGTTTTTATTCGATTCATTGGCCGTGGGCTCAAAATGATCTTTGGAAACGGGAGAACAGGCACTCAGCAGTACGGATAGAATGATAAAAATTCCCGTTTTTTTCACAGAAAACACCTCCCTTAGGTAATAGGGTTTGTGAGTATTCTGCAAAACATACAGACAAAAAAAGGATGGTTCTCCAGAAGGTGCAATCACTACCTCAAGAGGACCATCCCCTTTTTATTCAGACTGCTCAACAAGGCTGGTGAGCAGAGTATTAGGCTTTCCCGGCACTTCATGACAATGACGGCAGCGCGGCTCGTACGATTCCGAAGCGCCCACTAGAATAATGGGATCATCATAAGAAGCAGGCTTCCCATTAATGAGCCGTTGTGTGCGGCTTGCCGGAGATCCGCATACCATGCAAATCGCCTGAAGCTTTGTCACCGTTTCAGCAAGCGCCATTAGCTTGGGCATGGGACCGAACGGTTCGCCTCTGAAATCCTGGTCAAGACCCGCAACAATCACCCGAATGCCATGGTCTGCCAATTCCTGAACAACTGAAATCACATCTTCATCAAAGAATTGAATTTCATCAATGGCTACTACTTCCGTGTCAGGAGAAACCTTTTTCAGGATATCGACAGACTTTTCAACAGGCTTGGCAATAACAGCTGTTCCGTTATGGGAAACCACCGACTCTTCACTGTAACGGTTGTCAATCACCGGCTTGAACACCTGCACTTCAAGCTTTCCATATTTCGCCCGGCGGACCCTGCGAATCAGTTCTTCGGATTTCCCCGAAAACATGCTCCCGCAAATGACTTCAACCCAGCCATTATGCTTCATTACATACATGTTCGTTCTCCTTCCCATGTTCATATATGAATACATTCTATATTATGTACGTTCGTTCGTACCTGCAATGCCTGAAAAACAGCGGAATTTCGCATAAATTCACAAAAAAAAGGAGCAAGAAGTTCTCTTGCCCCTTACAACTTGCAGCATATTACTTAAGATTGTATTTCTTTTTGAAACGGTCAACACGTCCGCCAACATCAGTAAACTTCTGACGACCAGTGTAGAATGGGTGTGTATCGGAACTAACATCCACTTTAATTACAGGATAAGTATTTCCATCTTCCCATTCAATGGTTTCGTTAGAAGACATTGTAGAGCCGGACAAGAACTTGTAACCGCTGCTTGCATCCATAAATACAACTTTTTTATAGTCAGGATGTAAATTTGGCTTCATTCGTTCTCAACTCCTTCTGCCCTGAATCCTGTGAATCCAGAGTTAAAATAAGCACATAGCAGTAGTATAACAGGGTGCTGGTTGTTTTGCAACCGCAATTTCCTTATATTCTTCAGGAATTCGACAAAGACTTCACGCGCTTGTTCGAGCCTGATTTTTCAGCTTCAAACATATTGAAAAATTCTTCATTATTGGTGGTCTTTCGTAAACGCTTCATAAAGGTGTCTACGAAGTCATAGGAATCATCCATCGTCTTGCGGATCGCCCACAAAGATTCAAGGTGATCCTTCTGAATAAGCATTTCTTCTTTTCGTGTTCCTGACCGGCGGATATCAATGGCAGGGAAAATACGGCGTTCGGCCAGTTTCCTGTCCAAATGCAGCTCCATGTTGCCTGTCCCTTTAAATTCCTCATAAATCACATCATCCATACGGGAGCCAGTCTCAATCAGCGCTGTCGCCAAAATGGTCAGACTGCCACCTTCCTCGATGTTACGAGCCGCTCCAAAAAAGCGTTTTGGACGGTGGAAGGCAGCAGGATCAATACCTCCGGACAGCGTACGCCCGCTCGGCGGAATGACCAGGTTGTAGGCTCGAGCCAGTCGGGTAATACTATCTAAAAGGATAACCACATCTTTTTTATGTTCAACCAGGCGCATAGCGCGATCAAGTACAAGCTCTGCGACTTTGATGTGGTTTTCAGGCACCTCATCAAATGTGGAGCTCACCACATCTCCCTTAACGGAACGTTCAATGTCGGTTACTTCTTCCGGACGTTCATCAATAAGCAAAACGATTAGTTCTGTATCCGGGTGATTGGTGGAGACACTGTGCGCAACCTCTTTCAGTAAGCTTGTTTTTCCTGCTTTAGGAGGAGCCACAATCAATCCACGCTGACCGAAGCCAACAGGGGCAATCATATCCATAATGCGGGTTGAAAGATTGGTGCGCCCGGTTTCAAGCACCATTTTCTTTTCCGGATACAGCGCTGTCAATGCAGGAAAATGCACACGTTCCTTAGCTGTATCAGGATCCTCACCATTTACCGCTTCAACCTGAAGCAAGCCATAATATCTTTCATTTTCCTTCGGTGGACGGACTTTGCCTGAAACTTTATCCCCGTTTCTTAAATCAAAACGGCGGATCTGGGAAGCAGAAATGTAAATATCCTGAGAGCTTGGCGAGTAGTTGATCGGACGTAAAAAGCCAAATCCCTCGTTAGGAATGACTTCCAGAATCCCTTCCATAAATGAATAGCCATCCTGCTCAGCCTGTGCTTTTAGAATGGAAAACATCAATTCCCTTTTTGTCAGTTTTCCATAATACGGTACTTTATATTGTCGTGCTAATTCATATAGTTCTTTTAATTTTTTTGTTTCTAATTCAGATAATATTAAACCCATTTTGACACCACACTTTATTCTATTTTCTCAATCGTTTATTTCCTGTTTTTGATCGTTTAATTGAAAGAACAGGGCAACGGAAATGAAGGGTTGGAAGGATACATTTTGAAGTAATAACCGAAAGTGGATAATTAAAATCTATGAATAAATACAATACTTCATATTTTAACCACAAATACTGACTTTAATCAAGTCCCATAAAGAAGAACACCGCAAAAAGCAAAAATGCCGGACGCTTTCCTCTGCACATCTTTATAGAAGTTAGTGTGCAGAGGCTCCAAAAGCGCCGACGTTTTTTGCAATGTTTATGGTTTTATAACAAGGTCTGGTTTCTTTTTGAGACTGTGTCTGCCATCAATAAAGCGGACGGTACCCGATTTTGCACGCATAACAACGGAATGTGTTGTTCCGACGGTTCCTTTAAACTGGACGCCTTTTAAAAGCTCCCCGTCCGTTACACCCGTTGCAGCAAATATCGCATCATCGCCCTTTACGAGGTCTTCCATGCGGAGTACCTTATCAATGTCAGTAATCCCCATTTTCCGGCAACGCTCCAGCTCTGCTTCATCCTGAGGGAGCAATTTGCCTTGCAGTTCTCCACCAAGGCATTTAAGCGCGACAGCAGCGATAACTCCTTCAGGTGCTCCTCCGGAACCGAATAAAATATCAACACCTGTTCCTTCAAACGCGGTATTAATGGCCGCGGCGACATCGCCGTCGGAAATCAGCTTAATCCTTGCTCCCGCTTCTCTGATTTCCTGAATGACTTTTTCATGTCGTGGACGGTTTAGAACGATGGCCACCAAATCCTCGACATCCTTATTACGGGCTTTCGCTACCGCTCTCAAGTTGTCGATGGTTGGGGCATTGATGTCAATCATCCCCACAGCTTCAGGACCCACTGCAATCTTATCCATATACATATCCGGTGCATGCAGCAGGTTTCCATGGTCTGCTACAGCCAAAACAGCCAGCGCATTCCAGGTACCGGAAGCCACAATGTTTGTTCCTTCCAGTGGGTCAACGGCCACATCCACACGCGGTCCATAACCCGTACCTAGTTTTTCACCGATATACAGCATTGGAGCTTCATCCATTTCTCCCTCTCCAATAACAACCGTTCCCTTCATAGGGACTGTATCAAAAACATCCCGCATGGCTGTTGTTGCTGCATCATCTGCCTCATCCTTGACACCCCGTCCCATCCATCGGGCGGAAGCGAGTGCAGCAGCTTCTGTTACACGTACTAGTTCCATTGATAAACTACGTTCCATTGTAAAATTATCCCCCTTGTTAAACGCTTACAGTAATTTGAAATGCTGAAGTGAACGGTTAGAGACGAATGGCATTGGAACTCTTGAACATCAACACGCTTTTTGTGTTGCGTGAAAGAGTGAAATGACCGAGTCTCTGTTCACTGAAGCTGGACAGTGAAATGCTGAGATGGCCGTTCAAAAGCGAGAAGTGTTGGAACTCTTGAACACAAATACGCTTTTTGTATTTTGTGAGAGAGTGAAACAATCGAGCTTTTGGCCATTGAAGCTGAACAAAGAAATGCTGAAGTGAACGGTTAGAGACGAATGGCATTGGAACTCTTGAACATCAACACGCTTTTTGTGTTGCGTGAAAGAGTGAAATGACCGAGTCTCTGTTCACTGAAGCTGAACAAAGAAATGCTGAAGTGAACGGTTAGAGATTGAACGGCCTGAGACAAATAACAGTGCAGGACGGAATTTCGACCGAAATCCGCCCTTATTTTTCGACTTCTTCAAGTTCCTCGATATCAAGATTCTCGCGCCAAATTTTCGCACCGAGTCCAACCAGCTTATCAACAAGTGACTCATAACCGCGGTCGATATGTTCAAGTCCGGAAACCTCTGTGATGCCTTCTGCCATGAGGCCTGCAACCACAAGGGCAGCTCCCGCTCTCAGGTCGCTGGCTTTTACCTTCGCTCCCTCAAGACGGGCTTGTCCATTAATAATGGCAGACCGGCCTTCTACTTTTACATTCGCACCCATTCTTCGCAATTCATCAATATGCTTAAATCGTGCAGAATAAATCGTATCCGTTACAAGGCTTGTTCCTTCAGCCTTAGTAAGGAGCGAAGTGAACGGCTGTTGAAGATCTGTAGGGAAACCAGGATAGACCAGCGTTTTAATGTCGACACTTTTCAACGGCCCTTTACTGCTATGAATCAGAACCTGATCGTCTTTCGTTTCAATCTGTATACCCATTTCACGAAGTTTGGCAATCAATGATTCCAAATGCAGAGGAATGACATTGTCTATAACAACCTGCTGGCCGACTGCTGCAGCCAGGATCATGTAAGTGCCTGCCTCAATGCGGTCCGGAATAATGGAATGGCGGCAGCCATGCAGGTGATCGACACCATCGATCCGGATTACATCTGTACCCGCACCTTTTATTTTGGCTCCCATGCTTGTAAGCAAAGTGGCCACATCGATAATTTCCGGTTCCTTAGCCGCATTCTCAATAATCGTCTGTCCTTTAGCCCTTACAGCCGCCAGCATAATATTAATCGTTGCGCCAACACTCACCACATCTAAATAGATTCGTGCTCCAATAAGTTCATCTGCACGTAGGTAGATGGCTCCTTGTTCATTGGTCACTTTTGCGCCCAATGCTTCAAAACCTTTAATATGCTGGTCAATCGGTCTTGGCCCCAGGTTGCATCCTCCAGGCAGGCCGATAACCGCTTTTTTAAACCGGCCCAGCATCGCACCCATCAAATAATAAGAAGCCCTCAGCTTCTTTACCTTGCCATTGGGCAATGGCATGGCAATCATTTTTTCCGGATTGACCGTTAATGTATTATTCTCATCGAGTTCGGCTTCACCGCCGATTTCTTCAAGCAATGCTCTAAGTAAGTGAACATCTGATATATTAGGCAGCTGATCTATGATGACTTGGGATTCTGCAAGAATGGTAGCTGGGATTAACGCGACTGCACTGTTTTTGGCTCCGCTGATATGAACGGTTCCTTCTAGGGGATAACCCCCTTCTATCATAAGCTTTTGTTCCATGGTCTGCTCCCTTCTCCATCAAGCATATCTGACGGTGGTCTTTTGTTGTAGTATTCTCGGACAACTGGAATATCATGCTAATTAAATCTCATTTAATGGAAAAAACCAAAAACAAGCACCACAAAAGGTGGTGCTTGTATAGGTCTTATTCAGATCTATCCGCGGTTTTTAACAGCTTCCCAATCGCTAAGGAAACGCTCTATACCCTGATCTGTTAATGGGTGGTTAGTGAGGCTCTTAATAACTTTAAGCGGGATTGTAGCGATATGTGCACCGCCAAGAGCCGCTTGAGTTACATGGATCGGGTGACGAACGGATGCAGCGATGATCTGGGTCGGAAGTTCATGAATCGCGAAGATTTCTGAGATCTCAGTAATCAGCTTCAACCCATCTTGTCCAATATCATCAAGTCTTCCAAGGAATGGTGATACATAAGTTGCTCCAGCTCGTGCTGCAAGCAATGCTTGGTTTGCATTGAAGATCAATGTAACGTTTGTTTTGATGTTCATGTCGCTGAAAGCTTTTACTGCTTTT
The DNA here is from genome assembly GCF_004127935.1 of Fictibacillus sp. S7. Taxonomy (NCBI): domain Bacteria; kingdom Bacillati; phylum Bacillota; class Bacilli; order Caryophanales; family Fictibacillaceae; genus Fictibacillus; species Fictibacillus sp. S7. The sequence goes on along the minus strand of NZ_QJKL01000001.1, from coordinate 3,287,832 downwards.
AGACCTTCAGTCGTCATGGGCACTTTAACAGTAACGTTTGGAGCAATTGCAGCAAGTTCTTTACCTTCTGCAACCATTTCCTCAGCATTTAAAGATACGACTTCCGCACTTACAGAACCCGGAACAAGCTCAGCAATTTCTTTGATTCGGCTGTGGAAATCCACGCCTTCTCTTGCTACAAGTGTCGGGTTGGTTGTAACCCCGGATAAAATACCAAGGTCATGTGCTTCCCGGATTTCATCAATATTTGCTGTATCAATAAAAAATTTCATGATTTAATTCACTCCTAAAAATTTAAGTGTTGGGCAGACGTTAGTCTAAAATCTTCTTTAGTCTTTTCCACACAACAACTTTCATACCCGAATTTAATGCTTTTAACACTTTTTATTGTAAATGAAACCGCCTATCATGTATAGGCGGTTTCATAGCAGTCAGCAAAAAAAGCGAATACCATTTTTGCTTCTGTATATTACTTACGCCTTGTTTGAAGAACCGAACTCGCGCATTTTACCTTTAACTGTTTCCTGGATCGCATCACGGGCTGCAGTAAGGTATTTACGAGGATCGTATTTGTTTGGGTTAGCAGCAATAAATTCTTTTACTGCATTGAAAGACGCAATTTGGTTTTCAGTGTTTACATTGATTTTTGCTGTTCCCAAAGAAATCGCTTTTTGGATATCGTGGGTTGGGATGCCTGTCCCGCCGTGAAGCACAAGAGGCACACCAGTTAATTCGTTAACTTCTTTCATGCGGTCGAAACCAAGGTTTGGTTCCCCTTTGTAAGGACCATGTACACTTCCAAGTGCAGGAGCAAAGCAGTCCACACCAGTTTCACGAACAAGCTGATCACATTCAGAAGGAATGGCATAAGCAGCTTCAGCATCATCCACCACAAGGTCATCTTCCTGTCCGCCGATGCGGCCAAGTTCTGCTTCAACAGATACGCCGTGGAAGTGAGCAAGCTCAACTACTTTTTTAGTTAATTCGATGTTTTCTTCCAATGGGAAGTGAGATCCGTCGATCATGACAGAAGTAAATCCAGCATGGATTGCTTCTGCGCATTTTTGGTAGCTGGAACCATGGTCAAGATGGATAGCAACCGGAACGGTAATTTTATATTCTTCCATGAGTGCTTTAACCATGCTGACAACAAGCTTAAAACCACCCATGTAACGAGCAGCACCTTCTGATACCCCAAGAATAACTGGAGAGTTTTCTTCTTGAGCAGCTTTTAGGATCGCTTGGGTAAATTCAAGGTTGTTGATGTTGAATTGACCGACTGCATATCCTTCGGCTTTTCCTTTTTCGAGCATTTCCTTCATTGAAACTAAAGGCATCTTTCATGTCCTCCCTTTGCTTTTGGCACAAAAAAACGGAAAAGAACCATCTTCGTTCACTTTCCGAAAATGCCATATGTTAAACATGCATAGTATATTTTCAAATCCATTATAGCATACCAATAGCGCTTGAAAACCGCAATAAATCAGGCTTTTTGCGTGCAAGCGCTACCATTGCCGATATGTCAATGTTTAAAAGAATTTTGTATTACCCGGCATTAATTGGTAATTCTTTCCTTACAGCTGCCCGGATCTCATCAATGTCAAACGGCTTTGCAAAGTGAGTAATTGCCCCAAGCTTGATCGCTTCATGGATCATGTCCAGCTCACCGTATGCTGTCATGATGATGACTTGTATGGAAGCATCCAGCTTTTTAACTCTGCGAAGAATTTCCAACCCATCCATTCCCGGAATTTTCATATCCAAAATCACGAGATCAGGACTTTCTTTTTGAACGATCGCCAAAGCTTGCACGCCATTTGCTGCCTGAAATGTCTGATACCCTTCCTTTTGAAAAATTTCATTAAGAAGAATTCGAATCCCGTACTGGTCATCAACAATTAGTATTTTACCCAACCTGCTCACCTCTGCCTTATTTTTCGTTCAACATTCTTATTCTAAACCTTATTCGGCAAGGTTTGCCAAATTCCTGCTGCTTGAAGTGAAATAAAAAAATGAATGAGATATACTACATTCATACAAAAACCTGTAAAAAGGAGATTTTATGCAAAAAATATTTTCGACCCAGCTTAATGGTATATTCACAAAAATACAGCAAGAAAGCGAGTATGCGATTGAAGATGCAGCGCGTTTACTTGCCCAGACCCTAATCACCCGGGGTACCGTTTATTTTGCGACAAAAGATGAGATGAAAGCAATCGCTGCTGAAGGATTGAACGGAGCTGAAGCTTTTCCTGCTGCCAAAGAGCTATCAGATACGGATATTCCTGAGTTGACAAGTACAGATATTGTCTTGGCAGCAACAGGCTATCGGGACGATGAGGGACTGCTTGGTCTTATACGTAAAGTGAAAGACCAGACAGAAACTCCTGTCATCCTTCTTGCCACCCGAAAAAAAGAGGGAGCACCCCAAGAAGAGGAATGGGATTCCTATATTCCTTTACATTTGAGAGGCGGACTCGTTCCTTTTGAAAATGGCGGACGTTCCGGCATTCCCTCTGCCATGGCGGGCCTTTTTGCTTACCATGTGATCTGTTTAACGGCAAAAGAAATATTGGAGGAGTATGAATAAAAAAAAATTAAAAACTTTGAAGGATATTGTCGCTTATTCGCGAAATTTTGAATAGAGGTGGGACTAAGGTCCTAAACTTCCCCAGCCCTTTTGTGTATGGCACCTTTGTTTCCTCATAAGTCATAACCTCATACAAACTCCACCGAAACTCGTGCCTGCAACAGGATTCACCAAGCAGGTTGGCACAACCGAAGCACGTGGCCCTTTACCAACTGTAGTTTCCCCTCTCAAAAAACTGCAGCTTACCTCCAAAGGGCCAACGGGCTGATCAACAGATAAAAAACCCCCGGCTCTACAGTGGCCGGGGGTTTTTCGTATACGATTTCTTACTTCTTCTGTTGAAGCGCTGCTCCAATAAATTCACGGAATAAAGGCTGCGGACGGGTAGGACGTGAAATAAATTCAGGATGGAATTGGGATGCTACAAACCAAGGGTGATCCTTGAGCTCGACAATTTCCACCAAACGTCCATCAGGGCTTGTTCCGGAGAAGACAAAGCCTTGCTTTTCCATTTGCTCACGGTATTCGTTGTTAAATTCATAACGATGGCGGTGACGCTCGTAAACCACTTCATCCTGATACGCATCATAAGCTTTTGTTCCTTCATTCAGCTTGCAAGGGTAAAGTCCGAGGCGGAGCGTTCCTCCAAGATCCTCGATATCTTTTTGTTCAGGAAGCAAGTCAATAATAGGAAAATCAGTCGTTGGAAGCAGCTCTGTAGAATGAGCATTGTCCATTCCTAGCACATTACGGGCAAATTCTACAGAAGCAAGCTGCATGCCAAGACAAATTCCAAGATAAGGGACCTTGTTTTCGCGGGCAAACTGAATGGCAAGAATTTTCCCTTCAACACCACGATCACCAAATCCGCCAGGAACAAGGACTCCATCTACATCTTTTAGAATATCGTTGACGTTTTCTTTTGTCACATCTTCTGAATTGATCCATTCGATATCAATATCCGCATCATGATAGTATCCTGCATGCCGCAACGACTCTACAACCGAAATATAAGCGTCCTGAAGGGCTACATATTTACCTACCAGCGCAATCTTCGCTTTTCCGGAAAGGTTCAGCACACGGTCGATCAGCGCTTTCCATTCGCCCATATCGGCTTCCCGGCAATCCAGCTTCAAGTGCTCACATACAATCTGATCCATTTTCTGTTCCTGCAAATCCATTGGAACACGGTACAAGGTGTCTGCATCACGTGCTTCAATGACTGCTTTTGGATTGATGTCACAGAACAGCGCGATTTTTTCCTTCATATCATCGGAAACAGGCATTTCCGTGCGGACAACAATGATGTTTGGCTGAATTCCAAGGCTGCGAAGCTCTTTAACACTGTGTTGTGTTGGCTTGGTTTTCAGTTCACCTGCCGCTTTAATATAAGGAATGAGCGTACAATGGATATACATGACATTCTCAGAACCTACGTCACTTTTGATTTGGCGGATGGCTTCCAAAAAAGGCAAGCTTTCGATGTCGCCGACGGTTCCGCCGATTTCGGTAATCACAACATCAGCGTTTGTTTCCCGTCCGGCACGGAAAACGCGCTCTTTAATTTCATTGGTGACATGAGGGATAACCTGAACCGTACCACCCAAATACTCTCCTCGTCGTTCCTTACGCAAAACGGTAGAGTAAATTTTTCCAGTTGTAACGGAGCTGAATTTATTCAAATTGATATCGATAAAACGCTCGTAATGGCCAAGGTCAAGGTCCGTTTCCGCACCATCATCCGTTACAAACACTTCTCCATGCTGATAAGGACTCATCGTTCCAGGATCGACGTTAATGTACGGGTCAAACTTTTGAGTTGTAACCTTGACGCCTCTATTTTTTAGCAAGCGGCCCAACGATGCCGCTGTAATTCCCTTTCCAAGAGACGAAACCACTCCGCCTGTTACAAAAATATACTTTGCCATTCTTTATTCCCCCTCTGGATAATCACTAGTAAGTATTTCCTTCCGCCTCTGTTTCAAGCAGAATAAACGAATAAGAAAAAAAGAAGCTATAAAATAAAAAAAAAACAAAAGTGACTCCTCCCCAATTAATGGGGGCACTTTTGTTTTTATCTGCAATAATCGAATTATATATACGTTTAGCCCAAAAATGATTCTATCGACTTTCGCGAAACTTGTCAAGAACTAATAAAGAAAACCGGCGTGCATCTGCACAGCCGGTTCTGCTAACTAGCGGTCTTCTTCGTCTTCCTCTTCTACTTCGTATAATTCCTCTTCAGCGGCTTGGTCTTCCTCGTCCTCTATATCTTCATCCAGCTCTTCATCGCTGTCTGCGATATCGCCGAAGTCCTCATCCAAGTCTTCATCTTCATCTTCATCTTCATCGTCGTCATCGCTGCTGCTTGCTTTGGCAAACTCATCATCCACCTCAAGTGCATCAAAGTCTTCATCTTCGAAATCTTCATCGTATTCATCGAAGTCCTCATCTTCAGCAACGACTTTTTTGCGCTTGGTCGGCTTGTTTGTATTCCCCAGTTCTTCCTCACTGCTTTCGATCGGATACCAGGCTTTGAGGCCCCACTTATTATCTCCAAGTGAAACAAATCGCCCATCGATGTTCATATCCGTATAAAAATGAGAAAGACGACGCTGCACTGCAGCGTCAGAAATACCTTTCAAATCTTTAATGCGCTGTACAAGCTCATAAAAAGAAATGGTGTCTTTTTCCTCTTTCAAAATTTCAAAAGCAATTTCAACCATGGCCATTTCCATGATTTCTTCTTTTGAACGCGTTTTGATTAAACTCAAGTTGGCACTTCCTTTCAAATCAATAAATCTATTTATATTATGGATGCATACGTTTAGTTCTAGAAGAATTATACTCTTCATTATAAACAAATCTTCCAAGGATATGCTAGATGAATGATATCTTTTTTTCCAAATCAGTGCAACTGGTTAAAAAAATAGAAAAAGAGGATGCTATTGTCCTCTTTTTCCGATATTCGTTTACATATTTCTACGGTATTTGCCGCCTACTTCATATAGTGCACTGGTGATTTGGCCAAGGGAGGCTGCTTTGACGGTCTCCATCAGCTCTTCAAAGATGTTTCCGCCGTTGAGTGCGGTTGTCTGAAGCTTGCGAAGCGCCTCTTCCGAGCGGTCTGCATTTTTCTGTTTAAAATCATTTAAATGAGCGATTTGCTGCTCTTTTTCTTCTTTTGTGGCCCTCGCCAGCTGCATGTTAAACTCTTCATCTTTCGGCGGGTTAGGGTTCAGGTACGTATTCACACCGATAATCGGAAGCTCTCCGTTATGTTTTTTCATTTCGTAGTACATGGATTCTTCCTGAATTTTTCCGCGCTGATACTGGGTTTCCATGGAGCCCAAAACGCCGCCCCTCGTATTGAGCCGTTCAAACTCCTGCAAGACGGCTTCTTCTACGAGGTCTGTCAGCTCTTCGATGATAAAGGAGCCCTGAAGGGAGTTTTCATTGCGGGCAAGCCCAAGTTCCTTTGTAATAATGAGCTGGATAGCCATAGCTCTTCGCACCGATTCTTCCGTTGGCGTCGTAATCGCTTCATCATAGGAATTGGTGTGAAGCGAATTACAATTGTCGTACAACGCCATCAAGGCCTGCAGCGTCGTACGGATATCGTTAAAGTCAATTTCCTGGGCATGAAGCGATCTACCGGAGGTTTGCACATGATACTTCAGCTTTTGGCTTCGTTCGTTTGCTCCGTATTTATTCTTCATGACAGTGGCCCAAATTCTTCGGGCTACGCGGCCGATGACTGCATATTCCGGATCCAGTCCGTTGGAGAAGAAGAAAGAGAGATTTGGCGCAAAATCATCGATCTTCATGCCGCGGCTGAGGTAGTATTCCACGTACGTGAACCCGTTGGCAAGTGTAAAGGCCAGCTGGGTAATCGGGTTCGCTCCCGCTTCCGCAATGTGATAACCCGAAATGGAAACGGAATAATAGTTTCGTACGTTATGATCAATAAAGTACTGCTGTATATCCCCCATCATCCGAAGGGCAAATTCCGTTGAAAAAATACACGTATTCTGTCCCTGGTCTTCTTTCAGGATATCCGCCTGCACGGTCCCGCGGACGCTTGCTAGTGTTCTCTCTTTTACGTCCAACAGTTCCTTTTCATCCGGCTTGCGTCCATGCTCTTCCTCAAATTTTCGCAGCTGCTGTTCAATGGCTGTATTCATGAACATGGCCAAAATAATGGGTGCCGGCCCGTTGATGGTCATTGAAACGGACGTGCTCGGTGCCGTCAAATCAAAACCGTCATACAGCTTTTTCATGTCGTCCAGTGTACAGATGCTGACCCCGCTTTCGCCTACTTTTCCGTAAATATCCGGGCGGTAATCCGGGTCCTCCCCATACAGGGTCACTGAGTCAAACGCCGTGCTCAACCGTTTGGCGTCATCGTCCTTGGATAGATAATGGAAGCGGCGGTTCGTCCGCTCGGGCGTTCCTTCTCCGGCAAACTGCCGCTTCGGATCCTCCCCTTTTCGTTTGAACGGGAATACACCTGCTGTATATGGAAAAGCGCCAGGTACATTTTCCTTCATGGTCCACTTGAGGATCTCTCCCCAGTCTTCATACTTGGGAAGGGAGACTTTCGGGATGTTTAAGCCAGAAAGACTTTTAGTCGTAAGCTCCGTTACGATTTCTTTGTCTCTGATCTTCGTTACAAATTCCGTGCCGCTGTACTGTTCCTTCAGTTTTGGCCAATTTTCAAGCGTCTTTTTAGAAAACGGAAGAAGGTTTTCTTCCACTTGCCTTCTTGTTTCCTCCAGTACCGGGATCACTTCACCATCGCTGTTGATTTCCTGAATGGTTTCAATGGAGCCTTTCAGCTGATAGCTCTTGCGGGCATATTTCACCTGTTCATCCATTGTTTTGTAATAATCCCTGATCGTATAAACCAGGTCATTTAAGTACTGGCTCCGTTCGCCGGGAATGATGACATTTCGTTTAGCGACGATTTCTTCTGCCAACGGCTTCAACTGCCAGCCCAATGAGCATTTTTCATTCAACGTTTCAATTAACGCCCGGAATAATGTGTTTGTCCCCTGGTCATTGAACTGGCTGGCGATCGTCCCATAGACCGGCATGTCATCCAGTTCTTTTTCAAACCACTGGCGGGAGCGCTGGTACTGTTTTCTCACATCCCGAAGCGCATCCTCTGAGCCTTTGCGCTCATATTTATTAATCGCAATAAGATCGGCATAATCAATCATATCGATTTTTTCCAGCTGGGAAGGTGCACCAAATTCACTGGTCATCACATACATGGATACGTCTGAAATATCGACAATCCCTGCATCCCCCTGGCCGATACCGCTGGTTTCCACGATCACGAGGTCATACCCTGCAGCCTTGACGATCGACAGCGCATCCCTTATGGCTGCCGACAGTTCGGAGCGTGAACCACGGGTTGCCAGACTCCGCATATAAACCCTTGGATTGTAAATGGAGTTCATGCGGATACGGTCACCCAGCAAAGCACCCCCTGTTTTTTGCTTGGTCGGATCGATGGAGATAATGGCCACTGTCTTGTCTTCAAATTCATTCACAAAACGGCGGACCAGTTCATCCGTCAAGGAGCTCTTACCGGCCCCTCCTGTTCCGGTAATCCCGAGGACAGGTGCGTTTTGCTGTGAGGTTTTCACCTGCTGAAGCACTTCTTCAGCCGTGGCTGCCGTTTCTTTCGGAGCCATTTCGCTGTTTTCAGCCACTGTGATCAAACGGGCAACTGCCCTGCTCTCTTTTTCAGGAAGCTTCTCCAGTTCATCCGTAATCTCGGTAACCGTCTGAAAATCGCATTCCTGCAGCATCAAATTAATCATGCCCTGCAGACCGTTGATTCTGCCGTCTTCTGGCGAGAAGAGGCGGGTCACACCATAGCTGTGCAGCTCTTTTATTTCCGGCGGAATAATGACACCGCCTCCTCCGCCAAACACCTTAATGTGGCTTGCTCCCCGTTCTTTCAAAAGGTCGATCATGTATTTGAAGTACTCCACATGCCCCCCTTGATAGGAGGAGATCGCAATGCCCTGGGCATCTTCCTGAATGGCTGCGCTTACGACTTCATCCACCGAACGGTTATGCCCCAGATGAATAACTTCGGCACCGCTCGACTGCAAAATGCGCCTCATGATGTTAATGGACGCATCATGCCCGTCAAACAGGCTGGAAGCGGTTACAAAACGGATATGGTTTTTTGGCTGATATACTTCCGGACTACTCATTTACCCCTGCTCCTCTCTGACACTTTATACCCACTCAAGTGAAACTTTTATTTTTGACTCCATTTAACAGCAGATGGGTCTGCATTTTTGTGTACTCTTCCAAACTATATTCTTTTCTGAGGCTCCAGCGGCGGAACGTCCACATTTGGCCATGGACCAATATGTTGTGAGCCAATAGTTTGACTTCCTCTTCGCACAGATCAAGCTCCCCCTGCTCCACAGTCTGCTTGATGAGCTCCTCAAAAATCTCCGTCATTTCCAGCTCTTTTTTCAATACATAAGGCAATGCTTCCCGTGACAGTGATTTGACTTCCTGATACATGACCAGCACTTCATCCTGCATTTCATCCACCACGTTAAAATAAACAGCGATCGCTTTTTTTACATGATCAATGCTGCCTTCTGTCATTCCGATCTGCTCGTTGAGCTTTTCCCTGACCCCTTCATAGATGCTGTCACAAACCAAGTATAAAATATCTTCCTTTGACCGGATATATTCATAAAGCGTGCCGATGCTGAAACCGGATGCTTTTGCAATTTCCCTTGTTGTCGTCCGGTGAAAGCCATTTTCTTTAAACAGATTGACCGCTGCTTTGACCATTTCACCCCGCCTCTTTTGGATGAGTTTTTCATCCTTAACCAGCGAAGGTACTTCCTTTCTTGCCAATGGGGTCACTCCTTTCCGTCCTGGTTTTTATCCCATCGTTCAAGGATCTTCCCTGCGGCTGTATACGGATCGAGCCTTCCATCCTGCACGTCTGCTAGCCACCGGTAACCATCCGCCTCTTCTTTTAAAAGAAGAGTCCGCATCAGTTCATAGTGAACGACTTCAATCACTTCCTGTTTCAGGCGGCGCGCCCGCCTCTCTTCTCCCTCACCGCTCGTCTCCAGATAGGTACGATGTGCTTTCAGCTCGCCCCATACCTCTTCAAGGCCTTTGTTCTGTACGGAAATGGTCTGGACCACAGGAGGCCGGTAAGGCGCATCATGCTTAACCAGATCAAGCATGGCATCAAGTTCGGATAGCAGTTTGGGCACACCAGGAAGGTCCGCTTTGTTCACAATGAACAAGTCGGCAATTTCCATAATCCCTGCTTTAAAGACCTGGACCACATCCCCGCTTCCCGGGTTTAAAACGACGGCAATACTGTCAGCAATCTTCATGATATCAAGCTCTGATTGGCCGACTCCGACCGTCTCAATCAAAATGACATCAAAGCCGAATGCATCCATCAGCCGAACGGTTTCCTTTGTCGTTCTCGCGAGGCCGCCGAGGCTGCCCCGTGTCCCCATGCTGCGAATAAAAACATCAGGATCTGTAAAGTGCTCACTCATGCGAACCCGGTCTCCCAAAATCGCACCTCCGCTGAACGGGCTGGTCGGATCAACCGCCACAACCCCGACCGTCAGGTTTTGCCTGCGAAGATAAGTGATCAGCCGGTTGACCAGAGAGCTTTTGCCCGCACCAGGCGAGCCGGTCAGACCTACATAATGGGCCTTCTTTTGCATCGCATGAATATCTTTTAACAAATCCAGCTTTTCAGCGTGATCGTTTTCAACGTGGGAAATGGCTCTCGCAAGTGCCCGTTCATCTTTGTTTTTTATGCGTTCGGCCAAAGGATGCATGGTTTCCTCCTTAATCTTTCAGCAGCATTTTGGAAATGACCAGCCGCTGGATTTCCTGTGTTCCTTCATAGATTTGTGTAATTTTCGCATCACGCATATACCGTTCAACAGGATACTCTTTTGTATACCCGTATCCACCGAATACTTGTACAGCATCGGTTGTAACTTCCATCGCGATATCGCCGGCATACAGTTTGGACATGGCCGATTCTTTTCCATAAGGCAATCCCTGACTCTCACGCCATGCCGCCTGATAGGTCAGAAGTCTCGCAGCTTCCACCTTGGTGGCCATATCAGCCAGTTTGAAGCCAATCCCCTGGTTCTGGCCGATCGATTTGCCAAACTGCTTTCTTTCTTTGGCATAGTTGACTGCCGCGTCCAATGCCCCCTGTGCGATTCCGACAGCTTGTGCTGCGATGCCGTTGCGCCCGCCATCCAATGTCATCATGGCGATTTTAAAGCCCTCGCCTTCTTTGCCAAGCATGTTCTCTGCAGGGACTCTGCAGTCCTCCATGATCAATTCAAGTGTTGGCGAAGAGCGAATGCCGAGTTTCTTTTCCTTTTTGCCAAAAGAAAAACCTGGTGCTCCCTTTTCAATGATAAAAGCGGAGATACCGCGGTGCCCGGCAGTTGGATCTGTCATGGCAAACACCACATAAATCTCTGCCTCACCCGCATTGGTAATGAAAATTTTAGAACCGTTGATAATATAATCATCACCGTCTTTTTGGGCAGTGGTTTTCATGTTGGATGCATCGGACCCCGACCCTGGTTCAGTCAGGCCATAGGCCCCCATTTTCTTGCCTTCTGCCATCGGACGCAGAAACTTCTGCTTTTGTTCTTCTGATCCAAATTTAAAAATGGGCCATCCCGCAAGCGATGTATGGGCCGATAAAGTTACCCCTGTCGATGCGCATACTCGGGAAAGCTCCTCAACCGCAATCACATAGCCAAGATAGTCGCCGCCAATCCCGCCGTATTCTTCCGGCCAGGGAATGCCTGCCAGCCCAAGCTCCGCCATTTGGTCAAAAAGATGCCGGTCAAAACGCTCTTCTTCATCCCGCTCTGCCGCTGTTGGCTCTACTTCATTTTTCGCAAAGTCCCGCACCATTTTACGGATCATGTCGTGTTCTTCAGAAAGTTGAAACTGCATGTTCTCATGCCTCCCGGTTTAATCTGCTAATAGTTGCTTGCTCAGTACGATTCGTTGAATTTCACTCGTTCCTTCATAAATTTCACAGACCTTCGCATCTCGAAACAGCCGTTCTGCCGGATATTCCTTCGTATAGCCATAGCCTCCATGAACCTGTATGGCATCAATGGCTACTTTCATGGCCGTTTGTGAAGCGACAAGTTTGGCCATGGACGCTTCTTTTTTGCAAGGAATGCCGAGATTACGCAAGTGTGCTGCGCGATAGGTCAGCAGTTTGGCCGCTTCCACTTTTGTAGCCATATCTGCAAGCATAAAGGCGAGGCCTTGCTGGGCACCGATCGGTTTTCCAAACTGCTTGCGCTGTTTTGCATATTCAACGGAGTATTGAAGTCCTGCATCTGCAATTCCCAGCGACTGGGCAGCAATGCCGATTCTTCCTGCCTCCAGATTGCTCAGGGCTATTTTAAAACCTTCGCCCTCTTCTCCAAGACGGTTTTCCACAGGCACTTCTGCCTGCTCAAAGATAATTTCACAGGTATTGGACCCGTTCAGTCCCATTTTCTTTTCTTTTTTTCCTATGGAGAAGCCCGGGGTATTTTTTTCAACCACAAAGGCGGAGATTCCCCTTGATCCTGCCTCCGGTGAGGTGGAAGCGAATACGATATACGTATCTGCAGCCCCTGCGTTTGTAATGAAAATTTTGGAGCCATCCAGGATGTACTTATCGCCTTTTTTAACCGCTTTTGTTTTGAGAGCGGCCGCATCAGACCCTGCTCCCTGCTCGGTCAGGGCAAAAGCTCCGAGGTATTCACCTGTCGCAAGCTTTGGAATAAACCGCTGCTTTTGTTCTTCATTTCCGAAATAGAGAATCGGGTTGGTTCCGACACTTGTATGCACGGAAAGGATAACCCCAACCGAGGCACTTACCTTCGACAATTCATGAATGGCGATGATGTAAGAGGTGTAATCCATGCCTGCGCCGCCATATTCCTCGGGAATGGGAATGCCCATCAGGCCAAGACCTGCCATTTTTTTTATAATCGCTGTTGGAAACTGATCTTTTTCATCCATCTCATCGATGATGGGTGCAATTTCTTTCTGTGCAAAATCCCGCACCATCTTTTGCATCATTAGCTGTTCTTCTGTAAACGTGAGATTCACGTTTCATTCCCCCTGTCACGCTTTTCTGCCCTTAGTTATACGTGTAGAACCCCTTGCCGGTTTTCTTTCCGAGCCAGCCTGCCTTTACATATTTACGTAAAAGCGGACATGGGCGGTATTTATCGTCTCCAAACCCTTCATGAAGGGTTTCCATGATATAAAGACAGGTGTCGAGGCCGATGAAGTCAGCCAATGTGAGCGGTCCCATTGGATGGTTCATTCCGAGTTTCATAATTTCATCTATGGCTTCTGGTTCTGCCACACCTTCATATAGGGCAAAAATAGCCTCATTGATCATCGGCATTAAAATCCTGTTGGAGATAAAGCCGGGGAAATCCTGCACTTCCACTGGAACCTTGCCGATTTTTTTGGTGATGGATTCTATCGTTTCGTATACTTCATCGCTTGTTTGCAGCCCGCGGATAATCTCTATGAGTTTCATGACCGGTACCGGATTCATAAAGTGCATGCCGATGACTTTCTCCGGCCGCTTCGTAACCGCTGCAATTTCAGTAATCGGAAGGGAGGAGGTATTGCTCGCAAGGATCGCATGCTCCGGTGCCATCTCATCAAGCATTTTAAATACCTGCGTTTTCACATCCATGTTTTCCACAACAGCCTCAATGATCAAATCGGCTTCCGCAGCGTTTTGGATGCTGGTGGATGGAAGGAGACGGTCTAAAACACCGTCCCGGTCTTCCGGCGTCATCCGGCCTTTGTCCACCTGGCGCGACAGTTGGGCTGCGATCGATGCCACTCCCTTTTGGACGTATTCTTCCTTCAGGTCGTGAAGGTACACTTTAAAATTGGCCATGGCGCAAACCTGCGCAATGCCTGAGCCCATTTGTCCTGCTCCGATGACCATGATGGTTTGAACGTTCATGAATAAATCCCCCTTTTCATTAATTCACTTCAAGCAGGATAGCGTCGCCTTGCCCGCCTCCAGAACAGATCGATGCGATTCCGAGTCCGCCGCCCCGGCGTTTTAACTCATGAATCAATGAAACAATGATTCTTGCCCCGCTGGCGCCGATCGGGTGTCCAAGTGCCACCGCTCCGCCGTTTACATTCACCTTCTCCAAATCCAGTCCGGCAAGCTCCGCGCTTGTCAGCGCAACAGCCGCAAATGCTTCGTTAATCTCAAACAAATCAATATCATCCAGGGACTTCCCTGTTTTTTTCAACAATTCATTGATGACCAGACCCGGCGTTTTCGGGAAGTCCTTCGCTTCCACCGCAATGGCGGTGTGTCCAAGAATGGTGGCCATGATTTCTTTTTCCTCTTTTTCTGCCCTTTCCTCTGACATGAGAACGAGCGCCGCCGCTCCGTCATTTACGCCCGGTGCATTTCCGGCCGTAATGGATCCATCAGCAGAAAAAACTGGAGCAAGCTTGGATAACCGTTCAAGAGAGGTGTCCTTTCTTGGTGCCTCATCGGCTGAAACAACGACCGGATCTCCCTTTCGCTGAGGGACCTCCACTGAAATTATTTCTTCTGCAAAGGTTCCGTTGCCCGTAGCGGCAACAGCCCTTTGATGACTGCGCAGTGCCCACTCATCCTGTTTTTCTCGGGAAATTTCCATTTCCTTTGCCACGTCGTTTCCATAGGTACCCATGTGTACGCCTGTAAAAGAGCAGGTGAGGCCGTCATGCGTCATCAAGTCTTTCACCTGGCCATCCCCCATTCGGTAGCCCCAGCGCGCCTTTGGAAGAATGTACGGAGCATTGCTCATGGATTCCATTCCACCTGCAACAATCAGGTCTTCATCTCCCGCACGGATAATCTGATCTCCCATGGTGACACTTCGCATACCGGATGCACAAACTTTGTTGATGGTTTCTGTCTTTACTTCCCAGGGCAGTCCTGCTTTTTGAGCAGCCTGGCGTGAAGGAATTTGCCCCTGTCCGCCCTGAAGGACACAGCCCATGATCAGCTCACCGACCTGATCTGCCTTAACATCCGCTCTCTTTAGCGCCTCCTTAACGGCCACTGCGCCAAGATCGGAAGCCGACATGGTGCTTAATCCTCCTCCAAATTTTCCAACGGGTGTTCGGACACCACTGACAATTACTGTTTTCGCCATTCTGATTGCCTCCCTTATAGTAAACGCTTTCAACTTGTACTGAGCGAACGCTCGGTCGCCCCTTTTCCAAGGAGTAACCTGCAGCCCATAGGACAGCAGGTTTCTCTCTTTTTATAACTCGCTTCAAAAGCCTGGTGGATGGGAGGTTAATCTCCGTTTCAGGCTGCTCGCTTTCCTCGGGCGAGCGCTGAGCCTGGGCGGCGTAATCGCCTACTTCCCCGTCGCTTGATCCTGGGGACCGGCGAAACGCCTTCCTGGTCTCATCTATCCCGCTTTTCCCGTAGGACAAGGAAAGCTTCGGCAG
Source organism: Fictibacillus sp. S7 (assembly GCF_004127935.1). NCBI lineage: Bacteria > Bacillati > Bacillota > Bacilli > Caryophanales > Fictibacillaceae > Fictibacillus > Fictibacillus sp. S7. The sequence continues at coordinate 3,272,681 of NZ_QJKL01000001.1, read as the reverse complement.
CGAGACATCGCACGAAGTAAATGTGAAATTCATTTTCGAGGATCTCGCACCTTCCACTCCAATTAACTGATTCTTGAAGCTTCTTCATAAGAATGCTCCCCAAGCAAAGGACTACGAAAATTTATTGAACGACTGCTTTTTCAGGCTGGAAGAGGGAACGTTCGAGAATCTCAACGACATCAAGCGTTTGTACCTGGTCTTCCACTTCCTTGGCTTTGGTTCCGTCACTGAGCATGGTCAGGCAGTACGGGCAGCCGCTGCCAATCATGGTCGGGTTCACCTCAAGCGCCTGTTCGGTACGGGCCACGTTGACACGCTGGCCGGCTTTCTCTTCCATCCACATCATGCCTCCGCCCGCGCCACAGCACATGCCGTTTTGACGATTGCGGTTCATTTCAACGAGCTTTACGCCCGGGATGGCTTTTAAAATCTCACGTGGTGGTTCATAAACTTCGTTGTAGCGGCCGAGGTAGCAGGAATCATGGTACGTAATGACCTCATCGACCTCAAACTTCGGTGTAATTCTGCCTTCTTTGATCCACTCTGCCAAGAGCTCGGTATGATGATATACCTCTCCATCAAAACCGAATTCAGGGTACTCATTTTTAAACGTATTGTACGCGTGCGGATCAATCGTAATGATTTTCTTCACATTGTGCTTTTCAAACAGTGCAACATTGCTGGTGCAAATTTCCTGGAATAAGAACTCATTTCCGATTCGTCTTGGTGTGTCTCCTGAGTTTTTCTCCTTGTTGCCAAGGATGGCAAATTTCACACCTGCTTCATTCATGATTTTAGCGAAAGCAAGGGCAATCTTCTGGCTTCGGTTATCGTAAGCTCCCATTGAGCTGACCCAGAATAGGTATTCAAACTCTTCTCCGGCCTTCTCCACTTCTTTTACGGTCGGAATGACAACGTCTTCGCGAAGCTCCCGCCAGTTCTCTCTTTCTTTCTTCGAGATTCCCCACGGATTTCCTTGTTTTTCGATATTTTGAATGGCGCGTTTGGCGTCAGCATCCACTTTACCTTCCGTTAGAACAAGATAACGCCGCATATCAATAATCTTATCCACGTGCTCATTCATAACGGGACATTGATCTTCACAGTTTCTGCAGGTTGTACATGCCCAGATCTCTTCCTCGGTCATGACCTCCCCGATCAGTTCGATGTTGTAATCAAATTTAAAGGCTGAGCTGCCTTCAGTGGCTGCAGCCATTTCTTTCGCTGCAGCACCTTTTCCTGCTGCTTCAAAAGCAATTTGATTGCCTCTCGTATTTGAAAAAGCAAATGCAGGCATCCACGGTGTGCGTGAGGTGACAGCCGCTCCTTTTTCAGTAAGGTGATCTCTTATTTTTATAATCATATCCATCGGCGAAAGCATTTTGCCTGTCCCGGTCGCCGGACATACATTGGTACAGCGTCCACATTCCACACAGGCATACAGATCAACCAATTGTTTCTGGTTAAAGTCTTCCACTCGGTTAACCCCGAACACTTCCTGCGTTTCATCCTCAAAATTGATGGAGGACAGCTTTCCTACCTTATCCTTTCGCCCAAGCCACACATTGAGCGGGCCGGCGATCAAGTGAGCATGCTTTGATTGCGGAACATAGACGAGGAACGTCAGCAGGAACAGTAAGTGAACCCACCAGGCGATAAAAAACACAGTCACAACGGCAGGCTCCGGCAACCCTCCAAAAAGATACGCCAGGCCTGAAGCAATCGGTGCGGTCCAGTGAAGCTCGAGATTGTGCCAAAGAATTTCCATGGCATTGCCAAGAAGTACCGAAAGCATGAGACCGCCAATGAAAAGCAGTACAAGACCTGCCTTAAACCCGCGTTTCAGACGGACAAGCTTTTCCACATATCTGCGGTAAAACGCCCATACGACTGCAACCAGGATTACAAACGTAACGATTTCCTGGAAAAACGTGAAAGCAGGATAAACCGGTCCCAATGGCAGGTGCGATCCAGGAGCAAGCCCTTTCCAAATAAAATCAATCGCACCAAATTGAACGAGGAGAAATCCATAGAAAAACATGACATGGATCACGCCGCTCTTTTTATCTTTTAAAAGCTTTTTCTGACCGAACACATTGACCAGCACCGCTTTTATGCGTTCCTGGACAGTATGGTCGAATTCCACTTTTTTCCCCATTTTGATGAATTCGTACCGCGTTTTGACCACATAGGTAAATAAATAAATGGCGTAAGCGGTTACAAGAATAAAGGCAATCCAGTTTAAAATCAGCAGGCCGTTCATCATTATGCTCCCTTCACCTTTGTCTGTAGCTTTCCCCTTTTCCATGGTACATCTTGATTTATTATTCAAAAAGGGTTGAATTTTCTGAACCCATTATATCATAAAAAAAGAAATGAATGAGCATTCAGTCAATTTTATTTAAAAAATTTTTTCTCTTCCTTTTGGATAGACTAAACACCACTGATCCTATGAAAGGGAGGAAGGGTTATCGTGATTGCTGTTATTGTTCTTATCCTATTACTGCTTCTGGTCTTTTTTATCTGGCTCGATTTACACCTGGGAAGAAAAAACGTTCAGCGGCATGACATCAAAACGCCTTCCTCCTGCAGCGGGAAGGCGGCACTGCTGACCACAGGCACACAATTTTTCGATACATTGTTCGAGGAAATTGAAAAAGCCACCCATCATGTGCATGTTCAATTTTATATCTATCACGAGGACAGCATCGGTCAAGAGATGTCCTCTCTTCTGAAGAAAAAGGCAAAAGAAGGCGTCAATGTCCGGCTTCTGGTGGATTATATGGGCAGCTTTTTTCTTAAAAAGAAGGCAATTAAGGAACTAAAAAAAGCCGGTGTTCAATTTGCCTACAGCTTTACGCCGGGCTTTCCCTACTTTTTTTATAAACTGAACCGCAGGAATCACCGGAAAATTACAATTATCGACGGAAGCAGGGGGTTTATGGGCGGATTTAATGTGGGGGATGAATATTTGGGCAGGGATCCGAGGCTCGGCTATTGGCGGGATTATCATTTGCTGCTTAGCGGACCGGTCATCCATACCTTTCAACAACAATTTATCATGGACTGGGAGGCAGCCAGCGGAGAAAAATTCAACGGCAGCGAGTATTTTCCAGAGCTTGAAAAAGGTCCAGTCAAAATCACCACCCTTTTTTCAGCCAAGGCTATTTATTCTTTTTGGCTGCAGCACATTAATCAGGCTCAAACCAGCATCACCATCGGCTCTCCCTATTTTATTCCTGACCGACCGCTTCAAAATGCGCTTCTACAAGCCATCAAGCGAGGAGTAGAGGTTACGCTGCTTGTGCCCATGAAGTCAGATCATCTGCTGGTCAAGGAAGCTTCGTATTTTTATTTTAAAGATCTGCTGAACGCAGGCTGCAAAATTGAGGAATACTATGAAGGTTTTTTTCATGCGAAAGTATTTTTGGTGGATGACAAAATTTGCGATATTGGAACAACCAACTTTGATCAGCGAAGTTTTTTTACCAATTCAGAGGTCAATTGTATTTTTGAAGACCGACATCTGATCGAGGAGGCAAAAAAGGCGATCAAAGAAGATTTGGACCGTTCGGAAACCCTTACTATGACCGTCTGGGAGCGAATGTCCTATTGGAAAAAAACAAAAATCCTGTTTGCTAAAGTTTTTTCACCTTTTTTATAAGTTTTGTTTACTGTATTCGGATTAGGTGAATGAGTTAGTAATACTCGAGTTAAGGAGCTGCTCTAATGATCGCATCTTTCGGCTACGTATCTACCGCTCTTACCCTTTTTGATTCATCGCCATCCAAAACGATGACCTTTGCCACCTGGTCCAAACTGGAAAAAGAAGAACGAGAACAGCGGCTGATACAACTAACAAAAACCAACTTAAAAAATACACTGCGGATTGTTCATTATAATATCGCTTCCGAATTCCCTTTGTACCGGATGTCGTCTTCCATTGTTCCGCTCGCCACTCATCCCGAGGTTAATTGGGATTATTTGAAGTATACCCGTGAGGAATTCAGGGCCATTGGTGACCTTGTGAAAGCCAATGGTCTTCGGGTGAGCATGCATCCTAACCAGTTCACGCTGTTTACCAGTGAAAGAGAGCAGGTCACCAACAACGCCATAAAAGACATGGAATATCACTATGCCATGTTCGAAGCCATGGGACTGGAAAAGGAAGCACGGATCAATATTCATGTTGGCGGAACTTATGGAGATAAAGACTCATCCATCGCCCGATTCTATGAAAATATCAAAAAACTTCCGGCACCCGTAAAAAAAGCGATGACGCTTGAGAATGATGATAAAACCTATACCACTGCAGAAACTCTGGATATCTGTGAGAAGGAAGGCATTCCAATGATGTTTGATTATCATCATCATATGGCCAATCCAAGCTCTGTGCCTTTAGAGGAGCTCCTTCCGCGTTTTATCGACACGTGGAAGGGAACCGGACGCCCCCCAAAAGTTCATCTTTCCTCACCAAAAACAGAAAAGGCCTATCGCAGCCACCATGACTTCGTAGGCTCTGATTATGTGCTGCCCTTTTTTAAAATGGTGAAAGCCTATACCGATGAGCTCGATGTGATGATTGAAGCCAAACAAAAGGATCTGGCTCTCATTCAGCTGCTTCAGGATTTGAGCAAGGTGCGGGGCATCAAGCGGTTGACGGGCGGCACGCTCCTTATCTAATCTCTGTCAGCCATTGTGACAGCTCACGGTTGAAGTATTGGTGCTGCTTTACCGGGATTTGGTGAAACGCCCCTGGAACAATAATAGTTTTCACATTAGAGACAAGTTTTTGATACACCTTTCGATAAGGCAAAAAATAAAACGAACGTGATCCGTAAAATAACAGAAGCGGCATCTCTAAATGGGATAATCGCTTTGTGCAACTGTAATTCAGGCTTTCTTCATAAAGGCGGCTCCAAAGTTTGGGGCTGCCTTTTTTACTTTCAGCCTTAATTTCCCTGCCGTCCTGAGAAGTGACTTGATGGGTCCATGACAACCCGTTCACCAATATGCCGGGGTGGTGTTCTGCCAAGTAGATTCCAAGCCGGAATTCTTTTTGCAGCAGCCATGAAGCCACTTGGGGAAAGCCGCCTGAAAGTACAAGTCCCTTGACGCGTTCAGGATACCGCAAGGCAAATTCCTGAGCAATGGATCCTCCGGCCGAATATCCACAGATCACCGCTTTTTCCACACCGCATTGATCCATCAATGCCAGCAAATCCTCCGCCAGCATAGGGATGGTTACCATATCACTCGGGCATGGCGTGTTTCCGTGTCCCCGCAAATCGTACGTAATCACCCGTGAAGAACAGCTAAAAAATTGATGCTGATACTTGAAGATCCGTGAAGTGAGCGCCGGAGGGTGAATAAAGACTACCGGCTGGCCCGATCCTGATTCTTCATAAAAGGTACGCACTCGTTGTTCCATTGCCGTCTCCTCCTTGGTCTTACCTTATGAAATGGGAAAGAGCCCATTGGTACAGCTGATATCCAATGTAAATTCCAACAATACCGGCGATGCCTGAAAGTGCAGGCGGTGCAGGAATCGGCAGTTTGAACAAAGCAAAAATGATGCCAACAGCCGCTCCGGTAATGAGTGATAAAATGACAAGTTTCACGTTCCATTCCTCCTCTGTTTTATCGTGCACTCTCAGCAGAGGGTTTATCCCCATTCCCGAATGCGGGCAATAAAAAACCGGCTGCGATGACAGCCGGTTTATAGCATTTATGGTTTACATTTTTTCCGGTGCGGAAACCCCAACAATGCGAAGAGCATTTTCAATCGCAATTTGCGTAGCTTTCATCAGGGCATACCGGGCAGTTGATTTTTCTTTGTTATCGGCATCCAGCACACGTTCTGCATTATAGAAGCTATGCAGGGCGGAAGCCAGTTCGAAAACATAATTGGTCATTCGGTGTGTCAGCATTTTTTCGGCTGCTTCTTCAATCGCTGCCGGAAATTCTCCAAGCTTTTTCAGAAGTTCAAACTCTTTTTCAGAAGAAATCTGGGAGAGGTCGAGCTCTCCATCATAGGATAAGCCCATTTCTGCTCCTTGGCGCAGCATGCTGCATACGCGGGCATGTGCATATTGAACGTAAAACACAGGGTTTTCGTTCGATTTTGAAACGGCAAGGTCCATGTCAAAATCAAGATGCGTATCAGAGCTTCTCATCGCGAAGAAGTAACGGGTCGCATCAACGCCAACTTCTTCCATTAAGTCTTTCAGCGTAACGGCTTTACCTGTCCGCTTGCTCATTTTCACTTTTTCCCCGTTTTGGAAGAGGGATACAAGCTGAATGATCAATACTTCAAGCTGTTCACGGTTATACCCCAGCGCTTCAATCGCTGCTTTCATACGCGGAATATAGCCATGGTGGTCGGCTCCCCAAATATTGATCAATTTTTCGAATCCGCGGTCAAGTTTGTCCTGATGGTACGAAATATCAGGCGTCAAGTAGGTATAAGATCCATCATTCTTAATCAATACACGGTCTTTGTCATCTCCGAAATCGGTCGTTCTGAACCAGGTTGCACCGTCTTTTTCATAGACCACACCTGCTTCTTTCAGCTTCGTGAGTGCTTTGTCAATTTTGCCGGACTCGTACAATGAGGTTTCAGAATACCAGACATCAAAGTTCACCCGAAATTCACCGAGGTCGATTTTGATTTTCTCCAGCTCTTTTTCGAGACCATACTTGCGGAAGAAATTAAACCGTTCCTTCTCGTCCGCAGTTGCCCACTTATCTCCGTATTCCGCAGCCAGGTCCTTCCCAAATTCAATGATGTCTTTTCCAAAATAACCATCCTGAGGCATTTCCTTTTCCTGCCCCAGCGCCTGAAAATATCTCGCTTCGATGGAATAGGCCAGGTTATTGATCTGGTTTCCTGCATCATTGATATAAAATTCACGGGAAACTTCAAACCCGGCAGTATCTAGAATATTGCACAGGGAATCACCTACAGCCGCTCCACGCGCATGGCCAAGGTGAAGGTTGCCCGTCGGATTCGCCGATACAAACTCGACCTGTACCTTTTTGCCTTGCCCGTAATCCGTTCTTCCGTAATTCTCTCCTGCTGCAAGGATTGCAGGGATCAAATCAGTTAAATAGGCATTGTCCATATAAAAGTTGATGAATCCAGGTCCCGCAATTTCCAGCTTGCTGATGGACGCTTTGCTTTTATCGAAGTTTTGAAGAATTTCCTCCGCGATCACTCTTGGCGCTTTTTTTGCGATGCGCGCCAGCTGCATGGCCATATTGGTCGCATAGTCCCCGTGTGATTTATCCTTTGGCGTCTCCAAAACAACTTCAGGAAGCTGCTCTCTTTCGGCCAATCCGGCTTTTATTACCGCTTCCTCAATCTCCTTCTTTAAAAGGAGCTTTACCTGATCTACAACGTTCATACTTCTGCCTCCTGAAATTTTATTTTTATTGTATATCTTCCTGTATCCTCTCCCTGTAATACAAGCCCGTAAATCAGGGTTAAGTCGCCTTTTTTTGCCTGCTGATTCCAGCGGAAATTCATCTGATGTGTGGTGGTCTCCATCCACAGCTGGCCATAAGGCGTATCATACATTCCCTGGGTGGTCTGTCCGATCAGAAACTTCTGCTTCATGGTTACACTGCCGCTTCTCAGGATCACAATGCCTTCATGATTCAATTTAATCACATTGTTGACCGATCCAGCCCCCTCTATAACTTCGGAATACCTGAGATAGGTGTTGTCTCCTTTTTTATACAGCGTCCCTTCAGCCTCCCCTGTATGTACGTCTTTTTCATGAGCATGCTGTATGACGGTTTCAAGTGTTAAATTGACCGCAATACCTGCACCTTGTCCATCCATATCGGATCCGTCCTTTTAATTTAAAATCTATTACAAAAAGAGAGCTTTCAATAGCCTCTGCATCACGCTTCATTATATATAACTCAACTATTATAAAGGATTCTTCCCTAATTCTTCAACCTTACCCTGCCATTTAAAAAGAAAAAATGCACTTCTCTATACGAAAAGTGCATTAAGCGGCCGGAAGTATGATCCTTACGATCGTCCCTTTGCCCGAATGACTTTGAATATCAATTTTTCCCTGATGCTCCTGGATGATTTTAAAGCTGGTCATTAACCCGAGCCCGGTTCCTTTTTCTTTCGTGGAATAAAACGGTTCACCGAGCTTTTCAAGGCTCTCCGGCGGTATGCCGCATCCCTGGTCCTGGATTGTCACTTCAATTTCTGCTCCTTTTTGCACGCAGTCGATATGAATAATGCCACCATCCGGCATCGCCTCTATTGCGTTTTTCACAAGATTGATGAAAACCTGCTTCAGCTCATTTTCCACGCACTGAACGAGGGACATCCTTTCCTCCAATTCGCAAACAATATGCACGTTATGAATGAGCGCCTGGCGGTCGAGCAGTGCGACAACGTAATGGATCAGCTCTTTAATGTCTTTATTCTCTACTGTCTTTGACTGGGGTTTAGCAAGAATCAAAAGCTCCGTAATTATCTGTTCAATGCGGTTCAGTTCATCGAGCATAATCCGGTAGTATTTGTCACAGTCCACGATGCCTTTTGATTGGAAAAGCTGTATAAATCCTTTCAACGCGGTGAGCGGATTGCGGATCTCATGGGCGACCGAAGCCGCCAGCTGGCCAACGATGGAAAGCTTATCAGAGTTTCTCAACAGTTCTTCCGCTGCCAGCCGCTCGGAAATGTCACGGGTAACCGCGATGATTTCAATCACTTCTCCTGTTTTCTCATCCTTGATTCCGCGGCAGGCAGCTTCCACCCATCGGAATTCACCATTTTTATGTTTCAGCCTTAATTGATAGTTGCCAATCTCTTTGCCATCAAGCAGCTGCTTATGAGCTTCCAGTGAACGGCGTATATCATCCGGATGAAAGAGGGCAAACGCTTTCTTCTTCAACAGTTCCTGTGGTGTATATCCAAGCAACTGCTCGCAGGCAGGGGAAACATACTGCATATTTCCATCAATCGTATGTGTGGAAATCATGTCTGTCGAATTCTCTGCGAGCAATCTGTATCGCGATTCGCTTTCCAGCAATTTTTCGTGGGAAGAAACCTGGTCTGTGATTTCCCGTCCAAAGACCAGCAGATTTTTTCTTTTTCCTTCCTCAGTAAACATAGGTATTTTGTACACGTCAAATACCCGGTCACCTGAAGGCATCCGGATTTTTTCGAGACACCGCTTCAATTTCCGTTCCTGCCACACGGTTTCGTCGGTTTGAATGCAATTGTCAAATACAGGTTTAAAGCAGGGAATCAATCGTCCAAGGTCAGCATCTGTTTTTCCGATAAATTCGACATGGGAGTAGCCAAACAGTTCACCTGCAAATTTATTGGCATAGACAAACTTGCCCTTTCCATCCTTTATCCCGATAAAATCGGGCACGACATGGGTCAGGCTGACAAGCAAATCTTTTTGGGGATCGCACTGGGTTTCCAGATCGTCATCCTGCATGCAGGGTTTGAGAATGCAAACCAGATAGTCGCTGTCCATACCAAGCTCATCAAGTTTGACAACCACCTGCTGCAAATTTTCCGGTATGACAACCCGTTGTTCCTGTAATTGCCGATTAAAGTCTGGAAGGAGTTTCGAAATCGGAAGGCCTTCCATCTCTGTTTTGGATTTTCCGGTCAATTGCTGTGCTGCCACATTCATCTCCTGTATCAAATAGTCCCTGGTTAATACCAACACGGCATCGGACAATTGATCAATAAATGGCATTGGAGATTGTATAAGCTTGTTTTCCATTCTTCCCATTCCTTTCCACGTCCGGCGTTCATTGGTTTAACTATACCAAAATTGACACAATTCTGTAACTTTTTTCGACAAAAAAAGACGAAAGCCCGGTCATCCGGTTTTTCGTCTTTTATCGAAACGTTACTTTTTATTCACCCATCCCAGCAGGATTTCACGAAGGAATTTGCTGGCTGCGATTGGGGTTTGCTCGGAAGGATCGTAAATCGGAGCGACTTCGACCAGATCCGCTCCAATGACCTTTACATCCGATTCAGAAATCAGCTGAATGGCTTCAAGAAGTTCTTTTGACGTAATTCCACCTGCTTCTGCTGTTCCTGTTCCCGGTGCATGAGCGGGATCAAGGACATCTATATCAATGGTGACATAAACATTGCGGCCCGCCAGTGTCGGCAATACCTTACGTAACGGCTCTGCCACATCAAACTTGTACATGTGCATGCCTGACTCTTTGGCAAACTGGAATTCTTCTCTCATTCCGGAACGAATGCCAAACGAATAAACATTCTCAGCTCCAATCAGGCCGCACGCCTTGCGGATCGGGGTAGAGTGAGAAAGCGGCTCGCCTTCATATTGTTCACGAAGGTCAGCATGTGCATCAATGTGGATGATAGCAAAATCATCGTATTTTTTGTTCAATGCTTTAAAAATCGGCCAGGATACAAGATGTTCCCCGCCCATTCCCAGAGGAAATTTTCCGGCATCCAGCAGGGTTGTGATGTATTCCTCAATAAGATCCAGGCTTCGCTGCGGATTTCCGAACGGAAGCGGAATATCTCCTGCATCAAAATAGTTCACTTCTTCCAAGTGCTTGTCCGCATAAGGACTATACTCTTCAAGCCCAAGGGAAGCTTCGCGGATTCTTGCCGGACCAAAGCGTGAACCAGGTCGGAACGATACCGTCCAATCCATAGGCATTCCATAAAGTACAGCATCAGCTGTTTCAAAATGGGGTTTGCTTAAAATAAATACGTTGCCGGAATAGGCTTCGTCAAATCTCATGGCGTGATATGCCCCTTTCTCATTCTGCAGACCTTTGTTGCTCTTGTGAGTAGTTGATTTTTATTTAATAAGATCTGCAACGAACTTTGGAAGTGCGAAGGCTGCTTTGTGAAGTTCTTTTGTCCAGTACTTCGTCTCGATGTCATGGAAACGTTCTTCGTTAACTTCTAGTGGATCGTATTGCTTTGAACCAATCGTAAATGTCCAAAGGCCGCTTGGATACGTTGGGATGTTCGCAGTATAAAGACGGGTAATCGGGAAAATCTCGCTTACGTCTTTGAATACTTTAGAGATCAGTTCAGGCGTAAACCAAGGGTTGTCCGTTTGCGCTACGAAAATTCCGTCCTCTTTCAACGCTTTGGAGATTCCTTCATAAAATCCTTTTTCAAACAGCTTTGCTGCAGGTCCTACGGGCTCGGTGGAATCAACCATGATGACATCGTATTGATTTTCACTCATTGCGATATGCATGAAACCGTCATCCACTTTAACTTCCACTCGGGAGTTTTCCAGCTCACCCGCAATTTCAGGAAGATATTGCTTGGAATACTCGATCACTTTTCCATCGATTTCAACCAGTGTCGCTTTTTCAACAGAAGGATGCTTCAATACTTCGCGGATTACGCCGCCATCTCCGCCACCAACAACCAACACCTGTCTTGGGTTTGGATGGGTGAACAAAGGTACATGGGCAACCATTTCATGATAAACAAACTCGTCTTTCTGGGTGGTCATAACCATGCCGTCCAGAATAAGCATGTTGCCGAATTCTTCTGTTTCTACCATATCAAGCTTTTGGAATTCTGTTTGCTCCGTCACATATGTACGTTTGATCTTAGCAGTAATTCCAAAGTTTTTCGTCTGTTTTTCCGTGAACCATAGTTCCACAGTCATCACTCCTCTATTTGAAATGCCAGGCATCGTTGTTCTTTTAACAAACATTACGATTATAGCATTTCCTTTTTTGTTATTCCACACGCAATTTATGCTAAACCCTGTATGAGCCTATGAAAGGCCGCCTACTTTGTTCCTGTTGTAGGATTGCCTGATTCAAAGGGCTTGATCAGTGCGTGCAGTGTTTCGATATGCGGAAGGCTGAGCCCGCTTTGTTTGGCCAGACGGAGCGCTCCTCCCTGTAGATGGTCGACTTCAAGATTCAAGCCCTTTCTCCTGTCCTGATGCATGGAGGAAGTTGCTTCAAAGGAGAGACCACTCACCCGGCTCATCGTTTCCTCGATATCCTCGTCCCTTAAATCGATATCAAACGTGTTTGCCAGGGTTGCCATTTCATGAAGCACCGAACGGAACAGCAGCAGCGTATCCTCCTGTTCTCTTATTCTTCCGATTGGCAGGTTGGCTGCCGTTGTTACTCCTGAAAAAGCAGTGATGAACATATATTTTTGCCAAAGACTTTTACTGATCATGCGGCTCAGGTTCCCCTTCATGTTGCTGTTTTGCATCACTTGCTCCAGTTGTGCGCACAGATTTTCCTGAGATGGATGGAGCGGCCCGTAAACAATGTCATGCGACTCACTCGTATGTACGACATGCCCTTTTTCATCAAGGGTAGCAATGATAAATGCCAATCCGCCAAGCACCGCCTCTTCACCTAGCTCCTCCTGCAATCTGTAAATGTGTTCGATCCCGTTTAATAATGGCAGTACACGCGCTCCACTGGCAACAAACTTTTTTAAAATGGGAAGTGTTTCATTTAAATGATAGCCTTTCACCGAAAGCACCAGAAGATCACATGCTTCTGCCTCGTCTGGATCGACGATCAGCTTGGGGTGGTCCAGTTGATAATCCCCGGCTACACTATGGATGATCAGCCCTTGCTCCTCAATTTGCTTTTTCCTTTTTTCCCGTACCAAAAAAGAGACGTTTTGCCCCGCCTCGGCCCATCGGCCACCATAATAAGCTCCAAGCGCTCCTGCTCCAAACATTACAATATTCATATTATCACCCTGCCTTTGTTATAGTCAGAAATTTCTCTCTTTCATAGTAACGCAAAAAACCTGCGATACCCAAAAGAACCGCCCGGCCGGCAGCTATCTTTTTCCCATTCTTTTTGGAAGTTGAATGCACCCCCTCACAAGTTGGCATAATGGGAAGACAATAGTAAAAGGTCCTTTGGGTGGTCGGCGCACTCTCTTTAGCAAGCTGCAATCAATCGTGCACAGGCTTTGCACGAAAGGGGGTGATGCCTCTGACGATATTTGAAGCGCTGATGTTTGCCGTCGCTTTTGCGTCGCTGATCGTTTCTGTTTTGTCGCATAAAAAATAGACCGCCCTCGAGCCCCAACTCACGGAAACGGTCTATCTTTTTTCGTTTGATTAAAATGGTAGCCGATCATCCTGGGGAAAACCGACTATTGCCCGCCGCTGGCCTGCATGCCAGCGGTTTTATTTTGCGGCATTTCTGCTTTTCTCATACTACTTTTTTCAAAATTTCCCGGCGGGAGTCCGTTTTATATGCGGCTGATCAGGTCTTCCGCACGGCGCTTCGCTTCAAACATCACTTTTTCTTCATCCATTGTCAGCAGTTCACGATGCTTCATGATCAATTTTCCATCTATCATGACCGAATCCACATCCTGTCCTGCGGCTGCGTACACCAAAAGGGAAGGATCCTGGTGGGCAGGCACAAGGTGGGGCTGGTTCATGTTCATAAACAGCAGGTCAGCTTTTTTACCAACCTCAATGCTTCCGGTTTCTTGCCCGATTCCAAGAATTTCTGCTCCATTTCTCGTCGCCATTGTCAATATTTCATGGGCGTTCAGTGCGGAAGCATCTTCCTGCAGCAGCTTCTGCATCCAGGCGGCAGCTTTCATCTCCATAAACATGTCCAGTGTACTCGCACTGCCCGGTCCATCTGTTCCGAGACCCACTTTGATTCCTCTTTTGGTGAGCTCCACAAGATCTGCTGTGCCGCAGGCGAGCTTTGCATTGCTCACCGGATTATGAATAACTCCGCCTGTGAGCCCTTCCAGTATGGACAGGTCGTCTTCTGTAAAATGCACACCATGAGCGAGGTTGACACTGGTGTTTTCAAAAAAGCCAGCCTCCTGCAAATATTGGACCGGACTCATGCCATGGCGCTCCTGGATCATGTTCCGCTCATCTGCCGTTTCTGCGAGGTGGGTGTGCAGTGGTACATTTTGTTCTTTTGCCAGTATTACTGCATCCCGCAGAAAGTCCGGCGGACACATATAAGGAGAATGAGGCGCAATCATGACGGTGATTCTTCCTTCGACCTTTCCGTGCCATTTCTTCACAAGATTGCGAGACTCCTCGATGCGGTCACTGTAATTGGAATCCATGGCGATCATGCCCCGGGAAAGAGAAGCGCGAATGCCTGTTTCCTGCACAGCGGCTGCAATGGTATCCATATCGATGTACATGTCCGCATACGCCGTTGTTCCGCTTTTTACCATTTCAGCCATGGCCAGCATCGCACCCCAGTAGCGGTCATCACTTGTCATTTTCATTTCCGCAGGGAGCATTTTTTTATTCAGCCACTCCATTAACGGAAGGTCATCACTATAACAGCGAAGCAGCGACATCGGCGTATGCTGATGCCCGTTGACAAGGCCTGGGAGGATCAAATAATCTTTCACATCCCATACTTCATGCTGGTCATATAACGGTTCAAGGTTTCCGATGTCTTGAATCGTATTTCCTTCGATGAGCAAATCCTCCTGCCGTTCGCTCCACGTTCCGTTGTTTTCTATTAAATAGCGCGCATTCTTCAGAATCAATGTATAACCCTCCTGCTTTCCTTCGTTCGTTATGGAACTAGTATAACATTTCCCCCTCTTCCCACGTTTAGAAGAGCTCTCGTTATCCCATACTAGAAACAGATAATCATAAGGAGGGGTTTCCGTGTCCTGGCTTAAACACTGGAAGGAGTACAGCAGATTACAAAAAGTAAAATTGGCGGGCAAACTGGCTGCCATTTTGTGCGCGGCCATGGCTGTTTGTCTGACGGGTGTACTTCTTTTGGCTAAATGGATGGGGCCTCCTCCTTTGCTCGTGCCGCAAACCACTGTGATTCATTCGAGCAGCGGGGAAGAAATCGGCGAAATCAGCAACTCCGGGCAAAAACGGACATGGGTGCCGCTGAATAAGATGAGCCCTGCTTTGATTGAAGCCACGCTTTCCATTGAAGACAAAAATTTTTATGAACATCACGGATTTGATTTTAAACGGATTGCGGCAGCCCTTTTGGCGGACCTGAGGGCAGGAGCAAAAGTACAGGGAGCAAGCACCATCACCCAGCAATTCGCACGGAATCTCTTTTTAACACATGAGAAGACCTGGCTCCGAAAAGGGATGGAGGCGTTTTATACCATCCGGCTGGAGATGAATTATTCCAAGAATCAAATCCTTGAAGGCTATTTAAATACCATCTATTACGGTCATGGCACCTATGGAATCCAGAGCGCCTCCGCCTTTTATTTTGGAAAGGATGCGAGCCACCTCAGTATTTCCGAGGCTGCCATGCTGGCCGGAGTGCCAAAAGGTCCCGGCTATTACTCACCGCTTTATCATGAGGACCGGGCCAAAGAGCGGCAGGCGATCATTTTAAAGGCGATGGAGAACAATCGCTACCTGTCCAAAAAAGAAGTACAGGAAGCTGCCGCTGCGCCGCTTACCATAGTGGCCGAAAAAGAGGTGCAAAAACCTAAAATTGCGCCGTACTTCCAAGCCGAAGTGATGAAAGTCCTGAAAAAAGAGTTAAAAATGGATCCCAAACAGATCGAGCTTGGCGGCCTTCACATCTATACAACGCTCGATGTCTCCATGCAAACGGCGGCTGAAAAGGAGATTGAAGAGAGGATCGATCCAGATTCCTCAATCCAAACGGCTCTGGTGTCCATGGATCCTAGAAATGGTGATGTGAAAGCGCTGGTGGGAGGAAGGAATTATGCCGAAAGCCCGTTTGACCGGGCCATCCAGGCCAAACGCGCCCCCGGCTCTACGTTTAAGCCATTTTTGTACTATACGGCGCTGAAAAACGGCTATACACCGTCGACTGCCATTAAAAGTGAGCCCACCTCTTTTGCCATGGGAGACGGGCAGCAGGATTATGAACCGAAAAACTACAATAACCTGTATGCCTACGACTTTATTACCTTGTCTGAAGCACTCGCTCTATCGGACAACATCTATGCGGTAAAAACCAACCTTTTTCTCGGGCCGAAAAAGCTGGTCAAGGCAGCACGTCAGTTTGGCATCAAAAGTCCGCTGGCCAGTGTGCCGTCCCTTGCGCTTGGCACAAAAAACGTAAGCGTGATGGAAATGACCAATGCGTACAATCTTTTTGCCAATGGCGGCAAAAGGGTGGAACCTGTTTTTATCAAGGAAATTACCGACAACAAAGGCCGCGTTCTTTATGAGCATCATTACAAACAAAAACAAGTGCTCGACAAAAAAGCGGCATTCGTTATGACCGATCTGATGAAAGGCATGTTTGATGAAAAGCTGAATGATTACGCCAAGGTTACCGGCGCGAGCATTGATCAATATTTAACCCGCCCGGCTGCGGGAAAATCGGGCTCCACACCGACCGACAGCTGGATGGTCGGGTTTACGCCACAGTTGACGACAGGTGTATGGATTGGATACGACCAGGGGAAAGAGATCAACCGGATCAATGACGGCAGCTATTCGAAGAAAATTTGGGTGCATTATATGGAAGATGCTTTAAAGGATGAACCCTCCATGGCGTTCAAGAAGCCAAAAGGGGTAGTAGGGGTGATGGTCAACCCGAAAAACGGGAAGCTTGCGACGAAAAATTGCCCGATCAAAAGAAAAACGTACTATATTAAGGGAACAGAACCCACCGAATACTGCAATGAACATGCCGGCGACCTTCCCATTGGCTCAGACGGACTCGATCATAAACGAAAAGGCTGGTTCCAGAAAGTCTTCCCTTGGTGGCATTAAGGGGTGGAGTTCAAGTGATTAATACGGTGCGTGGCTGATTAGTTGCGGTGTTGGCCCAATTAGTTGCGGTTCGACACGATTTACTTGCATATAAAATGCAAACACAAAATAAACAGCCCGGGTGCTCACGAAGAGCTCCCGGGCTGCTTATTGTCCTAGCAACATTGTGTGTGCAATGCTAGCTTCAGTTTACTGTATGAACGAGAATTGTCACAAGTTATTTATAAAATGTTCAAAAAGAGTTCATAACTCTTCCAATTTTATGGCAATAATTTCCTGACTTCGGCAGAAGAGCGGTTGAATATTCCTTCATCGTGGTTCTTTAGAAATTCTCCAAGCAATCTTTTGGACTTGTCATCCATATCGTCCACGATCACATGGCCTTTCAACGATTTATCCATGCGGTTCACGTGCTCCGGCAGGCTTTTATAGCCCCTGCGCGCCTCCGCATCAATCTGCATTTCACAAGCGGTCACACCATAGTAGTATGGGCCTTCTTCATTTCTGTTGATCGTTACCCATACGAGCCAGTATGGACGCGGGTTTGGCGTATTGGCGCGGTCAGGCGTAAATTTAATCCGCTTTTCAATATCACTTCTGGCATGCATGGCACCCATATCAACATAGGCGTCTCCATCTACAGGATCGACGATGACCGGAGTCATATGGTCCAGGCTTAACGCACCTACACCGTAGCCGCCATGGCCACTGGTGGAATCACCGCTTAAAATGGTAAATCCCATTCCTTTTTTATTTTTATCTGGATTAGATCCGAAAATATCTTTCATCATAAACCTCCCGAGATCATATCAGTTCTGTTTTTATTTTACCACAAATCTCTCCATTTTAAGTCCTTGAGCCGTTCCCGCCTGGTATCACAGACCTTAAAAGGGGTAAGAATACATAAGGATAAAGAGTATAAATGGGTTGCATCGAAACCTAAAAACGAATAATATAATTAAGTATTTAAAAATCGTTCGTATTTTTGGAGGTACTTCCATGTTTTCATCTTTCTTTAAACTAAAAGAACGCGGAACCACCGCAAAGCAAGAAGTGATTGCCGGGATCACAACTTTTTTGACCATGGTCTATATCGTTGTCGTCAATCCGATCGTGCTTCATTCAGCGGGTGTTCCGTTTAATACAGTCTTTATGGCAACCATCATCGCTACTGTGGTCGGAACATTGTGGATGGCCCTGTTCGCCAACCTGCCGATCGCCATTGCTCCCGGTATGGGGCTGAATGCCTATTTCGCTTTTTCCGTGGTAGGAACGCACACCAACATTTCCTATCAGACGGCTTTTGGAGCGGTTTTTGTCGCCGGAATTATCTTTGTTATTTTGTCGCTGACACCGTTTCGCGAAAAATTGATTGAAGCCATTCCCGCTAATTTAAAATACGGGATTACCGCAGGAATCGGCCTTTTTATCGCGTTTATCGGCATGCGAATGACCGGTATCATTACCGCCCATAAGGAAAATCTGGTGGCGCTCGGTGACCTTCATTCACCATCTGTCATGCTTGCTTTGGCAGGTTTGGCGATTACGCTCATTCTGATGGCACTTAATGTAAACGGCGCTCTTTTCTTCGGAATGATCATTACTGGAATTATTGCATATTTTACGCATCAGTTAAAATTTAATGGTTTTATGTCTGTCCCTGCAATGCCGAAAGAATTATTTATCTTCGGCAACCCGGTGACCGCTTTTGCCGATGTGTTTCAGTATGGACTGTTTGCAGTGGTTTTCTCCTTCCTTCTCGTTACCATTTTTGATACGACAGGAACGATGGTAGGTGTCGCTGAACAGGCTGGTTTGATGAAAAATAACAAAATGCCCAAAGCACGTGAAGCACTTCTTGCCGATTCTGTAGCAACAACAGTAGGGGCCGCGCTCGGGACAAGCCCGACAAGTGCCTATATTGAATCAACTTCAGGTGTTGCAGTCGGCGGCCGTACTGGATTAACTTCGGTAACCGTTGCTGTACTGTTTATCATTGCCGCCTTTTTCTCGCCGCTGGTAAGTGCCATTTCCGGCCTTTCAGCCATCACAGCACCGACATTGATTATTGTTGGCAGCCTGATGCTCGGAGCGCTTGGTAAAATTAATTGGGAGCAGCTGGACGAAGCGTTCCCAGCGTTTATCATTATTTTGACCATGCCGCTGACATCAAGTATCGCAACTGGAATTGCGTTTGGCTTCATTTCTTACCCGCTGCTAAAAATTGCCCGCGGAAAATGGCGTGAAGTTCCATTCCTCGTTTATTTATTTGCTGTTTTGTTTTTCTATCAGCTCGCATTTTTACCACATTAAGAGAAAAGCTGAAACGGCCGTTCAGCCACAAGTGCTGGAGCGCTTCCCACGCAGTCCCTTTGCCGGCCACAAACATAAAAAGAAGCCTGCTGATCACCATTCGGCAGGCTTTCTTTTTATGCAAAAATGCTAGTTGATATTCAGTTTTCCTTTGGCTATCTCACTTGCCGTGTTGCCGTAATCGTCTTGCGCACTGACTTCCACCGTTGCTCCCGTCGCCCTTACGTTGGACGTTGCTGTGTAGTACCTCTCATAGTGGCCAGGGGACGTTTCGCGCATTGGAAGCTCAGCGGCGTACCTTGTAGCTGCCTTTGTGTTTGTCAAAGGCATGTGGATCACAAATGCCATCGTCAAAAGGAATAAAGAGCTATTGCATGATACAACCTTCAAGTTGGCTGATAAACTTGTAGCCTTCCTGAATTTCCTCTTTCGTATATTTTTGCTTGGCTTTTAACGTATGAATCTTGTCTGTAACTTCCTCTACAGGCAGATGGTAAAAGAACAGAATCGTAGAAACCAATTCCAGGAACCGGGAAGATTGTTTGTTCATCGTCCTGATGCATTCTCCGAGCTTTGGTATGGATGTTCCGTAGCTTGCCAAAAAGCCTTCTCCCTCTTCATTCAGGGAATAGCGGTATTGCGAATATCCGCTCACCTTTTCTTTTTTCTCTAAAAGATAGCCCAGATTGCAGAGCTCCTCTACGCGCAGTGTAAGCTCCTCGGAATAGGGTCCGTAAAAGTGAAACTCGTATTTTTCCTGAAAAGGAAAGTTAAGCTTCTTTGCAATATAAATCATTTTTTGCAGCTTTTTTCGGCCAACGACTTCTCCTGCTTCCTTAATAACGGTTATGACCTTTAAATGATCATCAAACACATTTTTTCCCCCTAACGTAAATCCTTATCATCCATTTTTCAGTATGTGTTTTATTTTTTTCTTTAATTGGCTGTCATCTATTTGCTCAATCAGATCTGCCGGATAATACAGCTTGTGGTCGGTTCTTCTTTTTCCGGAAATGGCTTCCACCACATCCGATTCCCTGGAAAGTTCACGTACTTCACCATTGGCTTTTAAAAGGTTAATAGGCAGCCTTTCCTCTTTTTCCCCCGGACGGTAAAAGTCATAAGGCAAATCGGAGGAAGAGTCGATCACAAGGTAGTATTTTGGGTCAATTCCTGCCTCTTCCAGAAAGTCGGACAGCTTAAGAACTTCCGAGACAGAAACCATCTCCGAGTATTTGAAAAGCTTTCGGTCAAGGAATCGTCGGCACAAATCACGAAGAATGCCGTCTTCCTCCTCCAGCCATATCTGGAAATAATACTGCATGACTCCCTCATCCAGCTTTATGTAATCTTCTAATGTAATTTCCCCTTCAAACAGAGAGCGGAAATGAGTGAGATTTTGCTTGAACGTGTAGCCTTCCTGATATAAATCTTTTGCCCGGTGAAGGATTTTGCTTAAAATGACCTCAGCGCTCCGTGTAACCGGATGAAAATAAACCTGCCAGTACATTTGGTAGCGGCTCATGATGTAATCCTCAACGGCATGCATGCCGCTCGCCTTGATGACCGCTCCGTCTTCCATTGGCCTCATCACCCGCAGAATCCGTTCCAGGTCAAAATTCCCGTAACTCACACCGGTAAAATAGGCATCACGAAGAAGATAGTCCATCCGGTCGGCATCGATTTGACTGGAAATCATGCTTACCACAAGCTTATCATGATAGGTCTTTTCTATGACTTCCGCTACTTTTTTCGGAAAATCACTGCCTTGCAGACGGAGTACCTCATTCACTTCCGTGTCGCCCAGCAGAATCGCTCTTGTGTAATCTTCATGGTCCACCCCGAACACTTTTTCAAAGGAGTGTGAAAAGGGACCATGTCCGATATCATGCAGCAGGGCTGCACTGAGCACCAGCATCCGTTCTTCCTCATTCCAATGTGGACGATTATGAAACACTTCGATGATGCGTCTTGTAATCTCATATACACCTAAAGAGTGGCTGAACCGGCTGTGCTCAGCCCCGTGAAACGTCAGGTAGGTCGTGCCGAGCTGGCGAATCCGGCGAAGCCGCTGAAATTCGCTCGTTCCGATCAGTTTCCAGATCAGTTCATCCCTTACGTGTATATAACGGTGAACCGGATCCTTGAACACCTTTTCTTCATTTAATTGACCCATTTCTTTCGCCATATTTTAATAAATGCTCCTTCAGCCGCAATTAGTTTATATTTAAATTTCTGCTAAAAATAGAAAATCCCTTCTCAGGAAAAATTGTCGAAAGAAGGATAATCGTGTAGGTTATTAGAATGTTTTCATGTGAAGTATACCCTATTCTACGTGGTTTCGAACCATGAAACAACAAACAAAAGAAGCGGTTTGTGACATCTTTATTTCTTTTTCGCTTGCATGCTTTCTTTTTCTTCTGTAATCAAAAAAGAAAGCTATTTACGATTAGTCGTTGTTGTTCTTGGAGGTGGTTGATTTCCGTTTCGGGATGCTCGCTTTCCGTGGGGCGTGCGCTGAGCCCACCAGGCGCAAGCGCCTTATTGGTCTCACCTGTCACGCTAGTCCCACTGGAGTCTCGCACCCTTCACTACTATCAACTTGTCAGAGAAGCTTTGTTACAAAATTCTTTTAGAACAAATAAAAAAAGAAGGCATGGGCGCCTTCTTTTTATTGGGTATCTACGACTTGGTCATCGATGTCTTCTTGTTTGTAGGCGTCGACCATTAGCAGGATGGCGGTGATAATGTGCATGATCATTCCGACGAAGGGGATCCAGGCGATGCAGGAGGTGACAATTCCCGTGATGCTTCCGTGTTTTGCCGTTCCTTCTTTTGAAGCGAAGATCAGGGTTACGATATGGAGGGCGAGAGCAAGGGCAAGCGGCGTCCAGGCAAAGGAAAGGACAATTGTCCCGCCGACAAACGGAATGCCAAGCAATGCTTCATATCCCCCCGAGATCCATTTTAACGTTTTCGATAAGTTTCTATTCAAAGAATTTTCCTCCCATTCTCTTCATTCGCTCCATTCACTATACCTATGCATACGTAATTACATTCCAAAAAGTTGCAATAAAATAGTATGACATGGAAGCATGGCTCACTGTTGCGTTATACTAAGGAGTGAACGATAGAATCAGGAGGTTAACTCGTGGATCAATTTCAGAATGACCAAAATGGGCAGGCATGGAACGAAAAGTCGTACGAAGCCTGGACCCATCGATTTGGCGAGCCGGCAAAAGCAGCCGCAAAAATAAAAAAAGACCCTCTTAAGCGGTTGAACCCGCTTGAATCATACATTGGAAATGTTAAAGGCAAAAAAGTCTGCAACCTGCTCGGTTCTCACGGCAGCAAAGCGGTAGCCATGGCCTTGCTGGGCGCCGAGGCAACCGTGATCGATCTGTCAGAGCCGAACGAACGATATGCGAAAGAGCTGGCAGAGGAGGCAGGAGTGCCGCTCAGGTATGTACGAAGCGATGTTCTGGCGCTGCCAAAAGAAGAACTGACCGGGGATTATGATCTGGTATTAACGGAAAACGGAATTCTGCACTATTTTACAGATCTTGTACCGTTTTTTACAACCGTCCATGGCCTGCTTGCTCCCGGAGGCAAATTTATACTGCAGGACTTTCATCCAGTATCTACCAAACTGATCACCTCACAAGGGAAAAGCCAGGCGGTCAGAAAGCATAAAGTAACCGGTGATTATTTCAGTGCAGAACTTGAAACAGTGGATGTTTCCTATTCCAAGTTCCTTCCCGAACTTCGTTATGCGACAGAAGAAGAACGTAAGCCGTATCAAGTGGCGATCCGGAAATGGACGATCGGTGAAATTGTCACCGCGCTCGGGGCTTCCGGTCTGTTTATTACCGAGCTGAAGGAAGAGCCGCATCCCGGCGATTTTGACCATGGTATTCCCAAAACATTTATCATTGAAGCGGAGAAAAGATGAAACATGATCACATCACTGTTATTTCAGCCAAAATGGCGTATTATCGACCAATCAAGTCTGGGGCCTTCCTTTGACGCATTGTCTTCCTTTGCAATGGATGACACCCTGTGCACGACCGTTGGGAATGAGGAATCCTCTCCCACTGTCCGCACGTGGGTTCACCATCACACGATTGTTCTCGGAATCCAGGATACGCGGCTTCCTCATCTGGAAGAGGGAGTAGCCGCACTTAAATCTAAAGGCTATCGGGTCATTGTCCGCAATTCCGGCGGCCTTGCCGTTGTTCTTGATGAAGGCGTATTGAACATCTCCATTATTCTGCCCGAAAAGGACAGCAGCATCGAAATCAATAAAGGCTATGACACGATGGTGGAACTGATTCAAAAAATGCTGCTTCCATATCACGTTTCATTTGAAGCGAGGGAAATTGTCCATTCTTATTGCCCCGGAAGCTATGATCTAAGTGTGGACGGCAAGAAGTTTGCAGGCATCTCGCAGCGCCGGATCCGCAATGGAGCAGCCGTTCAAATCTACTTGTGTGTCAATGGCAGCGGGTCTGAACGAGCGGAAGCGATCCGGAAATTTTACGAACGGGGCCTACAGGGGGAAACAACGAAATTCACGTACCCTGACATACATCCTGAAGTGATGGCATCCCTGTCCGAGCTCACCGGCCAGCCTTTAACGGTCAGCGATTTGATGACCCGCCTTCTCTATGTTCTGCAGGAGGAGAGCAGCCATCTCGTTTCCTCACCGCTGTCCGTTAATGAAATTCAGCTTTACGATTATAATTATCAGCGTGTCTGGGAACGAAACGAAAAGGCACTGGAGATGTAAATCATCTCACAGTGCTTTTTTGTTATAGCGCCTGCATTGCAGTAATCAATGCGAGCTTATATACATCTTCTTCATTACAGCCGCGGGACAGGTCGTTCACCGGCATGTTCAGTCCTTGAAGGATCGGACCGATCGCTTCATAGCCGCCAAGGCGCTGAACCATTTTGTAGCCGATATTTCCTGTTTCAAGGCCAGGGAAGATGAAAACATTCGCTTCTCCTTTTAGTACGGAATCCGGAGCTTTCTTTTGAGCAACGGAAGGAACAAAGGCAGCGTCAAATTGCAGTTCGCCGTCAAATGGAAAATCAGGGTTTTTCTCTTTCAACAATTGCGTAGCTTCCACCACTTTTTCTGTTTCCGGAGATTTCGCAGATCCCTTGGTTGAAAAGCTTAGAAGTCCAACCTTGGGTTCAATGCCAAATACGCGTGCCGTATGGGCGCTGACAATAGCGGATTCCGCCAAGTCTTCACTTGTTGGAGCAATATTGATCGCACAATCGGCAAACACATATTTTTCATCGCCTTTAACCATGATGAATGCACCTGAAGTTTTTTTAATGCCTTCTTTTGTTTTGATGATCTGCAGCGCCGGACGGACGGTATCTGCCGTTGAGTGTGCCGCTCCACTCACTAGTCCGTGTGCTTTGTCTGCATAAACAAGCATCGTTCCGAAGTAGTTTTCATCCAAAAGAATTTGACGGGCCTGTTCCTCCGTGGCTTTCCCTTTGCGGCGTTCAACGAAAGAAGATACTAGGCTTTCAAATTCGGAATAATCTTTTGGGTCGATCAGCTGAATTTCACCGAGCTTCACACCGAGTTCTTCAGCCTTTGCCGCAATCTCACCTGTATTGCCAATCAGGATAGGGCGGAGGACATTTTCTTCTGCCAGCCTGGCTGCAGCTTTCAAAATACGCTCATCCGTTCCTTCCGGAAAAACAATGGCCGGATTCTCCTGTTGTACTTTTTCTCTTAGTTCTTTAAATAAATCGCTCATGCGGGTAGCCTCCTGTTCCTATGCAATCCATACTAGGGTACTCTACTTTGGGTGGGTTTTAAACCTATACCCAAAATTGAAAGCGTTTCTGCCAAAAAGTTGTTATTTTTCGAAAATTGACGTGTTGGAAAAGAGGTTAATTTTGTAAATTTTTTTGAATCCTTTTACGCTAAATCACGTATAACGTACTATCAAATCAAGGGAGATGTTGGATTTGTCATTCATGAATAAAATGCTGGCCAGCATAGGGATCGGAGCGGCAACGGTGGATACCATTCTAAACTCAAACCGTTTTATTCCGGGTGAGGAAATCACAGGTACCGTACAGATTATTGGAGGCAAAGTAGCACAGCCTATTGATTCCGTTTCACTGTTTTTGATGACCGAGTACATAAGAGAAACCGACGGAAAAAAAATTCATGAGCATGCAGCAGTCGCCCGCCAGAAAGTAACAGATCACTTGATCATTCAGCCCGGCGAAAAGAAAAGAATTCCTTTTGTCTTTCGTCTTCCTATGGATGTGCCGCTTAGCATCGGACTTACACCGGTCTGGCTGAAAACAGGGGTGGATATCAAAAATGCTGTTGACCCGGAAGACAAGGATTACATTACTGTTAATCCCGACCCGCTTGTCAGCAAAGCGATGGAAGCGATCGAAGGGCTGGATTTCGTACTTCGCAAAGCAAAGTGTGAAGCTGCTTCCAGGTATAACAGGGGACGCCTTCCATTCGTCCAGGAGTTTGAGTATGTTCCGACAGGCATGTTCAGGGGCAAACTAGATGAGCTGGAAGCCGTATTCTTCAGCGACGGATCAACATTGGATATCCTGCTTGAAATTGACAAGAAAGCAAATGGTCTCTTTGGACTGCTTGAAGAGGCAATGGATATGGATGAAAAACATATCCGCCTTTCCTTTACGGAACATGAACTGCAGAATACGTCCCATTTAACCGGAAAACTTACTGCTGCCATTCAGCAATTTGCGTAACTCGCACGGTATTTTCCCCCGTCATTTCCATAGAGACGGGGATTTTTTTTTATTGCATCCGGTATGGTATATTGGTTAAGAGTAAACGCACTATTATATTCCAAGGAGTGACAATACATGAGTGAAGCTGCACAAACACTGGAAGGCTGGTATTGCCTGCATGATTTCCGCAAAATTGACTGGATTGCGTGGAAAGCCATTTCGGGTAATGAACGCGAAGCTGCCATCAAGGAATTTACGGCATTTTTGGAAAAATGGGAAGGTGCTGAAGCCAGGAAAGAAGGCAGCCATGCTCTTTATTCCATCGTTGGCCAAAAGGCTGACTTTATGCTGATGCTTCTGCGTCCCACACTGGAAGATTTGAATGAAATTGAAAATGCCTTTAATAAAACCACCTTTGCCCAATTCACAACTCCGGCTTATTCCTACGTATCAGTCGTTGAATTGAGCAACTACAACCCATCCAATAATGTAGATCCAGAAACGGATCCCATGATTCAGGGAAGATTGAAACCTGAGCTTCCAAAATGGAAGTATGTATGCTTCTATCCAATGGACAAGCGCCGCGAAGGAAATGACAACTGGTATATGCTTCCGATGGAAGAACGAAAGAAAATGATGTACAGCCACGGCATGATTGGCCGCAGCTATGCAGGGAAAGTGAAGCAGATCATTACCGGTTCCGTTGGTTTCGATGACTGGGAATGGGGAGTTACCCTTTTCGCAAATGACGCGCTTCAATTTAAGAAACTCGTATACGAAATGAGATTTGATGAAGTGAGTGCCCGATACGGTGAATTTGGTTCATTCTATGTAGGGAACCAATTGACCCGCGAGGCAGTGCCGGGCTATTTGCACGTATAATTTCTATCACAAAATAACGTAAGCTGGTTCTAATGCTGTGAATTTGTCTGCAGCAGAGAGCCAGCTTTTTTTGGTCTAAGCTTCTGCATGTTTACATATGATAAATTGTAGTTTTTGTGGCGCCTTCCTGATTATTTTTCGCGTAAAAAGTTATGCAATTATACAGGCAAGGAAGGAAAACAACACTGTTTCGGATACCAAAACCTTTTTACAAGGGGGATCTACACCATGAGTAATTACAGGCAAACGCAAGGACAGCAGGGACAAATGGGCGGCGGCATGCCACCCTATTACGGGATGCCGCCATCCGGCCAGATGGGACAGCAGGGGCAAATGCCGCAGGGACAACAGCAGGGACAGAGCGGAGGTTACAGCGGCCCTGGCATGTCCATGGGCATGCCTCCACAGGGGTTTGGACTTGGCTCAGCCATGGGGCAGGCTCCTACGGATATTGCCGCTCCCGGCCAGCTTCCGCTTGAGCAGTCGTACATTGAGAACATTTTGCGGCTGAATAAAGGCAAAGTAGCTACGATCTATCAAACCTTTGAAGGCAGTGACAAGTGGAATTCTAAGGTCTTCAGAGGAACCATCGAGGCTGCAGGACGCGACCATATCATCTTAAGCGATCCCCAGAGCGGAAAACGCTATCTTCTCTTGATGGTCTTTGTCAATTACATTACGTTTGATGAACCGATTGAATACACCTATCCGTTTGGAGGCCAATCAAGCCAGCAGCAGGGACAGTCACAGGGACAAGGGCAAGGACAATCACAAGGCATGGCTACGTATAGCCCAAGGTAACGATATACAAAAAAGAGCTTTGTATGACGCAAAGCTCTTTTCCTATTAAAGTCCTTTTGCTGCAGCTACAATAAATAGCACCCATCCGGCGATAAACGCAACGCCGCCAAATGGTGTAACGATGCCAAGCTTGGAGATGCCTGTTGTGCTTAATGCGTACAAGCTACCCGAGAACAGAATGATTCCGATGAACATCAGCCACCCTGCCCAGTGCAACTGCCCGGATCCTGTTAATTTTCCTGCGAGAAGACCAACCGCCAGCAGACCAATCGCATGATACATGTGATATTGAACACCTGTTTTATACACTTCGAGCATGCGTTCTGACAGCTTGCCTTCCAGCCCATGTGCGCCGAACGCACCCAGCATAACCGCAACCGCCGCGTTGGCTGCCCCCAAAATCAAAAACAGCTTCATGTTAAACCCACTCCTCTGGTTTTCTTTTATCATACCAGAAACGGAAGGAAGTTATGAAACATCGGTTTTTTTCGACTCTTCTTTTTCCTTCAGCTTTTTTCCGTAATGCTCTATCTTTTTTTCCAATTCTTCCTTATCCACCAGTTCATCCCGCAATCCTTTGACGACCCCTTCGAGACTTTGAATCCTCTTTTCAAACTGTAGCATTAAATAACCAGCAAGCAAGACCGGAAAACCTACGTTCCCTAGGAGATTAACAAGCCCTAGCCAATCATTAGCTGTATTCATTTTGGATCTCCCTCACTTCACCATGTATTTTTACGAACAAATGTTCGTAAAAATAGTATAAACCCGAACAGAAAAATTTACCATCATACCTTATACCGTTTTTAAAAACAGGTCGAAAGACCCAGGAACTGCTTGCTCTTTTCTTCTCAGGCATTGGTCGTTTTTGCCTTGTCATCAGGTACATCTTTGACGAAAAAGGAGAAGATGAGAAGGATTGCCAAAAAGATAATGGGAAGATTGAAACCCGCTGCGGATCCGAATTTTTCGGAAACCGCGCCAACGAGCCAGCCTGCAAATGCTCCGCCGATACCTGAAGCAACGTATACAAGTCCCAATGCAGAGCCTCCCGTTTCGGAAAGCTTCGTTCCGATGGCTGTTGCGGTAGGAAACAAAACAGAGAAGAAAAGTCCCGCTGCTGCAAACAGGTAGACCCATTGATCTGCAAAAAACTTGCTGATCAAGACTGTTGCTACCGATAGAAAGGCAAAGATTAAAATGGTCTTTTTCTCGCCGATCTTTTCGGCAATCCAGCCCCCGCCGAGCCTTCCAATCGTGAAAAGAAGCGAAAAAATGGAGAGGATCGATGTGGCCAGCTTCCCTTTATCCGACATGCTCATTCCACTTAAATTCAGTGACTTTAAATAGCTTGGAAAGAAGTTTAAAAATGAGACCTCAGAAGATACATAGAAGATAAGTATAAACATCACAAAAATGAACTGAGCATTTTTCAACATGACCTTAAACGCTGACAAGCTTGCACGTTCAGCTTTTCCATCCGGTACCTTATTCAGCAATACAAAGAGGATCAAGCCGATAAGAAGGATCAAAATTCCAATATAGAACACCCGCCAGGAAATATTGGAGGAGAACATCCAACGGAGAATCAGAGGGGTAGCAAACATGCCCAAGCCGTAAACACCCATCGTCAGGTTAAACATCAGCCCCTGCTTGTCCGGGTAGACAGAAGGAACAATCGCATTCGAGGCAACTGTCATTGCCCCGAGCCCAAACCCAACAATCATATAAAAGCCGAGAAAAAACAGAATGGTTTGAGCCGAACCTGTTCCAAACAGGCCTGCACCCATAATAATCGAGCCGATGATAATCATCAGTTTCAGCCCTTTTTTATCGACAAGGTAACCGATAACAACACTGGCAAGGGTGAACCCCCATTGAAAAATAAATACAACCAGACCAAATTGATTCAAGTCCAGTCCGATATCCTTTTTCACCTCATCAAGCACAATGCCCTTGGTACTTGAAAGCCCTCCCAAAACAAACATCGTAAACCCCATAATAATTAATGCCGTGATATTGCCGCTTCTTTTCATGATTTATCACGTCCCTTGTTTAATAGAATGCTTGCTTTAAGCTTTCCCTAAAACATTCGCGTTAAATCCAGACCCCGGTCCCCCTTTGTCCTTTCAAGTAATGAAGACTTGCTTCTTAATAAAAGAAAAAAGAGAGGTTGGAGCACATGAAACGAACATGGTGGAAAGAAGCAGTCGTTTACCAGGTTTACTGGAGAAGCTTTTATGACACAGACGATGATGGATTTGGTGATTTGGAGGGTGTAATCGCCAAGCTTGATTATATAAAAAAACTGGGCGTGGATGTCATCTGGCTGAATCCGGTCTATGAATCACCCGATCTGGACAATGGCTATGATATTTCAGACTATGGGTCTATTATGAAAAAGGCAGGCGCCATGGAAACGTGGGAACGGCTGCTCGACGAAGCCCATCAACGCGGGTTAAAACTGATTATGGATCTGGTGGTTAACCATACATCAGATCAGCATTCATGGTTTCTGGAGTCCCGCTCCTCTAAAGATAACCCCAAACGGGATTGGTATATCTGGAAAGAACCTGTCAATGGCGGGAAGCCGAACAACTGGCGCTCCTATTTCACCCCATCTGTGTGGGAATGGGACGAGCCTACCGGCCAATATTATATGCATTCCTTTGCGGTTCAGCAGCCTGATTTAAACTGGGAGAACAAAGAGGTACGGGAAGCGATATACAGCATGATGAGGTTTTGGCTTGATAAAGGAATCGATGGCTTCCGTATGGATGTGATCAATCTTTTGGCCAAACAAGAGGGATTCCCAAACTCCGAACACCCTGAAAAGATCGATTACCTGGGAAATAATCCGGGCATTCATGAGTATCTTCAAGAAATGAATGAAAAGGTATTGAGCCATTATGATGTGATGACAGTCGGGGAAATTCCATTTGTGACGCCTGAAGACGGCTTAAAGTACGTAGGAGAGGGCCGACATGAATTAAATACGCTATTTCATTTTCAGGTGGCCGATGATATGCCATCTTGGGATATGCTGCGATACAAAGCAATTCAGGAAACCTGGTATGAGGGATTGCACGGAAAAGGATGGAACTCACAATTTCTGAATAACCACGATCATACACGCCAGGTCACCCGATACGGAAATGACAAGGAGTACCTACCGCCGCGAATCGGCAAAGCTTCTTGCCACTATGCTGCATACACTTCCTGGCATGCCTTACATTTTCCAAGGTGAAGAAATCGGGATGACATGCGTCAAATTTTCATCGATCGACGACTACCAGGATATTGCCATGAAAAACAAATATGAGGAAGAAACCCAAAAGGGGAGCGAGCCTTCAGAAGTATTGGCCGAATTGCAGCCGTTAAGCCGTGATAATTCACGTACTCCCATGCAATGGGATGCAAGCACCAATGCAGGGTTTTCGAATGGAGAACCATGGATTGCCGTCAATCCGAACCATACAAAAATCAATGTGGAAGACGCGTTAAAGGATCCTGACTCCGTTTTTTACTTTTATCAAAAACTCATTTCTCTCCGTAAAGAGCATGATGTGATCGTTTATGGCGACTATCATGATCATTCTAAAGGGGACCCGCACATCTATGCCTATACGAGAAGCCTTGGGGATGTAACCTGGCTGATTCTACTGAACCACAGCAATGAGCCGAATACCGTACCGCTGCCCGATACATTGTCCATCAGCGGCAAGAAGCTTATTCTTGGAAACTATCAGGCCATTCAGAAGCTTACTGCGTTGCAGCCTCACGAGGCGAGAATTTATCAGCTTTAAAGAAAAAGCTCATCCCTTTTTAATTTAGGGAATGAGCTTTTTTAAAAATCAAAGATCGATTCACCATTGCCGTCCTCATCATCATCCATTTTCTGTGGTTTTTTAGGCAACGTTCCGGAAAAACCTGGAGGGGCGGAAATTTGAGAGGGTGGTGTCCACTGGTTCTCTTCAGTCGTTTCACCGGCATCCAGCATAAGGTCACTCAGCGCACGAATCGCGGCTGCATGCTCTTTCACTTTGGAAGACCGTTCCGGCAGCTGTTTTAATTCATTCACATGCTTTTCCATCTGATTAATAATGTGACGGAGAGAAATACTCATAGCGTGTTCTCCTTTTTTAGTAGCCTTTAATGGTATTTTTATTCTACCATATTTTTTGCACACGAAAAAAAGACAGCCCTAAAGAGACTGCCCGACATACTCCGCGCATAATTATTTAATTCATAGAGGCTCACGGTGATCCAGGCCGCAAAACAATATGAATTATTCGTTTTATAAGACGTTTGGATCTGCCAGCAGAATGCCCTTTTTGTTGATCAAACTCCTTAAGTATTACTAAATAATATCTAGCCATCCTAAGTAATATCATTTGCCATTTACCCTCTCCCCTCATATTTCATTCACTTTTATGTTAGTTAAGAGGTATCCACCCACTGCACATTGCGTCGTTCGCGAGCAAAGACATTGATCTTAGTCAGGAAAGGCCGTTCCTTCTTTTTCACCATCTTGGCCAGTAAGCCCGTCAGTTTGAATTTTTGCTCATTCACCAGAACCGCTTGTTCCACTCTTGTCACCATCAAAGCAACCGCTTTTTGAAACATCACATTCACCGTAAATAGAATAATAGCAAGTAAATACATGGATTCCATATCCGTTATCCCCCTTTTAATTGGTCCATCTATTTTAAATGGATGATCTTCCGTCTTCCTTCTGCCTGTCCCCCTTCCTTCCTGACATGATGTTGGAGTAACCTATATGCTTATGTTCTTGATAGTTTGATTATACGAAGAGACAATGGAAATGTTTGTCACAATGTGCTTGGTTTGCTTGTTTTTTTCCTACATATGTTTTCGTTGTCCTACAAAAAACGAAGGATTTTAATGACCAGCCTGCAAACACGCGTTCCAACTCCCTGTTTTTTTATCGATAACAGGCTTGTTTCGTCTAATAAAAACAATAGAAATTTTGATTTTTGCGGGAAATTCGCTAAAATAGATAACAGTATAATAAAATGGAGGGAAAACAGACGTGGCAATTCTAAATGAAATCCTATCGTTTAACGAGAAATTCGTGGCGAATAAAGAGTATGAAAAATATGAAGCAACCAAGTATCCAGAGAAAAAGCTGGTCATTATTTCATGTATGGATACCAGGCTTACGGAGCTGCTTCCTCAAGCTATGAATGTAAAAAACGGCGACGTAAAAATTATTAAAACGGCGGGAGCTATTATCGCCCATCCATTCGGAAGCGTTATGAGAAGCATCCTGGTTGCCATTTACGCCTTAAAAGCGTCTGAGGTGTGTGTCATCGGCCACCATGACTGTGGTATGAGCGCCATGAACCCGGACGATTTCATGGAAAAAATGAAAGGCAAGGGCATCACCGAAGAAACGCTTAACACGTTGAAATATTCAGGTATGGACCTCAACCAGTGGCTCAGAGGATTTGATAAGGTAGAGGATGCGGTGGAAAGCAGCGTTAATCTTGTAAAACACCACCCATTGCTTCCCGAATCAGTCCCCGTCCATGGCCTTGTTATCGACCCTGAGACAGGAAAGCTTGATGTGGTCATCGATGGCTACAAAAACAACGGATAATAAAGGAAAAGGAACAGCCTGCATATGCAGCTGTTCCTTTTTTACTTGTTTTTATTGAGCTCAGGGAGCATAACGGAAAAGATGGTGCCTGTATTGGGTTCACTCGTCACTGTAATTTCTCCTTGATGCAGTTCGATAATTTTAAAGCTCACCATCAAACCGAGACCAGTCCCGGTTTCTTTTTTTGTAAAGAACGGCTCTCCCAGTCTTTTTAAGTCTTCATGAGCAAGCCCCTGTCCCTCGTCCTTTACTTCAATGGTGGCATAACCGTTCGTCCGTTTAACGATAACCTCAATCTTGCTTCCCTGCTCGGAGGCTTCAACCGCATTTTTTATCAGATTGATTAATACCTGCTTCAGGGAATTGGCATCTCCTTTTATCATGCAGTTATCCGCCTGCATTGTATAATGGATGGATATATTTGAAAGGCTTGCGAAAGCTTCCATTAATACAAGCGTTTCTTTAACAAGAGCGGTGAGATCCAGCTCGCTTGTGGTAAACGGTTTCGCCTTGGCCAGCTGCATATATTCTTCAAGTATTTGATTCATCCGGTTGATTTCTGTCAGCATGATTCCGGTGTACTCTTCAGAGATTTTTTCCTCCCGCATAAATTGCACAAATCCTGACAAGATCGCCAACGGGTTCCTGATTTCGTGTGCCACACCTGCCGCCAGCTGGCCGATCACCGATAATTTTTCAGATTGTATAATTAATTCTTCTGTCCTTTTTGCTTCCGTAATGTCCCGGTATATCCCTGCAATGGCCCTGATTGAGCCATCCACATTCCGAATCGGGGAAAAGGTGACTGAAACAGGGAACAGCTCGCCTGATTTTTTTTGATTGACCATTTCATACCCCGAAACGGCTTCTCCATTTACAATTTTGCTTAACACCTCATTGAACACCGTCTTTTGCGTGGCAGGAATATGCTGAAAAGGAATATTTCTCATTTCCTCCTCATTCCATCCATACAGCTCGAGAAATGCTCTGTTCACTGTCATTACATCGCCATTTTTACTTTGCACCAGAATGGCATCCGCGGTTTGCGAGATGATGGAATGAAAATATTCTCTTGTTTCTGTCAGCTTACTTGCCGTCTGTTTTTCGCGTTTCTCGGAATTCAGACGGAGCGTTTCCGTGAACTGGGAAGACAGGCTGAAAAAAAGCGTTACAAATACAAAAAACAGGATGATAAAAATAAGATCAAAGTCTTCCACATTGGCAAAAAGCTCTCTATCGGCCAAAAAGAAATAGGAAGACATGGCAATCGACAGAACTCCGGCATAGACAATCACACGGTACTGATGATAAATGGTGCTCAATATAAAACAAAACCATATATAGAGGTAATTCACCATAATGGGCTGCACCCATAAAAGGCAAAACAGAAAAAAGTAAAAACTCGAAACGGTAAAATACATGGTGAAGACAGGATGCCTGTTACTGATAGCCAGATATGTAACGATACCAAAGACAACAGCACCAAGCGGCAGCATAAATAAGGCGATCTCTGGATCAACCCAAAAATCGATAAGAAGATCCACGATAAAGAAGCCCCACAGCACCTTATACAAAAGATGATTTCTTCCTTTTATTACATCGATTTGCTCTGAACGGTATTCATTCACAATCATGACTCCTTTGTACGAAAAGTGCGCCAATAACTGGATTATATCACAAGTTACAGAGCGTACTTACAGCACGGACAAGAAAAAACCAGCTCGGGTGCTGAGCTGGTTTCAATGTTTGATGCAAATTACTTGTTAAGCTTTGTGATTCTTCCTTCGATTTTTGGATCAACGCTTCCTTTGGCTTTGATGTATTTGACGAGAGCATCTAGGTCCACAATGTTTACACTTGAGTTTTTACCATCAAGTAACGTTGTGTACCCATCTCCGCCGCCAGCCATAAAATTATTCACCGTAACAGAATACGTTTTGGCTGCATCCACAGCCGTTCCATCTGGAAGCGTAATGCTCACAATCCGTTCACCTGCAGGTTTTGAATCGTCATAGGTGAACTTCAATCCAGAGATCTGCAAAATTTTAGCACGGGTTGGATCCGCCCATTGTTCTTCCAGCAGGCTTTTTACCTGGGCGCCGGTCAAATCCATAGTTACGAGATCATTGCCGAAAGGCTGCACGGTGAAAGCTTCCTTCCATGTAATTTCTCCCGCATCAATATCAGCCCGTACGCCTCCCGGGTTCATAAAGGCAAAATCCGTTCCGGTTTGGGCCTTCATTGAATCTGCGATCAGGTTCCCCATTGTGGATTCCCCGTCTGCATTAATGTCTTTGCTGATATAGTTTGGAGTGGTTCCAATCACTTCATTCAAAATAGGAGCCACGTCTGCCACATAATGGTCTACAAATGCCTTAATTTCAGGATCTGGCGCAATCTTGCTGCGGTCTACATTAACGACTTCCGCTTTTTTCTTAACAATATCCTGAGTTACAGGATCAATTTCCAAATCCACATCCGAGAAAGCCGTTCCTGACGAATAGGACTGAACAAGAAGCTTGTTGTCGACGACAGCATTAGTCAGCGCATGATTATGGCCGCCGAACATCACATCCACTTCATCATCTACTTTATTGGCGATATCAACCAGCTCACCCGTAGCGTTTTGCCCGTCTGCTGTAGAGTTTGCCGGGTTATGGGCAAGCACAACAATGGATTTCACACCTTTATTTTCAAGTTCCTTCGCGTACTTATTAATGGCTTCCGCTTCATCTGTAAAGACTACACCTTCTACCCCGCTCGGGATCACAATGCTTGGCGTATCAGACAAAACAACCCCGATAATTCCGATTTTAGCTCCGCCAACTTCTTTAATCACATACGGATCAAGGATCGGCTGGCCTGTCTTCGAATCCAAAACATTTGCTGCAACATACGGGAAGTTGGCTCCTTCAAACGGTCCGTACTTCGCTTCGGTTTTGGGGTGGCTTCCCCCTTTGATGAGGCGGAGCATTTCTTTTACACCTTCATCAAATTCATGGTTTCCGAGGGTCCCTGCATCAAATCCAAGCTTGTTTAAAAAGCGGATCGTAGGCTCATCCTGAAGCAATGCGGATACCGGGGAACTTGCGCCAACCGCATCACCCGCATGGAGAAGAAGAGTGTTCGGGTTCGTGGCTTCACGCTGCTTTAAGTAGGCAGCCAAATATTCCGCTCCTCCGGCATTCAGTTTTGCATTGAAGGTGTCGAGCTGTCCATGAAAATCATTAATGCCCAAAAGCTGTACACTGATGTTTTGCAGCTTTTTCAATTTATACGAATATTTAGCGAACCCTTCTGCAGCGGCTCCCTCGTATTTGATGGACCCATCTGCCGGAACAGCGTTCTGTGCATCCGGTGCAGACTCAAATGTTACACTTGGTTCTCCTGCAACAGGCGCGAACTTCCAGTTTTGGTCGGCTGAAGGGTCGATTGTGCCAAGATCGCGGATATAATCGATGATCACTTGCCGGTTTTCATCCGGATACAGATTTACTTCGGATTTGTTTTTCACGCCCGGGAACAGACCGCTCGCACGATAGTTATTAGTTGCCACGATAAATTCCTGGTTGTTGTCGATTGGTTTGCCGTTGTACTGAAGATTTTTGATACGGCTGCTGTCTCCATGAATGACATTTCCGTCTTTATCATATCTCGCCGGCTGTGTCACATCGATATCATAAGTTACGCCATCAATGACATCAAAATTGTAGGTTGGGAAATCATTGTTAACAAGCTGTTGTTCCTCTTTTTTGGATGCATCAATGGTATTGAACTGTCCCGCAGACATTTCAAGCCATTCTTTTACGTCTGATCCTTTTACCTTAACGGTCGCAACCGTATTCGGATACAAATACAAGTCAGAAACGTTTTTAATCGCAATGGTTCCTTTTGGAATATTGGTATAATAGCTGGCTCCGTTTCGGCCGCCTGCTTTAAATGGCGCTCCTGCAGAAAGAACTGGAAGGCCTTCATCCTTTGTTCCTTTTAATTGCTTTTCAACGTACCACTTTTGCGCGTTGGTTACGATTTGAATCGATGGATCATCTTGTACGAGTGCAAAGTAGCTGTTAATGTCTGCCGTCGTTTGTCCGACTGGCTGGCGGACATAATCAATCGTTCCCTGATGGTCCTTTTTGATCGCCCTTATGATGCTTTCATCGGTTTTCGCAAGACTTTTCTTCGTATTTTTGTCGTAGACTGCTCTAAGCTGCGTCTTCGCTCTGGCAACCATCCACTTTCCTTTAGCCTTAACGAGACTGAGATCCATTACGCCAAGCTGGTTGCCCCAGTTACCAGGCATGATGACAGGCTTGCCGTTAATGGTTCCGTTCTTCTCATCCACCCCTGGTAGGTCTGCAAAATCACCTGGGAAGGTTTTATGGTTGTGACCCGAAATAATGGCATCGATGCCTTTGACCTTTGTCAGATCATAAGCCGCATCCTCTTCCATTTGCTTTCGGTCGGCATCGCCGATTCCGGAGTGGGCCAGAACCACTATGAGGTCGGCACCGTCTTTTTTCATTTTAGGAATATTGGC
The DNA here is from genome assembly GCF_004127935.1 of Fictibacillus sp. S7. Lineage (NCBI taxonomy): Bacteria > Bacillati > Bacillota > Bacilli > Caryophanales > Fictibacillaceae > Fictibacillus > Fictibacillus sp. S7. The sequence continues at coordinate 3,235,039 of NZ_QJKL01000001.1, read as the reverse complement.
TTTGACGCTGTCCACTATATCCTTTGTGATGACTTTTCCATCAAGGTTAGCCTTGTCCCACAAAGTAATCTGCGGAGCAACAGCACCGATTACACCTACCTTAATGACTTGTTTTCTTCCGTGCTGGTCGGTGACTTTTTTCTTGATGATTTTATAGGGTTTGAAATAGTTTTTATCGTTGTTGGGATTCTTGTCATGGTCATCTTTATAGACATTGGCATTTACATAAGGAAACGGAGCATCATTAAGGACTTCCTGAAGATAGTCAAGTCCATAGTTGAATTCGTGGTTTCCAACCGTTGCAGCATCATAATCCAAAAGCTTCATCGCTTTGTAGACCGGGTGCACCTCACCGGGTTTCAGCTTGTCAACCTTTGCTTTGTAATCGCCAAGAGGGTTACCCTGAATCAGGTCTCCGTTGTCAAAAAGCATATTGTTTTTGGATTCGCTTCTTGCCTTCTTGATCAGAGTCGCGGTTTTGGCCAAGCCGAACTCTTCGGTTTCAGCATCTTTATAGTAATCGTAATTGGCGATGTGGGTGTGAATATCCGTGGTTCCTAAAATTCTTAGCTGAACGGCTTCCGTTTTGCTTTGCTTTTGGCTTTTGGCTGCTGCCTGCACTGAATCAAACGTTAACGGCGAGGCCAGCACAGATAATGCCATCGTTGATGCCAGTAATGTGCGCCCCATTGCTGAAAAGGACTTTTTCCCCATATGTATCCCCCTAAAGTCTTTTAGTTATTTTGCTGCCAATCTCATTATATATTTTGAAAATAAAAATAAAAGACTTTATTGATAAAATAAAGGTAAATGTGTTAATTTTTTGTAAAAAATAAGGAAAAACACCTAAGTAAATCGGTACGTTTCACCTATGTTTTGTTTTATCGTTCACTTTTAAACAAAGAAAATGGCACTAAAAAACTGCCGGCTGAATAGGCCGGCAGTTTCTTTTTGATTATTCTTTGTTAAATTTTGTCACTAATGTCTCGTTGCTCGTCCTTTGATGAATTTAAAGATCAGAACGATAACCGCTGCGATCAGGAGAATATGAATAAGGCCGCCCGCAATTTTGAATACAAGGCCTAATATCCAAAGCAGGATCAGTATTCCAATAATGGTCCATAACATTTGTCTCTCATCCTTTCTTACTGTTTTATATGCATTATTTTCCCCTAAACAAAGGCGACTCAAACACCAAGGAGGATTCTTCCATGTTTATCACATCCGGAAAACGTGTATTGAACAACTGTAACGAATTATAAGGAGGTATTTTACCCATGGCAAAACCATTAGTACGTGAATTTACAACGGACCAGGAAGTCATTACTGCTGTTCAGGAACTTGAAACAAGAGGAATTGACCAGGAAGACGTCTATGTACTTGCTCATGAAAAGGATGATACCAGGGCGATCGCTGATGCAGCAGATGCCAACACCATTGGTACTCCTGAACAAGGACTCGGAACTGCCATTAAAAATGTCTTCCGAAAACGTGGAGATGAGCTTCGCAGTAAATTAGAAGAGATCGGCTTAAGCTCTTTGGAAGCCGATGAATACGAAAAGAAGCTTGATCAGGGAAAAGTGCTTGTACTCGTTAAAGGTGAAAACAACTTGGATACTTGGGTTTAATCATAGGTAAAAGAGGCGGACTTCTTTCATGAAGTCTGCCTCCTTTTTGTTTTATTGAGGATTCACTCGGATAACCTTTTCGCCCTAGACAATCCACTCGTAAATTGGTCTCTTTTGATAGGATTCATCATTATCGCAAGGGCCCCCGTTATATTTTTACAGGATTTTGTCAAAACTATGGTCAGCTAATATAATATGAGTATAGAAGATTGATAGATTACATAAAGGAGGCGGATCGATTGAGTAAAGAAAGCTCATTTGACATTGTTTCAAAGGTTGACCTTTCCGAGGTGGACAATGCGATTAACATCGCGATGAAAGAAATTAAAAACCGCTATGATTTTAAGGGAAGCAAAAGTGACATTTCCCTGGACAAAAGCAGCGAGGAGCTCACACTGGTTTCCGATGATGAATACAAAATGGAGCAGTTGAAGGACGTATTGATCAGCAAACTGATCAAGCGTGAAGTTCCCATTAAAAACCTGGATTATTCCAAAATCGAGCAGGCGTCAGGTGGAACGGTGCGCCAGCGTGCCAAGCTTGTACAGGGCATTGACAAAGATAATGCCAAAAAGATCAACACGATCATCAAAAATTCCGGTGTTAAGGTAAAAAGCCAGGTCCAGGATGACCAAGTGCGGGTATCGGGCAAAAGCCGGGACGATCTTCAGCAGATCATCTCGGCCATCCGCCAGGCAGATTTGCCGATTGATGTACAGTTCATTAACTATCGATAAAAATCGGGCTGTCTAAGAAGTCTGGAAGCCGTTGATTTTCGTTCCAGGCCGCTCGCTTTTACCGCGCGAGCGCCTAATTTCTCGGGGCGTGCGGTGAGCCTTACCGGCGTGAACGCCTACCTTACCGGCGTGAACGCCTACCTTACCGGCGTGAACGCCTACCTTACGGCGTGAACGCCTGCGGTACCGGTGCTAGCACCTCCTTAGTCTCACCTGTCACGCTAGTCCCGCAGGACAAGGAAGGCTTCGGCAGCGATACATCGCACGAAGAAAATGCGGTGTTCATTTTCGAGGATCTCGCACCTTCCACTAAGCTTTTTTACGCAAAAAGGGGATCCCTGTAGGTCAATTTTTGACTTTCAGGCATCCCCTTTTCTATTTAAAATCCAGCTTGCCGCCAGTATGAGCAGGTTCCTTATGAATCAAGGCTTTAGGAAATATAAAGGTCCAGGGCATGCTGGTTTGGGGAGGCAGTTGAACCTGCGGAGTGGTAAATGCCATTTCCGCGATCAACGCACCGTCTTCCTTATACGTTAGCTCTGTATCTTCGATGGAGAACGGTTCGCTGCCAAAGTTATGAATGAGGCACGTAACGAGAAGATCTCCTTTATGGTTCAATGCGGAGCGTATGAGCGGGAACGCAACGTTTTGTCCGTTCTCCTCTAACGTCTCATTAAAGATTTCCTCGATCATTTTCCGATCTTGTGCTGCGATGGTCTTGTCCCATGCACTTTCATAGATAAGACGCTGCATACGATCACCTCCTTCTGTTTACCATTCAGGCCTTTAAGCGTTTATACAGGGCATGAGTGCCGCTGTTCTCTTCGCCCATTTCGGCCAGCTCCTCGTACAAATCCTTGGCCAGCTGCAATCCGGGTGTCAAAATCCCCATCTCACCTGCTGATTCGAGCGCAATCTTCATATCTTTAATAAAATGTTTCACGTAAAATCCAGGTTCAAAGTTTCCGTTGATGATCCGCGGGGCCAAATTGGAAAGTGACCAGCTTCCTGCTGCTCCAGATTCAATGCTTTTCAATACTGTGTTTGGATCCAAACCGGCTTTTTCGGCGTAAATGACAGCTTCGCAAACACCAATCATGCCCGATGCGATGGCGATTTGGTTGCACATTTTTGTATGCTGGCCCGCACCCGCTTTTCCCTGATAAACGATATTTTGCCCCATTAACTCAAAAACAGGAAAAA
>NZ_QJKL01000001.1:3217219-3231461 GCF_004127935.1 Fictibacillus sp. S7 | reverse complement strand
TGATTTTCGTTCCAGGCCGCTCGCTTTTACCGCGCGAGCGCCTAATTTCTCGGGGCGTGCGGTGAGCCTTACCGGCGTGAACGCCTACCTTACCGGCGTGAACGCCTACCTTACCGGCGTGAACGCCTACCTTACGGCGTGAACGCCTGCGGTACCGGTGCTAGCACCTCCTTAGTCTCACCTGTCACGCTAGTCCCGCAGGACAAGGAAGGCTTCGGCAGCGATACATCGCACGAAGAAAATGCGGTGTTCATTTTCGAGGATCTCGCACCTTCCACTAAGCTTTTTTACGCAAAAAGGGGATCCCTGTAGGTCAATTTTTGACTTTCAGGCATCCCCTTTTCTATTTAAAATCCAGCTTGCCGCCAGTATGAGCAGGTTCCTTATGAATCAAGGCTTTAGGAAATATAAAGGTCCAGGGCATGCTGGTTTGGGGAGGCAGTTGAACCTGCGGAGTGGTAAATGCCATTTCCGCGATCAACGCACCGTCTTCCTTATACGTTAGCTCTGTATCTTCGATGGAGAACGGTTCGCTGCCAAAGTTATGAATGAGGCACGTAACGAGAAGATCTCCTTTATGGTTCAATGCGGAGCGTATGAGCGGGAACGCAACGTTTTGTCCGTTCTCCTCTAACGTCTCATTAAAGATTTCCTCGATCATTTTCCGATCTTGTGCTGCGATGGTCTTGTCCCATGCACTTTCATAGATAAGACGCTGCATACGATCACCTCCTTCTGTTTACCATTCAGGCCTTTAAGCGTTTATACAGGGCATGAGTGCCGCTGTTCTCTTCGCCCATTTCGGCCAGCTCCTCGTACAAATCCTTGGCCAGCTGCAATCCGGGTGTCAAAATCCCCATCTCACCTGCTGATTCGAGCGCAATCTTCATATCTTTAATAAAATGTTTCACGTAAAATCCAGGTTCAAAGTTTCCGTTGATGATCCGCGGGGCCAAATTGGAAAGTGACCAGCTTCCTGCTGCTCCAGATTCAATGCTTTTCAATACTGTGTTTGGATCCAAACCGGCTTTTTCGGCGTAAATGACAGCTTCGCAAACACCAATCATGCCCGATGCGATGGCGATTTGGTTGCACATTTTTGTATGCTGGCCCGCACCCGCTTTTCCCTGATAAACGATATTTTGCCCCATTAACTCAAAAACAGGAAAAACCGCTTCAAAATCTTCCTTTTCTCCTCCGACCATGATGGAAAGCCTTGCTTCCCGGGCTCCTACATCCCCACCTGATACCGGGGCATCCAGCGCATGTAGGTTTAATTCCTTCGCACGGGCATCGATTTTCTGTGCAAGCAAGGGGCTGGAGGTCGTCATGTCAATCAAATAGGTGCCTTCTTCAGCGTTTCCGAGAATGCCCTTTTCCCCAAAATACACCTCTTCCACATCCGAAGGATAGCCTACCATGGAAATGACAACCTGAGAGGTTTGCGCAACTTCCGCAACCGTCTCCTTCCACTGTGCTCCCTGCTTGATCAAGTCTTCCGCTTTTTCCTTTGTTCTCGTATAAATATGTACCGGATGTCCTGCCTTTAGCAGATGGGCGGCCATGCTTTTCCCCATGACGCCTGTTCCCACAAAACCAACAGTCTTTTTCTTGCTCATGCTTCATCCTCCTTCTATTATCTTGGTTTCATTATAGAGAATATACAGATAACATACTAATCTTTTGCTAAACAAAGCTCACATCAAGTATGGTAAATGGTAGAGAACAAAACAGGGGGAGAACGCATTGAAATTATTATTACTTGGGGCGACCGGCCGTGTCGGAAACGAAATCGCCCGCCTTGCAGCCAAGGATGGACATCAGGTGAATGTTCTGGTGAGAACCCCGGAAAAACTTCCGTCCGGTGTGAACGCGTTTCATGTGTACAGGGGAGATGCAACCGTGAAAGAAGACATCGAACAGGCCATCGAGGGATGTGACGCCGTAGTCAGCACGCTCAGTTCCGATGGCGGGACCGTTCTTACGGAAGCTGTTCCATTGGTGATCAAGGCGATGCAAGACCGCTGCATCAAGCGCCTGCTGACAATTGGTACAGCAGGGATTCTGAACAGCCTTACGGATCCTGGTTTGCTTCGCTATCAATCCAGTGAGTCCAAACGGAAATTGACCCGTCCCGCCCGCGAGCATCATGATGCGTACCTTGCCATCAAGGAGTCGTCCCTGGATTGGACCATCATTTGTCCCACGTATTTGCCAGACGGGCCGCCAACCGGCCGTTACCGGACAGAAAAGGATTTTTTGCCTCTAGAAGGAAAGCAGATCAGCACAGGAGATACAGCTCAATTCGCTTATAAGCAGCTATCTTCTGAAGAATTTCTTCATTCCCGTGTTGGCATAGCGTATTGATATTTCATAAAAAAGCAGCCCGGACAGGTTCTCCTGCCGGGCTGTTATGGTTTTACTCTTCGGTTTCCTCGAAATATTCAAGTTCTTTTTCCAAAATATCGTTCACTTCCAGCTCAGTGAGGTTAGTCTTTCTGGTCAGATAAACAACAAGCTCATCCATGTCGACATCTGCATTCTGCAATTCAAAATAATGACCTTCCTCTTTCAATACGAGGCGGATGTTGTCCTCGCTGTAAGTCGTACTGTCCTTGATATACAGTATCGCATCTTCCAGTTTTTGCTGATCGCTCATATCGTATTCCTCCTTGTTTCGGATTCATTCTTATTACTACCCGTTTGCCTCAAAGCTATTCGGTTCTTTTTATGTAAAAAAGAAGCAGGAACGTTTCCTGCTTCTTAATAATACGGGGAGATCATCAAATAAACAATAACACCGGTTAAGCTGACATACAGCCAAAGCGGCATGGTCCATCTGGCGATTTTCTTATGCTTGTCCACCTGCATATTCAGTCCGCGGGCGAGTGTAAACAAGGCAAGCGGGACAATCAATGCAGCAAGGATAATGTGAGTGATCAGAATAAAGAAGTAAATGTACCGTAATGGCCCTTCTCCACCGTAGCTTGTGGACTCTGACAAATAATGATACGTCACATACGAGAGTAAAAATAAAAAAGTGGTCGTAAACGCTGCGTAAATAAACCGCTTGTGCATCGTAATGTTCTTTCTTAAGATAAAAAACAATGCTGCAAGCAAGAACACAAAAGTAAAGCTGTTAAAAATCGCATTCAGGCGCGGCAGTAAATGAACATCAAATGCCACGTGGCCGTTGTAGGCCGGCAGGAAAAATAAAATAACAACAAGAACGTTAATCGCTATTGAAAGCCCGATCACAAGAGGCGTATAGTTTCTCTGTTTCACTTCAGAATTCGAATGGTCGCTCATAGCTTGGTCCTCCTCAAATCATCTACTGTCGCTTCTTATTCTACCATTGTAGACAATAAACCCCAAGCTAACTCCCCCTTGAAACAGGGGGTTTGGACCATCTGTCAAAAAAACTACAAATTTCACTGTGATGGATGTCAATCCTAAGCCCTTTCATAAAACACCCCCGGCTTCAAAAAGGCCGGGGGGGGGGTGTTCTCTATCACTATGTTTTTTGCAAAAACGTTTTGTCATCGATCTGTGCTTCCCATTTTCTCACTTCACTCATGACCGATTCAACACAGCCTTCTTCAAACGGAGACATTAGCCCAGCGATATTGACGAGCTCGGTAAACGGCAGGCTGCCACCCTGTTCACAAAGCTCCAGGTAATCCTGCCAGGCCGCTTTATGATTTTCCCTCGAGCGCTTCCAGAGCTGAAGAGCACATACCTGTGCCAGCGTGTAGTCAATGTAATAAAACGGGGTCCTGTAGATGTGCGTCTGCATCTGCCAATATCCGCCTTCTTCCAAGAATGGTATACCGTCATGATCCCGGTGCGGCAAATACTTCTTCTCCAGCCGGCGCCATTCCTGTTTCCTCTCCTGCGGCGAAACGTCCGGATTCTCATACACAAAATGCTGAAACTCATCCACGGCCACGCCGTAAGGAATAAATTTCACAGCGGCCGCCAGATGGTCATACAAAAACCGGTCGGTATCCTCACCAAAGAAACGGTCCATCCACGGATAGGTGATCAGCTCCATGCTCATGGAATGAATCTCACAGGCCTCGAGCGTAGGAAACTGGTATTCCGGCACCTCGTAGCCCCTGCTCGTGTAAACCTGAAAGGCGTGACCCGCTTCATGCATCAATACCCGCACATCACCCTGGGAGCCATTAAAATTTGTAAAAATGAACGGAGATTGATATTCGCTTATATACGTGCAATACCCACCTGGTGCCTTTCCTTCCTTCGCGACCAGGTCGAGCAGTTCATTTTCCACCATAAACGTATAGAACTCATCTGTTTCGGGAGACAGCTCCTTGAATACCTTTGCCCCCTGAGCCACAATCCACTCAGCATCTCCCTTTGGCTTCGGATTGCCCTCTGGAAAGCTGAAGGATTCATCATAAAATTTCAGCGAATCCACACCGATGCGTACCCGCTGTTTCTCACGCAGATTGTTACAGAACGGAACAATTTGTTCTTTCACCTGATCGCGGAAAACCTTAACCATATTTTTGTTATAATCGGTCCGGTTCAGCCGGTTATAAGCCAGTTCCACAAAGTTTGAAAACCCGAGCTTTTTGGCGATGGAGGTACGCAGCTTCACCATGTCATCGTATATCCTGTCGAGTTCTTCTCTGTGATCATTAAAAAAGCCGAAATGCGCACTTACCGCCTGCTTTCTTATGTTTCTGTCCGGAGATTGGGTGAACGGCATCAATTGGACAAGTGTTCTTTTCTTTCCCTGAAACTCGATTTGAGCAGAAGAAAGCAGCTTCACATACTGGCTTTTTAACCGGTTCTCCTGTTTCAAATCCTCCAGCACTTCAGGAGAATATGTCTTCAATTCTGTATCCGCAAGGTTGAATAAATGCTTGCCCCAGTGGCTTTCCAGTTCTTTTCGATATTTCGACTTAACGAGTGCACGGAAGAAGTCGCTGACCATCCCCTGATAAAGCGGGCCATTTTCATCCATAAAATCATGTTCTTGTTTATAAAAGGCATCTTCTGTATTACTCGTGTAACGAATATGTACGATATTTTGCATGCTTTCAAAATGGTTACGCAGCGATACCAGCTCTGTTAATATCTGATCCTGGACCTCAAAAGACGGCGCTGACTCAAACCTTTTCAGCCTTTCCTGAAAATCCTGTTGAAGTTGGTTCATATCAGGGCGTTTATACTCAAACTGACTAAATTTCATATGATCTTCCCCTTTCTCTACCTGTCCTGAATTCAACAAAACGCCCGCTTTTTCCTTTTTTGAAGAAGCTGTTGGGAGTGAATCCTTTGGTAAATAATAAAAAAGCTAGTTTCTTTAGCAATAGGTGTTTTATCATAGAGATAACAGTACTTTTACAGGAGCGTAGCGTATGAACTCTTTTTCTCATCCACAAGATCCGTTCAAGGGGACATTTGGAAGTCTGGAGAACCTGGCAGATACTATCAGTGAGGTTCTTCACTGCCCGGTTACCATTGAGGATGCCAATCACCGTTTGCTGGCTTACAGCACGCATGAAGACAGCACAGACCCCGCACGGATTGCCACCATTATCGGTCGACGTGTACCGGAAAAAGTCATTAACAGCCTTTGGAGGGATGGAGTAATTCCCCGTCTGCAGTCCAGCGATGAACCTCTTCGTGTCTCATCCATTTCAAAGGTGGGACTAGGCGACCGTGTAGCGGTTTCGATACGCAAAAACGAGGAAGTTCTCGGCTACATATGGGCGCTTGAAGTCGACCGTCACTTGGCGGAGGAAGATTTGAAACTGTTAAAGAAGGCGGCACAATCAGCAAAGAACCAGCTGCTGCAGCATTATACAGGTTCAAGAAGAAAACAGGAGAGCCTTCAAGAGTTCTTTTGGAAGCTGTTAACCGGGCATATGAATAGTGAAGAAGCGATTCTTGACAGTTTGAGAGATCTTGGAATCATGCCATGTTCACCCGTCTCTGTCCTTATTTTTCAATTCCCTCAGGAAATTGATGCTGCCTTTGGGAAAAACGTAAGCTATATTACTTCGGTAAACCAAAGCGTAAAGGCACAGCTGACAGCAGCAGATGAAAACCAGATGATCATGCTTGTGACCTCGTCACGAAAAGAGGATCTGCGCGACATCCTGCAGGAATTTATCCGCTCCTTTACCCAGCAGATGGCTGAACGATTCGGTGTCAAGGGGATTACTGCCGGGTTTGGTGGTGTCTACAATGCCTATCAGCTTACTGAAAAAAGCTTTAAGGAAGCTCAGCAGGTCATCAAGATCAAAGACCGGTTTTCAGAGGGGGTAGAAGACCTTTTTGGCTATGAAAGCCTTGGCATCTATCAATTTCTCGACGTGATCCATGAACAGCAGCAGGCCAGCCGCTATCACAATCCCTCACTTGCCAAATTGCAGGAATATGACCGGCTCCACAAGACAGATTTGTACCAAACGCTCGACACCTATCTTTCAGCCGGCTCCAATGCTCATCAGACCGCAGCGGTGCTGCACATCCACTTAAATACCCTGACCTACCGGCTGAAACGTATTGCCGAGGTTGGGCAGATTGATTATAAAAATACGAACCAGAAAACGATGCTTTATCTGGACTTACAAATACAGCGTCTTTTTTCTTGAGAAGCATTTGTGAAATTTCACAAATGCTTCTCTTTCTTTTTTCTTTTCCCCACAAAGAAATTTTAAAAAGAAAGGATTATACTGAAAACACAGAAATGAAAACGCCATCATTTTGACGGCGCAAGGAGGATTTACAATGATTATTGGTGTACCTACCGAGATTAAAAACAACGAGAATCGCGTAGCTTTGACGCCTGCGGGTGTTGTGCCATTAATAAAAGCAGGACATGAAGTATTGGTAGAAACGAACGCAGGTGAAGGAAGCGGCTTTCCGAACGAAGATTATGCTTCAGCCGGCGCTACAATGATCGACAGTGCTGCAGATGTCTGGGCGAAATCCGATATGATCATGAAGGTAAAAGAACCACTTGCTTCCGAGTACAAGTATTTCCGCTCCGGATTGATTCTTTTCACCTATCTTCACCTTGCAGCCGAGCCTGAGCTTGCAGCTGCTCTTACCGAAAGCGGTGTGACAGCCATCGCCTATGAAACAGTGGAACACAATCGCACACTTCCATTGCTGACTCCAATGAGTGAAGTTGCTGGACGCATGTCCGCTCAAATCGGAGCGCAATTCCTTGAAAAACCAAAAGGTGGAAAAGGAATTTTGCTTGGCGGCGTACCAGGAGTAAAACGCGGGAAAGTTACCGTCATCGGCGGCGGTGTCGTTGGAACAAACGCAGCTAAAGTAGCGGCAGGACTTGGTGCAGACGTAACCATCATCGACTTGAACCCTGACCGTCTCCGTCAGCTTGAGGATATTTTTGGAAAGAGCGTACAAACCTTGATGTCCAGCCCGCTGAACATCGCAGATGCAGTGGCCGAGTCTGACCTCGTAATCGGTGCCGTACTCATTCCGGGAGCAAAAGCGCCTAAGCTTGTAACCGAAGAAATGATCAAGTCCATGAAACCAGGATCTGTCATCGTGGACGTGGCGATTGACCAGGGCGGAATCTTTGAAACGGTCGACCATATCACGACTCACGATAACCCAACATATGTGAAGCATGGCGTGGTTCACTATGCAGTGGCCAACATGCCTGGTGCAGTGCCCCGTACTTCTACGATTGCACTAACAAACGTGACTGTTCCTTACGCCCTTCAAATCGCAAACAAAGGCGTGAATGAGGCAGTTCTTTCAAATCCGGCATTGAAGTTGGGTCTAAACGTTGCTGGCGGCCATATCACGTATGAAGCAGTAGCTAAAGATCTTGGATACGAGTATCTTTCTGCAGAATCAGCACTTGAAAAAGCATTCCAGGCAATCTGATGAATAATTGAAACACCCTTCCTTCTTTTGTCCAAGAGGGGAGGGTGTTTTTTTGTTAAGGCTTATATTTCCCGGTAAATAATTTGTCGAAATCAGCGTCACCATTGCTTTCTTGTTTGGTTTCTCCTATAATAAAGCCTTGTGCAAAAACTAAATACTATGCGGTTCGAGAACTCCCGCTGTATCAAAACTAGGAGGTTATTAATGTGTTTAACGTTTACTATGGCATTTTGTTCGCCCTCGTGAACTTTATATTATTTTTAACCTGTTACCGAGTGTTCGGAAAGCAGGGTTTATATGTCTGGGTAGGTGCAGCCACCATTTTGGCCAACATTCAGGTCGTCAAAACGATAGAAATGTTAGGTTTGGTGATGACACTCGGTAATACTATGTATTCCACAATATACCTTTCTACCGACTTGCTGAATGAAAAGTACGGTCAGAAAGAAGCCAAAAAAGCGGTTTGGTTTGGATTTTTCACCCTGATCATGACGACGATCATCATGCAGATGGCCTTGTTTTTTGAACCGGCACAGAGCGATATTGCTCAAACGCCGATGGAAACACTGTTCGGGTTGATGCCTCGTCTTGCTGCTGCCAGCCTTGCTGCCTATCTGATCAGCCAGTTTATTGATGTGCGACTGTATTCCATGCTGAAGGCGGCCTTTCCCGGATACGGACAGCTCTGGATCCGGAACAACGGAAGCACGCTGCTGAGCCAGCTGATCGATTCTCTCGTATTTTGTACCATCGCCTTTGCCGGCGTGTACGAGTGGAATGTATGGTTTGAAATCTTCATTACCACCTATTTACTTAAATTTATTGTATCGGCAGCTTCGACTCCCGTTATTTATATTGCAAGAAGCTTTAAATTTAAGACAGAAAAAAGCGAAGCCTGAGTCGGGGCTTCGCTTTTTTTGAATTTATGAAAATGACGTAATATGCAAGTATTCTTTGTCGAACCGCAAGTAACCACCCCAGCTCCTTCTTCCAGCTCTCTCAAAACAACAAATCTTGCACTAACTAACCTTCACTCTGAGATAAACTCCTTTTGTTGCCAATTCGCGCGCTGCTTGATTCATCAAACGGATTTCCTCCGACAGAACGGATGCCCGCTCCAACCGTCCATCCTGCATGACAAGAGGATCAATCAACCGGAGCTTGCTGATTCTGTGGATCTCATAGTCATCTTCCGTTTCCTCCAGTTCACCTGAAAAGTTCATCAGCTCATTTACCGCTCTTTGAATCTCCTCATCCCCATGCTTCTGTACTTTTTGCAGCAAACCAGCGTCATCCAGTAAAAAGTCCGGCATGGTAATGATCTTGCATTCAAGAGCTCTTTTCAAAATGGAGGAAAGAGCCTCATAGCTGTACACGTTCAGGGGATGAAGAAAGTACTCAATCACTTCTTTATAGTAGATTTCCACAAACCAGCGGGCATCCTCCAGTGACCGTACATACAGTTTTCCTTCATGAACGCTCAAGGATCGAAGAAACGCCAGGGTCTCATCCTTCGTAATTTTCCCTTGCTGGTACATATCTCTGAGTGTATAGTCAATCCGGTCGGCACAGAGGTCGGGAAGATTCTGTTCCATAATAAAAAAATCGCCGTTCAATAGATCAGTACTGTAGCCATAGTCTTGCAATAGGGATGGAATTTCTGAATCCTCAATGACCGTGTGAAAGATTTCTTCGTGATAATCCTCTTCCGACCGTTTCAGTACCGTATCCACCACATGTGAAAAGGCCGTATGGGATACATCATGAAGCAGGCCGGCAATTTGTTCTTCAAGGCTTCCACCGAGCCGTCGGATCAGGAGCATGACTCCAAGGGAATGTTCATACCGGGTAACATTCCACTCCGGACAGACCAAATAGCTTGCTCCGCCCTGCAGTACCCCCTTCAGTCGCTGAATGGGAGCCGATTCAATCAACCGGCACAATACGTCTTCCAATTCAAATTCCCCATATAAATCGTCACTATAGATATTCTTCATCTTTTTTCTCCCTCCGCTCCAGCCAATGCAAAAGACAGGGACGCTGCCCTGCCTTTTGATCTCTTACTATTTTTTCATTTCTTTGATCATGGTGTCCAGCATCTTATTTCGCTCGGCCAGCTTATGATTGATCTGTTTTTGGATGAGCAGCATCTGGTCTAAATGAGAACCGATTTTTGCTTTATCCTTCGCTTTAAGAGCAGCTTTCAGATTTTTCTTTTCTGCCTTTTCCTTATCCTTGAGCGATTTCATTTCCATATGAAGCTTTCTCATGCTTTGATGATATTGCTTCATTTTCGGATTTTTGTGCCAGCTTCCCGGCTGATTTCCTGAATGAAGCTGTAAAAGAGTATCCTTTTTCAGCAACGCTTCTTTTTTCAGCCCGTAATACTCCGCCTTCAACTGGTTTTTCTCATGCAGCTTGTCCTTGTAGGGTGCAAGCTGCTTCCACATATGATCTCTGTGCATATGGTGAGGCTGTTCGCTGTTTGTACCTTGAGCATGTGCGGCCAGGGCTCCGGCAAAAATGCCGATACCAAAACAGAAAGCTGCAGCCAGCATTATCACACGTTTCATGATGTTCATCCTCCTTTTATTGGGTGATACATCATTAGTGTGGACAGGAAATAAGAAAATATAGGAAAAACATTATGTGATTTTTTTCATAATGACTTAAAGGTGACGGAGTATCCGGTTTACCGTTTCCCTGCGCAGGCCGACAAACTGCCCGATTTCCTCTTGCGTCAGTACATCCTTCACCGATAGATCAGGAAAGTATTGCTGAAACCAGCTTTCGAGCAGCAGGACACGATCCTTTGTTGAAACCGCCGTCAGCTGATCGATGCGCTGCTGCATCATCCGAAGCCTGGTTTGCAGCAGAAGCGCCACTTCCCTGTACTTTTCAGGGTTTTCCGAGAGCCCCCTGTACCACTGCTTTTCCGGAATCACTTCTACTTCAGCCGGAAGCAGGGCAATGGCAGTTCCATGATAATCCTTCTGGCTGATCAAAGAATGATGGGGAATCACTTCTCCAGGCAGAATTAAATTAAGCAAAGATGCGGTTCCATCCTCATGGACACGGACCACCTTAAGAAGCCCGCTTTTCAGTTCAAAAAGCGGACCACTTTCCCCCTGCCGAAATAACACTTCTCCTTTATGTAAAAACATGCGTCCACCTCTTTGTATAGTCTTCTACAACTATACCATGTCAATAAAGGCGGTTGGCCCTTTAATAATCTCTTCCTTTACCGGAATCCGAGATTTCAAGCAGATCCTCAGGGTATGGCTGAAACCAGCTCTGACGAAGCAGCTCTTCGTTTTCAAAACGGTACGCCCAAGATTTCAGCATGGCCAGTACACTGGAAAAAGGCTCTTTTTTCTCTTCCACCTTTTCCATCATTTCAAGGAAATGTGATTTTTCCCTCTCATTCAATTGCACTTCAAAGGTTTTAACCATTTCTCTTGCAGCATTCAAGCTTGAATCATATCGTGCGGTCCGCAGAAATAGGCGCTGCAGCCCTTTTTCATACAGTGAAAAAAGTTCATCCTGCGCATGCTGGTCCTTGTTTTTTAAGATGCGGGTTAACAGCTTCAGTGTCGGCCGGCTGTAAGCCAGAAACAGATATCTGTTGTTTTCATGAAAATCATGAAGCCGCTCCAAGGAACCTTCTTTCTTCAATTCCCTGTAGGCGGCAAGCAGAAAAATTTTTGTGAAAAACCGTTCTCTGATCAAAAAGTTATTCAGCCGGCCTTCATCCTCTACCGCCAAGTGGCCGAACTTCTTAAGGACTTTTCCCCCGAAAAGCCCGCTGCTCGAGCCGACGGCGGGCCCTTTTTCAGTTGAGGTGTACAGCTTAACCTCCTTAAGCCCGCAGGAAGGAGAACGGCTTTTTAAAATAAAACCATCGATGTGTTCCAGAGACTGCAGGTATGCATCCGAAAATCGCTCTATATCCGCTGTTACATCCCGTTCCGTTTTGGGCTGCACCAACCGCTGCTCCCCATCCTGCAGAACGATGCGGATGGTTTCTCTCGGTGTACCCAGCCCGATTTCCACTTCAGGGCAAACCGTTAAAAAATCTACGTATTTCATCAGCTTCCGGATGGTCGGATGATGGATGACATCCCCATTATACCGGCAGTTATCGAACTCCAGACACCGGCTGACCACAAGCCTTGGCTTTGCATATGCTCCCATGGCAATACTCCTTTTTATCAACATAAGAGCATTGTGTCCCAAATATAAAGGATTTAAATGGAATACGTGAGAAAATCGCCTTTGTGCCCGCCCATTTTTTCATAAAATCGTTGTGCCCTGTGGTTGTCTTGTGCGGTCTCCCAAAGCATGGCCGCATACCCGTTTTCGCCGGTATACTTCTTGCAGGCTTGAAATAAACCGGTGGCCACATTGGTTCCCCGGCTGTCCTCTGCCACATAGAGGTCATTCATAACCGTGATTTTATCTGCCCGTGTGGTGCTGTATGTAAAATAAAGCGTGGCAAATCCCTTAAGAACTCCATCCTGTTCGGCTACAAACTGAAGCCCTTTTTCTCTCTCCAATAGAACAGCAACCAAGTCATCCAGCTTCTGATCAGCCGGCTTCGGGCTCTTGTAGAAATCCACAATATATTCAAGCATGAGCGCCTTTAACTGTGGTGCATCTGCCTTTTTACTCATTCGAATGATCGCTTCCATCTTCATTTCTCCTTTTGATTATCTTTGGCTGAAACTCAGCTCTGTGTACTGTTCAATCTCCTGGTAGCCAATGCTGCTGTATAACTCGTTCGCAGCGGCATTCGATCCATCGGCATAAAGGGTGCAATAAGTGATATCTGTTTCAAGCAACCGTTTGCTGAGATTCGCTACACATGCTCTGGCATAGCCTTTTCTCCTTTGTTCCTGCGGAGTATACACCATATTAATCGTCATCGTGCTTGGAGTCTGCCGGGTTAGTGCAGCCATACTGACAGGTTCGGACTTCTCATTTTCCCATAAATAGATGCTATCCTTCCCTATCATTTCTTTTGCCTTTTCCAATGCTTCATTCTTCTTAAGCAATGAGCGGTTTTCTATACCCATCTCATACAGCCACCTTCCTGTCGTTTCCCTGTCTTCCGGAGCTGCTTTCCGGAGCTCCCCACCGCAGCTTAAGGGAAATGAAATATTAGCTGTTCCATAGAGCTTCATACTCGACATCACGCGGTACGAATTACCGGTTTGAAGAATCCACTCTTCTGCAAACGTATGGGCCAGTGCAGCAGGAGCGGAAAGCCGTACAATGCCCCAGTCCTCATCAATCAGCTTGTGAACGACGGATTCTACCCCTTCTTCCTCTCCAAATAGCTGCAGAGGACCTGGGGGCGCCATATACGCCGCAAGCCGAATATCCTTATCTTCCTTCACACAGCACAGAAAAGGCGGATTATGTATAGTTGATTGCTTATCTAGTTGTTTCATGCAGCTGGATAGCATATTGCCGCTGGCTGCTTCCTGCTTCATCAAAAATGGTTCAGCAGCTCTATAAAATTCGTTTATATTGCTGTAAGATTCCAGCTTCATTTTCCCACCACCTTCTTACTCATTTTTGCACAATCCTTAACTAGTTCTTTGACAGAACGGAGCAAACCTTCTTTTACCCTTGAAAAAGCAAATTCATTGGCTTTCCTGTAAATTTCCCTTTATGATGGCTAAGAGGCATTGCAATAATAATAGATGAAAGGTTTGGTGAAGAAGATATGACAGAACAAAAAAATCAGCACATCTTATTAACAAGCCGTCCTAAAGGTATGCCTTCCATGGAGAACTTTACATTTGAAGACATCGAGATTCCAGAACCGCAAAACGGTCAAGTACTGCTTAAAACGTTGTACCTATCTGTAGACCCTTATATGCGGGGAAGAATGAATGACACAAAATCCTATGTACCACCGTTTGAATTAAATCAGCATGTCAGTGGGGGAATTGTTGCCGAAGTGGTCCAGTCCCGCTCAGGCGAATTTGAGGAGGGAGACCTGGTCATCGGCAATCTGCCATGGGCTCTTTACACCACTGCAGGAGAACAGGAAGTACGCAAGCTTGATCCTGAGCTCGCTCCGATTACGACCAATCTTGGCATCCTTGGCATGCCTGGCCTTACCGCCTACTTCGGATTGCTTGATATCGGTAACCCGCAGGAAGGGGAAACCGTGGTAGTATCCGGGGCAGCCGGGGCAGTGGGCAGCACCGTCGGCCAAATCGCCAAAATTAAAGGCGCCCGGGTCGTCGGCATTGCCGGATCAGAAGAAAAAGTGAATTACCTGAAAAATGAACTGGGCTTTGACGCCGTGGTCAACTACCGCGAGGCC
>NZ_QJKL01000001.1:2914638-3217209 GCF_004127935.1 Fictibacillus sp. S7 | reverse complement strand
TCTCGGATGCCGTCATCAGCCTGCTGAACAAATATGCAAGAATTCCGCTGTGCGGGCAGATTTCCCTTTATAATCTTGAAAAACAGGACGTGGGTCCACGCATTCAAGGGCAGCTGCTGATCAACAGCGCACTGATCAAGGGATTCATTGTAAGCAACTATGCCTCCCAATTTGGGGAAGGCGCAAAGCAGCTGGGACAATGGCTGCAAGAAGGAAAATTGAAATACGAAGAAAACGTCGTTGAAGGCTTCGAGAACACCATCGATGCATTCCTGGGCTTGTTCAAGGGAGAAAACCTCGGAAAACAGCTCGTGAAAGTGGCTGAACCCAGCCAGTCATAATTAGTAACGCTCCGGTTCATTTCCGGGGCGTTTTTATTTGGAGCAAGTTTTTTTAGGGAAATAGTTCACCGTTTGGCTTCCCTCTGTATACATTGGAACAAAAACGGAATTGAGGAACATTGATGAAGATGCTTGATCCTAAAAAGCTTTTTGTTCAATACCGCCCAAACGCCGCACCGACAGACCCCAAATCCCCACGCCGCTACACGCTGACCCATTCCGACACGACCGCCCAGCTTTTTTTAGTGGTTGGCCCTGAATTTGCCCACGATACCGCAAATCCGATGCGGGATGAAGTATATGCCGAATGGAAAACATTTAATCGCGAAAAAGTGCTGTACGGTTATGTGCTGGTTGCAGATGAGAATACAACCGAATCAGTGGCCAGACAACGAAATGAGATCTTTTTGCGGGAGTTGCCACGTGTTCTTGAAGCTTTCCGATACGGCGACCGCTATTTTTTCGACGCCCACCCTGAATACAAGGAAGCTCCTGTCTATATTCAATTTGAATCGGTCTATCCCGAATTCCGCCAGCTCAAACCTTATGGCCCCATTTCAAAATATGTATAAAGCTTGAGGTGATGACTGTGCAAAAACCAAAACGCCATCCCTATACCAACCTGCTCATTCAACAGCACCACACCGATAATGTAAATGTTCAGTACCCTCAGATTATTGGTCTTGCCAATTTGGAGACACAGAACAAGCTGAACAACACGATAAAGAATAAGGTCTTTGGGCTGATGGCCGAGAACGGGATCAAGGGTAAAAATTTGAAGGAGATGACAGGGAGTTTTGAAGTGAAGCTTAATCAGGGAAAGTGGCTCAGTATCGTTTTTACCAATTACGCGTACTGGAAAGAAGCCGCACACGGCCTAACCCTCCAGGATTCAATCACCATGGATGTTAATATGGGCAAAATCGAAAAGCTGAGCGATTTATTTAAATCGAACAGCTTTTACAAAACAAGACTGACCTCCATCATCAAGAAAAAATTTAAGGAATACCAGTTTCCTCTCATTCAGCCATATGAAAGCGTCAAAGAGGACGACCGCTTTTTTTTAACCTCCAAAAATCTTGTGATTTATTATCAGAGCTATGAGTACACCCCGTATTATATCGGTCTTCCCGAGTTCCCAATCCCTTTGACAAGCCTTTCTTCCATTCTTATTCCGGAGCTAAAAACTAATTTTCAATCTTAAGAAGCCGGTTCGTCGCTTTAAGATCAGAAATGGTCCCAGCACCGATTCCGAACATCGCCGCCCTCAGCTCAAATTCAATCTGTTCCAGCTTGGAAATGATAGCGACCTCGTCCTGATCAGCGGCTGCTGGCAGCAAGGACCGGCCAAATCCAACCACATCAGCCCCTAGAACCAAAGCTTTTGCAGCATCCACTCCATTTTTCATACCACCACTTGCAATGATATTTTCGAATGCGGTTTCTTTTCGTACCTCAATCAAGGCATCGGCGGTAGACAGTCCCCATTGTTGAAACGCTTCTGCTGCCTGCTCTCTCATTTTGTTCTTTGAACGGTACTTTTCCACTTGAATCCAGGACGTTCCCCCTGCTCCCGCCACATCAAGAAACTGAATGCCTGCCTCTCTTAATTTTTTGGCGGTCTCGCCATCAATGCCCATTCCCACTTCTTTAACCCCCACTGGAACGGGGAGGCTTGCTGCCACCTCTTCAATCTTGGGGAGCAGCTCTGAAAAGTTGGTATCCCCTTCCGGCTGAAAGGCCTCCTGCATACTGTTGAGATGCAGGACGAGTGCATCTGCTTCGGCAATCTCCACCGCCCGGAGGCACTCCTTGGTGCCGTAGCCATAATTGAACTGGACGGCCCCCAAATTGGCGATAATCGGTACAGTCGGTGCATATTTTCGTATGTTAAATGTATAAGCTACACCCTCATTCTCCACCGCTGCTCTCATCGAACCGAGACCCATTGCCCAGCCCATTTTCTCGGCAGCCATGGCCAGCCTCCTGTTGATCTGGTAGGCCCGTTCTGTGCCCCCTGTCATTGAGCTGATTAAGAACGGGGTACGCCGGCCCTTTTTCATAAAGGCAGTGGAAAGATCGATATCACGGAAATTGATTTCAGGAAGCGCATTATGCTTAAACGAATACCTCTCAAATCCGGTCGTTACGTTTCGGCTTTGCACCTCTTTGTTCAGCGCGATATCAATGTGCTCGGTTTTCCTTTTTTCAGTAAGATTTTGTTTTTCATCCATCGTCATTCCCCCGTTCAGGACCGCTGTGTCTTCCTAGACTTCCCTGGTTTAACATAAGAAAAACAGGCAGTTTTTCACCTGCCTGTTTCTCCCCGTCATTCACTTTTTTCAAATAAGGAAAGGTACTCTCCATATCCTTCTTTTTCGAGGTCGCTTTTCGGGACGAACCTCAATGCGGCAGAATTGATGCAATACCGCAAGCCGCCTTTATCCTGCGGTCCATCATTGAACACATGTCCAAGATGGGAATCGGCCGATTTGCTTCTGACTTCAGTACGGACCATAAAATGGCTGAAGTCCTTTTTCTCTTCAACTTCCGACTGCTGGATAGGCTTCGTAAAGCTCGGCCAGCCACAATTGGAATCAAACTTGTCAAGAGAGGTGAACAGCGGTTTTCCTGAGACAATATCTACATAAATACCGTCTTCTTTATGATCCCAGTACGGGTTCTGAAACGGAGGTTCCGTCGCATCGTTCTGGGTCACCTCATATTGAATCGGTGTTAACCTTTTCTTCAGTTCATTTTTGTCTGGTTTGTTGCTCCAATTCTGTTTGATAAAATCTTCCCTCCCTGAACCTTTGCGGTACCGTTGGTAATGCGCAGGGTTCTTTTTATGGTAATCCTGATGGTACGTCTCTGCTGCATAAAACGTGGATGCCGGAAGAATCGGCGTCACAATCGGTTTCTGGAAACGGCCGCTTTCGGCAAGCTCCTGTTTGGACGCTTCCGCCAGTTCCTTCTGCTGTTCTGTATGATAAAAAATGGCGGTGCGGTAAGAATTGCCGCGGTCATAAAACTGGCCGCCGGGATCTGTCGGATCAATCTGCTGCCAAAAAAGAGTCAGCAGTTTTTCATATGGAAAAACATCCGGATCATAAGTGATCTGCACGGCCTCGTAATGTCCGGTCGTATCGGAGCAGACTTCCTCGTACGTCGGATTCTCGGTGTGGCCGCCCGTATATCCTGAAACCACGGAAATGATGCCCGGCTGTTCCTCAAACGGCGAAACCATGCACCAAAAGCAACCTCCCGCAAACGTAGCAAGCTGCTGATTCTCTTGAGTACCCAAAAACCTCACTCCATTTCTTTGGAAATCTTAAATCCCATTATCCCTATCATAAAACAAGTATCACACATTTTAAAAAAATAATGCTTAAATAGAAAAGCTGAAGCGACCGTTTAAAAGCGAAGTCGTTGGAACTCTTGAACACAAATACGCTTTTTGTATTTTTGTAAGAGAGTGAAACGATCGAGCTTTTGGTCGCTGAAGCTGGATCATAGTTGGAAAAGCTGAAGCGGCCGTTTAAAAGCGAAGTTGTTGGAACTCTTGAACAACAACACGTTCTTTGTGTTGTAGTGAGAGAGTGAAACGATCGAGTCTCTAGCGTCTCTAATATGCAGCCAATCCACCCCGGTTGAACTTCCCGTAAACGGGCAAACTAGAGGCAAGAACGGCAAGTAAGGAGGATAAAATGCATGGCAAGAAGAAGCCGCACGCCCTTAGTACCTGAATCAAGGCCCGCACTGGACCAGCTGAAGGCAAAGGTAATGAAAGAAGTTGGTTATGCTGTAGATCCGTCCCAGCCCGACGCGGTTAAATATGAAGTAGCAAAAGGCATGAATGTGCCGATGCAAAAGGATTACAACGGACAGCTGACGGCCAAGCAGGCCGGAACGGTTGGCGGCCAGATCGGCGGCCGGATGGTGAGTGAACTCATCCGACAGGCGAAACAGCATCTGAACAAGCAACATTAAATAAAGGCTGACGCATGGCCCCATTCGAAGACCAGGCGCTCAGCCTTTTTGCATGTTACTGGTTGGTTGAAGGCAGTAAAAGTAAGCCATCACCGATTGGCCGTTCACCCGCTGCGTCGGATGGATCATTCACCAGCTCACCGTTCACATTCATGGTGGTGGATCCCCCGCCATCCAGGTTCACTGCTTCCATTGCCCCCAGTGCTTTCATTAATCGAGCTTCTTCTTTAAACGTCATCCCGATGCTATATCCGGGATTCTTGCCATCCACCGTCACCAGAAGCAAATTTCCGTTCGGTTTGATGCCGGCGATGGTTCGTGGATTCCTCCGCTCGCCAAAACGATAGTAAAATTCAGGATCAACGGGCTGATGAAACCCTTCCTTTGTGGCGTTAATATAGACTTTTCCATGCTTTAACAGCCTTGGACCGCCGTTAACCACTCCATATTTCGCGGACGATGGGAGAGTTTTGTTATCAGCCGTAACGGTCTTTTTTACTGAAAGCTTCTTTCCAGCCACCGCATGCTCTTTTAGCCAATCAGCAGAATCTCCAGTTCCGGCAATGACTGAACCGCCAAACGGTATGCTGGTACCGCGTGAAAATCGGACATCCAGCACCCTTCCATTGCGATCTAGCACGACATCCGTTCCTGGTCCTTCTGGTGTCCTGTTTCCGAACGCAGATGTATATTGAATCAATTCATCCGGATCCGTACATGTAAAGTCATGCCGGGGAAGAACGGTTTCTGTGTCACCAATTCCGCCACAGCCTCGGATAAGCCCCGGAACCCGGTTCAATCCATCGAGCGTTGCCCTGGTATCATTGTTCCCTTTGATCGTCAGTTTGGTCTTGACAGAGGCGATGCTGGCTTGATTTTGCCGGTTCAGTACCAGGCTGGTTCTTCCTTTAACCGCTTCACTGATAAGGTCTCCATTAATAACAGAAACCCCCGCCAAGTCCCCTTCTGTTCCATCCTGCGGTCCCATGACAAAATAACCGCCGTTGACTCCCGCCACAGCATGTGTGGTTTTCGCCATATCACTTAGCTTTTCCTTGCCGGGAACGACACCTTGACCCAGTACTGGCTTAAGACTTCCATTCCATTGGCGGGTGTTTATCTCCAGAATGCGTACAGCCCATGGGCCTGTGGATTCTTCCCCATCTTCAGGAATATAGACTACTTTCGATTTGCTGTATCCTTCAGAGACCAATTTCTTTTGTTCGCTTTTTGCATCCGATTCCTTTTGGAAAGGGCCCGTTCGTACGAGATAGCCCAGAGGTTTTCCGTTTTCAGGGTCATCCTGTGCCCGGTCCGCCAGCGTTTTGACCGTCGCCTTATAGCCTTTTTCCGTCAGTTCCTTTGTAAGCTGTCCGGCTTCAGCCTGGTCCTCTGTAAACGCAGCATCGACCATATAGCCAGAGGGGCCGCTCACCTTCCCATATACAGACTTGGTATATGTAAGACCCTTCTCCAGTTTTTGTACCTCTTTGGTTTTTGGTGTGGTAAATGGTTCTTCTTGAGCGTTGGCAAGCGGAGCTGGAAGCAGGATTCCCATTACGCTTATAAACATAGCAACACGGCCCATTCGATTCTTCGCAAATCTTTTCACAGTTATACCCCTTTTCCTTTTTTAGTCAATTCACGTTAAGTGTAACGGATGGTTGTGGAGAGAGCGTTACAGGCTGTTAAAACTTTGTAAAAAGTGAAAAAAAGATTAACCTGAAAAAAATCGCGCAAAATAAAATTTGTATGCAATGTTTTTTATTGACAATTCAATCGGCAAGCATTTATTATATATTTTGTTCATAAATAGTTGGTATGCGAACTATTAATAAAACAAACTGTTCACAAAATGAGAAAGTGGGGATGATAGTTTAATGAATCTGCTCAACAATGAGCTGCTGGATTCCTTTATACGAATACAAAAAGCCTTATACTCACTGATGAAGGAAGACGCTGACAGGGCAGGATTGACGGTGGTGCAGTTAAAAGCGCTGTACAAAATCCACCGTTCACCAAACACTGGCCTGAGGGAGCTTGCAGCCAGTTTAAAATTAACAAACAGCACGATGAGCGGTGTGGTTGACCGGCTGGTATCCAACGGTTTGCTGGAACGGGAAGTATCAACCGCTGACAGAAGAGCCATTACCCTGAAACTAACGAAGGATGGCGAACAAAAGCTTCAGGAAGCTACTGGAGATGATTCTTCTTTCACAAAGAGGATTATGGAGATCACAAAAATGGACCCTGAAGATAAAGACCACCTGCTGAGAATTCATCAGCAAATCATGACGATTTTAACAACCAAGGAGGAAAACCATTCATGAACATGCGCCGTCTAGCGGTCTTAAACGTAATTATTTTAATCATTTTAATCGGTGGTGGCATTGCAGCATACTACTATTACAACCAATCTGCAAACTACATCAAAACAGATAATGCCCAAATAGCGGGCCAACAGGTAACCATTGCAGCTCCTGCCAACGGAAAGCTGACAGACTGGAAGGGTGAAGTGGGCAAAGAGTTCAATAAAGGCTCTGAAATTGGAACCATTACTGCTGCTCCTTCCCAAGGATCAACTGGAATGTCCAAAGTAAAAATTGATGCACCAAAGCATGGAACGATCGTACAGCAATCCGCTGTGGAGGATTCTTTTGTGGCTGCTGGAACACCGCTTGCTCACGCTTATGACATGGGTAACCTATGGGTAACAGCCAACGTGCAGGAAACAGATATTGACGATGTGAAAAAAAACCAAGACGTTGATGTTTATGTCGATTCGTTCCCTAACAACACACTCTCAGGAAAAGTGGAAGAGATTGGCCTTGCAACTGCCAACACGTTTTCCATGCTGCCAAGCTCAAATAACACTGGAAACTACACAAAAGTCACCCAGGTTATTCCTGTTAAAATTTCGTTAGACAGTTATTCTGGCCTTGATATTGTTCCTGGAATGAATGTAACCGTACGGATCCACAAGTAGGTGGTGAGACGATGTCAATTTATATCATAGGCTATGTCCTTATATCCATTGTTCTTTTGCTGACAGTGAACTTTATTGCGGTCCGTGCAAACCGGAGAAAACAATGGGAAGAGCAGGACCATATTTCGGAGCGGGCTTCGGGCCATCCGTATGAATCCAACGAACTGATTGATGCGACTCTGGAAGATACAGCGATCTCTGAACCTGCTCTCGAATATGTGACGTCCGCTGCCGAAAAGCGGCAGGAAGAAAGTTCACTTCAGACCATTAAAAAAGTAAAGCAGGATGAACCCATTCCAGTGGGGCGAATACTGACTGTACTGATGCTTGGGGCTTTTATCGCTATTTTGAACCAAACCTTGCTCAATGTAGCGATTCCCCACATCATGAATGACCTGAATGTTTCTGCTACAACCGTTCAATGGGTTTCCACCGGGTATATGCTGGTGAACGGGGTATGTATTCCGATTACAGCCTATTTGATCGAAAGGTTTGGAACAAGAACCCTGTTCATCGCCGCTATGTTTCTGTTTACAGCAGGAGCCGTCATTTGTTCCATTTCCACGTCGTTTGGCTTGTTAATGGTGGGGCGTGTGGTTCAGGCTGCTGGAGCAGGTATTATCATGCCCCTTATGATGACCGTTTTTCTTACTGTGTTTCCTATTGAAAAGCGCGGCCAGGCGATGGGGACCATGGGAATTGCGATGCTTTTTGCACCCGCTCTCGGCCCGACGCTTTCAGGATACATTGTGGGGCATTACTCCTGGAGACTGCTCTTTGACATCATCATTCCGTTTGGTGTCATTGACCTGATTATCGCTTTTGCATGGATGAAAGACGTTATTCAAAAATCGAATCCAAAGTTCGATTTCGCAGGATTTCTCTTTTCTACCATTGGTTTTGGTTCCCTCTTATACGGCTTTAGTGAAGCCGGAAGCGAAGGCTGGACCAGTACCATCGTATTATCTACCATTATGATCGGGTTAATTTCCCTTGCTGCTTTTACATGGAGGGAGCTTACCACCGATAAACCAATGTTGAATTTGCGTGTCTTTAAATATGATGTGTTTGCACTGACAACCGTCATCAGCATGATCATCAATATGGCAATGTTTGCAGCCATGATCCTGCTGCCGATTTATCTGCAGAACATCCGTGGATTTACCCCACTGGAGTCCGGATTGCTATTATTGCCGGGAGCCATTATTATGGGGATTATGTCTCCGATTTCCGGAGCGTTGTTTGACCGGATCGGTGCGCGCCCGCTGGCCATTATCGGGTTGACCATCACGGTAATCACCACATGGGAATTCAGCCATCTTTCGACCGACACCACCTATGGACATATTTTGTTCATGTATGTGTCCCGAATGTTTGGTATGTCGTTTTTGATGATGACCGTAATGACCGCAGGGATGAACCAGCTGCCGCGGCACTTAAACAGCCATGGTACAGCAACGTCCAACACGATGAGACAGGTTGCAGGTTCACTCGGTACGGCCTTCCTGGTAACGATCTTTTCCAACCGGCAGGAATTCCATACAGCTGATTACGCCAATGTCGTAACCACCTCCAATCCGATCGTTTCAGAGAAAATCGGTGCTTTGGGCCAGGGACTTGCCCAGATGGCCGGACTGCCTTCAAGCGCAGGAAGTTCATTGGGGATTCAGGTGATCTACGGCACAGCCGCAAAGCAGGCAGCGATCGATGGAATTAACGATGCCTTTATCGTCGCAACAGGAATCGCCTTTGTGGCCCTGGTTCTCTCCTTTTTCATCAAGCGTGTTATACCGTCAGGAAAATAAATTCAATGAAAAGAAGCTGTCTTTCGAGGCAGTTTCTTTTTTTATCCTTCATAAAGCCAGCTTCAATTTTTAAAAACCAGTGAAAACCCTTTCACGACAATGGTTTCGCTTGCTTGAAATTTCCGAAAATACCCACATTTTTTCATTTTGCGCGATTTCTATCCTTACATAATCCATCCCCTCCTCCTCCTTCCCGTCCTCTCACACCCCATGATGAAAATAAATCCTGTATCCTCCGTATTCCTCCCTTTATGGTGATCATCCACACTTTCTCGTGGGGATTGGTTGTATCGATTTTCATGCTTCGTTATACTCGTAACCGTTGCTTATTTGAACCGGAAAAAGATCACATGAGGAGTGAAAGTTTTTGAGTCTATCTACTATTAAAAATAAACGCATTGTCGTAAAAATTGGATCCAGTTCCTTAACAAGCCGTCATGGTGAAATCAGCCGGAGAAAACTGGAGCGCCTGGTGGACGAAATTGTCATGCTTAAGGATGACGGACATGAGGTAGTGCTCGTTTCTTCAGGTGCTGTGGCCGCCGGATACCGAAAGCTCGGTTGTCTTTCAAGACCGACATCTCTTCCGGAAAAGCAAGCTGCTGCTTCAATCGGACAGGGACTTTTAATGGAAGCCTATTCGGAAAGATTTATTTCTCACGGATATACCGCTTCTCAAATCCTGATTACGCGAAGTGATTTTTCTGATAAAAAACGATACACGAACGCAAGGAACACCATAAATGTTTTATTGGACCGCGGCATCGTGCCGATCATTAATGAAAATGACACGATTACGGTGGAACGCCTGAAGTTCGGAGATAATGACACCCTTTCCGCCAAAGTATCAGGCCTGGTCAATGCCGACCAGCTTCTGATCTTATCAGATATTGATGGTCTGTATACGGAAGATCCAAGAAATAACCCGGATGCCCGATTATTGGAAGAGGTATATGAGATTACACCGGAAATTGAGGCCTCAGCCGGCGATTCCGCAAGTGAAGTAGGAACAGGCGGCATGCGTTCAAAAATTGACGCTGTAAAAATTGCGATGGCATCCGGTATTCCATCGTTCCTCGGAGATGCTGCAAAACCCAACATTATTTATAATGCGGTTCAGGAAACAGCAAGAGGAACGTATTTCACACCGCAGGAGGACAGTGAAAATCTTGATGTCAGAAGACAATGGATCGCGTTTCATTCAGGTCCAGAAGGTGAAATCGTGGTGTCAGATGAAGCAAAAGCTGAGATTACAGAGCATAAAAGTTTGTACCCTACAGGAATTGAATATGTGGAAGGTTATTTTAAAAAAGGTGCAGTGGTGCGCATCAAAGATATGGACGGCATTCAGATTGGACTTGGCGTGAGCAATTACTCTTCGAAGGACTTAATCAAGATTAAAGGACATACGAAGGAAGAAATTGCAGATATCATTGATGTGGGTCCTCAGGAAGCTATTAACAATGCTGATCTTGTATGCCACACCAGTTTAGCTGTACCGCTACTATCATAAGGAGGCGTTTGATGAGTATTTTAGAAAAAGAAGTAACCCATTTGAGTGTAAAAGAACAGGCAAAGGCTGCGCAAATGGCGTCCAAAACACTGGCAGGCCTTTCTGAACAGGAAAAGAACGAAGCATTGCATATCCTGGCAGACGAGCTGGAACAGCAGGCTGCCTTCATTTTAAAAGAAAACGAAAAAGATCTGCAAAACGGCAGAGAAAAAGACTTTACCCAAGCCTTTATGGACCGTCTTTCCCTTTCGGAAGAACGAATTGCCGACTTTGCTGAAGGACTGAGACAGGTTGCGGGACAAAACGATCCAATCGGTGAGATTGTAAGTGAATGGACACTTGATAATGGCATGAAAGTCGAACAAAAGCGTGTTCCACTGGGCGTGATCGGCATGATCTATGAAGCACGCCCTAACGTCACGGTGGATGCCACAGGACTGGCGCTCAAGTCAGGAAATGCTATCGTATTAAAGGGCGGTTCAAGCGCTCTAAATTCCAATAAAGGGATCATCCGCGTCATTCAACAGGCTTTATCCAAAACAAAGATACCATCTGATGCGGCTCAGCTCATTGCAACGACCGACAGAAAGGCTTCAGCTGAACTATTTACAATGAAGGAACATATTGATGTTCTTATCCCCCGGGGAGGCGGTTCACTCATCAATACCGTAGTGAACGAAGCCACCGTACCCGTTCTGGAGACCGGAGTGGGGAACTGCCATATTTATTTCGATGAAACAGCAGATGTTAACAAAGCGCTGAATATCCTGATTAACGCCAAAACGGATCGTCCTGCCGTATGCAATGCTGCAGAGACACTGATCGTTCACCGTAACTGGCTGGACGCAAATCAGCAGGAACTCGAACGTGCATTGAAGGAGCAAGGCATTACGGTCCATGGTGATGAACACATCGTTTCTACTTTCTCCGAGGCCGTTCCTGCTACTGAACAAGAATGGGCAGAGGAATTTCTCAGCCTTTCCATTGCGATTAAAACCGTAAAAAGCATTGATGAAGCCGTTGAGCATATTGACCGCTACGGAACAAAACACTCTGAAGCCATCGTTACAGAAGATGCCCGTGCAGCAGCAAATTTCATGAACCGCGTTGATGCAGCAGCTGTGTACCATAACGCGTCCACACGCTTCACTGACGGCTCTGCACTCGGCTTTGGGGCTGAAATCGGTATATCCACCCAAAAGCTCCATGCTCGCGGTCCTATGGGCTTACCTGCACTGACCACCACCAAGTACTGCATGACAGGCGACGGACAAATCCGATAAAAATGAAGAGAAAAAGCATGGCGTATCGGCGCCATGCTTTTTTACGTGTGGGAATTTCAGATGGTTTTAACGACTGAACAGGTTAATAATCCCTCGATTGTCCCAGTGAATTTCCCATCCATTTAGGAAAATATAGAAATTTTGTCCCAATTTTTTGTTTTTCTGTAGTAAATTTTTTCAAATGTGGTATACTAACTGTAACAAATTGTTCACAAAACAGACCTAACTTCGACACAATTGGAAACGCTGTCACAATTTTAAGGAGCTGATTATAATGGATGTTTATGTTGTCTATCTTTTCGTTGCTACTGCTACTCCGTTATTCCTATGGCATGATCATAGAAAACTTGCCTTATGGCAGATTCCATTTATTGCGGTCATGTGGCTGTATGTAGGACTGTACGTTATGGGAGATTTAAATCCTTTAGCACATCTGATATTTAATATTGTATTCGTTGCAAACGTCGTGTTCGCCCATGTAGCGGCCTTCAGGATCTATGCGATTCCGTTTATCCGCCGTGAGCGTGAACGACGCAGATTGTACCGTGAGTCTAAATAAAACCATATAAAAAAGCACCTTGCAGAATCTGCAAGGTGCTTTTCTGTGTTCTTATTTATGATCACCGTGGTCCATTTTCATGTCGCCATCCATTTTCATATCATGATCCATTTCCATCTTATGGTGATCATGTTTCGCATGGCCTGCACCCATAACCCATACAGAACCGGCAACGATAACAATCGCGATGAAAGCCGCAAACAGGATGTTTCCTGTCTGTGTCTTGCCCGTAAGCGTATTGTTCTTTTCAGAGCTCTCTGTCATATGCATGAACATGAGAAGCTGAAGAGCCGCTTGCAAAAAGGCAAAGATAAAAATGATAATCAATATGGTGCGGGTGGAAAATCCGGTTTCAAACGTCACCCAAAGAGCGAGTGCTGTAAGAACAATGGACAAAATATATCCAATCACGTGTTTCCACGGAATTCCGCCATGCTCTCTGGAAAGTGAATCTTGTGGATTAGCCATTATGCAACACCATCCCTGTTAAATACACGGCGGTAAAGATAAAGATCCACACCACGTCAAGGAAGTGCCAGTAAAGACTTGAAATAAAGACTTTAGCAGACGTTTGAGGTGTTAGTCCCCGTCTTGCCACCTGTATCAAGATTAAGGTAATCCAAGCGATACCCATTGTTACGTGCAGTCCGTGTGTTCCTACAATAACGAAGAAACCGGACCAGAATGCGCTCGTTCCAAGAGCAGCGCCCTCATGCACATAGGTTACAAACTCGTAGATCTCATAGCCAAGGAATCCTGCACCCAAGGCCAATGTGATGATCATCCAAATAAATAAACCTTTTCGATTGCGGCGTCGCATTTCGTGAATAGCAATACCGCACGTGAAACTACTTGTCAGTAGAAGGAAAGTTTCAATCAACACACCTTTTAATTCAAAAAGCTCATGTGGGGTAGGGCCGTCGGCTGTTCTGTACATCAAAACCAGGTATGTTGCAAACAGCGTCGAAAACAACGCAATCTCCGCCCCAAGGAAAACCCAGAAACCGAGGATGTTTAAGCGCCCGGTCTCTGACTGATATTCTAAAGGCGTGTTATGATCGTGTACTTCTGCATGTGCCATTGTTCACGCCTCCTTTAAACGGTTAACCGTTCAGTTTCTTTTATTTCTTCTTCACTTACATAATATCCTTCGTTTTTATCGAATGAGCGGATGATCAAGGTAATAAACACACCGATCAAACCAACAATACCCATCCAATACCATTCAAACACTAAACCGAATCCTGCGACAAAGAAGAAGGAAGCCATGAAGAATGGAACTCCTGAATTGTCCGGCATGTGAATCTTTTTAATATCCTCAATCTTCGGTTTAACATCTTGTTTGTCCCGTTTCATTTGAATCAACGGATCCATGGCAGTAACGGTCGGTGTAACCGCAAAGTTATAATGCGGCGGTACGGCAGAAGTGGTTGCCCACTCAAGCGTACGTCCAAGACCCCAAGAGTCGCCTGTATTTTCCCGTTCTGAATAACGGAAGCTGTAGTAAAAATTGTAAGCAAGAATCAAGAACGCGATACCCATCAAGAATCCACCAACAGTGGAGAGCATGTTCAAGCCTCCCCAGCCGGATGCAGCGCTGTATGTGTAAACACGACGCGGCATTCCGTCAAGACCCAGAATGAACTGAGGGATGAAACATACGTTAAAGCCAATGTTGAACACCCAGAATACCCATTTTCCTATCGCTTCGTTCAGCTTGTAACCAAACATTTTCGGATACCAGAAAATAAGTCCTGCGAAACATGAGAATACGGTACCAGCGATCAATACATAGTGGAAGTGGGCAACCAGGAAGTACGTGTTATGGTACTGGTAGTCAGCTGCAGCCATCGCAAGCATGACGCCTGTAACCCCACCGATTACAAAGTTTACGATAAAGCCAAGTGACCAAAGCATTGGTGTCGTAAAGGAAATCTTACCTTTGTACATCGTGAACAGCCAGTTGAAGATCTTGATCCCGGTAGGAATACCAATAATCATTGTTGTAATGGAGAATACTGAGTTAACAAGCTCTCCTTGACCCATGGTAAAGAAGTGGTGAACCCAAACCAAGAAGCTGTAACCGGCGATAATAACCATCGCCCAAACCATTGCTTTGTAACCGAAAAGTACTTTGCGTGAGAAAGTACTGATAATTTCTGAGAACATACCAAAAGCAGGAAGGACAACAATATATACTTCCGGATGGCCCCATAACCAGAAAAGGTTGGCCCAAAGCATATCCATTCCAGCCCCTTGAAGGGTAAAGAAATGGGCACCGAACAAACGGTCAAATGTCATAAGCGCAAGCGCCACAGTAAGAATAGGGAACGCAAACACGATGATAATCATAGTAATCAATGCTGACCAGGTAAACATCGGCATTTTGAACAATGTCATACCAGGTGCACGCATTTTAAGAATTGTGACAAGGAAGTTAATACCCGTTAACAGGGTACCAATCCCCGCGATCTGCAGTCCGAGCAAGTAGTAGTTTTGGCCAGGCCCGGGACTCAATTCATTACCGGCAAGCGGCATATAGCTGGTCCAGCCGGCAGATGGTGATCCCCCGATAACGAAGGAAATGTTAAACAGCATGGCACCAATAAAGAATGTCCAGAAACTGACGGCATTCAAATATGGAAAAGCCACGTCACGTGCTCCGATTTGAAGCGGAATAACAACGTTGATAAGTCCAATCAAGAACGGCATGGCCATGAAAATGATCATGATCGTACCATGTGTTGTGAAAATTTCGTTATAGTGCTGTGCATCCAGAAACTTGGAATCCGGTGTAGCAAGCTGCACACGCATAAGCAAAGCATCGACACCGCCACGGAACAGCATGAGCACTGCGGAAGCGATGTACATAATTCCTAATTTCTTATGGTCAACGGTAGTAAGCCATTCTCTCCATAGCCACTGCCATTTTTTAAAATATGTCAGATAAAATAGAATTCCGATTACTGTTAAACCGATGGAAACGTCCGCACCATAAATCAGCGGGTCACCGGTAACAAAAAATTCATCCCATTTCATAATTTTGTGCCTCCTCTATTAATGAGAATGAGATACCCCATGAGAGTCTTGTTCCGGATTATTCGCATCTTTCGCTTTTGAACCGTGCGGGTTTTGCGGAACTACTCCTAAGCGTTCACGGGTCTTCACTGCATAGTCTCTATCTTTAGCATGATCTACCCATTTTAAATGTGTGGATGAGAATGTCATCTTTTTTGCTTCGCCTTGAAGCATTAACTGATCATACTGTTTTTTAGACAACTTAGGCGCCTTGCTCTTCGTATCTTTTGCCCATTTGTCAAAATCACTTTGTGAAACAGAATGCACATCAAAAATCTGGTGAGTGAATCCTTCACCATTAAAGTTCGAGTTTCTGCCGGAGAATGTTCCGGTATGGTCGGCTTGTAAGTATAATTTCGTTTCCATACCTGGCATCGCGTACTTTTGGCCCCCAAGTGCAGGAACCCAGAATGAAGACATTGAATCTGCAGAGGTCAATTTAAACTGAACCGGACGGTCTTTTGGAATATTAATGTAGTTGACCGTTTCAATGCCCTGCTCCGGATAGGAGAAGATCCATTTCCAGTCTACTGCTGTAGCAGTAATGACAAGAGGTTCCTTCTTTTCGCCTGAAGCAGAAACCGGCGCCTTCTCGAGATCATAAATCGATGTAACCGTCGGAATAGCAAGAGCGATAATAATCAAAATCGGAATAACTGTCCAGATCGTTTCAAGCTTTTTGCTTCCATGATGATCCGGTTCAAAGTTATCATCGTTCTTTCGGTCGCGGTATTTAATAACGATGACTGTGAATAAGACATAAACCACAACACAAATAAGTGCCATAAACCCAATAGAGTAAAGAATAAGATCCTTCTGTTGCGCAGCAACAGGCCCTTTCGGATCAAGAACTATATAATTGCTGCATCCGCCCAAGAAGAAAACGGACAGCAAAAGTCCCAACGCAAAAAACGGTTTAAACCGCTTAAACACTAGGCCCACCTTCCTTCCTTTCAACATCGTGTGAGGTTTCTCACTGCAAAATAACTAACATTGTGCTTTTGTTCACATAATACCAAATTCCCACCAAAAATAGATACCCTTTTATAAACTGTCATAAGTTCTTCAACTAAATTTCACGACTTCATCACATATTTTTCAAAGAATGTTCATATTTCTGGGATTTCCTTCTTACGCTTCCATTTCCGAATTATTTCCATACGCAAGAAAAGAAAAAGCCGCCGTCTACGGCGACTCATTTAAGTTCTAACTATGTTATTTCCCTCTGCGTTTCATATTAAACCACTTCCGAAAAATAATTTCAACACTTAAGTTTTTCCATTCTTAGGTCTTATTTTTTTCCCATCATTCCCTTATTTATTGGCGGGCGAAGAGTCAGAAGTAATGGATTCCGGATGGTATACCATTTTGCCGCCGTAATGCCCTGTAAGAGACAATGTAACCGCACCGGCTAATGAAAGGACAAGCACCAGCGGTAAAAGAGGCTTAATGAATCCAAACATATGGACCAGTTTTAGCAAAACGACAGCTCCAAAAATAAAAAGAGTGACCAGTGCATAGGTTTCATGAATATGAACCTCACTCTCAATACTGTGACCTGCCTGGTCTCTTAAAAAGTGTTCAGCCCCGTCTCCTGACACATAAGCAAGGATTCCTGTCAAAAAGCCGGTCGAGAATAGGAATAATGCCAGCCGGTCAAAAAATGGTTTCTTCCAAACAGCGATGATCTGTACAATCACACCAATGATAAGCAAGGCAATAGGGAAGTGAACTAACAATGGATGAAGCGGAGTAGATAGCATTAAAAATTTCAGCTCCCTTGTGTTTTTTTTTAACATACACAAAGAAACTGAAATTAAACTGAAAAAAACATTATATATTACGCCAGGACCGGCAGCTCTACTCTGAAGGTAGTGCCTTTGCCCGGCTGGCTTTCGGCCTCTATGCTTCCTCTATATAGACTGGTGATTTCTTTAGCAATCGATAAACCAAGACCTGCCCCGCCCTGTGTCCGGGACCTTCCCTTGTCCACTCGATAAAAACGGTCAAACAGATAAGGCAAATCCGCAAAAGGAATGCCTTCTCCTTCGTCTCTTATTTCAATCACCAAATTATTCTTTGCCTGCGCTTTAAGCCTGATTTCAACTGGAGAACCCGCGTCAGAGTATTTAAGCGCGTTATCGAGCAATAGTTGAAGCAGTTCTTTAATTCTCACCCTGTCCGCTTCCACTATAAGATCTTCAGTAGGGGCAATCACTTTGACAGTTCGTGTGCTTTGAGAGAGCCGCTCATATTGACTGGCCATTTTCCTTGCAAGCTCATTAATCGAGAACGAATCTTTATGAATTTCTTGCCGTTCCTGGTCTTTGGCCAGCGTCAGGAGATGAGACACCAGGTTTTTCATCTGATGAACCTCTTCCTTTAATTCATTGAGCGTTTCCTTGGAAAAAGACGACATCTTGCTTTTTTCCTCTTTTTCCAATACTTCAAGTGAAGCAGAAAAGATACTTATGGGTGTCCGGAGTTCATGGGAAGCATCAGCAATAAATTTTTTCTGGCTCTCCATATTCTGAATCACCGGCTTTAACGCTTTTCTGGACAGTCGTTCTCCCATGACGACGGATAAAATAAAGACCGCCAGACCCAGAAGGGAAAGCAGGAAAAACCAGCGCTCCACCTTTTCATGGACGCCACTGATGTTTTTTCCGACATACAGGACCGTTTTCTCATTCAGACGTGCACTTGCATAGATGATGTGCTGTTTCTCATGGCCGTTCTTTCCGTTTAATTCTGCGAGTTTGCCTTTCCGGGAACAGCATGATTTGGATTGAACAAATCGGTTAAACGCCTGATTCGTTTTTCCTGTTGAATTACCGGATCCGTTTTTTACGACTACTGAATAATAGGGTGAACCTTGATCCTGTGTTACAGAATCTTCATTGAGCTCTGAAGCCTTGTCTTTATTCAGCTCGTAATGAAGAATATCCTGGATGTCCTCTCTGGCAGTCTCAAACATCATGCCTTTTACTAAAAAATATAACAGTACAAAAATAATAAACAGCGTAATAAAGAACCAGCTGCTGTAATTCCATGTCAGTTTCCGTCTCAATTGTTGCAGCATCAGTCTCTCACCATTTGGTAACCGATTCCCCTGACGGTTTGAATGTATTTTTTCTTGCCGGAAGGATCCAGCTTTTTCCTCAATAATTTGATAAATGCTTCAAGTGTATTCATCGTCACGTCACTTTCTGCTCCCCAAACATGTTGAAGAATAACTTCTCGTGTCAGCACCTGATTTTTATGGCGGGCAAACAACTCAAGAAGCTGAAATTCTTTTGGCGTCAGCTGTATGGTTTCATCTTTTCGCTTTAGCACATGGCGTTGAATATCGAGACGTAAATCCCCGATTTCCATCCAGCTTTCTTCATATTGAAATGTCCGTCTTCTGCCCAGCGCAGCCAGCCTGGCAAATAGCTCCTTGAACTCAAAAGGTTTTGCCAGATAATCGTCGGCACCCGATTCAAATCCGAGAACAAGGTCATCCACCTGATTCCTTGCAGTAAGCATAAGAATGGCGCCATTATAGCCTTCTTCCCGCAGTTCACGGCAGACAGCAATTCCGTCTTTTTTCGGAAGCATCCAATCTAAAATCATAATATCAAAAGGTTCTTCAATGCCACGGTACAAAGCGGTTTCGCCATCTTCACACCACTCGAGCCGATATCCTTCATCTTCAAGCATTTTTATGACCAGACGGGCGAGACGGCGATCGTCTTCAGCCAATAAAACTTTCATAGATCATTGCTCCCATATGAGTCATTACCTCCGGGGCCTTTTGCCTTTTTTAAAGCTTGATTGATATGGCTCACGGGGGTTCTGCCCATTTTTTTTCGCTTCTGGTGAGATGATATCCTTCCGTTCCGGCTTTTCCAGAACTTGCTTTTGGATCGGCTGCCGGATTCCTTTTTCAATCAGCTCCAGATACTTTCGGTCCTTTTGAGCAACCAGGGTGATGGCCAGCCCCTTGCTGCCTGCACGCCCTGTACGTCCGATCCGGTGGATATAGCTTTCGGTATCATGGGGAATATCATAGTTAATCACATGAGTAACGCCCTCGACATCCAGTCCCCGTGCAGCCACATCGGTTGCAATAAGGAAACGGGTCTCTCCCTGCCTGAAGCGCTGCATTGCTGCTTCCCGCTTAGCCTGTGATAGATCTCCGTGCAGTTGGTCCGCTTCAAGCCCGGCTTCCCTCAAGGCTTCATACAATTTGCTCACTCTGCGTTTCGTACGGCAAAAAATGATTGCCAGATACGGCCGGTGCATCCGAAGCAGTTTTTTTAAGTCATCCTGCTTGGAGCGGTCGGTTGTTTCTATAACCCGCTGCCTGATTTCTTTCACGGTGATTTCCTTTTTTCGTACGGAAATCTCTTTCGGGTGGTTTAAATAGGTTTCTGCCAGTTTCACAATCTCAGGAGGCATTGTAGCGGAAAAAAGCATCGTTTGGCGCTCTTTGGATGTCTGCCGGATAATTTCTTCCACGTCTTCAAGAAATCCGATATGAAGCATTTGGTCGGCTTCATCCAGAACAAGCATGGAGGCTTGCGATAAATCCACTGTGCCCCTCCTGACATGGTCCAGAAGGCGGCCTGGGGTAGCAATAATGATCTGCACGCTTCCGCCGAGCTTATGGATTTGCGCGGCTACATCCTGTCCTCCATACACGGATAAAACATCAATGCCCATCGGTTCACTTAATTTTCTTACTTCCTCCGCCACCTGGATGGCCAGTTCTCTTGTTGGTGCCACAATCAATGCTTGGACATTTTTGACTTTTGGATCTATCCGCTGCAGAACAGGCAAGGCAAATGCCATGGTTTTCCCTGTTCCGGTCTGTGACTTGGCGATCACATCCGTTCCCTCCAATAGAAGAGGGATAACCTGTTCCTGGATCGGCGTCGGCTCGTAAATCCCCTGGTTCTTCAGTGATTCCAAAAGCCGCTGGTTCAGATGCATGAAGTTAAAATCAGCCATTTATGTACTCCTTTCCGTTCTAAAAAAGGAAGCCAGTTCAGGCTTCCTTTTTCTTTAGTATTTAATTTGCCACTTTGTTGTTCAGCTTATCAGTAAGCTTTGACAGCATATCTGCTGTCATTTTATCTAAATTATAGTCTGTTTTAAAGCCCCATTCATTGGCAGCAGCAGATGAATCGATATGGTTGGGCCAGCTTTCGGCAATTGCCTGTCTGATTGGATCCACATCATAATCCATCCTAAAGGAAGGCATCTGCTTTTTGATAGATGCTGCGATTTGTTCCGGTTCGATGCTCATGGCCGACACATTAAACGAATTGCGGTGTATCAGCTTGGAAGGGTCTGCTTCCATCAGGTTGATGATCGCATTCAAGGCATCCGGCATATACATCATATCCATGTAGGTTTCTGCATCAATGAAAGAGGTATAGCTTCCTTTGCGTACCGCTTCGTAATAAATTTCGACCGCATAATCGGTTGTTCCGCCCCCAGGAGGCGTTACATATGAAATTAACCCAGGGAAACGAAGACCCCGTGTATCCAGTCCAAACTTGTGATAATAATAATCACAGAGCAGCTCGCCAGCTACTTTGTTGACTCCGTACATCGTGGTTGGACGCTGAATCGTATCCTGCGGTGTCTGGTCCTTCGGTGTAGACGGGCCAAAAGCGCCAATGGAGCTTGGCGTAAAGAACTGACAGTTCATTTCTTTGGCCACCTCCAACGCATTCACCAGTCCACCCATATTCAGGTTCCACGCGAGCAAAGGCTTTGCTTCTGCAGTGGCAGAGAGCAGGGCTGCAAGGTGGATCATGGTATCTGCCTGATGTTTTTTCATAATGCTTGCCATCGCTTGCGGATCGGTAACGTCCAGCACTTCAAATGGTCCCGAATGGACGACCGCGCTGTCGGTTTTTCGGATATCTGTCGCAATAACATTGTCATTTCCATATATGTTACGGGCATGCATGACCAGCTCTGAACCGATTTGGCCAAGCGCCCCTGTAATCAGAATCTTCTTCATCATCATTCCTCCAAATCTACGCCGGTTGTGCGATCAGGAGATAATCCCCATCTGCTTGCCGACTTTTGCGTAAATGGCAAGAGCTTGGTCGAGCATTTCCTTTGTATGGGCGGCAGTAGGCATATTTCTTACTCGGCCAGTCCCTCTTGGTACGGTAGGAAAAACAATGGACTTCGCATATACGCCTTCTTCGTTCAGCTTTTTACTGAATTCCTGCGTCTTGACTTCATCCCCAACGATTACCGGTGTAATAGGTGTTTCGCTGTTCCCAATATCAAAACCGAGCTTTTCAAGACCCTGTTTTAAGTATTTGCTGTTTTCCCAAAGACGTTCCTGCAGCTCTGTGCTGGAAGTCAGGATTTCGATGGCTTTTGTACAAGCGGCCACATCTCCTGGAGTAAGGGAGGTGGAGAATAGGAATGGACGGCTTCTGACTTTGAGCCAGTCGATTAAATCCTTCTTGCCGGCCACATATCCGCCGACCACACCAATTGCCTTTGAAAGTGTACCGATTTGGAAATCTACTCGGTCGGACAGCCCAAAGTGCTTTACCGTTCCTGCGCCATTGCCCAGCACGCCAGAACCGTGGGCATCATCCACATACGTAATCAGGTCAAATTCTTCTGCAATTTCAACGATTTCAGGCAGTTTGGCAATATCTCCGTCCATGGAGAAAACACCGTCCGTAATGACCATGATTTTGTTATATAAGCCGGATTCCTTGGCTTCCTTCGCTTTCGCACGAAGATCGTCCATGTCGGAATGGTTCACCCGGATAATCTTTGCTTTTGATAAACGGCAACCGTCGATAATGGAGGCATGATTTAATTCATCAGAAAGGATTGCGTCATTTTTATCCATGACAGCAGAGATGGCAGCCATGTTGCAGTTGAAACCGGACTGATAAGCGATCGCGGCTTCCGTATGTTTGAATTCCGCCAGCTTTTCTTCAAGCTTCAAATGAAGCTCCATCGTACCGTTGATCGTACGCACTGCCCCTGCACCAACACCATATTCTTCAATGGCCTCTTTGGCAGCCTTCTTCAGGCGCTCATCCGTCGCCAATCCAAGATAGTTGTTGGAAGAGAGGTTGATCAGTTCATTTCCGCCAACCTTGATGACCGGTCCGTTCGCACTTTGGAGCGGATCAATCACGTTATAAAGCCCTTTTTCTTTTAAATCTCCAAGGTTTTCTTGTAAAAATTGGTCCAGTACATGACTTGACATAATTTACTCTCCTTTCATGGATAAAAAAAATATGTTATGTGAGTCTGAACAAATGTACACGTGAGAAAGACACTTTTATTCAGAGTTTAGTCAGTGATGATAAGTATCTCGTTCTTAAATTATATTATCATATTTCGATTTTGTTTACATCATGTGGACAATATTCACACTTCTCTGTCTACTATTTTATTCCCCGTTTCTCAAGGATTTATCGGTGAATGCAAAAAACCGCCGGCATGAAGGTTATGCTGGCGGTGATATTTAAACCAAGCCTATTTTTTATTGTTACTCTTGAAAGGATGATCTCCGTTCCAAGGTGCTCGCTTTCCACTTCAATCAATTGCTCAAGGAAGTTTTAAAAATTCCTCAAAGCAAGCAAAACTAAAGAAAGCTCTACTATTTTACCAAATTATGCTTAAAAGCATAGATGACGGCCTGGGTGCGGTCTTGTACGTCGAGTTTGCTCAGGATGTTGCTTACGTGGACTTTTACGGTTTTCTGGGCGATGAAGAGGGCATCGGCGATTTCCTGGTTGGATTTCCCCTCTGTCATGAGGAAGAGGACTTCCAGCTCGCGGCTCGTGAGTTCCTCGTGCGGCTGCTGCTGGTTCCTTTGCCGCATGCGGTTCATCATTTTGCCTGTCACTTCGGGCTCAAGAACGGACTGGCCATAATATGTATTTCGAACCGCATCCGCAATCTCGCTGGCTTTGGAGGTTTTTAGCATATAGCTTACCGCACCGGCCTCAATGGCGGGATACACTTTTTCATCATCCAGAAAGCTGGTGACAATAATGATTTTGGCTTCGGGCCATTGTTCGATAATCTTTTTGGTTGCCTCAATGCCATCCATTTCATTCATAACAAGATCCATCAAGATCACATCCGGACGCAGCTCAAGAGCCAGCTCTACGGCCTTTTTTCCATTTTCCGCCTCACCGACCACGGTCAGGTCCTGCTGGGCGGAAAGGTAGGATGAAACACCGATCCTCACCATTTCATGATCATCCGCAAACAATACTTTAATCATTTTGATCCTCCTCCATCGAAATTACGGGTACTTTAACTTCCAGTCGGGTCCCTTTGTCGGGCAGACTCACCACTTTTAACGTACCGCCAATTTCCAGCGCCCGTTCCTGCATATTTTGCAAACCATATGAGCCTGCTTTATTTTCATCAAGTGCAAACCCAACGCCATTGTCGGACACCCGTAAAATAATCAGGCCTTCCCGCTCGATCAGCAAAATCTCCAACGAGGTGGCTTTTGCGTGCCTTAATGTATTGGAAACCGACTCCTGCAAAATCCGGAACAGATGGTCTTCCACACCTTTATCCAAACGCATGTCTTCAATTTTTTCATGAATGTCAATCGGTACTTTTTGAGTCAGTTCATCGAGCAGCTCTTTAATTCCTTCCTGCAATGACTTTCCTTTCAAAGCGGCAGGGCGAAGATGGAGCAATAAGGCTCTCATCTCCAGCTGGGACTGATGGATCATCTGCTCCACCAAATTGAGCTGACGGTTTTCGGGTGCATCCGGATCTTTGGATTCATTAATGGCGGACATCAGCATAGAGGCGGCAAACAGCTGCTGGCTGACGGAATCATGCAGTTCCCTTGCCAAACGGTGCCGCTCTCTTGAGATCATTTCCTGAATGACTTTTTCCTGGTCTTCCGCTTTCTCATTCGCCAGCTTCTGGGATGCCCTTGCCTGCTCCGCAGCATGGCGCTGAACATTTTTCATTCTTTTCCAGAGCGCATCCACTTCCGTGCCCTCGGACACCACCGGAAGATAGATGGGTCTGCCGTTCTCGATTTCCCGCAATCCTTCTTCCACCTGCTTCAGCTGCCGGCGTGCAGTAATGCCCTGAAACAAACCAAAAAAACCGCCAATAACAAGGCTCAAGGCAGGAACAACCACTATAAACGGCAGGCTGAACAGATGCTGCTCCCATAAATAAGAGACATCAGGCAGGGGAAACGCCATAAACACCGTAATAAAGATCACCAACATAACGACAAAAGCGATGGCAAGGGACATGACGACACTGCGCATTAACATACTCATGTCCGCTTCACCTCTAAATCCCCAACCGCCAACGTCGTGATGATCTTAATCCGCTGTGACGCTTCATAGTAGTTATCCGTATGGTAGGAAAAAAGCTGATTAAACACTTTCGGTTCATGGATATCAAAAATGGTCGCGTTGCCTGCAAACACTGAGTGATGGACGCTGACGGCCACTTCGTACGGAACGAAAATTTTGATATTGCCGACAATGTTTCGAACCGTGATTACTGACTCGCCCTCAGGGAGGACCGTATTGCTGAGATCAATGACCGTGTCGCCGATTCCGCATTGAATATTAATATCTTCCCACTCGTACACATGGTCCGGGGTTTGCTGAGGTCCGTACACAATGTTTTTAAATAAATTTTTCTTTTTAAAGAGTGACTCGGACAGCCTGGAATCCGGTTCTCTGATTTCCGGCTTAATCCATGCCGGCCGTTTTTTGTTCTGGTACACCTGGATCAGCAGATAAATGAGAATAGCAACAAGCACAAATTTGAATGCCATCATATTCAGCAATGTAACTGCTGCTCCAAACCATCCTCCCCAATAGAGGAGCTTCCCGAATGTCCGAGTCCTTCTTTTCCCTCCAACATAGATGCAGCCTGCCATAACGGCAAAAATGAAAATCAGTTCGCCGCCGCGAAAAATAAGTTCAAGAATAAGAAGAAATAGACCGATCAATAGCAGCCAGCTGATTAAATCTGTTTTCTTACCGCTAAACATGGTGCACCCCCTTCTCTCTCAGTCTCCGGCTCCTAAATATTCCTAAAAGGCGCAGAGCTCTACGCCTTTTAGAATACCATTTTTATCTTAGGAAATCGTAGGTTTTTCTTTATTTTCCCATTGTTTTTCAAGCTGGGCAAAACGCTCATCGATCGTGTTGCGGTGATAGTCGGAATTGACTTGATGCTCAAGCCGCTCAAGATAACGCTCCATTTCATCGAAACGCAGCCCCGGCTTAGCGCCTGCACTCGCATCAAGCACCTTGTTCATGCCCCGGTTTGCCCGGGCAATATTCTCACGGCCCATTAATTCCATGCGCTTCACATACATATCCTTTAATTTATGCTTCATTTGCTCAAACTTTTGCTCCAAATTTTGAAGCTCGCGTGCCGCTTCTTCTCTTGATTGATTCAGCCGGGCTGCACGTTCCTCGTATTGCTGCTGTTCAGCCACTGCAAATTCATACAGCTCGCTTTCACCGGCTTGAAGTGCCAAATCCGCCTGCCGCTTTCGTTTTTCTGCGTGGGCCTTTGCTTCCCGATGTTCTTTTGTAAATTCCTCAGTCAGCGTATATTGGCGTTCCACCAGCTTTCTGACCCGGTCCGCTGCCTGCTCGCACTGCCGTAAATATTGGTTGAGCAGGGCAATCGGGTTTTTCTGTTCTTTTTGATCCAGCATTTCATGAAAATCCGCCGCAATAGAATTCTTGATTCTTGTAAACAATGTACTCATTAATCCTCTCTCCTTTTGTTAGTTTCTGTTCATTTCTGCCCATTGTTTTTCAAAGTTTACAAATGGGTCACTGTCATCGTTCGAATCCTGTTTTTTCCCGCTCCAGCTCTTATACACCACGTATAGTACATAAACTGCTGCAATTCCCAGCAATGCCGGAATATTGGATATAGCGGAGCACGCCGCGATTATGCCGATTACGGCCCAGATTACTTTCTTAGATGTCGTTTCCGCCTTCATGAAGCCCTTGACGGCAAAATATAGAATCACCAGCCCGATCGCGAGGCCGATCATCGGTCCGAGGTTCGCCAGCAGGATAACCGCCGCAATGCCTCCGAGTAAAAACAAACCAAATTTTTTCATTTGTTGTTTCCTCCTTTCTTAACTCTAGCTTACCTTCTGGTGAATTTTCCTATAATGTACTCCAGCTATATTTCTGCTAAGACTTGAGGCGTATTTTCATAGAGAACAGGGGAGAGGGGGGATTTTTGAGGGTGATGAGAGTCTGTTTGCGGGCAAGTTCTGGGATATTTCGGGCAACTATACGAAGTTTCCGG
Source organism: Fictibacillus sp. S7 (assembly GCF_004127935.1). Taxonomy (NCBI): domain Bacteria; kingdom Bacillati; phylum Bacillota; class Bacilli; order Caryophanales; family Fictibacillaceae; genus Fictibacillus; species Fictibacillus sp. S7. The sequence goes on along the minus strand of NZ_QJKL01000001.1, from coordinate 3,190,326 downwards.
GCAACCTTGCCGAAAAATCGGTACGACAGACAAATCCGCAAAAAAAAAGCCGGCTCAGGAGTATATCTCCCAAGCCGGCTTTCAAGTTCAGTATTCTTATTATGTCCAGGACTCAATATCGTCCTCGTCGATTTCTTCCTCATCATCGGTGACATTATCATACTCCGGTGAATGCTTCGGATCTTCCTGCACCATACCCTGGTCTTCATCCCCAAAGGCAAAGCCCCGGTCAGCAGGCACATGCTGCTGGAGGTTTCGCACACCGTTGGCTTTAATTTCATTTTCGACGAGATAGCGGATGGAATCCATCAGGTTCGTTTGTGAGTTGATCCAGTCAATAATGGCGGGGGCTTCATTTTTTTTCGTCTTCAATGAAATATTATCGCCTGGCTTTTTTTGTTTCTTCATCATTACACCCCCTTACCATTTAAAATTAAAACTTAAACCGGCTGTTTCGCACGGTCTTTGATCGCACCGTAGATTTTGCCGCGTACAAACGCATCCAGTCCGTTTGCATTCATCGTCACTGCATATTTTGCAGGGATGTAAAGAAGCTGGATTTCGCGTTCTTCACAAAGTTCCTTCAGCATCGGAGCAAGGATCGGCTGCATAAGAATGCTTCCGCCGCCATATACGCAGATCAAATCGATTTCGTTTCTGGCCTTTGTCAATTGCTTGCGGATATTGTTGATGATTTGGCGCGCTTGTCCTTCAAGCGGTCTTTTCAACGTGTTCATCGCACGCGCATGATATTTGTGGTTCGGGTTTTTGATCACGTCACTGAAAAATTGACGCGGGCTGTCCGGAAGGTGAATCAGACGGTTAAACTCGCTGAGCGCTTCCTCGATCGCATACCCTGCACCGTGGTTGGTACCGTGCACGAACTGGCGCAAGAATTTATTTCCTTCAGTAATTGGGTACTCGGTAGAACCGTCCCCAATATCCGTGTGTAGGATTCGCTTGTTTTTAAAGAAGCTTCCGTTAAAGTTATTCGGAAGATCATTTTCTTCAACAAAAGCATCAAAAATATCGCCTTTTCTCCAGTTGCCATCTGCATCCTTTTGAAGAGAGAAAGTTACTGGAGTTGCTTCAGGAATAACTTTTACAAACTCAAATTCCACCTTTACAGCTACACGCTGTTTACCCACATGAACAGTTACGTGGTGCGGGCCATTCATGAAGCGCTTTTCAAATTTTGCTGCAGATTCGTCGGAATGCTGGGTAATGGGAAGTGCAGTTGCCATATCGGCCGATACATCGATGGATGCAGGCAGCTTCTTTTCTTCTGCAAATCCTTTTTGAACCGCCACAGCTGCAATTTGAGCAAGCGTATTCACGACTGGAAGGTCAATCTCGTATTTGTAGTCCACACCCACCTGGATGTTTTCAATCAGCTCGCCGCTCTCAAGCGCGAACTTGCCCACATAGTACATACCCGCACGTGCAGCAGGAGAATCAATCGTTACAATCAGGTTTTCCTGAAGGTTGCGTACGATCGTTTCAGGAGCCTGCTCTTCGCTCCAAGGCAGCTGGTCCACTGCGCAATTGACGTTCGGCTGTTGAAACAAACGTCCATCAATATAAATATCATGCTCGCTGTTTCCGTTGTCATTACCTACTAAAAAATGATATTGCATAGTATCTATTCCTCCTAATATTTTATCTAAAACTACCTGGTGGCACAAGGTATTACTCAGCCATACGTTAAAATATGTATGCTGTTAAAGAAGAGAGTCTGAAATAATAGTGGCTGAAGTTCTACTATATAGAACTTCGAACGATTTGAATAGATTCCGACACTCCTCTACTTAATAATATTTGACAATTTTAGAGTAACACCTTCTATTTTAAAGAAATACCCCGCTCAGAAGTTTCTGAATATTTTCTTGGAAAAACTCCCTCACTTCATTTGCCTCTTTTTTGTGGTAAAGTAATTTTTTAGGTTTACAGGCGGGAAAACAGGCTTAACCGGAGTAACCGTCGTCATCCTGTTTGTTATCGCCGCGTTTTTCGGACCGCTTGTCTGCGTGTTCGCCGTGCTGTTTTTATATCAGCTGATCTTTTTGGCACAATAAATTCATCTCGTATAAAAAACCTCCTCCCCGGCCATAGTAAGGACGAAAAAGGAGGTTTTTTTAAATGAACAAGCAACGCGCACAAGAAATTGCGTCTTCTCCTGTGATGGCAAACGTGACCTTAGATGGCGTGCCAGTATATATCCAGCATGTCGACGAACAAGGAGAAACCGCCCGCATCTATCCGCTCGGGCAACCAGAAAACGAACAGCAGGTTTCACTGGGCAGCTTAACTGAGCATTAATCCCCCTTCACCTGAAGGGGTTTTCTTATGCCTTTAGAAGGAATGGCGATTCATTTGGAGAAAAAAACGGGAATAGAAGGTACAGGAAAGATAATATCGTTTGAGCTGAGGTGAAGCATGCATGCTGACATTAGATAAAAAACATAATCCACTGGAAAACAAGGAGCTGATTGCCTCCTATTTCAGCCAAAAACAGAACCTGAAAAACGTGATCGGACAGACAGACACTCTTTTTCAGGAACTGAAACCCTTGCCTGCCGTGCTGCATTCCTCGTTATTCTCGTTTAAAAAATTGCTGCACAGCTTTCCGCGAATACTGCTGTCGACGTCATGGCACAAACATCTCGAAGACATGCCAATGGTCGAGACCGATGGGCATCACACGATTTTTCCCTCATGGAAAAAGGAACTCGATCAGGAGTTTAGCAGACTTCAAAAAGAGATTACCCGGGAGGTTAATGTCAAAGAGTTTGGCGCAGCGGGCGATGGAGTAACCGATGATACGGAAGCGTTCAAAAAAGCGATCGGCCATGGAAAGGTAAAAGTTATTGTGCCTGAAGGCATGTTTATCACAAAAGGCATCCGGCTTCCTTCATGGACGATGTTGGTTGGATCCGGTAAAGGAACAACCGTAATCAAGCTTCATGACCGCGCACCCAGAAGCCGGCAGCTGCTCACCAATTCGGGGCGATGGAGAGGCAACCACCATGTTTTTGTCCAGGGTATGAGTCTGGATTGGAACGTCGAACGATTAGGTCCCAATAAACGGACAGCATCCGGAAACAATCAATCAAGCTGTCTTACCTTTGCACACGTCACCTACGGCTGGGTGAAGGATGTCGAAGGAATCAACCCGGGACTGCACTGTTTTGATGTGTCCTCTGCGGTTTACACGTATTTTGGGGATGGCACAAGGGCCAGAAGGAGCAGCCGGTACATCTGGCTCGATCAGTTAAATGGGTACGGCTTTGGGGATGATGGAATTACCACCCATCATAGCGATAATATTCTAATTTCAAACTGCCATATGTGTGATCCAAGCGGCCGGGCGCACAAAGAAGGATTTTCAAATTCCAACGGGATCGAGGTCGATGATGGCTCCAGGAACGTCACCCTCGTGAACAATTCAACAACCCGCTGCTTCGGCGGTGTGGAAATCAAAGCTCATTATAATTCGGCAGCCGCAAGCAACACACAGATTATCGGGCACCTGTCCATTCATGACAACCGCTCATATAACTTCAGGCATATCGGCCATCACATCGAAACCGATCCAGAGTCGATGACCGCCTATAATATAAAAGCGAGCCATATTGTCGCGGTGGCTCCCATAAGAACGCCTTTATACAAGGATTCCACGCCAAGGGCGATGGTCATTTCTGCCTACAGAAATGTGGTGATCAATCACTTTACCGTCGTTGGAGACCCTGACTACGATTACCGCGGAGAGCCGGTCATTGCCGTGCAATACCGTTCGAGGAATATTATATTAAACGGGCTGGACATCAAGCATTTTAAAACCGCAGGGGAAGACATCAAAGTATTTGGCGGTGGCAATGGGGCAGATGCTGTAGAGATCCGCAACGTGACCATTCAGGATTCAGCACCTACCGCTCTGCATATCGGGCCCGGAATCCAGCAAATCAAGATTAGTAACGTTCAGGCCGTGTGCGAGAAAGGGAGAGAGGGACTGGTGGCCAGACAATCAGAGCCAAAAATATCGGAATTTCATGCCTTAGGCTACAAGACACCCATTGCGGTAGGAAATCAGACCTGAAGACAACTGCTATGTCTATGATTTGTCATAATTTATTTACGTTAAATCAACAATCACCCCCTTTTTCTTCATATCTCCTTAACAGTAAAGTGGTTTAATGAGTACGAATCACACTCGTTAGGGAGGAAATAACCATGAAAAAGGGCATTACTTTCGGATTATCATTAGCAATCATGGCCTCAAGCGCCATTCCTGCTTTCGCTGCACATAACCATCAAGACAAGCAAAAACATAATCAAATCAAGAACATCGAGTTTACATCAATGAACGCTCCCAGCTCCATCGAAAACATGGTCAAAACCTATACAGACGCTAAAGTAAAAATTACTTATAAAAATGGTGAAGTGAAAGAAATGCCTCTAGACTACAACCAGCTCTTCTTATCAAAGGATAAAATTGTAGACAACAAAGGCGAAAAGATACCAGCCGGCACTCCAATAGACGCAAAAGGTAACCCAATCATTGACCGCAGCGTACCGGACAAGCCGTCTTATTACATTTCTGATGCACCCGATTCCAACAGCTTCATCACCATTGCTGGAAAAGACTATATCATCTCTCACTATGAGTATGATTCAATGGACAATTCCGGAAAACAGATTAGCGGCCTTCCTGCGTCCATGACATTGACACAAGTAGACCGGGATAAGAAGACCGGCAAGCTTACCGTAAATCATGCAAAAAAGATTGATTTTTCTAATGTAAACGGACTATGGACACCATGTAATGGATCAACAACAGAATGGGGAACTCATCTCGGATCTGAAGAATATGAACCGGATGCAAGAGCATTTGAAGATCCAGCTTCCTCTTCCTACCGTGACGTCACCAACTTTGCCAAACAGTATTTTGGTGATGCATCCAAAGCCAATCCTTATTTTTACGGATGGATTCCTGAGATTTCCGTACATCCAAATGGTAAGGCATCGGTTGTAAAGCATTATAGTACAGGCCGGTTCTCTCATGAGATCATGCAGGTGCTTCCAGACCAAAAGACCGCACTTTTCGGAGATGACGGCTCAAATACCATGATGTTTATGTATGTTGCTGATAAAAAGCGTGACTTCTCTGCAGGCACACTTTATGCTGCAAAATTCAAGCAGACTTCAACGGCCAGCGGTGGAGCAGGAGATCTGCAGTGGATTAAGCTGGGCTACTCTACGGATAAAGAAGTAAAGAGAATCATCGACAAAGGCACCAAGTTCAGCGATATCTTTGAAACATCAGACAAGCTTGCACCCGGCTTTAAGGCCGTTAAAACCGCAGCAAGCAAAAAAGTGGAGTACCTGAAAGTGAAGCCGGGCATGGAAAAAGCAGCTGCATTCCTGGAATCCCGCCGATATGGTGCACTGCTTGGGGCAACCTCCGAATTCAACAAAATGGAAGGCATCGCAGTAAATAAAGCGGACAACAAAGCCTATATTGCCATCTCCTATGAAAACAACAGTATGAAAAAAGAAGAAATCGACGGGGTTCAGGATGATATCCAGCTTCCGGTCATTGACTCAGGTGTTACCTTTGAACTGGATTTGAATCCTGGTGAAAAAGATCATAAAAAAGGACAAATTGACAGCAAGTATGTGCCTTCGAGCATGAATGGCCTGTTGGCCGGTGAAGATTATCCTAAAGCGGATACCTATGGAAATACAGCGAATCCAAATAAAGTAGCCAACCCTGACAACTTGAGCTTTTCTGACGACATGAACACCCTGTTCATTGGTGAAGACAGCGCACACCATACGAATAACTTTGTTTGGGCCTACAATGTGAAAACAAAGAAACTATCAAGAATCTTATCTGTACCTGTTGGAGCAGAAGCCACCGGCTTACGTGCAGTGGACAACGTGAAGAACTCACGATATGTTCTCAGCAACTTCCAGCACCCAGGTGAGGATTTGGAAGGAAAACAGATTACAGCAGTAGATAAGACGAAGCTTGAAGAAGCGATGAAAAAAGGAATCGGCATTCAGGAAACTGGCGGTGTCGGTTATATCTCCGGTCTTCCGTCTGGCCAACTTAAAAAATAAATAAAAACACCCCCTATACGTTGGATTTATACGTCCGGTGTATAGGGGGGTTTTTTGTTAACCGACGGGTACATGCTGGTCTTCAATCATCTTTTTGCAGGCTTGATAACATTCCTCCACGTGGGAGTTTCCAAGATATTTCATCGCTCCAAAGCTGATGCCGGCCGCCACCGCCTGTCCCACCAAAGGTACAAACTTCGAAATCTGCTTAACCGCAATCTTCTTCCCAGCCTTCTTTAACAGAAGACCGATCATTTTCTTCGTAATCACCTTACCGGCAAACTCGCTTCCCATCGAGGTAAGAACCACAATGACTTTTCCCTTCAGCGTGGCATCCAGTTTTTCAATCTGATTGGGTGCCAGGCCAAATTTTTCATTGATCGTAGGGAGCAGCTCCATCATGATCGTAATATCGGCCCCAACATCCATGCCGGGAATGGGAACGATTGAAGCAGCAGCCGAAGCAGATGCCCGCTTGTTCACTAGCGCTCTACACTCTTTGCGAATTTCCTCTAGTTCTTCTATCGTTCTGGGAATCATATGATTTCTCCTTTAAATGTATTCAGGGGATAATGCTGTTATTATACCCTTTCCCCCTCGACCGTTAACCTGCTCAGTGTAGCTGCCGAATTCCCTACCGGCAGAATGGTATAGAGTTATCACAAAAGATAAAAAAAGGCTGAAACCAAATTCAGCCTTTAAATCCTTATTGTGCTTTTTCTTTCTTGATCTGCTTGCTTCGCAGCTGGCCGCATGCCGCATCGATATCGGTGCCGTGCTCCTGGCGGATTTTACAGTTGATGCCGCGCTTTTTCAGCGTATCGTAAAAAGCCAGAACGGAAGCCTGTTCGCTTCGCTGGTATTGGCCATGCTCATCCACCGGGTTGTAGGGAATAAGATTCACATATACTTTCTGTTTTTTATCGTGAAACAGATCGGCAAGCTCTTCTGCTTCTTTCTGATGGTCATTCACATCCCGCAGCAGAATGTACTCGATCGTAATCCGGCGGTTGGTGGTTGTAATATAATAATCGACGGCTTCCATTAATGGCTCAAGCGGAATCGCCTTGTTAATCTTCATGATCCGTGTGCGCAGCTCGTTGTTGGGAGCATGCAGCGACAATGCAAGGTTCACATTAAGCCCCGTATCGGCAAACTCACGAATTTTTTTCGCCAGCCCGCTGGTAGATACCGTAATGCGGCGGGAGCCGATCGCAAGTCCTTTAGGATCGATTACCACGTTAATAAAATCGATCATATTTTCAAAGTTGTCAAACGGCTCACCGATCCCCATGACCACAATATGGCTTACTCTCTCGTCCTTTTTGCGCTCATCGAGGTGCAGCTGGACATTCATGATCTGCTCCACGATTTCCCCGCTGGATAGGTCTCTGCTTTTCTTCAGCAGACCGCTTGCACAGAAGCTGCATCCGATGTTGCAGCCAACCTGGGTGGTAACGCAAACCGACAATCCATATTTATGCTTCATCAGCACCGTTTCAATCAAATTGCCGTCCTGCAATTTAAACAAGAATTTGACCGTTCCGTCTTCTGATTCCTGTTTGACGTGCTGCTGCATCGTCTGAAACGAAAAGCGCTCGGACAAAAGCTTCACACATTCTTCTTTTACACCGGACATTTCCGTAAATGAAGCCACGCGTTTTCGATATAACTGCTCCCACACCTGGGCCGCATGAAATCGCTTGATGCCGCGCTCAAGCAGCCAGGCAGAAAGCTGTTCGAATGTTAATCCATAAATGGATTCCTTCATCATGTTGTTACCCTCTTTTCAGATTCTATATTGAACTGCCACCGGGACAGACAAGGTCTTAATTTTCAATTGTTATCTTAACATACAATAACAGGCATTGAGGAGTTTCGCTACTCCCAGTATGAGCAACTTTGACACTTCTATATCTTCCCCCTTTCCACAAAAATGGAAACCCGGTCAGTGATTTGGTGTATCGCCCTCCGATATGCCCGATATTTCAATGGATATCTTTATACCTGACCTTCATGAGGATATAATGTAAACAGGACAAATCCCATGGAGAAATGTATGCTGAATTACGTTCTGAATGCAAAAAGCAACCAGTTTTACTATGAAGGAAAAGGGCAGCTTTCCATTAAAACCTTTCGAAACGGCCGGGCGCACTACAAGACGAACTCCGGCTTTTTTGCGGTGGAGGAAGACAGCTACCTGCTCCTGAACGCGGGTGATTATGCTATTTCCATTGAGGAAGAAACAGAGATAGAGTCCTTCTGTTTATTTTTCACCGATGAACTTGCGGGTGAAGTGATGAGGACATTATCCGAAGCCGAACACAGCCTGCTCGATGATCCCTTCAAAACGACAAGTTCTGCAGGTTTTTTTGAAAAAACCTACCCTATCTCTGCGGATCTTTCCCAACAAATCGACTATTTCCGGGGAAATATGTCACTCCAAAGTGCCACTTGGCAAGAAGAGCAGTTTCATACCATTATGGAGCATATTATCACGGAGCAATGCCATCTCCAGAATGAAATCATTGCGCTGCCTGCATTAAAACGATCAACGAGAGAAGAAGTCTACCGAAGAGTTAGTGTGGCTCACGAATACATCCGTGCCTTTTTTCATCTGCCGCTTACACTTAAGGAAATCTCCCATATCGCTTGTCTCTCTCCAAACCATCTCATCAAAAACTATACCGCTGTGTATGGCTGCACGCCCCATCAGCACATTACCGCTTACCGTGTACAAAAGGCGATACAACTGCTGAAACAGCCGGAAATAAGCATGACCCGGATCGCCTTTGAGCTGGGCTTTGAAACACCGGCTTCTTTTAGCAAAATGTTTAAGCAGCAAACTGGATGTTCCCCTCTTTCATACCGAAAAAAAGTGATTTTGGATAAGAAAGATTAAGCGGCATCCGGTATGCTGATGAAGAATACAAATAAAGGAGAGATGATAATGGAAGCAGTCATACATAAAGTAGGTCAAATCGGAGTCCCAGTAAACGACTTAAAACGTGCCATTACCTTTTACCAGGAAAAATTGAGATTGAATCTATTATTCCAAACGGGCAATATGGCATTTTTCGAGTGCAATGGCCTGCGGTTATTGCTTGATTTACCTGAAAACGAAGCCTCTGCGCATCCAAGCTCAGTCATTTACTTTCAGGTCGAGGATATTCAAAAAGCACATCAAGAGATGGCCGGCCGCGGAGTATCATTCATCAGCGCACCCCATCTCATTGCGAGAATGGGACAACGGGAAACGTGGATGGCCTTCTTTACGGATACAGAAGGAAACACCCATGCTTTAATGAGCGAGCTTGATGTCTAGAGCTGAAAAAAGATACCCAGGTGAGGATATCTTCTTTATTTCCACTCTAACTCTGGCAAAATATCTTTCTGCAATTCACAAATTTCGTCGATCATGGCACATGCCTGATAATAAGCTGGGGCCTGAGGATCCAACAATATTGCCTGCAGCAGTTTGGTTTTGGATTGTTCCAAATAGGCTTCAAGCAACAGTTTATGAATGCTTCCCTGAATATTGATGGTTCCGAGTATGGCCGTTGGCAGTTCAATCTCCATCGGCTTAAGCGAGATTCCGTTTCCGTTCACAATGGCTTGAGTCTCCACCACCATGTCATCCGGAAGTCCTTTGATTGCTCCTTTATTGGGCATGTTCGCCGCATTGATCTGGATTTCTTCATCAAAGTAGATGGCTTCAATGATTGGAATGGCATATTCGTTACTCTTGTTAACATTATTTTTATCAAACGAGTACGCTTGTTCCGCCCAATCTTCTTGTGTGGTCGTGTCGTCAAATAACCCTTTATCCAAAGAATTCCCGCTGGCAGAATACACAAATTCCGGTACTTCAGAACCTTTCTGCCACAGCTTTTCCCGGATCGGATCATAGCGGAATTGAAGAGAGAGGCCTGCGTAAAAGTCTTCAGCGTATGAAACGTATTCGCCGCAATGATTCGTTCCCGGATACGGATAATATCCGTACGTACGGTACATCGTTCGTGATAACGCATAATGATCAAAATGAGCCAGGCGATTGGCCGATTTTTCTTTTTCATGGAACAAAGGATAAAGGTCCTCTCCTGTTTCCTTGTCCCATATTTTTGTAAAAAAGCCGAAGTGGTTCAATCCTCCGCCCTCAACGCCGATAGAGCTTGCCGGGATTTCCAGAAAGCTTGCCAGCTGATCGATTCCCATATCGAGCCCATGACAAAGTCCGACAATCTTAATGGACGTTAATTTGGAGATGGCTTCCACCAATTTCGCTTCCGGATTGGTGTAGTTGATAAACCAAGCTTCCGGGCATATTTTTTCCATCGTCCGTGCAATATGAAGCATCGGGCCCAGGTTTCTTAAGGTGTGGTACATGGAGCCGGGACCGCCATTTTCTCCGTAGATCTGCTTGCTTCCATAACGGCGGGGGATGTGGAAGTCCTGAGACCAGTAAAAGTACCGGTTTACTTCAATGGCAACGATTACAAAATCAGCGTCAGTTAACGCTTCTTCGAGATTTGTGGTTCTGGACAATTCACCAGGATGTGAGAACGCTGAAAACATCTCTGACGCGTATTGATACGTCCGGTTAACATTCTCTTGTTCAATATCCATTAAGGCGACTTCCAAATGATCCGCCTTTTTCAGCTTTTCGGATAAAGCAATATCGTTTAGCGCGCCAAGTGCGAACGACACACTTCCAGCTCCAATTAAAGCAACTTTCATGTTATATCTCTCCTTCAGATTGATGGATGGCCAGAAAGCCTGCTCCGATGACTCCTGCGTCAGAGCTGTATTGGTTGATGACGATATTGATCTTGTCTCTCAGGTTTTTGAAAACTTTTTTCCTGGTGCCTTCCGCGACCATCTCGATCAGCCATGGATTATGATGGATAACCGCTCCTCCTAAAACAAAAATTTCGGGATCAATGGTCTGAATGAGGGAGGCAATGGCATTTGAGAAGTGCTCAATCCATAAATCAATGACCTTTTTCGCTTCTTCGTCATTCTTTTGATACCGTTCAAAAAGCAGGGCAGAAGTAGCATCTTCGCCGTACAGCCTCTTGCTTTCTTCTTCGAGGGCAAGACCGCTGCATAATGATTCCAGTGAGCCGTCGTACAGGCTCGGATGGTTTTTTTTCTGGCTGGAAACAATCATGCTTCCAATTTCACCGGCATATCCGTGTGAGCCTCTGAGAATTTTGTTATCAATGATGATTCCGCTGCCCACACCGGTGCTTACCGTGATGTACATTGCATTTCGACATCCTTTTGCCGCGCCGTAATGAGCCTCAAGCAGCGCAACCATGTTCACATCGTTATCAATGAACACCTGGTAACCGGGAAAATAAGACCGAAGGGTATCCACACTTACTTCTTCCAGCCACGGAATATTGGTCGCATCCACGATTTTCTCCGCCTCGTCCGGCCAGGGAACCGGAAGGCCAATGCCGATCTTTTTTGCCGTACGATCCGGATCAACTTTCTTGATCATGTCTAGAATCGATTTGAAGATTTCATCTGGTTTCTTGTATTCAGTTGTCAAGGCGGTTTCTTTCCTGGTTAGAGACAGACCGTTTTCCACGAGGCCTACACGTATATTCGTACCGCCGACATCAATGCCGATCACACTCTCATTCATGTTTTTTATCCCTCGACTTTTTGTGTAATGTGCTTTGCCGCCTCCGTATCCAAGTAAAAATCAATATGGTCATGGTGAAGCAATTCCTGGGCAGGCAGCTTAGCTTCCGGATGGTTAAAGATCTCTTTTACAATGTCTGCTTTGTGTCTGCCGGTAATGGCTACAATGACTTTTTTGCTTTGGATCACCTGTTTTAATCCAAGAGTGATTCCATTTGTCAAAGCAGCAGGCTCGTCAAAATACTTTTGTGCCGTGGTTTTTGTTTCATTTGAAAGATCGACAACACTGCTATGATCCCGCACCGGCGTTCCTGGTTCGTTTAATCCGATATGCCCGTTCATTCCCACGCCCATTAAGCTGAATGTTATGGGATGCTGCTCGATATAAGCATCGATTTTTTCACATTCCTGCTGCAAGTCAGGACTCATCCCATCATAAAAAAGGATTTGGTGTGACTGGATGCCAGCTGGAGAAAATAAATCCCTTTGCAGCATTTGATAGCAGCTTCCCGTCGAGTGTTTTTCAATGCCCACCCATTCATCGAGACTGACGATCCGGAGTTTCCTGATATCCTCCGTGTTCGCCTGTACAGCAAACCTCTTGTAGCTTTTCTGCGGTGTGCTTCCAGAAGCGAGGCAAAAAACCGGATAAGCCTCTTCTTTCAGGCCTGCTGCCATTGCTTCGGCGATCGCCTCTGCCACCTGTTCTTCTTTTTCAAAGATTTTAAGCATGTTTTTCACCTCCGGCTGCTTTTTCAGCAGATATAACCGTTCCCATTTCACGCTGCAGTGAAAGAATTCCCGCTCCCAGAGCAGACATGTGCTCGGCAGCACTGAACGAAATCGTTGGATCCCAGTCCATATACTGCCCGACATTCTTTTTGATCCCGTCCAGGAGATCGTCCGAAAACAAAGCCATCGTTTTACCGCTGATAATGATTCGGTCCACATCCAGGACACTGATAATATTGGTGATCACCAGTGCGACCTTTTTGGCCAGATATTTTTGGCAAGCTTCCCTTTCTTGCGGATTGCTCAGATCAAACGTTTTTACAATTGCACTAAGACCGAGCTTCCCTTCGAGCCAGCCGACTGAGGTAGGCGTCTTTTTAAAATCTTCATCAAAGCATAGATACTCAAGCTCACCCGCTCTTGAATTAAACCCTCTATGAAGCTGCTTATTCAGGATCAATCCGGCGCCAATCCCTTCACCAAACGAGATATGTATCAAATCGGCGGGCATCTCATCAAACGCTTCAAGATTGCGGAATTCTGCCACGGTGGAGGCATTCACATCATTTTCAAGAAGTATAGGATAAGAGACACTGCCTTTCAGCCTTTCAACAATCTCCTCGAAATGAAAATCCTCTTCCTGATCTTCCACGGTTTTCATCCTGATGGTTTTGCTTCTTGTATTAATGGCACCAGCCACACCGATGCCAATTCCAAGCACCACACTGCAGGTTTTCTTTGCTTCCTCCTCCATGACCGCTACGATTTCATTAAAAATTCGGGCAAAATCCTCATGGTAGAAGGGAAGGTCGGTATGAAAGGTGCGGGAAGCGATGATCTGGTTCTTTAAATTCACAAGTAGGCCCGTCACAGCCTGGCCAATGATCTCCAGCCCAATGGTGAAATAGCTGTTTTCATTGAACTTGTACACCGTTCGTTTCCGGCCCAGCCCGCCCATTCCCTCGCGGCTTTCTCCGGTTTCCTTTAAAATGCCGATTTCAGTAAAATAATTCACGATTTTACTGACCGTCACAAAACTCATCGCCGTTTTTTCTGTGATTTCCACCTTGGCCAGTTCCGGATGGTGAAGAAGGATATCGAAAATGATTTTTCTGTTTTCATCCTTTATATCGTTAGGTAAATAAGATTTCATCCATAACCTCTCATTTCTAATTTAAGAACATTAATTAATAACCTTTAATAATTAAACAAAAATAAAAGACCTAATTTTCAGATCATTCGATTAAATAATAAGGGACGGCTGCTTACACTGTCAATACAAATTTTGGATAGCACCTGATACGTGAGGGAAGAGGTTTGCCTGTATACGTGTTACCTTTAACTGGAACGGTGTTAAAAAAGCGACTTACATACTGAAGATGAGGTGAAAAAGATGAAAGTAGGAATCATTGGACTTGGAGATATTGCCCGTAAAGCCTATATGCCGGTGCTGACCCAAAAGGAAGGCATCGAGCTTGTTCTATGTACAAGAAATGAAGACACCCTTCAGCAGCTGGCGAGCCAGTATAGAATCGCCGAAACTGCCCGCACGATAGATGAGCTGCTTGCAAAAGAGATTACTGCCGCGTTTGTGAGTGCAGCAACCGATGCGCATCTTGAGATCGCCGAACAGCTGCTGCAAAACGGAATTCATACGTACATCGATAAGCCGGTATCCCTTCATTTACAGGAAACAGAACGGGTCGTCCAGCTTGCCAAAGAAAATGACGTAATTGCCATGATCGGATTCAACCGCCGGTTTGTTCCAAGAGTCTGCGAGTTGAAAGGCCATGGGAAAGCCAACCTGATTTTGATGCAAAAAAACCGGTTCTCATCCCCTGACTACACCCGCCGCTTTATCATTGATGATTTTATCCATGTGGTGGACACGCTTCGTTTCTTAATGGGAACCGAGGTGCAAGATGTGAACGTTCAGCATCAAAAAAAGGATGACCAACTCCAGTTCGTGATCATCCAGCTGATTGGGGATGGCTGTAAGGCGATGGGAATCATGAACCGAAACGGCGGTGTGACCGAGGAGATCATTGAATACCATACCGGCCATCACAAATATGTCGTCAACAGTTTGGTAGAGACCACTCATTATCACAATAAAGACATTCAAACGGCCAAATTCGGCGATTGGGAACCCACCCTCTACAAGCGCGGCTTCTATCAGATCACCGATCATTTTCTGAACTGCGTCCGTCAGAATCGACAGCCCGATCCGTCATTGGAGGACTCACTCCTTACCCATGAGATTTGCGAGCGAATCGTTAACTTAATTGAAGAAAAACGGTAAAAGAAGAACCGGAGACCTGAGTGTCTCCGGTTTTAGTTTGCAGGATAAATATAGAACAAAAAGGACAATAAGAAACCTCTATAGAAAATATAGTAAGGAAAAAAACTGTTCTTATTCCACAAACGGGCCGGTTAATGGAAGAAGGAGTATCTATTTTAAAATCAACATATTGGGAGGGACTGAACTTGAGTAGATTGGCTAAAACTCATCAACCACCTTACTATGCGGTTATATTTTCATCACAACGAACTGAGATTGACAAAGGTTATGAGAAAATGGCCGAAAAAATGGTTGAGCTAGCATCTCAACAGAAAGGTTTCTTAGGTGTAGAAAGTTCCCACGATGGGGGACTGGGAATTACTGTTTCCTACTGGGAATCTTTAGATGCTATAAAGCAGTGGAAGGAACATTCAGCACATCAAGTTGCACAGAATAGAGGTAAAAAGGAATGGTACAAAAACTTTGCACTAAGAGTATGCAAAGTAGAAAGAGATAACTTTTTTGAGATGTAAAATATTGGCTTTCTTCAGCTATCGCGCAATTATTGAAGAAGATCCCTGCTTTTTTATTGCTGATTCATGCTGTTCTTTAATTTTTGTACTCCAAAAGCGAACCTGTTACTTCATCCTTTGCAACCCAATTTTCAGTCTCCCTTTCCCTCTATATTTACCTGATACCATCAGTCAAAAAACGTCATTCATCCGCTCAAGGAGTTCCCCAAACAACTCCTTCTCTTCGTTCGTCCAGGTTTCGAGCATGTTTTGATACCGGGCGAGCCTCGTTTTTTTATCCGCTTTCAATTTCTCGCGGCCCAATTCGGTTATGGTAAAGAGACTCACCCTTCCATCCGATGGATCGGAGGAACGCTCAATCAGTCCTTTTCCCTCCAATGCTCCTGCCTGGCGTGAGAGGGTGGATATATCAAGTTTAAAGGACTCTGCCAGCTTTTTGACCCGCGCAGGTCCGAACTCGTCCAGCTGCCTCAAGATCAAATACGAAGCTCTCTCCAGATTTCCTATTTTATTTTCCGAGTTATCAATGTATACCGCCCGCCGGATAAAGGTGGTCAGTTCATATTCAATTCGCTCAACTGCATTCTTGTTGTTCAAAGCCCATCACTCCTGCACAAGCTTATAGCCCAATTTCATTGACATTTGCCTATATGCTTGTATAATACAAATATATAATTGTATCGTACAAGTAATTACGAAAAATGTAAAGAGCTATCCTAGTCAGACAGAAAGGAGGGAGTTGTTCTTATTAGAACAGCACCTTTTGTGAAAGCTATACGAATTATTCTGCAGATCACTATTCTTTACACGTTTTCCCTAATTGGAGAATGGGTTCATAACCTGCTTCATCTTCCGGTATCGGGGAGCATCGTGGGACTGATCCTTATGCTGATCTGCTTAACCTTTAAAATAGTTCCGGTCAAGATTGTGGAAGACGGAGCAAGTTTTTTATTGTCATTTCTTCCTCTTTTATTTATCCCCGCAATGACGGGTGTTATGAATTACCCGGCACTATTTTCAGGCAAAGGCCTGGTTCTGCTGCTGATTGTCGTGCTGAGCACCATTGTCACAATGGTCTCTGCAGGAATTGCCAGCCAACTGCTCGAGAAAAACGCCAACAAGGGAAAGGAGAATGACGAGTGCAACAAGCAAGTATCGCAATCCTGATTATTTTGCTTACCATTGCGGTGTATATCGCAATGACAAAACTATATGTACGCTTCTCCTATCCGATTCTCATACCCGTGCTGACCACCACCGTGGCAATCATCCTGCTGTTGTTGGCCTTTCATGTTTCCTATGATCAGTACATGATCGGCGGGAAGTGGATTAATTCCCTTCTGGGGCCAGCAGTGGTCGCCTTGGCATATCCGCTATATAACCAGCGCAAAATTCTGGTCAAGTACAGCCTGCCTATCATCGGAGGCGTATTTGCGGGTTTGTTCTCAGGCATGATCAGCGGTCTTCTCTTTGCTGAAGTATTCGGCATCGACCGGGATTTGATCCTATCCATTGTGCCTAAGTCGATTACAACTCCGGTTGCCATTCAGATCGCCACTGGTATCGGCGGTGTCCCTTCCATGACCGTTGTTTTCGTCATGATCGCCGGATTCTCCGGTGTTATTTTAGGGCCAAAAATTATGAAATGGGTTCGCATCCGAAGCTATCTTGGAAAAGGTATTGCCTTTGGGAGCGCCTCTCACGCCCTTGGGACGTCAAAAGCATTTGAGTACGGTGAACTGACTGTATCCATGAGTTCGGTATCGATGACGCTTTGCGCCCTTCTTGGTTCGGTATTCGGTCCGATCGTCGTATGGATTTTTCACGTATAAGAAAAGCCGTCCGGATTTCCGGGCGGCTTTTTTCTGCTCTGATTAGGTTTACTCACCATTTTAGTGTCATTACTCACGGAAATCTGTACATTACTCACCATTTTTAATCAGTTACTCACCTAACGCATCATTTTCACCAAAATAAAAATTATGCGAAATAGGTATAGGTGAATCGTGCTAAAAACTGCTTCATTTCAGGACACAAAGTTACTGAATGGTGAAAAAGGGGAATGTAAAGAATGCTGTTTTGCAAGCGTTTTACTAAACAAATGGGGAGGAAATTCAATGGCAAATGTGATCAAACCCAATCCAAAGCTTTATGTAATGGATAACGGAAGGATGCAGATGGACAAAAACTGGATGATTGCGATGCACAATCCGGCCACGGCGGACAATCCGAATGCGCCTGCTGAGTTTGTCGAGTTCCCGGTGTATACCGTGCTGATCGACCATCCCGAAGGCAAAATCCTGTTTGATACGGCCTGCAATCCGGAATCAATGGGTGCCGAAGGACGATGGGGAAAAGCGACTCAATCCTTGTTCCCGATCAACATGGGAGAACAATGCTACCTGCACAACCGGCTAGAGGAATTAAACGTACGGCCACAAGACATTAAATACGTTGTGGCGTCTCACCTCCACCTCGACCACGCCGGATGCCTTGAGCTGTTTACGAATGCCACGATCATCGTCCATGAGGATGAACTGAGCGGCGCGCTGCAAGCTTATGCCCGAAATGAAAAGGAAGGCGCCTACATATGGGGAGATATTGATGCCTGGATCAAAAACAATCTGCAATGGAAAACGATCAAGCGAAATGAAGATCAGATTCATCTGGCAGAAGGAATCAGTCTCCTCAACTTTGGAAGCGGACACGCCTGGGGCATGCTTGGCCTGCAAATCAACATGCCGGAAACCGGCGGCATTATCCTGGCTTCAGACGCTATTTATACAGCTGAGAGCTTCGGCCCGCCTGTAAAGCCTCCGGGCATTATCTATGACTCCCTCGGCTATTTGAATGCCGTGGAAAAAATCCGACGTCTCGCCGATCAAACCAACTCTCAGGTCTGGTTTGGTCATGATGCCAATCAATTTAAAACCTTCCGCAAATCAACGGAAGGCTATTACGAGTAAAAGGAGAAGAAGGAGGACAACGAAGAATGAATGCAGCAAAGCTGGTGTTTACACCATTAAGTTATATTGGCTGGGGAGCGTTAAAGGAACTGCTGCCCGAGGTTGAAAAATACGGTCCGAAAAAGATTCTTGTGGTTACGGATCCGATGCTCGCCAAAATTGGATTGACCGACAAGATCACCGGTCCGCTTGAGGAACAGGGCTATTCTGTCACCCTGTACACGGAGGTCGTTCCGGAGCCGCCTGTTGAAGTGGGAGAAAAGCTCGTGTCCTTCACCCGGGAAGGCGGATTTGACATGGTGATCGGGGTTGGCGGAGGAAGTGCACTGGATTTGACCAAGCTTGCTTCGGTTCTCGCTGTTCACGAAGGTCCTGTTACGGATTATTTGAATTTAACAGGCACACGAGCGGTTGAAAGAAAAGGCCTGCCAAAGATTCTGATTCCAACCACCTCCGGAACCGGTTCAGAAGTCACCAACATCTCCGTACTGTCACTTGAAACGACAAAGGACGTGGTCACCCATGATAACCTGCTTGCCGATGTAGCGATCATTGATCCTGCACTGACCCTGTCCGTACCGCCAAAAGTAACGGCAGCGACTGGCATTGATGCACTGACACATGCGGTGGAAGCCTACATTTCCGTCAACGCGTGCCCTACGACAGACGGGTTAGCTCTGCAGGCGATCCGCCTGATCGCACGATCCCTTCGCCGCGCTGTTGAGAACGGCAACGATGAACAGGCCCGGATTGACTTGAGCAACGGAAGCTATATCGCCGGTCTTGCCTTTTTTAATGCCGGTGTGGCCGGTGTTCATGCGCTTGCCTATCCGCTCGGCGGCCAATTCCACATTTCTCACGGCGAGTCCAATGCCGTACTGCTGCCGTATGTGATGGGCTATATCCGAAAAAGCTGCGTCACACGCATGGGAGATATCTTAAATGCGCTTGGCGGCAACTCTGCCTTCCTTTCCGATGAAGAGGCATCTTACCGTTGCGTCGAGGAACTGAAGCGCCTGGTCAATGATGTGGGCATTCCCAATACACTCTCAGGTTTTGATGTTCCCGAATCTGCCCTCGAGAGCCTAACACAGGACGGTGTGAAACAAAAAAGAATCCTTGCCCGAAGCCCTCTCCCGCTGCTCGAAGACGATATCCGGAACATTTACCGATCTGCCTTTGAAGGTGCAGTAATAGAGCCCCAGTAACACTTTGTAAAACCTAAGAAGCCTGGAGAATGTCAGGCTTCTTTTTTATGGAATACAAGCTTTCATGATTGGTACCATAGCCCACCGGGTAGAGGATAAGGTGTCTACTTTTAATGAGGAGGGAACATGATGGCAATTTCGTTAAAGAAACTGAAGCATCAGGTTGTGGTCATAACCGGAGCATCCAGCGGCATCGGGCTGGCGACGGCAAGAATGGCAGCCTCAAAAGGAGCAAAGGTGGTGCTGGCAGCCCGGAATGAAGCGGCTCTTCAGCAGCTGGCAGAGGAACTGAGAAGCAAAGGCTGTCCCGCTGCCTATGTGGTAGCAGATGTGAGCAAGGAGGAGGATGTACGCAAAATCTCCGACACGGCAATGAGTGAATTTGGCCGGTTCGATACATGGATCAACAATGCAGGGGTATCGATTTTCGGCAAAGCGATGGACGTCACCACCGAAGATATGAAGCGGATGTTTGAAACGAATTTCTGGGGCGTGGTGTACGGATCAAGAATGGCGGTAAAGCACTTTACCGAAAGAGGCGTTCCCGGAGCGTTGATCAACGTGGGAAGCCTGTTCGGCGACCGCGGGAACGTCGTTCAGTCCACCTATTCCGCGTCAAAATTTGCGCTGCATGGCTGGACCGAGAACCTGCGCATGGAACTGGAAAAAGATAAGGCACCCGTCTCGGTGACCTTAATCCATCCCGGCAGGATCGATACGCCGTACAATGAGCATGCCATGAGCTACCTGGACAAGCAGCCAGCCCATATCGGCATGATGTACGCACCTGAAGCGGTAGCGGATGCCATTCTGTATGCGGCATCCCACCCGACGAGGGACATGTTTGTCGGATCACAGGCGAAGCTAAATGCGATATTGGGAAGACTCGCTCCCCGCATGATGGACAAATGGATGGAGGCGACCATGTTCCGCACACTGCACGACAACGGGCCGTCCAACACGCGCGAAGAAAGCGGACTGTATCATCCCGGTTACGGCATGCACGAACGGGGCACCAATACCGGCTGGGTGCGCAACCGAAGCTGGTACGTCAAAGCCTCCAAGCACCCGGTGCTGTCGGCCATGGCATTGACTGGCCTCGGAATGTATGCCTGGAATATGTCAAAGAATCATAAAAAAGAGCAAGTGCCTTATTCTTAAAAGAAATAGAAAAGGAGACCGAATACAGTGTTCGGTCTCCTTTTTTAAATTCTATTTCTTTGAAAAGTTCACCTTTTCCAACCCTGCAATGCTGATTTCATCTCCGGATTTAAGTGTTGCTGTTACACTGGTTACTCCACCATCTTTAGTTGAATTGGCCAGTAATTCATTTACAATGGCATAATCTTTTCTAAATAAAAAGAAGTTGCCAAATTCATCTGGTGTAGTGAATTTGTAGCGTCCTGGAGCAATGTCCTTGCCCACAATCCAATAGCCTGAAGTAAAGCTTTTCACCTTCGTATGAGAAACTTGCGTAAACTGAACACTATCCAAGCCGTCTATTTCTATTTTATCTCCAGATTTAATATCGGTGGTAACCACTGTCACTCCGAAATCCTCGTCTGGACTGGATAGTATTTCGTTAATGTAACGATTGCTGTCTTTTGTATCAATAAATAAATTTCCAAAGCCTGATTTTGTCGTAATTCTGTAACGTCCGGCCTTAATGTCCTTGCCTGCTTTCCATGTTCCAGCACTCAAGCTTTTGACATAAGGCACGGTAATGGTTGCTGTTGTTGTTTTTCCGTTGGTGGAGGAAGCCGTAATTTTAGCACTTCCTGCCCCTACTGCCGTAACTTTCCCTTTGCTGTCCACTTTTGCAACTTTGGAATTGGATGACTTCCACTTTAACGTTTTATTGGTCGTGTTGCCAGGGCTTACGGTTGCAGATAAGGTAATGGATTTACCCTTGTTCAGCGTGACTTTGCTTTTGTTCATCTTGACAGATTTCGCCAGAACCGGAGCATTCACAGTCACTTTAATATTAACTGACTTTGCGTCTTTCACACTTGCAGTGATGGTTGCACTGCCTTTTTTCTTACCGGTTATTTTACCCTTGCTGTCGACAGTCGCATATTTGGTGCTGGAAGATTTCCATGTTACTTTTTTATCGGTGCTGTCAGATGGAGAAACAGTTGCTGACAGCTGGGCGGTTTTCCCTGCCGTTACCGATAATTTGGTTTTATTGACTTTGACCGTCTTAGTGGAAACCGTTACCGTCACCTTTTTGGACAGCTTGGAATTATCTTTTGTTGTTGCTGTAATGGTAGCCGACCCATTGGCAATCCCTTTAATGTTTCCTTTCGTATCCACGGTTGCCACTTTTGTATTGGAGCTTTTCCAGAGCACTGTTTTATCAGTCGTATTGGTTGGAGTGACAGTTGCGGTTACTTTTACTGTTTGTTTTTTCGTGATGTTAAATGTCGCTTTGTTTATTGTTAAACTCGAAGGAATAATATTTTTAACCGTTACCGTGATACTTTTTTTAACGGCTGAATTGCCTTTAGCTGTTGCTGTTATAGTGGCAGTTCCCGCTTTGTTTCCTTTTACATTTCCATTCGCATCCACTGCCGCCACTTTTGTATTGCTGCTCGTCCAGCTGACTTCTTTATTGGTTGCTGTCGAAGGGGCGATTGTAGCCTTTAGAGAAGCCGTATTGTTCACTATAAGAGAGAGGCTTGGTTTACTTAAAATAATACTTTGCGGGATAAGAATGACCTGTTTAAAACTCATGGTTCCGTTCATTCCCGAAATGGAAACCTTGTCTCCATTTTCTAATTTCTGTTGAATGGGCTCATCCCAATCAGAAATACCATAGCTGTCTTTTTCGTTGTAGTCCGCTCCAAATATGGCCAAATCAGCAGAATCATAGTCATCATAAGGGGAGTCCAATTTTAAGCTGTATGTACCTGCCGGAATGTCGGTACCCACTTCATAATAACCAGACGATACCTTTTTCAAGTCCGGTTTAGCTGCGTCCTGGACTTCCACGTTGGATTCATCATTAACAACGTTGATCCACACCGTATCTCCGTCTTTTAAATTAGCTATAAAGCGACCGGAATAATCACTGTCCATGTTTTCGGACACAACATCTTTGTCTTCACCATTCACATTGCGGGTAACATAAATACCGGCTGTTCCTTGGTCAATGCGGAATGCTTTCAGTCCGGCAGAAAATTCCTTCCCAACCGTGTATGTCCCACTGCTTACTGACGTACCGCCTGCCGCTTGCGCTACATTGCCAAATGCAGCGGTAAATACCAGCGCCATCATTATGACTACCCTAACCCAAAACCCTTTTTTCATGGATTTCTTCTCTCCCTTATCATCTCAATATGTAACAGGCGTAAAGCCCCATTCACCAACTTTATCGCTACTTTTCTCCTATCTTACTTACTAATAATGTAATAGATTGGTACATTTAGTCAATTAAAATAAAAAGAGTAAAGCGCTTTTTCTGCTCTTTACTCTCTTGGGCCTTTAAAGCTATACGTGAAGTAATTAGGGTAAACTTTATTTCGCCGTTAATTTAACAGTGATGGAAGTACCTCTTCCAAGCTCACTTTCAACGTGGATACTTCCTTTGTGCAAATCGATGATTTTTTTTACGATGGGAAGTCCAAGACCGCTGCCCCCATATTTTCGGTTGCGGGACTGATCCGCTTTATAAAATCGTTCAAAAATATGAAGGAGGGCCTCCTGGTTCATGCCGATTCCAGTATCTTTTATGTTAACGATCAGCGAATCGTCTTCTTTTTTGAATGCCTCAACTGAAATGGTCCCTTTTTCCGGTGTAAACTTGATGCTGTTATGAAGCAGGTTAATCCATACTTGATCCATTAAATCCTGATCTGCTGCGATCGATAGATTTTCAAGGTCAATCTCCATGTTGATTTCTTTCTCGGCCCATTGCGGTTCATTCGCCAAAATGATGCGGCGAATTTGGTGGTCCAGCCGGTACTCCGTTAACTCAAAGGGTGGATGTTCGGACTCCAATGAAGTCAGCTTTAAAAGATTATCACTTAATTTTGAAAGTCTTATACTCTCCTTTTCGATAATGTCCAAGTAGTGTTTGCGTTCGTCATGGCTCAAATTCTCGTTCTTGAGCGCATGGGCAAACCCCATAATGGATGTAAGAGGAGACTGAATTTCATGGGAAACATTTGAGATGAACTCCTGCCGCATTTCTTCCATCTTACCCAGCTTTTCTGCCATATCGGTAATGCTTTCGACAATTCTGGAATAAGGGTGGTCGCTGCGGCCGCCCATTTGCTGCGTGTAAAAAGAAAGATCGATGTTAAAATGTCCTTCAGCCATCATTTTCATGGCGTTAATCAGGGGATGCAGAAATTTCTCCTGCCGCGCCCTGACCCAGGTAACTCTGGTAATCAAATAGACACCGCATCCAAATATAAAAAATCCCAGCAAGGAATTAGTGATCTGTCTTATAAATTCATGAGGGACAACGTCGATGCGATCGTAAACATAACCAGTCAGCCAATAGGCACAGGACCAGCTTATGAATAATGCCATAATAACAGCCGGAAAACCAAGGATTCGTTTCAACCATTCTGGAAGGTTCATGAGCGAACCTCCAGCCGGTAGCCCAGCCCGCGGACAGTGGAGATTTTAAACGGACAATCGTCATCAGAAAACCGCTGCCGCAATCGCTTAATATGGACATCGACCGTGCGTTCATCACCCGTATAGTCAAAGCCCCAAATGTCCTCAATTAATTGTTCTCTGGAAAAAATCTTCTGCGGATGGGAGGCGATGATAAATAAAAGCTCAAATTCTTTTAACGGCAAGTCAATGGTCTCTTTGCCCAGTAGGACTTTATTGGTGTCGCGATCGATAACGGCATCGCCGATTTCAATCCGATTGGAAAGATTAATCTGATACCGTTTCAGCAAAACTCTCACCCGTGCCGCCAGCTCCGCTCCGGCAAAAGGCTTCACCAGGTAATCATCTGCACCAAGGTCAAATCCTTTTACTTTTTGAGCGGTTTCCCCTTTGGCGGTGACCATTAAAATTGGGATCTTATCTGAATAATAGGTGCGTACTTCCTGACAAAATACATACCCATCCATATTCGGCATCATGATATCAAGAATGATGAGATCAATTTTATGTTTCTCAAGCAAGGAAAGAGCGGCTTCCCCATCTGCTGCCTCTACCGTGGATAAGCCTTCTTTCGCCAGAATGACATGTATTAATTCCCGGATATGCGGGTCATCATCAACAATTAATATTTTTGCCATGATATTCATTCCTTTTATAACAAAATAGTGAGAACCGCCATTTCAAAGGGTAGTTCTCACAAGCTCAATAATCTTTATTTTAGCATTTCCTTCGTTGTTCACTAGGCACGCCGCATATAAGCGCGTACCGTGATTGGCGCAAAAATCGCCACGATCACTGTTGCTCCAATCAGGGAGATCGTGAAGTCCCAGCCCACTGTGCCGGAGTTGGTTAACTCTCGTACAGCTGTCACCAGATGGGAGATGGGATTAATTTTTACAAACCATTGAAGCAGCTTAGGCATGGTTTCGGCCGGCACAAAGGCGTTCGAGAGAAACGTGAGCGGAAACAGAACAAGCATCGAAATTCCTTGTACGCTTGAAGCGGTACGCGAAATGACTCCAAAGAAAGCAAAGATCCAGCTGATGGCCCAAGAACAGACGATGACGAGAAGCCCGGCAACAACGACTGCGCCTAATCCACCTTCTGGACGGAGTCCCATCACATACCCCATAGAAAACGTGAGTACAGTCGCTATCGTGTAGCGAATGGTATCCGCCAGCAACGCTCCCGCTAACGGGGCAATACGGGCGATTGGCAGCGACTTAAACCGGTCGAATACGCCTTTATCCATGTCCTCCCGCAGCTGTACGCCTGTCACGATAGAGGTTGTAATCACCGTTTGGACGAGGATCCCCGGTATAATAACAGGTAAATAGTTTTGTACATTCCCCGAAATCGCTCCGCCAAAAATATACGTAAACATGAGCGTAAAAATAATCGGCTGCAGCGTGACATCAAATAATTGCTCAGGTGTGCGCTTGATCTTAAGCAGTCCTCTGTAAGCCATGGTTAATGAATTTTTTACAGATTCCCGAAAGCTGGTTTTCCTGCGAAGTTTCCGTTCATGAGGTGCTTTTATCGTTGTGCTGCTCATGCCAACTCCTCCTTTTTCACCTGTGTATTGGATGCCGTATTTTGACCAGTGATCGACAGGAATACTTCATCGAGCGTTGGTTTCTGCACACTTAATTCTTCCAGTTGAATACCGGCCTCTCTCAATGTAATCAGCAAATCCGTCACCCGGTCGGCATCAGCCATCGGTGCGGTGATTTTTCCGCCTTCCGCCGTTACCGCAGACTGGACGTTAAGCACGCGCTCCACAATCAAGCGGGCCTTTGACAACGATTGTTCGTTTTGAATGCTTAAATGCAGGGAGGAGGTACCGACCGATTCTTTCAGGTCATTCACTGTACCTTCTGCCACAACCCGGCCGTGATCAATCACTGCGATTCGGTCAGCCAGTTCATCCGCTTCCTGAAGATACTGCGTCGTTAAAAGGACCGTTGAACCTTCCTTTACTAACCGGCGGATCGTATCCCACATCTGGTTACGCGTCCGCGGATCAAGTCCTGTCGTTGGTTCATCCAAGAAAATGAGTGGCGGCTGGGCAATAAGACTTGCGGCCAAATCCAGTCTGCGTCGCATACCACCGGAAAAATGTTTAAGCGGACGTTTTGCCGCTTCCGTTAAACCAAACTCCTCCAATAATTCCATTGCTTTGCGCTTGGATTCTGCCCGGCTCAGACCCAACAAACGGGAAAAAATGACCAGGTTCTCCGTCGCGCTGAGCGACTCATCAACGGACGCATACTGACCGGTCACGCCAATCAACTGACGAACAATCTGTGCATCCTTCGCCACATCGTATCCAAAGATCTTAGCTGAACCTGCATCCGCCTTAAGCAGCGTGGCCAGCATTCGGATCGTCGTTGTTTTACCTGCACCATTGGGGCCAAGCACGCCATAGATGCTGCCCGCACGAACATTTAAATCCACGCCATCCACCGCGCGGTTATCACCAAACACCTTGACCAAACCACGCGCTTCCACAGCCAGGTCTTTATGATCCATACCCTTTCTTTTATCGGTAAATTGATTCAAAGTTAATCCTCCTTCTAACTCTTTAACTGATTATGAAGGTAATGATAAAGGATTAATGTGAACTGAATGTGAACTGTAAAAAAATAAAAAAAGTGAAGTTCAAAAATATATTTATTACTCAATAGATAAAGCCTATTAATTCACATGTTTTTGGCGTTATCTGCCAATACCTCATACAATAAGTGTTAAAATAAAGTCACTAAACTCTCCAAAGAGGTGACATCAACTTGATCATTTACGAAGCGACAAAAACGGAATTTATCTCTGATGTTACAAATGAACTTCTTGTAGAACGTCTTTATGACTCCTATCAAAATAAAATAGGCCGAACGAGTAAAAGTGAAATACAATCATGGGAGAATTCTCTCCAACGAATGTCAAATGTCATGCAGGATAAAGAGATCCCTGATGATTCTGCTGTAGCCATAGAATTTAAGATACCCAATACATCTAAACGGGTGGACTTCTTAGTAGCAGGTCACGATGGCTTACAAGATCATGTGGTAATCGTGGAATTGAAGCAATGGTCTGAGGTTGAGAAGGTAACTTCCAAAGATGCGCTTGTGTCTACCTATCTCGGGGGAGGGAAGCGAACAGTCACCCATCCTTCTTATCAAGCATGGTCATATGCTGCCTTAATTCATGACTTTAATCAAAATGTACAGGATCAGCATATTTTGTTGGATCCCTGTGCCTATCTACATAACTACCGGAAAACAGAAAATGACCCGTTAATGGATCCTCACTATGCAGATCATCTGGAGAAAGCACCGGTTTTTGCTAAAGGTGAAATACAAAAATTAAGGGACTTTATTAAGAAGTACGTTCGTTTCGGTGATCGTAACCAGTTAATTTATCAAATAGAACATGGTAAAATTCGCCCTTCAAAATCATTACAGGATTCTCTTGCAAGTATGTTGAAAGGGAACGATGAATTCGTGCTGATTGATGAGCAAAAAGTGTTTTATGAAGATGCTTTTCATTTAGCGTTGGAGAGCATCAAAACAAATAAAAAGAGAGTGATGGTGATTGAGGGTGGACCAGGAACAGGCAAATCAGTTATGGCTGTGAACCTTCTTGTAAATCTTATTAATCAGGAATTAACAGCATTATATGTATCAAAGAATTCAGCTCCGCGTAACGTTTATGCTTCTAAACTGAAAGGTACCATCAAGAAAACCCAGATTGATAACCTGTTTAAAGGATCTGGAAGCTTCACGGAATCTGATAAGGATGAATTTGACGTTCTCATTATTGATGAAGCACACCGTCTAAATGAAAAGTCCGGCCTCTACAGCAATATAGGAGAAAATCAGATAAAAGAGGTAATCCACTCATCTAAATTTACGATTTTCTTTATCGATGAAAACCAAAAAGTCACATTAAAAGATATTGGCAGCGTTGATCTCATTAATAAGTATGCAAAAGAGCTAAATGCTGAACTGATTCAGGGTAAACTTGTTTCCCAATTTCGCTGTGATGGGTCTGACGCCTATATTGCTTGGCTGGATGACGTCCTTCAAATCAGGGAAACAGCAAACGCAAATGATCGTGGCATAGATTATCACTTTAGAGTATGTGATGACCCTAATGCTATGCTGAGGGAAATTGAAGAACTCAATAATAAAAACAACAAGTCACGTATGCTTGCAGGATATTGTTGGGAATGGCCAACGAAAGGCAGGAAAAACACCTTACATAAAGACATTGAACTTCCGGAACACAACTTTGAAATCAGCTGGAATCTATCAGACAGCATCTGGGCAATTGAACAGGATTCCGTCTCTGAAGCCGGCTGCATCCATACGTCTCAAGGACTGGAGTTTGATTACGTCGGTGTCATTATAGGACCCGATATTTCTTATAAGGATGGACATGTGGTTACAGACTATACTAAGCGTGCTAAAACGGATCAGTCTCTAAGAGGTATTAAAAAACTGGCGAAAGAGGACCCGGAGAAAGCTCAAGAACTGGCAGACCAAATTATACGAAACACTTATCGAACAGTTATGACAAGAGGGATGAAAGGATGCTTTATCTTTTGTACCGATGCAGAGTTGAATCAGTATTTCAAAGAGCGCCTAAAAAAGTCTGTTCCTTATGAAGATTTGTCGCCTAAGATAGAGGTGGCAGCGGAGGATCGGGGAAAATATTAAATTTAAGTAGTATTAGTAAAGGAGAGTGCTTATATAAGCCCCTTCATTACTAAAAAAATTATTAATAGAACAGGCCATCCCTCAGAATGGGATGGCCTGTATTTGTATTACAAAATCAATTATTTATGATAAGGCTCCCCCCGATTAATCCGAAACGCCCGATAAATCTGCTCCACCAGCACCAGCTTCATCAGCTGATGAGGATAGGTAATCCTTCCAAACGAAATCTTCTCATTCGCCCGCTTCATGACTTCATCACTCAGTCCTAGGGATCCGCCGATCACAAAGGCCACTTTGCTTTTGCCGTAGGTGGCGAGCTGATCGAGATTTTTTGCCAAATCTTCTGAGGAAATCAGTTTGCCTTCAATCGCCATGGCAATGACGTGGGCGTCCTGGGGAATTTTGGCCAGGAGGCGGTCGCCTTCTGCTTTTTTGACGAGCTGCATTTCCTGGTCGCTCAGGTTTTCGGGTGCTTTTTCGTCCGCCACTTCGACAATGTCGATTTTTGCGTAGGGTCCGAGCCGCTTCACATATTCGTCAATTCCCATTTTTAAATACTTTTCTTTCAGTTTGCCAACCGTTACAACTAAGATATTCACAGGGGAAAACTCCTTTTATAAACAACTTATCCACAAAAGTTATCCACATATGCACAAAATCTATCCACATTTAGTATAGGATCACTCGTTCGATACTTTATATATGGCTGTTTTATCGCAATATGTACAGATTGTTGATAACTTTTCGTTTTCTGTTAATAACTCCAGGTTCGGATAAATTTCCAATTCATCGATCAATTCGTCGATTCCGATATCCACATGTTCATCACAGCAATATTTCTTCAAAATCATTCTCCTTATCCACAAGATACTCTCCTCGTATTTTAACACAAAGCGCACCTTCGCTATTCTCTTGTTTTATTCGACAAAAAAATCAGGAGAAGGCTCTCCTGATTTTCTTATGATGATTTTTGCATCGCCAGTTTCACAGTGACGTTTTTCTTTTTGCCTTTGCTATAGTAAGTGATATCGAGTTTGTCTCCGACCTTTTTCTTGTAGAGCGCTTTACGAAGCTCTAGCGGAGATCCGATTTTCTTGCCGTCAAATTCTGTGATCACATCCATCTCTTTAATGCCTGCGCGGTCAGCTGGTGACAATGGTTCCACATCCATGACCACGACTCCTGAGTTCACGCTGGATGGCAGCTTCAATGTGGTTTGACGGTGGTAGCTGCTGACCTGTGACAGCGGGATCGGTCCTACACCGAGGAACGGACGCTTCACTTCGCCATACTTCTCAAGGTCGCTAATGATCGGCTTTGCGGTATCGGCAGGGATCGCAAAACCGATTCCTTCTACTTCCTCCTGGGCGATCTTGCTGGAATTGATGCCGATGACCTGTCCTGCAACGTTGATGAGAGCGCCACCGCTGTTACCAGGGTTGATCGCTGCATCGGTCTGGATGACTTCCGCCTGCCAGTCCGGATTGCCGTCTTCATCAATATCGACCGGCATCGTGCGGTCGGCGCTGGAGACAACACCCTGTGTTACGGAGCCTGGGAACGTACCGAGCGGGTTACCGATCGCAATCGCCGGTTCACCCGGCTTCAATGAGCTTGAGGAACCGAATTGTGCGACATCCTTCACTTTGCTTCCGTCCACTTCCACCACCGCCAGGTCCATCAGCGGATCGGTTCCACGAAGTGTTCCTTTCAGCTTCGTTCCGTTGCTCAAGGTCACTTCGAGACGGGAGGCATCTTTAACCACGTGATTGTTCGTAACGATGTACGCTTTTCCGCCTTCTTTTTTATAAATAACGCCTGAGCCCGAACCGGCGGCCTGCTGCTTTCCGCCCTGGTTCCAGAATTGGCCCTGCTGGATGTTCAGGACCTCCACTACGGCATCTCTTGTTTTCGCGACGGCATCTGTCACATTATCGGTGACATTGACCTTCACGTTTTTCGTTATGCCGCTTTCTTCTACTCCTCCATTATTGTTGTTGGAACTGGAGTAATTCTCAGGCAGCAGCCCCATGCCACCGAGAGCTGGAACCGAAAATAAGATTAGCAGTCCGCCAAGGATGGCACCCACAAGGGCAGCCAGCAAAAAACCGCCGCGGTTTCCTTTTTGCCTTTTGGAACCGGATTCATGATCATCATCGTAATAGCCCATTTCCTGCTTCACCGTTCCTTTCACGAGTATAAAAAGTGCTGTAATGTATACTTAATTATAAAAAATTAGCACCACGGCTTAAAAATTATGGGTAATTTTTCACACTTTTCCACACTTATGTTATTGCCCTATATTCTTGTGCTTAAACAGAAAAAAACCGACTAAACCAATACAAGTTCAGTCGGCTCTGCGGCATCCGTATGATGAAGTTGAAGATCATCACCAATCACAAATCCCTTGCTTTCAAGCGTTTGCTTTACAGCCAGGTGGGCAATGTCCTTCATGTTGTTGTCTTTACTTAAGTGAGCCAGATAGATGCGCTTTGTCTGGTCGCCGATCAAATCGTTAAGCGCATAGCCGCAATCTTCATTGGAAATATGCCCGTGATCGCCCAAAATTCTTCGCTTAATGTTCCACGGGTAGCGGCCCATCATCAGCATGTTGATGTCATGGTTTGACTCCATGACAAAGGCGTCACTGTGCTTTGTGATACCCTTCATACGGTCGCTGACATAGCCGGTATCCGTCATCAGCGTCAGCTTCTTCCCCTCGTGATGGAACACGTAGAACATGGGCTCTGCTGCATCATGGGACACACCAAAGGATTCTACCTCCAAATCACCGAACGTCTTCACGCTTTCCATTTCAAACTCAAACTTTTGCTCCGAATCTACTTCACCGATCAATCCGTTCATCGCTTTCCACGTTTTGGCATTGGCATAGACCGGCAGTTTATACTTTCTTGCCAGCACGCCAAGCCCTTTAATGTGGTCGCTGTGCTCATGGGTGACGAGAATGCCGTCAAGCTGGTCCAGCTCACAGCAGCCCGCCTTTTCAAATAAGAGTTTCATCTGCTTTGCGCTCAAGCCGGCATCCACTAAGAGACGGGATTTCCCCGTTTCCACATAAATCGCATTTCCTGTACTGCCGCTTGCCAGCACGCTAAATTGCAAACTCATGAAGTATAGTCCTTTCTATTGTCCTTTGTCCACTTCCTGTACCGAGCTGTCTGTAGCATTGACGAAGTAATGGTCATTTTGGGTTTCAATGGACCAGGTCGGTGCATACACCTGCACATTTTCCACGTTTGCCAGACTATAGTAACCAAGGACAATTTTTTCAATTTTATCACCGATTGACAAATAGTTGTTTCGGTAGAGTTTCTCGATGGCCTTCATTGGCGGTATGATTTCCTGTTTTGTACCCTGCCGGTAGACCGAGATAAACGTTTGAGTGTACCGGGTCAGGTAGCCTTTGTCATTCCATTCGAACATCACCATCCCGCTCGGACGGCTCGAATCGTCTTCGGTATTAAAGAATATCGGTTTTCCCTGGTACACCTGAGTGAACCAGATTTTACGATTCTTTGTATCTTTCTTATAAAACTGGTATTCGTTGCCGCGGTACACGTTATCCTTCAAAAATCGGCTCACATCGCGGGTCAGGTCATCCTTATCCAGCTCCACCGGCTTCTTCAGGTCAAAAATAAGCGTGGTATCCGTGCTGTTCTTGTTCAGCTTGCTTGTCTTCGCCTTGATCTCGTTTTCCGAGAACGGTGCCCGCTGTCCGCTGATGAGCGTCTGCTTATCATCATAGCTATTTGGAAGACTGTCTTTGTATTTGATGTTGTTGTCTTCGAGCTGCTTTTCAAGCGTCGGATTAAAGATCGTATCCAGTTTGCTTTTCGCCAGTTTTTGTGACAATTGATAGCCGAGGAAGATGTTCAAAATCAAGAACGTTAAGATAAAAATGGTTTTTGTTTTTTTCCAATCCATCAGTTCTCTCCCCCAGGCTTACGACTGTCATGAAACAATGGCTGCCAGTCATGATTGGGGCCGTAGTTCACAAACCACGCAGGCTTGAGCATGTACACGTTGTCCTGACCCTTCTCATGGCTCATGTCATATCCCACGGCCAGTTTGTTGACAAGGGACATGTCATATTCCTTCAGTGCCGCTTTGATCTGTTCGGCCCCCTGCAGCCGGACCTCTTTCGGCTTAAATGAATTCTCATCGATCACAAGCTCGGCCATGGACCGCTGATAATCATTCAGTTCATTGTTTGTCCAGTCCAGCCGCATCTCCATATTGCCTCCAATGATCGGGATTCCCCTCACAAAAGGAAGAAAGGCTACAGACCCGCTCGAAGGGTCCAGGTTATAGAAGAAGTAAGGATTTCCCCAGCCCGCATGGTTGTTGATGAAGTCGACACTGTTAAACAGCGGGCTTCTCGTTTGCTGGGTAATGTCCTCATCCGGCTCCTGGGCGAAATTCGTATACTTGATGCGGTTGCTCGTGCGGTTAATTTCGAGCGCCGAGTTTTCATCCGTATAATAGTCGCCGGTATTTCCGCTTTTCACCGTACTTGGATCCGGAAACAGCGCATTTTTGTACCGGTCGATCGTATCTTCATTCACTGTGCGTGCCAAATAACTGTAGGAATTCAGCGTGAAACTGTGTTTAGGAAAATAGAAACGGCGGGCCACTTGTGCTCCTTCATTCGTTCCGCTTTCCACATTAAATGGTTCGTATTCCAATACACCTGTTTTCGCATCATTGATGATATTTTTCAGCGAATCAAACGGGAAGGTCGTGCTGGCCGTAATCATCTTTCTCTGAGAATAGGAGATGATATGGGCTTCCACCTCATTGGTATCTTTCTTGTAAAAGATCACCCGGTCCGCTGTAGGAATGGCGAATGAACCTCCCGATGAAGCCATGTTGAAAATCTGGCTGTAAAGATCCGACGTCATGTCTGTCGGATAAATCACTTCGATGTATTCCTTTTGCTTCAATTGATCATCCACCCCGTTAAACGGGCGGGTTTTTGTGTCAAAGAACTTCGTGTTATCAAGCATCTGGTTGATGCGCGAGATGAATTTGTCATTGGCCGGCATTCCCCGGTACGAATTTTTGTCGTAAAAAATGACCTGGCTCGGACGAATCACATCCGTCACTTTCTTCGTATCCGTCACCTCTGCTTTTTTCACCGTACGGGTGTCCTCAATTGCCGCATAGTTGGGCTTCAACGTCCAAAGGCTCCAGGTAAGAACAAGGCTCAGCGCGATCAGAAATACAAGCACGACCGACTTAATCACTTCAAAATTCTTGTAGACTGACTTTACGACAAATTTAATAGCGTTGTAGATTTTTCTCCACGTCATGTGTTACTCCCCCTTTACCTTTTTTAAAGGAAGGGTAAAATGGATCGTCGTTCCCTGGCCCCATTCACTCTCAGCCCAGATGTCCCCGCCGTGGGCGAGCACAATTTCCTTGGTAATCGCAAGGCCGAGGCCTGTACCCCCTAAGTCTCTGGATCGGGCGCGGTCCACACGGAAAAACCGGTCAAAGATCTTCGACACGTTGTTTTTCGGAATGCCGACCCCCTGGTCCGAAATGCTTACTTTTATTTTTCTGCCGTGAAGGGAGGCCGATACCGAAATCGTGCCTCCTTCAGGCGAGTATTTAATCGCATTCGAGATGACGTTATCAACCACTTGTGTCATCTTGTCGGTGTCGATCTGTACCATGATTTTACGCTCTGGCAGGTTCCTTATAAAGCTGAGGTGCTCGTGCTGCAGCATTTCAAACCGGTCGATGATGTCCTGCAAAAACTGGACAAGATCGGTTTGAACAAAATTAAACTTGTAATCTTTGCTGTCCATTTTGGAAAGCTGCAAAAGGTCGGTGACCAGGCGGATCATCCGCTCGGTTTCATTTTGCGTAACCTCCAAAAAGCGGGGAGCGATGTTCTCATCCTGCCATGCCCCTTCAGCCAGTGCTTCGAGGTAACTCCTCATGGTGGTCAATGGTGTACGCAGCTCATGGGATACGTTAAACACGAATTCTCTGCGCTCGTTTTCAATCTGCTCCTGCTCGGTAACATCATGCAGAACCGCGATCAGACCGTTAACCGGTCCGCCTTCCTTCTGGATCACGGAGAAATTCGCGCGCAGTACGTAATGAACCTTGTCTGTGCTGAAATCTAGCAGCATGCTCTCATATTCATTGTACAGCTCGTCCCACGTATACTGGTCGTTCAGCCGGAGCAGCTCCAGCAGGGAATTGCCAAGCGCATGCTGACGGGAGATGTTGAGCATCTCCTCGGCCCGGTCGTTCATGAGGATAATGCAGCCATCCCGGTCGGTGGCGATTACACCGTCGGTCATATACGTCAGGACCGAACGAAGCTTTCGCCTTTCGCTCTCGGTAATGGCGGTCGCTTCCTGCAGCTTTCGGGTCAGGTCATTGAACGTCATGGAAAGCTGACCGATCTCATCGTCGCCATAAACCTGCACCTTACGCGAAAAGTCACCCCGCGCCATCACCAGCGCCTGCTTTCGCATATCGGCCATCGGGCGTGTGATCGTCCGCGCAAGAAAAATACCGAGTATCGCGGTTATTACCAGGGCAATAACGGTACCGGTCGTCAAAATTTTATTAATGTCACTGATTTGCTTATACACGCTCTCGATCGATGATTTGACATAAATCGCGCCAAGAACCTGTTTGTTCTTGTCCACCTGCTGATCCTTGCCGACAATTATGGGCTTGGCCCAGACAATGACCCGCTGATTCGTTGCCTTGTCATACATCTCGGATTGATCCTGGGTCCCGTTTAATGCCAGCTTGATCTTACTGTTCGTGCTGACCTGGCCAATCAAATTTTTGCTGTCGCTGCCAATGACCACCCCGTCTTTGTTCAACACAAGAACGGACTTGATGTTCTCATCCTTGGTCTCATTGATCAGCTGGGCAATATCCGTTGTCAGCGTGTTGCTGTTGCCATCTTCTGTCGTTTCCTTCATCTGCTGGGCATCAAGAATCTTCTGCTCCGCATTGAACTCAAAGAAATCCAGATTGTTTTTTAACGCACTGATGTAGTTTTCCTTTAAGTTGTCTTCAAGATTGTTGATGAAGTATACGCTGATGACCTGCATCGCGATCAAAATGAGCAAAACATAGATCAATACAAACTTAACGTGTATTGATCTGAAAAAGCCTACCTTATCCATTTGTCTACTCCTGATCAGGATTTCGTAAGTAATAGCCCACGCCGCGTCTCGTTATAATCCAAAGGGGATGGCTTGGGTTGTCTTCCACTTTTTCACGGAGACGGCGGACGGTCACATCCACGGTCCGGACATCGCCAAAATAGTCGTACCCCCATACGGTTTGAAGCAAATGCTCCCGTGTCATGACTTGTCCAATGTGCTTGGCCAAATAATACAGAAGCTCAAACTCCCGGTGTGTCAGCTCAATGGATTCCCCGCGCTTGGTTACCAAATACGCATCCGGATGAATGGTGAGCGAGCCAATGATAATCTCATTGGTCTCATCCACTTCACGCTCTGTCTCCTGCTGATGGCGGCGCAGGTTCGCCTTTACACGGGCGATCAGCTCACGCGTGCTGAACGGCTTGGTCACATAATCATCGGCCCCAAGCTCAAGACCAAGAACCTTATCAATCTCCGAGTCTTTCGCCGTCAGCATGATAATCGGCGTATCGTACTTTTTCCGGACCTCACGGCAAACTTCCATTCCATCCTTCATCGGAAGCATGATATCCAGAAGAATCATGTCCGGCTTTTCACTCTCTATCTTTTCGATCGCCGATACACCATCATACGCACAGGTGACCTGGAAACCTTCTTTCTCCAGATTGAACTGCAGAATATCTGCAATCGGCCTCTCGTCATCTACTACAAGAATCTTTTTGTCCATCCGGTAGTCGCTCCTTTTTTGGAAACCGTTAATTTTTAGTATCTATATAGATCTATGGATTGGATAATTTTTGGCATGTCTACCCTTTATTTTACCACAATATCTAAATTCTCCATAACGTCAGACTTCTAGGTAAAATGGAATAATCCTCCTTTTCTTTAAGGAGGACGGTTTTATGGTTTCTCTGTCAGACGGAGAGCCAAATCCTCTTTTTGGACATAAACCACCAGTACTGAAATAATCAGCAGCAGTATGGCCGGCGTAAGCACCTGATGGAACGCGTAATGCGCAACCGGCACGGCCAAAAAGGTCACCAGTCCCGCTACCGTCAAGCTCCTGCGCACCGCAAAAAGAACAAGAAACAGGACCGCTGCAGCCGCTGCAATCCGCCAGTCAAACACAAGGATGCCGCCGATAAAGGAGGCGACGCCTTTGCCGCCATGAAACTTCAGGGTGACCGGCCACAAATGCCCCACAATCACCATAAAAAAGGATGCCAGCTGAAGGGCAGGGGAGAAGCCGAATGATTTGGAAAGCTGCACCGCGGCTGCGGCCTTGATCAGATCACCGGCAAGCGTCCATACAAAGCCCCACGGCCCAATGACGCGACCTGCATTCCGTGCGCCAATATTGCCGGTGCCTTCCTTCCGAAGGTCAATCCCCTTTAGCCATTTGGCCACCAGATACCCCGTCATGATGTTGCCGATGAAATAACAGCCCACCACATACAGCACAATGTACACCGTCCCCATGCCTGTCACCCTTCCGTGCGTATCTTTTCTTCTTCCTATTCTATGGGCGAGGCCCGCTGCACGTGTAAATATTAAAAAAATGTAGTAAAAAAGCATGCAGAACGGTAGCTGCATGCCTCTTGTGTCATGATTGTTTTAGGAATAGTAAATTGTTTTGCAAGTAAAATGGTGGCTCGAGACGGAATCGAACCGCCGACACGAGGATTTTCAGTCCTCTGCTCTACCGACTGAGCTATCGAGCCAAGATTTAGTATTTCTGTCCGTCGGTTCCCTGTCTCTTCCTCTACTAGTGGAAGCTGACGTTGTGTATCCGTCGAGACAAATCGTAGCATATTCAAGCTGTAACGCTCTTTGCTACCGAGCCAGGATTTAGTATTACTATGTGAAAAAATGGCGGACCCGACCGGGGTCGAACCGGCGATCTCCTGCGTGACAGGCAGGCATGTTAACCACTACACCACGAGTCCAGTGATACAATCTATATTAAAGAGTAGTTTTTCTTACAAATTTTTTCTATGAAAAAAACTTGGTATTTTTATGAAATAAAAATACTTGGTATTTTTTTTCGAAAAATACTTGGTGACCCGTACGGGATTCGAACCCGTGTTACCGCCGTGAAAGGGCGGTGTCTTAACCGCTTGACCAACGGGCCACTTTGTAAGAAAATGGTGAGCCATGAAGGACTCGAACCTTCGACCCTCTGATTAAAAGTCAGATGCTCTACCAACTGAGCTAATGGCTCTTATTGTTATTCTGTCCGTTGGTACCCTGTCTCTTCCTCTACTAGTGGAAGCTGACGTTGTGTATCCGTCGAGACAACTCGCCGCTCGTTCACGATGTATTGCTCGTGACTGAGCTAATGGCTCTTATTGTTATTCTGTCCGTTGGTACCCTGTCTCTTCCTCTACTAGTGGAAGCTGACGTTGTGTATCCGTCGAGACAACTCGCCGCTCGTTCACGATGGGTTGCTCGTGACTGAGCTAATGGCTCTTATTGTTATTCTGTCCGTTGACCCTGTCTCTTCCTCTACTAGTGGAAGCTGACGTTGTGCGCCTTTTCGGCTGCAAAGTGGTTTTAACACGACAAGAGTTATCTTATCATCGTTTTATATCATTTGGCAAGCTGTTTTTTTAAAAAAGAGTAGAAAAATGTATTTTTTCTTTTAAAAGCAGGGAAGAGGGGGCTGAACCATGGTTTTGGCTCCCCAAAAATCGATTTACTGGCCAGTTTGAGAACTTTGCTGGCCAAACCTGGATTATGTCAACTGCGCTTCATCACAAAAAACAAAAAACCCGGCCTCCGCATCAAAACGGAGCGCCGGGCTCATTAAATTAGAACAATCAAACAAACACGCCGCGGACCATGTTGGTCTGGCTGCGGTCTGGGCCGACAGAGAAGATGGTTAACGGAATACCGGTAAGCTGGGAAACACGCTCTACGTAGTGACGGGCGTTTTCCGGAAGATCGCTTAGTGTTTTCGCGCCTGTGATATCTTCAGTCCAGCCAGGAAGCTCTTCGTATACAGGCTCACATTGTGCAAGAACTTTAAGGCTAGCAGGGAACTCGTTGATCACTTCACCTTTGTACTTGTACGCCACACAGATCTTCAATGTCTCAATGCCTGTAAGCACATCAATTGAGTTAAGAGAAAGATCAGTGATCCCGCTGACACGGCGTGCATGGCGAACAACCACAGAGTCAAACCAACCGACGCGACGAGGACGTCCTGTAGTCGTACCGTATTCGCGGCCGACTTCACGGATTTGATTTCCGATTTCATCAGTTAATTCAGTAGGGAACGGGCCGTCACCCACACGGGTTGTGTAGGATTTGCATACACCGACAACGTGATGGATCTTGGATGGTCCCACACCAGAACCGATGGTAACTCCCCCGGCAATCGGGTTGGATGAAGTTACGAAAGGATAAGTACCCTGGTCGATATCAAGCATTACGCCTTGTGCGCCTTCGAAAAGTACACGGCGGC
This sequence comes from Fictibacillus sp. S7, assembly GCF_004127935.1. Taxonomy (NCBI): domain Bacteria; kingdom Bacillati; phylum Bacillota; class Bacilli; order Caryophanales; family Fictibacillaceae; genus Fictibacillus; species Fictibacillus sp. S7. The sequence continues at coordinate 3,150,855 of NZ_QJKL01000001.1, read as the reverse complement.
CTTCATCAAGTGCATCGTTAAGAACAACGGAAGTGTCGCAAACATATTTGGCAATCTGCTGGCCATATCCATAGTATTCTTCAAGGATTTCTTCTTTCGTAAATCCTTCAGACTCATAAATTCGTTCAAACAAGCGGTTCTTTTCAGCAAGGTTGCGCTCAAGCTTCTCTTCGAATACTTCCTTGTCCAAAAGATCCGCGATACGGATGCCGATACGAGCGGCTTTATCCATGTATGCCGGCCCAATCCCTTTCTTGGTGGTACCGATCTTGTTTTCGCCTTTGCTTTCTTCTTCAAGCACATCAAGGCGAAGGTGATATGGAAGGATAACATGCGCACGGTTGGAGATTCGAAGATTTTCGGTGTGGACGCCAAGATCATGCAAGTAAGCAAGCTCTTCCACAACGGCTTTAGGATCAACAACCATACCGTTACCAATCACACAAACTTTATCATCATAAAAAATTCCGGACGGGATCAAGTGCAGTTTATATTTCTTACCGTTAAATACAATAGTATGTCCAGCATTGTTACCACCCTGATAACGGGCAACAACTTCTGCTTTTTCAGAAAGATAGTCGGTAATTTTTCCTTTACCTTCATCTCCCCATTGTGTTCCGACAACGACTACGGATGACATTACGCCAGCACCTCCAAATAATCTTAAAAAACACTTTAATTTGCTAGTAACTTAAAAATCCATGATTAGTTTATCAATTATATAGGCAAAAGTCAATAAAACACGAACATTTTAAAATATTTACAGTTAAGCCGTTCGGTTTTGCGTATGAAACAGCAAAAAGGAGGATGGCTGGCAGCCATTCACCCGCCAAAACCCCATTATTTAAACTAGCACCGCAGAAATCACCCACAGCAAAAAAAAACAGACACCCTCTTACTTGAGAGTGCCTTTTAATCAACAATTTTATGCGCCGGGCGGCATACTGCTTTCGTCATGCCGGCGGTCGAGATTGACGAACTTGTTGTATTCTTTGACAAACGCGAGCTCAACCGTGCCAGTCGGGCCGTTACGCTGTTTGGCAATAATGATTTCGATAATATTTTTACTTTCTGATTCTTTGTCGTAGTAGTCGTCACGGTACAGGAACGCCACGATATCGGCATCCTGCTCGATACTTCCGGATTCACGGATATCCGACATCATCGGACGCTTGTCCTGACGGGATTCCACGCCACGGGAAAGCTGTGACAGGGCAATGACCGGCACCTGCAGCTCACGGGCGAGCGCTTTAAGGGAACGGGAGATCTCGGATACTTCCTGCTGGCGGTTTTCGCCCGCTCTGCCGTTCCCCTGAATGAGCTGCAAATAGTCAATCAGAATCATGCCAAGGCCTTTTTCCTGCTTAAGGCGGCGGCATTTCGAGCGGATATCCCCAATGCGGACACCAGGTGTATCATCAATGAAAATTCCGGCTGCTGACAGGCTTCCCATGGCCATCGTGAGCTTCTGCCAGTCTTCCGGGAGCAGGGAGCCTGTACGAAGCCGCTGGGCGTCAATATTGCCTTCCGCACACAGCATACGCATGACCAGCTGCTCCGCACCCATTTCCAGCGAGAAGATAGCGACATTTTCTTCCGTTTTGGTGGCGACGTTTTGCGCGATATTCAGGGCAAACGCCGTTTTACCCACGGAAGGACGGGCGGCAACAATAATCAAGTCATTTCGCTGAAATCCTGCGGTCATCCGGTCCAGATCGTTGAAACCGGTTGGAATTCCGGTAATGTCCCCTTTGCGGTTATGCAGCTGCTCGATATTATCATAGGCAGCTACCAGTACATCTTTTATGGAAATGAAGGCACCGCCGTTTTTACGGTTGGCTACCTCCAGAATTGTCTTCTCCGCTTCATTTAGGACCGCTTCAACCTCTTCTTCACGGGCGTAGCCGTTGGCCGCAATTTCGGTCGCTGCACGAATCAAACGGCGAAGAAGGGATTTTTCTTCCACGATCTGGCTGTAGTAATCAATATTGGCCGCGGTCGGTGAGCTGCTTGCAAGGTCACTTAAATACGAGACACCGCCGATTTCATCAAGAAGCTTCCGGTCGGCGAGAGCGGCTGTTGCCGTCACAAGGTCGACAGGTTCCCCTTTTTCCGATAAATCGAGCATCACCTGATAAATCCGCTGATGGGAGGCACGGTAAAAATCCTCCGGGATCAAAATTTCCGAAGCGGTAACCAATGCTTCCGGCTCCAGGAAAATAGCGCCCAGAACCGCTTGTTCAGCCTCTATGTTCTGTGGTGGGATGCGATCAACAAAAAGATCACTCATCATTCTTCCTCCTGGTAAGATCTTTTGCCATTTTTGGCAAGAAGACCCTGATTACAGAAGAATGAGACCGGTCAGTTCCGGTCCCATTGGCTTTCTGTTTATGCTTCAACTACATGTACTTTAATCGTTCCTGTCACTTCAGGGTGAAGTTTTACAGGTACGTTGGTATATCCCAACGCTTTAATGGGATTCGAAAGGTCAATTTTTCGCTTGTCAATGGTGACATTCAATTTTTTCAAACCGTCTGCGATCTGTTTGCTCGTAACCGATCCGAACACTCGGCCGCCTTCACCGGCTTTGGTTTTGATTTCAACTTCCATTTTCTCAAGCTTTTCTTTGAGCTGCTTGGCATCTTCCAAAGCGGCTGCTGCTTTTTTCTCTTCACTTTTCTTTTGGCCTTCTACCACAGAAAGGGCACCTTTGGTAGCTTCTGTAGCAAGATTGTTCGGCAATAAGTAGTTGCGGGCATACCCTTCGGATACGTTTTTAATTTCCCCTTTTTTACCTTTTCCTTTTACATCCTGAAGAAAGACTACTTTCATTCTTCTTCTCCCCCTTCGAAGTATTCATCGATGGCCGCTTTTAATTTGGTCTCTGCACCATCGAGCGTTTCATTTTCAAGCTGGCAGGCTGCGTTGGTCAAATGGCCGCCGCCGCCAAGCTGTTCCATGATCATCTGGACATTCACTTCCCCCAGTGAACGGCCGCTGATGCTGATTTTTTGGTCGTGACGCTTCGCAATGACAAACGAAGCGGTCACATCGTTCATTGACAGCAAAATATCCGCTGCCTGGGCAATCATGACCTGCCCGCATTCCTCACCAGGCTCTGCTTTTGAAATCACAACGCCACTCTTATAGGATTTTGCATTTTCAATAAGTTTTGACCGGGTCTTATAGGTTTGAAGGTCTTCCTTCAAGAACCGCTGAACGAGGATGGTATCCGCGCCGTGAGCCCTTAAATAGGAAGCTGCATCAAACGTCCGGGAACCGGTCCTGAGCGTAAAGCTTTTCGTATCCACAATAATCCCTGCAAGCAGGGCTGTCGCTTCGAGCATACGCATTTTAAGCCGCTTCGGCTGATATTCCAGAAGCTCGGTCACAAGCTCTGCGGTTGAAGAAGCATAAGGCTCCATATAGACAAGAACCGGATCTGCGATAAACTCTTCTCCACGGCGGTGATGGTCAATAACCACCACATGGTCAAGCTTGGAAAGCAGGCGTTCTTCCATCACCATGGACGGCTTATGGGTGTCCACGACCACAAGGAGGGTGCCGGCTGTAGAAATTTCAAGCGCTTCTTCCGGCGTAATAAAGTGCTTCCAGAGAGAATCGGTTCCCTTGATTTCATTCATCAGCCGCTGAACACCAGTATCCAGATCAGACGTATCGAGGACGATATATCCTTCTTTTCCGTTAACCTGCGCCACTTTTAAAATTCCCATGGCAGAACCCATGGAATCCATATCGGGGCTTTTGTGCCCCATGATGATCACTTTATCGCTGTCGAGGACAAGTTCGCTTAACGCATGGGAAATGACCCGTGCCCTTACCCGTGTACGTTTCTCCACCGGATTGGTTTTTCCGCCGTAGAAGCGCACTTTTCCGTTTTGCTGCTTGATCGCCACCTGGTCACCGCCGCGGCCAAGCGCAAGGTCAAGACTCGATTGGGCCAGCTGGCCGAGTTCAGGCAGCTCGACCGGACCGGATGCCACACCGATACTCAATGTGAGAGCCACATTTTCTTTTGAAGTGGCATCTCTTACTTCATCCAGCAATGCGAACTTATTTTTTTCAAGCTCATGTAAAATCCTTTTGTTGAAGACGGCTAAAAAACGCTCGGAAGAGGTGCGTTTTAAATAAATTCCATGGTCGGTTGCCCATTTGTTCAGAATGGAAATAACTTTGGAGTTGATTCTCGAACGGAACTGGTCATCAAGCCCCTGTGTAACCTCTTCATAGTTATCAAGGTAAATGAGGCCAAGGCAGGTTTGCTCTTCCTCATACAGATGTTCAACTTCAAGCTGTTCCGTTACATCAAAGAAATAGAGAAGGCGTTCTTCTTTTTTAAAATGCACTTCGAATTTTCTTGATTTTAAATTCACGATTTCTTCCCGTGCATCACTTTTAATAAACGGCACCAGGTCCTCAGAAATAAGATTCAGGGAATGGCCGATGAACGCTTCTTCCCCGACCCAGGCTCCCATGAATGGATTGGCCCATTCAATTTTGTAATCTTCATCATACAGAATGATTCCGATCGGCATTTCCATCAATGCTTCTTCTCCGACCTTTTTAATACGGTGGGATAGCGTGGAAATATAATCGCCAAGGTCCTCCTGGAACGAATTCTCGGCCCGCATCATCAAATAGAAGATCGCGCCCAAGACTACAAAACTGACAGCCCCGAGGACCCACTGGTAGGACATGATGATGATCACTAAAAGGACCGATATGACACACAAGGCTATCTGTGGATAACCATGCCACCGTTTTAATAAAAACTTAGGCATACTTTCAGCTCCTACTGTCTGGTATTTATCCGTTTCTTTATTTCGAACCCTAAGTCAATTATACCTAAGAATTTAACGACTTCCATAATAATCGGCAGAATGGAGGAAGTAAATATTACTAACACAGATATAAATACGGGAACGGCCTTGGGCCAGCCCTTATTTTTGGCATAGCTAAAGATAACGGTAAGACCCTGTACGACAAGTACAAGAGTCAATATGATAAATAAATTGATCATAAGGATGTATAATCCAGACCCTTTGTCCATCTTTATAAAAGAAAGCAAAAGGGCCAAAATGTAATACCACAAAAATGATTTTGGAAACGACCAGTCGCGGAATGGCGGAAATGGCCGGTAGTCGAACCTCATTCTTTTTAACACAAGGGCAGCAAGCCATTGAGTAATTAAGGTGACTGCAATCGCCCCGATGATAATCGCCGTCGGCAGCATGTACGGGATCATGGCCACCTGCTCCCGCATCTGGTCGAGCTGGGGGGACAGATCCTGGCCGCTGTCTTTATAAAACTTGGATGCCTGGTCAATGACACTGGTAAACTGCTTTTGAGCATCCTTTACGATATCAAGGTTCAAGAGAAGCTTTGCAAAAACCAGCAGCATCAGAAAATTAAAGACGCTGGCAAGGCTTCCGCCCAAAAGGACACCAAATGCAGATGTCTTCCTCTTATACAATTCACCCATTATAATCCCCATGAGACCGGATGAGAACGCATAAATAAGTCCTGCTGTTCCTCCCATCACAAAGGATAATACGAGCGTAACCGCCCATACGAGCAGACCCGGCTTCCATCCATGCTTAAATGCAAACAGGATGATCGGAAGCGGCAGTAAAAAATATGTTAATATGCTGATAATCGGCACATTCAGACTGATTAGCATAAGAATAATGTAAACGCCAGCCATTACAGCTCCGTCTACGATGGTTGATGTTTTCCGCAATTGGTTCACCTCTGGCTTTATTGCCTACGGTCCTTATTGTAGTAAATTATTTGCTGTAAATCCAATGATATTCATTAGCTTAACCCTATCTTGCCAAATCTAACATGCACAACAGTATCTACCTTATCATGATGTCCTTTATAATGGAACTGGGACTAGCCAGCTAGTTTACAAACAACCAGGAAAGAGGAGGAGATCTCATGGAGCTTATTGTATATTTGGCAGGACAAATTCATGACGACTGGCGCGAAGAAATCAAATCGCAAGCAAGGGAGCGGGAACTTCCCATCACCTTTGTCGGTCCGATGGAAGACCACGAGCGGTCGGATAATATTGGGGAAGAAATCCTTGGTAAACAGCCCAATGCCGTTTTGAAGGACGAGGCCGCCTCGAGCATCAACAATCTCCGTACAGACATCCTGATCAAAAAAGCAGATGTCGTGATCGCCTTGTTCGGTGAAAAATACAAGCAGTGGAACACAGCAATGGACGCCGCTAGAGCCACTGCCCTGCAAAAGCCTTTGATCCTGATTCGTCCCGAGTCACTGCATCACCCGTTAAAAGAGCTTTCCAACCATGCCAGCCTCGTGGTCGAAACCCCGGAACAGGCAGTCAGAGCCCTCTCCTATATCTTTGAATCGTAATAAAGAAAAGCGGCAAAAATCCAATGGATTTGGCCGCTTTTTTTTGTTGTTCTTTACTTGTTGATTTCCGTTCCAGGATGCTCGCTTTTCCCGTCGGAGTCTCGCACCTTGCACTTCGATCAAAACTTTTCCCGTACAATTAAAAAACACAGCAAAGACTGATCTTTACCGTGCTTTTTAAAAACTGAAATTTATTCAGTTACATATGGTAGCAGCGCCATGAAACGTGCACGTTTGATAGCACGAGTCAATTGACGTTGATATTTAGCAGATGTTCCTGTCACACGACGAGGAAGAATCTTTCCGCGCTCAGATACGAAACGCTTAAGAAGATCCACATCTTTGTAGTCGATGTAAGTGATTTTGTTTACAGTGAAGAAACAAACCTTACGACGCTTTTGGCGTCCACCGCGACGTCCAGCCATGTTTATTTCCCTCCTTCTAATTGAGTTTTTATATGTTGCCGTTCAATGTATGTTTGTCTTAGAATGGCAAATCGTCATCAGAGATGTCGATCGGAGTGCCATCATTGGCAAATGGGTCATCATTAAAGTTACTGCGCTTTTGGTTCTGGTTTTGGTTCTGTTGCTGTCCATAACCGCGGTCACCTGATGGCCCGCCAAAGTTGTTTCCGCCCTGGCTTTGGTACTGTTGTCCTCCGCCCGCATTCGCACTCTTCGGCTCAAGGAACTGGACACTCTCAGCCATAACCTCAGTCACGTATACACGCTGTCCCTGGTTATTGTCATAAGAACGTGTCTGGATGCGTCCGTCTACTCCGGCAAGTGAACCCTTCTTCAAGAAGTTGGCCACATTTTCAGCCGGCTTACGCCAGATTACACAATTGATAAAATCTGCTTCGCGCTCACCCTGCTGATTTGTAAATGTACGATTTACTGCCAAAGTAAAGTTTGCAACTGCCACACCGCTTGGGGTATAGCGCAATTCCGGGTCCTTCGTTAAACGTCCAACAAGGATTACACGATTTAGCATTAGAACCTCTCCTTCAACGTTAAAAAATTATCTCTCGTCTGCAATTGTCATGAAACGAAGAACATCTTCGTTGATCTTCATAAGACGGTCGAATTCATTGATCGCTTCTACAGGAGCATTGATGGTCAATAGCGTGTAATATCCATCACGGTAGTCGTTGATTTCATATGCTAGACGCTTTTTACCCATTTCTTTCTCGTTAGCGATTTCCGCACCATTATCAGTAAGGATCGTCTTCGCTCTTTCTTTCACAGCTTTAAGAGCATCCTCTTCAAGATTTGGACGGACGATGTACATGATTTCGTACTTTTTCATTCCGGTCACCTCCTTTTGGTCTAAACGGCCCAACAATAGGGCAAGGAGTAAACTATCAACATTTCTATACAATCGATAATTAACTCACAATAATGAATTATAGCAAATACCCGTACAAAACACAAGGACATTCAAGGATTAATAGAAAAAAGGAAAAGCAAAAACGCTTTTCCTCTCAAAAACCCACGATATTAAACGTTGAAACGGAAGTGGACGACATCTCCATCTTTCATTTCGTATTCTTTTCCTTCAAGACGCACACGGCCTTTTTCTTTGGCAGCCGCCATGCTGCCGGCGCTCATCAAATCATCATAAGCAACCACTTCAGCACGAATAAATCCGCGTTCAAAGTCCGTATGGATGATCCCCGCACACTGTGGAGCCTTCATGCCCTTGCGGAATGTCCATGCACGCACTTCCTGTACACCAGCTGTAAAGTACGTTGCCAGCCCAAGAAGAGAATAAGACGCACGAATCAGCTGGTCAAGGCCTGCTTCCTGAATACCGAGCTCTTCAAGGAATGCACTCTTTTCGTCACCCTCAAGCTCTGCGATTTCCTCTTCGATCTTGGCGCAAATCACGATGACTTCAGCATGTTCGCGGGCAGCATACTCCCTTACTTTCTCCACATGCTCATTTCCGCCTTCCAACAGATCCTCTTCACTGACGTTTGCCGCATAAAGGATCGGTTTCATGGTAAGCAAGTGAAGGCCATATACAATTTTACTTTCTTCAGGCGTCAGTTCCACGCTTCTTGCCGGAAGTTCATTCAGCAATGCTTCTTTAATTTTCAAAAGAACGCTATGTTCAGCGACAGCTTCTTTGTCTTTTGACTTCGCCAATTTTTCAACCCTGGCAATCCGCTTATCGACGGTTTCCATGTCTGCAAAAATAAGCTCAAGATTGATGACTTCAATATCATCAATCGGATCGACTTTTCCGGAAACGTGCGTGATGTTCTCATCTTCAAAACAACGAACTACCTGAAGGATCGCATCCACCTGGCGGATGTGAGAAAGGAACTTGTTGCCCAGACCTTCCCCTTTGCTTGCACCTTTAACGATACCGGCAATATCCGTAAATTCAAATGCTGTCGGAACCACTTTTTTAGGCTGAACCATCTCTGTCAGCTTGTGCAGGCGGTCATCCGGCACCTCAACAATCCCTACGTTGGGGTCGATCGTACAGAACGGATAGTTTGCAGATTCCGCGCCAGCCTGTGTGATGGCATTAAAAAGCGTCGATTTCCCTACGTTGGGAAGACCGACAATTCCAGTTGTTAAAGCCATTTATTCCACTCCTCATTGATTTCAATCATCATATATTTTGTCGTTCAGTTACTTGTTAGCACATCTTTCATCATTATAGGGTGTTGGCAGGCAAAAAACAAGTTATACAAAAAAGCAGAACCTTCGCTTGAGTACGTCGGTTCTGCTTTTTTTGTTCCACGTGGAACACAGGAAGTATCTTTTTATTCCTGGTTGGATACCAGGACCTTTTTCATTTTCTTCACAAAGTCTCTTCTGGGAATTAGAACACTATGCTGGCAGCCCAAGCATTTAATCCGGATGTCAGCCCCCATGCGGATAATTTTCCAACGGTTGGTTCCGCATGGGTGTGGCTTTTTCATTTCCACTTCATCATTCAAAAAGAACTCTTTTCCTTCCAAGTCCATCACTCCCCAAACGCTCTGCTTTTATATTATTTTATAGAGAAAACCACTTTGACACAATAACTATTATGTTTATTCATGTTCTGCAAGTGTTGTTTTATGATAAGAGACAAGCTTTTGAAAGGGAAGTTCAATGCCTTCCTCATCCAAACGGATTTTGATGGCTTTCTTCAGTTCTCTTGTTATTTTGAAGTGGGTCATGGGAAGCACTTCTGCTGTCACCCGGATCACGACTTCCGTTGCCCCGACTGACTGAATACCGAGTACTTCCGGCTCAGCTACCATTTCTGGATACTCGACGGTTTTTTGTTTCACGACTTCTTCAATGATGTCCTGGGCCCGGTTCACATCCTCTTCATAGGCAATACTGACATCCACAACAGCAATGCTGTTATTAATGGAGAAGTTCGTCACTTCTGTGATGGACGAGTTCGGTATGATATGAAGCTCACCTGTCCACTGTTTGACTTTCGTCGTTCTCAGCCCGATTTCTTCCACCGTACCTTCGAATGCGTTGATTCTTACATAATCCCCTACTGCAAATTGCTGCTCAAATATGATAAAGAAGCCGGTGATAATATCCTTTACCAGACTCTGCGCACCAAAACCGATAGCCAGTCCGACCACACCCGCTCCAGCAAGCAGTGCCTTAACATCAATGTTAAATTCGGTCAGCACCATAAGCAGCGCAATAAAATAAATAAGATAGGCAGCCACATTATCGAGAAGCCGGATCAGTGTATTTTCACGTCGCTCCGACATCCGCAACGGGCTTTTCATCCTGATTTTAAATATATTTGCGATGGTCGCCCTTACAATTTTAACAACGATGGCAGCCCCGAATAAAATAAGGACAATCTTCAGCACTTTCATGCCCAGGTTGATCCATAAATCGCCATTACCAACCTGCTTGTACACTTCCTCTGCCTGCTGGGCAATATTGAGTAGTTCCACTCCGCTCCAACCTCCATATAAATCTTAGCTATGCCTTAATGTACCCAATTTCGGTTGAATTTTCAACGATTAACACATCTTTAAAAGAACCATGGCTTAGAATCCGGAGGAAGGGGGTATAAAACATTTAACTAAAGGAAAGCCAAAAGGCATTACGGGACCAGAAGCACAGCCTGCTCCGACTAAAACTGAATCCTACTCGTTCTGGCGCGTTGAAAAAATGATGGCAGCTAAGTCCTTACTCGATGTATAGTATTGCCAAACAGTCCGTATACTGGTAGTAACATTTTAAAGGAGTGGATTTTATGTTCCTTAAAAGGAAGCTCGTTCCCGATAAACCTTTTCAATATAAAATGCACCATGAGGAAAAAGAAGCTTGTATGCTCATCACAGAAAAAATTGGGAACCTTCTTCCTAATACGCAAACCACTCCAGTGGTTGTGGTTTGCATTGGGACAGATCGTTCCACCGGGGATGCCCTTGGCCCATTGGTGGGTACCAAGCTTCATACCATCAAAGCCTTTCCGTTTCATGTGTACGGGACGCTGGACGATCCGGTACATGCGGTCAACCTGAAAGATAAGCTGAAAATGATTGAACAAAAGCATCCGGATGCTTTTATAATAGGAATTGATGCGTGCCTCGGAAAACTCAACCATGTGGGAATGGTCTCCATTGGGGAAGGACCGGTCAAACCAGGTGCCGGTGTCAATAAGGAGCTTCCGCCGGTTGGCGACATGCATTTAACCGGTATCGTGAACGTCAGCGGATTTATGGAATATTTCGTTCTCCAGAACACCCGCTTAAGCGTTGTTATGAAAATGGCCGAATTGATCGCGGATTCTTTGTATTTCGCATCCATGAGCCAGCGGGTGAAAAAGAACATCACACCGCTTCCCATTAAAGAAGATCTATACGCGATCAATAAAAAGAAGCCCGCCTTTTAACAAATTGAAGTTACACCCATATATAGGTAAATCAAAAACGACCAGATCGCCGTCTGGTCGTTTTCATATGCCTTTATCATTTGATCAAGTTATACCATGTTACACCGCCGTGTTTGGATTCAGAAATGCCATGGTTAACAAATCCCAATTTTTCATAAAAAGAGACTAACTCTTGTTTACACGTTAACGTAATTCCTTCTCTTTCGTTCTCTTTCATAAGCTCTTCCATTTTCTCGATTAAAAGCTTCGCAATCCCTTGATTTCTTGCCTGTTTAGAGACTGCTAATCCCAATACACTCTGATAACCGCCTCTTTTCGGATTTTCTATGATTTCCTTGAAAAGGCCATCGGTGATGTAAGGCTGGTTAATAACAGGTCCATTAATAAACCCTAGAATCTTCCCATCCGTTTCTGCCACAATAAAGGTGTCAGCGATTCGTTGAATCCTCTCCGCAAGCGCTTCTTTTGTCGCAGCTTCTTCTCTCGAAAAGCCTTCGTTCTCGATAACTAACAGCTGCTCTAAATCTGCAGGGTGAACTTTTCTTAAAGAAATCATTTATCAATAACTCCTATCCTGATTGGATTGATTCGCAGCAAAAACACACTCGTCTTCCTTCAAAAAAGTACTAGCATTCTTTTAAAAGGTTCCTCCTGCAAAGGCCGAAAGTTTGTCCCAATAGTAGATAATGCATACGATCAGAATGGTGAACAGCAACGCCGGCAGCAGGTTGGCCACCCGGATGGTGGTGAGGCGGAGAATGTTCAGACCAATCGCAAGGATCATGATTCCGCCTGTTCCGGTAATTTCGATGATAATCTGCTGCATGAGCGCATCCGGGACAAACCGGTCAATCTGGGTGGCAAACAGGGCAATCAGCCCTTGATAGAGCACCACAGGCACAGCTGAGAAAATGACGCCAACTCCAAGTGCTGATGTGAAAAAGATCGCACAAAATCCATCAATCATTGATTTAGTATAAAGTACTGCGTGATCATGTCGCAGTCCGCTATCCAGTGCCCCCACAATGGACATGGCCCCGATCACAAATACGAGCGTGGCGGTCACAAAAGCATTGGCAATGCCGCCTTTTTCCTTGCCGCCGAGCTTGGCCTCAAGCCAGTGTCCCAGTTGGCCAAGCTTTCCTTCCAGATCAAGTTTCTCACCCAGCACACCTCCGATCGCCAGACTGGCGATAACAATTAAAAATTGCTTGCTCTTTAAGCCCATGCCAATTCCAAGAATAATAACAGCCAGGCCCATCGCCTGCATGATGGTTGTTTTTGTTTTTTCGGGAATGTTTCTCCAAAAAAGCCCCAGCAAGCTCCCGATAATAATGGCCAGGCCATTGACCAGTGTCCCTAATAATGCCACTTTTCTTTCCCGCCTTTACCCATGATGTTTTAAAAGTACAAAAAGAAAAACCACCGCTTCGATGGTTTTACTGCTTTCCGATGAGATCGAGGATCCGTTCCAGATCTTCATCGGAGAAAAATTCAATTTCTATTTTGCCTTTTCGTTTTGTCCGTTTAATAGAAACTGAAGTGCCGAAATGGTCTCTGAGTGTTGATTCCTTTTCGACGATAAAGACACTTTTATCCTCGCTTTTTTTCTTTGTTTCACGTGGAACGTTAAGATTCACCTGTTGGATCAGCTTTTCAAGTTGGCGGACGTTGAGCTTTTCATTCACGCATTTCTCGACAACCGCCTGCATCTTTGCTTTCTTTTTCAATCCAAGCAGTGCCCGCCCGTGCCCCATGGAAAGCTCCCCTTGGGACATCATGTCCTGAACAGGATCCGGCAGCTGAAGCAGTCTCACAAAGTTGGCAATGTGCGGTCTGCTTTTGCCCACACGGCTTGCCAGTTCTTCCTGGGTGATTTTCAAATGCTCCATGAGCTTCTGGTAAGCCTGAGCTTCTTCGATAGGATTCAAATCTTCACGCTGAAGATTTTCAATCAGGGCAATTTCCATCATCTTTTGCTCTGTAAATTCCTTAACGATTACCGGCATCCGTTCCAATCCGGCTTCCTTTGCTGCCCTAAAACGGCGTTCTCCTACCACGATTTCATAGCCTTTAATGCTTTTTCTTGCAATGATCGGCTGCAGAACTCCATGCTCCTTGATGGACTCTGTCAGTTCTGCAATAGCTGATTCATTAAACACTTTCCTCGGTTGATAGGGATTGGGACGCAGTTCGGTTATTTTGATTTCAGAGACCGTATCTTCATTTTCAAAATCCGTGCCCGGAAAAAATGCATTAATTCCTTTACCTAACCCTTTCGCCACTGCCAATCACTTCCTTCGCTAATTCTAAATAAACTTCTGCACCTCTGGATTTAGGGTCGTAAATAATAATCGGTTTTCCATGGCTTGGCGCTTCAGATAGACGAACATTTCGAGGAATAATGGTGGTATAGACTTTATCCTGAAAGTACTTTTTCACTTCTTCAATAACCTGGATTCCCAAGTTGGTTCTGGCATCGAGCATTGTCAGCAGAACACCGTCAATGGTCAAATCCGTATTCAAATGCTTTTGTACGAGGCGGACCGTATTCAGCAACTGGCTCAAACCCTCGAGCGCATAATACTCACATTGTACCGGTATAACCACTCCGTCTGCTGCTGTGAGTGAGTTAATGGTCAATAGTCCGAGAGAAGGAGGGCAGTCAATAATGATAAAGTCATACTGGCGTTCAACAGACGAAAGGGCCCGTTTCAGCCTTACCTCCCTGGAAATGGTCGGCACCAGTTCAATTTCAGCACCAGCCAGTTGAATGGTCGACGGCAATATATGTAATCCTTCGCAAATCGTTTCCATAATGATGTCTTTTACTTCTGCGTCGTCGACAAGCACGTTATAGATGCATTGATCCACATCGCCTTTATCGACGCCAACTCCGCTCGTAGCATTCCCCTGCGGGTCTATATCAACAAGTAAAACCTTTTTGCCGAAATAAGCTAAACATGCTCCGAGGTTCACGGATGTCGTTGTTTTTCCAACCCCACCCTTTTGATTGGCAATTGCAATGGTTTTAGCCACGATGACACCTACCTCAATTCTTTACGAGAGTTCATTTCTTTCATCATATCATGAATTCCTCTTTTTTCTTACGGAAAATTCATAAAAAAGCGCAGAAAAATGTTCGGTTTTCACCCACAAAAAAGCTCCCTTCAGGATGGCTGAAAGGAGCTGTGACGGTTACTTTTTCGGTATGCGGATCGTGAATTGGTAGAATTCCTCATGATCCTCTTCTTCTGTATTTATGGTAAGGCCGCTTTGGAGAACCATATCCACGGACTGGCGGACAGTATTGATGGCCAGCCGCGTGTCCTTGCTGTAGGATTTCCTTTTCGCCACAGGTTTCTTTTCCTGGTTTTCTCCCTCAATCAGCTTTTTCACACGTTCTTCCGTCTGTTTGACGTTCAGGTGTTTTTCCAGAATCTCATTCAGGACGGCTTCCTGCTTATCGGGGGATTTAAGGATAATGAGAGCTCTTGCATGGCGTTCAGTGATTTGCTTTTGCAGCAACGCATCCTGGATGGGCTGGGGAAGTTTCAGCAAGCGGAGTTTGTTCGCTACCGTTGACTGTCCTTTTCCAAGCTTCTGTGCCAGACCTTCCTGGGTAAGGCCGTGAATCTCAAGAAGTTTGGCATAGGCCATCGCTTCTTCAATGGCTGTCAGTTCTTCGCGCTGCAGATTCTCTATAAGTGCAACAGAAGCCGTCTGACCATCATCAAATTCCTTGATGATCGCCGGAATGGCTTCCCAGCCAAGCTTTTGAACGGCTCGCCACCGGCGTTCTCCGGCAATAATTTCATAGGAACCATTTTCGGATGTTCTGACCACAATCGGCTGGATAATTCCGTGCGTTTCAATCGTTTGTGATAATTCTTCAATTCGTTCATCTATAAAAACGGTACGGGGCTGGAATTGGTTCGGGTGAATATTTTTCACCGGGAGCTGCACTATTTCTTCGTTATCGTTTTTCTCTTCAACTTCAGCTGTCTGATTTTTTTCGCCGATGCCGAATAAACGTGAAAAAGGATGTTTCATATGAATGACACCACCTTTTGTTATCTATCTTAGATTTTCGCTCTGCCCATCTGTTTTCCTGCCGGTTTTTGAAAAATTCTTTGGTATGCCAGCGTATGTATGCCAATGTTTCACGTGAAACATTGGCTTGCAGATTATGAAAGAGGACTCTTGTTTGGTGTCCCTGGCTTTCTTGGATATTTTTTTGGTGTGGCTTTTTCTTTGTCCACCAGAACGATGAATCTGTCGCTGTTCTCTTCAGGCAGCTTAAAGGAAAAAACATCGTTTACCTTTCCGCCCAATAGCTGGACAGCCTTTTTGCTGTCTTTCATCTCTTCCGGAAGCTGAGCGCCCTTCATCGCGAGAAAATGTCCGCCCTTTTTGGCAAGGGGAAGACACAATTCACTTAAAACAGACATTCTTGCCACTGCACGGGCCAGTACAAGATCATATTCCTCGCGTGTTTCTGGACGGTGTCCGAAGGTCTCTGCCCTGTCATGATAAAGTGATACATCACTTAATTCCAGCTTTTGTGTTAAGTGCGCCAAGAAAGTAATTCGTTTTTTCAATGAATCGCAGATTGAAAGCTTAATATGGGGAAAACAAATTTTCAGCGGGATGCCCGGAAAACCTGCTCCTGCACCCACATCGCAAACCGACAGCTCCTGATTAAAATCGAAAAAGAAGGCCGCAGACAGTGAATCATAAAAATGCTTCAGGTAAACTTCCTCTTTGTCCGTAATCGCGGTCAGGTTCATTTTCTCGTTCCATTCCACGAGAATGTGAAAATAGTCTTCAAACTGCTGAAGCTGGCGGGAAGAAAGGCGGATGCCCTTCTCCCCGAGTTTTTCTTCAAAGGTTGTTATATCCATTTCGTCCTCCAAACGCTTAATCTGCGGTTTTGGCCAGTTTCCCCTGCTCCAGGTAAACAAGCAAAATTGAAATGTCTGCAGGATTCACACCGGAAACCCGGGAAGCCTGGCCAACAGACAATGGACGGACTTCAAGCAATTTTTGTTTCGCTTCGGTTGCCAGTCCGTTAATGGCCATATAGTCCAGATCAACTGGCAGCTTTTTGTTTTCCATTTTTCTCATTCGTTCCACTTGAGCGAGCTGCTTGTCGATGTATCCGGCGTATTTCGCCTGGATTTCCACCTGTTCGGCAATCACTTCATCCACAGCCGGCTCGGCAGGATGAATTTGTGCCACCACATCATACGTGATTTCCGGCCGTTTTAAAAGGGTAGCTGCTGTCATCGGTTCTTTTAGAGGTGAGCTTTTTGCCCCTGCAAGAATGTCCTGTACTTCAGGCGTAGGTTTGACGGTAACATGCTCAAGACGTTCAATTTCCTGGCGAACCTTTTCTTTTTTCACCAAAAACCGGTCATACCGTTCTTGAGGAATCAAGCCGATTTCATAGCCTTTTTCCGTGAGCCTCAAGTCTGCATTGTCGTGGCGGAGAAGCAGACGGTATTCGGCACGTGAAGTAAGCAGGCGGTACGGCTCATTTGTGCCTTTTGTAATGAGATCGTCGATGAGTACACCAATATAGGCTTCGGACCGGTCCAGAATCAGAGGGTCTTTGCCCTTCACTTTTAACGCAGCATTGATCCCCGCCATAACTCCTTGCCCGGCAGCTTCTTCATAGCCGCTCGTACCGTTTAGCTGTCCGGCAGTGAAGAGTCCTTCAACGAGCTTCGTTTCAAGGGACGGCCACAGCTGGGTTGGAACGATGGCATCATATTCAATCGCATAACCGGCACGCATCAGTTCAGCTTTCTCGAGGCCAGGAATGGTGGCAAGAATTTTCCGCTGTACATCTTCTGGCAGACTTGTAGAAAGACCTTGTACATAAACTTCTTCAGTATTTCTTCCTTCCGGTTCCAGAAAAATCTGGTGGCGCGGCTTATCGTTAAAACGAACCACTTTATCTTCAATGGAAGGGCAGTACCGGGGTCCGGTTCCTTCGATCATTCCCGAGTACATTGGGGAACGGTGAAGGTTTCCATTAATGAGTTCGTGTGTTTCAGGACTGGTATAGGTCAGCCAGCATGGAAGCTGGTCTGTAATATACTTCGTTGTTTCATATGAAAAAGCACGGGGTACCTCATCACCTGGTTGAATTTCTGTAACAGAATAATCAATGGTTTTGCTGTTAACGCGCGGAGGAGTACCTGTTTTAAAGCGGACCATTTGAAAACCAAGCTCTTGAAGATGGTAAGAAAGATTAACCGATGGCTGCATGTTGTTTGGACCGCTCTCGTAAGAAAGCTCACCAATGATGATTTTCCCTCGGAGGTAAGTTCCTGTGGTCAGAACCACGGCAGAAGCGCGATATTCTGCTCCCGTTTTGGTGATTACACCTTTACAAACGCCATCTTCCATCAAAAGGCGTTCAACCATGCCTTGTCTCAGTGTCAGGTGTTCGGTGTTTTCCATGGTCTTTTTCATTTCATTCTGATACATAAACTTATCGGCCTGGGCTCTGAGCGCACGAACCGCAGGTCCTTTTCCGGTATTCAGCATACGCATTTGAATATGCGTTTTATCAATATTTCGAGCCATTTCCCCACCGAGCGCATCAAGTTCGCGCACGACGATTCCTTTGGCAGGACCGCCGACAGACGGGTTGCACGGCATATAGGCAATGGTATCCAGGTTAAGGGTTAAACAAAGGGTTTCAGCTCCCATTCTTGCAGAAGCAAGTGCGGCTTCAACCCCTGCGTGGCCGGCTCCAACGACAATCACGTCAAATTGGCCTGCATCATATCCCATTATTTCTTCCTCCTTTTATTTCCCTAAACAGAACTGGGAGAACAACTGGTCGATCAGACTCTCGGAAACGGTGTCTCCAACAATCTCACCAAGAATCTCCCATGCCCTTGTTATATCAATTTGTACCATATCGATTGGCAAACTCATTTCGATGCCGTTCAGGGCCTCATCGATATGGCGAATAGTTTGCTGCAGGAGCGCAATATGTCTTGAATTCGAAACATACGTAATGTCCTGCGCTTCAATGCCTCCCTGGAAAAACAACTGGGCAATCCCCTCTTCAAGGCGATCCACCCCTTCTTCATGAAGAAGGGAGGTTGTGATCACAGGATGAGGTCCTGCCAGTTCCTTTACCCGGCTCATATCTATTTTTGGCTCCAGGTCTGTCTTATTGACGATCACGATAACATCAAGACCTTTTACCGCTTCAAAAAGGTTTTCATCCTCAGCGGAAAGAGATTCATTGCTGTTGATAACCAGCAATATCAAATCCGATTCTTTCAGCACTTTCCTGGATTTTTCAACCCCGATCCGTTCCACGATGTCTTCAGTCTCCCGAATCCCAGCGGTATCTACAAGGCGAAGGGGAACACCTCTAACATTTACGTACTCCTCAATCACATCGCGGGTCGTGCCGGCAATTTCCGTAACGATCGCTTTATTTTCATGAACAAGCGCATTCATCAGTGAAGATTTCCCCACGTTTGGGCGGCCGATAATGGCGGTTGAAAGACCCTCCCGCAAAATCTTCCCTTGCTGTGCCGTTATCAGGATTTTCTCTACTTCATCTTTTACAAAACCAAGCTTTTCATTTAAAAGCGCGTGCGTCATTTCCTCAGCGTCATACTCCGGATAATCGATGTTCACTTCCACATGGGCAATGGTTTCAAGCAGTGTCTGCCTTAATTTACCCACCAGCCTGGAAAGCCGGCCTTCCATTTGATTCAATGCGACATTCATGGCCCGGTCCGTTTTGGCACGGATCAAGTCCATGACCGCTTCCGCCTGGGACAGGTCAATACGTCCGTTTAAAAAGGCCCGTTTCGTAAATTCACCCGGCTCGGCAAGCCTTGCGCCGTGGTTTAAGACAAGCTGCAGCACCCGGTTGACCGAAACAATACCGCCGTGGCAGTTGATCTCAATCACATCTTCTCTAGTGAAGGTACGCGGGCCACGCATGACGGAAACCATGACTTCCTCGACGGCTTCTTCCGTTTTTGGCTCGATGAGTTTTCCGTAATGAATCGTATGTGATTCTGCATCCTGCAGCTTCATTTTTCCCTTATATATAGAATCGGCAATCGAGACCGCTTCGCTGCCGCTTAACCTGACAATTGCGATAGCACCTTCCCCCATCGGTGTGGAGATCGCCGTAATTGTATCGTATTCCATCCTTCTCACCTCTCTTTGAAACCCAAAACTTACTGTATCTATACTATTATTTCCGTTATTTGCGTTTCTAACTATCCACAGTGGATAACTTTGTTACAAACGAATACATATTTATCCACAATACCTTTTAGTTTAACCCAGTTCGACTGCAAAAGGCAATGAAAAAACCCGCCTTCCCTTGTAAAAATAAAGGATGGCGGGCAGATACAGCGGGCGGTGCCCTGCTATAGTATCGTCAGTTCTTCGCGGGGCGGATGATGACCTTTCGGAACGGTTCTGCCCCTTCTGAAGATGTTTCGATTTTTTTATTGTTTCGAAGGGCCATATGTATGGCTTTTCGCTCATTGGACGGCATCGGATCAAGGGCAACGCCTTTTCCTGTCGCAGCCACTCTCTGGGCAGTGTGCATGGCCAGCCGTTGGAGCGATTCGCGGCGCCGCTCTCTGTAGTTTTCAGCATCGAGTATGATCCTGAGATAATTACTCGAATGATTATTGGCTACGAGATTGGTCAAGTACTGCAGAGAGTTAAGGGTTTGTCCCCTTTTTCCAATCAGAATGGCGATTTTTTCACCTGAAAGCTCAAAAATCGTTTCTTCACGGTTTTCTTTAAGTGAAATGGTAACAGGCACACCCATTTTATCGGCGACTTCCTGTAAAAAAGCAACAGCGGTCTTGATTGGATCCGGCTTGATGGAAACCTCGATGAGCGCAGGTTTGCCGCCAAAACCCAAAAAACCTTTTTTCGATTCTTCAAGAACTTTTACCTCAACCTCTTCTTTGGAAGCCTGAAGTTCGGCCAGTGCTGCTGAAACTGCTTCTTCAACTGTTTTTCCCGTTACCTGAATCTGTTTCACTTTTTAGCTCCCCTATCCAATTGGTTTGTCTTTTTCCTGTTCGGGGCTGTAATAAAATATGTCTGTACAATCATGAACATGTTACCAATTACCCAATAAAGCGATAATGCTGCCGGGAAGTTAATGGCAAAGACAACAATCATAACCGGCATGATGTAGAGCAGCATTTTCATCTGTGGATTTGGATTGTTTGTACCGCCCATCATAATCTTCTGCTGAAGGAAGGTCGTGATTCCGGCAATAATCGGCAAAGCATATACAGGATCTGGATTTCCCAGGTCAAACCATAAAAAGCTGTGGTTTTTGATTTCCTGAGTACGCATAATGGCATGATAGAAACCAAGCAAGATCGGCATTTGGATCACCAAAGGCAGACAACCTGCAAGCGGGTTTACCCCCTGGGACTGGAACAACTGCATCGTTTCCTGCTGGAGTTTTTGCTGTGTAGTCGCATCTTTTGAACTGTATTTTTCACGAAGCTTCTGCAGTTCAGGCTGAATATCCTGCATTGCTTTTGAGCTTCTTGTCTGTTTGATCATGAGCGGCAACAACGCAAGACGGATCAAAATGGTAACAACCACAATGGACAGCCCGTAATTGTTCCCCATCATCTCGGCGAATTGAGTAATTACCCAGGATAACGGATAAACAACGTACTCATTCCAGACTCCGGTACTTTCTGAAGTTATTGGTGTTTTTACAGAACTACAGCCAGACAATAAAAGCATTAAACTGGCCAGAGCAAACGGTATTCCTAATTTCTTTCGCACTCCTCATCCTCCTTAAAGCATTGTTTCTATATTTTCAGCGCTTCTTCTTTTCGGGTACAGGATCAATCCCTCCAGGATGGAAAGGATGGCATTTTAAAATCCTCTTTAACGTCAGCCACGATCCCTTAATGGCCCCAAATCGTTGAAGCGCTTCAATTCCATAATGCGAACATGTGGGATAAAAACGGCAGGTCGGCGGGGTCAACGGTGAGATAAACCGTTGGTAAAAACGAAAAATCAGGATCAAAAGCCGTTTCATTTACGCTTATCCCTTGACTGTCTGAACAAACCGGCACGCTGCAGCACATGCAGAAGGCTTTTTTCCATCTCAAAGTAATCCATGTCAGCTGTTGGATTCCGGGCAATAACAATATAATCCCTGCTGGATGCAATCTCCTCTTCGTGCTTCATAAATATTTCTTTCACTACTCGCTTGATTCGGTTGCGGGTTACGGCTTTTCCCACCCGCTTGCTTACTGACAAACCCAATCTTAAATGAGGCTGATCGTTTTTTTCCAGCGCATATATTACAAATTGGCGGTTGGCAGACGATTTTCCTCTTTTAAACACTTCTTGAAACTCTTCATTCTTTTTTAAGCGCTTTTGCTTTTCCATCCGGCAACACTCCACCTGGATCTCAATACTTCTCTAATACATTCCATTCTTATCATTAACAGTATCGGCTACTTCATTTTATTTAAACAATTATCAACTTTTCCCTTATATCAGAAAAAAGACCACTGATTGTCAGTGGCCTATGCAGATAATACTTTTCTTCCTTTTTGGCGGCGGCGAGCTAGAACTTTACGGCCGTTCTTTGTTGCCATACGCGCACGAAAACCATGTACTTTCTTACGTTTACGGTTATTTGGTTGAAACGTTGGTTTCATTATATATTACACCTCCCTGAGGATATATCAAAAAGACAGTCTAAGTAAGTATAAGGATTCAACCCTCTGTTTGTCAAGACTTCTTGAAATTTATTTAAGGAACAAGAATATTACGCTCCAGGATGTCTTTTGCCGATCTTCTCCCTTATTTTTTTAATTCGACACGCTGTGGATAGTTTTTTCGACACGATTTTCATTATCCACACCCTTTATCGACAAGTTTTACACAAAATCTTGTGCTGTGGACAACACCTTTACACAAGTTGTAGGGGTTGTGGATAAGTACGAGAAACTCATTGCATTCATGGTATTTTTTTGATATGATTGTTGTGTTTTAACTCGTTGATAACTTCATGCGACAATATTTTTATCCACATGCTGTGGATAAAGTTGTGGACATTTAAAATAAGATGTTTATAAGGT
Organism: Fictibacillus sp. S7; assembly: GCF_004127935.1. Classification (NCBI taxonomy): domain Bacteria; kingdom Bacillati; phylum Bacillota; class Bacilli; order Caryophanales; family Fictibacillaceae; genus Fictibacillus; species Fictibacillus sp. S7. The sequence goes on along the minus strand of NZ_QJKL01000001.1, from coordinate 3,128,431 downwards.
TGTCCACATCCTCTGAATGAAACGCCTTATACTGATTTTCTACTATATTAATAGATTGTGCACGTTTGCTGTGAATAGAATAATTATGCGTACGTATACATACGGCTGTACAACGCTTATACATCATGGTGTATTCTTCAGCAACTGTGCCCTCATCAAAACCTCAAGATCCATTTAGTCAAAGCTTTTTTATCATTTTGAACATCGATTTCGATTTTCATTCGCTAAAACAGCCTTTGACTAATCTTGGGGTTTGCTTTCGCTAGTCCACAAAAGAGCAGCAATTTTATGGAATATCTTCGTTTATATAAATTACTTAGGAGGTACTGTTGGTGGAAAATATTAATGACCTATGGAACAAAGCATTGGCTGCCATGGAAAAAAAGGTCAGCAAACCCAGCTTTGAGACATGGTTAAAGTCCACAGCGGCGCACGCACTGCAAAATGATACGCTCATCATTACAGCACCGAACGAGTTTGCCCGTGACTGGCTGGAATCCCGTTATTCCACCTTGATTTCCGAAACTCTTCAGGATGTGACAGGGGCTGCGCTGGATGTCAAATTCATTATTCCTCAAAATCAGATGGAAGAAGAAGTTGACTTTGAAAAAGTATTGAAAAAAACGCAAAAAGTGAACGTGGAGCAGCAGGAGGAAGTTGCCCAGAGCATGATGAACCCAAAGTATACCTTTGACCGGTTCGTTATCGGATCGGGCAACCGGTTTGCCCATGCGGCATCTCTGGCTGTAGCAGAAGCACCGGCCAAAGCATACAATCCGCTCTTTATTTACGGAGGAGTCGGCCTGGGAAAGACCCACTTGATGCATGCGATCGGCCATTATGTGGTTGACCATAAGCCGAATGCAAAGGTGGCTTATCTGTCATCTGAAAAGTTCACTAATGAATTCATTAACTCGATTCGTGACAATAAAACGGTCGAATTTAGAAATAAATTCAGAAGTGTCGACATTCTTCTTATCGATGATATTCAATTTCTTGCCGGAAAAGAACAAACTCAAGAAGAATTTTTCCATACATTTAACGCGCTTCACGAAGAAAGCAAGCAAATCGTCATTTCAAGTGACCGCCCTCCCAAGGAGATCCCGACGCTTGAGGACAGGCTTCGTTCCCGCTTCGAATGGGGATTGATCACGGACATCACTCCGCCTGATCTTGAAACAAGGATCGCCATACTGCGCAAGAAGGCGAAAGCGGAAGGTCTGGATATACCGAATGAAGTGATGCTGTACATCGCCAATCAAATTGATACCAATATTCGTGAGCTGGAGGGGGCTTTGATTCGTGTAGTCGCCTACTCTTCACTCATCAACCAGGATATGAATGCAGATCTTGCAGCCGAGGCACTTAAGGATATTATTCCTTCCTCCAAGCCGCGCATGATTACCATTCACCACATCCAAGAGATTGTCGGGCGGCATTATAACATCAAGCTTGAAGATTTTACTGCGAAAAAGAGAACAAAATCGGTTGCTTTTCCCCGCCAGATTGCCATGTATCTTGCAAGGGAACTAACCGACAATTCTTTGCCCAAAATTGGAGAAGAATTTGGCGGAAGAGACCATACTACCGTGCTTCATGCTCATGAAAAAATTTCGAACCTAATGGTTTCTGACCAGCAGCTGCAAAAAAGTATCAAAGAAATCCACGATCAGTTAAAATCGTAATACTGTTCCATATGTCTTTTTGCTGGGGATTTTGTGAATAACTTGTTCGCTCTTATGCACAGTCTGTCCACATGTGGATAGGCTGTCTTTCCTTGCATTTCACATACTTATCCACAGATTCACAGGCCCTACTATTACTACGACTGTTTTTTATTTAAAAAAATTAATAATATAACCGAATTCCAATAAGAAAATTGTTCAGGGGGATGATCATGAAATTTCAGATTAACCGAAGCCAGCTAATTGAAGGTGTACAGGATGTAATGAAGGCTGTATCTTCAAGAACGACGATACCGATTTTGACGGGTATAAAAATGGTGGTTCACAGTGAAGGGATGACACTGACTGGAAGTGACTCCGATATTTCCATCGAACGCCTGATTCCAATGGAAGAAAATGGGGAAGTCAATCTTGAGGTCCAAAAACCAGGAAGCATTGTTCTTCAGGCAAGGTATTTTTCCGAAATCGTAAAAAAAATGCCGAATGATACCGTGGAAGTTGAAGTGGGAGAGCGTTTTGAAACAAAACTCCGCTCCGGAGCTTCCGAATTCAGCCTTGTTGGTCTGGATCCAGAAGAATATCCCCGCCTTCCGCAGATTGAAGAACAAAACGTGTTCAGTATCCAGGGAGATCTGCTTCGCCAAATTATCAGACAAACTGTCTTTGCGGTGTCCACGTCAGAAACACGTCCTATATTAACCGGTGTGAACATTAATCTTGAAGACAATGTTCTCAGCTGTGTAGCGACAGACAGCCACCGACTTGCACAGAGGACCGCAAGAATTGAAAGCAATACAGAAGGGCTTTCGTTCCAAAACGTAGTGATTCCAGGAAAAAGCTTAAATGAATTGTCCAAAATTGTTGAGGAATCTGCAGAGCTAGTGCAAATCGTTGTTACAGACAATCAGGTTTTATTTAAAACAAAAAATACGTTATTCTTTTCAAGACTGCTTGACGGAAATTATCCGGATACAAGCAAATTGCTTCCAAGTGAAAGCAAAACAACGTTAGGTTTATCGACGAAAGATTTTCTTCAGGCAATTGACCGGGCGTCTCTGCTTGCACGCGAAGGACGAAACAATGTGGTGAAACTTGCCACGCTCGATAACCAGACCATTGAAATTTCATCCAATTCTCCGGAAATCGGTAAAGTGTACGAACATGTCGTCACGGAATCCATGGAGGGTGAAGAGCTGAAAATTTCCTTCAATGCGAAATATATGATTGATGCATTAAAAGCGATGGACTGTTCAGAGATTCAGGTTTTGTTTACAGGAGCCATGAGGCCTTTCCTCATTACCCCGGTGGACAACGAAATCATCAAACAGCTGATCCTGCCTGTCCGAACATATTAAAATTTAAGTATGACAACGATAAAAAAAGCTGCTGGTTCTCCGGCAGCTTTTATGCCTTTCATAAAGGGTTGAAAATAGAGAATACTAGTCTGAAAAGGAGTGTTATGATGGAGAACGTGCAAATAACCACTGAATACATTACTCTGCAGCAGCTGCTCAAACATGTAGATGCCATCTCAAGTGGGGGAATGGTAAAATGGTATTTAGAAGAAAATGAAGTGCTGGTTAATGGTGAGCGGGAAAACCGCCGGGGAAGAAAGCTTTACGAGGGAGATAAAGTTTCTGTTCCCGAATTGGGCGAGATCACTGTTTCCAGATAAATGGGGGTATCCCGTTGTATATTGAACAATTGGACATAAGAAATTACAGAAACTATTCATCCCAGCATCTTGATTTCGAAAACAAGGTCAATGTGTTTTTGGGTGAGAATGCTCAGGGGAAAACAAATGTGATGGAAGCCATCTACGTTCTGGCCATGGCAAAGTCCCATAGAACTCCCCGCGATAAAGAATTAATCTATTGGGACGAAGAATATGCTAAAATAGAAGGACGGGTTCAAAAAAGGACCGGTCCATTCAGTTTAAGCCTGGTTGTTTCACAAAAAGGCAAGAAAGCAAAAGTCAATGGACTGGAACAGCGGAGATTGACTGACTATATAGGGGCGTTAAATGTCGTCATGTTTGCACCTGAGGATTTGAATCTTGTTAAAGGGAGTCCCCAGGTGCGACGTCGTTTTATTGATATGGAGATCGGGCAGGTTAATCCGGTCTATCTTCATTATTTATCGCAATATCAAAAGGTTCTTGCCCAGCGCAATTCTCTTTTGCGGGACATGCAGCGCAGCCGTTCCAAAGAAAATACGGTCATGCTTGATATTTTGACAGAACAACTGATACAGGCGGCAGCACGGGTAACGGAAAAGCGAGTGAGTTACATGAAACTCCTCCAAAGCTGGGCCGATCCCATACACCACGGCATCTCCAGAGGGCTGGAACGCCTTGAAGTGATATATAAACCGACTGTAGAGGTATGTGAAGAGCAAGAATTGTCGAAAATGATAGAAGCATATGAAGAAAAGTTTGTTAAAATAAAAGACAGAGAAATAGAACGCGGCACCTCTTTGTTCGGCCCGCACCGCGATGATCTGCTTTTTCATGTGAATGGGAAAGATGTACAGACGTTCGGTTCACAGGGCCAGCAGAGGACCACGGCGCTGTCGATCAAATTAGCAGAGATTGATCTTATTCATTCAGAAGTCGGAGAGTACCCGCTGCTCCTGCTGGATGATGTTTTGTCAGAACTTGATGACTACCGGCAATCTCATTTGCTGAATACAATACAAGGCAAAGTACAGACCTTTGTTACCACAACAAGCGTGGAAGGCATACACCATGAAACGCTCGATAAGGCAGCAACGTACCATGTTGAACAAGGTGCGATTGAACGGATAAGGTGAGGTGGACTATGTTATTGCATATTGGCGAAGAAGCGGTTATTCAGCAAAAGGAAATTGTGGCGATTCTTGATTACCGTGCGCTTGAGAGCTCGGAATTAATGAGTGCCTTTTTAAGACAGCATAAAGAAATGAAAAGCATGGTGAACTTATGCCATACCAATCATCATCCCAAATCTGTCATCATTACAAAAGAACATGTCTATATCTCCCCTCTATCCTCAATCACGTTAAAAAAGCGGGCAGGAGAACGGATTGATTTTGCCCATAGCTCGTACGTCAAGTAAGACAGGCAATCGTTTAAAAATGTTCCCGAAACCGAAATGTAGGTGAAGAAAAAAATGAGTACTGATCAAGAATTAGAACAGCATTATGATGAAAGTGATATTCAGGTATTAGAAGGACTGGAAGCTGTCCGCAAACGCCCGGGTATGTATATTGGCTCCACCAATGTGAGAGGATTGCACCATCTCGTATGGGAAATTGTCGACAACTCCATTGATGAAGCGCTTGCCGGATACTGTGATGAGATTACAGTAACGATCGAAAAAGACAACAGCATCACCGTAACCGATAACGGGCGCGGAATCCCGGTCGGAATCCATGAAAAAATGGGACGTCCGGCTGTGGAGGTCATCATGACGGTTCTTCATGCCGGCGGTAAATTCGGCGGCGGAGGCTATAAAGTATCCGGTGGCCTGCACGGGGTAGGTGCATCGGTTGTTAACGCGCTGTCCAGTGAAATGGAAGTTACCATTTACCGTGACGGAAAGATTCACTATCAGAAATATCACAGGGGAATTCCTACTGCTGACCTTAAAGTGATCGGCGAAACGGAAGACAGGGGTACAAGAACTCATTTTGTGCCGGATACAGAAATTTTCACAGAAACCATTGAATATGATTTTGAGACTCTGTCCCAGCGGATCAGAGAATTGGCCTATCTCAACCGTGGCATTAAAATTGTCGCCATCGACAAACGTGAAGAAGAACCTGTGGTACAGGAATATCACTATGAAGGCGGAATTAAATCCTACGTTGAACATATCAACCGCTCGCGTGAAGCGATTCATGAGCCGATTTTTATTGAAGGTGAAAAAGAAGGCATTTCTCTTGAAATTGCCTTGCAGTATAACGACAGCTATACAAGCAATATTTACTCGTTTGCCAACAATATTAATACACATGAGGGCGGTACGCATGAATCCGGATTTAAAACCGCCCTGACCCGTGTAATTAACGATTATGGCCGACGTAATAATATTTTTAAAGACAGTGATACGAACCTTTCCGGTGATGATGTACGTGAAGGCTTGACGGCGATCATCTCCATCAAGCATCCGGATCCGCAGTTTGAAGGACAAACGAAAACAAAGCTCGGCAACTCTGAAGCAAGAACGATCACCGAATCACTGTTTTCCGAACAGTTTTCTACCTTTATGCTTGAGAACCCTGATGTGGCACGGAAAGTAGTGGAAAAAGGGATGATGGCGCTCCGTGCCCGCGTGGCTGCGAAAAAAGCGCGTGAGTTAACCCGAAGAAAAAGCGCACTGGAGGTTTCTTCTCTTCCAGGAAAGCTTGCCGATTGCTCATCCAAGGATGCCAGCATCTCCGAGCTGTACATCGTTGAGGGTGACTCAGCGGGCGGATCCGCCAAACAGGGGCGTGACCGTCACTTCCAGGCCATTTTGCCATTGCGCGGTAAAATCATTAACGTGGAAAAAGCGCGTCTTGATAAAATTCTCTCAAACAATGAGATCCGTGCCATCATTACAGCACTTGGCACCGGGATTGGAGAGGACTTTGACATTACCAAAGCCCGCTATCATAAAGTCATCATCATGACGGATGCCGATGTCGACGGCGCGCACATTCGTACACTGCTTCTGACGTTCTTCTATCGTTACATGCGGCCGATCGTGGAAAACGGCTATGTCTATATTGCCCAGCCGCCTTTATACAAAGTGCAGCAGGGAAAACGGATTGAATATGCTTATAATGATAAAGAAATGGAAAGAATTATGGGTGAGCTTCCGCAGAATCCGAAACCTGGCGTTCAACGTTATAAAGGTCTTGGAGAAATGAACCCTGCACAGTTATGGGAAACCACAATGGATCCGACTACGCGGACATTGCTGCAGGTTGAACTGAAAGATGCAATTGAAGCGGATCAAACCTTTGATATTCTGATGGGAGATAAGGTTGAACCCCGCCGCGATTTCATTCAGGAAAACGCCCATTATGTAAAAAACTTGGATATTTAACATCAGTGGAAACAGGGGACACCCTGTTTCTCTTACCGTTTTTATAGATCTTTATTTAAGTAAAAAGTAAATGGAACATGCAGTAAATGGAGGTTAGAATCAATGTCTGAAGCAGATCAATCCCGGGTGAAGGAAATAAATATCAGCTCGGAAATGCGTACTTCTTTTATGGATTATGCGATGAGTGTTATTGTCAGCCGTGCTCTTCCGGATGTCCGGGATGGCCTGAAGCCTGTTCACCGGCGTATTCTTTATGCCATGAACGACTTGGGCATGACCGCAGATAAAGCATACAAGAAGTCAGCGCGTATCGTCGGAGAAGTAATCGGTAAGTATCACCCGCACGGCGACTCTGCCGTGTATGAAACCATGGTCCGTATGGCACAGGATTTCAACTACCGCCACATGCTTGTTGACGGACATGGTAACTTTGGATCCGTTGACGGTGACGCCGCAGCGGCCATGCGTTATACCGAAGCCAGAATGTCCAAGATTGCCATGGAAATTGTCCGTGACATCAATAAAGACACCATTGATTACAAAGATAACTATGACGGCTCGGAAAGAGAACCCGTTGTTATGCCTTCCCGTTTTCCAAACCTGCTTGTTAACGGTACATCGGGAATCGCGGTGGGTATGGCAACGAACATTCCTCCTCATCACCTTGGAGAAGTCATTGACGGTGTGCTTGAACTTAGCCAAAATCCTGACATCTCAATTCCTGAGCTTATGGAATTTATTCCTGGCCCGGATTTCCCGACAGCAGGTGAGATCCTTGGTCGTGAAGGAATCAGAAAGGCCTACCAGACAGGAAGGGGTTCCATCATTATCCGTGCCAAAGCGGAAATTGAAGAACAATCCAATGGCAAAAACTTCATCATTGTCAGCGAACTTCCTTATCAGGTCAACAAAGCCCGATTGGTAGAAAAAATTGCTGAATTAGTAAGAGACAAAAAAGTCGATGGCATTACTGATCTTCGTGACGAATCCGACCGTAACGGGATGAGAATTGTTATTGAAGTCCGCCGCGATGCTAATGCCAATGTGCTGTTGAATAACCTGTACAAGCATACGGCACTGCAAACAAGCTTTGGAATTAACATGCTTGCCCTTGTCGATGGGCAGCCGAAGGTCCTTAATTTAAAGGAATGTCTGCATTATTATTTGAAACATCAGCAGGTTATTATTCGCAGAAGAACCGAATTTGAGCTTCGCAAGGCTGAAGCCAGGGCACACATTCTCGAAGGTTTGCGCATTGCGCTTGATCATCTGGATGAAGTCATTGCGTTGATTCGCGGATCAAGAACTACAGACATTGCACGTGACGGTTTGATGGAAAGGTTTGGTCTAAGCCTTGAACAGGCCCAGGCAATCCTGGAAATGCGCTTGCAGCGTCTGACCGGTCTGGAACGCGATAAAATTGAAAATGAATATAAAGAGCTTGTTGCTTTAATTGCCGAACTCCGCGCGATACTGGCGGACGAGGAAAAAATCCTTGAAATCATCCGTGAAGAACTCACCGAAGTTAAAGAGCGTTTTGCGGATGAGCGCCGAACCAATATTACGGTTGGCTTTGATATGATCGAGGATGAAGATTTAATTCCAAGAACAAACGTAGTTATTACTCTGACCAACAATGGCTATATCAAACGACTTCCGATCTCAACGTACCGCTCACAGCGACGGGGAGGAAGAGGTATCCAGGGTATGGGCACAGGTGATGAAGATTTCGTGGAACACCTGTTCACCACGAATTCCCATAACACGATCTTGTTCTTCACCAACAAAGGGAAGGTATATCGTCTAAAAGGATACGAAATCCCTGAGATGAGCAGAACTGCAAAAGGAATTCCAATTATCAATATGCTTCAGGTTGAACGCGGAGAAACGATTTCTGCTGTTATTCCGGTGGAAGAATTTGAAGATACCTGGTATCTCAACTTCATGACACGACACGGGATTACCAAGCGTTCACCGCTTTCCCAATTTGCCAATATCCGCAAAGGCGGTTTGTTTGCCATTACCTTGCGTGACGAGGATGAATTGATGGGCGTCAAACTGACCGATGGCAACAAAGAAATCATTGTCGGAACAAGCAAAGGTATGGCGATCCGTTATAAAGAGGATGATGTGCGGTCCATGGGCCGTACAGCTGCAGGTGTAAAAGCCGTCACTCTTGGCAAAGACGATTATGTTGTCGGCATGGAAGTACTTGATGAAGGGCATGAGGTCCTGATTGTTACGGAAAATGGCTTCGGCAAACGTACGCCGATGGAAGAATACCGACTGCAGTCCCGTGGCGGTAAAGGGATTAAAACATGCAATATTACCGAAAGAAATGGCGATATCACTGCCCTTAAAACCGTTACAAACGATCAAGATCTGATGATCATTACCGCAGACGGCATTCTTATCCGTATGAATGTGGAAGGCATCTCTTCCATGGGCCGAAACACACAAGGTGTGAAGCTGATCTCCATGCAGGAAGGCAATCACGTGGCCACGGTAGCAGTCGTTGAAAAAGAAGAAGAATTGGATGAAGCCATTGATGAGGCCATCGAAGAAACAATGGAACCCAGCGCTGATGAACAAGAAGTAAAAATGGAAACAAATGAAACTGAAGTACATGACGAAGACAGCGATACCGATCCAGAAGAATAAGCAATACAGTAAAAAGGCTGTTAAAAGTGAATCCACTTCTAACAGCCTTTTTTTCTTTGATTCATTTCTTTTCAGTAGAAATACATTTTTTATAAAAAACACTTGCAATGTATATAATAAGATGGTATATTTATTTAGCTTCTTGTTAAGCCTGTTCGGCAGGCAAATCTTTGAAAAAACTTTTTAGAGAAAATGGTTGACTTGATAGATGCTAATATGGTATTCTAATAAAGTCGCCAAAACGAGCGGCGCAAACAAAATGTTCTTTGAAAACCAAACAAAAGCCAGAGTAAGTCAGGGATTTTACAATCCCATCAATTTCTTATTTTTAAACATTAAGAGCTATATCAAACACTTTATTGGAGAGTTTGATCCTGGCTCAGGATGAACGCTGGCGGCGTGCCTAATACATGCAAGTCGAGCGAATGACGAGGAGCTTGCTCCTCTGATTTAGCGGCGGACGGGTGAGTAACACGTGGGTAACCTGCCTGTAAGACGGGGATAACTCCGGGAAACCGGAGCTAATACCGGATGATAACGAGAAGCGCCTGCTTCTTTTTTGAAAGTCGGTTTCGGCTGACGCTTACAGATGGGCCCGCGGCGCATTAGCTAGTTGGTGAGGTAACGGCTCACCAAGGCGACGATGCGTAGCCGACCTGAGAGGGTGATCGGCCACACTGGGACTGAGACACGGCCCAGACTCCTACGGGAGGCAGCAGTAGGGAATCTTCGGCAATGGACGAAAGTCTGACCGAGCAACGCCGCGTGAGCGATGAAGGCCTTCGGGTCGTAAAGCTCTGTTGTCAGAGAAGAACAAGTACCGGAGTAACTGCCGGTACCTTGACGGTACCTGACCAGAAAGCCACGGCTAACTACGTGCCAGCAGCCGCGGTAATACGTAGGTGGCAAGCGTTATCCGGAATTATTGGGCGTAAAGCGCGCGCAGGCGGTTTCTTAAGTCTGATGTGAAAGCCCACGGCTCAACCGTGGAGGGTCATTGGAAACTGGGAGACTTGAGTGCAGGAGAGAAAAGTGGAATTCCACGTGTAGCGGTGAAATGCGTAGAGATGTGGAGGAACACCAGTGGCGAAGGCGGCTTTTTGGCCTGTAACTGACGCTGAGGCGCGAAAGCGTGGGGAGCAAACAGGATTAGATACCCTGGTAGTCCACGCCGTAAACGATGAGTGCTAGGTGTTGGGGGGTTCCACCCTCAGTGCTGACGTTAACACATTAAGCACTCCGCCTGGGGAGTACGGCCGCAAGGCTGAAACTCAAAGGAATTGACGGGGGCCCGCACAAGCAGTGGAGCATGTGGTTTAATTCGAAGCAACGCGAAGAACCTTACCAGGTCTTGACATCCTCTGACCACTTGAGAGATCAAGCTTTCCCCTTCGGGGGACAGAGTGACAGGTGGTGCATGGTTGTCGTCAGCTCGTGTCGTGAGATGTTGGGTTAAGTCCCGCAACGAGCGCAACCCTTGACCTTAGTTGCCAGCATTCAGTTGGGCACTCTAAGGTGACTGCCGGTGACAAACCGGAGGAAGGTGGGGATGACGTCAAATCATCATGCCCCTTATGACCTGGGCTACACACGTGCTACAATGGGTGGTACAAAGGGTTGCGAAGCCGCGAGGCCGAGCCAATCCCAAAAAGCCACTCTCAGTTCGGATTGTAGGCTGCAACTCGCCTACATGAAGCCGGAATTGCTAGTAATCGCGGATCAGCATGCCGCGGTGAATACGTTCCCGGGCCTTGTACACACCGCCCGTCACACCACGAGAGTTTGTAACACCCGAAGTCGGTGGGGTAACCTTTTGGAGCCAGCCGCCGAAGGTGGGACAGATGATTGGGGTGAAGTCGTAACAAGGTAGCCGTATCGGAAGGTGCGGCTGGATCACCTCCTTTCTATGGAGACATGAGCACTCAGGTGCCTCATGAATCTTACTCTGAGCTTTTGTTTGGTTTTGAAAGAACATCGTTTCTTTCAATTCATAAAGGTTACACATTTGATGTGGCCATGTTCCTTGAAAACTAGATAACGAAACATCCAAACAAGCCAACTAATTCATTAGTTGTGCGCTGATTTAGTGATTTTTTTACGATCTTACGATCGTGTTTAAAGGTTAAGCTAGAAAGGGCGCACGGTGGATGCCTTGGCACTAGGAGCCGAAGAAGGACGGGACGAACACCGATATGCCTCGGGGAGCTGTAAGTAAGCGTTGATCCGGGGATTTCCGAATGGGGGAACCCACCATCCGTAATGGGATGGTATCCATATCTGAATACATAGGATATGAGAAGGCAGACCCGGGGAACTGAAACATCTAAGTACCCGGAGGAAGAGAAAGCAAATGCGATTTCCTGAGTAGCGGCGAGCGAAACGGAAACAGCCCAAACCAGAGGGCTTGCCCTCTGGGGTTGTAGGACACTCTACATGGAGTTACAAAGGAACGGGGTAGATGAAGCGGTCTGGAAAGGCCGGCCAAAGAAGGTAACAGCCCTGTAGTTGAAACTTCGTTCCCTCCTGAGTGGATCCTGAGTACGGCGGGACACGTGAAACCCCGTCGGAATCCGGGAGGACCATCTCCCAAGGCTAAATACTCCCTAGTGACCGATAGTGAACCAGTACCGTGAGGGAAAGGTGAAAAGCACCCCGGAAGGGGAGTGAAAGAGATCCTGAAACCGTGTGCCTACAAGTAGTTGGAGCCCATTAACGGGTGACAGCGTGCCTTTTGTAGAATGAACCGGCGAGTTACGATAACGTGCAAGGTTAAGCCGAGAAGGCGGAGCCGCAGCGAAAGCGAGTCTGAATAGGGCGCCATAGTACGTTGTCGTAGACCCGAAACCGTGTGATCTACCCATGTCCAGGGTGAAGTTCAGGTAACACTGAATGGAGGCCCGAACCCACGCACGTTGAAAAGTGCGGGGATGAGGTGTGGGTAGGGGTGAAATGCCAATCGAACACGGAGATAGCTGGTTCTCCCCGAAATAGCTTTAGGGCTAGCCTCGCGGCTAGAGTCCTGGAGGTAGAGCACTGATTGGACTAGGGGCCCCCACAGGGTTACCGAATTCAGTCAAACTCCGAATGCCAGAGACTTATCCGCGGGAGTCAGACTGCGAGTGATAAGATCCGTAGTCAAGAGGGAAACAGCCCAGACCATCAGCTAAGGTCCCAAAGTATACGTTAAGTGGGAAAGGATGTGGAGTTGCCCAGACAACCAGGATGTTGGCTTAGAAGCAGCCACCATTTAAAGAGTGCGTAATAGCTCACTGGTCGAGTGACTCTGCGCCGAAAATGTACCGGGGCTAAACGTATCACCGAAGCTATGGATTGTACCATCAGGTACAGTGGTAGGGGAGCGTTCGAAGTGCGGTGAAGTCAGACCGGAAGGACTGGTGGAGCGCTTTGAAGTGAGAATGCCGGTATGAGTAGCGAAAGACAAGTGAGAATCTTGTCCATCGAAAGCCTAAGGTTTCCTGAGGAAGGCTCGTCCGCTCAGGGTTAGTCGGGACCTAAGCCGAGGCCGAAAGGCGTAGGCGATGGCCAACAGGTTGAAATTCCTGTACCACCTCCTTTCCGTTTGAACGACGGGGGGACGCAGGAAGGTAGGGAGAGCGCGCGAATGGAAATGCGCGTCTAAGCAGTTAGGCTGATTGTGAGGCAAATCCCGCAATCGTGAAGGCTGAGCTGTGACGGCGAGGGAAATTACAGTACCGAAGTCCCTGATCCTACACTGCCAAGAAAAGCCTCTAGTGAGGAAAGAGGTGCCCGTACCGCAAACCGACACAGGTAGGCGAGGAGAGAATCCTAAGATGATCGGGAGAACTCTCGTTAAGGAACTCGGCAAAATGACCCCGTAACTTCGGGAGAAGGGGTGCTCTGGTAGGGTTTATCGCCCGAGAGAGCCGCAGTGAATAGATCCAAGCGACTGTTTAGCAAAAACACAGGTCTCTGCGAAGCCGCAAGGCGAAGTATAGGGGCTGACACCTGCCCGGTGCTGGAAGGTTAAGAGGAGGGGTTATCCCTTAGGGGAGAAGCTCTGAATTGAAGCCCCAGTAAACGGCGGCCGTAACTATAACGGTCCTAAGGTAGCGAAATTCCTTGTCGGGTAAGTTCCGACCCGCACGAAAGGTGTAACGATTTGGATACTGTCTCAACGAGAGACCCGGTGAAATTATAGTACCTGTGAAGATGCAGGTTACCCGCGACAGGACGGAAAGACCCCATGGAGCTTTACTGCAGCTTGATATTGGATTTTGGTACAGTTTGTACAGGATAGGTAGGAGCCTGAGAAGTCGGAGCGCCAGCTTCGATGGAGGCGTCGGTGGGATACTACCCTGACTGTATTGAAATTCTAACCTGGAACCGTGATCCGGTTCGGAGACAGTGTCAGGTGGGCAGTTTGACTGGGGCGGTCGCCTCCTAAATCGTAACGGAGGCGCCCAAAGGTTCCCTCAGAATGGTTGGAAATCATTCGCAGAGTGTAAAGGCACAAGGGAGCTTGACTGCGAGACCTACAAGTCGAGCAGGGACGAAAGTCGGGCTTAGTGATCCGGTGGTTCCGCATGGAAGGGCCATCGCTCAACGGATAAAAGCTACCCTGGGGATAACAGGCTTATCTCCCCCAAGAGTCCACATCGACGGGGAGGTTTGGCACCTCGATGTCGGCTCATCGCATCCTGGGGCTGAAGTAGGTCCCAAGGGTTGGGCTGTTCGCCCATTAAAGCGGTACGCGAGCTGGGTTCAGAACGTCGTGAGACAGTTCGGTCCCTATCCGTCGCGGGCGCAGGAAATTTGAGAGGAGCTGTCCTTAGTACGAGAGGACCGGGATGGACACACCGCTGGTGTACCAGTTGTTCCGCCAGGGGCATAGCTGGGTAGCTACGTGTGGACGGGATAAGTGCTGAAAGCATCTAAGCATGAAGCCCCCCTCAAGATGAGATTTCCCATCACGTCAAGTGAGTAAGACCCCTTAGAGATGATGAGGTTGATAGGTCTGGTGTGGAAGCGTGGTGACACGTGGAGCTGACAGATACTAATCGGTCGAGGGCTTATCCTTAATTAAATCAGTAAGTTTGGATGAAGTTATCTAGTTTTGAGGGAATATGCCTCAAAAACAAAAGGTTTGTCAGCGACAAGAGATTCGAGGAAGCAAAACGAGGACTCTCCGGAGTGTACTTTACCGTACATGAGGAAGAGGAGGAGTGAAGCTGACGAAGAAAATCGCCGTTGATCACAAACCGATAGATGTCTGGTGGCAATAGCGAAGAGGTCACACCCGTTCCCATACCGAACACGGAAGTTAAGCTCTTCAGCGCCGATGGTAGTTGGGGGCTTCCCCCTGTTAGAGTAGGACGTTGCCGGGCAAATGAAAGCACTGCTGAACATTCAGCGGTGCTTTTTTGTTTTGTCGAAAGATGAAAATGACGTGATTTACAAGTGTTCTTTGTCGAACTGCAAGTAACGCAACGATTAGAAGACCAGGATATCCTCAAAGCCATGAATCACCCCTCGCCACAATATCCAATTAGTCCTTTGCCTTTAAAAATCAATAGCCCTCTCCCTGTAAATCCTTCCTGCGCAAATACTCACCCAGCAGATAAGGCACTTTGTACTGTGTAACGGCGAGAAACTCTTTAATAAAAGGGAGATCATTGGTCGTGTAGGAGTGGAAGATGTCACTCCACCATTCGGTTTCATAGCGGCACAACATACTCAGGTTGTAGAGTACCGCGTAATGAATCATACATTCATTCAATTCCTTCATTTCCCGCCTGCTGCCATACAAGTAATATTGACCGTTACTATGGTAACTGAATGGCTCGCACTCAAGAGGATGCAGCTCCTTGGATGAGTGTACAATGATGTGTTCCTTTGTTTCTTTTAATAACTGATACGTAATGGCTGGATTTTCATTCAGGAAAAGGAGGAACCTTTCCGTATTCATGTACAGACCGTCAAGGACCTCAACTGGAATCATCAGTTCCTGGTCCTTTCTGCAGACGGCTACATTTACCGATTCATTTTGCACATGCCAAAACAGATCTCTTAATTCAGGAATAAGAGGCATAATGTCGTTCATTTTCAGCTTTTCTCCTTCAGCATGTTTCACATGAAACAATTCAGTAGAAAAGTGATTAAAAAGGCCGCTTCTTTGGATTCTCACTTCATCATGAAGGAATTCATAATACTTCTTTTTCCGTTTCCTTGTCGTCACCCCATGGGCAAGCACGGAGCTGTTTTCCGGATAGCCGGGATCGACCGTCAGGATGCAGGCTTTAAGCAGCTGGATCATACCATAGAACAAAAGAACAGGCTGCAGCTCTGTAGGAGCTGTGCCCGCAAGATCATAATATTTTTTTCCGTGTTCGAGAAAATAGATAAAGGGGTAGCAGTTCTGGTAACTTTTGCTTTCTGCCTGCTCAATCCCTTTGCTGAAGTAACAAGAATAAAGATATTTTTGAGCCCTGCTTGAAGAGAGGAAGCTGCTGTACATAGACCAAATATTATGAGTTGACATGAGTGTGCTCCTCTCCTGTTATTTTTTGAAAAGTTAGACTTATTGTTCCTTCCTTGACAGTAGTTTATCCAGTTGTTAATCTACAAATAATATTTTACAGGAAGAAAATTGATGAGAAGGGTGGAGTAAGCATGTGGGAGAGCAAGTTTGAGAAAGAAGGATTAACGTTTGATGATGTACTGTTGGTTCCGTCAAAGTCCTCAGTACTGCCAAAGGATGTCTCTTTAAAGACACGTCTTTCTGACTCTGTACAACTAAATGTACCGATTATTAGTGCAGGAATGGATACCGTAACAGAAGCTGAAATGGCAATTGCGATGGCACGCCAGGGCGGGTTGGGTATTATCCATAAAAACATGTCAATTGAACAGCAAGCGGAACAAGTGGACAGGGTCAAGCGTTCTGAGAGTGGGGTTATCACAGATCCTTTTTACCTGACTCCTGACCATCAAGTATTTGATGCTGAGCACCTTATGGGGAAATACAGAATTAGCGGTGTACCCATTGTCGATGGCGACAAAAAATTAGTCGGCATTCTCACCAACCGTGATCTTCGCTTTATTGAAGATTACTCCATCCAGATTTCAGATGTCATGACAAAAGAGAACCTTGTTACCGCACCTGTTGGAACAACGCTTAAAGAAGCTGAACAATTGCTTCAAAAGCATAAGATTGAAAAGCTTCCATTGGTTGATGATGAAGGAACTCTTCAAGGATTAATTACCATAAAAGATATTGAGAAAGTGATTGAGTTTCCGAACTCTGCAAAAGACAGCCAGGGACGTTTGCTGGCTGGTGCAGCAGTAGGTGTGACGAAGGATGCGATGGTTCGTATCGACAAGCTTGTGGAAGCTGGCGTGGATGCTATCGTTATTGATACCGCTCATGGCCATTCTGAAGGCGTACTGACTAAAGTCAGGGAAGTCCGTGCCAAATATCCGGACCTTACGATTATTGCCGGTAATGTGGCTACTGCCGAAGCGACAAGGGATCTTATTGAAGCAGGCGCTAGTGTGGTTAAAGTAGGTATTGGTCCAGGGTCTATCTGTACTACACGCGTTGTGGCAGGAGTTGGCGTTCCACAGATTACAGCTGTTTATGATTGTGCGACAGAAGCCCGAAAGCACGGGATTCCAATCATTGCGGACGGTGGCATTAAATATTCCGGTGACATCGTAAAAGCACTGGCTTCTGGAGGATATGCCGTTATGCTGGGCAGCATGCTTGCCGGTGTGTCAGAAAGCCCGGGAGAGCGTGAGATTTATCAGGGACGTCAGTTTAAGGTATACCGGGGAATGGGATCCATCGGCGCCATGGAACAAGGAAGCCGCGACCGATATTTCCAGGAAAATAACCAAAAACTTGTTCCGGAAGGCATTGAAGGACGAGTACCTTACAAAGGACCGCTGGCCGATACCTTGTTCCAGCTAGTCGGAGGTATTCGTTCCGGTATGGGATATTGCGGGACACCAACAATCGAAGATCTTCAAAATAATTCCAAGTTTGTTCGGATTACAGGTGCCGGGCTTCGCGAGAGTCATCCTCACCAGGTTCAGATTACCAAAGAAGCACCAAATTATTCAGTCTAAAGATAGATTTTTGAAAAAAAGTGGACAGAGGTTATTCCTCTGTCTATTTTTTTGTATATTGCTATGGTACAATTACGTTTGTGTGTAAATTGTATGGAGGTGTCAGTGTTGTTCGGCAACAAAATTAAAGGTATTACGTTTTCTGCTGTTTTGGTTTCGATGTTATCAGCCAGTATGTTTGGATATTCAGATAAAGCAAGTGCTGCTCCTGTGCTTAAATCCAGTTCAGAGACCGCGATTTTAGTTGATGGAGATACAGGAAAGGTTTTATATCAAAAGAAAGCCGAGCAAGTATTGCCGCCTGCCAGTATGTCAAAAATGATGACAGAATACCTGGTAAATGAAGCAATTAAAAAAGGTAAAATTAAGTGGGATCAAAAAACTGCCATCAGTACATATGCCCATAAAATTTCTCAAAACCGTTCACTATCAAATGTCCCATTACGCAGTGACTATAAATATTCGGTAAAAGAACTTTACGAAGCGATGGCGATCTATTCTGCCAACGGTGCATCTATTGCGCTTGCAGAGCTAGTCGGCGGGTCTGAAGAAAAGTTTGTTAAAATGATGAATGACAAAGCCAAGGAAATGGGAATCAAGGATGCCCGTTTTGTTAACTGTACAGGTTTGAATAACAATGACCTGCAAGGATTTGACTCTGTTGGAAGCAAAACAGATGAGAATAAAATGTCCGCAAAATCCGTTGGTATTCTTGCTTACAAGCTGATCAATGATTATCCGGAAGTTCTGGATATCGCAAGTATTCCTACTAAATGGTTCCGTCCAAATACCGATGACAAAATCCTTATGAAAAACTGGAACTGGATGCTTCCGGAACTTGTATACGGATATAAAGGTGTAGATGGTCTTAAGACAGGTACCACTGACAGCGCCGGTTATGCCTTTGCTGCTACTGCTAAACGCGATGGAACAAGACTTATCTCTGTTTTAATGAAATCAGACAGCTACAAAGGCCGTTTTGACGAAACTAAAAAGCTGCTGAGTTATGGATTTGAAAATTATTCTAAAGAAACATTATTGCCTAAGGGCTACGAGCTCAAAAACAAAAAAACCCTTCCTGTTATTCAAGGCAAGGATAAAGAAGTAGGAATTAAAACAAAAGAACCGGTAACCATGCTGGTGAAAAACGGTGAAAAAGAAAACTACAAGCCTGTACTTGTGATCGACAAAAAACACCTCGATAAAGACGGGAAATTGAAAGCCCCTCTTAAGAAAGGTGAAGCGATCGGACACATCGAGCTGAAGTATACAGGTAAAGAAAAGGATCAGGGCTATTTGCTCAATGATGGATCCGGCAAAGGACAAGCCAGTGTGGTAACAACCAAAGCGGTCGAAAAAGCCAATTGGTTTGTACTGTCCATGAGAAGCACGGGTCATTTCTTTGGCGGTGTCTGGGATTCTGCCATGGATACGGTAAAAGGCTGGTTCTAATGTCATATCATACTCTTCGAAAGCATTGCTTTTGGAGAGTATTTTTTTAAACCCTATGAATTTTATCGGTTTTACGTTAAAATAAGTGTGAATTTGATTATTACAAAAACTCAGATTTGAGTTAATAAATAGGGGGATATGTAGCATGTTGAAAACAGGTACAGATCGTGTAAAACGCGGAATGGCTGAAATGCAAAAAGGCGGAGTCATCATGGATGTCATCAATGCAGAGCAAGCCAAAATTGCTGAAGCTTCCGGTGCAGTAGCCGTTATGGCGCTTGAGCGTGTTCCGGCTGATATTCGCGCAGCAGGCGGAGTGGCTCGCATGGCTGACCCTACCATCGTAGAGGAAGTACTCAATGCAGTAAGTATCCCCGTTATGGCGAAAGCAAGAATCGGCCACATTGTCGAAGCTCGTGTTCTTGAATCCATGGGAGTAGACTACCTGGATGAAAGTGAAGTACTGACTCCTGCCGATGAAGTGTTCCACTTAAACAAACGTGATTTTACCGTTCCATTTGTATGTGGGGCACGTGACCTTGGAGAAGCATCCCGCCGTATTGGTGAAGGAGCATCCATGCTTCGTACGAAAGGTGAGCCAGGAACAGGCAACATCGTTGAAGCGGTTCGCCACATGCGCATGATTCAAGGCCAGATCCGCAAAGTATCTGCAATGAGTGAGGATGAATTGATGACAGAGGCGAAAAACCTTGGGGCACCTTATGAAATTCTTCTTCAAATCAAAAAAGACGGCCGTCTTCCAGTCGTTAACTTTGCAGCCGGCGGTGTAGCTACACCAGCGGATGCCGCATTAATGATGGAGCTTGGAGCTGACGGTGTGTTTGTTGGATCCGGAATCTTCAAATCAGCAAACCCCGAAAAGTTTGCCCGTGCGATTGTAGAAGCAACTACTCATTACAGAGATTATGAGCTGATTGCAGAATTGTCCAAAGGACTTGGAACAGCAATGAAAGGAATTGACATCTCCACGCTTCTTCCTGGAGACCGTATGCAGGAGCGAGGCTGGTAAGAAGGGAACGCTGCATAAATGACTAAGATAGGTGTACTTGCTCTGCAAGGCGCTGTAAGGGAACATATTAAAGCTTTACAGGAAAGCGGCGCAGAAGCAGTAAGCGTAAAGCGAATTGATGAGCTAAACGACCTTGATGGCCTGATTATCCCGGGTGGAGAAAGCACGGCCATGAGGCGTTTAATCGATAAATATGAATTTCTTGAACCACTCAAAGCATTTGCAAAGGAAAAACCGGTTTTTGGCACATGTGCAGGTCTCATCCTGATGGCGAAAAGCATTCAGGGACAAGATACCGCCCACCTCGAGCTGATTGATATGACGATTGAACGCAATGCATTCGGCCGCCAAAAAGAAAGCTTTGAAGCAGTGCTTGAAATCAAAGGTGTGGGTGAGGACGTAAATGGTGTATTTATCCGTGCTCCTTACATTGTGAATGTTGGTGAAGACGTTGAAGTTCTTTCCGTTCACAATGACCGCATTGTAGCTGCCAGACAGGGACATTTCCTTTGTGCAGCCTTTCATCCGGAGCTAACGGATGACTATCGCCTGCATCAATTTTTTGTGCAGATGGTGGATGAAACGAAAAAAGTCATTGCATAAAAAAAGAAATTGTTGTACATTACTATACAAACATTATTTGTTAAATCGAAGACAGGAATCAGTAGCAACATGATTTTTGACCAGAGAGTCGGTGGCTGGTGAAAACCGATCAAAATCTGTTGCGAATCCATCCTTGAGTGGAAAGCTGAAATGTTACGTAGGCTTTCACGGTCCACATTGTCCGTTATCAATGCCGAGCGGCAGGCAATCGCCTGCAACCAGGGTGGCAACGCGGGTTAACTCTCGTCCCTTTCTACTTTATGCGTAGTGAAGGGACGGGAGTTTTTTATTTTGTACGCCGTTTTAAAAATTGCGAATTACTTCGTTGGCTTTGGTTTTGCGGAGCCATATGGACTTTTCCTTTTGGATGGATGGAACATTAGTTGTTGTGTAAAGGTGAAATAAAGGAGGATAAAAACATGCTGGATTTGAAATTTGTACGAGCGAATTTTGATGAAGTAAAAGAAAAACTAAGCAAACGAGGAGAAGATTTATCCGGTCTTGACCGTTTTCTCGCGTTGGATGAACGCCGCCGTCAATTGATTGGTGAAACGGAGACGCTGAAGTCCAAGCGGAATGAAGTATCCAAACAGGTAGCGGAATTTAAGCGTGAAAAGAAGGATGCGGATCATCTGATTAAAGAGATGCGTGAAGTGGGCGACAGGATCAAAGCAATTGATGAGGAGCTCCGCACGACTGAAGAAGATTTGAATCACATCATGCTGACTTTGCCAAATCTTCCACATGAGAGCGTACCTGTTGGTGAAACAGAGGATGATAACGTGCCGGTCCGCCATTGGGGAGATATTAAAGAATTTTCCTTTGAGCCTAAGGCACATTGGGACTTGGCAACGGACCTTGATATTGTAGACTTTGAAAGAGCAGCCAAAGTAACCGGCAGCCGTTTTGCTTTTTATAAGGGAGCGGGTGCACGTCTGGAACGTGCTTTGATCAACATGATGATGGATTATCATGAAGACCACCATGGTTATACGGAGATTTTACCGCCATATATGGTAAACCGGGAAAGCATGACAGGTACCGGGCAGCTTCCTAAGTTTGAAGAAGATGCGTTTAAAATTCGTGAAGAAGATTACTTTTTAATTCCTACAGCGGAAGTCCCTGTAACAAACTTGCACCGCAACGAGATTTTAACAGCTGATGAATTGCCAAAAGGTTATGTGGCCTACAGCGCGTGCTTTCGTTCTGAAGCAGGTTCTGCAGGAAGAGACACACGCGGCCTGATCCGCCAGCATCAGTTTAATAAGGTTGAGCTTGTACGCTTTGTTAAACCGGAGGATTCTTATGAAGAACTCGAAAAGCTTACAGGTCATGCTGAAAAAATTCTTCAGCTCCTGAAGCTTCCTTACCGGGTGCTCAGCATGTGTACGGCTGACTTAGGATTCACGGCAGCTAAGAAGTACGACATTGAAGTATGGATTCCGAGCTATGGAACGTACCGTGAAATTTCTTCTTGTTCCAATTTTGAAGCCTTCCAGGCGAGAAGAGCACAAATCCGCTTCCGTCGTGAAGCCAAAGGAAAACCGGAATACGTTCATACGTTAAATGGATCCGGACTTGCGATCGGCCGAACCGTTGCTGCAATTTTGGAAAATTATCAGCAGGAAGACGGAAGCATTGTGATTCCGGAAGTGTTGCGTCCTTACATGGGGAACAAGGAAATCATCCAATAATAAGCTTGAACAGAGGAAGGGAGAACTCAATCTCCCTTTTTCTCTTTTTTAAAGGACAAGATCTTTCTTTATGTCTTCCTCCCCCTTTTTATTTAATATACCGTGCTATTTTGCCGGTGGAATGCATAGAATGAATAAGGGGAATATTTTTGTAAAAAGCGGTTGACTTTATAGGTAGTCACATGGTAATATATTTTTTGTCAGTAGAATTGAACATGGAGGTATACCCAAGTCTGGCTGAAGGGACCGGTCTTGAAAACCGACAGGGGTGTAACAGCTCGCGGGGGTTCGAATCCCTCTACCTCCTCCATACATAATGAACACACCTGCCTCGCGCAGGTGTTTTTTATTGCTCTCATTTATAAGAAAGAAAAAATCCTCCCCAAGCATCCTGGGGAGGATTTTATTATAGACGTACTTCTCGTTTGGTTTCGATCTTCTGTGCAATCTTGGCGACAATTTGCTCAATGGATGACGGGTCCTGAATAAGATCATAATCATTGATGTTCACACGAAGAACAGGACAGATATTAAAGTTGGAAATCCATTGTTCATACCGCTCATACATTTCAATCCAGTAGTCGACCGGGGTATCCTGTTCCATTTGGCGTCCGCGGTGTTTGATCCGCTCGAGGATATCTTCCAGCGGACCTTCCAGATGGATCAGCACATCCGGATGAGGGAAGTATGGAGTCATTACCATGGCCTCGAACAACCGTGTATACGTATCATAGTCCATTTTTGACATGGTTCCCTTGTCAGCGTGCATTTTTGCAAAAATACCGGTATCTTCATAAATCGAGCGGTCCTGTACAAAACCGCCGCCATATTCAAACATTCGTTTTTGTTCCTTGAAACGCTCGGCCAAAAAGAAAATCTGAAGATGGAAGCTCCATCGTTCAAAGTCCTTGTAAAATTTGTCGAGGTACGGATTGTTGTCTACCTTCTCCATCGATGTTCTGAAGTTTAAAGCTTCAGCCAGTGCAGAAGTCAGTGTGGATTTACCTGCGCCCACTGTACCTGCCACCGTAATCACAGCATCTAAAGGAATGTTGTATTTCTGTGCTAAATTCATCTGCTTAATTCTCCTTTATGCAGGGTGGTTTCTATTTCGGCAAAGATGCGCTCTTTGTCACTGCTGTTTGCAACAAAATCCAGATCATCTCCGTTAAAGGTGAGGACAGGGATCTCAGGATGTTCCTTTTGAAAAGCGGTCATGAACAGTTCATAGTCGGAAACCAGCTGCATGAGATAAGCAGGATCCATTTGCTTTTCAATATTTCGGCCGCGAAGCTCAATGCGTTCAAGCAACGTTTCCAGTCCAGCATTCAAATAGATGATCATGTTCGGAACCGGCATGTCTTCGGTTAAGATCTCAAATATTTGCATGTATTTTTCGTAATTTTTGCCTGTAAGCGTCCGTTCGGCAAAAATTCGGTTCTTAAAAATATGGTAATCAGCCACAACCGGGATGTTTTGGTTTAGATAAAGTTTCTGTATATCCTCAAGCTGCTTGTAGCGGTTACAGAGAAAAAACATTTCTGTCTGGAAGCTCCACTCATCAATGTTTTCATAAAACTTTCCCAAAAACGGGTTCTCTTCTACAATCTCTTTTAACAGTTTAAACCTGTAGTGTTCTGAGATGGCTTTTGCTAATGATGTCTTTCCAACACCAATCGGCCCTTCAACTGCAATAAAAGGGGTAGAATTCATGCTGCGTTCCTCCCTAACTTCACTTACAAAAAAATAACAGACAGAAGATATTGTAGCATATGAAGAGCGGAGGGAATAGAACAAAATCATTTATGAGGATGTTTGTCAAAACATCCTGGGGCAGGTTATCAAAACATCGTTCGTTTTTTGTTTTCTTCCGCTTCTTTTATGATCTTTTCCAGGTCCAATTCATTCTCCTTGGTTATATCGGCGCTAAGTGTGTTTTTCATAAGCAAAATAGCACGTTCATTATCTTCGGCAATATTGGATGCGGAACAATCTTCCGGTATATAAAGAGTAAAATCGCGCATGAAGGCATCATTGGCAGAGAAGAGCACGCAAATATTTCCGGCAAGGCCAGTCATGATCAGGCTTGTGATTTTCATGTCATGCAAAAGGGTGGATAATGGAGTTGAAAAGAAAGCGGAGTGCATTGGTTTGATAATGAAAAAATCATCTTCTTCCGGTGTAAGCTGCTCCACAAATTCTTTCCCTCTTTCTCCGAGGCAATAATCCACAAGTTTATGTTTATCGGATTGCCATTTACCGAAATTATCATTAACATAAATCACGGGAATTCCTTTTTCCTTAGCCCTTTTTTTCAAGTTGGCGATATGAGGGGCGATAGGAAGGGATTGCTCAATGAGCATCTCTCCCTCAGGGAAATCAAAATCATTGATCACATCTATGATTAACAGAGCTACAGGGGGATAAGATGGTGATGAGGACAAAGAAAACTCACTCCTTTTTAAAGTCACTCTCAGGTACTCATATCTATTCCTTTCTTTATTATTAGCAAAACCTTTTGTATAATCACATCAAATACAAAGATGGAGTCTGAAAACAATGCTTCAACAAGAAAAAGACGAGTATTATATGTCACTGGCCCTTAAAGAAGCTAAGAAGGCTGAAGAAATAGGTGAAGTGCCAATCGGTGCCGTTCTGGTGAAGGATGATGAGGTGATTGCTGCAGCCTTTAACCGCCGCGAGACTGAACACCGTGCCGTTGCTCATGCAGAACTGCTGGCGATCGATCAGGCGTGCCGCAAGCTTGAGGCCTGGAGGCTTTCGGGCAGTACGCTTTACGTTACCCTTGAGCCGTGCGCCATGTGTGCGGGAGCGCTTGTCCTCTCAAGAGTCGACCGGGTGGTCTATGGTGCATCAGACCCCAAAGGCGGCTGTGCCGGCACATTGATGAACCTTCTGGAGGAAGAACGGTTTAATCATCAATGCGAGGTTGCAGCAGGGGTTCGTGGTGAGGAATGCAGCGAGATGCTTTCTGCTTTCTTTCGGGGGCTCAGAAAACGGAACAAAGAACAGAAGAAGTTGCAGGACCGCCAAGAATTGTAAATATCTGGTCCGGGTTGATTTTTTAACGCTGGCGTTGTATACTTAATCTTGCACATTTGATATGTGCCTAACAATGTTATACACTTTGTCGCGCTAGGCGGGGAGGTAGCGGTGCCCTGTACTCGCAATCCGCTGTAGCGAGGCTGAATTCCTCTCCTCGGTTAGTCCAACGTACGGCCTGACCCACGTAAGTGGTGTTGACATTCGGGTCCTGCGCAACGGGGACCCATGAACCCTGTCAGGTCCGGAAGGAAGCAGCAGTAAGTGGTCATCTTCGTGTGCCGCGGGGCAGCCTGGATCGAGCTAACTGCCTGGGTAACGCGTAGGTTGGCTATTCCAAAGAGAGGTGCGCGGCATTTTATATACTTAAAACAATAACTCACTCCTTATGGGGTGAGTTTTTTGCTGATTTTCAGTATAATAGAGGATAGAGAACTTATTTTTAAACATGAATGAAGGAGGGCATGGGATGAGCTATCAAGCGCTTTACCGTGTCTGGCGGCCTCAGTCCTTTCATGATGTGGTCGGACAGGAACATATCACCAAGACAATCCAGAACGCACTTGTCCAGGACAAGCTTTCCCATGCCTATCTGTTTTCAGGGCCACGGGGAACGGGGAAAACAAGTGCGGCGAAGATTATTGCTAAGGCTGTAAACTGTGTTCATGCAC
Source organism: Fictibacillus sp. S7 (assembly GCF_004127935.1). Taxonomy (NCBI): domain Bacteria; kingdom Bacillati; phylum Bacillota; class Bacilli; order Caryophanales; family Fictibacillaceae; genus Fictibacillus; species Fictibacillus sp. S7. Next base: position 3,102,391 of record NZ_QJKL01000001.1, on the reverse strand, counting down.
CAACAGCAGAACCTTGCAATGAATGCGATCACTGTATGGGAATTACAAACGGGTCCATTTCCGATGTACTGGAAATCGATGCGGCTTCCAATACAGGAGTCGACGACATCCGGGATATACGAGATAAAGTGAAATTTGCACCATCGGTTGTCCGTTATAAGGTCTATATTATTGATGAGGTTCATATGCTTTCAACTGGAGCGTTCAACGCCCTGCTTAAAACATTGGAAGAGCCTCCACCCCATGTTATTTTTATTCTTGCTACAACAGAACCACATAAAATTCCACTGACTATTATTTCGCGTTGCCAGCGGTTTGACTTCAAGCGGATCTCCAGTGATTCCATCGTTAACCGAATGAAGACCATACTGGATTCCAACAGCATCATTCCGGATGATGATGCCCTCCACCTTCTTGCCAGGGCTGCTGAAGGGGGAATGCGGGATGCGTTAAGTCTGCTCGATCAGGCGATTTCCTACAGCGAGGATGAAGTGAAGGTCGAGGATGTGCTCGCGGTTACCGGGGCCGTTTCGCAAGGCTTTTTATCACAGGTGGCCAAAGCCTTTAAGGAGAAGGACGTAGCGAAAGCTTTGAATGTGGCGGGCCGGCTTATGTCGGAGGGGAAGGATCCTGTACGCTTCCTTACCGATCTCATTTATTACTACCGTGACATGCTTTTATACCAGACGGCTCCGAATCTTGAAGAAATACTTGACCGGGTAAAAGTGGATGATGAATTCAAAGAACTTGCAGAGGAAACGGACCGTACGTGGATTTACAAAGTAATCGAGCTGTTGAATCAGTCACAGCAGGAAATGAAGTGGACCAATCATCCTAAGATTTTTCTGGAGCTTTCCCTGATCAAAATCTGCCAGGAAGAACGGCAGGAAACAGCAGGAGTGAGCCAGGACTTGTTTAAGAAAATAGAAGACCTCGAGCATGAAGTCCGAATACTGAAGGAAAAAGGTGTGGCGCTTGCACCTTCCTCATCCGATGCCCCCCCTGTCCAGGAAAAGAAAACATTCAGGACATCGGGAAAAGGAAGCGGAACAAATACCGGCCGGGTGAAAGAGATGCTGAAAAAAGCGGCCAAGCCGAATTTGGTCCAGGTGAAAAACAACTGGGGAACCATCATGGAGAAGATCAAGGCGGAAAAAGTAAGTGTCTTTGCTCTTTTATCTGGTGCAGAACCGGTTGCATGCTCAGACAAAGATGTGCTTCTCTCCTTCCAACATGAAATTCACAGCCAAATGGCGTCGTCCGACAACATTCGCAGCTGTGTGGAAAACGTAATATATAGTACAATAGGGAAGTCCCTAACCATGCTAACCATCCTCCAGCCTGAATGGGAGACCGTAAAAAAGGAGTTCATTCAGCAGCAGCAGCGGAGCGATGGAGGACAGGGCGAGGCGGAAGCGGAAGATCCACTAATTGCAGAAGCCAAAAAGCTCTTTGGAGAAGAATTAATTGAAATAAAAGAATAAACCTTAGGAGGAAGATATTTATGATGCGTGGCGGCGGAAACATGAACAATATGATGAAACAAATGCAGAAGATGCAAAAGGAAATGGCAAAAGCCCAGGAGGACCTTAAGGATAAAAAAGCGGAAGGCACTGCTGGCGGCGGTATGGTTACCGTGATTGCTAACGGACATAAAGAAATTCTGGAAGTTAACATTAAAGAGGAAGTCGTAGATCCTGAAGATATTGAAATGCTTCAAGACCTTGTGCTTGCTGCTACCAACGAAGCACTTAAAAAAGTAGATGAGCTTGTATCACAGGATATGGGCAAATTCACTAAAGGGCTGAACATACCGGGATTATTCTAGGGGGCTAACATATGCATTACCCAGAGCCGATATCAAAGCTGATAGACAGCTTTATGAAATTGCCAGGAATCGGGCCCAAAACAGCGGTCCGTCTGGCATTTTTCGTATTAGACATGCGTGAAGATGATGTGCTCGATTTTGGTCGTGCTCTTGTGAACGCCAAAAGGAACTTAATATATTGTTCCAATTGCTTTCATATTACAGACCGTGATCCGTGCATGATCTGTGATGATTCCAGCAGGGATCATACCACCATCTGTGTGGTGCATGATTCCAAGGATGTTATCGCCATGGAAAAAATGAAGGACTTCCGGGGCCTCTACCATGTGCTGCACGGTTCCATTTCCCCGATTGAAGGGATTGGACCGGAAGACATCAAAATTGCGGAACTTTTAAAACGGCTGGCCGATGACAACATTCAGGAAATCATCTTGGCGACGGATCCCAATATTGAAGGTGAAGCTACAGCTATGTATATTGCCCGGCTGTTAAAGCCGACCGGCATTAAGGTTACGCGGATTGCTCATGGACTCCCTGTAGGCGGGGATTTGGAATATGCCGATGAAGTGACACTTTCCAAAGCCATGGAAGGCAGACGTGAAATATAATTAAAAGGAGACATACCGTATGTTCTTCTCCCGAAAAGGGCGTTTGCGAAAAGAAGGAGATCAACGTCTTTTAGAATCCCTTCAGCAAATCAAGACTGTCTGGGCCAATCAGAAAGCCATGGTAGAACGAAGCGTCGAGCCTTCGGATCAGGTTTTGTGTGAATTGAAGCTGGCAGAAGCCAAATATTTGTTCCTGCTAAAGGAAGCGAAAATTAGAAAAGTCACAACAGGGAGGCTGAAATAGGCCTTCCTGTTCTTTTTTTGGGACATCCTCCATACATTAGCTATATATGAAGGGTAGGGAGGATGAGTATGCAACCTGTTATGGTCATTTCCATTATAGGAAGTGCAATCTTGCTGTTACTATTGATCGGAGCTCCGTTAAAGCCGCTAAGGTGGACAGGGCAGCTGCTGATACGCCTGTCGATTGGAGCTTTGCTGCTGTTCTTTCTGAACACCGCAGGGGCCTCCTACGATATCCACGTACCGATCAATGCGGCCACTGTCTTTATTTCCGGTTTGCTCGGTCTGCCTGGGCTTGCTTCACTGGCAGCCATACAGTATTTTATTGTGGGCTGATCCTCTTCCTGCTGAGCTTTTGTTCGGCAAAAGAGGATTCTTTTTTTATTTTGATAAAAACTCTTGCCAACCATTAGCTGCCGTGGTATATTAATTGAGCTGCTTCTTTGCTTGCTGATTTGGCAAGTAGCCAAGAAAAAACTTTTTAAAAAAAGTGTTGACTTGATCGGCAGATAAGTGATATACTAATAAAGTCGCCAAAACAAGCGACGCAAACAAATGTTCTTTGAAAACCAAACAAAAGCCAGAGTAAGTCAGGGATTTTACAATCCCATCAATTTCTTATTTTTAAACATTAAGAGCTATATCAAACACTTTATTGGAGAGTTTGATCCTGGCTCAGGATGAACGCTGGCGGCGTGCCTAATACATGCAAGTCGAGCGAATGACGAGGAGCTTGCTCCTCTGATTTAGCGGCGGACGGGTGAGTAACACGTGGGTAACCTGCCTGTAAGACGGGGATAACTCCGGGAAACCGGAGCTAATACCGGATGATAACGAGAAGCGCCTGCTTCTTTTTTGAAAGTCGGTTTCGGCTGACGCTTACAGATGGGCCCGCGGCGCATTAGCTAGTTGGTGAGGTAACGGCTCACCAAGGCGACGATGCGTAGCCGACCTGAGAGGGTGATCGGCCACACTGGGACTGAGACACGGCCCAGACTCCTACGGGAGGCAGCAGTAGGGAATCTTCGGCAATGGACGAAAGTCTGACCGAGCAACGCCGCGTGAGCGATGAAGGCCTTCGGGTCGTAAAGCTCTGTTGTCAGAGAAGAACAAGTACCGGAGTAACTGCCGGTACCTTGACGGTACCTGACCAGAAAGCCACGGCTAACTACGTGCCAGCAGCCGCGGTAATACGTAGGTGGCAAGCGTTATCCGGAATTATTGGGCGTAAAGCGCGCGCAGGCGGTTTCTTAAGTCTGATGTGAAAGCCCACGGCTCAACCGTGGAGGGTCATTGGAAACTGGGAGACTTGAGTGCAGGAGAGAAAAGTGGAATTCCACGTGTAGCGGTGAAATGCGTAGAGATGTGGAGGAACACCAGTGGCGAAGGCGGCTTTTTGGCCTGTAACTGACGCTGAGGCGCGAAAGCGTGGGGAGCAAACAGGATTAGATACCCTGGTAGTCCACGCCGTAAACGATGAGTGCTAGGTGTTGGGGGGTTCCACCCTCAGTGCTGACGTTAACACATTAAGCACTCCGCCTGGGGAGTACGGCCGCAAGGCTGAAACTCAAAGGAATTGACGGGGGCCCGCACAAGCAGTGGAGCATGTGGTTTAATTCGAAGCAACGCGAAGAACCTTACCAGGTCTTGACATCCTCTGACCACTTGAGAGATCAAGCTTTCCCCTTCGGGGGACAGAGTGACAGGTGGTGCATGGTTGTCGTCAGCTCGTGTCGTGAGATGTTGGGTTAAGTCCCGCAACGAGCGCAACCCTTGACCTTAGTTGCCAGCATTCAGTTGGGCACTCTAAGGTGACTGCCGGTGACAAACCGGAGGAAGGTGGGGATGACGTCAAATCATCATGCCCCTTATGACCTGGGCTACACACGTGCTACAATGGGTGGTACAAAGGGTTGCGAAGCCGCGAGGCCGAGCCAATCCCAAAAAGCCACTCTCAGTTCGGATTGTAGGCTGCAACTCGCCTACATGAAGCCGGAATTGCTAGTAATCGCGGATCAGCATGCCGCGGTGAATACGTTCCCGGGCCTTGTACACACCGCCCGTCACACCACGAGAGTTTGTAACACCCGAAGTCGGTGGGGTAACCTTTTGGAGCCAGCCGCCGAAGGTGGGACAGATGATTGGGGTGAAGTCGTAACAAGGTAGCCGTATCGGAAGGTGCGGCTGGATCACCTCCTTTCTATGGAGACATGAGCACTCAGGTGCCTCATGAATCTTACTCTGAGCTTTTGTTTGGTTTTGAAAGAACATCGTTTCTTTCAATTCATAAAGGTTACACATTTGATGTGGCCATGTTCCTTGAAAACTAGATAACGAAACATCCAAACAAGCCAACTAATTCATTAGTTGTGCGCTGATTTAGTGATTTTTTTACGATCTTACGATCGTGTTTAAAGGTTAAGCTAGAAAGGGCGCACGGTGGATGCCTTGGCACTAGGAGCCGAAGAAGGACGGGACGAACACCGATATGCCTCGGGGAGCTGTAAGTAAGCGTTGATCCGGGGATTTCCGAATGGGGGAACCCACCATCCGTAATGGGATGGTATCCATATCTGAATACATAGGATATGAGAAGGCAGACCCGGGGAACTGAAACATCTAAGTACCCGGAGGAAGAGAAAGCAAATGCGATTTCCTGAGTAGCGGCGAGCGAAACGGAAACAGCCCAAACCAGAGGGCTTGCCCTCTGGGGTTGTAGGACACTCTACATGGAGTTACAAAGGAACGGGGTAGATGAAGCGGTCTGGAAAGGCCGGCCAAAGAAGGTAACAGCCCTGTAGTTGAAACTTCGTTCCCTCCTGAGTGGATCCTGAGTACGGCGGGACACGTGAAACCCCGTCGGAATCCGGGAGGACCATCTCCCAAGGCTAAATACTCCCTAGTGACCGATAGTGAACCAGTACCGTGAGGGAAAGGTGAAAAGCACCCCGGAAGGGGAGTGAAAGAGATCCTGAAACCGTGTGCCTACAAGTAGTTGGAGCCCATTAACGGGTGACAGCGTGCCTTTTGTAGAATGAACCGGCGAGTTACGATAACGTGCAAGGTTAAGCCGAGAAGGCGGAGCCGCAGCGAAAGCGAGTCTGAATAGGGCGCCATAGTACGTTGTCGTAGACCCGAAACCGTGTGATCTACCCATGTCCAGGGTGAAGTTCAGGTAACACTGAATGGAGGCCCGAACCCACGCACGTTGAAAAGTGCGGGGATGAGGTGTGGGTAGGGGTGAAATGCCAATCGAACACGGAGATAGCTGGTTCTCCCCGAAATAGCTTTAGGGCTAGCCTCGCGGCTAGAGTCCTGGAGGTAGAGCACTGATTGGACTAGGGGCCCCCACAGGGTTACCGAATTCAGTCAAACTCCGAATGCCAGAGACTTATCCGCGGGAGTCAGACTGCGAGTGATAAGATCCGTAGTCAAGAGGGAAACAGCCCAGACCATCAGCTAAGGTCCCAAAGTATACGTTAAGTGGGAAAGGATGTGGAGTTGCCCAGACAACCAGGATGTTGGCTTAGAAGCAGCCACCATTTAAAGAGTGCGTAATAGCTCACTGGTCGAGTGACTCTGCGCCGAAAATGTACCGGGGCTAAACGTATCACCGAAGCTATGGATTGTACCATCAGGTACAGTGGTAGGGGAGCGTTCGAAGTGCGGTGAAGTCAGACCGGAAGGACTGGTGGAGCGCTTTGAAGTGAGAATGCCGGTATGAGTAGCGAAAGACAAGTGAGAATCTTGTCCATCGAAAGCCTAAGGTTTCCTGAGGAAGGCTCGTCCGCTCAGGGTTAGTCGGGACCTAAGCCGAGGCCGAAAGGCGTAGGCGATGGCCAACAGGTTGAAATTCCTGTACCACCTCCTTTCCGTTTGAACGACGGGGGGACGCAGGAAGGTAGGGAGAGCGCGCGAATGGAAATGCGCGTCTAAGCAGTTAGGCTGATTGTGAGGCAAATCCCGCAATCGTGAAGGCTGAGCTGTGACGGCGAGGGAAATTACAGTACCGAAGTCCCTGATCCTACACTGCCAAGAAAAGCCTCTAGTGAGGAAAGAGGTGCCCGTACCGCAAACCGACACAGGTAGGCGAGGAGAGAATCCTAAGATGATCGGGAGAACTCTCGTTAAGGAACTCGGCAAAATGACCCCGTAACTTCGGGAGAAGGGGTGCTCTGGTAGGGTTTATCGCCCGAGAGAGCCGCAGTGAATAGATCCAAGCGACTGTTTAGCAAAAACACAGGTCTCTGCGAAGCCGCAAGGCGAAGTATAGGGGCTGACACCTGCCCGGTGCTGGAAGGTTAAGAGGAGGGGTTATCCCTTAGGGGAGAAGCTCTGAATTGAAGCCCCAGTAAACGGCGGCCGTAACTATAACGGTCCTAAGGTAGCGAAATTCCTTGTCGGGTAAGTTCCGACCCGCACGAAAGGTGTAACGATTTGGATACTGTCTCAACGAGAGACCCGGTGAAATTATAGTACCTGTGAAGATGCAGGTTACCCGCGACAGGACGGAAAGACCCCATGGAGCTTTACTGCAGCTTGATATTGGATTTTGGTACAGTTTGTACAGGATAGGTAGGAGCCTGAGAAGTCGGAGCGCCAGCTTCGATGGAGGCGTCGGTGGGATACTACCCTGACTGTATTGAAATTCTAACCTGGAACCGTGATCCGGTTCGGAGACAGTGTCAGGTGGGCAGTTTGACTGGGGCGGTCGCCTCCTAAATCGTAACGGAGGCGCCCAAAGGTTCCCTCAGAATGGTTGGAAATCATTCGCAGAGTGTAAAGGCACAAGGGAGCTTGACTGCGAGACCTACAAGTCGAGCAGGGACGAAAGTCGGGCTTAGTGATCCGGTGGTTCCGCATGGAAGGGCCATCGCTCAACGGATAAAAGCTACCCTGGGGATAACAGGCTTATCTCCCCCAAGAGTCCACATCGACGGGGAGGTTTGGCACCTCGATGTCGGCTCATCGCATCCTGGGGCTGAAGTAGGTCCCAAGGGTTGGGCTGTTCGCCCATTAAAGCGGTACGCGAGCTGGGTTCAGAACGTCGTGAGACAGTTCGGTCCCTATCCGTCGCGGGCGCAGGAAATTTGAGAGGAGCTGTCCTTAGTACGAGAGGACCGGGATGGACACACCGCTGGTGTACCAGTTGTTCCGCCAGGGGCATAGCTGGGTAGCTACGTGTGGACGGGATAAGTGCTGAAAGCATCTAAGCATGAAGCCCCCCTCAAGATGAGATTTCCCATCACGTCAAGTGAGTAAGACCCCTTAGAGATGATGAGGTTGATAGGTCTGGTGTGGAAGCGTGGTGACACGTGGAGCTGACAGATACTAATCGGTCGAGGGCTTATCCTTAATTAAATCAGTAAGTTTGGATGAAGTTATCTAGTTTTGAGGGAATATGCCTCAAAATTAAATATGTCTGGTGGCAATAGCGAAGAGGTCACACCCGTTCCCATACCGAACACGGAAGTTAAGCTCTTCAGCGCCGATGGTAGTTGGGGGCTTCCCCCTGTTAGAGTAGGACGTTGCCGGGCAAAAATTAAGCACTGTTGAGAAATCAGCGGTGCTTTTTTGTTTTTTCGAAAGATGAAAATGACGTGATATGCAAGTAAATCGTGTCAAACCGCACAAAAAACTCCTCAATTAGTCCTTTCCTTTTCAAAAAAACTAAAAACTTATCTCAGAGAGCCCTGACTTGTCCAAACCTTTCCTTATCCAAAACCTCAAATCCACACCAACCATCAGATAAAAGAATCAGCATAAAACCTGAAAAAGGCTTTAATTTTCGGAGACAGACACGAACAAATTCCGGGTTACATACATTGAACTAGAGCCCAAGAAGAAAAAACGAGTTTAGTAAGGTACGAGAGTATAGAGAAGCTTCGCCCTGGGAAGAATGGGAGTAACGGAGGTGGATAAACAATGGAATCATCAAAACAGCAAGCAGGGGAACTGTGCTTAGTTTGCGAAGAAAGGAAGCAAATAGGCATTCACATTTTACATCAGTACATTTGTATGGATTGCGAAGAAAAAATAGTTTCTGCCGAGACCAATGACGAGTATTATAAGCACTATCTGAATCAATTACGAAAACTGAAACTGGTAAAATCCTCTGTCTAAACAGGCCGCCAACGGCCTGTTTTCTCTTTGGACGTAAAGCAGACGATATGAAGTTATGCTAAAATAAAGCTAAGCAAAACATTTAATGACCAAAGGAATAAACAGGATGCGACAACAACAAACACCATTGTACGATGCCCTTGTGCGGCATCGTGACCATACAAAATGGTCTTTTCACGTACCAGGCCACAAGAACGGGACTGTAGGATTTCAGCTGACCGAGGCGTTTTCATCTGTGCTTCCCTTTGATGTGACAGAACTGTCGGGACTGGATGATCTTCATGAACCGACAGAAGCGATCCATGAGGCACAGCAGCTGACCGCTTCTTTTTACAGCGTAAAGCACAGTTACTTCCTTGTTGGTGGGAGTACCGCAGGAAATCTAGTCATGCTGTTTTCGGCTTTTAAGGAAGGGGATGTTGTCTTCATTCAGCGGAATTGCCATAAGTCCGTGTTAAACGGGCTTGAGCTGGCTGGATTGAAGCCTGTTTTTTTATCTCCTGAAGTAGACCGGGCAGGGCAGTTTGCGACAGGTATTTCCTTTGCAAGTGTGAAGAAGGCACTGGACAAGTATCCAGATGCCAAAGGAATCCTTCTCACTTCTCCAAACTACTATGGTATGATTCCTGATCTGACTGAAATCGTTGAGTATATGCATCATAAAGATCTGGTTGTGCTGGTGGATGAGGCGCATGGTGCTCATTTGGGGCACAGTGAATACTTTCCGGATGGTGCGATAAGCGCTGGAGCGGATATGGTTGTGCATTCGGCTCATAAGACCCTCCCGGCGATGACAATGGGCGCGTACCTGCACTCCAACAGTTTTCGAATTGACGAAAAAAGGGTAAAACATTACTTACAAGCCCTTCAGTCAAGTTCACCTTCCTATCCCATTATGGCCTCTCTTGATCTGGCCAGAGCGTATACCGCAAATCTTTCTACTGGTGATTTTAAAAAAATCAGGCAGAATGCAGATCATTTTCGCCGCTCCTTAACTGATCTTTCTGGACTTCATGTGCTGGAGGCTTCACCAGGATGCAGAGTGGATCCATTGAAAGTTACGGTACAGAGTACGATGGGATTATCGGGATATGAACTACAGCATATATTTGAGAGACAGGGAATTTACACTGAACTTGCTGATCCCTTCAATGTATTGTTTGTTCTACCATTGAAAGAGGTTCAGGATTCAACGACAATCATTCAAACGATACAGGATGCTCTTTCGGAAGAAATGTTTCACAAGGAACAATTTCGACAAACTCCGGTAACCGTCCAGTCGGCTGAGATTAGTGCTCTTGAAAAGAGTTACAAGGAATTGGCGCAAATGGAGACCCAGTTTGTGTTTCTTGAAGAGGCAGCAGGTTTTATTGCAGCAGAAGCGATTATACCGTACCCGCCAGGCATTCCTTTGATTGCAAAAGGTGAACGGATCACAGAAGCTATGATTAAAGAATATCAGTACTTGTCCAGCCAGGGTGCAAGGTTTCATGGAGGACAGGAACATAAAATATACGTATTTGCAGAACAGAAGGAAGAGTGCTTGTGAACGGATTATTTATAACTATTGAAGGACCTGATGGCTCAGGCAAATCCACTCAAATCAAAAAGTTGGCGGAGTTTTTACAGGGAAATTCAGTTCCCTTTATTTTAACCCGGGAACCGGGGGGAACCGCGGTAAGCGATAGAATCCGGTCATTAATCCTGGATCCGGCCCATCCGGAGATGGCGGATGAAACGGAGGTACTGCTGTACGCCGCATCGCGTGCACAGCACGTAAAGGAAAAAATCGTCCCTGCACTTCAGGAAGGAAAATTGGTTCTGTGCGACCGGTTTGTGGACGCTTCCGTCGCTTATCAGGCGTATGGCCTCGGTATTCCTGTAGAGGATGTGACGCGCATCAACCGATTTGCAACAGGGGGATTAAAGCCGGACCGCAGCTATCTTATTGATGTTGCACCCGAGATCGGGAGACAGCGCATGGTAAGCCGTTACTCAGGGGAAGGGCTTGACCGTATTGAGCAGAAAGAGCTTGATTACCATGAACGGGTCCGATCCGGTTTTCAAAAGATTTATGAAGAAAACATGGAGCGTTTCCTGCTTGTCGATGGAAATCAGACGGTAGACGAAGTTTTTGATGAAATCATAAAGGATATTAAATTGCTTCTAGCGAACCGATATAAATAATACAAAAGCAGGAGGGATACAAAGGATGAAGATGATCATTGCAGTTGTACAGGACAAAGACAGCAACCGGTTGGCAGATGCCCTTGTCAAACATGAATTTCGTGCGACCAAGCTTGCGACCACAGGAGGGTTCCTGAAGGCAGGCAACACGACGTTTATGATTGGTGTGGAAGATCAGCAGGTAGATCGGGTCATGGAAATTATCAAAGAAAACTGCAAGAGCCGCAATCAGCTGGTTGCTCCTGTATCTCCTATGGGCGGCAATGCTGATGCGTATGTCCCTTATCCTGTTGAAGTTGAAGTTGGAGGCGCAACGGTGTTTGTTCTTCCGATCGAAAGTTTTCAGCAGTTTTAAACAATGGAGGAATGGAAATGAAAATCGGCCAGGATTCCCGTACGGTGGTTGAGACCAGGATTGCAGAAACCAGAGAAAACGGGAAAAACGGTCTTTCGTTTAGGGAAGCCGTAGCGACTCAACAGAAAAAGCTTCAAAGAGAGCAATTGGGAACGCTTTTTAAAGATGTGGAAAAACAGGGCGAGCGGCTCATTCGGAGCCAGACATTGAAAGATTTCACGCAATACAAGCGGCTTGTTCAGCGATTTGTCAAAGAAGCCGTAAGTTTTGGCATGAATCTTAAACAACACAAAGGGTGGAACAGCCAGGGAAGATTGCAGACATCACGGCTGGTTCAGGAGATTGACACGAAACTGCTCGAAATGACCGATACGATGATAAAGAAAGAAGAAAAATCAATCAGCCTCCTTGATCAGGTTGGCGAAATGAAAGGGCTATTGATTAATCTATATATGTAGGTGGAAAAAATGAGCTGGGAACAATTAAGTAAGCGTCAGCCAAGGGTTGTTAAAACGTTAACAAACACTGTCAGGAAAGACCGTCTTGCTCATGCTTATGTATTTGAGGGGGGTCATGGCACCGGCAAGATGGACGTGGCCCTGCAGCTTGCAAAGACATTTTTATGCAGGGAGAAAACAGATGTTGAACCTTGCGGAGAATGCAGGGATTGCAGACGGATCGATTCAGGCAATCATCCCGACGTTCATGTGGTTCAGCCGGACGGGCAATCTATTAAGATCGATCAAATACGCGGTCTGCAAAAAGAATTTGCCTATCATGGCATGGAATCGGAAAAGAAGGTTTATATTGTCGAACATGCCGACCGAATGACGGTCCAGGCAGCCAACAGTCTGCTGAAATTTCTGGAAGAGCCTACGTCTTCCACTATCGCCATTTTGCTGACTGAACAGATGCACCGGTTGCTTGAAACGATTATGTCACGCTCACAGGTGCTTTCTTTTTCACCGCTTCCCTCCGACCAGCTGATCGGTGTTCTTCAGAACGAGGGAATTTCCCTGCCGATGGCATCCATGGCAGCGGCTCTGACGAATGATACGTCAGAAGCGCTCGAAATTTGTAGGGAAGAGTGGTTTGCACAAGCACGAGACAAAGTGATACAATTAACTGAAGAGTTGAGGAGTCGTCCCAACCAGGCTCTTGTTTCATTACAGGAAAACTGGTTGTCGTTTTTTAAGGAAAAAGATCAACTCGACAACGCATTAAGCCTTTTATTGATCTGGTACAAAGATCTTTTATTTATACAGCTTTCGGAGCCGGAGCACCTGGTATTAGTCGATCAGCGGCAGGCGTTGGAGCAACAAGCTCTACATACCTCACAGAAACGAATCAGTGAGAACATGCTGGCGGTATTAACAGCCAAGCAACGTCTAGGTGCAAACGTAAACCCACAGCTCCTCATGGAGCAGCTGGTTTTACGATTACGGGAGGGATAAAAGCCTGTGTATGAAGTAGTTGGTGTCCGTTTTAAAAAAGCGGGAAAAATATACTATTTCGATCCTGGCGACCTTGAAATCTTAAAGGGTTCATTCGTAATTGTCGAAACAGCACGCGGTATTGAGTACGGGAAAGTCGTTATAGACAAGAAGCAAGTTGGGGAGAATGATGTTGTACTTCCTTTGAAAAGAGTCGTAAGAAATGCAAACGAAAAAGATACTCTTGCGGTGGAAGAAAACAAAAAAGCTGCCCAACAAGCCTTTCATCTTTGCACTGAGAAAATCACCGAGCATAAGCTGGATATGAAATTGGTGGATGTTGAGTATACATTTGACCGAAATAAAGTTATTTTTTATTTCACAGCAGATGGACGCATCGATTTCCGTGAACTTGTTAAAGATCTTGCTTCCATTTTCAGAACACGGATTGAACTTCGTCAAATCGGTGTTCGCGATGAAGCCAAAATGCTTGGCGGAATCGGTCCATGCGGAAGAATGCTTTGTTGTTCAACTTTTCTTGGTGACTTTGAACCCGTCTCAATCAAGATGGCCAAAGATCAGAATCTCTCGCTGAACCCAGCGAAAATTTCCGGACTTTGCGGCCGTTTAATGTGCTGTTTGAAGTATGAAAACGACTACTATGAAGAAGTCAAAAAAGAACTTCCGGATGTTGGAGAGTATATTGCTACTCCTGACGGAAGAGGTCGCGTGGTAGGATTGAATATGCTCGAGAAACTTGTGCAGGTTGATCTGCCTGAACTTGAAAAAGTAACAGAATATACAATTGATGAGCTCATGAAAGAAAAGGAATTATTTACGCAAGCTACAGAATAATGAGGTGGAAAGCACGTGGAGAAAGATCAAATTTTTTCCCGGGTGACCCATATGGAGCAGCAATTGGCAGCTTTAACGGAGCAAATTGGAGACTTAAAAGCAGACCTTGTCGCCTTATTGGAACAGAATCACAACCTGCAAATGGAAAATTACAATTTGCGAAGTGCTCTGAAACCACAGGAAAAAAAGGGATCCAAATCCTCTGTTAAAAAGCGGTCACTGTCACAAGAATCGGCAGATATCGGGGAAGGCTATGACAACTTGGCCAGGCTGTATCAAGAAGGATTTCATATTTGCAATCTGCATTACGGAAGTGTACGAACAGAGGGCGACTGCCTGTTCTGTCTTTCCTTCCTTAATAAAAAATAAGAGTCTTTCCAATGGGGAAGACTCTTTTCTGTTGTAAGGGTAAAACTACGAAAAGAGTGATGAAATGGAGAGCCGGTTACAAGGAGACGAACGTCTGGATTATCTGGTGGATGAGTCCCTTAAAATTATTCAAAGCCCCAGCGTTTTTTCTTTTTCCCTGGATGCTGTATTGCTGAGCAGGTTTGCCTATATTCCCATCCAAAAAGGAAGGATTATTGACCTTTGCAGCGGGAATGGAGCCGTGGCACTGCTTTTAACCCAGCGTTCCAAAGCCCAAATTACAGGCGTGGAAATCCAGGAGCGGCTGAGCGATATGGCAAAAAGGAGTATTGTGCTGAACGGCCTTGAGGATCAGGTCAGCATGGTGACGGACAACATTGTCAATCTCCCGGAAAAATTGGGCCACGGCCGGTTTGATGCCGTCGTATGCAATCCTCCCTATTTTCCATCAGCTAATCGAAAAGACCATAATGAAAATGAACACCTAGCTGTTGCCAGGCATGAAATTTACTGTACGCTGGAAGATGTCGTCTCGGTCAGCAGTAAACTCGTGAAACAGGGCGGGAAGGTCACCTTTGTACATCGGCCGCAGCGTTTAATGGATATTTTAAGCACCATGAGGGCGTACCGGCTGGAGCCAAAGAGACTGCAATTCATCCATCCGAAAAAAGGCAGTGAAGCCAATATGCTGCTGATTGAAGGCATGAAGGATGGCAGTCCGGATCTTCACATTCATTCGCCGCTTACTGTTTATGGAGAAGATGGCCAGTACACGGAAGAATTGAAAACTGTCTTTTACGGAAAATAAGAAGGAAGGAGGAATGAGTCATGTGGCAGCAAAAGAGCTATCAGGAACAACATGAAACAGGCGTACTCTACCTGGTTCCCACACCGATCGGCAATCTGGAGGATATAACATACCGTGCCATTCGGATTTTGAAGGAAGCCGATTACATAGGGGCGGAAGACACACGGCAGACCAAAAAGCTTTGCAATTATTTCGAGATACAGACACCGCTTCTCAGCTATCATGAGCATAATAAAGAAGCAAGCGGCGTGAAGATGATCGACCGGTTAAAGGAAGGGAAGACCATCGCAATCGTATCCGATGCGGGAACGCCCGCCATTTCGGATCCAGGCTATGAGCTGGTGGTCAGCGCCTTAAAGGAGAACATTCCTGTGATTCCTTTGCCTGGAGCCAATGCGGCTCTGTCCTCTTTGATTGCGTCGGGGCTGGATACAAAGGACTTTTACTTCTATGGATTTCTTCCACGCGGAAAAAAAGAGAAGCGGGAACAGCTGGAGCGGTTGAAGTTCTATCCGTTTACCATAATCTTTTATGAATCTCCTCATCGATTAAAAGAAACGCTCTCAGTTTTGCATGAAGTGCTCGGAGATCGCCAGCTTTCGATGGCCAGAGAATTAACGAAGAAATATGAAGAGTTTATCAGAGGTACTTTGACGGAAGTTCTGGAATGGGCGAAAAACACAGAGATCCGAGGGGAATTTTGCCTCATTGTAGAAGGCTCGGAAAATGGACCGGGTGAAGAGAATGGTGAGACCGAATGGTGGGAACCGCTCACTATGGTTGAGCATGTCGAGCATTACATCGAACAGGAACAGCTAAAAAGCAAAGATGCGATCAAACGGGCCGCCGCAGACAGGAACGTATCCAAGAGAGAAGTCTATCAGGCTTATCACGTCGAACAAGAACAAAATAACGGTATATAAAAAAGCCTCCTGATCGACAGGAGGCCATTTTTTATTATTTTGAAGTTTGAAGTTGTTTTTGAAGTTCGTTCATGATTTCTTTTGCACCTTCTGGGCTAAGAATGATTTTCCCGCCAGCTAGTGAGTAGTTATCATCAGAAACTTCACCTGTAACAGCACATGTCATGTTTGGCTTATATTTTTTGAGGATGATGCGGTCATCATCAACATAAATTTCCAATGCGTCTTTTTCAGCAATTCCAAGAGTACGGCGTAATTCGATTGGAATTACCACACGTCCTAGCTCATCAACTTTACGAACAATACCTGTAGATTTCATTTTAGTAATCTCCTCCCGAATAGTAGAATATCTAAACCTAATTTTTATCTATATTTATATAATCGTCAGAATTCGACAAAATCTTACGGATTCATCATAACAATATTTCCAGATTAGGTCAACTATTTTGTAAATAAAAATTTCTCTATCTATTTACCTTGTTTTCCATAGATTCAATCATATCAGAATGTTGAAGAAAAAAGGTAAAAAAAGGCTTAGAATTTTATGTTTTATTTTCAAAATTATTACTGGAAATTACGCTTGATAAATTCGTCATTTTTCGACAAAACTGACTTTTAAAAAATACCCTCTTAGCCTGTTCTTCCCTGCTCATCCTGTTTACCTTGACATCACTTTGTGGTATTAGGTATATTTTGAGTGAAGAAAAGAGCATAATGAAGATATTTACATAAAGTGATTTCGCACCTGCTTTGTATTTTATGTCCCAGAAGAAACATTTTTTTACACTTTTTCTTATTTACCCAATCGAATAGGTGCGCTTTATCCTCACTTTTCCTGTAAATAACATGTCCCTCCTTCTGCAGGGGCTTTTTTCATAGTTTATTAAATTTTTATACCGGAGGAATTTATTATGGGAGAAAAAACATTTTATATTACAACGCCTATATATTACCCTAGCGGAAAACTCCATATCGGGCATGCATATACAACCGTTGCGGGTGATGCTCTTGCACGGTACAAGCGCTTAAAAGGCTACGATGTCATGTATTTGACAGGAACCGATGAACACGGCCAGAAGATTCAGCAAAAGGCAGAAGAAAACAATGTAAGTCCGCAGCAGTATGTGGATGAGATTGTTACAGGAATCAAGGAGCTGTGGGAAAAGCTTGATATTTCCTACGATGATTTCATTCGCACCACGGAAGTCCGACATAAGGAAAGTGTCGAAAAAATCTTCAAACAGCTGCTTGATCAGGGAGATATTTACCTTGGCGAGTATGAAGGCTGGTACTGTACGCCGTGTGAGTCCTTTTTTACGGAGACTCAGCTTGTTGACGGAAAATGCCCGGATTGCGGGCGAGAAGTTAAACGTGTAAAAGAAGAAAGCTATTTCTTTAAAATGAGCAAATATGCCGACCGGCTCCTTCAGTTTTATGAAGAGAACCCTGAATTTATCCAGCCTGAATCCCGAAAAAATGAAATGATTAATAACTTTATCAAGCCGGGTCTGGAGGATTTGGCGGTTTCCCGTACGTCTTTTGATTGGGGCGTGAAGGTTCCGGGCAATCCGAAGCATGTGATCTATGTGTGGATTGATGCATTGTCCAACTATATTACAGCTCTTGGGTACGGCTCTGAAAATGACGAGAAGTATAAGAAATTCTGGCCGGCGAATGTCCATCTGGTGGGTAAAGAGATTGTGCGTTTCCATACTATCTACTGGCCGATCATGCTGATGGCACTCGATCTGCCGCTTCCGAAAAAAGTGTTTGCGCACGGATGGCTATTAATGAAGGACGGAAAAATGTCCAAGTCCAAAGGGAACGTGGTGGATCCGGTTACGCTGATCAACCGCTATGGCCTGGATGCGCTCCGCTACTATCTGCTTCGCGAAGTTCCGTTTGGTTCAGATGGGGTATTCACACCGGAAAGCTTCGTAGACCGAATCAACCACGACCTTGCCAATGACCTTGGTAACCTTCTCAATCGAACGGTTGCCATGATCAACAAGTATTTTGACGGAGCACTTCCTGCCTATCAGGGCAATGTAACGGATTTTGATCAGAACCTTGTTGATTTTGCTGAGGAAGCCATCAGGAAAACGGAAGAATCTCTTGAAAACATGGAATTCTCAGTAGCGTTAAGCAATATTTGGCAGCTAGTCAGCCGTACGAATAAATATATTGATGAAACACAGCCTTGGATTTTGGCTAAGAACGAAGAAAGCAAGCAAGCCTTGGGTTCAGTAATGTACCACCTGGCGGAATCCATCCGTATCGTCTCCATCCTTATTCAGCCATTCCTGACCAATGCGCCTGCAAAGATCTGGAACCAGCTTGGCATCCAGGAAGGAGAGCTGACAGAATGGAATACAGTGTTTGAGTTTGGTAAGCTTCCTGGAGGAACTACTGTCCAAAAAGGAAACCCGATCTTCCCTCGCCTGGAAACAGAAGAAGAGGTCAGTTACATTAAACAATCAATGGGTGGTGCTCCTGCAGCGAAAGAGGAAGAAAAAGCAGAGGTTCCTGTAGTTGAAAAAGAAGAATCCGCTGAGATTTCGATTGATGATTTCATGAAAGTCGATCTTCGGGTGGCACAGGTCATTGAAGCAGAACCGGTAAAGAAGGCGGACAAGCTTTTAAAGCTTCAACTTGACTTGGGCTATGAAAAAAGACAGGTTGTATCAGGAATCGCAAAATTCTACCGTCCTGAAGACCTTGTTGGACAAAAAGTCATCTGTGTGACAAATCTCAAACCGGTTAAATTGCGCGGGGAATTGTCAGAGGGCATGATCCTTGCCGGTTCGGCCGGTGACCAGCTTACATTGGCAACCGTTGATCAAAACTTGCCGAACGGTGCAAAAGTAAAATAGAACAGCGTCGAATGGGAAGCCTAAAAGGGCTTCCTTTTTTTGTATAAAAACGAAGAAAAAGAAGGGATAGGGCAGATTAATCCCTATATTTACCGCTGAATTTCCAGTATGTAATCATTCTGTAATGCAATTGTTATACGTACGACTTGGTGTTATAGGACAAAGGTATGATAAACTGTGAAAGTGTTATGGGAGGGTTATCTTCATGTTTGATACACACGCACATTTAAATGCAATTCAGTTTGAAGAAGATCTTGAAGACGTGATTCAAAGAGCTTTGGATGAAGGAATTTCACATATCGTGGTTGTCGGGTTCGATCAGCCGACAATCAAAGGCGCTCTAAAATTGGCTGATACATATGATTTTATCTATGCAGCTGTAGGATGGCACCCTGTTGATGCAGTGGATATGACACCGGAGGATCTGCAATGGATTGAAGAGCTTGCGGACCATCCGAAGGTCGTAGCCATTGGCGAAATGGGGCTGGACTATCATTGGGACAAATCACCGAAGGACGTGCAGAAGCGCGTGTTCCGGCAGCAGATTCAACTGGCGAAAAAAGTGAAGCTACCGATTATCATTCATAACCGCGAGGCGACACAGGACGTGGTTGATATTCTGAGAGAAGAAGGAGCCGAAGAAGTCGGCGGAATCATGCATTGCTACAGTGGCAGTCTTGAAGTGGCAAAGGAATGCATGGATATGAACTTTTATATTTCGTTTGGCGGTCCCGTGACCTTTAAAAACGCGAAGAAGCCAAAGGAAGTAGCCAAGGAGATTCCGATTGACAGGCTTTTGATTGAAACGGATTGCCCTTACTTAAGTCCTCACCCGCTCAGGGGAAAACGAAACGAACCATCCTATGTAAAGTATGTGGCGGAGGCCATAGCAGAATTAAGAGAAATACCTTTGGAAGATTTAGTTAAAAAAACGACCGAAAATGCGAAGCGCCTGTATCAGATCAGCGACTGAGTGCTCGGTCACATCAACGTTGAAAATCCAGCAATAGCAAGGGATGAGTGAAGGAAACGATAGGGAGGTTTCCCCGCTCTTCCTGCCCTGATTCAATCGATTAGTGGATATTTGCCAATCAATTGAATATGAGGAGGGATTTGACAACGAAAAAATCTGCGATTATACTTCAATCTTTGTGAAGGGGGAATAGGTGACATGAACAGGAGCAAAGGAAAGCTTTTTTATGAATTTTTGACGAAAAAGCTCGTATTGGCTGCTGCCGCTATCATCGTTCTGGCTGTGACAACAGGTTTCGTAAGCTATGAAACTTCGAAAACAGATGTTTCCATCATGGTTGACGGAAAGAAGAAATCGTTTAGTTCGCACGCTGAAAATGTTAGGGATGCACTTTCTGATTATGGAATTAAACTAAACCGCCATGACGCGGTCACGCCAGGATTAAATGAGCCGCTCAAAGACGGCATGCAGATTGAATACACGCCTGCACACCGGGTGAACTTTACAGTTGACGGGGAAAAGCAGTCCGTGTGGTCAACAGCCGATACAGTAAAAGAATTTTTTGGTGAACGAGAAATCAGCGTAAACCAGCACGATAAATTACAACCAGCATTAAATACACCAATTGAAGACAAGCAGGAAATCAACCTGCAGCAAGCTGTCTCTGTGGACCTTGTTGTGGGAGGCAAGAAAAAGCAAGTTTGGACCACCTCGACTACGGTCGCTGACCTTTTAAAACAAGATAAAGTAAAATTGGGAGATCTTGATCGCGTGAAACCTGCGAAAAAGACCGAACTTAAAGACGGATTGAAGATTAACGTAACCCGGGTGAAAAAGGTCACCGATGTAGTGGAGGAAGATACACCGTTTGCCACAGTTAAACACCAAGACGGAAAGTTGGCAAAGGGCAAGGAAAAAGTAGTGAAAGAGGGCTCAAAGGGCCGGCTTTCCAAAAAGTATGAGGTCGTACTTGAAAACGGGAAGGAAGTATCCCGCAAACTAAAAAGCAAAAAAACCCTGAAAGATAGCAAAGACAAAGTGATCGCTGTGGGAACAAAGATCGCACCAAAACCACAACCGAAGCCGAAAGCAAAACCGGTTGTTGTATCCCGCGGAAAAAGCAGCCCATCTTCCTCTGGAGATAAGGAGCTGTATGTAACAAGCACAGCATATACAGCAAACTGTGCAGGGTGCACCGGTAAGACCGCAACAGGCGTGAACCTGCATGCGAACCCGAATGCGAAAGTAATTGCGGTCGACCCGAGCGTGATTCCGCTTGGCAGTAAAGTATATGTAGAAGGTTATGGTTACGCGGTTGCCGCTGATACAGGCGGAGCAATCAACGGAAACCGAATCGATGTATTCTTCTCCTCTCAGTCTCAAGCCGAACAATGGGGAAGAAAATCAGTAAAAGTAAAAGTTATTAAATAGATAATAAACAAAAGGAAGCAGGGGAGAGGCGTCCAACCCGGATCGGCGGGCACGGGCGGCAATCCTCTGCTTTTTATTTTCCTAAAAGGAAAGTATGGGTATACTAGAAAGTAGTTTTTTGCATCATCTGGGAGGTAATTATGAAAATTAAAGAAGTAATCGTGGTAGAAGGAAAAAGTGATACCACTGTGATACAGAATGCAGTCAATGCGGATACCCTTGAAACAAATGGCTCTGAAATCAGTGAGGAGACGATTGAGCAAATCCGGCTTGCCCAGGAAAAGCGGGGAGTGATCATTTTTACCGATCCCGATTACCCCGGTGAACGCATTCGTAAAATCATCTCAAACAACGTACCAGGCTGCAAGCATGCCTTTCTTCCGAAACAAGAGGCCATCGCAAAGAATAAAAGAGGGCTCGGTGTGGAGCATGCATCCAAGGAATCCATCAGGGAAGCGCTCGATAATGTAAAGGAAGAATATATTGAAGAAGTGGAACGGATCACCTGGAATGATCTTGTTTCGGCCGGCCTGATCGGCGGACCAAAGGCAAAGGCCAGAAGAGAAAAACTGGGAAGGCGATTAAGGATTGGCTATATGAATGGCAAGCAGCTTCACAAGCGATTGATGATGTTTCAGATCACGGAAGAGCAGTTTGCTGATGCTATACTTGAAATACAACAGGAGGAGCGGGAATAATGAAGGATATCTCGAATCCGCAAAGCATGAAAGCCATTTTGAAGAAGCATGGCTTTACATTTAAAAAAAGTCTCGGTCAAAATTTCTTGATCGATCGCAATATATTGAATAACATCGTTGCTCAGGCAAACCTGACGGAACATTCCGGAGCGATTGAAATCGGACCTGGAATTGGTTCGCTCACCGAGCATATTGCCCGTCAATCACAAAAGGTCGTAGCGTTTGAAATTGACCAGCGGCTGTTGCCTATTTTAAGTGAAACACTCGCACCTTATCCTCACGTTAAAGTCATTCATTCGGATATTCTGGAAGCTGACGTGAATAAAGTGATTCAGGAAGAGTTTTCCGGCATTGAGGATATTATGGTGGTGGCGAACCTTCCTTATTATGTGACTACGCCCATCATCATGAAATTGCTTACCGAAAAGCTGCCCATCAGGGGGATTGTCTGCATGATTCAAAAGGAGGTAGCGGACAGGCTTGCGGCGAAACCGGGGACAAAAGAGTACAACTCCCTGTCCATCGCCGTCCAGTATTATGCGGAAGCTGAGACCGTCCTGAAGGTGCCGAAAACGGTTTTTGTGCCTGCACCGAATGTGGACTCGGCTGTGATCCGTCTGACGCTGCGTAAGGAGCCTCCGGTTCAGGTGCAGGATGAAGATTTCCTCTTTGAAGTCATTCGTTCTTCCTTTGCACAGCGACGGAAAACTCTTTGGAACAATCTCCTCAATAACCTTCCACTAAAAGAGAAGCGTGAAGAGCTCGAAAAGGTGTTCGGACACATTGAGATTGACCCTAAACGAAGGGGCGAGACCCTGACCATTCAGGAGTTTGCCAAGCTCGCAGATGCGTTGGCTCCTCTTTTAAAATGAGACTCATGTTTCGAATCCCGGTTACATATCTTTAATAAGAATATGGTAACTGGGATTTGTACTTTTTCCCAAACAGGGGGAGTTTGATGAAACTTGAGATTGGTGCAGTGGTTGGCAGAACATCTTATAATTGTGATTTGTTGTTCCGCATCGTAGGTTTTAATGAAGATAAAACAGTAGCTGACCTGGCAGGAGAGGAAATGCGTCTCTTGGCCGATGCTCCTGTCGCTGATCTCGTGACCATGTCGCAGCAGCAGCAGCATGAGAGGCGTCAGGAGGGCCAGGCAAAGGAAGAGTCTTCTTACAAGCTGTTCCGGCAGGATTATTATCTGCTCCGGCAAAAAAGGGAGTACCTCTCGACGAACGGTTACGAATATGATCAATCTTATTTTGAACTGCCCGGACGAGTGCTGCATGTGGATGGTGATCCTCTTTACCTCAGCAAATGCCTGGAATTATATAAACGGCTGGGTGTGCCGGTGTACGGAATTCATATCAAAGAGACGGAGATGCCGGAGAAAGTTCCGGCCCTTGTGGATGAGGTCCGTCCTGATATTCTTGTCATTACCGGACATGATGCGTATATGAAAAGCAAAGGCTCCATTGAGGATATGCAGGCCTACCGCCATACTAAGTTCTTTGTTCGGACGGTTAGGGAAATCCGCCGGAAATACCCGCAACTCGACCATCTCATGATATTTGCCGGTGCCTGTCAGTCCCATTTTGAATCGTTGATCAAAGCCGGCAGCAATTTTGCAAGTTCACCCGCACGAATTAATATTCATGCTCTGGACCCGGTCTATATTGTTTCAAAGATCAGTCTTACGTCGTTTATGGATCATGTGAATGTGATGGACGTCCTGAGAAACACCCTTACGGGAAGGGAAGGTCTGGGCGGGGTCGAAACGAAAGGCTTCTTGAGGACTGGCATGCCGATCAAATCACAGACCTATATGCAATAAAAAGGCTTCCAGCCTGCAAAGAGCGGCCTGACTTATGCTGCTCCTCGCTGGAGGCTTTTTTGTGTTTTTTTAAAGTTTTTTGGTGTTCATACATAATTTTTACATTTGTCCACATAATAAAAGTGAAAAAAAGGATAATTTTTCATTGACATCCGAACTTCAAAATTGCTATAATTTTAGTTTTAATTTGACAAAAAGTAGCGATTTATGTTACAATTTGTCTAAGTGAGGTGGAGCCGATATGGGTAAAACAATAGTGGACATTAGACGAATTTTGGAGTCTAACGTGGGTAAAAGACTTTCTCTGAGAGCTAACGGAGGTCGTCGCAAAACGATTGAACGACTTGGTACCTTGGAAGAAACATACCCTGCCGTATTTATTATTAAACTGGATCAGGACACCAACGCTTTTGAACGTGTTTCTTACAGCTACGCTGACGTATTAACGGAAACCGTTGAACTTACTTTCTTAGAAGAATCCCAGGTGGTTAGCGGGCAGTAAGAATTCTTACTGCTTTTTTTTATGCTTTTTTTCAAGCCGCCTATTCATACATAACCATACCCCAATCGTAAAATACTAATCCATATCGCTTATTTTTTATATGAGAGGGGTTTGCATCATGAGCAGAAGACGTGGAATGATGTCTGAGCAATTCAAGATGGAGCTTGCCAAAGACCTTGGGTTTTATAATACGGTCCAGCAGGAAGGCTGGGGCGGCATCAAGGCCAAGGATGCAGGCAATATGGTGAAGCGTGCAATTGAGATCGCACAGCAGAACCTGTCCCGACAGCAATAAATACGCGAGTGCCGGAGCCATGCTCCGGTTTTTTTGTAGACCCTTTGCCGCAGTCTCTTTTCCATATAGAGGCTGCTCCGGATTTGTGATAGTATCAAATTATATATTAATGATATAGGGGAATCTTTATGAATGATAAAAAGATATCCATCAAAGCTCCGGCAAAAATCAATTTGTCTCTTGATGTTCTCGGTAAGCGGGAAGATGGGTACCATGAAGTTAAGATGATTATGACTACAGTGGATCTGGCGGACCGTGTGGAACTGACCCTCCTTGAGGAAAATAAAATTACGATCGAATCCACAGGCGGATTTGTGCCTCTTGACCAGCGGAATTTAGCATATCAGGCAGCAATGCTGCTAAAAGAGACGTTTGGGGTAAAGAAAGGTGTCGGAATACATATTTCCAAAAATATTCCGGTGGCCGCAGGACTGGCAGGGGGAAGCAGTGATGCCGCCGCAACACTGAAGGGCCTGAATGAACTCTGGGATCTGGGACTGACGATTGACGAAGTGGCTGTTCTCGGCGCGAAAATCGGTTCTGATGTTTCTTTTTGCGTGTATGGAGGCACAGCCATTGCAACCGGAAGAGGAGAGCATATTCAGCATATTAAACCGCCGCCGCCTTGCTGGGTGCTCCTGGCCAAGCCGCCAATCGGGGTTTCCACAGCTGAGGTCTACCGCAAGCTCAATGTTCAAAATATCGAGCATCCCGACATTGATGCAATGGTTCAGGCGATCGAAGGCTATGATTACGAGGCCATCTGCAGGGAGCTCGGGAATGTTCTTGAAACGGTCACTCTTCCACTGTATCCGGAAGTAAAGCAAATTAAGGATCAGATGCACCGGCTCGGCGCAGACGGAGTGCTGATGAGCGGCAGCGGCCCTACCGTATTTGGGCTGTTTCAGCATGAATCCCGTGTGAACCGTGTCTATAACGGACTGAGAGGATTTTGTACGGAAGTATATGCTGTACGTCTATTGGGTGAAGGACAGGAAGACTTTAAGGACTCCATTCGGGAAAAATAGTGAAGCAGAACAACCATTTAAATTCCCGCTTAATTTTAAGGATTTCCATTTCTTTGTTGATAAAAACCGTATGAAAATGGTATATTAACTTCAAATATTCGGTTTTTGGAGGAAAAGGATGAAATTAAAAAGAAGCGGAAGAATGGTTGATCTCACCACTTATTTATTGCAGCATCCGCATCAGTTAATTCCACTGTCTTATTTTGTAGAACGGTATCAATCTGCCAAATCATCCATCAGTGAGGATCTGGCCATCATCAAGGAAAACTTTGAATACCAGGGAATCGGCTCAATCATTACCGTTGCCGGTGCGGCAGGCGGTGTTAAATACATTCCGTCGATTTCAAAGGAAGAAGCGTCAGGTATCATCCATGAAATCATTGATATGCTTGAGGATCCGGAACGGCTGTTGCCAGGAGGATATTTATATTTAACAGATATCATCGGTAATCCCAACCTGGTAAATCAAGTGGGGCGCCTGTTTTCCTCTGTCTTTTCCCACCAAAAGATTGATGCAGTCATGACCGTGGCAACAAAGGGAATTCCACTCGCCTATGCAGTGGCTTCGCAGCTTAATGTTCCTGTAGTGATCGTAAGAAGCAACAGCAGGGTTACAGAGGGCTCCACGGTAAGCATCAATTATGTTTCAGGTTCCACAAAGCGCATCCAGACCATGGCGCTGGCGAGAAGAAGCATCCAAAAAGGCGCCAATGTCCTGATCATTGATGATTTTATGAAAGCCGGCGGAACGATTCGTGGCATGATTAGTCTGATCAAAGAGTTTCAGGCTGAAGTTGCGGGAATTGGCGTGCTTGTGGAAGCACAGGATGGGGCAGAACGACTGGTGGACGATTATGTGTCACTCACCAGACTGGCAAGTGTTAATGAAAAAGAACAGCGAATAGAGGTCGAAGAAGGGAACTATTTCAACCAAAAGGAGACGAATAACAATGAATAAGGTACAGACTGAAAAAGCACCAGCAGCCATTGGTCCATATGTACAGGGAATGGTTGTGAACAATCTTTTCTACAGTTCGGGACAAATTCCATTGACCGCAGAGGGGGAAATCGTTGAGGGAGGTATTGAAGTCCAAACTCACCAGGTATTCAAAAATTTGGCTGCTGTGCTGGACGCAGCAGGCTCTTCCTTTGACCAGGTTGTGAAAACGACCGTCTTTATTAAAAATATGGATGACTTCGGTAAAATCAACGAAATCTACGGAGAATATTTCTCGGACCATAAACCTGCCCGCTCTTGCGTGGAAGTGGCACGCCTGCCAAAGGACGTTCAAATTGAAATCGAAGTCATTGCACTCGTCAGGTCCTAAAAAAGATGATCTAGAAGATAGGAAAACAGCACCTTTTCATTTGAAAAGGTGCTGTTTTTTATTTCACAAAATTTTTTAAAAATTTTCATATTAATAGAAGGATTATGCAAGGAAATGAAGAAATGTTGTTATACGTTCTTATTTATGGAAAAAGGTGGTGTTTGGAATGGAAGTGACTGATGTACGACTAAGAAGGGTGAACACTGAGGGCCGAATGAAAGCGATTGCTTCAATTACAATCGATCATGAGTTTGTTATTCATGATATACGTGTGATTGATGGAAACAACGGAATGTTTGTTGCTATGCCTAGCAAAAGAACCCCGGATGGGGAATTTAGAGATATTGCTCACCCAATCACGTCGAGTACACGCGAGAAGATTCAAAACGCGGTATTGACGGAGTATCACAGAATGGGTGAAATGGAATCTGCTTTTGAAGAAGCAGGAGCGTCCTGATAATTAATGATTAAAAGAACTCCTTACCAAAATGGGGGTTCTTTTTTTTAGTGTTCTTTACGCCCTTTTTGCCGTCCGCCTTCCAGACTGTGCCAGCGGCCTTCCGCTTAACGAATCGAGCTCCAGCGCCCAAAGCCTTTGCCGTTTCGCACTCCCAACACAACACAAAGAACGTGTTGATGAGTGAGTCCTCCAACGTCTATCGGCTTTAAACGGTCGCTTCCGCTTTTTAACGAATCCAGCTCCAGCGCCTAAAAGCTCTGCCGTTTCGCTTTCTCACAAAATACAGAAGAACGTATTGTGTTCGAAAACTCCAACGTCTGTCGCTTTTGAGCAAGGCGCTTCCGCTTTTTAACAATCCCTTGACAACTTCTGCACATTCCTTGAAATGGCTTTGATTATAAGATATATTCGTAATGGAATATTACCAGAATAATAGTAAATACTAGTGGAGGTCATTTATGAGTAATCGCTATGCAGTAGTGTTAGCTGCAGGTCAAGGAACAAGAATGAAATCCAGTCTATATAAAGTACTACATCCTGTCTGTGGCAAACCGATGGTACAACATGTGGTCGATCAGATCTCTCAGCTGGACATGAAGAAGATCGTAACAGTGGTAGGCCACGGAGCTGAAAAAGTAAAAGACCAGCTAGGAGACGCTTCAGCGTATGTTCTTCAGGAAGAGCAGCTTGGAACGGCACATGCTGTAATGCAAGCGGAAGAAACGTTGTCCAACGAGGAAGGCATTACGCTCGTGGTATGCGGAGACACGCCTCTGATTACTGCACAGACCATGCAAAAACTGATTGATGAACACCAGGCTGCCGGAGCAAAAGTCAGCATTTTGACTGCAAAAGCGGAAGATCCTGCAGGCTACGGCCGAGTGCTTCGCAATGCAAGCGGGACGGTTGAGCGGATCGTAGAGCACAAAGACGCAACAGATGAAGAGAAATTGGTGCAAGAAATCAATACTGGAACCTACTGCTTCGATAACAAGTCCTTATTTGAGGCTCTTTCTTCTGTCAACAATGATAATTCCCAAGGCGAATACTACCTTCCGGATGTCATTGAAATCATTCAGAAGCAGGGTGAAACCGTAGCGGCTTACCAAACACCTTCGTTTGATGAAACGCTTGGTGTTAATGACCGTGTCGCACTTTCGCAAGCAGAGAAAACGATGAAAAAACGAATTAATGAAAACCACATGAAAAATGGTGTCACACTCGTGGACCCGGATCAGACCTATATTTCTGCAGATGCTGTCATTGGCAGGGATACCGTTATTTATCCAGGCACCATGATTACCGGAACCTCGCGAATTGGCGATAACAACATCATTGGCCCAAACAGCGAGATCAAGGACAGCACGATTGGAAATGGCAACACCATCAAGCAATCAGTGGTCCATGACAGTGAAGTGGGGAATAAAGTCAGTATCGGGCCATTTGCCCATGTACGTCCGGCATCTTCCATTGAAGATCAAGTGAAAATCGGGAACTTTGTGGAAGTGAAAAAATCAGTAATGGCTCAAGGCAGCAAGGCATCCCACCTTACCTATGTGGGAGATGCAGAAATTGGCAGAGATG
The DNA here is from genome assembly GCF_004127935.1 of Fictibacillus sp. S7. Lineage (NCBI taxonomy): Bacteria > Bacillati > Bacillota > Bacilli > Caryophanales > Fictibacillaceae > Fictibacillus > Fictibacillus sp. S7. The sequence continues at coordinate 3,073,653 of NZ_QJKL01000001.1, read as the reverse complement.
TTAACCTTGGCTGCGGCACAATTATGGTAAACTATGATGGGGTAAACAAACACCTCACCAAAGTGGAAGACGGCGCATTCATTGGCTGCAATTCCAATTTGATTGCTCCTGTGACAGTGGGGAAAAATGCGTATGTAGCCGCTGGATCTACCATTACGGAAGATGTTCCCGCGGAGGCACTTTCAATTGCCAGAAGCCGTCAGACGAACAAAGAAAATTATGTTTCCAAATCCAGAAACAACAATAAAGCGTAATGCTTTCAAAATAATTGAGCAAGCAGTTAAAAACGGAAGGAATAGGTGTTAATGGCTACTAGTTATGTTGATTCTACGTTAAAGGTTTTTACGTTAAATTCCAATATCGAACTCGCCCAGGAAATTGCAAAGCATATCGGTATTGATCTTGGAAAAAGCTCCGTCACTACCTTCAGTGATGGCGAAGTTCAAATTAATATTGAAGAAAGCATCCGTGGCAGTGAGGTTTATATTATTCAATCGACAAGCGACCCGGTGAACGAGCATCTGATGGAACTTCTTATCATGATTGATGCACTCAAGCGTGCTTCAGCGAAAACGATCAATGTGGTTATTCCGTACTACGGATATGCACGACAGGATCGTAAAGCGCGCGCCCGTGAACCCATTACAGCAAAACTAGTAGCAAACCTTCTTGAAACCGCTGGCGCAACAAGATTGATTACGATCGATCTTCATGCTACCCAAATTCAAGGCTTTTTCGATATTCCGGTGGACCAGCTTCTTGGTGTTCCGATTCTTGCCAATTATTTTGAAGATAAAAAACTTGAAGATATTGTTGTCGTTTCACCGGACCACGGTGGTGTGACACGTGCCCGTAAAATGGCAGATCGCCTGAAAGCTCCGATCGCCATTATTGATAAGCGCCGTCCGCGCCCGAATGTGGTAGAGGTCATGAATATTGTTGGTAATATTGAAGGCAAAACAGCCATTTTGATTGATGACATTATTGATACCGCCGGAACGATCACGCTTGCAGCAAATGCACTTGTGGAAAATGGGGCGAAGGAAGTATATGCCTGCTGTACCCACCCGGTGCTCTCTGGTCCGGCCATTGAGCGTATTCAAAACTCACGCATCAAAGAGCTTGTAGTTACCAACACGATCGTATTGCCGGAAGAAAAACGCACAGACAAAGTGACACAGCTTTCTGTGGCGCCATTGCTTGGTGAAGCAATTATTCGTGTGCATGAGCAGCTTTCCGTTTCCAAATTGTTTGATTAAGGCGGGTAATCTTTAGGTCAAGGTTTTTTGCTTGCTTGTTTTAAACTTGGATAAATAGGGTAATTCTTATAGAGACTTATATTTAGGAAGGGTGAAATAATATGGCAACAGAACTCAAAGCCAATCAACGAAATACCACAAAACGTTCTTATATCACTCAACTAAGGCAAAAAGGAAATGTGCCTGCAGTAGTGTATGGAAGCGGCACAGAACCTCTGTCAGTAGCGGTTATTGAGACCGAATTTATAAAAGTATTAAAAGAACAGGGACTGAACGGGGTAATTGACCTTAATACCGATGGTAAAAAGCAGTCCGTTATGGTTCAGGAGATTCAGCGGGACCATTTGAAAAATGAAGTGACCCACGTTGACTTCATCGTGGTTGACCTTAAGAAGGAAATTGAGTCCGATGTGCCTCTTACGGTTACAGGAGAATCACCGGGAGTAAAAGAAGGCGGCGTTCTTCAGCGTATCCTTCATACGGTAACGGTTAAAGCCAAACCGAATGACTTCCCGGATCACATCGAAGTTAATGCTGAAAATCTTAACATCGGCGATTCCTTCCTCGTGAAAGATCTTCCAACTTCATCTTCCTACGAAATTATCGATGACGAGGAAGAAGTGGTTCTTACCGTAACACCTCCGACCGTTGCTGAAACCGAAGATGAGAACGCAGAAGATGCGGAAGAAGCTGAAGCGGATGCAGGCGGAGATGCAGAAGGCAAAGCCGTGGACGAAGAGGATAAAGATAACAGCGGCGAAACAAAGGAATAAGATAGCCTCAAATCTACTCGAACGGTGCAGCTTACAGGCTGCACCGTTTGTTTATGATAACAGGCGTCTTAATTAATGAGTGACAGAGTTTCGTGTATAATAAAAGTAGCAAAAAGGGCTTTTGTTTCAGAAAGTGAGGATTTCATGGTGAAATGGTTTGTAGGTCTCGGCAACCCAGGCCGAGAATATGAAAAAACCCGCCACAATGTCGGGTTTTGGGTAATTGACGAACTGTCCCGGCGTTTCAATATTCCCTTAAACCAATCAAAGTTTAGAGGGATATATGGATCGGGCGTTATAAACGGAGAAAAGGTTTATTTGTTGAAGCCTTTAACATATATGAATTTATCGGGTGAATGCGTTCGTCCCTTTATGGATTATTTTAAACTGTCGGTCGAGGATATGGTTGTGATTTACGACGATTTGGATACTCCGGCAGGGAAACTCAGGCTAAGGGAAAAAGGAAGCGCCGGAGGGCATAACGGAATGAAATCCATCATTGCCCATATCGGCACGCAGGAGTACAACAGGGTCAGGTTCGGTATTGGCCGTCCGAAAAATGCCCAGCCTGTTCCCGACTATGTACTGAGCCCTTTTTCAAAGGAAGATGTTCCTTTTGTCGAGAAGACAGTGGAACGCTCTGCTGATGCCTGTGAAGCCTTTCTTTCCATGCCATTTACACGTGTCATGAATAAGTACAACGGCTGAATAGAATCCCCCTGTTCCGTTCATAATGGTAGTAACATATCTTATGCTAGTGAACCGGATAAGGGGGCTGAAAAAACGTGGCCATTCATTACCAGTGCCGCCATTGCGGAAAACACGTCGGGCGTTTGGATCAGAACAGTCTGACGGCTGAGCAGCTTGGCTTTCATGAGCTGTCCGCAGAAGACAGGCAGACGATGATCGAGTATGACAAGCAAGGTGAAATTCACGTCAAAACCATTTGCGAGGATTGTCATGAAGCGCTCGAAAGAAACCCGGATTATTACGCGCTCCATTCTTTTATTCAATAAGAAAGACGCTTTGGCAGCAAGCCAAGGCCTTTTTCTATTTTCAGGACGGTTGAGCATACTTGGCGTGTAAAAGGGGAAAAAAGCAAGAAATACGAAGAAGAAGCATATACAACATAGTACTGAGGAATACGGAGAATAGTATTTCGTCAGGGGGGAGGTTTACATGTTAGGATTGAAGCAGCATTATCGCCAGGGCGATGATTTTCAGGCGGTATTGACCGGCCTGAAGGAGAATTTGAAAGAGCAGCTTGTGGCGGGACTGTCCGGATCGGCAAGAACACTGCTGATTGCCTCTTTGTATGAAGAGACAGGCAAAACCCAATTTGTGATTACTCATAATTTGTACCAGGCTCAAAAGCTATATGAAGACCTTTGCAGCCTTCTTCCGGAAGAAGATGTTCTTCTATATCCCGTCAATGACCTTATTTCTTCGGAAATAGCCATTGCGAGCCCGGAATTAAAGGCACAGCGCCTGGAAGTATTGAACTTTTTAACCTCTCGTGACAAAGGTGTGGTTGTTGCGCCGATCGCGGGAGTACGGCGTTTTTTACCGCCAAAAGAGGTTTGGAAAATGTCCCAGCTGCCTTTTGAAACCGGAATGGATATAGACGTTGAACACGTTTTAAATACATTGGTAGCCATCGGCTATGAGCGGGTGAGCATGGTATCGGCCCCCGGTGAATTCAGCATGCGGGGCGGCATTCTTGATATATATTCATTAACCGAACGGATGCCCATCCGGATTGAGCTCTTTGATACGGAGATTGATTCCATACGCTATTTCGAAGCAGATACACAGCGGTCGGATGAAAAAACAGAAAAAATCACCATCGGGCCAGCACAGGAAATCCTGCTTTATGATGAACAATTTGATGGGGTCGTTAACAAGATGGAAGCGGGCATCGCATCCACGCTGAAAAAGGTAAAAGACAAGCAGGTGAAAGAATCCCTTGTCGAGCACATGAACTACGAAATGGGGCAATTCAAGGAAAGGCAGCGGTTTCAGGGGATGTATAAATATATTTCCCTGTTTTATGATGAGCCTGCCTGTCTATTGGATTATGTACCGGATGACAGCATTATTGTCATGGATGAAGTGAGCCGTGTGGAGGAAATGTCCAATCAGCTTGAAAAAGAAGAAGCCGAATGGCATACTTCCATGCTGATGCAAGGTGAGATTCTTACAGATATCCGCCTGTCTCAAGATCGCGACATTCTTCAGCATACGCCTTATCAAAAAATCTACCTTTCTCTTTTCCTGCGCCATGTTCCACATACGAATCCGCAAAACATCTTGAATGTTGAAAGTAAAAGCATGCAAAATTTCCATGGACAGCTTAATGTACTGAAGGGTGAGCTGGAACGATGGAAAAAAACGAACTATACGATTGTCTTTCTTGCGGCGAGTGAAGAACGGGCAAAGCGTCTGGAACGGGTGCTTGCGGATTACGATATGGATGCAAGTCTGATTTCAAGCGACAAAGCATTGAAGCCAAAAGTGAACCAAATTCTGATTGGAGACCTCTCCAGCGGCTTCGAATCACCAAAGCAAAAGCTAGCGGTGATTACGGAAGAGGAAGTTTTCACAAAGAAAGCTAGGCGTCCCGTCCGCTCTCAGAAAATGTCCAATGCCGAGCGGATCAAGAGCTATTCCGAGCTTAAGGTCGGAGATTATGTTGTCCACGTGAATCACGGGATCGGAAAATATCTGGGGATTGAAACCCTGGAGATCAAAGGTGTTCACAAAGATTACCTGCATATCCGGTACGCGGGCAACGATAAACTTTACGTGCCGGTTGAGCAAATCGACCAGGTACAGAAATTTGTCGGGTCCGAAGCGAAGGAACCGAAAATTTACGCACTGGGCGGCAGCGATTGGAAGAAGGTTAAGAACAAAGTTAAGTCCTCGGTGCAGGATATTGCCGATGACTTGATCAAGCTGTATGCGGAACGGGAAGCAAGTGTCGGCTATGCCTTCGGAAAAGACGGGGCCGAACAGCAGGAATTTGAGTCCTCATTCCCGTACCAGGAAACAGACGACCAGATCCGGGCCATCAACGAAATCAAAACGGATATGGAACGGACCCGGCCGATGGACCGCCTACTGTGCGGAGACGTGGGCTATGGAAAAACTGAGGTTGCAATCCGTGCTGCATTTAAAGCGGTTATGGACGGCAAACAGGTAGCCTTTTTGGTACCGACGACCATCCTGGCGCAGCAGCACTATGAAACTTTTCGCGAGCGGTTTGCCGAATTCCCAATAACGATCGGATCACTCAGCCGGTTCCGCTCAAAAAAAGAACAAACGGAAGTGACAAAAGGATTGAAGAACGGGACGGTCGATATTGTCATCGGTACACATCGCCTTCTTTCCAAGGATGTCCAATACCATGACCTTGGTCTTCTTATCATTGATGAAGAGCAACGGTTTGGTGTGACCCACAAGGAAAAAATTAAACGGCTAAAAGCCAATGTTGACGTATTAACGTTAACGGCGACGCCAATCCCGAGAACCCTCCACATGTCGATGCTGGGTGTCAGAGATCTGTCGGTTATTGAAACTCCGCCGGAAAACCGTTTCCCGGTTCAGACGTATGTGGTGGAATATAATGCGTCGCTTGTCAGAGAGGCGATTGAACGCGAGCTTGGGCGCGGAGGACAGGTTTACTTTTTATATAATCGGGTCGATTCCATTGACCGGATGGCCGAGCAGATTTCGTCTCTCATACCGGATGTTAAAGTCGGTGTCGCCCATGGCCAAATGTCGGAAAACGAACTGGAATCCGTTATGCTTGATTTCCTTGAAGGCAACACAGATGTTCTGGTGTCAACGACCATCATTGAAACCGGTGTGGACATTCCAAACGTGAACACATTGATTGTTTATGATGCGGATAAAATGGGACTTTCCCAGCTGTACCAGTTAAGAGGACGTGTCGGCCGTTCAAACCGTGTCGCTTACTCCTACTTCACCTACCAGCGGGATAAAGTGCTGACGGAAGTAGCAGAAAAAAGACTTCAGGCCATAAAGGAATTTACTGAACTCGGTTCCGGATTCAAAATCGCCATGAGGGATTTAACCATCCGCGGAGCAGGTAACCTGCTTGGAGCACAGCAGCACGGGTTCATTGATTCTGTTGGTTTCGATCTTTATTCCCAAATGCTACAGGAAGCCATTGAAGAACGAAAAGGTGGAACACCGAAGGCAGCGGCGCCCGTTATCGATATTAACGTGGAAGTGGATGCTTATATTCCTGCTTCCTATATTGAAGACAGCAAGCAAAAGATTGATATGTATAAGCAATTTAAAGCAGCAAGCTCCCTGCAGGATGTGGATGAGCTGCATGACAGCCTGATCGACCGTTTTGGCGATTATCCGGTGGAAGTGGAATGCCTGCTTTTCATTGCACGCATTAAAGAGCTCGCCAAGCGGGAGAAAGCAGAAAGCATTGAACAAAAAGGCGATACAGTTACGATACTCCTGTCAGAGGAAGCAACAGAAAAAGTAGATGGAGCCAAGCTGTTTGAAATCGTCAATAAAATCGGCCGCTTCATTAACCTGGGTGTGGAAAAAGAAAAGCTCAAAATCGTATTTAATAAAAAACGTATTTCCGATAAAGAACTGCTCCAAGCCATGGAGAAAGTATTGAAAAAGTTAAAAAGCGCAAAAAAAGATAAAGCGAAGGCAAGGTCATAAACGAGATAACCCCCGGCTAAAAAACAAAAGTGCATTTCATGAATAGAACTCGCAAGGAAACAAATAATAACAGCAGAGAATGGAACAATCTTCAAAAGAAGGTTTCATTTATGCAATACATCCAGTGATTACATCTCATGAAAGCGAGGGCACTATTCAATGAAAGCAACAGGCATTGTACGCCGTATTGATGACCTTGGCCGGGTTGTTATTCCAAAAGAGATTCGCCGCACGCTTCGTATCAGAGAAGGCGATCCTCTTGAGATTTTTGTGGACCGGGACGGGGAAGTCATACTGAAAAAGTATTCGCCGATTAATGAGCTTGGCGATTTTGCGAAAGAATATGCAGAATCTCTGGCTGACAGCTCCGGACATATCGTTCTTATCGCCGATCGCGACTCTTATATTGCTGTGGCAGGAGGATCCAAGAAAGATTACTTGAACAAAGGAATCGGAAAAGTCGTAGAGAATTCCATGAACGACCGCAAGTCGGTGCTTGAGGCCAACAGCACGACCGTGGAAATGGTTGATGGAAATACAGAGTCTTCATCTTATGTTATTGCTCCCATCGTAGCGAGCGGCGACCCTATTGGTGTCGTCACCCTTCTCTCCAAAGAAGGCAAAAAAATGACAGAGCTAGAGCAAAAGCTTGCAGAAACAGCAGCCGGCTTTCTTGCCAGGCAAATGGAACATTAAAAAAGAAGGGTGCCTCGGCTCCTTCTTTTTTTCGTCCTTGTTGGACTCGATCATTTCGGCCTCCTTGCAGAAAACAAAAAGCGTTTTATGCAGAAGTCCTCCAATGCCTGTCGTCTCTGAACAGCGGCTTCAGCCTTTCCTGATCCAGCTTCAGTGACCAGAGATTCGATTGCTTCGTTCTCCCGATTCAACAAGCGTGTTGTGACGGGAGAACTCCAGCGCTTTTCATCTCTAAACGGCCACTTCAGCCTTTCCATGCTCCGGCTTCAGCCGCTAGAGACTCGATCATTTCGGCCTCCTGCAGAAAACAAAAAGCGTTTTATGCAGAAGTCCTCCAATGCCTGTCGTCTCTGAACAGCGGCTTCAGCCTTTCCATGCTATAATACGTTGTACGTTATGTTGTTTTTTGTTAGGAGAAGGTATGGACGATCAATCGAAACGGATATGGCAGGGTGCGATTGTGCTGGCGCTTGCCATGGTTATTGTAAAAATATTGAGTGTGGTTTATCGCATTCCTTATCAGAATATAACGGGGGATACCGGGTTTTATGTGTTTCAGCAGGTGTACCCTTTTTACGGAATAGCTTCAACCTTTGCATTGGCCGGTTTCCCGGTCGCGCTTTCACGTATATTGTCTGAATCGGGAGAGATGGCCACCCATCGAAAAAAGAGGGTTCAGGAGGCGTTTACTGCGTTTTTCGCTGCAGGTATCCTTTTGTTTGTTTTGCTTTTCTTCGGTTCGGCTCACATTGCCAGCTGGATGGGTGATGCCCGTTTGCAGCTGCCGATTCAAGCTACATCCTTTATTTACTTGCTTGTGCCTTTTGTCGCCGTGTTCAGAGGAATTTTTCAGGGAGTGGAACAGATGAAGCCGACTGCCTACTCCCAGGTGGTTGAGCAGTCGATCCGTGTTTTGTGCATTATTGGGTTTTCCTATTACTTCATGTCACAGGGATACAGTGTTTATACAGCAGGTGCGGCTGCGACCTCAGGCTCGGTTGTGGGGGCACTGGCGGGACTGCTCGTCTTATTCCTCTTTTTCAGTAGAGAGCAAAAGGAACGAAGATGGATGCGCCCTCGCTTCATCACGCCAGGAAAAGGCAGTGTTCAACTGCTGTCTGCAGGATTGCTGCTGTCCCTTTGCTCCATGATTCTGCTGCTGTTTCAGCTCGCAGATGCGTTTACCTTTGTCAATTTTCTCAGTAAAAGCGGTATCGCTTTAGAGAGTGCCCGGAAAATCAAAGGGATATTTGACAGAGCACAGCCGCTTCTTCAGCTTGGAACGGTGATCGCAACGTCGCTTTCCCTCGCCGCTGTTCCGGCGGTGGCAGCAGCAAAAAGGCGTGGAGATGCTACGAGTGTACGCAAAATCTGCGGCCTGTCGATCAAGGTTGTTTTTATTATTGGACTGGCTGCTGCTGCCGGCCTTGCCGTGATTATTGAGCCGGTCAATATGATGCTGTTTGAAAATAAAGAAGGATCTCTGGAAATCGCCGTGCTCGGCCTGTCGATTTTGCCGGTTTCCCTGTTCTTGACCTCAACCGGTTTGCTCCAGGGGCTTGGATCGACCATATACCCTGTCATCAGTGTCTTGTTGGCGTTTCTACTTAAAATTGCGGGAAACGCGGTTCTAATGTCATCTCTTCACGAGCTAGGAGCAAGTGCAGCTACCGTTCTTGCTTCCTTTTTAGCAGCAGGCATAAATCTTGTTTTTCTTGAAAAAAGGACCAGGTTTGCCGCAGCGGAAAAGTTTTACGGCATGCGCATCGGAAGTGCAGTCGCCCTTATGGCATTGTCCGCCTGGCTTATCAAATCAGGACTAGCTGCAGCGCTGCCCGAGACCCGTACAGCGAGCGCTGTGATTTCCCTGGGTGCCAGTGCAGGCGGGGGAATCGTGCTGTTGGCCGCATTGCTGCTGGCCAAGGTGTTTAGAGCCGATGACCTTATGCGTATTCCAAAATTACAAAAAATCCGGCACATATTGAGCCGCTGGAAAGAAAGAAGGAGTTAAACGTGTCTCGTACGATTACGATCGTTGGTTTAGGAGCAGGGGATCTTGATCAGCTCACCATGGGAGTGTACCGTCTGCTGCAGAAGACGGATCATTTGTATGTCCGCACAAAAGATCATCCGGCAGTAGAGGAGCTTCAAAAAGAAGAAATTCACATGACGTTTTTTGATGATATCTATGAAAAGCATGATGGTTTTGAAGCGGTTTACCGGGAGATTACCTCTGTCCTTTTTGAAAAAGCACTGGAAGACGACATCGTCTATGCAGTGCCGGGGCACCCGCTTGTTGCCGAGCAGACCGTTCAAATCCTGCTAAAAGAAGCAGAGGGCAAGGAAATCCAGGTGAAAGTCGCCGGAGGAAAAAGCTTTCTGGATGAAATGTACACGGCTCTGAAAATCGATCCAATCGAAGGGTGCCAAATACTCGATGGAACTAGTTTGAAGAAAGAGCAGATCCAGGTTCGCAACCACCTTATTATTGTTCAGGTGTATGACGGGTTTATTGCGTCCGATGTAAAACTTACGCTGATGGATAAGTACCCAGACGATTTTGAAGTTGCGGTCGTAACGGCTGCGGGAAGTACCAGCGAGTCCGTTCACTATGTTCCGCTGCACGAATTGGACCGTTCGGTGGAACTCAATAATCTGACAGCGGTTTATGTTCCGCCTGTTCGGGATAACATCATGATGCTCAAGGATTTTGAACATTTGCGGGGCGTTATTGCCACATTGCGCGGGCCCGACGGCTGCCCATGGGATAAAAAGCAGACACATGAATCCCTTAAACGCTATTTAATAGAAGAAGCGTACGAAGTCATTGAAGCCATCGACGAAGAAGACGATGAGCATCTGGTGGAAGAGTTGGGAGATGTGCTGCTTCAGGTGCTGCTGCACGCCCAAATCGGAGAAGATGAGGGCTATTTTTCCATTGATGATGTGATTTCCGTCCTGGCTGAGAAAATGATCCGGCGTCATCCCCATGTTTTTGGGGATGTTCAAGCAGAGACAGCGGATCAAGTGCTGAAAAATTGGGAGGAAATCAAGTCGGCCGAAAAAGGCAACGCCCACCGGACCTCTCTTTTGGATGGCGTGGCCAAAGGACTACCTGCCCTTCATAAAGCCTATGATTATCAAAAAAAGGCAGCAAAAGCGGGCTTTGACTGGGATGAGATTACACCGGTCATAGACAAGCTGAGGGAAGAATTTGACGAATGGAAAACTGCCCAGTCTGATGAGGAACGCAAAAAAGAATTTGGGGACATGCTGTTTACCATGGTCAATCTTGGCCGTTTTTATGGCATTGATCCAGAAGAGGCCCTGTCCCTAACAAATCAAAAATTCTACCAGCGGTTCCGGTACATTGAAACGGAGCTTGCGAAGGAAGGGCTAACCCCTCAGGACACAACGCTGGAAAAGATGGATAAACTCTGGGATCAAGCAAAAGAAAATTTATAAAACCCGGAAGGAATCCCTTTTTTCTTAGAGAATATTGTTCAGAGCAAGCGGAACCCTTAAGTTTTCTGGACTTTATCCGAATCTTTTGAAAGAATGCTAAGGAGGCTATTAAAATGAACAGAAATGAACTGGTTACCAATATTGCTGAAAAATCAGGTTTAACAAAGAAAGACGTTGAAGTGGTTGTAAGTGGACTTGTTGATGAGATTACAGAAGCGCTTAAGAGCGGAGATAAAGTACAATTTGTTGGATTCGGAACGTTCGAAACGAGAGAGCGTTCAAGCCGTACAGGACGCAATCCTCAGACCGGGGAAGAGATCAGCATCCCTGCGTCAACGGTTCCTGCTTTCCGTCCGGGAAATAAACTGAAGGAAGCTGTAAAGTAAATGCGTCTGGATAAATTTCTTAAAGTCTCCCGACTGATTAAACGCAGGACGGTGGCAAAAGAAATTTCTGATCAAGGGCGAATTGCCGTTAACGGCAAACAGGCAAAGTCCTCTTCGGTTCTGAAAGCCGGGGATGAACTCAAGATCCGCTTTGGCCAGAAGCTTGTCACGGTCCGTGTGGATGAGCTGAAAGAGTTCACGAAAAAAGAGGATGCTGCCGGGATGTATACCATCATCAATGAAGAATCACTTCAATCAACGGAAGAAGGGCCTAAATTTTAGGCTCTTCTTTTTATTGGGCAGGTTTTTGATTCATAAGATGTGATCTGTTCTAAAGTTGTCCCCCTTTTCATAAACATATAGCGAAAGAGGGGGATTAAAATGGACCAACACTATGATTATGGCTCATTAAATAAAAACACGAACCCGGATCATGATGTGAAGATGGTAGGACGGAAAAAGCTGGAGATCACCGGTGTGAAACAGGTGGAGAGCTTTGATAACGAAGAATTTCTTCTCGAGACAACGATGGGGTTTCTGGCTATTCGGGGTACAAACTTGAAAATGAAAAACCTGGATGTGGAGTCCGGCATGGTGTCCATTGAAGGAAAAGTGTTCGATCTGGTTTACCTGGACCAGCAGAGCGGAGAAAAAACTAAAGGATTCTTTGGCAAGCTCTTCAAATGACTCTTTCTGTACAGTTTCAAACCATGCTGGCCATGGCAGCCGCGGGAATTTGGATCGGAATGGCCATTGATACCTATGGCCGCTTCGTCCATGAACGCAGGAAATGGTACTGGCTGCATTTCATCAATGACACCATCTTTTGGCTGCTGCAGGCCCTGATCGTTTTTTATGTGCTGCTTCATGTAAACCATGCCAATCTCCGTTTGTATATTTTTATTGCCCTTCTGTGCGGTTTTAGTATGTACAAGGCCCTTTTTCAGACAAGCTACAAAAAGGCACTGGAAGTGCTGATCACGTTAATAAGCAATTTGTATCGTTTTATTGTGCGGCTGCTCTTTGCTCTTATCGTCCATCCCGTAAAATGGGTCATCTCGATCATTTTTGCGCTGGTTCTATTGGCTGTACGGTGGGTCTGGGCCCTCGTCCGGCTTGTTCTTAAAATCATTTTTTTACCGGTAAAATGGTTATTCAGCCTGATTTTACGTTTCATTCCCAAGCAAACATGGTATAATTTAAAAGGTAAATGGCTAAAAAAAGCAGGGATTCTTATTTCTCTGAAGAATACAGTCAAAAATTGGTTCCGCAAGAAGGAGAAATAGGAGGTTGTACATGGTCCAGTTTAGTAAAGAGAACATCACTGAATTAAATACGGGCTACGTAAAGGAACATCATCTCCAGCAAAAGATTGACGCAAAGAGGAAACGTGGTTTATACCGCAGGCTGGCGGCTTTCCTGGTCATTTTTTCAGTTCTTGCGTTTGCCATGCTTTCAACCATCACATCACAAATGTCTACCCTTGCCGAGAAGGGGAAGCAGGAAAAGCAGATGAAGTCCAAGTTAGCGCAAACTAAGGAAAAGAAGGCACAACTGAAAGAGGAAGCGCATAAACTAAAAGACGTTGATTATATCGGGGAAATCGCGCGGCGTGATTTATTCATGTCCAAGAAGGGGGAGATCGTGTTTAAAACACACGGATCTTCGTCGGATTGACATCCCGAATTTTACACATGTATAATGTATAATAAAGTAAACTTATGAATACCTAAGGAGGAGCATTTTCTTCATGTCAATTGAAGTAGGCAGCAAGTTGCAAGGTAAGGTTACAGGGATTACTCATTTTGGAGCGTTTGTCGAGCTGCCAGGAGGAACTACCGGACTTGTGCACATTAGTGAAGTTGCAGACAATTATGTTAAAGACATCAATGACCACTTAAAAGTCGGAGATGAAGTCGAAGTTAAAGTCATGAATATCGAAAAAGATGGCAAAATCGGCTTATCCATTAAAAAAGCAAAGGATAACCCGGCACCGACGAGAAGCAACTACGGAGCGAACAAAGGAAACTATGGCGCACCGAAAAGCGGTGGGTTTGGACCGTCAAAAGGCGGATTCAATAAACAGCGCAAAGGTTCACCTCGCGGCAATGGTGGTTTTAACACGGCTGTAACATTTGAAGATAAAATGAGTAAATTCTTAAAAGACAGTGAAGACCGTCTGGCAACATTAAAACGCCAAACTGAGTCAAAACGCGGCGGACGCGGAGCGCGCCGAGGATAGCAAGCTGCTGATTTGAATGCTCAAGCTTCACGACCTTATATTATATATCCAAGGCTTCTCTTGAAAAAGAGAGGCCTTTTCTTTTCGCGCTAACCTTTGTAATTGTGAGTTGTTGATTTACGTTTCAGGATGCTCGTTTTTACCCGCATCTCTCGCACCTTGCATTACAAACTACGGATCAACGATGATTTTAAAGCCTCACCATTAGAGAACTTTTTAAAAATCTTAAAAAATCCTGTGCCAAAAACTGTGCTGTTTCAACTTTTTATTTAATTCTTTTTTAAAAGCGTTGACAAGGGGGGCCCCTTCTTGTAATATACTATTTGTGTCTTTAACATGGCGGTGTAGCTCAGCTGGCTAGAGCGTACGGTTCATACCCGTGAGGTCGGGGGTTCGATCCCCTCCGCCGCTACCATTTTTTCTACAAAAAGCACAAGCTGGCCCGTTGGTCAAGCGGTTAAGACACCGCCCTTTCACGGCGGTAACACGGGTTCGAATCCCGTACGGGTCACCATACATATAGAATGATACACCCTGCATTTTGAGGAGAAGCCCTTCTCTGCAAATGCAGGGTTTTTTGTATTTGTTCAATGCAAATACATGATTTTTGTATTTGTTCGTCGAGAAGTTTTTGGGGGATGCTCTAACCGTTTGACAAAAAATGTGAATACCCTGTGGTTATAATGGGACACACAAAACTAAACGGGTGGTGTGGAGGATGTATCAAAAGGCGGACAGGAATGTAATGGAACCCATGCGGGCGATGGTTTGGCTGGAGAAAACACAAAGTGTGTCAAACGGTATTTGCAAGGGCTTCATGAGCAAGCTGGAAGGCGTACTGTTGAATTGGAGACTGTTGTTGTTTGCGATCGGCTTCTTACTTGGACGAGCCATGATATTATCAGAAATCACTCCTTTTGCTCTGCCATTGATCGCTTCTGTATTTGTTCTGCGCAAGGAGCGAACTGGATTTGCTATATTGGCGCTCGTAGCCGGCGCATTGTCTCATGTCCCCATGAATGCATTTTACATATTGGCGGGTGTTGTGGTGTATGCAGTCTATCAGAAAACGGCCGACATGTTTACAAAGAACCGCATGAGATGGGCGCCGGCTGTTGTATTCCTGAGCAGTTTTACGGCCAGGATCGGAACCGTCTTCTTTACTTCTGGGCCTCCTCAGATCAGTGAATATATGATGGGTGCAGTAGAGGCGGGTCTTTCTCTTGTGCTGACCTTGATCTTTTTACAAAGCATTCCTTTATTGAATTTAAAAAGGATCCCTCAATCCTTAAAGAACGAGGAAATTATCTGTTTTATGATTTTGCTGGCTTCTGTCATGACCGGGACCATCGGGTGGGAAATCCATCATTATTCTGTGGAACATATAGTTTCTAGATATTTGGTACTGATGTTCGCGTTTGTGGGCGGAGCTGCCATTGGTTCAACTGTTGGTGTGGTAACAGGCTTGATTCTAAGTCTGGCAAATGTAGGCAGCCTCTATCAGATGAGCCTCCTGGCCTTTTCAGGATTGCTGGGCGGGTTGCTGAAGGAAGGAAAGCGGCTCGGTGTGGGCATCGGGCTGTTAATCGGAACGCTGCTGATCGGCCTCTATGGGGAAGGGAATGTTGCCATAGCCAAAACGCTGATTGAATCTGCCATTGCAATTGGGGTCTTTTTGCTGACGCCCCAGGCGGTAATACACAGCATTGCCCGCTATGTTCCGGGTACAAGGGAGCATTCCAATGAACAGCAGCAATATGTAAAAAAAATCAGGGATGTCACAGCTAACCGGGTGGAGCAGTTCTCGAGCATGTTTCAGGCTCTTTCCCACTCCTTTGCTTCGTACAATGAAAGTGCCTATGATGAATATCAAGATCATGAGGTGGATTTGTTTTTAAGCAATGTGACCGAAAAAACCTGCCAGACTTGTTTTAAAAAAGAACAGTGCTGGGCTGTGAATTTTACTAAAACCTATGAAATGATGACCCAGATTATGACTGAGCAGGAACAATATCAGGAAATTAAAGACCGAAGGCTAAAGCTGGAGTGGGAGAAGCACTGTGTGAAACCACAAAAAATTACAGAAGCCATCTCCAAAGAGCTTTCACAATACCAGGCAAGCCAGAAGCTGAAGCAGCAGGTTCAGGAAAGCCGGAAGCTGGTGGCCAACCAGTTGCTCGGCGTGTCACAGGTAATGGGGGACTTCGCCAAAGAAATCCAGCGGGAACATATCAATCACCAGGTGCAGGAAGAGCAGATCAAAGAGGCGATTCAGAGTGCGGGAATTGAGCTGGGACATATTGATGTCTACAGTTTGGAAGCTTCGAATGTAGATATTGAGATGAGTCTCCCCAGTTGCAACGGCAGCGGAGAGTGCGAAAAAATAATTGCTCCTCTTCTGTCTGATATTTTGCAGGAAACCATTGTGGTGAAAAAAGAGGATTGTAATTTTTATCCGAATGGCTACTGCCATGTGGCGTTTGGTTCGGCGCGCGAATTTGTCATCGAAACCGGTATTGCGTCTGCGGCAAAGGGAGGAGCATGGCTTTCAGGAGACAGCCATTCAACCATGGAGCTAGGCGGCGGAAAATATGCGGTGGCGATCTCTGATGGAATGGGCAATGGCGAACGGGCCTTCAGGGAAAGTAATGAGACACTGGAGCTTCTGCAAAAGATTCTCAAATCGGGCATTGATGAGGAGGTGGCAATTAAGTCAGTTAATTCGGTGCTTTCACTCCGTACAACTGATGAGATTTTTTCGACACTGGATCTCGCCATGATCGATCTGCAGGATGCCTCGCTGAAATTTTTAAAGATCGGCTCTTCGCCAAGCTTTGTGAAACGGGGAGACCAGGTGAGGATCATCGAGGCAAGCAACCTTCCGATCGGCATTATTGAGGAGTTTGATGTGGATGTTGTGAGCGATCAGTTAAAAGCCGGGGATCTGCTCATCATGATGAGTGACGGCATTTATGAAGGTCCGAAGCATGTTGAGAACATCAACGCTTGGATGAAGCGTAAAATCAAGGAGATTGGCACCGATGATCCCCAGGTGGTCGCAGACCTGCTGATGGAGGAAGTCATACGCACTGGGTCCAACACCATAGAAGACGATATGACCGTTGTCGTCACCAAAATCAACCGGAACATTCCGAAATGGGCCTCCATCCCCCATTTCCCGAAAATCAACATCAAACGGCCAAAAGCGCAATAAATTTCAAAGATCAAAAGTATATTTCCTCTGATCGATGACAAGGATGATAACAGCATTCGATGAGAGGAGTTTTTTAAATGGAAATGAAAAAAGGTACCCTGCGTCAAGTGTTGCTGATTACCGATGGCTGCTCCAATCACGGAGAGGACCCCATCGCCATGGCGGCGCTCGCGCGTGAGCATGGCATTACGATAAATGTAATTGGAATCTTGGAAGAAAACAGCCCTGAATACCATCAGAAAGGGCTTCGGGAAGTAGAGGAGATTGCTTTGTCCGGAGGCGGCGTCAGCCAAATTGTGTATACGACCCAGCTGTCACAGACCGTGCAGATGGTAACCAAAAAGGGAATGACTCAGACCATTCACGGTGTCATCAACAGTGAGCTTCAGCAGATACTGGGTAAAGAATCGACCATCGAAGACCTGCCTCCTGAAAAGCGGGGAGAGGTAATGGAAGTGGTGGATGATCTTGGTGAAACCATGGACCTGGAGCTGATTATTCTCGTGGATGCATCAGGCAGCATGGAAAAGAAGCTTGCCACGGTTCAGGAATCACTTATTGATCTTTCCATCTCGCTGAACTCGAGGATCGGCTACAATCAATTTGTGCTGTTTGCGTTCCCGGGTAAAAGAGACGAAACCGAGCTTTTGATAGATTGGACGCCCAAGCTGAATTCACTGACCCAGGCCTTCACCAAAATTTCGTCAGGCGGCATTACACCGACTGGTCCGGCCATTAAGGCTGCGATCAATGAATTTACGAACAGACGTTCAAAAAGGAGATTGATCACTGGTGATGAAGAAGAATACTCCGAAGGGTCAGGTTTCTAAACTTAATTCCGGAGACATTATTTCCGGGAAATGGCACCGCAACGAGTATTCCATCATCAGAGAACTTGGTTCGGGAGCCACAGGCACAGTGTATCTTGCTTCAGGTAAGGGCGGAAAAGTAGCGGTCAAAACCGGCCATGACAGCATGGCAATCATCTCAGAAGTGAACGTGTTAAAGCATTTTTCGAGGGTCCAGGGCAGAATCCTTGGGCCTTCTTTAATCGATGTGGATGATTATGTGATGAACGGCAGGCAGGTTCCCTTTTATGTTATGGAATACCTTAAGGGAGACTCTCTCTTTCAATTTATGAAAAACCATAGTGAGGAATGGGCAGGAATTCTCCTCGTGCAGCTGCTGACTGATTTGAGTATGCTTCACCGCGCGGGATGGGTGTTTGGTGACCTTAAACCGGATAATCTTTTGGTGGTTGGCCCACCGTCACGCATCCGTTGGATCGACGTTGGGGGAACCACGCAAATCGGACGGTCGATCAAAGAGTATACAGAGTTTTTCGACAGAGGCTATTGGGGCCTGGGCACACGTAAGGCAGAACCTTCCTATGATTTATTTTCCGCCTGTATGATCATGGTCAACCTGGCTTTTCCAAGCCGCTTTGAAAAAAAGAAAGACGGGCGGCAGCAGCTGAAGGAAGTTATTCGCAGCAACCCTCTTCTTGCAAACTATCAATCCATCTTGTTCAAAGGGCTGTACGGTAAATATCAAAGTGCTGAAGAGATGCGAAATGATCTGGTTTCTTCCCTGAATAATAAGGGAAGAAGCAAAGTGTCAGCTCCCTCCCAGACGTCGTCTGGCGCAAGCCGGCGGTCGGTTCATAAAAAAATAAAAAAGAAGAAAAAAAGAGCGATGATGTTTGAAACCGTTCTTTTGGGCTCATTTCTGTTTATTGTTTATCTGTTTTATCTCATCAGCCAATCCATGTAACGCAAATGGCAAATCCTTTAAGCCGCGGTCTCCTTTTGTTATACTTACGGAAGGTTTAAAGTAAAAAAAATGGGCGAAGCATATCAGGATGCGCCGGATAAGGAGAGAAAGGAAATGCTTCAGGCCGTCGATCAATTTATTAAAAAACATCAGCTCATCAAGCAGGGGCAGACGATAGCTGTCGGCGTTTCCGGCGGACCGGATTCCATGGCACTGCTTCATTATTTATGGAACAGGGGAAAGGGGGAGAGCCTGAAGATCGTTGCTGTGCATGTGGATCATATGCTGAGAGGCAATGAATCCTACGAAGACCTTCTGTACGTCCAGACGTATTGCGAAAAGAACGGCATTCCGTTCGAAAGCACCCGGGTGGATGTAGCAGCCTATAAAAAGGAGAATGGCCTGACCAGTACGCAATCAGCCGCAAGAGAATGCAGGTATGCCTTCTATGCGGAAGTCGTTTCGCGCTTTGGTGCAGATTCGGTTGCACTTGCTCACCATGGCGATGACCAGACGGAAACCGTTCTGATGCGGATGACAAGAGGAAGTTCAGGAACCGCCCTTGGCGGAATGCGGGCCAGCCGGCCATTTGGAGACTCGCGCATTATTCGGCCGTTTCTAGGAATAACAAAGGCCGAAATAGAGCACTATTGTAGAGTACATAAGATTTTCCCAAGAAGGGATCCGAGCAACGAAACGGACGATTATGTCAGAAATCGATTCAGGCACCATGTTCTTCCCTTTTTAAAAAAAGAAAATCCAAATGTTCATCTTCGTTTTCAACAAATAAGTGAAACTTTTTATGAGGATGAAACGTATTTAACCGAGCAGGCCGGAAAAGGCCTGGAAGCGGTTGTTTCAGAGAAAGATGCTTCCTTGGTCGAGGTCTCTGTAAGCAAATTTCTGGGCATGCCAATTCCTTTACAAAAAAGGGCGATTACACTAATATTAAACTATCTATATAAGCAAACACCTTCATCTCTTTCCTCCATACATAAGGAAAGCTTTTTAACTTTACTCAGGAGTGACCATCCTTCCGGCCGACTTCATTTTCCGCAGGATTTACACGTCATCCGTTCCTATGACCGTTGCAGGCTCGCTTTTAGCCCGTCCGAAAGACAAGCAGGCTATCAGTTGGAATTGAAGATCCCGGGAAAGCTGGAGTTTCCTGTTGGAGTGATTACCGCTGGGTATAAAGAAGAGTATCCGAATGAGAAAAGGGGAAAAGATGTTTTTGTATGTGATGTAAAAAGTGTAAGTCTGCCAATCATTGCGAGAACACGCAAACCCGGTGACCGTATGGCGCTGCCGGGAGAGGGCGGGACTCGGAAGGTAAAAGATATTTTTATTGACCAGAAGCTTGAAAGGGAGAAACGCGATGTGTGGCCCATCCTGCAAGACGGGGAGGGGAACATTATCTGGATTCCGGGTATAAAGCATGGCGAAGTTCGACCATCAGGCGATCCCAAGCAATGGTTAGTTTTACAGTTTCAAAATTTCTGCCAGGACGTCTAGGAGGCCAAAGCAGCATGCATGATGAAATTAAAGAAGTATTAATTTCCGAGGAAGCGCTTCAGGAAAAGATTAAGGATCTCGGAAAGCAGTTATCTGAGGATTATCAGGACCGGTTTCCGCTTGTAGTCGGAGTGTTAAAGGGTGCCCTGCCTTTTATGGCCGATCTGATCAAACGGATGGATATTCATCTTGAAATTGATCTCATGGCGGTATCCAGCTATGGGGCATCAACCGTTTCTTCAGGAGAGGTCAAAATTATTAAGGACCTTGATACATCCCTTGAAGGACGCGATGTCATCATTGTCGAAGATATTATAGACAGCGGCCTTACGCTGAGCTATCTTGTCCAGCTCTTTAAACACCGCAATGCCAATTCGGTGAAGATTGTGACCTTGCTGGATAAGCCGACGGGCAGAAAAGTGGACATTAAACCGGATCTGACCGGATTTATCGTACCTGATGCCTTTGTAGTCGGTTACGGGCTGGATTACATCGAGCGCTACCGCAACCTGCCATATATCGGGGTATTAAAACCTGAAGTATATGAAAAGTAATTCTGTGTTTTATTTAACATGCAATAATAAATGTAATGGATCGTCTCATTGTCGTTGAGGAGGTAAGGAATGAATCGGATCTTCCGGAACACCATATTCTATTTGTTGATCTTTTTAGTTGTAGTTGGTGTCGTCAGCTTTTTTAACGGAACCAACAATGAAGTAAAGAAAATTCGTTATGACCAGTTAACGCAGTACATTCAGGATGGACGTGTGGAAAGCATTGAATACCAGCCTGAAGGCGGCGTTTTCGTCGTCAGGGGTAAGCTGGACAACTACAAGCAGGGAGAGGTTTTTGAAACCTATACCCCGGATTCAGATGAATCCATGAAGCAGCTTACTGCGCTTACGAACAAAGCGAAAATTGATTTCAAACCAGAAGAACAAACAAGCGGGTGGGTAACATTCTTCACATCCATTATCCCGTTTGTCATCATCTTCATCCTGTTTTTCTTCCTGCTCAACCAGGCTCAGGGCGGCGGCAGCCGTGTAATGAACTTCGGTAAAAGCAAAGCGAAACTGTACAATGAAGAAAAGAAAAAGGTAACGTTCAAAGACGTTGCCGGAGCGGATGAGGAGAAACAGGAACTTGTTGAGGTAGTTGAGTTCCTGAAAGATCCGCGCAAATTCGCCGCTCTTGGCGCACGTATTCCTAAAGGGGTTCTCCTTGTGGGACCTCCGGGAACAGGTAAAACATTGCTTGCCCGTGCAGTTGCAGGGGAAGCAGGCGTTCCTTTCTTCTCCATTTCAGGTTCTGATTTTGTTGAAATGTTTGTCGGGGTCGGTGCATCCCGTGTACGTGACTTGTTTGAAAACGCCAAAAAGAATGCCCCTTGTATTATCTTCATTGATGAGATCGATGCAGTAGGACGCCAGCGTGGTGCTGGACTTGGCGGCGGACATGATGAACGCGAACAAACGCTTAACCAGTTGCTTGTTGAGATGGATGGATTCGGTGCCAATGAAGGTATCATTATCATCGCCGCAACCAACCGTCCGGATATTCTGGACCCTGCCCTTCTTCGTCCGGGACGTTTTGACCGCCAGATTACGGTTAACCGCCCAGATGTAAAGGGACGCGAAGAGGTGCTTGGTGTACATGCCCGGAACAAGCCTCTAAGTGAAGAAGTGAACCTGAAAACCATCGCGATGCGCACACCTGGTTTTTCAGGTGCGGATCTCGAGAACCTGCTAAATGAAGCGGCACTTGTCGCGGCAAGGCAGAATAAAAAGAAAATCAATATGGACGATGTGGATGAGGCGATTGATCGCGTTATCGCAGGTCCTGCAAAGAAAAGCCGTGTTATTTCTCAAAAAGAAAAGAATATTGTGGCCTACCACGAAGCGGGACATACCGTTATCGGCCTTGTGCTTGAAGGCGCAGACACCGTTCATAAAGTAACTGTAGTTCCTCGCGGCCAGGCGGGCGGATACACCGTTATGCTTCCGAAAGAGGACCGCTACTTTATGACAAAACCTGAGCTGCTTGATAAGATTGTTGGTCTCCTTGGCGGACGTGTAGCAGAGGAAATCACATTTAATGAAGTCAGCACTGGTGCTCATAACGACTTCCAGCGTGCGACAGGCATTGCCCGCCGCATGGTAACCGAATTCGGTATGAGTGACCGATTGGGGCCAATGCAGTTTGGTTCCAGCTCCGGCGGACAGGTATTCCTTGGCCGCGACTTTAACAACGAGCAAAACTACAGTGATGCGATCGCCCATGAGATTGATATGGAAATCCAGAACATTATCAAGGACTCTTATGAGCGTTGTAAGCAAATTCTTACAGAGCATAACGAAAAGCTCGAAATCATTGCTCAAACGCTACTCAACGTAGAAACACTTGACGAGGAGCAAATCAAGGAGCTTGTAAAAACCGGTAAGCTACCTGAGCGAAAAGTGATCTCTTCTCCAGAAAATGATGTGAAAGTTACCATCCACAAGAAGGAAGAAGAAGAACACAAAGAAGATTAAAATCACAAAAAGGATGTCTCTCATCGCAGAGGCATCCTTTTTGAAAGTTAGCGGGGATTTTCCATGATCTTGTGTTTTGATGTAGGAAATACGAATATCGTGCTGGGCTTGTATGAAGCAAATGAATTGAAGCATCATTGGCGGATCAGCACCTCCCGGGAAAAAACCGAGGATGAATACGGCATGCTGATTCTAAGCCTTTTTCACCACGCTGAAATTCAACCGGAAGCGGTGGAAGGCATTATTCTTTCTTCAGTAGTGCCGCATATTATGGCAACGCTGGAGCGGATGTGCATCAAGTTTTTTCATAAAAAGCCGCTTGTTATCGGTCCTGGCATCAAGACAGGGCTGAACATTAAATACGAAAACCCCAGGGAAGTGGGAGCCGACAGGATTGTCAATGCGGTGGCGGCGATCCATTATTACGGGTCACCGCTTGTTGTCGTGGATTTCGGCACCGCCACCACGTATTGCTACATCAATGAGCGAAAGGAATACATGGGCGGCGCAATTGCCCCGGGCATCAATGTTGCTACAGAGGGTTTGTATAAAAATGCGGCCAAGCTTCCTAGAATTGAATTCGCCAAGCCGGATAATATTATTGGGAAAAATACAGTCAGTGCCATGCAGTCGGGACTTATATTTGGATATGTTGGACAGGTTGAGGGAATTGTTAAAAGAATAAAAGCTCAGGAAAAAAGCAATCCAAAGGTCGTGGCTACCGGAGGAATGGCCGGTCTGATTGCCGAGGAATGCCAGCAAATCGATATTGTAGACCCCTATTTGACATTAAAAGGGCTTCAACTCATATATACAAAAAACCGCAGAACGTAATAGCAAAACTTCTGAGCGAAAAGATAAGGACAGGTGATAAAAATGCAGGATTATTTAATCAAAGCTCTGGCTTTTGACGGGCAAATTCGTGCCTACGCAATGAGAGGAACAGAAATGGTCGGTGAAGCTCAGCGCAGGCACCAAACATGGCCGACCGCGTCTGCGGCACTTGGCCGTACGATGATGGCAAGCACTATGATGGCCTCCATGCTGAAGAGCGACAAGCACAAAATTACGGTAAAGATAGAAGGGGGAGGCCCCATCGGAGCGATCATTGTGGATGCTTATCCAAGTGGGCAATCAAGGGGGTATGTTACAAACCCTCAGGTCCACTTTGATTTGAACCAGCATGGCAAACTGGATGTTGCCCGTGCGGTAGGGAAAGATGGCTTTCTTTCCGTTGTTAAGGATTTGGGACTGCGTGATAACTTTACAGGGCAGGTGCCTCTGGTTTCCGGTGAAATCGGGGATGACTTCACGTACTATTTTGTTGCATCCGAACAGGTGCCTTCCTCTGTAGGAGTGGGTGTGCTGGTTAATCCGGACAACAGCATTCTGGCAGCTGGCGGATTTGTGATACAGGTGATGCCGAATGCTTCAGATACGATCATCGACCTTTTGGAAGAGCGGATATCAGCCATTCCCCCGATCTCAAAGCTGGTGGAAAAGGGGCTTACCCCGGAAGAAATTCTTTTTGAACTGCTTGGAGAAGAAAATGTGAAGCTGCTTGAAAAGATGCCGGTGTCGTTTCAATGTACTTGTTCGCGTGACCGCATTGCCAATGCGCTCATATCATTAGGTAAAGAGGAAATCAGGGCAATGATTGAAGAAGACGGCCAGGCAGAAGCTCACTGCCAATTTTGCAATGAGACGTATTTGTTCTCTGCTGAAGATCTTGAGGAGCTCTATACCGAAAGCAAATAGTTTGAAATTTGCAGGTCTAAAGATGGGCAGAATAATTGACAGACGATTCGTATTATTGGTAAACTTAATCCAATAAAAATACTCGGGATTATTTAGGAGCGTGATTAAGTTGGCAAGAATAGCAAATTCAATTACAGAACTAATCGGAGAAACACCCGTTGTCAAACTGAACCATTTGGCAGGTGAAGATGCTGCAGACATTTATCTGAAGCTTGAATTCATGAATCCGGGAAGCAGTGTAAAGGACCGAATTGCTCTCGCCATGATTGAAAAAGCGGAAGAAGAAGGCGCATTAAAGCCTGGCGATACATTGATTGAACCAACGAGCGGCAATACGGGAATCGGTCTTGCCATGGTGGCGGCAGCCAAAGGGTATAAATCGGTAATTGTTATGCCGGATACAATGAGTATGGAACGCAGAAACCTTCTTCGCGCTTTTGGAGCTGAGCTTGTTTTAACTCCGGGAGCTGAAGGAATGGGAGGAGCCATCCGTAAGGCAGAGGCATTATCCCAGGAAAATGGATACTTTTTGACTCAGCAGTTTAAAAACCAGGCGAATCCGGAAATCCACCGCAAGACAACAGGTAGAGAGATTATTGCTCAATTCCCGGATGGTCTTGACGGGTTCATTTCAGGGATTGGAACTGGCGGAACGATTACGGGTGCCGGTGAAGTCTTAAAAGAATCTTTCCCTGATATCAAGGTTTATGCAGTGGAACCAACAGATTCACCTGTCCTTTCAGGCGGAAAGCCGGGGCCTCATAAGATTCAGGGTATCGGTGCCGGATTTGTACCGGATACGCTAAATACATCCGTGTATGATGAAGTTCTACAAATTACCAATGATGAAGCGTTTGAATATGCACGCCGTGCTGCCCGGGAAGAAGGAATCCTCGGAGGTATTTCTTCAGGTGCAGCGATTGCAGCTGCACTTAAAGTGGCGAAAAAGCTTGGCAAGGGTAAGAAAGTGCTCGCTATTATTCCGAGTAACGGCGAACGTTATCTGAGCACACCTTTGTACCAATTTGACGAAGCGGAGTAAATCACTTGAAAGCCGACATATTGTCGGTTTTTTTTTTATGAACAATTTCCTGTTTGGTTTCCATAAAATTGCAGGATTTTTATCACCACTTTCATGACATCATCAGTTACAATAGTATCCATAAGAATGATCAGGAGAGTGAAGGGTGTGCCTAACCAAAACAAGTCAGATCGGCACGTTATTTTTGAGACGCTGGCCATGCCGAAAAATGAGTGGTTTAGACGGTATAAAGCTCTTTCGGCAGAAGAACCACACCATGTGTTTCTCGAAAGCGGGCGGAGCGGAAGATACAGCATCGCGGGTCTGTCGCCAGTGGCTTTTATTTCAGGGAAAAACAACAAGGTGAGCATTATGTATAAAGGGAAAACTATCACAAAGAAAGGCAATATGCTCCCTATCATAAAAGAATGGCTATCCTCGTTTCATACTGCAGCTGTTCCCGGCCTTCCGGATTTTAAAGGAGGCGCCATCGGATATTTCAGTTATGATGTTGCGCGTGAAATCGAAAAGCTTCCGGAACAGGCGGAGGATGATCTGAACCTGCCCGATGTTTCGCTTCTCGTATTTGACGATGTGTTTGTTTATGACCATGAAAAGGAACAGCTTTTTATTATGGTTCATTTCGCGGAAAAGGACCGAAGCAGCGCGGAACGCAAATTGATGCAATATGTGCAGCTATGGAGTGCGCCGCACCAGCAAGAGCAAAGAACAGCGTTGGAAAAAGTTCATTTTCCGTTCCTTCAGGAATCCGTATCAATGTCTGAGGATTGTTTTGTGGAAGCTGTAAAAACGGTAAAGGAATATATTGCTGCCGGAGATGTGTTTCAGGTTAATCTTTCTGTTCGTCAGTCCAAGCCGCTAATGTCGCAGCCTTTTCAAATTTATGAAGAGCTTCGCCGTTTCAATCCCTCTCCTTACATGGGGTATCTTCACACACCGGACTTTCAGCTCGTTAGTGGTTCACCGGAACTTCTGGTCAAAAAAAGGGGAGATGAGATCAGCACCCGCCCAATTGCAGGAACCCGCTCAAGAGGCAAAACAGAAGAAGAGGACCGCAGGCTTGCGATGACATTGATCGAAAATGAAAAAGAATGCGCGGAACATGTAATGCTCGTCGATCTGGAACGAAACGACCTTGGGAAAGTAAGCGAATATGGAAGTGTTGAAGTGGATGAGTTCATGACCATTGAAAAGTACTCGCATGTCATGCATATTGTTTCCAATGTAAAAGGGAGACTGCGCAAGGAATGTGACGCGTTTGATCTCATTGCAGCAACCTTTCCGGGGGGGACAATTACCGGTGCCCCAAAAATCAGAACGATGGAAATTATTGAAGAACTTGAGCCTGTGCGGCGAGGGGTATATACTGGCTCTATCGGATGGATTGGGTTTGATGGAGATGCAGAATTGAACATCGCGATCCGGACGATGGTCTGCAAGGACGGTATGGCACATGTCCAGGCTGGAGCCGGCATTGTTATTGACTCCGATCCAAAAGCGGAATATAAAGAGTCCTTGAAAAAAGCCGCTGCGCTATGGCGGGCAAAGGAATTAAGCGAAGAAAAAAGTTGTGAATTAGTTTAGCAGAGCTTAGAGGAGGAAGATGAGAAATGATTTTAATGATCGATAATTATGATTCATTCACGTACAACTTGGTGCAATATTTGGGAGAACTTGGAGAAGAATTGGTCGTCAAGAGAAACGATGAAATTACACTTGAAGAGATTGAAGCACTTAAACCGGATTACCTGATGATTTCGCCTGGCCCTTGCTCGCCGAATGAAGCAGGTGTCAGCATGGATGTCATCAAGCGGTTTTCAGGAAAAATTCCTATATTCGGTGTTTGTCTTGGCCATCAGTCCATTGCACAGGTGTTCGGAGGAGACGTGATTCGCTCGGAGCGTTTGATGCATGGTAAAACATCTGCGATCCTTCATGATGACAATACGATTTTCAGCGGTGTGGAGAATGGGTTTACAGCAACAAGATATCACTCTCTTACCGTAAAAAAAGAAACGCTTCCTGACTGTTTTGACATTTCGGCATGGACGGCTGACGATGAAATCATGGCCATCAGGCATAAAACGCTGCCTGTGGAAGGCGTACAGTTTCATCCCGAATCCATAATGACAGGAGCGGGCAAGCAGCTGCTCCGTAATTTTATCGATCAATACAAAAATAAAGGGAACAAGGTATGTACCTCTTAATAGATGGAAAACTTGTAAGTAAAAATGAAGCATCAATCTCTCCGTTTGACCACGGATACATGTATGGGCTTGGAGCCTTTGAAACCGTCCGGGTCTATAATGGACATCCGTTTTTGTGGGAAGACCACATGAATCGTCTCCGGCAGGCACTCGTCGAGCTTAACATCAAGCATGAGCTGGACAGCTCGGCAGCCTGGATGGAGACCAAGCGATTAATGAGGCGCAATAAATGGAAGAATGCCTATATACGATTTAATATTTCGGCGGGAATCGGCGAAATTGGTCTTCAAACAGAGCCTTACACAAAACCAACCATTATCATTTACGGAAAACCGCTTCCTGAACAAGGACCATTTAACGAAAAAGAGCTGGTGGTTCTGCAGACGCGAAGAAATACACCGGAAGGCAGAATCCGCCTGAAATCCCATCACTATCTGAACAGCATTCTTGGAAAAAGGGAACTGAAGGAGCCTGTTGAACAGGAAGGGCTTTTTTTAACAGAGGACGGTTTTGCCAGTGAGGGAACGGTCTCCAATGTATTCTGGGTAAAGGATGGAAGGTTGTACACTCCTTCGCTCGGCACCGGCATATTGAACGGCATTACGCGGCAGTTTATTATGGCTGCGGCTGCCAAGCTTGATATGGATGCAGAAGAAGGATTCTACACACCACAGGATTTGCTTGCTGCCGATGAAATTTTTCTCACCAACTCCATTCAGGAAATGGTGCCGGTTAAAAGATTTGAAGGAAAAGATTTTCCGGGTGCCGAGGGAAAGGTGTTGCATTCGCTATTGTTTTTATACCATTCATGCAGCAAGGATTTATGGAGTATTGATGAATTAGCATAAAGGGGGAGCCTATAATGGGACAAGCAATCACAACAAAGAGTTTTAACCATCTCATTTCCTGCGGCCCGTATACACTTGATCTGTCAAAAAAGACGCATGTGATGGGGATTTTGAATGTGACTCCTGACTCATTTTCCGACGGAGGAAAATTTAACTCGATCGAAACAGCCATACAACACGCCCGGCAAATGGTGGCTGAAGGGGCAGATATCATTGATATCGGCGGAGAATCAACCCGACCTGGCGGTGAAAAGATAGGGGCACAAGAAGAATTGCGCCGTGTCATTCCCGTGATTGAAGCGGTCTCCCGTTCAGTTCAGGTTCCTTTATCCATTGACACCTATAAAGCGGAGGTGGCGGAGAAAGCGATTCTGGCGGGGGCCCACATTATCAACGATGTGTGGGGAGCGAAGGCGGATGACAAGATGGCTGTAACCGCGGCCCGCCTCAATGTTCCGATCATCCTGATGCATAACCGGCCTGACCGCGATTACGATGAGCTGATGCCCGACATCATCGCTGACTTAAATAAGAGTATTGCTATCTGTATGAAAGAAGGCGTCAACCCGGAGAATATCATTTTGGACCCGGGAATCGGTTTTGCCAAAACCTATGAACAAAACTTGGAGACGATGCGCAATCTAAATCAGATTGTGGATATGGGGTATCCGGTCCTTCTCGCCACGTCGAGGAAGTCCATGATCGGCAATGCGCTCGACCTTCCTGTCAATGAGCGTATGGAAGGGACAGGCGCCACGGTCTGTCTCGGAATTGAGCGGGGCTGTTCCATCGTCCGGGTTCATGATGTTAAAGAAATGAGCCGCATGGCCAAGATGATGGATGCCATGCTTGGAAAAGGAATGAGTCCACTTGGATAAAATATATATGAAGGGTCTTTCGTTTTATGGGTATCACGGTGTTTTTCCGGAAGAGAATAAGCTCGGGCAGCGGTTCAGGGTGGATCTGATCCTGGAGATGGATCTTCAATCTGCCGGAACAACCGATGATCTGGAGCACACGGTCAACTATGGTGAGGTTTATGCAACGGTGAAGGAGATCGTGGAAGGCGAACCGAAAAAGCTCGTGGAAACCGTGACTGAAAGCATTGCGACCACCCTTCTTTCCAGTTATCCGCTCGTTCAGCAATGCACCGTAAAAGTAGTCAAACCCGACCCTCCTATTCCAGGCCATTATGATTCGGTTGCTATTGAAATAACGAGGGGCAGAGCATGAAGAACACCGTCTATCTTTCACTCGGTTCCAATCTTGGCAACCGGGAGGAATACATTCGTCAGGCGGTACAAGAACTGGAGAACCATCCGGACATCGAAGTCAGCGTTGTTTCGTCCCTGTATGAGACAGATCCTGTGGGCTATACCGATCAGCCCCCTTTCCTGAATGTGGCGGTTCAGCTGCAAACGTGCCTTTCTGCAGAAGAGCTGTTGAGCATAACCCAGAAAATTGAAAACAGACTGGAAAGAATCAGGGAAATCAGATGGGGGCCCAGAACAATAGACCTTGACATTTTGTTGTATAATAGTGAACGTATACATTCAGACACACTGCACATTCCGCATCCACGCATGCTGGAACGTGCTTTTGTACTGATTCCGTTGCTTGAGATTGCTCCAGATCTCACATTCCCCGGTACAGAAAAAGTGCCACTCGGGGTTCTCTTCAAACAGCTGCAGAATAAAGAAGGTGTACACAGATGGAAGAAGAAAAGTGGGGCAGAAGAATCCGGGCCTTTCGAAAGTTAAAAGGCTTTACACAGGAGGGCCTTGCGAGGGAATTGGGCATTTCCGTTTCCATACTTGGAGAAATCGAGCGCGGAAACAGGAAGCCGAAGGAAGAACTGATCACAAAGATTGCTACAATCTTTCAGGTTTCTATAGATGAATTAACGCAACACTATGTTCGAAGATAAGGTGAGGTGATATACGTGTTAGAAATCGGCGGAATTAAGATGAAAAACCCGGTGGTGCTTGCTCCAATGGCAGGTGTATGCAATCCGGCTTTCCGTCTGATCGCAAAGGATTTTGGTGCGGGACTTGTTTGTGCCGAAATGGTCAGCGACAAAGGAATTCTGCTAGAAAACGAAAAATCGCTGAAGATGCTCTATGTCGATGAGCGGGAAAAACCGCTAAGCCTTCAGATTTTTGGAGGGGAGCGGGAATCGCTTGTTGCTGCGGCAAAGTATGTAGACAAGAACACAAATGCCGATATTATAGATATTAATATGGGATGCCCTGTTCCTAAGATTACAAAGTGTGATGCCGGAGCAAGATGGCTGCTGGATCCGGATAAAATCTATGAGATGGTGGCAGCCACTGTTGATGCGGTACAAAAACCGGTCACCGTTAAAATGCGTGTCGGCTGGGATGAGGACCACATTTTTGCCGTCGAGAATGCCCAGGCGGTCGAGCGTGCCGGCGGTGCCGCAGTAGCAGTTCACGGACGCACCCGTGTTCAGATGTATGAAGGAAGAGCAAACTGGGATATCATTAAACAAGTAAAAGACAATGTTTCCATTCCGGTCATCGGAAACGGAGATATTGCTACACCGCATGATGCAAAGCATGCGCTTGAAGCGTACGGCGTGGACGGCGTGATGATCGGCCGCGGAGCACTCGGTAATCCATGGATGCTGTACCGTACCATCAAGTTCCTGGAAACAGGAGAGATTCCTCAAGAGCCGACGCCAAGAGAAAAAATCGACATCTGCATGCTGCACATGGACCGCCTGATTGACCTTAAAGGGGAGTATGTGGCGGTTCGCGAAATGCGCAAGCATACTGCATGGTATCTTAAAGGACTTCCAAAAACCGGCTCTGTCCGTAACGAAGTGAATATAAAAACAACAAGGGAAGAAATGCGCAAGCTTCTTTATGATTATATTGAAGAAGTAGAAGCAAAACCGGCTGACAAAGTAAGCTGATCATTCAACCCTGATAGGAAATAACACCAGCCAGAACTATTTCTGGCTTTTGTTGCACTTATATTATCTAAATCCTGCTCCCTGGTGTTTTCACAAGATATTATTTATTAATGATATGGAGGAGAAGCAAATGACCCAAGAAACGGTTTTGCTTACGAATGAAGGCACCAGGAGGCTTAAACATGAGCTGAAAAGCTTGATCGACGAAAAGGAAGCCTGCACAGTGGAGGAAAAAGGACAATTTTTGGATAAGAGAATCAAACAGCTCGAGCATGTGCTTCTTCATGCCCGAATTCTTTCAAACCAGAAAGAGCCCGGCCATACCGCTGAAGTCGGTTCCACTATTACATTGCTTGAACTCGAATTTCAGGACGAAATGACCTATACAATAGTACATCCTTTTGAGGCTGATCCGAGGGAATTCAAGATTGCCTCCGATTCTCCGGTAGCCAAGGCTGTTCTTGGCAAACCGCTGAACTCAAAAATCTATATCTCCCTTCCCGGGGGACAAATATCATATGAAATCATTAATATACAAAACTGCAAAAGATAGGAGAATTCCATGAGCCAGGATATAGAATTAAATGATTTGCTGCGGGTACGCAGAGAAAAAATGAACAACCTCCGCGAAAGCGGTAAAGATCCATTTGGTACAAAGTATGTCCGTACGCATAGTGCCAAGGACATACTCGAGCAGTACCAGGAGCTCTCAAAAGAAGAATTGGATGAGAAAAGTATTGAAGTGACAATCGCCGGACGCATCATGACCAAGCGCGGAAAAGGAAAAGCAGGTTTTGCTCACGTTCAGGACCTTACAGGACAAATCCAAATCTACGTAAGAACCGATGCGGTTGGGGAAGAACAGTATGAACTGTTCAATACCATTGATATCGGGGACATTGTCGGGATTACAGGTACTGTTTTTAAAACCAAAGTAGGCGAGCTTTCCGTAAAAGCAAAAGATTTTCAGCTTCTTACAAAGTCGCTTCGTCCGCTTCCTGACAAATTCCATGGCCTGAAGGACGTCGAGCAGCGATACCGACAGCGTTACGTTGACTTGATCATGAATCCTGAAGTAAAGGATACCTTTATTGCCCGAAGTAAGATTATTCGTTCCATGAGACGCTACCTGGATGACCATGGCTATTTGGAAGTGGAGACTCCAACCATGCACTCAATCCCGGGCGGAGCTTCGGCACGTCCGTTCATTACCCACCACAACGCGCTTGATATGGAACTTTATATGCGTATTGCTATTGAGCTTCACTTGAAGCGGCTCATTGTGGGTGGCCTGGAAAAGGTTTATGAAATTGGCCGTGTATTCCGCAATGAGGGTGTATCTACACGCCATAACCCTGAATTTACAATGATCGAGCTATATGAAGCGTATGCGGATTATCACGACATCATGGAGCTTACAGA
Source organism: Fictibacillus sp. S7 (assembly GCF_004127935.1). Lineage (NCBI taxonomy): Bacteria > Bacillati > Bacillota > Bacilli > Caryophanales > Fictibacillaceae > Fictibacillus > Fictibacillus sp. S7. The sequence goes on along the minus strand of NZ_QJKL01000001.1, from coordinate 3,040,871 downwards.
AAATCTGATCGCACACATTGCAAAGGATGTTCACGGAAGCACAACCGTAAAATACGGCGAGCATGAAGTAAACCTTGAACCACGCTGGAAAAGAATCCATATGGTTGATGCGGTTAAAGAAGCGACAGGCGTCGATTTCTGGCCTCAGATGAGCAGGGAAGAAGCTCTTGCTCTTGCAAAAGAGCACAAGGTTCCTGTAACAGAAAATATGTCCTACGGGCACATTGTCAACGAGTTCTTTGAACACTTTGTTGAAGAAACGTTGATTCAGCCTACCTTTGTCTACGGACATCCTGTAGAAATCTCGCCGCTTGCCAAGAAAAACCCTCAGGATGAGCGGTTCACTGACCGATTTGAACTGTTTATCGTTGGCCGTGAGCATGCTAATGCCTTCTCTGAGCTGAATGATCCAATCGATCAAAGAGAACGTTTTGAGGCACAGCTCCAAGAGCGGGCGGCAGGAAATGACGAAGCCCATATGATGGATGAAGATTTTGTAGAAGCACTTGAGTATGGTATGCCTCCTACCGGGGGTCTCGGGATCGGGATCGACCGTCTAATCATGCTTTTGACCGATTCACCATCCATCCGTGATGTACTGTTATTCCCGCAAATGCGCCATAGTGAAAAGTAAAAACACGACGGGATCAGAACAGCCTGCAAGGACTTGCGGGCTGTTTTTCTTTATTTATAAAGAAAATCAAACTTTTTTCTAAAAAGGTATTGCAAGTGAATTAAATAGGTGGTATATTAGTATTCGTCGCTGAGGCGTTTTACTAAAAAGCATCAACAAAATGATTTAAAAAACTTTTAAAAAAGATTGTTGACAAGCCTAGAACGACATGATATGATAATAAAGTCGCCAATGAGCGACGGCGAGCGGCTTTAACAATGAAGTTGTTCGGCAAAATGTTCTTTGAAAACCAAACAAAAGCCAGAGTAAGTCAGGGATTTTACAATCCCATCAATTTCTTATTTTTAAACATTAAGAGCTATATCAAACACTTTATTGGAGAGTTTGATCCTGGCTCAGGATGAACGCTGGCGGCGTGCCTAATACATGCAAGTCGAGCGAATGACGAGGAGCTTGCTCCTCTGATTTAGCGGCGGACGGGTGAGTAACACGTGGGTAACCTGCCTGTAAGACGGGGATAACTCCGGGAAACCGGAGCTAATACCGGATGATAACGAGAAGCGCCTGCTTCTTTTTTGAAAGTCGGTTTCGGCTGACGCTTACAGATGGGCCCGCGGCGCATTAGCTAGTTGGTGAGGTAACGGCTCACCAAGGCGACGATGCGTAGCCGACCTGAGAGGGTGATCGGCCACACTGGGACTGAGACACGGCCCAGACTCCTACGGGAGGCAGCAGTAGGGAATCTTCGGCAATGGACGAAAGTCTGACCGAGCAACGCCGCGTGAGCGATGAAGGCCTTCGGGTCGTAAAGCTCTGTTGTCAGAGAAGAACAAGTACCGGAGTAACTGCCGGTACCTTGACGGTACCTGACCAGAAAGCCACGGCTAACTACGTGCCAGCAGCCGCGGTAATACGTAGGTGGCAAGCGTTATCCGGAATTATTGGGCGTAAAGCGCGCGCAGGCGGTTTCTTAAGTCTGATGTGAAAGCCCACGGCTCAACCGTGGAGGGTCATTGGAAACTGGGAGACTTGAGTGCAGGAGAGAAAAGTGGAATTCCACGTGTAGCGGTGAAATGCGTAGAGATGTGGAGGAACACCAGTGGCGAAGGCGGCTTTTTGGCCTGTAACTGACGCTGAGGCGCGAAAGCGTGGGGAGCAAACAGGATTAGATACCCTGGTAGTCCACGCCGTAAACGATGAGTGCTAGGTGTTGGGGGGTTCCACCCTCAGTGCTGACGTTAACACATTAAGCACTCCGCCTGGGGAGTACGGCCGCAAGGCTGAAACTCAAAGGAATTGACGGGGGCCCGCACAAGCAGTGGAGCATGTGGTTTAATTCGAAGCAACGCGAAGAACCTTACCAGGTCTTGACATCCTCTGACCACTTGAGAGATCAAGCTTTCCCCTTCGGGGGACAGAGTGACAGGTGGTGCATGGTTGTCGTCAGCTCGTGTCGTGAGATGTTGGGTTAAGTCCCGCAACGAGCGCAACCCTTGACCTTAGTTGCCAGCATTCAGTTGGGCACTCTAAGGTGACTGCCGGTGACAAACCGGAGGAAGGTGGGGATGACGTCAAATCATCATGCCCCTTATGACCTGGGCTACACACGTGCTACAATGGGTGGTACAAAGGGTTGCGAAGCCGCGAGGCCGAGCCAATCCCAAAAAGCCACTCTCAGTTCGGATTGTAGGCTGCAACTCGCCTACATGAAGCCGGAATTGCTAGTAATCGCGGATCAGCATGCCGCGGTGAATACGTTCCCGGGCCTTGTACACACCGCCCGTCACACCACGAGAGTTTGTAACACCCGAAGTCGGTGGGGTAACCTTTTGGAGCCAGCCGCCGAAGGTGGGACAGATGATTGGGGTGAAGTCGTAACAAGGTAGCCGTATCGGAAGGTGCGGCTGGATCACCTCCTTTCTATGGAGACATGAGCACTCAGGTGCCTCATGAATCTTACTCTGAGCTTTTGTTTGGTTTTGAAAGAACATCGTTTCTTTCAATTCATAAAGGTTACACATTTGATGTGGCCATGTTCCTTGAAAACTAGATAACGAAACATCCAAACAAGCCAACTAATTCATTAGTTGTGCGCTGATTTAGTGATTTTTTTACGATCTTACGATCGTGTTTAAAGGTTAAGCTAGAAAGGGCGCACGGTGGATGCCTTGGCACTAGGAGCCGAAGAAGGACGGGACGAACACCGATATGCCTCGGGGAGCTGTAAGTAAGCGTTGATCCGGGGATTTCCGAATGGGGGAACCCACCATCCGTAATGGGATGGTATCCATATCTGAATACATAGGATATGAGAAGGCAGACCCGGGGAACTGAAACATCTAAGTACCCGGAGGAAGAGAAAGCAAATGCGATTTCCTGAGTAGCGGCGAGCGAAACGGAAACAGCCCAAACCAGAGGGCTTGCCCTCTGGGGTTGTAGGACACTCTACATGGAGTTACAAAGGAACGGGGTAGATGAAGCGGTCTGGAAAGGCCGGCCAAAGAAGGTAACAGCCCTGTAGTTGAAACTTCGTTCCCTCCTGAGTGGATCCTGAGTACGGCGGGACACGTGAAACCCCGTCGGAATCCGGGAGGACCATCTCCCAAGGCTAAATACTCCCTAGTGACCGATAGTGAACCAGTACCGTGAGGGAAAGGTGAAAAGCACCCCGGAAGGGGAGTGAAAGAGATCCTGAAACCGTGTGCCTACAAGTAGTTGGAGCCCATTAACGGGTGACAGCGTGCCTTTTGTAGAATGAACCGGCGAGTTACGATAACGTGCAAGGTTAAGCCGAGAAGGCGGAGCCGCAGCGAAAGCGAGTCTGAATAGGGCGCCATAGTACGTTGTCGTAGACCCGAAACCGTGTGATCTACCCATGTCCAGGGTGAAGTTCAGGTAACACTGAATGGAGGCCCGAACCCACGCACGTTGAAAAGTGCGGGGATGAGGTGTGGGTAGGGGTGAAATGCCAATCGAACACGGAGATAGCTGGTTCTCCCCGAAATAGCTTTAGGGCTAGCCTCGCGGCTAGAGTCCTGGAGGTAGAGCACTGATTGGACTAGGGGCCCCCACAGGGTTACCGAATTCAGTCAAACTCCGAATGCCAGAGACTTATCCGCGGGAGTCAGACTGCGAGTGATAAGATCCGTAGTCAAGAGGGAAACAGCCCAGACCATCAGCTAAGGTCCCAAAGTATACGTTAAGTGGGAAAGGATGTGGAGTTGCCCAGACAACCAGGATGTTGGCTTAGAAGCAGCCACCATTTAAAGAGTGCGTAATAGCTCACTGGTCGAGTGACTCTGCGCCGAAAATGTACCGGGGCTAAACGTATCACCGAAGCTATGGATTGTACCATCAGGTACAGTGGTAGGGGAGCGTTCGAAGTGCGGTGAAGTCAGACCGGAAGGACTGGTGGAGCGCTTTGAAGTGAGAATGCCGGTATGAGTAGCGAAAGACAAGTGAGAATCTTGTCCATCGAAAGCCTAAGGTTTCCTGAGGAAGGCTCGTCCGCTCAGGGTTAGTCGGGACCTAAGCCGAGGCCGAAAGGCGTAGGCGATGGCCAACAGGTTGAAATTCCTGTACCACCTCCTTTCCGTTTGAACGACGGGGGGACGCAGGAAGGTAGGGAGAGCGCGCGAATGGAAATGCGCGTCTAAGCAGTTAGGCTGATTGTGAGGCAAATCCCGCAATCGTGAAGGCTGAGCTGTGACGGCGAGGGAAATTACAGTACCGAAGTCCCTGATCCTACACTGCCAAGAAAAGCCTCTAGTGAGGAAAGAGGTGCCCGTACCGCAAACCGACACAGGTAGGCGAGGAGAGAATCCTAAGATGATCGGGAGAACTCTCGTTAAGGAACTCGGCAAAATGACCCCGTAACTTCGGGAGAAGGGGTGCTCTGGTAGGGTTTATCGCCCGAGAGAGCCGCAGTGAATAGATCCAAGCGACTGTTTAGCAAAAACACAGGTCTCTGCGAAGCCGCAAGGCGAAGTATAGGGGCTGACACCTGCCCGGTGCTGGAAGGTTAAGAGGAGGGGTTATCCCTTAGGGGAGAAGCTCTGAATTGAAGCCCCAGTAAACGGCGGCCGTAACTATAACGGTCCTAAGGTAGCGAAATTCCTTGTCGGGTAAGTTCCGACCCGCACGAAAGGTGTAACGATTTGGATACTGTCTCAACGAGAGACCCGGTGAAATTATAGTACCTGTGAAGATGCAGGTTACCCGCGACAGGACGGAAAGACCCCATGGAGCTTTACTGCAGCTTGATATTGGATTTTGGTACAGTTTGTACAGGATAGGTAGGAGCCTGAGAAGTCGGAGCGCCAGCTTCGATGGAGGCGTCGGTGGGATACTACCCTGACTGTATTGAAATTCTAACCTGGAACCGTGATCCGGTTCGGAGACAGTGTCAGGTGGGCAGTTTGACTGGGGCGGTCGCCTCCTAAATCGTAACGGAGGCGCCCAAAGGTTCCCTCAGAATGGTTGGAAATCATTCGCAGAGTGTAAAGGCACAAGGGAGCTTGACTGCGAGACCTACAAGTCGAGCAGGGACGAAAGTCGGGCTTAGTGATCCGGTGGTTCCGCATGGAAGGGCCATCGCTCAACGGATAAAAGCTACCCTGGGGATAACAGGCTTATCTCCCCCAAGAGTCCACATCGACGGGGAGGTTTGGCACCTCGATGTCGGCTCATCGCATCCTGGGGCTGAAGTAGGTCCCAAGGGTTGGGCTGTTCGCCCATTAAAGCGGTACGCGAGCTGGGTTCAGAACGTCGTGAGACAGTTCGGTCCCTATCCGTCGCGGGCGCAGGAAATTTGAGAGGAGCTGTCCTTAGTACGAGAGGACCGGGATGGACACACCGCTGGTGTACCAGTTGTTCCGCCAGGGGCATAGCTGGGTAGCTACGTGTGGACGGGATAAGTGCTGAAAGCATCTAAGCATGAAGCCCCCCTCAAGATGAGATTTCCCATCACGTCAAGTGAGTAAGACCCCTTAGAGATGATGAGGTTGATAGGTCTGGTGTGGAAGCGTGGTGACACGTGGAGCTGACAGATACTAATCGGTCGAGGGCTTATCCTTAATTAAATCAGTAAGTTTGGATGAAGTTATCTAGTTTTGAGGGAATATGCCTCAAAAACAAAAGATTTGTCAGCGACAAGAGATTCGAGGAAGCAAAACGACGACTCTCCGGAGTGTACTTTACCGTACATGAGGAAGAGGAGGAGTGAAGCTGACGAAGAAAATCGCCGTTGATCACAAATCGATAGATGTCTGGTGGCAATAGCGAAGAGGTCACACCCGTTCCCATACCGAACACGGAAGTTAAGCTCTTCAGCGCCGATGGTAGTTGGGGGCTTCCCCCTGTTAGAGTAGGACGTTGCCGGGCATACATAATGGAGGATTAGCTCAGCTGGGAGAGCACCTGCCTTACAAGCAGGGGGTCGGCGGTTCGAACCCGTCATCCTCCACCATTATTTCGCCGGTTTAGCTCAATTGGTAGAGCAACTGACTTGTAATCAGTAGGTTGGGGGTTCAAGTCCTCTAGCCGGCACCACTTAAAGAGAGCCATTAGCTCAGTTGGTAGAGCATCTGACTTTTAATCAGAGGGTCGAAGGTTCGAGTCCTTCATGGCTCACCAGTTTTATAATTGTATATTGCGGGTGTGGCGGAATTGGCAGACGCGCTAGACTTAGGATCTAGTGTCTTATGACGTGGGGGTTCGAGTCCCTTCACCCGCACCATACGGATGCGGAAGTAGTTCAGTGGTAGAATACAACCTTGCCAAGGTTGGGGTCGCGGGTTCGAATCCCGTCTTCCGCTCCATTTTTTTCTGCCTGCCGGGGTGGTGGAATTGGCAGACACACAGGACTTAAAATCCTGCGGTAGGTGACTACCGTGCCGGTTCGAGTCCGGCCCTCGGCACCAATAGAATGTTTTTTTATGCGCCCTTAGCTCAGCTGGATAGAGTGTTTGACTACGAATCAAAAGGTCGGGAGTTCGAATCTCTCAGGGCGCGCCATAACGGGAAGTGGCTCAGCTTGGTAGAGCACCTGGTTTGGGACCAGGGGGTCGCAGGTTCAAATCCTGTCTTCCCGACCATCTTCACTTTGGGGCCTTAGCTCAGCTGGGAGAGCGCCTGCCTTGCACGCAGGAGGTCAGCGGTTCGATCCCGCTAGGCTCCACCATTAGAAAATGCTGTTGACATTTTCTTTTTTAGTCGGTATAATATAAAAGTTGCTGTTTTTAAAGCAGCATTGATGTTCTTTGAAAACCAAACAAAAGCCAGAGTAAGTCAGGGATTTTACAATCCCATCAATTTCTTATTTTTAAACATTAAGAGCTATATCAAACACTTTATTGGAGAGTTTGATCCTGGCTCAGGATGAACGCTGGCGGCGTGCCTAATACATGCAAGTCGAGCGAATGACGAGGAGCTTGCTCCTCTGATTTAGCGGCGGACGGGTGAGTAACACGTGGGTAACCTGCCTGTAAGACGGGGATAACTCCGGGAAACCGGAGCTAATACCGGATGATAACGAGAAGCGCCTGCTTCTTTTTTGAAAGTCGGTTTCGGCTGACGCTTACAGATGGGCCCGCGGCGCATTAGCTAGTTGGTGAGGTAACGGCTCACCAAGGCGACGATGCGTAGCCGACCTGAGAGGGTGATCGGCCACACTGGGACTGAGACACGGCCCAGACTCCTACGGGAGGCAGCAGTAGGGAATCTTCGGCAATGGACGAAAGTCTGACCGAGCAACGCCGCGTGAGCGATGAAGGCCTTCGGGTCGTAAAGCTCTGTTGTCAGAGAAGAACAAGTACCGGAGTAACTGCCGGTACCTTGACGGTACCTGACCAGAAAGCCACGGCTAACTACGTGCCAGCAGCCGCGGTAATACGTAGGTGGCAAGCGTTATCCGGAATTATTGGGCGTAAAGCGCGCGCAGGCGGTTTCTTAAGTCTGATGTGAAAGCCCACGGCTCAACCGTGGAGGGTCATTGGAAACTGGGAGACTTGAGTGCAGGAGAGAAAAGTGGAATTCCACGTGTAGCGGTGAAATGCGTAGAGATGTGGAGGAACACCAGTGGCGAAGGCGGCTTTTTGGCCTGTAACTGACGCTGAGGCGCGAAAGCGTGGGGAGCAAACAGGATTAGATACCCTGGTAGTCCACGCCGTAAACGATGAGTGCTAGGTGTTGGGGGGTTCCACCCTCAGTGCTGACGTTAACACATTAAGCACTCCGCCTGGGGAGTACGGCCGCAAGGCTGAAACTCAAAGGAATTGACGGGGGCCCGCACAAGCAGTGGAGCATGTGGTTTAATTCGAAGCAACGCGAAGAACCTTACCAGGTCTTGACATCCTCTGACCACTTGAGAGATCAAGCTTTCCCCTTCGGGGGACAGAGTGACAGGTGGTGCATGGTTGTCGTCAGCTCGTGTCGTGAGATGTTGGGTTAAGTCCCGCAACGAGCGCAACCCTTGACCTTAGTTGCCAGCATTCAGTTGGGCACTCTAAGGTGACTGCCGGTGACAAACCGGAGGAAGGTGGGGATGACGTCAAATCATCATGCCCCTTATGACCTGGGCTACACACGTGCTACAATGGGTGGTACAAAGGGTTGCGAAGCCGCGAGGCCGAGCCAATCCCAAAAAGCCACTCTCAGTTCGGATTGTAGGCTGCAACTCGCCTACATGAAGCCGGAATTGCTAGTAATCGCGGATCAGCATGCCGCGGTGAATACGTTCCCGGGCCTTGTACACACCGCCCGTCACACCACGAGAGTTTGTAACACCCGAAGTCGGTGGGGTAACCTTTTGGAGCCAGCCGCCGAAGGTGGGACAGATGATTGGGGTGAAGTCGTAACAAGGTAGCCGTATCGGAAGGTGCGGCTGGATCACCTCCTTTCTATGGAGACATGAGCACTCAGGTGCCTCATGAATCTTACTCTGAGCTTTTGTTTGGTTTTGAAAGAACATCGTTTCTTTCAATTCATAAAGGTTACACATTTGATGTGGCCATGTTCCTTGAAAACTAGATAACGAAACATCCAAACAAGCCAACTAATTCATTAGTTGTGCGCTGATTTAGTGATTTTTTTACGATCTTACGATCGTGTTTAAAGGTTAAGCTAGAAAGGGCGCACGGTGGATGCCTTGGCACTAGGAGCCGAAGAAGGACGGGACGAACACCGATATGCCTCGGGGAGCTGTAAGTAAGCGTTGATCCGGGGATTTCCGAATGGGGGAACCCACCATCCGTAATGGGATGGTATCCATATCTGAATACATAGGATATGAGAAGGCAGACCCGGGGAACTGAAACATCTAAGTACCCGGAGGAAGAGAAAGCAAGTGCGATTTCCTGAGTAGCGGCGAGCGAAACGGAAACAGCCCAAACCAGAGGGCTTGCCCTCTGGGGTTGTAGGACACTCTACATGGAGTTACAAAGGAACGGGGTAGATGAAGCGGTCTGGAAAGGCCGGCCAAAGAAGGTAACAGCCCTGTAGTTGAAACTTCGTTCCCTCCTGAGTGGATCCTGAGTACGGCGGGACACGTGAAACCCCGTCGGAATCCGGGAGGACCATCTCCCAAGGCTAAATACTCCCTAGTGACCGATAGTGAACCAGTACCGAGAGGGAAAGGTGAAAAGCACCCCGGAAAGGGAGTGAAAGAGATCCTGAAACCGTGTGCCTACAAGTAGTTGGAGCCCATTAACGGGTGACAGCGTGCCCTTTGTAGAATGAACCGGCGAGTTACGATAACGTGCAAGGTTAAGCCGAGAAGGCGGAGCCGCAGCGAAAGCGAGTCTGAATAGGGCGCCATAGTACGTTGTCGTAGACCCGAAACCGTGTGATCTACCCATGTCCAGGGTGAAGTTCAGGTAACACTGAATGGAGGCCCGAACCCACGCACGTTGAAAAGTGCGGGGATGAGGCGTGGGTAGGGGTGAAATGCCAATCGAACACGGAGATAGCTGGTTCTCCCCGAAATAGCTTTAGGGCTAGCCTCGCGGCTAGAGTCCTGGAGGTAGAGCACTGATTAGACTAGGGGCCCCCACAGGGTTACCGAATTCAGTCAAACTCCGTATGCCAGAGACTTATCCGCGGGAGTCAGACTGCGAGTGATAAGATCCGTAGTCAAGAGGGAAACAGCCCAGACCATCAGCTAAGGTCCCAAAGTATACGTTAAGTGGGAAAGGATGTGGAGTTGCCGAGACAACCAGGATGTTGGCTTAGAAGCAGCCACCATTTAAAGAGTGCGTAATAGCTCACTGGTCGAGTGACTCTGCGCCGAAAATGTACCGGGGCTAAACGTATCACCGAAGCTATGGATTGTACCATCAGGTACAGTGGTAGGGGAGCGTTCGAAGTGCGGTGAAGTCAGACCGGAAGGACTGGTGGAGCGCTTTGAAGTGAGAATGCCGGTATGAGTAGCGAAAGACAAGTGAGAATCTTGTCCATCGAAAGCCTAAGGTTGCCTGAGGAAGGCTCGTCCGCTCAGGGTTAGTCGGGACCTAAGCCGAGGCCGAAAGGCGTAGGCGATGGCCAACAGGTTGAAATTCCTGTACCGCCTCCTTTCCGTTTGAACGACGGGGGGACGCAGGAAGGTAGGGAGAGCGCGCGAATGGAAATGCGCGTCTAAGCAGTTAGGCTGATTGTGAGGCAAATCCCGCAATCGTGAAGGCTGAGCTGTGACGGCGAGGGAAATTACAGTACCGAAGTCCCTGATCCTACACTGCCAAGAAAAGCCTCTAGTGAGGAAAGAGGTGCCCGTACCGCTAACCGACACAGGTAGGCGAGGAGAGAATCCTAAGATGATCGGGAGAACTCTCGTTAAGGAACTCGGCAAAATGACCCCGTAACTGCGGGAGAAGGGGTGCTCTGGTAGGGTTTATCGCCCGAGAGAGCCGCAGTGAATAGATCCAAGCGACTGTTTAGCAAAAACACAGGTCTCTGCGAAGCCGCAAGGAGAGGTATAGGGGCTGACACCTGCCCGGTGCTGGAAGGTTAAGAGGAGGGGTTATCCCTTAGGGGAGAAGCTCTGAATTGAAGCCCCAGTAAACGGCGGCCGTAACTATAACGGTCCCAAGGTAGCGAACTTCCTTGTCGGGTACGTTCCGACCCGCACGAAAGGTGTAACGATTTGGATACTGTCTCAACGAGAGACCCGGTGAAATTATAGTACCTGTGAAGATGCAGATTACCCGCGACAGGACGGAAAGACCCCATGGAGCTTTACTGCAGCTTGATATTGGATTTTGGTACAGTTTGTACAGGATAGGTCGGAGCCTGAGAAGTCGGAGCGCCAGCTTCGATGGAGGCGTCGGTGGGATACTCCCCTGACTGTATTGAAATTCTAACCTGGAACCGTGATCCGGTTCGGAGACAGTGTCAGGTGGGCAGTTTGACTGGGGCGATCGCCTCCTAAATCGTAACGGAGGCGCCCAAAGGTTCCCTCAGAATGGTTGGAAATCATTCGCAGAGTGTAAAGGCACAAGGGAGCTTGACTGCGAGACCTACAAGTCGAGCAGGGACGAAAGTCGGGCTTAGTGATCCGGTGGTTCCGCATGGAAGGGCCATCGCTCAACGGATAAAAGCTACCCCGGGGATAACAGGCTTATCGTCTCCAAGAGTCCACATCGACGGGGAGGTTTGGCACCTCGATGTCGGCTCATCGCATCCTGCGGCTGAAGTAGGTCCCAAGGGTTGGGCTGTTCGCCCATTAAAGCGGTACGCGAGCTGGGTTCAGAACGTCGTGAGACAGTTCGGTCCCTATCCGTCGCGGGCGCAGGAAACTTGAGAGGAGCTGTCCTTAGTACGAGAGGACCGGGATGGACACACCGCTGGTGTACCAGTTGTTCCGCCAGGGGCATAGCTGGGTAGCTACGTGTGGACGGGATAAGTGCTGAAAGCATCTAAGCATGAAGCCCCCCTCAAGATGAGATTTCCCATCACGTCAAGTGAGTAAGCCCCCTTAGAGATGATGAGGTTGATAGGTCTGGTGTGGAAGCGTAGTGACACGTGGAGCTGACAGATACTAATCGGTCGAGGGCTTATCCTTAATTAAATCAGTAAGTTTGGATGAAGTTATCTAGTTTTGAGGGAATATGCCTCAAAAACAAACCATTTGTCAGCGACAAGAGATTCGAGGAAGCAAAACGACGACTCTCCGGAGTGTACTTTACCGTATATGAGGAAGAGGAGGAGTGAAGCTGACGAAGAAAATCGCCGGTGATCACAAATCGATAGATGGCTGGTGGCAATAGCGAAGAGGTCACCCCCGTTCCCATACCGAACACGGAAGTTAAGCTCTTCAGCGCCGATGGTAGTTGGGGGCTTCCCCCTGTTAGAGTAGGACGTTGCCGGGCAAAAATTAAGCACTGTTGAGAAATCAGCGGTGCTTTTTTGTTTTGTCGAAAGATGAAAATGACGTGATATGCAAGTAAATCGTGTCGAACCGCAAGTATCCTAGCCACCAGGGGATCAGCAGAGCCTCAAATCCTCGAACCCTCCTGAGTTCCAGCTTTGCCCGCACAAAAAACCCCTCAATTAGTCCTTTTTCTTTTCAAAAAAACAAAATCTTGCCCCAAAAAGCTCCTGACTGGTCCCAAAAATTCATTACGATCCTGCGATTACTTCGCAACAGATCATTCGTGAGCTGCGGCTTCCGCGGGTGATTGGGGCTGCGATTGTAGGAGCTGCATTTGCGGTAGCAGGAACACGTATGCAGGGGATTGCCCGGAACCCTTTGGCGGATGCAGGTATTTTAGGAATAAACGGAGGCTCCATGCTGGTCGTCGCACTCTGTTTTGCCTTTTTCCCTCATCTACCGTATTCGCTCCTGATGCTCTTTTCGTTTCTTGGGGCGGTTCTGAGCATGTTATTTATTGCGCTTGGTTCGATGTCCCCCGGGGGGATGTCTCCGCTTAGACTTACAGTTTAAAGGATTTTCTTCCTCACGTGAAAGACGAGTTGAAAAATACAAAAAACTTGGGCCTGCAGCTAATCCTGATATGAAAGCCCTGCTTGCTTTAAAGCGCTCCGCTGTTTATATGGACGAAGAATATGGTGGAAAAGAACTTGACAAATTCAAAAAAAATTGCGCCTGTTCATGTTTTTAACCTTGATGAAGGGACATGGAGAGACCATTTGAAAAAAATAGGGAAACTTGTTAATCGTGAAAAACAGGCTAATGAATTTGTCGAAGATTACGAGAAGGAAACAAAAGAAGTAAAAGGCTTAATCAAACAAGAACTTGGAAAAAACAGCAGGGCAATGGCGATTCGTGTAACCGCCAAAGAGCTGCGTGTATTTGGCACCGCTCGTCCCATGGGCCCCTTTTTATTTGATGATTTAGGGCTTACTCCTGCAAATGGGGTTAAAAAAGTGGATGCCAGCCATATCAAGTAATCTCCCAGGAGGTGCTGCCTGTTTTTAGGCAGATGCAATTTTTGTCGTAGTGAATCAGGACGATCAATCAAAAACCGATCAATCAAAACCGCCTTTAAGCAGATGGAAAACTCTGCGATCTGGAAAGGGTTAAAAGCAGTAAAAAACAAACATGTTTATGTGATTCCCGATCAGCCGTGGCTTGATTATTCGGCGATAGGCAATAGATGGCGATGGACCAGGCAAAAAAATCTTTTCCAAGCAATAGGTTGTTTCAGTAGAAGTCCCGGCGGTATTTTTGAGGGGCTTCTTTTTTTAATCCTTCAAAAAGGAACGATTAACAGGAAAAATATCGGGTAATACTGTGAGAGAAATACCTTGTTCCCCTATGAGTCAGAAAGTATTCATTAGTTGCATAAAACCTGGGAAACGGACTATAATATATACATATAGTCAAAGATAGTCAAAGTCAGAGGGGAGGGTAGCAGGTTGAGAAATATCTCAGACATTATTGAAGAATATTTGAAGCAGGTCCTTGCAGGTTCGAATGATAAATTTATTGAAATCAAACGGACGGATATTGCTGAAAAATTCCAGTGTGTCCCTTCCCAGATCAACTATGTTATTAATACACGATTCACCGTAGAAAAAGGATTTGTTGTGGAAAGCAAACGGGGGGGCGGGGGATATATCCGCATTATTAAGGTCAAAACAGAAAATTACGTCCACCTGATTGACCAGCTGCTGCTTTTGATCAATGACCGCATTTCACAGGGGAATGCCGAAAATGTGGTGCTGCGGCTGCTGGATGAACAGATCATATCGGAACGCGAGGCGAGAATTATGCTGAGTGTCATTGACCGCACTGTTCTTCAAGTGTTAGACCTTCCTGAGCGTGATCAATTGAGAGCCGAATTATTAAAAGGCATGATTCGGACGCTAAAATTTAGAACCAGATAACGTTGTATCACATTTATTAATAGGGGAGGAGAATAAAATGTTTTGCCAGGATTGCCATGAACGGCCTGCCACTTTGCACTTTACAAAGATTGTAAACGGACAGAAAACAGAATTTCATATTTGTGAGCATTGTGCAAAAGAAAAAGGAGAATTCCTTCCAGGGTCGAATACATTCTCTATTCATCAGCTGCTTTCCGGACTTCTTTACGGAGATCCGGCGATATCGGGAACAGCTTCTCCGGGACTTTCTCAGCAATCAGTTCTGGTGTGCCCGAAATGCGGCATGACATATCAACAGTTTGCCAAAATTGGCCGTTTTGGATGCAGCCATTGCTATGAAGTATTTGACTCCAAGCTTGATCCAATTTTAAAGCGGGTGCACGGAGGAAATACAAAGCATGAGGGGAAAATTCCAAAGCGGATTGGCAGCGGACTTCAGGAAAAACGGGAATTGGAGAATTTAAAGAAATCGATGCAACAGTATATCCTGAGTGAGGAATTCGAAAAAGCTGCTGAAACCCGTGATAAGATCCGGCTTTTAGAGAAGCAAAAGCATCAGGAAAAGGGGGAATAGAGCGTGTCACTTGAACATTTTATAAGTGAAGCCATCAGTCCCTGGATGAAGGAAGAAGGACCTGATTCTGATATTGTGCTAAGCAGCAGGATCCGGCTCGCCCGAAACCTGGAAAATTATAATTTCCCGGATTTTGCTTCCAAAGAAGAATCTGAAACCGTGATTCGTAAATTACACGAAGCGAATGGGGACCAGGGGTTCGGAAATTGGGGCGAATTTGAAATTCTTTCACTGGATCAGCTAAAACCCCTGGCAAAAAGGGTATTGGTAGAAAAGCACCTTATCAGCCCTCATCTTGCCGAACAATCCAAATATGGAGCGGTCATGCTGAATGAGGATGAATCGGTAAGCATTATGATCAACGAAGAAGATCATTTGCGAATTCAGTGCCTGTTTGCAGGCTTCCAGCTGAAAGAAGCGTTAAAGCTTGCCGGAGAACTGGATGACTGGCTTGAAGAAAAAGTGGATTATGCGTTCGACGAAGAAAGAGGCTACCTAACAAGCTGTCCGACCAATGTTGGAACTGGGCTTAGAGCTTCTGTTATGATGCATCTTCCGGCTTTGGTTATTACCAAACAAATAAGCCGCATTATTCCGGCCATCAACCAGCTGGGGCTGGTGGTGAGAGGAATATATGGAGAGGGAACAGAAGCTCAGGGAAATGTGTTCCAAATTTCCAATCAAATTACGCTTGGGAAATCGGAAGAAGATATCGTTGAAGATTTGCGTGGCGTTGTCCTCCAATTGATCCAGCAGGAAAGGGCCGCGCGAAACAATCTCCAGCAGGGATTGAAAATTCAACTGGAAGACCGAATCTTCAGGTCATATGGCGTCTTGGCCAACAGCCGGATCATCCAGTCGAAGGAAGCGGCGCAATGCCTATCCGATGTAAGGCTGGGAATAGATCTGGGAGTGATCCAGGGGATTTCCCGATCGATATTAAATGAGTTAATGATACTTACACAACCGGGCTTTTTACAGCAGTATGCCAATGAAATGTTAAATCCGGATGAGCGTGATATCCTTCGGGCCGCGCTGATCCGGGAAAGAGTTGAACTTGAAGAAGCTTAAAATCCGAATGGGAGTGTGAATGATTATGATGTTTGGTCGATTTACAGAACGAGCTCAAAAAGTACTTGCGCTGGCACAGGAAGAAGCCATCCGTCTTGGCCACAATAATGTTGGAACGGAGCACATTCTGCTTGGCTTAATCCGCGAAGGAGAAGGAATTGCTGCTAAAGCGCTCCATGTCCTCGGACTCGGTCCTGAGAAGATCCAAAAAGAAGTGGAAACACTGATTGGACGCGGTCAGGAATCCGTGCAAACCATCCATTACACTCCAAGGGCAAAAAAGGTGATTGAACTGTCAATGGATGAAGCGAGAAAGCTCGGACATTCTTATGTGGGAACAGAACATATTCTTTTGGGTCTGATTCGTGAGGGAGAAGGAGTAGCAGCCCGTGTACTTAACAATTTGGGCGTCAGCCTGAACAAGGCCCGCCAGCAGGTGCTTCAGCTCCTTGGAAGCAATGAAGCATCCTCCAACCACAGAGGGGCTTCCACCAATGCCAATACACCGACTCTGGACAGT
This sequence comes from Fictibacillus sp. S7, assembly GCF_004127935.1. NCBI lineage: Bacteria > Bacillati > Bacillota > Bacilli > Caryophanales > Fictibacillaceae > Fictibacillus > Fictibacillus sp. S7. The sequence goes on along the minus strand of NZ_QJKL01000001.1, from coordinate 3,024,731 downwards.
CTTGCGAGAGACTTGACCGCAATCGCCAAGGATGGCAGCCTGGATCCGGTCATCGGCCGATCTAAGGAAATCCAGAGAGTCATTGAGGTGTTGAGCCGCAGAACAAAAAACAACCCGGTTCTGATCGGTGAGCCCGGTGTAGGTAAAACAGCGATCGCCGAAGGCCTTGCCCAGCAAATCATCAACAATGAAGTACCTGAAACCCTTCGTGATAAAAGGGTAATGACATTGGATATGGGAACAGTGGTTGCGGGAACAAAATACCGCGGCGAATTTGAAGACCGTCTGAAGAAGGTGATGGATGAAATCCGCCAGGCCGGAAATATCATTCTTTTCATTGATGAACTTCATACCTTGATCGGGGCAGGCGGGGCAGAAGGCGCAATTGATGCCTCCAATATCTTAAAACCTGCGCTTGCACGCGGTGAACTCCAATGTATCGGTGCTACCACGCTTGACGAGTACCGTAAATACATTGAGAAGGATGCAGCGCTTGAACGCCGATTCCAACCGATTACGGTGAACGAACCGACGAAAGAAGAGAGCACACAGATTCTTCAGGGTCTGCGCGACCGTTATGAAGCCCACCACCGTGTGACCATTACGGATGATGCGATTGAAGCAGCGGTCACCTTGTCCGACCGTTACATTTCCGACCGCTTCCTTCCTGATAAAGCGATCGATCTCATTGACGAGGCCGCATCCAAAGTGAGACTTCGTTCCTATACCGCGCCGCCAAATCTGAAAGAGCTTGAACTTAAGCTTGAAGAAGTGCGCAAGGAAAAAGACGCCGCGGTTCAAAGCCAGGAGTTCGAAAAAGCAGCGTCACTCCGGGATACAGAGCAGCGTCTGCGTGAAGAACTGGAGAAAACCAAGAACGTATGGAAAGAAAAGCAGGGTCAGGAAAACACCGAAGTGACTCCGGAAGACATCGCTCAAGTGGTGTCCAGCTGGACGGGAGTACCGGTTTCCAAACTGGCTGAAGAAGAGACCGAGCGCCTCTTGAAATTGGAGGAAATCCTTCATAACCGGGTAATTGGTCAGCACGAAGCCGTCCAATCGATTTCAAAAGCCATCCGCCGTGCACGCGCCGGACTAAAAGATCCGAAGCGTCCGATCGGTTCCTTCATTTTCCTGGGACCGACTGGGGTTGGTAAGACGGAATTGGCCCGTGCCGTGGCTGAATCCCTCTTTGGTGACGAAGATGCAATTATTCGCATTGACATGTCCGAGTATATGGAAAAACACACGACTTCCCGATTGGTCGGTTCACCTCCAGGATACGTTGGACACGAAGAAGGCGGACAGCTGACTGAAAAAGTTCGCCGCAAGCCTTACTCTGTTATCCTGCTGGATGAGATTGAAAAAGCGCATCCTGAAGTATTTAACATTTTGCTGCAAGTGCTTGAAGATGGCCGCTTAACCGACTCAAAAGGGCGTACCGTGGACTTCCGAAACACGGTCGTCATCATGACGTCCAATGTCGGTGCAAGCACGCTCAAACGCAACAGCTCACTCGGATTCACTGTTCATACAGAAGATCAACAATACAACGACATGAAAACGAAAGTGATGGCTGAGCTGAAAAAGGCATTCCGCCCAGAGTTCTTGAACCGTATCGATGAGATCATTGTGTTCCATTCCCTTGAGAAAACACATCTCAAGCAGATCGTTACACTGATGGCAGAATCCTTGATCAACCGTCTCAAAGATCAGGGTATTGAAATTGAGCTTACCGATGCTGCATTAGATAAGATTACCGATGAAGGTTATGATCCGGATTATGGAGCACGTCCACTGCGCCGCGCATTACAGCGTAAAATCGAAGACCGGTTATCGGAAGAGCTGTTACGAGGAAACATCAGCAAAGGCAACACGGTCAAAATCGATGTCGACAATAACGACTTTGTTGTAGAGACCGTCGGAGCTTCTTCATAATCGTCAGGATCGTTTTGACAGAACCCGGGAGACATACATGTCTTCCGGGTTTTTTTCCATGATATTTGCGATTTGCCAGAATTCTAAATGCCCCCAATGGAAAGAGGGGTATGATGTTTGCTAAAATAAAGACATAGAGATAAAAAGAAAGAAATTGTCTACTGTCAGACGACAGTTGAACATAGAGGAGAACGTAATGGCCAAAAACAAATCTGTTTTTATGTGCCAGGAATGTGGTTATGAATCACCTAAATGGATGGGGAAATGCCCGGGCTGCCACCAATGGAACACCATGGTGGAAGAAGTCATCAAGAAAGATACCCCAACCAGGGGGTTATCCACCTCTTCCTCATCCGGCACACAGCAAAAACCCCAATCCATTGTTTCTGTAAAAAGCGAGCAGGAGCCGCGGATCAATACGCATACTGCAGAGCTGAACCGTGTACTCGGAGGTGGCATTGTACCAGGTTCACTCGTATTGGTTGGCGGTGACCCCGGTATCGGAAAGTCTACCCTTCTTTTGCAAACCTCTGCTAAATTGGCAGAGCACGGGCAAAAGGTGCTGTATATTTCAGGAGAGGAGTCCGTCAAGCAGACGAAGCTTCGTTCGGACCGCCTGGATATAGCGGCCGAAGAGCTGTTTGTTTTGGCAGAGACGGACCTCGATCTGATTGAAAAAGCGGTGAACGAAATTAATCCGTCGGTTGTGATCATTGACTCCATTCAGACGGTTTACCGGCCGGAAGTGACAAGTGCTCCGGGCAGTGTTTCCCAGGTGAGAGAATGTACTTCGCATTTTATGCGGATCGCCAAAACGAAGGGCATTGCTATTTTTATCGTGGGCCATGTGACAAAAGAAGGGGCCATCGCCGGCCCGAGGATGCTTGAGCACATGGTGGATGCTGTGCTTTACTTTGAAGGAGAGCGCCATCATACGTACCGGATCTTACGGGCGGTTAAAAACCGCTTCGGCTCAACTAATGAAATCGGCGTATTTGAAATGAAGGAGCTGGGCCTTGCTGAGGTGCTCAATCCGTCGGAAATTTTCCTGGAGGAACGTTCGAAAGGCGTAGCGGGATCAACTGTTGTTGCCTCATTAGAAGGAACCAGGCCCATGCTTGTAGAAATACAGGCATTAGTATCTCCTACAAGTTTTGGAAATCCAAGAAGGATGGCTACCGGCATTGACCACAACCGTGTTTCGCTTCTGATGGCGGTTCTTGAAAAAAGGGTCGGCCTTTTGCTTCAAAACCAGGATGCTTACCTGAATGTTGCTGGAGGAGTAAGGCTGGATGAGCCGGCTGTTGACCTTTCGGTGGCTGTAAGCATCGCTTCGAGCTTTCGGGATGCGCCCACACGCCCAACTGATGTGATCATTGGCGAGGTGGGATTAACAGGCGAGGTCCGGCGGGTATCGAGGATTGACCAGCGGATCCATGAAGCAGCCAAGCTGGGCTTTGAGAGGGCCATCATTCCGGATAAAAACCTTGGGGGCTGGACGATCCCTAATGGAATTGAGGTTATCGGTGTGTCTACTGTCGAAGAGACATTGCACTATACTTTGGGAGGATAACGTATGGATCATATTCTAAAAGAAGCAATCATCAGCAACATGCTGCAGCTTGTTGCGCCGGGAACGCCCCTCAGAGAGGGTATAGACAATGTGCTCCGTGCCAACACCGGCGGCCTCATTGTTGTCGGTTATAATGATAAAGTCACTCAGCTCGTTGATGGAGGGTTCTCTATCAACTGTAAATATTCTCCTGCATCTCTCTATGAGCTGGCCAAAATGGATGGAGCCATCATCCTGAGCGAGGATGCATCACGTATCCTGTACGCCAATACACAGCTTGTACCGGATACCTCCATTCCTTCCACGGAAACGGGAATTCGGCACCGAACGGCTGAACGGGTGGCCCGCCAGACAGGGAACCTTGTCATTTCCATCTCGCAGCGCCGAAATGTCATCACGCTCTATCAGGGTGTGATCCGCTACTCGCTGAAAGATATTGGTGTTATTTTAACGAAGGCCAATCAGGCGATCCAAACGCTTGAAAAATACAAAGTTGTGTTTGACCAGAGTGTTACCAACCTCGGCGCCCTGGAATTTGAAGAACTGGTGACGTTCCAGGAGGTATCCCAGGTCATTCATCGTATTGAAATGGTTCTAAGAATAAAGAATGAAATCATAAAATATGTTAATGAGTTAGGCGTCGAGGGAAGATTAATACGGATGCAGATGGAAGAACTTGTCGCAAACATTGAAGATGAGGCTGTTCTTCTGATCAAGGATTATGTAAAAGACAGAAAGCACGACCCGGCTCATATTCTGCGGCAGCTGAAGAAACTGTCGAGTGATGAACTGTTTGACGAGAATGTCATTGTTAAACTGCTGGGGCATTCGCCTTCCGCTAATGTGCAGGAGGAAACGGTTCATCCGCGCGGCTACAGGATCCTTTCAAAGATTCCAAGACTTCCAACTCTGATTGTAGAGAATTTGATCGGCACGTTCGACAGTCTTCCGAGCATTCTCCGGGCTTCCATCAAAGAACTGGATGAAGTGGAAGGCATCGGGGAAATTCGCGCCAAGAAAATTAAGGAAGGGCTGAAACGGATTCAGGAGCAGCTTTTTGTAGACAGGCATATTTAAATGACGAAAATTTTATGGAAATTCTCACATGAACACGTTTCAAAACAGACTTTCTGTAAATAATGGTTAAGGGAGGTGAAATGCATGCTAAAAAGGTTTGTACAGCTATTTTTTGTTGTTGTTGGCGGCATGCTTGGTTTTATCTATGTCCCTGACATTATCCGTATATTGAATTTGGGTGATTTGCCCAGCGAATTAACGTCTTCTTATGCGGGAGCGGTCTTAGGGGCACTTATATTCTTTTTATCTACATTTTGGGTAACAGATTACATCGTTGGGCTGATTCGATGGGTGGAAGAAACCGTCGTTAAAGCACCGGTCACGGATGTACTCTTTGGAACAATCGGACTTATATTTGGACTTATAGTAGCGTTTTTTGTGCAGCTTCCGCTTAACAACATCAATATCGTGGTCTTTAGTTCTGTTCTTCCTATCTTTCTTACCCTTTTGCTCGGGTATCTCGGATTTCAGGTGGGCTTTAAAAAGCGGGACGAACTCATCGCCCTTTTTTCCATTAACCGGGCCGGAAAAGAACGAAAAAAGGATGCTGAAGAAGAAAAGCTGAAAGGGAAGTACAAAATTCTGGATACCAGTGTCATTATTGACGGCAGGGTAGCCGATATTTGCCAGACTGGCTTTTTGGAAGGTCCGCTGATTATTCCCCGTTTTGTACTGGAAGAGCTTCAGCACATTGCTGATTCCTCTGATGTCCTGAAACGAAACAGAGGAAGGCGGGGGCTGGATATCCTGAACCGCATCCAAAAAGAGCTTTCGATCAAGGTTGAAATTTACGAAGGAGACTTTGAAGAGGTCAGCGAGGTTGACAGCAAATTGGTGAAGCTTGCCCAGCTGCTGTCTGGTGTCGTTGTAACCAATGATTTTAACCTGAACAAGGTTTGTGAGCTTCAAAATGTGTTAGTATTGAACATAAATGATCTTGCCAACGCGGTAAAACCTGTCGTTCTTCCGGGTGAAGAATTAATCGTGCAGGTGATCAAGGACGGCAAGGAACACAATCAGGGAGTCGGCTATTTGGATGACGGCACGATGATCGTAGTCGAAGAAGGCAGAAATTACATTGGCAAGACGATTGATGTCTTGGTTACCAGTGTGTTGCAGACATCTGCAGGACGTATGATTTTTGCGAAGCCGAAACTGCTGGAAAAAGCATTATAACTACAAGCTTACAGGAGAGCTGATTTCTCTGTATGCAGTCTAGAGTGGTGGAGAAGGTTGTTGGAGTATAGCATGGTAATCCCTGCAGCGGGACAGGGGAAAAGGATGAATGCAGGCAAGAACAAACAATGGATCGAGCTGAAGGGAAAGCCGCTGATTGCCCATACGCTGTCCGTCTTTGAGGAAGATCCATGGTGCCGTGAAATTATCCTCGTCGTGAACGAGGCGGAGCAGCATCAATTTCATAAGGCGGTGGACCGTTTTTCTTTTCAAAAGGTCACCAAGATTGTTCGTGGCGGAGCGGAGCGTCAGCACAGTGTATTTGAAGGACTGAAGGCAGTGGCGGAAACGGATCTTGCGTTGATTCATGATGGTGCCCGTCCTTTTGTCCAGCAAGACAGCATCCATAAACTCGTGGTTAAAGCAAATGAAACAGGAGCCGCTATTCTGGCGGTTCCGTTAAAAGATACGGTGAAAAAAGCAAAGGGCGAAACCGTGACGGAAACGATAGACCGTGCGAGCTTGTGGGCTGTCCAAACACCACAAGCTTTTCGTCTGCCTGTCGTTTTACAGGCCCACCAAATAGCGGCGGAATCGGGCTATCTCGGCACCGATGACGCCAGCCTGGTGGAGCAGACAGGGTACCCGGTTTCCATCATTGAGGGAGATTATTTAAATATTAAATTAACGACCGTACACGATCTTATTTTTGCCAATGCGATTTTGGAACAAAGGGAGAGAGAAACATATGATTCGAGTGGGACAAGGCTATGATGTGCACCAGCTGGTGGAAGGGCGGCCACTGATTATCGGGGGAATCACGATTCCTTCTGAAAAAGGCCTGCTTGGCCACTCTGATGCGGATGTGCTTTTGCATGCCGTTACGGACGCGTTGCTCGGTGCTGCTGGAGAAGGGGACATCGGCCAGCATTTTCCGGACACAGATGAAGCCTTTAAAGATGCCGATTCCAAAAAACTTCTTCAGGAGTCATGGGAGATTGTGAAGCAAAAGGGATACGAACTTAACAATGTGGATTGCACCATCATTGCTCAAAAGCCAAAAATGGCGCCATACATCGAGGAAATGCGTAATGTCATTGCCGGAATTTTTGGAGCAGAAACTGACCAGATCAATGTAAAGGCGACGACAACCGAGAAGCTGGGCTTTACGGGCCGCAGTGAGGGCATTGCTGCCAACGCAGTAATCCTTATTACCAAAAAGTAGACGAAAGTGGTACAATGAACAAAGCATAAAAATGAACGAGGTGGACGTAAAATGTCAAACGACGTAAGGGTAAGGTATGCGCCAAGCCCAACAGGACATTTACATATAGGGAATGCAAGAACGGCGCTGTTTAATTATTTGTTTGCCCGTCATCATAACGGTAAATTGATCATCCGTATTGAAGACACAGACCAAAAGCGAAATATCAAGGGCGGAGTGGAAAGCCAGTTAACGTATTTAAAATGGCTGGGCATGGACTGGGATGAAAGCATTGATATCGGTGGAGAGTACGGTCCATACACTCAAATGGAGCGCCTGGACATCTATAAAGAGCATTATCAGGATTTGCTTGACCGCGGTTTGGCTTATCCATGCTATTGTACAGAAGAGGAGCTTGAAGCTTCACGCGACGAGCAGGTAGCACGAAATGAAACGCCGCATTATTCCGGAAAGTGCCGTCATCTTACTGAGGATCAGCGCAAGGCGCTTGAAGCGGAAGGACGAAAGCCGAGCATTCGTTTTGCTGTGCCGGCAGACCACACCTATGCATTTTCCGATATGGTAAAAGGTGATGTTTCATTCGATTCCAATGGGATCGGGGATTATGTCATTGTGAAAAAAGATGGCATCCCAACGTATAACTTTGCGGTGGCCATCGATGATCATTTGATGAAGATTTCGCATGTACTGCGCGGGGATGATCATATCTCCAACACACCAAAACAGCTGATGGTTTATGAAGCATTCGGCTGGGAACCACCGGTGTTTGGCCACATGACACTGATTTTTAACGAAAATCGCAAAAAGCTCAGCAAGCGTGACGAGTCGATCATTCAGTTCATTGAACAGTATGAACAGCTCGGCTATATTCCTGAAGCGTTGTTTAACTTTATTGCACTGCTTGGCTGGTCTCCAGTTGGAGAGGAAGAAATTTTTACCAAGGATGAGTTCATCGAAATTTTTGATGCTTCCCGCCTTTCCAAAGCTCCGGCTATTTTTGACAAGCAGAAACTGCTTTGGGTAAACAACCAGTACATGAAAAAGCAAGACCTGGAAACGGTCATTGAGCTTACGATTCCGCATCTGGTGGAAGCCGGACGCTTAAAAGAGGACATGTCAGCAGAGGACCGTGAGTGGGCAGCCAAGCTTGTAGCTCTTTATCAAGAAAAACTCAGCTACGGCGCTGAAATCGTTGAGCAGACCGACGTGTTCTTCAAGAAACAGATTGAATATGAAGAAGAAGCACTTGAAGTGCTGAAAGGCGAAACCGTTCCTGAAGTTGTCGCTTCCTTCAAAGGGCACGTTGAAGCGATCACCGATTTCTCTGCAGAAGAAGTAAAGGCTGCGATCAAGGCAACCCAAAAGGAAACAAAGCAAAAAGGGAAAAATCTCTTTATGCCAATCCGCGTAGCAACCACAGGTCAAACGCACGGACCGGACCTTCCGCAGGCCATTTCCCTGTTCGGAAAAGAAGAGATCCTGAAACGCCTGGATCATACGGCAGCGCACCTTGCATAAATTTATCAGGCAAAATTAGTTAACATTTTGCCCGCAATGTAATATATTAAAAGAAATTAATTACAGCGACAGCAAGGATGAGGAGAGTAAGTTTCTCATTTTCATATTAGAGAGAACCACCTTGGCTGAAAGTGGTTTATGAAAAAGGAAACTGAAGTGCACCTCGGAGCCTTTTATCGAACCAATAGTAGATAAAAGCGGCCCTCCACGTTACGGAGTACAAGGGAAGAGCAAAAATACTGAATTTCCTCGTTGTTTTCGTATTTTTGTTGTTAAACAGAGTGGAACCGCGCCAAAAGCGTCTCTGTGCATATGCACAGAGACGCTTTTTTATATGCCCATGGGCGGGTTCCACGGGGTTTACAAGCGGAAATGGAAGATTTACCGGCGGAAATGAAGTAAATACAGGGCATAACAAAGGATTTACCCGCCGAAATCGCGCATTTACCCGCCAAAACAGGATTATGGTCAACTAGAAGGCAAAGGTTAGCCGTTTCAGCTTTTCTTGATCCAGCTTCAACGGCCAAAAGCTCGGTCGTTTCACTCTTTCACCACAACACAAAAGGCGTGTTGCCATTCAAGAGTTCCAACGCCTGCCGCTTTTTAACGGCCGTTTCAGCTTTTCTTAACTAAGGGGGGATTTCCATGTGGAAGCGCATGAGGGAGGATATACAGGCAGTTTTTGATAATGATCCAGCGGCACGAAGCAAGCTGGAGGTCATTTTAACGTATTCGGGCGTGCATGCGGTCTGGGCCCACCGGGTGGCTCACAAGTTGTTTAGGCACAATTTCTTGTTTCTCGCCCGTCTGGTTTCACAGATCAGCCGCTTTTTTACAGGAATTGAAATTCATCCGGGTGCGCAGATCGGGCGCCGGTTGTTTATAGATCATGGGATGGGTGTAGTTATTGGAGAAACGTGTATTATCGGAAATAATGTTACATTGTATCAGGGAGTAACACTTGGTGGTACTGGTAAGGAAAAAGGAAAACGGCATCCGACACTTGAGGACCATGCATTGGTTGCTTCGGGAGCTAAAGTATTGGGATCCATCACAATTGGGAAACATTCTAAGATAGGGGCCGGTTCGGTTGTTCTTCGGGATGTGCCACCGAACTCGACAGTAGTCGGGATTCCCGGTCGGGTCGTTGTACAGGATGGCGTGAAGGTCGGCCAGGAGCTGGATCACTGCAATCTTCCGGATCCGGTGGCTGCCCAATTCCGCGAACTGCAGGCGGAGATTGAAAGATTGCAGGAAGATATGGAACGTTTACGAAAGGGAAGTGAAGTGCGATGAGCTTAGTGATTTATAATACGTTAACCCGTCAAAAAGAGGTATTTAAACCCCTTGAGGAAGGGAAAGTAAAAATGTATGTATGCGGACCGACCGTTTACAACTACATTCATATCGGAAATGCCCGTCCGGCCATCGTATTTGATACGATAAGACGCTACCTTGAATACCGCGGCTATGACGTGAATTTTATATCCAATTTTACCGATGTGGACGATAAACTCATTAGGACGGCTAAAGAGCTCGGTACCGATGTTCCCACAGTAGCAGAACGTTTTATTAACTCGTATCATGAAGATGTTTGCGCGCTTGGTGTCCAGGAAGCGGACTATCATCCAAGAGTAACCGAGACCATGCCGGAAATTATCGATTTTATCAGCAAGCTGGTTGAAAAAGGCTACGGTTATGAAGCAAAAGGCGATGTGTATTTTAAAACACGAGCCTTTGACGGATATGGCAAGCTTTCACATCAATCAATTGATGATCTTCGTTCCGGGGCACGGATTGAAGTAGGCGACATCAAGAAGGACCCTCTAGATTTTGCACTGTGGAAATCAGCCAAAGAGGGAGAAATCTCATGGGAGAGCCCATGGGGGAAAGGCCGTCCGGGCTGGCACATCGAGTGCTCGGCCATGGCGAAAAAGTACCTTGGGGATTCCATTGACATTCATGGAGGAGGCCAGGATTTAACCTTCCCTCACCACGAGAATGAAATCGCCCAGTCAGAAGCGCTAAATGAAGCGCCGATGGCAAAATATTGGATGCATAACGGGTATATTAATATCAATAACGAAAAGATGTCCAAATCACTCGGGAACTTCGTGCTTGTTCACGATATGATTAAAGAGTTCGACCCGCAGGTGATCCGCTTTTTCATGATGGCCGTTCATTATCGCAACCCGATCAACTTTAGTAATGAATTGCTTCAAAGTGCCGAGGTCAGCTTGAACCGGATTCGTACGGCTTATGGAAATCTGAAGCACCGCCTGGAAGTCAGCGCGGATCTTGCTTCTGATGCCGAGCAATGGAACGAAAAAATAGAGCAATTCAAACAAAGCTTCATCACTGAAATGGATGATGACTTCAATACCGCAAACGCCATTGCAGTCCTGTTTGATATGGCAAGAGAGGCGAATGTGTACTTGCAGTCAGAAAACACCTCAACCGCGGTGCTTGCCAAATTTATCGGTCTTTTCGAAGAGCTTGCCGGAGTGCTTGGCCTGACGCTGACAGAAGAGAAAGAGCTGCTGGACGAAGACATTGAAGCGCTCATTGAAGAGCGGAACAACGCCAGGAGAGAATGCAATTTCGCCCGGGCGGATGAAATTCGTGACCAGCTGCGCGACCTGAATATCGTATTGGAAGATACGCCGCAGGGTGTTCGCTGGAAGAGGCAGTAAATGAGCAAACAAATCACTAATGCTGATGTTAAACAATTAAATGGAATGACCCTTGCGTATATGGGAGATGCCGTGCTGGAAACGTTTGTGCGGCATCACCTCATTCATTCAGGGCAGGTGAAACCGAACAAACTCCATACCCTTGCCACCAAGTATGTATCTGCGAAAGCGCAGGCATCGGTCGTTAAACGGCTGCTTGAAGAGGGCTTTTTTGATGAAGAAGAAACTGCTGTCATCATGCGGGGCAGAAACGCAAACCAAGGGTCAGTCCCAAAAAATACAGATGTCCAAACGTACCGGTACGGGACAGGCTTTGAAGCCATTATTGGCTATCACCATTTGTTGGGCCGAGAGGAACGGCTGGATATGATTTTTGAAAAAGTAGTGTCTTTCGTTGAACAGGCGGAAGAGGGAGGAAAACAATGAGCGAAGAATTTATTATCGGAAGAAACCCTGTACTCGAAGTGCTGCGTTCAGGAAGAGATATCAATAAAATTTTTGTGGGAGAAGGCTCTCAAAAAGGGCCAGTGAGCCAGGTCATACACATGGCCAAAGAAAATAATGTGCTTGTTCAGTTCGTTCCGAAAAAAAAGCTGGATTTGCTGAGTGATGGAGGAAACCACCAGGGTGTCATTGCGGCAGTAGCGGCTTATGAATATTCAGAGATCGACGATTTATTTCAAAAAGCGGAAGAAAAGGGAGAAGATCCTTTTTTCATTATTCTGGATGAAATCGAGGATCCCCACAATTTGGGCTCGATCATCAGAACGGCTGACGCGGTCGGAGCGCATGGCGTCATTATTCCCAAACGGCGGGCGGTAGGGCTTACGGCGGCTGTTGCCAAAGCCTCCACGGGAGCCATTGAATATATCCCGGTTGTTCGTGTGACGAATATTGTTCAAACGATGAAGGAATTGAAGGAGCGCGGCCTTTGGTTTGTGGGAGCCGACATGAAAGGGCAAGAAGACTACAGGGAAGCCAAGCTGGATTTGCCGATCGGCCTTGTCATTGGAAGTGAGGGCAAGGGGATGGGCCGCCTGGTGAAGGATACATGCGACTTTCTTGTACGGCTGCCGATGGAAGGGAAGGTTACTTCTCTTAATGCATCAGTGGCAGCAGGTCTGCTCTTATACGAGGTTTACCGCAAACGCCATCCGCAATCATCATAATGGAAAACATCCTGATCGTTGACGGATACAATGTGATTGGAGCCTGGCCGGAGCTGAGATCCCTGAAAGACTTGGATTTTGCGAAGGCCAGGGATATTCTCATTGAAAAAATGGCAGAATATCAGGCATTTACCGGATACAGAGTGATCGTGGTCTTTGACGCTCACTTGGTGCCGGGCATTGAAAAGAAATCAAAGAACTATAAGGTTGAAGTCATTTTTACAAGAGAGAATGAAACCGCAGATGAACGGATTGAGAAACTGGCTTCGGAGTTTAAGAATGTGAATACCCGGATTTTCGTAGCGACTTCGGACTATACCGAACAATGGGTGGTTTTTGCTAAGGGGGCTCTTCGAAAGTCTTCCAGGGAACTGAAAATCGAGATGGAGGATATCGAAAAGCGGATTGACCGAAAAGTAAAGTCGGCCAGGGGACGCAACTTCTCGAGTATCTCTTTGTCTGAAGAAATCGCTGAAATATTCGAAAAATGGAGAAGAGGACAAAAATAAACAATCTTGACGCAATTTCCTGCCATGCTGTATAATATTGTTATATTTTGCCTTGCATTCAGGCGCTGACCGGGGGGATTGTCGTGAGCATTTACCTCAAAGAAATGACGGTTCTGGATTATGAACAGATCGAAGACGAAAGTCTGGTAGAACATGTCCATGTAGGAGACAGTGCCGCGTTGGAATTTTTGATTAACAAATACAAAAATTTTGTGCGCGCAAAAGCAAGGTCCTATTTTCTAATCGGTGCTGACCGGGAAGATATTATCCAGGAAGGCATGATCGGCCTTTATAAAGCCATCAGAGATTATAAAGAGGACAAGCTTTCATCCTTTAAGGCTTTTGCCGAACTGTGCATCACACGGCAAATGATAACGGCCATCAAAACCGCAACAAGGCAAAAACACATACCGCTGAATTCGTATGTCTCGCTGGACAAGCCGATTTATGATGAAGAATCGGACAGGACATTGATGGATGTGATATGCGGAACAAAGGTAACCGATCCGGAAGAACTCATCATTAACCAGGAAGAGTTCGATGATATCGAGCTGAAAATGGGTGAGATATTAAGCGATCTCGAACGGAAAGTGCTGATGCTCTACCTGGATGGAAGGTCATATCAGGAAATATCCATTGACCTGGACAGGCATGTCAAGTCGATAGACAATGCACTTCAGCGTGTAAAAAGAAAACTTGAACGATATCTTGAATTACGGGAAATAACATTATAAGCAGGGGGGCTACCCCTGTTTTTCTTTTTGTATTCATAAGGCCGGTTGCTGCCGCCAGAGCCGTTCCGACCTTTATTGACAAGCCTTTTGCCCTGTGATAATGTGGTAAAAGTAATATAGATATCGTGGATGAGTGGGTCTAAACAGCATGGAAGGTGTTATTATGCGAAAAAAAGTTATTTTAGCCTGCGATCAATGCAGCAGCCGAAATTATACCACCATGAAAAACCAGGCAGCAAACCCTGAACGTATCGAGGTTAAGAAATTTTGCAGTCATTGCAATGCACACACTACCCACAAAGAAACGAAATAAGATGCCGGCTTGCCGGCTGTTTGCACATATATTAACTTTTAGCTAATGGGGGTAACATGATGGCTGACATTGCAGAAAAAACAAGAAAGTCTCCTGCAAAGTTTTTATCCGACGTTAAGAAGGAAATGAAGAAAGTTAGCTGGCCGAAGCGGGATGAATTGATTCGCTATACAACGGTTACGATCGGTACTGTTATAGTGATGGCGCTCTTCTTCTGGGTAGTTGACCTAGGCATTTCAAAACTTGTTGAACTCATTGTTGACTAATTTGTTTATATAGAAAGATAACTGGATACACTGCTTAGAGTATATCCGCTTAGGAGGGAAAGGACACGGGTTGTCCCGATAAATATGGAAAAAAACTGGTATGTCGTTCATACGTATTCAGGGTATGAAAACAAAGTGAAAACGAACCTGGAAAAGCGCGTGGAATCAATGGGGATGTCGGACAAGATCTTCCGTGTGCTCGTTCCTGTCGAAGAAGAAACGGAAGTAAAGAACGGCAAAACAAAAACAGCCATGAAAAAGGTTTTCCCTGGTTATGTTTTGACTGAAATGGTCATGACTGACGATTCATGGTATGTAGTTCGAAATACCCCGGGTGTTACAGGATTCGTAGGATCTGCAGGAGCGGGTTCCAAACCAACTCCGCTTTTGCCTGAAGAGGTTGAACACATCCTTAAAGGCATGGGTATGGAAGAGCCTCGCATCGAAGTGGACTTTGAGCTTAAGGAAGCAGTGAAAGTGAAGGAAGGTCCGTTTGCTGACTTTGTGGGTACGATTGAAGAGATCGATCCGACCAAGCGGAAACTTAAGGTTCATGTCAACATGTTTGGCCGTGAAACGCCGGTTGAATTGGATTTCAACCAGGTCGTCAAGCTCTAGTTTCAAAGTAATTTTAAAAACGCTTGAAATCCAACTTAAAAAGTGATAGACTTTTTAATGTTTGATATTTCTAAACAACTGCTTTCTCCTAAGCATGGGGGAAGCGTATTTTTGAGTGGGAGGGTATTGCACCCATATACCACATCACGGACTTAAGGAGGTGTGTCGCGTGGCTAAAAAGGTTATTAAAATGGTAAAGCTTCAGATCCCTGCTGGTAAAGCAAATCCGGCACCACCGGTTGGACCTGCATTAGGACAAGCTGGTGTTAACATCATGGGATTCTGTAAAGAGTTCAACGCTCGTACTGCTGATCAAGCTGGTTTAATTATCCCGGTTGAAATCACGGTTTTTGAAGACCGTTCATTTACATTCATTACTAAAACCCCTCCAGCTGCTGTACTTCTAAAAGTAGCTGCTGGTATCGAGTCTGGTTCTGGTGAGCCAAACAAGAAAAAGGTTGCAACTGTAAAACGTGATAAAGTTCGCGAAATTGCAGAATCAAAAATGCCTGACCTAAACGCTGCAAACGTTGAGTCTGCAATGCGTATGGTTGAAGGTACAGCACGCAGCATGGGAATTGTTATCGAAGACTAATCCTGATGCGTCAAACGGGTTGCGAGTAAAGGAGACATCCTACCGGTAAAACGGTTCGCAACCTTTATTAATGAAACAAAGCCTGAAAGCACCGGCGTTTAATTCCGGTGCCAGAGAGGCGCAGCGGCCCTCAAAATCTCGGGTGGCCGTTTAAGTGGGAGGTATATCCGCTAAACCACATAAGGGAGGAAATTTTTACAATGGCTAAAAAAGGTAAGAAATACCAAGAAGCGGCTAAATTAGTAGACCGCCAAAAAGCTTATGAGGCTACTGAAGCGATTGAGCTTGTAAAAAAGACTGCAACAGCTAAGTTTGACGAGTCTGTTGAAGTAGCAGTACGTCTTGGGGTAGACCCTAAGAAAGCGGACCAACAAATCCGTGGTGCTGTCGTGCTACCGCACGGTACTGGTAAAACTCAACGTGTATTAGTATTCGCTAAAGGCGAAAAAGCAAAAGAAGCAGAAGCTGCCGGAGCTGACTTCGTAGGCGATACTGACTACATCAACAAAATCCAACAAGGATGGTTCGACTTCGACGTAATCGTGGCAACACCTGACATGATGGCTGAAGTTGGTCGCCTTGGACGTGTATTAGGACCTAAAGGCTTAATGCCAAACCCTAAAACAGGTACTGTAACTTTTGAAGTTGAAAAAGCGGTTAACGATATTAAAGCAGGTAAAGTGGAATACCGTGTTGACAAAGCCGGTAACATTCACGTGCCGATCGGGAAAGTTTCTTTCGAAGACAACAAATTGTCCGAGAATCTTGGAACAATCATCGATACGCTTATTAAAGTTAAGCCAGCTGCTGCAAAGGGTACTTATATCCGCAACGTAGCGATCTCTTCTACAATGGGACCTGGAATTAAAGTTAACCCGTCTAACTTTTCTCTTAAAAAATAGTTGACAAACATTTTTTAAACTGATATAGTTTGGAATGTTGAAAATAAATATCTATGTCATGCCGTAGACAGCAGGGGCTTTATGCTTAATCATCCTGCCGAGGTGTGTAGCACAGAATACATCAATTTTTAATTGCTTGATTTCTGAAACTACGCCTTCATGTCTAACATGAAGGCTTTTCTTATGGCTACGGTATGAAGATGACTAGACTATTCTACAGGAGGTGTAAGGATGAGCAGCATTATTGAAACTAAGAAGCAGTTGGTTTCTGACATCGCTGGACAATTGCGCGAGAGCAAATCAACAATTCTTGTTGACTATCGTGGTTTGACTGTAGCGGCAGTAACTGAGCTTCGTAAACAACTTCGTGAAGCTGGAATCGAGTTTAAAGTTTACAAAAACTCAATGACTCGACGTGCAGCTGACGAAACCGGCTTATCTGAGATTAACGAGCATTTGGTTGGACCTACAGCGATTGCATTCAGCAATGACGATGTAGTGGCTCCGGCTAAAATCCTTAACAACTTTGCTAAGGAACACGACGCTCTTGAAATCAAAGCTGGTGTAATTGAAGGCCGTATCGCAACACTTGAGGAAGTTAAAGCTCTTGCGGATCTTCCATCACGCGAAGGACTTCTTTCTATGGTACTCAGCGTGCTTCAAGCGCCAATCCGCAACTTTGCGTTGGTTACTAAAGCCGTTGCTGAACAAAAAGAAGAACAAGGCGCATAAGCCTTTCGTTTTAAATCAAATAAGATTTAACTAACTAAGGAGGAAATTATAATGTCTAAAGAAATCATTGAAAGCCTAAAAAGCATGACAGTTTTAGAACTTAACGACCTAGTTAAGGCAATTGAAGAAGAGTTTGGTGTAACTGCTGCAGCTCCTGTAGCTGTTGCTGGTGGAGCTGCTGGTGCAGACGCTGCTGCTGAGCAAACTGAATTTGATGTAGTTCTTACAAGCGCTGGCGCTTCTAAGATCAAAGTTATCAAAGTAGTTCGTGAGCTTACTGGACTTGGTCTTAAAGAAGCTAAAGAACTAGTTGACGGCGCTCCAAGCAATGTTAAAGAAGGCGTTGCTAAAGAAGAAGCTGAAGAAGTCAAAGCTAAACTTGAAGAAGCTGGAGCTTCTGTAGAAGTGAAGTAATTTTAAATCTAAAAAAGGTTCGCCAACAGGCGGGCCTTTTTATTTGAAATCATTTGGGTAATACTGATACCAGGAATTCCTTTGGATGAAAGGGAGAAAAACATGAGTGGCCATTATTATTCAGAAAATCCTGATGCAAAAAGCAATCCGAAAACCTGGACGTTTGTTCTGAGAGACCGCGAATTGAAATTCACATCGGATGCCGGTGTGTTCTCCAAAAAAGAAGTCGATTTTGGGAGCAGGCTGCTGATCGAGGAATTTGTCTTTCCGGAAATCGGTGGAGATTGTTTGGATGTGGGCTGCGGGTATGGTCCGATTGGGCTTTCGCTCGCCAAAGAAGATGAAAGCCGTCAATTATTGATGGTGGATGTGAACGAACGGGCGCTCGAGTTGACCCGGGAAAACGCAAGGAAAAATGGAATCTCCAATATTGAGGTGCGAAAGAGTAATCTTTTTGACAATGTGCAGGAGTCGGAATTTGCAGCTATACTCACCAATCCGCCCATCCGTGCAGGAAAAAAGGTTGTTCATCAGCTTTTTGAAGATTCCTACGGGAAATTGCAAAGCAATGGAGAGCTGTGGGTTGTGATTCAAAAGAAGCAGGGAGCTCCTTCTGCCATCGAGAAACTGAAGGGAGTTTTCGATGAGGTGGAAATTGTTTCCAAGAACAAAGGATATTATATTATTCGCGCAAAAAAACATTGACTCTGCCTATGCTCTATGCTATTATTGTAAAATGCCAATGAATTCACATTTTCTGCCTTTGTGCTCAAATGCAGAAAAAACCTCGATATAACAACTATTTCTAGGTATATCAAGAGAAGAAATTGGACAAAATTATATAATCTGTTGCTCGATTGAAATTGTGGTTTTGTAAGAAAACCCTTTTTCTTTTTGTCTTTCTGGCATTCGATAGTAGAATGTTAGAGTATATAGGAACAAGAAAAAACGCTGGATTTGAGGGGTGAATCAGTTGACAGGTCAACTAGTTCAGTTTGGACGCCACCGCCAACGAAGAAGTTACGCAAGAATTAGCGAAGTGCTTGAATTACCGAATCTAATTGAGATTCAAACCGCTTCGTATCAGTGGTTTCTTGATGAGGGACTGCGTGAAATGTTCCAGGACATTTCGCCAATTGAAGATTTTACAGGAAATCTCGTGCTAGAGTTTATCGACTATAGCTTAGGAGAGCCAAAATATCCTGTAGAAGAATCAAAAGAGCGTGATGTAACTTATGCTGCGCCGCTTCGAGTAAAGGTGCGTCTCATTAATAAAGAGACTGGCGAAGTGAAAGAGCAAGAAGTATTTATGGGAGATTTCCCGTTAATGACAGATACAGGCACGTTTGTGATCAACGGTGCTGAACGTGTAATTGTTTCTCAGCTTGTTCGTTCACCAAGTGTCTACTACAGTGAAAAGATTGATAAAAACGGTAAAAAGGGTTTCACTGCCACTGTTATACCAAACCGGGGTGCCTGGCTTGAGTTTGAAACAGACGCCAAGGACATCGTTTATGTGCGCATTGACCGCACAAGGAAAATCCCTATTACCGTATTGCTTCGTGCATTAGGGTTTGGTTCTGATCAAGAAATCATAGACCTTCTTGGCGAAGACGAGTATTTAAGAAACACTCTTGATAAAGACAACACAGAGGGTACGGAAAAAGCACTCCTGGAAATCTATGAGCGCCTTCGCCCCGGCGAACCGCCTACAGTCGATAATGCCAAGAGTTTGTTAGACTCACGCTTCTTTGATCCAAAACGTTATGACCTTGCAAGCGTGGGCCGTTATAAAATCAACAAAAAGCTTCATATCAAAAACCGCTTATTCAACCAAAAGCTGGCTGAAACCCTTGCAGATCCAGAAACAGGCGAAGTTCTTGCGGAAGCAGGCACTCTGCTGGACCGGCGTACGCTGGACAAGGTGCTTCCGTACCTTGAAAACGGCATTGGGTTCCGTCATGTGACTCCGGCAGGCGGAGTAGCTGAAGATCAGGATATCCCGCTTCAGTCTATTAACATTTATGCTCCGGACGATCCAGACGGTGAGCGCGTCATTAAAGTAATTGGTAATGCGTACGTTGAGAAGTCTGTTAAAAACATTACAGTCTCTGATATTATCGCTTCTATTAATTACTTCTTCAACTTGCTTCACAGTGTGGGTAACACCGATGATATTGACCACCTTGGAAACCGCCGCTTGCGTTCTGTAGGCGAGCTGCTCCAAAACCAGTTCCGTATTGGTCTGTCCCGTATGGAGCGTGTGGTTCGTGAGCGTATGTCCATTCAGGATACAAACGCCATTACACCACAGGCATTGATCAATATCCGTCCGGTAATTGCTGCAATCAAAGAGTTCTTTGGAAGCTCTCAGCTTTCTCAATTCATGGACCAAACCAACCCGCTTGCAGAACTTACACATAAACGCCGTCTATCCGCATTGGGACCAGGTGGACTTACGCGTGAGCGCGCAGGATTTGAGGTTCGTGACGTTCACTATTCCCACTATGGGCGTATGTGTCCGATCGAGACGCCAGAGGGACCAAACATTGGTTTGATCAACTCCTTATCCAGCTATGCGAAGGTAAATGAGTATGGTTTCATTGAAACTCCATACCGTCGCGTTGACCCTGAAACTGGTAAAGTAACAGAGCGAATCGACTACCTCACAGCTGATGAGGAAGATAACTATGTAGTAGCACAGGCGAACTCCCTTCTTGGTGATGATGGTTCGTTCCTGAACGAAGACGTTATTGCCCGTTTCCGTGGTGAAAACACGATTGTCCGCCGTGATCGAATTGATTACATGGACGTTTCCCCAAAGCAGGTTGTATCTGCTGCGACAGCCTGTATCCCGTTCCTTGAAAACGATGACTCCAACCGTGCCTTGATGGGCGCGAACATGCAGCGTCAAGCGGTTCCTTTGATGGTTCCGGAAGCGCCGGTTGTCGGAACAGGAATGGAGCACGTGTCTGCAAAAGACTCTGGTGCAGCTGTTATCTGTAAATACGAGGGAATTGTTGAAAAAGTAACTGCGAAACAAGTCCAGGTGCGACGAATTCAAGTCGTGGATGGAAAAGAAGTAGAAGGTCAGCTTGACCGCTACAACTGTCTTAAATTTATCCGTTCCAACCAGGGAACGTGCTATAACCAGCGTCCGATCGTTTCTAAAGGCGACCGCGTAGTAAAAGGAGAAATCCTTGCAGACGGACCATCCATGGAAAAAGGAGAACTTGCGCTTGGCCGTAACGTTCTTGTCGGATTCATGACATGGGAAGGCTACAACTACGAGGATGCCGTTATCATGAGTGAGCGTCTGGTAAAAGACGATGTGTATACATCTATTCACATCGAGGAGTACGAGTCTGAAGCACGTGATACAAAACTCGGGCCTGAAGAGATTACAAGAGACATCCCGAACGTAGGGGAAGAGGCTCTTCGCAATCTGGATGACCGCGGTATTATCCGTGTTGGTGCTGAAGTAAAAGACGGAGATATTCTTGTAGGTAAAGTAACACCTAAAGGGGTTACCGAGCTTACAGCTGAAGAACGTCTTCTACACGCCATCTTTGGTGAAAAGGCACGTGAAGTTCGCGATACATCCCTTCGAGTGCCTCACGGAGGCGACGGGATTATCCTTGACGTAAAAGTATTTAACCGTGAAGACGGCGATGAGCTGCCTCCTGGTGTGAATCAACTTGTGCGTGCTTATATCGTGCAAAAGCGTAAGATCCACGAAGGAGATAAAATGGCGGGCCGCCACGGTAACAAAGGTGTTATCTCCCGCATTATGCCGGAAGAAGATATGCCGTACCTTCCAGATGGAACACCAATCGATATCATGTTGAACCCGCTGGGCGTACCTTCCCGTATGAACATCGGGCAAGTGCTTGAACTTCACTTGGGAATGGCTGCAAGACAGCTGGGCCTTCATATGGCAACGCCAGTATTTGACGGAGCCCGTGAGGAAGATGTTTGGGAAACCATCGAAGAAGCAGGAATGGCCCGTGACGGTAAAACCGTTCTTTATGACGGAAGAACCGGTGTTCCATTCGACAACCGTGTGTCTGTCGGGGTCATGTACATGATCAAACTGGCTCACATGGTTGATGATAAACTTCATGCCCGTTCAACCGGACCATACTCTCTTGTTACCCAGCAGCCGCTTGGTGGTAAGGCGCAGTTTGGTGGACAGCGTTTCGGTGAGATGGAGGTATGGGCACTCGAAGCATACGGTGCCGCTTATACACTTCAAGAAATTCTTACCGTTAAGTCCGATGACGTGGTCGGCCGTGTGAAAACATACGAAGCGATCGTCAAAGGCGAGAACGTTCCGGAACCAGGAGTTCCTGAATCATTCAAAGTATTGATCAAAGAACTTCAGTCACTCGGAATGGACGTTAAGATCATGTCCGGAGACGACACAGAAATTGAAATGCGCGAGCTTGATGATGAAGAAGATCAGGCAAGCGAAAAGCTTAATCTAAATCTTGAATCTTACACTGTGAGTGAATAAAAACAGGATATCATAAGGGAGGTTTGCTCCTTGATAGACGTAAACAATTTTGAGTATATGAAAATAGGCCTCGCTTCTCCAGACAAGATCCGTTCCTGGTCAAGAGGAGAAGTGAAAAAACCAGAAACGATCAACTATCGTACATTAAAGCCTGAAAAAGACGGTTTGTTCTGTGAACGAATTTTTGGTCCCCAAAAGGACTGGGAATGTCATTGCGGAAAATACAAACGCGTCCGTTATAAAGGCGTTGTATGTGATCGCTGTGGCGTAGAAGTAACTCGTGCTAAAGTTCGACGTGACCGTATGGGCCACATCGAGCTTGCTGCACCTGTTTCGCACATTTGGTATTTCAAAGGAATACCAAGCCGTATGGGTCTTGTACTCGATATGTCTCCAAGAGCACTGGAAGAAGTCATTTACTTTGCATCTTACGTGGTGACAGATACGGGTGAAACGCCGCTGGAGAAAAAACAGCTGCTTTCTGAAAAAGAATACCGGTCATACCGTGAAAAATACGGTCAGGGCTTTTCTGCACAAATGGGAGCGGAAGCGATCCGCCGTCTTCTTGAAGATATTGATCTTGTAAAAGAAGTCGACCAGCTGAAAGAAGAATTGAAAACAGCGCAAGGACAGCGCCGTACCCGTGCGATTAAACGCCTTGAAGTACTGGAAGCGTTCCGTCATTCAGGAAACGAGCCACACTGGATGATCTTGGATGTTCTTCCTGTCATTCCGCCTGAGCTTCGCCCGATGGTGCAGCTTGACGGAGGACGTTTTGCCACATCCGATTTGAACGACTTGTACCGCCGTGTGATTAACCGTAACAACCGTTTGAAGCGTCTTTTGGACTTGGGTGCGCCGAACATCATCGTACAAAACGAAAAACGTATGCTTCAGGAAGCGGTTGATGCGCTAATCGACAACGGACGCCGCGGCCGTCCTGTAACAGGGCCAGGTAACCGTCCATTGAAATCACTTTCTCATATGCTTAAAGGGAAACAAGGTCGTTTCCGTCAAAACCTTCTTGGTAAGCGTGTTGACTATTCCGGCCGTTCCGTAATCGTAGTAGGTCCTCACCTTAAGATGTACCAATGTGGTCTTCCTAAGGAAATGGCTCTTGAGCTTTTCAAACCATTTGTAATGAAAGAGCTCGTGGCCAAAGGTCTTGCTCATAATATTAAGAGTGCGAAGCGCAAAGTAGAGCGCGTTCAGCCTGATGTATGGGATGTGCTTGAAGATGTAATCAAAGAGCACCCGGTACTCCTGAACCGTGCCCCTACGCTTCATAGACTGGGTATCCAGGCATTCGAACCAACACTTGTTGAAGGCCGTGCGATTCGTCTTCACCCGCTCGTATGTACAGCATACAACGCTGACTTTGATGGTGACCAAATGGCGGTTCACGTACCTTTATCCGCTGAAGCACAAGCTGAAGCACGTTTGCTCATGCTGGCTGCACAAAACATCCTAAATCCGAAAGACGGTAAACCGGTTGTTACACCGTCACAGGATATGGTATTAGGTAACTACTACCTTACAATGGAGCGTGCAGGTGCAATTGGTGAAGGATCTGTCTTTAAAGATGCAAACGAAGCAATCGTGGCGTACGAAAATGGTTATGTCCATCTTCATACTCGTATTGCTGTTCCAGTTTCAACTTTAAACAAACCTTCATTTAAAGAACACCAGCAAAACATGATGTTGATGACAACTGTCGGTAAACTTCTCTTCAACGAGATTCTTCCGGAGTCGTTCCCATACATCAATGAGCCGACAACAAACAACCTGCAAATTGAAACACCAGAGAAATACTTCCTTCCTCAAGCTGCGAATATTAAAGAAGAAATCGCTAAACATGATGAAGTAGATCCGTTCAAAAAAGGAATTCTCGGGAAAATCATTGCAGAAGTATTTAAACGATTCAAGATTACTGAAACATCCAAGATGCTTGACCGCATGAAAGAGCTTGGATTTAAATATTCCACACGAGCTGGTATTACCGTTGGTGTTTCCGACATCGTCGTATTGCCGGAGAAACAAGGTATCCTTGAAAAAGCGGAAGAAAAGGTTACTACGGTAACGAAACAATTCCGCCGCGGTCTGATTACAGAAGACGAGCGATATGAGCGCGTTATCAACATCTGGAGCCAGGCGAAGGATGAAATCCAGCAAAAACTGATGCTTACCCTTGATAAGAGAAACCCGATCTTCATGATGAGTGACTCTGGTGCCCGTGGTAACGCATCTAACTTTACACAGCTTGCCGGTATGCGTGGTCTCATGGCCAACCCGGCTGGTAAAATCATTGAGTTGCCGATCAAGTCCAGCTTCCGTGAAGGTCTGACGGTACTCGAATACTTTATCTCTACACACGGTGCACGTAAAGGTCTTGCCGATACTGCACTGAAAACAGCTGACTCCGGTTACTTGACACGCCGTCTTGTAGACGTTGCACAGGACGTTATTGTCCGTGAGGATGACTGCGGAACTGACCGCGGCCTTAAAGTGGCAGCGATCAAAGAAGGCAACGAAGTAATCGAGAACCTATACGAGCGTCTTGTTGGCCGTACAGCCTTCAGAACCGTATACCATCCGGAAACGAATGAAGTTCTTGTCAGCAAAAACGAACAAATTACGGAAGACTCCGCTCAGGCTGTAGTCGATGCCGGAGTGCAAGAAGTAACCCTTCGTTCCGTATTTACATGTGATACCCGTCACGGTGTTTGTAAGAAATGTTACGGCCGCAACCTGGCAACAGGCTCTGACGTCGAAGTTGGGGAAGCGGTTGGTATCATCGCTGCACAATCCATCGGGGAGCCGGGAACACAGCTTACCATGCGTACCTTCCATACAGGTGGTGTAGCAGGAGACGATATCACACAAGGTTTACCGCGTATCCAGGAATTGTTTGAAGCACGTAACCCGAAAGGTCAGGCATTGATTTCTGAACTTGAAGGTACCGTAATTAACATCAACGAGTCCAAAGAGAAGCGTGAGATCCTTGTTCAAGGTGAAATCGAAACCCGTTCTTACACCGTTCCATATGGTGCCCGCATTAAAGTTGCAGAAGGTGATGTAGTAACTGCCGGTCAGGTACTGACTGAAGGTTCTATTGACCCGAAAGAACTGATCAAAGTCCGTGGAGCAGAAGGTGTTCAGGAATACTTACTGCGTGAAGTTCAAAAAGTATACCGTATGCAAGGGGTAGAAATTGGCGACAAGCACGTGGAAGTAATGGTTCGCCAGATGCTTCGTAAAGTCCGTATCATCGATGCCGGCCATACCGATGTATTGCCTGGTGCGTTGGTTGATATTCATACCTTTACCGATGCAAACAGAAAGATTCTTCTCGAAGGTGGAATTCCGGCAACAGGACGTCCTGTATTGCTTGGTATTACCAAAGCATCTCTTGAAACTGAATCCTTCTTGTCAGCAGCATCCTTCCAGGAAACAACTCGTGTCCTGACTGATGCGGCAATCAAAGGTAAGCGCGATGAATTGCTCGGATTGAAAGAGAACGTAATTATTGGTAAACTGATTCCTGCAGGTACAGGTATGTCCCTATACCGCAACGTTGGAATGGATTCTCCGGTCTCCACTGACGAAGAAACTGTAGGTTCAGAAGCAACAGAGCTAGTCTCTCAAGATTAACAAGAGAAGTGTTGACATTGGGAGCACAAGAGTGATATTATATCTGAGTGCTCCTAAGAAATGTTACTTTGGAGGATATAACGATGTCTTATGAAAAAGTGACACAGGCTTCTGATTTTATCGTAGGAACTAAGCAAACCATTAAGGCTTTGCAAAACGGGGAAGTTAGAGAGCTCGTCGTTGCTGACGATGCCGACCCTCGTGTAACCGGTAAAGTATTGCAGATTGCACAGGAAAGACTTGTCCCGATTACGAGAGTCGATTCCATGAAAAAGCTTGGCAAAGCTTGCGGGATTGATGTTGGAGCCGCAACTGTTGCGATAAAAGGATAAATTAAATGTTTTTGCGACGCCGCCTGCGTGGCCTCTCGCAAAAACTTTCTTTTGTCCAAAGATGAACCACCTGGTTCAGTGGTCTTAGAAAAAAGGATAAGAAGGGAGGAAAAACAAATGCCTACAATTAATCAATTGGTTCGTAATGGCCGTGAGTCAAAAGGTAAAAAATCTGACTCCCCAGCACTTAACAAAGGTTATAACAGCTTCAAGAAAGCTCAAACCAATGTTTCATCTCCGCAAAAACGTGGGGTATGTACTCGTGTTGGTACAATGACACCGAAGAAACCGAACTCGGCTCTTCGTAAATACGCTCGTGTACGTCTAACTAACGGAATTGAAGTGACTGCTTACATCCCTGGGATCGGGCACAACCTTCAAGAGCACAGCGTTGTGTTGATTCGTGGCGGACGTGTAAAAGACTTACCGGGGGTACGTTACCACATCGTTCGTGGTGCGCTTGATACTGCTGGTGTAAACAACCGTATGCAAGGACGTTCCAAATACGGAACTAAGCGTCCTAAAGCTGCTAAAAAGTAAGCTGAAATAAATAAAAAATAAATAGGAGAAAGGAGGGGACACAATGCCTCGTAAAGGACCTGTATCTCGTCGTGATGTGTTACCTGATCCAATTTACAAGTCTAAGCTTGTAACTCGTCTAATCAACAAAATTATGATTGACGGTAAAAGAGGAGTAGCACAAACCATTCTTTATAATGCATTTGACATTATTAAAGAACGCTCAAACACAGAGCCAATGGAAGTTTTCGAACAAGCTCTTAAAAACATCATGCCTGTTCTTGAAGTTCGTGCCCGCCGTGTGGGTGGAGCCAACTATCAAGTTCCAGTTGAAGTTCGTCCCGAGCGCCGTACGACTCTAGGACTTCGTTGGTTGACTAACTACGCTCGTCTTCGTGGTGAAAAGACAATGGAAGAACGTCTTGCCAACGAAATCATGGATGCTGCTAACAATGCTGGAGCTTCCGTGAAGAAGCGTGAAGATATGCACAAAATGGCAGAAGCGAACAAAGCGTTTGCTCACTACCGCTGGTAGAAAACACATGAGACAGTTTATTGGCTGTCTCTATCCCACTATAAAAAATTATTTCCTATGTATAGGAAGGAGAGAAATTCATGGCACGAGAATTCTCCTTAAAAAATACGCGTAACATCGGGATCATGGCTCACATCGATGCCGGTAAAACGACAACAACTGAACGTGTACTTTACTATACAGGTCGAATCCACAAAATTGGTGAAACTCACGAAGGTGCTTCCCAAATGGACTGGATGGAGCAGGAACAAGAGCGCGGAATCACAATCACTTCCGCTGCTACAACTGCTCAGTGGAAAGGTCACCGTATCAACATCATTGATACTCCTGGACACGTAGACTTTACAGTAGAAGTAGAACGCTCATTGCGTGTATTAGACGGAGCTGTAGCTGTACTAGATGCACAGTCTGGGGTTGAACCACAAACTGAAACTGTATGGCGTCAAGCAACAACTTACGGGGTTCCCCGTGTAGTTTTCGTAAACAAAATGGACAAGATTGGTGCTGATTTCCTTTACTCTGTAAAGACACTTCATGACCGTCTTGGTGCAAACGCACACCCAATTCAGCTTCCAATCGGTGCTGAAGATCAATTCGAAGCCATTATCGACCTTATCGAGATGAAAGCTGTATTCTACAGTAACGACCTTGGAACTGATATCACAATAGGTGAAATTCCTTCTGAATATCAAGAACAAGCAGAAGAGTACCGTGGAAAGCTTATCGAAGCTGTAGCTGAGCTTGATGAAGAATTGATGATGAAATACTTAGAAGGCGAAGAGTTGACTAACGACGAAATCAAAGGCGCAATTCGTCAGGGTACTGTAAATGTTGAATTTTACCCTGTAATCTGTGGCTCTGCTTTCAAAAACAAAGGTGTTCAGCTTATGCTGGATGCGGTTCTTGACTACTTGCCGGCTCCTACTGATGTAGAAGCGATCACAGGACATCTTCCTGATTCTGAAGAAGAAGTTTCTCGTCTATCAAGTGACGAAGCTCCATTCTCAGCATTGGCATTTAAAGTTATGACTGACCCTTACGTTGGTAAACTTACTTTCTTCCGTGTATATTCCGGTACATTGAACTCAGGTTCATACGTACAGAACTCTACAAAAGGTAAGCGTGAGCGCGTAGGACGTATCCTTCAAATGCACGCAAACCACCGTGAAGAGATCTCTACTGTATATGCTGGAGATATCGCTGCAGCTGTAGGTTTGAAAGATACTACAACTGGTGATACTCTTTGTGATGAGAAGGATCAGGTTATCCTTGAATCCATGGTATTCCCTGAGCCGGTAATCCACTTGTCCATCGAGCCTAAATCCAAGGCTGACCAGGACAAAATGGGTATGGCTCTTGCGAAACTTGCTGAAGAGGATCCAACGTTCCGAACTGAAACTGATGAAGAAACAGGACAAACGATCATCGGCGGTATGGGTGAACTTCACCTTGATATCCTTGTTGACCGTATGAAGCGTGAATTTAAAGTTGAAGCAAACGTTGGTGCTCCGCAGGTTGCTTACCGGGAAACCATCCGCCAAGCGGCTAAGGTTGAAGGTAAGTTCGTACGTCAGTCCGGTGGTCGTGGTCAATATGGTCACGTTTGGATCGAGTTCGAACCAGGTGAAGAAGGATCTGGATTCGTATTTGAAAACAAAATCGTCGGTGGTGTAGTTCCTCGTGAATACATCCCAGCGGTACAATCCGGTATTGAAGAATCAATGAAAAATGGTATGCTTGCAGGATTCCCATTGCTTGATCTTAAAGCAAGAATCGTTGACGGTTCTTACCATGACGTTGACTCCAACGAAATGGCGTTTAAGATTGCCGGTTCAATGGCACTTAAGAACGCTAAATCAAAATGTGACCCTGCTATCCTTGAGCCAATCATGAAAGTTGAAGTGGTTGTTCCTGAAGAATACATGGGAGACATTATGGGTGACGTAACTTCCCGACGCGGACGTGTTGAAGGTATGGAAGCTCGCGGTAACGCTCAAGTGGTTAAAGCGATGGTACCACTTGCTGAAATGTTTGGTTATGCAACATCTCTTCGTTCTCGTACACAAGGACGTGGAACTTATTCCATGCACTTTGACCACTACGAAGAAGTGCCAAAATCCATTTCAGAAGAAATCATCAAAAAATCAACTGGACAATAATGGTTGACAGTTGTAACAGGCTTGCTTTTCATGTAAGCTAGAATAGGCAGACAATCTGTCTGTTTATATAAATAAATCAACTAATTTTCACACATAATAAGGAGGAATCTTTCTCATGGCTAAAGAGAAATTTGATCGTTCCAAAACGCATGCCAATATCGGCACAATTGGTCACGTTGACCACGGTAAAACAACTTTAACAGCTGCTATCACATCTGTACTTGCTAAAAGAAGCGGTAAAGGTGCTGCAATGGCTTACGACCAAATCGACGGTGCTCCAGAAGAGCGCGAACGTGGAATCACAATCTCAACTGCACACGTTGAGTACGAAACTGACAAGCGTCACTATGCACACGTTGACTGCCCAGGACACGCTGACTATGTTAAAAACATGATCACTGGTGCTGCACAAATGGACGGAGGGATCCTAGTAGTATCTGCTGCTGACGGCCCAATGCCACAAACTCGTGAGCACATCCTTCTTTCTCGTCAAGTAGGTGTTCCTTACCTAGTTGTATTCTTGAACAAATGTGACATGGTAGATGACGAAGAACTTCTTGAACTAGTTGAAATGGAAGTTCGTGACCTTCTTACCGAGTACGATTTCCCAGGAGACGATGTTCCTGTAATCAAAGGTTCTGCTCTTAAAGCTCTTGAAGGAGATGCTGAGTGGGAAGAAAAAATCATCGAACTTATGGACGCAGTTGACGAGTACATCCCAACTCCTCCACGTGACACTGAAAAGCCATTCATGATGCCTGTTGAGGATGTATTCTCAATCACTGGCCGTGGTACAGTTGCTACTGGACGTGTTGAGCGTGGACAAGTTAAAGTCGGTGACGTTGTTGAGATCCTTGGTCTTACTGAAGAGCCAAAATCAACTACTGTAACTGGTGTTGAAATGTTCCGTAAACTTCTTGACTATGCTGAAGCTGGTGACAACATCGGTGCACTTCTTCGTGGGGTATCCCGTGAGGATGTTGAGCGTGGACAAGTTCTTGCTAAGCCAGGAACTGTTAAAGCTCACACTAAATTCAAATCTGAAGTTTACGTTCTTTCAAAAGAAGAAGGTGGACGTCACACTCCATTCTTCTCTAACTACCGTCCTCAGTTCTACTTCCGTACAACTGACGTAACGGGTATCATCCAACTTCCAGAAGGAACTGAAATGGTTATGCCTGGAGACAACATCGAAATGACTGTTGAACTAATCGCTCCAATCGCGATCGAAGAAGGAACTAAGTTCTCTATTCGTGAAGGTGGACGTACAGTAGGTGCTGGAGTAGTAGCAACTATCACTGAATAGTCTTTCATATAAAAAAGCATCCCGATTGCCGGGGTGCTTTTTTTGTTTTTATAATATAGAAGAAACACGACATGACCATTTTTTCAATTTGTATTTTCCCTTGATTTTGAGCGGTTTTACCCCTATAATAGTAAAAGTGTGCGATCGAGAAAAATATTTATAAGAATAGCTTGCAATGGGCAGCTGTTTTTACTATAATAAGTAATGTTGGTCATTCATTTGCGATGATCCGGAAGGTTGCTGACACACCCGGCCCCATTGCCATGGCGGATGTCTGTCAGGTAAATTTCTGTGGGAGTAATGTCTGTTTATCAAAATGGGCGAATAAAGGAGGGAAAATAATGGCAAAGCAAAAGATTCGTATTCGATTAAAAGCGTATGATCACAGAATTCTTGATCAGTCTGCTGAGAAAATTGTTGAGACAGCAAAACGTTCTGGTGCAAAAGTATCCGGACCGATTCCGCTTCCAACTGAGAAAGCTGTATACACAATCCTTCGTGCGGTGCACAAATATAAGGATTCTCGTGAGCAGTTCGAAATGCGTACACATAAGCGCTTGATCGATATCATCGAGCCAACGCCGCAAACTGTTGATTCATTAATGCGTTTGGATCTTCCATCTGGCGTGGACATTGAAATCAAACTTTAATTCGTGTGAATTCACAATATAAAAACAACATTTAACATTTAATAGGAGGTGTGACTAATGGCCAAAGGAATCTTAGGTAAAAAAGTTGGAATGACTCAAGTGTTTGCAGAAAACGGTGATCTTATCCCAGTTACTGTGGTAGAAGTTACTCCAAACGTTGTTCTTCAAAAGAAAAGTGCTGAAAACGACGGATACGAAGCAATCCAATTAGGATTTGATGACAAGAAAGAAAGCCGTGTGAACAAGCCTGCAAAAGGGCATGCTGCTAAAGCTAACACAAACCCTAAGCGCTTCGTTAAAGAATTCCGCAATGTAGAAGGCGCGGAATATGAGGTTGGTCAGGAAGTCAAGGTTGATATTTTCGCAGAAGGTGACATCGTGGATGTAACCGGCACATCAAAAGGTAAAGGATTCCAAGGTGTAATCAAGCGCCACGGACAATCCCGCGGACCGATGAGCCATGGTTCCCGTTACCACCGTCGTCCTGGTTCTATGGGTGCAGTTGACCCTAACCGTGTATTCAAAGGTAAAAACCTACCTGGACGTACAGGCGGAGATACAATTACTGTTCAAAACCTAGAAGTAGTAAAAGTTGACGCTGAGCGCAACTTGCTTCTAATCAAAGGTAACGTACCTGGTGCGAAGAAAAGCTACGTTACAATCAATGCAGCTGTAAAAGCAAAAGAAGCTAAATAAGAAGGGAGGATACATCGATGCCTAAAGTAGCTATTTACAAACAAGATGGTTCTCAAGCAGGCGACCTAGAGCTTAATGCTTCCGTTTTCGGTATTGAACCAAACCAAAATGTGTTATTTGATGCTGTTGTTATGCAGCAAGCGTCTCAACGCCAAGGTAACCATGACGTGAAAAACCGTTCTGAAGTTGCTGGTGGTGGACGCAAGCCATGGAGACAAAAAGGAACTGGACGTGCTCGTCAAGGTTCAATCCGCTCTCCACAATGGGTTGGCGGTGGAGTGGTTTTCGGACCAACACCAAGAAGCTATTCATTTAAATTACCTAAGAAAGTACGCCGTTTAGCAATTAAATCCGCACTTTCTTCAAAGGTTATCGATAATAACCTAGTCGTACTTGAAGCTCTTTCTTTTGACGCTCCTAAGACAAAAGACATGAAACAAGTACTAACAAATCTATCCGCAGATCGCAAAGCACTTGTTGTGACAGGTGACTTCAACGAATTTGTTGCGTTATCTGCTCGTAACATCCCTGGTGTAACAGTCGTTACAGCAAGCGGTGTAAACGTGCTTGATGTGCTTAACCACGACAAGCTTGTTATGACAAGAGACGCTGTGGAAAAAGTAGAGGAGGTGCTTGCATAATGGATGCACGAGATATTATTAAGCGCCCCGTAATTACAGAGCGTTCTACTGAAATTATGGCTGATGGTAAATACACTTTTGAAGTCGACACTCGCGCAACAAAGACTCAAATCAAGTCTTCTCTTGAAGAAATCTTTGGGATTAAAGTTGCATCAGTAAACACTGTAAACTCCAAAGGGAAATTCAAGCGTGTAGGTCGTCATTCTGGTTACACTGCAAAGCGTAAGAAGGCGATTATTACACTAACTCCAGAAAGCAAAGAACTAGACTTCTTTGAGGGAGTATAAACCGAGAAACAGGTAAAGGAGGGAAACACACATGGGTATCAAAAAGTTTAAACCGATCACTAACGGTCGTCGTAATATGACTCAATTGGACTTCGCTGAGATTACAACTGACCAACCGGAAAAATCATTGCTTGCTCCACTAAGCAAAAAGGCTGGACGTAACAACCAAGGTAAACTTACTGTTCGTCACCAAGGCGGTGGGCACAAGCGTAAATACAGAATTATCGACTTTAAGCGTAACAAAGATGGAATACCAGGACGCGTTGCTACGATCGAATATGATCCAAACCGTACGGCTAACATCGCGCTAATCAACTATGTTGATGGTGAAAAACGTTACATTCTTGCTCCTAAAGGACTTAAAGTTGGTCAAGAAATCATGGCCGGCCCTGAGGCTGACATTAAAGTAGGGAATGCACTTCCACTTGCGAACATTCCTGTAGGTTCTACAATCCACAATATCGAGCTTAAACCTGGTAAAGGCGGTCAGCTGGTTCGTTCTGCTGGTGCTGAAGCTCAGCTTCTTGGTAAAGAAGAAAAGTACGCTCTTGTTCGTCTAGGTTCTGGCGAAGTTCGTATGATCCTTCTAACTTGCCGTGCAACAATCGGTCAAGTAGGTAACCTTGAACATGAACTAGTTAACGTAGGTAAAGCCGGTCGTTCTCGCTGGATGGGTATCCGTCCGACAGTTCGTGGTTCTGTAATGAACCCTAATGATCACCCACACGGTGGTGGTGAAGGACGCGCTCCAATCGGACGTAAATCACCAATGTCACCATGGGGCAAACCGACTCTTGGTTACAAGACTCGTAAGAAAAACAATCCAACAGACAAGTACATCGTACGTCGTCGTAAAAAATAACGTGTTTGTTCTACGGTTCAATCGAACCGTAGCGCAATCGCGAAGGGAGGTTCACGTATGGGTCGCAGTTTGAAAAAAGGACCTTTTGTTGATGACCACTTAATGAAAAAAGTTGAAGGCTTGAACGAATCTAATGACAAAAAAGTTATTAAAACTTGGTCTCGCCGTTCAACAATTTTCCCGGAATTCATCGGACACACATTAGCAGTATATGATGGCCGTAAGCATGTACCGGTTTATGTTACAGAAGACATGGTCGGACACAAGTTGGGTGAATTTGCACCAACACGTACTTATAAAGGTCATGCCGCTGATGATAAGAAAACAAGACGTTAATTGAGGGGAGGTACACAAAATGCAAGCAAAAGCTGTTGCTAAACAAGTGCGTATTGCTCCTCGTAAAGCTAGAATTGTTATCGATTTGATTCGAGGTAAGCAAGTAGGCGAAGCACTTGCGATTCTACGCCTTACACCAAAAGCTGCTTCTCCAGTGATTGAAAAGGTGTTAAAATCTGCTATCGCAAACGCGGAACACAACTATGAAATGGAACCAAACAACCTTGTGGTATCATCTGCATTCGTAGATGAAGGCATTACGTTAAAACGTTTCCGTCCTCGTGCAATGGGACGTGCAAGCCGTATTAACAAGCGTACTAGCCACATCACTATCGTTGTTTCTGAAAAGAAGGAGGGATAAGACGTGGGTCAAAAAGTAAATCCGATAGGACTACGTATTGGCGTTATTCGTGACTGGGATTCAAAATGGTACGCTGATAAAGACTATGCTGATCTATTACACGAAGATCTTAAAATTCGTAAATATATCGAAAAACGACTAAAAGACGCGGCTGTATCCGGTGTTGAAATCGAGCGTGCAGCAAACCGCGTAAATATCACGATCAAAACTGCTAAGCCTGGTATGGTTATCGGTAAGGGTGGTACTGAAGTTGAAGCACTTCGTAAAGCACTTAACGAACTAACTGGCAAGCGAGTACACGTAAACATTTTTGAAATCAAGCAAGCGGATGTTGATGCTAAGCTTGTTGCCGAAAATATTGCTCGTCAATTGGAAAACCGTGTGTCTTTCCGCCGTGCAATGAAGCAATCAATCCAACGTTCTATGCGTGCTGGAGCAAAAGGTATCAAGACTGAAGTTTCCGGACGTCTTGGTGGAGCTGATATCGCTCGTTCAGAATCTTACAGTGAAGGAACTGTTCCTCTTCATACCCTTCGTGCAGACATCGACTATGGAACTGCAGAAGCTGACACAACTTACGGTAAAATCGGTGTGAAAATCTGGATCTACCGTGGGGAAGTCCTTCCAACAAGAGGAACGAAAAAAGAGGAAGGAGGCAAATAATATGTTATTGCCAAAACGTGTTAAATACCGCCGTGAACACCGCGGAAAAATGCGCGGACGTGCAAAAGGCGGAGCTGAAATAGCATTCGGCGAATATGGTTTGCAAGCTATTGAAGCATCTTGGATTACTAACCGTCAGATCGAAGCAGCTCGTATCGCGATGACTCGTTATATGAAGCGTGGCGGTAAAGTATGGATCAAAATTTTCCCGTCAAAGCCTTACACAGCTAAGCCTCTAGAAGTTCGAATGGGTTCCGGTAAAGGGGCACCTGAAGGATGGGTTGCTGTAGTAAAACCAGGAAAAATTATGTTTGAAATCGCTGGTGTATCTGAAGAAGTAGCTCGTGAAGCACTTCGTCTTGCTGCACACAAGCTTCCAATCAAATGTAAATTTGTAAAACGCGAAGAAGTGGGTGGTGACACTAATGAAGGCTAATGATATCCGTAACATGACCACTGCTGAAGTCGAACAAAACGCTAAGTCTCTAAAAGAAGAGCTTTTCAATCTTCGTTTTCAACTCGCTACAGGTCAATTAGAAAACCCTGCCCGCATTCGTGAAGTTCGTAAAGCAATTGCCCGTGCAAAAACTGTTTTACGTGAAAGAGAGCTAGGGATTACTAACGCTTAATATTGAGAGGAGGTTCGCACAATGAGTGAACGAAATCAACGTAAAGTTTATCTTGGCCGTGTAGTTTCTGACAAGATGGACAAAACAATCACTGTGCTTGTAGAGACTTACAAAAAGCACCCTTTATATAACAAGCGTGTTAAGTACTCTAAAAAGTTCAAAGCTCATGATGAAAACAACACTGCAAAAGTGAATGATTTGGTAAGAATCATGGAAACTCGTCCGCTTTCTAAAGACAAGCGTTTCCGTTTGGTAGAAGTGGTTGAAGAAGCAGTAGTTATTTAATATATGTTCGGATCGAAAATGTATCCGAAAGGAGGTCAATTCGCATGATTCAACAAGAGACTCGTTTAAAAGTAGCTGACAACTCTGGTGCTCGTGAGTTACTATGCATTAAAGTTCTTGGCGGCTCTGGACGCAAATACGCTAACGTTGGTGACATCATCGTCTGTTCTGTAAAATCCGCAACACCAGGCGGCGTTGTTAAGAAAGGTGACGTTGTTAAAGCGGTAGTTGTTCGCACAAAACGCGGAATGCACCGTAACGACGGATCCACTATCCGTTTTGACGAGAACGCAGCAGTAATCGTTCGTGATGATAAAGGTCCTCGTGGTACTCGTATCTTTGGACCAGTTGCTCGTGAACTTCGTGACAAACAGTTCATGAAGATCGTTTCACTTGCTCCAGAAGTGCTTTAATATCAATAGAATGCAAGGCTCAAATCTGCAGGCTTGTAAGGAGGTGCAACACGCTCATGCCAATGCATGTTAAAAAAGGCGATAAAGTACAAGTGATTTCCGGTAAGGATAAAGGCAAACAAGGAGTAATTCTTGAAGCTTATCCGAAACAAAATCGTGTCCTTGTAGAAGGCGTTAATATCGTTAAGAAACACTCGAAACCGTCTCAGGCTAATCCACAAGGTGGAATCGTAAGCCTAGAAGCTCCGGTTCATGTTTCTAACGTAATGCCTCTAGATCCAAAGACAAACGTTCCTACCCGTGTAGGATACAAAGAAGTCGATGGTAAAAAAGTTCGTGTAGCTAAATCAGGTGAAGTTTTAGATAAATAATCGCAGTGAAAGGAGGGCATCTTGATGAACCGTCTACAAGAGCGTTATAAAAGTGAGATTGTTCCTTCTCTAGTAGAGAAGTTTAACTACACTTCTGTAATGGAAGTTCCAAAGATCGAAAAAATCGTAATCAACATGGGTGTTGGTGACGCAGTTTCCAACTCTAAAGTGCTGGATACAGCTGTTGAAGAACTAACTACAATCGCTGGTCAAAAGCCAGTTATTACTCGTGCTAAGAAATCTATCGCAGGCTTCAAGCTTCGTGAAGGGATGCCAATCGGTACAAAAGTTACTCTTCGCGGAGAGCGCATGTATGATTTCTTAGACAAACTAATCGCAGTTGCACTTCCACGTGTACGTGACTTCCGTGGTATTTCAAAGAAAGCTTTTGATGGCCGTGGTAACTACACTCTTGGTGTTAAAGAACAATTGATCTTCCCAGAGATCGATTACGATAAAGTAAATAAAGTTCGCGGTATGGACATCGTTATCGTAACGACTGCCAACACGGACGAAGAGGCTCGTGAGCTATTGACTCAAGTAGGAATGCCTTTCCAAAAATAATCTTTAAGCCAAAGGAGGTAAACCCGTGGCAAAGAAATCTATGATTGCTAAGCAACAACGCCAGCAAAAGTTCAAAGTGCAGGAATATACTCGCTGTGAACGATGCGGGCGTCCTCATTCAGTCATCCGCAAGTTTAAACTCTGCCGTATTTGCTTTAGAGAACTTGCTTATAAAGGTCAAATTCCTGGTGTTAAAAAAGCCAGCTGGTAATACCCTGAACAAAGGGAAGGAGGTAAATATCAATGGTCATGACAGATCCAATTGCAGATATGCTTACTCGTATTCGCAACGCTAACACCGTTCGTCACGATAAATTAGAGGTTCCTGGTTCTACAATTAAAAAAGAGATCGCAGAAATCCTCAAGCGTGAAGGTTTTGTACGCGATGTAGAATACATTGAAGATAACAAACAAGGGATGATTCGCATCTTCCTTAAATACGGTTCTAACAATGAACGTGTAATTACTGGTCTTAAGAGAATCAGTAAGCCTGGACTTCGTGTATACGCAAAATCAACTGAACTTCCACGAGTACTTGGAGGATTGGGGATTGCGCTTGTATCCACTTCAAAAGGCATTCTAACTGACAAAGAAGCTCGCCAGCAACAAGTCGGCGGCGAAGTATTAGCATACGTTTGGTAAAATTTTAGCAGCGAATGGAGGTGTCATTATGTCTCGCATAGGTAATAAACCTGTTGAGATCCCAAGCGGCGTAACAGTTGATGTGAAGGATAACTTCGTAACTGTTAAAGGTCCAAAGGGAGAACTAACTCGACAATTCAGCAAAGATATTAAAATTAACGTGGCTGAAAGCACAATCACTTTTGAACGCCCGAGCGATCACAAAGAGCACCGTGCTTTACACGGAACAACTAGAAGCGTACTTAACAACATGGTTATCGGTGTTACTAACGGCTACGAAAGAGCACTTGAAATCATTGGTGTAGGTTACCGTGCATCTAAATCTGGAAACAAACTGATCCTTAACGTTGGATACTCTCACCCAGTAGAAATCGTTCCTGAAAATGGAATCGACATCGATGTTCCTTCTAACACAAGAGTGGTAGTTAAAGGTATCGATAAGCAGCGTGTTGGTGAAGTTGCAGCAAACATCCGTTCAATCCGTTCTCCAGAGCCTTACAAAGGTAAAGGAATTCGGTATGAAGGTGAGTTTGTACGACGTAAAGAAGGTAAGACTGGTAAATAAGACCGGTTAAGAAGTTAGCGGAAAGGAGTGCATAGGATGATCACTAAAGCGGATAAAAATGTCGCTCGTAAAAAAAGACATGCTCGTGTTCGCCGCTCTGTAATCGGAACAGCAGAACGTCCTCGTTTGAACGTATTCCGTTCTAGCAAGCACATTTATGCTCAACTGATCGACGATGTGAACGGAGTAACAATCGCATCTGCCTCTTCTATGGATAAAGAAGCAGGTATCGAAAACGGCGGTAACGTTGAAGCAGCGAAAGCAGTCGGCGAAGCTATTGCTAAGCGTGGTTCAGAAAACGGCGTTAAAGTAGTAGTATTCGACCGTGGCGGTTATTTATATCATGGACGTGTAAAAGCATTAGCTGATGCAGCCCGTGAGGCTGGGTTAGAATTTTAATAGAAGGAGGGAAACTGATGCGTATCGACCCTAATAAACTTGAACTTGAAGAACGTGTCGTAACGGTCAACCGTGTAGCGAAGGTTGTAAAAGGTGGACGTCGTTTCCGCTTTGCTGCAGTTGTTGTCGTTGGTGACAAAAATGGTCATGTCGGATTTGGTACTGGTAAAGCTCAAGAGGTACCAGATGCGATCCGCAAAGCAATTGAAGACGCAAAGAAAAATCTTATTACAGTACCAGTTGTTCGTACAACAATCCCTCACCAAATTACAGGACAATTTGGCGCAGGAAAAGTATTGCTTAAGCCTGCTTCCGAGGGTACTGGAGTTATCGCAGGTGGACCTGTCCGTGCGGTACTAGAACTTGCTGGAGTAGCTGATATTCTTTCTAAATCACTTGGATCTAACAACCCAATCAACATGGTGCGTGCTACGATCGAAGGATTAAGAAATCTTAAACGTGCTGAGGACGTTGCGAAACTTCGCGGCAAATCAGTCGAAGAGCTTTTAGGTTAAGGAGGGAACAGTAGATGGCTAAGAAATTAGAAATCACCCTCACACGCAGTGTTATCGGACGTCCTGAGAATCAGCGTGTAACTGTTAAGACTTTAGGTCTTAGAAAAATGCATCAAACGGTTGTACACGAAGACAACCAAGCTATCCGTGGTATGGTTAACAAGGTATCTCACCTTGTAACTGTAAACGAAATCGACGCGTAAAACGCTAATAAAATCATGAGGAGGTGCTCACATGAAACTTCATGAGTTGAAACCAGCTGAAGGATCCCGTTCAACACGCAACCGCGTAGGACGTGGTATTGGTTCAGGAAATGGTAAAACAAGTGGTCGTGGACACAAAGGTCAAAAAGCACGTTCTGGTGGCGGAGTTCGTCCTGGATTTGAGGGTGGACAAAACCCATTAGCACGTCGTTTGCCTAAACGTGGATTCACAAACCCAACTCGCAAAGAGTACTCAATTGTTAATCTTGAAAAGCTTGCACGTTTTGAAGAAGGTACAGAGGTAACTCCGGAACTTCTTATCGAAACTGGTGTGGTAAGCAAAGAAAACAGCGGCATTAAAGTGTTAGGAAATGGCAAGTTAGGAGTTAAGCTTACAGTTAAGGCCCATAAGTTCTCCGCTTCTGCTAAAGAAGCGATTGAAGCGGCCGGCGGAAAAACTGAGGTGATTTAATGTTCCGGACAATCTCCAACATTATGCGTGTGGGTGATCTCAGAAACAAGATTCTATTTACACTTTTGATGCTGATCGTTTTCAGGATCG
Organism: Fictibacillus sp. S7; assembly: GCF_004127935.1. NCBI lineage: Bacteria > Bacillati > Bacillota > Bacilli > Caryophanales > Fictibacillaceae > Fictibacillus > Fictibacillus sp. S7. Next base: position 2,984,617 of record NZ_QJKL01000001.1, on the reverse strand, counting down.
GAACGTTTATTCCTGTTCCAGGTGTGAATCGCGAGGTCCTTAAGTTTGGTACTGAAAATAACGCAAGTATTTTTGGATTCTTGAACACGTTCGGTGGTGGAGCATTAAAAAACTTCTCCATCTTTGCAATGGGTATCATGCCATACATTACAGCATCAATCATTGTTCAGCTGCTTCAAATGGATGTGGTTCCTAAGTTCACAGAGTGGAGTAAACAAGGGGAAGTGGGCCGACGCAAGCTGGCTCAGTTCACCAGATACGGAACGATTGTCCTTGGATTTATCCAGGCCATCGGGATGTCTATCGGGTTTAACAACCTGTTCCCTGGACTGATTTCAAACCCTGGAATCATGACGTATTTGTTTATTGCGTTGGTGTTGACTGCCGGAACTTCCTTTTTGATGTGGTTAGGTGAGCAGATTACCCTTAAGGGAATCGGAAATGGGATTTCCGTTCTCATTTTCGCGGGGATTGTCGCAGCTATTCCTACAGCTGTTAACCAGATATATGCAGCGCAATTCAAAGGCGCAAACGATCAGATGTTTATGCACATTGTAACTGTACTTCTGTTACTGGTAGCTATTATTTTAATCGTTGTCGGCGTTATCTACATTCAACAAGGTTTACGTAAGATCCCGATTCAGTATGCAAAACGCGTCGTCGGTACAAACCCTGTTGGCGGCCAATCCACGCATTTGCCGATTAAAGTCAACGCGGCAGGAGTTATCCCGGTTATCTTTGCGATTTCCCTGATTATTACTCCTCGTACGATTGCCGGCTTTTTCGAGCAAAACGATATAACAAAGTGGATTGTCAGCACGTTTGACTACACCCAGCCAGTCGGAATGATTTTATATGCGCTTTTAATTATTGGATTTTCGTACTTCTACACGTTCATTCAGGTCAATCCAGAGCAAATGGCTGATAACTTGAAGAAACAGGGTGGTTACATCCCGGGTATTCGTCCAGGAGCAAACACCCAATCGTATATTACGAAAATTTTATATCGATTAACTTTTGTAGGATCTCTATTCCTTGCGTTTATCGCTATTCTCCCGGTAATCTTTACAGCAATTCCAGGGCTCAACCTTCCGTCTTCGATTCAGATTGGCGGCACGAGCTTACTGATTGTTGTAGGTGTGGCATTAGACACGATGAAGCAGATTGAAAGCCAGTTGATTAAACGGCATTACAAAGGCTTCATTAAGTAGAGGAAAGGGAAGACGTCTTCTTCCCTCAAACCCTCGGTCTATTGGCAAGATTAGTGAGTATGGAGGGATTAGATGTATCTTGTATTGATGGGATTGCCTGGTGCCGGAAAAGGGACACAGGCAGAACAAATTGTTGAGCAGTACGGCATTCCCCATATCTCAACAGGAGATATGTTCAGGGCTGCAATCAAGGAAGGCACTCCTCTTGGTCTGAAGGCAAAGTCATATATGGATTCCGGTAACTTGGTTCCGGATGATGTAACGATCGGAATTGTCCGTGAACGTCTTGCCAAAGATGACTGTGAGAAGGGATACCTGCTTGATGGTTTTCCTCGGACTGTTGCTCAGGCCGAAGCGCTTGAGGACATCACGTCTGAGCTGGATCGCCGAATCGATTATGTACTCAACATCTCTGTAGAAAAAGATCAGTTGATGCAGCGATTGACCGGCCGCCGGATTTGTCCGGTATGCGGAACCACTTATCACATCATTTTCAATCCTCCAAAAGTGGATGGGAAATGTGATAAGGATGGGGCTGACTTAATCCAGCGCGAAGATGACAACGAAGAAACGGTTCGTACTCGCTTGGAAGTAAACATGGAGCAATCCAAACCATTATTGGATTTCTATAAGGGTAAAGGCTACCTCAAGAATATTGATGGTGACCAGGAAATCAATAAAGTCTATGCAGACATTAACGAACTTATCGGAGGGCTGGCAAAATGATTATCTGCAAAACGCCGCGGGAGATCGATCTCATGCGGGAAGCAGGGAGAATCGTTGCCCTAACTCACGAGGAGTTAAAGAAACACATTAAACCTGGTGTGACAACAAAAGAGCTGGATAACATTGCTGAAAAGTTTATTCGCAGCCAGGGTGCAATCCCTTCATTCAAGGATTATAATGGATTTACGGGAAGCATCTGTACTTCCGTGAATGAAGAGCTTGTACATGGAATTCCGGGAAAGCGTGTATTGAACCATGGCGACATTATCTCTTTGGATATAGGGGCGAAATACAAAGGCTACCACGGCGATTCTGCCTGGACTTACGGAGTCGGAGAGATCTCGGAAGAGTCTCGAAAGCTTCTTGATGTAACTGAGCAATCTCTTTTCAAAGGATTGGAGAAAGCGAAGGCAGGTGCCAGACTTACAGATATCTCCCATGAGATTCAAGTATATGCAGAGGCTGAAGGGTTTTCTGTTGTACGTGAATATGTGGGGCATGGAGTCGGCCAGGAATTGCATGAAGATCCGCAAATTCCTCATTATGGACCGCCCGGTAAAGGGCCGATCCTGAAAAAAGGAATGGTCTTGGCCATCGAGCCGATGATCAATGCCGGATCTCGTTATGTTAAAACATTATCCGATAACTGGACGGTTGTGACAACGGATGGCAAATGGTGTGCTCATTTTGAACATACTGTGGCCATTACGGAGGAAGGATACGAAATCCTAACAAAGATCTAGGTGAAGGTGATATAATGGTTAGCGATTCTGAATCGATGCCTCAGATAGGACAGATGGTTCGAATCATAAAGGGAAGAGACGCAGAGAAATTAGGTGTCATCGTAAATATCCTGGATGATCGCTTTGTACTTGTCGCAGATGGCGATAAGCGCAAATATGATCGCGCCAAACGTAAAAACCTGATTCACTTAGAACTTCTTGATTTTATTTCTCCGGAAGTTGCAAGAAGCATTCTTGAAACAGGCCGTGTAACAAATGGCAAACTACGGTACGCAGTAGCGAAGTTTTCCGACGAGAAAGTCATTGCTCTGAAGAAGGGAGACCATATCGATGGCTAAAGACGATGTAATTGAGGTAGAAGGTACGGTTATCGAACCACTGCCAAACGCCATGTTCCGAGTGGAGCTTGAGAATGGACATAAAATTCTAGCACATGTTTCCGGAAAGATCCGCATGCACTACATTCGGATTTTACCAGGAGATAAAGTTACCGTAGAATTGTCTCCATATGACTTATCACGTGGTCGTATAACGTATCGCTTTAAATAAAAAATCGTACTCCGTGACATAAGGAGGTTTAAAAAAATGAAGGTTAGACCATCAGTCAAACCCATTTGTGAAAAGTGTAAAGTTATTCGTCGTAGAGGAACTGTAATGGTGATCTGCGAAAACCCTAAACACAAGCAAAAACAAGGTTAATCTAAGGAGGTGCTACATTATGGCACGTATTGCAGGAGTCGACGTTCCACGCGATAAGCGAGTTGTCATTTCACTAACTTACATCTTTGGAATCGGTAAAGCGAAAGCTCAACAAGTTCTTGCTGAAGCTGGTGTATCTGAAGAAACTCGCGTTCGTGATCTTACAGAAGATGAATTGAATAAAATCCGTGAAGCAATCGACAAGATTAAAGTTGAAGGTGACCTTCGTCGTGAAGTATCCCTTAACATCAAACGTCTAATCGAGATCGGCAGCTTCCGTGGAATCCGCCACCGTCGCGGTCTTCCAGTTCGCGGTCAAAATACGAAGAACAACTCTCGTACTCGTAAAGGACCTCGTCGTACAGTAGCGAATAAGAAAAAGTAAGTAAAGGAGGTAAACTCTAATGGCGAAGCAACAACGTAAAACAAACACTCGTAAACGTCGTGTGAAAAAGAATGTTGAGACCGGTATCGCGCATATCCGTTCTACTTTCAACAACACAATCATTACGATTACTGATACACACGGGAACGCAATCTCTTGGGCTACATCTGGCCACATGGGATTCAAAGGTTCTCGTAAATCAACTCCATTCGCAGCACAAATGGCAGCTGAAACTGCTGGTAAGACTGCAATGGAAAATGGCATGAAAACACTAGAGGTTTCTGTTAAAGGCCCTGGTGCTGGCCGTGAAGCTGCGATTCGTGCCCTTCAAGCGGTAGGTCTAGAAGTAACAGCTATTCGCGATGTTACACCTGTTCCTCATAACGGATGCCGTCCTCCAAAACGCCGCCGCGTGTAACTTTAGTTACACTCTGCGGTATATTATATGTATAACCTGTCTATAATGGGTATGTATAATATAAGTTTTGGTGAAGAACACTAATTAGTTGTTTTAGTCGGGAATGCCATTGGGGAATTTCGGCTGGGCAATTCGCCCGAAGTCGAGGTTCGACGTTTGAAGGAGGGTTTAGTTGAATGATCGAAATCGAAAAGCCAAGAATTGAAACGGTTGAAATCAGCGACGATGCCACATATGGAAAGTTTGTTGTTGAACCACTTGAACGTGGATATGGTACTACACTGGGCAACTCCTTACGTCGTATCCTATTATCCTCACTGCCTGGTGCAGCTGTTACATCCATTCAGATTAATGGCGTGTTGCATGAGTTCTCTACAGTAGAAGGTGTGGTGGAAGATGTAACTACCATCATCCTTAACCTGAAGAAGCTTGCAATGAAGATTTATTCTGATGAAGATAAGACATTGGAAATAGATGTACAGGGTGAGGGAGTCGTTACAGCTGGTGATATTACACATGATAGTGATGTAGAGATTCTGAATCCGGATCTTCACATTGCCACTCTTGCGGAAGGTGCTCATTTCCAAATGAAGCTGAATGCGAGAAGAGGCCGCGGTTATGTACAAGCGGAAGGCAATAAGTCAGAAGATCTTCCAATCGGAGTTATTCCGGTTGATTCTATCTACACACCGATCTCCCGTGTGAACTACCAGGTTGAAAATACTCGCGTTGGACAAGTGACAAATTACGATAAACTCACATTTGACATTTGGACAGATGGAAGCATCCGTCCTGAAGAGGCAGTTTCTCTTGGAGCGAAGATCATTACCGAACATTTGAATATCTTTGTCGGACTAACCGATCAAGCGCAAAAAGCAGAAATTATGGTTGAAAAAGAAGAAGACCAAAAGGAAAAAGTTCTTGAAATGACGATTGAAGAACTTGATCTTTCTGTGCGTTCTTACAACTGCCTTAAACGCGCTGGTATTAATACAGTTCAAGAACTTGCTAATAAATCAGAAGAAGACATGATGAAAGTACGCAACCTCGGTAAGAAGTCTCTTGAAGAAGTTCAGGAGAAACTTGACGAGCTTGGGCTTTCCTTACGTGCTGACGATTAATCTGACAGACTAGAATTTGCTTTTTCACAGGTGACTGTTACTTGTAACAGCCTCCCTGTCTGCAAAAAGCACAGAAGGAGGGAATAGACATGGCATACCAAAAGTTGGGTCGTGTTTCAGCTGTTCGCCGCGCAATGCTGCGTGACTTGGCAACAGACTTAATTATCAACGATCGTATCGAAACAACAGAAGCGCGTGCTAAGGAAGTACGTAAATTTGTTGAGAAGATGATCACGCTTGGTAAGCGTGGAGACCTTCACGCACGCCGTCAAGCTGCAAGCTTCGTTCGCAACGAAGTAGCTAACGAAGAATCTGGCCAAAAGGCACTTCAAAAACTATTTAGTGACCTTGGACCTCGTTATGCAGAGCGTAATGGTGGTTACACTCGTATCGCTAAGATCGGTCCTCGCCGTGGTGACGGTGCACCAATGGTCATCATTGAATTAGTTTAATAATGAATAAAGGGCGGGACAGGGTCATTACGATCGTTTCTTGCCCTTTTTTTATGTTTTAAATGGCATTTATCAATAGAGCTGAGCTGAGGGGGAGAAAAACGTGAAGGAACTCATTACAGTTAACAACGTTTCCTTCCAGTACCCGAGTGAGGAAGACTTGACTCTGACAGAATTGAGCCTCTCGGTGTACAAAGGAGAATGGCTGGCGATCGTCGGCCATAACGGTTCTGGGAAATCTACATTGGCCAAGCTGCTCAATGGACTTCTTCTGCCTACCTCAGGAGAAGTTAAGGTAGAGGACTATACAACCGCAAATGAAAAAGAGCTCTGGGAGATCAGAAGGCGGGTCGGCATCGTTTTTCAGAATCCGGACAACCAGTTTGTCGGGACAAGCGTAAGAGACGATGTGGCATTCGGCCTTGAGAACTTTGGAGTGCCCCGTGATGAAATGATCGAGCGCATACAAACGAGTATTGCCCGAGTGAACATGCAGGACTTTATCGAGAGTGAGCCCCATCATCTTTCTGGAGGGCAAAAACAGCGAGTGGCCATTGCAGGCATTATCGCCCAAAAGCCATCCATCATTATTCTGGACGAAGCGACGTCCATGCTTGATCCGATGGGCCGCAAGGAAGTTATTGATACAGTGAAACAGCTGAATGAGGAAGAAGGAATTACCGTCATTTCCATCACTCATGACCTGGAAGAAGCCGTACGCGCTGACAGGGTGATTGTGATGAAACAAGGAGCCATTCTGGCGACCGGCAGTCCACGGGAAGTGTTTCAGAACGAAGCGCTGCTGCTGAGTGCAGGGCTTGATCTTCCATTTTCGCTTAAACTTGGACTGGCGCTCAGGGACTATGGCGTCAGCCTGAAAGAACAACATTTGACACAGGAAGAATTGGTGGATGCATTATGGACATTAAAATCAGCGGATTGACCCATCGCTACAAAGCAGGAACGCCCTTTGAGCGGCTTGCCCTCCATGATGTCAGCCTGTCCATCCCCTCGGGGACATTCCTTGCTGTCATCGGCCACACCGGTTCAGGCAAATCAACCTTGATTCAGCATTTGAATGGGCTATTAAAGCCATCTGAAGGAACCATTAAAGTAGGGGACCTCACGATTGCTGCCGGAGGAAAGAAAAAACAGCTGAAGGCACTCCGCAAACGGGTGGGAATTGTCTTTCAATATCCTGAACATCAGCTGTTTGATGAAACGGTGGAAAAAGACGTTATGTTCGGACCGATGAACTTTGGCCAAAGCGAAGAGGCGGCCAGAGCGGCAGCGCATGAGATGATTAAGCTTGTCGGACTTCCTGTCGAGGTGCTTCAGAAGTCACCCTTTGATCTCAGCGGAGGACAGATGCGCCGGGTAGCTATAGCCGGAGTGCTCGCCATGGAGCCTGACGTCTTGATTCTGGATGAACCGACAGCGGGCCTTGATCCGCGTGGAAGAAAAGAAATTATGGATTTGTTCCGTACCCTTCATGATCAAAGGAACATGACGACCATCCTTGTCACGCATTCCATGGAGGATGCGGCTTATTATGCAGACCGCATTCTTGTTATGGAAAAAGGGTCCACCTATCTTGAAGGGACCCCCGCTGAAATCTTTGCTAAACGGGAAGAACTTCAGGCGGTCGGCCTGGATGTTCCTGAAACCGTTCAGTTTTTGCTGAGGTGGCAGGGGAAGACCGGTAAACCGGCAGAGATGTCGTCATTTACCATTGAGGACACAGCCAAGGCCATCTCTGCCGACTTTGGCAAAGGAGGGTCCACATGTTAGATAATGTGATCATCGGCCAGTATATACCGGGCACCTCCGTACTTCACAAAATGGATCCGCGGGCGAAGCTTCTTGGCATCTTTGTGTTTATCTTTGTTGTCTTTTTGGCTAACAACTGGCTGACCTACGGGATCCTCGGTGTGTTTGCAGTGGCTGCGATCCTGTTGTCGCAAGTCTCACTCCGTTATATGTATAAAGGCCTGAAGCCGATCTTTTTTATTGTAATCTTTACGTTCGTCCTGCACATCCTTATGACCAAGCAGGGAGAGGTGGTCTATGACCTGGGATGGCTGAAAATCTACAACGGCGGGGTGAAGCAGGGTGTCTTCATTTCCCTGCGGCTGGTGTATCTTGTCCTTGTCACATCTCTTTTGACATTGACGACCACACCAATCGATATTACGGACGGACTTGAATACCTGCTGGCCCCGTTTAAAAAGATCAAGCTCCCTGTTCACGAGTTTGCTCTTATGATGTCAATCTCCCTCCGTTTTATTCCGACCCTGCTTCAGGAGACAGAGAAGATCATGAAGGCCCAGATGGCCCGTGGTGCGGAGTTTACCGCAGGACCAATTAAAGAGCGGGTCAAAGCCTTTGTGCCGCTTCTGGTACCCTTATTTATCTCTTCATTTAAGCGGGCGGAAGACCTGGCTCTGGCCATGGAAGCACGCGGCTACCGTGGAGGAGAAGGAAGGACAAGGCTCCGTGTTCTCCACTGGAGGTTCAGGGATACAGGAGCGCTTTTGCTGCTGGTGATTCTGGCGGCTGTGCTGGTTGTTTTAAGGACGCATGGGTAAAGGAGAGTTTGAGGTATGCAGCGCTGGAAAGCGACCGTAAGCTACGACGGCACTCAATTTGCCGGGTATCAGGTCCAGCCTGGAGCCCGCACGGTTCAGGGGGAGATTGAAAAAAGCCTGTCCAAAATGCATAAAGGGACCTCTGTAAGAATTTCCGCTTCCGGAAGAACGGATGCAGGGGTACATGCCATCGGGCAGGTGTTCCACTTTGACAGCCCGCTTGCCATTGTCCCGGAACGATGGCAAAAGGCGGTGAATGCCCTGTTGCCGGCCGACATTCGTATCCTGGAAGTGGAAGCAGTGCCTTTGGACTTTCATGCGCGTTTCAGTGCGGTAGAGAAGGAATATCATTACCGGCTGATGACAAGCGGCGAACCGGATGTTTTTCGGCGGAACTATGCCTCCCATTTCCCTTATCCACTGGATCATACGGCGATCCAGGAAGCCATGGGGATCTTCATGGGCACCCATGATTTTACGTCGTTTTCCTCGGCCCGCTCGGAAGTGGAAGATAAGGTAAGGACCATTACCATGTTTGAGCTGGTAACAGCGGGAGACGAGCTTATTTTTAAAGTGCGGGGCAACGGCTTTTTATATAACATGGTCCGGATAATGGCCGGTACGCTTTTGGATGCCGGACAGGGCAAAATTCAGCCGGAGGAAATCCGTTCCATGCTCGCGGAAAAGGACAGAAGCGCCGCAGGTAAAACGGCACCGCCGCACGGTTTGTACTTATATCGCGTCACCTATAAATGATGCGAAAAATACTCTCGGAAATTTCGCGACACACTTGACATCGTTGTTTATATGTTATAAGATATTCTTTGGTATTTCTAAGATTATCTCCCTGCCCCGGAAGGTAATCCGGTGAAATGTTTAGTAATTAAAAATGTTCAGCTGACCGTAATTTACAGTGAGTGGAACAGCACCCATAAAAAAATTAAGCGATTTAGCGAATGAAGATACAGGAGGGAAAATTCATGCGTACGACATTCATGGCGAAAGCTTCTGAAGTAGAACGTAAGTGGTTGTTGATCGACGCTGAAGGAAAGACTTTAGGTCGTCTTGCAAGTGAAGTTGCAGCAATCCTTCGCGGAAAACACAAACCAACTTTTACACCACATGTTGATACTGGGGATCATGTAATCCTAATCAACGCTGAAAAAATTCATCTAACAGGTAAGAAGTTAAGTGACAAGATTTACTACCGTCACACTGGACATCCAGGTGGACTTCGTACAAGAACTGCATTAGAAATGCGTACAACTCGTTCTGAGCAAATGCTTGAACTAGCGATCAAAGGTATGCTTCCTAAGAACAGCCTTGGCCGTCAAATGATCAAAAAGCTTCACGTATATGCTGGAGCTGAGCACCAACATCAAGCACAAAAGCCAGAAAAATACGAATTACGCGGATAATAAAAGGGAGGTATTCACGTGGCACAAGTACAATATTACGGTACTGGGCGTCGTAAGCACTCCGTTGCTCGCGTACGTTTAGTTCCTGGTGATGGCCGTATCGTAATCAACGGTCGCAGCATTGACGAATATTTCGGTTTGGAAACACTAAAACTTATCGTAAGACAACCACTTAACGAAACAGCAACAGAAGGTAACTACGACGTTCTTGTTACTGTTCAAGGTGGAGGATATACAGGACAAGCAGGAGCGATCCGTCATGGTATCTCTCGCGCTCTTCTACAAGCTGATCCTGAATTCCGCGGCAACCTTAAAGCTGCTGGATTCTTGACTCGTGACGCTCGTATGAAAGAACGTAAGAAATACGGTCTTAAAGGCGCTCGTCGTGCACCACAGTTCTCAAAACGTTAATTCTCAACGTTTGGAAGGCTCTCAACCATTTTGGTTGGGGGTCTTTTTTATACATAAAAATCGTTTCTGACCACATTTTGACCACGGAATATATTTTCGAGTTAAATTGATCACCAGTTATAGCTCGATGTACCTTTGGAATTTCTCTGCCGTTTGCTCCTTTAGCGTATCTGTAACGTGTGTATATATGTTCATGGTCATTTTGATATCTGTATGCCCTAACCGCTCCTGCACTTCCTTTATGCTGGCTCCCGCTTCGAATAGGAGAGAAGCATGAGTGTGCCTTAAACCATGAATGGTAATCCTTTGGAGTTTATGTTTTTTAATTATGATATCGAGTTTTTCATTAAGATAGGCCAGCCTCATTGGTGTACCGTTCTCTCGTGTAAAAACCACATTTTGATGCTTGATATTACCACCGCTTGCTAAGAGGCCCTCATTTTGCTTTGTACGCCATTTTTTCAGCAATTGGAGGGTATTCCTGTCCAAACTGATTAAACGTCGAGATTCCTTAGTTTTGGGCGTTTGAAATACGAAGCTGCCTTCGTTTTGAAAAAGAGTTTTTGCTAAACGAATAGATCCATCATTAAAATTAATATCATCCCATGTAAGAGCCAATAACTCACCCTTCCTTGCTCCCGTATAAATCAAAAGATGAAATAGTACGTGATCCCGGAACTGCAATTCACGTTCCGTAGTCATCAGAAATTTTTTAATTTCGTCTTTTCTCCAATAATTTCTTTCCGCTTCATTATGATCGCCGCTAACCATTTCTTTTTGATTTCTCGGTACACTGACATGCTCCATTGGATTTTTTGAAAGGATATCCATTTTTATCGCGTATTTAAATACCTGATTGGCCTGAATTTTTATATCGTTTACTGATGTTATAGACTCTGCTATATCATTAATCATCTTCTGGCAATAAGCCTTGGTTATATCCTTTATTTTTAATTTTCCGAAGCGGGGTAGGATATGCCTCTTGAATTTAGATTTAATTGTTTTTTGAGTACTGGCCTTGATGGTTTTGCTGTGATTAGTGAACCAATCGTTGAATACTTGATCGAAGGTATAATTATTATGGTTCACTATATTGCCATTCAATATTTCAAGTTGAAGCGATTGAGCCGCTGACTGAGCTTCCTTTTTAGTTTTAAATCCTCGACGTGTTGTTGTTTGACGTTTGCCTGTCGTAGGATTAATTCCGGTATCCATTTTGAATAACCATAGCTGTCCTTGTTTGGTTGTATATTTTTGAAATGATGCCATAATACACTCCTGATTGTTATTTGTTTTGCCGCTTCTTTGTTATTGTCCTTCATTAGACAAACCAGTTTTTAACTTCGCTAATTGGCCTTCCAATTGATTCTGCCACTTCCTCAATAGATCGTCCCTTACTATTTACAGCTTTTCTGGCACGACTTTTCATCTGATTATAGCTATTTTGACAGGAACTGTGGCTTCCATAATTTAAAGGAGGACAAAATCTGCCATTAGGTTTTCTTGGTACAAACAAAGATCCACAATTCATACACTTACGAAATTGCTTACCCTGTGTCATTGCTTCACGGATTTGATAAAAAACAGCCCCCAATAATGAGGTGGAAGAAAATGATGGTAAAGGCTCTTCTTCTTGACCTAGGTTAATGCTCGGTGAGACAAATCTGAGCCCTCTGTTTACCAGTCTTATATTTTTTCTTTTAAGTACCTTTATTTCTTGAAGTAGGGATTCATCGTTTGTTTGTTCATATAACTTTTCTTTTAAAGGAACTTCGTTGAAGTATTCATCGATGATCATCTGAATAATTGCAGTATTTCGTTTAAACTCTTCATACGATTCAAGAAGGTTAATAAGCACTTCTTCTTTAACCTCAAGTTTTAAAGGATCAGCGGTTAAGTGAAGCTGGTTATTTAAAACGCTTTGACCATATAAACCGTATTTATTGCAAAATTCCAATGTCTCATCCTGATCGTAAAAATTTAAATTTGCTAATTCTGGTAATAAATCGTCGTCATCAAAAGGATTATAGTATGTCGGGTTTTTAAACATGTGTTTAAACTCTCTGATTGTGAGATCTGGCTTAGACCTAAGATCCGGTTGTTGTAGAAACCATGCAGCAATAATTGTTGGAGTACCTTGGTATTCAAAAATTTCGTAAGGTGCATGGACAGGAAGTTTTGTCGTAAATAATGCATCTTCTAATTCAGGAGGATGAATGATCTTCTTTTTTAAATTCTCTGCATTTTCAATTGTTTTTGCGGATTTTACTCTTTTCAAATAATTTACCACCTTTCGATTAGAGTAAGAGGCATAGTAAGCGGCAAAACTATTTTTACCTCTTACATTTGAATGTACTATAAAGATATAGCTTTAGCAACAACAAAAGGAGGTAAGGTCGAATGAACAAGTTAGAACATACTCGAAGGAAGCTCGGTTTGTCGCAAACTCAACTGGGTCTTAGATTGGGGATTCATCCTACCAATATAACTATGGTTGAACGTGGGCATAGGAGAGCATGGCCAAAATTAAGAAAGCAGCTTGCAGAGGCACTCGGGGTTGTTGAAGAAGATTTATTTGATGATTATGGGAACTTGAAAAAATTTGAGTACTAAAGCTGGATAAGGGAGGACCAAAATGCATTTCAAATTAGAAGTACCAGAAGATACGTTGTTGGTTAGCCGTTCAGATTTAAAGGAAGCTCTTCGAGAGCTTTTAGAAGAGACAAAGAATAATTCACCAGAGGAAGAAATCATGACCATAAGTGATGCAGCAGCATACTTGAAGGTAAGTATTCCTACAGTTCGCAACTTGATTAGCCGAAAAGAAATTCCTTTTTTTCAAAGAGGACAAGTCATACGCTTGAATCGAATGGATCTCAAAGAATGGATGAAAACAAATTCAAGAAAGGGTTAAGGGGGAGATTTATATGAATGAAAAAGAAAAAGAGGCTGCTCATCACTCGGGAGAACAACCTCAAATTACTACACATGAGAAAAGTATATCACATTTGAGTAACCTGGCCACTGCAGATCCATTAGTAAATGAAATACAGGAAGAGGCTAAAACATTAGCGTTCGCTGAAACTCATGGCTTTCCCATCGATTTTTTCCCAGAACGAGTCTTGAATTTTATCAAGGATACCTCAAAAGCTTTATCTTGTCCCCCGGATTTTGTAGCGATGGGGGTGCTAGTATGCGCGAGCGTTGCTATAGGAAATGGAGCAGCCTTACAATTAAAAAAAAGTTGGATAACAGGGGCAAGTCTTTATTGTGGAATTGTAGCTGAACCTGGAAGTGCAAAAACTCCAGCTTTGTCAAAGGCAGTGCAACCTCTTTATGATTTGCAAAAAGAAAACTTTGTTGAGTATGAAGGCAAATTGGCTGATTATGAATTGGAAAAGGGTAGGTATGATAAAAGGCTTGAACAATGGAAGGAAGGTTTAGTAAATGAGGTCGGTTCAGACTTAAACAAGCCTAAACCACCCCAAAAGCCCAAACTTAAGCAAATTGTCTCAGTTGATTCTACAATGGAAGCTTTACAGGAGATTCTTCTAGTGAATCAAAGAGGAATATTGAAATCTCATGATGAATTGCTTGGTTTCATTAAAAGCTTGAATCAATACCGTGCGGGTGCTGACAGACAGTATTATTTATCGATGTATTCAAATGAAACAATTGTTATTAACCGAAAGGCAAAGGACCCGATTGTAATTCCAAAACCGTATGTAAGCATTATTGGTGGAATACAGCCAGAGATGATTGAAGAGTTAATAAAAGAAGGGGGTGAAGGAGTGTCAAAAGATGGTTTTATTGACCGATTTTTATTTTGTTACCCTGAGCCTGTTCCCTCAAACTGGACTGATGATGATGTAAGCGATGATGTGATAGAGGGTTACAGTGATGTAATTCAAAAGCTCTATTTTTCTTTAGATGAAAAGTTACCAAGCATATTCGAATTTGAGCAAAAGGCAAAAGAGGCTTTTACGTTGTGGTTTAATGCAACAGAAGATCAAACAGGGGAAGCGGGATTTCCAGACGCGTTAAAAGGCATATGGAGAAAGCTAAAAGGCCTACACCCAAGAATATTGTTAATCATGCACCTATTGGAGTGTTCAGATGGTAACGGAGAAATAAAGGAAGGGTCAATCCATGAAGATACAGTAGTGAATACCAACTATATTATGGATTATTTTAAGATACAGGCTAGAAAGGTATTTCAAATAACCCATTCAAGCTACCATGAAAAAAGGGCATTAAAGTTGATGGAGTATGTTCGTAGGAAAGGAAAAAAAAATGAACAAGGCCTGTCAATACGCATTAATTCGCTGAATAGGGGGAAAGTGTTTGGAAGAAATACAAATATTAATATGATTGAGGAAACAATTGACTATATTCTGAAACAGGAACTTGGAGAGGTTCACCAATACACTATTAAGAATGGTTTTATTCGTGAATTCATCTTGTATCAAAAAAATGTATAGTTCGATGTTTTGTGACAACAGAGGTGTAGAACATGTATAAGGAAAGTGGAACAGATGGTCAACACTACAAAGCCTGATTAAAAAAGGATTATCATACATCGTGGAACACTCGAACTTAGATAGCCAAAAGTACATAAACATACTTGGATTTGGTTATACGTGTTCCACGGGTGATTTGCCTTTACTGGCTGTAAGTGTCAAAGAGGTTGACCTGCTAGTCTACGGGTTCTACCCAAGCCAAGTAAGTAAACCTAGATAGTGGGGAACTATGAATAAAAAGGAGTGTGTATGGATGGTTCAGTTTTCGAAAATGGAACAGAAGGAGCTATTTATTGAATACCGCGCACGAGAAATACCATATGAACAGATTGCAAAAGAAATTGGGGTAAGTAAGCCAACACTGCTTAAATGGGGACGAGAACTTGAAGTTGAGATTGGAAACTGTCGGGCAATGGAATTAGAACTATTACAGGAAAAATATTTTGTCTCAAAAAGAACAAGAATTGAGCTATATGGAAAGCAATTAAATAGATTATCCACCGAGTTAGACAAGCGGGATTTTTCTGGACTATCTACTGAAAAGTTAATTGAATTACAAATGAAAATCATCTCAAACTTAAAACAAGAAGAAACACCTATTCATCTAAAAGAGAAAAGAAGCATTGAGGATACGCTTTTCAGTGATCTTGATACAAGTGTTGTAGAATGGAGAGCTTAATACACGTAATTATAAACCAAAAGTTTACCTGTTTTTAACCAAATTATAAGTTAAGAAGCGGCTGTTAATGATTGATTAACGGCCGCTTTTTCAGGGTAAAATTGATCTAGGACTTACTTATATATTGATGTTTTAATGCGACTAACCCGTACTCTTTATGTAGATCAATAACTTTATCCCTAATATACTCAATAGGTGTTTCAAATTCAAAATCTTCAAATTTTAAAGCGGGAAGTGGGTTTTCCATTTTAAACCGCTGTTGGTGACCTAACATAAAAACTAATTTTGAAAAACAATATTCAAAAGAAACTGAGCTGAACGGTATACTTATCATAAAGTCAGTAATCATTTTTTTATCAAGGTTTGAGCAAAATTCTGTAAATTCATAACCATTAAAAACTGGCCTATTATTGAGATGTTGATAAATTTCTTCAACAGTGCTTTTAAGAATGGGTGCATCTGTATTAAGTATAATCATTTTTATGAGATGTCCAGCGCATTTATAATGACCAAGTTCAATTGCCTTAGTTGAACATAAAAGGAAAATTTTAGTTACCGATTCTATTCTTTCTGATGTTTGCTCGAGTATTAGATTAACGGTATCCGTTAGAAGTTTAATATCATTTTTATTAATTGCTTCAATTAGAAAGGCTGAGTACAAGGTAAAAACTTCCTCGCTCGTAAATGATCCAGAAGAGCTTGAGTCAGCTTCATCAGATAAATTCTTCATATTTCTTAGCAACAGCATTTCATCCCAGTATTTATTATTACTTAAAGTAAAGGTTAGAGATTTTACTGTCTGAATATATGAGTAACGAAAAGAGTTTAAAACTTGTTGGAAATCTTTAAGATTAACCCTTTCTGTAATAAGATATGCCTTATTAAAGGTTTCTGTAAAAACATAAGGGCCAATAGTTGCACTATTGAAAAAGGTAATTAAGGTTTCTAAGTCTTTACTTTTCCCGTTTTTTGAGGAATACTCTGTTAGTAATTCAATATTTCTGAGTATACTATTATACACGTTGAGAAACTCCCCCAATAAATTTAATGAAGCAATATGCTCAAGGTTTAACTTAGTTGTGATTTTTATGAATTCATCTAACTCTTTAATTAATAACGAGAGGTTCTCAGAGAATTCTTTTGGAAGGTTATACTTTATTTTTGACATTAAAATTTGTGAAGTAATCTGAACGCTAATATCAATGGAGCCGAATCTTTTCGATAATTTCTTTTTTAATTTTTTATCTACCATTACCCATCTTTTTTGCCAGTATTTCTGAAACAGGCTCCATTTTGAATTAATTGCTTTTTGATATAAATCGTTGGACTTCCTTTGCTTAATGGTAAGGATCTCTCCTGTTTTTTGATTGTCTTTTATTATTGAATCTAAATTATTGTCAAAAACATGAAAGATGCTAACAGAATTAAATATTTCAAAATATAGTATTAATAATAAAATCCCCCAGCCTAGGGATAATACAATTAAAAGAACATCAAAAAATAAATTCTTGAATTTCAAAAAATGGTCTAAATAAAAGAATAATGAAATAGCAATTGAAAATATGATAAATGTTAAAGCAGCGCCGCTCAACTTTTTAGATCGTAAGTAAGAGTATGTAATATCTTTTCTTTCTTTATAGGCAAATAAATATATGGTCATGCTTAAAGGTATAATTATTCTTAAAAATGCCGGTAAATGAACTTTTAAAAGGTCTGCATTCGAGGATAAAAAATTAGTAACAGTGGTGACTACAGATAAAATTAAATACACATAATTCCCCCCTTAAAAAAACGGCCCTTATTAGGCCGTCACTGGTGAAGCAAAGTATTCAAAGATGGATTTTTTAGTTATCGTAGTGTTTGTAGAAATAAAGGGTGGTAAATCACCGCGAATATCTTTCCATGGACCGTTTTCATGAGTGATATTCTCAAGTTCTTTCCCATTATATTGTTTATATTGATTCCAAACTCTTTCCAGTATATCGAGATAATATCTGTTTTCTTGCTCCTCAACATTTTCAATTATATCAATTATGTTTTCTGTACCCTCTTTAGAGATCTCCATAAATTTGTAGTCGCTGTACTTAAAATATACTTCAGGAACAACAGGTCCGTGTGCCCAAGCTTTTATTTCATCTTCAAACAATGGTGTGTTGGGCCCATGCTCAGCTAAATATTCCCCTTGGGCAAAATACAATAGTTTTTGCAGTTTTAAGTTAGTAATATTTTCTTTGGTTCCGGGGATGCTCATAAAAATAAAATATTGGGCTACTTGTTGTGCCGTTAACATTTTAAATCCCCTCCTTCATATTGTAATAATTCGACATTTATAAAAAAATCCCTGCTGTTATTAAAAATTATAATTACCCTTTATTTTTAAAAATTATGTTTAAATTATTGCATTCTGTGCATATAATAGCAAGATATTCTTATTGTGGTATCAACAACAGGTTTTTATACAATATATGGAATGTTTTAAAAAGCGCTTGTGCAAATGGAATATTTTTATCAGCTCTGTTTCAATTATATTTTGGATTATCAGATTTAGGATTTTAAAATTTAATTTTTTATTTTAATGACATGAGAATACCATTGTTATCGTACCTGTAAGGAAAATATTGTCCTTTATAACATACGAAGATCTTGGGATTATAAAATCGGAGATGTTCAATTGCAAAAATTATATAACGATTAAAAAACGAGAAGTGTAAATAATCCCCCCTACACCAAAATGGTTAGGGGTTTTTATATTAAATTAAAACCAATTCATTTCATACCCGCTTTTTATTGGATATAATTAGGTATATTTACAACCAAGGGGTGTAAGTGTGATGACAAACGGCAATTTTCATTTCCTTTCAACTAAATGGGATATCCTGGGGAACTTAGGAGAAACCGCAGAAAGAAATGTTTTTATAGACCCGAACACAACCTTGATGAAGCTCCGCGTGTTTGCTGAGACGTTAACAAAATTTGTATTGGCATATGAGGGAATAAAGGAAACTTATGATACAAAACAAACTGATCGGATACAAGTACTTCGAAGAGAAGATCTTATTACTCAGGAGTTAGAGGACATCCTTGAGACAATTCGTAAAAAAGGTAATAAAGCTATGCACGAGGGATATGGAACTCAGCTGGAAGCAAAGACTTTAGTTCATATGGCTTTCCGGCTCGCTGTTTGGTTCATGCAAGTTTATGGATCATGGGATTTCACAGAACCAGGATACAAGGAGCCAGTTCCAGAAAATAAGGATGATCAGGATTCTCTCTTAAAATTGTCTGCTGCTTATGATGAAAAATTGGCTAAGCTTGAAAGTGAACTTCAGATGCTTCGACAAGCACAATCGTACATACCAGGTAGAGATAAGCAGCAAAGAAAGAAAGACGCAAAGAAATATGGAACCCATTTAAATTTAACAGAAGCTGAAACACGTATAAAAATTGATGTGCAATTACGCGATGCTGGATGGGAAGCAGACACAGAAAAGCTTCGATACAGTAAAGGTATACGTCCACAAAAAGGAAAGAATCTAGCTATTGCTGAGTGGCCATTAAAGAGAGGGTTTGCGGATTATGCCCTGTTTATTGGATTGGATTTTATAGGAATCATAGAAGCAAAAAGAATTAGTAAGAACATCCCCTCAGATATTGAACAGGCAAAAAATTATGCCCGATTAGTTGAGAGAAAGGGCGGGGAAGTCATTCTTCAACCCTATGGTGACTACTTCGTTCCATTTTTGTTTGCAACCAACGGCCAGCCGTTTGTAAAACAGTTTGCTGAGAAGTCGGGAATATGGTTTTTAGACGCTAGGAAATCAACCAATCATCCTCGTCCGCTTAAAGCTTGGTACTCTCCCCAAGGTTTAAAAGAACTATTGAAGCAGGATGTTGATCGAGCAAATCAACAGCTCCATGATGAAAATTTAGACTATCTAAATTTAAGACCATACCAAGAGGATGCAATTAAATCTGTGGAACGTGCTGTAAGTGATGAACAGCGCCATATTCTATTAGCAATGGCAACAGGAACAGGTAAAACAAGGATGGCCATCGGGCTCATCTATCGCCTTATTAAATATAAGCGTTTTAAGCGGATTTTATTTTTAGTCGACAGGACATCACTTGGGGAACAAGCAGAATCTGCATTTAAAGACTCGAAGCTGGAAAATTACCACTCATTCACAGAGATATTTGAGCTTCAGTCTTTGGAGGATAATAAACCTAATCCAGAAACGAAGGTACAGATTGCCACTGTTCAAGGAATGTTGAATAGAGTTTTATACTCCGACAACGATGAAGATAAACCAACTGTTGACCAGTATGACTGTATCATCGTTGATGAAGCTCACCGTGGGTACACACTTGATAAAGAAATGTCGGAGGTTGAAGAATTATTTAGGGACCATCAAGACTATGTAAGTAAGTATCGCCAGGTGCTTGATTATTTTGATGCAACAAAGATTGGTCTAACTGCTACGCCCGCTCTACACACTGTTGAAATTTTCGGAAAGCCAGTTTACACGTATTCATATCGAGAAGCTGTAATAGATGGGTATTTAATTGATCATGAACCGCCTTATCAATTTGAAACAGCTTTAAAGAAAACAGGAATAAAGTGGTCGGCAGGTGAAACTGTTGATGTATACAATACTCGAACAGGGGAAATTGAAACAGAGCTTCTGGAAGATGAGGTTAACATTGAGGTAACCAATTTTAACAGAACGGTCATCACAGAAAATTTCAATCGGGTTATCTTTGCTGAGTTAGCAAAGTACATTGACCCAACAAGTCCTGGAAAAACCCTAATCTTTGCCGCAACAGATGATCATGCTGATATGGTGGTTCGTATATTCAAAGATGAGTTAGAACAAATCCATGGGCCTATTGATGACAATGCTGTTATGAAAATTACAGGATCCATAAAAAATCCATCGCAAGCCATTAAACTTTATAAAAACGAACTGTTACCGAACATTGCAGTAACGGTTGATTTGCTGACAACAGGGATTGATGTTCCAGCTATTACGAATTTGGTTTTTTTAAGACGTGTTCGTTCTCGTATTCTTTATGAGCAAATGTTAGGTCGTGCAACGAGACGTTATGACGAGATTGGCAAGGATCATTTCTCCATTTATGATGCGGTTGGTATTTATGAATCACTAAAGCCTTATACAACAATGAAACCAGTTGTAACAAGTCCAAAAATTACAGTTCAGCAATTAGTGAACGAATTGAAACAAATAGAAGATAAAAACCAACAAGAGCAGCATAAAGAAGAGTTAATGGCAAAAGTTCAACGTAGGAAGCAGCATTGGCTGGAAAAGGACTATGAAGACTTTAAGGTCCTTTCAGGCGGTAAAACAGTCAATGAATTTATTGCCTGGATGAAACAAGCTGAACCGAAAGAGGTTGTAGAAAAGCTGACGACAAATCAAAACATTCTACGGTTTTTAGATGAAAACAGGGGGAGGCCTGCGCTTCAGTATATTTCCACACATGAGGATGAAATAAAAGAAGTAACTCGTGGTTATGGAGATGCAGAAAAACCAGAGGACTATTTGCAAAGCTTTAGTCAATTTATTAAGGAAAACATGAACTTAATACCAGCACTTCAGGTTGTTTGTACGCGTCCGAAAGAATTGACGCGCAATCAGTTAAGGGAACTAAGGATTGCTCTTGATCAAAAGGGCTTTACCGAAAAGGGCCTTCAAACCGCGTGGCGTGATACGAAGAATGAAGATATCGCAGCAGATATTATAAGTTTTATTCGACAGCAAGCTTTAGGGGACCCGCTCATCGATCATGAGGACCGCATTAAACAAGCAATGAAAAAAATTTATTCTATGAAACCATGGCCAAAAGTACAAAGATCATGGTTAGAACGTATTGAAAAGCAATTATTGAAAGAGTCTGTATTGGACCCTGACCCTGAGCAGGCTTTTAATGTCGAGCCTTTCAAAAGTCGGGGAGGCTACAAACAATTAAATAAGATCTTTAGTGGACAATTAGATGATATTGTTAGTAAAATCAACTATGCTTTATACGTTTATGATGAAAAGGAGCAAGCTTAAAGAATGGGCAACCAGCAGATTGTGCAGAAATTATGGAATTTATGTAATGTCTTACGTGATGATGGAATTACGTATCATCAATACGTGACAGAGTTAACATATTTGTTATTTTTGAAAATGATGAAGGAAACTAATAATGAAGAACCTATTCCAGAAGGATACCGTTGGGATTCACTGACAAATTTTCATGGGTTGGAGCTCAAAACCCATTATCAAAAGCTCTTGATTGATTTGGGCAACGAAAGTAACGATATCCTTAAACAAATTTATACTAATGCTCAAACAAACATTGATGAGCCTAAAAACCTTGAAAAAATTGTGCGTTCAATTGATGAATTAGATTGGTACAGTGCCAAAGAAGAGGGGCTAGGTGACCTTTATGAGGGGCTATTAGAGAAAAATGCGAGTGAGACTAAGTCTGGTGCAGGGCAGTACTTTACACCACGTGTTCTGATTGATGTGATTGTAAAATTGGTTAATCCACAACCTGGTGAGAGATGTAATGATCCAGCAGCTGGAACATTTGGATTTATGATTGCAGCAGATCGACATGTTCGTGAACAAACAGATGACTATTTTGAACTTGGACAAAAAGAAGCAGAATTTCAAAAATATAAAGCCTTTTCCGGAGTAGAATTAGTCAGAGATACTCACCGCCTTGCATTAATGAATGCCATGCTGCACGATATACAAGGAGATATTGTTTTAGGTGATACCTTATCTGATATAGGAAAAGACCTGAAAAACTTTGATGTAATCATGACTAATCCTCCTTTTGGGACGAAGCAAGGGGGAGAACGTCCAACTCGTGATGATTTAACATTTACATCAACCAATAAACAATTAAATTTCTTACAGCATATTTACCGCGCGTTAAAATCAGATGGGAGAGCGAGAGCTGCAGTTGTTTTGCCTGATAATGTCCTTTTTGAAAGTGGTATTGGTGCGAAAATACGTAAAGATTTAATGGATAAGTGTAATTTACACACGATACTACGTTTACCAACGGGGATTTTCTATGCCCAAGGTGTAAAAACAAATGTTCTTTTCTTCACTCGTGGTACTGAAGATAAAGGCAATACAAAGGAAGTTGGGGTATATGACCTACGTACTAATATGCCGAGCTTTGGAAAACGCACCCGACTAACTGAACAGCATTTTGGATCATTTATAAAAGCGTATAAAGCTTATGATAAGGTAAGTATAAATGATGAGCGGTTTACAGTCTTTACACGTGAAGATATAGAGAACAAAGGCAACAATTTGGATATTGGATTGATTGCTGATGAATCTTTGTCTATATACGAAAACTTAACGGATCCTATTGGGTCAGCTGAAGAGGCAATTGTTAAATTAGAACAAGCTGTTGAATTATTAAGTGAGGTTATTGAAACACTTCGTTCAACAGAGGCCCCGCCTATTTATAGATCTTCAATTAATAGTCAAAGTAGGGTAGCTGAAGCTACTGGAGTGGATAGGCATGAATAAACAATCAAATAAACAAAAGGCAGTTGAGGAACTATTAAACGACGTTTTAGTTTCAGAGGACGAACAGCCTTATAGTATACCGGATAATTGGGTGTGGATTAAAATAAAGGCTATAAATAAAGGTAAAAGATTAACCATACAACCAAATAAATTTCCAGATGAAATTTTTGAATTATATAGTGTACCCAGTTTTGATACAAAAAGTCCGGAATACATTACGGGCAAAGAAATTGCCTCTAATAAGCAGTTGGTGAATCCAAATGATATTTTGATATGTAAAATTAATCCTAGGATAAATAGAGTTTGGTGTGTAGAAAATGAGGTGAAACAAAGGCAGTTAGCATCAACTGAATGGATTGTAATTCCTGATACTAAGGTAACCAATCCAAAATACTTGTTGTATTTGTTCAGGTCTCCATTTTTTCGAAAGTTAATCACCTCTAATGTTTCTGGCGTAGGAGGTTCATTAACAAGAGCAAGGCCAAAAGAGGTAGAAAAATTTCCAATCCCTTTACCACCTATAAAAGAACAAAAGCGAATTGCTGACAAAGTTGAACGTCTTTTAAGTAAGGTTGACGAGGCAGAACAATTGATTGATCAAGCAAAGGAAACGTTTCAACTACAACAAGCAGCTATTTTGGATAAGGCGTTTCGTGGAGAACTGACTAATAAATGGCGCCGGGAAAACCCAAAAGCTTTAAATCCTTTAGCATTAAGTCCCGAAGCTAAACCTATAGAAAATTATTTTCCAAGCTCGTGGATTTTATCGAATTTTCAAAGCATAGCGTCTGATGAAAGGTACTCGCTTTCCATAGGGCCATTTGGAAGTAATTTGAAGGTTGCAGACTATAAAGATAGAGGTATTCCTTTAATCTTTGTTCGTAATATCAGAAGTTCCGATTATAATTTAGGAACTAAATTTATTACAGAAGAAAAAGCTCAGGAGCTAAAGGCACATACGGTTACTGCGGGTGATGTATTAGTAACTAAAATGGGGGATCCTCCAGGAGATGCTGATTTATGTCCTAATACAATAGAAAAGGCAATAATTACTGCTGACTGTATAAAACTGAGAGTGAATAAAGAAATAGTGAATAATAAGTTTATTATGTATGCTATTAGAAGTTCATTTGTAAGGCAACAAATAAGGGCGCATAGTAAAGGTGTAGCTCAACAAAAAATCACCTTGAAAATCTTTAAAGAAGTGGAAGTACCTATACCGCCTTATGAAGAACAAATTGAAATTGTTAATTTTTTAGATAATTATCTAAAAGCAGAAAAGGACATATTACAAAATTCTATGCAGGCCTTAGGTAAAATAGCTTCGTTAAAACAATCAATTTTAGACACAGCATTTCGAGGTCAACTTGGAATAAATGATCCTTCAGAAGAAAGTGCAATTGAGTTGTTAAAGGAAATGCTCCAAAAGCGAGCATGAATACATCCTGGGTGACCACATTCTGACCACTAATCATATTTAGGGATTTATAATCTGTTTATCATTAACGTTAAAAAAGCCCGATAATCAGGCTTTAATGTAAATTATATTCTTCCGTGTTTCTTCATATTTATTCCACAAATTAAAGAACGTAAGAAATACGGTCTTAAAGGCGCTCGTCGTGCACCACAGTTCTCAAAACGTTAATTCTCAACGTTTCAAAGGCTCTCAACCATTTTGGTTGGGGGTCTTTTTTATATTTTGCTCATGTTCCCGGCTCGATTCGCAAACAATAGGCATAACACCATTTTCCAACAGGAGGAACAGGATGTCTGAGATCATGGAAGTCTTTTGGCGGACGTTACTGGCGTTTACGCTGTTTATCGGAATTGCGCGTCTTCTCGGCAAACAGACGATGTCCTATTTAACGTTGAACCATTTTATTGCGGCTGCCACGCTTGGATCAATTACGGCAAACCTTGCCTTTAACCTGAATATCAAAACCTGGCACGCCGTTTTTGCGATGCTGACCTTTTTTGGTACCTCCATACTGGTCCTGGTCTTCACCGTCAAAAGCAGAAAAGCTCGCCGCTGGATATCGGGAGAACCTACCGTGCTGATTGAAGATGGTCACATTTTGGAAAAAAACATGGGAAAAGCGAAATTCACAATTGATAACTTAAACCAGCTCCTCAGGGAAAAGGGAATCTTTGATATGTATGAAGTGCAATATGCCATTCTTGAAACAAACGGCGGAATCTCCATTCAAAAAAAGCCGCCATTCCGCTCGGTTACCCGCCAGGATTTAAATCTGACGTTCCAAAAAGACTCACAGTTCCCGGTGGAACTCATCATGGAAAAAGAAATCCTTGGCGATAATCTGAAGGAGAACAAACTTTCCGAAGCCTGGCTGCAGGCGGAGCTCAAAAACAGAGGCCTGGCTCTTGAAGATGTGTATTATGCCGTACAGGGAACAAACGGCAATCTATATTTCGATTCCTACGCCGACCGACTGAAGGCGCCCATTGATAAAGAATAAGTTAAACGATCGTTTAAGTTTGCATGTTTAAACGGTCGTTTAATTTTGTTTTGTGCTTCAGCTTTTGAGATTTGTCCAGCTTCAACGCCTAGAGACTCGATCACTTCGCTCCTTATCAGAAAACAACAAGCGTTTTATGATAAGGCCCTCCAGTGCTTTTTGTCTCTGAACAGGCGTTTCAGCATTTCAGCATCCAGCTTCAGCGGCCAAAGACTCGATCGTTTCACTCTCTCACTACAACACAAAAAGCGTGTTGTTGTTCAAGAGTTCCAACGCTTTTCGTCTCTAAGCGGCCGCTTCAGCTTTTGAGATTATTCCCATCATTTACGCAGGATGATGCTCTTGTGTTTTGCAAAAGATGTAGGTAAGGGTGTACCCACTATATAGATATGTGATTGGCGCATTCGCGCGGGAAGAGGATAAATGATGGCGATTGTAATTACAACATTTAGGGAGAAACAGCGTACGAAAAAAGCGGAGTACGAAAGAAAAGTGCTAAGGGATCTTTCGTTAGGGAAAATTAAAAAGGAAATTCAAACTCTGTACCAGCCTTTTTTTCAGTATTCGCTCTTATATCAGCAGGACATTGAGGATGCCTGTATTGATCTGGCCATAGATGCTTATTTGCTCGGTGCGGCTTACAGCCGGTTCGCCTACCACGGGGAAGCACTGGAAGACATCAAGAAACGGAGCCGGCATGCCGAAAAGGAATTGACGGAAAGCTTGTTTGATTACTGGCAGTTCTGGTGCTGGGGCACCGAGCAGATGATGGAATCCTTGTACTTGTGCTGTGAAGTGTACATTGAGCACTGGTGGCTTGAAGGATATTGGAATGGTGAGAAAAGATATAGAATGAAGCTCCATTAAGTACTAATTGGTTTCTTGTCCCATATATATAGACATATACGTCTGTTGATTAGGGGGCAAGGAATGAAAAGACGGGTAAAGCAAGTCGCCTTTGCCTTGGGATTTACCCTTTTGCTATTTATTTTTACGTATCAGTTTTCGGAAAAAGGAACCTGGAAACCGTGGAGCCTTCCGCTGTCGGGAAAAGTAATCGTGCTTGATCCCGGGCATGGCGGAATGGATGGCGGAGCGGTAGGCAGAGACGGGGTATTGGAAAAGGATATTTCATTGGATATCTCCTTAAAGCTAAGGGATTATTTGCAGGAAGCTGGTGCGCTTGTCATTATGACCAGAGAGCGGGATATGGACTTAAGCGGCAGAGATAGCGGGAGGATCCGTGCCCGAAAATGGGACGATCTCAGAAAACGAAAAAAAATCATTAATGAATCCAACGGCGATTTATATGTGAGCATTCATCTGAATGCACTTCCTTCTTCGCGCTGGCGGGGAGCGCAGGTGTTTTATTCACCCTCCGATAAGAAAGGCGAGGCCGCGTCCAAATTTATTCAAAGTGAACTGAAGCGAAACCTTCAGAACACAGACCGGATCGCAAAATCCATTGAGGGCATATTTTTGCTCCGGACGAGCAAGCTGCCCGGAACACTGGTTGAAGTCGGGTTTCTATCCAATCCGAGCGAAAGGGAACTGCTGAAAACAAAATCGTATCAGCATAAAATATCCGCCTCTGTCTATCAGGGAATTTTACGCTATTATACAAAAGAAAAAGTACCAAATTGAAGGTGCACGCCAAACCGGCTTGCACCTTCAATCGTCTGTAGTCTACGATTAAGCTCATCTGTGATATACTTGTTAAGGAGTGAAATCGAATACATGCAAAGGAAGTGTCTTATCCATGACAGAAGAAAAAGTAATTGAACTTTTATCTCGAATCCAAGACCCTTTTTTACATAAAAGCCTTGTCGAGTCCGGAGCGATTCAAGAACTAAAAGTAAAGGAAGGGTATGTCAGCCTGAAGGTTGCACTTCCCCAAACCGGATCTCAGGAGCAAATGATGCTTCAGCAGGAGATCGTCAATACGCTAAAAGGCGCGGGAGTTGAATCTGTCGGCCTGCGGTTTGAGGAGAGAAAGCCCGTTAAGGGAAGCCAGCAGCAAGCTGCAGCACCGGGTGTTCCGACATTGCTTGCACCGGAAAGCAAAACCCAATTTATCTCCATCGCCAGCGGAAAAGGCGGTGTAGGAAAGTCAACCGTATCGGTAAACCTCGCGGTGGCGCTGGCCCGTCTTGGCAAAAAAGTCGGATTGATTGATGCCGATATTTACGGATTCAGTGTACCTGATATGATGGGGATTACTGAGCGCCCGAAAGTCGTTGGAGAAACCATTCAGCCGGTGGAGCGGTTTGGAGTGAAAGTGATTTCCATGGCTTTCTTCGTGGAAGATAACGCACCTGTCATCTGGCGCGGGCCAATGCTTGGAAAAATGCTCATGAACTTCTTCAGCGAAGTGAATTGGGGAGACCTTGATTATGTTCTGCTCGACCTGCCGCCTGGAACAGGAGACGTAGCTCTCGATGTTCATAAAATGCTGCCGAAGTCCAAAGAGATCATTGTGACCACACCTCATGCGACAGCTGCCTTTGTTGCAGCCAGAGCAGGAAGCATGGCGCTAAAGACGGATCATGAGATCCTTGGGGTTATTGAAAACATGGCTTTCTTTGAGAGCAAGATCACAGGCGAGAAAGAATATGTATTTGGCAAAGGCGGAGGAGAACGCCTGTCAGACGAGCTTGGAGTTCCGATGCTCGGACAGCTGCCTCTCGGACAGCCTGATATTAACGAAGAGGATTTTGCGCCAAGCGTTTATGCCCGAGACCATCGTTTGGGACAAGCCTATGAAGACATCGCACAAAAAGTCATCGACCATTTAAACTAAACAAAACGAAACCTCGTACCGTTTACGTACGAGGTTGTTTTATATTTACTGTTGTCCGCCGCCTTGTTGCTGGCCTTGCTGCTGTTGTCCTTGCGATCCTTTTTTAGAGGTCGACTGGTCGATCTCATCATGAGCGGCTTTTTGCAGCATTTCTGACAATTGCGTACGTACCAGTGGGCTATCGAAGGTTTCCATCATGATTTTCTTTACTTCTTTTCGGTATTGAGGCGAATTGGAAAGGTCCAGTACTTCTTTGCCCATTTCCGGGCTTTTCAGGATATTCATCATAAGCTGCTGATACGCCGGATCTTTCATCAGGCCTTTCATCAGCTTTTCATGTTCAGTCTTCATGCTTTTTGCATAGGCTGCAGCAAATTTCGGATCTTTAAAGGCTTGCTGCCAAAACTTCTCACCTTTTGGCGACAAGAGTTCTTTTTCAATCGTTTGTTTGATGAGCGCCTGATCAAGCAAAAGTTGTTCCTTCATTTTTTCATCAGACAACACATCGGTGATGGCTTTTTTTCCATCATCTGTTTTTAAAATATCCACCAGCATTTTTTTGGTGGCGTCATAATCCATGTTCTGGGGACTGCTTCCTTGTGCTTCATTCTGGGCACAGCCGCTAAGGGCTAAAAGAAGAAAACAGAAGAGGCATGGGATCCACGTTTTTCTCACGTCTGCTCCTTCTCCTTTCTATGAGTTCTTACCATTAGGGTGGGTGTTTTACGGAGATTTATGCAGGACAAATATAGGAAAACAGTATGGCTTTTTTTGGTTAGGATTGATACAATCGATAACGGTTACATTTGGATTGGAGGCAATCATGTGAAGTCAAGAAACTGGGTCTTTTTATTTATCACGACGTTACTTATTGGGATTGGCTGTGCCATTGTTGCAGGTTTAATTTCACAATTTCCCGAAACCGGGGGCGTGAAAGAATTTCTTATCTATATACTCGGTCTTGTTGGCTTTGGCGCTTTATTTAGTGTGTTCAGCCAGATGGGATTTTTCGCTTACTTGACGGTTCACCGGTTTGGTCTGGGCATTTTCAGATCGCAGTCCCTGTGGAACGGTGTTCAGATTGTCCTTATTATTGTTGTTCTTTTTGATTTGTTTTACTTGCGGTATACCGCATTTCATAAAGCGGGGCAAAGCCTTGCCTCCTACAGTTTAATTCCTATCGGGGTTTTCGCTCTTGGTTTGCTTGTAGCGTATATGAAACAGAAGCAAACGAACAAGGGAGCGTTTGTACCCACATTGTTTTTTATGATTGTGGTGACTACCATGGAATGGGTGCCCGTCTTAAAAACGAATGCACCAAGCGCCATGTGGATGGCATTCGCTTCCCTTGGTGTGTGCAACCTTTATCAGATTCTTATGCTTCACCGGCTCATTCAGCCAAAATCCGCTGCCAAATCAAAAACTTCCGCCTAAAATGGACGGAAGTTTTTTACTTATTATTTTAATGAACCTCCTGGCTGTGTGCCTGTGTATTGGCAATCATTTCACCGACACTGACAAAGGAAAAGCCTTCTGACTTTAACTTGCCGATAATTTCCGGCAATGCTTTATGAGTTTGCTTCACAGAGTCGGAAGCATGGAGCAGCAGAATATCTCCGGGTTTCACATGATTGGTTGCATTCGAAACAATTTTATTAACTCCAGGATTTTTCCAGTCTTTTGTATCGATACTCCAGTGTACGACAGAATGATGAGTACCTTCTGATACCTCAAGTACCCGTTTATCAAAACTTCCATTCGGCGGCCGGATTAAAGATGTCGTCTTGCCGGACACTTTTTTGATCTTTTCCTGTGCAGTTAAGATGTCACGTCGGATCTGCGGATCTTTCCAGTCGGTATAGTCCTTGTATTGGTAACCAAGGCTCGCCAGTTCATGGCCGTCTTTTACAATGCGCTCCACAATTTCCGGATGTCGCTCTGCCCAGGCGGCTGATACGAAGAACGTACAGTTTTTGATGCCCTGCTTTTTCAAAATATCCAATATAGGCAGAGCCCGTTTATCGCCCCAACTGATGTCGAACGTTAAGGCGACTTTATTTCCTTTTGCCTCGCCTTTATAAATGGCACGCGGTCCGTCTTTGGATGAAAAAACAGATAATTGCTCTTGCCCCATAAAAGCGAGTGAAGCTGCAAAAAAAGCAGCGAATACAACAACCATGTACTGCTTTGCCTTTTTGCCATTAACCACCATAAAGAATTTCATGCCGTCCCCCCTGATCCCAATGAATTCGGTGATCCTTTTCTCTGTCAATGCTGTCTAAGGAGATGTATATGACCGCGGAGGACAAGATATAACTCTATACATAGAAATTGAAGGAGCGGGAAACATACGACAAAAAACAGATAAAGGATGTTGCAGTGTCTCATGATAGGCATAATGCTCAATAAAAGAGAAGCGAAGGAAATGGTATACCTGCTTAAAAAAGAACTCGAGGAGCTTTTGTCAGATCTTAAAGATGATCAGATTGAGCCGATGGTAAAGACTGTGCTTGAAGAACGGTATCACTTGCTTTTCCGGCTTTTTACCCTGTTGGCCTCCCCGGCAGAGTGCACACGCTTCTGTCGAAGGAAACAAGAGTACCAGTAAGGAAAAATCGGAATGGATATCTTTTTTTAAAAAAAGTGTTGACTCTAAAAACAGGTACGTGGTATATTATTTCTTGTCGCTGCTGACACAGTGACTTGCAACAAACTATCAACAAAAAAAGTTGTTGACATGATAGTTGCTAAGATGTTATGATATAAAAGTCGCCAAAACGAGCGGCGCAAACAAAATGTTCTTTGAAAACCAAACAAAAGCCAGAGTAAGTCAGGGATTTTACAATCCCATCAATTTCTTATTTTTAAACATTAAGAGCTATATCAAACACTTTATTGGAGAGTTTGATCCTGGCTCAGGATGAACGCTGGCGGCGTGCCTAATACATGCAAGTCGAGCGAATGACGAGGAGCTTGCTCCTCTGATTTAGCGGCGGACGGGTGAGTAACACGTGGGTAACCTGCCTGTAAGACGGGGATAACTCCGGGAAACCGGAGCTAATACCGGATGATAACGAGAAGCGCCTGCTTCTTTTTTGAAAGTCGGTTTCGGCTGACGCTTACAGATGGGCCCGCGGCGCATTAGCTAGTTGGTGAGGTAACGGCTCACCAAGGCGACGATGCGTAGCCGACCTGAGAGGGTGATCGGCCACACTGGGACTGAGACACGGCCCAGACTCCTACGGGAGGCAGCAGTAGGGAATCTTCGGCAATGGACGAAAGTCTGACCGAGCAACGCCGCGTGAGCGATGAAGGCCTTCGGGTCGTAAAGCTCTGTTGTCAGAGAAGAACAAGTACCGGAGTAACTGCCGGTACCTTGACGGTACCTGACCAGAAAGCCACGGCTAACTACGTGCCAGCAGCCGCGGTAATACGTAGGTGGCAAGCGTTATCCGGAATTATTGGGCGTAAAGCGCGCGCAGGCGGTTTCTTAAGTCTGATGTGAAAGCCCACGGCTCAACCGTGGAGGGTCATTGGAAACTGGGAGACTTGAGTGCAGGAGAGAAAAGTGGAATTCCACGTGTAGCGGTGAAATGCGTAGAGATGTGGAGGAACACCAGTGGCGAAGGCGGCTTTTTGGCCTGTAACTGACGCTGAGGCGCGAAAGCGTGGGGAGCAAACAGGATTAGATACCCTGGTAGTCCACGCCGTAAACGATGAGTGCTAGGTGTTGGGGGGTTCCACCCTCAGTGCTGACGTTAACACATTAAGCACTCCGCCTGGGGAGTACGGCCGCAAGGCTGAAACTCAAAGGAATTGACGGGGGCCCGCACAAGCAGTGGAGCATGTGGTTTAATTCGAAGCAACGCGAAGAACCTTACCAGGTCTTGACATCCTCTGACCACTTGAGAGATCAAGCTTTCCCCTTCGGGGGACAGAGTGACAGGTGGTGCATGGTTGTCGTCAGCTCGTGTCGTGAGATGTTGGGTTAAGTCCCGCAACGAGCGCAACCCTTGACCTTAGTTGCCAGCATTCAGTTGGGCACTCTAAGGTGACTGCCGGTGACAAACCGGAGGAAGGTGGGGATGACGTCAAATCATCATGCCCCTTATGACCTGGGCTACACACGTGCTACAATGGGTGGTACAAAGGGTTGCGAAGCCGCGAGGCCGAGCCAATCCCAAAAAGCCACTCTCAGTTCGGATTGTAGGCTGCAACTCGCCTACATGAAGCCGGAATTGCTAGTAATCGCGGATCAGCATGCCGCGGTGAATACGTTCCCGGGCCTTGTACACACCGCCCGTCACACCACGAGAGTTTGTAACACCCGAAGTCGGTGGGGTAACCTTTTGGAGCCAGCCGCCGAAGGTGGGACAGATGATTGGGGTGAAGTCGTAACAAGGTAGCCGTATCGGAAGGTGCGGCTGGATCACCTCCTTTCTATGGAGACATGAGCACTCAGGTGCCTCATGAATCTTACTCTGAGCTTTTGTTTGGTTTTGAAAGAACATCGTTTCTTTCAATTCATAAAGGTTACACATTTGATGTGGCCATGTTCCTTGAAAACTAGATAACGAAACATCCAAACAAGCCAACTAATTCATTAGTTGTGCGCTGATTTAGTGATTTTTTTACGATCTTACGATCGTGTTTAAAGGTTAAGCTAGAAAGGGCGCACGGTGGATGCCTTGGCACTAGGAGCCGAAGAAGGACGGGACGAACACCGATATGCCTCGGGGAGCTGTAAGTAAGCGTTGATCCGGGGATTTCCGAATGGGGGAACCCACCATCCGTAATGGGATGGTAT
Source organism: Fictibacillus sp. S7 (assembly GCF_004127935.1). Lineage (NCBI taxonomy): Bacteria > Bacillati > Bacillota > Bacilli > Caryophanales > Fictibacillaceae > Fictibacillus > Fictibacillus sp. S7. The sequence goes on along the minus strand of NZ_QJKL01000001.1, from coordinate 2,951,600 downwards.
CCATATCTGAATACATAGGATATGAGAAGGCAGACCCGGGGAACTGAAACATCTAAGTACCCGGAGGAAGAGAAAGCAAATGCGATTTCCTGAGTAGCGGCGAGCGAAACGGAAACAGCCCAAACCAGAGGGCTTGCCCTCTGGGGTTGTAGGACACTCTACATGGAGTTACAAAGGAACGGGGTAGATGAAGCGGTCTGGAAAGGCCGGCCAAAGAAGGTAACAGCCCTGTAGTTGAAACTTCGTTCCCTCCTGAGTGGATCCTGAGTACGGCGGGACACGTGAAACCCCGTCGGAATCCGGGAGGACCATCTCCCAAGGCTAAATACTCCCTAGTGACCGATAGTGAACCAGTACCGTGAGGGAAAGGTGAAAAGCACCCCGGAAGGGGAGTGAAAGAGATCCTGAAACCGTGTGCCTACAAGTAGTTGGAGCCCATTAACGGGTGACAGCGTGCCTTTTGTAGAATGAACCGGCGAGTTACGATAACGTGCAAGGTTAAGCCGAGAAGGCGGAGCCGCAGCGAAAGCGAGTCTGAATAGGGCGCCATAGTACGTTGTCGTAGACCCGAAACCGTGTGATCTACCCATGTCCAGGGTGAAGTTCAGGTAACACTGAATGGAGGCCCGAACCCACGCACGTTGAAAAGTGCGGGGATGAGGTGTGGGTAGGGGTGAAATGCCAATCGAACACGGAGATAGCTGGTTCTCCCCGAAATAGCTTTAGGGCTAGCCTCGCGGCTAGAGTCCTGGAGGTAGAGCACTGATTGGACTAGGGGCCCCCACAGGGTTACCGAATTCAGTCAAACTCCGAATGCCAGAGACTTATCCGCGGGAGTCAGACTGCGAGTGATAAGATCCGTAGTCAAGAGGGAAACAGCCCAGACCATCAGCTAAGGTCCCAAAGTATACGTTAAGTGGGAAAGGATGTGGAGTTGCCCAGACAACCAGGATGTTGGCTTAGAAGCAGCCACCATTTAAAGAGTGCGTAATAGCTCACTGGTCGAGTGACTCTGCGCCGAAAATGTACCGGGGCTAAACGTATCACCGAAGCTATGGATTGTACCATCAGGTACAGTGGTAGGGGAGCGTTCGAAGTGCGGTGAAGTCAGACCGGAAGGACTGGTGGAGCGCTTTGAAGTGAGAATGCCGGTATGAGTAGCGAAAGACAAGTGAGAATCTTGTCCATCGAAAGCCTAAGGTTTCCTGAGGAAGGCTCGTCCGCTCAGGGTTAGTCGGGACCTAAGCCGAGGCCGAAAGGCGTAGGCGATGGCCAACAGGTTGAAATTCCTGTACCACCTCCTTTCCGTTTGAACGACGGGGGGACGCAGGAAGGTAGGGAGAGCGCGCGAATGGAAATGCGCGTCTAAGCAGTTAGGCTGATTGTGAGGCAAATCCCGCAATCGTGAAGGCTGAGCTGTGACGGCGAGGGAAATTACAGTACCGAAGTCCCTGATCCTACACTGCCAAGAAAAGCCTCTAGTGAGGAAAGAGGTGCCCGTACCGCAAACCGACACAGGTAGGCGAGGAGAGAATCCTAAGATGATCGGGAGAACTCTCGTTAAGGAACTCGGCAAAATGACCCCGTAACTTCGGGAGAAGGGGTGCTCTGGTAGGGTTTATCGCCCGAGAGAGCCGCAGTGAATAGATCCAAGCGACTGTTTAGCAAAAACACAGGTCTCTGCGAAGCCGCAAGGCGAAGTATAGGGGCTGACACCTGCCCGGTGCTGGAAGGTTAAGAGGAGGGGTTATCCCTTAGGGGAGAAGCTCTGAATTGAAGCCCCAGTAAACGGCGGCCGTAACTATAACGGTCCTAAGGTAGCGAAATTCCTTGTCGGGTAAGTTCCGACCCGCACGAAAGGTGTAACGATTTGGATACTGTCTCAACGAGAGACCCGGTGAAATTATAGTACCTGTGAAGATGCAGGTTACCCGCGACAGGACGGAAAGACCCCATGGAGCTTTACTGCAGCTTGATATTGGATTTTGGTACAGTTTGTACAGGATAGGTAGGAGCCTGAGAAGTCGGAGCGCCAGCTTCGATGGAGGCGTCGGTGGGATACTACCCTGACTGTATTGAAATTCTAACCTGGAACCGTGATCCGGTTCGGAGACAGTGTCAGGTGGGCAGTTTGACTGGGGCGGTCGCCTCCTAAATCGTAACGGAGGCGCCCAAAGGTTCCCTCAGAATGGTTGGAAATCATTCGCAGAGTGTAAAGGCACAAGGGAGCTTGACTGCGAGACCTACAAGTCGAGCAGGGACGAAAGTCGGGCTTAGTGATCCGGTGGTTCCGCATGGAAGGGCCATCGCTCAACGGATAAAAGCTACCCTGGGGATAACAGGCTTATCTCCCCCAAGAGTCCACATCGACGGGGAGGTTTGGCACCTCGATGTCGGCTCATCGCATCCTGGGGCTGAAGTAGGTCCCAAGGGTTGGGCTGTTCGCCCATTAAAGCGGTACGCGAGCTGGGTTCAGAACGTCGTGAGACAGTTCGGTCCCTATCCGTCGCGGGCGCAGGAAATTTGAGAGGAGCTGTCCTTAGTACGAGAGGACCGGGATGGACACACCGCTGGTGTACCAGTTGTTCCGCCAGGGGCATAGCTGGGTAGCTACGTGTGGACGGGATAAGTGCTGAAAGCATCTAAGCATGAAGCCCCCCTCAAGATGAGATTTCCCATCACGTCAAGTGAGTAAGACCCCTTAGAGATGATGAGGTTGATAGGTCTGGTGTGGAAGCGTGGTGACACGTGGAGCTGACAGATACTAATCGGTCGAGGGCTTATCCTTAAAAACAAAAGCGGAATGAACCGCTTATATCCGACAAGCGTTGGAAACCCTGACAAGAACACGGTTTTGGTGTTCATTGGAAGGGGCGAAACGACCTCGAGGATAGGGTTCATGAAGCTGGACGTTATCAGCACGTTTGGATGAAGTTATCTAGTTTTGAGGGAATATGCCTCAAAAAAAGGTCTTGCCAAAAGAGCAAAAACATTGTAAAATGTATCTTGTCCTTGTAATTTAGGACAAACTTTGAAAGACAGTCTGGTGGCGATAGCGAAGAGGTCACACCCGTTCCCATACCGAACACGGAAGTTAAGCTCTTTTGCGCCAATGGTAGTTGGGGGCTTCCCCCTGTTAGAGTAGGACGCTGCCGGGCTTTCATTTCAAACCTTTTTGTTTGTGGATTTCTAATTAGTTTATTATTCCACAGTAGCTCAGTGGTAGAGCTATCGGCTGTTAACCGATCGGTCGTAGGTTCGAGTCCTACCTGTGGAGCCATGCTTCCATAGCTCAGTAGGTAGAGTGCTTCCATGGTAAGGAAGAGGTCACCGGTTCGAGCCCGGTTGGAAGCTCCAGTCGGCCCGTTGGTCAAGCGGTTAAGACACCGCCCTTTCACGGCGGTAACACGGGTTCGAATCCCGTACGGGTCACCAAGTTTTTTCATGAAAATGAAAACAACCAAGTTCTTTTGAAAAAAAGAACCAAGTTCTTTTGAAGAAAAGAACCAATAATATTCAATTTGGAGGATTAGCTCAGCTGGGAGAGCACCTGCCTTACAAGCAGGGGGTCGGCGGTTCGAACCCGTCATCCTCCACCATTTTTATTACCATTGTTTACAACGCCGGTTTAGCTCAATTGGTAGAGCAACTGACTTGTAATCAGTAGGTTGGGGGTTCAAGTCCTCTAGCCGGCACCATTTTAATAAGAAATACCGGAATCCTTTTTTTATGTGGAGGGGTAGCGAAGTGGCTAAACGCGGCGGACTGTAAATCCGCTCCCTCCGGGTTCGGCGGTTCGAATCCGTCCCCCTCCACCACTTATTTTTTTAAAACCATTTTGGTAAGCAACATGAGCCATTAGCTCAGTCACGAACTACGCTTCGTGGTTGAACAGCGAGTTGTCTCGACGGATATCATATTCTCCTTGCTTTAACTTTTAGGGGAAGAGACAGGGGACCGACGGACATAACAACATGAGCCATTAGCTCAGTCGGTAGAGCATCTGACTTTTAATCAGAGGGTCGAAGGTTCGAGTCCTTCATGGCTCACCACTTTCTGAATAAAAGACAGAAAGCATGGACATAACATTATAATAAGGTTAATATGCGGGTGTAGTTTAGTGGTAAAACAAGAGCCTTCCAAGCTCTGGTCGTGAGTTCGATTCTCATCACCCGCTCCATTTTATTTTGGGGCCTTAGCTCAGCTGGGAGAGCGCCTGCCTTGCACGCAGGAGGTCAGCGGTTCGATCCCGCTAGGCTCCACCATACATAATAAACGTAAAGCCTTTGGACTTTTGTCCAAAGGCTTTTTTTATTGCCGAATGCCAGACTCCTATTCCTTGATTGGATCCAACTGTCTATCTTATCTAATAATTATCCACTCTATCTATAGAAAGCGCTTACTACCGGGTATATCTATGCAATTTTTTGTCCAGTTGAACCACCTGTAAAGGACAGGCTAAAATTAATTGATAGAATATTGAAACGCAGCTTAGGGGGAGGCCTACAAATGAAGAAGGATATTACACTTATCGGGGTACCAATGGATTTAGGGCAAACACGGCGGGGAGTAGATATGGGTCCAAGCGCCATTCGATATGCAGGCATTGTGGAACGGCTGAAGGATATTGAATACAACGTTCTCGACTTTGGGGATATTGAGATTGCCCGGCCGGGAACGATCGAGGAAACCATTGAAACAAACCTGAAGAACCTGGAAGAGGTGGCTTCTGCCAGTGAGAACCTGGCTCAGGCCGTTTCGAATGTTATTCAGGAGAACCGCTTTCCGCTTGTTCTGGGAGGGGACCACAGTATCGCGATCGGAACACTTGCAGGCATCTCCAACCACTATGAGAACCTTGGGGTCATATGGTATGATGCCCATGGAGACTTGAACACAGCAGATACCTCACCAAGCGGAAACATTCATGGTATGCCTCTTGCTGCAAGTTTGGGCATTGGCCATGAATCGTTAACTCGCATTGGGGGATACGAACAGAAAGTTAAACCGGAAAATATCGTTATCATCGGGGCGCGTTCTCTTGATGAGGGAGAAAAGACGTTGATCAAGGAACGCGGGATCAAGGTGTATACGATGCATGAGATTGACCGGATCGGTATGACGAAGGTGATGGAGGAAACGATTGAGTACTTGTCCGCAAAAACAGATGGAGTTCACCTCAGTCTTGACCTTGACGGGCTCGATCCCCAGGATGCCCCGGGAGTGGGTACACCGGTTCTCGGCGGAATCAGCTACAGAGAAAGCCATTTGGCGATGGAAATGCTGGCTGAATCACAGCTCATTACTTCCGCGGAATTTGTGGAGGTCAACCCGATTTTGGATGAACGAAATAAAACAGCGACAGTAGCGGTCGCCTTGATGGGCTCCCTTTTTGGTGAAAAGCTTCTATAATAAACAAATTAAAAACAGCTGCTCTATTTTGATCTGAACCCAAAAAGTTAGACACGAAATTTTAAGCAGCTACTTCGGCATGAGTCCGGTATTGAACCGGGCTCATGCCTTTTAATTTTGCTTTTATCCGGTTTTTATTGTAGTAATCGATATACTGTTCCAATTCTTTTTTAAAGTGTTCCATACTTTCAAATTCTTTGAGATAAAGCAATTCACTTTTCAATAAGCCAAAGAAACTCTCCATGGCGGCGTTATCAAGACAGTTGCCCTTACGGGACATGCTTTGTGTTATATTTTTTTCTTTCAATGCATGCTGGTACGGTTTCATTTGATAATGCCATCCCTGATCAGAGTGAAGGATGGGGGCATCGTTCTCTTTCAATTGTTTGAATGCCTTATCCAGCATCTTTGAAACCAAAGAGTAAACCGGACGGTGTTCCATCTGATAGGCAACGATTTCTCCATTATATAGGTCAAGAACTGGCGATAAATATAGCTTTTCACCATGTAATTGAATTTCCGTCACATCGGTTACCCACTTTTCATTCGGTTTCACTGCTTGGAATTTACGTGCTATAACATTTGGAGCGATTTTTCCAACATTTCCACGATAGGAGCGATATTTCTTCACCTTCACCAGAGACTTGATCTTCATTTTATTCATTAAGCGACGGACAGTTTTATGATTAAGTGAATAGCCTTGATTTTGTAATTCCCATCGGATCCGACGATAGCCATATCGACCTTGGTGCTCATTAAAAATCTGTTGAATAACAGCTTTCACTTCATGATATTTATCTGCACGATTCTTTTGTTTCATCCAGTAATAATACGTGCTTCGTGGAATGCCTGCGACCTCAACGAGGTCAATGACTTTATATTCCTGCCTTAACTCATCAATCACTTCCGCTTTGACTTGTTCTGTGATTTTTCCTCTTCTTGAATTAAGGCTTGTAACTTTTTTAAGTATGCATTCTCCATACGTAATCTCTCATTTTCAGCTCGTAGAGCTTCGACGGATCCTTCTGATGGCTGCTTTCTTTTTGAATCTTTTTTCATGGATGAACGCCCCTTTATCTTTGATCGAAGAGCCTCAATCCCTTGCGTTTCAAAAAGTTGATACCAATTCCAAACGGTGCTGGGAGAAGCCACGTTGAAATGGGCGGCAGCTTCTGAGATAGATACTCCCGTTTCGTTTATATAGTGAAGTACGTCCATTTTAAACTCAATAGAATGATTTGTATATGATTCTTGAAAAGCCATTTCTCCGTGTTTTCGAAACTTGGCCACCCATTCTTTTAACATTGATGAAGTCACACTGTGTTTATGAGCGGTCTCTTTAAAGGAATCTCCCCCCTGAAGATAAGCATGAACAGCAGCTAATTTAGTCTCCAAAGAATACTTGGTCATGAAAAAACTGCACCTCCTATTGTTAGATGTGTCTAACAAAAGGGGTGCAGTTCATTTTAAGAGTAGCTGTTTTTTACGTTCGCTTTTTGGAATTCATTTAAGAGGGCATCTATATGTTGGCTCATTTCAACGATTTCATCAGCGATTAATGGCATAAATTTAGACATTTCATTCATTTTTTTTCGAGATACTTCAATTTCTCTAAGTAGGATATTGCGGTCCATAGATACACGCTCCTTATAGATTATCTTAATTTCCATTATTCCCGCAATTATCCATTGTGAAACTTTATTTGTAAAAAATGTATAAAAATATTTTCGATAGTCTTACCGTTTCATGCTAAAATTAAAACTGCTTTATTTTTTTAAGAACTTGAAACTTTTTTGTATTCGATACGTAGAAAAATACGAACCATAACTGGTGGTGGACAATTGAAATGGAATCATTAATAAACAGCCTGGTTACTCAGGTTAAATCGGGTAACCGGGAGGCTTTTGAAGGCCTGGTGGAGATCTATAAGGATAAGATCTACCGGCTGTGCTATAGAATGGTCGGCGACAGGCATGAAGCAGAAGATCTGGCACAGGAGGCCTTTGTACGGGCTTTTGTGAACATAGATAAATACAGCGGAAGCTATAAGTTTTCAACTTGGCTGTACCGGATCGCCACAAATTTATGCATTGACCGGCTGAGGAAAAGAAAGCCGGATTACTCCATGGATGCAGAAATTCCGGGGACGGAAGGTGCCACATTGTACAGCCAGGTAGCAGATGCGGATCCGCTTCCGGAAGAAGAAGTGGAAGAAAAAGAAAAACATGACCATCTGCAGCAGGAAATCATGAAGCTTCCTGAAAAATACAGAACAGCCATATTGCTGAAGTACATTGAGGACATGTCTCTCGAGGAGATCAGTTCTGTGATGGACCTGCCGGTTCCTACCGTGAAAACCAGAATCCATCGGGGAAGAGAAGCGTTGAAAAAGGCATACAAAAAGGTTGCGAAATCGAGGTGAACATAATGTCATGTGAATCAGAAGAATATATGGATCTCATTGATAAAGCCCTTGATGGGGAAATTACAGCAGAGGAACAGACAGAGCTGGAGCGTCATATGGAAAGCTGTGAGAGCTGCAAAGAGCATTATCATGCATTAAAGGAAATTATTTATGAAATGAAAGAAGCATCCCCTGTAGTGGCGCCTGCACATTTCACAGAAAATGTAATGAAAAAGCTGCCGGAAGTGAAAAAGCGGAGTATGCCGGCACAATGGATCAGGCGTTATCCCGTCTTAACCGCCGCGGCTGTTTTCTTAATCTTAATGTTTGGCTCCGTGATGGCAGGCTGGAATACGGAGAATGATTTTGCAGTGCATTCAGCAGCCAGTAATATAAAGGTGAATTCTGCTGCCCATACAGTAACCGTGCCAAAAGGGGAAACGGTCAAAGGAGATTTGGTCGTTGAAAATGGCGACATTAAGGTCGAAGGCAAGGTCGAGGGCAATGTGGTGGTTATAAAGGGAGAAAAATATATGGCTTCTGCCGGACAAATCACCGGGGACAGCCAGGAAATTCATGAGGCAGTAGAATGGGTTTGGTATAAACTAAAAACGTTCTTTACCGGACAGGAACAAAAATAGGATTGCACATCGAATGATTATAGAGTAGTTGATAAGCCGCCTGAAGCGAAGGCTGGCTTTTTCCTTTATTACGCCAATTAAACAGATTCAAATAGCGTTGAATTTTTAAAGGAAAGGTCTGGATATGCTATAATAAGGGATGTTGTATATTATGACCATTGTTGCACTACATTAACAGAAAGGGTAGTTCCCGAAGTGGAGTGATGTCATGTTACCTGTTGGAAGTTTTAGCTTAGGTAACTATATTAGCCAGATTGTTGATATTTTACTGGTTACCTATGTTTTTTATAAATTGATCATGCTGATCCGCGGAACAAAAGCGGTACAGCTGTTAAAAGGAATTGTTATAATCGTAGCCGTTTGGCTTGCCAGCAGCTTCTTTGAACTGAGGACCATGAGCTGGCTGATGGATAAGGCCATTACATATGGACTGCTTGCGATTATTATTATTTTTCAACCTGAACTGAGGCGCGCACTGGAACAGCTTGGGCGCGGTAAACTGTTTTCAAGAGCGGGCGGGGCTGAGGAAGAGGAAATGGAAAAATCCATTGCTGCCATCGTGAAGGCTACCGGCTATATGGCCAAACGCCGTATCGGAGCGATCATGTCGTTCGAACGGGAAACGGGGCTGACGGATTATGTGGAAACGGGAATTCCCATCCATTCCAAACTCACTTCAGAGCTCTTAACCAATATTTTTGTACCCAATACTCCATTGCATGATGGAGCCGTTATCTTGCGGCCAAATGAAATTATAGCAGCAGGCTGCTATTTACCGCTTACGGAAAGCCCATTTGTGTCCAAGGAACTTGGTACAAGACACAGGGCAGCCATTGGAGTCAGCGAAGTGACCGATGCGATAACAGTGGTTGTTTCAGAGGAAACGGGTGGAGTTTCCATTACCAAGAACGGGGAAATTCACCGTAACCTGGATGAGGAATCTTTAAAAAATTTATTAACTGCCGAACTCATGGGTTCGGGCCGCTCGGCTTCCTCATCACGCTGGAATTGGAGGGGGAAGAAAAATGGACAAACTCCTTAGAAGCAATTGGTTCGTAAAGATCATCGCTTTTCTTCTGGCTCTCATGCTTTACACCGTGATATCGATGGAAGACCAGCAGCAGACCAGCAGGAATGCTCTGTTTACATCGGTGTCCAAAAACACTCAAACCGTGAACGGAGTAGAAATTGTCCCATACTTCGATGAAAATAAATATGTACTTACTGACATGCCTCGATCCGTGGATGTCAAACTTACGGGTGAGTCCAACCTGGTGACCAAGGCTTTGAAGGTCGACCGGAAAATACAAGTTTATATAGATCTGACCAAGTTAGGACCAGGTACTCATACCGTTCCGGTCAAATTGAAAAATGTACCGGATGAACTCGATGCTGTGCCTTCCCCAAAACAAGTGAAGGTAACGCTTCATCAAAAACGAACCAGGCAGATTCCGATAAGTCTTGATCTTAAAAACAAAGCAAAGCTGCCGGAAGGATATGAAACCGGCAAGGTCGACTTCTCACCGAAATCTGTTTACGTGACCGGGCCGGATGATTACATCAGCAGCATTGAAAGCGTACGGGCGTCGGTCGATGTTTCAAATGCAAAAGACAATGTGGAAACAAGAGTACCTTTAAGAGCGTATGACAGCCAGGGGAACCTTGTGGATGTGCTGATTGATCCGAAGTCAGTCAATGTGACGGTGCCGATCTCCAAGCCGGAAAAGACCGTTCCGCTGAGCATCAATAAAAAAGGAGATCTCCCGGAAGGCTTGACCCTTGCAGGGATCACATTTGATCCAAAAGTGGTTACACTGTCAGGGCCATCTTCCGCTCTGGATAAAATTAATGAAATCAGCGATGTTGATGTAGATTTATCAAAAATAAAGAAAGATTCAATGGTTGATGTGGATGTACCTCTTCCGGACGGAGCAGAATCGGTCAACCCAAAGCAAGTGAAGGTGAACGTTGACGTGGAGAAAGATACGGGAACAAAGACGTTAAAAAACGTTCCCATTGAAATCCGCGGAGAAGACAGTGAGCAGCCGGCTTCCTTCGTATCGCCTTCTGACGGGAAAATGGATGTGACCATCTCAGGAAGCAAGAAGACCATCGATGGACTGGATGCTTCTGACATTACGGCCTATGTCGATGTGAGCAACCTGGAACCAGGGGAACACACAGTAACCATCCATGCCTCAAATTCCAAGAACCTGAAGATGGATACAGAGGTTTCTGAAGCGACCATTTCCATTGAAAAACCTGCTTCCGAGACAAATAATAGTACAGACGAGCAGAACAACGACACGCCTGCACAGCCTGACGAGAACAGCACCACCAATAAAGACGATGGAAAAAAAGAGAACCCAGCCGTAGCAAAATCAAAATCAGAGGAAAAATCGAATCCTACCGAATCACAGACTGAAGGAGAGAATTAAATCATGGGAAAATACTTTGGAACAGACGGGGTAAGAGGCGTTGCCAATACAGAACTTACCCCGGAACTAGCATTTAAACTGGGCCGCTTTGGGGGATATGTATTAACAAAGGAAACTCAAAAGCCAAAAGTTCTGATTGGACGGGATACACGAATTTCCGGACATATGCTTGAAGGAGCATTGGTTGCGGGCCTATTATCCACCGGAGCTGAAGTATTGCGGTTGGGTGTTGTCTCTACACCATGCGTCGCCTATTTGACAAAGGCGCTTGGCGCTCAGGCAGGGGTCATGATCTCCGCTTCTCACAATCCGGTTGAAGACAACGGAATCAAATTTTTCGGGTCAGACGGTTTCAAGCTTCTTGATGAACAGGAGGCTGAAATTGAGGTACTGCTCGATCAGGAGCAGGATCAACTTCCGCGTCCGTCAGGCGGAGATATCGGATCTGTTGGCGATTACTTTGAAGGCGGTCAGAAGTACCTTCAGTATCTTAAACAGACGGTTGAGGGAGATTTCTCCGGCCTTCATATTGCGCTTGACTGCGCCCACGGAGCGACCTCTTCTCTTGCGCCGCATCTATTCGCGGACCTGGAAGCTGATATTTCGACCATGGGAACCAACCCGAACGGCCTGAACATTAATGACGGAGTGGGCTCGACCCATCCCGAAAAACTGGCCGAACTGGTGAAGGAAAAAGGAGCAGACATGGGTCTTGCCTTTGATGGGGACGGCGATCGTCTGATTGCGATTGATGAGAACGGTGAGATTGTAGACGGCGACCAGATCATGTTTATTTGTGCCACATACCTGAAAGAACAAGGCGGACTTAAAAATGACACGATCGTTTCTACGGTCATGAGCAACCTTGGCTTCTATAAAGGACTCGAAGAAAAAGAGGTAAAATCGGTCCAAACAGCGGTTGGTGACCGATATGTCATGGAAGAAATGAGAAAGAACGGCTATAACCTCGGGGGTGAACAGTCCGGACATATCATTTTCCTTGACCATACAACAACAGGTGACGGAATGCTCTCTGCTATTCAATTGGCAAGCATCGTAAAGCAAACCAAGCGTCCATTATCCGAGCTTGCCAATGAAATGAAAAAATTCCCTCAGCTTTTGATCAATGTGAAAGTCGCAGATAAAACAAAGCTGCAGGGCAATAATACAGTGAAGGCTGCCATCGACAAGGTGGAAGACGAGATGAATGGAAACGGCCGCGTTCTTGTCCGTCCGTCCGGAACAGAACCGCTCGTCCGCGTTATGGTTGAAGCTCCGACAAAAGAGCAGTGCCAAACCTACGCTGAAGAGATTGTTGAAGTGGTGAAGGCGGAGCTTGTTTAACAAAAGGCACCCTCATTTGACTAAATAGACACGAAAAGTATGCATAAGCGTATCACCTAGCGATGCGTTTATGCATATTTTATTAAATATTTATTAAGCTACCTGGCCACCAATTGACGCTTGGTAAAAAACAGGCTATCATAAAGTTTATCTTGACTCAGAAACGGGAAGGAGTACAGAGTGGTAAGTTAAATAAAAAGCGCCTGAACTATTTTCGGACGAAAAGAAAATAGTTGACGAGGAAGAGGTTCATCGATCATTCGGCGGATGCCTCTCGGAATCAGTCACTTTCGTTAGCTTTTATCTAAAACAGGCAAGGCGACTTCCTGTACAAAAATAAAAGCAGTGGCTAATTACCATAAAAAATAAACATAGGTGGGGCTGTGAGCCCCGCTCACAGTCCCCCTGTCCGGCGGGTTCAGCATCAGATAAAGAGCTGTTCCTGACCTAAGGGAGGATAAATTAAATGTGCGGAATTGTAGGTTATGTAGGTAATAAGGATGCGAAGGAAATCTTGCTTCGAGGACTTGAAAAGCTGGAGTATCGCGGTTATGACTCTGCAGGAATTGCAGTAGTTGATCAGGACGGCGTGCAGGTTTTCAAGGAAAAAGGAAGAATTGCTGTGTTGCGCGACATCGTTGACTCAGGCGTTGAATCAACAATGGGGATCGGACATACCCGCTGGGCAACCCACGGAGCGCCAAGCAAAGTGAACTCTCATCCACACCAAAGTTCTGCTGAACGTTTCACACTGGTTCATAACGGTGTAATCGAGAACTACGGAAAAGTAAAACGAGAATACTTACAGGATGTAACATTCGTAAGTGATACAGATACAGAAGTTGTCGTGCAGCTCATCGAGAAATTCGTGAACGAAGGCGAAAGCGTTGAAGAAGCTTTCCGCCATGCTCTTTCTGTCATCAAAGGTTCTTACGCCATTGCATTGGTTGATAACCAAGATCCAGACACCATCTATGTTGGAAAAAATAAAAGCCCGCTTTTGGTTGGTGTTGGGGAAGGCTTTAACGTTGTAGCAAGTGATGCTATGGCGATGATTTCCCAAACTGACAAATACGTGGAGCTTATGGACGAAGAAATCGTCATCGTGACGCGTGATTCATATACCATTAAAACGCTCGACGGCCAGGAAGTCTCTCGTGAGCCTTACACTGCCGAGCTTGATGCAAGCGATATTGAAAAGGGAACTTACCCTCACTATATGCTCAAGGAAATTGATGAACAGCCATTCGTAATGCGTAACATTATTAAACATTACCAGAACGAAGACGGCAATCTGAAGCTTGACGATGATATTCGCCAGGCGATGAAAGAAACCGACCGCATTTACATTGTTGCTTGCGGTACCAGCTATAATGCCGGTCTTGTTGGTAAGCAATTGATCGAAAATATTGCAAAGGTACCGGTTGAAGTACACATTGCAAGTGAATTTGTCTACAACATGCCGCTTCTTTCTGAGAAGCCGCTGTTTATCTTCATTTCCCAATCCGGGGAAACAGCTGACAGCCGTGCAGTGCTTGTAGCGATCAAGAAGCTTGGACACAAGGCACTGACTATTACAAACGTTCCTGGATCCACGCTTTCAAGGGAAGCAAACTATACGCTTAATCTTTATGCAGGGCCTGAAATTGCAGTAGCTTCTACCAAAGCGTATACTGCGCAAATCGCAGTACTTGCCATCCTTGCAGTGGATGCGGCTCGTGCGCAGGGAATTGAACTTGATTTCAACCCGCTTCAAGAGCTTGCGATCGTGGCAAATGCGATTGAATCATTAACCGACCAAAAAGAAACCATGGAGCGTGTCGCTCAGGAATACCTTTCCGAAACACGCAATGCCTTCTTTATTGGCCGTGCGGTTGACTACTTTGTCTGCCTTGAAGGCTCTCTGAAGCTGAAAGAGATTTCTTACATCCAGGCTGAAGGATTTGCCGGAGGAGAACTTAAGCACGGTACGATCGCATTGATCGAAGATGGCACACCGGTTATCGCGCTTTCCACTCAGCAGCACGTGGACCTCAGCATCCGCGGTAACGTGAAGGAAGTAGCAGCACGCGGAGCCAACACATGCGTGATCAGTACAGAAGCAACAAAGGACGAAGGAGACCGTATCGTACTTCCAGAAGTACATGAATACCTTACTCCGCTCGTATCTGTTGTACCGCTTCAATTGATTGCCTACTACGCTGCCCTTCACCGTGATTGTGACGTGGATAAGCCGCGTAACCTTGCGAAAAGTGTAACGGTTGAATAGGAAATAATTCAAGCAAGACCCAATTCCTTCAAGAGGGATTGGGTCTTTTTAAATAGTTAGTATGGATTCATCTGCTTCAATTTCTGCTTTAAGGCTTAACCATTTCACCTTCTTTTCTTTGTCTGCCGTTTTCCAGTCATACCGTTGATGAAGATAGTTGTAAACCACCAACCTGCGATATTTTAGGAAGCGGGGCATTGCTTCTAGCCACCAATCATCGAAATGGTGTATCTGTTGGTAGCCTTTTAAAAACGAGGAAAGAAAAAGAGACATATAATCATCGAGGGACTCTCGCTTTCCTTCCTGTTGGTTAAATTTACTGATGACCGAATACAGGATAACGGCAATGTCATAAGCGAACCAATGGTAGCATGAATCGTCAAAATCAAAGGCTGTGAGAGCACCTTCATCTGTAACAAAAAAGTTGCGGGCATGGAGGTCACAGTGTACAAGGCCGTAATTCTTTGAACACATGGGAAGCGTATTTAACCAGGTTAACAGCTCAGTTGCTCTGTGGCAGACTATTTTTTCTTTCTGAGGCAGTTGCCTTAAATCCATCCAGGACTCTTGCTTCCAATCACGGCGGTTTAGATTTTCTAATGGGGTATAAGATTGGGTGAGTATATGCATTTGTCCTATCAATCGCCCCCAATTGACAACCATATTCGAGTTCCAATCTTCACCGACAGGGGTATGGCCAGGAGCTTTAACGAACATGCAAGCATGATATCCATTGGTTGCTGGTTCAACCCATCTTCCTGCTTGCGAAGTCAAAATCTTAGGTACAGAAACGCCATTATCATACAAATAGTTCATGAAATGCAATTCTGCGGCGGTTTCATCTTCATTACGCCATCGTTTATGCGTCAGGCGTAATATCCGGGAAGGATTACTGTTTTCTGCTGGGTAATTATAGACATCATTTACGTTGCCGCCTATGTGTGTAAGCCATTTGCAATTGAGTCCAAATGCATCAGATGCTGCCATCAATACTGATTGATCCACCCGCTCACTCCTCTTTTCGAATTCTCAATACATATTTAATTTAATAGTAAGGGTTGAATATCCTGCAAAAATACGAAAGTTGATTCGGAGGGGAAGATTCATCCAATATATTTCTTCAGGCTGATTTAATCCTTTAATTAAAAATTATGCCGTGTGACAGTCAGCTGAATCACAATCCCGAATGGATCTCTGACACGTGCATAGCCAGGGCTGAATGAGTTTTTTTCAAAAGGTGTCAGGACCTGGACTTTTTCGTGCTGAGTGAGTTTTTCATAAATTGCCTCTATGACGGGGTAATCTTTGGACTGGATACATAGGGAAAAGCTGTTGCCAGGCTGCCAGGGGTGGGCGGGATCCATTTCCTCTTCCGCTATCATGATTTTATTGGATCCGATTTGCAATACAGAATGAGTAATGTAGTTTTCCTCGCCTTCTTTATACGTAAAACGAGGGTCCATCTCTGTCATCTCTTTGTATGTTTTTTTGAATAATACTTCGGCTCCTAAATACGATTCGTAAAACGTGATGGCCTCTGCACCTCTGCCGTTCAATGATAAAAAAGGGATCACTTCCAGTTTCATGGGGTTGCCTCCTTGGATTTTGTCTTTTACACTTTAAGTGTATAAAAATAAGGTGACAGATCGTGGCACCTATAAGGTGAGGAAAATGAAAAAAGCAGAACGGATCAATCAGATGCTGCGTTATATCAACAAAAAACAGCGATTCACGTTAAATGACTTGATAAACGAATTCGATATTTCAAAGAGGACGGCGCTCCGTGACATTGAAGCGCTGGAGGAGATGGGTGTTCCGCTTTATGCGGAATATGGACGTTATGGAGGCTATCGCTTGGTGCGAACGATGAATTTGCCTCCGATTACATTCACCAGCCATGAAGTTTTTGCGCTTTATTTTGCGATGCAGGCGATCAAAAGTCTTGCCCGCTCTCCGTTTCGGGTCACTTTTCAATCGATCTCTGAAAAATTCTTGGAAAGTATCTCTCCAAAACAGAGGGAACAAATTGACAACATGCAGAACCGACTCTCGTTTTTTCATGGGAATCAGACGCACGAAGGGCATTACTTGGAAGAGATCCTGATGGCAGCGATAGAACAAAAGGTCATTCGAATCGAATATGCTGGGGCAAAGGGACCAACAAGCCGTTCCATCCAGCCCATTGCACTTTATGCGAGGAAAGGGTATTGGTATTGCCAGGCGTATGATGTGGAGAAAACCGCATACCGGGTGTTTCGGTGTGACCGTGTCATCTCTCTAAAAGATGCAAATGTTGAACATGGATTGGATTTAAAAGAGATAACCATTCACAATGCTCATCGCCTATGGAAGCCGACCGATCAAGCCATATCCTTCAGCTGCCGAATCACCTCCGAAGGTGCGGAGAAATTTAAGCAGGAGAATTTCCCTTCCATGAAAATCACGGAAAGGGAGGAAGAGCTTTATCTTACCGGAACCTATGAACCTGCAGAGATTGATTTTATTGTTTCCTATCTTGCTGGATTCGGCAGAAGTCTTTCTGCCATTGAGCCGTCAAGTTTGAAAGAAGAACTAAGACGGTACTATACAGAACTCATCCGTTCTTTGTTCTAAAGGGTTTTAATGTTTAGTATTGTTGCCACAGATCAGGGGAATTAAAGAAATGACAACAAGTATCGTGACAAAACCCCGTTTTCTTTCCGTTGTAGAAAGACTGTAACCGCTTTACAATTAATACATAAGTCCTATTTACTAATTAATTTTAAAGCGATACATGAAGGGAGTTTTGATAGATATGGCTAATCCTGAAGTGAAAAAGTCAGGCGCTAAAGTGAAAATTCAGCGCTTTGGCAGCCATTTGAGCGGTATGATTATGCCGAACATCGGGGCGTTTATCGCCTGGGGTATTATCACCGCATTATTTATTCCAACCGGATGGATTCCGAATGAAGACTTGGCGAAGCTGGTCCCACCGATGATCACCTACTTGCTTCCGCTACTGATTGGATTTTCCGGCGGACGCATCGTCTACGATTTGCGCGGTGGTGTGGTCGGTGCAACGGCAACCATGGGGGTTATCGTTGGTGCTGACATTCCGATGCTTTTAGGTGCCATGATTATGGGTCCTCTTGGCGGATGGGCGATCAAGAAATTCGACAAGATGATCGATGGAAAAGTCCGATCCGGTTTTGAAATGCTTGTCAATAACTTTTCTGCCGGTATCATTGCCGGTATTCTTACCCTCGTTGCCTATAAAGGCATCGGGCCGGTCGTATTAACACTGAACAAAACATTGGCAGCAGGTGTCCAGGCGATCGTTGACGCTCACCTATTGCCACTGGCCAGTATCTTTATTGAACCAGCAAAGGTATTGTTCCTGAACAACGCGATCAACCACGGTATTTTGAGCCCGCTCGGTATTGAACAGGCGGCCAAAGCCGGCAAATCCATCCTCTTCTTGCTGGAGTCCAACCCTGGACCTGGGTTTGGTGTGCTTCTTGCCTACATTCTTTTTGGAAGAGGAATGGCGAAACAATCTGCACCGGGAGCAGCAATCATTCACTTCCTGGGCGGAATTCATGAGATTTACTTCCCGTACATTTTAATGAAGCCAATGCTCCTTTTATCCGTTATTGCCGGTGGTGCATCCGGTGTATTCACATTCTTGCTCTTTGATGCAGGTCTTGTGGCTGCTCCATCACCAGGAAGCATTTTCGCACTGATTGCCATGACACCAAGAGGACATTATCTTGGCGTACTCGCAGGGGTGCTTGTAGCAACAGCAGTATCCTTCTTGATCTCGTCTGTTATATTGAAATCTTCCAAGAAAACAGATGACGATGATGACGAATTGACAAAAGCAGCAGAAAAAACATCTGCGCTAAAAGGTAAAGAAAGCCGTGCTTCTTCTCTAATCAACAAACCTGAAGCGAAAAAAGAAGAGCCAGTAGCTGCGAAAACACGCAGTGATGTAAACAAAATTATTTTTGCATGTGATGCAGGAATGGGCTCCAGTGCGATGGGTGCTTCCATTCTGAAAAATAAAGTTCAAAAAGCAGGACTGGATATCGCGATATCCAATACGTCCATCAACAACCTTCCGTCCGATGCGGATATCGTCATCACACACAAGGATTTGACCGACCGTGCGAAGGCGAAGCTGCCGGGTGCAGAGCACATTTCAGTGGAGAATTTCCTGAACAGCCCGAAATATGACGAGCTGATGAATGAGCTGAAAGAGGGACAGGGTGCTGCTCCGGCTGAAGCTGTGTCAGAGCCCGCAGCAGAGCAAGCAGAAGATAATGAGTACACCGATGTTTCCAAGATTATTTTCGCATGTGATGCAGGAATGGGCTCAAGTGCGATGGGTGCCTCTATCCTGAAAAACAAGGTGAAGAAAGCCGGACTCGATGTTGCCGTGTCCAACACATCCATTTCCAACCTGCCTGACGATGCCGATGTGGTCATCACGCATAAAGATTTGACCGATCGTGCTAAGACTAAGCTTCCGGGTGCGAAACACATCTCAGTGGAAAACTTCTTGAACTCACCCAAATATGATGAGCTGATGAGCAAATTGGAATCAGCCAAAAAATAAGCGAAGGAAAGCCGGACACTGTGTCCGGCTTTTGCGCTTCGTATTTAAATGTTGGCAACAACCCGAATGACGAAAATGCTTTTTCATTTTGTTGTTTCAAGGGTTTTTAAAGATTTATTATAAATTATAGGGTATACAATTTAAAAGTTGTCATCAATCTAAGAAAAGATTCACCAAACCTGCACCTGCTTATGGGAGTGAGGAACATGTATATATCGGCAAGAGAACGGCTGATATTCGAGATCTTGTTATCCAAAAAGGAAGAGATGACAGTCAAAGATCTTGCGGATGCCATTGATGTCAGTACCCGCACCATTCACCGCGATTTAAAAGAATTGGAAAATACGCTGAAAAGCTATAATTTAGAGCTCGTTAAAAAGTCAGGGGTCGGCATCCAGATTGTCGGATCCGAGGAAAACATGGAAGAGCTGAGGATGGCGCTCTTTCAACTGTCGTATAACGAATACACGCCGGATGAACGGCAGATGATTATCGTTTGCACACTGCTCGAAGCGAAGGAACCGGTGAAGCTTGTTTCCCTGGCCCACGACCTCAACGTCACCATTGCCACCATCAGCAATGACCTGACGAAACTCGAAGGGCGGCTGAATGAGTTTCACCTGACCCTTGTGAGAAAACGAGGCTATGGGGTGGAAATCACCGGAGACGAGAGCGCCAAACGGAGAGCGATGAGCCAAATCATCGCGCAGAACCTGAACGAAACTGACTTTTTGTCACTTGTTAAGGAAAATATCCAGAAGCGTTCCCTGCAAACGGCCGATTCGATTTCTGAACGGCTGCTTGGCCTGGTGGAAAAGAACCGGCTCATTATGGTAGAGCACGCCATCGAGGAAGTGAACGAAGAGCTTCCTTATCCAATTGCCGACAGCGCCTATATCGGACTTGTCGTTCATTTATCTCTGGCGATTGAGCGGATTCTTCAGGGTGAAAACATCAACATGGATGATGCGTTTCTGGAACGACTGAAGCTTGAGCCAGAGTATAAAGCAGCAGAGAAGATCATCAACAAGCTGAAGAGGGTATTCAACACCGACATCCCTGAAGCGGAAATCGGCTACATTACGATGCATCTTCAGGGGGCCAAGCTCCGGCGGGACAAAGAATACCTGCTGGAGGAGTCCAGTTTTCAAACCGCGGTAAAAGCCAAGAGCCTGATTACCTTTATCGCTGACAAAACGGGTACCGACCTGCTGCAGAACACATCGCTTTTTCAGGGGCTGGTTACCCACTTAAAACCTGCCCTCTACCGCATTAAGCAACAAATGGGCATATCCAACCCGCTTCTGCCGAAGATTAAGACCGATTATAAAGATCTCTTTGACTTAGTGAGGGAAGCGGTATCCGTTATCTTTCCAGATCTGGACGTTCCGGATGAGGAAATCGCCTATCTGGTCATGCACTTTGGATCGGCACTGATGAACGGCCGCGAGTCCAATGATCTGAAGGCACTCGTCATTTGTTCCACCGGGATTGGAACATCCAAAATGCTGGCTACCGTGCTCAAGCGGGAAATTCCGGAGATCAGCGAACTGAAAAACGCCTCGCTCTTTGAATTGAACAATATGGATACCACTTCATATGATCTTGTCATCTCAACAGTTAACCTGCCGGATTATCATCTGCCGCATATTGTCGTCAGCCCAATTCCCGATCAGGAAGAGCTAAAGAAGGTCAGACAATGGGTTGCCGAAACAAAGAGCAGGCAGCAAACAACAGAACGTGTTCCGTCAGAAACTGTAAGACAGGAGCGGGATCCCCTGCAGGTACTGGCCGAAATGGAAAACATCAAGCATTATACGGATGCTGTTACCGATGTACTTCGCGGGTTTCAACTCTTTCTTTCGGGAAGCGGGCAAGATGTGGAAGACGTGTTGAGAGAGGCATGCGAAACATTAAAGGCTCTAGAGGTTTTACAGGATAGCGAAGGTGTCCTTGATGCATTGATCGAGCGTGAAAGGTTAGGCGGATTGGGGATCCCGAATACGTCACTGGCACTTTTTCATGCGCGAAGCCCGCACATCGCAAAACCCTCCTTCACGATTTTTGAGCTGAAATCTGAAGTGACGGTTACGGCCATGGATCAATCGGCCATTGAAATTAACCGCATTTTACTGCTGCTTGCTCCAGAGGCGTTTACCAGTCAGGGGTTGGAGGTACTGAGTACTATCAGCTCTCTTATTATTGAAGATCAGGAGAGCATCACGCGGTTTGAAACAAAGGAAGAACAACACATATTGTCTTATCTTACAGAAAAGCTTCATCAGTTTTATGACGAAAAACTACAGGAAATAAGGAGAGGTTAACATGTCAACGATTCTAAACGATCAAAACATAGTACTGAAAGCAGAAGTGAACAACAAGGAAGAGGCCATCCGCCTGACCGGAAAATTGCTTGTGGAAAACGGCTATGTTGAACCGGACTATATTGAGAAAATGCTTGAGCGAGAGGAATTAACTTCTACGTACATGGGGAACTATGTAGCCATTCCTCATGGAACAGAGGATGCCAAAAAATCAGTAAAGGAATCAGGAATTGTAATCATCCAAGTGCCTGGCGGTGTGGAATTTGCACCAGGGAGCGATGTTAAGCTCTTGATTGGTATTGCCGGAAAAGGCGATGAGCACCTTGAGCTTCTTTCCAAAATTGCGATTGTATGTTCCGCGGAAGAAAACGTCATGGGTATTGTGAATGCTTCTTCCAAGGAAGAAATCATGTCATTCTTTGAGGATGTTGAGTAACATGCTGGCAGTACATTTCGGAGCAGGCAACATCGGCAGAGGATTTATTGGCAATTTATTGTACCAGTCAGGCTATGAAACAGTGTTCGTGGACGTAAATGACGAACTTGTCTCACTTTTAAATGAAAGAAAGCAATATACCGTTGTTCTGGCAGATCAAAGCCAGCAAGAGCAAATCATCAAAAACGTTAGTGCGATAAACAGCAGTACTGATGCTGAAACAGCAGTGGATATGGTCGCAAAGGCTGATCTGGTAACAGCTGCTGTCGGGCCAAACATTCTGCCTTTTATCGCCGGAACCATCGCAGAAGGATTGCGAAAGCGGGCAGCGGCAAGTGACGCACCGCTGAACATCATCGCCTGTGAAAACATGATCGGCGGAAGCACCCTTCTAAAGGAAAAGGTGTTTGAAAAATTGAATGAAGATGAAAAACAACAGTTTAAATCCCGGTTTGGATTTCCGGATGCAGCGGTCGACCGCATCGTGCCAAACCAATCCAACGAAGACAAACTAATGGTCAAGGTGGAGCCTTTCTATGAATGGGCTGTGGATCAAACCAAAATTGTGGGAACCAAACCGGATGTGGAGGGCATTACGTATGTAGATGACCTGAAGCCGTATATTGAACGTAAATTGTTCACCGTAAATACCGGGCATGCGGCAGCTGCCTATCTCGGTTATCATGCGGGTGTGCCAACGATTGATGGAGCCATGAACAACCCGGCAATCAAAGAAGTGATCGAGGGTGCAGTGAAGGAAACCGGAGACATGCTCATCAGCAAATACGGCTTTGAGCGTGCAGCGCATGAAGCGTATGCTGCCAAGATTGTAAACCGGTTCACGAACCCGTATATTTCGGATGAGGTGACCCGTGTGGGCCGCTCTCCGATCCGTAAACTTGGACCGAAAGACCGCCTCGTCAGCCCTGCGAAGCAGTATCATGAATTGACCGGCGACATTCCAGCTTCTTTAACCAAAGTCATTGCAGCCGCTCTGCTGTATGACTACAAAGAAGATCCCGAGGCAGTAACCGTTCAGGAGACGATTGCTTCCAAAGGACTGGAGCAGGCAATCGAGCTGTTTACAGAAATTCCAGCAGCGTCTGAGCTGTCCAAGGCGATCATCAGCCACTATGAGAATATGAAAAAATAAAAAAAAGCAGGAAGGCTTGGGAATAGCCTTCCTGCTTTTTTTTTGTTAGAAAACCCGGCCGGTGCTGATGACGGTCTGGCCGCCTGTCTCTTTCAAGATGCGGTTCAAGTCAGTGAGGATCGCCCCCACATCCCGCAAAATGGTCAGTGATTCATACCGTTTCAGAATCACTAGGCAACGGGATTGAGTTTCTTGTGCCTCTTTTAAGCTTGAGATCAGAATCAACAAATTATCAGCCGATGGATTAATGACCGTTTCTCCATAATGAGTAACACAAATCGCTGTTTGTTCAATTGCCCGGTTTAGTTCTTTAATCTCCTCAGAGTCGGTGCTTGTATCAATAATCGATGATAAGTCCCGGATGCCGCGCGCAATGCCCCGGATTTGCAGGGTAATGTGATTAAGATGCTTCATGCCCGTTTCGAGATGGGTGAGCCGGATTCTTCGTTTCGTGAAAAACGGGGTGAAACGAAGATTTTCACGCGCGAGAATGACGGCTTCGATTCCTTTCTCGTTCCGTTCTGTGAGTTCCTTGACTTCCTGCTGAATCTCCCGGCGGTGAGCCGGATCCCTGTCCCACAGCACGACCAGATCCTTTAATGTCCTGGAAGCCTGATTGGATAGTTTAAGAAGAAGCTCTTCTGCTGCCGGAATGGCATTCGGAGGAACAAGCAGCGCATTGGTCAGAACGGCGATCGCGGAACCAATGAACGTTTCAATGATTCGGCTGAACGCATAACCCTTTCCAAAAGCGAGAACCAGGATCGAGCTGACGCACACCTGTGACGTTACACCGGCAGGCATCTTAAAGGCGGTCGTTACGGCCATGCCTATCAAGACAACAAGCATGATGGAGCCAGCATTTACTTGAAGAAAATACCCGATCAGCATGCTGATAATCACGCCACCTATGACGCCGCACACCCTGTAAAACCCTTTTTGAAGAGAGCCGGCGATGGTGACCTGCATGGTCAGAACAGCGGCCAGCGGGGCGAAAAAGGGGTAGTCATTTTGAGAGAGATGGGAAGATACGGTCCAGGAAAGCGCGGCTGCGATGGCTGTTTTTAACACTTGAAGAGTAATCCCAAGTCGAAGTAAGACTTCCAATCCTTTTTTCAATGGCGTTTTCCTTTCTATAGAAAGTTTCTATTATTGGTCTTTTTCCACAAGGAAAGAGGATGAAACCTGCTTGAGCGATCTTTTCTATACTCAGTATTTCCTTATATGCAGGTATTTTAACAGATTTCAGGTGACTAGGAGGAGATGTAGTTTGGGCGCAGGTTTTGTCTTGGGAATGTTTCGTTTCTCACCGCAAAAGGGTAAGTATAATTACCCCCCTTTGATTTTGCTTCTAAAAGCAGGGAAACAAAAATACAATGGTTGAAAGATTAAATTGTATTTACCGAAAAATTTTGACTATTTAGGCAGCAAGCGTTATAATAAGCCAAAAGGAAGTGAGAATAAATGAATATGCTAAAAAAGATTGTTATTCGAGGGATCGGATCTAATCTTCTTGTGCTGTTTGCCATTTTGCTTCTTCCGGCGTTCCTGTTGACGGACAATGTCAACGTCTTTCAAGAGCTGGTTGATTATATTTTCAAGCCTGATTAATCGATAAACACCACGTTATGTGTGGTGTTTTTTATGTGGGGAAAAGATTAGGCAGCATGATAAAAGTGAGGAGAGAACATCCATGGGGAAAATCATAATGCTCGTGATTGTTTTGCTTGCCGGCATGGGACAAGGCATGCAGGCAGCTGTAAATGGAACGCTCGGAAAAAGGATCGGCTCCATTGAAGGGGCATTTGTTTCCTTTTTTACAGGAACGGTCATGCTTTTGGTGATTATGCTGATCTGGGGAAACGGAAGCTTGAGCACTGTCTGGCAGGTGCCGAAATGGAACCTGATCGGTGGCATACTGGGAGCCATCTATGTGTTTATCGTCATTCTTGCCGTACCGAAAATTGGAGTGACGAGCGCCATTACCGCTGTTATTATCGGCCAGCTCATGATGAGTGTAATCATTGACCACAACGGCTGGTTTGGCAATGAAGCGATTCATTTTACATATAAAAAGATGATTGGATTGGTATTGTTATTGGCCGGTTTGTACTTTGTTTTTTCGGACAAGCATTGAGCATGTTTTTTGGTGAATTTCAAGCATTGTTTAAACGAAAGGCCTGTGATAATTTAAAAAAGAGCTGTGTTTCAGAGCCAGTTGGTGGCGGCTGCTGAAGGACAGGGGAAATCCGCCTGTGTGTGAAAGCGTTATCAGATGAAGGCGGACAGAAAGAGGGGGAGAGACAATGGAATACGGAGTAATGATCTCCATCGCCATTTATATGGTGGGGATGCTTTTGATCGGTTATTTTGCCTATCGCCGGACGGCCAATTTATCGGATTATATGCTGGGCGGCAGGGATCTGGGGCCGGCAGTTACAGCACTCAGTGCCGGAGCATCGGATATGAGTGGCTGGCTGTTGATGGGTCTTCCCGGGGCGATGTATGTTTCGGGATTAAGCGCAGGCTGGATTGTGGTCGGATTAACATTAGGGGCTTATTTGAACTGGCTGTTTGTTGCTCCGCGGCTGCGTACCTATACAGAAATTGCGAACAATTCCATTACCATTCCGGATTATTTTGAAAACCGGTTTAAGGATACTTCACGGATTTTGCGCATAACATCGGCAATTGTTATTTTAATCTTTTTTACATTTTATGCGTCATCCGGCATGGTAGCAGGGGGCGAACTTTTTAAATCAGCGTTCGATCTCGATTATTCAGTTGGCATCTGGCTGACTGGCAGTGTGGTGGTGTTGTATACGTTGTTCGGTGGCTTTCTCGCGGTCAGCTGGACTGATTTTGTGCAAGGCACCATTATGTTTGTTGCGTTGATCCTAGTGCCGGTCGTCACTATTTTCAACCTTGGCGGAACAGGGACTACCTTTTCTGAGATTCACTCCATTAATCCTGAATTGCTTGATGCCTTCAAAGGAACAAGCATTATTGGCATTATTTCTCTATTAGCCTGGGGGCTCGGATATTTCGGGCAGCCGCATATTATCGTCCGGTTTATGGCCATTAACTCTGTAAAACAAATGAAAAGTGCCCGAAGAATCGGCATGGGCTGGATGATCTTTTCCATTGTAGGCGCCATGTTTACCGGGCTTGTGGGAATAGCATATTTCCACCTGAACGGCGGAAAGCTTGAGAAGCCGGAAACGGTGTTCATCGTATTGTCCGATGTATTATTTCATCCATTAATCACCGGGTTTCTGCTGGCAGCCATTTTGGCCGCGGTCATGAGTACGATTTCTTCTCAGCTGCTCGTGACATCCAGCGCGGTAACCGAGGATTTTTATAAAGCTTTTTTCAGAAGATCCGCTTCGGACAAAGAGCTGGTCCTGGTTGGCCGATTGGCGGTTCTGGGTATATCTCTGATCGCGCTTCTTCTGGCGTTTCATCCGAACAAAACGATTCTCAATCTTGTGGGTTATGCGTGGGCCGGTTTTGGAGCGGCCTTCGGACCCGTTGTTCTTCTTAGCCTGTACTGGAAACGCATGACGAAATGGGGAGCGTTCTTCGGAATGATTTCCGGTACACTTACCGTGATTATTTGGGAACAAGTCAAAGCGCTTGAAGCTGTATATGAAATTATTCCCGGGTTCATTGTCTGTGGAATTGTCATTATCGCCGTCAGCCTTCTGACAGCAAAGCCATCAGCTGAGGTAGAAAAAGAATTTAAAGAAGCACAACAGATTGCATAATAAGCGATAAGGACCGTCCTTTTTACAAGGGCGGTTTTTTTCTGCTTACTAAAGGTCATTGTTGCTGTAAGAACATTGCTGTTAAAGAATCTTCATTGATTTGTTGATTGAAGTGTAAGGTGCGAGACTCCAGCAGGGAAAGCGGGACAGGTGAGACCAAGGAAGGCGCTTGCGCCGACGGGCTCACCGCACGCCCTGCGGAAAGCGAGCATCTGAAACGGAAATCAACTCCCAAGAGCAACAGCGTTACTCCTGTCACCAAATTGTCATCTTGTTCTTGTGTTGAACAGTTCAACTCTTGAACTAGTTATGGTCTAATAGAAAACAGAGGTGAATAGAATGGATGTTGGAAAATGGAAAAGCATTTTCGGTCGGTATGAAGCGGCTTCTTTCACGGTGAACAAGCGGTTTGGCTCGATGATCAAGGAACAGCTTCAGGATGTATTGACCGTTGAGCAGCAAATGACACTGAGCTATATCAAACGGTTTGGTTCTTGTACTACTACAGAGCTGGCAGAAGCCTTTTGTGTGCAAAAAAGTGCCATTACCGCCATTGTCACGAGGCTGGCGGAAAAAGGATACATTCACCGGCTCAGAGATGAAAAGGACCGGAGAATCGTTTATCTAAAATTGACAGAGGAAGGGTCTGATGTTTTTCAGTGGGGAGAAGAAAAAGTGTTTGAAGTGGTGTCTCCTTATTTAAAAACGTTCAGTGATGAAGAGATAGAAACCTTCTTAACGCTTTATGAAAAGCTGGCATCTCAGGTGAATGAAGAATAAGAGAGGGGAAACAGAATGAAAGCTGTGCTAAAAGCAAAGTGGGTTATTGCCGTTGTCTGGATTGCTCTGGTCGCGGCTCTGGTGCTGCTGGCGCCCAATATGGCGGAGCTGGTTCGTGAAAAAGGGCAGATCAACGTGCCGGACGGGTATTCTTCCAGCTTTGCACAGAAGCTTCTTGATGATGTAGACAAGAAAGAGAAATCAGCGGATGAATCACAGGTTGCGCTTGTGTTTCACAAAAATGAGAAGCTGAGCAATGGTGACCTCAAAGAAATAAAAACCGCAACGCATCAATTGAAACAAGATAAAGAAAATGCGGGGATTACGGAGGTTCTCACCCATTTTGATAATAAGGAGCTGAAGGATCAGCTGGCGTCCAAGGATGGGAAAACCGTTCTTTCCCTTGTGACGGTCAATACCGCGAACAAGGAAGCAGCTGAGATTTCCGACTCCCTCTATAGCGAGTTAAAGGATGTTAATGTTCCTCACTACTTTACGAGCAGCTGGATGATCGATGAGGATGTGGTGGCAAGTTCACAGGAAGGATTAAAGAAAACGGAATACATAACCGTCGTCTTCATTCTCGCCGTCCTGTTTGTTGTTTTCCGTTCTTTTGTGGCACCGCTCATTCCGCTCGTGACCGTCGGAATCTCGTATATTGCGGCGCAGTCGATTGTAGCCTTTTTGGTGGACCGCTGGAATTTCCCGCTGTCCACATTCACGCAAATTTTCCTGGTGGCGGTTCTTTTCGGAATCGGGACCGATTATTGCATCCTTCTGCTCAGCCGGTTTAAGGAAGAGATGGGCAGGCATGAAAGCTTGCCTGATGCGATTCTGGCTACGTATAAAACGGCAGGCAGAACCGTGTTTTTCAGCGGCCTTGCCGTGATGATCGGATTTGCAGCGATTGGTTTTTCCACTTTTAAACTCTATCAATCTGCTTCAGCTGTAGCGATCGGGGTAGCTGTGCTGCTGCTTGCTCTATTAACACTGGTGCCGTTTTTTATGATGGTTCTCGGCAGCAAGCTGTTCTGGCCATCGAAAGCGGCAATGGAGCACAAGCAAAGCAAAATTTGGGGAGCGGCCGGTTCATTTTCATTTAAGCGACCACTCGCAACCCTCATTATTGTTGCTGCGATCGTCACTCCTTTTCTGGCAACCTATGACGGCGATCTATCATTTAATTCGTTGGATGAAATCGGGGATAAGTATAATTCCGTTAAAGCTTTTAATGTGATTTCAGAAAGCTTTGGCCCGGGAGAGTCTCTTCCTGCCAAAATTGTACTGAAAAACGACGAACCGCTGGATAGCTCGGAGTACATGGCAACGATTGAAAATATCAGCCGGGAAGTCGAGCAGGTGAACGGTGTTGACCAGGTGCGGAGCGCCACCCGTCCGGTAGGTGAGCAATTAAAAGAATTGCAGGTTACCAAACAGGCAGAGTCACTGGATGACGGACTATCCAAAGGGAATGACGGATTGAAGAAAATCAGCGGCGGCCTTTCTAAAGCAAGCTCACAGCTTAGTGATTCCCAGCCGAAAATGAAACAAACGACTGATGGAATTGGTGAACTAGTAAATGGCACCAATAAACTGAAGTCAGGAATCGGCGACTTATCCGGTGCGCTTTCCCAAATTGAAAAAGGGATGCGTGACGGTTCCCAAGGTGCAGGAGATTTGAAGGCCGGCGTAGAGAAGGCGAAATCGAGTGCGGATCTGCTGGCCAACAGCAGTCAACAGCTTCTTTCCGGCTATCAGGCGATGGAGAACGGACTCGGAAAGCTGCAAGGCGGTTATGCACAAGTGGGGCAGCAGCTGAAGACCACAGCAAACGGTCTTTCCCAGTTGCAAGGCAGTTTTGCTCATCTTGAATCCAAATACGGCAGTGAAGATCCAAACCAGGATATTAACAGAGACCCGCAATATCAGGCCATTAAAGGCACCTTCACCCAACTGCAGGGCGGACTCGGCAAGATGGCCGGCGGGCTCGAGCAGCTGAACGGAAACCTGAATACCGTTAAGACCAATATGAGTAAAGCAAACGATGGTCTCGGCAAGGTGGTTTCTGGTCAAAAGCAACTGGCTGACGGTCTTGGTTCGATTTCGGCAGGCCTTGGCGAACTTGAATCAGGAATCAATAAAGCAGCGGACGGCCAGCAGCAGGTAATTGCAAAACTGCCTGAAGTACAGGGCGGACTTGCGAAGATTGCCGGTGGGCAGGAACAGCTGAAAAGCGGCCTCGGGCAAATGGATTCCCAGCTGGCAGAGCTGTCTGACGGGCTAAATTCCAGCGCCAAAGGCATAAAGAAGGTATCTGGAGGAATCGACTCGGCCAATGATTATCTTCAGTCCCTGTCTTCCGCAAAAGATCCCGAGATGGCAGGCTGGTTCTTGCCTGAGGATGTTTTAAAAGAAAAAGAGTTTCAGCAGGTGTTTGACGAGTACATGCCGGGTGACCGGAAATTGACCACACTGGACGTGATTTTTAAGGAAAATCCTTATTCCCAGGATGCGCTGGGCCAGGTGGATGAAATCAAGAAAGCCGTAAAGCGGGCCAGTACCGCCACCAACCTTGAAAATGCGAAGCTTGGGATCAGCGGCGTCACAAGTATCTATTCGGATCTGAACGATATATCTGCATCCGACTATTCCAGAACCGTCGTATTGATGCTTGTGGGAATCGCGATCATCCTCATCATTATGCTGCGTTCCTTTATCATGCCGCTGTACATTATCGCTTCATTGATTCTGACGTACTACACAGCCATGGCGTTTACCGAATCGATTTTTGTGAACATGCTCGGGTATTCCGGCATTAACTGGGCAGTGCCGTTTTTTGCCTTTGTCATACTGGTGGCTCTTGGCGTAGACTACAGCATCTTCCTGATGGACCGGTTCAACGAATACAAATCGCTTTCTGTTAAAGAAGCCATGCTGCTATCCATGAAGAATATGGGGACGGTAATCATTTCGGCGGTGGTCATACTGGGAGGAACATTTGCCGCGATGTTACCTTCAGGTGTTCTCTCCCTTCTCCAGATTGCAACCATTATTTTAAGCGGGCTGCTGCTTTATGCGTTTGTTATTTTGCCGTTGTTTGTGCCCGTGATGGTCAAAACCTTCGGAAAAGCAAACTGGTGGCCTTTTATGGAAACGAAAAAAGAATAGTGTCATTCAAGCAGTGTGCCGGGAGCACACTGCTTTTTTTGCAGGTAAACAAAAAAAGAGACAAGATATAAAATCTTGTCTCCAGGGATGATTAGCAGCCGCCTTTTCCGCAACCGCTGAGGAAGCCGCCGCCATCATGGCCGCCCCCGCACCACGAACAGCCGATGATAATCAACAGAATGAACAGAACGACGATGATCGCAAAGCCGCGGCCATAACCACAGCCGCCCCAGCCCGGATATCCATATCCATAGCCAAATCCGCCTGCGCCGCCGAATCCTACGCCGCCAACCCCAGCGCCTCCAAATCCACCAGCGAATCCCGGGCCGTAGCCATAGCCGCCGCCAAATCCGCCGCCATAGCCGTAGCCAAATCCTTGACGCTTATTTCTGTAACCAGACAATGTGTAGATCTCCTTTCATCCAGCATTTTTATTAAAAGTTACTTGCCATATAGAATATGAAAATTGGCTGGAAGGGTTTGGACATCTACTGGGACAATGGTGGAATTTGCCGGGTTTTAAGACGGCGAAATTTAGCGAATTTCCCCGGAAATACAAGGATCTTTTTTTCAATTCATGCTCCATTCTTCCGGTGAGCGTAAAGAAAAACATTTTAAAATCAGCGCGCAAAGACCAGAAAGGATGGCCAAAAGTGGCAGGTTTGTTTCCTTCGATAAAAAAGTGGCTGTACCAGGCCAGACTATACGCTGTAATTGGTGCAGCCAGCAAGAACCAGGCGTTTAACGTGGCGCCGAGTGCGAGAAAAATAAAGACAAGGGATGTACCTGTAAAATGCCAGGCCCTTGTGCTTTTCTTGGAGTGTTGTGATAAATAAAAAACCCAAAATTCATCAAAGGTCTTTTTTTCCGGTTTCTCTGCCTGGTGATCAACATGATGCATAGCAGTGTTCCTCCTTCAAAGCTTGTGTATATTAATTTCGATACCTATCACTTTTTTCCTTTAAAAGGAAGAAGTTGTCCTCTTGACCATGCAAAAAAAGATTAGCTTTTTGACATAAGGGTAAATTAACGGAGACAAGTGTTACAGGAAAAAAAGGAAGGTGCCAATATGCTAAAACCACAAACAAAAGAACGCGTAGATGTGCTGTATTCTCTTTTGGGGCAACAGCTTCAAAATGAAGACTTTAATGAAGACCGACTACAGAAAATCACTGAGATCAGCCAGCTTCTAAAAGAAGATGTGGAAGTAGGAGAACAGACGACAGAAGTCTTTGACGATATTGTTTCCGTGGGCCAGGACGCCATGGAAACCAAGCAGGATAAAAAAGAATTTCTTGCATCCAAATCCAGAGAGCTGAACGAGTATTATGAGCACCTGAAGAAGTTGATCGAAGAATAAATAGTTTTAAATTAAACGTTCCGGGGAACAGACACAAGTGAAAAGAGTCTAAACTTGGAGGGATTGCAAATGGATGAGAAAAAAGTAGTTGGCGTTTTTTCAACGGAAGAAGAAGCGGTGTCGGCGATTAATTCTTTGAGAGAACGAGGTTATGAGGAAGATGACATCTCTGTAATCGCCCGGGATAAAGAGGAACGGCGCCATATTGAAGACGAAACGGGAACCAAAGCCGGAGAGGGCGCTGCTGCAGGTGCGGCGACAGGCGGTGTCCTTGGAGGTGTGAGCGGTCTTTTGGCCGGACTAGGAGCCCTAGCGATCCCCGGAATCGGACCGATTGTAGCTGCTGGTCCAATCGCAGCTACTTTGGGCGGAGCGGCGATTGGAGCTGGAGCTGGCGGCCTGGTCGGTGCATTGGTCGGTATGGGTATTCCTGAAGATGAAGCTGAGGAATACAACAATTATGTGGAAAGCGGAAATATTCTTGTTCTTGTGGACGGAGATAAGGAACGCCGGGAATACGTTTACGACACGTTCCGAACCAACAACACACTGAACTCCCGTTATTACGACAGAGATCTGCCTGGAGAAGACAGCGGCAAAATCTATTAATAAGCGAAAACCATTGAAGAAAGCTAAAGCAGCGTAAACCGGTTGCTTTAGCTTTTTTTATATTGCGCCTTTTGTCGATGAAATGTTGTTGATTAGAAGGGTGAGTTGGTGTAAAAATAAAATAAAACGACTAGTCATTTTATTGGAGGAGATTGGATTGTTGACATTCAAAAGGTTCAGCATGTTAAGTATTGAAGAAGCGGTTCATCTGTTCAATGAGGGGTTTAGGTATTATTTTACCAATATTCATCTTACGGTGGATGCTCTGATTAAAAAGATGGCCAATGAAGAGATATCACCGGAACGCTCCCTGGTTGCCTATGACCAGGACCAACCGGTAGGGTTTGTCCTGAATGGTTTCAGAACGATCAATGGCCAGAAGGTTTCCTGGAATGGAGGCACGGGCGTGATTCCGGACTACAGAGGAAAAGGAATCGGCAAAGAACTGATGAACGCCTGCATGGATCTATATAAGCAGGAAGGAGTCGGCTGTCTCATGCTTGAGGCGATTTCCGAAAATACAAAGGCCATTAAGCTTTATGAGAAGATAGGATATAAAAAAACGGATGACCTGATTTTCTATGTTTCTAACGAAAGTCTTTCCAGGGATGCTTTCTCCTACAGCGGAAGCTATGATGTGGTTCGTGCTCTTCCGCAGGAGATAGTGGCTCTCGATTTTTATGAGCATTTTTCGCCATGGCAGACACAAGCACAAGGTCTGGCAGGCGCAGAGGCAGTGGTAGTCAAATCGGGTGAAGAATCCGTGGGGTATGCGCTGTACCGAAGCGTGAGAAACAGTGAGGGCAAGATTGAGAGTATCGTCCTATATCAGTGCGAAGGAAAACCGGAATTTAATGAGAAGGAAGATGTGATCCTGTGTTTGCTGCATTCTGTGTTTCAACCTGCCCTTACGGATTGCAAGCGCACGACCTTCAATTTTCCGAAAAGCAACGATCTTGCATGCCGGGCGTTTCAGAATGAAGGGTTCAACACGACCATTCAACAGGTGCATATGTCAAAAACAATTTAACACCCCGGATTTTCAGAAATTAAAAGGGTTTTGGAGGTTCACACAGAAAAAGGTGTGCATACAACCATGAGATCAGTACATTGGAGGAAAAAGCATGCCAAAGGTTTCAGAACAGTATAAAGAGGAAAAGAAAAACTTAATTTTGCAGGGAGCACTCCGCTGTTTTGGTGAAAAAGGATATGAGGCGACCACGATCGACGATATTGTGAAAGTGTCCAATTTAAGCAAAGGAGCCATCTATAACTACTTTACCAGCAAGGAAGAAATCTATTTGCAGCTTCTTCAGGGAGAAACAAGGGACTTTTTCCTGGAGGTTCAAAGCGAGTACCATACCTTAAAGACGGCCACTGAAAAATTGAGGTTTTTGTTTCAGCGGTTTCAGAAACAGCAGCTCACGGATGAACGGCGAAAATCCTTCAGGCTCTACACCGAGTTTTGGCTGTACAGTGCCCGTCAGGAGGATTTAAAGAAGTTGATGGAAGAACGGTATCAGGAATTCACTGATTTTATCCAGGAAATTATAAAAGAGGGACAGGAGTCAGGCGAATTCAAACCCATGGATGCTGAATTCATTGCCCAAATTTTTTGGGCCATCCGTGACGGCAATGCGCTTCATTCTTCACTGCTTGGTGAAGAAGAAAAATATAAAAAAACATGGGAAATGATTGAGGAGTTTTTTATCAGGGGCATTTCTTCATCAACCAGTCGGGAGTAAACCATGTCTCCCGATTTTTTTGTGCCATAAAAGCGAATAATTTCCCGGGTTATAAATGATTGTGTCGAAATGATCCACGTTATCCTCATTACAAACGGTTGTCTGTCAAATAAGCTCGTATTTTATCAACTGGTTACACATTGCCATTTACAGGAAATGGGGTAAACTTAA
Organism: Fictibacillus sp. S7; assembly: GCF_004127935.1. NCBI lineage: Bacteria > Bacillati > Bacillota > Bacilli > Caryophanales > Fictibacillaceae > Fictibacillus > Fictibacillus sp. S7. The sequence goes on along the minus strand of NZ_QJKL01000001.1, from coordinate 2,916,982 downwards.
ATTTGGGTTTTTTTGCAACCTTTTGATCAGGTGTATCGACTAATGAGTAGTTAGACAGGGGGGCAACGCAGTGAATGACTCGTTTGACCGGTTGTATGGTGACTATCATCAATCTCTGTTTCAGTTTATTTTTTATATGGTCAGGGACAGGGAGGCAGCGGAAGATATTGTTCAGGAAGTTTATATCAAGGTGTTAAAAGCATACCAAACGTTTCAGGGAAAAAGCTCGGAAAAAACGTGGCTGTACTCGATTGCCAGGCATGTCACGATTGACTGGATTCGCAAGCAAAACCGGCGGAAGAAAAAGCTTCTTTTTTTCAACCTGTCACAGAAGGAAAATCAGCTTGCGGACCTTCAGCCACTTCCGGATGAGTTCGTCACACAAAAAGAGTCGGTCAAAGAACTGTACCGCGCATTAGGCAGCTGTACGATCCAGCAGCAGCAGGTACTGGTTCTGCGTTATATCCAGTCGCTTTCAATAACAGAAACAGCCGCAATTCTCGGCTGGACGGAGAGCAAGGTAAAAACTACACAGCATCGGGGCCTTAAGAAACTTAAAGGGCTGCTCGACCAGAGGCCTGGTTTGGAGGAGGAATGGAAAGATGGAATCGTCTAAATGGACAGAAGAAGAGATTCAAAAACAACTGGAGAAAATGCCATCTGTTAAAGATAAACGTTCAAAAGAATTCATCTTTCATGAAATCGAAGGAAAGCTGACCGCATCGTCTGTACATAAAACAACAGTCAAAAAAACGTGGATGATGCCAGGGCTGGCCATGGTTTGTTTGCTGGCGGTTGTCTTTCTTCTCATGCCGTTGCCTTTTTTCAAAAAAGAAGCTTCGGCACCAAGCCCGCCGGAACGTACGCTGCCAGGCAGAAACCAGGTAAAACCGAATGTAGTAGCGAGGGATCCGGAGCCGCCTGCAGAAAGAGTGGATCCAAGCGAACATGAAAATAATGCTCCCATAAAGGAGAAAGAAAAGGACCGGCCGGAACCGAAAATTGAAAAACCGCAGGATGAGAATCAAGGTAGTACTGCCCCATCAACGCAAAAAGAGCTGCCGGCGGATAAAAAAGCCAATGGAGATCAGGAAGCACCTCCTGTAACGGTCGAGGCATCAAGTGATGAAAACTATCACTCTCCTCTCATGAAGGATGAACTGAATCAGCAGCTAAAAGAAGGAAAATCCCTGGTGACCGTTGCCTATCGCGATGATCAGGCGGAGCTTGTGGTCCCACTCTCCTTTCTTGTAAAGGGGGGAGGAACGTATGCTGATAAAGTGGAGGATGTGCTAGGTTCTTTCCATCCGGAAAAGGTCGGCCTTCAGCCAACACTGCTGAACCAGGCAAAGCTGTCGGAAAAAGAAGGAGCAGTTGTTGTTAATCTTCCAGCAGGCTCTGTCTCTTCTTCTGAAGAAGCACTGCTTCCGAAAGTACTGGGCTACACGTTTGGTTATAGTGAAGGCTATTCCAAGGTGAAGTTTGAAACGGATGGAAAACCAGGTTATGAGTTTTCCAATCTGGGTTCAAAGGAAGAATTGGATGTGGACGGAGTAAGGGGAGGTCCCGCTTTTTCTTATACGACCTCAACGGGCGATGAATTTTTGGTAGACAGCAATGCGACCACCTTCGCAAAACCGGCCGAAAACCTGGAGAAAGCCATGGATCAGATGAAAGAAGGCTATAAAGACAAAAAGCTAGTGCCGGCTGTGCCGGAGGATACAACCCTCCATGCTGACCGTTCGGGAACGAAGGCAACGGTTACTGTAGAAGGAAAGGGCAAAGCGGACGATGAAGAAACTCGCAAAATGTTGGATGCCGCCCTTGTGACGGTAAAAAATTACGGAAGCGATACGGTAGCCATTGACGATGGAGCCGGTACCGAAAAACAGGCAGAGGAACAGCAGACAGAACAGGTGGGTGCCGTCAATTTTATGGTAACGAAAGAACAGTAGTAGTAAGCAACCAGGTGTATGCCACCTGGTTGTTTTTTGTTTGTACCTTGTATTTTCCATTGGGAATACTCGGCATTTTTTATTCAGAGCCCGGAAGCGGGAATAGGTGGTCCGAAAATCAGCATTAAAACCGATACCGGTGATATCGATCTGAACTAAATATAAAACGAAAACTGCCTGGATTCCAGGCAGTTTTTTTTACAAGGCCTTATTGATGCTGATGGGTTTTGCGGGAAGTCCTGTTCCTTTCTGGCGGGACAGTCCGAGGTAAATACCTGCCACAATGAGCAAAAGGGCGAGCGCATGATACAAGTGGATCTTTTCATTCAGAAAAAGGGCGGCGAAGAACAAGGAGCTGATCGGCATGACATTCAAAAATAAGGTGGTTT
>NZ_QJKL01000001.1:2885587-2914628 GCF_004127935.1 Fictibacillus sp. S7 | reverse complement strand
GAGGATGTGCTAGGTTCTTTCCATCCGGAAAAGGTCGGCCTTCAGCCAACACTGCTGAACCAGGCAAAGCTGTCGGAAAAAGAAGGAGCAGTTGTTGTTAATCTTCCAGCAGGCTCTGTCTCTTCTTCTGAAGAAGCACTGCTTCCGAAAGTACTGGGCTACACGTTTGGTTATAGTGAAGGCTATTCCAAGGTGAAGTTTGAAACGGATGGAAAACCAGGTTATGAGTTTTCCAATCTGGGTTCAAAGGAAGAATTGGATGTGGACGGAGTAAGGGGAGGTCCCGCTTTTTCTTATACGACCTCAACGGGCGATGAATTTTTGGTAGACAGCAATGCGACCACCTTCGCAAAACCGGCCGAAAACCTGGAGAAAGCCATGGATCAGATGAAAGAAGGCTATAAAGACAAAAAGCTAGTGCCGGCTGTGCCGGAGGATACAACCCTCCATGCTGACCGTTCGGGAACGAAGGCAACGGTTACTGTAGAAGGAAAGGGCAAAGCGGACGATGAAGAAACTCGCAAAATGTTGGATGCCGCCCTTGTGACGGTAAAAAATTACGGAAGCGATACGGTAGCCATTGACGATGGAGCCGGTACCGAAAAACAGGCAGAGGAACAGCAGACAGAACAGGTGGGTGCCGTCAATTTTATGGTAACGAAAGAACAGTAGTAGTAAGCAACCAGGTGTATGCCACCTGGTTGTTTTTTGTTTGTACCTTGTATTTTCCATTGGGAATACTCGGCATTTTTTATTCAGAGCCCGGAAGCGGGAATAGGTGGTCCGAAAATCAGCATTAAAACCGATACCGGTGATATCGATCTGAACTAAATATAAAACGAAAACTGCCTGGATTCCAGGCAGTTTTTTTTACAAGGCCTTATTGATGCTGATGGGTTTTGCGGGAAGTCCTGTTCCTTTCTGGCGGGACAGTCCGAGGTAAATACCTGCCACAATGAGCAAAAGGGCGAGCGCATGATACAAGTGGATCTTTTCATTCAGAAAAAGGGCGGCGAAGAACAAGGAGCTGATCGGCATGACATTCAAAAATAAGGTGGTTTTGCTTGGACCAATCTCTGAGATCGCCATGTTCCACCAGGACGTACAAAGGGCAGTGGCAATACAGCCGGAGAACACCATCACTCCAAAAGCGAAAAGGTTTGCATGATAAACCGACGGCTCAACAGGGAACAGGAACCACATGATCAGTAAAAGCAATGCGCCAAACATGTGGCTGAAGGTTGTTACCTGAAAGACGGATGCCTGTTTTACCGCTTGTTTGATCAACAGGCCGCCAGATACATAAGCGAGCATGGAGAGAAATACAATCAGGTTCCCTTTCACGGGATCAGTTCCGGCTGAACCTGGGTGGCCGACGACAATAAGGACGCCTGTAAAGCCGAGTCCAATGCCGATAAAGCGTTTAAGGTTGAACTGATCACCAAGTAACACCATCGCCAAAAGAGAGGTTGTCAGCGGATTTAGCCCAAGGATGAGTGAACCGGCTGAGCCTGACGTAAACCGCAGTCCCTGTGAGATCAAAAGCTGATGCAGGAAGATCGAGGTAAAGCCGACCAGAAAGATGAGTCCCCAGGCCGACAACGTCAGTTTTTTGATTCCTGGTTTCCATTTGGAATAGGTAAAGATAAGCAAGCATAGAGCGGCCATTGAAATTCTCCAGGCAGACAGCTGCACAACCGGGAAAATTCCTGAAAGGTATTTAATCATAATGACATTGAGACCCCAGATAATCGTTACGATACTTAATGAAATCAATATAAGGTAAAATTTCTTTTTTTCCATCCTGCAATCCCTCTGTCTTTTATTGTTCTGCCATCGAATATATACCTGTTTCAAGAATTTGTCTATAACACGTTTGATAAAAGAAATCCTTTTTTTGGACATACTGTTAGTAGAAGTGAGGTGACAGGCATGACAAAAATACGGCTGGGCTATGTAGCGATGAGCATGGAGCTGCAAAATGCCTCTCCATCCCAGACGATGACATATGCCCGTTTTTCACAGATTGAAGACCGCGGGGCAGCACTCAGAAAACTGGAGCGGATCGCAAAATCCAACCTGGAGAACACGATTCGTCTGTTACGGCACAATGCCGCCCATGACATTCATTTTTACAGAATGACCTCCCGGCTGATTCCGCTGGCTAACCACAAGGAGCTGCTCGACTGGAAATACATGCTGCCATTAAAAGAATCACTTCGGGAAGTTGGAGATTTCGCAAAAAAACATGAGATGAGGCTTGATTTCCATCCGGATCATTTTGTGGTGATCAATTCCCCGAAGGATGAAATATTAAAGAATTCAATACAAACGCTCAACCTTCACTATAAAATCCTTAAGGGCATGAACATTGATCCGGTCCACCGCTGTGTGATGCATGTGGGCGGCAACTACAAGGAAACGGATGTGGCCCTGGAGCGTTTTATTCATAACTGGATGTATGTGCCGCACCGGCTTCAGGAGATGATCATGCTTGAAAATGACGACTCCTCATTTACCCTTGAAGATACCTTGTATCTTTGCGAAAAGCTGGGCATTCCCCTGGTCTTTGATTATCATCATCATCTGGCCCACCACCATAATGATAATTGGCAGGAGAACTGGGAGAGGGTAGTACACACATGGTCCCATTCACCCCTGCCGCTAAAAATTCATATCTCCAGCCCGAAGAGTGAAAAGGAATTCCGGCACCATGCGGACTTTGTTGATCCGGATCTATTTTTTCGTTTCCTGGACGGAATAAAGGGAAGTGTTCAGCAAGTCGACTGCATGATTGAAGCGAAATGCAAGGATGAAGCACTGTTTCAGCTAATGGAGAACATTAAAGAGAGAAAAGAGGCCGAAGTGATTAACGGAGCTTCTTTCTATTTAAAATAAAAACCAAAAAAACCCTTGATAGATAAGGGTTTTTTTCTTTTGTCGGAAAAAAAGAAATAAAAAGTGTTGACGTTAGAAATTTCAAACAATTATAATTAAGATACTTATTAAACATAAATGTATAAAAAGTATAAAAAGGAGGTAACAACGATGAAAAAAGTAGTGATGATTACCGGAGCTTCAAAGGGATTAGGAAAGGCGCTTGCTCTATATTTTGCAAAGGAGGGAAACGACCTGGCGATCTGCGCAAGAAGAGAAAGTCCACTACAGGAAGTGAAAAAGGAGGCAGAAGCGTACGGAGCTGATGTTCTCGCGGTGACAGCGGACGTTTCGGAATCCAAGGACGTGGAACGGTTTGTGGCACTGACAGAGGAGCACTTCGGGCACATCGATGTATTGATTAACAATGCCTCCATGCTCGGACCGAGCCCGATGCCTTATCTTTTGGACTATCCGGAAGAAGACTTCGCTGAAGTCGTCCGGGTTAATTCTCTCGGGCCATTCCTTGTGACAAGGCGGGTGCTTCCAGACATGCTGAAGCGCAACAGTGGCAGTATCATCAATGTTACATCTGAAGCGGGACACACCGGGTTTGCCGGCTGGGGGGCGTACGGCATTTCCAAGTTTGCGCTGGAAGGTTTGACGGAAACCTGGGCAGATGAGGTAGGAGAAACCGGAGTGAGAGTCAACATGGTCGATCCGGGGGAAATGGATACTGAAATGCATGCCCTGGCCGTCCCGGACTGTGATTACAAATTGGCAGATCCTCATGACCTTGTTCATGTGTTCGGATACCTGGCATCTGAAGCATCCAAAGAAAACGGAAAACGATTCAGTGCCCAGGAATTCACATTGGAAGGAAGTGAACAGTGATGAGCGCGGCCCTTTCTTTTGTTCTTCCCGACGAATTAAATGCCAGTATGCCGCCAGAGCGGCGGGGCATCCGCCGGGATTACGTAAAAATGATGGTGATTGATAAAAAAGAGGGAACCACCAGCCATTCCCATTTCTACAAACTGGATCACTATTTACAGGAGGGGGACGTTCTTGTGCTGAATGCAAGCCGAACCATCCCGGCGGTCTTAAAGGGAAATCTGGCGGATGGCACAGTGATCGAGGTACGGCTGGCACACAAAAAAAGTGATCAAAACTGGGAAGCTCTCATACTTGCTGACGAGGTGAAGAACGGTGACACCATTCACTTTTCTCCTGTATTGTCCGCAACGGTTGTAACAGCAGCAACCGACAGTCCCTTCTCCTTGCTGGCGTTTAACCTGTGCTGCACTGCCCTTTATGATCAGATCTACCAAATCGGGCAGCCGGTACGATATGAATACATCGAAACACCGTGGGATCTGGATTATTACCAAACGGTATTTGCGACGTCTCCAGGTTCGGTGGAAATGCCTTCTGCCGGACGTGCATTCAGCTGGGAGCTCCTTTTCCGCCTTCAGAAAAAAGGGGTAAGAATTGAGTATGTTGAACTGCATACCGGCTTGAGTTATTTAATGGACGATAAATGGCATCTGGAACCGAGGGAAAACCTGGAGGAGTATAGCATTCCTGAAAAGACGGCGGCAGCAGTCCGGCAGGCCAAAAGTAATGGCCATAAAGTGATTGCAGTGGGAACAACTGTAGTCCGCGCTTTGGAATCAGCTGTCGATACCAAAGGCCACCTAAAAGCAGCCAGAGGCTGGACCAATTTATATATTACCGGGACCACGAAGCTTCAAGTGGCGGACGGACTGATCACCGGACTGCATGAACCGGAAGCAAGCCATCTCGACCTTCTATCTGCCTTTGTCCCTGTGCAGCACCTTCATGTCTCCTATAAAGAAGCCATCGGTCAAAAGTATTTTTGGCACGAGTTTGGTGACATGAATTTGATCATCTAGAATGAAAACGATTGGAGTTCATCACTACGGCATTATCGTCCGAAACCTGTGGAAAGCTGCAGATTTTTACCTAAAGGCATTCAATATGAAGGTCATCTTTGAATCGGATTGGGAGGGGGAGCACCTTCTGTTTGTTGGAAATGATGAATGGAAGATTGAACTGATTCAGCAAAAAGAGAATCAGGACGACGGTGCCCATACCGCTTTTCAAATCGAAAGCATGGAGGACATGATTCACCGATTACAGAACAAGGGTATTCTCACTTTGGAAGGGCCATTTCTTTTGAACAACGGCTGGAAGACGGTTTTTTATGAACTTCCGGAGGGCGGCTGGATTGAATTCATTGAACCATAATAGGAAGACCGGAAGAGAATTTCTTCCGGTTTTTTAAATATAAATTACTATACATTACTTAGTAATACCTAAATAAATTTGTAAAATCTTTCAAAAGTGATTGCGTCTGCCCCCTTTTTGTTACAATAGTGATAGTCATTCATACCGTCTGCCATACAAGGGGAGTGGACATAAATTGCGTGACCATTTTATAAATTATACGGTACAATAAGAAGATGAACCGTTTAAAATTTGTTTCAATCTTAATGAAGAAAGGTGTGAACCGTATGGAGCAAAAAGAGCAAAAAGGAAATGAACTCTTCAGCTGGATTAAGTCCATTGTATTTGCTCTCGTTCTTGTTTATATTATTAAAACTTTTTTCTTCGCGCCTTATATGGTTGAGGGAGCTTCCATGTCTCCAACATTGCATAATCACGATAAACTCTATGTCAATAAAATCATCTACTCGGTAACCGAGCCGAAAGTCGGTGACATTGTTATCATCAAAGGCGATGACAAACGCTATGTAAAACGTGTGATCGGAGTGGAAGGCGATACCATCCAGGTAAAGAAAGATAAGCTTTTGGTCAATGGAAAGCCCGTGAAAGAACCGTATTTGAACCAGAATAAAAAACAGGCAAGAACCCTCGGTGTCTATTTGACAGAAGACTTTGGCCCAATCAAAATTCCAAAAGGGAAATGTTTTGTTATGGGAGATAACCGGCTGAACAGCATGGATTCCCGAAACGGCCTTGGCCTGATTAATATCGATTCCATTGAGGGCAAATCCGAAGTGGTCATCTATCCATTCAAAGATATTCGAAAAACAGATTAACATGAAAAACCTGACCTGACCGGCCAGGTTTTGTTTTATATAGGGGGAACGGGTTATGGAGAAGCGGGTAAGATGCAAATGGAGTACAGAGAGCGAGATGCTTTCAACGTATCATGATGAAGAATGGGGGGTGTCCGTAACGGAGGATAACAAATTATTTGAATGCCTGACACTCGAAATGTTCCAAGCGGGGCTGAGCTGGCGGACAATTCTACATAAACGTGAAAATTTCAGGAAGGCCTTTGCCCAATTTGATATTCAGCACGTCAAGGCAATGACGGAAGACGACATAGAGAACTTGATGAATAACGAAGGCATTGTCAGACACAGAAGAAAAATTGAAGCAACGATTGAAAACGCCAAGCGGTGCGATGAACTAATCATGAAGTATGGGGGATTGGATGCTTTCTTTCAACAGCTGCCGGAGGATCCGGTTGAAAAGCAGAAAATCCTTAAACAAACGTTTAAACACTTCGGCTTGACCACGGCGGAAAGCTTTCTCATGGCGACCGGAATGATGCCCACACAGCATGAGGAAAGCTGTTATCTTCACCAAAAGGCCTAAAGCTTACGGCAATACAAACAGAACCACCTCCACTGACATACTGTAACAGTGGAGGTGGTATAAATGGCGTATCAGATCTTCATTTCTGTAGGTAAAAAAAGAATGACAGTTACGCGAAACGGAGGAACCATTAGGCGATATCCCATTGCAGTGGGGAAGATGCTTACTCCTACGCCTGTGGGAACGTATACAATAATTAATAAGCAGCCTAATCCCGGTGGTCCGTTTGGTGTCATGTGGATGGGGCTTTCCGCACCGCACTATGGCATCCATGGCACCAATAACCCATCGTCAATTGGAAAAACCGTCTCAAAAGGATGCATTCGAATGTTCAATAAAGATGTACTCGAACTGTCAAGAATGGTTCCGCTTGGAACGAGGGTTTATATTGGGAGATAACTAGATCAAGAGTTTGCACTTAAACCAGGAAGTTCATCCATAGCAACATAAGATCTTAGTCCAGGAAGTTCGTCCCTAGCTACGTTGCGTGAACTTAAACCAGGAAGTTCATCTCTTGCTACTAATCTTGGATTTGGAAGTTCATCTCTCGCAGTATCTTGAGAAAAGCTAAATATCCCCAGAAGACCTCCCGCAATTAGTAAACCCGCTAATATTTTTTTCATTTTAAACCACCTTTTCAATTTTTATAGGATATTTTTCCTTGCATTATTAGAAACTCTATAATATAAGCTAGCTTTTTTATATTGTGAATGTTCAAAGTATAAATCAGCAAGTAATTCTGAATAGGTTGCATAACTTTCAAGTAGGTGCTGTTTATCAAAATAAGGAACAGCCTCTTTCGCTAAGTATGAGATAAGTTCATCATGATCTTTTTTAATTTTGAGCATTAGAATTCTGTAATGATATTCATACTCATGATGAGGATATTCATTAAGTATTTTCTGTCCCTGAGTTAACCACTTTTCAGAAGAATTATAATCCTCTAACTGGTAATATTCACTTGCCATTAGAAAAATCGTAGCGATTTTCGTAACATCTGAAAGATCTTTTTTGAACGAGAGGCTTTTTTCTAAGAATTGGATACTTTTTTGGTGTTCATTCCTGCAAGAAGCTAGAAATCCTAAGTTATGAAAAATGACACCGGAGGTAAAGTCATCTTTAAATGTTTTTGAATACTTTAAGGCTTGATTCAAGTGGTATTCAGCTTGAACATAATTTCTGACTCTCCTATTACTAATAGCCAAAAGAATTTGACAATCAGCACTCCTGCTATAATTATATTCTTTATCGAATATATTAATAGCTTTATATGCATAATAATTTACAGAACTAATTCTGAAAATTTGACCAAAACATAAAGCTAGTTGATAAAAAACTACTGCCCGCTCCATATCTTCAATGTTAATAACAGACATTAACTTTTCTGCTTCCTGGAGGTGGGACAAAGCATTTTTATAGTCTGTTTTAAAGTAATAATACATTGATAAAATCTGGTTATAATAAAATTTTAACTCTTGAGTTAATTGTTCCTGTAATTCCTTGATTTTTGATAAAATTTCGTCTGTATGCGTTAAATCCTGCTCATTACTTACTATATATTTTCGTGCTAAAAATAGTTCGTATCTAAGGATGAGTTCGGGCTCAGAAACATGTTGCATCTTCTCCCGAACCGTTTCAAAGAACTCTTCCGCCTCATCAAACCGGCGGTTCACCATCATCATATTCCACTCGTTGAGCATCTCCAGGATCTCGTTGCTGTCCACTTCCTCGGACGAAATACCCAGCTTTTCACAAAGAAGGTTAATAACCTCTTCGCTGGACTTTGCATCCCCTTTCTCAATCTTGCTTAAATAGGACACTGAACAGATTCCCTGAGCCAGTTCTTCCTGGGTTAGGCCTTTGGTTTTTCTATAATATCTTATTCTTTGGCCGACCATATAATCCCCCTTTCCGAACTTGGGAAAATTGTCATGCAAACCCCCCATTAATCAAGTACCAATACTACTACTTTTCCCAATACATACCCACAGAAATGTCTGGTAAGATAAATATAACAGATAATAATTGCTTTTTGCTAGATTTACCAATTAAAAATAAATTAACAGACTTGTCCGGATGGTAAGAAAGTTATACCGGCCATTTAGAAATGGAGGAGAACATAATGGCAAAAATGTTTTCATTATCAGCAAACGAATCAGACATCAAGGAACTGCTATATGTCTCGAATGATCCAGATACAGCCGGGAACTCTTCGACACTGCAATGGAATGATCCACAAACATATATTGATGTTTATAAAGACAACCATAAAAATTACTGGGTGAGCCAGGTTGAAGGAACAAAATTAAGACGCCATACCATCTATACACATAACCATGAAACGAAGAAGCGCCTCTGTCACCCTGTTAACGGACGTCCGAACTTTTATGAATTTGAGGATAGCGTGGTGGTGGCTTGTGAAGGAGATGGGTCCAAAGGCTCTATCCTGATCTTCTCCAAGGATGATCCCGAGCTTTTAAAGGAGTGGAAAGTGAACGGGTATCTGTGGGAAGTGGAAAAGAACAACGGCACGCTTTATGTTTCCTGTTACATCGTAGAGGAAGATCAGGCTGTCCTTTACATCATCAAGGGCGATAAGAAAAAAAGGGTAAACCTTGGAAAAAATATAGCACCGACTGACATTCTCTGTATCGGTGAAGAAGTTTATATTTCTGCAGCGCCCATTTTGAATGGGGATCCAAAGAAAATCATCGTGCTGAACAATAAGGAAAAGGTGGTCAGGGAGTATCCGCTTAGCATTTCTCCACGAGCCCTTTACCATGTGGAGAACGAAATCATGGTGTATGAACTTGATCTTGCGACAGGAAAATCGGAAAAGATCGTTTACGTGGATCTTAACACCGGCCAGCAAATCACACATACCATCCCGAACTCTCAAGTGGTGGAATGCACGAGTTCTTCACTCTCCCTCTTGCAGCAGGACAGCAAAACCCTGTTCACCTGGGATCACTGCAACCGAAAAATCGTGTGCAGTAAAAAAATATCATAATAATATGAACGCACAATCCTGCTGGTGACGCCAGCAGGATTTTTTCATAGGTGGACGAACAGATTATTATATAGAAGAAACACAAAATATCAGTCAGAGTTTCAGGAAGGGCTTCATGGGGGAAATTTGTAAGTAAACGTAAATAAGGTAATTAAGAAAAGGGTTTTTCTTAAAGTTTTAATGCTTTAGAAACAGAGTCTTCATTGAAGTTTCTTGTAGTGCAAGGTGCGAGACTCCTCGAAAATGGAAATCACCACTTTCAAAAGCAACAAAGCTGGCGAAGAGCAAAAAGGAAACCTGTTATTGGAGGAAAACAATGAGCCAATCCATTCGTAAAGGAACTGCTGGCGATTTTCAAAATATGAAAGAACTCGTGGGAAACACGGAGAAAATCATGGATGAATGGTCCCGGGAGCAATGGAGTTCTTCTTTGCAGCGCGAAGACGTGGAGATATTTGTGGCGGAGGAAGAGGGAGCGATACACGGATATGCGGTGGTGAGACTGAGCAAAAAAGACCCGACTTCATTTTCGGAAAGGCCAACCGCGGCCATTACGCATTTGTGTGCACCTTCATGTGAAAGTCAGCTCCGGCAGCAATTGGTTCAGAAATGCCTGAGCTGGGCAAAACAAAAGGGAGCTACGGACTTTTCGCTGTAGGTTTACGTCTAGAAAGGAAGAGATCAGATGAACCATCGATTCTTGGAAAACTGGAAATGGTATGAAATAGAATCCATAGATCATAAAGCAGAACACATCAAAGAGATGGTTCATAAGCTGCCGGATTGTACGCAGTGGCTGGAAAATGTAGAGGAACAAAACACGAATTATCTTCGCATTGAAAACTATGGAAACGAAGCGGTTCTCCATGGCTGCCTGACTTATGAAAAAGAAGAAGAGGAATTTGATCACGACTTCTTTCATTTTTATATCACCCGGTCTTATTTTGTGACGGTGGGATTGGAAGTTGTCAGGCTGGGCCGTACCATCAAGAAAGACATGATCCGGCAGATGCATCAATGCAAAACCGCAGTTGAAGGTTTTTTTATCCTGCTGGGGGAAGTGCTCAACAATTATCTGGATGGAATCGATCATTTTGAGTACAAGCTGAAAGAACTGCAATACGATTTAAGGCAAAACAACAATCAAGTTCTCTTGGATCGTATTTACGACCTGCGTCAGGAACTGTTAATTTGGACAGATTTGACGATACCGGTTGAAGAAATCAAGCTTGCGGCAGAGGAAGCCTTTTTTGATGAAATCACCCAAACGACCGAGTACAGGAGGACAAGCGTCAGAATTGAGCGTACGCTAAATCTCATCAACCACTACCAGCACGATATTGACACGATGCTGAAGCTTGAGGAGGTACTTTCTTCCCACCGTGGAAATGAAATCATGAAAACACTGACCGTTATGACCGTCATTTTCACACCTGGCATGATGCTTGGCTCCATCTGGGGAATGAACTTTCGAAACATGCCAGAACTCGACTGGAAAGCAGGATACGCGATTGCCCTGGGTCTCATCGGCCTTTCAATCGCCAGCATTTATATTTGGTTAAGAATGAAAGGATGGACCGGCGACTTGCTAAAGAGCCGCAGCGGAAAGAGCCGCTTTAAATAAACCATTGAAAAATTTGCCGCTAATTTTCTACAAAAAAAGAAGAGTTTTGCCGTCTTTTGTCGAATGTTAAGTCGAATGTTAACATGTTATGAAAAAATAACTCGAAAACTGTTCGCCTGACCATTATTAGTGTAAGGTTTAGTTCGAAACCTTTAGTAAGGTAGTAGTATGAAGACGGGAGTTGTTAGCGGCAAATGAAGAAGTTTTTCCACACTATTGTTTACCTCTGCTTTCTTTCAGGACTGCTCGCGCCGGTTGCGCCGGTGTTTGCTGAACAAGAAAAAGCACCCCACATTAAGAGTGAAAGCGCCATTTTAATTGACCAAAAAACAGGAAATGTCCTTTATAATAAAAAGGATAATAAAAAAATGTATCCAGCAAGTGTTACCAAAATTGTTACAGCCATCCTTGCCATCGACTCCGGAAAAATGGATGAAACCGTGACAGTGAGCAAAAATGCTACCTTGGCCGAAGGGACCCGCGTCTATTTAAACGAGGGTGAACAGATCCCATTACGAAAACTTGTTGAAGGAATGATGGTGAATTCCGGTAACGATGCGGCGGTTGCCATTGCAGAATACCTGGCTGGAGATGTACCTTCATTTGCCGACAAAATGAATGAATTCGCCAAAAAGGCCGGAGCCACGCATACCCATTTTGTGACGCCGAACGGCCTGTTTAATCCGGATCACTACACCACGGCCGAAGACATGGCAAAGATCACGCAATACGCCATGAAAAACAGTGAATTTCGAAGGATTGTAAAAATCAAGAACCTTCCCTGGCATGTAAAGGGATGGGATACCACACTCGTGAACCATCACCGTCTGCTTTGGGATTATCCGGGAACGACCGGGGTGAAAAACGGTTATGTGGACAAGTCTAAGCATACACTGGTAACCTCGGTATCCAGGGATGGCATGGACTTTATTGCGGTTGTTTTAAAAGCTTCTACCTCCAAGGTGGCATACAGCGATACGACATCATTATTTGATTACGGTTTCAGCCATTTCCAAAGGCAGAAGATTTCCAAAGGCACACTCATTGAAGATCCGGCCGGCAGGAAACACCCCTTAAAAGAGGACCTTGAAGTAACCCTGCCGGTTGGAGAGCATGTGCTTAAAAACGTATCAGCTTCGGGAGAGCTGACACTAAAAAACAGTGCGGGTGACTCACTGGCTGCTGTCCAGCTGTTCCAGCCGAGTCCGAAAAAGGAAGCCAGTCAAGTGGCTGCCCATTCTTCAGGAGAAGCGACCGGCAGCAAACTGGCCCTTCAGTTAACGACAAGAACAGCCCTTTTCTTTTACAGCGGGTTTCTTATGCTTACTGCTTTGATGGTGATGATCCGGATGAGGAACAAAAGACGGAGAGCCTTGCAGCGGATGAGAAGATACGAAAAGAATTATACCTTTATCAAATAGGGCAGATTGGGGATTTTTATGGATATTAATACGAAAGTAAGGATATTGGTAGTCACGCTTTTCATCTTATTGATGATGACGGCCATTTTATCCTTGGTTTAACTGGAAAAAAGAGGATCACGGAAGAAGAGAGGTAGAGTCCTCTCTTTTTTTGCGCCCCTTCCTTCTCATATTTTTCCTTGTTTGTGCAACTAGTGGCAAAGCATAGCTGCTATTCCCTGTTTTTGTTATACGTGGGCGAAAGTTATAGGGAGCAGGCTTGTTTTCTATAAATTGGGAAGGGGAAACGATTATTCTGGTTGAACGTTATAAAACAAATGGTAACTAACTCATGAAATGGGGTATAGCATGTATATTGTCCACTCAACATTCGATGTACCGAGACAAAAAGCGGAAGAAGTCATTAACATATACAGAAATCGATCCCGTCTTGTAGATGACGCAGTGGGCTTTTTGGATTTCCTGCTGCTTCAGAATGAAAAAAAGCCGGGGGAAATTACCGTTCAATTGACCTTTGATACAAAGGAGCATTATTTGGAATGGGTAAGAAGCCAGCAGTTCAAGGACATCCATGACATGGAAAAGAAGTACCCCGACCAGGAGCTGGCCGCCGTTATCCCGGCAGTTAAACAATACAAGGTGGTAGCCACATGACACAAATTCCAGTAGATGATATTGTTAATAAGGTAGTTACAAAGATGTACGAAGATTATCCCGATCTCCAGAACCGATACGGAGAAAAGGGAAAGAAAAAAGCCATCGAAGACAATTATCACCATATGAAGCATTTAGAGACAGCCTACGAATTGAAAAACCCAGTCTTTTTTTCGGACTATGCGAGCTGGCTCAATGGAATTCTTGAAAAGTTCGGGATGACAGCCGATCTTTTAATTTATAACTTTGATGAAATTGATAGGATTTTAGCCGATATGCCTAATGATGACAGGGTTTCAGCTTACCGCTCCTATCTTGGAGAAGGAATAAAGGTATTAAAAGAAAAGGCATAAAGGGGGGATTGCGGTGCAACAACATTCACCGCAGCAATTTGCGGAGTTTCTTTTAAATGGAGATCAGCAGCGTGCGACCGAACTTTTGCGTCAGATTGCTAAGCACACCCCGAGATATAAACTGTATAACGAGCTGCTGACACCGGCCATGCGCTATATTGGCGAATTGTGGGAACGAAATGATATTACGGTGGCAGAAGAACATCTGGCTACTGCCGTTTGTGATTTCGTCCTGGCCCAATATCATTACAGTCCCGGCAAAAGCCTTGCAATGAACCGTCACAGTATAAACCGTAAAGCGATGTTTTCATGCCTTGAAGGGGAGCAGCATGCCCTTGGCCTTAAAATGGTTTCTGGATTATTTGAAGAGGAAGGCTGGCATTCCCGATTCATGGGTGCGGATCTGCCGCTCGAATATACGGTGGATACGGCAAAAAAATGGATGCCGGATGTGATTGGGCTTTCGGTTTCTATTGCCTATAACCTGCCTAATCTGCAAACCTATGTAAAAGCATTGGAGGATTTGAATTATGGTCCGACTGTCCTGGTCGGTGGCCGTTTGGCAGAAAAGTATGATCTCAAGCCCTACTGTTCTGACAAAACAGTGATTATAAAAGATGTGGAGGAGCTTCACAGCTGGCTGAGTGTGTATAGTACAGGAGAGAAGCAAAATGCCCGTTACTGATTATGTATTACCGGTTCCATATTTTAAAATTAATACCGATTTCCACATCCTTAATTTTTCAAAACAAGCGGAAGCCCTTTTTACAATTACTGAAAACATTACCTCGATTGTGGACGAGGAAAGTGTGGCAAAGCTGAAAAATTTTCTTCAGACCTCTGATGGGGCACAACCCATGGAGATCAGCATGAAAACCAAAAACTACCCGCTGGAGCTTTTCGATCTCTACATTTCTTGGGATCATCACTTGAACGGCCACTTGATCTGCATCAAAAAAAACGAGCAAAACAAAAATCTTGAAAACATGGTTTATCGATTGCAGAGCAGGTTGTCCAGCACGGATTTTGAACTGTTTGAAAAAAAGGAAGAGCTTCAACAGGCGTTAGAGGAGATTGACAGACTGTCAGGTCCTTTTATTCCGCTGTCGGATGAGGTGGCTCTGATTCCCATGTTTGGCGACATCACTCCCCGCAAAATCAATTCAATCAGAGGAAATACGCTGAAAAGTGCGTATCGTGAAGATCTTGATACCATCCTTTTTGATTTTACCGGTGTGGGTTCTATTACACTTGAAGGATTGGAACAAATGGAGAGTTTGTTCAGGGTGCTTTCCTATATGGGCGGCATCGCATCAGTAATTGTAGGTGTAAAACCCGGGCATGCCCGACAAATGCATGAGCTGAATTCAGAAGTGGAATTCTCTTTCTTGTCCACCCTTCAGGAAGCGATGAAAAAATATCTATAATAAAAGACACCGAAGCATGCTGGCTTGGTGTCTTTTTTTGCTTTTATCTCCGTCGTGGAACAAACGCCATTAATACAGGAGCCAGAGCTGCGCCGGCAATGAGCCCGAACAAGTGGCCAAGGATGTTGATGCCAGGCGTTGTGAAGGTGGTAATCAGGCTGAAAACCAAAACAACGATGAGAATCTGTTTATTCGCGCGCCCCAAATATTCTTTTCGGGCATACAGGATATACAGGTAAATGCCGAACAGTCCGAAAATGGCACCGGAGGCCCCGAGGTGGGCATAGTTTAGTGGAAGAAGAAAATAGGTAGCGATATCGGCAATAATGCCTGCGCCTAAGTAGCCAATGATAAATTTTCCTTTTCCCAGTATACGTTCCAAAGCGGGACCGAAAATAACAAGAGAGAACGTGTTGAACAGCACGTGGCTGAGACTGACGTGAGTAATAATCGGCGTGAACAGACGCCAGTATTCTCCCTGTGAAATAAAGTAATTGGACCCGGTAAAGTAATAATAAATAAAATCCGCCTGCGGTCCGAGGTTAGCCAGCAGGAAAACGATCAAATGAACGGCTGTTATGATCGATATTACCGGATATAGCCTGAGGAATGTTTTGAAATTCTCCTCTCTTACGAACAACCAGCATCACCACCTGAATGTAGTATATTAATCTTAGCATAACGGTAATACAAATAAGAAATACCATGCCGGAAAGGAAATGACTGATGATTATAGGAACAGGGATCGATATTGTTGAAATCACAAGAATCCAGGAAGTATGCCGGAAGCAGCACCGCTTTCCCGAACGGATCCTTACGGAAAGGGAGCTTGCTGTGTTTGAAAAGCTCAGCGGCAGACGGCAGGCGGAATTTATGGCCGGCCGCTTTGCCGCTAAAGAAGCCTATGCCAAAGCGCTCGGCACAGGAATCGGCAGGCACCTTTCATGGCAGGATATCGAAATTACCAAAAATGATAATGGAAAGCCGGTCATTGTGGCAGGTTCGGAGGCGCTTGTTCATCTTTCCATTTCCCATTCCAAGGAATTTGCAGTGGCCCAGGTTATTCTTGAAACCGTCCTGTAAGTTGGTTTGCTTGTCAAGCTAGTCTGCATAATGTCCCTTTTGTCCACATATAGTGTAATGCGGTGGGGAGGGACATCCTGTTGGCGTCGAACACAGCAGCGGTGAACCTCCTTTGTAAAATAAAGGGCAAAGGGGATAAGAAAATGAAGAAGACACTATCATTATCCTTGATGGCGCTTCTGTTCATATTCGGATTGGCAGGCTGCGGAGCAAAAAGCCAGGAAGATGTTGTAGCGTCACTGGATAAGAAAATGGAAGAAATGACGGGCTATAAAGCGGACGCCGTCATGACGCTGAATACTGGCGAAAAACCGTTACAGTATAATCTTGAAGTGTGGCACAAGAAACCTAACTTTTACCGGGTGAACCTGAAAAACGCCAAAAAGGACCAGAGCCAGATGATCCTGAGAAACAAAGAGGGTGTATTTGTATTAACGCCTGCGCTGAATAAAAGTTTCAGATTTCAGAGCGATTGGCCGGAAAATAATAGTCAGGTCTACTTGTTTGAGTCGCTAGCTGCCGATATTTTAAATGACACGGACCGCGGGTTTAAGGCAAAAGAAAACTCGTATGTTTTCCATACCAAAACCAACTATCAAAACAAAAACCTGTATCAGCAGGAAATTATTTTAAATAAGGACCTGGATCCGAGCTCGGTCCGGATTATGGATAAGGATGCTAAGGAACTGGTTAAACTGGAGTTCAAAAACGTCAAGTTCAATGCCAAGTTTGATAAGGGTGCCTTCGATATGGAAACGAACATGACAGGCGCCCAGCTGGAGCTGCCGGCAATGAGCCAGGCCGGTGAGCCAAAAAAAGAAATGGAAGTGCTGTACCCGCAATATATGGGTCCTGGAAATATTGAATTGACGAATGAGAAAGAAGTCATGGCCGACGGGGAAAAACAAGTGGTCCTCAGCTACACGGATGAAAAGAAAAAATCGTTTACATTGATTGAACGAAAAAATGTAGCGGTAGAAACAGCCGCCGCCAAGAGAGAACGATTGACGATGCCGGGTGGAGAACCGGTCGATCTCGGCTTCACGGTGGGTGCGATGAATGACAAATCAATCTCCTGGACGTATAAAGGCACCGATTTCTTTTTAGCCTCCAACTCACTGGATCAGGAAGAACTGATGGCTATCGCCCGTTCTGTTTCCGCGCAAGGGTCAAAATAATAAAAGAAGTGGCCGGCTGATTCCTTAATGGTGAATCAGCCATTTTTATTCTATTTGCTCTTACACAATTGCCGTGGATGTTGTAGAATAACGAATAGACCAATGATTAGAATGAAATGATATAGATAGATGGGACGGATAGGTTTGGATACTGAAGAGTTTTATAGAGATACCTGGGCGGAGATTGATTTATCCTGCATCGAAGAAAATATCCGCTCGTTCCGGCGCCTGCTGCCAGACACCACCGAGATTATGGCGGTAGTTAAAGCCAATGGCTATGGACATGGAGCTGTGCCGGTGGCGAAAACCGCGCTGGAGGCCGGCGCCACATATCTTGCCGTGGCGCTATTGGATGAGGCATTGTCCCTCAGACAACAAGGAATCAAGGCACCCATTCTTGTATTGGGCAGAACAAGGCCGGAAGATGCAGTTCTTGCTGCCAAGTATAATATTGCGCTCACTGTGTTTCAGGCGTCCTGGGCAAGGGAAGCTTCTGCCCACCTGCAGGATGGCCAGCCGGTAGCACTGCACCTGAAAGTGGATACCGGCATGGGGCGGATTGGAACAAGAGATAAAGAGGAAACAGAGGAACTTGTTTTAACGATAGAAAAGTATCCATCCCTCCGATTGGAAGGAGTATTTACGCACTTTGCCACAGCGGATGAACTGGAATCTCCTCTGGTGGAAAAGCAATTTGAACGGTTTTCCGAAAGTCTGGCCTGGCTGAAGGAATTGGGAGCTGTGCCAAGGTACATCCATTGTGGGAACAGTGCGGCGAGTCTCCGCTTTCCAAAGCAAATCTTCAATATTGCAAGAATCGGAATCTCAATGTACGGACTGGCCCCTTCTGGCGAACTCAAGAATGTGTTGCCGTTTCCGCTGAAAGAGGCGTTTACGCTAAATACACGTCTGGTTCATGTGAAAAAAGTGCAGCCGGGAGATACGATTAGCTACGGTGCCACCTACACGGCCACAGAGGAAGAGTGGATCGGCACCCTTCCAGTCGGATATGCCGACGGCTGGCAAAGGCGCTACGCGAATCAGGGCCATGCGATTGCGGGTGGAATCAAGGTTCCGTTCGTGGGCAGAATCTGCATGGATCAATGCATGGTGCGCCTGCCGTTTGAAATGAAGGTTGGTGACCTTGTCACCCTCATTGGGGAACAGGGAAGCGAAAAGATCTCCATGGATGATGTAGCACTTCAAAATGATACGATAAACTACGAAATTCCTTGTTTAATTACATCACGAGTACCCCGGATTTATAAGAAACAGGGTCGAATTTTAGAAAAAGTGAATGTAATTTTAAATTTTTAGCAGAATATTAGCAGGACTATTAAAAAACATGAAGAATATTTTACTTTGAAATCGTTTTGCAAACCCTTTGGTGAAATGATAAGATTATATGTGGTTAAGAATGATCGTAGCAAATCGCAGAAGCTTTGCTCTGGAGGTGTAGGTGTGTCCGAATTGGCGAACACAAAGAGGATCGTTATCAGTCTTCCTCAACAGATTATCAATGAAATTGACCGGATGATTAAGAATGAGAATTTGGACCGTAGCGAATTTATCCATCAGGCAACCAAGATGTATATTCGCGAAAAGAAGAAACGTCACATTCGTGAATCTATGAGACAAGGTTATATGGAAATGGCGAAAATTAATTTGAACATTGCATCAGAAGCCTTTCTTTTAGAGGAGGAAGCTGAAATTACCGTAGACCGCTTAGTTAGCGGGGTGTAGGCCTTTGATCGTAAAACGCGGAGACGTTTACTTTGCAGACCTTTCCCCGGTTGTTGGATCAGAACAAGGGGGAATCAGACCTGTTCTAATTATTCAAAATGATATCGGTAACCGATTTAGTCCTACAGTTATTGTTGCAGCCATTACAGCACAAATCCAAAAGGCGAAGCTGCCGACGCATGTAGAGATCAATGCGAAAAAGTACGGATTTGAACGGGATTCCGTTATCTTGCTGGAGCAAATTCGAACAATTGATAAACAAAGGCTAACTGACAAAATTACGCATCTGGACGATGAAATGATGCGTCGCGTTGATGAAGCGTTACAAATCAGTCTTGGTCTTATTGACTTTTAAAAACTGCCGTTTTCTTCTGGGAAAGTGGCGGTTTTTTTAATGGAAACAACTTACAGAGAAAGTTGGAACAGGAAATCCTGTTTACAAGCGAACTATATAGCAAAAGATTGCAAGAATGAATGATAAGTGGAATAATGAAAGTAGTGTACCGACGTAAGGGGGTATAGAATTTGAATGCGGCCATCATCGATATGATCCTGAATAAACGCACGGAAATAGATGGGTTGTGGTCTGACGAAATTGATGAGTACAAATCGAAAACAAGCGCCATAACACCCTATATGCGTGAACAGTTGAACAAGGAGTTTTTATCGCTCCTGTTTAGCCATATCAGCCAGGGAGATATTTCTGAGGACGGGACATTGAAACGTTTTTTCGATAAAGTTTTGCGTGCGAATATGCCGCTTGAATATTTAACACAAGGGCTGCAATCCTTTCGCCGTATAGTTTTGGAAATCATCACCGAAGAAGATATTCAAAAAGATGCGGCGTTTGAAATATATAGGGAAGTGGACCGCTGGATGGATCCCATTCTAAATTCAGTGGTTGAAAATTCATCCCGGCTTTGGGAGCGTACCGTTTCCATTCAAAAGTCCGCGTTGCTGGAATTATCGGCACCGCTTATTCCGGTCTTTCAGCATATTAGCGTGATGCCATTGATCGGAACCATTGATACGGAACGCGCGAAGTTAATAATGGAGAACCTTCTGGAAGGTGTTATTCAATACCGTTCACAGGTGGTTCTTATTGATATAACCGGTGTGCCCGTTGTCGATACAATGGTAGCCCACCACATCATTCAGGCGGCGGATGCCGTCCGGCTTTTGGGATCTACCTGCATTTTGGTCGGCATACGTCCTGAAATTGCGCAAACGATTGTAAGCCTTGGGATTGACCTCAGCCTGTTCCCTACCAAAAGCACGCTGCAAAAAGGGATGGCAAAAGCTCTGGAAGTTACAAACCAACAAATTGTTAATGAAAAATAGGGAGTGGGGAAAATGAGAATTCCTATTTTGAAGCTGCATGAGTATCTTCTTATTACCATTCAGGTAGAGCTCGATGATCAGACCGCTCTGCAGTTTCAGGAAGACCTGTTAAACAAAATACATGACACCGGTGCTAAAGGTGTAGTAATTGACCTGACCTCTGTAGACATGATTGACTCCTTCATTGCAAAAGTACTGGGAGACGTTGTCCGCATGTCAAAACTGATGGGAGCGCAAGTGGTATTGACCGGTATCCAGCCCGCAGTAGCAATTACATTGATCGACCTGGGGATTTCAATGAGAGAGGTTCCGACGGCTCTTGACCTGGAACAAGGGCTTGATAAATTGCAGCTGGAACTGGAGGGGTGAGCATGGACATCCAATCCTGTGTAGAGGTTTGCAATGAATGGGATATCGTAAGCGCAAGGCAATTGGGAAGAAATATGGCTAAAGAACTCGGATTTGGCAACGTAGACCAGGCTCGTATCACTACCGCCATTTCAGAGTTGGCACGTAACATTTATTTATATGCAGGAAACGGGAAGATCTGCCTTGAGCCCGTGGAACAAATGGGAAGAAAAGGCCTCCGCATCATTGCTGTGGACAATGGCCCTGGAATCAGGGATATTCGTAAGGTAATGGAAGACGGGTATACAACTTCCGGGGGACTTGGAGCCGGACTGCCGGGGGTAAAGCGTTTAATGGACGAGTTTACCATTGATTCCACGATTGATTCCGGAACTGAAATCCTTGCGACGAAGTGGCTTCGTTAGGAGGTATTAAATGAACGACCGAGATTTCATCATAGATCGATATAAAGACTTGCTGACAACGTATCTTAATGGGAAAAACGAGACAGCCCTATACAAAGGACAGCAGTTCAGCCGAAAGCTGATTGAACAGCAGATCTCGCCTGAAGATGTGGTCAGCCATCATATAAATGTACTAAATGAGTTATTTCCTGACATGACCGAAGAAATGAAGGACGCGTTTGATTTTCTTTTGGAGGTCATGATCGGGTACGGTTTTGCGTATCGCGAACATCAGAGTCTTAGGACCCGCCAGCGACAGTTGGAATCGGAAATTGAAGTGGCGGCAAGCATGCAGCAGACACTTTTAATCAGTGATGTGCCGACGGTGGATTGTCTTGACATTGGTGTCAAAAGCGTTCCTGCCAAGAAAATGAACGGGGACTATTTTAATTTTGTAAAGGATGACAAGTCCATAAGCGTGGCTGTAGCGGATATTATCGGGAAGGGGATTCCTGCCGCGCTGTGCATGTCGATGATTAAATACGCGATGGACAGTCTTCCTGAGCAAAGGATGCAGCCTAACCTTCTTCTTGAAAATCTGAATAGAGTCGTTGAACAGAACGTGCACCCGAACATGTTTATAACCATGCTATATGGGCTTTATGACACCGATGTCCATAAATTCTACTATGCCGGGGCCGGACACGAGCCCGGCTTTTTTTATAAAGCAGCACCCGATGAGTTTGAGGACATGTTTGCCAAAGGCCTTGTGCTGGGTGTATCAAGAACGACGAAATACAAAGAATATGAAAAGCAGCTCGATCCTGGAGATATGATTATTCTCCTTTCGGACGGGGTAACGGAGTGCAGGACCAGCAAAGGGTTCATTGAACGAGACGAGATTGTTGCACTCATCCGTGAAAATATGCACAAACCGGCTCAGGAAATTGTGGATTCGGTATTTCACGAGCTCGAGCGACTTCAGGAATTTGAATTGAGAGATGACTTTACCTTGCTCATTCTAAAAAGAATGGTTTGATTTCCTTTAAGAACGGGTAATTAGTGTTATGGGTTTATGATAATATCCTGGGGGGAAAAAAATGAATTTGCAAATTAGCCACGAAGAAACGAATGGAGTTCATTATTTAACACTAGCTGGAGAAGTAGACGCGTACACCGCACCAAAACTAAAAGAGATGTTGGTTCCTCTGACCGAGGTGAAAAATACCCAGATTGTCATTGATCTGGCTAACATTGATTATATGGATAGTACAGGGCTCGGCATTTTTGTCGGAGCATTAAAGTCCACGAAGAAAAACGACGGGACATTAAAGCTGCGCGGAATGACCGAGAGGGTTAAGCGTTTATTTGAAATTACCGGCCTGACAGAGGTAATGGACATTGAAAACGAGGTAAAGGGGGAGGCCAGATGAGTAATAAAGCCTCTGATTTTATCGAAATGACGGTACCCGCCAAAACCGATTATGTCGGGGTGGTGCGTCTGACGATTTCTGGTATTGCCAACAGGATGGGATTTGCATTTGACGAAATTGAGGATATCAAAATTGCTGTCTCAGAGGCCTGTACCAATGTTGTAAATCATGCATATACGGAGCTGGAAAAAGGACAGATTCGCGTCGGATGCGGGGTGTATGATAACCGGCTCGAAATTATGGTTGTGGACCACGGCAAGAGCTTTGATTACGATGATGTAAACCAATCACTCGGACCTGTAGAAGGGAAATCCGTAGAACAATTGAACGAAGGAGGTCTGGGCCTCTTCCTAATTGAGTCATTGATGGACAAAGTGGAAATCAGCGGTGAAGCGGGTGTGATCGTAATGATGACGAAGTATCTTCACAGAGATGAGGTGGAGGAAAATGTCGACAGGACCTCACCAGCACCTACACAATAAAGAAGAAGTTTATAAATGGATACACGAGCTGCAAAACGATCCGCAAAATGAACTATTGCAAACGAAACTCGTACATCAGTACGAAGATCTCGTTCACTCACTAGCGCGAAAATTTTCCAAGGGGAAAAGCATTCATGACGATTTGGTCCAAGTGGGAATGATCGGCCTGCTCGCTGCATTGCGAAGGTACGATGCCGACTTTGGACGTTCGTTTGAATCGTTTGCGGTCCCTACCATCATAGGTGAAATTAAACGGTTTATCCGTGATAAAACGTGGAGCGTCCATGTGCCAAGACGAATTAAGGAACTTGGACCCCGCATAAAAAAAGCTGTAGAAGATCTGACGAATGAGCTTCAGCGTTCCCCGAAAATCCAGGAAATTGCTGATTACCTGGAGGTTACGGAGGAAGAAGTTCTGGAAACGATGGAAATGGGCAAGAGTTACCAGGCCCTATCCGTAGACAGTTCCATTGAAGCCGATCAGGAAGGCAGCACAGTAACCCTGTTGGACCTCGTGGGAACACAGGATGCCGGCTATGATCAAATTGACAAGAGAATGCTCCTGCAGAAAGCATTTGCGGTTCTTTCTGAAAGAGAGCAGGAAATCCTTAAATGCACGTATTTTGAGAATTTGAGCCAGAAAGAAACAGGGGAGCGCCTGAATATCTCTCAAATGCATGTCTCACGTCTGCAGAGGAGAGCACTTGAGAAGCTTCGTGAAGCGATTCGGGTGGAACCATCGGAGGCTTTGAAATGATCCAGGATTTTTCCTATGACAAAATCGCCGTCTCTTCTTTCCAAAAGCCCAAAAACGGTAATGAATTATGTGGAGACAGTTTTTATGTCACGGAAACCCGTGATTATTTTATTTGTGCGGTAGCTGACGGGCTGGGGAGCGGAGGTTTAGCCAGAAAAGCCTCCCAGGCGGCAGTGATCGCTGTGGAAAAGAATCATCAATTAGAAGTTGAGGAAATCATGCAGGTATGCAATGAAGAGCTAAAAGGAACCAGGGGAGCGGTGCTTTCCATTTTTAAAATTGACTTCAACCAGCGCATCGTCCGCTATGCGGGAGTGGGAAATATCCGCTTTATGATGGCGGGGGAAGACCGTAAATTAATTTACCCTCTTCCGACGGTTGGTTTTCTTTCCGGAAAGCCGCAGAAGTTCCGTGTACAGCAATTTCCGTTTGATGATCAGACCGCATTTATCATTTATTCAGATGGAATGGAAATTCATACGCAAAGCCGTTCCATTCTAACCAATATGATATCGCCTCGGGAATCGGCTGCTTACCTCGGTAATCTTTCTCAAAAATTAATTGATGACGCTACCTGCCTCGTAGGAAAAGTGTTGCATGCATAAGTACATTGGAGGCCTTTGATGGACCTCTCTGCCGGGTTGCCTCGGCTTTTTTTTTTGGTTTTACATCCGACCAGGCGCCCTTCCAAGGGTGCTTTTTTATATGGAATTCATTGATCATTTTTCGTTAAAACATCGGGAAAGTGTTAAACTAAAAGGGTATACCCGTAATTTTTACGGATTCGAAAGGGGTACTTCTATTGGAAAAAACAATAGAGTTGGATCAAGGATTTACTGAAATTGCGAAAGAATTGGGCATTAAACAAAAACAAGTGGCAAACGTGATTGAGTTATTGAAGGACGGCAACACGGTGCCTTTCATTGCCAGGTATCGTAAGGAGCTGACAGGCGGCCTGGATGAAGTTCAAATTAAAGATATTATGGATAGCTGGCAATACGCAGAAAATTTAAAGGAACGTAAAGAAGAAGTTCTCCGCCTGATTGGAGAGCAGGGAAAGCTAACCGATGAACTGGCGAATTCCATATCAAGCGCCAAAAAACTGCAGGAAATCGAAGACCTTTATCGCCCATACAAACAAAAGCGAAGAACCCGGGCGACGGTAGCCAAGGAAAAGGGGCTTGAAGCGCTGGCTGAATGGCTCATGAGCCAGCCGTGGCAAGGCGATGTCCTGGCAAAGGCGAAAGAGTTCCTTTCCGAGGAAAAAGAGGTACATACACCTGAAGAAGCACTCGCAGGTGCTCAGGATATACTAGCCGAGCAGATTTCAGACGATGCTGCGATTCGATCGTGGATCCGAGACCTGACGTTTAAGGAAGGTCAGCTGCAAACGTCTTTAAAGAAAAACGGAGAAGACGAAAAAAAGGTCTACGAAATGTATTATGAGTACAGTGAACCGGTTGGCAAAATCGTGCCTCACCGTATTCTTGCCATCAACCGCGGCGAAAAAGAAGACGTCCTTAAGGTGGAAGTGACGGCACCTGCTGAAAAAATTATTCAGCGGCTGAACCGGACGGTAATCAAGAAATCGGAATCTCCCGCTGCACCATATTTACAAGAGGCGATTGAGGACAGCTATCGAAGGCTGATTGCTTCTTCCATTGAACGAGACATCCGGAACGAACTGACTGATAAGGGTGAGGAACAGGCCATTCACATCTTTTCTGAAAACCTGAGGAACCTGCTTCTTCAATCTCCGTTAAAGGGCAGGATGGTTTTAGGCGTGGATCCCGCTTACCGCACGGGCTGCAAGCTTGGTGTTGTGGATGAAACAGGGAAAATGCTTCATATTCAAACCATTTACCCAACACCGCCAAGATCGGAAGTGCAAAAGTCCGAAGCGGTCGTCAAGGGCCTGATTGATACATACGGTATCAATGTAATCGCCATTGGAAACGGAACAGCTTCCAGGGAAACCGAACAATTTATCGTCGATACGATTAAAGGTTTAAAGGAGCCGGTTTCCTATATTATCGTCAACGAAGCAGGAGCCAGTGTATATTCCGCTTCAGGAATCGCCAGGGAAGAGTTTCCTGACCTTCAGGTGGAGGAGCGAAGTGCCATTTCTATCGCACGAAGACTGCAGGATCCGCTGGCTGAACTGGTGAAAATTGACCCGAAATCGGTTGGAGTCGGACAATATCAGCATGATGTATCGCAAAAACGATTGAGCGAATCCCTGACCTTTGTGGTGGAAACCGCCGTAAACCAGGTAGGCGTCAACGTGAATACAGCTTCTTCTTCCTTGCTTCAGTATGTAGCCGGCTTGTCCAAGACCGTTGCGCAAAATATTGTAAAAGCGAGAGAAGAAAAAGGGAAGTTTGAAAAACGCGAAGAACTGAAGAAGATTCCGCGCCTCGGTGCGAAAACGTACGAGCAATGTATCGGATTTCTAAGAATTCCGGACGGGAAAAATCCGCTCGACCAAACGGCCATTCACCCGGAGAGCTATAAAGAAACGCTGTTGCTTTTAAAAGAAATGAACAGTGAGGTAGCAGAAATCGGCACAGATAGCCTGAGAGACAAGCTGAAATTGATCGATGTGGAAGCAATGGCGGCGCAACTCAATATTGGAGTGCCCACTCTTCATGACATCGTGGACGGACTGCTTCGTCCAAACCGGGATGTGCGGGAAGAGCTTTCAAAGCCCCTGCTGAAAACCGATGTCCTTAAGCTCGAAGACCTTAAACAAGGAATGGAGCTGGAAGGAACGGTGCGAAATGTCGTTGATTTTGGCGCTTTTGTGGATATTGGCGTGAAACAGGACGGCCTTGTTCATATCTCCAAGCTGGCCAAGCGCTTTGTGAAGCACCCCATGGATGTGGTTAGCGTTGGGCAGGTTGTTACCGTTTGGGTGGATAGCGTGGATCTCAATAAAGGAAGAGTGGCTCTTACCATGCTGCCTCCGGAGGCGCAGTAATATCCAATCAAAAAGTTTCTGTTTGTCAGGGAAGACTTTTACTTTCGGTGTTGCTATTTTTTTGATTATAAAAAAACCAGCATTGATTTAATAAACGGATTTGATAACGGTCTTTTTGAAAATAAGCTTTTCTGAGTTGTTTCTTAAACCATGTGGGCATAGACAAAACCTCCGCGTATTTAAGCGTGATTTAGTCTATGTCTCATGGCTTGTTGATGTGACCAACTTTTTGTTCTATAGAAGGAGAAAGGATAGGAAAGAAAATGGATCAAAGGGAACTTCAATTGCTCGTGGAGAAGGTATCAAATGATTATTTTCACAAACCCTTCCGGCATAATGCCCGTTTCAACGGCCGTTTGCGGACAACAGGCGGCAGGTATTTACTCAGGTCCCATGATATAGAGATCAACCCTAAGCAGATGACAAAGTTTGGGATGCAGGCATTAGTGGGTATCATTAAGCATGAACTGTGCCATTATCATCTGCATATCGAGGGAAGGGGCTACCAGCACAAAGATCATGAATTTAAACAGCTGCTGAAAAAAGTGGGCGGCCTGAGATATTGTGAAGTCCTGCCGGGTACCCGAACAACCCAAGCTTATAAATACCTCTATATATGCACAGACTGTAAGCAGCAATACAAGCGGAAGCGCAAGATTGACACAAGGAAATACGTGTGCGGAAAATGCCGGGGGAAATTGTTTTTAAAAAGTGGTGAGAAAAGTGTTGACTAGGTGTTCAAATCTGTGTTAGATTAATAAAGTCGCTGAAAGACATCTTGCTCTTTACATAAACAAAATAAATGAAAAAAACAGTTGACTTTTTGAGAAAAAACAAGTATGATATTAAATGTCTCAAAAACACATTCCACAGTAGCTCAGTGGTAGAGCTATCGGCTGTTAACCGATCGGTCGTAGGTTCGAGTCCTACCTGTGGAGCCATACAGAGAAGTACCCAAGTGGCTCAAGGGGCTCCCCTGCTAAGGGAGTAGGTCGCTAACGCGGCGCGAGGGTTCGAATCCCTTCTTCTCTGCCAGTTTTTATCGGCCCGTTGGTCAAGCGGTTAAGACACCGCCCTTTCACGGCGGTAACACGGGTTCGAATCCCGTACGGGTCACCAAGTTCTTTTCGAAGAAAAGAACTAAGTATTTTTCGGAAGAAAAAACGGACAAGCTGTTTTATTAAAATGGGCTCGTGGTGTAGCGGTTAACATGCCTGCCTGTCACGCAGGAGATCGCCGGTTCGATCCCGGTCGGGCCCGCCATTTTACTTAAAACCAACATTTAAATAAGAAATGCATCATGATTATTGGGCTATAGCCAAGTGGTAAGGCAACGGACTTTGACTCCGTCATTCGTAGGTTCGAATCCTGCTAGCCCAGCCATCTTCATGAGCCATTAGCTCAGTTGGTAGAGCATCTGACTTTTAATCAGAGGGTCGAAGGTTCGAGTCCTTCATGGCTCACCATTTACACATCATGCGGGTGTGGCGGAATTGGCAGACGCGCTAGACTTAGGATCTAGTGTCTTTACGGCGTGGGGGTTCGAGTCCCTTCACCCGCACCATTTTTTCAAAAATGTACTTAAAACTTTAACTGCTTTGCGGTCGTGGCGGAATGGCAGACGCGCTAGCTTGAGGGGCTAGTGGGGGCAACCCCGTGGAGGTTCGAGTCCTCTCGACCGCACCAATAGCTTCTCATATATAACATAAAACCCATCAAGAATAATACGCGCCCTTAGCTCAGCTGGATAGAGTGTTTGACTACGAATCAAAAGGTCGGGAGTTCGAATCTCTCAGGGCGCGCCATAACGGGAAGTGGCTCAGCTTGGTAGAGCACCTGGTTTGGGACCAGGGGGTCGCAGGTTCAAATCCTGTCTTCCCGACCATATTTTCAATGCGGGTGTAGTTTAGTGGTAAAACAAGAGCCTTCCAAGCTCTGGTCGTGAGTTCGATTCTCATCACCCGCTCCATTTTATTTTTGGGCCTATAGCTCAGCTGGTTAGAGCGCACGCCTGATAAGCGTGAGGTCGATGGTTCGAGTCCATTTAGGCCCACCATTTTTTACCGGGCAATGCACTTGACATTCGCTCTGACAATGGATATAATAATTAAGCTACGCAAATAATGTAGCGATTAAATGTTCTTTGAAAACCAAACAAAAGCCAGAGTAAGTCAGGGATTTTACAATCCCATCAATTTCTTTTTTAAAACATTAAGAGCTATATCAAACACTTTATTGGAGAGTTTGATCCTGGCTCAGGATGAACGCTGGCGGC
>NZ_QJKL01000001.1:2882785-2885577 GCF_004127935.1 Fictibacillus sp. S7 | reverse complement strand
AAATGTTCTTTGAAAACCAAACAAAAGCCAGAGTAAGTCAGGGATTTTACAATCCCATCAATTTCTTATTTTTAAACATTAAGAGCTATATCAAACACTTTATTGGAGAGTTTGATCCTGGCTCAGGATGAACGCTGGCGGCGTGCCTAATACATGCAAGTCGAGCGAATGACGAGGAGCTTGCTCCTCTGATTTAGCGGCGGACGGGTGAGTAACACGTGGGTAACCTGCCTGTAAGACGGGGATAACTCCGGGAAACCGGAGCTAATACCGGATGATAACGAGAAGCGCCTGCTTCTTTTTTGAAAGTCGGTTTCGGCTGACGCTTACAGATGGGCCCGCGGCGCATTAGCTAGTTGGTGAGGTAACGGCTCACCAAGGCGACGATGCGTAGCCGACCTGAGAGGGTGATCGGCCACACTGGGACTGAGACACGGCCCAGACTCCTACGGGAGGCAGCAGTAGGGAATCTTCGGCAATGGACGAAAGTCTGACCGAGCAACGCCGCGTGAGCGATGAAGGCCTTCGGGTCGTAAAGCTCTGTTGTCAGAGAAGAACAAGTACCGGAGTAACTGCCGGTACCTTGACGGTACCTGACCAGAAAGCCACGGCTAACTACGTGCCAGCAGCCGCGGTAATACGTAGGTGGCAAGCGTTATCCGGAATTATTGGGCGTAAAGCGCGCGCAGGCGGTTTCTTAAGTCTGATGTGAAAGCCCACGGCTCAACCGTGGAGGGTCATTGGAAACTGGGAGACTTGAGTGCAGGAGAGAAAAGTGGAATTCCACGTGTAGCGGTGAAATGCGTAGAGATGTGGAGGAACACCAGTGGCGAAGGCGGCTTTTTGGCCTGTAACTGACGCTGAGGCGCGAAAGCGTGGGGAGCAAACAGGATTAGATACCCTGGTAGTCCACGCCGTAAACGATGAGTGCTAGGTGTTGGGGGGTTCCACCCTCAGTGCTGACGTTAACACATTAAGCACTCCGCCTGGGGAGTACGGCCGCAAGGCTGAAACTCAAAGGAATTGACGGGGGCCCGCACAAGCAGTGGAGCATGTGGTTTAATTCGAAGCAACGCGAAGAACCTTACCAGGTCTTGACATCCTCTGACCACTTGAGAGATCAAGCTTTCCCCTTCGGGGGACAGAGTGACAGGTGGTGCATGGTTGTCGTCAGCTCGTGTCGTGAGATGTTGGGTTAAGTCCCGCAACGAGCGCAACCCTTGACCTTAGTTGCCAGCATTCAGTTGGGCACTCTAAGGTGACTGCCGGTGACAAACCGGAGGAAGGTGGGGATGACGTCAAATCATCATGCCCCTTATGACCTGGGCTACACACGTGCTACAATGGGTGGTACAAAGGGTTGCGAAGCCGCGAGGCCGAGCCAATCCCAAAAAGCCACTCTCAGTTCGGATTGTAGGCTGCAACTCGCCTACATGAAGCCGGAATTGCTAGTAATCGCGGATCAGCATGCCGCGGTGAATACGTTCCCGGGCCTTGTACACACCGCCCGTCACACCACGAGAGTTTGTAACACCCGAAGTCGGTGGGGTAACCTTTTGGAGCCAGCCGCCGAAGGTGGGACAGATGATTGGGGTGAAGTCGTAACAAGGTAGCCGTATCGGAAGGTGCGGCTGGATCACCTCCTTTCTATGGAGACATGAGCACTCAGGTGCCTCATGAATCTTACTCTGAGCTTTTGTTTGGTTTTGAAAGAACATCGTTTCTTTCAATTCATCATAAGGTTACACATTTGTTGTGGCCATGTTCCTTGAAAACTAGATAACGAAACATCCAAACAAGCCAACTAATTCATTAGTTGTGCGCTGATTTAGTGATTTTTTTACGATCTTACGATCGTGTTTAAAGGTTAAGCTAGAAAGGGCGCACGGTGGATGTCTTGGCACTAGGAGCCGAAGAAGGACGGGACGAACACCGATATGCCTCGGGGAGCGGTAAGTAAGCGTTGATCCGGGGATTTCCGAATGGGGGAACCCACCATCCGTAATGGGATGGTATCCATATCTGAATACATAGGATATGAGAAGGCAGACCCGGGGAACTGAAACATCTAAGTACCCGGAGGAAGAGTAAGCAAATGCGATTTCCTGAGTAGCGGCGAGCGAAACGGAAACAGCCCAAACCAGAGGGCTTGCCCTCTGCGGTTGTAGGACACTCTACATGGAGTTACAAAGGAACGGGGTAGATGAAGCGGTCTGGAAAGGCCGGCCAAAGAAGGTAACAGCCCTGTAGTTGAAACTTCGTTCCCTCCTGAGTGGATCCCGAGTACGGCGGGACACGTGAAACCCCGTCGGAATCCGGGAGGACCATCTCCCAAGGCTAAATACTCCCTAGTGACCGATAGTGAACCAGTACCGTGAGGGAAAGGTGAAAAGCACCCCGGAAGGGGAGTGAAAGTGATCCTGAAACCGTGTGCCTACAAGTAGTTGGAGCCCATTAACGGGTGACAGCGTGCCTTTTGTAGAATGAACCGGCGAGTTACGATAACGTGCAAGGTTAAGCCGAGAAGGCGGAGCCGCAGCGAAAGCGAGTCTGAATAGGGCGCCATAGTACGTTGTCGTAGACCCGAAACCGTGTGATCTACCCATGTCCAGGGTGAAGTTCAGGTAACACTGAATGGAGGCCCGAACCCACGCACGTTGAAAAGTGCGGGGATGAGGTGTGGGTAGGGGTGAAATGCCAATCGAACACGGCGATAGCTGGTTCTCCCCGAAATAGCTTTAGGGCTAGCCTCGCGGCTAGAGTCCTGGAGGTAGAGCAGTGATTGGACTAGG
>NZ_QJKL01000001.1:2350285-2880285 GCF_004127935.1 Fictibacillus sp. S7 | reverse complement strand
CGTGATATGCAAGTAAATCGTGTCGGACCGCAACTAAATTCCCGATCACCGCAACTAAATCATGTCGAAGCGCAAGTAAGAGAGGCCAACCCGCAACTAAATCAGGTCGAACCGCAAGTATCCTAGCCACCAGGGGATCAGCAGAGCCTCAAATCCTCGAACCCTCCCGCGTTCCAGCTTTGCCCTCACCAAAAAACCACTAATTAGTCCTTTTTCTTTCCAAGTATCTTCTCCAAAGAGAGTAAACGGACCACAAAAGAGCATCAACTTAATAAAAAACCCCCTAATTAGTCTCCTTATTTTTTAAAAACCCACTAAAAAGGGAGGCAAAGTTGCCCCATCGTCTCTTGTATATATTCAATTTTCTTTTTGGTTAATAAGCTGTATAATCATAGAGGTGGAGGCGAAAGAAACCCTTATTTATCAAGGGATAGGGAGATATCCTCATTAAATGAATGGGTTTGTCGAATTACATACTATATGATAGTATAAGCATGAAAGCGCTTTAATTTGAAAGCAGGGAGGACAACATGAAATGAAGCAAAAAGAGGAACTTCATCGTGGATTGGAATCAAGACATATTACGCTAATGTCACTGGGCGCCGCAATTGGTGTCGGGTTATTTTTGGGTTCAGCCAGTGCGATTAAGCTCGCTGGTCCGGCCATTCTTGTAGCCTATACCATTGCAGGAGCCATTATGTTTCTTATTATGCGTGCACTTGGGGAGATGGCAATTCACAACCCGGTTGCCGGTTCTTTCAGCCGATATGCGAAGGATCACCTCGGGCCGCTCTCCGGCTATATCACCGGGTGGAATTACTGGTTCCTATGGGTCGTTACCTGTATGGCCGAGATTACGGCTGTGGGGATCTATATGGAGAAGTGGTTCCCGAACGTGCCGAATTGGATTTGGGCACTTGCAGCCCTCGTTATTATGGCTGCGGTAAACTTAATTACCGCCAAAGCATATGGTGAATTTGAATTCTGGTTTGCCATGATTAAGATTGTTGCCATTATCGCTTTGATTATTTCTGGTTTGGGTATTATTTTCTTTGGGTTTGGAAATCACGGAATTGCGACTGGAATCAGCAACCTCTGGTCACATGGAGGTTTTGCGCCAAACGGCTTTAAAGGTATCTTGATGTCCATGCAAATGGTCATGTTCGCCTTCCTGGGAATTGAGATGATCGGTGTAACCGCCGGGGAAGTCAAGAATCCGAAAAAGGTATTGGCACGGGCCATTAACACCGTGTTCTGGAGAATTTTATTATTCTACGTGGGTGCTTTGTTTGTCATCATGTCCATTTATCCCTGGAATGAAATTGGGACAACAGGAAGCCCGTTTGTGCTTACATTTGAGAAAATTGGTATCGCTCAAGCAGCAGGTATTATCAACTTTGTAGTGTTAACAGCCGCCCTCTCCAGCTGTAACAGCGGTATTTTCAGTACGGGACGCATGCTGTTTAACCTGGCACAGCAGGAGCAGGCACCTAAAGGGCTGAAAAAGATCAGCTCCAAAGGTGTTCCGTCAAAGGCCATTTTGCTTTCCGCAGGGGCTTTGCTCATTGGGGTAGTGCTTAACTACTTGTTCCCGGGTTCAGCCGTTTTTGTATGGATCACAAGTATCTCTACATTCGGTGCAATCTGGACATGGGGAACGATTCTTCTTTCTCAAATGAAGTTCAGAAGGTCATTGTCAGCTGACGAGCTTAAGGAATTGAAGTTCAAGACGCCATTCTGGCCTTACGGTTCGTATATTGCTTTAGCCTTCTTGCTGATGGTACTCGGAATCATGGGATATTTCAAAGATACACGTATTGCGCTCATCGTCGGTCCAATTTGGATCTTGGGGCTTGTAGCCTTTTATTATGGAAAAGGGCTTCATAAAAAGAATAAAGATGAGACGAAAGTGGCATAATAAGAATCAGTTGTATGCCAGCGATTACGCTGGCGTGCAACTTCCTTAAAAAAAGGCAAAAAAGGGTTGCATGAAAATGAATTCCATGATATAGTTATTATTGTCGACTCGGACATACAAATGAATTACTTTTTATCATCGCGGGGTGGAGCAGTCTGGTAGCTCGTTGGGCTCATAACCCAAAGGTCGCAGGTTCAAATCCTGTCCCCGCAACCAATTTTAATTTCTGGCATCACAGTCAAGAAATATAGCCAATGGACTCGTGGTGTAGCGGTTAACATGCCTGCCTGTCACGCAGGAGATCGCCGGTTCGATCCCGGTCGGGTCCGCCATCTTTTAAACGTAAACGAAACAATTTGTTTCGTGTTTTTTTATGTAAAAATAGGTTTTTTCGGTGAAATAAGATAAACTAATAAAAGACACATAACCCTTAGGATCTCAGATGCCTAGGGTTTTTTCATAAGTTAAAAAAGTTCAAATCAAATTCGCAAAGGAAAGGTACATACGATGCGGGATGAGTTTGAGTGGATTAAAACAATCAGTCCGGCTGGCCACCGCCAGTCGTCTGTCATACAGGGAATCGGCGATGATGCGGCCCTTGTTCAAGGTTCATCCTGGGATCAGATTGTATGCCTGGACACGATGGTGGAGGGTATCCATTTCACCAGTGAGACGATGACCCCTTATCATGTGGGCTATAAGTCACTGGCTGCCAACATCAGTGATATTGCGGCCATGGGCGGTGTTCCGCTCTACTATCTGGTTTCCATTGCGATTCCGTCTAGCTGGGAGGAAGAGGACCTTTCTCAGGTTTATAAAGGGATGGCTGACTTAGCAGAAGCCTACAATATGGACCTGATTGGCGGTGACACGGTTTCGACCAAAGGGCCGCTTGTTTTGTCGGTTACCGTCATGGGGCAAGTGGAGCCGGGGAGAAAACTGCTGAGAAGCAATGCCAAGCCGGGTGACGTGGTGTTTTTATCCGGGCCTGTCGGTGATTCGGCAGGCGGCCTGGATCTGTTGCTGAAACGGTCGTTAACAGGTCCCTTTACCGCGGAAGAAAAACAACTCGTAAAAGCGCACCAGCTTCCCGAGCCGCATGTGGGGCAGGGACGGATCTTGGCTGCCTCCGACAAACGGGTGTCGCTGAATGACATTAGTGACGGTGTGGCAAGCGAGGCGAATGAGATTGCCGAAGCGAGCGGTGCAGTTCTTACCCTCTTTCATGACAAGCTTCCCAGGAGTCCGGTTCTCCAGATGTACCCCGAGGATCAACAGGATCAATGGATCTTTTTCGGCGGAGAGGACTATAAGCTGATTGGGACGATGTCTCCAAACGACTTTGCACAGGCAGAAGCTGCTTGTAAGAAGGCGGGATATACGTTAACCGTCATCGGCGAGGTTTCCAGCGGGGAGCCCGGTGTGCGGCTTAAAAAGGGATCATACGTGGAACCACTATTGAAGGCGGGATACAATCATTTTTCGTAATAGAGGTGCATCACATGGAACAGTTAATAATAAGTACAACCTCTCCTGAAGAGACGGCGGAACTGGCGGAAAAGCTCGGAACCCTGCTTCAGGCCGGTGATGTTCTGACACTCGAAGGAGATTTGGGTGCGGGCAAAACGACCTTTACCAAGGGTTTGGCCAAGGGTCTCGGAGTTAAACGGGTCGTCAATTCGCCAACCTTCACGATCATTAAAGAATACAATGGGCGCGTGCCTTTTTATCATATGGATGTGTACCGGCTGGAAGACAGTGACGAGGATCTCGGATTTGAGGAGTATTTTGAAGGCGAAGGAGTAACGGTGGTCGAGTGGGCACAGTTCATTGCCGACCGTCTTCCGGAAGAACGATTAACTATTGATATCCGGCGTACGGGAGATGAGACAAGGGAATTAAAGTTTACTCCTGACGGTGAACGGTTTATTAAGGTATGTAAGGAGTTAGAAGAATGAAAGCTCTGGCGATCGACACCTCCAACCTCGTAATGGGAATTGCGGTGCTGGATGGCGAAAAAGTGATCGGTGAATATATTACTAATTTAAAAAAAAATCATTCTGTTCGGGTGATGCCGGCGATTCATGACGTCATGAAAGAAGCCAACGTAAAGCCGGCCGAGCTGGACCGGATTATTACAGCGAAAGGGCCGGGCTCCTATACCGGTGTAAGAATCGGGGTAACCATCGCCAAAACGATGGCCTGGACGCTGAAAAAAGAACTAGTCGGGGTATCAAGCCTGGAAGTGGTCGCGCAAAACGGCAAGTATTTTGGCGGGTATGTCTGTCCACTTTTTGATGCCAGACGCACCCAGCTGTATACAGGGCTGTATGGCAAAAAAGACGGACAGTTCCAAACGGTAAAGGAGGATCGTCTGGTGTTGCGGGAGAACTGGTTAAACGAGCTGAAAAAGCTGGATCAGCCGGTTCTGTTTCTAGGGAATGACCTTGATCTGCACAAGGAACGGATTTCCGAGGAGCTTGGCGAACAGGCGGTGTTTGGAAGCGCTGCGGACCACAATCCACGCCCGTCCGAATTGGGTAGAATCGGTATGGAACGCGAGCCGGAACCGGTTCATCATTTTGTGCCGAGTTACCTTCAGCTTGCAGAAGCGGAAGCCAATTGGCTGGCAGCTCAGAAAAAGTAGGTGCGAAACATGGAGGAGACGTTCACATACAGGTTGGCAACGGTTCATGATCTTCAGGACATTATAGAGATTGAACATGCTTCCTTTACGCTGCCCTGGACGCAGGAGGCGTTTTACAACGAGATTGTGCATAATCAATTTGCCTATTATCTTTTGATCGAGGCAGACGGCAGGACGGTTGGTTACTGCGGTGTCTGGGTGATCATTGATGATGCGCATATCACCAATGTGGCGATCCGTCCCGAATACCGGGGCAGAAAGCTCGGAGAAGCGATTATGCGCCAGGCGATGCATCTGGCCGGAAGGTATGGTGCAGCAAGGCTGAGCCTTGAGGTAAGAGTGACCAATTATGTGGCACAGAATTTATACCGCAAGCTGGGTTTCCAGGATGGCGGTATCCGAAAAAATTATTACAGCGACAACGGGGAAGACGCGTTAGTCATGTGGGTGATGCTTTAATGAAACTAGATGAAATCATATTATCAATTGAAACGAGCTGTGACGAAACAGCTGTGGCACTGATCAAAAACGGCACCGAGATTCTCGCAAATGTTGTGGCTTCACAGATTGAAAGCCATAAACGGTTCGGCGGGGTGGTTCCGGAAATAGCTTCACGCCATCATGTGGAACAGATGACAGTGGTGACAGAGGAAGCGCTACAGCAGGCAGGGCTGACGATGGACGACGTGACCGCTGTGGCGGTAACGGAAGGTCCGGGGCTTGTCGGAGCGCTTTTGATCGGAGTGAACGCAGCCAAGGCGCTGGCGTTTGCTCATGGTCTGCCGCTGGTGCCGGTGCATCATATTGCGGGTCATATCTATGCCAACCGCCTGATCACTGAAATGAAGTTTCCACTCTTGGCCCTTGTAGTTTCAGGAGGGCATACCGAACTTGTTCTGATGAAAGAGCACGGATCATTTGAGGTGATTGGCGAGACGCGGGACGACGCAGCGGGAGAAGCCTATGACAAAGTAGCTCGTACGCTCAACCTTCCGTATCCGGGAGGTCCGCATATCGATAAGCTTGCACAAAACGGGGAACCGGTGCTGAAGCTTCCTCGGGCC
Organism: Fictibacillus sp. S7; assembly: GCF_004127935.1. Taxonomy (NCBI): domain Bacteria; kingdom Bacillati; phylum Bacillota; class Bacilli; order Caryophanales; family Fictibacillaceae; genus Fictibacillus; species Fictibacillus sp. S7. The sequence goes on along the minus strand of NZ_QJKL01000001.1, from coordinate 2,874,656 downwards.
TGGCTTGAGCCGGATTCGTATGACTTCAGCTTCAGCGGACTTAAATCGGCTGTGATCAATACGGTTCATAATGCCGCCCAGCGCGGAGAAACCATCCGACCAGAAGACCTGGCCGCAAGTTTCCAGGCTTCCGTCGTCGAAGTGCTTGTGGAAAAAACCGCACGTGCCGCACGGGAATATGACGTCAAGCAAGTGTTGCTGGCTGGTGGTGTAGCAGCGAACCAGGGACTGCGCAAGGCGCTGGAAGAGCGTTTCTCGGATCTTCCACAGGAGCTTGTTGTTCCGCCGCTTTACTTATGCACAGATAACGCAGCGATGATTGGTGCTGCGGGCAGTGTAGCTTATCAAAAAGGCAAAAGAGCCGACTGGGCGCTCAATGGAGTGCCGGGCCTGGATCTGGAAGCTCAATAAATGGAGAAAATCCCTTCTTATCAACAGGTAAGAAGGGATTTTATTGTTCTTTGCTCCTCTTTGTGGATGTGGACAAACTTATCCACAGGTCAGACGAATTTGTGTGTAAATAAAATGAAAGCAGAAAAACCACGAATTCCAGCTGTGTATAAAATACTGTGGATAACTATCAATCAACCTGTGGATAATGTGCATAAGTGTGTGAATTGTGGATTTTTCTCCTGTTTTTATGTGTATAAGTATGTGGATACTGTGAATTGTTTAAAAAATAAAACAATGGCACTTGGCCATTGTTTTAATTCTCTTCTTGAAGTTGTTCCCATTCTTCCATCAACTGTTCCATCTCGGCGCTCAGTGCCTCGATCTGCTCATTGTGATCCTGCGTTTTTTCATAGTCCTGAAAGATCTCAGGATCGCACAAGGCTTCTTCATGCTCGGCCTGGCGTGCTTCAAGGGTTTCAAGAAGGCCTTCAATTTCTTCAATCCTTCTCAGGCGTTTCCGGTCTTCCCGTTTGGCGGCTTTATCCTGACGATAGCTGCCGATGGGTGGTTCATCTGTTTTGGCGGAAGGGGCAGAGGCTTCCTGGCTTTTTTTCAGGTATTCTTCCCGTTCTCTCGTTTCTGTTTTCTTATCCACATAATAATCGTAGTCACCGAGATAGTTTGTGATTTGGGTGCGCGACAGTTCGGCGACCTTTGTTGCGATCCTGTTGATAAAGTAACGGTCATGGGAAACAAAGACGATCGTTCCCGGATAATTGATCAATGCCTGCTCGAGGACTTCCTTACTGTCGAGGTCCAGGTGGTTCGTCGGTTCGTCCAGAAGAAGCAGATTCGCTTTTTGCATCATCAGCTTGGCAAGAGCGAGCCGTGCTTTTTGGCCGCCGCTCAGCTCGTTGACAAGCTTTAGTACATCGTCACCGCTAAACAGAAAGTTTCCGAGAACGGTGCGAATCTCTTTTTCCGTTTTGTCCGGATATTCATCCCACAGCTCGTTCAGCAGGGTTTTCCGGGAGTTCAGGTTGGCCTGCTCCTGCTCGTAATGGCCGATCTTCACATTGGCTCCGTACCGGATGGTGCCGTCAAGGAGTGGCAGCTGTTTTAAAACGGCCTTCAGCAGGGTGGACTTGCCGATACCGTTCGGCCCGACAAGCGCTACCGCATCCTGACGGGATACATCGTAATTGATGTTGGTGATGAGCGGCACTCCGTCCTCATAGCCAGTGGCCACATGTTCAAGCTTCAGCACGTCATTCCCGCTCTGCCGCTCAATATCAAACATGAAGGAAGCCGACTTCTCATCACCGAGCGGCCTGTCCATCACTTCCATACGCTCGAGCTGTTTTCTTCGGCTTTGCGCACGTTTGGTGGTGGAGGCACGAACCAGGTTTTTCTGGACAAAGTCCTGCAGCTTGGCGATTTCGTCCTGCTGCTTTTCGTACGCCTTCATGTCGAGCGCGAGCCGCTCGGCCTTCTGCTCCAGAAACTGCGTGTAGTTTCCTTTGTATTTGAAGGAGCGATGCCGGGTAATTTCATAGACCGTCGTTACGATTTTGTCCAGGAAATAACGGTCATGGGATACGAGCAGAATGGCGCCCGGATAGGACTGCAGGTATTGCTCCAGCCAGGAAAGCGTCTCGATGTCCAGATGGTTGGTCGGCTCATCAAGGATCAAAAGGTCCGGCTTGGTAAGGAGCAGCTTGGCCAGGGCCAGCCGTGTTTTCTGTCCGCCGCTTAAGGTTGCGACAGGTGTTGCAGGGTCAAAGTCTGCGAACTGAAACCCGTGGAGGACCGTCCGCATTTCCGCTTCGTACTGATAGCCTCCCGCTTCTTTAAATGTGATCTGCAGCTCGTCATACTCCTTTAGGAGTTTATTGTAGCTGTTTTCGTCTTCAATCAGCGCAGGGTCGCCCATGCGGCTTTCCATGCTGCGCAGCTGTCTTTCCATTTTACGAAGCGGTTCAAACACACTCAGCATCTCGTCCCAGATAGAGAGGCTTGATTCAAGGCCGGTGTCCTGTGCGAGATAGCCCACCTTGACGCCTTTTGGCATAATAAGCTGTCCGGAGTCATAGGACAGGTCGCCCGTTATGATCTTCAACAGCGTGGATTTGCCCGCTCCGTTTCTTCCAACAAGCGCGATTCTGTCGCGTGTTTGGACTTCGAGCTTAATATTCGATAAAATAGGGTCAGCCCCAAACGATTTTGTTAAGTCATTCACTTGCAAAATAATCACTGTACGTCACCTCAAATTCCTGTCAACAAAACATCAGGAAACAGACGGGGTGCAAACGACAAAAAATGCACGGGGTTACGCCTGTTTTGCTGTAATCTGTCTACTCTTAGTGTAGCCTACAAAAGCAAAGCCGGGCAACTAATCAATGTTCAACATATTGTTATATATTGAGAGAAGAAGCAACTGCCATTCTATAGTAAGATCGTGTATATTTTAGGAAGAAGGAGTAGGATATGGGATCTTTTACGCATTTTAACGAACAGGGACGAGCAAAAATGGTGGATATTTCGGACAAGGATGTGACGGTCCGCACCGCTGTGGCCCACAGCTCGATTTTTGTGAATCCGGAAATCTACACAAAGATCACCGAAGGTTCCTTCAAAAAAGGAGATGTGCTCGCTGTGGCACAGGTGGCCGGCATCATGGCGGCCAAAAAAACCTCCGACTGGATTCCGATGTGCCATCCGCTCGCTCTTACGGGTGTGGATATTTCCTTTCAGTGGGAAAAAGAGGACGAGGGATACCGGCTGCATATTGAAGCAGCGGTGAAAACAAAGGGCAATACCGGGGTTGAAATGGAAGCCTTGACGGCGGCAAGTGCTGCTGCGCTGACCGTTTATGATATGTGCAAGGCGGTTGATAAAGGAATGGTCATTGGACCGACTTATCTTCAGAGTAAAACCGGGGGAAAAAACGGGGATTTTCAACGTTCCAAGTAAAAAATATGATAAACTATAGATAAGCTTTCTGAATTGTGGAGGCTACAAAATGACTCAAGAACAGATAAAGATACCGCAAGCAACCGCGAAGAGACTGCCGCTGTATTACCGCTTTTTAAAGAATCTTTCCATTTCCGGAAAGCAGCGTGTATCCTCGGCAGAGCTAAGCGAAGCAGTAAAAGTAGATTCAGCAACCATCCGAAGGGATTTTTCCTATTTTGGCGCACTTGGAAAAAAAGGATATGGCTATAACGTGAATTACCTGTTATCCTTTTTCCGAAAAACGCTTAATCAGGACGAAGTGACGAAGGTTGCCTTGATTGGCGTCGGGAATTTAGGTACCGCTTTCCTTCACTATAACTTTATTAAAAACAACAATACGGTCATCCAGGTCGCATTTGACGTGGATCCGGACAAGGTAGGTAAGGAAGTAGCGGGAGTTCCGGTTCATTCGATCGACAATATGGTCGATGAGCTCCGGGAAAGTGATGTGGAGGTGGCCATTTTGACCGTACCGGTCGGTGTTGCCCAGCATACGGCGGACAAGCTGGCTGATGCGGGGATTAAAGGCCTGTTAAATTTCACGCCGGCGCGCCTGACCTTGCCTCCTGAAATCAGGGTGCACCATATTGACCTGGCTGTGGAATTACAGTCATTGATTTATTTTATGAAGCATTATCCGTCAGATGAAATATAGAAGTTCAAATTACTTGAAGGAGGAACTGGGATGATTGGAACAGGCAGTGCAATTGTGATTGCAGCGGCAGCATTAGTCATGTTTGGACCGAAAAAGCTTCCGGAACTCGGACGTGCAGCAGGAAGAACGCTAAGAGAGTTCAAGAATGCCACACAAGGGCTCATGGACGATGATGATAAGAAAGAGAAAGAGTCTTCTAAAACGCACGAACAGAAGTAGCAGTTAGGATGAACATCATGACAGAAAAAAACATGTCGGTCTATGATCATCTGGGAGAATTAAGAAACCGCATCATCATCACGGCGGCTTTCTTTTTTATCTTTATGGTTGTAGGTCTCTTTTTTGCCAAACCCGTCATTGTATACTTGCAAAGTGATCCTGTGGCACAAGACATTCAAATGAACGCCTTCAATCTAACGGACCCGCTGAAAGTGTATTTTGATTTTTCATTTATCATTGCACTTCTGCTCACACTTCCTGTAGGGCTCTACCAAATCTGGGCCTTCATTAGCCCGGGTCTATTTGAGAATGAAAGAAAGGTCACGCTCTCGTACATTCCTATTTCGTTCCTATTGTTCGCGGCCGGTCTGTCTTTTGCCTATTTCATTCTTTTCCCGATGGTGGTTCACTTCATGTCGAACATTGCCGATTCCCTGAACGTCGAAGGGGAGTACGGGATCAACGAATACTTTTCTTTTTTATTTGGTCTTATCCTGCCGTTCGGGCTGCTGTTTCAGTTCCCGGTCCTCATCATGTTCCTGACGAGGCTCGGTCTGATCACCCCACAGTTCCTGAGGAAGATCAGGAAGTTTTCGTATTTCGGCATTCTTGTTATTGCCGGGATCATCAGCCCGCCTGAATTGATTTCACATTTAACCATTACCGTTCCACTGATCATTCTGTACGAAATCAGCATCATGATCTCAGCCAACGCCTACAAAAAGAGGCTGAGAGCGGAAGAAGAAGCCAGACTTGATTTGGAGCTGAATGAAACACATCCCGACTAAAGGGTGTGTTTTTTTGTTTTAGGAATCACTGTTGTCTTTGAAAGCGGCTGATTTCCGTTCCAGGATGCTCGCTTTCCGCAGGGCGTGTGCTGAGCCCATCAGGCGCAAGCGCCTTCTTGGTCTCACCTGTCACGCTTCCCCTGCAGGAGTCTCGCACCTTGCACTCCAATCAGTTGCAATGATGATACTCCAAGCAAAATGCATTTTTAATAAAAAGGGACAAAGCAGCGAGTGAACGTGTCGATCATGGTCGAAAAGGGAATACTTAGAAAAATAACCCTTATTTATGGACACCCAGAATGAATTTACGAATAATGAAAAATAAACCGGAAGAAGAGAAGGAGATAGGATGACACAAGAAAAAGTAAATGCAGCCGGGTGGAAGCTGGAAAATACTTACGCTGAATTGCCGAAAGCATTTTTCTCTATCATCAAGGTAAAACCGGTGGATTCACCTGAAATGGTTGTTTTGAACCACTCGCTGGCGGAGTCTCTCGGTTTAAACGCCAAGGTGCTTGAGGGCGAGGAAGGGGTTCGGGTATTTGCCGGAAATGAGGTTCCAGAAGGATCAGTGCCGCTGGCTCAAGCTTATGCCGGGCATCAGTTTGGGAATTTTACGATGCTTGGGGACGGACGGGCTCTCCTGATCGGAGAACAAATGACGCCAGACGGGAAGCGATATGATATCCAGCTGAAGGGTTCCGGACGGACGCCCTACTCCCGGGGAGGCGATGGACGGGCCGCGCTTGGGCCGATGCTTCGTGAATATATCATTTCGGAAGCGATGCACGGGCTTGGCATCCCGACGACCCGCAGTTTGGCGGTTGTTACGACGGGAGAGCCGATTTACCGTGAAAGCCAATTGACCGGAGCGATTATGACCCGCGTAGCAGCATCTCATCTTCGGGTAGGAACGTTCGAATACGGTGCGAATTTTGCCGAAAAGGAAGATTTGAAAGCGTTGGCCTATTATGCGATTGAACGGCACTATCCGGAAATCAAAAAAGATAAAAATCCGTATGTGTCTCTGCTTCGTGAAGTGCAGAAGCGCCAGGCGGCACTCATCGCCAAATGGCAGATGATTGGATTTATTCACGGGGTGATGAATACCGATAACATGACGATCAGCGGGGAGACGATTGATTACGGCCCATGCGCGTTTATGGATACGTATAATCCGGCAACCGTCTTCAGTTCAATCGATGTGCAGGGCCGCTACGCGTACGGCAATCAGCCGCCGATCGCCGGTTGGAACATTACCCGCTTTGCGGAAGCTCTTTTGCCGTTGTTCCACGACAACCAGGAGAAGGCGATTCAGCTGGCACAGGACGTGCTTTCGGAATATCCTCTCGCGTTTAATACCGCTTGGGTGAAGGGGATGAGGTGCAAGCTTGGTTTGTTTAATGAAGAGGAAGCGGATGAAGCTTTGATTCTCGATCTGCTGAAAATCATGCACAAAGAGAAGGCAGATTATACGAACACATTCCGCGCCCTTACTCTTGATGACCGAAAGTTCTCTCTGTTTGTGTACCAGGACTTTCAGGAATGGGAGAAGCGCTGGCAGGAGCGGCGCAAAAGGCAGCCGGAATCCCAAAAAGAATCGAAAGACCTGATGTGCAAGCACAACCCTGCCATCATTCCACGAAATCATAGGGTGGAAGAGGCGATTAAAGCGGCAGAAGAAGGAAATCTGAGTGTAATGGAGAAATTAGTATCTGTACTGAAAGATCCGTATGCTTATTCGAAAGAGCAGGAGGAATACAGTGCACCGCCGCCTCCATCCGAGGCCATGAGTTACCAAACGTTTTGCGGAACATGAAGATAAAAAAAATCCGGCTGAGAAATGAACGTCCAGCCGGATTTCTTTTTACTTCTTGTATTTTTTTATGTGACGGTGCAGCCGGTAGTATTTGATCGCGTTGGCGAAATCAAATGTGGCCACGAGCATGGTAATGAGTGTCCAGATTCCGGTGACGCCGTATTCCGACGAATAGTGGATGGCGAGCCAGGTGAATAGGACACCCATAACCGTGTACAACCCGCTCATAAAAAATGGTGATGTTCTCATTAGAAAAGTCCCCCAATAATCATCTGCATTTTCTCGGCCTTATCCTGTAAGTCATTGATCTTGTCAGCGAATATCACCTGCACAAGCATGACGAGTGTATTCATGGAGACATGGGCGACAATGGGAACAAGCAACCGTTTTGTTTTTACATACAAAAAAGCAAAGACAAAGCCCATGGCTGTATAAACGAGCAGGTGGGTAAAGTCGAAGTGAACGGCTGCGAAAATTAGGGAGCTAATGATAGCAGCAATCACAAAGTTAAACCGTCTATACAGACTGCCAAAAATAATCTTACGGAAAATAATTTCTTCCAAAATCGGTCCTGCAATGGACGTTACGATCATAAAGTAGGGAGTCGCCTTGGCAATCTTGACAAGCATCTCGGTGTTCTCTGATCCCTGCTTGATGCCAAACACATTGATTTCAATGATGCCGGCAACAATCTGTGCGCCGTAGGCGAGGAAGATCCCCCCGATGGCCCAACCGACTGCTGATGCTCCTGAAACGCGGCCGCCCCGAAGCGCCGGGTCTTTCATGTCAGGAATGAGCAGCAACAGCACAATTACGAGGGCAACGAGAAAGCTGATGGTTCCCCAAAGGCCGGCCCAGTGTTCCCGCGGAACGTTCAGCGAGTTTAAGATCGGGTAGCCGACGTAGCCCGAAAGCTGCATCAGGATATAAGTCAGTACGATCCATAAATAGCGCTTCGTCAATGTAGAATTTCTCCTTTAATCAAGTTCAGTTGGGTCATGTTTTCAGCATGCCCATGTATCTCTTTATTCTAACATAGATTGCTTGAAAACATGGCATGATACCCCTTTCAGAAAATTTTCGAGAATTTTTAAGGTCATGCTTGCAAAGTGGAAAAAAATTATTTAATATAGGAAATGGAGTTAGCACTCAGTAAATCAGAGTGCTAATAATAATAAAACTTTCTAATATTTTGAGGAGGGTGTTTCACTTGTTAAAGCCACTAGGTGACCGTATTGTGATTGAGCTTGTAGAAGGTGAAGAAAAGACTGCAAGCGGGATCGTTTTACCAGACTCTGCAAAGGAAAAGCCGCAAGAAGGCAAAGTCGTTGCAGTAGGAACAGGCCGCGTAACTGAGCAAGGAGAACGCGTAGCGCTGGAAGTCTCTGAAGGAGATTCTATCATCTTTTCAAAATATGCAGGAACTGAAGTGAAGTATCAAGGTAAAGAGTACCTTATCCTTCGCGAAACAGACGTATTGGCTGTAATCGGCTAATACCGGCATAACAACAGAACAGCTACATAGGTAGCTTTTAAAAATTCAACTATTTATAGGAGGGTTTAACTCATGGCTAAAGACATTAAGTTCAGTGAAGACGCTCGCCGCGCAATGCTTCGCGGTGTGGACGCACTTGCAAACGCAGTTAAAGTAACGCTTGGACCAAAAGGACGCAACGTCGTTCTTGAGAAGAAATTCGGTTCACCTCTTATTACTAACGATGGTGTAACGATCGCAAAAGAAATCGAGCTTGAAGATGCTTTCGAAAACATGGGTGCAAAGCTTGTTGCTGAAGTAGCAAGCAAAACAAACGATGTTGCCGGTGACGGAACTACAACAGCGACTGTTCTTGCTCAAGCAATGATCCGTGAAGGATTGAAAAACGTAACTTCCGGTGCAAACCCAATGGTTCTTCGCAAAGGAATCGAAAAAGCAACTGCAGTTGCTGTTCAAGAGCTTCAAAAGATCTCCAAGCCGATCGAAGGCAAAGAGTCCATCGCTCAAGTTGCTGCAATCTCTGCTGCTGACGATGAAGTTGGCCAATTGATTGCTGAAGCTATGGAGCGCGTAGGTAACGACGGCGTTATCACCATCGAAGAATCCAAAGGATTCACAACTGAGCTTGAAGTGGTTGAAGGTATGCAGTTCGACCGTGGATATGCATCTCCATACATGGTAACCAACTCTGACAAGATGGAAGCGGTTCTTGAAAATCCTTACATCTTGATCACGGACAAGAAGATCACTAACATCCAGGAAATCCTTCCTGTACTAGAGCAAGTGGTTCAACAAGGCAAGCCATTGCTTCTCGTAGCTGAAGATGTTGAAGGTGAAGCTCTTGCTACATTAGTAGTAAACAAACTTCGCGGAACATTCAACGCTGTAGCTGTTAAAGCTCCAGGATTCGGTGACCGTCGTAAAGCTATGCTTGAAGACATCGCGATCCTTACTGGCGGTGAAGTCATCACTGAAGAACTAGGTCTTGACCTTAAGACGGCAAACATTGGACAGCTTGGAACAGCTTCTAAAGTGGTTGTTACTAAAGAAAACACAACCATCGTTGAAGGTGCTGGCGAGTCTGACAAAATTGCAGGCCGCGTAACTCAAATCCGTGCTCAATTGGAAGAAACAACTTCCGAGTTCGATAAAGAAAAACTTCAAGAGCGTCTTGCTAAGCTTGCTGGCGGCGTAGCGGTCATCAAAGTTGGTGCAGCTACTGAAACTGAGCTTAAAGAGCGCAAGCTTCGCATTGAAGATGCCCTTAACTCTACGCGTGCAGCAGTAGAAGAAGGAATCGTATCCGGTGGTGGTACTGCCCTAGTAAACGTGGTTCGTGCCCTTTCTTCTCTTGAAGCAGCTGGAGACGAAAAAACTGGTGTGAAACTTGTACTTCGTGCACTTGAAGAGCCAATTCGTCAAATCGCACACAACGCTGGTCTTGAAGGATCTGTTGTGGTTGAGCGCTTGAAAAACGAAGAAATCGGAATTGGTTTCAACGCGGCAACTGGCGAATGGGTAAACATGTTCGAAGCGGGTATCGTTGACCCAACTAAAGTAACTCGTTCTGCACTTCAAAACGCAGCATCCGTATCAGCTATGTTCCTAACAACAGAAGCTGTTATCGCTGACAAGCCAGAAGAAAACGCTGGCGGCGCAGGCATGCCTGACATGGGCGGCATGGGCATGGGCGGAATGGGCGGCATGATGTAAACTAGGGGTTTAAACCCTTATGCGTCAATATTTTAGGCGGTTTTGTTTCTAATTTGTCCGCATATTTGTCCGCATAATGTAAAAAATCACCTTGTTACAACAAAATGATTGCTTACAGGAGAAGGTCTTTCATCAGTTCGCTGAACTGGTGGGAGGCCTTTTCTTCCATGTTGGCGGTCATATGGGCGTAAATGTTCATCGTGGTATTTATATCTGTATGGCCCAAGCGTTGTTGTATCTCTTTTATTCCCACCCCTGCCTCAATTAATAAGGAGGTATGTGTATGGCGGAATGAATGTGGGGTAATGTTCTTTTCTATTCCAGCTATCTTAAGGAGTCGTTTAAGCCTGACTTCGATTACTTTTCTTAATTGAGGATATCCATCATCACGGGCAAATATAAAAGCATTATCGTTGTATAGCTGCCTATTTTTTAACTTCGTTTCATTCTGTTTCATTCTGTGTTTCTTCATTATGCTTACCAGCATATTATCAATTCTAACTGTACGGATTGATCCGGTTGTTTTTGGGGTAAGAAGTTGGTATTCTCTGTAATTGTTATTAGGATTATAAAGAGTTTTTGTTACTCTTAATCTGCTTTGATCCATGTCTATATCTGCCCACTTTAGAGCAAGCAGCTCTCCTATCCGAATCCCGGTATATGCTAAGGTAGTGAACACAAGCGAATCCATTTCAAGACCGTCTGTTTGGCATAACTTTAAAAACTGGGCCAGCTCTTCCTTTTCTATAAACTTAACTGTTTCTTGCCCACTTTCTAAATCCTCAATTTTTGTCTGCTGTTTTGGGAGGTGAATGTTTTCGGTAGGGTTCACTTTTATTAATCCTAAATCCATAGCATGTCTGAAAAGCATCCTGCCGCAAGCGTGGATGCCGCTAGTATAATTCCGGGTATACCGTCCAGATAATTCATAAATTCTATCTTGGTACATTTTTTTCGTGATGTTTTTAATAGGATATGGTCCCCAAACACATATGAAGTGCTTCATTTCCTTTTCTCTAGCACGAACGCTGCTTATTTTAACATTAAGGCCATAAGACTTTAACCAATCATGCGCTAAGTTCTCAAACGGCATTTCGGACTCTTTAATAAAGGTACCCCTTTCAATTTCAAGTTCTATGATCCGGGCAGCAGCCTGGGCATCCTTCTTTTTCTCAAATCCACCTTTGGAGACTTGCTTCCTTTTTTTAGTAAGCGGATCTAGTCCTAAATCAATTATAAAGGACCAGGTCTCTTGTCCCTTTTTGCCTCTTTTACGGTAATGAGCCATTGTTTTTAATCTCCTTAATTTAACAGTGTTTCGATAAGTGTAAGAATTTTTTTCTTATCATCCTCAGTTAATTTTTTATCTTTAAAGTATAATTCCTTATCCATTTGAAGAAAATCAAACAAGTCATCTGAATTTTTTGGAGTAGTAGGATACACAACTTCTCCTTTGCCATTAACTAACCTAGTGTCAGGTGTTCTTGCGAACTTATTTTTAGTTTGAATGTATTCAAACGGATCGTATCCTGCTTTAATGGCTAAATCTCCATTACGAACTCCATAATGTGAAGCTAACTTGTTTATTACATCTGGATGAGGTCTTCTTGGTTTTTTAGTTCGCGGGTCAAAACCCTTTTCCAAAGTGGTTAAATAAGTGTGGCTTATTCCTATTGCCCTTGCAACCTCTCTAATTGATCTATCTCCACGTAATTCCTTCAAATAGTTGCCAAAATCATCCATAAAAATCCCCCTTTAATTGATAGTGTAATCCATGGTTGACATAAATGCAAACTATAATTTACACTGTAAATGGGAGGTGTAAACCGTGAATTCCAATAATCTAAAAGATGTTAGAACTGAACGAGGTATATCAATTTCAGAACTAGCAAGGCGTTCACATCTTAGCCGTGTTACTGTAACTGATATTGAAAGTGGGCGGAGAAACCCAACTATAAAAACCGTTACCGCATTATGTAAGGCATTAAATAAAGAGCCAAGCGAAATATTTTTTTTGGAGTCAGTGTAAACCATGAATTCCAAAGTGAATCTAAAAATGAGGGGGAAGCAGGGTAATGATCCAGATTGAGCTGGATGAAATTGAGCTTAAGAAACTTTATCTTGAAGAAATTCAAAAAAAGCTAGAAGACATTGAGTTTAATTCAATGCTCATGGATTCAAAGCAGTTATGTAAAATGCTTTCGTTATCCTGGCCTACGATTGATAAAACATTCATGAGTGATCCAAGCTTTCCGAGAATGAGGATTGGTAAAAAGTGGGTCTTTAACAGGAGGGAAGTACAAGCTTATATAGACTGTTGGTCAATACGTAATAAAAAAGGAGGAGCCAGTACGGACACTAAGCAAACAGGAACAGAATGGCGTTAACAAGCTGCTTAAACAGTTCCAGGCGCGCAATAAAAAGGGAGCAATCATACTGAGCGAAATAAGGAGGACAAGTACGTGACACAATTAGAAAAAGCATTCCATTACTCTGGAAATGAAATAAGAACGTTTATCCAAAATGAGAAAGTGTGGTTTGTTGCAAAGGATGTTTGCGATGTTTTGGATATCGGAAACAGCCGTGCCGCTGTTAGCCGATTGAAAACCTCTCAAAAAGCTGCCGTCACTATTAGTGACGGTAGCCAGCTGAGACATACGACAATAATCAATGAAGCTGGCGTGTATAAGATAATCTTTAAAAGCAAAAAAGAGGAGGCGGAGCGCTTTAGTGATTGGGTTGCTGAAGAAGTGCTCCCAACAATTAGGAAAACAGGCGGATTTGTTTCTGATGATGATTTTTTTATTCAAACATATTTACAACACGCTGATGACACAACGAAGCATATGTTTAAATCCACATTAAAAACAATTCGTCAGCAAAATGAGTTGCTGACAAAAATGCAGCCGAAATCGGATTACTTTGACGCTCTAGTGGATCGGAATATGCTTACTAATTTTCGGGATACTTCAAAGGAGTTAGGGGCCAAAGAAAGGGAATTCATTAAACTGTTAGAGGAAAAGAAATTCGTATACAGAGATGCTAAGAAGAAATTGAAGCCTTACGCGCAGTATGTGGACGAATTGTTCCAATTGAAAGAATGGGCGCGTAACGGTAAAGCTTCCGTTCAAACCTTGGTTACACCAAAAGGAAGAGAGACGTTTCGTCTCTTGCTCAATAAACAAAAAAGAGCCTGATGCGCGAACATCAAGGCCAACGTAAAATAATCCAGTATAAGTATAGCACTTTATTCCAAAAAGGAGCAATTGAAAGAACAGAATCATCATTGGCATTGAACACACAGGCCTATTACTGGTTCAACCTGGCATATTAGGGAAGGACATCCCTCTTGTAAAGACGAACCGATGCATGTCAAACGGTCTAAGGATCTCGATGACAACCCACCAAGCATAACGCCAAAGATGATTGGTGCTCGGAGTGTAATAAAGGAAGGCGGATACTGCTTTCCACGCTTCCAAGCCGACCAGCGGCACGGAGCTTAGCTCAAGAAGGTACCGTTGTTATATAAACGTGGGAGGAGACAATTACAATGGCTGTTTATAGACAGATACACGTAACATTCTGGCAGGATGGATTTGTCTTGGATCTCACGCCAGAAGAAAAGTATTTCTATCTTTACCTTATGACCAACAGTAAAACGACTCAGTGCGGCATATACGAACTGCCAAAACGAATCATCGAGACAGAAACAGGATATAACCGTGGAACTGTAGACAAGTTGCTTCAAAAATTTGTTGAATACGGTAAGGTCCTTTACTCAGAAGAAGAAAAGGAAATTATGATTATAAACTGGACAAAGTACAACTTCATTAACAGCCCTAAAGTAATAACGTGTATTGAAAAAGAATTGAAGGCAATCAAGAATAAAGCCTTTGTTGCCAAGTATTCAGAGTTAGTAAAAAAGCGGTATGGATACCTCTTAGACACCCTATCTATAGTCTATGGGGAAGAAGAAGAACTAGAAGGAGAAAGAGAAGAAGAAAAAGAAGAAGAAAAAGAAGCAGAAAGAGAAGTAGACATATTACTGTATGAGGAGATTATCGACTATTTGAACCGTAAAGCCCATTCTTCTTTTCAAACAACTTTAAAAACCATTGTCCTGATCAAAGCAAGATGCAATGACGGCTTTACATTAAATGATTTTAAATGTGTCATTGATCTCAAAACAGCTGAATGGCTTAACGATGAGAAAATGAATAAGTTCCTGCGTCCAGAAACATTGTTCGGAACCAGATTTGAAAGCTACTTGAATCAAAGGGGAGGGGGCGATAAAAAGAATAAAGGGAAAAGCGAAGACGGCAGATACACCTTTCTATTTTAAAGGATACACCTGGTAAATCTAACTGTGAGGGGGTGGGACTATGCCAAAATCCAAATATGATTGGCAGATGGTAGAGAACACTTTTTATGAAGCGGGACATCGTAGCAAGGTTAGTTTAAAAGCTATTAGTCTGCGGTTCCGTATTCCCTATCAAACTGTACGAAGGAAAGCGGCAGATGAAAAATGGCACCAAAACAGACTATTTTATTGGTATCATTCGCATTCTACAAAACCTAATAAAACCTCACTTCTAACTCTAATAAAATAAGCAAATAGTTAAAATTAAGTTTTATACTTTTAGTAAAAATGAGAAAAGACCGATTCGATACAGAATTGGTCTTTTTGTTTATCAAGATTTTAGTAATTGCTTCACGTTTGCTTATAATAGGTGAAGTGTAATGCTGACCTTTACGCTGCCAGCGTGAAAAATAAAGTTTCCCCTAGTTCTCTAATGTAGGGTAGACTCTATTGGAACGCTGTATGTGAGACGTTAGATTACAGGTTTAATTGTCCATTACTATTAAACTAAAAAGATAAGAAAGTGCTGGGTATATATATATACAGGTATTTAAGGCTCCTGCTTATTTAGAATAGACCATACTGCATGCTGAACTATGGTCTAAATTAGGTGAAAAGCGACATAACGTTTCTTAGATAGTGGAAAACAGCGGTACAAATACCCCTCTTTTGGAATTTAGTTCGCCTAGCATATGCCTTTTTACACCCACGAAAAAAATAGTATATTTAAAGTAATTGATGTATTATCAAAATGGGTGATGAAAATGGAATTTGTTCCAGAAAAAGTGTATTGCGAAAAATGTAACGGCTTAAGGAATCACAAGATAATATATAAATTCCCAGACCCTAATAATAATTTAGATCAAGGTATTTTTATAGATCATTCAATTCTTCAATGCGCAGGGTGTGATTCGGTTACTTACGGAGACATTTCCTCTGTTTGGATAGAGCATAATGGAGAACGACCTCATCTTTATGTAAATATTTATCCAGATCCCCCAGCAGTTGAAAAGCCCATTACAATTGATCCTTTTGAGTCTATTTTGTTGCATATCCCTATTAACATTAGATCTATATATTTACAATTAGTGGCTGCCTATAATCAAAAACATAATTTACTTTGCGCAATAGGATTGAGGACATTAATTGAAGCGATATGTAATGAACTTGGGATTATTAAGGGATTCAAACATGATAATGATGGTAATCCTTTGGTACAGGAAGGTAAAAGAGAAAGTATTGAAGGAAAAATATATGGGCTTTATGAAAACAAACATATAATATGGTATGAAACTTTAATTTTACAACGAATTAGGGAGATTGGTAATGCAGCGGCACACGAGGCTGTAATACCAACATCTGAAGAATTGCACGGTGCTATCGAAATAATAGAGAGATTATTAGTTAATCTATATCAACTTAAAAATCATAAATTGTTAAAAAAAGAAAAACAAAACAATAGAAACTAAAGGAAATATCTCCCTTTAAGTCGAAAGTAGTAGACAGAAGGGAGGTGTTTTTTTGAAGTTAGTAGTTCAATGTGAAAAATGTAATAATTTTGTAGAATTAATTCCAACAAAATTTGGTCAACATGCAAATTTTAGTTCTATTGAAAGCCGCTTTAAAGCATCTGAAATACAAATAGAATTTGACCATGATGCTGATAGTGCGGAAGAAGTCACTCCTGTTCTCGAAGAAATTAGAATTGATTGTAACTCTTGTGGAGATTACATAGTATTAAATGAATTCCCATCCCATGTATACAGGTACAGGTAACTGATCTCATTAAAAGAGAAGAGGAACTAATTTGAATGAAACCGAACTTCTAGAAAGACTCGACTTTATTGAATTTAGACAAAGATTGTTGTTTGATAATACAGATTTGGATCGTTTGTTCTTTGAATATGAAATTACTAGGAAACAATCCAAGGAAATATTAAATTTGTTTGCAAGCATGCGAAAATCTTTAGAAGAAAATAATGAACTTAGTGATATGAGGTATGAATCAGATATTTATGAAATAGTACCGCACCTCAAAGGTGACTATCATTTTGCTGAATTTGTAGCAAAGCATCTACATGAAGATGGTAGATATCAGGAAGTTTTTGAAGCATTGTATAGCGATAATCCAAAGTATAAAACTTATTTACAAAAGTAAAGGAAAGAGCGCTCCTAAAAGGGAGTGTTTTTTCTTATTTGGAAAAGGACTTTAGACCTATGTTGTCGAATTATGTAAAAAAACGAAAGTAGGTGTCCTTCTTGCACATTGATTATTATAAGGAAAATATTGATGTGATGACTGAGGTTGAAATCAAGACTGCTCTAATCGAATTTTTACAGAACCACTCCAAGATGAAATGCCAGGAATATACACCAGAGGATTACTTTAATGAGAATCAACATATTTATTTTAATGTGGTTCACACCAAAAAACGCAAATCCTTAAGAATGCTTCTTTATAGATTAATAAAAGGTTAATGAAATTTTACATCCACCAAATCATCAAGTTTAATTTTATATAGTTCATTGTGGTAGTCCACTATCCTTAACTCACGTTTATAGGTATCAACATAGTGTACTTTTCCAATAAGTAAGTGAAAATCGTCGTGCTTAAAGTATGTAATACATAAAAATAAGTCTTCAGCCATCGCTTCACATATCGTTTCTTCGATTAACTCCAATTGCTGTTCGTCAAGTTCAGGTTTCACTTTTTTATTTTGATCCCAGTCAAACTCCCTTAGTTTCTTAACATGTTCAGGCAGCATCATAGCCGTCCATTTTATTGCTCCACGATCTCGAATGCTCATATTAATCAACTCCTTTGTATAGTATATACCACGAAGTACGAATATATGTTCTCTTTTTTGGAAAATAATTAATTTCCACTTAAAGGAAATATAAATTTCTCGTCTAATATATTTGAGTAAAAGGGCGAGAGGGGAACAAATATTGAATAAGAAATTTAAAATCATTTTTTTAAGTTCTGTTTCATTAATTGTTTTGTTGATTGCTGGTTTATTTTATGTGGGGAATTTAAATGGGAAGAGTACTAAAGAAACATTTGCACTAGGAACACATGATAAAGACAAAGAAGAACTTATAAACTTGCTTGTGGCAAAAGATTATGAAAAAGCCCTTTCTAAATCGAGTAAGCAAGATACAGACTTTAAAAGGGATATTTATCTTATTTCAGGGGCTTTTTTAAAACAGGAAGAAATAGATAATGAAGATGAAAGTCTAATTAGTAAAATACATGATTATAAAGACCTCGTTTCTGATATTGAGGTTGTAAAGAATGTACCAAAGGAAGTTCAATCAAATGTAGATGCACTTTATGAAAATGCTAAAGCGAATCTACAGTACCTAGTTAATAAATCTGATGCTGTTCAATCAAATTTAAAAGGAGTTCCTGAAGTGGGTATGTCTAAATCAGAGGTATTGTCTACTACATGGGGAAATCCGATTGATATTAATACAACAAAAACTGCTTCATCAAATAAAGAACAATGGGTCTATTCAGGTTATAAATATGTTTATTTCGAGGATGGAGTAGTAACAACCATTCAAGAATAGCAATCGACATTCTAAGATAGAAGTAACCCGTCAGTATATTGGGTACTTCGCTCACGAATTAAAAGAAACAATGGACAAAGCAAATCCATTAAGAGGATTATTATAAGCAGAGGGTTTATCCCCCTACTTTTTTATATATTGAATTCGCAAGTTACAATCATTAACACAAAAGGTTAAATATTGCTTAATCAATCGTGGATTTAAGTCCTCTACTTGTTCAATGTTTTGAGTTGCTAACCATTCATTCCATACCTTAAAGAGTGTGACATAACAAGTGATACTGTTCTGAGTTAAACCTTCAAACTTTTTCTCTGCTAGAAATTACTTCTGAGCCAATTCGATTAACATAAAAAGACCTCCATTCGATTTGAACAGAGGTCTAACTTAAGCAAAAGTAGGTCACGTTTAGACCATATAGCACTTTTGCGTGATTATGTATTTGGTGGAGACTAGCGGGATCGAACCGCTGACCTTTTGTGAAGTTTCCTGTTCTTTTCTATAGTGCCTAGAAATGCTTTTATATCACATTTTTAGGATATTTTTATTGTTTAAATGAACTGTAGTTGCCGTTAGTTTTCAATAGTGTGTGACGACGATGTGACCATAGAGTGACCAATATTTTTGAAGTAACCTTTAATGCAGTTGAGATGTGATAGTATGCCAATTAACACAAGAAATTTGTTTAATAAAGTAACATTGTTTTTTCTTAAACAGAAACAAAAGTAAGCACTCCCTTCTGGTTGTCTTGTTCCTATTTTACATGATGATCATATTTTAAAAATTGTGTATAATGGATATAACAGGAAGGGAAGGGTGATATGCAACTACACACGGATAAACAACCCGTGATTGATACCGATGTACAAAGAGGAAAGTATTACCCATTAAAATTTATTGGCAGTCTTCTCTGCGGTTTGATTTTGGCTGTTATTGTAGTTTCTACACTCGTAGCCGGTGCTATAGAATTGATTGATAAATTAGGCGGGCCAAAGTATGCGTTTATAAGGGTTTTTACTTTCATCGCCTATACTATTTCCGGCATTGTATGTACCGTTCTTACCGCAAGATGGCTTCGAACGAGATCGCCAGAAATGCAGCAGTTTGGTTTTAATATGCCGAATCCTTTTTACAGCAAATATGCTGTTTTGCGTGAAAAGATCGGGGATACAGAACTGCTAAAAGAGAACCAAAAGATAAAGAAGCAGCTTCAAGAGAACGGCGAGAGACTCGACGAATCCGGAAGATTACTCATAGCAACTGCTAAAAAGCTATCGGAAGGTGTTAACCGTGAAATAAAATTAAGGAAGCTTATTGAGATATTCGAACGGAATACAAAGAATACAAGCAGACTGGTCCGTTCCTTACATACATTGCTTTCAGAACACAAAGAAGGTTGGAAGAAGGAGTTTATGGATAATGTGCTGAATGAGTGTGTTACGTGCCTTTATTCTAACAAATCCGATAAATCTGCTTCACTTTTCCTTATAAACGAATATAATAAATTAAAGATATTTGCATACTACAGGATTGATACCAAGTCGGCAAGGGAAAAGAGTTTTGCAAAGGGTGAAGGGTTTGCCGGAGAAGTTTGGGAATTAGGCGATACAAAAACGTTGGCAGATGTTTATAAAGACGGCGGTTGGTCTCACAAAAAGGAACACCTCGATCATTACACCTCCATAATTGGTACTCCAATTTGGGTAAAGGGTAATATTATCGGCGTTCTTTGCATTCAGAGCGAGGATAAAGCAGAGTTTAAGCAAGACGATGAAGTTATGATTAGAAGTTATGCTGATATCTGCGGACTAGCTGAATTATGTGATATGATTATTAAACAAGAGGAAATTGAAACAGCCGTTACAATTGAAACAGACCCAGAAAGGGGCGTTAAAAATGGCAGTGATTGATAAGAAAATGGAAAGAATAAGTCCATTTGAATCCATTAATGAAATTGACAAAGAGTTAGAAACATCTCAAAAGGAAACCAATGAGCTACTTGCAGAGGTATTGGATTTTATGAATATACAGTCAATCGGGACTTTTAGTGTTAGTGAAGATACAGAATATTATTCATCGAAAAAGAAGCGCGCCTAATATTAGGCGTGTTTTTTTTGCCTAAAATGGTCTTCATGGTCAAGAAGTAACCTAAAAAGGGAAGTTTTTTTTACAACTGAATATAGAATAGCTTCAGAAAAACACAAGTCGGTTATTATTATTTAGGAGAACACCGACTACAATCTAGGGTTTAATTTTTCTATATTCAGCACTCTAGTCGGTTGGAATGCTGTGCGTTGATAGAAAGAGTGAAATAAAGAAGTTTCCATGTTGCGAAGGCTGAATAGCCCTCGCTTTTTTATATCTTTAAAGTACTGAAATCCGAAAAAGGCACCGAAGCTTCTAAAACTAGTGTGAAGGAAGAGAACTTAATGTTTCTGATAAATGCTTCATCAAACATTTTTTGTTAAACTATTATTAGATAGAAATTTTTATTTGACACATTAAACGGGGGAAATAAAATGTCAACAGCAAGTATTGGATTCGAAGAAAAGCTTTGGTTAATGGCAGATAAACTAAGAGGTAGCATGGATGCTTCGGAATATAAAAATGTCGTATTGGGATTATTGTTTTTGAAATATGTTTCAGATGCATTTGAAGAAAAACACAACGAATTATCCCAAGATGAATGGGCTGATCCAGAAGATAAAGATGAGTATGCTGCTGAGAATATTTTCTGGGTTCCCAAAGATGCACGGTGGTCTTTTGTTAAAGAAAATGCAAAAAAGCCGGAGATTGGCCAAATTATTGACCAAGCAATGATTTCTATTGAAAAAGAGAATGATTCATTAAGAGGGGTGCTTCCAAAAGATTTTGCGCGCCCTGCATTAGACAAGACGCGTCTAGGTGAAACCATTGATTTGTTTTCCTTTAAAGTAGGGGATCAAGAGAGCCGGTCTAAAGATGTTCTTGGCCGTGTATATGAATACTTTCTAAGTAAATTTGCAAGTGCCGAAGGAAAAAATGGAGGTGAGTTCTACACGCCTACTTCCATTGTTAAGCTACTGGTTAAAATGCTTGAACCTTATAAAGGCAGAGTTTATGACCCATGCTGTGGTTCTGGTGGAATGTTTGTTCAAAGTGAAAAATTTGTTGAAGAACATCAGGGAAGGCTTGGTGACATCGCAGTTTACGGACAAGAGTCAAATCCGACTACTTGGCGACTTTGCAAAATGAATCTAGCTATTCGTGGTATAGATGGAAATATTGGTGAGCACAATGCAGACACCTTTCATAAGGATTTACATAAAGGATTAAAGGCTGATTACATCCTAGCAAATCCTCCCTTTAATATCAGTGATTGGGGCGGTGAAAAATTAAAAGAAGATGTACGTTGGAGTTATGGTACACCACCAGTTGGAAATGCAAACTATGCATGGATTCAGCATATGGTATCAAAGCTTGCCCCCTCTGGGACAGCAGGATTTGTCCTTGCGAACGGATCGATGTCAACAAGCACGGCTAGTGAATTGGAAATTCGTCGCAATTTAATTGAAAATGATTTAGTAGAGTGTATTGTCACACTTCCAGGTCAGCTATTCTATTCAACTCAAATCCCTGTGAGCCTCTGGTTTGTCACACGAAACAAAGCTGCAAAAGGACAGCGTGACCGCAAGGGAGAAATTTTGTTTATTGATGCTCGTAAACTAGGGTACATGGCAGATCGTACTCATAAAGAGCTTGCAATTGAAGATATTCAAAAAGTTACTGAAGCTTATCATGCTTGGCGTGGAACAAATGAACAAAGTTATGAAAATATACTAGGCTTTTGTAAAGCAGCTACATTAGAAGAAGTAAAGGGAAATGAATATATCTTATCTCCTGGAAGGTATGTAGGGTTTGAAGATTTAGAAGAAGACGGGGAACCTTTTGAAGAGAAGATGTTAAGGTTAACGACTGGGCTATCTGAGCAGTTTGCAAAGTCAAAATCACTTGAAGATGATATCCGCCGAGCTTTGGAGGGGATTGGATATGGAATATAGTATATTTGGGAGGATTTCAGATAACTGGAAGTATTGTAAAATTGGAGATGTTGTAAATCTAAGGCAAGGATTGCAAATTTCGTCTAAAAGAAGAGTTTCGGAAGAGCTTGATGGATATATACCTTTATTAAAAATAACGGACTTACCTAAGGGGAAGTTTTCGGAATATGTTACTGATATTAAGGAACAGTACGTCGCTGTTAAAGAGGATATAATTTATACTAGAACAGGACAAGTAGGATTAGTTTATACAGATGTAGAGGGGTGTGTTCATAATAATTGTTTTAAGGTTGAGTACAATTCAAATCAATTGGATAAAATGTTCTTATTTTATTACTTGAACAATAAATATTTCAAAGAGTTAGCAAATAATGTAGCTTCTGGAAGTGTCCAAAAAGATTTAACTCATTCCTCATTTAAAACACTACCTTTTGCTTTTCCTGAAATATCATTACAAAAAAAAATATCTTCAATCCTATTTTCATTAGATAAAAAAATAAATATAAACCTTTCAATTAATTCAGACCTCGAACAAATCGCCCAAACCCTTTTCAAACGCTGGTTTATCGACTTTGAATTTCCGAATGAAAACGGAGAGCCTTATCAATCAAGTGGCGGGAAGATGGTGGAAAGTGAGTTGGGGTTGATTCCTGAGGGGTGGAATGTATTAAACTTTAATAAATTTGTTCAAAGCATTTCAGAATCTATAAATAAAAAATCAAAAGAGAGTGCAATCTTCTTAAATACATCTGATATTTTAGAAGGTAAAGTTTTGAAAAAAAGTTATTCACCTACTAAAGAAATGCCTGGACAAGCGAAAAAACTAATTAAAAAAAATGATATTTTATACAGTGAAATTAGACCTGCAAATAAAAGGTTTGCTTATGTGGATTTTGATGCAAATGATTATGTCGTTTCAACTAAACTCATGGTGTTAAGAGCTGATGAAGATATATTTCCAAGTAAAGTATTATACCTTTATTTAAAAAATGAGGATACTATTAATAAATTACAGCAAATTGCAGAAACAAGATCAGGGACTTTTCCACAAATAACATTTAAGCAACTGTCACAATTTATATTTGCAATACCTGAAAAAGAGCAATTTACTAAGAATTATGCGATCCTTAAAAACATAGTTGATCATCAACTTAGCTTGATGCAAGAAATCGAAAGACTTAAAGAATTAAGAGATATCCTTCTTCCGAAACTTCTCTCAGGAGAAATTGAAATCCCAACAGAAAGTGAGGAACTGGAACATGTACAGCTTTAATGAAGATGAATTAGAACATGCCACGCTTGATTGGCTGGAAGAGATCGGATATGAAGTGGCGAGTGGCCCAGATCTTGCACATGATGGTATTTCTCCTGAGAGACAGGATTACTCAACGGTATTTTTAGAAGGGCGTTTAACCGACGCCCTTTCTCGTATCAATAAAAATGTGAAAATTCAAGAAATAGAAGAAGCTGTTCGTAAGGTTACGATTCCGCAGCATCCCAACCTCCTAATCAACAACCGTTCGTTTCATAAGCTTATTACGGACGGAGTGGACATAGAGGTTAGAGAAGATGACGGGAGAAACTCAACGAAAAAACTTTGGTTATTTGATTTTGATCATCCAGAAGCAAATGATTTCCTGGCCGTGAACCAATTTACCATTATGGAAGGTTCAGCTAATAAGCGACCAGACGTGATTTTATTTGTAAACGGATTACCGTTAGTGGTATTTGAGTTGAAAAGCTCTACAGATGAAAAGGTCGGCATCTCTCAAGGCTATAATCAGCTTCAAACCTACAAAAAGACCATTACCTCTTTATTTCAATACAATGCTTTCATGGTAACTAGCGATGGGATTAATGCCCGAGCCGGAACCTTAACTTCTAACGAAGAACGATTTATGATGTGGAGGACCATCGATGGGGAAACAATTGCTCCAAATACCATTCCTCAATTAGAAGTCATGATTAAAGGAATGTGTAAACCATCCATGTTACTAGATTTGATTCGCTATTTTATTCTGTTTCAAACGGATGGAGAAGATACATTTAAAATACTAGCAGCTTATCATCAGTATCATGCGGTGAATAAAGCTGTTGAAGAAGCCAAACGTGCAGCAAGTGAGCATGGAGACCGTAAGATCGGTGTCATTTGGCATACACAAGGATCTGGAAAAAGCTTGTCGATGGTGTTTTATACCGGAAAGCTGGTCTTAGAGATGAATAATCCGACGGTTGTTGTCTTAACGGATAGAAATGATTTGGATGATCAGCTTTTTGCTACGTTTAGTCAGTCCAGTGAATTGCTCAGGCAGTCACCAAAACAAGCAGACAAAAGAAGCGATCTAAAGGAGCTTTTGGCGGTTGAGTCAGGTGGGATTATTTTTACCACAATGCAAAAATTTGCTCCTGAAGAGGGCTCTAATACAATGGAAGCCTTAACCCAACGTAGAAATGTAATCGTCATGGCAGATGAAGCACATCGATCCCAGTATGGATTCCAAGCACAGATGCAGCGCTCATCTTCTGAAGCCCATGTGAAGTATGGTTTTGCGAAACATCTACGTGACGCTTTGCCAAATGCATCATACGTTGGATTTACTGGTACACCAGTAGAAGCGACTGACAAAAATACTCCTGCTGTCTTTGGAAATTACATTGATATTTATGATATGACCCAGGCGGTAGAAGACGGGGCGACCGTCAAAATCTTTTACGAAAGTCGGATTGTGAAGTTGGATCTCCCGGAAGGTCTAGAAATTGACGGAGAATACGATGAAATCACCGAATATCAAGAAGTCGATGAACGAGAAAAACTAAAGACGAAATGGTCTCGGTTAGAAGCACTTGCCGGAGTTAATGAACGTTTGAAACGTGTGGCAAACGACATTGTGAATCATTTTGAAACTCGCCAAGATGCCATTTTTGGTAAGGGTATGGTAGTAGTAATGTCCCGACGGATCGCGATTGATTTGTACAAAGAAATCGTCAAGCTTCGCCCGGAATGGCACTCCGATGACGATTCCAAAGGTATTATTAAAATTGTTATGACGGGTTCATCGAGCGACCCAGAAGATTGGCAAGAGTTTATCGGCAATAAACGTCGGCGGGAGTATCTTGCAAAGCGTATGAAAGATACAAGTGATGAATTAAAAATTGTCCTTGTTCGGGATATGTGGCTGACGGGCTTTGATGTACCGTCTATGCATACCATGTATATAGATAAGCCGATGAAAGGCCATAATTTAATGCAGGCTATCGCACGGGTAAATCGGGTCTTTAGGGACAAGCCGGGTGGACTGATTGTTGACTATATTGGAATTGCGGATAGTTTGAAAGAAGCCTTAAAACAATATACCGAAAGTGATCGAGATAATGCAGGGGTAGATACGTCTGTTGCACTGGATCTTATGCTCGAGAAATATGAACTGATTCAAAGTATGCTCTATCAGCATGATTACACTCATTTTGATTCAGAACGACCGACAGAACGAATGAAAGCCATCATTGAAACGGTTGATTTTGTGATTGGACTTGGAGAGGAACAGAAAAAAGCGTTTTTACGTTTGGTTACAGAACTGGCCAAAGCATTTGCCCTTTGCTCTACCGATGAGGATGCCCAAGAGCTGAATGCCGAAATTGGATTCTTCAAAGCGGTGAAGTCCGGAATTATCAAATTATTACCGGATGAAGCAAAAAAGAAAACTTCTTCGCAACTGGATGCTCAGATCAACCAACTGATTTCAAAGTCCGTCATATCTGATGAAGTCGTAGATATTTATAGCTCATTAGGACTTGAAAATCCCGATATTTCAATCTTATCTGATCAATTCCTTGCTGATGTTCGGGCACTGCCTCAGAAAAATCTTGCTGTCGAGTTATTGAATCGTTTGCTGCAAGGAAAAGTAAGAAGTGTCCAGCGGACCAACTTAGTTCAAGCAAAAAAGTTTTCTGATCTTTTGACGAATGCCATTAATAAATACAATAAAAGGGCGATTGAGACATCAAAAGTCATCGAGGAACTAATTGAACTAGCAAAAGAAATGAATGACTCATATAAAAGAGGAGAAGAAACAGGTTTAAATAAAGAGGAGATAGCATTTTATGATGCTCTAGCTTCTCATCATACAGCGGAAGAAGTGATGGGTGACGACATACTTAAGGCAATAGCGCATGAGCTGTCGAAAGCTATAAAGGAAAATATGAGCATCGATTGGAACCTTCGGGAATCGGCAAGAGCCAAAATGAGAATTACTGTTAGAAGACTGTTAAAGAAATATGGTTATCCGCCTGATATTCAAAAAATGGCAGTAGAAACAGTTGTTCAGCAAGCTGAATTAATGGCTTCAGCTACTCGTGTTTAAAGGAAGTGATATTAATATGGGTTCTAAATATGGTCAGGGTTTACGTATAGAAATCACGGAAGCAATTAATAAAGGCAGTCTTAAGGAACCTATTTGTACATCTGATATCAAAAGTTACATGAACAATAAAAATTGGTAGCCTTCAGAGAATTACATTAATGTATTTTTATCTAATTCTTCGAATGAAAGTCACAGTAAATCCTATCCAAAAACTTTTGTTTCTCTAGGAGAAGGAAAATATAAACTAAGAAGTATATAGCGTAAACTAAACCGCCTTTGCAGGCAGCTTAATTCCCACCTGCCTACATGTTGATAGATTCGGATGCATTCTTCTTAAATCCAAATCCTTTCGTGAATGCTAGATCGATCCTTACCTGATAACTAAGGTAGGGTTGAGGATATATGGTTTATATCTCCTTCAGGTTGAGATCAAAAGTATGTAGAAAAGGTTCACTTAAAACTGCATGTATTTGAAGGTTAGAGGTCGCTATTTAGCGACCTTTCTTAATGAGCGGTATAAAGTTGCTTTGGAAACTCCTGTCATTTCAACAATTTCGGGTACAGTGTACTCATTTGTTTCATATAGTTTTAACGCTCGTTCTATTTCCTTTTGTGGTATTGATGGACGACCGCCAATACGGCCACGTGCTCTAGCAGCCTTCAAACCGGCTTGTGTACGTTCTACTATGATATCGCGCTCTAATTCTGCTATAGAAGCCATAGTGCGAAAGAAGAACTTACCGACTGGTGTGGTTGTGTCAATGCCATCAACGATGGATACGAAGTCAATGCACTCTTTTTCGAATCCAGCCGTTAGTTCCAGCAGCTTAAACGTGGAACGACCAAGACGATCCAGTTTGTATACGACTAAAGTGTCACCTTTGCGAAGATTATCCAGGCACCGGTTTAATTCTGGTCTATCGTCGCGTTTACCCGATAGCTTCTCCATGTAAATCTTATCGCACCCTGCCACTTTTAATGCGTCTACCTGCATATCTAAATTTTGATCTAGTGTAGACACCCGCGCGTAACCTATTTTCATTTTACATTCTCCTGTTACCAAATTTTTACATAAGTGTATCGTATCAATAAAGGAGGGTTTTTGCAACTATGATTTGATACTATTTTATGACACGATGAAAGTGGTTAATCGCTTGATTATCCGTTCTTTAAGTGAGGAGTGTCAAAAATTATCGTTTTTGGAACGAGTTCTTTAATTTTATGCTCTAGTTAAAATGCCATTGATTTTCTTATTTAGTTCAAGTTTGATCTTTCCTTTTTACTCACCAATCGGGCCATTATATTGAATAAGAGGTTACATAAAACTCCACATATTTATGCAGCAACCAGGCTTCTTCAGAAGCCAAAATCGTGGATGTAAAAAAGTTGTATAAAATCATGCATAAATGATAAAAAAAAAACAGACGCCAAACCCTTTAACTAAATTTGTATAGAATATGCATTAGATTTTTAGTACTTTACATACAGTGTGTGTAATAAATTAGTAATATATGGTTTTATTGAGTTTAGATTATGCAAAAATATTACTTAAAGGAGTGTTCAAATGGCTATACGCGAAAGTTCTAATGATCAAAATGTTGCTGCTGTAAGTGGCACAAACACCGCTGGTGGAAGAGGTGTAGAAGGCTTCAGTAATACCGGGCAAGCTGTCTACGGCGAAAGCAAGGAACAAGCTGGTGTCATCGGAGTCAGCGAGAAATTTGTAGGCGTATGGGGAGAAAGCAAGAGTGGGCATCCAGGAGTTTTGGGCAAAAGTAAAGATTGGAACGGAGTTTATGGTGAAAGTACGAACCAAGCTGGTGTTGCCGGTATCAGTGAGAAATTTGTAGGGGTATGGGGAGAAAGTAAGAGTCCGGGGCATGCAGGAGTTTTAGGCAAAAGTAAAGATTGGCAGGGAGTTCATGGTGCAAGTACGAATCAAGCTGGTGTCGTTGGAGTCAGCGAGAAATTTGTAGGGATATGGGGAGAAAGCAAGAGTCCAGGTCATGCAGGAGTTTTCGGCAAGGGAGCGATAGCTGGGGCGTTTGACGGCAACGTTCACATATCCGGCAATCTGATCGCCAATGGATTCATCTATATGGGCGGAGACACGGTGACCCCCCTAGCAGCTTGGCTTTCGCGTATTCAACAACTTGAGGCACAAGTGGCAGATTTGCGTAGCAGGATTCCTGTATCAGGAACGTCCGCTGGCTCGACAACTACAACTCCATCAGCGACTGTAGGTGTTGAGATGATTCCACGAACGGGGCCGTTCAATGATTTACGTGTTTTCGGTAGCGGCTTTTTGCCGAATGAACCAATTGAAATTACTTATAATTCTACACCGGTTGGTGGAAATTCGGGTACTACAGACGCAACAGCGGATTCATTAGGCAAATTTAGCAAAACTATTGGTGTATCCTGTAGCCCGGGAATAAGGTACACAGCGTACGCACGAGGTAAATACAGTGGGAGGATTTCAAATACTGCTGGCGCTGGCTGCTAGTAGTCTGTCGCTGCATAAGGAACAGGCTCAATTAACGGCACTGATGCCTAACGAGGTACTGGAGAAGAATACCGTAAGAAATGCGGCATGGTGGGCTAACGAGTGGCGTTAACGAAAGAAGAATCATTTGTAAAAGTAGGTTATGCGTCTTTTGGATACCCGACCTATTTTGTGGTGCGGACCTTGAGTTTTGGGAAGAGGATGATACTAAAGATTATGACGAACTGAAGAAAAATTTAAGAGAATTTAAGGGAAATCTAATTAACTTTTAACACCAGTTATTTAAGTACGAGTGCTTTACCTGAATTCTATGGAGTTACGTAAGCAGCTCTAGAGGCCATTTCCTTCCTTCTGTATGCGTAGAGTGGAGAAAGTGAAGGGAATAATTTCCTCTTGCCGAAAGCTAGAATCGGATTAAGGAATCAACTATAGACGATGATGACAGTTTTATTTTCATTATTGGTTCCGGTTGTCATTATAGACATGAAGAGATTATGAAAGAAGCTCGTTGGCTGCAGAGTGAGGGATTTATTTCTCTTAATAAATGTGAGATTACTAAAGCGTTCGATGGGCCGCTAGGTGTTTAGTTAGTTGGAAAAGTATTATAAGAGCATTCCTTTGGGCATGCTTTTTTATTTTGTGGCGGTGATGATGTAATGGCAAAGGCAAATATGAAGCATTGATGGGGAGGGAGAGAGCTAGGCAGTTTCAGGGACATCCATTTTGACATCTGGAAGAAAACATGTTCCAAAAAAGGAATTATAAGGGAAAGGCAGAATATATGTTATCTATAGAAACAAGAGAGGTGATACATATGTTATATTTACTGGCCATCGTTCTTCCGCCGCTTGCGGTATTGCTGATTGGGAGACCGTTTCAAGCATTTATTAATCTTATCCTAACACTTTGCTTCTGGTTACCTGGAGCAATTCATGCAATCTTATTAGTAAAGGATAAGAAAGATGACAGGAGAATGAGAAAACAAGCTGAATTAATTGCAAAGGCTAACAAACAATAGAAATTACTTTTTCTGGTGAATACAGCAAAGTTTTGCAGTAATGATTATGATGAGTGACATATTGAGAGGACAACAATTGATCCAGAGAAGGCCCTTATAGAAGATTTAGGGAAAGTGAGGATCGAAGAATGACAGCAGATAGTATTATTATGTACGGCGGGGGAGCTATTGCTTTTATCGCTGGAGTTATTTATTTTACTTTTGTTGATCTGAATTTCAAACGGAAGGAAAAAAAGAAGAAATGATACTCGGAATGGTGAACTGGCAAGTAGTTTTTCCGATGGTAGCCTGGATCGCAATAATCGCCCTGGTGGTCTGGTTCTTCCGTAAAAGAAGAAATAAAAAATAAGAACCCCTTGGATCATGGTTTTTTTGTCATCCTGCAAATTTGGAGATAACATGAAATATTTTACTTTCAGATAAAAATGAGGTTTTTGGGATCTGAAATGAAGAATATGTCCAAAGCCATCCCTGGCTTGTCTAGTTAGGTGGTTGAGATAAGAAAAGGAGGTAGTTAAATGAGCATCAGCAATAATTTAAGAACAGAGGAACCACACTCTAATAAACAATACACTCTCTTAGGAGAAGATGGACGCTCTTACAAGAGTATCAATCCTGGTACAATAGCTGGCAATGGTCGCGGCAAGATATATGGCCGATTCGATTGCCCCTCTGCACTTCGTGCGATTAAGGAGGGTCAGGGTAGGTATGTTGAGCATCGCGTTTTTTTTTGCAGATGAAAGGGACAGCAATTCTTGCGGGATACCGCCCGTGTGGTACTTGTCTTAGGAAGCAGTATAATCAATGGAAAGCGACCCAAGGATAGGAGGACGAACACAACTCATCCCATGGGAAGCAAACCAGTTAAAACACAGACAGGGTGTGATGTGCCGTCATCTTCGAATCATATAGGCAACGGGATTTTGGAATGGTTGGATGGGGCAGTATTTCATTAATAATCATACCTAATTTTATTGATTGCGCTATTATTGGAAAGGGTTTAAAAGGAGATCAGCAAAATGAAGAAAAAGCCAAACGAAACCCTTAAAGATGGATTTGACCGCGCAATCTTAGGGGATTTTACCTCACTTACTAAAGGCGGTTGTCTACCATTCGTCGTAATCATAATCATACTATTTGTTGTTTTTCTCTATATAAGATAAAAAGACCTCAGCCTTAATAAATTTGTTTACGGCATGTTTTAAAAGCAATAATCTAATTATTGGGAACCTTTTTAAAATAGGGAGATGCTAATATGCAGGTAACAAAATGTATCATAGAAGCAGACTTTTTGAATGATGATAAGGTTGAAATTTTCATTTTGGCTGAAGAGAAGGCGGTTTTGTATCGCTTTCATTATAATAAAGACCATGGTAGAGCTAAAACTCCCACCTATACTGGTAAATTGGCAAAAATTATAAATGATAAAGCAGTCAATTGTGATAATCCTCCTTTCGACCATCACCAGGTAGCAAAAGATCTATTGAATGATCGTAAGGTTAGATTGCGTGTCCTTTTTGATACTAAGGAGTCGGATCTCCATGATCCAGATAAAGCTTCATTCAAAATCTAGAAATACAGTGATTCACCAAATAGTGGCAGGAGAGGGTATTAAGTGTGGGAACACGTTTTATCGCTGGGAAATTTTAAAACCCTGGAGTCAGAAAAAGGCATTGCTGTTACTTCGACTGATGAAACAAAAAGGTATTATTATCAAGAAGGAAATCCTGCGCATTTTCTGTTGATGTTCAATGCAAGTACACTAGATGGAAATGACCGGACAGTCGATTATGTCAGGGAATTCAATCCTAATTTTGGAATTATAAATCTGATCCCGTCTGCAGCAAGTAAGCCGGAAAAGTTAACGGGAAAAGATTTGGTATTTAATCCGATTAATTTTCAAGTCATTCAGAAAGTACTAAATGAAACTGGGGTTCCAATTTGGATCGGATGGGGGGAGTTAGTAAAGAAGAAAACGCATAGCCTAATCCCGAACGAACTAAGGGACCTTCTCGTCCTTCATAAAAAAAGGCTCGTTCAAATTGACCGAGGTAAGCCGAGAAAATGGTTCCCTATGCATCCAGCTTATGCGAAAATCAACATTCCAGCGAGAGAATTGAAACTTACTCCCTTTGATGTGAAGTATGTGTTGAAATATGAATAATAAAAATAACCAGTGGGGCTTCCCATAACGGGTTCCGTTTCCTATCTCAAAAACCCGATAATGCAATCGCAAATACAACTAAATTTGTACTATCTTTTGTAACGGGTTTGCAATTAAAAATAAATGGCTCAGTATAGTTAACTGAGCTATTTTAATATCCATTTTTGGTAGGTTGTTGAACTAACGCACCCGTTAGTTGAACACCGTTAGTCGAATAAGAAAAAAGGATTGCCGCAGCAACCCTTCTTAAACTTTTTCTTCAATTCATTGATAGATCTTATTGTTCTGCTGGCGGCGTAACTTCGTGACCGTAGAAAGATGAAATGGCAAGGAATGTTCATGCCAGAACATGTGAAGAGCTTGCGAGAATTTGATTGGGACAAAAACGAAAACGAAACCTGAACTGGATGAGCAGCAACTGGAGTTTATGGAGGAAACCATCTGCCAGGCGATGTTTGAAAATTCCGCCCTGTGCTTTACCTATTTTAGAGATGAGGATTTTCATTTGCTGATCGGGAAGGTTCATTATGTGGATACCTTTAGAAGAGAACTACGAATAGTGGATTTCCATGGCGAAATTGTTAAAGTTAAACTGGCGGATTTAGTGGATGTGAAAATGAATTAAAAACAGCAACGTAAAATACGATGCTGTTCTACATATGCTAGTTACCACAATATAGGGAAGTGAAAAGTATAGAAGGCAACTGACCGGAGTTGCCTTTTGAATTATTAAGGGTTACTTAAAACACTCTCCTCATTTCAAATCTTAAAGCCCCTGGTAAGTTGTTTTTGTTGTAGTGAAAATATTTACAGTTGTATTAGAAAAAGTTGTCCGCAGATTTGTCCGCGTAATTTTTAGATTGTAATTTAAAAAGTTTATAGATTAAGCGTCAACACCGCATTTATCGATCTTTTTTAATTACTATTTTCTTCTATTTTAAAAGAAGATGAATGGGCGGCATGATGTAATAGAGGTTTCAAAACCGTGTTACATCAACGTTTAAAACGTTAATATGCTTTTCTTGTCCTCGTATAAAACAAGGCAACCAGTGACAGAAAAGCGCCCTATAGGAGAAGGTCTTTCATCAGTTTACTACACTGTTGGGAGGCCTTTTCTTCCATATTGGCGGTCATATGGGCGTAAATGTTCATTGTTGTATTGATATCTGTATGACCTAATCGCTGGGGACTTCTTTAATTCACACCCCGGCTTCTATTAATAAAGAAGTATGAGTATGTCTGAAGGAATGGGGAGTTATGTTTTTTTCTATACCTGATTTTCTTCAGCAGTCGTTAGAGCCTAGTTTCAATTACTTTTCTTAATTGTGGATGTCCATCATCCCTGGCAAATATAAACCCATTATCATAGTAAATGTGGTTGTTTTTCAATTTAATCTCATTTTGTTTTATCCGGTGCTTTTTTAATAAATTCACTAGGGTTCATCAATCTTAAGACTTCGGACGGATCCCTTTGTTTTGGGAGTAAGTAATTGGAGCTTTCAAAATTATTATTTGGATTATATAAAGTTTTAGTAACCCTTAAAGTTCCTTTTTTATCGTTTTATTTAAAACCTAAAGACGGAAAAGCAATCGCTTCGTATAAAAATACAAGGCTGATGCTACACATAGTGTAAATTTTAACTAACAAAAGGTTATTGTGTTTTTATGTAGGGTAACCTAATTAAGACTTTTTCTAGAAAGGATGATCATCATGGCTATGAACACAACAGAACAATCTCTATCGGTACAACAAGCAATTGAAACACGCCATAGCATTCGCAAATATAAGCAGGAGCCTATTCCTCAGCAAGACCTAAATAAGATTTTTGAGTTGGTCCGCTTATCCCCAAGTGCATGGAACCTTCAACCCTGGCGTTTCCATGTAGTGACGGATAACGATCTAAAGGAAAAGTTGGAAGCAGCAGCTTATGGTCAAAAACAAGTGACTTCAGCACCCGCGGTTGTTGTGGTTACAAGTGATATGGAGGATGTACTTGCAAATATTGCTGACACTGTACATCCGGGACTTCCTCCAGAGCGCAAGCAGGAAGAAGTGGCCAATCTGTCAGGATTTTTCAATGGTATGACGGTGGAAGATCGTGCTCAATGGGGATTAACCCAAACAAATATTGCTTTCGGGTTCTTAATGCTTGCCGTTCAAGGATATGGATATTCAAGCAACCCTATGCTGGGCTTTGATCAGGATAAAGTAAGAGAGCTCCTGAATCTTCCCGGGCATGTCAAATTGGCAGGCATTCTACCCATTGGTAAAGCAGATTCTGAAGGATATCCGCATCATCGTTTTGACTTAGAAAAAATCGCTACATTCCATTAACTATACAGGATGCACTGGAGGGCTATAAAGTCCTCCTTTTTTATTTCAAGACATCGACCGTCACGCCACTAAAGAAGTAACGCCAGTCGACTCTTAAATGCCTAATAGTGTGCTTTTATTAACAAGCTAAACAGCCTTGTAGTAGTAAGTACGGAGTACCAGGTTTCTTCAACAAAAGGACTCTGACCCATTGCGTTAACATAACTGGCCTCCACCCTTGGATAGGCATAACGAAGGAATGAGAGGGCATTGACCCGTTGAGACATGGGATGGAAAGCCTCCCGGGGAGGCGTGGAGATGTACATTACAGGGTAGAATATGGATAAGGAAACTTACTCAAAGGTGCCTGAACTGATCCGAAATTAAAATTAGAGGCTTCTCATTAGTTGAGCAAACTTTTAGGTAGCTTCTTTTTTTCTGTCTTTGGGAATGTGTAAATAAACCTTTGTTGTAGTTTCATCTTCTGTATGACCAAGTCGATAGAATCAGGAAAATAAAAATGCCTATGGACATTCTTGTGCTTTAGCTAAACAGACGGTCAAGATATGTAGGATTATATAAAAAATGACCACTCCTCTATAACAAGGAAGTGGTCATTATTTTTTTAAACAAAAATATAGACTTTTTGCTCAAAAGAAACAATGTTCTTTAGTAATGTACGGTGAACCGTACCACAAATAACGGTAAACTCCAAGCATGTTTACTAATTATCCCCAGGACTATTCAAAGAAAAATCACATGCAGTTTTGGTGATACAGAATATAAAAACGGTGATACGAAGCGTCTTTACTATCTCGGGCTGATAAAGCTCCATCCATATCTAAAGAAAACGGGCGGAATCAGGTAATCTAAACAAAAAAGCGGCTATCGATTTGAACTGCACCCCTTTTGTTAGACACATCTAACAATAGGAGGTGCAGTTTTTTCATGACCAAGTATTCTTTGGAAACTAAATTAGCTGCTGTTCATGCTTATCTTCAGGGGGGAGATTCCTTTAAAGAAACCGCTTATAAACACAGTGTGACTTCATCAATGTTAAAAGAATGGGTGGCCAAGTTTCGAAAACACGGAGAAATGGCTTTTCAAGAATCATATACAAATCATTCTATCGAGTTTAAAATGGACGTACTTCACTATATAAACGAAACGGGAGTATCTATCTCAGAAGCTGCCGCCCATTTCAACGTGGCTTCTCCCAGCACCGTTTGGAATTGGTATCAACTTTTTGAAACGCAAGGGATTGAGGCTCTTCGATCAAAGATAAAGGGGCGTTCATCCATGAAAAAAGATTCAAAAAGAAAGCAGCCATCAGAAGGATCCGTCGAAGCTCTACGAGCTGAAAATGAGAGATTACGTATGGAGAATGCATACTTAAAAAAGTTACAAGCCTTAATTCAAGAAGAGGAAAAATCACAGAACAAGTCAAAGCGGAAGTGATTGATGAGTTAAGGCATGAATATAAAGTCATTGACCTCGTTGAGGTCGCAGGCATTCCACGAAGCACGTATTATTACTGGATGAAACAAAAGAATCGTGCAGATAAATATCATGAAGTGAAAGCTGTTATTCAACAGATTTTTAATGAGCACCAAGGTCGATATGGCTATCGTCGGATCCGATGGGAATTACAAAATCAAGGCTATTCACTTAATCATAAAACTGTCCGTCGCTTAATGAATAAAATGAAGATCAAGTCTCTGGTGAAGGTGAAGAAATATCGCTCCTATCGTGGAAATGTTGGAAAAATCGCTCCAAATGTTATAGCACGTAAATTCCAAGCAGCGAAACCGAATGAAAAGTGGGTAACCGATGTGACGGAAATTCAATTACATGGTGAAAAGCTATATTTATCGCCAGTTCTTGACCTATATAATGGAGAAATCGTTGCCTATCAGATGGAACACCGTCCGGTTTACTCTTTGGTTTCAAAGATGCTGGATAAGGCATTCAAACAATTGAAAGAGAACGATGCCCCCATCCTTCACTCTGATCAGGGATGGCATTATCAAATGAAACGGTACCAGCATGCATTGAAAGAAAAAAATATAACACAAAGCATGTCCCGTAAGGGCAACTGTCTTGATAACGCCGCCATGGAGAGTTTCTTTGGCTTATTGAAAAGTGAATTGCTTTATCTCAAAGAATTTGAAAGTATGGAACACTTTAAAAAAGAATTGGAACAGTATATCGATTACTACAATAAAAAACGGATAAAAGCAAAATTAAAAGGCATGAGCCCGGTTCAATACCGGACTCATGCCGAAGTAGCTGCTTAAAATTTCGTGTCTAACTTTTTGGGTTCAGATCAAAAAAAGATAGCCTTTTTTGTTTGAATTTTTTTCTTAAGAATTAGCTTAATTTATATACTCGCAACCGAACCGCCATCTACCCGAAGGTTTACACCATTAATAAAGGAAGCCTGTTCGGAAGCAAGATAAACAACAGCAGACGCTGCTTCATCAACTGTTCCAGGCCGTTTTACTTCGACATGTGGACGGTTTTCCTTTAAAAATTGTTGAGTAGCTTCTTCATAGGTTATATTCAGCTGCTTCGCATTATCTTTTAATAGATTTTCCAGCATTGGTGTCATGATAAATGCTGGTGATACAGTATTCACCAGAATTCCCTGTGCGGCATACGCCTTTGATAAGCTCTTTGAAAAATTGATAATGGCTGCCTTTGAAGCATTATAATGAGGCATAAACGAATCAGGCTGAAGCCCAGATTCCGATGAAATATTAATGATGCGTCCATATCCGGTTTTTTTCATAAAAGGGATAACTGCTTTGGTTACGCGGACAGTCCCAAATACATTCACATCAAAAATATGCTGCCAGGCCTCTATATCTAATGTTTCAAAATCATCAAATCCACTGGCTATTCCTGCATTATTTACGAGTATATCGATTGATTTGAAACGGTCGATTGCAGAGGAGACCAGATGTTCCACATCAGATTGTTTCGTCAAATCCGCCTGAACGGCAAGCACATTGCCTCCCAGCTTTTCAATTTCCGCTGCTGTTTCTCTTAATGCTCCTTCACCGCGGCCACAAATTACAACATTGGTGCCTTCCTTGGCAAACGCTACGGCAATTGCTTTTCCGATACCTTTACTGCCGCCTGTCACGATTGCCGTTTTATCTTTTAATCCCAGGTTCACTTTAAATCAAATCCTTTCTATGGGCGTCTATTGTTGATTATATATTAACAATAACTTCTAGTCATAAACAAATGAACTTGCTTATTTCCTGCTCTAATACTCAATAAAAGAGGGAAACCACTAAGAGGGTTTCCCTTTGACATGTTCCGTAGATGGAATGGGATACTTCACCAAATGCTTTAATCATTTCATCGATTTCCTCTGGTGCCATTTCCCGAGGTAGCCATAAGGACCGGCCAGTTTTGACCTATTTTCGCTGAGTAATTTCTGCCAATATTTCATAGGAATGGAGGCGTGCCTTATGATCGTAAACCTGGGCGATTGCCATGATTTCATCGGCTTGACTTTCATCCAGAAACTTTTCCAGCTTTTCTTTTACGATTTGAGGACTGCCGACAATCGAAGTTCCTAATTGATTCTCAAGGGCAGCTATTTCATAGTCGCTCGCTATATCATTAATATTATCCACTGGCGGCGGCAATGGAACTTCCTTTCCGCGCATCAAATTCAAGAACTGCTGCTGCAATGTTGTAGCGAGCCGCTCAGCTTCTTGATCTGTGTCGGCCGCAATGATGTTTAGCCCTACCATTGCATGCGGCTTGTCCAGTACTTTAGAAGGCTTAAACGAACGGCGGTACAACTGGATAGCCGGGAGTGTGTTATGCGGCGAGAAATGGCTCGCAAATGCAAACGGCAGTCCAAGCTCTCCTGCCAGCTGGGCACTGTATCCGCTTGAACCTAACAGCCAAATAGGTATGTTTAATCCCTCACCCGGAATTGCTTTAACATGACTATATTCTTGTGCAAGGGAAGGGTCAAAATAATTCCGGAGCTCAGCCAACTGCTCAGGGAAATCTTCTCCTGAACTCCTCAAGTCACGTCTTAATGCATGTGCGGTAAGCTGATCAGTGCCTGGTGCACGGCCCAAGCCAAGATCAATACGTCCTGGATATAATGATTCCAGAGTACCAAATTGCTCAGCAATAACAAGAGGTGCATGATTCGGCAGCATAATGCCGCCTGAACCTACCCGGATTTTTGATGTACCTGCTGCAACATGGGAAATCACTACCGATGTTGCAGAGCTGGCGATAAATGGCATATTATGATGCTCAGCGAGCCAATATCGGTTATACCCCAGCTTTTCAGCGAGCCGGGCCAACTCCAAAGTATTGCGAAAAGAATCAGCCGGCGTACTTCCATCTGCAATTGGAGAGAGATCCAGGACCGAGAATGGAATATCCGTAATTTGTTTTATATCATTTTCAGGCATATGCTCATCTTCTTTCTTTAAAAATTTCGGTTCAAACCTATAAAAGAATTTACAGGTTGTTTCTTTGTCTTCTTTTACTGTTTCAATCTAAATCACATTAATTTAACTGATTTAATATCTGCAGAAACTACATCTTTTATTAGACTAGACACTGTTTAATTTACTGCAGCCTGAGCCAAAATTTCATAAGAGCGCAGCCGTGCCTTATGATCAAAAATCTCTGTATGAGCCATAATTTCATCAGCATCAGTCTTTTCTATTAACTCATGGAGCTGCTGCTTCACACCTGCAGGGTCCCCGATGATGGAAGTGAAAAGCTGTTCTTCAACCGCCCTGCGTTCATTATCGTTCCAAAGCTCGTCCATATTATCAACAGGTGGCAAAATTGGCGAAGGCTGTCCGCGGGTTAACAAAAGAAATTTTTGATACATCGAAGTGGCAAGCCTTTGTGCTTCCTGTTTCTCATCTGCAGCCACCACTTGAACGGCTAACAGTACATAAGGCTCCTCCAAAAATTGAGACGGACGAAAATAATCCCGGTACAGTTTTATGGCCTCCATCATGTTACCTGGAGCAAAATGTCCCGCGAAAGAGAATGGTAACCCAAGTATTCCAGCCAATTGTGCACTATATAACCCTGAACCTAGCAGCCAAATTGGCACATTTGTTTTTTCGCCGGGAATGGCGTGAAAGCTAAATGAACCATTCTTAGTGGCTGTTCCTGTACCATAAAGATATGCGATAAGCTCCTCAAGCCGGGCATCAAATTCAGGTTCACCGGCAACCCGCTGCCGCAATACATTTGCTGTATATTGGTCGGTGCCAGGTGCCCGCCCCAATCCAAGGTCGATCCGGCCAGGGAAGAAGGTTTCTAATGTACCAAATTGCTCAGCCACGGAAAGAGGAGAATAATGGGAAAGCAGCATTGCACCTGATCCAATACGCATTTTTTCCGTGACAGAGGCTACTCGTCCAATTACGATCGGGGATGCTGAACTCGCCATTCCTGCCCAATTATGATGTTCAGCAAGCCAAAACCGTTTATATCCCCACTGCTCTGTTTTCTTTGCTAGATCTAGCGTGTTTTGAAGGGAAAGTTCGGCTGATCCTCCCTCGACAATTGGGGAGGGATCTAGTACTGAAAGTTCTATTTTCTTTGTCATAATTCTTCCTCCTTTTATACAATTTAGCTTTTTAAAGCTGGCCTGTACCTTTATGGGTTGGAAAGTGGGGTAGAACAAATTCTCCAAGTTCCTGGATTACTTCCTCTGGAGGGCGATTGGAAAAATACAGAACAAACGCCAAATGGTTGACCCCAATCGCTTGAAACTGTTGAAGTAGATCAACTAAACGGTTTCTTCCCACGGAATAGCCTAAGGGTATGGGGACAGGCATTTCATCGGGATTATCCGATAAATCGATAAACAAGCTTTGAGAGAAGGGTTTAAAATCTCCTTCAGTTAAAGCACGATAATCCTGGATAAGCTGCGCCTGTTGAATAATGCTCCTAGGGTATTGAAGCCACCCATCCCCATTCCTGGCTATCCAATTGATAGACTGATTGCTAAATCCAGTCACCATGGTCGGAATCGAAGATACAGGCTTTGGGATTAACCTCATATCTGTACCATCGATCAGCCCTCTGTTGCTGTGGATTGTCGGCTGATCCTCTTTTAACAGCCGGTCGAGAATTTCGAAATTTTCTTTAAATAACGGTCCGCTTTCTTGCTTAGATATCCCTAAAGCTGTAAAGTCTTTTTCCCTGTCCCCTGATCCCACTCCCATAATCAATCGGCCTGGAAACAATTGATCGATTGATGCCGCTTCCTTGGCTACCCTGACGGGGTGGCGCAAAGGGAGAACTACACTTCCTGTCACTAACGCAATGTGCTTCGTATAGGCGGCAAGATACGTCAAATAAATCCATAAATCGTACTTTTGGCCGTTATCATCAATATTCAAATTCTGCATCGTAATATCACGGAGCCATAATGAAGCAAAGCCATATTCCTCAATTTTACGGGCAAGCTCCAGCTGATTCTCCATAAACGGATTTTTAGACATCCTGGCAGTCGGGAGGACAAATCCAAGTGTCATTTTGTCTTTTTGGTACATGCTGTTATAGGCACGATGATTTTGAAAACTCACTCTTGGTCCTCCTTAAAAAGGTTATATTTTTAAGCCTATATACTTTTCAAACAGTTTAACGGTTTCCTCATTTCGTCGATAATAAGTCCATTGTCCGATTCGTTTCATTTCAACCAGACCGCTTTGCAATAGGATAGACAAATACTGGGAGGTAGTGGATTGTGATAGTCCTACTTTGCTGCGAATATCACTAACACAAACCCCGCCATCAAAGCCTTTTTCTTTGATGACATGGGCCTGCGGGGAAAAATTATTATCAGGTTCTTTCAACATTTGCAGAATATTTACTCTTATTTGATTTGACAGAGCCTTGAAAATTTCAACTGCCTGTTCGTCATTTATCATATTTGATTCCCGATTCAACGGTGCCCGCCCCTTTCTGATCTTATTAAAATCTATTTTGCTTAAGATGTGTATAAACTAATCGAACTAAAGGATATTGATAATTTGCAATATCTCTATATTATTTTCCTTTATACCCAAAATCAAATTTTATGCTTTAGAAAGCAATAGGAAACGGCTTTAAAGGAACTACACAAATTAGCTTAGAGAACAGGTGGCGGAGAGATGAGGATTATTTTGCCCATCTTTTAAATGGTTTGGGTTGGTATATAGCTTTGGAAAATCAAGACTTTAGAAGGGGATAGGTGAAGAAACTTCTGATGATGATGTTATAGATGACGATATAATTTCTATGGATTCTGTTACTGCCTTGCTTAGGGCTCTTTTTGTTTTAAAGAAAACGCTAAATTTAACATAAAATTCAGCGTATTCAAGAATTTATGTTAGGAAATCTAACACGAATGTTTTAAAAAAAAATAATTATATTAGAAGATAAGTAAGTATAGAAATACCATATTTCTTTCGGAAACGTAATAATTATGACCTTTCCACGGTGAGTTAACAGCAACACAGTGTTAAAAAAGTTGTAGTCAAAAGTGAAGGTGAATTTTAATGAAACTGATGTCACGAGAAATTGAAAAGCTGATGGTAGTAGTTGCTGCTGATCTTGCGCGCCGCCGCCAGCAAAGAGGCTTAAAGCTAAACTATCCTGAAGCAATCGCTATTATTACATATGAAGTAGTAGAAGGAGCACGAGATGGAAAATCAGTAGCCGAGCTTATGCAGTACGGCACAACGATTCTTACAAAAGAGGACGTAATGGAAGGTGTCGCTGAAATGATTCCAGAAATTCAAGTAGAGGCAACCTTTCCAGATGGGACAAAGCTAGTTA
This sequence comes from Fictibacillus sp. S7, assembly GCF_004127935.1. Taxonomy (NCBI): domain Bacteria; kingdom Bacillati; phylum Bacillota; class Bacilli; order Caryophanales; family Fictibacillaceae; genus Fictibacillus; species Fictibacillus sp. S7. Next base: position 2,832,390 of record NZ_QJKL01000001.1, on the reverse strand, counting down.
CCGTTCATGAGCCAATTCGTTAAAAAGGGGGATAACAAATGATCCCAGGAGAGTACATATTGAAAAAAAAACCGATCGTATGTAATAAAAATAAGCAGTCAATCACGGTTAAAGTGTTAAATCGCGGAGACCGGCCTGTTCAAATTGGTTCACATTTTCACTTTTTTGAAGTAAATACATTCCTGGAGTTTAATCGTCAGGAAGCATTTGGGATGCATTTAAATATTCCTGCAGGTACTGCGGTGCGCTTTGAACCGGGGGACGAAAAGGAAGTGGAGCTTGTTCCTTTTTCTGGAGAGCGGAAGGTATACGGTTTAAACAATTTAACAAATGGACCTTTAGAAAAGGAGGGGAATAAATGAGCTTTAATATGTCGCGTCATCAGTATGCAGATATGTTTGGCCCGACTGTTGGTGATGCGGTTCGTTTAGCCGATACAGAATTATTCATTGAAATTGAAAAAGATTATACAACATATGGCGATGAAGTGAAGTTTGGCGGAGGCAAGGTTATTCGTGATGGAATGGGACAACACCCGCTTGCATCAAGAGATGAATCAGTCGATTTAGTGTTAACAAATGCAATGGTTGTTGATTATACAGGTATTTATAAAGCAGATATCGGTGTAAAGGATGGAATCATTTCGGCAATCGGTAAGGCGGGTAATCCAATGTTAATGGACGGAATTGACATTGTGGTCGGAGCGGCAACAGAAGTGATTGCAGCAGAAGGAATGATTCTAACAGCAGGCGGCATCGATGCTCATATCCACTTTATTTGTCCCCAGCAAATTGAAACAGCGATTTCTTCTGGGATCACAACTATGATCGGCGGCGGCACAGGACCGGCAACAGGTACGAAGGCAACAACTTGTACACCAGGTCCTTGGAATATCTATAAGATGCTTCAAGCAGCGGAAGAGTTTCCAATGAATCTTGGGTATTTAGGAAAAGGGAATGCTTCTGACGAAAAGCCTTTAAAAGAACAAATTGAAGCAGGTGCTATTGGTTTAAAGCTTCATGAGGATTGGGGAACGACTGCAGCGGCAATTGACACATGTCTAAAAGTGGCTGATCAATATGATGTGCAAGTTGCGATCCATACCGACACACTAAATGAAGGCGGATTTGTAGAGGATACATTAGCTGCGATTGATGGCCGCGTGATCCATACATATCATACGGAAGGAGCAGGAGGGGGACATGCCCCGGATATTATTAAAGCAGCAAGCTTTTCAAATATTTTGCCGTCTTCGACCAACCCCACACGGCCCTTTACAGTAAATACACTAGAAGAGCATTTGGATATGTTAATGGTTTGTCATCACTTAGACCCGAGTGTTCCAGAAGATATTGCGTTTGCAGATTCACGTATTCGAAAAGAAACGATTGCCGCAGAAGACATTTTACATGATTTAGGGGTATTTAGTATGATCTCGTCTGATTCACAGGCAATGGGTCGTGTTGGAGAGGTAATCAGCCGCACATGGCAAACCGCTGATAAGATGAAAAAGCAGCGAGGAAAATTGGGAGAAGATAATGGTACAGGTGATAACTTTCGTGTAAAGCGTTATATAGCCAAATATACAATTAATCCAGCGATTGTCCACGGTATTTCTGACTATGTCGGCTCTATTGAAGTAGGTAAGCTTGCTGATTTAGTTGTCTGGGATCCAGCATTTTTTGGTGTAAAGCCGGAATTAATTTTAAAAGGCGGCATGATTGCTCATAGTGTAATGGGGGATCCGAATGCGAGTATTCCCACACCGCAGCCTGTTTTATATCGTCCAATGTTTGCCAGCTTCGGAAGTGCTAAATTTAACACATCAATTACATTTTTATCAAAAGCAGCTTATGAAAGCGGTGTTCACAAACAATTAGGACTGAAAAAAACAGTAAAACCAGTCTCTAAGGTTCGACAGCTGACGAAAAAGTCTATGGTTTTCAATGGTGAAACTCCAGAAATTGAAGTTGACCCGCAAACATATGAAGTGAAAGTTAATGGTGAGTTGATTACGTGTGAGCCAGCAGAAGTTCTTCCGTTGGCGCAGCGCTATTTCTTATTTTGAGGTGAAGAAAAGATGATTATTGAAAAAGTAGTTGGAAATGTTTCAACATTAGGAAAAAGAGCGCCTCATGTTGAGTGTGTTTATTTAGAAAGCGATCATTTAGTAAAACGAATTCAGCGAGTTGTAACGGACCACGGCAATGAAATTGGCATTCGCATAAAAGAAAACCGCGACTTAGTCGATGGTGATGTTTTATATATGGATGAAAAAAATATGATCGTCATCTCAGTAAAAGAAGATGATTTATTAACGATCATGCCAACATCGATTAGGCAGATGGGAGAGATTGCCCATCAGCTCGGCAATCGACATTTACCGGCTCAATTTGAAGGAAATGAAATGCTCGTTCAATATGATTATTTAGTCGAAGAGCTGCTGCAGCAATTAGAGGTTCCGTATAAACGAGAAAAACGCAAGGTAAAAAAGGCGTTTCGCCATATCGGACACAGCCATGACTAATTCATTATTTACGCTTCTTCAATTAAGTGACTCAAATTTTCCGTCAGGAGCATTTTCACATTCCTTTGGGTTGGAAACTTATATACAAGAAGAAGTGATTACTGATAAAGCAAGCTTTGCACAGGCTATTTTTGTTTATCTTCGAAAGCAGCTTGTTTTTGTAGATGGCCTTGCCTGCAGGCTTGCTTATGAAGCGTTAGAACAAAGTGATATGTGTGCGTTTTTAGAGCTTGATCACATCTTGTTTGCCTCTAGTCTTGCAGAGGAAACAAGAATGGGGAACAAGCGGATCGGCGAACGAATGGCTAAGCTCTGTTTTAACCTTTATCCATCCTCAATTCTTAAAAACTATGTAAATTGGATCAAAGAAAAGAAAGCTTACGGTCATTCAGCATTAGTTTTTGCGGCAGTTGCACATCACTTAAACATAACAAAAGAAACTGCAGTTGAAACATATTTATTTACAGCAGTTTCCTCACTCGTCCAGAATGCAGTTCGTGGGATTCCACTCGGACAAACAGATGGTCAAAAGATTTTAGTAGAAATCCAGACTTATTTAAATGAAGCAGTGGAAGCTATTTTTCGTTTGTCTTGGGATGATTTAGGTGCGGTTAGTCCTGGATTGGAAATTGCACAAATGCGTCATGAACACTTATATGTCCGATTGTTCATGTCTTAAATTTATTAAGTAAAGGGGAGCTTAGAATGGAACCAGTCCGTATTGGAGTAGGTGGGCCTGTTGGAGCAGGTAAGACAATGCTTGTAGAAAAATTAACGAGAGCTATGTATAAAGAGTTGAGTATGGCAGTGGTGACGAACGACATTTATACAAAAGAAGATGCGATGTTTTTAATGAAAAACGGCGTGCTGCCAGAAGATCGTGTCATTGGTGTTGAAACAGGAGGATGCCCGCATACAGCCATTCGTGAGGATGCATCGATGAATTTTGCAGCGATTGATGAATTAAAAGAATCTCATAATGATCTTGATATCATTTTTGTAGAAAGCGGTGGTGATAATTTAGCGGCAACGTTTAGTCCAGAGCTTGTAGACTTTTCGATTTATATTATTGATGTCGCACAAGGCGAAAAAATTCCGAGAAAAGGCGGACAGGGGATGATTAAGTCCGACCTGTTTGTTATTAATAAAATTGATCTCGCGCCTCATGTAGGTGCACGCTTAGAAATTATGGAGCGTGATACGATCACTGCAAGGGGGGATAAGCCGTTTGTTTTTACGAATTTAAAGGATGAAACAGGTCTTGATGAGGTGATTGATTGGATTAAAAAGCAAGCACTGTTAGTCGAATTGGAGTCATGAGATACACAGGGGTATTGGAGCTTTCCGCCGCAAAAAAACAGCCGAAAACAATTGTTTCTTCTTGTTACTATGAAGGCGCACTGAAAATAACCCGACCTGTTTACCTGGAGGAAAATTTACCGTCCATTTATCTTATTCACGTCGGGGGAGGGTATGTGAACGGTGATAAATATTTATTGAACTTAAACTTGGACGAAGGAGCGGAATTAGCGGTTACAACGCAATCTTCTACAAAGGTGTATAAAACGCCAAAAGCTCATGTCGTGCAGCAAACAAATATTAAATTGAATAAAGGCAGTATTTTAGAATATTTGCCAGATCCTCTCATCGCTTATAAAGGGGCTCGGTTTATTCAAGAAACCACCGTTCATATAGAAGATGAATCTTGTTTTTTATATAGTGATATTATTACACCAGGCTGGGCGGAAGATGGCAGTTTTTTTCGCTATGATTGGATTCGTTCAAAATTAAAAGTGTATAAAAACGAAAGGCTTATCATATTCGATCATTTATTGCTCGAACCGGATGGCGAGATGAACGGTATGATGCAAATGGATGGCTGTACACATGTTGGAATGTTCCTTATTTTGCACAATGAAGCTCGAAAAGATTTTCTGGATCGTTTATATGAAATGTTGGAAGATACATATCCCGGTGTTCGCTTTGGATTGTCAGCACTTCCAGAAAGTGGTGGGATTTTACGGATTCTTGCGCGAAATACGGGTGTTATTAAAAAAATGATTGCCTATGCCCATACTGTTGCTAGAAGTGAGCTTCTCGGGAAAGATTCTGTTACTTGGCGGAAGTATTAAGCTGCGGTATTCTGCATCTTTCTGAATAAGGGAAGATGTTTTTTTTAGGATTTGTCCTCGTGTTTTTCCTCGGCTCGTTTGTATATAATTTAAAATTATTTAGAGTGAATATCTAAGAATGTTGTTATATCCAAGTTTTTGTTACTGTGTTTATAGATATTTTGTACTCCGAATCATGGGCGGCATGATGTAATAACGTCCTCAAAGCTTTGATATAGAATTTGAGAAAGATCAAAGAAGCTTCTCATAAGTTAAACAAACTTGTGGGAAGCTTCTTTTTTATGCTTGTTTTCTGGTATCTACCCATTCCTTGTATTAGGGCTTCCCTTGCTACTCAAGTCAATTCGTCAAATCGCTAACAATAAGAAATTGGTACTGGTTCAATGCCTCTACTGTTGTATTTAATTGACATTAGCAATTAATTCTATTATATTATTTGACAAAGTCAATTAAAATTTAGAGGTGAATAGTTTGCCAAATGTAGAAAGAATAAATGCTGTTCGTCATTTTAATCGATTTATGACAAGACAAATTGGGGCTTTGCGTGAGGGATTATTACATAGCTCTTATTCACTGACAGAGTCGAGGATACTGTTTGAAATTGCTAACAATGACAATCCCACAGCTTCAAATTTAACTCACGAATTGGGACTGGATGCAGGTTATTTAAGTCGTATATTAGCCCGATTGGAGGAGAAAGGTATTGTATGCAAAGAGCGTTCTACTAAAGATGCCAGACAGCGCATCCTCAAACTGACGTCTGAAGGAAAGAAAGCATTTTCTCAGCTCAATGAACGTTCACACAATGAAATATCTGAACTCCTTGGAGAATTATCTGAAAGTGAACAACAACAATTAATTAATGCTATGTCAACAGTAGAGGGATTGCTCGGCAAGAAGGAAGGCCTTAAATTTTCTGGACCATATTTTTTGCGTAAGCATGAACCTGGTGATATGGGATGGGTTGTTCAACAACATGGGATTTCCTATTCAAAAGAATATGGATGGGATGAGAGTTTTGAGGCACTTGTCTCTCAAATTGTAGCGGATTTTATAAATAACTATAACCCAAAACGAGAACGTTGCTGGATTGCCGAAATGAATGGGGAAATCGTGGGTTCTATTTTTGTTGTAGAAGGAAATGAAGATACGGCTAAACTTCGTTTACTAATCGTAGACTCAAAGGCTAGAGGGTTGGGGCTGGGTTCACAATTAGTTGAAGAATGTATTAACTTTTCCAGACGGGTTGGATATAAAAAACTCGTACTATGGACGAATAGTGTCCTTAAAGAAGCTCGGCATATTTATCAAAAAAAGGGATTTAACCTTGTAAATGAAGAAAAGCATCATAGTTTTGGTCAAGATTTAGTTGGAGAAACATGGGAACTGTTACTTTAGAGCAAGGTATCTTCTTTAACAGCTTTAATTAGGAGGGAATGTTTGGTTTTGAATACCAGATTATCAAGGCTCTGCATGATATGATCATATGAAAAACAGAAAAACGAAAAAGAGCATTCCTGCTCTTTTTCGTCGTTTTACCAATCACAACCAAGATGTTTATTCTTATTTTTCCTCTTGTGGCATAAACATGCCCTTAAGGCTTCCTCAACCCGTGCAGCTTCAGCTTCGACCTGATTTTTTAAAAGATAAAGACATTTTGTGAACAAGTTGTTAATTAACAACTTATAATAAGAGCATTTCCTTGTAATGAGAAATGCTTTTTAATTTTGCCAAAAATAAAAAATATAATAATTAGTAATAATGTAATTAAATTTCGATATTAATTTATTGTAAAACAATAAATTAAGTGTTAAAGTCATTTTATTATAAAGTCAGTGAGGTGTATTTTTGTGAAACAAGTTACGACCTTCTTTTTAAAGTTAGCTGTTATTTTTATCGGAATCCCAGTTCTGGCATTGTGTATATTTTTGGTGCCTAAGTTTGGGAATTTTGCAGGAGAATTATATCCTGATATTGCTTTTATGAAATCTCTCGTTTTAATCGATATGTACGCGGCAGCGATACCTTTTTACTTCGCTCTGTATCAGGCTTTTAAACTTCTTAGCTATATTGATAAGAGCCAAGCTTTCTCGGAATTATCGGTAAAGGCTTTAAAGAAGATAAAATATTGTGCCATCACAATCAGTGCATTGTACCTGCTAGGTATGCCACTCTACTATCTCGTGGCGAAAAGAGTTGACCCTCCAAGTATCATGCCAATCGGATTGGTTATTATTTTCTCTTCTATGGTTATCGCCGTTTTTTCTGCTGTTCTCCAAAGTCTTTTACAAGAAGCTATTAATATAAAATCAGAAAATGATTTAACGGTTTAAGGTGTGGAAAATGGCAATTATTATTAATATTGATGTTATGTTAGCAAAACGAAAAATGAGCGTAACGGAGCTTGCAGAGAGGGTTGGAATAACCATGGCGAATATCTCCATTCTGAAAAATGGGAAAGCAAAAGCGGTTCGTTTTTCAACATTAGAAGCGATATGTAAGACGTTGGATTGTCAGCCAGGTGATATTTTGGAATACAAAAGCGACGAAGCCACTCATTAACAACAGACAACAAATTTGTTTAAAGAGTTTTTTCGAATAAAGAAAAATAGACCATCAAATAGATTGCCATTTGATGGTCATTTTTATATGCATTTTTAAGTTTTATGAAAGAATTACCTAAGGAATCGGTTCTTTGTCGTTGTTTATGTTGACTTATCTTCCAATTGCCGCTTGGCTCTGATAAACGCAATAAATTGCTGCAGTTCTTCTTTAGAAAGGGAGAGGCCATCGACAGACAGATTTAAAGCAGACAGATCCGTTAATTCCATGCATGGGACAGATGAATCCTCATCCAACTGAGGATCTTGGTGATCGACTCTGCCCAGAATGTAATCAGTGGAGGTGTCAAATAAGTCAGCTATTAATGCGATGGCTTCCAATGAAGGGCGGCGGTGCCCCGATTCGTAGCCTGCATATGTACTTTTGGCGATTCCGAGCCGGTCAGCGGTATACTGCAGCGACCACTCTTTGCTCTTCCTTAAATTTGTTAATCTCGTTAAAATCATCGGTTAACTCCCTAACTCCTCTATGATTTCGTTTATTATAGCACAGTTAAAAATAAAAAGTACGCGTAATGCGTAAAATGCTATTGATTTCCCACGTAATCATCACTATAATTGCGTATGTAGTACGCGAAACGCATATTAAAGAAGAAGTTAAACACTCGTTTAATTTTCATAGAAATGGCTTTAAGGAGGGGTTATATTGAAGAAGTTGATGCTGCTTACGACTGGCGGGACCATTGCCTCGCTCGAAGGGGAGAATGGGCTGGTTCCTGAGATGACAGCCGACGATATTTTAAGTCATTTGCCGGGATTCAATTTACTCTGCCAGATTGATAGTAAGGCTTTGATTAATATTGATAGTACCAATATGCAGCCGGAATATTGGGTTGAAATGGCAAAGGCGGTTTATGAGCATTACGAGGAGTATGACGGTTTTGTGATCACGCATGGCACAGACACCATGGCTTATACTTCAGCTGCACTTTCCTATATGCTGCAAGATCTCGAAAAACCAGTGGTGGTTACCGGGTCCCAAATCCCGATTTCTTTTAAGAAAACCGACGCGAAACGAAATATTGCGGATGCCGTGCGCTTTGCTTGTGAGGAGATCGGTGGTGTATATGTGGTTTTTGACGGAAGAGTCATTCAGGGAACAAGGGCCATCAAGTTGAGAACGAAGAGCTATGATTCGTTTGAAAGTATTAACTATCCTTATATTGCTTCTATCTATAAAGATCATATTGAGTACAGCAAGCCTGTTCATTCATTAGAAAATAAGAAAATTAAGCTGGATACTTCTCTTTGCACAGATGTTTCGTTGGTTAAGTTATTTCCTGGAATTAAGCCGGAATTCTTTGATTGCCTGAAAAATCAATGTCAGGGGATTGTGATCGAAAGTTATGGAAGCGGTGGCATTCCCTTTCAGGGAAGAAACATATTGGAAAAATTGGACGAGCTGATTGAGTGTGGGATCTCTGTTGTCATTACGACACAGTGTTTAGAAGAAGGGGAGGATATTGAACTTTATGAAGTAGGGCGTAAAGTTAATCAAAATGTCATTATCCGTTCCCGGAATATGAATACAGAGGCCATCGTTCCCAAGCTGATGTGGGTACTCGGCAAGACGCAGGATCCGCAAAAGGTGAAGGAATTGATGGAAACACCCATTGCAGATGATATTACACTTTAAATCAATAAGGAGCAGGGTTAATGATAAAAAGCGAGATCGCATACCGAATTGAAAAAGACTTTCTCGGTGAGAAGGAAATTCCTGCAGATGTTTATTATGGAATCCAAACGTTACGCGCTGTAGATAATTTTCAAATCACTGGCTACAGAATTCATAAAGAAATGATTCATGCGCTGGCAATGGTGAAGAAAGCGGCCGCCCTGGCCAATATGGATGTTCATCGTCTATACGAAGGACTTGGCAGGCCAATCGTTCAAGCTTCTGATGAAATTTTGGAGGGACACTGGCACGAGTATTTTATCGTCGATCCGATCCAGGGTGGTGCCGGTACTTCGATGAACATGAATGCAAATGAAGTCATCGCCAACCGTGCGCTTGAACTGCTTGGTCATCATAAAGGTGACTATTTAAAACTAAGCCCGAACACTCATGTGAATATGTCGCAATCAACCAACGATGTATTTCCAACAGCCATTCATATTTCAACCCTTAAATTGCTGGAGAAGCTGCTTGTTACGATGAATGATATGCTGGAGGTCTTCAGGAAGAAAGCGGTACAGTTCGACCACGTGATAAAAATGGGGCGAACCCATCTGCAGGATGCCGTGCCAATTCGCCTTGGCCAGGAATTTGAAGCGTACAGCCGAGTATTGGAACGCGACATTAAGCGGATTAAACAGACGCGCGAGCATCTTTACGAAGTTAATATGGGAGCGACAGCTGTAGGGACAGGCTTAAATGCCGATCCACAGTATATCAAACATGTGGTAAGGCACCTTTCTGAAATTAGCGGACTGCCTCTTGTCGGGGCCGAGCACCTGGTGGATGCCACACAGAACACGGATGCTTACACAGAAGTTTCAGCCGCATTGAAGGTCTGCATGATGAATATGTCCAAAATTGCGAACGACTTACGCTTGATGGCCTCCGGCCCGCGTGCAGGACTTGGTGAAATTACTTTGCCGTCGCGTCAGCCCGGATCCTCCATTATGCCTGGAAAAGTGAACCCGGTTATGGCGGAGCTCATTAACCAAGTGGCTTTTCAGGTCATCGGTAACGACCATACAATTTGCTCGGCATCTGAAGCGGGACAGCTTGAATTAAACGTCATGGAGCCTGTACTCGTTTTTAACCTTCTTCAGTCCATCAGCATCATGAATAATGCGTTCCGAAGCTTTACAGATTATTGCCTGTCCGGAATTGAGGCAAATGAAGACCGGATGAAAGAATATGTTGAACGAAGCGTGGGAATCATTACAGCCGTAAATCCGCACCTGGGATACGAAGCTTGTGCGCGTATTGCACGGGAAGCCATTTTAAAAGGGAAATCCGTACGAGAGCTTTGCCTTCTGTATGATGTTCTGACAGAGGAAGAACTCGATTTGATTTTAAACCCGTATGAAATGACAAACCCTGGTATAGCCGGTGGTGCTCTTCTCGATAAAATCACTTGATCAAGTGGTTTACATTGATTTGAAGGAGGTTTCGAGGTAGGCGGAACGTTAACTTCCGGAATGATTCCTCCGATAACCGAATTTTCATCGCAGGGAATCTGGGCATATCCATCTTTCCCTTCTTCCATTCATGTAGTTACGTTTCATATTTGTATTAAAAATTTAAAATCAATACTCCGACAGTTGGTCATATAAAATCGTTGAATCCATTTTTAAAAAGAGAAGATGTCTCAAAATAGATTCAACGATTCTGATTAAATTTATTTTTTTCAAAAGCTAGCTTTATTCCTAAAGACAGAATATCAATACGGAGATCTTCCTCTTCACTGAGAATTAAGTTCTTGTTGCGCTTACAGCTTTACTTTGACCGCTGGCTAAGACAGCTCCAAAAATGGTAATAAGGCCTCCTATACATGTGAATCCAGATATTTGTTCCTGTAATAAAAGAACACCCAATAATACAGTCCAAACCGGAAGTAAGTTAATATAGGGTGCTGCACGACCTGCACCAATAATTTTCACACCTGCGTTCCACGCAAAATATGCGATGACAGACGCAAAGGTACTCACATAAATAATACAGATCCATGCATTTTTAGTCATATGAATCAAGCTTGAATCAACGGTGCCAATACAACTAATCGCACTAAAAAGAGTACCGTAAAAGGCAGATCCAGCAGTCAAAGTCAGCGCATCAATCTTTCTTCCATATTTTTTACCCAGAACCGTATACATTCCCCAGGCTACACAGGATAAAAGGATTTCAATTTCTCCAAGAAGGGATCCTTCAGAAGATGTTGTTTGTCTGCCTTGAATCAGCAGAATAACGCCAATTATTGATATGATCGCTCCTATCCATGCTTTTGTTTTAATTTTTTCTTTAAGAAAAAATGGGGTAAAGACCAAGATGGTAATTGGAATACCAGCTGAGATCATTCCTGCTTGTGATGCACTAATGGATCTTAATCCCAAATAATTCAAGGTTGAAAAGGCGAATATACCTAAGAATCCTAATATCAAAAATTCCTTCCATCTCAAAAAGATAGGAAGTTTATTTTTATTAATAGCGAGTAATCCCCAAAGTATAAGGGTTGAAATTGCCCAGCGTATTGTATTCAATAACGTTGCTGGTAACGCTGAGCCTAAATAACGACCACAAATATAGTTGCCCGCCCAAAAAAAAGTAGCTACAACTAATAAGATAATTCCTTTTTTCATTATTTATATCCTTTCCCACTACTGTCCTGGCATAGAACGTTTTAAAAATTATTATGGAGAAGATATCAGTTGTTTGTCAATGACTTATATAGAATTGGCAAGATAGCTCCGCCTGACTTATAAACATCAGGCAGTGTATGAGGATGTGGAAAACCTTCAACCGTTTGTTTTTTCATTTATCATGTTACGCTGTCGTCGATCCGAATACGATGAAGGTTCACGGACTCGAAAACGTACGAGTCGTCGATGCATCAGCTATGCCTTACGTAACAAACGGTAATATCCATGCACCTGTATTGATGCTGGCCGAAAAGGCAGCAGACCTCATCCTTGGACGTAAACCACTGGATCCAATTCACGCCGATTTCTATCGACATGGTGTACATCCGGCCGATGCAGGGACAATTGCTACAGTAACTAAATAACCCAATAACAAAAACCACTTCCTGTGAGGAAGTGGCTTTTTGTGTGAAATAAACTAATTGCCGGGTAGTTGGAGATGGTACCAGTCACTTACATGGCATTGGGAATGGTTACTGTTGTTATTTATCCAATTCAACCGTTTCATTAACATCTGCCGATTCAGCATTTTGCCCTGTTATTCGTTTAAACATAAACGCGATTCTCTTCGTTAAACTGCCGGTTTCCCAATATTCGGCTGCTTCTGTTTTAATTTTAATCAAGACAATGTTGGGATCATCATAAGTGGTTTGCATAATTTTGTCATAGGCGAATCCCCACAATTCCTTCTTCTTATCTAAATCCTCAACGATTTCCGCTCTTCCACGAATGGAAACATAGGATTTACCTGCATAAGCCACATTAACCTCTTGATTGTGTAGAATTTCATCATATTTATTCGTCTCCTTTTTAGTGAAAAACCATAGGTCACCATCAAACTCTACTTCTTGTGTTTTCATTGGCCGAGAAACAAGGCCTTCTTCCGTTAGCGTAGTCAGCATGGCCGTGTCTATGTCTTTGATTAATTCTCTTACGGTTTCCAGTTCTTTTTGGTCCATCATGTTAGACATTTCCATCACCTCGTAAAAGTTTAATAGAGGTATATTACCCTTTACATCAACTTTTACTCTGGGATGGCCGATGACTAAAACCAACCCAAATATGAAACCAATTCCTATCCAACCTATTGTTATTCAAGCATTTTCCGAGCCGTAACAGCCAGCCTGTTCCAAGCGTTGATGACGACAATCTGCATAATGATTTCGGACATCGCTTTTCATCAAAATATCGTGCAGCTTCATTGTAGACATCATCAGGAACATGTGACTCTGCGACGAGGGTTACAGCTTCTGTCAAAGCAAGAACCGCCCGTTCTTCCAGAGTAAAATAGGGAGTCTCCCTCCAAGCATATAATGCATAGATCCTTTGCTCAGTTTCTCCTAATTCGCGCGCCTCCTTTGTATGCATATTCAGGCAAATTGCGCAGCCGTTGATTTGTGATGCGCGAATTTTGATCATTTCCTTCAGCTTCTTATCAATGCTCGTGCGTGCTACTTAGTTCTCTACTGCAAGCATCGCTTGATAGGCGCCAGGTTCCACTTCTTCCGATTCTAGTTTCCATTCTTTTTCCCTCCATAAAGCTTTTTTGTCTGGCACTAACAAGACGAAACAGCCTCTGTGTTTGTGACAAAATAAAAAGAAGTTCAGAGGAAAATTTCTTGTTAGTTATTTGAGAAAAGAGAAGATAGCATGTGTGAATCATTCAGGACATAAAGTAAAATCAAAAAAGGATGATTTTATCTTTATGATGAATTTCAATAGCCTCTGTAATCAATATGGAAAAATATTTAATGAAAATGCCGAAGTGAAAAACGGGGTATGTTCTGTATCTATAGCCAGGAATTTATATGTAACGATTCAAGGAAGACCAAGTAAGGGAGAGCTGCATGCCGGGTTCTCATTTGAATCATTGGATTTTGAAGGAAATGCGTTAAACTTGGGAGAAGTTGTGGTTTTGGAAGAAGAAATACCGGAGTTTACAAGGCAGCTTGTTAATAAAGGGTTTATCATTAGCGCTCTGCACAATCATTGGCTGTTTACCAAACCGACCATCCTTTATATTCACTTTCAATCGGTTGAACCGCCGTTGACTTTTGCAAAGAAAGCAGCGGAGGCACTTGCTGTTTTAAAGCAGTGAAGTCCAAAAGGACATGAAGAACAGGGTTAATGACCATAAGTTGTTACGTAATGGCTAAGAAGAACTTTTTGCTTCATGTTTGAGCTTTCTCTATCACCCATTTCTCTAATGACTTTTATACCCATCCGGCGATCAGCAGGACTGGAAAGAATGTGTGTGCAAAATATACAATAGCCCAACGTGTAAGCCGGGCTATTGTATATTTTTTTGTTACCTTACCGTAACCTCTTCATCCACAAAACGGGTACCAGTAAATGCACCTCTTTGGTCACTCGGTTTTTCTATGGTTGAGACATAATCCTCTGATTTCTTATTTGAGGCAATGATTCGTTTGCTGCCAAGAGTTTTATGTTCCATTTTTAGATTCCCCCAGTAATTTTTTTGAATAAACATTACCAAAAAGGCGGAAATATTGCATATTTTAGGTCGAATAGCAAAAAGCCGATAATAATACGTCCTATTGATTACCTGACTGTTGTTGCTGACCTTGTCCCTGCATCCCAGATCCCATTCCCATCATATTAGAAGCGAGGGGCACAATATTTTTCATTTTCCCACCATTCCCGCTCATCATTTGATAAGCAGCAATACCAACTCCAACCGAAGCAATAATGGGTAAGATACTGTTTAGATTTGTTTTCATCTACAACACCTCGTTTTGGGAATTAGTTCATTTCTGAACCAATACTATTTTGTCTTAAATAAATTGAATAAATTAAGGAGATTGTTACCAAAGCCGTTTAACGAATTAGATTAAATCTCAATTGATGCATAATTTTATTGGAACTCCTCATGCTAAAAATGAAGGAAAGGAGTGAACGTATTGAATAAGAAACACAGATTTATTCAGCTCATGATGGTCATAATCTTGACAGCTGCTTTATCAGCCTGTATGAATCGAAACGATAATAATCAGCAGGGTATGGAGAATCGTAACAAAAGTATGAGGAACATAAGCACGAATGAAAATACAGGCGACAATGAGAACCGAGGCAACCGACTGGACATTGCAAATGAGGCAGCTGATGAAGTTGTCAAGCTGCCGGAAGTACGCCGGGCCAATGTAATCGTTACAGATAACAACGCTTATGTGGCAGCTGTTCTGGAGGATGGCAGCAATGGCAAGCTGACAAAGGATACCGAGAAAAAAATAGCAGATAGAGTAAAAAGTACAGATCCGGATATCAACAACGTATTTGTGTCCACTAACCCTGACTTTGTGAACCGTGTTCAAAAGTACGTGGACGATGTTCAGGCCGGAAAACCTGTCAAAGGGTTCTTTGATGAATTCAGCGAGATGGTTCAAAGATTATTCCCAACCCAAAGATGAGTTTTTAAAAAGTTTGAATTACAAATGAGGACAAGAGCACAGCGCTCTTGCCTTTTTTTGTTAAATCTATTCTTTTGTCTTTGCAGCTTTACCAGCTTATATTTCATTGAGCATGAAATAAAAAAACCTATAGAGCACCCTTTTTAAGGTGTTGCTCCATAGGATTTGTTGTCTGCTTTGATCTATATCACTCTCTGCTTGATCCTCGCCACAAGCGGCACAACAATAATACCAGCAATGACAACCTGCAGGAAGTTGCCTGGAATGGAACCAAACGGCTGGATCCAGTTGTGGTAAAGGATGACTTCGGCAAAATAGTAGCCGACGATTTTGATGACAAGGGCTGTGACAACTGCAAGTGTGTTGACCAGTACTTTGTTGCCGGGGACTTTTTCGGAGATCAGCCCAGCCACATAGCCCATCGCTCCTACAATTACGAAGGTGAACGGTGCCCATATCGTCCATGGAGAAAGCAAATCATATAAGCCCATTCCGAAGGCACCTGCAACGGCGCCTGTTTTTCTGCCAAACACAAAGGCGGCGATAAACGGTGGAACGTTGCCCAGGTGGATTAATCCACCGTTCCCCATGATGGGAAGCTTTATGTTAATAAACACGGTTGCCACATAGGTCAAACCGATGAAAAGTGCATTGATGACTAATGCTCTTGTTCTAGTCGCTCTTACTGCTGTAGTACTCACAATAGTAACCTCTTTCGTTGAACGAATATTCGTTATGAATTAGTATTTCCCACTCATCTATTATATCCACCTGTGACGTTTTAGAAAATAGTGAAATGAAATAAACCATAAGTTTGTTAAAATAGAGACGTATGAAGGAGTTAATCACGCATTTTTAATAGAGAAGTTTTTACCAAAGGAGGGGGTTGCGCTGTTACAGCTGCTGCCTTTAATGCTTGAGCGGGCGGGGGTTCTTGTGATGGTGGCTTTTTTGCTTTCCAGATTGAGATCATTCCGGCAAATCGTTCACCAAGAGCATAATCGAAAAGAAAAGATGCTTCTGATCCTGATATTTGGCGCTTTTGGTGTCATCAGTAACTATACCGGGATTGAGATAAATAATGGAGCCATTGTGTCGCAGACCTGGCAGGCGGATGTGGATTATGACGCGGCCATTGCCAACACGCGCATCATGGGGGTGGCGATTGGCGGATTGCTGGGAGGGCCCATCGTCGGTCTGGGTGTTGGATTAATTGCCGGTCTCCACCGTTTGACGCTCGGCGGGTTTACGGCTGGAGCCTGTGCGATTTCCACCATTCTGGCAGGATTGATCACAGGTTGGCTTGGCCGCCGTTTTGGCATTATCGGCAGGAACCGCTCACCGTGGGGAGCTGTAGCGGTTGGGATTTTGATGGAGATCATCCAGATGGTCGTGATTCTGCTGATCGCAAGGCCGTTTGAAGCGGCGTCTCATTTGGTTGAGGTGATAGCCATACCGATGATTACGATCAATGGGCTTGGAACGCTCATTTTTATTATGATCATTCAAAGCATTTTAATGGAGGAAGAGCGTACGCGTGCGCTTCAAACCCATAATGCGCTTCAAATTGCTCAGCAAACGCTTCCTTTTTTCCGTCAGGGGTTAAATTTTCATTCCTGCGGGGAAGCAGCGAAAATTATTTTGAAAGCAACCAAGGCGGATGCCATATCGATCACAGATAAGGAACAGGTGCTGGCTCATACCGGAGCGGCGTCGGACCATCACCAGCCGGGTCAGAACATGGCAACCCTGTTGACGAAAAAGGTCATAGAAAACGGGAAGATCTTGATTGCCAGGTCAACAGAGGAAATCCAATGCTATCGTGAAAATTGTCCATTGCAGGCCGCGATCGTGGTTCCTTTACAGGTTCGGGATGAAACCGTGGGCTCACTGAAGTTGTACTTTGAGGACGCGGAAAAGCTAGATCAGGTGGAACAGGAGCTGGCAGAAGGCTTAAGCAAGCTGTTTTCCACTCAGCTGGAATTGGCCGAGGCAGAGTGGCAACAGAAGTTATTGAAGGATGCCGAGGTGAAAGCCTTGCAGGCGCAAGTTCACCCGCATTTTCTGTTCAATGCCATCAATACCATTTCAAGCCTTGTCCGGACGGATGCACCAAAAGCAAGGAAACTCTTAATTCAGCTTGGTGTGTTCTTTCGCAGCAACCTTCAGGGAGCACGGCATTTGTTGATTCCATTGGAAAAGGAAATTGAACATGTGGACGCCTATCTGTCGCTCGAGCAAGCGCGTTTTCCGGGCAAATACGAAGTGGAGTTTGATATCGAGCCACAGCTGAACCACGTATTAATCCCGCCATTTACGCTGCAGCCTTTGGTGGAGAATGCGATCCGCCATGCGTTTTCAAGGAAGAAACAGGGAAACGTAAAGGTTACCGCTTATATGGATCAAGACAAAATGATATTAACAACGGAAGACAATGGCAAGGGAATTCCTGCCGACCTGATCCAATCGCTTGGAAAGGAGTCGGTCCAATCCGCAGAGGGAACCGGGACCGCGCTTTGGAACATTCGGAAGCGGATCCAAGAGATCTACGGAATGGAGGGTTCTTTTTTGATTCAAAGTGAACAGGATGCAGGCACAAAGGTGACCATGACCCTGCCGTTAACCCAAAACAAGTGGAGTGAGAACGATGTTTAAGGCATTTATCGTTGATGATGAGCCGTTAGCCAGAGATGAACTGGAGTATCTATTAAAAAGGAGCAAGCAAGTTGAGATTGTGGGACAAGGAGATTCCATCGAAAGCTCGTTAAGACAACTTCAAGAACTGCCGGTTGATGTGATTTTTTTGGACATCCAGCTGGCGAATGAAAGCGGGCTGGATTTGGCAGAAAAAATCATGGACCTTGATCCGCGTCCGGAAATTGTGTTTGCAACTGCGTATGATGAGTACGCGCTGAAAGCCTTTGATCTGCAAGCCATTGACTACATCATGAAGCCGTTTGATGAAACGAGGGTCCAAAAGACAGTGGAAAAAGTGGCCAAGGTGATCAAGGGGAAAGAAAACCGGACAAGCCCTTCTCCTGAGCAAGGGGGGACCACCGGCAAACAAACGGACAAGCTCGCAGTGACCGTTGATGAGCGGATCGTGCTGATTGCTGTTTCTGACATTGTATCGATCGGAGCGGTTGAAGGAAAAACGGTGATTGTCACCGATCAGCAACGGTACGAGGTGAATGAGCCGTTGGTCACCTATGAGAGAAAGCTGCAGCAGAACTCCATCATACGCGTGCATCGCGGATACCTGGTGAACCTGGATAAAATTGTGGAGATCCAGCCGTGGTTTAACTCCACCTATAACCTGATTATGAAGGACGGGGAGAAGATACCGGTCAGCAGGACGTTTACAAAGAATTTAAAAGAGCATTTCGGCTTTTAAGGATGCAATTCAGCGACTGGATCATGTCATTCAGCTCCTTGTTTTTGCATTTTAAAATGAAAACCCTCTGTGAACGCTTTCATTTAGTAAGATGAAGGATACATAAATGAAACGAGGCAGAGGGGGAGAAAAAAATGAATGCGGTTTCAATTGTTATCGGATCCATTTGTATATTAATGATTGCATATCGGTTATATGGAACGTTCATGGCTGCAAAGGTCATGAAATTAAATGATGCTACGCCTACCCCGGCACACGAATTAAATGATGGTAAGGATTATGTTCCAACCAATAAATGGGTAACGTTCGGACATCACTTTGCAGCGATTGCAGCTGCCGGACCACTGGTTGGCCCTATTCTGGCGGCACAATTCGGCTACCTTCCAGGGTTGCTTTGGCTATTGATTGGTGCGGTACTGGGCGGAGCTGTCCATGATGTGGTAGTATTGTTTGCTTCCATGCGCAAAAAAGGGAAATCGCTTTCGGAAGTGGCCAAAGATGAACTTGGTCCTGTAGCTGGTTTTTGTACAGGCCTTGCGATGCTCTTTATCATTACAATCACAATGGCAGGACTGTCCATGGTGGTTCTTCATGCGCTTGAAAACAACCCATGGGGCACGTTTGCTGTCGGCATCACCATTCCCATCGCGATGGGAGTAGGGATTGTTTATAAGAAAACCGGCAACTTGAAAGTCACGTCAACGATCGGATTTATTTTACTGATGGCCGGTGTCTTTATGGGCCCTCAAATCCAAGAGACCGCCCTGGGCGATTGGCTGACACTTGATACGAAAGTTTTGGCGATCATTTTGCCGATCTATGCTTTCTTTGCGGCAGCACTGCCGGTATGGCTGCTGCTTGCACCACGGGATTACTTGAGCAGTTTTATGAAAATTGGTGTATTCATTGCCTTGATTATCGGTGTCTTTATTATTAATCCATCGATTGAGTTTCCGGCTTTTACAAAGTTCATTGATGGCGGTGGTCCGATTTTAGCGGGTCCGGTGTGGCCGTTTATCTCGATTACGATTGCTTGCGGAGCGATCTCTGGTTTTCACGCGTTTGTCGGCTCAGGTACGACACCTAAGATGCTTGATAAATGGTCGGATATTAAGGTCGTTGGCTTTGGCGGAATGCTTGTGGAATGCCTGGTGGCCATCATGGCCTTGATCGCAGCAACTGCGCTTCACCCGGCGGACTATTTTGCGATCAACTCCACGCCTGAAGTATTTAAAACATTAGGAATGGATGTTGTGAATTTGCCAGAACTCAGCCGTGAAATCGGTTTGGATCTGGAAGGCAGAACAGGCGGAGCGGTAACGCTTGCGGTCGGGATGACCTATATTTTTACCGGAATTCCCTGGTTTGCCAAGCTGTCCGCTTATTTCTTTCAGTTCGTGGTTATGTTTGAAGCGGTATTCATCTTAACAGCAATTGATGCAGGAACACGTGTCTCCCGCTACTTGATCCAGGATTTCTTTGGTGAATTTTATAAGCCGCTGAAGAAGACAGACTGGCTTCCGGGTTCCATTATCGCCAGTGCTCTTGCCTGCTTCATGTGGGGCTATCTTCTGTACTCCGGAGATATTGGCTCGATCTGGGCACTCTTCGGGGTATCCAACCAGATGATGGCCTCCATTGGTTTGATTATTGGAGGAACCGTTATTTTGAAAGTAGCCGACAAGAGACGATACATGCTCACGTGCCTTGTTCCGTTGGCCTATCTCTTTGTTACCGTCAATTATGCCGGTTACTGGATGGTCAAAAATGTTTACCTTAACCCGGATAACCCGGGCTACAATATGCTGAATGCTGTACTTTCTGTGATCATGCTGATCCTTGGAGTTATCATTATGGTGGCAGCGATTAAAAAATGGCTGGAGATGTGGAACTCCCCAAGCCGGCAGCTGGAGGATGCCAGATCGGCATAGAATGTAAAATGATTGAAAGCCGCCAAAATTGTATGGCGGCTTTAAATTTTGGACTCAATAATCCCACACCATTGATAGATTTTTTCATAGATTAGTAGTAAGACCAATCAGGGAACACCCCTCCTTTGATTGGTCCCAAACGATTGTTGTCAACTGTACGTACTGGTGGCTGTAATAGATAAAAAATGAAAGGGAAGAAATGCTCTTTTTTTACATAACTTGCAACAGGAATATGGTGATTTGATTCATAACCGTCTTGTCCTCCCATTCGCCTTTCCCCATTGTTAATGATTGTACAGATGAATGCCGCCAAAATTAGATTTGGCGGCATTTTTGTTATTTTTAGAAAAAAATAGTGAAGTCATGGTTAACTATTGGTAATATGGATTTAAAATGATATGATCTTTTGTAAGCCATAAAGTATAGTGGGAATTTAAGGTGGACTGACATGATTAAAGATAAACGAATAAAAAAAATTAAAGAATACGTTATGGAACATGAATCGGCTTCTTTGGACGAATTGGTCACCGTATTTGATGTGTCGAAAAATACCATTAGGCGTGATGTTCAGGAACTGGTTGATAATGGCAAGCTAAAAAAAGTGTATGGCGGGGTTTCTGCCATTCATAAAAAACTGGAGTCATTCCAAGACCGGCAAGTTCGGAACCTGCAGGAAAAGGTGTTAATCTCTGAAAAAGCTTCCCGTTTTATTGAGGATGGTGACTTTATCTTTCTGGATTCTGGAACGACAACGATTGAAATGCTTAATTTTTTAAAGGAAAAAAGCTTAACTATTTTCACGAATAGCATTGATTTTATCGTTCGTGCAATTCCGTATGAGAACTTAAACGTGATCTCGATCGGTGGAATGGTGGATCGAAAGACGAATTCATTTGT
Source organism: Fictibacillus sp. S7 (assembly GCF_004127935.1). Taxonomy (NCBI): domain Bacteria; kingdom Bacillati; phylum Bacillota; class Bacilli; order Caryophanales; family Fictibacillaceae; genus Fictibacillus; species Fictibacillus sp. S7. The sequence continues at coordinate 2,811,092 of NZ_QJKL01000001.1, read as the reverse complement.
TAATCCACGAAACATGGAGTTATTAAGGGATTACAACATTAAGAAAGCATTTATGGCTTCCACCGGAATCTCGCTGGTAAATGGAGTAACCAATGCATCGCCCGATGAAAGTGAACTAAAAAAAACCGTCGTCAACCGCAGCTCAGAGGTCTACTTATTGGTGGACCACAACAAATTCGATAAATACGGTTTAATGACGTACTGTGGTTTAGATGAGGTTGATTATATCGTAACAGACAGATTGCCAGAAGATCATTACCAGGAATACGCGAAGCAGAATGGCATCCAGTTTTTAATTGCAGATTAGAAGCCATTTCTGTTGAAGCTTATCCTCATAAGCCTTTTCTCTCATTGAGCGGAAGGGTTTTTTATTTTAGTTAGGCAGTAGACGGCTTGGATTCGTCTGAATTATCAAAAAACCGGTAATAAAACGATTGACTGAAAGCATTTTTACTATTACCATGAAAACAAATATAACCAAAATATAACCAATAGATAACAAAAAGTGAAGTCGTTACTTCCAGAGGAGGAAAAAGCATGGCTGAAGCATTAACACAGGTAAAAAAGTTGAAAAACTACATAAACGGAGAGTGGGTGGAAAGCAAAGCCACTCAATACGAGGGTGTATACGATCCTGCTAAAAAGGAAGTAATTGCCCGGGTTCCTATTTCTACGAAAGAAGAGGTTGATCACGCAATCGAAGTGGCAGCCGAAGCTTTTCAAAGCTGGAAAGCAGTTCCGGTGCAAAAGCGTGCACGCATTCTATTTAACTTCCAACAACTGCTTCAAAAAAATAAAGATGAGCTGGCTCGAATCATCACCATTGAAAATGGTAAGAACCTGACCGAAGCACTCGGTGAAGTAGGACGAGGAATTGAGAACGTAGAGTTTGCCGCTGGAGCTCCGACACTCATGATGGGTGATTCACTTGCAACGATTGCAGTCGATGTGGAAATCACCAATTATCGTTATCCAATTGGGGTTGTTGGAGGAATTACACCTTTTAACTTCCCGATGATGGTGCCATGCTGGATGTTCCCAATGGCGATTGCTGTAGGTAACACTTTTGTACTAAAGCCGTCTGAAAGAACTCCACTGCTTGCTAATCGTTTAGCAGAGTTGTTTGAAGAAGCAGGGCTTCCAAAGGGCGTGTTCAACATCGTCCACGGTGCGCATGATGTGGTAAATGGTTTGCTGGATCATCCTGAAGTAAAGGCCATTTCTTTCGTAGGCTCCCAGCCTGTCGGCGAGTATGTCTACAAGCGCGGAAGCGAAAAGCTTAAGCGTGTTCAAGCTCTAACCGGTGCGAAGAACCACTCTGTTGTATTAAATGATGCAGATCTTGAGCTTGCGGCATCCAACGTGTTTGCTTCCGCTTTTGGCTCTGCCGGTGAGCGCTGCATGGCGTGTTCAGTCGTAACGGTAGAAGAAGGAATTGCGGATGCCTTCCTCGATAAATTGGTTGAAAAAGCAAAAACCGTTAAAATCGGCCACGGCCTGGATGAAGAAGTATTCCTTGGACCAGTGATACGTGAACAAAATCAACAGCGTACATTAGGCTATATCCAAAAAGGTGTTGAAGAGGGTGCAAAGCTCGTATGCGATGGCCGCAATAATGCGCCTGAAGAAGGATATTTTGTTGGGCCAACGATTTTTGATGATGTAACAACGGATATGTCCATCTGGAAAGATGAAATTTTTGCTCCGGTATTGTCCATTGTCCGTGTGAAGAACTTGAAGGAAGCAGTGGAAACGGCCAACCAATCCGAGTTTGCCAACGGTGCCTGTCTCTACACATCCAATGCTTCAGCAATCCGTTACTTCCGTGAAAATATCGACGCAGGTATGCTTGGAATTAACCTGGGCGTGCCAGCTCCAATGGCATTCTTCCCATTCTCAGGATGGAAGTCTTCCTTCTACGGAACACTTCCTGCCAATGGAAAAGACAGCGTTGAGTTTTACACACGCAAAAAAGTAGTGACTGCCAATTATAAAGCACCATCATTTGAATGAGATCCAACCATTAGATAACAGCTATTATCCTGATGTCCCCTGCATCAGGATAATGGTTTTACATAGACAGGAGGAGATGGCAAAGTGAGTCAATTGCTTCGGAAACCACAGCAAAAAGAGATATCAGAAGGAGTTACTGTCGTTCAGGAAGTCAACAGTGAAACCTCTCAATTGGAATATGTTGGTGTGAAAGTCGTAGACCTTGCTCCTGGATGTTCCTATAAGGAAAACTTGAGCAACACTGAATGCTGCATTGTTGCCTTAACAGGAAAAATAAATGTTTCTGATTCCGAGCAGGTTTTTGAAAATCTGGGTACGAGAGAAAGTGTCTTTGAAAAGAAACCGACCGACAGCGTCTATGTATCCAATGACCGTACATTTGAAGTAACGGCTGTAACGCAGGCCCGCATCGTTCTTTGCTACTCGCCTTCCAGCCAGTCCTTGCCGACAAAGCTCATTAAGGCAGAGGACAACAGTATAGAAAATCGTGGAAAATACAGCAATAAACGTCTGGTGCATAATATTCTGCCCGATTCCGACCCATCCGCAAACAGCCTTTTGGTTGTAGAAGTCTATACGGAAAGCGGAAACTGGTCGAGTTATCCTCCGCATAAACATGATCAGGACAATTTGCCTCATGAATCCTTTTTGGAAGAGACCTACTACCATGAAATGAATCCAAGACAAGGATTTGTATTCCAGCGTGTTTATACCGATGATCGCTCCATTGATGAAACGATGGCTGCAGAGAATGGTGATGTTGTCGTTGTACCGGCCGGCTACCATCCAGTTGGGGTGCCCGATGGTTATGAATCGTATTACTTAAATGTGATGGCAGGGCCATCCCGTTCGTGGAAGTTCCATAACGAACCAGCACATGAGTGGATTTTAAACCGTAAATAAGAGGAGCTGTGTCAGAGATGAATATTCAATTTAATCCGGATCGGGAATTTGATCTTATTGCGATTGGCCGTGCCTGCATCGATTTGAACGCAGTGGAGTACAACCGGCCAATGGAAGAAACGATGACATTCAAGAAGTACGTTGGGGGATCACCGGCAAACATTGCGATCGGATCTTCCAAGCTTGGACTAAAGGCCGGATTTATCGGCAAGCTTGCGGACGATCAGCATGGCCGTTTTATTGATCAATATATGCGCAGTCTTGGCGTTGACACCTCCAACATGGTGGTGGATGAGGAAGGCCATAAAACAGGGCTGGCTTTTACAGAGATTAAGAGTCCGGAAGAATGCAGCATTCTTATGTATCGTGATGATGTAGCGGACCTTTACCTGGAGCCATCAGAGGTATCCGAAGACTATATTAAAAAGGCAAAAGTGCTCTTGGTTTCCGGGACCGCCATTTCGAAAAGCCCTTCTCGTGAAGCCGTTTTGAAAGCGGTTCAATTAGCGAGAAAAAATCATGTGAAGGTTATTTTTGAACTGGACTATCGCGGTTATACATGGCAATCCCTTGAAGAAACATCCGTTTACTATACGCTGGTAGCCCAACAGTCCGATGTGGTTGTAGGTACACGAGATGAATTTGATGTCATGGAAAACGTGACGGAAGGCAATAACGAAGCCACCATTAAACAGTTGTTTAATTATTCTCCGGAACTGGTTGTGATCAAGCATGGAGTCGAAGGATCTTATGCCTACACCAAAAATGGTGAAACCTTCAGAGGGCAAGCGTATTTAACGAAAGTATTGAAAACATTTGGAGCAGGCGATTCTTATGCCTCAGCCTTCTTATATGCACTGATCTCAGGCAAGGGTATTGAAACCGCACTAAAATACGGCAGTGCCTCGGCAGCGATTGTAGTGAGCAAGCACAGTTCTTCAGAAGCGATGCCAACCGTTGCTGAAATCGAACAGTTGATTGCAGAAAGAACAGAAACAGCAGATCAATTACGTTAGGGGTTTGATGGACATGGGGAAAGTGAGATTAACAACCGCTCAAGCGTTAATTAAATTTTTAAACCAGCAATATATCCATATTGATGGAAAGGAATTTCCTTTCGTGGAAGGTGTATTTGCGATTTTTGGACATGGAAACGTGCTCGGGATCGGCCAGGCCCTTGAACAGGATCCTGGACACCTGAAAGTCATTCAGGGAAAAAATGAACAGGGAATGGCTCTTGCCGCCATGGCCTACAGCAAACAAATGCTTCGCCAAAAAATCTATGCGGTGACAACCTCGGTTGGCCCAGGTTCCGCAAACCTGGTAACCGCTGCCGCAACAGCGCTTGCCAACAATATTCCTGTGTTGCTTTTGCCGGCCGATACGTTTGCGACCCGTCAGCCGGATCCGGTATTGCAGCAGGTGGAACAGGAATACAGTGCGGCAGTGACCACGAACGATGCCTTAAAGCCGGTTTCAAGATATTGGGACCGTATTACCCGGCCGGAACAGCTAATGTCCAGCCTGCTTCGTGCCTTTGAAGTCATGACCGATCCTGGGAAATCCGGTCCTGCAACGATTTGTATTGCGCAGGATGTGGAAGGCGAAGCGTATGATTATGACGAGAAATTCTTTGAAAAGCGCGTTCACTATGTGGATCGCAAGGCACCGGTGGATCGTGAGCTCCAAGGAGCAGCACGGTTGATCAAAAACAGCAAAAAGCCTGTTATTCTAGTGGGCGGGGGAGCTAAATATTCACAAGCAAAAAATATTCTGGTCGAGCTTTCGGAAAAACACAATATCCCGCTCGTAGAAACGCAAGCAGGTAAGGCAACGGTGGAGTCAGACTTTAGAAATAATCTCGGCGGAATGGGAATTACAGGTACACTCGCGGCCAATAAAGCCGCGCGCGAATCCGATTTGATTATCGGGATCGGTACAAGATATACCGATTTCGCCACATCTTCAAAAACGGCATTCGATTTTGAAAAGAGCAAGTTTTTGAACATCAACGTCAGCCGCCTGCAGGCGTATAAGCTGGATGCTTTCCAGGTTGTAGCCGATGCAAAATTGACCCTTGAGCAATTGGCACCTTTATTGGAAGGCTATGAGACCCAGTTTGGCAGGGAAATCGCCGAGCTGAAAGAGGAATGGCTGACCGAGCGAAAACGGCTGAGCGAAGTCACCTTCACCCGTGAAAACTTCGAGCCGGAAGTGAAAAACAACTTTACTCAGAACGTATTCAACGAATATGCGGATGCTCTGAATACCGAGCTTGCTCAAACAACAGCATTATTGGCTGTAAATGATACGGTCGCACCAGATAGTGTTATCATCACGTCAGCTGGATCACTTCCCGGAGATGTACAGCGGATTTGGAATCCGACTGTAGAAAATACGTATAACGTAGAGTACGGCTACTCCTGCATGGGATATGAAGTATCCGGAGCACTCGGAGCTAAACTGGCCACTCCAAATCAGGAAGTCTATTCCCTTGTGGGTGACGGAAGCTTTCTGTTGATGCACTCTGAATTCATTACCGCCATTCAATACAACCAAAAGGTGAACATTGTCCTGTTTGATAACTCCGGATGGGGTTGCATTAATAACCTGCAAATGGAAAACGGAAGCAACAGTTTCTACACTGAATTCAGAACACATAATAATGAGATTTTAAACATTGATTATGCAAAAGTAGCCGAGGGTTACGGTGCGAAGACATACAGTGTGAACACAGTAGATGGCCTGAAGGCTGCGTTGGAAGATGCAAAGCTTCAAGAAGTATCAACACTCATTGATATCAAAGTATTGCCAAAAACCATGACCGACGGCTACGAAAGCTGGTGGAATGTCGGCGTAGCCGAAGTCTCTCACAAAGACAGCATCCAGAAAGCCTTTGACGCCCGAAAGCAGAAATTGGAGCTTGCTAAGCAGTATTAATAATTAAGTTTCGGATTCTTCATCGAAAAGTTGGTTGTAGTGTAAGATGCGAGACTCCTCGAAAATGAACTTCACATTTTCTTCGTGCGATGTCTCGCTGCCGAAGTGTTCCTTGTCCTGCAGGAAATGCGGGACAGGTGAGACCAGGTAGGCGTTTACGCCGGTCACAGGCTCACCGCACGCCCCGAGGAAAGCGAGCAGCCACTAACTTCAATAGCTTCGAAGAAATCAGATGAAAGGGGTGGAATAAGATGATTACAACAACACGATTGGTTCCTATGAAAGAAATGCTGGAGACAGCGAAAAAAGAACACTACGCAGTGGGACAATTCAACATCAACAGCTTTCAATGGGCGGAAGCGATGCTCGAAGCGGCGGAAGAAGAACAATCTCCTATTATCGTAGCCTCGTCCGACAGACTCGTCGATTATTTGGGTGGATTCAAAACCATAGCCACCATGATTAATAGAATCGTAGAGGAAAAGAACATCTCTGTACCGGTTGCGCTGCATCTGGACCATGGAAAAAGTGTGGAACGGTGTAAGGAAGCTATTGATGCTGGATACACATCTGTGATGATCGATGGTTCGCATTTTTCGATCGAGGAAAACATCGAGATGACGAAGCAGGTTGCCGATTATGCCCGCAAGTATGGCGTTTCCGTGGAAGCGGAAGTCGGTACTGTGGGCGGCAATGAGGATGGACTGATCGGCGGCATCAACTATGCCGATCCGCAGGAATGCTTAAGGCTGGTTCAGGAAACAGGCGTTGATGCGCTGGCAGCGGCACTTGGTTCTGTTCACGGCCCTTACCAGGGAGAGCCAAAACTGGGATTTGACGAAATGCTTGAGATATCAGAGCTGACCAATGTTCCGCTTGTCTTGCATGGCGGTTCAGGCATCCCATTGCATCAAATCCATAAAGCCATTGATTTGGGCCACGCCAAAATCAATGTGAACACAGAATGTCTCCAAGCATGGACAAAGGCCGTTCGTCAGGTGCTTGATAATGATAAAGAACTCTATGATGCCAAGGCCATCCTTACACCGGGGAAAGAAGCCGTGAAAGAAACGGTAAAGACCAAGATCAGGGAATTTAAGTCAGACCAGAAAGTATAAATTACTTACTTTGTTCAATCGAAATAAAAACAGATTCTAAGCAGAAAGAAGGCATTGCTATGGGAAACCAAAGTATCTCATGGGGAATCGCTCCTATTGGCTGGCGGAATGACGACATTCCTGAAATCGGCGCAGAAAACACATTGTCTCATTTGCTTAGCGATATCGTAGTGGCGGGTTTTGAGGGAACCGAAGTGGGCGGTTTTTTCCCGGAAGCTCACGTGTTGAACAAGGAACTTCAGCTTCGTAATCTAAGAATCGCTGGGCAGTGGTTCAGCAGTTATATCGTTCGTGATGGGGTGGAGGAAGTGTCACAGGCTTTCCATAAACATTGTGAATATCTAAAGGAAGTTCATGCAACTGTTGCGATTGTATCCGAGCAAACATACAGCATCCAGGGTACAGGGAAAAATGTTTTTACTGAGAAACCCAGCTTTACAGATAAAGAATGGAATCATTTATGTCAGGGGCTCAATGAACTGGGTAAAATTGCAGAGCAATATGATTTGAAACTGGTGTTTCACCATCATATGGGGACCGGTGTCCAAACCCTAGCTGAAGTGAATAGGTTAATGGAAAACACGGATTCCAATTATGTGCATTTGCTTTATGATACAGGCCATATCTACGTATCTGACAGAGATTATATGTCGCTGTTGAATAAACATATGGATCGTATTAAACATGTTCATTTTAAAGATGTCCGGCAAACGGTTAGAGATCAATGCCATCAAGTTGGAAGGTCATTCTTACAATCCTTTTTAGCAGGAATGTTTACCGTGCCAGGTGATGGTTGCATTGATTTTACAAAAGTATATAACAAGCTGCTTGAATCCGATTATTCGGGATGGATTGTTATTGAAGCAGAGCAGGATCCCTCAATCGCACATCCGTTGGAATATGCGTTAAAAGCCCGTAAGTATATAGATAAAGAGTTGCTTCCTTTAAATATGTTATTAATTGAGCCGTAAAAAAGTCTACATATTAAATTTTTACTATTCTTACAATAGGATTAAACCTACAAAAGGGAGGTAGATTTCACGTGAGCTTAAGATTTGGTGTAGTAGGAACAGGGGCTATTGGCAGAGAGCACATTAATCGAATTACCAATAGACTATCCGGTGGAAAGATTGTTGCGGTAACTGATGTGAATCAAGAATCTGCTAAACAAACGGTAGAAACTTATCAACTGGATGCTGTCATCTATCCTGATGATCAGGCACTGATTGCGGATGAGAATGTGGATGCTGTGCTTGTTACCAGTTGGGGTCCTGCCCATGAAGCAACTGTGGTAGCAGCTGTAGAGGCTGGTAAATATGTGTTTTGCGAAAAACCGCTGGCTACGACTGCTGCAGGCTGTATGCGGATTGTGAAAGCAGAAATGAAACAAGGAAAAAAACTCGTTCAAGTGGGCTTCATGCGCCGGTATGATAGCGGATATATTCAATTGAAACAAGTCATTGAAAATAATGAAATCGGTGAGCCATTAATGATTCACGCAGCACATCGCAATCAGGCAGCAGGTGAAAATTACGTTACAGAAACGGCTGTACAAGATACATTGATTCACGAAATCGATGTGCTTCACTGGTTGGTAAATGATGATTATAAAACGGTTCAAGTAACATTTCCGCGTAAAACCAAAAATGCACATGAAAAGCTGCGGGACCCGCAATTATTTACTATTGAAACAAATAATGGAATCGTCATGAATGTCGAAGTGTTTGTGAATTGTAAATACGGCTATGACATCCAGTGCGAAGTTGTGGGTGAAGACGGAATTGCAAAACTACCGGAGTTTCCAAGTGTGGTCATGCGAAAAAGTGAGCGGCTAAGCACCAACATATTAAATGATTGGAAATACCGCTTTATGGATGCTTACAATGTGGAGATCCAGGACTTTATCGATTCCATCGCCAAGTCTGGTGAGCCTCAGGGACCAACGTCATGGGATGGTTATATTGCGGCGGTAACCTCTGATGCCTGTGTGAAAGCCCAGCAAACAGGAGAAAAAGAACCAATTCGTCTTCAGGAACGCCCAGCTTTTTATAGCGAGGAAATTTTGCAAAACAATTAAAGAACATTCTAATCAGGAACTAAAGTAATGAAAGCTGCCACTTAATTGGGCGGCTTTTTGTGTTTTAAGTGCAGAAAGAAAAGGAAATGAGATAACAGTGCCGAAAAAAAGACGAATCGTTGAATAGGAGGCAATATTGATGAGCTTAATCAAGGGGAAACTTGGAATTGGTACAGCTCCGCTTGGAAATATGTTCAGGGACGTTCCGGAGGACGAAGCGAGACAAACGCTGGAAACGGCATGGGACTTGGGAATCCGTTATTTTGATACCGCCCCGTTATATGGAGCCGGATTAGCAGAATTGCGCGTGGGAGAGTTTTTATCCCAACATAATCGTGATGACTATTTCCTGTCAACGAAGGTGGGCAGGGTGATTGAAGATGAAACAGAGGAAAAAGAGGGCATGTTTCAATATGGCCGTAAAAATAAAGTGACGACCGATTACAGTGAAGATGCCATTAAGAGATCGGTCGAGCAAAGTCTTGAACGATTAAAGACGGATCGCCTGGACTTTGTGTATGTGCATGATGTTTCACCCGACTATCACGGTGATGATTGGGTCACACAGTTTGATATTGCGCGAAAAGGGGCATTTCGTGTACTGTCCCGGCTTCGTGAAGAAGGAGTCATTAAGAAGTGGGGGCTGGGAGTCAACCGGACGGAACCGATCGAACTGGCCATGGAGCTGGAAGAAGCTCATCCGGATATCAGCCTGCAAGCGACTCATTATACGCTTTTAAACCATGATCACGCATTGCTTAAGCTCATGCCACGGGCTCTCGAGAAAGATATGAAAATTGTTGTTGGAGCACCGTTTAACTCAGGCGTATTGGTTGGAGGAAGTCATTTCGATTATGGAGATATTCCTGAAGAAATCGCTTCAAAAGCCAACCGAATCAAACAGATCGCCGAAAAGCATGGGGTAAGCGTAAAAGCGGCTGCCCTGCAATTTTCAATGGCACATCCTGCAGTAGCCGCTGTTATTCCCGGCTCTACCCGACCGGAACATATCAAGGAGGATGTAGCTGCATCCAAGGAAGACATTCCTTCTGACTTTTGGGACGAGTTAAGGGACCAAAATCTTGTTTCTCCACGTGCCCCGCTGCCGATTGATCAAAAGGTATAAGTATCTATCAAAAAAGCTTCTCCCAATGAAGAAGGAGAAGCTTTTTTCTGTTAATCTTCCACTTTTTCAGCAAAAGCCTCTGGAATCATTGTAAAGCCTTCGACGACGGTATCCTCTTCTACTTCGATCATGAGATAACGTTTGCCGCTGAGCTCGACTTGTTTGACGTACCTTAGATCCTGCGGGCTAATTGAAATGTTGGCGACTTTTGTATTAATTTTAATGGATTTTGAATTATACTTCGGAACAACGTTGCTTGCTTTAATTTCATAGTTTTGATCATCAATTATGTTTTTAAAGGCTGATTCTACTTTTTCCGAGCTAACGTCTTCCAGGCCGCTCATTGTGAGAACCCGCTCCACATCCTTCGTGTCCAATTTTGGCTGTTCTTCTTCTTCATTTTCTTCAATCATCCGGTGAATTTCCTCGTACACATTGGAGAGGGTGGAGGTATTCAATTGATCACTGGTTACATGTTTGATGATTTCTTCAAAAACGGCTTTGTCATCCTTTGCCGTCATCGTTTCTTCCCCGTTTAATACGTCCTCTATGAAAGAATAATCTGGTTCATGTACTTTCCCTGACGAATACAGAATATGGTTCACATCTGCTGCATTGTCGGTAAAGCAAGGGAATAGGAATCCACCCATTGGTGCGTTGAGATTGATAACGGGATCCAGCACGAAGTTGTACTTGAACTCTTTTTCTACATAGTCAAAAAGCAGTTCTTTTTTTGGTTCCTGAGTGTTATTGATACTGCAAAGAATAAAGGGATGGGAGTAAACTGTATCGTTTGCACTCTCCTCCGCATCAGCCCCACGGCGTTTGCTTGGTTTGAAGTATTCTCCGCGAATAAACGTAATAACAATATCTTTCTCATATTGCCGGTTTAACAGCATTTTGCCTACGATTTGCAGCATGCGCTCTTTCCAGTCTTCCACCTCACTGCTGAGCAAGCCTTGATGCAAGATGAGCTGACTGCTGTTTTCGGCATTCCGCTGAAATTTTAGTTCAAAGAGCTTCTCATCAAGGTTGCCGCCGAGTAATTTCTTGAAGTTAATTAAAAACAGCTCTTGCTGGTCCGGATCCAGCATTTCAAACGGCTGATTCTGATGATGATAAATTTCACTTGTTTCCTTCATAATATAAACATTAAAAATGTTGGAGATCTTGAGAGAATGATTATCTTTTTTAAATTGTTTCCGAATCTGAGCAATATCTTTTTTGTTCATAAATAAAAAACACTCCTAAGCTGCCCTGATTTTCAATTGGAAGGCAGACAGGGCTGTCCACCTTGCGTTCGAATCAGCATTAATTTTAACATAAATTGCTACAGACGAAGGAAAGTGTGGAGGGGATTTTCTCCCGATGGTGACTGAAGTTTCTTTTGTGATACGATAGGATGAATAACTATTACTACTATAATAAGTGCGGTGATGAAAGAATGGAAGATAACAATAGGGACTACTCGACCAATGCCGGTTGTCCTGTAACCAATACATTGGAAATCATCGGAGGACGATGGAAAGGGGTTATTCTCTATTATTTAACCTCAGGACCGAAACGCTTTAACGAACTGCGCCGGCTGGTTCCCAAGATTACAACGCGGATGCTCACGCTTCAGCTTCGTGAACTGGAGAACCATGGCGTCGTCCATCGGGAATTTTATGAACAGATTCCGCCAAAAGTGGAGTATTCACTGACGGAGTTCGGATTAACCTTAAATCCAATTATCTTTGCTTTACGTGATTGGGGAGAGCGTTATAAGGATGAAGTCAGAAGTGTTTCTAAAAAGAACAAGCACCAGACTGCTGAAGAAAGTACAAATAAATAAACGCAAGCATAAACTCCCTGCCAACCGTGCGGGGATTTTTTGGTGGAGAAGTAGGTATAAAAAAGGGTTCTATAACACAAAAATGTGCGTACTTGTTTGGAGTGTATTTATGAATTAATATTGTCACTTATAGAGGGAATTATTGAATGGAAAGGGTGGATCGATATGATCGCTGTACAGGAAAAAAAGAAAGAAATCATAGAGGCATTTCAATTCCGACATGCCACCAAAGCGTTTGATCCAACGAAGAAAATTTCAGAGGAAGATTTTCAATTTATTTTAGAAACAGGCAGACTATCTCCAAGTTCAGTAGGTTATGAGCCGTGGAAGTTCCTGGTGGTTCAAAATCAAGAGCTCCGTGAGAAAATCAGAGCGGTCAGTTTTGGAGCGCAAGGACAGCTGCCAACTGCAAGTCACTTCGTCATTCTTCTAGCACGAAAAAACGCACGGTATGATTCAGCGTATGTCCAGCAACTGCTTAGAGATGTGAAGGAAATACCAGAAGAGACCCTTGCACAAATGAATGGGGCATATAGAAGTTTTCAGGAAAATGATTTAAATTTGTTTGAAAGTGAGCGGGCGCTATTTGACTGGGCGAGTAAACAAACCTACATTGCCCTTGGAAATATGATGACATCTGCTGCTCAAATTGGCATCGATTCTTGTCCGATAGAAGGGTTTAATCTAGAAAAGGTGACCAAAATTCTTGAGAACGAAGGCTTGCTGGAAGATGGTGCATTTGGTGTATCAGTCATGGCGGCATTTGGCTACCGTGCCCAAGAACCTAATCGTGCTAAGATCAGGCAGAGTGCCGAGTCGGTTACTAAATGGATCTATTAATCCAATATCTTTTGAAAGCCTATCACGAAGATAGGCTTTTTCTTTTACTTAGTTGTATTTGTATCGCCAGGCGATATAATTACTCGTCAAAAAAACATTTTATTTAACGAAATGATATAATTGAATAGGTAGATGTCTTTTTAAAAAAGTGCTTCAGTTTTGCGTATCGCTGGGCGATATATCAGGCGATAAGCAAACTTACATAATAACCGACATTTCAAATAGAAAAGGAGGCCCGATATGCGACGCGATATACAACCGAATGAACGTGCTTTCTCCTCCAAGGAAGTCGCGGAAACTGTGGGGATAGCGACTCCCACTGTGCGAAAGTATGGACAAGTCCTGGAGAGGAACGGATACGAGTTTCTAAAGGACGGCGAACGCCGAATCTTTGTTCAATCTGATATCGAAGCGCTTGTAGCGCTGCGCGATACGCCCAACTCTCTGGACGATACAGCCAAAGCGCTTGTGGAGTTGCAGAAAGAAAGATTAAAAGAATCCAATCAAACTGAACTTGCAATAAGTGATACATATGAAACATTACCCCACGATCCCAATCAACTAAAAGAAGCCTTAATGATTGTTTTCAAGGAACTCGCAGCCACCCGTGAAATGAATGTTCAACTGACCAACGATATGTCCCAGCTCAAAACAACCATTTCCCGACTCCAGCAGGACCACCATATTATCAGTTCCACTATTGGAAATGCAGCACAAAAAACGAACGCTAAAATCCAAAAATTAACCGAACAGCAAACGAATCATTATGAATCATTGCTGCAGCAGGAAAAACAAAAAACTGAACAATTAAAACAAGAGATACAATCAATGAGGGACGAACAAAAAAGAGAATGGAATTCCCAAACCGATTTTAATCAACGGTTGGAAGAAGCGCTGCAACAGCGTAAAGGAAAATGGGGGAAGCTTTTTTCTCTATTCGGAAAGTAAGGGTTCTAGGCATATTACCTATTTCCCGAGAAATATCTACAAATTGTGAGTAAATGTCGGCACATATTGACTCCTTTCGAGGAGAACAGAGAAATTTATGCTTCTCATTACGAGAAGCTTTTTCACTTCTAGGAAATAATAGTTGATATTTGTAATTTTTAACAGTACGATTATATTATCCTTAAATCTTAACGTTTATGGGAGAGTAGAAGAAATTGACTAAAGAAGACTTGAAAAAAGAAATAAAAACCGTACGTCAATCGCTATACTTGATTGCTAAAAAAAGTGAAGTTTATTCAAGCAATGAGTTAGTTGAAAAAAGCCAGGAATTAGATAAATTGATTTTTATGTATCAAACGCTTTAATGATGTCTGCCTCCTCAGGGGTGGCTTATTTTTTTTGAGAAGGCATAATAAGATGCCTAGTTGACAGGGGATAAGTAAAAACATTTATTCACAGGATCTACCAATAACTGATGCGGTTTTTGTTCCAGCTGTTCATCTATAGATTTAGGAATGGCTAATTCACCTTTTTTATACACCTTTGCAGGCTTAGTAAACTCTGTTTCCAAGACTGAATCAGGACTAATAATAATTTCGTTCTCATTTAATCCAATTAACACATGATCTTCTACATCGATATTAAATTCCTCTCGCCACGCGATTGGTAATAATATAACTCGTCGTTTATTAGGAATGTAATATTTTTCTGTCTCAATGATCAATGCAGGTCCCCTCCAAGATGTTCGTGTATATGAAATACTACCTTTTATGTATTCATATAAAACTGTAAAAAGGATACAATTTACATAAATGTTTTATATACCTAAAGAACCAAACTTTGTCTATTTTACAGAATTATATCTTTTTTTTCAATTGACTATTTCGCGTATATGAGTTTTAAGTAGGAAAATGGCCGCTTGTTTGATTTTATTAGATCAATTAGAAAGAGCATAAATAGCTAAAAACACAACATTTATCATATAAAAACATTAAGTTTAGAAGTCGATAAGTAAAGGGTAACATTCCGTATATTTGTAATCGGGTTAGGGGTGGAGTTATGGACAACAAGATTATTGATTTATCAAGAGCCATGATGGAAAGGGATTTATCTGATCTTGAATGGCAGCAGCTTGTAGTGGAAGCTATGGGATCAGAAGTAACCAAAGAACAATTTAGTCAGTTTTTGGATAGGAAAAGAGCTTTAAAAAGAAAACCTTTGGGGAAGTGAACGTGAAGAAATAAGAAAATTGAAAAGCAATGTAAAGAAGACCCAAAAAGGGTCTTTTTTTGTGAAATCAAATCAAGCGACGGTTACTTATAGATTTTTTTTGTTGTCCTTTGCTTCTGCTACTCGCTTAACCCAATGGAGTTTGTTATCCCAATTTGCGGCTAGATTTGCCATCCACTCTGCCGTATCGGATAGTTGACTCGGGCATACGCTATAACGCATTTCCCTACCAATGCGGTCACCGGCTACAAGTCCGGCTTTATTAAGAACGTTTAAGTGTTTGACTACCGCTTGTCGGGAGACGGTTACTATAGACGACAATATTGTGGCGGTGGCCTGGCCCCTTTCCGCAATGAGGTTAAGCAGTTCCCTGCGGGTTGGATCTGCCATGGCATTCAACACAATTTCGAAATGCTCATCTGTGGACAGCATCTTATTGCTCCGCACGCTTTCGCAAAACTTCCAGCTGATATACCCATCCTTCAACATTTCCATCAAAGAATTTACGCTGTTCCTCCTGAGCCACGTTAAGGCTGGAAAAGCCACTTTCAATGACACTTAGCATGGTTCCGCTATCCTTTTCCGTCAACATGAACTCAACTAAGGTTGAATTTCCTTCCCGAGGTTCTTTGCCTGGAAATGAACTTGCCCATCGGCAGGCGAGATAATTTGGCGGATCCACTTGTTCTATGATTACTGGAAACTTCCCGTACTTGGTATCAGCCACCACACGTGATCCATCTACATGCACCTTGTCGGGACCTGGTGCGTCACCAACCCACCATGCAGGTTCGTTAACAATTTCCCAGACGGTTTGAATCGAGGCATTTATGAAAATATTTCGTTCAATTCGGTCGTTTGCCATTTTGAGCCCTCCTAGAGGATAATGTTTCGTGCAACCATAAGGTAGCACATATTTATTTGAGGTGCAACTAATAAGTTGCACTTCAAACAAATAAATAACCCATTAAATCAGTTAACTGACTCTAATGGGCTTTTCGTTCTGATCTACCTTTGTAGAGGAATGTTTACCCACTGCCAACAGGAAAATCATGCCGATAATACAAGCCGTGCCCATCCATTGGAAAAATCCAAAGGGTTCTTTTAGCCAAAAGACCGTTGTGAGAACAGCCGCCAGCGGTTCAATGCTCCCCAGCAGACTGGATTCCTTGGGAGTAAGGCTTTGAAGACTTTCAATGTAAAACCAAAAGGCAATCATCGTTCCGAAGATAATCACGAAAACCAAATTTAAAAAGGTTTCAAAAGTGAAGGAGTCTATCTCCATTTGCCAGGGCGGATGGATGAAACTTAATGCAAAGCCGCCGATAATCATGGCCCAGCCCACGATCACGAGTGAATCATATTGCTTCAGCAAGGGGACAGCATATAACGTATAAAAGGCCAGCGATACTCCGGATAAAATACCCCAGACGATGGCTGGTAGCGGCACGGAAAGTTGCGAGATCGAGCCATTGGTTAATAAGAAAAAGCACCCAACCAACGCCAGCGAAACGGTAACCATATCTTTTCTTGTGAAAATTGTTTGTTTACGAAGAAGTAAAAAAATAATAATCATGACCGGTGCCAAGTATTGCAGCAGAGTGGCGACCGCCGCATTTCCATATTGGATGGAAGCCATGTATGTATATTGAACCGCCAACATACCGAGCAGCCCAAAGACAAGCAAGGAAAGGGCTGTCTTTTTGTTTTTCCAAACGCCCAAAATTTGTGAACGGTCCTTTCCAGCATATTGAATTATTAACAGCAAAAAACCGGATAGAAGTAATCGGGTTGTTACCAGCCAGTTTACATCAATTCCTTGTTGAAACAGTTTTTTTGCCACTGTGCCGCCGATTCCCCAAAATATCGCGCCGGTGATTATGAGGAGTAATCCTGTTTTTCTTGCGGGTGCATTCATGATTGATTCTCCACCTTCAACTATCATAATAGTGCTATAATAACTGGGAATTGAGCTTAATAATACGCAGATTGAACGGGAAAATATAAGGATATTGAGGTGGCATCTATGCAGATGAAAAATTTTAAGATTGACCAAAACTTAAAAGAATTAACTCCACATCGGACAGTTGTGCTGCCCATTGCGTGCTACAAAACCACGATTAACCAAAATATCCATGGCTATATTCCACTTCACTGGCATGATGAAATTCAGTTTGTTTTGATGGTAAAAGGGGAAGCAGTCTTTCAGGTAAATGAAGAAAAGAGGTTGGTTAAAGAAGGTGACGGATTATTTATTAATAGTGGGTGCCTGCACAAGGCGGAGGAAGTAAATCAACCTGGCAGTGTGTATATTTGTCTAAACGTTTCTCCTCATTTTGTGTTATCACAAGAATTGTATACGACTTATGTCTATCCCTATGTACAAGCAACGAATTTACCCTGCATCTACTTGGATCACCATGAAACATGGGCGAAGAATAGTTTAGAGGCCGTCACACAGATCTACCAATTAATTCAACAAAAACCCTCGTTTTATGAAATCACGATTACAACGCAACTGATTTTCCTCTGGCAAAACTTAATACTCAATGGATTTCACCTGGAACATGAACAAACGGAAGTGGTAAAAAGTCAGAGGATGAAAAAAATGCTCAACTGGATTCATGAACATTATGGAGAGAAGGTGAAGCTCGACAATATCGCCAAAGCTGGCCAATTGAGCCGTTCAGAATGCTGCCGTTATTTCAAAAAAATATTAAAGAAATCACCTATGAATTACGTGACAGAGTATCGTATCCAACAAAGCCTGATTCTCCTGCAGCAGCAGGAGTCGAATGTGACTGAAGTGGCCTATCAGGTTGGATTTAACAGTACCAGCTATTTCATTGATACTTTTCGAAAGTCTATGAAAATGACACCGTTAACTTATAAAAGAAAAGCTGCAAAAACTCCAAGCTGCTAAAGATCACCGGCTGTAGAAGGTAACCGGCTCCCAGGCCGATCGGCACTCCGGGAACAGCTTGGTCGATCATTTATCCATTACCTGCGCCAATAATGACACATCCATACATAATCAGATCACTCTGTTTCATCGAAAAACCTCCAAACGTATCTTCGTATTGCTGCCAGTATATAAAATGACGTAACGTCAACTTCAAGTCCTGGGGAATGAAAATTTGAAGTCTATGGAAATCAGGCCTTTATGAGTATTTACTTCGAAATTGACAGAGATAAAATTGTAAGTAACCATTATCTGAATCAGCATCGGTTTAATTCATCCATAAGGAGCTTGTTAAAATGGTAATTACATTGTCCATTTTAGTTTTTGTATTAGCGGTGCTTTGCATTTTTCTTTATAAACGGCAAAAGGATGCAAAGGCTCTTCATCAAAAACAATTGAAAAAGATAAAAAGAGAAAAAATTACGGAAATTGAAGAAATGCAGCTTCAGACGGCAGCTACTCTAGAGATCACGGAGGAAAAGCTGCTGCAGGAGAAAAACAGGGAATTGGCCAAAGCGGCAGAAGAGCAAGTAGCCCTAAGGCAATTGTTCGAAGAAAAACTGCTGCAAAAAAACAACTATATCAATCATTTGCTCCGGTATAAACGGGATAAAGGAGAAATCCTCACACATACGTTTCTCGGCATGGTGAAAGAAGAATTTATGGAGAAGGGCATGCTGGATTACGATGACATGATCATCATGGGAAATGTGTTTATACCGCATGCCACAAATGTAACAATGGAAGGCTTCAACTCCCGTCAAATTGACCATTTAATTTTAATGAGAACAGGCATCTTTATGATCGAGACCAAATGCTGGGCAGGGGATGTTCTGCATGGCATTTCCAAAAGAACGGCCAAAGAGTTTTCCTTTATATTGGATAAATTGTTTGGAGATATAAAAGACACGGATGAACGAACCATTGTCGTAAAAGGGATGAGTGATACTGACTCTGCTTCTGAAAAAGAGAATACCCTAAAGATTACACGATACGGGGATGGAAATCCGGATCAGCAAGTGAAAAAGACGGCAGGGAGCCTCTACCACTTTTTAAACCATGAAAACTTACCTTGCCTGTGGGTACAGGGTATTCTGTATTTCGGCTATCCGCAGGATCAAAACAATCGATTAACCAGTTTTGTAACGAATACAGAGGATAGAAACCCTCCATTTATCAGCTCGCAGGAAGAGTTAAAGGGATATTTGGAACAGCAGGCAAATAAAGAGCCAATTTATAGCAAAAGTGATTTAAAGGATATGAAAGAACTGCTATTGAGGATAAATGAAATTTTGTAATAAAAAAAGCCTAACAAAATGTTACAGGATTATGTATTATTTCAATGCTATTTCCAAATGATATGGTATACTGTTAATATCCTGTGAAGATTACACGATTTATTACTTGTAAAAAGCCCCGCTCCAATTTGGATCGGGGCTTTTTTCATAGTTTTTTTATGGATTTATCCATAAAAAAACAGCCTCTTGATCATCAAGAGACTGTTTAAAGCAATTTATGCTTTTTGAACGTTAGCAGCTTGAGCTCCACGAGCACCTTGCTCAACGTCGAAAGTTACTTTTTGGCCTTCGTCTAAAGATTTGAATCCTTCAGATTGAATAGCAGAGAAGTGTACGAATACATCGTCTCCTTCTTCGCGCTCGATGAATCCGAAACCTTTTTCTGCGTTAAACCATTTAACTGTACCTGTTTCCATGTATGTTGCCTCCTAGTGCGTTGCCACACAAATATATTACTATCCCTGCTCAAAGTATTAATTTTCTACACCGAACAAAAATAATTCTACAATCATCATACCAAAAATCGGAAGGTAATGCAAACATAATTATCAATTACCTTTCAAATGACTGACTTTAAGGTTGTGGAAAGTTGCGTTACCATCATCAGAGAATAACGAAATCCCTTCATCCTCAAATCTCGGATAAACCAGATTCGAATGTACCGCCTTCCCATCATCCACAAACACTTCGATACTTGTTTTATCTACGATTACCTTCAGATGAACCTTTTTCTTGGCTGCATCAAAGGGTGCCTTGCTCTCGGTAAACTTGTTTTCTTTATCGGGATGATCTGTAAATGACCGGTTCACATAAGAATACTGATCTGCCGCATTAATTCCCACATCGATGTGACGCTTCTTATCATCTGATTCACGAAGTCTCAGGCCAATATTCTTGGCCTCTTTCCAGTTGATATCGGTCTCGAGTTGATAGACATCTGCTTTCACATCCAGTGTTTTAGAGCCGTCCACTTCAATCTTTTCATAGGTTTTTGTTTCACCTTTTAAATCTTCCAATGCTTTCACGGGCTGGGAGGCCAAATAGTAGGCACCGCCATCTCGGGATATAAGCTTGATCTCACGGGTGACAGAATCCATGCCGTTAAAGCCTTCTTTTAAGGTTGGGGTGTTATGCGGATACGCCCAGTTGTTCATCCAGGCAAGCGCATAGCGCTTTTCGTATGGATCGCTCGCTGCACCATCTTCAAATGTCACGCCGCCGTACCAATCGAAGCCGTGATCAAGCCATTGCGGTTTTTCCTGATCGGGGGCAAAGGTGTTTCCGTCAAAGCTGCCGGTCCAGTAGGCGTATGTGTTCGGTTCGCCAATAGTGGAGCCGTTGGCACTGACGCCAAGCACCCATTTCATTGTTCCGTCATCAGCACGTATCATATAAAGGTCCGGACACTCAAGCACACCAAGATTCTCGGTGGAAAAGCCGCTCGTATACTTCCAGTCTTTCAGGTTGTCCGATTCATAAACACCGATTTTATTTCCTTCAGCTATCGTCATGATCCATTTGTTGTGCTGCGTGTCCCAGATGATTTTCGGATCGCGGAAATCCTTGGTGCCAGGGTTAGTCATAATAGGCATGTCACTGTAGGATTTGAAGGTTTTTCCGTTGTCCGTGCTGTACCAGAGAAACTGTTCCTGCTTGCTGCCGTCTTTTGAAGGCTGGGTAAGGATAGCGATCCAGGCGTTTTTGCCGAAACCGGCAGTGTTTTTCTTATCGATGACGATCGATCCGGACCACGGATCTCCATTCTCATTCGTGTACTTTGGAATAGCCACGCCTTTATCCTTCCAGTGGACAAGGTCTTCAGATACAGCATGCCGCCATTCGGTTCCGTTGCCTTTCGGATAGTCCTTATTATAAAGATAGTAATAGTGATATTTTCCGTTAACGTAGATTGGGCGCTGCGGATCGTTTTTCCAATGGTCCGGTGCAGTGAAATGGTACGCAGCTCTGTGGGATTGCTCGTTTTCCTTTTTCTTTGGCGGGTTATTGGTTGGCTGTTGTATCAATGAATAAAATTCCAGAAGGCTGAGTACCACGAGAGCGATAACGGCCCACAACAGTTTTTTATTATCTATGGCCTTCATATCCATTCACCTTCCTTTCCATGAAATGAAAAAAGAAAATGCCGAGTCGGGCATTTTCTTTTTTCATTAATTAATCCGTCAGCTGACCCTGGTTCAGGATGCTGTCTTTTACAACCGAAGTATGCGGTCCTTTGATGTTCAGCTTGAAGCTTGGCGCAAACGTGGACTTATGATCTTCAAAGAACCCACGGTTGGTCATGTAGCTTGTGACGACCGCGTTGTCGCTGTTCTTTTGAGGGATAACATAGTGAGCATAATTCCACGTAATATCGTTTGGATCAAGGTCCTGGTGAAGTACGATTCCTGTTTTATTCAACGGCTTGAACGGGCCGTCCAGGGAGTTGGCAACATAGCCAAGCATGTAAATATCTTTATTATCGATACCGTCTATCGTCATCTTGGATCCGCGTGCGCTTGTGAAGAGGTACCATTTGCCGTCTTTTTCAAACACGTTGGCACGTTCGATTTCATCGGTTACGGTGTTGGAAACAATAAGTGGCTTCATCACTTTTTTTACTGTGTAATCATCATTGATTTCAATGATTCCGATGGCGCCGTTTGCTTTTTCGGCTGCATCCTTTTTCGGGCTTTGAAGCAGCTTGTTCTTTTCATCCTGGAAGAAGGCATTGCTGTTGCCGTAATAGGCCTGGTTGTAAAGCTGATTTTCGCCCTGATAGCCGGTTTCAGTGCCGGTATTGGCTTCAAACACAAGGTATTTGTGGCCATTGTCTTCCACATAATGCGGATCTCTTAGCGTATGGTTGTCGTTATAGTCACCACCGCCAAATGCTTTTTCTACCGTTTGGTACATTTTGCTGTCTCCGCCCTCGAAGATGGACTTGTAGTCTTCCACGCCATCGATATCCAAGGTGCTGCTGTCCTTTTCAGACACGTTTACTTGTGCGGTGGTCAGCGTTTGTTTGCCGTAATGCTTCGATTCGGGTGTGAACGGCTCACGATTGGTATAGAACAAGCGGATTTTGCCATCAGATGTAAAGGTGGCAGAACCGGACCATTCTTCGGACTGATACTTTAAGTAGCGATCGTTTGCTTCATACTTGTCGTTGTCATCAAACACTCGGCCGGCATTTTTCCAGGCATCGAGGGAATGGTCACCTGCTTTTTTATAGAACATGTAGATGAATGTGTCATTGGCGTTCTTTGGATCACCGGCAAGCCCGAATACGATGTTGTAGCCCTTGTAATTCGCCACCGTTCCGTCAGCGTTCTGCAGCGGCCACGTATCCCACACATCCATTTTGATCAGGTTGCCGTCTTTGTCATACTTCTTGGCAGAGGGGATGTTCTTGATGGTAGAAGCATCGAATTTCGGAACTTCGAACTTGGCATCTCCATGCTGGGAGATCATGTCCTTCATGTCAGAGCGGGTAATCTGAGACGTTCCGTACGTCTCTTTGTAGTCTTTTGTTGCGGTTTCTGCGAAAGCCTCTGGCCCGCCTGCTCCAAAAAGGATAGCGGCGCTCAACGATACGGCTGAAGCCTTTACGGCCAGCTTTTGAAATCTCATTTTGTTTCCTCCTATAGTGTTTTTGCGGTAAACCTGTCATAACCGTGCGGCAGGTGAACCTTGTTTATTACACATTGAATTATAGGACAGGGGCGTCAGGCTTGGATATGGCACATATTGATACGGATTTCGTCTTATATTGATATAGAAAAACAGGAGCAAAAAAAAAGCCCCTTTTGGAGGCTTAAAGCATTTATTGCGATATCGAACGTGCCCAGGATTTCTGGAATTCATGTAGCAGCTGTTCCCGGGTCAGCTTTTTTCCTACATACATTTTCATGGCGGCGCCAAATTCATCCCGTACGCCGACAGGGAAATGAAACCAGTTGGAAGAGAGGGTTTTTCCTTCCTTATAGTGCTGCATGATCTCGGCAGCCAGTGGACCGGGATTTGCAGGCTTAATCGTTTTAAAGGCAGGAATAAACTTGAACTTTTCCGTCATAAAGGCTTTCCCCTTGGAGGATGAAACCATCCAATTCAAGAACTTTTTGGCTTCTTTTTTCTCTTCGGACGAGGCCTGTTTGTTTACCACCCAATAGTTTGGAACACTCACCACGATTGATCCAGTGGATGGCTCTTCATTAATCGGGACGGGCATCAGTCCGAGCTTCATGCCGGGTGCCAGATCATTGATCATGGGCTGAATCCAGTTTCCCTGCAGGATGATGGCCGCATTTCCATTGGCGAAACTGTTGACTTCCACCGTATAGTCGGTGGTCAAAGGGTTTGCCGTACCATATTTCAAGGTCAGGTCCAGGAAATCCAGCACATCATTAAATGTTGGATTGTGGTCAATGCGTGCGGTTCCATTATTCAAACGCTGGATAAAAGTTGCCGGGTCTTTTTGCATGGCAAACGCGATATTCAACAGGTGGACACCCAGCTTCCAGTCTTCATAATAACCGGTCGCAAACGGGGTAATGCCCGCTTTTTTCAATTTTTGGGCGGCGGCGGTTAATTCACTCAATGTTCCGGGCTCACGGGTAATGCCGGCTTTGCGGAATAACTCTTTATTGTAAATCAGTCCGTAGCCTTCGAGATTCATCGGCATTCCATAGATTTTTCCGTTCAATTTGATGGGGTTCAAAGCATCACCGTAGGCATCTTTTACCCAGGGCTGATCAGATAAATCCACCAGGTACTTTCTCCACAGCTTTGCATTTTCGAATCCAGTGTTGGTAAAAATGTCAGGCGCTTTGCCGCTGGCCATCTCTGCTTTCAGGTCTGATAAGGTATCCGCTGCACCGCCCACCGTATGAATCACGATGTGCACATGGGGATTTTTCTTTTCATAGGTCTTGACCATTTGCTCGAACTGCGTGGAAATTTCCACCTTCGGATTTCGGATCGTCAAGGTGACGTCCGGCTTTGAGGGTGTTGGCTTTTCCATTTCCCTGTTGTCAGGGTTTTCGCAACCCGTGAGCGAAAGGCTGATCATTCCAGTTAACAGGATCAAAGGAAGTTTTCTCATCATTCTACTCCTGTCTTTCGCTGTTCCGATATTCAAACGGCGTGACACCAACAACCTTTTTGAACAGTTTGGAAAAGTACTTTTCGTCCTGGTACCCAAGCATCGAGGAAATGGAGTAGATGCTTTCGTCCGTTTCCCTCAGCCAGTATTTGGCCTGATCTGTTTTTAATCGGGCCAGGTACTTGGACAGGGGCATGCCGGTTTCCTGCTTGAACTTTCTAGAGATATGTTCACGGCTGAAAAAGAAACGGTTTGCAAGCTTTTCCAGCGTAATGTCCTCCATATAATAATGATCCACATAGGAAATGATGTCCTGCATGCGGCGGGCGGCTTCCAAATCATCAAGCCGCTGGATGGATCTGAAGTTCTGTTCCTCCATTTCTTTTTGCAGTTTAGGGAAAAGGAGGGGGAGGTGGTCCAAGGATTCGATGATCCCGCTTACCAGCCGGACGGGTATGTCCAGGTGATGGACGAGCCATTCCTCTGCTGCGAGCCATTCTCCGCGCACTGTGATCACCAATCCGGAGTTGTGCTGATGCTGAAGCTTGAAGGCATACCCGAGCCAGCGTTCCAAAAGGTGATCAGCCATATCATCAAGATGAGCGTCAGGCTGATGCATCTGATAGAAAGAAAGAAGAGTCACCTCATAGGTTTCCGCTTCGGGAAGGTAGGGTGCAACCAATTCCAGTTCGGCCGGTTCACCCAGACAAGCTGCTGTCATCACCTGGTTCAGCCGGAGCCGTTTGGCATCTTCAGTGAAAAGAAGATTCTGTTGTTCTTCTTTCCATGCGTTGGCCGCTTTTTCAAGAGTAGCGTTAAAAGCCTCTTCTTCAATCGGCTTCAGCAAATAATCGAAGCTGTTGTTCTGGATGGCTTTTCGCATAAACGCATAATCGTCATACCCGGTGATCATTACCACTTTTCCGGGATAGGAAATGCTGTTCAACCATTCAATGAGTTCAATCCCGTTCATGCCGGGCATTTTGATGTCGGTGAAAATCAGTTCCGGCTCAGCTGTCTCAATGATCTGCCGGGCATCATCTCCATTGCTTGCTTCCAATATTTGAGTTACTCCATTGTTCTCCCATTGTCCCAGGTGTCGGATTACGTCCCGTACATTAAATTCATCATCAGCGATTAAAACTTTCATGGCCATCCTCCTTTCCATCTGTTGGTTCTGACAGGGGGATCGATAGTTTCACAGAGAAGCCTGTTCCTTGTAATGTATCAATCTCAAGGCTTGTGTTTGGCCCGTAATTTAACAGGAGACGGTCGTATATATTTTTCAGACCGATATGTTCATTTGGAAAATCTCCGTCAACCGTGGAGGCGTAAATGTTCTTCCTTAACTCCTGAAGGGCTTCATCACTCAGGGTGGGGCCTTTGTTTTCCACAAAGAGGTATAAATAATCTTGTTCAAGCGTTCCGTAAATGGACAAATGGGCATGATGCGTTTTTTCATACCCGTGTTTAAAAAAGTTTTCCACGAGCGGCTGAACAATCATGCTGGGAATGGTCAGTTGCATGATCTGATCACTGAGCTCGATTGAATAATTTAACGAGCGGCCAAACCGTTCTTGCTGCAGGATAAGGTAGGCTCTGATATAGGCTATTTCGTCCTTCACCATCACCCACTGGTTTGCCTGAATGGAGTATCTCATCATTTTCGAGAGAGACGTCAGCAGCTGATAGACTCTTGGTGCCTTGGACCGGAGGGCAACGGCTCCGATCGATTGGAGGGCATTAAAGAGAAAATGGGGATTCACCTGGGATTTTAGCGCCCTGAGCTGGTTTTTCCGGTTATCGATTTCAAGCTTATATTCACGGTCGATGTGATGATTGATCCGGTGCATCATTTCCTGAATGTGGGTCTCCAGGTGGCCGATCTCGTCTTTTCTGCTCGTATCGAAGGAGACATTCATCTTTCCGCCTTCAATGGACCGGACTTTGTCGCTAAGCTCCTGGATCGGACGGGTGATCCGGTAGGAGATGAAGCCGATCATTAACAGTCCGAGTAGTCCCACACCAAGGCCGATTAAAATGTTGGTGTAGGCTGTTTTCCTTACGTTGGAAAACAAGACATCACTAGGGGTAATCTTCACAAGCTTCCATCCATCGAGCGGCCCTGACAGGGTTTGGGAAAAGACGATATTTTTCTTTGACTTCGGGGCATTCATCTGTCTTTGTAAAGAAGCAGGAACCTCTTTGCCAATGAGGGACCGATCGCTTCCGTACGTCACATGATTGTTGTCATCCATCAACAGAACAGACGCGCCGTTTTTCTGTTCTACTTTTTCAATGATACCGGAGTACGTGCCAGGGGTGATGTCCATCGTCATGATGCCAAGGAACTGACCTGACAGAATATCTGTGATCTTATGGTGAATCGTCAGCACTGTGGTGTTATCGGATTGAGGAACAATGGCTACATTATTGTAGTTTTTCAGCGCATGTGGCGGTTCAATGATGTACTTTTGCTTAGAGTGAAGCAGGTGCTGAACGGGCTTTTCCTTTAAGACGTCCGGTCTGTGTTTCCTTGTGCTGACAATCGCGTTGTAAACGGTGAACGACTCCTGATCTCTGGCGATGTAAAAACGTAGCTGGCGGATTTCCTTTCGCATCAGGTAAAAGGTCTCCAGGCTTTTTTCCATGGAGGACTGATCCAGGTAAATGGAATCTTTGAATCCATGCTGAAATATCCGGAATAAATCAGGATTGCGGTACAGGATATACGGCAGATCCACCAGGTCACTAAAGTACTGCTGAAGTTCCTCCGCGTTTTTCTGCATTTGTGCCCGGCTGTTTTGCAGTTCGTGCCGCTCCACGTTATTTTTGGTTACACCGTAGAGGATGACGACCGTTAAGAAATAAGGAATAAGAATAAAAAGAACGAGCATCATCAGCAGGCGGCTCCGAATGGTTGTCATGCGTGCCCTCCTTTCATATAAAGGCGGGGTTTGTTTTCTGTATGTAAGTCCAACATATACTTCGTTACTATGAAAAGATTTACGCTGATACATAATTTACCCATTTTATAAATCAATGATTCTCTAAGTAAATTGGTGATCTGTTGAGCAAAAAGGGGTCGGCGGAAAAACTAAACAGGCTGCTTCCTTAAAGGAAACAGCCTTCTAGTAGTATTAAACACTCGAATCGGGCATCGTCTTCGATTTAAGCTTCATATTTACAAACATGATACTAACCACGATAAACAACAACCCTACGACCAAATTCAGGGTAATACTTTCATGCAGCAAAAACGAACTGCAAAGGATGGCGATGAGCGGAATCAGGAAGGTGAAGGACCCGACCTTGCTCGCTTCGCCCGAACCGACCAGCGTAAAGAAGGCCAGCCAGCCAAAAGCAATCACAAAGGTAGAAATGAAGAGTAGATTTACGATAAATGGAGTCTCCCATTTGATCATTGACCAACTTTCAAACCCGGTGCCCGCGCCTAACAGGAAGATTCCCCCGATAAGCAACTGTATGGTAACCATCCAAATAGCATCCACCCGGTCACCGGTCTTCTTCACATAAACGGTACCAAGTCCCCAGCCGATGGCGGAGCCAAGCGCGAGTATAATGCCGATTGCGGAAATGTCTCCTGTAAATCCGCTGGCGCTGATGATCGCCACACCTGCAAATCCGAGAAATAACCCGATAATTTTTAAACCGTACATCGATTCCCCAAGCCAAATCCAGCAGAAGATCCCAAGCAGCACAGGCTCAACGAAAACTATGGCGGAGAATAAACCTGCCGGGGCGTACCCGAGGCCTAATGTCTGAAGTCCGTAAAAAAGGATGATGTTAAAAAAAGCGGAAATGAAATAAAAGTGCCACGTTTCTTTAAAACGAAGCTTCTTCAACCGTGGAAGTGCAAAGAGAAGTAAAATAAGGCCGCCCAAAATCGTTCTGATTCCTGCAAACAATAATGGAGGTGTGTAGTTAAGTGCCATCTTGGATAATGGCCAATTGATCCCCCATAATATCACAAGGAATGTAAGCAGAAAGGCGGTTTGAACTCGTGAAAGTTGTTTCATCGTTGTGCCTCCTCGACGTATACGTAAAACATATTACGCCTATCAAAATAAATAACAAGTTAAATGCTCGATCCTCGATGGCCTTCAACATTTCCCGAGAAATATCTACAGATTTTTCATGGATATCGACAGAATTAGAACAGGACCGTTCTGTTCTGCCGTAAAGTTATCCGACATACATTAGTACAAATAGCAACGCATCAATAAGGAGGGCTAAGAATGGACATTATCAATGATTTTGCTCCGTATGTTGGGTTAGCCGTCATTTTGTATGCCATCCGTCAGACATCCAAGGTATCAAACCGCTATATCCCGATTGTGGCGATTGTGCTTGGTGTGCTGTATTCCTTCTGGGAATCAGGCGTATCGCCACATACGACATTGATCGGATTAAAGTACGCATTGCTTGGCATTGGAACAGTCGCCGGTGTAAAATATTTCATAGAGTCATCGGCTAAAAAATAACATTCACGAAACCGCACATAAGTCGCCGGGGATTTCCCTGCGGCTTTTTTATATGTTGTGGGCAGCGTCGGGCTTCATCTCCTTTGTAAAATTTTTGCCGAAACAAGGAGAAGAGGCGAGGGTTTTCGAATTTAATACTATAGGTACTATCACCTAGACAGAATTTGGGGATGAGGGTTATAAGGCTGAAAGTACGGGAATATCCAAAGTATGGTATGCCCGTGAGTAGCCGAATATGAAGGGGGATTCTAATGAGTGTAAACAAAGCCAGGTATGACAGTTATCGTTCTGAACTTGATGCGGTAATTAAGAATATAGAGCACGTAATTGTAGGAAAGAAGCAGATTTCCGAGCTGAGTCTTGTTGCCCTGCTTGCCGGCGGGCATGTGCTGCTCGAAGACGTACCGGGTGTTGGTAAGACGATGATGGTGCGTGCGATCGCAAAATCCCTCGGCCTTCAGTTTAACCGGATTCAGTTTACCCCGGATCTGTTGCCTTCTGATATTACTGGTGTTTCTATCTTTAATCAAAAAGAAATGAATTTTGAATTTCGGCCCGGCCCGTTGATGGGCAATGTGGTTCTGGCCGATGAAATCAACCGTACCTCACCAAAGACACAGTCCGCCTTGCTTGAGTCCATGGAAGAAAAAAGCGTAACCATTGATGGCCACACTCATATCCTTCCCAACCCTTTTTTTGTTATGGCTACCCAGAACCCGATTGAATATGAAGGAACCTATCCGCTTCCTGAAGCCCAATTGGACCGTTTTCTCCTGAAGCTCAACATGGGCTATCCCACTCCAGACGAAGAAATGTCCATACTCAACCTGATGATTCATGACCATCCCATTGATAACCTGAAGCCTGTTGTTACATCCGGGCAGCTGCAGGAGATGAAACAAAAAGTAACGGAAGTCTATGTGGACGACACCGTTAAAAAATACATTATTGATCTGGTCAATCGTACACGGAACCACCGCTCCATTTACCTCGGAGCAAGCCCGCGCGGATCGCTTGCGCTCATGAAGGCTTCCCAGGCGCTGGCGTTTATTATGGACCGCGATTTTGTGGTGCCGGACGATGTGAAATATCTCGCACCATACGTACTGACCCACCGGATCCTTTTAAAACCGGAAGCGCGGTTTGAAGGGGAGTCAGCAGAGTCTGTCGTTATCGAACTCTTAAACCGTGTTCCTGTACCGATTCAGAAAGGTCATCATGCCAGATGAAACGATTAACATGGAAACTGGGCAGCAAGTACAAGACTCTACTTGGTCTGACCGGCATCATGATCCTGCTTGGACTGCTTTTTTCATACGCCATGTTCCAGGGAGGATTTGTAAGCTGGTTTCTGTTTTACAGCATGCTTCCGTTTGTGGCGTATACCATTACCATGGTATTCTATCCGCTTCATAAAATTGAAATCACCCGGACACTGAATAAAGATCTTATGATGGCGGGTGAGGAACTGGTGGTCACGATTGAACTGAAACGCAAGACGCCATTTCCGTTGTTCTATCTGATCATTCATGATGAAATTCCCGCCCCTTTATATAATGAAGCCCTGCATGACGGGGAGGAGGACCAGATTCATTCCCGCGTGCTGTTTTTTCCGTTGTTTAAAAAGAAGCTGGTCTATCTATACCGAATTAAGCCGGTACCAAGAGGCATATTTGAGCTGAACAGCATTTCGCTCCGGACCGGGGATGTTTTCGGTTTTGTTCAAAAGGAAATCAAGGTCCATCTTAGCGACCGGGTTTTTATCTATCCGCGCTACCAGGAAATTGAGCATCTGGAGATGGATAAACACCTCCAAAACGGGGTTCAAAAGTCAGGGAGAAATTCAATGACCGATTATACGTCAAGCGTGAGCGTCAGGGATTATGTGCAAGGTGACCGTCTGTCCTGGCTGCATTGGAAGGCAAGCGCACGCTCCAATAAATTGGTCACAAAAGTGTTTGAACACCAGCGCAACAACGATTATGTCATCGTGCTCGATCAGTCCGTGCCGAGCTATAAAAATAACGACTCTCTATTTGAAAAGGCGGTTTCGTTTACTGCCTCCATCACCCATTATTCGGTGCAAAAAGGAGCATCACTCGGCCTTCACAGCAGCCGCAGCAATCAGAGGGTGCCGATGAATACCGGTACTGACCATGAATGGCGGATTTTCCATGAGCTGGCAGGGATCCAGCCCCATCTTCAGGAGCCTTTTTACGAATGGCTCCGGCGCGAGTTTAAGGATGGCCGGCTGGAGAGCCGGACGGTTGTGGTCATCTCTCCGCTGCTGGATGATGTGATGATGAAGACACTGGAATTGGTTTCAGCCCGACAGGCGAATGTGATTTTCTTTTACATGTCACCGAATGACAGACTTCATCCGCAGGAATTAACCTATATTCACCGTTTAAACAATGGTTCAATTCCGACCACAGCCATTTATGGGCCTTACTTCAATGAGGCGTTAAAGGCAGGTGCAAATCGTGCAAGCATTTAAAGAAAAACGGCCGCCCGCGCTTTATTCTCTTGTGCTTTATTTTCTGGGTTTCATGCTGCTGTGGGAGTGGCTCCGGCCGCTGAACCAGATTTCATCAACTGAAGACACCCACGTCTTTGTGATGTTTACGGCGTTTTTGTTTTTGATCACCTATTTTCAATTGCCGTTGTGGATCTCATTTCCCATTAAATTCGTTGCCCTTTTGTATGCACTTCATTCCCTCTACTATCCGGATCTGTTTCTTTCCTTTCAATGGGTTCCACATCTGCTGGGAGATATCCAGGCCAACACGGCGATGATCTGGAGCCGGAGCTGGGCCGAATTGTCCTCGATCACCCGGTCACTGCTGTTCCTCGTTTTGCTTTGGCTTGTAAGTTATCTGATGAATTACTGGCTCATGCAGACAAAGCGGATTTTTTTGTTTTTGTTCATGACCGTTTTTTACATTACCGTTTTAGATACGTTCACTCCGTATGATGCGAAGGTGGCAATTGTCCGGACCGTATTTATCGGACTTATTCTCGTCGGAATTCTCCGGATCATGAAGATTGTGGAGAAAGAAGGCTTTTCCCTGATGAAAGGCCGGTTTCCGGTGATGTGGATGGTGCCGCTGACTGTAGTGATCGCTCTGTCGTCCACATTGGGGCTGCTCGCTCCAAAAGCGTCTCCGCAATGGCCGGATCCTGTACCATTTCTTTCTGCGTTGAACAACTCGGATGAGGACATTCCGGGAAATGGCAACTCGTTTGGCCGGATCGGCTACGGCACCAACGACAGCCGGCTCGGCGGTCCATTCAAGTTTAATTATGATGAAGTGTTTACGGCAAAGGTGAAAGAGCGCCATTATTGGCGGGTGGAGACGAAGGATATGTATACCGGAAAAGGATGGGAGAGTTCCGAGCGGGATGAACCGCTGTTTCTGAACCGGGACCATGTGGAATACAACGCATTGGGCTCTAACCTGATTGAACCGGGCGGGGCGGAAATGGAAAAGCAAAAAGCCTCCATTAAAATGACCAAACGGTATCCGTTTATTGTTTCCCCCGGGGTGATTACTTCGCTCCGTGCAAGGGAAGATGTGAATTTTCTGATGCATCCCCAAACCGGAAAAATCAATACGTTCAGCCAGAACCGTTCGACCGAACTGAAAAGCTATCAGATGGATTATGAACTGCCGCAGTATGACGAAAAAAGGCTGCGCGAAAGCGGGGGAGATTACCCGAGATATGTTTCCGGCCTTTACCTCCAGCTGCCGGCAGAACTGCCAAAACGAGTAAAGAAGCTGGCTGCCAAGGTGACCAGTAAACTCGACAATCCGTACGACAAGGCAAAAGCTGTGGAAAATTATTTTGCCCTCAACAACTTTGGCTACGATACGGTAAACGTGCGGGCTCCAAAAAGAGATGAGGATTACGTTGACCAATTTTTGTTCAAAGCGCAAAAGGGGTACTGCGATAACTTTTCTTCCGCTATGGTGGTAATGCTGCGGTCCGTCGGCATTCCGGCCCGCTGGGTGAAAGGATTTACGTACGGTGAATACCAGGAAACGAACAAAGATTACAAAACCTACAAAATCACTAATGCCAATGCCCACTCCTGGCCCGAAGTTTATTTTTCAGGAGTAGGCTGGGTGCCTTTTGAACCGACCCGCGGTTTTTCCAACCCGAGTTCGTTTGAAGAGGAAATTCAAAGCGCTGCCGCTCCTGCTGATCCTGCAGTTCCAAAAGACAAGAAAAAGAACGAGATGAAACCGGAACAAAAAGAGCAGGGTTCGGATAAAGCGGCAAAGAAAAGCGATTCCGGCGTGAACATCGCCGGTTTTGTGACACTGTTCCTTGTGTTGGCAGCTGTGCTGATCGTCGTTTTATTCCGTAAAAAATGGCTGAGACAGTATTACATCTGGAAGTTCCGCCGGCAAAAAGGCACAGGTACCTTCGCAAAAGCGTACCACGGTCTTTTGTATCTGACTCAGCTGTACGGTTTAAAGCGCGACCCGGCTTTCACCCTGAGGGAATATGCCGCCTATGTTGACCGTTCTCTTGATACGAAAGATATGAAAGTCTTGACCTCTGCGTATGAATCACTGCAATACGGAAGGCGGGACAGCACGGATTACTGGAACGAAACGAACCGAAAATTGTGGGAAAATTTAATTAAAAAGCTGCGGGGTTGACCGTCTGACAAGCCATTGTTAGAATGTGCTTAAGATAGTAAGCCGTATATATGATTCACCTTCGTATATCCTCGATAATAAGGATCGAGAGTCTCTACCGGGCCGCCGTAAATGGCCTGACTATGAAGGCAGGGTTCTTGATGTATAAGCCGGAATTCTGCCTTTGTTTTTTTTGTTGAAAAAACAGAGTCGGGATTCCGGTTTTTTTATAGGCAAAAGGATATGCGGGGGTAAATATTGCAAATACTACGGAAAGATCAATAGATGGGGTGACAGAATGAATTTAGCCAATGAGATGATTGTCGTTTTAGATTTTGGGGGCCAATACAATCAGCTGATCGCAAGACGTATTCGTGATCTTGGCGTATACAGCGAATTGCTTCCGCACACAACTACAGCAGAAGAAATCAAAAAGCTGAATCCGAAGGGAATCATTTTCTCCGGCGGTCCGAATAGCGTTTATGCGGAGAATTCACCGTCCGCGGATGAAGCCATTTTTGACCTGGGCATTCCGGTACTCGGAATTTGCTACGGCATGCAGCTGATGAGCCACCACTTTGGTGGAAAAGTTGAACGCGCCAATCACCGTGAATACGGAAAAGCAGAAATTACGATTGTGAACGAGTCCAAGCTGTATCAGGAGCTTCCGGAGCAGCAAGTCGTATGGATGAGCCACAGTGACCTCGTTCTTGCACCACCTCAAGGGTTCGTTACCGATGTAACAAGCGTTTCCTGCCCGGTTGCCGGGATGAGCGATGTTTCCCGCCATCTGTATGGCGTGCAGTTCCACCCGGAAGTGCGCCACAGTGAATACGGCAATGAACTGCTTCGCAACTTCATCTTCTCAATCTGTGAGTGCGAAGGCAATTGGACGATGGAAAACTGGATTGAGGACGAGCTTCAAAAAATTCGTGAACAGGTTGGCGACAAGCGTGTTCTCTGTGCGCTTTCCGGCGGTGTGGATTCTTCCGTTGTTGCGGTATTGATTCATAAAGCAATCGGCGACCAGCTGACTTGTATTTTTGTGGATCACGGACTTCTTCGAAAAGGGGAGGCCGACAGTGTGATGAAAACGTTCAGTGAAGGTTTCCACATGAACGTCATCAAGGTCGATGCCAAGGACCGTTTCCTGAACAAGCTTAAAGGTGTTTCTGACCCTGAGAAAAAACGTAAAATCATTGGCAATGAATTCATTTATGTATTTGATGAAGAAGCAAGCAAACTGAAAGGTGTGGACTATCTTGCCCAAGGTACGCTTTACACGGATATCGTGGAAAGTGGAACAGCTACGGCTCAAACGATCAAGTCTCACCACAATGTTGGCGGGCTTCCTGAAGATATGCAATTTACATTGATCGAACCATTGAATACCCTCTTTAAAGACGAAGTCCGCAAAGTGGGAACAGAGCTTGGAATTCCTGATGCGATTGTTTGGCGCCAGCCATTCCCTGGACCGGGTCTTGGCATCCGTGTTCTTGGTGAAATTACGGATGAGAAGCTTGAAATCGTGCGCGAATCCGACTTTATTTTGCGTGACGAGATCGCCAAAGCAGGTCTTGAGCGTGATGTATGGCAGTACTTTACCGTTCTTCCGGACATCCGCAGCGTAGGTGTTATGGGTGATATGAGAACCTACGATTACACGATCGGTATCCGTGCCGTTACATCCGTTGACGGAATGACGTCCGATTGGGCGCGTATTCCGTATGAAGTGCTTGAGAAAATTTCCACACGTATTGTGAACGAAGTAGACCACATCAACCGCGTGGTGTATGACATTACGTCCAAGCCACCGGCAACAATCGAGTGGGAATAACAGCAAAATACGAACGTTAGATAATCTTACCAGAAAAATATTCGGAAATAGATTGACGAAACGTGTAGCTATTTGTATAATTTCCATGTATACAGTATAAAAGTCACAGGATCAAAGCTTTTGACCGCTTTAACCGTGAGTGCTTAAGTCATTCGTATAAATTTGGGAATATGGCCCAAAAGTTTCTACCAGGCTGCCGTAAATGGCCTGACTACGAAGGTACATGGAAATGTATAGGTGATTTGCAGCAGCTGCAGCAGATTTATCATATCTTTTTCCGTTCCCTTTGTATGTTAGCTCAAGGCAGAAATAAAAACGCCTTGAGCTTTTTTGTTTTTTCATATTAGAGAAATCAGGGGGATGAACATGAAGAATTACTTCAACTTCGACAAGCATGGTACCACGTACCGGAAAGAATTTATCGCAGGACTGACAACGTTCCTGTCTATGGCGTATATCCTTTTTATCAACCCGTCCGTGTTGGGTGAAACGGGCATGGACAAGGGTGCCGTATTTACCGCAACAGCTCTGGCTGCGGCATACGGAACGTTATTTATGGGGCTTGTGGCCAAATACCCGATCGCACTTGCGCCGGGAATGGGACTAAACGCGTTCTTTACGTTTTCCGTTGTGCTTGGCATGGGGATTCCTTGGCAGACCGCCCTTTCAGGTGTTTTGTTATCCGGACTTATTTTTATTGCGATCACCATTTTTAAAATTCGTGAAACGATCATCAACGCGATTCCGGTTGAACTAAAATACGCAACCGCATGCGGAATCGGTTTGTTTATTGCTTTTATCGGTTTAAAGAGTGCAGGAATTGTCGTATCCAATGAAGCAACATTTGTAGGGCTTGGCCACTTGACGAAGCCGGATACACTGCTTGCGATTTTCGGATTCATCGTAACGATTTTGATGGTTGTCCGCGGTGTGCGCGGCGGGATTTTTTACGGAATGGTTATTACGGCTGTTGTCGGCATGATCTTCGGACTGATCGATACACCTTCCAAAATTGTTGGTTCTGTTCCGAGCCTTGCGCCAACGTTTGGCGAAGCGTTCACGAACTTCGATAAAGTCTTTACGCCGCATATCATTGTCGTTGTGTTAACATTCTTCTTCGTTGATTTCTTTGATACGGCTGGAACGATCATGGCAGTAGCGAGCCAGGCCGGAATCATGAAAGACAACAAGCTTCCGCGTGCAGGACGCGCGTTGTTGGCGGATTCATCGGCGATTGTGGTTGGTGCAACTCTTGGTACATCATCCACCACCGCTTACATCGAGTCAGCCTCCGGTGTTGCAGCGGGCGGACGTACAGGTTTTACTTCTGTCGTAACGGGTTTGTTCCTATTATTAGCGTTGTTTTTCTCACCACTGTTGGTAGTAGTCACCCCAGCTGTAACCGCTCCGGCCTTGATCGTTGTCGGTGTGCTCATGGTTGGTGTGCTTGGCAAGATTGAATGGCAAAAGCTTGAGATTGCTGTACCGGCATTCCTGACGATCATCGCAATGCCGCTCACGTACTCAATTGCCACAGGGATAGCGCTCGGGTTTGTCATGTACCCGGTAACGATGCTCGTGAAGGGCCGCGCCAAAGAAATTCACCCGATCATGTATGTATTGTTTGTCATCTTCGTTTGTTACTTTGCTTTCTTGGTGGAGTAGGAAGATAAGTGAGGAGCCCGGACAGCTGTCCGGGCTTTTTTTGTTATGCTGGTGTTTATTACGAAAATGACTTGAATGGTGAGTAAATGAGTTATTTCCGTGAGTAATAGCCTTAAAACGGTGAGTAAAGGATCCATTTCTGCGAGTAAATCTTCAAAAATGGTGAGTAACTAACCAAAATCCGTGAGTAAACCTTTCTAATAAGCAATGTGCTCCAAAAATCATCTGGAAAACACTGTATTAAAAAACAGGAAATAGGGAAATAGTCACATAGTAGCTGGATTGCTCTTCTGACCTACACTTTTCCAGCTTTTTTTCTTACAATATAGAGTAGGAACTAACTAAAACTATTAAACTAGGGGACGGAAAATAAATGGATTATCGCCTTCAAGCAACACAGCAAACACCCGCGTATATTATGTACTTGCTCGACATCAGTGCCTCGATGAACCAGTTGATGGATGCGGAGAACCACCAGGAAAAAAGACGGATCGATGTCGTGACGAGCGCGCTGAACTCAGCCATCCGTCAGATGGTGTTCCGTTCAACAAAAGGAAGCCGGCTGAGCCCCCGCTATAAGGTTTCGATTCTGGCCTACAGTGACAATGTTTTTGATGTACTCGGCGGCATTAAGAGCATTGATGAGCTTGCCCGCATGAAGCCGCTCGATAATGTGCAGACCCAGCGTCTGACAAATACGGCCAAGGCATTTTCCGCTGCGGAAAAAATTCTGCTTCAGGAACTGGACAAGATGCAGGATTGTCCGGCACCATTAATTTGCCACATGACTGACGGTGCTTATACAGGAGAGGATCCTGAGCCGATTGTGAAGCGGATCATGAATCTTACCGTGCCTGATGGCAAAGTGCTTGTGGAAAATATTTTTATATCTGACGAAATTTTGTCCAAGCCTATTGAGAATTCGAAAAAATGGCCGGGGATCATGTATGAAACCGTGCTGGATGAAGACTACGGCAACAAGCTGAAGCGTCTGTCGAGCCCGCTGCCGGAAAGCTACCGTGAAATGATGATCGAAACCGGCTATAAAATTGAACCGGGAGCGCTGATGATGCTGCCGGGAACGAATGCCGATCTGGTTTCTCTTGGCTTTCAGATGTCTGCCGCCACACCTGTACGATAAAAAATCCAACCGGTTTGAGGTGAGTTCATGTACACGTTCTACAGTGACCAAAAGAAAGAAACGCCGGTATCATCTGTGTACCGGGATCCTTTTTCGATACGATATGGCTATGCCCGGGCGAACGAGACTCAGGAAGCAGACGATTTCGGACAGGATTTTCTCGCATTTGAAGTGAAGGAGAGAAGCCTTGTGTTTGCCGTGTGCGACGGGGTCAGCCTGTCGTTTTGCGGAGATTTGGCTGCACGCTTTTTATCCGAAGAGCTTCTTCAATGGCTGGTAAGCCAGACGCCTGAAGAGTTAAAGGACGGGTCCTTAATCAAAGAAAAACTGACAGAACACCTGGGGGAGCTGACGGCCAAAGGGACAGAGGCGATCAGAAGGCACCGGCTGCCGGGTTCGATGCCGCCCATCCTGAGGGAAGTGCTGGAGGAGAAGCGGACAAATGGCAGTGAGACGATGTTTTTGTGCGGTCGGATCGACATGGCCGATGATATCACGCATAAGGCTCACGTTTTTCTCGCTTCATCTGGAGATTTGCGGCTCAGGCTCTGGGGTGAGGCTGAAGAGATTTCTAATCCGCACATCACTTCGGATACGAAAAAGCGCTGGTCCACTAAAGACGGCATCATCGGCGGGGAGATTCAAATCGCAACGGGAAGCACGCTTAAAGACACACGGCGGATTGCGGTTTATTCGGATGGATTTTCAACGATCGACGGTTTGAACACATTGCCTTCGACCGATCAGCTGCAGATTCTTGTGAAAAAGTCGCTGCAGTCCCCATTAAGTGATGATCTTTCCTTTTTGGATATAGCCTGGTAGGAGGAAGAAGGATGGAAGATATTATTTTGACGTTTATACATAATGACCAGGAGCGGGATTTGCGCCTGCCCAATCATCTGGAAAGCAAAAAAATCGCCGAGGCGCTACACGAGTGGCTCGGTTTTGAACGGGGCTGGGGAGAGGAGCCCTATGACCTGGAGTACTCGTTTAACCAGAAGAACTGGTTCCGGCTGGAGAAAAAGAAATCGCTGAGCGAGGCAGGTATCTGGGACGGAGCATTTATGCGATTTTGCCGGGAAGGACAGTCGTCTCTCCCAAAAGAAGATGACTTTGTTGCCGATGACGATACAGAAGAGGATCAGGCTCAGGTTCAGGCCGAAAGCGGCTATGCCTGGAAGATTATTGAATAGGAGGGAACGGGATGAGAAAATCGCCGTATTTTAAACGGGCACCGCGGCTTAAGCTGGCCATGCCGTCAGGAAGAATGGTCGTCCACCGCCCGAAAGCGGAACCGAGCGAACCGAAGTTTTCGTTCGAGTCGATGATCATACCCATCTTTCTGACACTCGCCACGGTCGGGATCATGTACTACATCTCAAAAACGATGTACAACAGCGCGAGCTATGCCATTTTTATGATGGCGATGAGCATACCGATGCTTGGCTCATACCTTGCGACAATCGTGATCCATTTCAGGAAAAAGAAAACGTACCGGCTGGAAGTGGAACAGCTGCACAACGAATATTACAAACAGATCAAAAAGCATCATGCCGAAATTGAAGATTTGAAAAACAGGCAGTCCCAGTTTTTGCGGGACAAAGATCCGAAC
The DNA here is from genome assembly GCF_004127935.1 of Fictibacillus sp. S7. Taxonomy (NCBI): domain Bacteria; kingdom Bacillati; phylum Bacillota; class Bacilli; order Caryophanales; family Fictibacillaceae; genus Fictibacillus; species Fictibacillus sp. S7. The sequence goes on along the minus strand of NZ_QJKL01000001.1, from coordinate 2,771,293 downwards.
CCTCAGGATTGTGTACGCAGGATTGCCGACCGCAAAAGCTCGCTCTGGGAACGGGCGTATAACTCTGAAGACTTTATGGATTTGAGGTTTGGCCTTGGCTCCCGACCGTTTCAGATGGAGATCGAGGTGCCGGCGCAGGATGGGTATGACGTGAACCCGCTGATTGCTGAGGCGCAAAAGCTTCAGACCGACTACCGGGAGCTTCAGAATGTGCCAGTCTCCATTCCGCTGCAGGAAAAGCGCGTGGTCGGATTGGTCGGGGACCGCGGAGATATCCTTGAGATGGCCCGTGTGCTGGCGCTTCAGCTCGTCACGCACCAGTCGCCGGAAGAGGTCAAGCTGGTTACCGCTTATACGGAAAATGAGAGTGAGCAGTGGGGCTGGATGAAGTGGCTTCCGCACGTGTGGGATGAAGACCGCGAACGCCGCTATGCAGCAGAAGGAAAGCTCATGGCCCAAAAGCTGTTTGAGCGGCTCTACAGCAAGCTCAATATCCGCCGTCTCGAGCAGGAGGGAAAAGACAACACTGATGTTATCCACATTCCCGAGTATGTGTTCTTTTTGCCAAGCCTGGCGCTGTTGGAGGATGATTCCCTCCTGCCGCTCATTTTAAAGCAAGGGGACGCGATCGGTGCGTCTGCCGTGCTGATGGCTCCGACAAAGGAAGCCCTTCCGATGGAGTGCGAGCTTATTGTGGAAGTGCGGGACGGTGTGGCCCAGCTCTATGAAACCTTCTCAAATGACGAGGATGAAGTGGTTTATTTTACCGGTTCCGAAAAAATTGCCATTGATCATTTCTCGCTCATTGAAGCGCAGAACATGTCACGGATGATTGCACCGCTCAGGGTGAAGCAGTCTTCGGCCGGCGTGATTCCAAAAGTGCTTTCCTTCCTTGATATGTACGGTGTAAAAAAAGTGGAAGAGCTTGATGTGATCAACAAATGGAACGAAAACCGCTATCCGGACACACTGCCGGTTCCGATCGGTGTAAGAGAAGGGCGTAAACCGGTTTATTTGAACATACACGACAAGATTGAAAAGAAGGGGCATGGGCCACACGGATTAATGGCGGGTACGACCGGTTCCGGTAAGAGTGAGGTCATCCAGTCGATGATCCTTTCGCTTGCGGCCACTTACCATCCGCATGACATGGCATTCATGCTGATCGACTATAAAGGCGGCGGAATGTCCAACACGTTTCAGGGACTGCCGCATGTGGTGGCGACCATCACGAACCTGGAGGATCCGAACCTGATCAACCGGGCCAAAATATCGCTTCGCGCCGAGCTTGAACGTCGGCAGAAGCTGTTCAACCGTGCGGGCAACATCCAGCATATTGATGAATACTTCAAGTCCGAGTGGAAGACGAAGGAACCGCTGCCTCACTTGTTCATTATCATTGATGAATTTGCCCAGCTGAAAAAGGACCAGCCAGAGTTCATGGACGAGCTTATTTCCATTGCGGCGATCGGACGTACGCTTGGGGTCCATCTTCTGCTGGCCACCCAAAAGCCGGCAGGAGTGGTCGACGATAAAATCTGGAGTAACTCACGGTTCCGAGTTTGTCTGCGCGTGCAGGATGACAATGACAGCCGGGAGATGATCAAGATTCCGAACGCCTCGAGCATCAATGTGCCGGGCCGTGCCTATTTTCAGGTCGGAAATAATGAAGTACTCGAATACTTCCAGTCCGCGTGGAGCGGTGCCGGCTATCATCCGGAAAACGATGAGGAAAACAATATCGTCACCATTTCAGAAGTGAAGCTCGATGGGACGGATGAAGTGCAGAAGAAAATTAAAACCGACAGCAAAACGGCGGAAAAGCAGATTCAGGTGCTCATCCGTTATATGAAGGAAGAAGCAAAAAAGAACGGGGTTCAGCCGCTTCCGGGTCCATGGCTGCAGCCGCTTCCGGAAAACTTGCCAATCACCCATCTGGTCGAAACAGACAAGTGGACGTCAAATACTTGGAATGAGGAAGGCAAATGGATGGAACCTGCCGCCGGTATGATTGACGACGTGGAAAATCAGGATCAATATTCGCTCCATATTGATTTGAAGGAAGGGCACCTGATGGCATTTGGCATGCCGGGAACAGGGAAGACAACGTTTCTGCAGTCGGTGCTGCTGTCGCTGTTCCATCATCACGGTCCGCGTGATCTGTACACCTATATTATTGACTTCAGCCGGCGGATGAAGGACTTTTCCCGTTTTCCGCAGGTGGGCGGTGTGGTGCATGAAGAAGATACCGAAAAAATACCGCGGCTGTTCCGTTATTTCTTGAAGGAACTGCAGGTGCGCAAAGAGCTTTTTTCCAATGAAGGCGTCAGTTCTCTGGAAACGTACCGCAGCATCACGAAGAAATCGCTGCCGGTGCTATTGCTCTGCATTGATGGCTATCACCGGTTCCGTTCCACGTTTGAGTTTGAAAATGAGAAGCTCGAAACCATCCTGCGAGAAGGAGCCACATACGGCATCCTCGTGTTTGTGACGGCGAACCAGACCAATGACATGTACGAACGCTATCGAAGCAATTTCACGTCCATGGTGGCGTTCGAGCTTGCGGATCCGACCGACTATTACTATGCGGTCGGACGGCCGAACTTTGAAGCCGTCAACCTTCCGGAGGGCCGGGGCTTTGTGAAGGGCCACAATCCGCCGCATATTTTTCAGGCGATGCTTCCTTACAATGGCGGCAGCGAGCTTGAGAAGGTATCCTTTATCCGCGAACTATCAGGAAAAATGATGGAGGAAGCGAAGAACGAGCGGGCCAAGCCGATCCAGATGCTGCCGAGCGAAATTTCGCTCAACCAGCTGCTTGATGAGTTTCCGCCTGCCGATACTAAGCTTTTGCCGTACGGTATTGATGTGGAAGATCTCGATATTCAGTCGCTGGATCTGGATGACGCGGACAATGTCTTTGTGACGGGGCGTGTGGAATCCGGCAAAACGTCACTGCTGCAGTCCCTGACCTTGTCAATGATGTACCAGTACCGACCGGATCAGATCGATCTCTATTTGATTGAAATGGAGCCGCAATCCAAGGGAATCATGAGCATGGCCAGCTTTCCGCATGTTAAAGGGTATGCCACTGATTTTATGCAGGCGAAGGAGCTGTTTAACGACATCGCCGCTAAAATGGACGAGCGCAAGACCGACAGCCTTTGCTTTGGGTGGGGAAGCGGCCAGGAAGACAATGCGTACTCGCCAGTCGTCATTGTGATCGATGATGCAGAAAATTTCATGCAGCAGATGAACATGGATTTTGAAATCAAGGATCACTTGGAAAAGCTGACGAGAGAAGCACGGCAGAAGAACATTCACTTTATGATGGCCGGTTCGCTTACGAGCATGAACAGTTATATGCATGATGCGTGGTTCATGAACATCAAGAAAAAGTTTGCCGGATTCCTGCTGGGCTCTACCTTAAGCAACGACCTGTACTTCTTTAACATGCGTCTTCCGCACGCGGAGACCGATAAGGAGCTTCCTGCAGGTGACGGCTATATTATTAAAGGAAAGCATACGAGGATCAAGGCGGCCCTTCCGTTTATCTCCGCCGAAGAACAGCACCAATGGGAGTCTATAGTCCGTGAGAAAAACCAAGTTTTAGAAATGTAGGAGTGGTCAGGCAGGTACATGTGTACCAAATTGCATAGGAAAAAAGGATGAAAAAGGGTTTCGGATGTTTCTAACTGGGTAAATGTATTGTATATTTGCCTCATAATGGAAAAAAAGGAGATGAAATGAATGTCAGTAAGAATCCTCGTAACACCAGAAGAACTAGAAGCTATCGCACAAAAATTCAGAAGCGGATCCGACAACAGCCGCCAGCAAACACAACAGCTTTACCAGGCACTTCAATCACTTGAAGGGAAATGGGATGGAGCAACGAAAAAACGCTTCTTCGACCAATTCGAACAATCTCGCCGCCATATGGAGGCTTATGTACAGTTACTTGACAACATCGACCAAGAGCTTCGCCAAATCGCAACTCGTTTCCGCACAGTCGACGCACAATAAGGAATCGGTTGATTTCAAGCAAACCAGAAAGACTAGTCAATTCCTTTGGCTGGTCTTTTGTTTTGGGAGTTTCCTGGACATTCATTTGGATGGGATGGGAGCGATTCTGCTCTTTGAACCGGCCTATTATATTGCCGCCTTCGTATACAAATGGAATAGACTGCTTGCAAGGCTTGCCATGATTGTCGTTTCATTCCTCTTTTTTCTTTTGCTCGGATTGGCCATCGATGGCATGGGCAAGACCGCCTGAGAGATAAAAGGGTGTGTATTATTGAGCGCGGGTTTTGTAAAATAATACAGAAAGCAATAGATTCATGGTTTATCATTGTCGAAAAAAGAGAATGTATATCATTGGCAATTACATAGCCTAATGGTCTCAGGGATAGGAGTTTGGCATTATGAGTTTTCAGCCGGAAGTTGGCGAAAGCATTCGCCTGTTTGGAAGGAGATATACGTTCCCCAATCACCCCGCTGTTGTGGGAATTGATATTCCTTACGGACAGGAAGGGCGCCAGGGTACGGTCTACCAGATCAAAGAAGAGAATACGAGAAATAAAGCGGCACTGAAGGTGTTCAGGGACCGGTTTAAAAATAAGAATCAGGTCCGCCTATCCGAACAGCTTAAAAACTATTCTTCCTTTTACGGGCTGTCTGCCTGTCTGCGTTCGGTGATCGAGGAAGACGAGCATGCGAGGCAGGTCGGCCAGTATGACGACTTGAACTATGCCTTGATCATGCCATGGATCGATGGTCCTACATGGGCCGACATTCTGATGGGTGAGCAGGCACTGTCCAAAGATACCTGTCTTCGTATTGCCTGCTTGATGGCTTTTCTTTTAAAAGAGCTGGAAGAGGCAGGGGTGGCTCATTGTGACCTGTCATCAAGCAACGTGATGCTGCCGTTTCTTGAGGAAAGTGCCCGGCCCATTTTTGCCGATATTGAACTGATTGATATCGAGGAGCTATACGCACCCGAATTGGACGAGCCCAAAGCCCTGCCGGGTGGATCGCCCGGATATGCGGCCAATTATGTGAAGGTTGGCATCTGGTCAAAGGAGGCCGACCGTTTTGCGGGAGCGGTTTTAATCGCGGAAATGGCATCCTGGCACGATAAGGAAGTACGCAGTCTGAAGGCAGATGACTTCAGTTATTTTGATACCGATGAGATGCAAAGCGACAGTGAACGCTATAAAAAGCTTAAAGGTGTTGTTGGAAAGACCTTGGGTGAAAAGGGTGAGGCGCTGTTCGAACAAGCTTGGAAGAGTGAGAGTTTGCAAGAATGTCCTTCATTTTCACAGTGGTACGAGGTTTTTCCCGAGAGTGTGAAAAGCTTTGTGATGAACAGCCATGAACGATATATGGCTTCGAAAAAACCTTCCGTGCCGCTCGGTGCCATGAGCCTGGACACCCTTCTGCAAATTGCCGCAGCGTTTGAAGGACTGGGCAATAAAAAAGCGGCGCGCAGTGAGTACCAATACATCATGCAGCAGTTTCCTGAACAGAAGTCGGTCGTTGAAGAGCTGCAGATGCTTCTGAGTGATGAGGAAGAAAGCCGCCGGCCGGAGCTCGTACCGTTGCATTATCTGGAGGCAGCCCAGCATTTTGAAAAACTCCGGGATTGGAATACCGCCCTTATTTTTTATACGCGATGCACCCAGCTGCCTTCGGCTGACTTTACGACCAAGGAAGAGCTGTCGATCATTATCGAGGAAATTCAAAATCAGATCAGGGCAGAGGCGGAGCAGCAGTCCACTGCGGAAAAGCTGAAGCTGATCGCCAAGGAACGGGAACAGGCAACAGCCGCCGCACTCGCTGAGCCTCTTGAAGCGCATAAAACGGAACGGCAGAAATTCAATGCAAAAGTATTCTTTTTCCGCCATTGGAAATGGATGGCAGGGGCCGTTGCCGCCGTCTGTCTTGGTATCGGACTATATTATCTGTACGAAGCAGCTCAGGAGAAGAAATGGAACGATTACATAAAGCAGGGAACCGAAGCGTTTTCTGAACGGAGATACAGTGAGGCCGAACAGTATATTCAAAAGGCGATCGATAAAAAGCCGACTGAAGATCTTTACACGAAAATGGCAACGATCTATATCAGCCAGGGGCAGAACCAGCAGGCCATTCAGTACATGAATGACTTGAAATTCAAGAAGGAACTGTCTTCAAAGAATACCGTGGCCAACTATTTGATGGGCCGCGCCTACTTTTTGGAGAAGGATTACAACGCCGCCATTCCTTATTATCAGGGAGCATACAAGGATAAAAAGAACAAATACCACCAGGACGCCATCCGTGACCTGGTTGTCAGCTATGCGTCCATTAACCAGCTGAAAAAAGCGAATGCGCTGGTGGAGCAGCTGCAAGGGAAGGACAATCAGTCCAAGGCGTTTGTGGCCTATCTAAAAGGTGATCTCGCCACCAGACAGGGGAAGAGCTCGGAGGCAGCGGATTTCTTTGAACAATCGGTGGATTTGGATCCGGGAAACAAAAAGTACGCCAAGAAGCTTGTTGAAGCTTACATCACCAACAATAAGACGAACCAAACGGATGATGCCACAAAGGTAAAAACATACGAAAATGCGATTACGATGGCGAACGGACTGCTTCGTGATGATTATACGAATATCGATTACCTGAACATGACCGGCCAGCTCTACTATGAATACGGATTATATGCTGAAGATAGAAAGCAAAAGGCGAAAAGCCAAAATTTATATAGAGAAGCCTTGAACTCGTACAACCAGGTGATTGACCTGGGAATTCAGGAGAAAACAACGATTCTCAATATTGGCATCCTGTACGAAAAAGTCGGGGACAAGAAAAAGGCAGAAAAAACGTACAAGCAAGTCATCAAGCTGAATCCGATTTACGGCCACGCCTATTTTATATACGGAATGTTTCAGATAAAAGAAAAGAACTACAAACAAGCATTGCCGCTGCTGAAAAAAGTGATTCAAATCAACGATGACGCAACCGATGTGAGCCTCGCGAAACAGCGCATCAAAGAAATGGAATCGAAAAAGGTTTTGATCTAGGGAGGGACAACCATGGCAGATCAGGAAAATGAAAGTTTTTTAAGCCCGAAGGCGAAGAAGGTAATGCTCACATCTTCTGCCGCCTTACTTGTGGCGCTTGCCGGTACGGGAACGTATTACTGGCAAACCCAAAAGACGGAGACCGCCAGCGTGGAAACCGCAAAATCAGAAAAGAACAAGGGCAAACCAGCCAAGGACATCACACTCAATACCGATGACAACCAGGTCAAAGACGACAGGGACAACCAGCCAAAAAGAAGAGTAACCGAAATCTCCCCGGACAACACCGGTGACGGCTTCGCCCTGACCGACGACACCGACAGCCCGGTATACCTTGTGGATGCATCCAACCCGGATGAGCCGATTACTCAATTGTTTGTGGATCAGGATAAGGTTGTGATCCCAACACCGCCACCGCCGGAAATTCCTAATACGGATCCAACGATTCCAGGATTGAATCCTGGGAATGAGGTGGATCCAGACAACCAGGGAGATGAGACGGTTCCTCCGGGGGATAATACAACTAACCCAGATGACGGAACGACTCTTCCTGATGATGGGTCACCCCAGCCTGGTGATGGAACAACCCCTCCTGACAATGGAGATCCGACAGATCCAGGAACGCCAACTGATCCAGGCACTCCGACAGATCCGGGAACGCCAACTGATCCAGGCACCCCGACAGATCCAGGGACGCCAACTGACCCTGGCACCCCGACAGATCCAGGGACGCCAACTGACCCTGGCACCCCGACAGACCCAGGAACGCCAACTGATCCGGGCAACCCGGATAATCCAGGGGGAGAAGACCCGGGCAGTCAAATTCCGGATGTGGCCCTTGTTGTTCCTGAGTCGTTATACGACCGTCTAACCAGCTATAGTGCGAACAACGACTTTTATAATGTGATGTACTATGGAAAAAAGGAAATCAAACCAGAAAGCGAAAAGTATGCTGACCTTGTTGCAATGGTGATCGATGCCGCAGCAGAGGCCAAAGCAAAAGCGTTCGAAGATCACTTCATGACATCAGACAGCTTAACCAGCTTTCAGATGATCTCATCTCTTAATGATGAAGGAAATGAAGAGCTTGCAAAAATGAAAGAAGAGATCAGGTCAGAACTTTTCTCCAAGTTTGCCGAACGGGAAATCTCTATATATAAGAGCAAGCCAGTTGATCCAGAAAATCCCGGTGAAGGAAACCAAGAGCCGGATCAGCCGCAGCCGATGGATGCTGAAAAAGCTCAGCAGGTTCTATACTACGTCGGTAAGTACAATGTCCAAAACCCTGGCAAGGACTTGAATCCGAACGAGTATAGTGAAGTTGACCGTGTAGTGATGGAAGCTGCTCTAAAGGAACAAACCGATAACTTGGCGGCTGCTTTAAACAAGTTTCAAATGCTCGCTCAATTCTCTCCGACATATGCCGAAAGTGCCAAAAACCTTAAGGATGGACTAATGGCAAAGCAGGTTGAAAAAGCGAGAGCTGGCTTAGATCCAAGGGAACCTGGACAATATGAACCCCTCCCAGAGGGTAAAGAACTTGAAACCCTCAAACAATTGCTAGAGGAAGGAAAATATGCCCAAGTCATTGAACAGGGCAGCCTATTAATCGGGACTAATTTGCCAATAGGACACCTCAAGAAAGTGATGGGGGATGCGGCACAGGGACTTTTAGAGCAAACAGATCTTCTTGCCAGCAACCCTGTAACCTATATAGATAAGAAAGATCAGATCATCAACAATTACCGGATACTCACAGAGGTATCCAATGTTCCGGAAGATGAAGATCAAAAAGCAGAGTCACATTTAAATGCCTACCTCTTGATGCTTCAGGCGATGAACACGGCATCTAAAGAAGGTGCTTCCATTGATGATTTGAGCGAAGCCGTCATCGTGGCATCCGAATCCGTTGGGAGATGGGAGACAGGTGCATCTGCCGGCAAGTTGAATGAGTTGGCAACACAACTGTTATCATCCGCTAAAGATTTGGATGACGTGAAAAAAGAAGAAAACGTCTATGAGCTGTTGAGCACAACACCTCATGTAAGTGATGATGTGACGAAAACAGCCTTTGACCGCAAAAAGGCCTTGGCCTATTCAAGAAAAGCTTCAGATTTATTAACTGCAGGACATTATGAGGAATCCATTTTCTATGCCAGCGAATCCAACCAGTTGTACAGCAAGGAAGGGCTAAACAAAGATACACTTGGAGCTGCTGCGAATGCTTTATTTGAACAGCATCCATCAGGAAGCTTTGATGACTTGGTAAAAGTCTATCGCACGATTGCCAGCGCTACCGGCATGCCGGATGATCAAAAGAGTAAAGCTGTGGCAAGACAGGAAGCGATCGACAATTACAAAAAAGCGAAGACTTTCACGGAGAGTGACCGTGAAAAAGCGGTGTATTACTTTGATAAGGCGGCTGACAGCCAATGGATGGCTCCTTTAGTGGACGCTCAACTCCAAGAGCAGGCCACTCGATTGCTGAGTGAAGCGAACACTCTAAAGGCAACAGGCAAAGACAAGGATCTTGAAATGGCCGTTCGATACTATAAAACACTGCTCGTCACAAAGCACGTGAATCAAAGCACACGAGACAAGGCGCAAAGTGCGATTGATGAACTGAAGAAGAAATCAACGCCAGCATCCGATTCCGATGTGGAAAAAGATAAAACGCCTCAGGAGAAACCAGTAAAACGTTCTGAGCCGAAGAAAGAAGTAGAGAAACCGCAAGCGCAGGATCAAAAGGAAACGTCTGAAACACCAAAAGCGGAGCCTTCTCCATCTGAAACATCTCAAACAGAAACACCAAAAGAAGAGGTATCAGAGGAAGAAGCACCAGCTGCGGATGCAACAGATAGCACTCCGGTAGAAGAGGAAGCCCCTCTCCCAGAGTCAGAACAAGCGGTACCGTAAATATAGCAAAAAGCAGCAGGACCACGAAGGTCCTGCTGCTTTTTGTTTTTATGTATTAGTCACAGAGATCAAAATCGCAGCAATCCAGGCTTATTGACTTTTTGCCTGACTGCTTTTTTCGGTTTTTTGCTTTTTTTGGAATAGAGATAATACGTGCCAGCGCTGATGACCGACCCTGAACCGATCAGGGAAACACCAGCGATCACGTTTCCAAAAGCAAGCACCTGAAAACCGGCAACCAGTAAGCTCAATAGTGCAACAAGCTGAAGAATAAACATTCCAACCATCCTTTCCTAAGAAAGTTAACTGAGTGCTTGGCTCAGCCAATCTGCCATAAACCATATGAAAAAGCACTGCCCGACTCCGCTCATGGCTCCGGTCACTACCCTTAATGTATTGGTGCTTTCCCTCCAATTCCATTTTTGGGACAGGCCATCTGCCAGCATGGGAACCTGAAGAAGGAGCGCGATCGCAAAGCTGTGCAGCTGCGGAACAAAATAGAGGAAAGGAAGCAACAGGTAAGAGCTATAAAGTGCGGTGCACCGTGCACACAGGGCCATCGGTTTTCCGGTGATTTTCAAACAGCGTTCCGGCTTCCGGTGGCACGGGACGATAGCGAGCAGTTCTTCCTTACTCATCGGCCGGTCCCTGTTGAATTTGCTGGATTCGTTCCAGGATTCTGCGTTTTCTGTAGAGCATCATGCCCGTTTCAGCCACTTCATCAATAGTGGACTTGTTGATAAACGCCCCGAAAACAATCCCTGCTACAGGCACCATTTGAAACAATTTTTTCCACCCGAAGTTGTCCCGGTAGGCAGCGATGACTTCCCGCCAACCCTGAAGCTGGGAGATGGCCTGGCGGTTCCGCTCGCCATCCGTCATGGATAGTTCTTCTAAAATCGCGCGTTTCCCTACATAATCCGAAGAAGCGAATTGCAGGCATTTGATGATGAAAATCCGTTCCTCTTTGCTGTTGGGATTATAGCCGTAGGAGATCGCAATTTCCTGAAGGGTTTTCAGTGACAGGCCGAGAATGATAGGAATATCGATCCCTAATGTGAACAGCCCGCCAACACCGGTTGTTGCTCCTTGTACGGCGGCCATTTTGGTACGGCTGCTTTTAAAATAAGAAGCGGTCTGGTCCATGGCGCCAAGTGGAAGGTTTGCGATGTCTGATGGAGCGAATTCCTCCAGCAGGATTCCTGTTTCTTTAAATTTTTTTAAGATGGATTTCCCGCTGACGAGATACTTGCCGCCTGTTTGAACATAGCTTCCAATCTCATCGAGGATTTGAAGCGCCTTGTCCTGCAAAAATTTTGGTGTGATTTTATCGAGAAGCTTGAAAGGGATCCGCCCAAGCTTTTCCCAAAACCATAAATCCTTTTGATCCTTTTCCCATTTCTCAACACTTTCCAATTCCTTCTGCAAAAATTCAAGAGACTCGATCGTAAACACTCCTTCATAACCTGTACCCTTATAAGGTTCTGTTTATATTTTAATATGTATTGTCATACGTGAAAAGCGGGGGGAGGATTCACATTTTAGTTTAACCGCAATTTGGCAACGGGTATTAATTGGAAATGAGACCCAGTGAGAAAGCTGTCATACAAGCAGCTGCCGGTCGATAAAGTAGTAGGAGTCAACGTTGTCTTGTCCTATACAATGAATACGATTAGCCACCAACCTGTAAATGCCTTAAAATAGAGGTAAGTACAGTAAGGAGTGAAAACAATGAGGAAAACGATCCTCACTTTCATTGTTCCTTTTCTGCTCTTAAGCTTGCCAGGCTGCAGTTTATTGGACTCAGGCAGCCCTATTGAAAAAAAAGACACACCAGGCAATGCCCTTACTCGAGCGGCGGAGAAGAATAATGAGACAGCCGATTTAAAACGTCTGGAGCTCAGCGGCTACAGCCGAAGGATCGGTGCTACGCTAACAAGTCCCAAATACAAAGAATTCAGTGTGAATTCTTCCTTTATGGTTACGGGAAGAATCAATAATACAAAGCGTTTAAAATCAAGCTATACGCTGATTACGATCCGCAGTGAAAAAGACGGAAGCCATTTTAAGTATTTGGCACCCATCGAAAATGGACGGTTCAAGCAAAAAGTCCAGCTGTTTAACGGGAAAGGCAAATATGATGTTAAAATCAGCCTTCCGAGCGATGAAAGCAAGGATTATTATTATGACTTGGCTCAAATGAACGTAACCAACGTGAACCCGGAAGTAAAACGCGATGTGCTGTACACGCAAAATGCGTATCAGCAGAAATTGAAGCTGAACTCTTCCATTGATGGCTACATGAAAAAAGACGGAAATGTGGATATCAAGGGATCCATCGATGATGATAAAGCGAAGGATTTGCTGGTGGAAATGTCCAAAGGAACTCAAGTCACGAAAATTATGGTTCCTGTTGAAAACGGACATTTTGATACTCAGGTGCCTCTTTATTTTGGTGAGGGCGTTCATACCCTGAAAGTCATGACACCTGCATCTAACGTGGCCAATTATTATAACGAGGCTGCTGAACTGAAAGTAGATAACACATCCGACACCATTTCCCAGCCGATCGAGTTTTCAAAGGAATACAGCGAGCGAGGATTCACACTGGAGTCTCCTGCTGCAGGCGGAATAAAAACCGATCTGGATTATGAACTTAAAGGAAAAATTGATTCGAACGCTCCGTTTGCCAAAGATACAGACACCGTGTTTGTTCAAACCAAAAAGGGATCGCTTGAAGCCATGTACGCTGTCCCTGTGAAAGGCTACGCGTTTGATGGAAAGTTTTATCTTCGGTTCGGCCCCGGAAAATATGATGTGAATGTGTTTGCGCCGGAAATTTCCTCGGCCAATACAAGCGTTCAGCATTTTGTTGGCATTGCCCATTTTACGATGGAAAACGACAACCAGCATGATGCCCGTTACAGTCTCCCGTCAAGAGGCATACAATCGGACGATATGGAAATCGGCAGGCTGTCGGCTCAGTTAATGGCCAACCGGCACAACGACAAAGACAAAGCAAAAGCCGTGTACGAGTACGTAGCCAAGAACATTCAGTATGATGTCAATAAGCTCGACAAACGGTCCTTTGCTTTTGATGACAGTGCGCTTAAAACCCTTCATGAGAAAAAAGGGGTCTGTCAGGATTTTTCGTATTTGGCGATTGCTCTGCTGAGGGCAGGCGGGTTGGAAGCAAGGATGGCCATCGGATATGCCGGCCAGGACCATGCCTGGATAGAAACAAAGGTGGACGGCCGCTGGCTCACCATGGATCCGACCTGGGGTTCTGGCTATCTTCAGAACGGCCGCTTTGTCAGGAATTACACCTTGAAATATTTTGATCCAAACCCCGAGGAATTTAAGAAGTCCCATACGAAGTCTGGAATTGAGTATTAAGGTAAGCCCGGGACTCAGGTCTCAGGGCTTTCTTTATTTTTTAATAACGAGTAGAGTAGGAATTGTGAACTTAAGGGAAAATAAGGCGAGAAAGGTGTGAAGAACGATGATGCGGCATGAAGATTTGACACTACATACCGACAAGTACCAGATCAATATGATGTATGCTCATTGGAAAAACGGTACACAAAATAAAAAATGCGTTTGCGAAGCATTTTATCGCAAAAACCCGTTTGGCAATGGCTATGCTGTATTTGCAGGGCTTGAACGTATTGTTTATTATTTGCAGAATCTGCGCTTTACAGAAGAAGATATCAATTATTTAAAAGAACAGGAAGAACAATATGAGGAAGGATTTCTTCAGGAACTGAGGGAATTCCGGTTCACGGGAAGCCTGGCTTCCGTTCAGGAAGGGAGCATAGTCTTTCCAAGAGAGCCGCTCCTCAGGATCGAAGCGAGAATTTTTGAAGCTCATCTGATCGAAACGGCTCTATTGAACTTCATGAATTACCAAACCTTGATCGCGACCAAAGCGGCAAGAATTAAGCAGGTGGCACCTGAAGATTACTTTATGGAATTCGGATCGCGCCGCGCGCAGGAAGCGGACGCTGCCATCTGGGGAGCAAGAGCGGCCTATATTGCCGGTTTTGAAGCTACCTCCAATTTGTTGGCAGGCAAATACTTTGGGATTCCGACCAAGGGCACTCACGCTCACTCCTGGGTACAAAGCTTTGAAACGGAAGAAGAGTCTTTCCGAAAGTTTGCCGAAGCTCTTCCGGATCAAAGCACCTTGCTCGTTGACACATACGATACGATGAAAAGCGGAATTCCAAATGCCATCAAAATTGGCCTGGAATTGAAAGAAAAAGGGAAGACACTTAAAGGCATCCGCCTCGACAGCGGGGATCTTGCGTATCTTTCCATTCAGGCGAGAAGAATGCTGGATGAAGCCGGATTGACGGATACGGTCATCGTTGGCTCCAACGATCTGGATGAAGAAGTAATCTCTGAGCTGAAAAGCCAGGGTGCTACGATCACTTCCTGGGGCGTGGGAACCCAGCTCATTACAGCTGCTGACCAGCCGGCACTTGGCGGAGTGTACAAGCTTGTTGCCCGTGAAAGCAATGGCGAGTATGTTCCAACCATAAAAGTATCAGGCAATGTGGAAAAAGTGACAAACCCGGGCTTCAAGACGGTATATCGTATCGTAAACGAAGACACAGGGAAAGCCGAAGCGGATTACATTGCGATGGTAGACGAAGCCCTTCCGGAAAAAGACATCTACCTTTTTGATCCGGTGGAAACCTATAAAAGCAAAACCATCCATAACTACCGAGCGGAAGAACTGCTCAAGCCGGTCTTTAATGAGGGAGAACTTGTTTATGACTTGCCGCAGGTGGATGAAATCAAATCCCATTTCCGCAGCCAGATTAAGATGTTCTGGCCTCAGCACATGCGAAAGCTGAATCCGCAGACCTATCATGTGGACCTCAGCGAAAAAGCATGGACTACAAAAATGGAGCTCCTTAAAGAAGCAACCAAATAATTATTCCAAGAGCCCGGTCGTTTTCATCTGCGGGCTCTTTTTTTATTTTGATAAAAAGGGTTGACCACTCCTGAAATCGCTGGTATAGTAGTAAACGTTGCTGCTTTTGATACACACTTTCCTTCAAAAAAACATTGAAAAAAGTTGTTGACTTAGCAAGCAGGATTTGATAAGATATTCCTTGTCGCCAACGAGAGCGACGGAAACAAACAGTTCTTTGAAAACCAAACAAAAGCCAGAGTAAGTCAGGGATTTTACAATCCCATCAATTTCTTATTTTTAAACATTAAGAGCTATATCAAACACTTTATTGGAGAGTTTGATCCTGGCTCAGGATGAACGCTGGCGGCGTGCCTAATACATGCAAGTCGAGCGAATGACGAGGAGCTTGCTCCTCTGATTTAGCGGCGGACGGGTGAGTAACACGTGGGTAACCTGCCTGTAAGACGGGGATAACTCCGGGAAACCGGAGCTAATACCGGATGATAACGAGAAGCGCCTGCTTCTTTTTTGAAAGTCGGTTTCGGCTGACGCTTACAGATGGGCCCGCGGCGCATTAGCTAGTTGGTGAGGTAACGGCTCACCAAGGCGACGATGCGTAGCCGACCTGAGAGGGTGATCGGCCACACTGGGACTGAGACACGGCCCAGACTCCTACGGGAGGCAGCAGTAGGGAATCTTCGGCAATGGACGAAAGTCTGACCGAGCAACGCCGCGTGAGCGATGAAGGCCTTCGGGTCGTAAAGCTCTGTTGTCAGAGAAGAACAAGTACCGGAGTAACTGCCGGTACCTTGACGGTACCTGACCAGAAAGCCACGGCTAACTACGTGCCAGCAGCCGCGGTAATACGTAGGTGGCAAGCGTTATCCGGAATTATTGGGCGTAAAGCGCGCGCAGGCGGTTTCTTAAGTCTGATGTGAAAGCCCACGGCTCAACCGTGGAGGGTCATTGGAAACTGGGAGACTTGAGTGCAGGAGAGAAAAGTGGAATTCCACGTGTAGCGGTGAAATGCGTAGAGATGTGGAGGAACACCAGTGGCGAAGGCGGCTTTTTGGCCTGTAACTGACGCTGAGGCGCGAAAGCGTGGGGAGCAAACAGGATTAGATACCCTGGTAGTCCACGCCGTAAACGATGAGTGCTAGGTGTTGGGGGGATCCACCCTCAGTGCTGACGTTAACACATTAAGCACTCCGCCTGGGGAGTACGGCCGCAAGGCTGAAACTCAAAGGAATTGACGGGGGCCCGCACAAGCAGTGGAGCATGTGGTTTAATTCGAAGCAACGCGAAGAACCTTACCAGGTCTTGACATCCTCTGACCACTTGAGAGATCACGCTTTCCCCTTCGGGGGACAGAGTGACAGGTGGTGCATGGTTGTCGTCAGCTCGTGTCGCGAGATGTTGGGTTAAGTCCCGCAACGAGCACAACCCTTGACCTTAGTTGCCAGCATTCAGTTGGGCACTCTAAGGTGACTGCCGGTGACAAACCGGAGGAAGGTAGGGATGACGTCAAATCATCATGCCGCTTATGACCTGGGCTACACACGTGCTACAAGGGGTGGTACAAAGGGTTGCGAAGCCGCGAGGCCGAGCCAATCCCAAAAAGCCACTCTCAGTTCGGATTGTAGGCTGCAACTCGCCTACATGAAGCCGGAATTGCTAGTAATCGCGGATCAGCATGCCGCGGTGAATACGTTCCCGGGCCTTGTACACACCGCCCGTCACACCACGAGAGTTTGTAACACGCGAAGTCGGTGGGGTAACCTTTTGGAACCAGCCGCCGAAGGTGGGACAGATGATTGGGGTGAAGTCGTAACAAGGTAGCCGTATCGGAAGGTGCGGCTGGATCACCTCCTTTCTATGGAGACATGAGCACTCAGGTGCCTCATGAATCTTACTCTGAGCATTTGTTTGGTTTTGAGAGAACTTCTCTCTATATATGGTGCATGGGCCTATAGCTCAGCTGGTTAGAGCGCACGCCTGATAAGCGTGAGGTCGATGGTTCGAGTCCATTTAGGCCCACCATACACATTCTAATAAAGACAAGATGGGGCCTTAGCTCAGCTGGGAGAGCGCCTGCCTTGCACGCAGGAGGTCAGCGGTTCGATCCCGTTAGGCTCCACCATTAGACAATGCTGTTGACATTTTCTTTTTTAGTCGGTATTATATAAAAGTTGTCTCTTGAAGGCAACACCGATGAAATGCACGTCATGTTCCTTGAAAACTAGATAACGAAACATCCAAACAAGCCAACTAATTCATTAGTTGTGCGCTGATTTAGTGATTTTTTTACGATCTTACGATCGTGTTAAAGGTTAAGCTAGAAAGGGCGCACGGTGGATGCCTTGGCACTAGGAGCCGAAGAAGGACGGGACGAACACCGATATGCCTCGGGGAGCTGTAAGTAAGCGTTGATCCGGGGATTTCCGAATGGGGGAACCCACCATCCGTAATGGGATGGTATCCATATCTGAATACATAGGATATGAGAAGGCAGACCCGGGGAACTGAAACATCTAAGTACCCGGAGGAAGAGAAAGCAAATGCGATTTCCTGAGTAGCGGCGAGCGAAACGGAAACAGCCCAAACCAGAGGGCTTGCCCTCTGGGGTTGTAGGATACTCTACATGGAGTTACAAAGGAACGGGGTAGATGAAGCGGTCTGGAAAGGCCGGCCAAAGAAGGTAACAGCCCTGTAGTTGAAACTTCGTTCCCTCCTGAGTGGATCCTGAGTACGGCGGGACACGTGAAACCCCGTCGGAATCCGGGAGGACCATCTCCCAAGGCTAAATACTCCCTAGTGACCGATAGTGAACCAGTACCGTGACGGAAAGGTGAAAAGCACCCCGGAAGGGGAGTGAAAGAGATCCTGAAACCGTGTGCCTACAAGTAGTTGGAGCCCACTAACGGGCGACAGCGTGCCTTTTGTAGAATGAACCGGCGAGTTACGATAACATGCAAGGTTAAGCCGAGAAGGCGGAGCCGCAGCGAAAGCGAGTCTGAATAGGGCGCCATAGTACGTTGTCGTAGACCCGAAACCGTGTGATCTACCCATGTCCAGGGTGAAGTTCAGGTACCACTGAATGGAGGCCCGAACCCACGCACGTTGAAAAGTGCGGGGATGAGGTGTGGGTAGGGGTGAAATGCCAATCGAACACGGAGATAGCTGGTTCTCCCCGAAATAGCTTTAGGGCTAGCCTCGCGGCTAGAGTCCTGGAGGTAGAGCACTGATTGGATTAGGGGCCCCCACAGGGTTACCGAATTCAGTCAAACTCCGAATGCCAGAGACTTATCCGCGGGAGTCAGACTGCGAGTGATAAGATCCGTAGTCAAGAGGGAAACAGCCCAGACCATCAGCTAAGGTCCCAGAGTATACGTTAAGTGGGAAAGGATGTGGAGTTGCCCAGACAACCAGGATGTTGGCCTAGAAGCAGCCACCATTTAAAGAGTGCGTAATAGCTCACTGGTCGAGTGACTCTGCGCCGAAAATGTGCCGGGGCTAAACGTATCACCGAAGCTATGGATTGTACCGTCAGGTACAGTGGTAGGGGAGCGTTCGAAGTGCGGCGAAGTCAGACCGGACGGACTGGTGGAGCGCCTTGAAGTGAGAATGCCGGTATGAGTAGCGAAAGACAAGTGAGAATCTTGTCCATCGAAAGCCTAAGGTTTCCTGAGGAAGGCTCGTCCGCTCAGGGTTAGTCGGGACCTAAGCCGAGGCCGAAAGGCGTAGGCGATGGCCAACAGGTTGAAATTCCTGTACTACCTCCTTTCCGTTTGAACGACGGGGGGACGCAGGAAGGTAGGGAGAGCGCGCGAATGGAAATGCGCGTCTAAGCAGTTAGGTTGATTGTGAGGCAAATCCCGCAATCGTGAAGGCTGAGCTGTGACGGCGAGGGAAATTACAGTACCGAAGTCCCTGATCCTACACTGCCAAGAAAAGCCTCTAGTGAGGAAAGAAGTGCCCGTACCGCAAACCGACACAGGTAGGCGAGGAGAGAATCCTAAGATGATCGGGAGAACTCTCGTTAAGGAACTCGGCAAAATGACCCCGTAACTTCGGGAGAAGGGGTGCTCTGGTAGGGTTTATCGCCCGAGAGAGCCGCAGTGAATAGATCCAAGCGACTGTTTAGCAAAAACACAGGTCTCTGCGAAGCCGCAAGGCGAAGTATAGGGGCTGACACCTGCCCGGTGCTGGAAGGTTAAGAGGAGGGGTTATCCCTTAGGGGAGAAGCTCTGAATTGAAGCCCCAGTAAACGGCGGCCGTAACTATAACGGTCCTAAGGTAGCGAAATTCCTCGTCGGGTAAGTTCCGACCCGCACGAAAGGTGTAACGATTTGGATACTGTCTCAACGAGAGACCCGGTGAAATTATAGTACCTGTGAAGATGTAGGTTACCCGCGACAGGACGGAAAGACCCCATGGAGCTTTACTGCAGCTTGATATTGGATTTTGGTACAGTTTGTACAGGATAGGTAGGAGGCTGAGAAGTCGGAGCGCCAGCTTCGATGGAGGCGTCGGTGGGATACTACCCTGACTGTAGTGAAATTCTAACCTGGAACCGTGATCCGGTTCGGAGACAGTGTCAGGTGGGCAGTTTGACTGGGGCGGTCGCCTCCTAAATCGTAACGGAGGCGCCCGAAGGTTCCCTCAGAATGGTTGGAAATCATTCGCAGAGTGTAAAGGCACAAGGGAGCTTGACTGCGAGACCTACAAGTCGAGCAGGGACGAAAGTCGAGCTTAGTGATCCGGTGGTTCCGCATGGAAGGGCCAACGCTCAACGGATAAAAGCTACCCTGGGGATAACAGGCTTATCTCCCCCAAGAGTCCACATCGACGGGGAGGTTTGGCACCTCGATGTCGGCTCATCGCATCCTGGGGCTGAAGTAGGTCCCAAGGGTTGGGCTGTTCGCCCATTAAAGCGGTACGCGAGCTGGGTTCAGAACGTCGTGAGACAGTTCGGTCCCTATCCGTCGCGGGCGCAGGAAATTTGAGAGGAGCTGTCCTTAGTACGAGAGGACCGGGATGGACACACCGCTGGTGTACCAGTTGTTCCGCCAGGGGCATAGCTGGGTAGTTACGTGTGGACGGGATAAGTGCTGAAAGCATCTAAGCATGAAGCCCCCCTCAAGATGAGATTTCCCATCACGTCAAGTGAGTAAGACCCCTTAGAGATGATGAGGTTGATAGGTCTGGTGTGGAAGCGTGGTGACACGTGGAGCTGACAGATACTAATCGGTCGAGGGCTTATCCGTAAAAACAAAAGCGGAATGAACCGCTTATATCCGACAAGCGTTGGAGACCCTGACAAGAACACGGTTTTGGTGTTCGTCGGAAGGGGCGAAACGACCTCGAGGATAGGGTTCATGAAGCTGGACGTTATCAGCACGTTTGGATGAAGTTATCTAGTTTTGAGGGAATATGCCTCAAAAACAAAAGATTTGTCAGCGACAAGAGATTCGAGGAAGCAAAACGACGACTCTCCGGAGTGTACTTTACCGTACATGAGGAAGAGGAGGAGTGAAGCGGACGAAGAAAATCGCCGTTGATCACAAATCGATAGATGTCTGGTGGCAATAGCGAAGAGGTCACACCCGTTCCCATACCGAACACGGAAGTTAAGCTCTTCAGCGCCGATGGTAGTTGGGGGCTTCCCCCTGTTAGAGTAGGACGTTGCCGGGCAAAAAGGGCGGGACGAATGAAAATTCGTTCCGTTCTTTTTTTATGTTCTTTTTTTGTTGAAATAGTGTTTGTGAAGTCAGAATTGAACCGAAATTAAAATAATTGAACCAAAACAGTATTTAATTGAACGAAAGCTGGTTTTTGGCCAGGCTGAAAGCAAATAAATATATAATAATTGTGCAAAACGCTCTCATAATTAGGAAAGGAGCAATTCAGACTTCTTCCCAGCCACATGCCGCGCCAAATATCCCACAAAACCCCAACTAAACATAATCCCACCACCTCCCTCATATATTGGTGTAATGGTGATCCCATTCAAAACCGTAAAGAGGGATAGCTCAATGAAAATTTCGATTAAAAGTGTAAATGTAGATGCAATCATGATGAAGGGTTCTCTTAACATCGGTAAAACGCTCATAATCAAACGTTATTCCTTACAAAAGGAAGCGAAGCAAAATAGCCAAAACCCGGGTGAATCCCAAACCCAGGGGCCATCATCAGCCTCAAAAACGCCGAAAACAACTCCCGTACAGGCTGACAACGATAATATTAAAAAGCAGTCTGAAGAAATGGCAGCCGAGCTTCTGGCGAATGCCTGCCGTCTTTACTACATGGCAATCATGCTGGTCTCCAATCCTTAAACGGTTTTAAAATGCACCACAACGAAAAAACGACCCAGAGGGCTCCACACAGGCCTCTGGGTCTTATTCAAAATAGTCGTAGATTTTTACTTTTTGATTTTCTTTTTCCTGTTTCAGGCGCTGGAGGCGCACATAAAGCAGTCCGCGATAGTAGCCGGCATCCAGCGGTCGGTCTTCTACCGAATGGGGGAGAGGAATTTCCCGTTCGATCGGACCTGATACAATTTCCTCGGTAACACACGTAAATTTTTTTATGGAAAAATCGATGTTTCCTGTGACCTTCAGGGTGCGGTAATGTACGTACAGATTCACATCTTCAATATTTTTTACACCTGGGAGATTAATTAAGCAGTAAATTTCATCTTTGTTTTCATATATATTAACTAGAGGCCCTTGGTTTGCTAATCCAAATTCTTTAAAGTCTTCAAAGAAGTCCTTACCGAGTACCTGGTCGGCATACTTTTTCCATTCGTTTCCCTTGCCCCATGAAGGATTCATAGCTCTCACTCCCTTGCCCTGACAGTATATGCAGCTTTCGCCCAGTGGTGAAACGTTGGAGAGATGAAGGAGGTTCAATGAGATGGACCAAGACCTGTACCATATTTTACAGCAGCTTCAGCAGCAAATTATTGAACTGCAGCATGAAAACCAATCCCTGAAAGAAGCGTTAAGCAACATCAAGCCTGTGAATATTGAAAACATTAATTATAAAATTCAGGAACTGCATGTCAAAGAGCTCAAGGGCACCCTCAATATTGGACTAACCGGAGAGGCCCATCTGGAGGATATGGAAACGATCATTGATGAAATTCAGCAGGAGGGGATTCATCAGCAGCATCAGACCCAAGATGAACCTGAATAAGGTAAGCTTAAGGATAAATCCAGTCCTTAAGCTTTTTATTTACAATAAAAGAGTGCCGTAGTCCGGCACTCTTTTTTAGCGGGCATTCAGCAGGTAGCTGAATTTGGTCGCGTGCTTGATTTCGTCTGAGAAAGGACGAAAGAAGGTATCCCGGATGGTGGGATCCTGTGTCATCAGATACGCATCACGGTATTTTTCATAATCAGCAAGTTCATCTTCATATGCTTCAAACAGGCTTTGACGGAAGTTTTGGATTTTTACCGGACGAATCTTGTAGTTCGGCTGCTTACCTGTTATAGATGTGTAAAGACGGGTAAACAACTGTAGATGTGTCTTTTCATCTTTGGCCGCATCCAATAAAACTTTCCGACTGTATTCGTTTGGCGCCTCTTTCGCCAAACGTGTATAGAAATCAACAGCTGTCGCTTCACCAATAATGCTCGACATTAACACATTTAACAGCTGCTGATAAGATTGCTGCTGCTGGCTTTGCTGGGCCTGCTGCTGACGCTCTGCCTCGTAGGGGTCGTAATAATAATGGGTTTCTTCAAACGGTGGTTGGGGTGCTTGATAATAATAAGGGTACATGATATCAATTCCTTTCCCGAAAAGCTTTTATAACCTATGAAGAAACATGGAAAATGTGCCTATCCAACTTGATGCGGATGATAGAAATTACTGGATAAATCTTCATTTTTCAACCAGCGAAAAACATGGTAAATTACTTTTATGGCATCATAATGGACAGGCTAAAGAAGGAGTGTAAATGATGTTGGAAAACGGCTTCGTGATGATTGGGATTATTCTTCTGATTAATGTGGTATATGTCTCATTCTTCACAATTAGAATGATTTTGACATTAAAAAATCAAAGATACCTCGCAGCATTAATCAGTGTGTTTGAGGTTATTATTTATGTCATCGGTCTTGGACTTGTGCTGGACAACCTGGATAAAATTCAGAACCTGATTGCGTATGCTCTTGGTTATGGTCTTGGCGTACTCGTCGGCATGAAGATTGAAGAAAAGCTGGCACTCGGATATATTACAGTTAATGTTATTACCACAAATATCTCAGCAGGCTTGCCGAATGAAATCAGGTCAAAAGGATATGGCGTAACGGACTGGATGGCCTCAGGGCGGGAAGGACAGCGAATGATGATGGAGATCCTGACATCGCGAAAATCGGAATCCAACCTTTATGAAATCGTTAGAGCACTGGATCCAAAGGCGTTCATTATTTCTCATGAACCAAAGGCCTTTCATGGTGGATTCTGGGTCAAAAGCATACGGAGGTAGGCATGGATAAAAAGCCGAAAAAGAAAAAGTTTGAAGTACAACCCGGTGAGACGATCTCTGATTGTTTGGACCGCATGGCCGGGGAAGGCTATTCTCCCGTACGCCGCATGGAAGAGCCGGTGTTTAAAGAAGTGAAGAAAAATGGGAAAACGGTTCAGGAATATCACGAACAACGCATCGTTTTTGAAGGAAAATTGCAGTAAAAACCGAACATTAAATTGTCAGAATATATTATTGTTCGACTTTTTGGTTGACATAGGAGAAGACCCTTCGTTACAATAAGGGTGACAAAACAATAGTACCTCATATAATCACGGGATTATGGCCCGTAAGTCTCTACCCGATGACCGTTATTCATCGGACTATGAGGGGAAGCACACTGCTGTTTTCGGCATATCCGCAGGTGATGAAGTATGTCCAGCGTAGTAGCTTTCTCTCAAAGATAGAGAAAGTGAGTACACTGGACTTTTTTATTGCAAAAAATTCATTTCACATAGCATTTTTGATTGCGGGGAGGATACGATGGAAAACAAAGTTGGCGTAATAATGGGAAGTACATCCGATTGGGAAACAATGAAACATGCCTGTGATATTCTTGAGGAGCTGAAGGTTCCTTATGAAAAGCAGGTGGTGTCGGCTCATCGGACGCCTGACCGCATGTTCCAGTATGCTGAAGAGGCAAAAAGCAGAAATATTGGCGTTATAATTGCAGGAGCGGGCGGTGCAGCCCATCTGCCGGGAATGGTGGCGGCTAAAACCGTGCTGCCGGTCATCGGCGTTCCGGTACAATCCAAAGCCTTAAACGGACTGGATTCTCTTCTGTCCATCGTGCAGATGCCTGGAGGTGTTCCGGTAGCAACTGTTGCCATCGGGAAAGCTGGAGCCACCAACGCAGGTCTCCTGGCCGCACAGATTCTAGCCATTACAGATCAGGATTTAAACAATCGTTTAACGAAGCGGCGTGAGAAGATTGAACAAGCCGTTATAGAAAGCAGTGATTCTCTTGGCTAAAAACAAAACGATTTTGCCGGGCCAAACGATTGGCATCTTGGGCGGAGGCCAATTGGGCCGTATGATGGCAATCAGCGCTAGAGAAATGGGATACGGAATTGTAGTTTTGGACCCTGGTGAAAATTCACCGTGTGGACAAATCAGCGACCACCAGATTGTTGCACCTTATGACGATGTAAAGGGCATTGAAGAACTGGCTCAAAAAAGTGACGTGATCACCTATGAATTTGAAAACGTGGACAGCGAGAGAGCGCAATGGCTTGAGAATAACGCCTATATGCCACAGGGCAGCGAGCTTCTCTATCTGACTCAGCACCGCATTCGTGAAAAGCAGGCGATTGAAAAAGCGGGCGTACGTGTTGCTCCTTACCTTCCTGTACAAAGCAAGGAAGAGCTCCAGGCGGCTGTCAGCCAGCTCGGTCTTCCTGCCGTTTTGAAAACGTGCCAGGGCGGCTATGACGGAAAAGGCCAGGCTGTCATCCGGACAGAAGGGGATATGGAAAAAGCAGAGGAGCTTTTCGCAGGGAGCAGAGAATGCGTTCTTGAAAGCTGGGTATCCTTTGAAAAAGAACTGTCGGTAATCGTCACCCGAAGCACAAAAGGTGAAATGAGCACGTTCCCTGTGGCGGAGAACATCCACCTGGAAAACATTCTTCACGAGTCGATTGTGCCGGCAAGAATTTCAGAGGAAACAGCGGCCAATGCGTATGACATGGCCAAGAAAATTGCTCATGAGCTTAACCTGTATGGAACGCTTGCTGTGGAGATGTTCCTTGGCATCAACGGGGAAATTTACGTGAACGAACTGGCGCCGCGGCCTCATAATTCCGGCCACTACAGCATTGAAGCCTGTGAAACCTCACAGTTTCAGCAGCATGTACGCGCCGTATGCGGACTTCCGCTCGGCCGGACGTCACTGGTCAGCCCCGTAGTCATGATCAATGTGCTCGGTGAACATGTGAAACCGCTGCTTGAAAACCTGGAACTTCTGAAAGACGCCAAGCTGCATCTTTACGGAAAAGAAGAAGCAAAAGTGAAACGAAAAATGGGACACATCACCGTGCTCGGAAACACGGTAAGCGAAGCACTCAACAAAGCAGAATACATTAAAGCTGCTGTACTCAAGATGGAAAAGCTGGAGGTAACGACATGATTGAACGGTATACACGCCCTGAAATGGGAGCGATTTGGACAGACGAGAACCGCTTTAAGGCTTGGCTGGAAGTCGAGATTTTGGCTTGTGAAGCATGGGCAGAGCTTGGGGAGATTCCAAAAGAGGACGTTAAGAAACTGCGCGAGAACGCATCATTTGATATTAATCGTATTTTTGAAATCGAGCAGGAAACACGCCATGATGTGGTTGCTTTTACACGCGCGGTATCCGAATCACTCGGCAAAGAGCGCAAGTGGGTCCACTACGGACTGACTTCCACCGACGTAGTGGATACAGCATTATCTTACCTGCTTTTGCAGGCGAACGAAATTTTGATCAAAGACATCGAGAAGTTCATCGAGATCATCGGAAACAAAGCGAAAGAACATAAATACACGGTCATGATGGGCCGCACGCACGGTGTTCACGCAGAACCGACTACCTTTGGTTTGAAGCTCGCGCTCTGGTATGGAGAGATGAAGCGAAACCTTGAGCGTTTCAAGCAGGCAGCTGACACCGTACGCGTTGGAAAAATCAGCGGAGCTGTTGGTACATATGCCAACATCGATCCATTCGTTGAAAAATATGTTTGTGAAAAGTTGGGGCTTGAAGCATCGCCAATTTCCACACAAACCCTGCAGCGTGACCGTCATGCGCATTACATGTCAGCATTGGCGCTTGTAGCAACAAGCATTGAGAAGTTCGCCGTTGAAATCCGCGGACTGCAAAAAAGTGAAACGCGTGAAGTGGAAGAGTTCTTCGCCAAAGGCCAAAAAGGATCTTCTGCGATGCCTCACAAACGCAACCCGATTGGTTCCGAGAACATGACGGGTATGGCACGCGTCATCCGCGGCTACATGATGACCGCGTATGAAAATGTGGCACTTTGGCATGAACGTGACATCTCTCACTCTTCTGCAGAGCGTGTCATTCTGCCGGATGCAACCATTGCGCTCGATTACATGCTTAACCGCTTTGGCAACATCGTGAAGAACTTAACAGTGTTCCCGGAAAACATGAAACGCAACATGACAAGGACGTACGGATTGATTTACTCGCAGCGTGTGCTGTTGAAGCTGATCGATAAAGGCATGAGCCGTGAAGCTGCTTATGACATTGTTCAGCCGAAAGCCATGCAGGCTTGGGAAGAAGGCATCCAGTTCAAGCAGCTCGTACAGGAAGAGCCGCGCATTACGGAAAAACTTACACCAGAAGACATCGAAGACTGCTTCGACTACTCGTACCACCTACAGCATGTTGATACGATTTTCGAGCGACTCGGTCTTTAATATACCAATGGGATATTCAGGACGGAAAAGCAGATTGGTGCCGTCCTGGAAACCCTGCTGAATTGGATCGCGTTTTATGATCAAAAGTTCCAACGCTTGTCGGGTCTTAACGGACATTTCAGCATTTCTATTTTTCCAATATTCGTGATTTTTGCAATGAAATTCGACTTATGTCAGGGGGATTTTGAATGGAAAAGCAAACCTTGCTTTATGAAGGAAAGGCGAAGAAGATTTACAGCACAGAAGACAGAAACACCGTGTGGGTGGAGTACAAGGATTCAGCAACTGCGTTTAACGGTGAGAAGAAAGCAACCATCGATGGAAAAGGCCGCTTGAACAACGAGATCACCAGCCTGATGTTTGCACTTTTGCAGCAAAACAACATTCCAAATCACTTTATCTCCAAACAATCTCCAACCGAACAGATTGTCCAGCATGTGGAGATCATTCCACTGGAAGTGGTTGTCCGTAACGTGGTGGCAGGAACACTGGCCAAACGGACGGGACTGCCGGAAGGACACGTTCTGCGTAAGCCGATCGTCGAATTTTATTACAAAAATGACGACCTTGGCGATCCTCTTTTTAACACCGACCATATCGCAGCTTTAGAGCTTGCTGTTCCACAGCAGCTTGAAGAAATGAAGGAGCTTGCGCTTCAGGTCAATTCCGTTCTTGTTCAATTTTTTGCAGAAAAAAATATAAGATTAGTAGATTTCAAACTGGAGTTCGGCACCAATGCCAAAGGTGAGCTTCTGGTGGCCGACGAAATTTCACCGGATACGTGCCGCCTTTGGGATAGTGAAACGAATGAAAAGCTCGATAAAGACGTATTTCGCCGAGATCTTGGCAGCTTAACAGATGCTTATGAAAAAATCTTAGAACGCTTAGGGGGAAACCTTCATGTATAAAGTAAAAGTATTCGTCACATTGAAAGAAAGCGTATTGGATCCACAGGGATCAGCGGTTAAAGGCTCATTGCACCGCATGGAGTACAACGAGGTACAGGATGTCCGCATCGGTAAATACCTCGAGCTTACGATTGAAGACAGCGTTCAGGATTTAGACAAATCCGTCAGAGAAATGTGTGAAAAATTGCTTTCCAACCCGGTCATTGAAGATTACCGCTATGAGGTGGAGGAGGTTGTCGCACAGTGAGGTTTGCGGTCATTGTTTTTCCAGGATCCAACTGTGACATTGACATGTTTCACGCCGTAAAGGACGAGCTTGGTGCAGAAGCCGAGTACGTTTGGCATGACGAAGAAAATCTCGACCGTTTTGACGGCATCCTGCTGCCGGGCGGCTTCTCGTATGGCGATTACCTTCGTACAGGCGCCATCGCCCAGTTTTCCAATGTTATGGATGAAGTGAAAAAAGCGGCACAAGCAGGCAAGCCAGTGCTTGGCGTCTGCAACGGATTTCAAATCCTTTTAGAAACCGGATTGCTTCCGGGGGCCATGCGCCGGAACGAATCATTGAAATTCATCTGCCAGCCCGAAACATTGAACGTTGTAAACAACGAAACCATGTTCAGCTCTTCTTATGAGAAGGACGAAGAGATTGTTATTCCGATCGCTCACGGCGAGGGAAACTATTATTGTGATGAAGAGACACTAAAACAGCTGGAAGAAGAGAACCGCATTATTTTCCGCTATAAAAATAACCCGAACGGATCGATTTCGGATATTGCCGGAATCATGAATGCCAAAGGCAACGTGCTTGGCATGATGCCGCATCCGGAGCGCGCGGTAAGCGAGCTTTTGGGCAGTGCCGACGGACTGAAATTGTTTCAATCAATCGTAAAAAGCTGGAGGGAAAACCATGTCTTATCTTCATGAGCCGACTGCAGAGCAAATTCAGGAGCAAAAATTATATCGTGAAATGGGCTTGAATGACGAGGAGTTTGGGCTGGTCCAATCGATCATCGGCCGCCTTCCGAACTGGACGGAGACCGGATTGTTCTCGGTCATGTGGAGTGAGCATTGTTCATATAAAAACTCCAAGCCGGTGCTTCGAAAGTTCCCGGTGGATGGAGAACGCGTGCTTCAGGGACCAGGAGAAGGAGCCGGAGTGGTAGACATCGGCGATGGCCAGGCAGTTGTTTTCAAAATTGAAAGCCACAACCACCCATCTGCGATTGAACCGTACCAGGGTGCAGCCACAGGAGTGGGCGGCATCATCCGTGACATCTTTTCCATGGGTGCGCGCCCGGTTGCGCTGTTAAACTCGCTTCGTTTTGGCGAATTGACGTCTTCTCGCGTGAAATATTTGTTTGAAGAAGTGGTAGCCGGGATCGCAGGCTACGGCAACTGTATCGGGATTCCAACCGTTGGGGGCGAAGTTCAGTTTGACGCTTCCTACGACGGAAATCCTCTTGTCAACGCGATGTGTGTGGGCTTGATCGACCACAAGGACATCCAAAAAGGACAGGCAAAAGGCGCTGGCAACTCGGTTATGTATGTTGGAGCAAGAACAGGACGCGACGGAATCCACGGGGCGACTTTCGCCTCCGAGGAATTGACCGAAGCTTCTGAGGAGAAGCGCCCTGCCGTTCAGGTGGGCGATCCGTTCATGGAAAAGTTATTGCTTGAAGCGTGCCTTGAGCTGATTCAGAACTGTGATGCTCTT
This sequence comes from Fictibacillus sp. S7, assembly GCF_004127935.1. Taxonomy (NCBI): domain Bacteria; kingdom Bacillati; phylum Bacillota; class Bacilli; order Caryophanales; family Fictibacillaceae; genus Fictibacillus; species Fictibacillus sp. S7. Next base: position 2,741,820 of record NZ_QJKL01000001.1, on the reverse strand, counting down.
GTTGGTATCCAGGACATGGGAGCAGCCGGCCTTACCAGCTCATCCGCTGAGATGGCAAGTAAAGCAGGAATGGGAATCGAGATGAACCTTGACCTTGTGCCGCAGCGTGAATTGAACATGACCGCTTACGAAATGATGCTATCTGAATCTCAGGAACGTATGTTGATCGTTATGCAAAAAGGCAGAGAACAGGAAGCCATTGATATTTTTGAAAAATGGGGTCTTGAAGCAGTAGTCGTTGGTACGGTTATTGAAGAAAAACAGCTTCGCCTTCTTCATCACGGCGAAGTCGTCGCCGATGTTCCGGTTGATGCACTTGCAGAAGAAGCACCGGTTTATCATAAGCCATCCAAGGAACCCGAGATGTTTTCACAGTTTCAAAACGAGGAAGCGTTCGTTCCAACAGTAGAAAGCAAAAAGGAAACGCTTCTGGAGCTGTTATCACAGCCGACGATCGCGAGCAAATCGTGGGTATTTGACCAGTATGACTATATGGTTCGCACGAACACGGTCGTGCCTCCGGGATCGGATAGCGCTGTTATCCGCATCCGTGAAACGGATAAGGCACTAGCGATGACAACTGACTGTAACTCACGCTATCTCTACCTTGATCCGGAAACCGGCGGAAAGATTGCAGTGGCAGAAGCAGCGAGAAACCTCGTTTGTTCCGGTGCTGAACCGCTTGCCATTACGGACTGCCTGAACTACGGAAATCCGGAAAAGCCGGAAATCTTCTGGCAGCTGGAAAAATCCACGGACGGAATGAGTGAAGCATGCCGCACGCTAAGCACACCGGTTATCGGCGGAAACGTATCTCTTTATAATGAAACGAACGGTGTGGCCGTGTATCCGACGCCTGTGATCGGGATGGTTGGACTCGTACATCACCTTGACCATATTACAACCCAATACTTTAAAACACCGGGAGATCTGATCTATGTGATTGGTGAAACCCATCAGGAGTTTGGCGGAAGCGAGCTGCAAAAAATGCAGCTTGGCAAAATTTCAGGAAAAGCACCGGCGTTGAATCTTGAAACGGAAGTCAAACGCCAGAAGCAATTGCTAGAAGCGATTCAGAACGGACTTGTGGAATCTGCACATGACGTAGCAGAGGGCGGATTGGCTGTTGCGCTTGCCGAAAGCATGATGAACGGCAATACAGGGGCGTCCGTTGAGCTTGAGGGAGACCTTGTTTCAGCCCTTTACAGCGAAACCCAATCACGCTTCCTTGTTTCAGTAAAACCGGAAAACGCCAAAGCGTTTGAATCAATGAACGAAGACGCGAAACAGATCGGATTTGTAACGGATAACGCGGTTCTGCGCATCGACCATGAAAATGAAGAAGTGCTGACCGCAACTTACGATGAACTTCATTCGGCTTGGAAAGGAGCCATACCATGCTTGCTGACATCAAAGGCTTAAACGAAGAATGTGGTGTGTTTGGAATCTGGGGACATCAGGATGCTGCCCAGCTCACCTATTACGGGTTGCACAGCCTTCAGCACAGAGGACAGGAAGGCGCAGGAATTGTTGTAACAGACGGTGAAAAGTTGAAAATGCACAAAGGACATGGGCTTGTTACCGAGGTGTTCAGCCGCGGAGAACTTGAAGGAATGACAGGGCATGCGGCCATCGGCCATGTGCGCTATTCCACAGCAGGGGGCAATGAATATGCAAATGTTCAGCCCCTGCTTTTCCGCTCACAAACGTCAAGCCTTGCCGTTGCACATAACGGAAACCTTGTGAACGCGAACGCGCTGAAACACCAGCTCGAAGCGCAAGGAAGCATTTTTCAGACGACATCTGATACGGAAGTTTTGGCCCATCTGATCAAGCGCAGCGGTTATATGGATCTCAAGGATCAGGTAAGAAATGCCCTTACTATGCTGAAAGGGGCTTATGCCTTTGTCATCATGACCGAGGAAAAGCTGATGGTCGCTCTAGACCCAAACGGTTTGCGTCCGCTTTCCATTGGCATGCTGGGAGATGCTTATGTGGTGGCTTCCGAAACCTGTGCCTTTGACGTGGTGGGTGCAGAGTATCTTCGCGATGTGAAACCGGGAGAACTTTTGATTATTGACGATAATGGAATGACAGCGGACCGTTTTTCTTCACCGACGAACCGTTCGATTTGTTCCATGGAATATATTTATTTTTCACGGCCTGACAGCAACATCGACCAGGTGAACGTTCACAGTGCCAGAAAGAACCTTGGAAAAGAATTGTACCGTGAAGCTCCAGTTGAAGCGGATGTCGTGACAGGGGTTCCGGACTCCAGTATTTCAGCCGCGATCGGCTATGCCGAAGCATCAGGCATTCCATACGAAATCGGCTTGATCAAAAACCGTTATGTGGGCCGGACATTCATCCAGCCTTCACAGGAATTGCGGGAGCTTGGTGTGAAAATGAAGCTGTCCCCTGTACGGGGAATCGTCGAAGGCAAACGCGTGGTGATGGTCGATGACTCCATCGTCCGCGGAACAACGAGCCGCAGAATCGTGAAAATGCTGCGTGCAGCAGGAGCAACTGAAGTGCATGTGCGGATTACAGCGCCTCCAATTGCTCATCCGTGCTACTACGGCATTGATACATCCGAGCGTGCTGAATTGATCGCCTCCAATCACTCGGTAGAGGAAATCAGAGACATTATCGGAGCAGATTCATTAGCCTTCTTATCACCTGAAGGATTATTGAGAGGCATCGGACGCCCGGACGGCGATCCGAATAACGGACAGTGCCTGGCTTGCTTTACCGGGAAGTATCCAACAGAGATTTATCCGGATACCGTGCTTCCGTACGAAAAAGAAATGGTGTAATGGCAAAAAAGGGAGGAAATACAATGGCAGAGGCATATAGACAGGCCGGAGTGGATATTGAAGCGGGTTACGAGGCGGTAGACAGAATCAAGAAGCACGCATTGCGTACACGCCGTCCTGAAGTCATGGCAGGCCTTGGCGGCTTTGGGGCAATGTTTGACTTGTCCAATCTGCCGTACAAGGAGCCGGTTCTGATTTCCGGTACGGACGGAGTGGGCACAAAGCTTATGGTCGCAATCATGATGGATAAACATGATACCATTGGAGTGGACGCTGTGGCGATGTGCGTGAACGATATCGTTGCACAGGGAGCCGAGCCGCTGTACTTCCTGGATTACATCGCATGCGGAAAGCTGGATCCTGTGAAAATTGAGGATATCGTCAAAGGGGTAGCCGACGGATGTGAGCAGGCAGGCTGTGCCCTGATTGGTGGAGAAACGGCAGAAATGCCAGGCATGTACAGCAATGGTGATTATGATCTTGCCGGCTTTTCGGTCGGCGCTGCAGAAAAATCCAAACTCATTCACCCTGACCTTGTAAAAGAAGGAGACGTTCTTATCGGGCTTGCCTCCAATGGCATCCACAGCAACGGCTATTCCCTCGTCCGCAAAGCTCTTCTGGAATCAGGCCAGCTGGATTTGGATGGCAGCTTTGGAACGGATGGAAAAACATTGGGCGAAGAGCTGCTGGCTCCAACACGCATTTATGTAAAACCGTTGCTTAATGTCTTTAAAAACTATCAAGTACACGGCGCAGCTCATATTACGGGCGGCGGATTTGAGGAAAATATTCCGCGTATGCTTCCGGAAGGACTTGCAGCAGAAGTGGATTACGGTTCATGGCCGGTTCCCGCTATCTTTGAAACCATTGAACAAACAGGAAACATCGGAAGAAAAGAAATGTTCACTACGTTCAACATGGGGATTGGGATGGTGCTTGCTGTCGATTATGAGGAATCTTTTGATGTGATCAAGTCACTCGAAAATGACGGGGAAAAGGCGTTTGTCATCGGCCGCGTGAAAACGGGCGAAGGTGTCCACTTTGGCGGCGGTGAGCTGAAATGAAGAAAATCGCTATCTTCGCATCAGGAAGCGGCTCGAATTTCCAGGCGATCATCGACGCCATCAATGAAAAGAAACTGGAAGCGAACGTCTCGCTTCTGGTTTGCGACAAGCCCGGCGCGCGCGTAGTGGAGCGTGCTGAACAGTCAGGAACGGAAACGTTTGCGTTTTATCCAAAAGAGTATGAAACAAAAACAGCGTTCGAAACGGAAATTTTAAAACAGCTGAGGGACAGAAACATAGAATTTATCGTGCTTGCGGGTTACATGCGTCTGATTGGTTCTACATTGCTGTCTGAATATGAAGGGCGTATCGTTAACATCCATCCTTCGCTCTTGCCGGCATTTCCGGGCAAGGATGCGGTCGGACAGGCTCTCGACGCAAAGGCAGAAGTAACCGGTGTTACCGTACATTTCGTGGACAGTGGTATGGATACAGGTCCAATCATCGCACAGAAAACGGTAGCGATTAAAAAAGAGGATACAAGAGAGACACTGCAGGAGCGGATTCAGCAGGTCGAGCATCAATTGTTTCCAAGTGTGCTGCAACAGCTATTCAACCAAGAGAAAGTAGGAGGCGTATCATTTTGAGCATCAAACGAGCATTAGTGTCAGTTTCCAATAAAGAAGGGTTGGTTCCTTTTGTTCAGGCGCTGGCCGAACAAGGCGTGGAAATCATCTCCACTGGGGGAACAAGCAAGGCATTGCAGGAAGCTGGTGTTAAGGTAACCGGTATATCTGAAGTAACAGGCTTTCCGGAAATCATGGACGGACGTGTAAAAACACTTCATCCGATGATTCACGGCGGCCTTCTTGCGGTTCGCGACAATGAGAGCCACGTTCAGCAAATGGAGGAGAACGGCATCTCCCCGATCGATCTTGTTGTGGTTAACCTTTATCCGTTTAAAGAAACCATCGCAAAGGAAAATGTAGCGTTTGAAGATGCCATTGAAAATATTGATATCGGTGGGCCAAGCATGCTTCGCTCGGCTGCGAAAAACCATGCGTATGTAACGGTTGTCGTAGATCCTGCAGATTACTCCAAAGTGCTGGAAGAAGTTCAGCAAAACAATCAGGTGTCGGATGAAACACGCAAAAAGCTTGCGGCAAAGACATTCCGTCACACAGCGGCTTACGACGCGCTGATCGCAGAATACCTCACCAACATGGTGGAAGAGGAGAACCCGGAATCTTTCACGGTTACCTACGAAAAGAAACAGGATCTTCGCTATGGGGAGAACCCACACCAAAAGGCAGCATTTTACAAAGCGCCGCTTGGCACGAAAACATCGATTGCCCAGGCTGAACAGCTTCATGGCAAAGAGCTTTCCTACAACAACATCAATGATGCGGATGCAGCTCTCCAAATCGTTCGCGAATTTTCAGATCCGGCTGTTGTGGCTGTTAAACACATGAATCCGTGCGGAGTCGGCACAGGCAGCTCTGTAGAAGAAGCGTTCGCGAGAGCGTTTGAAGCCGATCCGATCTCTATTTTTGGGGGCATCATCGCATCCAACGTGGAAATCAACGCAGCGGCAGCGCAAAAAATGAGCGAGATTTTCCTTGAAATCGTCATTGCACCATCGTTCAGCACAGAAGCGAAAGAAATTTTAACAAAAAAGAAAAACATCCGTCTCCTTACATTGGAGCTCGGTGAAGATAAAAAGCAGGAGAAAAAGCTGACTACCGTCCGCGGCGGCCTTCTTGTTCAGGACGAGGATGCTTACGGTCTGGATCAAGCCAACATCTCCGTGCCAACGAAGCGTGAGCCGACCGAAAAAGAATGGGAAGATCTAAAACTCGCATGGAAAGTGGTTAAGCACATTAAATCCAATGCGATTGTTCTAACAAAGGATCAAATGACCATCGGTGTCGGTGCCGGACAGATGAACCGTGTCGGCGCGGCAAATATTGCGATTGAACAGGCAGGAGAAAAAGCACAGGGAAGCGCCCTTGGATCAGATGCCTTTTTCCCAATGGACGATACCGTCGAAGCCGCAGCGAAAGCAGGAATCACTGCCATCATCCAGCCAGGCGGATCGGTTAAAGATGAAGATTCCATCAAAAAGGCAGACGAATACGGCATCGCCATGGTATTTACCGGCGTACGCCACTTCAAACATTAAAATCTGTACCAAGGAGGAGACAGCATGAACGTTTTGGTAGTAGGAAAGGGCGGCCGTGAGCATGCCATCGTATGGCGTTTTGCGAACAGCCCGAGTGTAACAAAAGTGTACGCCGCACCGGGCAATCCGGGAATGGCAGATGTGGCAGAATGCGTAAACATCGAGGAAAGCGATCATGAAGGTCTTATCGCGTTTGCCAAGGAAAATGACATCGCGCTTACCTTCGTGGGAGCTGAAGTCCCTCTTTTAAACGGAATCGTCAATGATTTTCAACAAGAAGGGCTGTCTATTTTCGGTCCGTCAAAGGAAGCCGCATTGATCGAGGGAAGTAAATCATTTGCGAAGGATCTTATGGACAAGCACGGCATCCCGACAGCGAAATCAAAAACGTTTACTTCCTATGAGGAAGCAAGAACGTATTTGAAGGAGCAGGGGGCACCAATCGTTTTAAAAGCGGACGGACTTGCGGCAGGTAAAGGTGTAATTGTGGCCATGACCGAAGAGGAAGCAGAAAAAGGCCTTGATGAAATGCTGAACCAGGCCCGTTTTGGAGAAGCAAGCGCTTCTGTCGTGATGGAAGAGTATCTGGAAGGCGAAGAATTTTCTTTCATGGCGTTTGTGAACGAAGAGAACGTGTACCCGATGGTGATTGCTCAGGACCATAAACGTGCCTTCACAGGCGACAAAGGGCCAAACACCGGAGGAATGGGCGCTTACTCACCGGTACCTCAGATTCCTCAAACCGTGGTGGAGGAAGCACGAAAAACGGTTCTTGATCCTGCTGCCCAAGCGATGGTGAAGGAAGGCCGTTCATTTACAGGGATTTTGTACGCAGGTCTCATGCTGACGGCAGACGGTCCGAAGGTCATTGAGTTCAACGCCCGTTTCGGCGATCCGGAAACACAGGTCGTATTGCCAAGGCTGCAGGGTGATTTTGCCCAGATCCTGCTTGGTATTTTACGAAAAGAAGAAGTGGAATTGAACTGGAGTGACGAAGCGGTGATCGGTGTGGTTCTCGCTTCTGGCGGCTATCCTGATCAATATGAGAAAGGCATCGCCATCAACGGGATTGAAAACCTTGATGAGTCTACACTGTTATTCCATGCCGGAACGAAACTGGCAGGAGACCAGCTGGTGACGGATGGCGGACGCATTCTCCTGGCGGCTGTAAAAGGAACAGACTTGGCCAGCGCTCAGGAAAACGTGTATACAGAAATGCAGAAAATCAGCTGCAGCCAGTCCTTTTACCGGACAGACATCGGTTCGAAAGCTATTTCACGCGCCGCTTTTTAACCACAGCAAAAAGTATGGCAATGATCCCGCCAATGAGCGTGGCATATACAAAAATCGTATCCATTAAAAATTCTTTCATAGCTGTCCCTCCTTGCAGAAAACTCCCCAATCAAGGGGAGTTTTTTTGTATGCATTTTTAGTTGATGTGGGTAGTTGATTTACGCTAGAGGATGCTCGCTTTCCGAGGGTGGGCGCTGAGCCCATACGGCGCAAGCGGCTTCCTGGTCTCAGCTGTCCCGCTTTTCCCTCAGGACAAGGAACGCTTCAGCAGCGATACATCGCACGAAGAAAATGTGGTGTTCATTTTCGAGGAGTCTCGCACCTTGCACTCAATCAACTCTTCAATGAAGATTTTTTGCAGGAGACTCTCTAAGCAATAATTTTATAACCGCTTGGGAAATGTGAGATTTAGCTCGGGTTAATCGGGTTGCCTTCTTTGGTGATGTCATTGAGGTCCATGTCTTTCAGCTCGGAGCCTTGTTTGACCATTTCGGTGACCGGACAATAGCGGAGGATGCCCTCGGCGACTTTCATGGCGGCAAGGGTCATCATGAATACGTACGAACCTTTCCATGGTTTACGGGTGTATTTGGCAGTTAACATGGCAAGCATGGTTAACCCGCAAACAATGCGGATCATGGCGTTGAGGATTCCGATATTCTGTTTCATAGCAGTGATTTTCCTTTCTGTTAATGAATTTCAAGTGTTTGGAGTTATGACACACATTCAGCGCAAATGTATGGTATCCTTGAGAAAATGTAACTTACAGAGAAAAAGGTGAAACAAGCACATGTCTAACCAGATTTTATTTTGGTCAAAGGTGGAATTGCGCCGTCATCAGGCCGTTATTCTCGGCGAATTGGCTCCCACCATGGTACTGAAGAATGCAACGTATTTAAATACTGCCCGGCATTGCTGGACTAAAGCAAATATATGGATCTACGATAACCGCATTGTATATGTGGGGGACAACCTGCCCCATGAAACCACCGGCACAGAAATGGTGGAGCTGGACGGAAAATATGTTGTGCCCGGATATATTGAACCGCATGCACACCCGTTTCAATTATATAATCCCCAGACGTTGGGTGATTATGCGTCGGTTCGCGGCACAACCACATTCATCTGCGACAACCTCAAACTTTTTTTATCGACGCCAATTACGAAAGCGCTTTCTCTTATGGAGGACATGAATAAACTGCCTTATACCTATTATTGGTGGTGCCGGTTTGATTCACAGTCCGAGCTGTTAAATGAAGATGCGCTCTTCTCATTGAGCAATGTGAAAAAAATGCTGTCTTCTCCGTATGTCATTCAGGGGGGAGAACTAACCAGCTGGCCTAAAGTCATGCAGGGAGATGATAACCTGCTGCATTACATGCGTGAAACCCGAAGAGCAGGAAAAAGGGTGGAAGGGCATCTGCCGGGAGCTTCTGAGAAAACCCTCACGCAAATGGCTCTTCTCGGAGTGGATTGTGACCATGAGGCGATGACAGGGGAAGAGGCCATGATGAGACTGAATCTCGGGCTGACCACGTCACTAAGGTATTCATCCATTCGCCCGGATCTTCGTCAAATCCTAAGGGAAATGAAAGAGATTGGTGCGGCTCATTTTGACCGTGTGATTTTTACAACAGATGGCTCCACACCTGCTTTTTATGAAGAGGGTGTGACGGATAAAATGATTTCCATTGCGCTTGAAGAAGGAATTGACCCGATTGATGCGTATAAGATGGCATCCTATAACATAGCAAGATATTACGGCAAGGAGCATATACTCGGAATGGTCGCACCGGGAAGAGTGGCTCATCTTAACATTCTCGACGCTGTGCAGCATCCAAATCCTGAGGCCGTGCTGGCGAAAGGACAATGGATCAAGCGGGACGGCAAAGCTGTGAAGGAGAGATCTTCATTCCCATGGAACGATTATGGAATGGGTCCTCTTGATTTGAACTGGGATTTAACGCTGAAGGATTTTCAGTTCAGCTCACTGGCCGGAATTGATATGGTGAACTCTGTTATTACGAAGCCGTATCATATTTCTCTCAATCCAACGGCTGAAAAGCTCGATGATGATCATGATGAGTGCTTTTTCATGCTGGTGGACAAAAAGGGCAAATGGAGAGTGAACACGCTTCTCAAAGGATTTGCCACGAGTGTATCGGGATTTGCAAGCTCGTACTCCAGCACAGGAGACATCCTTTTAATCGGAAAAAGCAAGCGTGATATGCTTGCAGCTTTCAATCGCATCAAGGAAATGAAAGGCGGCATCGTTCTAGTTGAAGATCGAAGCGTTGTAAGTGAGATCAAGCTCCCCATCGCGGGAGGAATGTCTCCGCTTGCGGTCGAAGAACTAATAGAGGAAGAGAAAAAATTAACATCTGAACTCCGAAAACGCGGCTATGCGTTTGAAGATCCAATCTACAGCCTGCTGTTTTTTTCATCTACACATCTTCCGTATGTCCGCATTACACAGCTTGGATTATATGATGTGAAAAAGAAAGTCATACTCTTTCCTTCGATTATGCGTTAAACTAAAGAAGTAAAGTGTTTGATCACTTCAGGCCGGGGGGCCATAGGGGGCAGGGGTGCCTAATGAGAAAATGGATGCTTGGTATTTGTGCTGCGTTCTTGATTCTTGGAGGAACCGGGTGCCAAAAGGAAGAAAAACCAACGGCGCAGGAAACGAAGCCTGCGCAGCCGGCGGAAAAGCCGGAGAAAAAGGAAGAAAAAAAGGAGCACTTAAATACGTTCCCGCTGACGGGAATAAAAACAAAGAAACCGACCGATGCCAGAGTGTTTTCAGTGATGGTAAATAATCATCAGCGGGCTCGGCCGCAGTCCGGCGTTTATAAGGCTGACCTTGTGTATGAGGTGCTCGCAGAAGGAGAAATCACGCGGTTCCTTGCTGTTTTCCAGAGTGAAAAACCGAACGTGATCGGACCGGTACGCAGTGCACGTGATTATTTTATCGAGCTCAGCCAGGGATATCATTCGTTTTATGTCCATCATGGCTGGAGCCCTGATGCAAAGAAGATGCTTTCAGGGAAAAACAGCAAGGTGGACTCGCTGAACGGACTTTATTATGACGGGACGCTTTTTCACAGGGCAACATTCCGGCAAGCGCCTCACAATTCGTACATCACCTACGAGGACCTGATGACAGGTTTAAAGAAGAAAGGGTATGACGATAAAGATAAAATAAAGCCGCTTCCTTTTTTGAAACCAAAAGAGGTTAAAGGGCTTACCGGTGACAAAGCGGATCAAGTTCTGATAACATACAGTCAAAATGAGAAAGTTGGTTACAAATTTAACCCGTCTACGAAACGCTATGCCCGGTCAAGCAACGGAACGCCGACAACCGATCTTGAAACGAAGAAACCGGTCGAGGTGAATAATGTGTTTATCGTGGAGATGAAGCACAGGATTATCGACAGCTATGGCCGCAGAGCCATTGATCTTACATCAGGCGGCAAGGGCCTTCTCCTACAGCAGGGAAAAGTGAGAGAAGTGACCTGGAAAAACAAAAACGGCAGAATTATTCCGTCAGGCACCGGATTTGTTCCGGGAAAAACCTGGATTAACATAATTCCGACGCAGCCAGGAATCAGCAAGAGTGTTTCTATTGAATAGAGCAGAAGGAGTGCTAAATCTATGCAAATTGATAAATTAAGGGGTAAAGCGCTGGATCAGCTGTTTGAAGCGGTCCTTTCGCTGAAAAACCTTGAAGAGTGCTACATGTTCTTCGATGATCTGTGCACAATGAACGAAATTCAATCGCTGGCACAGCGTCTCGAAGTGGCACGCATGCTTCGGGAAGGAAAGACCTATCACAAAATCGAGTCTGAGACCGGCGCGAGCACGGCGACTATTTCACGTGTCAAACGCTGTCTGAACTTTGGAAACGACGCCTATCAAATGGCACTTGACCGAGTACATGGTCAAGAAGAAGCAAAATAAACTCACAATCACCTTTTGTGAGTGCGGCCCGAATCATGGACTCTCTTGGCTAAGCGTCCGTGATTCGGGTTTTTCGTATGCTTGTTTTTATTGACGGAACGTTGGAAGGGTAGTATAGTTTATCTTGTTAAACTGTTTAAGTGGATAAACGAGGTGAAAGAAGTGGAGCAAGGCGATTATATAAAAGAGGCATACGACTTTTTTGATAAAGTGAATGCTCATTTATTGAAGCATTATTTCTCATCGTTAGATTATGAGATTACTCCAAAGCAATTTTTAATCCTGGACCGGGTACATAAGCATCAGCCGGTAAAGGTACAGACGATCGCCGAGCAGCTGAACTTTTCGATGAGCTCCACGAGCCAGCTTGTCAGCAAGCTCGAACAGGAAAGCTATGTTGTTCGAAGCATAAATCCCCAAAACCGGCGAGAAATTTTTTTGACGCTTGGAGAAAAGGGAAATGAATATTATGATGAATACGACCAGATAGACCAGTTTGTGATCGATAGGTTCTTTTCCCAATTGACAGTAGAAGAAACAAAGCAATTAAGGGACATTGCCGAAAAACTCCATACCATCGTTACGGAGGAGAAAAAGGCCATCACCCATGAATAAAAAGGTTCATATCCAATGACGGTGCTAAAGGATACCGTCATTGATTGGCTGGTATCGTACGGGCAGGTCGCCGTTATCATCAGCATCTTTTTGAATGTTGTGATCAGTGTGCTCGGAATCGTACCGAGTGTTTTTTTGACTGCTGCCAACCTGGCTGTTTTCGGCCTCTGGCCAGGCATGGCTGTATCGTTTGCGGGAGAAGCAATCGGTGCCGTCGTGTCCTTTGTTCTGTACAGAAAAGGGTTCCGGAAAGCAGCGGAATGGAAGGCCATGCATCATCCCAAAATAAAACAATTGCTCGAAGCGAAGAGCAAAGAGGCGTTTATGCTGATTTTGGCGCTCCGGATTTTGCCCTTCATGCCTTCGGGTGTAGTTACATTTGTGGCGGCTGTCGGCAAATCCTCGCTTTTGCTGTTTGTGCTGGCCAGCTCCATCGGAAAAATCCCTGCGATTTTAATCGAAGGATATTCGGTTTACCAGCTCATCCAATGGACATGGGAAGGAAAGCTTGTGGCTACCGTCATGGCGGTTCTTCTATTGCTGTGGTGCTGGAAGAAGCTTAGAACACCGTGACTGCAGGATGTGTCAGTCGTGAAAGGATTGTAGAATAAACATGATAAACTCTGTACTAAAGCATGTAATCAGGCTTTTGCCGCAAAATGCAATTTCCCGAACGGCGGGGAAATGGGGACATTCGTCCCTCAGCCGGCACATCATTAAACCTTACAGCGCGCTATATAAAATTGACAAAGAAGAGATCGAGAAACCTCTGGAAGAATACCCGACGTTTACCGCGTTTTTCACAAGAAAGCTGAAAGAGGACGCACGTCCGATCTCATCGGGCATCGATACACTAGTCAGCCCTGTCGATGGAAAAGTGGCACAGTTTGGCACCATTACAGAAGGAGCACTTATTCAGGCTAAAGGCATCAATTATACGGTTGAGCAGCTTTTGGGATGCACGTCCGAGATCTCGGATAAGTATGAAGGAGGCACGTTCCTCACCATCTATCTCAGCCCGAGTGACTATCACCGTATCCACATGCCTTTGCCGGGCAAGCTGACCAAGGCGACTTACCTTCCAGGCCGGTTGTTTCCGGTGAACCGGATCGGGGTGGAGCACGTCCAAGGCCTGTTTACCAAAAACGAGAGGCTCATCACGTATGCTGATACACCGGCGGGTGAAATGGCGCTCGTCAAAGTCGGCGCGTTCGTGGTCGGAAGCGTGCGTGTGCCGTATGGCGAGCACTCGACCAATGTAAAAAACGGGCGTGCCTATTCCACCGAGCTTCCGGATGTTCCTTTTGAAAAAGGGGAAGAAGTCGGGTTGTTCGAATTCGGCTCCACCGTCGTCCTGTTGTTTGAAAAAGATCACATTTTTTTGAGTGATAAAATACAGCCCGATGCTCATCTAAAATACGGAGAGGCCATCGGCACGTTTCGTTGATAAGAGCCTGTACCGCCTGGGGTGGTGCGGGTTTTTGTATTGTTGTTTATGAAAATGATGTGTTTGGTGAGTAACTGTTGAAAAACGGTCAGTCAAGTGCGTTTTTGCGTGAGTAAAGCCCATAAAACGGTGAGTAAACAGAAGATTCCCGTGAGTAAACAAAGAAAAACCGAGAGTAAACGCCAAGCATACCTGCCAGCGACATTAAAAAAAGCCGCCCAGGGACTCGAGTGGCTCTCAAAATCAGTTTTTTACGCAAATGATGATAATATTTTCCAATCGTGGTATCATTTCAATAGCATGTCCGAAAAGGACGGGGAACGGCCGAACACTATAGTCAAGGATTGCCAGAAGGATGACCCTCAATGGCAAAAGAACGAACCAATTCAAAACGGGAAGTGAAAAACTTGAAGAAAAGTATCGTCGTTTTTGATTTGCTGTTTTATTTGATTATACCGTACCTGATCTGGAACCAGGGAAGAGACATGCTTGGCGACTATTACGCCATTCTTCTTTCGTCAGTTCCGGGTTTTATCTATACCATTTACCGGTTTGTGAAGGAAAAGCAGTTCAATGTCACAGGGATGTTTATCCTGTTTTCCCTTTTTGCCGGAACAACGATTGACCTCTTGTCCGGATCGGCCGGAAGAATGCTCTGGAACCAGGTGTTCTTCGGTATCTTCATGGGACTGCTTATTTTCTCAACCATTTTCATTAAACAGCCGCTCGGCATGCACTTTGCCGTGGACATCGCCTACCTTCAGGGGGAGCCGCGCAACGAAACCCAGGCGTTGTACCGGAAGCCGGAGTTTTACAAGCACTTTGTCTGGCTGACGGCCCTGTTTGCATTTCGCAGTCTGTTTCAGGCCGGGTTAAAATCCTACCTGCTGATGGAATACGGCGTGAAAAAGTATGACTTTATTTTATTTGCGATGAAGATTTCAGGCTGGATTTTTGGCGCCCTGATCACAGCAGGATTTGTATTCATTTCAGTCAAAATCTATAACTATCATGAGAAGAAAAAAGGACCGGAGGAACCGGGCAGCAACATTCGGACCGAACCCAAGATTTAAGTTTTGGGAAATGCCCAGTCCTCTGCCAGCATGCCGTACAGCGCGACATCCACAAAGTGATCGTGCAGCCATTCGGCCTGCCGGAGCTCTCCTTCCTGCTTAAAACCAAGCCGTTCGGCCACCGAGCGGCTTCTTTTGTTTGCCAGGGCTGCCTTTAATTCCAGGCGGTTCAAACCGAGCGTGCCAAACGAATAATCCACCATAGCACCGCACGAACGGGTCATAATTCCCTTCCCTTCAAAGTCCTTGCCCAGCCAATAGCCAATGTTTGCAGAATAATTATTCCACTTGATATCATACAGAGCCAGGGAACCCGCCGGGATGCCTCGGTACCAAACCATGGTAACGAGATCCGTGGAATCAACGTATTTTTGATTGGCAAGCTTGATGAATGTTTTGGTATCCTTGAGCGTTCGCGAGTAATCAACCCAGCCCAGCCAGTTCCGGAGATGATCCCTGGAATGTTCCGTGAGCTGAAAGAGGAGCTGGGCATCTCTTTTTTCGAGCAGCTTTAAGGAAATTTCCTCATCGACTTGTAAAAAAAACATACACATTCTCCTGTTCCTTGCGTGTCGTAGCAAAGCGTAAGATTTAATTTTGGTGTAAGCGTTGTTTCACAGTGTGAAAGATGAGTAGCCCTATAATTTTTGATATAATGGCAAAAGGTATAAAGAGAGAAAACCAGCCGGGAAATCCGGATATAAAAATATATGAGTTTACGTTTGGTATCATCCAGCTTCAACGCTCAAAAGCTCGGCCGTTTCACTCTCTCCCAAAATACAAAAAGCGTATTTGTGATCGAGAGTTCCAACGTCTGCCGCTTTTAAACGAGCGTTTCAGCATTAGTCATCATCCAGCTTCAGCAGCCAGAGCCTCGATCGTTTCACTCTTCCACCTCAACACAAAAATCGTGTTGCTGTGTAAGAGTTCCAACGCTTTTCGGCCCTGAACGGCTGCTTCAGCTTTAGTTAACTAGGAGGATTTATGAATTTTGATTATCGGGTTTGGAAGCATGTGTTTAAGCTGGATCCCAATAAGGAAATTTCCGATGCGGATCTTGAAGCGATCTGCGAGTCGGGTACAGATGCGATTTTTGTGGGCGGGAGTGACGGAGTAACACTTGATAATACTCTTGATCTGATGTCCCGTGTGCGCAAGTATGCTGTTCCCTGTGTCCTGGAAGTGACCACGATTGAATCCCTCACACCGGGCTTTGATCTGTATTACATTCCTACGGTATTAAATAGCAAGGATGCGAGCTTTATTGTTGGCCTTCAGCATGACGCTGTGAAGGAATACGGCGATCTGATGAACTGGGATGAGGTTGTGACAGAAGGCTATTGCATTGCCAATCCTGATTGCAAAGCTGCTGACTATTCAAACGCCAATGCCAGTCTTTCATTGGAAGATGTTGTAGCTTATGCGCGCATGTCGGAAAAAATGTTCCGGCTTCCCATCTTTTATCTTGAGTACAGCGGAACATACGGAGATATCGAAGTGGTAAAAGAGGTCAGAAAAGTTCTCGACCGCACGAGGTTTTATTATGGAGGCGGCATTCAAAGCGCCGGGCAGGCAAGGGAAATGGCCATGTTTGCGGATACCGTTGTGGTTGGAAACATTATTTATGATAATGTACAGGCAGCAATAGAAACGGTAAAAGCTGCAAAAGGATAATTGAATACAGCTTGGGAATCCTTTATGATAGAAATAAGAACAAACGTTTGGGCGGGTGAAGTTTAAATGAGTATGCATCAAATGATAGAACAGTTGCTGACAGGGCTTAATCCTGAACAAAAGGCAGCTGTAAAACATACAGAAGGACCGCTATTGATTATGGCGGGAGCGGGAAGCGGAAAGACGCGGGTGCTGACCCACCGCATCGCGTATTTAATGATGGATAAAGAAGTGGCGCCGTGGAACATTCTTGCGATCACGTTTACGAACAAGGCAGCGCGTGAGATGAAGGACAGGGTGGCGGCCATTACCGGACCGGTCGCGGAGGACATCTGGATTTCCACGTTCCACTCCATGTGTGTGCGGATCTTGCGCCGTGACATCGACCGGATCGGCATCAGCCGGAACTTCTCGATTCTTGATTCTACCGATCAGCTTTCGGTGATCAAAAATATTTTAAAAGACAAGAACATAGATCCGAAAAAGTTTGAGCCTCGAAGCATTCTGGGCTCCATTTCATCATTGAAAAATGAATTGAAGACGAGCGGCGATTTTGCAAAAACGATGAACGGACCGTATGACACAGTAGTGCATGAGGTATACAAAGAATATGAAAAACGTTTGAAAAAGAACTCTGCTCTCGATTTTGATGATTTAATTATGACAACGATTCATTTATTCAAGCGTGTGCCGGAAGTGCTGCAATTCTATCAGCGCAAATTCCAATACATTCATGTGGATGAGTATCAGGATACGAACCGTGCGCAGTATATGCTCGTGAATATGCTGGCTGACCGGTTCCGCAACCTTTGTGTGGTCGGGGACTCCGACCAGTCCATTTACGGCTGGCGTGGCGCGGACATCGCCAACATTCTTTCCTTTGAAAAGGATTATAACGACGCCAAGGTCATTCTTCTTGAACAAAACTACCGATCCACGAAAACCATTCTTGATGCAGCGAACAAGGTGATCGAAAACAACTTTAACCGCAAACCCAAGAATCTGTGGACCGATAAAACCGGGGGCCGGAATATCACATACTACCAGGGGGATAATGAGCACGATGAAGGCCATTATATTGCTGGGAAAATCCGTGAAATGACAGCTGGCGGCCCGCGCAAATGCTCGGACATCGCTATTCTCTATCGGACGAACGCACAGTCCCGTGTAATGGAGGAAATTTTGATCAAGTCGAATATTCCTTATAATATCGTCGGCGGCATCAAGTTCTATGACAGAAAAGAAATCAAGGATATCCTTGCGTACCTGCGGCTGATCGCAAATCCTGATGATGACATCAGCATGATGCGGATCATCAATGTTCC
Source organism: Fictibacillus sp. S7 (assembly GCF_004127935.1). Classification (NCBI taxonomy): domain Bacteria; kingdom Bacillati; phylum Bacillota; class Bacilli; order Caryophanales; family Fictibacillaceae; genus Fictibacillus; species Fictibacillus sp. S7. Next base: position 2,724,431 of record NZ_QJKL01000001.1, on the reverse strand, counting down.
AAAACGCGGAATTGGTGCATCGACCGTTGATAAAATTTTGCATTATGGTGCAGATAACGACCTTTCTATGTACCAGGCGCTTCAGGAAGTGGAGCAGATCGGCCTGTCACCTCGCTTTACCAATGTATTGCGTGAGTTTTCCGAGCTGATTACGAACTGGAACCGGATGCAGGAATTCCTTTCCGTAACCGAGCTTGTAGAAGAAGTTATCGATAAAACTGGCTACCGCGACATGCTAAAGGCGGATAAATCGCTTGAAGCAGAGAGCCGCCTGGAGAACATCGACGAATTTCTTTCCGTTACCCAGGATTTTGAAAAGAATCAGGACGACAAAAGCCTTGTGGCCTTCCTGACGGATCTTGCCCTCGTAGCGGACATTGACCGTCTGGATGAGGATGAAGGCGACAAACCGAAGGAATCCGTTGTGCTTATGACCCTTCACTCTGCCAAAGGGCTGGAGTTTCCGGTCGTGTTCCTGATGGGTCTGGAAGAAGGAGTTTTCCCTCACAGCCGGGCGCTGTTTGAAGAAAGCGAAATGGAAGAAGAGCGCCGTCTGGCTTACGTGGGAATTACCCGTGCCGAGGAGGAGCTGTTTATGACCAACGCACGGATGCGCACGCTCTTCGGCCGTACGAACATGAACCCGGTTTCCCGCTTTATCGGTGAAATTCCGGAAGAACTCTTGGAATCTGAGCAAAAGGAAAAAGAGGCATCTCCAAGCTGGGGCAGACCTTCACGTTCCCATGCGGCACCGTCCTTCATGAGACAGCAGCCGGGAGTGAAGAAAACATCACCGGTCTTTACATCACCCGGCAGTGAAAATGCAGACTGGAAAGTTAGCGACAAGGTAAAACACCGCAAATGGGGAACCGGAGTAGTCGTCAGCATGAAGGGCGAAGGCGACTCTATTGAACTGGACATCGCATTTCCTCAGCCGGTGGGGCTTAAGCGTCTGCTTGCCAAGTTCGCACCAATTGAAAAAGTTTAGAGTTGAACGTGAATGATTGAAGGAGTTGAAGGATTTGAACGAAGAGCATGCCAGCCAACGGGTGAATGAATTACGTGAGCTCCTTGAAACATACAGTTATGAATATTACGTCCTCGACAAGCCAACCGTGCCCGATTCCGAGTATGACAGGCTGCTGAAGGAACTGATTGAACTTGAAAACAACCATCCGGAACTTCGGGACGAGCATTCCCCGACTGTCCGGGTGGGAGGTCAGGTTCTTGACTATTTCAGGAAAGTGCAGCACAAGGTGCCAATGCTCAGCCTTGCCAATGCCTTTAATGAAGAAGATTTACGCGACTTTGACAGAAGGGTGCGAAATGGCGTCGGCGACAATGTTACTTATGTTGCCGAGCTGAAGATCGATGGCCTTGCTGTGTCCCTTACGTATGAACAGGGGCGCTTTGTGCTGGGCGCGACCCGCGGCGATGGAACGACGGGTGAAGATATCACGAATAACCTGAAAACGATACGGGCCATTCCTCTGCGCATCAAGGACAAGGCTGTGTCCCTTGAGGTGCGCGGGGAAGCTTACATGCCGAAGCGCTCCTTTCAAAAGCTGAACGAATCTCGCCAGGAAGAGGGACAGGAGCCTTTCGCCAATCCGCGAAATGCAGCAGCAGGCTCTCTCCGTCAGCTGGATCCAAAAATAGCCGGCAAGAGGAATCTGTCCATTTTCGTTTACGGTATTGGTCAGCTTTCAGGCCATTCGGTTGATTCCCACAGTGAGAGTCTGAAATTTTTGCAGAGCCTTGGCTTCAAAACCAATCCGGAATGGCACCACTGCCAAAATATCGATGAAGTCGTTGAGTTTGTCAGAGGCTGGGGAGAACGCCGGCCAAATCTTGACTATGAAATTGACGGCATCGTTATTAAGGTTGACTCTCTCCATCAGCAGGAGGAGCTTGGTTTTACAGCGAAAAGTCCCCGTTGGGCCATCGCCTACAAGTTTCCGGCAGAAGAGGTTGTCACCCAGCTGGAAGGCATTGAGCTTAATGTCGGACGGACCGGTGTGGTTACACCGACCGCTCTTTTATCTCCGGTAACGGTTGCTGGTACAACCGTCAAACGGGCTTCATTGCATAACGAAGACTTGATCCGCGAGAAGGACATTAAGATCGGCGATTTTGTGGTCGTGAAGAAAGCGGGAGACATCATCCCTGAGGTCGTCAATGTGATCGTTGACCGCCGTACCGGGGAGGAAAAGGACTTCCACATGCCGACCCATTGTCCCGAATGTGAAAGCGAACTGGAACGGCTGGACGGAGAGGTTGCGCTGCGCTGCCTGAATCCGCAGTGCCCGGCTCAGATCCGTGAAGGTCTGATCCACTTTGTTTCCAGAAATGCCATGAACATCGATGGGCTTGGTGAAAAAGTGATTGCCCAGCTTTTCAGGGAAAATCTGATCCAGGATGTAGCCGATCTGTATACATTGAATAAGGAAGAACTGCTGAACCTTGAGAGAATGGGTGAAAAGTCGGTTGACAACCTGCTTGAAGCTATAGAAAAATCGAAAGAGAATTCGCTCGAGAAGCTGTTGTTCGGCCTTGGCGTCCGACATGTCGGAGCAAAAGCAGCCAAAACGGTCGCCCAGGTGTTTGAAACGATGGACCGTTTAATGGCGGCCACGAAGGAAGAACTGATCGCGATTGATGAGGTCGGCGACAAAATGGCCGATTCCATTGAAACGTATTTTAATAAACCGGAAGTTGCAGAGCTCATCTCCGAGCTGAAGGAATATGGCGTTAATATGGAATATAAGGGACCAAGGGTCATCCGTGCGGAAGATGTGGATTCGTTTTTTGCAGGAAAAACGATCGTTCTGACCGGAAAACTTTCCATCTTGAACCGGAACGAAGCGAAAGAAAGACTCGAAGCGCTCGGCGGAAAAGTCACCGGCAGCGTTTCTAAGAATACCGACCTGCTGATTGCGGGGGAAGACGCGGGCTCCAAACTGGATAAAGCGCAATCCCTAGGTGTGGAGGTTTGGACGGAACAGCGATTTATTGAGGAGCTTGAAAAATAAAGAATAGCTCTGTTCCATCAAGTTATATGGAGGAGTGTTTTACCATGATAAAACGGATCAGTCTGATCCTGTTAAGCTCCCTTTTGCTCCTGACCGGCTGTCTGAACAGAGACAAGCTGCAAAAGGAAGAGGAAGTTGTGAAGAAAAAAGGAAAGACCGAAGAAAAAGCAATCATTACTGGGGAAATCAAGACCGGGGAAAAATACTACCGAAGCATCGTGCCCTTTGAACCCGGGGGGGCCCGCGGCCTGATCAAGTATGGCGTGGACAACCGTCTGGACATCAACGAATTTGAATTGGGTCTTATGCGGATCGCACAGGATGATTTCAGCACAGACAAGTATTATTATCAGGAAGGGCAGTATCTGTCTTCTACAACCGTTAATAACTGGCTGAAGCGTGCTGATGAAAAAGTGGAAAAAAACAGCAAGACGGACATGACGCAAAAAGGTCTGAACCCGGCCCTTGGCGTGAAAAAGGATGCGCCGTACAAGCAAGTGCTGGATGCTGAAGATAAGCATCCGAAATACTTATCTTACGTTCTAGAACAAAACTATCTGGTGCAAAGCGGAAACGACAAAGTAAAGCTGGGCGGCCTGGTGGTAGGTCTGTCGTTTAACTCTACCTATTACTACAAAGCAACAGACAGCTCCGGCTTGATTTACAATGGATCCAAAAAACTTCAGGCAAGCGATGTTGCCCAGGAAGCAAGACAAATGGGTCAGCAGGTGGTGAAACGCCTGCGCCAAAATAGTTCTCTGAAGAATGTGCCGATCACGATCGCTCTTTATCAGGAAGCCGAGAAGGAATCGGTTACTCCGGGACACTTTTTTGCAAAAGCGGAGGCTGGAGCAGGCAGCACCCAGTTGGGCAGCTGGGACAAGATCGATGAGAAATACTATCTGTTCCCATCGAAAGAAGCCACAGCGAATAAACGGGATGATGCGGAGAAGTTTAATAACTTCAAATCCAAAATTCAGGATTACTTCCCGAACTACGTGGGTGTCATTGGTAAGGCCCATTACCATGATGGCAGCCTCGACCGGCTGGATATCGATATTCCGATGCAGTTCCAAGGGAAAGCCGAAGTTATTTCCTTTACACAGTATGTAACGTCTTCCGTTATGAAGGAACTTCCAAACGTACCGGTGACGATTAACATCCAATCGGCCGTCAATGAACCGGAAGCTTTGATTGTCCGGGATGATGGCAGCGGCGAACCAAACGTGCATATTTATAGATAATTAATGAGACAGACCTTTGAACCTTCAAGGGTCTGTCTTCTTCTATTTGCATACTTATGAAAACCCTTGCAAACAAAGGGTTTTTTATTTATTTCAAATAATTCCGACTATTTTCCATAGTTTGAACTGTGGCACGAGTTTAGGGTAGAATAGACATGTTGCATAATGAAAACGCTTAAGGGCATAGGAGGGGACAAAATGATTCGAGAATACAAACACGAACCATTTACGGATTTTTCAGTTAAAGAAAACAAGAAAGCTTTTGAGGAAGCTTTAGATCTTGTTAATTCCCAGCTAGGCAAAGAGTATCCTCTTGTCATTGGCGGAGAGCGCATCACGACTGATGAAAAAATTGTTTCTATCAATCCGGCCAATAAAACAGAAGTAATTGGTACGGTTTCTAAAGCAAATAAAGATTTGGCTGAAAAAGCCATGCAAACCGCAGTTTCCACTTTTGAAACATGGAAAAAGTGGTCTCCAGAATCACGTGCCAACATTCTTTACCGCGCGGCTGCCATCTTGCGCCGCCGAAAGCATGAATTCTCGGCATATCTCGTAAAAGAAGGCGGAAAGCCATGGAAGGAAGCAGATGCAGATACGGCAGAAGCGATTGACTTCCTTGAATTCTATGCGCGCCAAATGGAACTTTTGAAAAACGGCGTACCGGTCAAAAGCCGTGAAGGCGAGATCAACCAGTTCAACTACATCCCATTGGGTGTGGGAATTGTTATCTCTCCATTCAACTTTCCGCTTGCAATCATGGCAGGTACTACAGTGGCTGCGATTGTGGGAGGAAACACTGTTCTTCTTAAGCCGGCAAACAACACACCGGTTGTGGCAGCGAAATTTGCAGAGGTTATGGAGCAAGCCGGACTTCCAGAGGGTGTCCTGAACTTCATCCCTGGAAGCGGAGCTGAAGTGGGAGACTATCTTGTTGACCATCCGAAAACTCGTTTTGTATCTTTCACAGGTTCCCGTGAAGTGGGCTGCCGCATTTATGAGCGCGCAGCAAAAGTACAACCTGGTCAAATCTGGCTGAAGCGTGTAATCGCTGAAATGGGCGGAAAAGACACCATGGTTATCGATAACAACGTAGATACAGACATGGCGGCATCTGCAATAGTATTCTCGGCGTTTGGCTTCTCCGGACAAAAATGTTCTGCCGGATCCCGTGCGGTAGTGCATCAGGACGTATACGATGAAGTGCTTGAAAAGGCGGTTGCCCTTACCAAGTCCCTTCGCGTAGGAAATCCTGAAGACTTCGGAAACTACATGGGCCCTGTAATCGACCAGGCTGCTTTTGACAAAATCATGAGCTACATCGAAATCGGAAGAACAGAAGGAAAAGTTGTGACAGGCGGAGAAGGCGACGACTCCAAAGGCTTCTTCATCCAGCCGACGATTGTGGCAGATGTGGATGAAAAAGCACGCTTAATGCAGGAAGAAATCTTCGGGCCGGTTGTGGCGTTCTGCAAGGCGCGCGACTTCGACCACATGATGGAAATCGCAAACAACACAGAGTACGGCTTAACAGGTGCACTTGTTACGAATAACCGTGAACACATCGAGCGTGCGAAGGAAGAATTCCATGTTGGAAACCTTTACTTCAACCGCGGATGTACAGGAGCGATCGTTGGATACCAGCCGTTTGGCGGATTCAACATGTCCGGTACCGACTCTAAAGCGGGCGGTCCTGACTACCTTCTTCTTCACATGCAGGCAAAAACAACTTCAGAGTTGCTATAAAACAGAAAATCCCCCTTTTGGCTTTAGCCGAAGGGGGATTTTTTTTGAGAAAATGATGTGTTTGGTGAGTAACTGTTTAAAAATGGTGAGTAACATCCCAATTTTCGTGAGTAAAGTCCCCGAAACCGTGAGTAAACGGAATGTTTCCGGGAGTAAACACAGAAAAACGGTGAGTAAGCTCCGATCACCTCACCTTGCATGATGTCAGAGAGCCGTCCGGGAACTCGGCGGCTTTCTTTACAGATTATTATCAGCTTCAAGAGCGGACATCACAAAGCCTTTACGGAGAACCGATTCAATTTGAAGCCAGGGGGACAGCTTTTTTCGTACCCGGTAAATCAAGGAATTCAATTCATCTGATCCTACATCAGGCACACGGCCATCGATCCAGGCCCGCTCATTCCAGACGTGCCGTTTCATTTCTTCCTTTGAAACAAACTGTCCAAGGGAAGCGTAAAGGAGCTGAAAACACTGAAACTCCTTATGGGAGAAATGAATGTCAGTTTCCCTCAAACGTACCTTTTGCAGCACCTCATATACCTCAATAAAGTTGGCAGATGGGCGGCTGACCGGCGTTACAGGATCATAATCGAGCGTCTCAAACGAGTTGGTTACCATATACTTCATGGAAATCATGCCATTGACGAGCGTGATCTGGTCCCCATGATTCAACGAATAGTTTTTATTTGGAACGAGCGGAATGCCGTTCAGACACGTCCCATGCTTGCTTCCAAGGTCCATCAATTGGGGCGCAGAGGTGTCACAGTCGATGACACAATGCTGTCTGGAGACGAGCGGGATATGAAAAGCAATCCCGGGAGCAGGACTTGCCCCAAATCGTCCAATCGATAATTTGCGTTTCAAATAAATAAATTCACTTTCATACGGCTGGCCCCGTTCAATCAATAAATGGCGCTTTTCTAAAACGTCCATTTCCTTCACCTTCATTTATCTGATTTTTCTGATAGTTATTAGAGAATTGTCAGTCTTGTTCCATTGATGATAAGAATGAGAAAGAATACCATCAATACCATAGCAGGAAATTTCAAGTAATGAAAGGTAGGATGGTCATGGATAAAAAGAAAATGGGAAAAGCATTAGTATGTGGGATGATGGCAGCGGGACTCCTGGCTGCACCGTTCGTCACCGGAGCTCATGCTCAAGTGCCAACAACAGAGATTAGCCATCATCAAAATACAATCACAAATGAAAGCGGGACAGTGACCCTCACTCAGATCAAGCCAAATGTATGGGTACATACAACCATAGGAGAGTTTAACGGAGTGGCGGTCCCTTCCAACGGTCTTCTAGTGGAAACGTCAAAAGGGCTTTTGCTTGTCGATTCCTCATGGGATGATCCGAAGACTGATGAACTGCTGGATGTCATTGATCAGCATTTTGAAAAACCGATAAAGAATGCAATCATCACCCATTGGCATTCCGACCGGATGGGCGGGATCAAAACGCTGAAAGATAGAGGAATTCGTGTATATACCACGGAGATGACAGCGACACTCGGTATGCAAAATGGATATGAAGGACCGGACCGGCTGCTCGACCCCGTTTTGACGGAGTTAAAGTTTGGTGATGTGAAGGCGGAAACGTTCTATCCGGGAAAGGGACACACTGAGGACAACATTACGGTTTATTTCCCTCAGTATAAGCTGCTTGTCGGAGGCTGTCTGATCAAAGACCAGAGGGCTGAAGATCTTGGGAACACAGCTGACGGGGATGTACAGGCCTGGCCGGCCTCTGTGCAGCGGGTGATTGACCGCTATCCAAAAGCAAGAACAGTTGTACCGGGGCATGGAAATGTGGGAGGGAATTCCCTTCTTTATCACACGATCGAACTGCTTGAGGAAAACCAATAAAAAAAACAGGCAGGAACCTAAGTTCCTGCCTGTTTTCTTGTGTATTGGATTAGAACCAAAGTGCATCAAGAGAGTACGCGCCTGCGCCTGTAAATGCCACACCAAGTGCGACTGCGATCAAAACGAGGTTATACTCATAACCGCCAGCAGTAGACCATAAGCCGTTAGCACCGTGAACTTTCACAATGGCCATCAGCATGGTAACAATAATCGCTGCAGCTCCAAGCCATGTCACAAGTCCTGCTGCGAACAACAAGCCGCCGCCGAACTCTGCAAGTGCTGCAAACACGGCCATAGTGTAGCCAGGTTTAACGCCAATGGACTCGAGCCAGCCGGCTGTTCCTTTCAAACCGTGGCCACCGAACCACCCAAACAACTTTTGCGCGCCGTGGCCGACGAACAACAGACCTACAACAATACGAATAATAAGAAGACCTAAATCTAACATACTGTTCAACACCCCTTATATAAAATTAGTTAATTACTTACTTTATGTTAGTATTATATAATGAACTCTTACTTTTGTAAAGTACCTTTTAAAACATTTTATTCAAATGGTTTGTACCCTATTCCAAGACATTGATTTTTTAATTGTAGTGACGCTCGCTGAAATATAAAACAACACTCCTTAATACATTGAAAAGTGGAAAACGAAGTTAAGGGAGGAGTTGCCATGAGCCAGCCGCCTGGTCCCCAGCTCCCATGGCACGTAAGCTCTGAACAGTTCAATCAAATGCTTCAGCCGCCAGAACTTTTTGCATTCAAAAATGAACAACGGTAGACCCTCCATGCATCGGTGGAGGGTATTTTTTCGGAAGTAAAGCAACATAAAAAATGATGATATGGAGAAATTAGGAGTAAACGTTTTTTGCGATTGGAGGACGTGCAAATGCCGGATAAGAAGAAAGAAGAGAAGCTGGATTCCCCCATTCTCGATGAAACCCTGCCCCATCAAGCCAACTCTCCCTCTTTTAAAGGCTCTGGTATGAAAATGGAGGCTCCTTTTGTAAACGATTATGGCGTGGTGATCGGAGATAGCCTGTACAACTCGGAAAACTCGCCGCTCAATAATTGGAGCGAGGACTCTGACCCAAGCATTATGGCTGGAGAACAGTGGGTGCATCCCACAAATGACATTGGCTGGAACACGGAAGAAAACCGGGAATTAATCGAAAAGAAGATCAAGCCCAAGGGGGTTCCTTTTACGCATCCGACTAAAGATACGAGCTACAGGAAGGATTAAGAGCAGAAGACCGGCAGATTTGTCGGTCTTTTTTGCTTTAACGTAAAAAAAACCCCGCTTTGTTGCTCATGGGCCTTGATGTTTGGTATCATCAATATATTGTGAAACGTACTGTTATGGAGGTGGCAAGCTTGTCTCAAATTTCAAAAGATGAGGTAAAACACGTGGCGAATCTGGCTCGCCTTTCACTGAGTGAAGAGGAAGTGGACATGTTCACGGAACAGCTGGATGCGATTATCGGTTTTGCCGAGCAATTGAATGAACTGGATACAGAAAATATCGAACCAACAACCCACGTGCTGGAGCTGAAAAATGTGCTGCGCGACGATCAGGCAAGAGAATCCGTACCACGTGAAGAAGCATTAAAAAATGCTCCTGACGAGCGCGATGGACAGTTTAAAGTACCGAAGACGTTTTAGAGTAGGAGGCAGCACATGTCATTATTAGAGAAGAAAGTCTCAGAACTGCACGACCTGTTACATAAGAAAGAAATCAATGTGACGGACCTGGTTGATGCATCGTATGACCGAATTTCACAGGTGGAAGGCAAAGTCCAGGCGTTCCTTAGCCTGAACGAGGAACAAGCACGCCGTATGGCGAAAGAGCTGGACGATGTGCTTGCAGGGTATCCCGGAGAGCGGACCCTGGCAGGACTTCCGATTGCCTTGAAAGATAACATTTCCACAAAAGGACTCCGTACCACCAGCGGAAGCAAGATCCTAGATAACTTTAACCCTATTTATGACGCAACGGTCGCTAACCGTCTGTATAAAGCAGGGGCGGTCACGATCGGAAAACTGAACATGGATGAGTTTGCGATGGGTTCTTCCAATGAAAACTCAGGATTTCATGTGACTAAAAACCCTTGGAACACAGATTATGTTCCCGGAGGATCCAGCGGTGGCTCAGCGGCATCTGTAGCAGCGAGCGAAGTGCTGTTTTCTTTAGGTTCTGATACCGGCGGATCCATTCGCCAGCCTGCGGCGTACTGTGGTGTGGTTGGCCTGAAGCCAACGTACGGACTTGTTTCCCGCTTTGGCTTGATCGCATTCGCGTCTTCTCTTGACCAGATTGGACCGATTACTCGCACAGTCGAAGATAACGCTTATCTTTTACAAGCGATTGCCGGCCATGACCCGATGGATTCCACTTCAGCGAACGTTGACGTTCCTGATTATCTGTCTTCATTGACAGGGGACATCAAAGGACTGCGTATAGCGGTGCCTAAGGAATATTTGGCAGAAGGCGTGAATCCTGAGGTAAAAGAAAAAGTGATTGAAGCCTTGAAGGTGCTTGAAGCACAGGGTGCAACATGGGAGGAAGTATCTCTTCCGCATTCCAAGTATGCATTGGCAACGTACTATCTGTTGTCTTCATCTGAAGCATCTGCCAACCTTTCACGTTTTGACGGCGTTCGTTACGGCGTTCGCTCAGACAATGCGGAAAATCTTCTTGAGCTTTATAAAAACTCCAGAAGCGAAGGCTTTGGGGATGAAGTGAAGCGCCGTATCATGCTCGGAACATTCGCGCTCAGCTCGGGCTACTATGATGCGTATTATAAAAAAGCGCAAAAAGTCCGCACGCTGATCAAGAACGATTTTGAACAAGTGTTTAATGACTTTGATGTGATCATCGGGCCGACCACACCGACGACTGCGTTTAAAATCGGTGAAAAGAAGGATGATCCGTTAACGATGTATGCCAACGATATTCTAACCATTCCTGTTAACCTAGCGGGTGTGCCAGCCATTTCCGTACCGTGCGGCTTCTCGAACGGTCTGCCGGTCGGATTACAGATCATCGGAAAACACTTTGACGAACGCACGATTTACCGTGTCGCTTCGGTCTATGAACAGGCAACGGAACACCATAAAGCGAAACCGCAATTGTAGGAGGTGCAGGGATGAGCAATTTTGAAACGATCATTGGATTAGAAGTCCACGTTGAACTGAAAACCAATTCTAAAATATTCTGCGGCTGCTCCACTGACTTTGGAGCACCGCCCAACAGCCATACATGCCCGATCTGTCTTGGACATCCCGGGGTTCTGCCGGTATTGAACAAGCAGGCCGTGGAATTTTCCATGCGTGCGGCGATGGCATTGAACTGTGAAATCAACCGCGAACAATATTTCGACCGTAAAAACTACTTTTACCCCGACAACCCGAAAGCTTACCAGATTTCCCAGCTGGACAAGCCGATCGGTGAGCACGGCTGGATCGAAATCGAAGTAAACGGCGAAAAGAAAAAAATTGGCATCACGCGCCTTCATTTGGAAGAGGATGCAGGGAAATTGACTCATGCGGCAGACGGATCTTCTCTTGTAGACTTGAACCGTCAGGGCACACCGCTTATGGAGATCGTTTCCGAGCCGGACATTCGCACACCGGAAGAAGCGTATGCCTATTTGGAAAAATTGAAAGCCATCATTCAATACACCGGGGTTTCTGACTGTAAGATGGAAGAGGGATCCCTGCGCTGTGACGCCAATATCTCCATCCGTCCTGTCGGCCAGAAGGAATTTGGTACGAAAACCGAGCTGAAGAACCTGAACTCGTTTGCTTTTGTGCAAAAAGGACTGGAATATGAGGAAAAGCGCCAGGAGGAGGAAATTCTGAACGGTGGCGAAATTCTTCAGGAAACTCGCCGTTTTGATGAGAAAACGAATAAGACCATTTTGATGCGTGTAAAAGAGGGTTCCGATGATTACCGCTACTTTCCGGATCCGGACCTTGTGCAGCTCAGTGTGTCTGAAGAGTGGATTGAGCGTGTGCGCGCCGAGATTCCAGAGCTTCCGGATGTGCGTAAAGAACGCTATGTTTCTGAGTTCGGGCTTCCGGCTTATGATGCAGGCGTGCTGACGGCATCCATCAAGATGGCTGATTTCTTTGAAAAAGGTATTCAGGAGGAAGCCGATCCGAAAATGCTTTCCAACTGGCTGATGGGTGAAGTGAGCGCCTACTTGAACAATGCCTCCAGAGAAATCGATGAAACGCCATTAACGCCAGGTAACCTGGCGAAAATGATCAAGCTCATTGAAGACGGCACGATCTCTTCCAAGATCGCCAAGAAAGTCTTCAAGGAAATGATCGAAAATGGCGGCGATCCGGAAACGATCGTTAAAGAGAAAGGCCTTGTCCAGATTTCGGACGAAGGCGCAATCCGCGAGTTTGTAGTGGCTGTTCTTGACCGCAACCCGCAGTCCATCGAGGACTTTAAGAACGGAAAAGACAAAGCCATCGGATTCCTCGTTGGCCAGGTCATGAAAGAGACCAAAGGGAAGGCAAATCCTCCATTGGTTAACAAATTGATCGCTGAAGAATTGAAAAATCGTTAATTAGTGTGCTGCCGGACGTGTTCCGGCAGCTTTTTTGTGGCGTTGAGGGGGCTGGTAAGGTGAAATTGGGTGGGAATCGAGGTTAATTGGGCGAAATGTCGCGTTAATTGAGCATTATTTAAATTAATTGGGCGAAAAACCGCAGGAATTGAGCATAACTGAGAATTCAGACTTCTTCCCCACGGGAATCATTTTATTAATTTTCTCCAACTTCTTTAGAAAAAATCGACAAACCAACTAAAACCCTCTCCGCACAACGCGTGAGAGGGCTTTTTTACATGCACAAAAAACGTCGAAACTTGCGTACGATTGCCTGTCCGGAAGACCCTGGAAAAATGGTATGATTCAGGTAACAGAATCGGGGGTGGGGCATTGAGAAAGGCAGGGGCAGTTGCAGCGGCATTGCTTGTAACCGTGTTAACTTCATGTCAGGGTTCCATGCTGGCGGATGGCGAACTCAAGCTGGAAACGCATTCGAAAGGTCATTATCCACGGTCATACAAACCGGTTTCCATTGATAAAAGCGAGAATGTTCTACCGTTTAAGGCACACCTTCCACAATACATTCCATACAAGTACAAAAAGCCCAAAGTGGTGATTACCGATTGGGGAAAAAAAGAAAAACTTCAGCTGGAGATGCAGTACATAAGGAAAGACGAAAATACGCAAAAAGGCTTTATTGCGATTAAAATTTTCAACCATAAAAATTTAGTGAGTGATTTGATCAAGCAAAATAAATATGAAGAAACGCTAAAGCTGGCTGATGGGACAAAAGCATACTTTGCCTACTTTGGAAACTATGCCGAGCTGTTTTGGGTTCGGGATGGGGAGGAGTATGATCTTCGGCACATGTTTGCCTCAGAATACACCCAAAAACAGCTAAAAAAAGAGCTTTTGGGAATTGCTAATTCGATTGAATAGAAGGGGACAGCTTATGAAAATGCTAAAAAGTGTTTCATTCATTTTTGCCTTGCTTCTGGCAGTTCAATTTTTTTCAGGAAGTCATGTTTCAGCCAGTTGGACCTATCCTTTTGTGGTCTGGGATCATTACACATATTCAATTAGTGAGGAATATGTGGATCAAGTAGGGAAAGAGATCGGTGAGGTGACAAAGTATTCCGACCAAGAAGGAGCATACACTGGAAACTTCTCCAATCAATATAAAAAAGGAACAAAGTATTTCGAGATCAAAGGCATCAGCACTGACAAAGCGATTGCCGTTCAGGAGCCTGGCGGAAAATATATAAAGGCCATCCGGGAACACAAATATCAAGAAGCCAGCCTGGTGGGGAATTTTATGAGGGAAGCCGAAGCCAATCCATGGATAAGTTTTCTGGTATTGGTGGGAGCAGCATCTGTTTTGATTGTTTCATGCAAGTCACTAAAAGACAAATTTCATATAGAAGACTGAAAATGAGGCTGGCTCTCTGGGAGTCGGTCTATTAATGTTATAAACTGATACAATGAAATGGATACTAGACCACTTTTGAAGGAGCCATAAAATATGAGCTGTGAGGTTGTAAGAATATTTGATGATCAGATGAAGTGTGTTGGACAGAAAACAAGAGAACATGTACATAGAGACGGGGTATGGCATGAAACGTTTCATTGCTGGTTTACTTTGTTGGAAGGTTCAGAGCGTTATATTTTGCTCCAAAAACGAGCAGAAGTGAAAAAGGATTATCCGAACCTGTTGGATATTACTTCGGCCGGACATTTAATGGCTGATGAACGGGTTCACGATGGGACAAGGGAGATCGAGGAGGAACTTGGCGTTTCCGTTTCTTTTGAAGAGCTCATTCCACTTGGAATCATTAAAACGGAAATCAAACAGGATGCTATGTGGGACCGTGAATTTTGCCATGTTTATTTGTACAATTGCGACCGGATGCCGGCCTTTACTCTTCAAAAAGAAGAAGTCGATGCCATTTATAAAATCAGGCTGCAGGATGGTGTTGATCTGTTCAAAGGGAACAAACAGGAAATCAAAGCTGTTGAGGTTTATCCGGATCAACAGAAAACGCGAGTGGACAAAACAGACTTCGTGGATCAAGTGGATTATTATACTGACGTATTTGAGCGGATACAGGAAACGATAAGGAAATGAACAAAATAAGGACTGAATAGCACGAGAACTATTCAGTCCCTTTATGTGAAGGACGGCCTTTGATCGAATAGCTCGGTCCGTCCTTTTTTTGTTTGACTTTTTCTTTTTTCTCGGTCATTTTTTTCATGACGTTCCGGGCGTTTTTGGATTCGTCACTGTCCGAATGCAGGCTCATTCCCTGGCCATAGTTGGCCCCGATGTTCAATTTGCCGTTCAGATCCTTGATGCCAAGGTTGGCAAAATTATTGGTCAGGTCGTATTTATCAATTCTCAGGGTTTCAATATTGATATGTTCTATGACAACAGGCGGCGTGCTGTCGTTGTTCTTTTTTAATTCCGAAAGCTCGGCCTGCAGCTGTTTAAGGTGCAGGTGAATTACTTCCATGTTTTTATCATGATTTGTAATGGCGTTGAGTATGGTTTTAAAAAAAGGCATAGGCTACCCCGCGCTTCCGTTAGCATTGATGATCGGCTTGTACTCTAGTCTATGAATATAAAAGGAGAACATGTCTGTTTTCTCCGTTATCCAAAAAGAGAAAGGAAGGATACAAATGAAATTTTCCTCATCTAAAGTGAATCTTGGGTTTCTCGATCTGAACAAAATGGGTAACAATTGCTTGCTTTCGTTTGGCCAGACGGTTCGAAGCCGGGTCTATAATACGACGAAAAAGAATTCGGCTTTTGGCGAGAGCAATGGGGATTTTCCTCAGCATACGGGTGAGACATACAGAACGAACGATAATGATGTGATCGATAGTGACGCGAAAAACAATCACCGCTAATCAATCCGGATATTCCGTTCAGGCGCCAGGTTGCGCATGATCCTTACTTCCAGCACCCCATTGAAAAATCGGGCAGCCGTACGGGTCTCATTGATCAGCTCGGGAAGTTGAATGGTCCGCTCAAAATGACCGGTTGGCCGTTCCGCTTTAACCACTGTAGCATCCTTGTAGGGAGAGTGAAGCACTCCTTTGATCGTCAGGTTGTTGGCAGACATGGAGAGATTCACATCTTCCTTCCGGATGCCGGGCAGATCAACCACAACCATCCATTCCCGGTTGTTCGTATAAATATCGACCTTAGGAAATTCCGCCTCAGAGGACGGTGCACTCTGGTTGGGCTGGTAATGGTTATACCGGTGCCGTGCATCCTGCTGGTTATTGACCTGGGCAATTTGTCCGCCAGGCGGGCCATCAAAGATACTGTTCCAAAAATCGTTTCCCTGTACCTTTTGCGCCAGCTCCAGCCACTGTTTCAGTTTATCGACGTCCATTCGTTGCCACCTCCGGATTCAAGCAAACATATTTACAGGGAACAAACATATATTTAGGGGAAAAGGAGGGAGAAATTAGTGGGTTCACCTTCTATTGTTATAAATATTTTTCTTTTTAAAATTAATTCCTTTGAAAATGCGTCGGCGGTTAATATCGGAGAGAATTACTTGTCTGACTGGCACAATTCAGATAAAAAAAATCAGGGGTTTGGCCAAAGCTTTGGGGATGATGCGAGGTTTATTGGAAACGACAATTCAGTGGATGACCGTGATGCCGTCGATTCACCGGTTACGCAATCATCCTACGGGCGGGAAATTCCATCGCTGATTGAGAAGGTCTGACAAAAAAGCAGGAGGTTCACATGGTGCTGTTTTCACCCATGGTCGTCAACATGCTTGGGTTTAAAGTCAATACAATGGACCGCTCAGCCACTCTTGGCTTTGGGCCGGTCCAGCAGCTAGACCTGTTCAGCTCAAACAAAATCAATCAGGGATTCGGGGAGGACAACGGTGACCTTACCGTCGTTAACCTGCCGATCATCTGGGTGGCTGATCAGGATGTCATCGATTCAAACTCTGTGAAGAACAGTGTGCTGTAGCATAAGGGCCGTCCTTGAACGGCTCTTTTTTTTCCATTCAGCTCGGAGAAGGAATTCCGTAAGAGCCGGAGAAGGATTCAGCAGAAGATGATAGGGAGGCAGAACATGAATCCTTTTAAAGAATGCAACAGGGATGATGTAAAAGATTTAATGGAAGAATACATACAAACTTTAAGCTCGCCCATCGATTCCTTTTTAGAAAATCATATTTTGAATTCGAAGTTTTATCAGATTTACGCCGGCTCCTTCATGATTGGGTATTTTGCCATTCATAATAACGAAAAGATGACCCAGTTTTATATCCGGCAATCACACCTTCATCTTGCGCAGGATACGTTTAAACAAGTGCTGGAGTGCTATTTTATTCGTTCATTATTTGTTCCAACATGTGACGAACTCTTTTTGGGTTTGGCGTTGGATCAGGATTTTAAGATCGAAAAACAGGCCTATTTCTTTCAGGACAGTAAACAACAGAGAGCGTCAGAAAGTCTTTATTCCGGCGGGGAGTTCCGGCTGGCAAGAGAAGAGGATGTTCCTGGAATCATAGCGATTTCCGCCGATTTTTTTCAGCAGGCAGATGAAATGGCAGAAAAAGAAGAACTGTTTACCTTCACGATGGACGATACTCTGCTTGGAGTCGGAGTCTTTGAACGCAGCAAGCTCCTCAACGGATATGCCAGCATCGGTATGTTCACTAAAGAATCTTATCGTCAGCAGGGAGTCGGTCAAACCATCATCCATCATTTGAAACAATGGTGCTATGAACATCACATGATTCCTATTTGCGGCTGCTGGTACTACAATACCAACTCCAAAAAGACGCTGGAACGGGCGGGGATGGTAACCAAAACAAGACTATTAAACTTTGTCAGATGACCGGGGAATGTACCGAAACTAAAAAATAATGGAAGAAAAAACAAGTGAAGATAACGAACTGTGGTTTATCTCCCCGCAGGATGTGGAAAAGTACATTGTTAAATTTTCCAATCAGACAGGGAGGCTACATTATGGACCAGGATCAACGCCGTTATCCGACCGATACACCACCCGAACAGCAAAACCGGCTGCCGGGCATTGAAGAGAACATGTATTTGCGTCCGCAATTCGACCGTGCGGAATATAAGGGATCAGGCAAATTAAAGGATAAAGTGGCACTGATTACCGGAGGCGACAGCGGGATCGGACGGGCTGTCGCTTCGTTATATGCGAAGGAAGGCGCCCATGTGGTTATCGTATATTACGACGAGCACCGGGATGCCGAGTTTACAAAAGAAGAGGTGGAAAAAGAAGGAGTAGAATGTCTTCTTATTCCGGGAGATTTGCGGAAGGAAGCGTTCGCCAAGGAAGCGATTCAGAAGACGATTGAGAAATTCGGCAAGCTCGATATTCTCGTCAGCAATGCCGCTACAGCAATCTTGAAGGACCAGATTGAGGATGTTCATTGTGAGGACTTTGTCACCACCTTTGAAACAAATGTGTTTGGCGCGTTCTACATCACCAAAGAGGCCGTACCGCATTTGAAAGAAGGCAGTACCATTATCTTCACGACCTCCGACTCGGCCTACAAGGGGCAGAAGAACGGGTTGGATTATGCATCCTCCAAGGCGGCTGTTCTTGGCTTTATGAGATCACTCTCGCTTCAGCTTGTCGACCGGGGCATCCGGGTAAATGGAATTTCGCCGGGACCGATTTGGACACCACTTATTCCGGCGAGCCAGCCAAGATCTACGGTGGATACCTTTGGCCAGGAAACTCCCATGAAACGGGTTGGTCAGCCGGAGGAGCTGGCACCGGGCTATGTGCTTTTGGCTTCAGAAGATTCTTCTTACATGTCGGGACAAGTGATTCATATTAATGGCGGCATGGTCGTCAACGGTTAAACGATTTCAGACAGGCAGCTTTTTTGCTGCCTGTCTTTTTTCATGCGTGAAAAAGGATTCCAAACAGCAGAAGAGAATGTAATGGATGGGGAAATATGACGCCCGGAGGAGGGATGCCCAATGGAACTGATACTTGAAAAAGCAACTCTGGAAAAAAAGAATGTACTAAAGCAAATGCTGGAGCTGTACCGCTATGATTTTAGTGAATTTGATAGCTCGGATCTAAATGAAAACGGTCAGTATGGCTATGCCTATTTGGATGAATACTGGCGAGAGGAAGGGCGTTATCCCTTTTTTATAAAAGTGGACACCCGGTATGCGGGATTTGTGCTTGTCCGCAAAATCAGAGATACGTATGCGATCGCTGAGTTTTTTGTTATGAAGAAGTACCGCAAAATGGGGATTGGCCGACAAGCGGCCTTCCTTACGTTTGACCGGTTTCCGGGCAAATGGGATGTGGCGCAGATTCCAAAGAACAAACCGGCACAATCCTTTTGGGTCCGGATCATTGATGACTATACAAACGGAGAATTTACCGATCAGTTTTCTGAAACCGATCAGGTTCGGTATCAGACCTTTACAACATCCAAATCAGTTACCAGGGAGGCCGTAAAATGAATGCAAAAGAAGTGCTGCTCGAACAGCTGGATGCGTTAGAAAACAATCACTGGTTCGTATCGTTGAAAAACTCTCTCGTGGGGCTGACAGATGAGCAGGCGGCATGGAAAGAAACGGCGGAAAGCAATTCGATTCGCGAAATCGCCAATCATCTCATTTATTGGAATGAACTTTATTTAAACCGCTTTCGCAGTGCGGAACCAGCAACGGGTGTGAGCCTGGAGAATGATGATACATTTCAGGATCACGAAGAGCTGGACTGGAAGCAGACGGTGGATAAGCTGAATAATCTTACCGCGCAGTGGTATAAAGCAGTGGAAGAGGCGGACGAAGCGCGGTTTGACGAGAATGCCTATCGAAACCGGGAAGCAGCATGGGGCAGTGTCATCGCTAACCTCACCATTCATGTGGCCTATCATACCGGCCAGATTTTGTTCGCCCGTAAAAAGCAGGGCAGCTGGAATCCGGAAAACGGTGTCCACTAAACACTGAAACTTTTTAAAATGTGATATCGTATATAGGATAGACCGTAACAAGGAGAGGAAGAAAACATGTTAAAGCGCCTAGCTTCAGATGCATTGGGATTAAGTGATGTCGGGAGTGTGATCAAGCCGGCCGATTACGACAAGGTGGACGCCGATGATTACGTCTTTCATGAGGACAATGAGAAGATTTATTTTCTGATCAAGTCAAAAACAGATGAATACTGCTTTACGAACCGCGCGCTCATCCATCTGGATGGAACAAGCGCCGTCAGCAAAAAACGAATGCTCCACCGGTACAGCTACAGCGAGAACACGATTTCCAACGTTTCTTTGGAAACTGCGGGAACGGTGGACCTCGACGTGGAGATCAAGTTTGTAATTGGATCGGTTCCATTTTCCATCGATGTGCACAAGAAACACATTGAAGAGTTAAAAGATTTGTATAAATCCCTAAGTAAAATTGCGGAGATCGCTTATGAGAACGAGTTTGCCCTGCAATATGCCCAGCAGAGCATCAATGTGGCATCCACGACGCTCAGCCGCGTCCAAAGCAAGGAGAATGAATTGGTGGAAAGCTTCAACCAGTTGAACGATGCCGCTTTTACGTGGCTAATGGAAAGCCGCAAAGAGTACCATGTGAAAGATTACGGCTATGTATTTGAAAAGTATATTAATAACTAAGTAAGGCAGGCTGCATACAGCGGCCTGTTTTTTTATGCAAAAGAGTTTAAGCGGTTTTCTTTAGCAATGGAATATATTTGAAAGAGGATTTAGTCTGGCTAGTGAAGAAGCAAAGGAAATCACCCATGTATGGAGGACCTATGAATAAATTAAAATCCTGGGCTAGAAAACTGAAACGACAGATTTATATTTTGTACTTTGCCTGCAGAGATAACAGGGTCTCTTGGTATGCTAAAGCATTTACCGCAATGGTGGTAGCTTATGCTTTCAGCCCGATTGATCTTATTCCTGACTTTATACCTGTTCTTGGGTTATTGGATGATATCATCCTGGTACCTGCTGGGATCTGGCTGGCTTTGAAAATGATACCCAATCATGTTCTGAACGATTGTGAGGAAAGGGCAGAAGAACTGATCAGACAGAAAAAGCCGAAGAACTGGATGGCAGGCGGACTCATTCTGCTCGTTTGGGCTTTGATTTTTGTATGGATTATAGGAAAGCTCGTAAAAATTTATACATAAGGAGAGCAATATGATTTGTGAGTCAGAACAACTGGGCCATTATTTAGTTGAAACGAAAGAAGTGGACTTTTCCGATCAGGCTATTGCCGCTTTGGCCGACAGGCTTTTTCACCCCTCTCAATCTGAACTGGAAAAGTTAAAAACGGGCTTTAAATACGTTCGGGACGAGATTGCACACTCGTGGGATATCCAAAGCAGGAGGGTCACCTGTTCCGCGTCTGAAGTTCTTACACATAAAGAGGGAATTTGCTATGCCAAATCCAATCTGTTGGCTGCACTGTTGAGAAGGGAAGGAATACCTGCAGGCTTCTGCTATCAACGGCTGATGCTTTTTGATACACCTGAAAAGGGATATTGCATTCATGCATTAAACGGGGTCTATCTAACATCAATGAAGAAATGGATACGCCTTGACGCTAGAGGCAATAAAGAAGGAGTGACTGCGGAATTTTCCGTCGATAAGGAAAAACTGGCTTTTCCTGTTCAAATGGAGCAGGGAGAAAAAGATTATCTGGTTATTTATACCGCTCCGCATCCCAAAACCATTGCGGTACTGAAGGACAATGACGATGCACTCGAAATGTATCTCAACCGGTTGCCAGAAGATCTATAAGAGGAGACTTAGCTTTATAATAGGCTTTCTGACGTTTATAACACGGTTGAAAAGGTAATCACTGCTCTTCAGAACGATAAACCCATTTAAAAGGCATCCATTTGATCTGGGATGCCTTTTTCACTTACTGTTTATTTTTTCTTTCTCTTCAATATCCTTTACCACATCCCCGATCGTTACGCTGCCCAATGCCTTTTCGAGTGCGCTTTGAGCGATGGACAGGATAGGGAAGATGGTCTCCTGAATATTGCGGCCAACCATACACTCAGGATTAGGGTGGTCATGAACACTGAACAGTTCATTTTCCTGGACGACGTTGACGGCCTTATACACATCCAGAAGTGTGATTTCATCGAGGTTCTTCGCAAGTTCTGCGCCAGCTACTCCGGGCCTGACGTTGACGAGCCCTGCATTTTTTAACATTCCCATAATTTTTCGGATAACCGCGGGATTGGTATTTACACTTCCTGCGATAAACTCAGATGATTTTGTTTCATTTTTATAGATCTCTAAGAGAGAGAGTATATGAACGCCTACAGAAAATCGGCTGCTGATGGACAAATTGGTCACCTTCTTATAGTAGCGGATAACGTTTAACCTATAGTACTATTATAGCGTAAATCCATCCTGTTGACAAAATGGTTACATGTAATTACAATGATTACATGTAAACGAAATGATTACAGCATAATTTTGTAATGGAGGGAACAGATGATGAAAATTGGAGTTATTGGTGCGACTGGTAAAGTTGGAAGTCTTATTATCAATGAAGCGATAGAAAGGGGACATGAGGCGACGGCCATTGTCCGGAATGCCGGCAAGGTCAAAAATGAGAAAGCAGATGTACTGGAAAAGAATATCTTCGACCTGAAGACGGAAGATTTAAAAGCCTTCGATGTGGTTGTTAATGCGTTTAATGCACCACCAGGAGAGGAGCATCAACACGTTGAAGTTGGCCATCTTTTAATCAAGGCTCTAAAAGGGTCTTCACAAACCAAGCTTTTTGTTGTGGGAGGCGCAGGCAGCCTGTTTGTAGATGAGGCACAAACGACCCGCATGTTGGAAACTCCTGACTTTCCAGAAGCGTATTACCCAACTGCTTCAAAGGCGGCTGAAAATTTGAAGGAATTGCAAGGTTCAGACGGGATCAACTGGACATATCTTAGTCCCGCCGCCTTTTTCAATCCAAATGGCAAACGTACCGGTTCTTATCAAAAGGGGAAAGATCAGATGATCCTGAATTCTGAAGGTGAGAGCTATATCAGCTATGCTGATTATGCGATTGCAGTGCTGGATGAAATTGAAAAGCCACAGCATGAAAATCAGCGTTTTACAGTCGTTGGCGAAAAAGAATAACGATACGATCAAATACCATTAGTGAAAAGCTAATGGTATTTTTTATTTTAGAAAGCATTACTTTGTACAACCTAGTAACATGAGCTGTTTTTAATCTGCTTCCATTTTCTCAGAAGCATCTCCTTGTTCAAAAGCAGGACCGCCATACAGATCATTGATTTCCCTTTTCAGCGTATCCAGAAATTCATCAGATAAAAGGGGTTCTTTCTTTTCCATCATGACATACTCTCCTCTCAAAAATAATTAGATTTTCGAAGGTTTTATAAATAAGATTACCGATTAATAAAGGTTTTAATCTTTTTATTTACAATTGCCGAAAGCAGGAGTATGATATACGAAGTTTCAATTTCTTAAATCGCTGAAACCTTAGTGTGCGGGGGAACCATCTGGATGCATAAATCCATCCACGGGGTGAATCCTTTTAAAGGTAGGGCTACTCTTGAGGCCCGAATCCGACAGCTAACCTCGTAAGCGTTTTTAGAGGCAAGAAGGTGAAGCTTGTGCGACTAAAATTATAATGTCCACAGGTCTATTTACGTCGGCTTGTGGGCTTTTTTAATACCTTTTTATAGTCATCAAGAGATCAATTTTAAATGGTGGTGAATTCAATATGTTAAATTCCTTGAAGAGGTTATTGATCGGAAGACCCCTCAAATCAACTGAGCTGGGTGAACAGAGGCTGAATAAAACGAAGGCTTTGGCGATTCTTTCTTCCGATGCTTTATCATCAGTCGCCTACGGGCCTGAACAAATATTGATTGTTTTATTTACCATAAGTGCAGCTGCCTTCTGGTATTCCATTCCGATTGCCGTTGGTGTACTCATTCTGCTTACTGCTCTCATCTTATCCTATCGGCAAATCATCTATGCCTACCCGCATGGCGGAGGAGCTTATGTGGTTTCCAGGGACAATCTCGGGAAAAATCCGGGATTAATTGCAGGCGGATCGCTGCTGGTGGATTACATATTAACGGTAGCCGTTAGTGTTTCAGCGGGTGCGGATGCGATTACTTCTGCGTTCCCTGGTCTGCATCCCTATAATC
The DNA here is from genome assembly GCF_004127935.1 of Fictibacillus sp. S7. Classification (NCBI taxonomy): domain Bacteria; kingdom Bacillati; phylum Bacillota; class Bacilli; order Caryophanales; family Fictibacillaceae; genus Fictibacillus; species Fictibacillus sp. S7. The sequence goes on along the minus strand of NZ_QJKL01000001.1, from coordinate 2,700,782 downwards.
TGCCAATTTCAATTGTGTTTGTTCTGTTTCTGACTACCCTGAACTTGAGGGGAGTCACCGAGTCAGCCTCCATTCTGGCTTATCCGGTTTACTTATTTGTTGTGGCCCTGATTGTCATGATCGGAGTTGGTGCGTACAACATTGTTACCGGTCATGTGCCTGAAAACTTACACACACCGGTCGGTACACCAGTTGCCGGTATCAGCCTCTTCCTGCTGCTGAAAGCTTTTGCTTCAGGAAGTTCCGCCCTTACCGGTGTTGAAGCAATTTCAAATGCTATTCCAAACTTTAAGGATCCTGCACCAAGAAATGCCTCGCGAACGCTTATGGCAATGGGAGGACTATTGGCCATCCTGTTCTCGGGGATTGTGTTCCTTGCCTATTATTACGGCATCACCCCGAATGCCACAGAAACGGTTGTCTCCCAAATTGCGGATGACACGTTTGGCAGAACCTTTATGTATTTCTTTATTCAAGGTACAACTGCATTAATCCTTGTTTTGGCTGCAAATACTGGTTATTCGGCCTTTCCGCTTCTGGCGGTAAACCTGGCGAAGGATAAATTCATCCCGCGCATGTTTACGATTCGCGGTGACCGGCTCGGATACTCCAACGGTATTATTACGCTTGGGGTGGCGGCGATCCTTCTTCTTCTTGTGTTCAACGGGAAGACGGAGCATCTTATCCCGCTGTATGCGGTTGGTGTGTTTATCCCGTTCACCCTGTCCCAGACAGGGATGATCTTGAAATGGATGAGGGAAAAGCCACAAGGCTGGGTGCTTAAACTGATTACCAATGCTACGGGAGCACTCATTAGTTTCATCGTCACCATCATGTTCTTTTTAACTAAATTTCCGCAAGTGTGGCCGGTGCTCGTTTTCCTGCCGCTTATCGTTCTGCTGTTTCACCGAATCAAAACGCACTATGATCTTGTGGGTGAGCAGCTGCGCATCAATCCGAATCAGCCGCCAAAACTTGTTGAAGGAAATGTAATTATTGTTCCTGTAGCAGGAATTACGAAGGTCGTAGAAAACTCAATTAACTTTGCCACTTCACTCACAGATCAGGTTATTGCTGTTTATGTGGCATTTGAGCGGGAAGATGAACATGCGTTTGAAGAGAAATGGAAAAAGTGGCAGCCAAATGTGCGGCTCGTTACTCTGCATTCCTCCTACCGAAGCATCATTATGCCGCTTACGAAATTTATTGATACAGTTCAAAACAAAGCGGAAGAAAACAATTATCGGGTAACGGTATTGATTCCGCAGTTCATCACCAAAAAGAACTGGCATAACATTCTGCATAACCAGTCGAGCCTGCTCATCCGGGCCTATCTGCTGTTTAAGCGGGATGTCGTGGTGGCTACGGTTCCGTTCCGTTTTAAAAAATAATACGGAATACAAAAAAACCAACTTTGAGGAGTTGGTTTTTTGTTTTGTATCTGAAATTAAGGTGCTTCCTTACGTTCGCGTAAAAGGATATTGGGAACGAATCGGATATAAATGAGTTCACCGGCAAGCTCCACGATGGTTTGTGTTACGATGATGGCCGCTACCAATGTGCTCAATTGACCCGGTAGGGATAATGCCAGAGGAAGCACGACAAGCGAATTGCGTGTAGAACCGCTGAAAATCAGGGCGCGGCCAGATCCAATATCAAGCTTGAACCACTTGACCATTAACCTGGAAATGAACGGCATGATGATCATAAAAGCAATATAGACAGGAATGACTTTGATAATCAGGTCCATATTGGTTGATAATTTGCCGATTTGAGAAGATACAACAACAAAAAGCGTAAGAGCCATGAATGGAACAGGAAACCAGGCTGAGGTATCTATGATTTTACTTCCGACTGATGACTTTCTTGCAAATAGCTGCAGGATCACAGCAAGTCCTAAAGGGATAACAATGAGAAAAATAAAGGCTTCAAGGAATGGACGGGGGTCTACGATTTCAGCCGCCTCATTTCCAATCAACAGCCATAAATACAGTGGCAACAGCAGCATCTGTGTAATGAAGAGTATAGGCGTAGAAGTAAGGATGATCTTTTCGTTTCCTCTTCCCAGAGCGGTAAAAACAATCACATAATCAATACAAGGTGTAAGTAATACCAGATAAACTCCAAGCAATAACGGCGGATAGTCGGGCAGTAACTTTGATAGAAGCCATACCACAATAGGAACAGCGAGATAGTTCACCGTTAATAAAGCCCAAATAAAACGGCGATTTGCCAATGACTCTTTTAAAGAAGTAAATGGAATCTGTGAAAACATGCTATACATCAGGATAGCGATGACAAAAGAAATGGTGGCATCTAATTTGGCCCCAATATCAGGAGCGGTTAATCCTAGTCCGGATGCGGAGATCAGTACAATCACATACAGCCAAACTTGGTTGTTTTCTAATCTTTCTCTGGAAATCATTAATTTTGTTTCCCCTTTTTCGTATTCTGCATCTTTTTCTAGTCCTTACGCTACCATTTCGATTGGTTAAAAATCAATAATAACCTTTGTAGAAAAAGGAAATACAGGCTTGTTCTTGAAAATTTATTTATGTAGAAAGGAGAGGATACGATGCAGAAGGTAACTCCGTTTTTGTTGTTTGAGGGAAAAGCGGAAGAGGCGATCCGTTTTTATACGTCCACGTTCAAGGATTCGGAAGTTGGAAACATTCTGTACCAGGAAAATGGGATGGTGCTGTATGCGACGTTTACGATTAAAGGGCAAAAACTGATGGCCATTGACAGCATGATCGAGCATGGTTTTACGTTCACTCCCGCTCTTTCATTATTTATAGAATGTGATTCCGGTGAGGAGCTGGAGGAAATGCACCACAAACTGTCGGATAACGGGAAGGTGCTTATGCCGATTGCCGATACACCAATCAGTGAAAAGTTCTCCTGGGTCGAGGACCGCTATGGGGTCTCCTGGCAGCTGAACATGATGAAGAAATAGGAGAGATGAATACAAGCAAAGCTGGTCAATGATACATTTTTGGCCGCGGCAAAAAAATGGGGTGAATGAAAAATACTTAATCGACTTCAGTAGCGGCAGTGTTTATATCTTGGAAAGGATGATGAATGATGCGGAAAATTACGGTGCTGAACCGAGTATCAGTGGACGGGTATTTTGCGAGTCTGAATGAAGCCGCGTTTGGAATGGATTGGTTCATTCAGGATCCGGAAGTGGACAAAGCGGTCCGGAGTGATGAAGAAGAAGTATCAGCCTTCATCTTCGGTGCAGATACGTATAGAGGGTTTGAACGAAGCTGGGTGCCCATGCTCAACGATCCCAACACTCCGCAGTATTTAAAGGATGTTGCCCAGGTACTCACTGATAATACCAAAATTGTTTTTTCAACAACTATTAAAAAAGCCACATGGGAAAATACCGAGCTGTACAGGAGTGACCCGGTAGAGGTAATTACAAGGGTTAAGCAGGAAGAAGGCGCCAATATTTTGATTTTTGGAAGCGGATCAATCGTGCAGCAGTTGGGAAATGCAGGCCTAATTGATGAATACATGCTGATTATGACGCCTGTCATTGCGGGCGAAGGGAAGGCGATGTATCAGGGGATGAAACAAACCGCTCTGACACTGATAAGAACCCAGGCGTTTGAATCTGGCAATGTGTTATTACATTATCAGACCGCTAAATAGAAATAGATTTTGGGTGGGGAGGAATCGAAAGTGGTTATAAGAGAAGACGATTTAACAGGAACCGAAATCAGGTCACTGATTGGGGAGCACCTTCAGGGAATGCAGCTGCATTCGCCCCCGGAAAGCATTCATGCCTTGAATCTGGACGGCTTACGGAAGCCGGATATCACGTTTTGGAGTGTATGGACGGACGGCGAGCTTATGGGCTGTGGCGCATTAAAGGAACTGGACGCCCGGCATGGAGAAATCAAATCCATGCGCACGGCAACCTCCCATTTGAGAAAAGGAGTAGCGCAGAAGCTTCTCCAACATATCATTGCCGAAGCGAAACATCGGGGCTATGAGCGGCTGAGTCTTGAAACCGGCTCCATGGAAGCCTTTGAACCGGCGAGAAGGCTTTACACTCGTTTCGGATTTGAGGAGTGTAGGCCGTTTGCTCATTATACCAACGATCCGAACAGTGTGTTTATGACAATGAAACTCTAACCATATGTTTTCTTAACATTTGCTTCAATAAGGGTTTATAAAGGCCCTTTATACTTGAAACGTATTCTACTATAGCGTTTAAGGGGAGAAAAGCAGATGAAAAAGAAGGTTATAGGGACGGTTATTTCAACAATCATGATCAGTTCACTGGCTGTTTTTGGAGCGGGGCCAACGGTTTCAGCAGCTGATAAAGGCCATCAATCTTATGGGAAAAGGGGGTTTGATCTGGAAGCCCACCGCGGAGGAATCGGGCTTACGGTGGAATCCACCATCGCTTCCTTTTCCCGTGCTCTGGAGCTTGGGGTGAGCACGCTGGAGCTGGATGTGCAAATTACAGAAGACCACCAGGCAGTTGTTACGCATGACCGGCAAATTTCGGGGGCCAAATGCCGGGATACAAAGCCCGCTTTTGCAGGCGATCCGGAATACCCGTATGTTGGCAAATACATAAAAAATCTGACACTGAGTCAGATTCGGACGTTGGACTGTGGTTCCTCTACGCTGTCCCAGTTTCCGGGACAGGTGGCAAGCCCTGGTGCCAAAATGCCGCTGTTGACGGATATTTTTGATCTTGTGAAACGGTACAAAGCGAAAAAGGTATGGATGAACATAGAAACAAAAGTAGAGGCCGGTGCTCCGGAAGAGACGGCTCCGCGTGAAGAATTTGTACAAATCGTCGCCCGCCAGGTTCGTGAAGCCGGAATGCTCAACCGTGTTTCGATTCAAAGCTTTGACTGGGGATCTCTTATGCGGATGCGTGAAGTCGAACCCCGTCTTCCGATTGTGGCGCTGACAAACGGACCGCAATTCCTGCAGCCTGGACAGCCAGGCGCCTCCCCATGGCTTGGCGGCATTGATATTGACGACTTTAATGGTGACTTTGTGGCGGCCGCCCACTCGTTTGGGGCAGATGCGATCTCACCTGTTCATAGTTTCCCGCAGGATGGAAAGATTACCGATGAAAACTATGAGCCCTACGTGACCAAGCAAATGGTAGATGAAGCCCATAAGGCAGGGATGAAGGTCATTCCTTGGACGGTGGATGATAAGCCAACCATGAACAAGCTCATTAATGACGGAGTCGACGGCTTGATCACCGATTATCCTGACCGTTTGCGCCAGGTGATGGCCCAGCATGGGTTTAAGCTTCCGAAACCATATAAAGCACCAAAGCATGTTTAAAATAACAGGACAAGACGGCCGGCCGAAGAGCCTGCCGTCTTTTATGTGTCCAATTAACGAACGATAGACAAATATTGAAACTTCACGGCCTTTGTTTCGTATTAGATATGGAGATGACTGAAGAATTTGATTATGGGGAGATCAAATGTAGGAAACAATTTCATGAAATGGTATTGAGAACGGACAATTAGCGTAATTTAATACAAAGGAAAAAGATCAATTATTTTTTACCTGGGAGGTGGAACCTCTTTATCCTTTGGGATGGAGAGGATCTTATTGGACATATTTAATTTATTCATGGTTGCGGTACTGATCCTTCTTACAGCGTTCTTCGTAGCTGCAGAATTCTCGATCATCCGTGTGCGTATTACCCGGATTGATCAGCTGGTGGCGGAAGGGAACCGAAATGCAGTTGCAGCCAAAAAAGTCATAACAAACCTTGATGGATCTCTGTCAGCCTGTCAGCTGGGGATTACGATTACGGCACTCGGCCTGGGGTGGCTCGGTGAACCAACGGTCGAACACTTGCTTCACCCCTTGTTTGTGAACCTGGAGCTTTCAGCAGCTTTGGCGAAGACCATCTCGTTTATCATTGCGTTTGCTTCCATTACCTTCTTGCATGTCGTGCTGGGTGAGCTGGCGCCAAAAACCATTGCCATTCAAAAAGCGGAAAGTGTCAGTTTGCTGTTATCCCGTCCGCTTCTCTTCTTTTACCAAATCATGTACCCTTTCATCTGGGCATTGAACGGAAGCGCCCAGCTGTTTGTAAAATTGTTTGGATTTCAAGCAGCCTCCGAGCATGAAATGGCACACTCAGAAGAAGAACTGCGTTCCATTTTAAGTGAAAGCTATAAAAGCGGAGAGATCAATAAATCAGAATTCAGCTATGTGAACAATGTATTTGAGTTTGATAATCGGCTCGCCAAAGAAATCATGGTGCCCCGAACGGAAATTGTTACTCTTCAGGCGGGCCAAAGCCTGGACGAAGCTTTTGAAACCATCATTCAGGAGCAATTTACCCGCTATCCCGTTGTCGGTGAGGATAAAGACGAGATTTTGGGAATGATCAACTCCAAGGAATTGTTCCATGGCGTCATGAAAGGAAAACAGGCGGTGCCGCTCGAGGAGTATACCCGTCCGGTTTTGAGCGTGTTTGAGAACATTCCTATTCAAGAGCTGTTAACCAAAATGCAGAAGAAACGCGCCCATATGGCCATCCTGATGGATGAGTACGGCGGAACATCAGGTCTGGTCACGATTGAGGATATTTTGGAAGAGCTGGTCGGTGAAATCCGGGATGAATTTGACCAGGATGAATCCCCAATGATCCTGAATGTGAACGCCAAAACGAGAATGCTCGACGGCAAAGTGCTGATCGAAGACGTTAATGATATGTATGCCCTGGATATCGATGAAACCGATCTGGACACAATCGGCGGCTGGATACTTTCCATGAACTCAGACATTCAGACAGGCGATATAGTCCGGCATGAAAAATATGAATTTAAAGTAGTAGGAATGGATGGCCACCAGATCAAAAAGATTCAGGTACGTGAAATGGAAGAACAGCCATCTGAAGCGAATTAACAGCCTGAAATGTTAGATGAAGCAAGAAGAAGACTATTAAGCACGAAATAAATGCGTCGAAATTAGTCGAAACTCACTAGGCTTGAACAGTTCGCGGATAAAGTAACTAGTTTCGCGGATTAATCGATTTTTTCGGGGAAAAATAAGTGATTTTCACACATAAGTTAAATACTAGTATGTAATTCTTCTATGATTTGTCTTCTTTACAATGTAACTCGCTAATTAAACAGCAAAGTCAGTCAGGCGCTTGCCTGGCTTTTTTTGTTATAAAAAACGACATAAGACAAATTAAAATCCACGTTAAATATACCAATCGACAGAAATGATTAAAAAAGTTTATGAGAAAAATTAACAAATCAATTTACCGAAAATTTAGAATTGTTTATTATGTTTTTATATTCATTAATGGAGGAGGTTGAGAGTAGATGGATAAGATTTTGGAAATCGCTAATAGTCCTTTAATGTGGCTTTTTTCCATACTGGTAATCATCATTGTTATCACTCAAGCGGTAATTTTTATCCGGCTCGTAAGGAAGAATGCTGCAGCCATTGATATGACCAGGGTTGAGGTAAATAAAGCGCTGCGTACTGGAGTAATCAGTGCATTAGGCCCATCCTTAGGCATCATAATAATTGCAGTATCTCTCATTACAGTAATAGGCGCTCCTCTAACTCTTATGAGAATTGGAATTATTGGCTCAGCAGCATATGAGTTAACAGCGGCTGGTATTGGAGCTAAAGCATTTGGGGTGGAGCTAGGAAAAGAAGGATATAATTTACAAGCGTTTACGACAGCCGTTTGGGCAATGTGCTTAGGCGGTTTGGGATGGCTCTTATCTACCACTCTTTTCACAAAATCTTTAGGTAAGGCACAAAAGAAAATTGCTGCTAAAAATACAAAAATAATGGCATTGGTATCTACTGCTGCAATGCTGGGTGCTTTTGACTTTACTGCAGGGCAAATTACCACAAGTGTTAGTAATAGTATGGTTGTTATTATATCAGCGATTACAATGGCTATTCTAATGATGATTGCTGAAAAGCGTAATGCCGGCTGGTTAAAAGAATGGGCTCTCGGAATTACTCTGGTTGTTGGAATGTCATTCGGTTATGTAACTACCATTTTTTAAACATAGAAGGGAGTAGTATGTATGAGTCAGAAGGATGATCTATCTGTTTTTCATCGTCAAGCCCATTTTTATGGCCGGTTAACACTTTGGGCTGTTATTTTGACAACAATGATACCGCCTTTATATCTATCCTTTGTGTTGGGCTATCATCCTGGATGGGGAGTGGTATTAACTGCTTTTTTGGGCGTTGCTGCTTTTGTTGGTGTGATGTGGATTTTAGAACCTATCTCTTATTTTCCGAGTTTGGGTATTTCTGGTACATACATGAGCTTTCTTGTTGGGAACATCTCAAATATGTGTCTGCCTTGTTCTGCAGCAGCCCAGAATGCGGTTAATGCGGAGCCTGGCTCTAAAAAAGCAGAGTTAGCAGCTACAGCGGGAATTGCCGGTGCCTCATTAGTACATATTGTGGTACTCGTTCCTATCGTTCTTGGTGGGGCATTCATTGTATCCATTTTACCTCCAGCGATTCAAACCGCGTTCCAATATGTTCTGCCTGCCATTTTCGGAGGAGTGACCGTTCAATTTGCAATGAAGCGTCCTATATATGGAATTATTGGGGTTTTTGTTGGAATCGTTATTACACTTTTACCCATATCCAGTTTTATTAAAGTAATACTATGTGTCAGTGGAACTATTGCAATAATGTACCTCTATGAAAAATACAAACAGCCTAAAGAAATTTTGACAGAAGAGCTTTCCATACAAAAAAACTAGGGAGATGATCGAATGGCAAAAATAATAGAAGACTTAAAAACAAACAGTGTGACAGGTTGGATAGATGAACATGCGCAAAAATTGGAACATTGGTCATCAGAAATTTGGAATTATGCTGAGCTTGGTTTACATGAATTTAAATCCTCAAAGTTGTTGGCAGAACAATTGGAGAATGAAGGATTTACCATTGAGATAGGAGTTGCAGGCATGCCGACCGCCTTTGTGGCTACTTGGGGGACAGGGGGACCAGTCGTGGGCATCTTAGGTGAATATGATGCTTTACCGGGTCTTTCTCAAAAGCTGGTAGCCAAAAAAGAACCGGTAATTGAGGATGCCAATGGCCATGGTTGTGGTCATAATATTTATGGCGTAGCAGCAGCAGGTGGCGCAATCGCTGCAAAGAATTATATGGAAAAAGAGAGGATTGAGGGGACCATTAAGTTTTATGGCTGTCCTGCTGAAGAAACTCTTGTAGGTAAAGTTTTCATGGCTAGAGAGGGCGTATTTAATGATGCAGATGTCTGTTTAACGTGGCATCCAAATTCAATAAACTCTTTATGGGCCAGCAGTTCTCTAGCAATGAACTCAGTGAAATTTAATTTTTACGGAAAATCTGCTCATGCTGCTGCTAATCCAGAAACTGGATGCAGTGCGCTTAAGGCTGCTCAATTAATGGATATTGGTGTGAACTTTTTGAGAGAACATCTAATAGATGAAATTCGAATACATTCCACCATAACAAACGGTGGAGGCGGACCGAATGTGGTTCCTGATAAGTCACAAATTTGGTACTATATCCGAGCTCCCCATCGCTCAGAAGTTGAAGAAACGTATGAGAAGTTAATTAATATAGCCAAAGGTGCCGCTTTAATGACAGGAACTGAGTATGATATCGACTTTATTACGGGTTGCTATGAGATGCTTCCAAATAAAGTTTTAGGCAATGTCCTATTTACTAATATGGAAAAGGTAGGAGCTCCATCCTTTGACGAAGGTGACATAAAGCTTGCGGAAGAATTAACAGAAACCTTTGATAAGGGGATGAAAGAAGTTGTTGTAAAAACTTCAGGTGCGCCGAGCGAATTGCTGAAAAAAGTTTTGCATGATGAAGTTATCGGACCTTATGATAAGGGCAAGTGTATGTCAGGTTCAACGGATGTTGCAGATGTATCCTGGAACATTCCTACCGCTCAATTTACCACTGCATGTGCTCCTATTGGAACACCAGGGCATTCGTGGCAGAATGTGGTGTCCGTGGGTTCCACGATTGGTAAAAAAGGAATGCTTTCAGCAGCAAAAATTATAGGATTAAGTGTTGTGGAATTAATGGAAGACGACAATATTATAGCGCAGGCGAAGGAAGAATTTGATGCTGAAATGAAACAAAAAGGAGGCTATATTTCACCATTACCTGAACAATTAAAGCCACCAGTTCCTGCCGTATAATTTTAAATTGGATAATCTGAAAAAAGCCGCTCTATAGCTGCTTTTTTCATGTCGTAAAATTGTGTTGGGTGCGTCTTACCCTTTGTTTTTAGCAGGATTATTCTTAACAACCTAGAATTCTCAAAATGGAAATAGTTAATATATGGTAGGTGGAGAAATGTTTATCGTAAATGTTGAAGCGGCCGTTTACAAAGGAGATCAATGGCTGATCATTGAACGAAGCATTAAGGAAGACCATGCAGGAGGACTGCTTGCCTTCGTGGGCGGAAAGGTGGACCCGGCAGGGGAGTCTGTCAATATTCTGGAGGCGAGCGTAAAAAGAGAGCTTTTTGAAGAGGTCGGAGCGACAGTAAAAGGCGAGCTTCAATATGTCCGCAGCACGATGTTTACTCTTGAGGACGGCCGAGAAGTTATTGATGTGGTTTTCTTATGTGAACTGGATGACTGTACGCCGTTTGTAAAAAGTCCCGATGAGGTTGAGTCGTTGCACTGGCTTTCTGAAGAGGAAATACTAAATCATCCTAAAACGCCGATCTGGCTTACTGAAAGTATTAAGGAAGCCGAAACGCTGCGTAAACAAAAACAAGCCATTCCAGCAGCCCAGTAATGGAACAATTCACCGTTAAACAAATGGATAACCTGAATGAGGAGGAACTCACTCATTTGGTTGAGGAGAGTAAACGGGAAGGCTTTCGTTTTCTCGACCGGTTAATACGTGATTACAAGAACGGCAGTAATTCCTTTGACCAGCGAGGGGAGTCCCTGTGGGGTGTATTTGATCATGAGGGTCAATGTGTGGCCATTGGCGGGCTTAATCGTGATCCCTATGCAAACGAGACATCAGTTGGGAGATTAAGAAGATTTTATGTATCCTTCACGTTTCGAAGGATGGGTCTCGGAACGCTTTTGCTGAATAGGATCATCCATGAGGGCAACCTCCATTTTCACGTACTGGTGCTGCATACGGATACAGAACGGGGAGACAAATTCTACACTTCATTCGGTTTCATTCAAGAAACAAGATATCCCCAATCTACCCATTGGCTGAGATTGAAATGATATTAGCCTGAGACAAGATAGTAATATATTTTTTAAAGAATTTGCGATGCTTAAGTTTCTACTAATAAACTTTTTACCCTTCATAGGTCTTTTGCTTTTTGAATAAAGTATCATTTAGTAATACTTAATAATATTTGAGTTTGGCATATAATGACCTAATCCTTGAATCGTTCAACGACCCACTAAAAAACCTTTTTAAGTTCCAATTATTATAGTTATATCATTTTAATTTATGGGTTTAGGAGGATTTGAGTTGGACTATTTGTGGTATTTTTTCATTTTTATATCGATCGCATTTCCCTTTCTGCACTCTGTTCATTGCCTGCCCCTGTTCAGACGGGACAGCCTTGAGCGGAAAAGAAGAACATTGGAAGAAAAGGGAGTCAGTATTTTGATTCCGTGCTATAACGAAGAAGAAATCATTGAGACGTCAGTCAGCAGCATGAAGACACTTTCCTATGCGAAGACGGAAATTCTTTATATTAATGACGGTTCTTCAGACAAAACGTTTGCCGGGCTCAATTCGTTGTTAAACTTAACGCCCTGCATGAAGGCTCATACCCTGCATTTGCAGCACAGAAACGTAAAAGGCGTGTACCAATCGGAATATTATCCGCACATCTTTGTGCTGGATAAGGTAAATGGAGGAAAGGCAGATGCATTGAACGCCGGCATCGAATATTCCAGCCAGCCGCTCGTTGTCACCCTTGATGCGGATACAATCTTAACGGATGAGGCGTTACCCGCTGTAAACCAGGCGTTTTCAGATGAAAATGTCATTGCGGCAGGCGGAGTCGTGCACGTGCTTCAAACGAAAGTCCAGAAGCCTTTGGATGGTTTGTCTCTCAAGGCCGCGAATATGCTGGTTCGTGCACAGGCGCTGGACTTTATGAAAGCTTTTTATGTTAATAAAGTATCATTGGCACGTTTTAAAGCACTGGCTGTCATATCCGGTGCTTTTGGAATTTTTACAAAGAAATCCTTACTTGATGTGGGCGGTTACCGATCGACCGTCGGTGAAGATATTGATATTACGCTGAAGATGCACAAATACATGGCCAAGCATAAGAAAAGTAAAGTGCTGCTTATTCGGGATGCGGTTTGCTACACCGAGCTGCCGGAGAACTGGAAAGACCTTTTCAAGCAAAGGGTGCGCTGGCAAAAAGCCTTTGTGGATTGCCTTTTTCATTTTGGGCCATTTTTGCTTAAAACGCTGTTCACCAAACCGGTGTCTTTTTTCTATTTGTTTGAAGGGTTCTTTGCCGGTACCATGGCGGTTTATATTATGACAGGTGTATTGATTATGGATGGTCTGGACGGAAAGCTGTTCTCATGGACCTTCCTTTTTCTATATGTGGCTTATATTTTGGGAGTCGGCCTGGTTTATGATATGGTCGCCATTGGCATGAGTGAGAGGCACGGCTATGCCTTTCAGGAAAAGGACACGTATCCTTTGCTGATGGTGATTATCTTTGATATTTTCTTCTATCGCTTCATCACTATGTTTGCTGTTATTTTTGGCACGGTGGACTATTTCTTCAACCGAAAGGCCTGGAATAAGGTGGCTAGAACGGGGCGGCATTATGAAACTGGGGAAGAAACAGCGGCATAAAGTAAAAACAGACTTTCAGGATTTCTGAAAGTCTGTTTTTTTATTGTTCACAAGCGATAAGATCTTTGTCTCTGTCGCTTTTTTTGTTTGCATCATAAAGCGCCTTGGATACATGAGGCTTAAATTTGGTTTTGCCGCCTTTGTTCCTAACGTTTTTGGCGCGGGATACTCCACCTTTGTAATCCTTATGCATCTCCGTGCAGTTTTTATAGGTTTTTACTTTGGCAACAGATGTTTTGGCTTCTGCAGAGAGACCACTGGATAAACTAACAACGAGCCCGCAGGTTAAAAGAACGGCGCTGACTTTTTTCATTTCTACACTTCCTTTTTATGTATGTAGTTCTATTTTATAACCGGCACTTATTACCTGCAACTATTTTCCTGGTTAAAAACCAAACTTTTCTATAATACAGGCACTAAAAAGTTCCCATAAAACCTTTAGGTGCCTACGATACTGAAAAGTGCGTACTTCTCAATACCTTCATTATGGGAAATAATAGACCTTGTTTGATAAGCTCAAGCATAGGAGGAATTAGTGTGGCCAATCATTTACAGGATACAACCACTTTGCATAATGGAGTAAAAATGCCCTGGTTCGGACTTGGGGTGTTTAAAGTAGAGGAAGGACCGGAGCTTGTGAATGCTGTGAAAGCAGCCATCAAAAACGGTTACCGCAGCATCGATACTGCAGCGATTTACGAAAATGAAGAAGGCGTCGGAACCGGGATCAAGGAAGGACTTGCGGAAGCAGGACTTTCCAGGGAAGATTTGTTCGTGACCTCCAAGGTATGGAACTCTGAACTGGGATATGAAAAAACAATCGCCGCGTACGAGGAAAGCTTGAGAAAGCTCGATCTTGAATATCTCGATTTGTACCTCATACACTGGCCGGTGGAAGGCAAGTTTAAAGATGCTTGGAGAGCTCTTGAAACGCTTTATAAAGAAGGCAAAGTAAAAGCGATCGGTGTAAGTAATTTTCAAATTCACCATCTCGAAGAATTAATGAAGGATGCCGAAATCAAACCGATGATCAACCAGGTGGAATATCATCCAAAGCTCACGCAAAAAGAGCTTCAAGAGTTCTGCAAGTCTCAAGGTATTCAGCTGGAAGCGTGGTCTCCGCTTATGCAGGGACAATTGCTGGATCACCCGGTACTGAAGGAAATTGCCCACGCTCACCATAAGAGTGTAGCTCAAGTGATTTTACGCTGGGATCTGCAAAATGGTGTAGTTACCATTCCAAAATCCACAAAAGAACACCGCATTATCCAAAACTCGGAAGTCTTTGATTTTGAATTAACAACAGAAGAAATGAATCAAATTGACGCGTTGAACGAAAACCTGCGGGTAGGACCGGATCCGGACAATTTTGATTTTTAATACAAAAAAGGGCCGGTATTGGTCCTTTTTTTTATGCTTTATTTCTGGTTAGAATTTGATTGTTTATATGATGTTCCATATGTACAAGATAATCGTTGATTAGCCACTCGAAGGTTTCCTGTTGATGACTTCCAATATTACAAAGGTATGATAATTTCTCTTTTGGAACGCTTGAAAGAATTGTTATAATTTGCTGATTAAAGACAATAAAAAGGGTTAGTATCTTTTCAAGCGTCTGTTCCTGATAATGTTGTTCCGACACCCATTGGTCCTGATCATACGTTTGGATTACATAGGGCTGTTCCTCGTACTGTATCTTAATGAATCGGGTCATATTATTGATTGCCGAATCACATAAATGCCCCACAATCTCCTTTTTGGACCATTTATTTGGCGCAGGACGATGAGATGTTTCTGTTTCAGACATCTGTCCCAGCGCTCGCGGCAATTCAAGTATCCAATGGTTTATTCCACTGATCACATGTTCCATGGACAATTTCCTCTCATTTTTAAAAGTTTTTTAAACAACTAGATAGGCTGCATCACCCACACGCACTGTACCGGTTTTGATGGCAGAAGCATAAACACCAAAGTGATTCTGTCGTTCTTTCGCTACTGTTTTTAGTAAAGAAGCATCCCGTTCGGCATTTTCAGGATGATACGTGATGATGGAACACCGTTCACAATGCCGCAGTAACTGAATTTCTACGTCGTCTCCGATTTTCATTCGTTTTCCAAACCAGGTTTCCTCAACGAATGGATTTTTTTCGATAAGTGATAGGTATAGATTGGGGCGAAACCGCCGGTGCTCTATCATTTGTTTTCCTGCCAGTTCCTTCAATTTGTCCAGGGAAGCGTCGGTTACCAATTGCAGATGTTCTTCCTCAATCGGACCTAAAGGGACATGCGTTGGGGTATAGGAAACGGGTAACAGCTTTCGTTGTGATCGTTCTTCCAGTTCCTTTATAAGCTCCTCATCTCCCCACGCTACCACACTGCCCTTGGGTGTAGTGATCTCAACATTCGGATAACGGTCCAAGGACTCTTCACCTGAGAATCTTGCTTTGTACCGGACCATCTCTGGAAATTGCGTGATGGTTAAAAACTTGTTCTTTCGTGTTTCATCCAAAAAGGCATGGCTGCGGTCACCATACAACCCATAATCCATGATCCGCGTCTCCTGTACGCTTTCGCCGAAGAACGATTTCACAGGATGGCGAACGAGTTCTTTGATGTGGCCAACTAACATATTACCGCCTCCTTTAGTATCCTCCTATAGGTTCGATGAAAGCTGGGAAATTCCTCTCATCACATTACCGCAGCCTGTTTGTAGGGGTGATATACTAATCATAGATCTTTTAACCCCATGAGATTCCTTTTCTTACTTCACCCATCAATCTCTTCAACATTATTGTCTTTGCTTTCTCCATCATTACATCAGGATTAACCTTCATGTGAAAAAGTTTGAACGGGAGGATTAATTATGTTGCTCGAAAACAAGAATGCAGTGGTTTACGGGGCAGCCGGATCGATCGGTCGTGCGGTTGCCAGGGCTTTTGCGAGGGAAGGAGCACAAGTATTTTTGGCCGGACGAACCCTCAGTTCTCTTCAAAAAGTGGCAGAAGAATTGAAAAGCGAAGGTGGAGCAGCTGAAGCGGCACCAGTTGATGCGCTGAATCAGGAGGCTATCGAGAAGCATTTGAATGAGGTTGTACAAAAAGCAGGGCGGATTGACATTTCATTTAACGCCGTATGGATTCGGGGCGACCTGCAGGGGACACCGCTGCTGGATATGCCTGCGGAGGATTTTACGGTGCCTGTTCTGACAGGAATCAAAACGCATTTCCTTACAGGAACAGCGGCGGCCCGCCACATGGTACAGCAAAAATCCGGGGTTATTTTGACGCTTTCTTCTTCGTCATCTGTACTTTCAGGACGCGACCGCAGATACCATTTGACAGGAGGCTTCTCTACCGCATGTGCTGCGATAGAAGCATTTTCCCGCAGCCTGGCAGGCGAAATTGGCCCGGCGGGTGTGCGTGTGGTTTGTCTGCGGCCGGATGCCATCCCGGAAACATGGAGCGGTGATGTAGCCAACGTGAAGGCTTACATGGAAGACGGGACAGTACTCGGCCGGTTGCCACAGTTGAATGAAGTAGCCAATGCCGCTTGTTTGATGGCCTCTGACCATGCCAGTGCGATGACCGGAACCATTGCCAATTTGACCTGCGGCTCGTTTATGGAATAAGAGGAGGACCGAAAACATGAAGACAGTTAAGGTGTATCATTACGAAGCGTTCAGCAAGGTGCCTAATAAAGGCAATCCGGCAGGCGTTGTACTGAACGGCGATGAGCTGACTGAGGAAGAGATGCAGGAAATCGCAGTTACATCTGCTAGTCGAACAGGGGCAGGAAATCGAAAGGGACGGTCGAGTGCAGGTGCAAGTGACGAAAACGGACGACCGAATGGAAATCCAAATCACCGGAACAGCTGTCAGAGTGGATGAATTTGAAGTCGCTTTTTAGAAACAGCAGGGAATCTTTTCTGAAATAAGAATAAGAAAGAAATAGGGAATTTATTTTTCTGAAGGGATGTGACGCTTATGGTACGCATGAATCGTGTTTATGACCCGATCACCATTTGTAAAAAACGATTAAAAGGACGGGATGTTATTCATGATGACTGGACAGAAGACCGAACTGCGGCCGGTGTCACTCGGCGATTATAAACGAACCTATGATTGGCGGAATGATGAGGAAACGGCGCGGTTCGAAGCCGGTACAGGTTTCTTTCGCCTCAGCAATGTGCCAATGGAAAAAATTGAAGCGGACTATGAGCAATCGATCATCAAACTGGATAAACGGGAAGAAGGAGAGTTTTCCATTTATACCGTGGAAGATACTCCGGAACATATTGGATCCATTGGCTACCGGGAACTGAACATGATTGCCAGGCGCTGCACGGTGGGAATCGGGATCGGCCACAAAGAGTATTGGGGCAAAGGCTATGGGACAGATGCGATGAAAATCTTGATCCGCTTTTTATTCCAAACGATGAATTTGGAACGCATTCAACTAGACACCTGGAGCGGAAACAAGAGAGCGATCCGCTCATATGAAAAGTGCCGATTTGAAGTGGAAGGGCGCTTAAGAAACCATTCTTATATTGACGGGAAGTATTACGATACGATCGTGATGGGATTGTTGAGGGAAGACTTTCAATGTGAATAGACCATTGGAAAAGGCAGCTAATTGCGCTGCCTTTTTTGTTATATAGATTTAATTACTTTTGCTGGGTTTCCAGCCACAACCGTATCTGGGGGAACATCTTTCGTCACAACAGAACCCGCTGCCACAATGGAATGGTCACCAATCGTCACACCGGCCAGAATGACACAGCTTCCGCCAATCCATACGTCATTCCCGATGGTAATGGGAATGGCATATCCAGTCTTATTCCGGTCTTTCGGTGTAATGGAATGGCCTGCCGTATAGATTCCCACATTGGGACCGATCATGCAATTGTTTCCCACTCTGACTTCTGCCATATCCAAAATGGTGCAATTATAACCCGCATAGAAGTTGTCACCAACATGAATATTGTAGCCAAGGTCACATTGGAAATTAGCTTCAAGGCTGGGCTTTTCGCCGGCGCTTCCAAACAGTTCCCTAACGATTTCGTCTTTTTTTTCCTCGTCTTCGATGTCACAATGATTCAATTCCCGTACCAGTTTTTGAGCAACCGTCGTTTTTAATTTCAGTTCCTCTGTTCCGCGTTCATAAAAAATCTTTTCTTTCTCACCCAAAATACATTCCTCCTTTCAATTAACCTCTATCCTTCAAACGAACCTTCTGAAATCAATTCTTTTGTCATCAAAAGATGGGGAATGCCGTCCTCTATAAAAACATCGGAGGACGTCTGATAGCCGAGTTTGTGGTAAAAGCCTTCTGCCTGTGTTTGGCCGTGCAGCTTAACCCGGCTTGATCCTTGTTCAGCTGCGATATCTTCCAATCCCTTAATAATGACTTTTCCCAGTCCAAATTTACGGAAGGATTCCAGAACGCAGATTCTCTCGAGCTTTCCGACGCCTACTACCCAACGGATGCGTCCCGTACCTGCCGGCTGGTCTTCATAGTAAGCCAGGATATGCTCGCAGTTGCTGTCCAACTGGTCAAACTCATCAAACTCGTCCTCCAACGGAACACCCTGTTCTTCAACAAACACCTTTTTACGGATAGAGAATGCCTGCTCCAACTCTTGATTTGTTGTAATTCTTTTCGCGTTCAATGATGCTTCGCCCTTTCCTGTTATGTAAATAGCTATTCATAACGTATAGCATTTTGGCTTGATTTGCAAAAGGAGAAAATGGAAGGGATTTGAACAACTTTCCAGAATGTAAATGGCTGGGAGGTGGTTCCATGAAAATCGTTAACGTCCAAAAACGGATGGACTTATTTGATCGTGCAGTCAACACGTATTGGGAGCAGTGGGGCAATCAAGATAATTTTGTTTTTTATCAGGACTGCATCAAATATTCCTGCAAGACGGAGGAAGATTTGCCGAGATTCTACATAGGGTTAGTCGATGATCAGATCGTCGGGACAGTCGCTTTGCTGCGGAATGATCTCAACAGCCGCCAAGACTTAACCCCATGGCTCGCCTGTTTATATGTATCACCAGAATATAGAGGAAAAGGGTTAGGCGCACAGCTCCTTGATCATGCCGTAAAGGAAACGCGCAGAAAGGAATATCCTCATCTTTATCTAGCAACCGATCTTCAAAACTATTATGAACGGTATGGATGGTCCCAACATGGGGAAGTTTATGGACCGGACGGCGGGTCGCTAAAGATTTACAGGATGCCTACAGGTCAACAATAGGCAAAAGGATTATCGGATAGTATATCGAAAGTATTACATAAATATAGCCTTTTTAGGAGATGAATGTATGACAGTGAGTATGAGTGTTGTTCAGGACGTTCTCGATAATTACAAATCGGCGGTTTATGAAAAAGATGTGGAGAGGTTTCTATCCAGCTATGATCCAGACGTTCATATTTATGATTGCTGGGGAAAATGGGAGAGCAGAGGGATTGCTCCATGGAAAGAAAGCGTCACCGAGTGGTTCAATGGTTTAGCAGCTGATGGAGTTTACCTCAACGTTGATTTTAACGATCTGGTTGTGGAGGAAAATTCAAATCTAGCATTCATCCATTGCGCGGTTACTTTTGCAGCTCACCAGGAAGAGTCAGGAGAAAAGCTTCGTCAAATCACCAATCGCTTTACCTTCGGCTTACGAAAAGAAAAGGACTCCTGGTTAATCACCCATGAACATTCCTCTCTGCCAATAGACATGAACACAGGAAAAGGTATGTTTAACTTAAAGTAAAAAAAAACGATAAAAGGATTGCAGCCGCCGCAATCCTTTTATTTTACCTTACTACTCTCTTTAAACCATTTCCGCAATTGGTTAATATGTGCCTGATGATATCGGTTATGACATTCAATTGCTCCCTATCCTTCTTTGATCATCTCCGCCACCCGCACCAATCCCTTTTCCAATCGGGGAAGTGAGGCATACGCATACGACAGGCGGAGGTGCTGCTGGTCGCTTCGGTCATACACAGTTCCAGGATTCAGCAAAATGCCCTCCTGCAAGGATTTTTTAAATAGTTTTTCCGTTGAGAGGCTTGCTGTCAGCTTCAGCCAGATGAAGAAACCGCCAGTTGGAACCGTCCACGTGGCGATGTCTTTGAAATGGGCATTCAGGATTTCAAGCGTAAAATTCCGTCGGTTTTTCAGATTCTGCCGGATGTCTTTGATATAGTTTTCATACTGCCCGCTCGCGAGCCACTGGGATACCGCATATTGCGAGAGGGAGGAGGAGCCATAATCCGTCTGCATTTTGATATCGGCCAGCCGGTTAATTACGGGCTCCGGTCCGACCACCCAGCCGATTCGAAGACCTGGCCCCAACGTTTTGGACATGCTCCCCATATACAAAATCAATCCCTGGCCGTCTTTCGATTTCAGCGGCGGGGGTGGCGGTTCTTCAAAATATAAATCTCCGTACACATCATCCTCAATGATCGGCAGCTTTTCACTCGTACAGATGTTCAGTACGTCGTTTCGCCGCGATTCAGACATCAGAATTCCTGTTGGGTTATGAAAAGAAGGAGTGGTGTAAAGCAGCGCCCCATTGTACATCTTTTTCAGCCGGGAGATTGAGTTGCTCACCATTCCCTGATCATCCACCGGTATGCCATGCAGGTTCATGCCCGCCGACTGGAACACGTGGACGGAATTCAAATACGACGGGTTTTCGTGAAAAATAGTAGAGCCCCGGTGCAGCAAACCCAACGAAATCAACTGCAGTCCCTGAAGTCCGCCGGATACAATCAAGATGGATGAAGGCGAAGCTTCAATGCCCTTTTTCTTTAAGTACATACTTACTAATTCTCGTAAATGAGGATCGCCTTTCGGCTCCGAATATCCCATCGAAAAAGGAGAAGCAGATTCTCCCTGAAAGAGAGCTTTTGTCTGGTCTATAGGCAGTAAGTCAGGAGATAAATCCCCGGTGCCGAGCCGAATCATATGTGGATTTGCTTCCGCCTGGTTGATGTCCTGGATGGTCTGGATATTCGGTTGATACGCACCGGATTTAACGTAACTGTTCCAGTCGGGCGGTGGAGCTGAGGCGAGCAAACTCCACGTGTTGTTGATGACGAAGGTTCCTTTTCCGATCTTTGATTCGATCAGGCCGTCGGCAGTCAGTTCATCAAGCGCATAGACAATCGTGCTCCGGTTGACCTTGAATTGGGCAGCGAGTTCTCTTTGAGCCGGAATTCGGGTTCCGACGGTCCACTCGCCATTTTCGATTTTTAGTTTAATATGATCATAGATCTGCTGATGAAGGGAGGTCCCCGATCCTTTCACCGGCAGCCAGCGTGTTTCCATCATGGTTCATTACTCCTTGCCGTGCGTTGCAAATTGGTTGGTTCGATACCGTTCCAATTGGATGGAGACGAATGCCTCCGATTCCTATAAAGTAAAGGTAACCTTAATTTAGGAGGAGAGCAATGTTCCAGGCAACACTTCATGGCTTTATTTTGGCATTCGGCCTCATTCTGCCGCTCGGCGTGCAAAATATATTTGTATTCAACCAAGGGGCGGTTCAGCCCAGATTCAGCCGGGTGCTGCCGGTCATTTTGACAGCTTCTGCTTGTGATACCCTATTGATCACGTTGGCTGTTGCGGGGGTTTCGGTTGTTGTTCTCGGTTCCTTTTGGATCAAAACCGTTTTGTTCATCCTTGGAATCCTTTTTTTACTCTATATGGGAGTTGTAACATGGCGAAGCAACCCACGGCCGGTGAAGGATGAGGAAATCAACGTACTGACACCGAAAAAGCAAATGGCCTTCGCGCTCTCGGTATCCCTGCTGAATCCTCACGCGATTCTGGACACAGTAGGTGTCATCGGCACGAGCTCTTTAAACTATGGAGGAACCGCAAAAATGGCGTTCGGCCTGTCCTGTATCGTGGTTTCCTGGCTGTGGTTCCTGGGGCTGGGGATTGCGGGAAATATGCTCGGTAAAATCGATAAGTCGGGCAGAGTTATGGCGCTGCTGAACAAAATCTCTGCCCTCGTTATGTGGGGAACGGCCATTTATCTCGGAACCTCACTAATTAATCAATGAAGGAGAAGCATCATGAGCTGGAAACTAAAAACATTTGATGAGTTAACGACCCGTGAATTGTACAGCATTTTAAAAGAGCGGACGGAAATCTTTGTTGTCGAGCAAAACTGTCCTTACCTTGAAGTAGATGGCAAAGATCTGTATTCCTATCATTTGTATAAAGAAGTGGATGGCGAAATTGCCGCCTATTTGAGGATTTTGCCGGCGGGTGTTTCCTACCAACAAGCCTCCCTCGGCCGAGTCATCGTTAAAAAAGAGTACAGAGGACAGGGGCTTGCACAGGAACTTCTGCGAAGAGGCATTGATTTTACATTGAATGAGCTAAAGGAAGATACGATCAAAATCCAGGGGCAACACTATCTGGAGAAGTTTTATGGATCGTTCGGATTCCAGACGATTTCGGATGTATATATGGAAGATGGCATTCCGCATGTTGATATGCTGCTGGAGAAGGAAGCAAATGGATAGGGGAAAAGGAACTGCTGAAAAAGAGGGTAAGATCATCGGTTTCTTGATCGGTTTTTTGTCTCAATCTTATCCGGATGCAGCATACATCCATTTTGTTGGAGTAGATCCTCGGCATCGTAAAAATAATGTAGGAAAGCAACTTTATCATGAATTTTATAAGGTGGTAAAAAAGAATGGCAGGAAGGTCGCTCGTGCTGTAACTTCCCCGGTCAACAAGACATCCATTGCTTATCACACGAAAATGGGATTTCATATTGAACATGGTGACAAGGAAGTGGATGGTGTATCCGTCTTTTCGAATTACGATGGTCCAAACCACGACAGATTGTTGTTTGTTAAAACGTTGGATTAGGGCCTGTGAAAAAAGGTTTCTTTCCATAGTTAAAGAACCTAGTAGGTGAAAAGGGAGGGCCTCTTATGCAAATTCTATTAATTCGCCATGGGGAAGCTGAAGATGACTTTTTAGATGAGGGTTATGTGGGTTCCACGGATTTACCGTTAACCGAAAGGGGAGTCTTACAAGTACAGAAAATGGCCAAAAGGGTGTTAAACGATTTTCCTCCGGAATTCATATGGAGCAGTACGCTGAGGCGCGCAAGACAAGCAGCAGAAATGTTATCTCAGACCACTTCGTGTTCAGTGGAATATTTAGAAGACCTAACTGAAATGCAGGAGACGGAAAATAGATTGGCATTCAGAAAGCGTGGTCAAGAGGTTTTAGCCTCTATTAAATTGAATAGCGAGGATTTCGGCCGAATTGCAATAGTTACACATGGCGGCATGATTACTCAAATTATTGAAAGCTTTCTGGATTTGCCCATCGAAAATAATATATGGTTTCACACGGACTATACGGGGATTCACTTTCTTGATTATTACCGAGACAAGAAGATTATTAAATTTGCAAACAACATTTCACATTTGCAAGGTTTGTAAGGCTGTCTTTATGTGATCTGTTTATGGATTTTGCGGGCGATCGATTCAAGGATATAGATTACCGGCACTTGTGTAGTGACATTAGACTGCTCCACAAATTCCTCGGTGACATAATACGGAATGTTGAGGTCTGAGAGTTTGGCCACTGTTGAGAGCTTTTGATTGGTAATACTGATGATTTTGCTGCCTTCTTGCTTCAACTGGTGAAGATGAGTGACCGTAAACGGGTTCTCTCCAGAAACGGAAAGGGCGATGGCTACACTGTTAGCTGTAAGCTTGGAATGAATGGGAAAGTGGGGATCCTTGATGTATAGTGAAAATTTCCCCAGGCTGGAGAAGTAGCGTGCACCGTATTCGGCAAGAATTCCCGAACTTCCGATTCCGATGAATATCACATTAGCTGCCTCGAGCACGAGTTCTGCCGCCTCTTTTATTTTCTCGTCGAGATCTCCCTTTAATGTGCGCTCGAAAAACTCCACGACGGATTGCTGGGGACAATTGATCCTCGTTGCTTTCGTCTGGTCCAACTCCATTTTTAGCTTAACTTTGAACTCGGAAAAACCGGCACAGTTTAATTTTTTGCAAAAGCGCAGAATAGTGGCGGTCGAGACATGCGTTTCATCGGCGAGCTCACGGATTCGCATATACACCACTTTTTCGCTGTGCTGAGAAATATAGTTATACAGAGCCATTTCAAGCTCATTAAACGAAGCAATCATTTCGTTTGAAAATAACATGGCTTCCAATCTCCTTATGTCCTTTATCCACATCCTACCACAATAGCTTCTTATGTAACACTGTGTGACATTCTCGATTTCCATTCGGGGAATCGTGCTTTTTTCATAACCATCAAATTATTGAACTTTTTCAAAACACAATTGACCTTATACTTTTAGCTGATTTATAATAAAAAGTGAGTAATCACTCATTTTTTATTCCCGAAGGGGGTTTATCAATGTCAGCATCTATCGTGTTGAGAAATGTTAGTAAAAGTTTTGGAAAAAAAGAGGTTTTGCATAATATCAATCTTTCGGTCGAGCCAGGTAAAATCTATGGTCTAATTGGGCCATCTGGTTCTGGTAAAACAACGCTAGTAAAAATGATTGTCGGGATGGATCGGCCCACTAAAGGTGAAGTACAGGTATTAAATACAAAAGTCCCAAACCTAAGCCTATTGCAAAAAATTGGCTATATGGCTCAAGCCGATGCCCTCTACACTGACTTGACTGGTGAGGAAAATTTAGCTTTCTTTGCTTCTCTTTTTAAATTAAAAAATGGAGTGCAAAAAGAACGCATTGCCTACGCTGCCGATTTAGTCAATCTTACATCAGACTTGAAAAAGAAGGTTCAAGACTACTCAGGCGGTATGAAACGCAGGCTGTCTTTAGCTGTTTCCCTTATCCAAGACCCGCAAGTTCTTGTATTAGATGAACCAACAGTCGGAATCGATCCCGAACTGCGCCTATCAATTTGGGCTGAAATCAACCGTTTAAAGCAGGAAGGCAAAACCATTTTAGTCACAACCCATGTAATGGACGAGGCGGAAAAATGTGATTATCTGGCCATGGTCCGGGATGGGGAAATTTTAACGAGCGGCACGCCGCAGGAACTAAAAACACAATATGGCATAGCAACATTAGAAGAGGTATTTTTAAAGGCTGGGGGCGGGAAAAAATGAGGATTCTTGCTTTAGTTAAACGGATTATCCATCAAATGCTCCGTGATAAACGGGCGCTTGCCTTGATGATGGTGGCCCCCTTATTAATTCTTACCCTGCTCCATTACCTGCTGGGAAGCAATACATTTGACCCGAAAATTGGTGTTATCGGAGCTGATGCCTCCCTTGTGAACCAATTAAAAAGCAAGGATATTATTGTAAAAAAATATAAGGATCATTCTAACTGGGATAAACTCATTAGTGAAGATGATTTAGATGCGATTCTTCAAGTACAAGATAACGATATCAATTTAAAGCTAGTAAATGACCAGCCTTCTGCAACTAAGGCCCTGTTAATCAAGGTCCAACAGGCGGTCGCTGCAGAAAACGCTAAAAAACAATCAGCCAAAATGACACAGTTCATTCAAGAGATTCAGCGTAAGCTTCAAGGAGCACCATTAACGATCGAACAGGCTAAGGCTCCTAAAATCACAACGACCTACATTTATGGTGATAAAGATACCACTTTTTTTGATCAGTTAAGTCCTATCTTAGTCGGATTCTTTGTGTTCTTCTTTGTTTTTCTAATTTCGGGTATTGCTTTACTACGGGAACGGACAACAGGTACACTTGACCGTTTATTAGCCACACCCATTCAGAGAAGGGATATTGTTTTTGGTTACCTAACAGGATACGGTCTATTTGCAGTCATCCAAACATTTATTGTTGTCGTTTATGCTGTCAAAGTGTTAGACATTATGCTTGTAGGTTCTTTTTGGAATGTGGTCATTATTAACCTGTGCCTGGCACTCGTTGCATTGTCCCTTGGAATCCTTTTATCGGCTTTTGCCAATTCCGAATTCCAAATGATGCAGTTTATTCCGATTGCCATTGTTCCACAGGTCTTTTTTGCAGGGATTTTCCCCTTCGAAGGTATGGCAGACTGGATGCAATGGATTGCTAAAATTATGCCCCTATATTATGGCGGCGATGCTTTGGTTGCTGTTATGTATAAAGGTTTAGGATTTAGCGATATTATCAAGGATCTCCTTGTCTTATTAGGATTCGCTCTTGTATTTATCATCTTAAATATAGTAGCTTTGAAGAAGTATCGAAAAATTTAAAGGAGTAAACCATGTTTGAACAAGAAGAAATGCTGATTCAGCAGCTGTTTGATGAGGAAAAATTAACCGAAAAGCAAAGGAAAATACTCCTTGCGGCGATTGAATCCTTTTCTGAAAAAGGGTATGCCTCCACTTCTACTAACGAAATTGCTAAAAAGGCCGGCGTAGCGGAAGGAACCATTTTCCGTCATTATAAAACCAAAAAGGATTTATTGATGGCAATCGTAGCTCCCATAATGGCCAAGGTCGTCGGCCCCTATATCGTAAATGATTTTGATAAGGTCTTAAACCAGCAGTACGACCGTGTTGAGGATTTTCTCAGGGCAACGATTGAAAACCGCAGGGATGTCTTAAAGAAACTTCTTCCTGTTGTTAAAATTATGCTTCAGGAGATTCCCTTCCAACCGGAATTAAGAGAACAATTTATTGACTTGATTGCCAAGAACTTATTTGATCGTGTTTCACATATCATTGAAGGTTATCAGCAAAAAGGCCAAATTATTGAAATGCCGCCCGTTAGTGTTGCTCGCCTTGTAATTACCAGTGTAATGGGCTACTTATTTTCACGATATATCCTGTTCCCGGATGCCCCGTGGGATGATGAACTGGAAACAGAGCGTACAATACAATTCATCATGAATGGGTTAGGAAAGGGAAAATAAATTTTGATTAATTCCTCCCTAATTTTAAAGATATAGAATCTGATGGGAGCAGAACGGATGAATAATAAAATTGTTGAACGAGATAGTTTTCAAGTGGTTGGAGTTAGGCGAGAGTTTTCCTGTGTAAATGGCGAAAACCCTCGGGAAATCCCTAAAATGTGGGATGACGTTCATGCAATGGCACAAATAACTTGTTAATTGAACTGAATAATGGTGAAATCAACCGCGTTGTGGGTGTCTGTGTAGACAAACGTTCCCAGAAGCCCGGATTAATGGATTAATGGATTGCAGCTGAATATGAAGGTTCCTGCCGGAAGGTTTAGAGATCCTTTCTATTCCTGCTACCAAGTGGGGGGTATTTGAAGTTCACGGGGCAATGCCAGACTCCATGCAAAATGCTTGGAAACAGATTTCCTCAGAATGGTTTCCTTCTAGCCATCAAAAGGCAAGTCTTTTTTCTCTAAGTATATCAATCTCTCTAAAAGGTGTTCATAAAGACCTAATTCACTTCTTAATCTTGTTGCATAATGGGAATTTATTGATTTCAGGCATTACTTACTACTGAGCATCTAATATTTCGACAATAAAGAGGAAATTCCCCCCAAAAAATATACGAACATATATTTTTATCGGCGGGTTATGTTTATTTTATCTTTTTTCTGCAGAGTAAGGAACTTTGCCTATTCGTCTATACCTACGGCCTGCGTGTCTTAAGCTCATTTAGTCACAAGTGACTCTCCGTGTGAAACAAAACCAAATGGCCAACACCCGTTTATTTTCATGCCGTATCACGTTACGATTTTAATAAAGCGTATTGAAGACTGCAAAAAACACATCATAACAAGTGTTAACCATAGATACGGAGGTCATCCATTTGAAAACATACACGTTTCGTGAAGGTTTTTTATGGGGAGGAGCAACAGCTGCCAATCAGATTGAAGGCGGTTTTGGTGAAGGTGGAAAAGGGTTAAATATTGCGGACGTTCTTCCGGGCGGAAAAGAACGGTATGATATTTTGCTTAATCCCGGTTTTGATTTCAAGGTTCATCAGGATGAATACAGCTATCCGAACCATGAGGCGATTGATTTCTATCATCGTTATAAGGAAGATATTACGCTGTTTGCCGATATGGGTTTCAAGGTATTCCGTCTGTCGATTGCCTGGACCCGCATTTTTCCAAACGGTAATGAGTTTGAGCCTAATGAGGAAGGATTGGCGTTCTATGACTGTGTGTTTGATGAGCTTCATAAGCATGGAATTGAACCTGTTGTCACCATCTCGCATTATGAGATGCCGCTTCATCTCGTAACTGAATACGGCGGTTGGAGAAACCGGCAAGTCGTCATTTTCTTTAAGCGGTACGTAAATGAAATTTTCAACCGGTATAAAAATAAAGTGAAGTATTGGATGACGTTTAACGAGATCAACAGCGGTCTGGTCATGCCGATCCAGGGACTTGGTTTCGCGATCCAAAAGGAAGAGGACAAATACCAGCCGACATTCCAGGCGTTTCATCATCAGTTTGTGGCGAGTGCGATTGCGGTTAAAGCCTGCCACGAAATCATTCCGGAGGCCAAAATCGGCAACATGATCCTATTTGCACCGGTCTATTCCTATGACAGCAACCCGGAAAATGTGATGTATGCCTATGAGGAAGAGCGTTTGTTTAACTACTTCTGTGCAGACGTTCAGGTACGCGGGGAATATCCCTCCTACATCAAGCGTTATTTTAAAGAACACGGCATCGAGCTGGACATCCAGGAAGGCGACCTTGAGCTCATAAAAGAAGGGACCGTGGACTATATTGGTTTCAGCTATTACATGTCCCGCACGGAAAAGAAAGAGAAGACCGGAGGGGAATCGTCAGAAGGAAACATCATTGGCGGCGTGAAAAACCCATTCCTGAAAGCGAGTGACTGGGGATGGGAGATCGACCCTGAAGGACTTCGCATCAGTCTGAACAAACTCTATGACCGCTACCAGGTTCCTCTGTTCGTTGTGGAAAACGGCTTGGGTGCCTATGACAAGGTGGAAGAAGACGGCTCCATCCAGGATGACTACCGCATCGACTACCTGCGGGAACACATCAAAGCGATGGGAGAAGCAATTGAAGACGGTGCCGAGGTTATGGGCTACACGAGCTGGGGCTGCATCGACCTGGTGAGTGCGTCCTCCGGCGAGTTTTCCAAGCGGTACGGAATGATTTACGTCGACAAGCAGGACGACGGCAGCGGAACCCTTGAACGGAAAAAGAAGAAGTCATTCTTCTGGTATAAAGATGTGATCGCCTCTAATGGGGAGCGACTGGATTCCAAATAGAGGGAGGCTGGCCAGTAAAGTTTCGATTTCAGCCAAATATGGAATTCTGGCCAGTAACAGCAAGTTTCCGATTTTGGCTTGTATTTGAAAAAAGGGCGCTGTATGCGCTCTTTTTTTGTGGTTTTAGAGGGGCTTTTTCTGGGTGAGATAGGTGGAGTGGGAGTATGGGGTGTCATTTGCCCGCAATTATGACTATAATAAGCCTGTGTGTATAATGATTATGATAAGCTATATATAGACTCGTTGATCGAAGAAGGAGAACGATAGATGAAGATAATTGTGGGAATGTCCGGAGCGACAGGAGCCATTTTTGGAATCCGGCTCTTGGAGCTTCTTAAAGATACAGAAGTCGAAACACATTTGGTTATGTCTTCATGGGCAGCTGCGACGATCAAGGTAGAAACGCCGTATACACCGCAGGAAGTGGAGAAGCTGGCGGATTATACGTATTCATATAAAGATCTGGGAGCCAAAATTTCCAGTGGTTCCTTTCAAGTGGATGGGATGATTGTGGCGCCTTGCAGTATGAAAACATTAGCGTCAATCCGTATGGGACTGGCAGATAACCTGGTCACGCGTGCAGCGGACGTCATTTTAAAGGAGCGAAAAAAGCTGTTACTGTTAACGCGTGAGACTCCTCTGAATGATATTCATCTTGAAAACATGCTGTCCCTATCACGTATGGGAACGATCATTTTCCCGCCAATGCCTGCATTTTATAACCATCCAGAAACAATTGATGATGTAGTGAATCATATTGTATACCGGGCATTGGATCAGTTTGGCATTCATATGTCGGATGCAAAAAGATGGGATGGTATAATTAAATCACAAAATTGAAAAGATAAGCTTAGTTACAAACAAAAATCCGGCCCTCTGTAAGAGGAAGCCGGATTTTTTTGTGATTATCCAATAACGTTATAGGCAAGCAATAGAACGAGCGCGAGCAGGATGATGAGGACGATCCACATCGCTGCCATCGGATTGCCTTTGCGTTTGCGGGCAACCATCATTTCCATGACGCCGATCAGCACAATGGCGAGGATTCCTTTTAACACGTAATGAAGCGGGAAGTGAAGCTGTACGAGCATCCCCACGCCGGTCACGATCATGATGAGGTAAAAGAGGCGCTGCAGCATGAGCGTCACTTTTTGTCGTGTGAAATATGTAATCAAAAATAAGATGACCAGAATTGCCCATGAGCCGGAATGCGATTGCAACAAAATATTGAACAACGAAATTTCCTCCTTTTCAAAAAACAAATAAGTGCCTTTTCACATATTAATAGTATCGGTTACCTATTGTTAAAACAAGGGAAAGCCTTCAACATCCGCAAATTGTTCACGATTGGAAAAGCAGGGTGCCGGCAATGACAGCGCCAAGGGCGAGCGGGATCTGAACGACAAAACCTGCCAGGAGATACATCGCCAGTATCCGGCCCTTTATGGAATCTTTTTTCCAGACGAAATAGGCATATGGAAAAATCAAAAGCACTGAAGTTACCACACCGGGTGTGTACCCGGTAAAATAAATCGCCTGCAGCACATGGGCGATTCCATTCATAAACAGTACGGCAGCGAGCAGCCGGAAAACGGGCCGTCGTTCCCCTGTGTTTTTGCTGATATATAAGCACAGCGCCAAAATCACAAGGAAAATCAATCCCACACTGGCCGCAAACGTTCCCGTAGTAATGCGGTCGACCGGCAGCCTGTTGAAAGGGGCCTCGTTTTTATGTGCATTGAGAAATGGTTTAATCCAGAGAATTTCCTCAGCATCATGAAGAAGAAACACAACAGGATACAGCCAGAGCAGCTTCAGCAACAGACTCTTTTCCGCTCCGGGAGGCTGTACATTCAGTTCTGCCCTAGTCATCGAGCATTTTATACATCATGATGTCATCCACATATTGTCCGTTAATGCGAAATTCGTTCACCAGTACTCCCTGGCGGATAAATCCGCATTTTTCATAAAAACGGATCGCTCGTGGGTTGGTGGCCATGACCCGAAGCGAAAGCTTGGTTTTGCCAAGGCGCTTCATCCATTCTTCGCCTTCTTTCATCAGTGCCTGGGCCACGCCCCGGCCCTGAAAGTCCGGATGGATAGCAAGAGCCAATTCCGCGACATGCTGGTTGCTCTCAAGGTGCGTAGGGATGCGATAGGAAAAAGCGCCGCACACCCGGTCACCGGAGAGGGCCAGAAGCTGGCTGCCTTCCGGACAGTGCTGTGCATATTCATCGGTAGAGGTGTAGCGGATCTCTGCCGGTGTGTTCTCCGTGTTCCAAACTAAGTTTTCAAGTTCCGTCAATTGCGGAAAGTCATAGCGGTTGGAAAAACGATAGGTAAGATGTATAGTGGTCATTATTTTTCTCTCCTTTACTAAGTTCCCTTCTTTATGTTCTATCTTACTTTGTAAAAACCTTCCTGAAGCCGATTCCTTTGACATCAATGAAGGTTTGTGAGAAAATTTTACCTAACGAACGATAGGTAGGTGTTAAATGTGACAGCAGATAAAATTAAAGCCGCGGCGCTGACTCATTTTGCCAATCACGGATACAGCGGGGCATCGCTCGCCATGATTGCGGCCGATGTGGGAATCAAGAAACCCTCCATCTATGCTCATTTTAAAAACAAGGATGAATTGTTTTTGGCGGTAACCGAAGAAGCGGTTCAGAACGAGTGGAAGCAGGCGGTCGATTATATCAAAAAGGGCGGCCAATCCTTTAAGGAAAAGCTGTATGGTTACCTGAAGCTGCAAAAGGAAAGCTACGAACAAGATGAACGGGCTAAGTTCTGGCTCCGGACTTCATTTTTTCCGCCCGAACATTTGCAGCAGCAGATCATTGAATACGTATACCGCTATCTGGATCAGATGGAAGACTTACTGCTTCAGGAGTTTGTGGAAGCGAAGGCACAGCATCACGAAATGCAAAACCTGGACATCAAACAGGCCGCAAAAGCGTATATTGCGCTTTTAGATGGTGTGTTTGTCGAGATGCTGTACGGCGGAAACGACCGGGCTGAAGAGCGGCTGCAGTCGTCGTGGTATATGTATGAACGTGCGTTATTCAACTAAGAGGTGAAGGTAAATGAATCGATATTGGTTTTTGGTGATTATGGGAGGATTGCTTGAAGTGCTCTGGGTGAGCGGACTGAAGCATGCGGACACACCGCTGGAGTGGACGGCAACGGGTCTTGTGATCGTTGTCAGCTTCTTTCTATTGATTCCCTGTTTAAATAAATTGCCGGTCGGAACGGTTTATGCCGTATTTACCGGTCTCGGGACAGCGGGAACCGTGCTGGCAGAAATGCTGTTCTTTGGTGTGCCGTTCAGCTGGGCGAAGGTTTCACTGATCGCGCTGTTGCTTGTCGGAGTGATGGGCTTAAAAGCCGTCACCGGAGAACCTGAAGCAAAAGGGAGTGAAGTGTAATGGGCTGGCTCTATGTCATTATTGCCGGATCGTTTGAAGTGCTCGGCGTGATCGGGATGAACCGGATTTCCAGAAAGAAAAACTTCGTGTCCATTCTCGTTCTGATTCTCGGCTTCGTGTGCAGCTTCTCGTTTCTTTCCCTGGCGATGCAAAGCCTGTCCATGGGAACGGCCTATGCGGTCTGGACAGGGATCGGCACAGTTGGCGGAGTGCTCATCGGCATGTTTGTCTACGGAGAATCCCGGGACTGGAAGCGGATTTTATTCATGGCGATGGTCGTTGCTGCAGCTATTGGGCTGAAAGTTATTTCATAAATATTTCCTATTTTCGGTTTTGCTTTTTTGAAGGTGAATCACTATAATAAGAGATGGTATTAAGCAGTCCAGGTTTGGGCTGTTTTTTCTGGTTCAGGCATATCATGTTAATAAACAAATCATTAGAAAAAACAAATCAGGTGAAACTATGAAACGTGCTCGACTTATATACAATCCCACATCCGGAAGAGAAGCGATCAAAAAACAGCTTCCGTATATTTTAGAACGTTTGGAGATCGCAGGCTATGAAACGTCCACCCATGCCACGACACCCGAGGAAGGCTCTGCCACAAAAGCGGCCAGGCTTGCCGGTGAGCGTGGATTTGATCTTGTCATTGCCGCTGGCGGTGACGGTACGATCTATGAGGTGGTCAACGGTCTAGCGGACCTGGAAGAGCGTCCGAAGCTGGGCATTATTCCGGCTGGAACGACGAATGACTTTGCCCGTGCGCTCGGTGTTCCGCGTACGATTGAAGGCGCATGCGACGTTCTCTGCCAGGGTGCGGAAATTCCTGTGGATATCGGAAAAGTGAATGATAAGTTTTTTATCAACATTGCCGGCGGCGGCCGCATTACCGAGCTCACGTATGAAGTGCCAAGCAGGCTGAAGACGATGATTGGCCAGCTCGCGTATTTCTTAAAAGGGATCGAGATGCTGCCATCCATCCGTCCGACCTACGCTGAGATCGAATATGACGGCAAGCTGTTTCAGGGCGAAATCATGCTGTTTCTCGTGGCCAACACAAACTCCATTGGCGGTTTTGAAAAACTTGCGCCAACGTCCGAGTTCAATGACGGCATGTTTGATCTTATCATTTTGAAGAAAACGAACCTGGCTGAATTTGTTCGCATTGCAACCCTTGCTCTGCGCGGTGAGCACGTGAATGACGACCATGTAATCTACACAAAAGCAAACCGGGTCAAGGTTCGGCCAACCGATAAAATGCAGCTCAACCTGGATGGTGAATTCGGAGGACTTCTGCCGGGCGAATTCGTTAACCTTCGCCATCACTTCCAGATGCTCGTGCCAAAAGAACGTGTGCAAATTGCAGAGGATGGGACTCTATAAGAGGGTCTCATCTTTTCTTTTTGCCCGTTACCATACAAGGCATAAGGGTATACTTGAGAGTAAGTTAAACAAACGTTTCATTTAAACGATCGTTTAAGAAGAGCCAGGTATGCTACAATCAGGAAAGAACTGAAGATAAAGGAACGATGTACAATGGCAAAGGCGAATGCGCCGGTCTCAAAAAATGAAATCTATGAAGTGGAATTCTCCGACCTGACCCATGACGGTTCCGGTGTGGCGAAGGTAGAAGGATTTCCGCTGTTTGTTCCAAACGGCCTGCCGGGCGAGCGTGCCATGGTCAAGGTCGTTGGTTTGAAAAAAGGATACGGCTTCGGCCGGTTGATGGAAGTGACAGAAGAAAGTCCGGACAGGGTGGACCCGCCATGCCCGGTTTATAAAAAGGGCTGCGGCGGCTGCCAAATTCAGCACCTGTCCTATCCGGGACAGCTCGAGTTCAAGCGCAAGCAGGTGAAAGACGTACTTCAGCGCATCGGCAAGATCGAAAACGTGCCGGTGCTCCCGACACTTGGCATGGGAGACGAGCCTTGGCGCTACCGAAACAAAGCCCAGGTGCCTGTCGGTGAGCGAGAAGGCCGTCTCATCACGGGGTTCTACCAAAAGCGCAGCCATGAAATTGTGGAAATGGACACCTGCATCATCACAGGTGATACGGCTGATGAAGCCATTCAGGTAGTTAAAAAGATTCTGAACAAATATGGCATCACGCCGTATGATGAAGCGCGCCATAAAGGCATGGTCCGCCATGTGATCGCCCGCTTTGGTAAAACGACAAACGAGCTCATGATGGTTCTCGTGACCAATGGAAAGGATTTGCCGAACCGCAAAAAAATCGTGGAAGACATCGTGGACGCCCTTCCGCAGCTCAAGTCGGTCGTGCAAAACGTTAACACGAAGAAAACCAATGTTATTTTTGGCGACGAAACGAAGGTTCTCTGGGGCTCGGAATACATTTACGACTATATCGGCGATATCAAATTCGCCATCTCTGCCCGTTCGTTCTACCAAATCAACCCTGAGCAAACGAAGGTCCTTTATGATCAGGCCCTGAAATATGCGGAGCTGACAGGAGACGAAACCGTCATTGATGCCTATTGCGGCATCGGGACGATTTCTCTTTTCCTGGCGCAAAAAGCGAAAAAGGTGTACGGTGTGGAAATCGTGCCGGAAGCCATTGAAGACGCCAGACGAAACGCCGAGCTGAACGGTCTCGATAACGCGGAGTTCGCCGTTGGAGAAGCCGAAGTCGTCATCCCGAAATGGAAAGAGCAAGGTATCACCCCTGACGTGATTGTCGTCGACCCGCCTCGCAAAGGCTGTGACGAAGCCCTGCTTCAAACCATTATCGAAATGAAGCCAAAGCGTGTGGTGTATGTTAGCTGTAATCCGTCTACGCTGGCAAGGGATTTGAGGATCTTGGAGGATGGCGGATTCAAGACGCTTGAAGTGCAGCCGGTGGATATGTTCCCGCAGACGACGCATGTGGAGTGTGTGGCGCAACTTATAGTAAAAGAAGGCAACTAACCCTTATGGGTGTTGCCTTTTTTAGTTTCTTGAAATGGATTAACGAAGCTGTACTGGATACAAATGCTGCCGTCTTGTTTACAGGTACCTTTATCAACTAATGAATGAGAATGAGGAACTTGGGGGAGTTCCTTGAGTTTGGGGACTTCTTTTAGCTTATCTCTAAGATTGAGAACAAAATTTCATTTGCAATTGGTTTTTGAATCATCATACTCATTTACTCTCTGTTCCTATATGATAAATATTCTAAAAATTTCTTGGACGCTAGGGAAAGAGATTTTTGTTCCCTCATAGCAACACCAATATTTCTAAAAGCAGGAACTTCAAGCTCTTTAGCAATAATTTTGTGTGGAATACGCTGTAATATCAATTCTGGTAAAATACTGATTCCCAGCCCATTTTCCACCATAGACATAATGGCATAGTCATCCCATGTTGTAAAATTAACATGCGGTGCGATTTGGTGTCTCTCAAAAATTTCGGAAATCTCTGTTTTCGCTCCCTTTTCCAATAGCATAAATGGACTGTTCAGTAAGCCGTTGATGGGAAACTTTTCGCAATTAGAAAGAGGATGATCGTGTGGGATCACTACCAGCAAACGGTCTTGTTCCAAAAATACAGTTTCAAGTTCTGCTGTTGTCGGCAGCCGCATAAATCCAAAGTCAACACGCCCATTAAGGATCCAGCTTTCAATTTCCGTGTAATCACCAAGAAGAAATTCAAAATCAATCATTGGGTAATCCTTCTTGAAAATATTAAGAATGTTAGGAAGCCAATGAGATGCTACGCTGGAAAATGTCCCAATACGAATGATACCGGATTCCAAATTATGCAAGTCTCCAATTTGCTTCATTAAGATTTCGTATTCATTGCAAATTCTCTTTAATTGAGGCAATAATTTTAAACCCTCTGAGGTTAAATTGATACCCGTACGTCCTCTTTCAAAAAGAAAAATCCCCCATTCCTTTTCTAAATCATTAATCATACGGCTAATCCCGGACTGTGAATAGTCCAATATTTCGGCAGCTTTTGTAAAACTGCCCAATTCTACTGATTTGACAAATGCCAAATATTTTTGGATATTCATAGCTCTTTCCTCATTCCATCTGGTTTTGTCATGGAATCCATGATAAACATTCGTTTTTGTAATGGATGTGGGTATGATACATTATTGCTATTCATTATTCAAGTTAGGAAAGGAGTGGTGTATAACGATGTTTTTTGTGAGTGATATTATGGGAAAAGCACCGGACAGCTACAAGTCTTATCTTCAAGAAAAGGTCTATGAATCATTGGCAGAGTTACAGATTCCATTTGAGCGTGTGGATACACATGAAGCAATTTCAATGAAGGACTGCATAGAGATTAATCACAAATTGGATATGAAAATGGTAAAAACGCTGTTTCTCTGTAATAGTAAAAAAACTGAATTTTATTTATATATAACCACCGCAGATAAACTGTTCAAAGCAAAGAATTTCAGCAATACGCTCAGCATATCACGTGTTTCTTTTGCTCCTGCGGAACTAATGGAACAAATTCTTGGCGTGAAAATTGGAGCAGCTACTGTATTCAGTGTTTTAATGGACAAGAAAAATCTTGTGCAAGTGGTTTTCGATAAGGATGTTCTTTTAGAAGAGTGGTATGGATGTAGTGATGGAACGACAACCGGATATATGAAGGTTAAAACTGAGCTCATCGTCAATAACTTCCTAACCTATGCAAAGCACATTCCGAAAGTAATCGAAATGCAAAATATAAACTAATTAAGCATCTGCGAAGATAAGCTGTTTCGTGGATCCGTAGGAGTAAATGATGAAATCTAAAATTCAGTTTATATTATCAATGGTTATTTTCGGTACAATTGGTTTAGTTGCACGAAACATTGATCTAACTTCGAGGGAGAGAGCTTTACTAAGCAGTTCCATAGGCTGCTTATTTTTATTGTTAATATTCTTCGCAACTAAGAAAAAAATATCATGGAATTCAGTTAGATCAAATGCTTTAATTTTGATCCTTTCAAGCATAGCATTGGGAGGTAATTGGATTTTTCTTTACCAATCTTATGACCATACAACAATTGCTAATGCAACGCTAGGTTATTACTTTGCGCCTGTTTTTGTGATGATTCTTTCACCATTTGTACTCGGGGAACCATTATCTATCAAGAAAATTGTGTGTATTGGTGTAGCAATCATAGGAATGTTAATGATTGTAGGAGTTGGCCTGAAAGCATCCAGCACAGATGATTTTCTTGGACTTTTGTTTGGATTAATTGCAGCTGGATTTTATGCTGCGTTATTGCTTCTAAATAAATTTATTAAAGATATGAGCAAGTTAGAGTTGACCATCATTCAGCTGGGAGTAACCACTTTGCTTTTAATGCTCTATATTTTCAAGACTTCCAGCTTTCGTATCTTTGAAGTATCAAGCTTTTCCATTCCTTTTATCTTAATTTTAGGGATTATTAATACCGGGATTGGGTTTTGGTTATTTTTCTCTGGTATGGAGGGTTTAAAAGGACAGAGTATAGCTATGCTGAGTTATGTGGATCCATTTGTATCTATATTAATTTCTGTAATAATCCTGCAAGAAAAGATGACAATTGTTCAGATGCTTGGTGGTTTACTACTATTAGTTTCTACATTTGTTAGTGAAATAAGATCAGTCAACTGTTCCGATCAATTAAAAAAAACAACAGCTGAATACCGTTTAAAGCTGTGAAGATAAGTGAATTAAGAAATTAATTAATGACGGCAAAGTCAACAGATGAAGTGCGGCATTGCTCCAGAATTTTAAAGTAACACTGGATCCGTTTGTTTTTTAAAATCACCAACATCCCATGTGTTGCCACAAACAGTCCAGATATGTGGAGTGTGTGGCGCTATAGTAAAAGAAGGCAACTAACCCTAGTGGGTGTTGCCTTCTTTTTGTTTCTTGTAAAGCTGAATAGATTTGAATTGAATCTATTATCCCTTGACTCTGTTTACACCCTCATATAAACATTAAGATAGAACATGAATCTGCATACCCATAATATAAGTCAGAAGAATTAAAGACACATAAAGACGAGGGAGATGTGTTATGAAATTACTTCTTACATCTGGGGGCATTAGTAACAAAAGCATTCGTGATGCGCTGGTTGACATGCTGGACAAGCCGATTGAGGAGTCCAACGCTCTCTGTATACCAACTGCGGTGTACGCCATACCCGGAGGTGCATGGAACGCATGGAAGTTCTTGAATGGACAATCCGGGGCACCGATGTGTGAGGTGGGCTGGAAGTCTATGGGGGTGTTGGAACTCTCAGCGCTGCCGAGCCTCGGTAAAGAGCATTGGGTTCCGATGGTGAAGGAGATTGACGTTCTGTTAGTGGATGGCGGTGATCCATTGTACTTGAATTACTGGATGAAGCAGTCCGGGCTGGCAGAACTCTTGCCGTCGCTGGATTCAGTTTATGTAGGACTCAGTGCTGGGAGTATGGTGATGGCACCGAGCATCGGGGAATTCTTCGTTAACTGGACTCCACCCAGCGGCGGTGATGAAACGCTGAACCTGGTCGATTTTGCAATGTTTCCGCATCTGGAGCACGAGATGCTGCCGTACAACACAATGGCTAACGCAGAGAAATGGGCAGCCGGGATGCAGGGGCCGGCGTATGCAATGGATGATCAGACCGCCATCAAAGTGATTGATGGAGAGGTCGAAGTGGTATCTGAAGGGCAGTGGAAACTGTTCACGCCATGATCTTACTAATGGTGCACGAAAAGTGAATGGCGAATTTGGAGTTGTAACAATCTAAATAAAATAAACCTTATGGTCCGGCCCTGATCTCGCGAAAAATTCTTTTGCGATTTCGGGGTCTTTTCCTGGTAAATCTTTATTTTAACTTCAACAGTGGAATACTGGTTAATAGAGGTAGAACGAATCCGTTTGATAATAAGTGTTTAAGCATGGTATAAATGTAAAGGAAGCAGGGGCATCTTGCTTTTTAATTTTGGGATAAGGTTTGTTATGTATCCCATCATGAGAGGATTTGGATTTGAATTATGAAAGACAATTTTTGGCGTGACTTACCACGACCATTTTTTATATTAGCACCAATGGAAGAAGTGACGGATGTTGTTTTCCGCCATGTAGTGAGTGAAGCTGGCAGACCTGATGTGTTTTTTACAGAGTTCACAAACAGTGATAGTTATTGTCACCCACAGGGGATTCAGAGTGTGAAGGGGCGTCTAACGTTTACTGAGGATGAACAGCCAATGGTAGCTCATATCTGGGGAGATAGTCCTGAAAATTTTCGGCAAATGAGTATTGGAATGGCTGAAATGGGCTTTCGGGGCATTGATATCAATATGGGCTGTCCTGTACCGAATGTAACACAGAATGGGAAGGGGAGCGGCCTGATCCGTCGTCCGGAAGTTGCGGCAGAGCTAATACAAGCCGCAAAAGCAGGAGGATTACCTGTAAGTGTAAAGACTAGACTTGGTTTTTCTGAGATAGACGAATGGAAGGATTGGCTGACACACATCTTAAAACAAGACATTGTCAATCTGTCCATTCATCTGCGCACAAGAGATGAAATGAGCAAAGTCGATGCGCATTGGGAGCTGATCCCGGAGATCAAGAAACTTCGTGACGAGGTGGCCCCTGATACACTTTTGACGATCAATGGGGATATTCCTGACCGTCAAACGGGCTTGAAGCTCGCAGAACAATATGGTGTGGATGGGGTTATGATTGGCCGTGGTATTTTCCATAATCCATTTGCTTTTGAAAAGGAGCCGAAAGAGCATAGCAGTAAAGAATTGCTGGATCTCTTAAGATTGCATCTGGATCTCCTTGATCAATACTCCGAATTGGAGCTGCGTCCGTTCACAGCTATTCATCGCTTTTTTAAGATCTATGTCAAAGGATTCCGAGGAGCAGGTGAATTAAGAAATCAATTATTCCACACAAAGTCAACAGACGAAGTGCGTGCCTTGCTTGATCACTTTGTTTCAAAGAATCCTGATTTATTTTAGTTAAATGATCGGCCAAAAATGATAAAGCACAACTAAAACGGTGTCTTAAATAATCTTGCTGACGGAATCAGTTGACACTGGTTCGGTTAGTTTTTTTAAAGAATTACCAATATCCATGTGTTGCAACATACAGTCCGGACATGTTGAAGCAGCCGGGAAAATAGTTTTACGGTAAGCAGAAATCGTAAAAATCTTCAACCGATGACTGTGAAACCTCCGTAATTAATAAAATTATCGCTTTAGTAAAAGGCAACTATCCCTTTTGAGTGTTGCCTTTTTATATTTTTACAAGGATTGACTAGTTTTTCTCAACATGTTACTATTAGGTCACGTATTAAATGTTACCTTTTGGTCACTTGAAAGATTTCCAATTGTTTCTGTGAGAGGAGTCTGAAATGAAAGAAGAGCTTTCCAGCGTTTTTAGAGCTTTGGATCATCCAATTCGAAGAGGAATTCTTGACCTCCTGAAGTTATCACCAAAAACAACAACTGAACTTAATGATTTTTTTCCTGATGTTACTCGATATTCTATTATGAAACACTTGAATATTCTGGAAGAAGGGAATTTGGTTATCGTTCGGCGTGAAGGAAAATATAGAAGAAACTTTCTTAATGCGGTGCCTCTCCAAGAGGTGCATAATCGCTGGGTAGGAAAATTCGTACAAACTGCTGCAAGTTCATTAATAAACTTACAAACCACAGTAGAACAAGGGAGGAAAAATACAATGGCAACTAATAATAATCAATTTCATATTGAGCAAGAGATTTTTATGAATGCGCCTAGAGAAAAGGTTTACAAGGCATTAACGAAAGATGTACAGGATTGGTGGGAATTTCGATTAGCTCCAAAGGATCAAAGTTCTCAATTGACTTTTAACCCCGTTCTGGGAGGGCAATTCATTGAAAAATGGGGAGAAAATAAGGGCGCTATTTGGGGAAATGTTTATTATGTGAATGCCCCTGAAGAAATTCGTTTACAAGGTCATCTTGGGATGCAAGGAGCGGTAAATAGTGCTTATACTTATCGGTTAATTGAGAAGGATGGGGGAACCCTGCTTCAACTTTCGCATACAGCGTCAGGTATTATTAAAGAGGATTGGGAACAAGAGCATACTAATGGATGGAATTATCTTCTTGGTACTTTACTAAAAAATTATCTTGAAAATAAATGAGGAAGAAATAATTGGAGGATTACCCGGATGGTAGATGTTGTGACAGAAATCATTATAAACTGTCCTATAGAGAAAGTTTCAAGCTTTGCATCCGACCCTGAAAATGCACCAACTTGGTATGTAAACATTCATTCTGCGGAATGGAAAACACCTAAACCACTAAAAATTGGTTCGAAAATTGCTTTCAAAGCAAAGTTTTTAGGCAGAGAGCTTGCATATGTATATGAAATTGTTGGAGTTATACCAGAAAAGGAGCTTGCAATGAAAACAGCTAATGGTCCTTTTCCAATGGAGACGATTTATACTTGGTCTTCTTTGGATCATAATCAGACTCGAATGATATTAAGAAACAAAGGAAACCCAAAAGGCTTTTCTAAAATCATTACTCCATTTATATCAAAGATGATGAAAAAGGCAAATATGAAGGACTTACAAAAACTAAAATATATCCTTGAAAATCCCAGTTAATAAATCAAAAAACAAATTTAAATTAACTATTATGGTTTTCCTGATCAGGTTCTTCATAATATAGTGACGGCACATTGGTAATGAATTACCGATGTGTCGTCCTCTTTTGTATCTGATATATTAAACCTGCCATCCACTCAATAATTATTGGCAAAATAAGCGCAACTTTTCTTGTAAACCTTCCAAGATT
The DNA here is from genome assembly GCF_004127935.1 of Fictibacillus sp. S7. Classification (NCBI taxonomy): domain Bacteria; kingdom Bacillati; phylum Bacillota; class Bacilli; order Caryophanales; family Fictibacillaceae; genus Fictibacillus; species Fictibacillus sp. S7. The sequence continues at coordinate 2,658,452 of NZ_QJKL01000001.1, read as the reverse complement.
TCTCCAGGCATTTCCCTCACCTTGACTTCTGTACCCAAAAACAATAGCCAATTGGACATTTCAGTCAGCTCTTCGTGCTTTTTTACATCAATAAAAGTCTTTAATAATGCTGTCGTCTGATAAGGGTTGGTATAGGAAATGGACACTTTTAAAGGATGGTATTTTTTGAACTGGGCTATGGCTTTTGGGCCTAGTTCAAGGACAAGGTTGATGGCTTCCTCCTGTTTGCTTATCTTTTCCAGGATCTTTTTCTTGCTCATTCTTTTTTTCTCCGGGTAGGGCTTAACATCGGTAAGATGGTCAACAGGAATGATTTTCTTCTTTTCTTCTTTTAAGTCAAAGCCTTCAATCAGCCAGGCGCTTTTTTCACGGTAAAGGTGTAAGAGATAAATCGGATAAGATGTGCTGGTGTTCTCTTCTCTAATGGTAATGAATAAATAGCGGTCCACAAGCAGGGTTTGTATGAGTGTTTCCAGCAAGGGATGGGGAAGGTCTGACAGATCCAGCAAATCAGGATTATGTGGGTTGGTTCCTTCAAAAAGTAAGATCTGATTTAAAAGAACAAGGTCATCCTGCTGGTTTTCAGATATCAGACCCAGTAATTTTTCAGCTAAAGACTGACGGCTCTTCAGATAGGGGAGCTGTTGGTTTCGAGTGGCCATAAAGGCAATAAAAAGCGCTTTAACTTCATGGTTCGTAAAGCGAACGTCAGGCAGGACAGAGTTGTGCATGACAAAATAACCTCCATCCCTTCCAACCTCAGCGACAAGGGGCATTCCCATGGCTTCAATTTCCCTTATGTCTCGAATGGCGGTCGAACGCGAGATGTTAAACTCCCGCATGATTTCGGAAATGGTAAAGTGGGCACGATTGTTGATGTAGCGCATAATGACATTGATTCGCTCAACTTTTTTCATCGGGGCTCCTAAACAGTATCATTTTTTGACATGATTTAAGGCTATGATATACCTATCAAGCGATGATTACAAATCACTAAAAAAATGGAGAAGAGGTATTGAACATGGCGAATTATACCCTGGAAGAAAAAGAAGGCTTTATCGTGATTGGACTTGGAACCGAGCTTAAGAGCGATTACACAGACTATGCGGGCATTCACAAGGAAAAGGCAGACTTTTGGCAGGCGGTTGACCAGGATGGAAGGCTGGATACGTTAAAATCCATGGCGTCCAATGATTACATTTTTGCCGTGAATGAAGCGGTGAACAACAAGATGATGCATTATGCAGGCGTGATGACAGAGGAACAGGCACCAGAAGAAGCACGAGTGATTCAATTTCCTAAAGGGGAATACGTAGTGGTCAAAGGGGAAGGGGAATCGGCTGATGATCTGAATAACAAGCTTGCTGCGGTTGCTTTTGGGCAAGTCCTGCCAGAAGCAACAAACGTTGCTTATGTTGGCGGACCCAATGCATCGGTTGAGATGGGGCAGCGTAATGGCTTGATTTATGGTGAAATGTGGATTCCTGTTATCCGAAAATAAGAGTAGGGAGGAAAGGCAATGACCTATACTGTTGACTTTAAAAATGTATCCGAGGCTGGATTGGAGTCTTCCCCTGCGTCAGTTGCACTTGCAGGGTTCCGTTACTTTATGAACAAATACAAACACGAATTTACGGTTGTACCAGCCAGCGAAAGCCAGGAAACACTTGATTATGTGAACCGGATTTTAAAGGAAGAACGAGATATTGAGTTTGCGGCCAAACCGCTGGAAACATCAAGGTTTCAAGTGGAAAACATCCAATTCGCCTACGTCTTTTACGAGGATGGTCTTTCGGTCAACGTCATGTATACGGTGGATAACCCTAAGAAACGGGCTGTGGGTTTTAAGCTTTCTTAGGGGATGGAGATACCCAAGGAGTTAGAAGGCAAGTTCAAGTTTGCCAGGCAAAAGTCTAAACTCGCTGGAACCATCCGGGGTTCGTTCTTTGTGATCAAGGGAGAATATTAACGTGTAAAGCAAAAAAGGCTTCAGAGCTTAGTGCGCTGAGCCTTTTTTACATGAGTTTAGGTTGTGGATTCCTTTTTAGAGATTGAAAAAGGTTGTGTTTGCTTGCTCAGTTATATATTTCGATATCTAGGGCAGTTCTAGATGGGGAGAAGTGTTAAAGTTTGATTACAATGCAACTTGTTCCATCGTAGAGTTCTTTTCATCCCTATTAGTGCAGTTTATTTTGGTTCGGTTTGATTCACTGCATGATTACCGTTACACTATCTAAGTGGTAAATTTTTTTTAGTAAGCAAACAAGGAGATAAACATGAACAATTATAAATTAACCATCCAATATGATGGCGGCCGATACAAGGGTTGGCAACGACTTGGGAATACCGAAAATACCATTCAAGGTAAAATCGAGAAAGTACTAACTGAAATGGCAGGAGAAGAGATTGAAATCATTGGATCGGGAAGAACGGATGCGGGTGCCCACGCGCTTGCTCAAATCGCTAATTTCAAGATGCGAAAGCGTATGACCGAAGAGGAAGTGATGAAGTATTTAAACCGATACCTTCCTCAGGATATCAGCGTGGTGAACGTTGAGCTCGTTCAAGACCGTTTCCATGCGCGTTATAATGCGAAGGATAAAACCTACTCCTATAAAATCTGGAATAAGCCATTTCCAAACCCGTTCATGCGAAAATACAGCATGCATGTAGAAGAAAAGCTGGATCAGAAAAAGATGAAAGAAGCCGCTAAACACTTTTTAGGGGAGCATGACTTTACGTCCTATTCCAATGCCAAGGGGAAGAAGAAGTCCATGGTGCGTGAAATCTACTCGCTTGATATCAAGGAAAAAGAAGGCTTTATTGAAATTAAAATCCGAGGCAACGGATTCCTTTACAATATGGTAAGAAAAGTCGTCGGAACGCTAATCGAAGTGGGATTAGGAGAAATCGAGGCGGCTTCCATACCATCTATTCTTGAATCAAAAGAAAGAATCCAAACTGGCCGAATGGCGGAAGCAGAAGGATTGTATTTGGAGAAGGTTGGGTTTTAGGAAGAGACAAGAGATTTGATTCATAGAGCATAAGCAGAAAGCATTCGTTTCGGGGGAATGCTTTTTTCTTTTAAGCAGAAATGCAACGGTGTTAGTTTGCGGCGATTTGATTCGCACTCTAAATATCGTTAAACTAGCTCTATAAGTATAATGGAGCAGGTGCGGAAGATGAATGCTAGGCAAAAGGAACTACTGAAGATGTTGCTCATTGAAAATGATGGAGTCCTCCATATTAAGGATATAGCCGAACGGTTGGCGTGTTCAGAAAAAACTGTGCGGAACGATCTGGACAAAATCGAAGAGTATTTACGTGCTGAATATTCTGATTCTAGTCTGATACGGAAGCCAGGCTTAGGCATTGCGATTGAGAGTAGGGAGGAAGACCGTGCTGCACTGTTAAGCACACTCCTGTCGGCGGAATCGAAAACGAATGAAGAGCGGCTGTTTGAGATCGCCTATGCTTTGTTAATGAGTGAAAAGGCGATGACTCTGCAGTATTTTGCTGATCGCTATTATGTCCCAAAAGCGGCGGTAAAAAAAGATCTGGAAATCATTACGGACTGGCTGCAGCGTTATGAACTGGAACTCGTTTCGAAACCCAGGATTGGCCATGTGATAGAAGGAACCGAATTGAAGAAACGAAATGCGCTTGCCCACTTGTCACAGCTTGATTCGTCGAAACAGGATGGTAAGAACGCGGTGCTTGATCTGTTTCTGCCTTATGAAATCATGTTGGTCAGAAAAGCGCTCCAAAACATGAGCTCCAAGTTTTCCTTTGCTTTTACAGATGAAACGATGGAAAGCCTGCTGGTTCATGCCTTGATTATGATCAAACGGACACGGCAGAGATCGCGCGTTTTTGTTCATGAAACGGAGATGGCAGAGACGGCCGGCCAGCGGGAATATGAGTATACGAGCTATTTATTTGATGTGCTGAAGAATGAATTCGGCTTGTCCTTTCCGAAAGAAGAAAGGGTGTATTTTACATGGCACCTTATGAGTAGTAAACGGTTGGAAGAGGGAAGCGACCCGGATCTGCAAGTGAATTCTGCAGCTTCAAATCTTGCTGCATCCTTGACTGCAAAGATGGAGAGGTTGACTTCTTATCACTTTGAGAATGATGACATCCTCATGAATGGCCTTGCTCTTCATCTGCATTCAGTGCTGAATCGCCTCAGCTTCGGTTTCCCGATTACCAATCCTCTGCTTGCGAATATTAAAAAGATGTATCCTTATATGTTTCATATGGTCATGCTTGCGCTCGAGGAGATGAAGGAGCCTTTTGACGTTGAGGTTCCGGAAGACGAGGCTGCTTATCTCGTGCTTCACTTCCAGGCCGCGGTCCAAAGGCTGGAGCAGAAAAGCGAAACGAAGAAAAAGGTCATCATTGTCTGCCATATGGGGATTGGCATGTCGCATCTGCTGGAGGCAAAAATAGAGCAGCAGTATCAGGATATTAAAGTGCTTGCCTGTGTGGGCAGAGGTGAGCTGGACAACTATTTAAATAAGGAGTACCCTGATTTTATTATTTCGACCATTCCACTTGAAAAAATAGCAGTTAAGCACATTGTTGTTTCGCCGCTGTTTGGGCAGGAGGATAAGAAAAAGGTAAGCTGGTTTGTTGAAGAGCTGGAACAAAACAAGACAGACCATCCAGGCCCTTCCGCCTTTTCTCCTTTCTTGCATGAAGATCTTGTATTTTTTAATGTACGAAAAGAACACCGATATGAGATGGTAGAATCCATGGCACGGGCTCTTTACAAACACGAGTATGTGAGCAAGGAATATATTCATAGCGCGGTGAACAGAGAACGAAAATCGGCTACTGCTATTGGCGGTGGAGTTGCCATTCCCCACGGAAATCCGGAACTGGTTAAGCAATCAGTGCTTGCCGTAGCTGTTCTTGACAAGCCAATGGAATGGGGAAACGAACAGGCATCGCTCATCTTTATGCTGGCTATAGCCAAAAAAGATCATGGATCCATCCGCGGAATCATGGGGGAGATCGCTTCATTAAGCGAGAACCCGATTGCTGTCTATGCGTTATCAGGAGCAAGAGATTATCAGGAGTTTGTAGGAATACTTGAGAGCGGAAAGTAAGGGTAAAGGCAGTATGTGCTTACAGCATGTACTGCTTTTTTTCACTCAATCCTCTCTTTTTACCACAAGCTGCGGTAAAAATTGAAGAGATTAACCTGGAATGTAAGCGTTATTATATAGGTAAGTAAGCGATTACATTGAACAGGAGGAAACAGCATGGGGAAAATTTTAGCGATTACAGCTTGCCCGGTTGGAATTGCCCATACATATATGGCCGCCGAAAATCTTCAAAAGGCGGGCGCAGCGCTGGGTGTTGATATAAAAGTAGAAACACAAGGTTCAATCGGGGTAGAAAATGCGTTGACTGAACAAGATATTGCCGAAGCGGACGGCATTATTATCGCAGCGGACAAAGAGGTGCCGAAAGACCGTTTTGCGGGAAAACGTGTCTTGATCACGGGTGTCCAAGATGGCATTCGCAAACCGGAAGAGCTCATCAAGCGCGTCAAGAGCGGGGATGTACCGGTTTATAAAGCGGGATCTGCTTCCAATCAGAGTTCGAAAAAGAGTACGTCCAAAGAAAACCAAATTTATAAGCATCTGATGAACGGGGTCTCGTACATGATTCCTTTCATTGTTGTCGGGGGATTATTGATCGCTATTGCTTTGACACTTGGCGGGGAGCAGACACCTGGCGGAATCAAGGTTCCAGACGGGACCATCTGGAAGCAGATTGAAAGTCTTGGCAGCACTGCTTTCATGTTTATGGTTCCCATTCTAGCAGGCTTTATTGCCGTAAGTATTGCCGATCGGCCGGGATTGGTTCCAGGTATGATCGGTGGTTATATCGCAGCTACGGGAAGCTTTTATGGAAGTGATGCTGGAGCAGGATTTATCGGCGGAATTATTGCCGGATTTCTCGCTGGTTATGTAGCTCTTGGAATTAAGAAAATCAAGGTGCCAAAAGCGGTTCAGCCAGTGATGCCGATCATTTTTATTCCGATATTATCAAGTGCTATTGTCGGCTTACTCTTTATTTATGTTATCGGAAAACCTGTTGCCGGTGTGTTTGAAGCCTTAACGAGCTGGCTTGCAGGTATGCAAGGCGGAAGTTCCATCGTATTAGCGATGATCTTGGGTGCGATGATTGCCGTGGATATGGGCGGTCCGTTCAACAAGGTGGCGTTCTTGTTCGGATCAGCCATGATTGGAGAAGGAAACTATGAGATTATGGGACCAATTGCTGCTGCCATCTGTATTCCACCGATTGGACTTGGAGTGGCAACCTTTATCAGCAAGCGTAAATTCTCTCAAATGGAAAGAGAAACAGGAAAAGCTTCCTTTACGATGGGGCTGTTTGGAATTACAGAAGGTGCCATTCCTTTCGCGGCACAAGATCCGCTGCGCGTCATTCCGAGTATCGTTGTCGGTTCGATGACAGGTTCCGTTATTGCCATGATGTCTGGAGTAGGAGACAAGGTGGCGCACGGCGGACCGATTGTCGCTGTACTCGGTGCAGTTGACAATGTAGCGATGTTCTTTGTGGCTGTGGTTGTTGGTGTAGCTGTGACGGCTTTATTGGTGACAGTGTTGAAGAAAAATGTAGAAGGCGCATCGATAAAAGAAGAGACTGCTGTTTCACCTGTAAGGGAGATGGAAGCAGGAAATTCTGAAGTGGCTTCCGGCCAAGACATTCACCAATTAACCGATATTACCAACTTGGAATTGATTGAAACGGATCTATCAGGCAGCACACGAGACGATGTCATTGATGAGTTGATTGCGAAGCTTGATGGAGCGGGGATTCTATCCTCGAAAGAAACGTATAGACAAGCGATTCTCAAACGAGAAGAACAAAGTTCAACAGGACTTGGAATGAACATTGCAATCCCTCATGGAAAAACCAATGCGGTCACTCGGCCGGCTGTAGCCTTCGGGATTAAGCGGGACGGAGTAGACTGGAACAGCCTGGACGGGACGGATGCAAAATTGATCTTTATGATCGCTGTTCCTGAACATGCAGCCGGTGACGCACATTTAAAGATACTGCAAATGCTGTCACGAAAACTAATGGATGACGGATTTAGAGAGGATCTCATTAAGGTAACCTCCAAGGAAGAGGCATTCAAGCTGCTTGGAACAATACACTAAATTTGTTTAAACGGTTGTTTAACCCCTCCCGGTCAAAAGATGGGAGGGGTTATTTTTATTGTTATTTTACCCTTTCTATTTCCTGGATGGATTGATTGCCGTTCGGTAAATATATCAGGAGATAAGGACTATTGATTTCTTAAGGCAGGTACATAAATCATCGCTTTATTCTCTCGTTTGGATATTTACCTCGGACAACGAATGACGGAAACTCGGGCCACCTCAGATCCTCTGAATGTGGTATCTATAAACGTTTCCTGACATTTAAAGACTCTCAGCCTGATGGTATTAGGATTTCGCGTTAAATTTAGCTCGAATTCTACTAATCTTCCGGACAATCTGCCAATGCCAGTCGCTCTCATCGAATTATTGAGAGGGCAAGTGAGTGATTCCAAGAGTAATGCTTGAAAGTCCAAACCTTGTGCGATATAACCAAGTTCAATGCCAAAACGGCAATTAAAACAAAGGTTTCCTTCTATAAGGGCGCTGTTTTGGGTTTTTAATCCCGCAAACTCGGAACGGCACTCGCATCTAGTTTCGGCTGGGGATCTTCGGTTACGGGCAAACCATTGGTTCCGATTGGAAGTGCCTGTTTTGGGACAACGATTATATCCGGCCTTCCTGCATCCGCAACTCCCTATTTTTCTTTTATTAAATGACATTGCAGTCTCCCCCAAAAATAAAATAACTATCTATGATCAGAAAACTTACGATAGTACTATCATTCTATGAGGACAAACTATTGGTGGTTCGGGCCCTACTGGGAGAGAAATATATTTTCCGCAATTCTCGTTTCTTGGTTGTATAAACAGGAAAGGAGCAGGTTTCTACCGAATAAATTCTTGTTTGACTTTTTGAAATAATAGGAGGGTATTATGGGAAAAGTGGTTCATTTCGAAATTCATGTAAGTGACATGGAACAGGCGAAGAAGTTTTATGGAGAGGTGTTCGGCTGGACGTTCGAGGATTGGAGCGAATACGCGGGAATGCCTTACTTTGGAGCGACGACAGGCAACAGTGATGAAATGGGGATTAATGGTGCGTTAATGCAGCGGCAAGGCCCCCCGCCAGAGCCGAATCAGGCGTTGAATGGGTCTGTTTGTACGATGGGAATAGCGGATTACGATTCTACCGAAGCGAAGATTCTGGAGAATGGCGGCAAGGTGGCCTTGCCTAAATATGCCCTTCCAGGAATGGCGTGGCAAGGATACTACCTTGATCCTGAAGGGAATATCTTTGGTATTCATCAACCAGATCAAAACGCAAAGTAAAATTTTATAAAGAATACGTAAAAGGAGTTCAGTAAGTTGAACTCCTTTTGTTCAATTATTCAGCATCACTCTGAAAAACTCTTCAACAAACCGGTCATAGTGAAGCTTCATGGCGATGCGGGTTTTTCCTTTTTTGCCTTTGGGCCTCAAATCGATATACGATAACCCTTTTCCTTCTACGGTTCCATCAATGACCTTGGCATCGTAATAGATAAAATCAACAATGGAGGGATTGGCCACAACCATGACGGTAAGCAAGTCGTGTATAGGAGCGCCTTGAATGCCGGGCACCAACCTTTTGTAGGCCTCAAAATAATATTCAAAAATTGGGGACAGCAAAAATTCATACGGTGAGTCTGCCTCCTGGATGATTCGTTTAATCATGGATTCGGTAATTATAGCGTATTTTGTGACATTCAGAGGAGTAATCGTTAAATTGTGGCAGAATTTTAGAAGGTAATTGCTTGAAGTGGGGTCCCCATAAAAATTCGCTTCAGCCAGTGCAGTGACATTGCCTGGAACAAAAAAGGCCCCGCCCATTAGGTAAAAAGCACCCGCTTTTTTTATTTCCTGATTAAATAAAATAAATGCAGTAGCCAAACTGGTGGATCGCCCGGTATCCACAATAATAAGGTCTTTACCATGCTGATTGAGCAGATAGCGGATCATATCAAAAGGATAAATCTGATACTGCATATCACTAGGCGGGCGGATGGGACCGATGCCCTCTTTGCCATGAATCTCGGGATAGTAGGTTACTTCCTCCTGCTGAACCGGATTGGCTGCACCCGGAATAATGGGGATATTCTTATGGCCGGCCAACTGAATTAAATAGTAGGCGTTTGCCGTTGCCGTTTCTTTTGTCACGTTCCCGTAGCTGGTGACAATCCCGACAAGCTCAAGATCAGGATGCAAAAGGCTATAAATAATGGCCAGCGAATCATCAATTCCCGGGTCACAGAAAAAAAGAATCTTTTTCTTCATAATATGCCTCCCCAGCATAGTCATCCCATTTTATGCTGACGTTTATGTTATATTCCAATAATATGGAAAAAGTGGTATGATGAAGCGATCGGAGTAGTTCAATAACTAATGGACAGGAAGATAGTATTGAAAGAAGAAGGAATAATATTAACGGTCTCAGTGGCTTTGATTTTGCTGGGGATTTACTTATGGAAAAAAGGAAACGCACGGGAACCATTCTGGCAGGCCTTCATTGAAACAGTGGGGGACATCGTTTTGTTAGAAATTCCAGTCTTTACGACCTTTAGAGCCTGGTCTGTCTTTCTGTGGTTTGCAGGGCTTGTGCTGTTCATACTATTTATTTTAATGACCGTAAGTAAACTTATTTATACATAACGGGAATATGTACAATGAAGAACACGACTTTTATGATAGAGGTCGTGTTTCTTCATTATGGATGCTCCAACACAAACTGCTTAAATTTCTGCGTGGCAGGAGAAACATATCTGCCTTCCACCCAGGCAATTCCGATGGTCCGCTGGCAATGCGGATTTTGAATGGGGATCTTTGCGATCTTGCTTTGATCGGTTCCTTTTAAGTTCGGGAGAATGGATATGCCAAGACCTGCAGCAACCAGTGCTGCAGCGGTATCCGCCTCTTCGCCTTCAAATGTAATGTTCGGTGTGAGGCCGGCTTCCTTAAACAACTGCTCGACCGTGATCCGCAGGGAAAATCCTTCTTTTAAGTGGATAAATGATTCATCCGCAATCTGTTCCAACGTGATGGATTCATAATTGGCATATTTGTGGTCTTTCGGCACGATGACATAAAGTTCCTCATCCCAAAGCGGCTTCCATACGATCGGGGATTTGCTTTCCATGGAGGCGATAAGGCAAAGGTCGAATTCACCTGCCAGCAGCTTGGCAATGAGCTGATGGGAAGGACCTTGTCCGAGCCGGAAATTTACCTTTGGATAGGATTGGCGAAAAGCGGAAAGCAGGTCGGGAATACGGCCGGTGCTTAACGTATGTAAAAATCCGATGGAGACTTCACCTTGGTTGGGATAAAGCAAATCCTGAATTTCCTGTTTTCCTTCTTCAAATTCCCTCATGATGTTATCCACGCGTTGTAAAAAGAGCTGGCCGTATTTATTCAGCCGGATGGATCGTCCCTGACGTTCAAATAACGGTACGCCGATTTCCTCCTCAAACCGTGTAATCGAACGGCTAAGGGCGGGCTGGGTAATGGATAACGCCTCTGCAGCACGTGTGACATGCTCCATCTGTGCCAGTGTTTTAAAATATTCAAACTGCTGCCATTCCATGGACTACACCACATTTCTTTTGGATTATCTATTACATATATGAATGAAAAAGATGATTATAATGAATTATACAACATAAGATGGCGGTGGTACTATAGATATATGAAAAATATAGATTCTAAGGGATGATGGAGATGCAACAAGATGAATGTCCTGCTAATGAGATGATGACACAATGAGCTATATTCAAAAAGGAACACCGCTTTTTCGAAAAACCAGTATGGCGTTCTTTGCCGCTGGTTTTAATACATTTGCGATACTTTATTGCGTACAACCGTTAATGCCCGAATTCTCTAAGGAGTTTAGCATCTCACCGACAAACGCAAGTCTGTCACTTTCGGTAACCACAATTGTGCTGGCTGTCAGCATGCTTATTTTCGGTTCGTTGTCGGAAGTATGGGGACGAAAACCGATCATGGTGATTTCCATGCTTGCGGCTTCTGTGTTTTGTATTCTTACCGCTTTTAGTCCTAATTTTCACTTTCTCTTGATTTTACGAACACTGGAAGGAATCGCTTTGGCCGGATTGCCTTCCATTGCCATGGCGTATCTTGGGGAAGAGATTGAACCGAGGAGCCTTGGGGCAGCAATGGGGCTTTATATTTGCGGTAACTCCATCGGAGCGGTTTTCGGCCGGGTCTATTCTGGTTTGATGAGCGATTTCTTTGGCTGGCATGTAGCGATAGCAGGAATCGGCATCATCAGTTTAGTCGCCACTCTTATTTTCTGGAAGAGTCTCCCCGCATCACAAAACTTTAATGCCCGCAAGCTGCAGGTTGGAAAGCTAGGGAAATCCATGGTTGACCATTTGAAAGATCCAGGATTAGTTTGCCTGTTCTTTATGGGGTTTTTACTTTTGGGGAGCAATGTGGCGATGTTTAACTATATCGCCTATGTATTGCTCGGCAAACCGTATTCTCTCAGCCAAACCATTGTTGGCTGGATCTTTTTAATCATGATCATCGGCATGTTCAGCTCGGTCTGGACAGGAAAATGGGTGGACCGCCATGGAAGGCAGCGAATACTCTTCATCAATTTGGTTCTTGCGTTGGTCGGTGTGGCAATGACACTGGACTCTCACTTGCTCGTTAAAGTTTTGGGACTTGGATTCTTTACGTACGGTTTCTTTGGCAGCCATGCCATCGCCAGCAGCTGGGTTGGCCAGCGAGCGACTCATGATAAAGCACAAGCCTCTTCACTCTATCTGTTTCTTTACTACACTGGCTCAAGCGTAGGGGGAACACTTGCAGGATTCTTCTGGACCGATTTCGGATGGGGTGGCGTCATAAGCATGACCGCCGGCTTCCTTGTGATTGGTGTAATGCTTTGGGCGGCTGTCTCAAAAATTGCACAGAATGGGAAGAAGGTCAGACGAAGTATTGGCAGCGAAAGCATGCAGCATTGACACCCGATGATTCGGGTGTTTTTTATTTTGTAAAAGGGATTCTTCGATAGTTGTTGAATATAAACTTCAGCTATGTCTGTGAAATGCACTTTAAAATAACGGAACAATTAATCAAGGGAGAGAGGAAAAGACGATGTTCAGTAAACTAGGCGAAGTGATGCTGTATGTCAATGACCAGGATCAAGCAGTGAAGTTTTGGACGGAAAAAGCAGGATTCACTGTCATCTCTGAGGGCGAAAGTGGTCCAATGAGATGGATTGCAATTGCTCCCAGTAAAGGCTCAGAAACCACAATCGTGTTGTTCAACAAGGAAGTTGTAGCGAAAATGTCACCTGAGCTAAACCTCGGCACACCCTCCTTAATGTTCTTCACAGAAAATCTCGATGAACTATACAAAAACCTATCCAGCAAAAATGTGAACGTCGGCGAACTTGTAGAAATGCCTTCGGGCAGGGTGTTTAACTTCTCAGATGATGAAGAGAATTATTTTGCGGTGATGGAAAACAATTAACTGTTGAATGACGAAGGCAGCTACTCCTTTGAAAGGAGGGTTGCCTTCTTTTATTTTTGGGAAATGGATAATTAAAGTTTAATTAACAATATTAATAGTATTCAGTATAATTAACACGACCAAAAACCGAAGTTAAAGGAAGTGTCTAAGTGTCAAATTATAATGTGAATAATAGCACCGTAGAATCGATAATCAGTTGGATAAAAAATAAAATGATTGCTATTCCTGAAATTCAAAGGCCATTTGTATGGGATGCAACTAAAGTAAGGGACTTATTAGATTCCCTTTATAAAAATTACCCAGTTGGTTATATTATTACCTGGCAAAATCCTGATACAAAATTAAAAGATGGATCTGTATCATCAGGTAAGAAAATATTAATAGATGGACAGCAGAGGATTACGGCTTTAACAGCTGCCATAACAGGTCAAGAAATAATAGATTCAAATTATAAAAAAAGGAGAATAAGAATTGCTTTTAATCCAATAGAAGAGAAATTTGAGGTTAGGAACCCTGCTATATTAAAAAATTCAAGATGGATACATGATATTTCTGAAGTTTTTTCTCCAGAATTTAATTTATTTACTTATATCAATGAGTACTGTGAGAGGAACCCTGAGATTAAACAGGATGAATTGAATCGTATTCTTCAAAAATTACAGCAGATAAAATACAGTAGTATCGGGATGATTGAGTTATCACACAATCTAGATATTGAAACAGTCACTGAAATTTTTATACGAATAAATTCAAAAGGCGTTGTTTTAAGCCAAGCTGATTTCGCCATGTCAAAAATTACGGTCAACGAATCTTATCAAGGACCAAATATACGCAAGACAATTGATTACTTTTGTCACCTGATAAAAAATCCTTCGGATTATGACAACATTAAAAATAATGACAGTGATTTTTCATCTTCGGATAGCTTTAACAGAATTAAATGGGTTAAGGATTATAACTCATCGATTTATGAACCGAGTTATTCTGATTTATTAAGAGTGGCCTTCACATATAAATTTTTACGAGGTAAAATTTCAAATTTAGTTAGTTTATTGTCTGGACGAGATTTTGAAACTAGAGAATATAAAGAGGAAATAACGGAGGCGTCTTTTTCCAAGCTGAACGATGGGGTATTACAATTTATCGATCAGACAAATTTCAAACGATTTATTATGATTGTTAAATCAGCCGGGATTATTTCCCCTAAGTTAATAAGATCAAAGAATGCAATAAATTTTGCATATACTTTATTTTTACTGTTAAGAGATAAAAATTTAGAAGGTAATAAAATTAATCATATTGTTCGAAAGTGGTTGGTTTTATCTATACTAACAGAACGGTATTCTGGATCTCCTGAAACAATGTTTGAATTTGATATTCGCAGGTTCAATATACATGGTAATCCAGAAAATTATTTAAACAATGTTGAAGAGGGTGAACTTTCGGAAGCTTATTGGACCAATATTTTAGTAAATAATTTAGATACATCTGTGACGAGTAGTCCTTATTTTAATCTGTATGTTATGTCACAGATTTATGGGAACGATAATGCCTTTTTATCTAAGTCTGTAAAGGTTAGTCATCTAATTGAAGAGCGAGGAGATATACATCATATATTTCCAAAAAAATATTTGCAGAAATGTGGTATTAAAAACAGAGGTAAGTATAATCAAATTGCAAATTATGTGTATACCGAGCAAATTGTGAATTTAGCTATTAATCAAAAAGCACCTAATATATATATGGGACAAGTTCGCGAACAATGTGAATTAAATGCGACAAGTAAAATAGGAGAAATAACAAACAAACAGGAATTAGAGATAAACCTAGAAGTGAATTGTATTCCAATTTCAATATTTACAATGGATTTTACCAATTTTGATGAATTCTTATTAATTCGTAGGCGCCTTATGGCACAAAAAATCCGCAACTATTACAAAAGTTTATAACAATATTTCAAAAAGGAGTAAGAGGCATTTATGTTCTCATACTCCTTTTTATTAATGAAAATGGACACTATTCTCTTCCATCCAGTAGGCTTCACGAATATTGATCTGTCTCCGAATGTCCCGGATCACATCAATTGTCACCTCGCCTTTTTCGTACAGATCCTGCACTTCATCGCGTTCCGCCTGGAAGGCCTGGATTTGAAGGTCGCGCTGCATGCGGGCGAAGTGAGTGGTTTCATCACTTTTTTTGGCAAGGTTGTATTTGACGATTAACTGATTGTATTCTCCCATGACATCGAGAAACAGGTGCCGGTTTTCAGGTGTCATGTGCGTTTTTAAATAGTGAATGGCAGCCTTGGCCATGTTGACCTTTAGGCCGACCAGCAGCTTTCTTCGCTTACGGCTCTGTTTGCGCTGTTTGCTGTTCCTTGGCAGGAGTAGCTGCAGCAGGGCAAACGCACTCCGCTTGAAAAGGATCCAAACAAACAGCCGGCGGTATTGTATGCGATTCGTTTGAGCAAGACGCCTTCGCTGCAGATGTTCCTCAACCAGAATGGCGGTATCCCGATCCACTTTCCCAGCTTTCTTCAAGTTCGTATAGTAAAGGCTTTCGGCTTCAATCGCCTTCATCCTGACCGCATTTTCCTGGCGTTCAATTTTTTCGGAACTTTTGGAACTGAACTCATTTCGCATATTGTTGTAGGTGCTGATGATGGATACGGCAGCTTCCCGGTTCTCCTCCGTCATGGAATTCTGAACGGAATGGATAGCGGCCTCGAATGTACGCAGTTTGGCATTCCGTTCCATTTCATCTCTTAGCTCCTGGGCATTGGTGTTTTCGCTTTTTGCCAGGATCGGCAAGAAAATGCTTGCGAGGATCAAGGTCACCAGGATGACGCCGGCTGCGATGAAAATGATAAGCGAACGATTTGGAAAGGGGCCACCGCCCTCAATGACAAATGGAATGGTAAATGCACCAGCGAGAGTAACCGCACCACGCACGCCTGAGACTGTCAAGATGGCAATGGCTCTTTGGGATTTCATATGGGGCATTCCTTTTTCTTTCCATTTTCGCCAGGTGACCGAAATCCACAGAAAACGAAGCACCAGCAGAGCAACTGAGATGATCAGGATATACTGGATAACCTGCCAATTATCAAACAAGGGATTTTTGAAAATTTCATTGAGTACACCAGGGATCTGTAATCCGAGAATGACAAACACCAGTCCGTTTAGAATATAAATGAGGACAGTCCATGTACTTCGTGAAACGATTTCAAGTGATCCGGCGGGAATCCGTTTGCGATCCTGGTGAATGGCATGCACAATTCCAGCGGCAACGACTGAAAGGATGCCGGAGAGGCCCAGATGTTCAGTCACGAAAAAAATAACAAATGGGGTCAAGAGCTGGATGAGCATATGAATCGTAACATCATCCATGCCGAGCCGCCGAATAAAGGTTCGCAGCTGGATCACGATCAGGGCCAAGAGGGCACCGCCGAGAAAACCGCCAACTGAAATGATAAAGAAGCTTCCACTTGCCTCTGTAATGGAAAAGGCTCCGGTTACGGTAGCGGCCACCGCAAATTTAAATGCCACCAATCCGGAGGCATCATTCATCAGCCCTTCGCCTTCAAGAACGTGCATGATTTGTTCTGGCATTTTTACCCGGCTGGAAATGGAACTGACGGCAACCACGTCCGTAGGCGAGAGGATCGCGGCAAGCGCAAAGGCTGCCGGCCAAGGAATGGACGGGATGAGCCAATGTATCAAACTGCCGATGGCAAATACGGTCATAAAGACAAGGCCAAGAGCAAGCAGAAGGATTGGTTTTCGAAGCTTCCATAATTCTTCTCTTGAAGCATGCCGTCCGTCATGGAAGAGAAGCGGCGCGATAAAGAGGATGAAAAACAGCTCCGGATTCATCGGGACTTTTATGCCCAGTGGCAGGACTGAAAGCGTCACGCCAAGCGCAATTTGGATCAGTGGAACAGGTATGTATGGAATAAAATGATTGATGAAACTGGCCAGGCCGATTAAGGCCAGCAGAACCAAAATAACGAGAAAAAATTCCATGCGCAACTCCTTTCCTCTACATTTTGTACCATAATAAAAGATTTAATTGTATTCATCCTCTTGATATGGAAAAATTTTTCTTTTAAGAAATACCCGTCAAAGCACTGCTGTAACCTATGGTTCGAAATAATTGTTGCTTTGCAATGTAGATTTGTACTTTTTATAGACAGAACAGTTACATCTAATTCAATATTTTTACGTTTAATTTACAATAAATTCCTGATATCATTAAAAGAAATGATATTTTGGCGAAGGGTTTACATATTGAAGAGGATAAGCAGGGGGAGGGCTGATATTATTGGAATTTGAAGAATACTTAAAGCAGAAACACATGTTAAAAAAGGTGAGAAAAAATTAAAGGATATTTCAGTTAAACAGTATTTAAATAGGTTAGAAAACATGCGCCGGAATGGGATCTATGTCGAAGAACAACAAATTGATTTTTCTTTGAAACAGAGAGTTCAAGACAGCTATCGGGATTGGAAAACTTATTTGAAGACGATTGATCACTATCTATCTTCAAAAAATTATTAATTGAGCCACTGTAGTAGAGTACATTATACAAATATCTTAAGGGGCGAAGAAAATGAGTAAATTCTTTATTCCTTCAAAGGGAGCTTTATCATGGCAAGAATTCCTTGCAGATCCTAAAAAGCAATGGAAGGAAAGATTTTCTGCATATGAATTAGCTAATTGTTGGGAAGGGGCTGACAATTTCCCATTAAGTGTAGAAAGGATTTTAAAACAGAGTAAGTTGCCTCTGTTTAATGATGTAAGAATTTTGTATGGATTCCCAGAGTACAAAGTTGCTTTACCAGGAGGAAATAAAAGCTCACAAAACGATCTTTATGTCTTGGCAAAAACAAATAATGGGCTTTTACCCATTATAGTGGAAGGAAAAGTGTCTGAACCCTTTGGAGAAACTGTGGCGTCCTGGCTGGATGAAAACCCAAGTAGCGGCAAAGGAGAAAGATTGGAATACTTACTTAAGCTACTAGGTATAGAGAAGGATGACATCCTGGATAAAAGATATCAATTAATACATAGAACCGCATCTGCTCTAATCGAAGCAAAGAATGTCATGGCTAACCATTCATTAATGCTCGTTCATTCATTTAGTCAAACGGGAAAATGGTTTGAAGACTATGCTGATTTTGTTCAACTTTTTAATCTATCTCCTCTAAAGGATGAGATTGTCGGACCAGTAAATTTAAGTGGAGTAAATTTATATTTTGGATGGGTTAATGAGAGGTTAGGAGTAAAATCAAAAGAGTACTTTTATAACTTGTTCAAAACAGAGAAAGCCAGAGTGCTGGCAAAAGAAATCGATAATTATATTTATAAAAAAAGTTCGTACAAAGACGAGGTTGAGGACTACCACGGTCGTTATAAAAATGGCATTCGAACAGATTGCATAGGTTATATAAGTAAGAAAGGTTCATATAAATTTGCAACCACAACTGCAGCTAGGAAAGTATGCTTTGTTCTTCATCTGGGAAAAAAACTGCACACAGAAACAGCGAAGCAATTACAGCGAGAGATAGATGAAATGCTTGGACATATATATGAAAAATCTGATCCAGTCAGGTTAACACCTGGTGAAGTGTATATTAGGTTAGAATGGGTGGATTCTTTAAGGCAAATAACTAGCTATATCGATAAAGCTTATGAATGTAGGTTGCAGAAGTAATAATGAGGAATCTTACGATAGAAATCAATAGCCGACTTATTTGTGGTTAAAAAGGCATCTGCTCAGATGCCTTTTTCATTTTTCCATTCCTCCTCCAAAATGGCGTAATAGTATTCATCCCACCAGCCATCTCTATGGGGGATGCACTTTTTGAAATAGCCTTCCCTTCGCATTCCGATCTTCTCCATCACCCGGTAGGACGGCGGGTTCTCCGGCTGGCATGTGGCAATGATCCGGTGGAGTTTCAAAGTATCGAAGCCGTAATCCAAAACAGTCTGTGCTGCTTCCGAAGCATATCCCTTATTGTGGTACGCCGTATTGAACACCCAGCCGATCTCGTATGTATGGTTACCAAAGTATTTGTGAAACACAATATGGCCGATTAATTGGTTCACGTCCCGCAGAACCACCGCATATTTCTCCGGGTGGTCTCCGCTGTTCTCTTCAATAAATGCTTTGGCGTCACCTTCAGTAAAAACTCCCTCAGGAATATATTCCATGACAGCAGGATTGGATGTGTAGTGATGCACCGCTTGCCAATCTTCTGGAATAAACCTTCGAATATGAAGCCTCTTTGTTTTAATGTCCATTTTCTCCTCCAGTAGCCGTTCTTTTCTCTTCTCAATTCAATGAGGGAAACAAAATCTCCTTCGTTCATTTACACAAAAATAGTGGTTGAAATTCATTGGGGTCGGGTTTATTATATAAATCATTAGAATATTACAAGTTTTATTATAATAAAAATGGAATAAAGGGAGGTAACAAATAGAAGTATAGCAAGGAAGTTGATTTTGTTTCATTCTACAGTTCAAAAATAGGAGAAACTTTCATGGCAAAGTCCATTCAGATTGAATCATCTGCGCAAAAAAAGTTGGATCAGCTTCTTTTTCTTATTTAGTAACAGCACCCAGACATTAAGTGATATTCTTATGGGAGTATTACTTGAATTCTTATAGGAGGTTAATAGCCATGGTAAAACTCAGGTCATTCGAAACCGCCGATATCAAGGAACTTCACCGATGGTCCAATGATTCACGATCCATCTTAATGGTGGGACGAACGCCGCTGACGTATGAGCAGGTCCTCCAGGAAGTAGAAGGGAAGCGAAGGAATAACGATTTATTGCTGGGGATTGAAAATGAAGAACAGCAGCTGGTCGGATGGGTATTTCTTAAAGATATCGATCATGGACATGGACGCGCGAGCATCGGAATCCTTCTCGCTCCTGAAGCAAGAGGGAAGGGCTACGGAAAAATTGCCATGGAGCAGATGATTGATGTTGGCTTTAAGCAGCTGCGTTTGAACAAAATCTATTTAACAACGAGAGGAACCAATGAACAAGCGATTGGGCTGTATAAAAAGATTGGTTTTACAGTAGAGGGCAAGCTGAGGCAGCACGCTTATGTGGACGGCCAATATGTTGATACATACTTTATGGGAATTCTGGCTTCTGAATGGGGTACGCAAGAGTAAGGAAAGCGGTTTCAAAAAACTTCTTGCATTTTCTATTTTCTCATGCTAGATTATATCCAAGAACAAAAATCTAAACGTTTACATTAATTGTTCAAAACAGACTCAGTGATTTCAGGCATAAATCTATTTTTTTGTAAAAAAATCTAAACGTTTACATTTTAGGAGTTTTGCCCATGGAAGGGAAAGCAAACATTCAGGATGTGGCTAAACGGGCGAATGTATCGATTGCGACTGTCTCCCGGGTCATCAATAACCAGGGCGGCGTGCGCAAGCAGACGGAGGAGCGGATCCTGAAAGCCATTCAGGAGCTCGGCTATATCCGCAATGCCGCAGCACGTACGATGAAAAGCAAGGATACGAAGACGATCGGTGTCATTGTGCCAGACATCAACAACCCGTTTTTTCCATCCGTAATGGCCGGAATTGAACAGAAGGCCCGGGAAACAGGATACTTCGCGATTCTGAGCAGCACGAACGAATCACCGGTGGTCGAGCAGGAGATTCTGAAGAATTTCATCGAGCGGGGAGTGGACGGGGTCATCATCACGACAGCCAACGAAAATGGCGATCACCTGAAGCAGGTTCATGAGCAGGGCATTCCGATGGTCGCGGTCGACCGGAGCATTCAGTACTATGACGTGGATACGGTGCTCGTCGATAACGTAAAAGGCTCTTACCAGGCCGTTCAGCACATGATTCTGCAGGGGCATGAGAAGATTGCGATCATTTGCGGTCCGCAGAACACCACACCGGGTCGTGAGCGTTTTATCGGCTACAAAAAAGCGCTCGAGGATTACAACCTGAAGCTGGACGAGCGCTACATTTTTCAGGGAGACTTTGGTGAGCGCAGCGGGTATCAGGGGGCACACCAGCTGTATTCACTGGACGACCGTCCGACGGCCATTTTTTCATCCAACAACTTGATGACCATCGGGTGTGTGAAGGCCTTTGGCGATCTGGACTGGAAGCTCGGGGAGGAAATTTCGTTTTTCGGGTTTGATGACGTGGACATTGCCACCTTCTTGAACCCAAAGCTCAGCGTGGTTTCACGGCCCATGCACGCGTTAGGGGAGCTTGCCTTTCAGCTGCTGCATGAACGGATCCAATTTAAAGATCCGGTGCCGAAGCGCGAGTACAAGCTGTCTCCGGAACTCATCATCCGGGAATCATGCCGGCTGCGCTATCCGAAGAATTCACCTGACGGACAATCTCTTAAAAAGTAAACAAGGTACAGAATGGTCATTCTGTACCTCTTCTGGAACGCGATATGTAAGCGCTTTACTACTAATCTATTTAAAAAAAGGGGATGTACACATGAAGAACAGCAACCTGATTCAGCTGCCTGATGGCTATTTGAACAAAACACCGATTTTTCAATTTATCCTGGTCTCATTGCTTTTTCCTTTATGGGCTGTGGCGGCGAGTCTGAACGACATTCTGATTGCGCAATTTAAACATGTGTTTGAACTCAGCGATTTCGCGAGCGCTTTCGTGCAAAGTGCGTTTTACGGTGGTTATTTTGTGGTTGCGATTCCGGCCTCGATGGTCATTAAGAAAATGAGCTACAAGTTTGCGATCATGACAGGCCTTCTGTTTTATATCGTGGGCTGCTCATTGTTTTACCCGGCGTCACACATGGGGACGTACACGATGTTCCTGTTCGCGATTTTTGCTATTGCGGTTGGGCTGAGCTTTCTCGAAACAGCGGCCAACACCTACAGCTCAATGATTGGACCGAAAAAATACGGCATTCTTCGTTTGAACATTTCCCAGACGTTTTATCCGCTGGGATCTATCGCGGGTATCCTGCTAGGAAAATATCTTGTGTTCCAAGAGGGGGCAAGCCTGGAGTCACAAATGGCCAAAATGTCACCGGCAGAAGCTCAGGCGTTTGGATTGAAAATGCTTCAGCATACCCTTCAGCCTTATAAGTACATCATATTTGTTCTGATCGCCATGTTTATTCTGTTTGCGATTACGAAGTTTCCGATTTGTAAGCCGGTGACCAACCGTGCTAAAGGAGGAGAAAAAGCTCCGGGAATCGGTCAGACGCTCAAGTATTTGGCGGGCAACAAACGATTCAAAAAAGGAATTGCAGCTCAGTTTTTATATGTGGGCATGCAGGTTACGGTCTGGTCGTTCACCATCCGTCTTGCGCTTGATTTGAACCCGAACTTTAACGAACGAACCGCGTCCAACTTTATGGTCTTCAGCTTTATCGCCTTTTTCGTTGGGAAATTCATTGCGAACTTCCTGATGACTCGCTTCTCTCCGTCCAAGATTCTGTTCAGCTATGCCATCATCGGATCCGCGTTATTGGCGTATGTCGTGCTCGTACCGAACATGACGGCGGTTTATGCAGCAATTGGGGTAAGCATGCTGTTTGGTCCTTGCTGGCCAACGATTTATGCAGAAACGCTTGAAGTGGTCGATAAGAAGTACACCGAAACTGCTGGTGCAATTCTTGTTATGGCGATTGTCGGCGGTGCGGTAATTCCGGCTCTGCAAGGTTATGCGTCGGACGCGTTCGGCTCCATGCAAACGGCATTCCTGGTTTCCATGGCTTGCTTCGTCTATGTCGGCATCTACTTCTATGGCGAAATGAAAAAGTCTGCGGTGAGAAAAACAGACAAAACGATCGAGTTGGCACAATAAACCATTAAACCTTGTCAGGCAGCCTTTTCCTGGCTGCCTTGATGAGGTTAATCAGCAGGAAAGGGATGCTTAGACATGAGTGGAATCATTGAACTTCAGCGGGAATTTTTTAAGGAAAACAAAAAAGTGATCTATCGTGACAATGAGTTTACGGTAAGCCTGTTCCGCTATCCGTCGGGAGTGGAAGCCATCGAGCTGACAAACTCGCGCGGGGTAATGGTCGTGCTGCCGTATATGGGACAGATCATCTGGGACCTTGCGTTTGATGGCATCGATCTGAAGATGAAAAATATGTTCTCGCAGCCAAAGAACGTGCGAGAGGTCGTGGATACGTACGGATGCTTTTCGTTTCATTCAGGGTTGATTGCCAATGGCTGTCCGGGACCGGAGGATGATCACGAGCTGCACGGGGAAATGGCATGTGCTGAATTGGACCGTGCCTGGCTTGAAATCAGCCACCAGGGAATCAAGGTTGGCGGCGAAACCGAATATGTAAAAGGATTCGGCCATCACTATTTGGCATCACCGAGTGTTAAAATGGGCAGAGGAGAATCATTCATCGAGATCGGAATGACGGTGAAAAACCTCTCCGGTGGCGAGATGCCCCTGCAGTACATGTGTCATACCAACTATGCATATGTGGAAAATGGGGTTATGAAGCAAAGCATTCCAGATGACGCATTCGTGCTTCGGGAATCGATTCCAGCCCATGTGAAGCCGACGGATCAATGGCTCGGATATAACAAAAAGCTGTTGAGTGGGGAAGAAACGCTCAATGTACTGAATCAGCCGGACATGTATGATCCGGAGATTGTCTTTTTTGCTGACCGACTGGATCAATACGGGGAAGAAGTGGAATTTGAAATGCAATCCCCCGACGGCACGGCCTTTTTCACGAGATTTTCAACAGCCGAGCTTAACTATGCCACACGCTGGCTTCTGTACAACAGCGATCAGCAGGTAGGAGCTTTCGTGCTGCCAGCCACCTGCCGGCCGGAAGGGTTTAAAGCGGCAGAAAAGGCAGGAACTCAGATCAAGCTTGGTGCAGGAGAGGAACGTTCCTTTACCGTCGTTACCGGAAAGAAATAGGGAGGAAGAACAATGGATATTGCAGTGATTGGATCCAACATGGTGGATTTGATTTCGTACATTGATAAAATGCCAAAAGAAGGAGAAACACTGGAAGCGCCGGACTTTGAAATCGGCTGCGGAGGAAAAGGGTGCAACCAGGCGGTAGCCGCGGCCAAGCTCGGTTCCGACGTCATGATGGTGACAAAAGTCGGGGATGATTTGTTTGCCGACAACACGATTAATAACCTCGGGAAGTATGGCATCGATACGGAATATACCGTTAAAGTGCCCGGTACGTCCAGCGGCGTGGCGCCAATTTTTGTGGATCCGGATTCCAAAAACCGTATCTTGATCATTAAAGGAGCGAATAAGCATCTTTCACCGGAGGATGTGGACGGTGCAGCAGAAAAGCTGAAACAATGCTCACTGATCGTTTTGCAGCTGGAGGTGCCGCTGCCAACCGTTTACCGTGCAATTGAATTCGGAAACGAGCATGGCATCCCGGTGATCCTGAACCCGGCGCCTGCCTCCAAGGAACTGGACTTTGAGTATGTGTGCAAAAGCGACTTTTTTGTTCCGAACGAAAGCGAGCTGGAGATTTTAACGGACCTGCCGGTGGAAACTGATGAACAGGTTCGCTTGGCGGCCATGACGCTGGTAGAGCGTGGTGTAAAGAACGTCATCGTAACGATGGGCAGCCGCGGTGTGATGTGGGTAACGAAGGATGATGTCCAAACCGTATCCTCCCATAAAGTGGACGCGATTGATACCACAGGTGCAGGTGACGCCTTCATCGGCTGCTTCTCCCACTACTACGTTAAAACCGGAGATGTACTTGAGGCGATGAAAAAGGCCACTGCCTTTGCCGCCTTAAGTGTCACCAAGCGGGGGACGCAGACTTCGTATCCGGAATTGGATGAAGTGGAAGAGTTTTTGAAAGAGAGAGTTTGATGAGTGAAACACCAGCCTGATGGGACAGGCTGGTTTTTGTTTTTATACACGTCTCTCTTCTTCCTGATAAAAGTTTGGTAAACTAACTATAATAGATAGAACGGGAGAACAAGAAGGCAGGTAAGTAATGTGACGACGATTTATGATATTGCCAAACGAGCCAACGTTTCCTCCATGACGGTTTCCAGGGTCATTAACAACAAAGGAAACATCAGTGAAGCGACCAGGAAAAAGGTAGAGGACGCGATCAAGGAATTAAACTATATACCCAATTCGGCCGCGCAAAGCCTGAATTTGAAGAAAACCAAGCTGCTTTCTCTTGTTATTACGGACATTACCAATCCTTTTTTTACAAAAGTGGCGAGAGGGGCTACAGATAAAGCCAACCAGATGGGATATCAGCTCATTCTTTGCAATACCGATGAGGATTACGAGAAGGAAAGCGAGTATATTGATGCACTGATTGCCAAGCGGGTGGATGGGGTCATTATCGCACCAACCGGAGATTCCTCGCTTAAAAATTTAAAAAAGCTAATGAGAAACCGAATCCCTTTTACGTTAATCGACCGTAAAATTGAAAATGTACCATGTGATATGGTGCTTGGGGATAATTACGAGGGAACCCGGTATCTGCTTCAACACCTCATCAACAATGGTCACCAACGGATCGCGATGGTCCATGGACCGTTGACCATTTCGACGTCGAAGGAACGATATCAGGCATATGTGGAAACGTTGAAATTAAATGACCTAACTGTGAATCCTTTCTTTATGGTTGAAGACCATTACAAACAGGAGGATCAGTTAGCCGGAATTAATCATCTGCTTGAACTACCGGAGGACGAGCGTCCAACGGCATTCTTTGCCGTTAACAATTTTATTGCCATTAAGCTTATTAAACAGCTACGCCAGGGTGGCCTCCGGGTGCCGGAGGATATGGCGGTCGTCTGCTTTGATGACCTTGAACTGTTTATAGAACTGGATCCGTTTTTAACGGTATCCTCGCAGCCCGCCTATGACTTCGGTTACATAGGCACGCAACTGGTCATTGAACGGGTAGAAGGAAATAGTCCGACAGGTTACCGATCTATTAATTTAAAGCCGGAATTGGTAATCAGAAAATCATCAGGAACTTCTATTAAAGAATAGAGGTTCTTTTTTTGTGCATCTTTAAAAATAGTTTGACAATTCTAAATACTTTTGTTATTAATTATGTTACCGGTAACATTAAAATGAACAATCAAGGGGGGAATGCACATGATTGATAGCCATCAGCACTTTTGGAAGCTGGAGAGAGGCGATTACGGATGGTTTACCGAGGACATGGAGGTTCTCTATCAGGATTACCTGCCTGAAGACTTGGTTCCTATGCTGCGGCAATTCAATATTTCCGGAACAATCGTGGTCCAAGCCGCACCTACATACGAAGAAACCTTATTTCTCTTATCACTATATGAACGTTATGACTGGATCAAAGGGGTGGTCGGCTGGCTCGATCTTTCTTCACCTTCTTTTCAGGAGCAATTAGAAGAACTATTAACGAACCCGGGTGTGGTTGGTCTTCGTCCGATGCTGCAGGACATCGAGCAAAGTGATTGGATTCTGCAGGAGCAGGTTGTTGAAAATGTGAAGCTTCTTCATAAAAAAGAACTTCCGCTTGATTTGTTGATTAACAAAAAACATATCCCTTTTGTACTGGAGTTATTGAAAGCGCTTCCTGGGTTAAGAGCAATCGTTGATCATATGGCCAAGCCGAATATCGCAGAGGGAGAGCTGTCTGGCTGGAAGGAAGAGATGAAAGCCCTCGCCGAGTACCCGAATGTATGGTGCAAGGTCTCCGGATTCATGACAGAGGCGGTTCCGTACGAGTGGGAAACAGAAGATTTCAACCCTTACATCCAGCATGTCACAAACGTATTTGGACCGTCACGACTGCTGTTTGGCTCTGACTGGCCTGTCTGCTTATCGGCGGGAACCTATGGGGATGCCATTGACATTATTAATAAAAATCTTCCTGATTCACTTACATCAGAAGAGAGAGAAAATATCTTCACGGAGAATGCCAAGAAATTTTACCGATTAAATACCAAGACAAAGGAGAGTACAAGATGAGTAAATTCACAAACCGTACCGCACTTGTAACAGGGGGAAGCCAGGGAATTGGATCAGCTATCGTGAAACGATTGGCGGAAGAAGGAGCTAATGTTGCGATCAACTATTTTTCCTCAAGTGACCTTGAAAAAGCCGTTGACCTAAAGAAATACGTTGAAGAACAATTTGGGGTCCGTGCACTGACAGTTCAGGGGAACGTCGGCATCAAGCAGGATGTTGATCAAATGATCAGTGAAGTGGAACAGGAATTGGGGCTAGTGGATATCTTGGTCAACAACGCCGGAATCGCCCCGTTTGAACCGTTTTTAAGTCTTTCGGAAGAAATGTGGGACCGAACGTACCAGACGAATGTGAAATCGATCTTCCTAACATCGCAGCGAGTGGCGAAATCGATGATCGGAAGAAAATACGGAAAGATTGTAAATATCGCTTCGACAGCCAGTGTGATGGTCACCAGCCCGGTGGTGCCGCACTATATCTCGTCCAAAGCAGCGGCCAGCCATCTAACCAAGGCCCTGGCGATTGAACTGGGCAAATACAACATCAACGTTAATGCGGTTGGTCCAAGCACAACCGCCACACAGATGTGCGAGGAATATCTGGCAGACCCGGCAATTCTGGAAAAAGAGATTGAAGCCAACCCAATGAAACGGTTGGGAACAGAGAAGCAAATTGGGGATGCGGTTGTCTTCCTCGCATCAGATGAGGCCATGCAAATCAATGGGCACTTATTGATGGTGGATGGGGGATTAACAGTTAAAGCGGCACAGCCTGAAGATCATATGGATCATGAGCAGGAGGTTACCCTTTGATGAGAAACGAATGGGGTGCGAGCCATGCTTAAAGGCATACCTTCAATTCTGTCTCCTGAGCTGCTCAAGGTACTGATGGAAATGGGGCACGGTGATGAAATTGTCATTGCCGATGGAAATTTTCCAGCGGCAAGTCATGCCCGCCGGCTGGTTCCCGGCTATGGCCATGGCGTCTGTGACTTTTTGCGCGCTATTTTAGATTTATTCCCCCTTGATACCTATGTAGACGCTCCGGTTCTGTTGATGGATCCGGTGGAAGGTGACGACAAGAATCCGCAGATCTGGAAGGAATTCGAACGAGCCGTTCAAGCCACTAACGGGGACAAGGTGTCATTTGAAAAGCTTGAACGCCATCAGTTTTATGAAAGAAGCAAGGAAGCATATGCAGTTTTGGCGACTAGCGAACACGTTCCATATGCCAACATTATATTGAAAAAGGGTGTTTTGGATCAGTAAAATAATCGCTTAAAAAGAAAAACAGGTTCAGTATTTTTATGAGCCTCGGTTGATCTGGAACAAAGCCGCTTGAAAACGGCAAAGGAGATGGGGGTCACCCATACGATCAATCTGAGGGAAGACGATTTGGCTCAGAAGTTGAATGAATTTACCGCCGGTCGAGGTGTAGACCTGGCATTGAAACGGCGGGCAGCCCTAAATCCGTTCAGGGAACGATCGCTTCTGTCCGAAAAGGTGGAAGAGACTGCTGAGGCGTTTGAAAAAGCCATTCATGATAAAACGAATATACTCAAGATTATGATTTATTCGAGTGGAGAGTAATGAGAAAAGGACGCTGTCTGTAAGTGCAGCGCCTTCCTTATTTTTCATGCCCATCTATTTCGGCCGATATAAAAACCTCCAATCCCGAAGAGGGATCGAAGGTTCAATTGAGCTGCCAATTAAAAGTTTTCACTTAGTAGACTGTTTCTGTTGTTTTTTCGTCATTAAAGACGGGTTCTTTTTTTTTAAGACCGAGCGACTCGGCTGTGGACTGATGAATTTTTCTCAGCAGGTCAGGATTTTCCATCAAGGAAAGACCGTAGGACGGAATCATTTCTTTGATTTTCGGCTCCCACTCTTTCATGCGATCAGGGAAGCATTTGCTGATGATTTGAAGCATAACATGAACCGCTGTGGAAGCTCCCGGAGAAGCACCCAGTAATGCTGCGATGGTTCCGTTGGCTCCAGTAACCACTTCTGTACCGAACTGAAGGGTTCCTTTGCCGCCAGCTTCTGTATCTTTGATGACCTGCACACGCTGGCCGGCCACAACTAAATCCCAATCTTCAATTTTCGCGTTCGGGATGAATTCACGAAGCTCTTCCATACGCTGTTCTTTGGATAGCAGTACTTGCTGGATCAGGTATTTGGTCAATGACATTTCTTTTACACCTGCAGCCAGCATCGTTAAGATATTATCGGGTTTAACAGAAGTAATCAAATCGAACATGGAGCCGGTTTTTAAGAACTTTGGTGAGAAGCCGGCAAATGGTCCGAACAGCAGGGACTTTTTGTTATTGATAAATCGTGTATCCAGATGCGGTACGGACATCGGAGGAGCACCCACCTTGGCTTTTCCGTAAACTTTTGCGTGGTGCTGCTCAATGACTTTCGGATTGTTACATACCATGAAAATTCCGCTTACCGGGAATCCGCCAATATGCTTGCCTTCAGGAATACCGGATTTCTGAAGGAGATGAAGGCTTCCGCCGCCACCGCCGATAAAAACGAATTTTGCTTTATGGCGTTCCAAGGTACCGCTGTCATAATTCTTAATTTTCAGTTCCCAGGATCCGTCACTCGTACGCTTTAAATCATTAACACCATGTCCATAGAGAACATCAACATTCTTTGTTTTTAAATGATCAAAAAGGATACGGGTTAACGCACCAAAGTTAACATCCGTTCCGGAGTCAATTTTGGTAGCCGCAATCGGTTCGTCCATTTTACGGCCTTCAAGGATAAGTGGAATCCATTCCAGCAATTTCTCCGTATCTTCGGAAAATTCCATTCCTTGAAACAGTGGATTCTTTGACATCGCTTCAAACCGTTTCTTCAGGAACTTCACATTTTTCTCACCTTGCACTAAACTCATATGAGGCAGCGGCATGATAAATTCCTCAGGTTTTTGGATGAGCTTGCGATTTACCAGATGAGACCAGAACTGCATGGATACCTGAAACTGTTCATTTATGTTTATTGCTTTGCTAATATCAATGGATCCATCAGGCTTTTCAACCGTATAGTTAAGCTCGCACAGTGCCGCGTGTCCTGTTCCCGCATTGTTCCATTCATTGGAACTTTCCTCGCCTGGTTTTCCGAGCTTCTCAAACACTTTAATATTCCATTCCGGTACTAATTCTTTCAAGAGAGTTCCTAATGTCGCACTCATGATTCCGGCGCCAATTAAAAT
Organism: Fictibacillus sp. S7; assembly: GCF_004127935.1. Classification (NCBI taxonomy): domain Bacteria; kingdom Bacillati; phylum Bacillota; class Bacilli; order Caryophanales; family Fictibacillaceae; genus Fictibacillus; species Fictibacillus sp. S7. Next base: position 2,628,574 of record NZ_QJKL01000001.1, on the reverse strand, counting down.
GACGTCTGTGTTAGTTTCTCTGTTGCTCATTTATACCAACCTTTTCGCCTAATATTTGCAGAAAAGTTGCAGTAGTCACACCAAGTCAAGGTGCAATCGAGTCACACACTTTCCTGTCTTAATGAAAACGATATCATCGCGGATTACAATAATTAATGGATTGAACTATCTCTATTATATGACAAATATCAATTATTTGAAAGCTGGTAGAAAGTGAGAAGCGCAAATAATTGCAGAAAAACCGATGATTTTTATCGATTTTTATAGGAAAGTCCGTTTCTATCGTAAAAAAACATTAAAATTTATCCAATTAAAGAGAGTTCCTTATTTTTTAGTAAGCTGGTGGGGTGTTTTATTGGGTGCCTATTTTTTACAATAAAGTTTGAACAGAAAGCATTAATAAGGAATAGCGAGGTATAATGGAAACGAAAACTATGGAGAATATTTATCATGACGCAGCCTGGCTTATAAACCAAATTATCCCAGAATTACGGGGAGACGGTATACATTTATGCTTTATTTTATTATGTTTCAAAAGAAAGCAATAAGCTTATTTATAGCCATAATATACCTAAATTATTTAATGTGGAACAGGACAATTATGATGAAATGTATCATAATCTGTATTTTCTCTTTGGTGATTTAAGATCTGAATTTATAAAGAATCAACAAGAAGTATGGACAAGTCTCACCTTTACAAAATTGACTCATAACCTCTATTTTCCTTTCAAGGATTATGACTACCATGGTTTAACTGGTGTTGAACCGAATGAACATCAAAAAAACTAACCGTTAACTTTTAATTTTCATTTTCATAAATGGTAATAAACTCTATCTTCGTATTTCTTAATGAAAGCGTTTAATCCCGACCATTCCACGCAGAATAGTATTGACAAGGATAAAAAAGAATTTTATGATTAAAAATGTTCTAATAATAATATAATAACTGTTCTTATCAAGAGAGACTGAGGGATTAGGCCCAATGACGTCCGGCAACCTCCATATGGAAAGGTGCCACTTCCTGCAGAATGAACTTCATTCTGAAAGATAAGGTGAGATTGAATGCATAATCAAAAGCCTCTTTCATGATGAAAGGGGCTTTTTTACATTGAAAGAAAAGAGGGGGCAATTTCTTGATCGAAGTCAACAACCTGGTAAAGGTGTATCGTTCAAAGAAGAAAGAAATCGTAGGGGTGAACAACGTTTCCCTTAATGTAAAAGAAGGGGAAATCTACGGCATTATCGGGTATAGCGGTGCTGGTAAAAGCTCACTTATCCGCTGTTTGAATTTGCTTGAAAAGCCAACATCGGGTCAAGTGAAAATTGATGGAGTCGACCTTACGACGCTGAAAGGTGATGGCCTGCGAAAAGCACGTTTAAAAATTGGGATGATCTTTCAGCATTTTCATCTAGTGAGCTCAAAAACGGTTTATGAAAATATTGCGTTTGCACTTAAAGCAGCAGGAAAGACGAAAGCTGAAGCAAATAAGCGTGTCTTGGAGCTTTTGGATCTGGTCGATCTGACTGATAAAAAAGACCAGTATCCGGCACAGTTGAGTGGTGGACAAAAACAAAGAGTAGGGATTGCCAGGGCACTTGCCAACAATCCAAAGGTGCTGTTATGCGATGAGGCGACCTCAGCACTAGATCCGAGTACAACCAAATCCATTCTCAATCTGTTAAAAGATATAAATAAAAAACTTGGACTGACCATCGTTCTGATAACGCATGAGATGGAAGTGGTGAAGGAGATTTGCCATAAAATCGCAGTTATGCAGAACGGGGAAGTGATCGAAGAGGGAGAGGTGTATGAGATTTTTTCCAATCCGAAAAAGCCGCTGACCCGGGATTTCATTAATAGTATCCTTCAGTTCGATCTTCCAGAGCAGCTGATTGAGAAAAGAAAGGGAACCATCATCAAGATCCAGTTTAAAGGTGAAATCGCTGAGGAGTCTGTCGTATCCGAGCTTTTCCAGCGGTATCAGGTGAAAGGAAACATCCTGCACGGCAAAATAGAATACATTCAGGATACACCTCTTGGCATTTTCATTATGGAATTGACAGGAGAAGCGTCCGAAGTAAAAAAGGCAATTGATTACATCACCAGCAAAACGAGAAGCCTGGAGGTGGTCCAGGATGCTGCTTGAATCGCTCGTCCAGCTTATGCCGGATATTAATAAGGCGTTTTTCGAGACTCTCTATATGGTGGGAATTTCGCTGCTTGTAGCAATTGTTCTCGGACTTCCGCTTGGTGTTTTGCTGTTTGTAACGGATAAAGGATTGTTTTTGGAGAATTCGGTGGTGAAAGGTGTTGCCGGATGGATCGTAAACTTGATTCGTTCCATTCCCTACATCATTCTTTTGGTGGCATTGCTTCCTCTAACGAATCTTCTTACCGGCACAACGATTGGTCCTACTGCGGCCTCTGTCTCTTTGTCGGTAGCAGCGATTCCTTTTTTTGCAAGAATGGTAGAAACGTCAATGAGAGAGATTGATAAGGGTGTCATAGAATCGGCTATTGCGGTGGGAGCCACTTCATGGATGATCATTAAGGATGTTCTTCTTCCGGAAGCCAAGCCTGGACTTGTTCAAGGGCTCACAATTACAACCATTAGTTTGGTCGGCTATTCTGCAATGGCCGGAATTGTTGGGGGCGGAGGTATTGGGGATCTGGCCATTCGATTTGGATACTATCGTTACGATAACACCGTTATGATTACCACAGTGGTGGTTTTGATTCTCCTTGTGCAGGTTATTCAGCTTGCGGGAGACTCTATCTCTAAAAAAGTAGATAAAAGATAATAATTAATAGGAGAGAGAAACTATGAAAAAGTATTTGTCTGCACTTATTTTACTGCTTGTGGTTGGCCTTTTGTCAGCTTGTGGATCTTCATCGAGTGGATCATCAGGCTCTGGTGATAAAAAGAATATTGCCATTGGCGCCACAGCCGGTCCATACAGCGACATGGTAACAAAAGCGATCAAGCCACAACTTGAGAAAAAGGGGTACAAAGTCAAAGTCGTAGAGTTTAGTGATTATGTACAGCCTAACCTGTCCTTATCCAAAGGATCCATTGATGCCAACTTGTTTCAACATAAGATCTATATGGAAAATTTCGCAAAAGAGAAGAACCTAAAACTGTCTGAGCTAATCAGTGTGCCAACCGCTCCAATGGGAGTATACTCTGAGAAATTTAAAAAAATAGAAGACATTAAGAATGGAAGCACCATTGCCATTGCCAATGATCCAGTAAACCTGGCAAGAACGCTGTTAATGTTCCAGGATGCCGGGCTTATTACCATCAAAAAAGATGTTAATCCATTAACGGCTTCTGAAAAAGATATACAAGACAACCCAAAGAAACTTCAGTTTAAGCCTTTGGAGGCTGCCCAATTGCCACGTGCAGTCGGAAGTGCGGATGTTTCCGCTGTACCGGGAAATTTTGCAATCGCAGCAAAAATGAATCTTCAGGATGCGCTATTCCTTGAGAACATGCCGGATCAATACCGAAATCGTGTGGTAGTGAATACGAAAGACGTGAAATCCCAGTTCGCTAAAGACATTAAAGCAGCGGTAGAGTCGAAAGAATTTGAACAAACAATGGATAAAGAATTTAAAGGCTTCGGCAAGCCGGAGTGGATGAAGAAGTAAATCTGAATAGAGTATTTTCATAAGAGTCGCTCCGGCGGCTCTTTGTTTTATATTCCAGGCTATCTATAGGGGGAGGGGATGGTGCGAAACCAGGGGACAGCTCGAATTACATGATGGGTGATAATAAATATACAAACGGCGGGGGATCCTAACCCGCCGTTTTATTCACTATAATGGTCCCTGTAATCTTGGCAGGGGACGTGAGCCCCCCACTGGCAGGAACAACAGGCTTGTTTTTTTCGTTTCCCTCAGTTTAAAGAGATCATCATAGGTATTCACATCAAACCCAAGGAGCGGATGTCCAGAGAGGTCCAACGCAGAAGCGGCGAGCAGCAAATGCTGGGACAAAATCCCGGCCTCCATGTGCTGGATGCGGTGGCCTCTGTATCCATAATTAGCTTGGTTATGGTCTCTTGCACCGGCAATGACAAAATGTAGTGGAACCTGGGCCAGGTTGACCGTGTCTGCCAGCAATCCATCCTGCAGCTCGGTGCGGAAATCACCTTCCTCAATAAGCGATAAATCATGGCTTGATTCATCGTAAGAATAAAATCCGTTCGGTAAACCTGCCACGCTGTATGCGTAGCAATACAGCGAAACATCCGATACATCCACATCATTTTGGTGAAAAGAGGCAGAGAAGGCTTCGTTTAGAAGAGCTGTTAATGTAGATTTACTTACCGTCTTCTGATAAAAGTCCAGCCCGGGAGAATGGCGTTTTTCACAGACAGAATAAAAGTCGTACGATAACCGCTCAGTTCGAGGAGGTTTTGGTATTTCGGTTTTCTCCCTTTTCCATGTTAACGAGTTCAGCAGGCAGGCTTCATTCATTTTTAGTATTACTGGGTATGGCCTGATTTCCCTTGATCGCACGTAATGACAATGGGAAAGTGGAGGCAGTTCGCTGGATAAGGAGGCGGCAGTGACCGATTCTTCAAGTTTCTCCTCTCTGGACCACTCCACCGCCGGATCAACGGAAAGAGGAAGTATCGCATATACACTTTCCTCTTGCCCGGATATCCCTAGAAGATGGTTAATGGCACGGTCAAGAAACTGATAATATACACGGCTTTGAAACCCGAGCCTCCTGCCCGTTTCCAGCAGCTGGCCGATCACAAATCCGGTGTCCAGTCCCTGCAGCCGGTAGGAAAAGTTATGGTATTTGAAAAAGTTTTTCCAGAAAAAAACCGAGAGAAAAACTGTGCCAAAGGCGGAAGAAACATCACAACGGCTCCCGAGAGCACGCTGGAGGTAGCTGTCAAAATTCCCTTCTCGCAAAGCGACCAATCGGTGATGTGCTGCATCATAGTGATAAATGCCATGTGGCAGGCCTTCCATTTTTAAATAAAGATACAGCTCGCTTGGATAAAGGGCGCCGCCCGAGGGGGCAAAGCGCCGGTAGGTGGTCCATTCTCCGGTCTGGTCATCAACCGGCAATGTCTGGCTGATCTGGGTAAGGCCGAATGTGAATTTTAAAAAGTGGCCGAGCTCTTCTAGGGATGGAATGGATGTTTTTTGCTCTTTGAAATGGAAAAGGGGAGAAATAGGCAGTTCTACTGACGGCAATTCCTGATACAGCTTATAGGGAAGGGGGGCGTCGTCCCAGTTCACCACCCAGTCCCCAGGCTTTACCCGGTCTGTCTCATAATGGAGTTTATATAAAAACTCATCGAGGTTCATAGTCTTCCTCCTTCGGGACGAATTATGGAAACGGATGGGGATAGGGGTTCAGGTCGCTGACGTTCAGCGGCTTTTTTGTATACCCGAGTTTCGCGGGTACGTTTAAAACACGGTCCAATCCTTTCAGGCGACTCAGATGATGGCCGAACGTCATGGGAATCATGCCAGGTATTATGACTTTGACACAATGAAGTCCGTTTCGTTTCAATTCCGGACTGGTTTGGTCCACGACAATAACTTCCATTTGAAGACGGCCAAATATGTTCAGGATATCCTTTAAATCGTCAAGCAAATCCGGCTGCTGGCGGGGCGGCGAGAATTCCTCGTCAAAGCGTCTTACGGCAGGTTGATCCAACAGGAACGACAGGCGTTCTTCTGTTTCCTTTAAGCCGTACAGCATCGAGTGGTCTTCCATTTGTTGGACGAGATAGGAATCGTGATACATGCTGACGTATTTTTCCCGGTTGTGTTCGAGCTTTTCGTCCAGGTTGAGCAGCATACCGGCAATCTCTTGTACCGCACCTTTTACTGCCCTCAAAGGATCAATGTGGGCTCCGGCGGCACAGACGACGTTCATGCCTGTGGATTTTGTACTTTTGGCAATAGCCCAAACACTTGGGATGCCGTTCTCGGTTGTTGAGTTATACAGCCGGACTTCATAGCCAGCCACCGTGCGTAAACGCTTGATCATGAGCTGGAATTCCTGATCATTGATTGATGCGGGATCAAGACACGGTAGAGGAAGCCGGCCGTACCATGTCATCAGGAAAGAATCACGCTCCACAATTTCAAAAATTCCGTAGAGGATGGCTTCCTCCAGACTGCCGCCAAGCGCACAGCCGTTAGAGGTTTCATAGACAAACCCTCCGCCGCATCCCAGGCTGTAGTAAGCAAAGGTCTCCGGTACCAATATCGGCCGTTCCTGTGTTAGCGAGTAGCCCCACACCCAATCAATCGATCGGTCAGGGGTGAGCGGCTGGAAAGGAAAATGGAGACGATTATATTGTTCCTCTGTATGAACGCCTACAGCTTTCGGGTTAAGGGCATGATCTGCCACCTCCGCATACGGAGCATAAATCGTTGTGCGTTTTCCTTTTGGCGCATAACCGCAGTATCTTTCGAGCCCCTCCAAGATGGCACCCTGTTCACTTTGAACAAAGGAATGGGTGCGTCCGGCGCATAATTCATTGCCCGTCAGCAAGGGCAGGTTCACTACCGTATCAGCGAACGGCGAAGTGAGGTCGTAGTGTTTTTGATTCAGAAGACCGGTTCGGTGGTCGATATAATTTCTGCCAAGTATCTTTTCCAGCTCTTCCAATGAGCGGCAGCGGAAGCTTTGGAGGGAGGCTTTAGGGCTGGGTTTTAAGTGAATCGTTGCTCTTTCTGCTGTATCCTCCGGCAGATTTCCGCATACCGGGCAATACGGATCAGGCAGAACGAGGTGGCTGGATAGCCGGAGCGTATTTAAGTGCAGAAGAAAGACATGTTCAAAGGTACGGCTTTTTTTCCCGGACAAGATCTGATGGACTTCCTCCTGTATAAGAAGGGAGGCATGTTTTAGACCGAGAGTGGAAGCCCAGGGATCATTTTCCGTTTGAGGATGGTCCATCATATATTCCTTCAGATGGAAATGTTCTCTCCGGTTTGAACCGGCCATAAAGCGGCGCTGGTCTGCGCACTCTGAGCAGCCCTCATGATCAGGCTCTACAAGGGGGCCGATGCAGGCTTCGCCAAAGGCAACAAAGCCCCGGAGCCAGGGAATGCCGGATGACCGAAAGACCTCTTCGGCTTTCCGGTGCTCCCCAGGTATCCAGGAATCGTGAAGCACCAGGGCGAGCGCTTGTTGATCCAAAACCGCTTCGCTCACTATAGCTGCCCTTGATAATGAGTACTGTCCGCATAGCTCCTCGTGTACCTGATCAGCCAACATTCCGCTGCCGATAATAACGATGGATTGGCTCATGTCTGTTCCACCCCGCTTAACACCACACCATAAATGTCTTTTGTATGTTCGGTGAAAAAGGATTCCGCTTGCAGCTCGTAAAATTGAGCCTTCTGGTTTAGCCGATTTAAAGCAGACAGAAAGGTTTCTTTCCATGTTTCTTCGTTAAAGGAAAACTCGGGCTGTTTCTCTTTATGGACGGTAACAGAGGAAGCGGTAACCCCATATGGGAAATGACAAATTTCCTTATCTTGAGCAGTTATCAAAGCCGTTTGCAATGCACGGCTTACCGCCATCTTTTGATTCAGTCCCACACTTCCATGCCAATTTTCGTCGCCCTTAACCCAAATCACCGGAAAACCGAGCACAGCTTCTCCAGAAAAGAGCTGAGGAGCCGGCTTGAGGGTTTTCAATGACTGCCATAAAAATTGGCACCGTTCATCTTCAAGGGAAGACAGGTTCAAAGGCGTTTCGCTGACACGGTAATCCTGCTTTTTCTGAAACACCTCGTGAAGGGCATTCTGCAGTGCCCTGCCCATGCCTTCCTCAGCCGTTTGGCCAATCCCCGCTCCCCAATAGAAGGGACGATTTTCACCAAAGAACTCATTTTCATAGTTGCTGATATATTGTTCGAGGCCAAACAGACCCGCTTCAAGGCGGGCTTCTTCATGGGTGAGACCTGAGCAAACGAGTTCGGGAAAGAGCTTGGATGGACCTTCTGAACTCGGATCAGCAACTTGAACCTTACACTGTGATAGCGGGAGCTGAGATAAATCTGCTTCCTCCCAAACATGAAAGATACCCGCATCCGTGGACGTGATTTGGAGGAAAAGGGGATGCAGATTTGTTGGCTGATGGGCGCGGGTTTCAAGACATTCAGCCGGGTTTTCAATAGGCTGTGCAGATACACGGCCGTTGACCAAAGGATGGGGAAGAAACGGCTGCCAGGTTCCTTCAAGTGTTTCAAGGTTAAGCTGGTAAAAGGATGTATCCTTTCGACCTTCATACACCCCTGTGACTTCTTTAAACCACTCAAAAACGGCCACGTTTGCCAACAGGGCACAAGCGGTTTGGGAAGGGGAAGTTGGAGTTGCTTGCCCCCGACGCTGGTGAATGCGGCGAAACGCAGATTCCCAGGAAACTTCCGATTTAGCAGTGACGACAGGGCCGGCAAAAGCAAGGCCGTTTGAAATGGTAACCGGAAGAAAGGTTTTTCCCTGTTTCTTGCAAAGGGAGTGAAGGGTACGAAGCTCGGTTAGATCACTGCCATGGGAACTATAAAGAACAGAATCATAGGGTTTTAGCTCCTTGCTCCAATCTTTGTTCGATGACTGCATAAGAATAATATTTGACTCGGAATCTTTTTTGGCGGCCTCTTCTATTATTTCTCTCAAAAACGGCTGGAGAGATTGTTGAGATTCGGTAAGAATGATCGTAAAGCCCGGTTGACCGGAGTGAATGAGAGATTGAACAAGAGAAGGAAGAAGTGAATCGGCTCCCAATACCGCGGCTTTTGTCTGACGGTAAACCTGGAACCGGTAGGCCCCTGAATTTCGGATTTGATCCAAATATTCAATTTGGGAAGCGTATTGACTAAGAACAGTGTCAGATAGCTGGTGAGGGAGGCTCTGGCTTACATCCCGGGCAAAGCCGTTTTCGTACAGAATGTGTGCAATTTTGTAGACCTGATCTTGAAAAGCCTCCGGCAGCCCATTTGTTATGGCTTGAAGTGTGCGTGTTCCGTCAAGCATCGGTGTCAATCTTTCCAGCCAGCGGTCGATGGTGCTGCCTTCCATTCGTAATGATTTTTCATTGTTCCGGACAGACACTCCCTGGTTCGAATCAGGAATGATAAACGTGTCCCTGTTCATTTTTAAGCACATTGAATCATTAACCTTTTGCATGATGGCCCTCCTTTTCAGAAAGCTCGACTATGACATCATTTAACTATATGGATCGCTGATTGTCCTTTATGTCTGTCTCCATAAAGAAAAGCCCTGCATTTTGAAAGGATGCAAGACTTTTCTTTGTGTCCCTGATTCTTTTACTTAACGGTGGCCGCCACAACCGCCGCAGCGTCCGCCGCAACCGCCGCAGCGCGCACAACCGCCGCAGCGCGCACAACCGCCGCAGCGGGCACAGCCAACGCATCCCACGCATCCCACGCATCCGCCGCATCCGCCGCATCCGCCACAGCCTCCGCATGGTCCGATACAGGACCCAACCACACAGACACCAACGACCACACACTGTCGCGCAGGATCATTCATGTCCTGATACTGCGGATAGTTCGGCTGAACATTGCTGACACTGACATCTTCCGTGTTTAATCCCTCAAGATTCCACTTGAATTCATCCAATACGATAACCTCCTTTGCCTAAAAGGTTGAACGAACAAAGACAACGCAAGGGACATCTGTCTTCCTGACAATTACCCTCACCATAAAGTATGGATTGTACTTGTACCAAGTTACGGTCAGGAGCGGAAACAAACACTTATGGGCTAAAGACTGATTGAAATTCTGTCTTTAATGATGGGGTTGTACATATAACGATTCATCAGGTGATAAAAGGGGGGATATTGTGGAGGTTAATATGGGAATCTTTCTCAGTGCTTTGGGGAGATTTCAATGATCTATCTCACCAGCCTGTCATTGTAGATTGAAATAAAAAGGCAGCCAATCCAATAGGAGAGCTGCCTTCTTTATATTGATTTTTTAAAGCGGAGAAGGTGTAATTCCTTCTGGTATCGGACACTCATACGCTTGTCCGTCTGTTTGCCCGGCAAGTTCGTCCTTGGCCTGCTTCACTATCTCAGGGTCCTGCAAAATCTCCCATGCTGTGCCTGCCAGCACTTTCGCTGCCTGCAGCATGCCTTTGTGGGCAAGGGAGGTGGCACCTTGGCTGACGAGCTGCCAGGTATGTAGCGGTGTGCCAAAAACAAAGCAGGATCCGAAGAACTGAGCGGTCGGCACCGTCCAGCTGACATCGCCAACATCGGTGGAACCGAACATCAACTCCGTCGTTTCTTCAAACGGAAGGACGGTTCCCAGGAAGGTATTATTAACCGTCTTCAGCCGGCTATTAGGCGTGAGCTTGTTGATTTCCTGGATCGTATTTTGAATATCATCTGCGGTAATCTGTTGGTGAATTTCTTCTGCAAACTTCATCTCGTTCTGGTCATAGTCAGGAATTCCATAGATTTCAAGCTGTTTATGCATAATGCTTCCGAGTGAGGTGTTTGGCAAGTAATTGGAGCACGCTTTATCGAACCGGACATCGACCTCGGTTTCTGTCATGAGTGCTGCCCCTTTGGCAATGTTCAGCACCCGGTTGTAGATGCTCTTCACATCGCTCATTTGCGGCCCTCGGATGAGATAAAGCACCTCAGCTTCCGGCTGAACGACGTTCGGTGACAGTCCGCCCGTATTGGTGATGGCATAGTGGACGCGTGCTTCGGGAATGATATGCTCGCGCAAGTAATTGACACCAACGTTCATGAGCTCTACCGCATCGAGTGCGCTTCTTCCCAGGTGGGGAGAGTTGGCGGCATGGGATGCTCTTCCTTTGAACGTAAACGAAATCTGATAGTTTGCGAGAGACGAGAATGAAAAGATGCCACTGTAGGAGCCGGGGTGCCATGTGAGGGCACAATCGGCATCCTTAAACAGTCCTTCTCTTATCATAAAAGTTTTTCCGGATCCGCCTTCTTCACCTGGACAGCCAAAATATTTAATGGTTCCTTTTACTCCTTCAGCTTCCATCTGTTTTTTTAAAGTGATGGCAGCCGCAAGAGGTGCGGTGCCAAGAAGGTTATGGCCGCACCCGTGGCCGTTGCCGTTTGGGACCACAGGATCCGGTGAAGCTGTCCTTGCGTGCTGGCTTAACCCGGGGAGGGCGTCATATTCGCCCAGAAGAGCAATGACCGGTTTACCCTGTCCGTATGTAGCGATAAAGGCCGTTTCGATCCCACCAACGCCCCGCTCCACGCTAAATCCTTCTTTTTCAAGCGCACCGGCGAGAAGGTTATAGGATTGGTATTCTTCGAATCTTGTTTCTGCAAAATCCCAAAGGGTGTCGCTGAGGTTGATATACGCATCGCGGTTTTCTTCAATGAGCTTTTCAATTTGATAGACAGACTCCGCTGTTTTCATCGTTAACACCGCCTATTTAAGAGTAAATTTCTCAACATGTGACACGAGCTTTTCAAGGGAGGCAACTGCAATTTTCATGGCGGATTCATCAATATCGAATTTCTCGTGATGATGGCCAGCAGCGAGCGTTGTACCAAAGATCAGATACGTGGCATAGCCGCCGAGATCCTTGACTCGTTCCAGCATATAGGTCGCATCCTCGGAGCCCGAGCCAAACGGAGAATCGCTGATCACTGAGTCTACACCTTCGATATCCTTTACGGTTTCCTCCACATACACTTTTAGTTCAGGGCTGGAATCACTCGTCTTCGCTTCTCCGACAACATCTGTTTTGACTTCCACATCGTGCATGGAGGCCGCTCCGTAAATGATGTTCAGCGCTTGTTTGAGGATATACTGATTAATCTCGGTCGTTTCGCCCCGGGTTTCCACTTTTAAATGAGCCGAAGAAGGTATGATATTTCGTCCGGTTCCGGCTTCAAACACGCCAACGTTAATTCTGGACTGGCCGGCGCTGTGCCTGCTGATGCCATACAGATTAAGCACAGCGGTCGAGGCAGCGAGGAGCGCATTCTTTCCGTCTTCCGGATTGCTTCCGGCATGTGCGGCTTTCCCTGTAAAGTCCACATCAATTTTCGTGGTGGACAGGAATCCATTGGCTCCGCTCACAATCTGTCCGAGCGGAATGCCTACTCCGATATGGGAGGCGAAAAAGACGTCTACGTCATCAACGACACCTGCCGCTACCATGGATTTGGCCCCGCGGACGCCTTCTTCCGCTGGCTGAAAGATAAACTTTACTTTTCCGGTCAGTTCGTTCTTATTCTCGGATAAAAGCTTGGCCAGACCGAGACCGATGGAGGTATGAGCATCATGTCCACAGGCATGCATCATGTTGTGGTTTCGCGACTGAAAGCCTTCCTTCACCGGCACGTGTGAAGCATCTGACGACTCCTTCAAATCGAGCGCGTCCATATCAAAACGGAGGCCAACGGTAGGTCCGGGTTTGCCGGTGTCCAGGAGTCCGACCACTCCGGTAAAACCTCCGGATAAGTAAGGAAGCCACTTAGGATCAGCCCCCTGTGCCAGAGCGCGTCCTTCCTGTTCTTTTAAAAAGGATTCTGAAGGAACACCCATGCGGGACTCTTCATCCACCACTTCTTTTCCTGCTTTTACCTCATATCCCCACTCTTCAAGACGGGAAGCCACAAGCGAAGCTGTACGGAATTCCACCCATCCTGATTCAGCGTGCTGGTGGAAATCCCTGCGCCATTCTACAATTTCGGGATATAAATCACGAACAGTACTTGTTTTCGTTGTTGTCATTTAAAATCACTCTCCAGGATGTTCTAAGTTTTAATTAATGTACATGCCGACTCCAGGTCCAACCGGAATACCGAGAAGTCCAAAGGCAAGAAGCAGGATAATCCAAACGACTAGAAACACAATCGTATACGGAATCATTAACGACATCAGGGTGCCGATTCCCGCTTTTTTGTCATACTCATTCATGAACGTCAGCAGAATGGCAAAGTACGGATTTAGCGGTGTGACCATGTTTGTAGAAGACTCACCGATCCGGTAGGCCACCTGAATGAAGGCGGGATTGTAATTCAGCAGCATGAGCATCGGCATGAATACAGGAGCTTCAAGTGCCCACAAAGCTGATCCGCTGATGATGAACAGGCTGAGGAAAGCTGTTACGAGCACAAAGCCTATAACGACGGGCAGCCCGGTCAAGTTGATGGAGCTCAAGCCGTCTGCTGTATTAACCGCAATCCATGTGGCCAGGTTGCTCCAGTTAAAGTAGGCAATAAACTGGGCGATGGCAAACACGAGCACAATATAGCCGGCCATGTCCCGGATGGAATCGGTCATCAGTGCAGGCACATCGCCCGTTTTCTTGATTTTTTTCATCGTGACACCAAATGTGACACCAACGGTAATGAAAAAGAGCAGGATGATTGGAACAATTCCATCCAAAAACGGTGAAGGGATAATGGTTCCGCCTTCTCCTCTCAACGGGGAGTTCGGAATAAACAACACAAGAGCCACTAGCCCGATGTAAAGAATGGCAGCGAAGAATGCGTTGCGAAGCGCCTTGTTTTCAAGGGCATTGGACGTGAAATCGAGCTCCTTTTTTCCAGTTTCTCCGTCATAGGCACCAAGGCGGGGTTCAATAAATTTCTCTGTCATCAGGCCTCCAACAATCGTCAGAACAACAGTGGAAACGCTCATAAAGTACCAATTATCCACAGGAGAGACAGACGCATTTGCATCAATGGATTGGGCCACCTCTGTTGAAATGCCGGAAAGAAGCGCATCCGTTCCTGCGATTAAAATATTGGCGGTAAATCCAATTCCCGAACTGGCAAAACCAGCAGCGAGCCCTGCGATCGGGTTCCGGCCGATGGAGTAGAAGACCACGGCAGCCAGCGGAGGAATGATAACAAAGGCCGCATCGGATGCAATATTGCCCATGATACCGATGAAAAACACGGTATAAGTGATAACCGATTTGTGTGCTTTAATGATTGTCTTTGTGATTACGCTCTCGAACAATCCGACGCGCTGGGTCAGCCCAATTCCGAGCACCATCGCCAAAACAAGGCCGAGCGGCTTAAATCCGGTGAAGTTTTCGAGCATCGATGTGAGCATGAATTTCAAGCCTTCACCAGAAATCAGGCTTTTGACTTTCAATGTTTCCTTGGTGGCAGGATGCACAACAGATACATCAAACAAGCTGACAATTGCAGATAAAACAATCATGAATAATGCCAGGTACACAAAAAGCATAAAAGGATGGGGGAGACGGTTCCCAAGCCGTTCAATGGTATTCAAGAAACCAGAAATGCCCCTTGCACTTCTTTTTTGAACACTGGCTGATAGTTCTGCCATTTCAAAATCACCTTCTTTTGCAGTATTTTTCATTTACGGAAATTGTCCGTTAATATTCCGTTAACAAAGTATTCAGCATAGTCTGACAAAATCCTTCTTCTTTTTTAATAAAAATTTAAATCATGTTAAGATTCCTTACATATAAATGGAATATAGAATATTAAAGGAGATTTAAAAATGAAAGAGAATTCATTTTATGGAGAATTTTAGTCGGATACGGAAAATTTGTAGAGAGGTGAATTGCTCTGAAACTATTTAATTTTTTGTCAAAGAACGTACCGGTTTATACCGCATTTGACCAAAGCATGTATTTTAAGGTGGCTGAACGATTTCAAAGCGAAGGTTTACATTACAAAGTGAAACGTGTGAACCAGGGCAGCTGGGCGCCAGGCTCTCACTTGAGTTCAAACGATTTTAATGGATCAACCTTCTATGAATTTTTTGTTAAACGTGGGGAAGAGCATATGGCCTATCACGCGCTGTCAAACTTATAAACGGAAGTATGGGAGAGTAGTTATGTTAAATGTAAAGCCGCTGGAAGAAAGAGATTATGAACTGATTAAAGCAGCAGAAGAAGTAATAGAAAAAATAAAAATATCGAAGTGAATTTTAAATGGATGAAAAGAATGCACTGACCGTTGAGCGGCTGTATTTTTTGCTGGCAAAAAATGAAAATGAGTGGTTCTGTGAGTAACGTACCCAAAACGGTGAGTAAGTGATCGATTTCCGTGAGTAACGTGTGCTTTTCGGTGAGTAAGCACCGGCAATTCGTGAGTAAACCCCCCAAAACCGTGGGTAACCTTGCTTAACATACCTCTTCCAAACGTAAAAGCCCTCCATGAAGGAGGGCTTTTACAGTTTCAGCTTATAGATTTTGCGTGGACGGCCACGGTATCCGGACTGCTCTTCGCCTGTGACCTCAGCCAGGTTCAATTTTTCGAGTTCTGTTAATATGCGCCTTGCGTTTCGTTCGGTTCCTTTTAGCCATTGCGATACTTCCAGGGCGGTAACGGTCTTCTTTTTATAATGCTGGGCCAACGATTGGATTTTTCCGACTACCGCCGGACTGATGTTGGCGTTTTTTAACGTTTCCTTCCACTGGTCACCGAATGTGCGTCCGTTATAGGACACCTGTTCATTCGTTTGCAGGCTTTCGGTTACGGTTTTGTCCTCATTCACCTGGATGATCACCGGCTTGTCATACCGGCGGGCGAACCGAAAGGCGAGTCTCACGTTTTGCTCAGCCTCAAGCGCCGTTAAGCCATAGCCGAGGCCAATGTTGATCTGCAAATTGCTGTGAAGTTTGGTATCCTCGATCAGCTGGTGCAGCGAATTGTCCCCGAAGTGGAGGTCCATTTCGCCACGGGTGGTATAGATGTAAAAGTGATCGTCACCAATTTGTTGAAAAGAACCGTGGACCAGTTCCGCATAATGAAGCAGAATCCGTTGCAGCTCCAGCTCCTGTTGCCTTCGTTTGTACGTATAAAAGGATTCGTCGGAAGAGGACGGAGAATCAAACACGGTGATGCCGAGAATGGCCGTCTGGGCTTTTTTATACCACTGCGACAGACCGTACTCTTTTAAATACTGGAGCATGAGCCGGATAGATGGTATACCGGGCGTTACCCGGTAACAAGGGATACCAAGTGCTTTCAGCTCAAAATACACCTCTTGGATAAATGTAATGGCAACCTCGGTTTTTCCCTCTCTGTACAGCTGGACATGAAAATCAATCAGATTCTCTGGAGGAAGGTAGCCGGTATACGGAAGGGTATACAGCTGAAAAGTCGGAATGGTTTCGCCGATATCCTTGAGTTCATCATCCTGAATACTGTCGAGGCTCATGGTCGAAAAAATTTTGTTTTCTTTCACCTGGGCTTCGAGCAGGGTTTTATACAGGCTGATGCCGTTTACCGGTGCATAGCTGCCTTCTTTTTCTTCGATGATTCCTTTGGCCAGAGCATAGTGGTAAGGGGCCTGTCCGGAAAAAAACCACTGGTCCACCCGGTGTTTGTTTTCTTCGATCAAAGCCACCGTTTCCTCGAGCTTTTTATAAACAAATGGGAGGACATCAATAGTATCGAAATGTTCTGCTGCTTTTTTGACCAATTCTACTGAATCGGACGGACCGATCACGCCTAACTGAATTCTCATGATAAAACGTCCTTTTAGGAGCTTCTGGCCTTCTTTTTTCAAGGCCAGAAGCTCCTCATGTACTGGATAACTCTATTCTTATCATAAAACAGGAAGGGAATGGTTTTCAAATCTTCCATGGAGTTTTAGCACAACGATGAAAAGGGAAGGGGAGAAGTGGAAGAGTAAATGATCAGGAGGCGTTTTATTATATGTCAAAAACCATTTTTATTACAGGTGCCGGAAGCGGACTGGGAAGAGGGACAGCCATTGGACTCGCCCAAAACGGGCATAAAGTAATTGCAACGACGGAACTGACGTCCCAGCAAAGTGACCTCATGAAGGAAGTGCGTGAAAAGAATCTCGATATTGAGGTCTTTAAGCTTGATATCACCAATGAGCGGGACCGCGAGCAAATCAAGGAGCATGATTTTGATATCTTTGTGGCCAATGCGGCGATCAATGAAGGCGGTCCGTTGTCGGAAGTTCCGTTGGATCGTTTCCGCGCGCTGTTTGAAGTAAACGTATTTGCCACGCTTGAAACGGTACAGCTTGCCGCTGCGAAGCTGGTGGAAAAAGGGTTCGGGAAAATTGTGTTTATGAGTTCCATCGCAGGAATTGCGGCTACTCCTTACGTTGGTCCGTATACGGCAACAAAACATGCCATTGAAGGCATCGCACAGACCTTGCGGAAGGAATTGGAGGAGTTCGGTGTACAGGTGGCGACCATCAACCCTGGCCCATTTGCGACTGGTTTCAACGACCGGAGTGCAGAGGAGAAGTACAAGTGGTTCGAAAAAGGAAAGAATTTCACACGGATCGAGGATATGAAAAAACAAGAGGAAAGTTTAAAAGATCAGTACGATCCGGAAGACATGGTCCGCAAGATGGTGGAAATCATTCCATTGGAGCACCACCCGTTCCGTACCGCCTATCCGGAGGAAACAGAAAAGAAAATGAAAGACTCCGAAAAGGAACATTGGGAACTGGAAATTTAAGAGCCGACATCAAAAAGCACTCATACAACGAGTGCTTTTTATCTTTGACAAAACCCATCCATTTACACAGATAGAAAGGTTCGCTAAACTTATAGACAGACAATTCAGCCAATACATACACATAAACAGAAGGAGAGTTGTTCATGTTTTCACTGGAAGGTAAGGTTGCGGCGATTACTGGTGCAACCAGGGGAATTGGCCGCGAGATGGCACTTGCCCTGGCGGAAGCTGGTGCTGACGTTGCGCTTCTACAGCGCAACACCGCCGATGAGACGGTAAAAAAAGAGATCGAAGCTCTTGGGCAGCGTGCAATGATTGTACATTGCAACCTAGAGGAGCAGACCCATGTTCGGGATGCCATCCCGACCGTGGTGAGAGAGCTTGGCAAGATCGATATTCTGGTGAACAATGCCGGCATCCAGCGCAGGTCTCCCTCGGTATCATTCTCGGAAACCGACTGGGATGATGTCATCAATGTCAATTTAAAGTGTGTCTGGCTGTTATGCCAGGAAGCAGGAAAGTTCATGGTTCCGCAGCAGTCAGGAAAAATTATTAACATGGCTTCCCTCTTATCGTTTCAGGGCGGATTGACAGTCCCGGCGTATGCGGCAGCAAAAGGTGGCGTAGCTCAATTGACAAAAGCCCTGTCCAATGAATGGGCGAAGGACAATGTCAACGTGAATGCCATTGTTCCGGGATACATCGCTACGGATATGAACTCTGCGTTGATTGCGGATGAAACGAGAAACCGCCAGATTCTGGAACGGATTCCGGCTGGCCGGTGGGGATCAGCTGAAGATTTTAAGGGCACCGTTGTGTTTCTTGCATCGGATGCGTCCAATTATATTCATGGTCATTTGCTGGCGGTGGATGGAGGCTGGCTCGGCAGGTAAGAGAGCCACAGTAAAAAGGCAGCGAGTCTGTTCGGAACAGAGCTGCTGCCTTTTTTGGGTAAATAGAGGTGTGTATGTGCTGTGACTGTTAGTAGGATGCTTAAAGTACCATAAAAGGAACGGGTGCTTAGACTATTGCTGTGACTTTTTCTCACTTAAAAACTGTGTAAATTGCTCTTTTGTTATGTTGGAATTCATGGCTTCTTCTACAAGTTTCAACCATTCGGGATCTGTTAGTTCGTCTTTTGCTGAAGAATGAACGTGATTCACTTCTTGATGTGGTACTTTTAAAATCTTAAATGTTTTATACATTATACACACTCCTTATCTAACTAAATAGTAATTTATTTGTAAACCTAAAGAAGAGTGGCAATTTGCAACAATAGTATTTAGGTTTTATAAGTTTCGTTTGATACTGTCCGTTTTAAAACCGTCATAAAAAATTAAATCGTATATTTCACAATGTGTATTGTTACAGGTTGAATTGTTAGAGAAAGGGAATAGATTAAGTGTTTTACATAACGAAGGGAGAGAATCAGAGTGAAAGGAAAGTACCGGTATTTTATCATCGGCATGATTGTATTTATGACCGTTGTAAACTACATTGACCGGGGGGCCATCTCCTATGCTCAAGAAGCGATCATCGGGGAATTCGGATTGAACCCGAAGACGTGGGGGCAAATTCTTGGGTATTTTGGCTACGGTTACATGTTTGGTGCCTTGTTCGGAGGTATGTTGGCGGACAAAAAGGGGCCGAAGTTTGTTTGGATTGTGGTCGGAATTGCCTGGTCACTTTTTGAAATGGGCACAGCTTTTGCCGGGGAAATCGGCCTTGCCTTGTTTGGCGGATCGGCTATTGCCGGTTTCGCTGTTTTCCGCATTCTTTTTGGCTTTGCAGAAGGACCGACGTTCTCAACCATTAACCGGACGATGGCCAACTGGGCGGCACCGAAAGAAAGAGGCTTTGCTGCTTCACTTGGGTTGCTCGGAACGCCACTTGGTGCTCTTTTGACAGCGCCTATTGCTGTTGCGCTATTATCGTTTACCAGCTGGAAAGTGATGTTTATTATTCTTGGTGTCATCGGATTGATTTGGATCTTTGCTTGGATGAAGGTGTTTACCGATCAGCCGGAGGACAACCCGAAGGTATCCAAGGAGGAACTGGCTGAAATCCGGAATGAAAAGCAGCTGTTAAGTTCAGAAAAACTTGTGGACGAAAAAGAGGAAGAGCAGGTACCATGGCATCACTTTTTCCGTAATCCGACGTTGATTATGAATGCGATCGGATACTTCGCGTTTCAGTATGTTAATTTCCTGATCTTAACCTGGACACCGAAATATTTGCAGGATACGTTTGACTTTAAACTTGCCTCCCTCTGGTATTTGGGAATGATTCCATGGGCAGGTGCGTGTGTTACCGTGCTGCTGGGCGGAAGAATTTCCGACGCTCTCCGAAAAAAAACAGGAAGTCTTCGCATTGCGCGCTCAGGTCTAGCGGTTGTGTCCCTGCTGTTAACGGCAATCTGTTTTATTCTTATTCCAACCGTAAATAGTGTGACCGCGGTTCTTACGCTTATGACAATCGGAAATGCGTTTAACTTTTTGCCAAACTCCGTGTATTGGACCGTCATCATTGATACGGAGCCGTCCAAGGCAGGTACGTTTGGCGGAGTCACTCACTTCTTCACCAATATTGCCACCATTGTGGCACCGACTTTGACCGGGGCTTTGGTGGCCATGAGCGGCTACGGAGCCATGTTTGTCGCGGCTGCCATCGCTTCAGCCGTGGGTATGGTCGCGATGATCTTTGTGAAACCGGGAACCTCCAAACGCAAGATTAATCCATCATCAACAGCCAGCCGGCCGTCTGTTTAAGGAGAGGGAATTGATGAATAAGAATACGGTCTTACATTTAAGTCTTTCGTCACTTTCTGAAGAAATCAAATTGAAAGAGATTTCCCCGGTAGAAGTTGTCCGTGAGTTATTGGCGAGAATTGAAGAGATCAACCCTGTAGTCAACGCCTTTATCACAGTCCTCCAAGAGCAGGCGGTAAAAGAAGCCCGGCAGGCAGAGGAGGAAATCATGGCAGGAAACTACCGGGGACCGCTTCATGGTATTCCAATTGGGCTGAAGGATCTGATCTACACAAAAGGCATCCGGACAACAATGGGTTCTAAAATCTATCAAAACTATATCCCGGACCGGGACGCAACAGTTGTACAAAAGCTGAAAAAGGCCGGAGCGATCATGATTGGCAAATGCAACACCCAGGAATTCGCCTACGGGCCGACAGGAGATGCCTCGTACTTTGGTCCGGCACGAAATCCGTACAATCCTTCAAAAATGACCGGAGGCTCGAGCAGTGGCTCGGGAGCGGCAGTGGCCTCTGGACTGTGTTTCGGAGCACTGGGAACGGATACGGGGGGATCCATCCGGATTCCTGCTTCAGCTACAGGAATTGTGGGGATGAAACCCACCTTTGGACGGATAAGCAAGGCGGGGGTTCATCCGCTTGGAAGGACGCTGGACCATATAGGGCCGATGACCCGCAGCATCCGAGATAATGCCTTGCTGCTTGGCATGCTGGCCGGTTTTGACCATGAGGATCCGTTCTCCCATAACCTTGGGAACGAAGATTTTACGCGCTGTATCGGTGAGTCCATCTCGGGAAAAGTCATTGGTATTCCAACCAGCTTCTATTTTGACCGGGTGGATGAAGAAGTGAAGGACAAGGTAAAGAAAGCGATTCACGTGCTGGAAGACTTGGGTGCGGTCATACGTGATGTGGAGATTCCTGTATTATCAAAGGTTTCCTATGCTCAGCTCAAAACCCTTCAAAGTGAAGCCTATGCTATTCATGAAGAACTTGTTCTCTCCCGTCCACAGGATTACCAGGCGCAGGTCCTGGAGCGGTTGAAGCAAAGTGCTGAAGCTCTTGGTTTTGAATATGTAAAAGCCCAGGAAATCCGCCAGGAAGCAAGAGAGGCTTTCAACACCGTGTTTGAACGGATCGATGTGATTGCTGCGCCGACAGTTGCCATTCTGCCGCCGGATATAGGACAAACAGAGATCAGCATTGAGGGAAAGACGGAGCAGGTCCGTTCTGCGCTTTTGCGATTGACGGAACCAGCTTGTGTAACAGGTCTGCCCAGCTTGTCTGTCCCTTGCGGATTCTCTGACAGTGGACTTCCAATCGGCTTGCAGTTAATCGGCAAACCGTTTAGTGAGGCCCGGCTGTATCAAGTTGGAGCGGCCTTTGAGCAGGAAGCCGCTCTCTCAACACTGAAGTGGGACGTGCCACCGCTCGTACAACAATCTTAGTTATTTAGTGAAGCATCTGAGGATTCAGGTGCTTTTTTTGTGTGCAAAAAAAACATCCCTCAATAACTGAAGGATGTCAAAGTATCGTCAGCCGATGATATGGAGGCAAAAATCCAAGTCCGCTTGCAGGTGGCTTTTCATCAGATCTGCGGCTTTTTCCCCGTTTCGTGCTTTAATGGCTTCGTAAATTTGTTCGTGTTCATCGATGAGATGAGGGCGCTGATTAAGAACAACGGTTTTGCGAAACAGATAAATCAGCGACTGCATACGATCAATCGTATCAATCATGACAGCATTATTGCTGGCCCGTACGATAATTTCATGAAACCGCTCATTGGCGTCCATGATTTCTTCATTCGTTCCTTTTCTTCCGATCTCCACACATTCATACAGTGCCTGTAAATCCTGTTCACGGAGAAAGGAGGCTGCACATTGAGCAGCATACCCTTCGAGCAGGATCCGCATTTGAAAGTTATTCCGCAGATCCTTTTCCGTCGGTTTGACCACCCGTTTATTGATAATGAGCCCTTCGTATTCCAGCTTCCGAATGGATTCTCTGATAGGTGTCCGGCTGAAGCCCAGTTCGGAGGCTATTTTTTCTTCCACGATCTTAGTACCCCCTGGGAGTTCGCCATTTAAAATCCTGTCCCGGAGGACAGCGTAGGATTGATGGGTGGCAGAGCGTGAACGATCATTTTCCAACACAATTTTCACCTCAAGTTCCTTCAACAGTCTATCTACATCTTACCAAAACCATGGAGAAAAAAATATAACCGTTCCTTGTTCAGACGAATATTTTGTATACTAATTTATTAAAAATGTATACAAAAATTAAAAAACCGTGTACAATGTCAACTGTAAGCATCACTGAAAGCGATTGCATATCGATTTCACCAAACTCAAGGAGGAATATCGATGGAACACAAGGTTGGTTTTATTGGACTAGGAATCATGGGTAAGCCCATGTCATTAAATTTGATAAATGCAGGATTTTCATTAACGGTTTTTGATTTGAATCAGGAAAGTGTAAACGCTGTCGCTGATGCAGGA
Source organism: Fictibacillus sp. S7 (assembly GCF_004127935.1). Classification (NCBI taxonomy): domain Bacteria; kingdom Bacillati; phylum Bacillota; class Bacilli; order Caryophanales; family Fictibacillaceae; genus Fictibacillus; species Fictibacillus sp. S7. The sequence continues at coordinate 2,605,852 of NZ_QJKL01000001.1, read as the reverse complement.
GCAACACCCGCCGGCTCTCCAAAGGAAGTAGCGGAACAAAGCGATGTCATCATTACGATGCTTCCGGCATCCAAGCACGTACAGCAAGTCGTATTGGGAGAGAACGGAATTTTGGAGGGGGCCAAAGAAGGCTCCGTCATTATCGATATGAGTTCCATAACACCTGACGTATCCCGCGAGCTGGCAGAGCAGGCAGCAAAGCAAGGCGTTGAGATGCTTGATGCGCCTGTAAGCGGTGGAGAGCCAAAAGCAATCGACGGAACGCTTGCCATTATGGTTGGCGGGAAAGAGGAAGTTTTTGAAAGCGTTCTTTCTGTTTTATACGGAATGGGTAAAGACGTCACGCTGGTGGGCGGAAATGGCTGCGGGGTTACTGCAAAACTGGCCAATCAAATTATTGTAAACCTTAACATTGCGGCTATGTCGGAAGCGCTGGTGCTGGCTGCTAAAGCAGGAATTGATGTGGAGAAAATGTACAAGGCGATCCGGGGAGGACTTGCGGGAAGTGCGGTGCTTGATGCGAAAGTGCCGATGATTCTTGATCGAAACTTCGTTGCCGGAGGCAGCATTGCCATCAACATGAAGGATATTGGCAATGTGATGGATACGGCTCACGATATCGGGGTTCCACTCCCGCTGTCCAGCCAGCTTCTTGAAATCTTCCATACCTTAAAAGTGGATGGAAAAATCAATGACGACCATGGAAGCATTGTGAGGTATTATGAAAAACTTGCACAGGTCGAAGTAAAGAGGGGGATTAACCATGACGAAAAATCAGAGAGTCTCCGCTGATCTTCTCGAAAATCTTCCAACGCTTCTTAAAGATAAAGCAGATGCGCTTATACAGAAAGCTCTTGGGACATTCAATAAAAAAGTTATCGTGCTGGATGATGATCCAACAGGCGTTCAAACGGTGCATGACATTTCGGTATTCACCGACTGGTCTGTTGAGAGCATTACAAAAGGCTTTTTGGAAGAGCAGTCCATGTTCTTTATCCTGACGAACTCCAGAGGATTCACCGAAGAAGAAACAGCGAGGGAGCATATCAAAATCGCTGAAAATATTCTTGCGGTATCCAAGAAACTGAACAGGGATTTTCTAATCATCAGCCGTGGTGATTCCACGCTCAGAGGACATTATCCGCTGGAAACGACTGTGCTTAAGGAAACGATCGAATCCGCTTCCGAAAAGAAGATTGATGGAGAAGTGATTCTGCCGTTCTTTAAAGAAGGTGGACGTTTCACCGTAAATAATATCCACTACGTTCAGGATGGCAGTGAGCTTGTGCCGGCAGGCGAAACCGAGTTCGCGAAGGATCGTACCTTTGGCTATACCAAGTCGGACCTGGGTGAATGGATCGAGGAAAAATCCAGCGGAGAATATAAAGCAGCCGACACGCTCTATCTTTCGATTGAAACGTTGCGTTCCATGGACGTTGACGGGATTGCCAGCCAGTTGATGGAGGTTAAAGATTTCAACAAAGTCGTCGTGAATGCTGTGGATGAGGGGGATGTAAAAATTTTTACAGCCGCGCTCATTCAAGCGATCAATGCAGGAAAGAACTTTTTGTTCCGGAGTGCAGCAGCGCTGCCAAAAGTCATTGGCGGTGTACAGGATAAGGCATTGCTTACAAGAAACGAAATGATCCAGGAAGAAACTGGACATGGCGGACTGATCATCATCGGCTCCCACGTAAAGAAAACCACAGAACAACTGGAATGGTTGAAAGAAATAAAGGAAATCGAATTTATTGAATTCAACAGCCATCTCGTTTTGGAGCCGGAACGCTTTAAGCAGGAAACCGACCGTGTCATTGAAACGACAGAATCACTCGTACGTTCGGGTAAAACGGTGGCGGTCTATACGAGCAGGGAGCGTCTCGATCTCGGCGAGAACAAAAAAGAAGAGGAACTGAAACTATCCGTCGCCATTTCCGATGCTGTTACAAGCATTGTAACAAGGCTTCAGGTCAAGCCGAATTTCCTTATCGCCAAAGGCGGAATCACTTCAAGTGATGTCGGGACAAAAGGCTTGAGCGTAAAACGGGCAACGGTGGCCGGACAGGTCCGGCCGGGAATTCCGGTTTGGCGAACAGGAGACGAAAGCAAGTATCCTGGAATGTCCTATGTGATTTTTCCGGGCAATGTTGGCACGAAAAGCGACTTAAAAGAAGTAACTGAAATGCTTATTCATCCTTAAGAATTGAGGGGATGCACGGCAGAAGAGTGGTGCATCCCCGACTACAGAAGAAAAGAGGTAGAAATCATGCCAATCGTATATATTTGCATAGGGATTGCCCTGTTGCTGCTGCTCATGGTGGTCTTTAAGTTAAACGCTTTCATCTCATTGATTATTGTTGGAGTGCTTGTCGGGATAATGGAAGGCATGACCCCGGCGGAAGCCATGACGTCAGTAACGAACGGTCTGGGCGGAACGCTTGGAAGCCTGGCTCTGGTCATCGGGTTTGGAGGCATGCTCGGTAAATTGATGGCAGACTCGGGCGGTGCCCAGCGAATCGCTACCACATTGATCCGGGTATTTGGCAGAAACCGGGTTCAGTTTGCTGCTGTTCTTACTGCTGTCATTGTTGGAATCGCTTTATTTTTTGAAACAGGCGTGGTTGTCCTTATTCCGCTCGTCTTTGTTATTGCAGCGGAAGCAAGTGTGCCTATTCTCTATATCGGGATGCCGGTCATTGCGGCGCTCATTACGATGCACGGATTTGTTCCGCCGCATCCGGGGCCAACGGCGGTTGCCGGAATCTTTCATGCCAATCTGGGTCTGACCCTTCTATACGGGATTATCATCGCAGTTCCGGCCGTTATTTTGAGCGGGCCGATGTACACCAGGCTCTTTAAGAAAGAAGATCTGGAAGTTGAAATTCCAAAAGGCTTGTTTACACCAAAGCATTTTGAAGAACATGAGATGCCCGGCTTTGGCATCAGTGTCTTTACGGCACTTATCCCTGTTATTCTGATCGCCTTCCAGGCGGTCGTTGAAATTGCCATGCCGCATTCTTCACTGGTTCCGATGGCCCAGTTCCTCGGAAATCCGGGGGTTGCACTTTTGATCGCGGTCATCGTCGCCATTTTCACATTTGGCTTGAACCGCGGAAAGAAAATGCCTGAACTGATGAACTCGGTCTCCGAATCGGTTGCAAGCATTGCCATGATCTTGTTGATCATTGGCGGCGGGGGTGCCTTCAAGCAAGTGCTGATCGACAGCCATGTGGACAAATATGTGGCGAACCTAATGGAAGGTTCTTCAATGTCACCATTGCTGCTGGCCTGGCTGATTGCCGCCATCCTCAGGGTCGTTCTGGGATCGGCAACGGTTGCCGGGATGACCGCTGCAGGAATTGCGGCACCATTAGTCGCTGCAACCCATGTCAGTCCGGAGCTTATGGTTCTGGCTACAGGGGCAGGAAGCATGACCTTCTCCCACGTAAACGATGCCGGGTTCTGGATTTACAAAGAATTCTTTAACCTGTCCATCGGAAAAACGATCAAAACCTGGTCCGTGATGGTTACCATTGCATCACTTGTTGGTCTGGCAGGAGTATTGATTATTAACGCGCTGATCAGTTAAAAAAACACCGGTTTCAGGAATACCCTGAACCGGTGTTTTGCTGTTTAGAGGACAGTGATGCCATCGCGGATAAAGTTTTCAACTACAAAAGCGGAGACACCAAGTGCTGCTGAATAAACTGAAAGCTGAGAGAACTGCAGCTGCACTTCTTTTTGATGAAACGGAAGGGTATGGGTTTGAATGGTTTCCAAAATCGGTCCTTCAAGCCATTGTTTGGCGACCACCAGCCGATTCCCAATAATGACCTGCTCAGGGTTAAAGGCGTTAATGATGTTGTTCACTCCGATTCCGATGGATACTCCGATTTTTTCAAACAACGCAATGGCTTCCGGGTCGTTCTCTTCTGCCAGCGCAACAAGTGATTCGAGCGTGGCATCTTGCTGGGGCGCCATTTCAAGAAGTGCGTTTTCGGAAGCATAAACCTCCCAGCATCCCTGGCTTCCGCAGCTGCATTTTTTGCCGTTGGCCTGAATGATCACATGTCCGAGTTCTCCAGAGTATCCGTTCTTGCCTTGGTATAATTCTCCGTTCAGAATAATTCCGGCACCAATTCCGATTCCGGCACTGACATAAATGATGTCCTGAAAGCTTTGGCCGGCTCCCAGCTGCTTTTCGCCATATGCGCCTGCATTGGCTTCATTTTCAATAAGGACCGGCAGCTTGAACTCTTCTTCAATATGCTGTTTTAACGAAATGTTGCTCCAGTTCAGGTTTGGGGCAAAAAGAACAGTTCCTTGCTTGTCCACAATGCCTGGTACGCCGATTCCAATTCCGACTGCACCGTAGGAGCTTTCAGGCATTTCAAGGATCACAGAGCGGATCATTTCACTGACCACGTCTGTCACTGCTTCAAACGCCACATTCTTTATGGGCTGATTTTTTTCAATAAGGATGTTTCCTTTTAAATCCGTCAGCATGCTCAAGACGTAATTGACCCCGATATCAATACCGATTGCATATCCGGCGGTCTTGTTGAAGTGAAGCAGTACTGGCCGCCGCCCCCCGCTGGATTCCCCCGGGCCGGATTCAAAGATCAAATTCTCTTCCAGAATATCGTTCACAAGAGAGGAGACGGTCGCTTTGTTCAGCCCGGTAATCTGGGCGATGTCGGCGCGTGAAACGGGTTCTTTTTCGATGATCGTCTGCAATACGAGCGATTTATTGTTTCTTTTTACAACTTGCTGGTTCCAGGTAATGGTTTGCATAAAATTCTCCTAACATTTGAGCGTTTATATTAGTATAAACTTAGTTTGGTCAATATACAAACTTAGTTATTGATGCTAAGATAAGAAATAGAAAGAACACTGAATCCATTTACTTACAATTATAAAACAATACAGAACAGATAACCATGCTGTAAAACCAGACGATCACACTTTTAAAATGGAGGACAAAACATGAAAAAAGTCCGCTGGGGTTTATTAAGTACTGCAACCATCGGTTTGACTCAGGGCATACCGGCCATACAGCGTTCGGAAAATGCAGAACTCGTTGGCTTGGCAAGCAGGGGAGACAGAGGGAAGGCAAAGGCCGAAGAACTGTCGATTCCAAGGTACTATGAAAGCTATGAAAAGCTGCTGGATGACCCGGAAATTGAATCCGTTTACATTCCCCTGCCCAAATCACCTGCATCTGGAATGGGCGGTAAAAGCAGCGCGCAAGGGCAAGCATGTTCTGTGTGAAAAGCCGGCATTTCTTCATGCAGAAGATACGAAGGGAATGGCGGAGGTGTGCCGCGAACAGGGTGTTTATTTTATGGAAGCCTTTATGTATCAGTTTCATCCTCAGCACAAATGTGTGAAAGAAATTATCGCCTCCGGGGAGATCGGCGAGGTGAAGCTCATGCGCTCAAGTTTTTCTTTTTATATCAGTAACCGTGAAGAAAATATCCGGTTGAGCAAGGAAAAGGGCGGTGGAAGCATTTATGATGTTGGCTGTTTTTCCATCCATGCCGCCCGGTCGATCTTACAATCCGAACCGGTCGAGATACAGGCGTTCTCCGATCTTGATCCTTCTACCGGTGTGGATCTCTCTTCTGTTGTTCATATGAAACTGGAAAACGGCAGCCCTGTCGTGTTTGATTGCAGTTTTGATATGGCCAACCGGGAAGAGTACGAGGTGGTCGGGACAAAAGGAACGGTTACAGTGAATCGGGCTTTCCGCCCCGATGTGTATGGCGGAGAGGGTCTGATCCTGATTCGGACAAAGGAGGGGCAACGGGAAGAAAAAGTGGCAGGTGACCAGTATCGCAGCCAGATCGAACACTTTTCCTCCTGTATTCTTGAGGGGAAAGAGCCGTCTTATACGCTTGAAGAAACCTATAAAAATATGCTGGCCATTGATGCCTGCTACCAATCGATCCAAAAACGCCAGCTCGTAAATCTTTAACTACATAGTAAAAAAGAAGGCAGGGAAATACAAATGGGTAAAAATATCTTTTTTAATGCACACCTTTCACCAATGGAAGCTTTTTCAAGCTTTACCCTTGGATATCATGGCAATGGAGGAGGCTTGACTGGGGAAACGAGAAGAACGGCCCCGAATGAAGCGGAAACTGCAACAGTATAAAAAGTAAACTGCCTAATCCTAATTCGATTAAAATGGCGTGTGAACTGATATCAGTTTACACGCCATTTTTTCTGATTTATTCAGGATTTGATCAACAATAAAATACCGAGCAACACGATAAGAGTAAATACGTAACGCTCAAATTTATGAGGAGGGATTCGCCTATGTAAAAAGGTGCCAAGTAAAGTAGCAATAACTATTATAGGAAGGGAGGGCATAAAAAGGAAAAACAGATCCTTTGTCCATAATCCGCCAATTGCCTGGCCAAAAACAACCAGTACACCAGAAATAAGGAAATGGGCTTGCAAGGTTGCTTGAAACTGATCTCTTTGCCAACCCTTCATCGTTCCGTAAACCACAACGGGTACACCATTAAAGTTATAAGCACTGCCAAGCACACCGGAAGCGAATCCGAAAGGCAGGGCCCAAACAGAACGTTGTAACACCGTTTTTCTTGCCTGATTAACTAACTTCGCTTTGACTAGTGAATAAACGCCATAAACAATTAGAAAAATTCCAAGCGAAACAGTTATGATAACTGCCGGGGCAAAAGAGACCAAAATCAAGCCAACTGGAATTCCAAGAAAAGTCGATGTGGCGAGCAGAACAAGAGACGAGCGGTCAATGTGCCGCCATCCAGCAGCAACACTAAGACAAGCCACTGTAAGTCCTGCCAAGCCAATTAATGAAATTGAAGTATGCAAGTCAACGGGTAAAAGTGTTAGTAAAGGCATACTCACTATGGCTTCTCCAAATCCAAAAGTTGCCCTCATCAACGCCCCAATAAAAACTACAGTGATAATCAATATAATAAGAGTAGTAGTCATAGTTATATAACAACTCCAGAAATTGGAATTATTGCTTAAATTAAACACCAAGCCCGAGTAATATCTAACTAATAAAATAGTGTCATATCTGCTGTTTCTCTGGTTTCATTCTCCCGAATCGCAAAAAATCCAAATATTCGTAATTACTCTACACTTTCTTCGCACGTCTGTTCATTAAGATGGTAATCACAGTGGCTGCGATGACTCCGGTGATCAGGCATTTATACATATCTTTAAACAACAGACCCATGACCACTCCTGTTATTACACCGGCGGTAATGATGGTAACCCGTTCCCTTTGACTCATGTTTATCCCTCCATTTTGGTTAATAAAACATTTACTTTATGAAGCGCGAACTGCAAATCCCGTTGTTCTTCCTCGTTTAATTTCGTGAGGTTTTGGCTGAAACGGTTGTAGATTTCCGCCCATTTCTTTTCTTGAACCTCTTTACCTTTTGGAGTGAGTGCAATCAACACAGCCCGTTTGTCCTTGGGATCAGGTTTTTTTACCAAATAGCCTTGCACTTCAAGAGCGCTGACGACATTGGTCAGCTGCTGCTTGGCGATATCCAGGCCGGTGCTGATTTCTTTAAGGTTAAACGCCCGCTTGTTCATGAACAGATACTCAATGACATGGTTCTGCATATGGCTTAGTTCTGTAGCATTTTTATTTAATTCACTAAAGCTGCCAAACAGGTTGGGGATTAGTGTGATATATTCATGTGCGAGTTCTTTCTTCATCAGGTTTCTCCTTTTTAAGTGCTTATGGTAAATATATTATTACTAAATTTTATTTATTTCAACTAATTTAATGATATTTAGTAAAATTATAATTACTAAATAAAAGAGCTGAGACAGGTTTTGGATACTACGGTGTTGTTTCTCATTGGCCTGGTCGTAGTGTATGGCGCGATTATTTTTCATTAATTTCAAGAAAACAGCGACTTCTAATCCGTAAGGCAAAGGAAAAGGAATTTAGCATGCGCCTTTGGTCTAATCGATTACAAAAATAGTTCCATTTATTTAGTTTGTTTGATAGACAAACTAAGTTGCAAGGTGCTATAATCGGTGTAACAAATCAGCTGCGGGCCGATACAGCCAGTAATGTAAGCGGCTACATTATAGGTTCTGACAGCAATCAAGGGGGAAGTACATACTATGGCATATTTTGAAGGCGTGAAACAAGTTCAATTTGAAGGAGCGGATTCCAACAATCCTCTCGCGTTTCGTTATTACAATCCCGCTGAAGTGATCAATGGAAAAACAGCGGAAGAATGGCTCCGTTTTTCAGTCGCTTACTGGCATACTTTTACAGCAGATGGAACTGACCCGTTCGGAGTAGGAACTGCCATCCGTCCTTGGGATCAATTTAAAGGGATGGACCTTGCGAAAGCACGTGTGGATGCTGCTTTTGAACTGTTTGAAAAGCTCGATGTTCCGTTTTTCTGCTTCCATGATGTGGATATTGCGCCAGAAGGAAGCAATTTAAAAGAAACCAATGAAAATCAGGACGTTATCGTAAACATGATTCAGGAGTATATGAAAACCAGCAAAGTAAAATTGCTTTGGAACACTGCAAACATGTTTACCCATCCGCGTTATGTGCACGGAGCAGCCACAACCAGTAATGCTGATGTGTTCGCCTATTCCGCGGCGAAAGTAAAAAAAGCACTGGAAGTGGCCAAGCAGCTTGGCGCTGAAAACTATGTGTTCTGGGGTGGACGTGAAGGATATGAAACCCTCTTGAACACAGACATGAAGCTGGAGCAGGATAACCTCGCGCGTTTCTTCCATATGGCCAAGGATTATGCAAAAGAAATCGGCTTTAACGGACAGTTCCTTATTGAGCCGAAGCCGAAGGAGCCAACGAAGCATCAATATGACTTTGACGTGGCAACGGGTCTTGCGTTCCTGCAAAAGTACGATCTTCAGGATACATTCAAATTCAACGTGGAAGCCAACCATGCGACGCTTGCCGGCCATACGTTTGAACATGAACTGCGAGTGGCTCGAATCAACGGCATGCTTGGATCTGTCGATGCGAACCAGGGTGATACGCTTCTTGGCTGGGATACTGACGAATTCCCGACCGACCTGTATTCTGCTACACTGGCCATGTATGAAATTCTTAAAAATGACGGCCTTGGCAGCGGCGGCTTGAACTTTGATGCGAAGGTTCGAAGAGGATCCTTTGAGCCGGAAGATCTGTTCCATGCTCACATTGCGGGAATGGATTGCTTTGCTATCGGTTTGAAGGTAGCGAACAAACTGATTGAAGACCGTGTGCTGGATGCCTTCATTGAAGACCGCTACAGCAGCTATACAAGAGGAATCGGCCTTGACATTGTCGAAGGAAAAACAGATTTCCATGCTCTTGAGGCTTATGCTTATCAATTGGGCGACATCAAGAACCAATCCGGGCGCCAGGAGCGCCTGAAAGCAACAGTAAACCGTTACATCATTGAAACACTGTCCAGCGTGACTGTGTAAGAAAAGAATAACATTCATCAACCACCAAAAAGTGCTGGACATCCAAGTTGCCCAGCACTTTTTTATCAATAGAAAAGGAATGATCAAACATGAAGTATGTCATCGGTGTAGATTTAGGTACAAGCTCGGTAAAAATTTTGCTCGTGAACCAGAAGGGGGAGGTATGTTATGAGGTCTCCAAATCGTATCCTCTCATTCAGGGGAAATTTGGATACAGTGAACAGGATCCGGAACAGTGGGTAAAGCAAACGACCGAAGGCCTGAAGGAGCTGATTGCCCAAGTTGATGGAAACCCGGAAGATATTGAAGGAATCAGTTTCTCGGGTCAGATGCACGGGCTGGTTTTACTCGATGAAACCAATCAGGTGCTTCGTAACGCCATTCTTTGGAACGACACCCGTACCACCCCGCAATGCCGGGAAATCGTTGAAACGATTGGCGAACAGCAACTGTTGAAGGTAACGAAAAACCCGGCGCTGGAGGGCTTTACCTTGCCTAAAATTCTGTGGGTGAAGGAGAATGAGCCGGAGATTTTTGAAAAAGCAGCTGTTTTTCTTTTGCCAAAGGACTATTTGAGATACCGGATGACCGGCAGTTTGAACAGTGAGTATTCCGATGCGGCCGGCACTCTGCTACTTAATGTCAGCGGGAAAAAGTGGTGCGAGGAAATGTGCGGAACGTTTGGCATTGATGTGAGTCTTTGTCCTCCGCTTGTCGAATCGCATGATTGCGTTGGAAAAATTACCGAAGAATTCGCACAGGAGACAGGTCTTGCTCCTTCGACAGGCGTTTATGCCGGCGGTGCTGACAATGCATGCGGTGCAATAGGCGCTGGAATTCTGTCTGAAGGCAAAACGCTGTGCAGCATCGGCACATCCGGTGTGGTGCTGTCGTATGAAGAAAGAAATGATCAGGACTTTGAAGGCAAGGTTCACTATTTTAATCATGGCGAGGAAAATGCCTTCTACACAATGGGAGTAACATTGGCAGCGGGCTACAGCCTGAGCTGGTTTAAAGAACGCTTTGCTGCGGATGAACCGTTTGAATCGTTTTTGCAGGACATCGAAACGGTGCCTGCGGGATCCAACGGCTTGCTGTTCACGCCTTATTTGGTCGGTGAGCGGACCCCGCATGCCGATTCCAGCATCCGTTCAAGCTTTATTGGCGTGGATGCCTCTCATGAACGAAAGCATTTTATCCGGGCGGTGCTTGAAGGAATCACCTTCTCGCTGAATGAATCGATTGAGATTTTCAGGGACCATGGGAAGGCGATTGATACGATCATTTCCATCGGCGGCGGAGCGAAGAATGAGAATTGGCTGCAGATGCAGGCGGATATTTTCAATGCCACGATCGTCAAGCTTTCCAGTGAACAAGGACCGGGGATGGGTGCGGCCATGCTCGCAGCGTATGGCTCAGGCTGGTTCTCCTCTTTAAAGGAATGTGCAGAATCCTTTATCGAGTCAGCCAAAACCTATCAGCCAAACAGCGAAAATGTGGAACGCTATAAAAAAATATTTGGAATCTATCAGCAGGTGTATTCGCAAACGAAAGAAATGAACCAACAGCTGATGGAATTAAGAAACTAGTCTAACTTGCGAGATTGCCAGGTAAAACGGGTGGTAGATGGATCACTGTATCAGCCGACCCATTCTGGAATCACGGCGGTTTCAAATATCGGAAATGATTACAATTGGAAATCAAGGATGAACAAAACAGAAAAATCTATTAAGAATAGAGGAACTAGTATGTCAGAAATCGTCAATCCAATTTTACGTGGCTTTAATCCTGATCCATCCATAATACGGGTAGAAGACGATTATTATATCGCAACATCCACCTTCGAATGGTTTCCGGGAGTACAGATTCATCATTCAAAGGATTTGAGAAACTGGGAGCTGCTGCCGCGTCCATTAACGCGCAAAAGCCAGCTTGATATGCTCGGAAACCCAAGTTCTGGTGGTGTTTGGGCGCCTTGTCTCAGTTATCACGAGGGTACCTTCTATCTCATTTATACGGATGTAAAAAGCCATATTGGCCCGTTCAAGGATACGCACAACTACCTGGTAACGGCGACAGATATCCAGGGGCCTTGGTCTGAACCCATCTATTTGAACAGCAGTGGCTTTGATCCTTCTCTGTTCCACGATGATAACGGAAAGAAATGGCTGGTGAATATGGTTTGGGATCACCGCAAAAATAAAAATTCGTTTGGCGGCATTTTGCTTCAGGAATACTCTCCGCAGGAAGAAAAGCTTGTCGGGTCCATCCGTAATATTTTTAAGGGAACAAGCCTAGGGCTTACTGAGGCGCCTCATCTATATAAAAAGAACGGCTATTATTATCTTGTCACTGCCGAGGGTGGAACACGGTATAACCATGCAGTAACCGTAGCCAGGTCACAGAGTCTTTTTGGTCCGTATGAAGTGGATCCCAAAGGACCGGTGCTGACTTCAAAAGGGAAACCAGAGTTGGCGCTGCAAAAGGCCGGACATGCGAGCATTGTTGAAACTCAGGACAATGAGGTGTATATGGTGCACCTGACCGGACGTCCGTTGCCTGGCTCGGAAAATTGCAACCTTGGGCGCGAAACCTCCATCCAGAAAGCGGTATGGACCGATGATCACTGGCTGAGACTTGAAGACGGAGGTAACCGTCCCCATGAAAGAGTGGAAGCACCATCCCTCCCTGAGTTTACAATTAAACCCGTGCCTGAAACTGACGATTTTGATGGAGAAGGGCTTAGCATCCATTTTAATTCCCTGCGCGAACCGATTTGCGAGGAATGGGTATCGGTAAAGGAACGACCCGGTTATCTCAGGCTAAGGGGAAGGGAATCCATGAATTCCAACCACAGGCAAAGTTTGATCGCCAGAAGACAGCAGTCGTTTTCGTTCTTGGCAGAAACAGAGGTGGAGTGCTGTCCACAGACCTTTCAGCACATGGCGGGACTGATCTATTATTACAACAACCGAAACTATTATTATCTCTGCATCAGCAAGGATGAGGAAGCAGGAAAGTGCCTGTATATCATGAGCAATGACCAGGGTGATTATGATGAATCTTTGGATGCACCCATTTCTATTGAAGGATGGGAAAAGGTGTACTTAAAGGCGGAAATTGAGTATCATGATCTCCAATTCTATTATTCTCCCGACGGGGAAAATTGGACAGCTGTGGGTCCTGTTCTGGATGCCGGGAAAATCTCAGATGACCATGCCGAATTGAAAAAAGGCGGCACCTTGCTGGATCAAGGATTCACAGGCGCGTTTATTGGCCTTTGCAGTCAGGATTTAAGCGGACGGGATTTTTATGCGGATTTTGATTACTTTTCATACGTGGAGCGGGATGATCAATCTCAGAGCTGCTTTAGAACAACGGAAAAGCCACGGTATGTGAACCAATAATCGCATGGAGAATAGAAATGAGTGACCCAGGTGGTACAGGACATTTATTTAACGTTTGACGAAGGGCATGCCCAAAAAACGTTGTATGAATTAACAGGTGTGACGTCTCACTTGACGAGAGCCCCCTTTGGCAGCCATCCTTATATGAAAGAAGACTTGCGCCATGGGCTGGTTCAGTACATGATGAGGATGTGGGGCTGGGACGTGGATACAGCAGACTAGAAACATCACGAAACCGCTCCGGAACGGATTATTGAAAACGCCATCAAAGGCATTGATGCGGTTGCAGAGGGACCGATTGTCATTCTTCTTCACATGACGAAAGGAACAGCATCCGTTTTGTCAAGACTCATTGATCTGATCAACAAGGATGGTGTACAATTTCGTGCCTATGATCCGGAACAGTACTTTACCATGAATTTTTGGGATGACAATAGGCATTACCAGGCAGACAGAAAGGTGATGGACGATGAAAGTCATTCAAGAGAACTTTGGCACCACACAAGATCAGGACATTTTGGCCTATACGATGATCAACAGCAAAGGAATGGAAGTTTCCGCGATTAATTACGGCGCAATCATTACCTGCATCATGGCACCCGACAAAGAGGGGAACCTGGAGAATGTCGTGCTTGGCCACGATACTCTGGAGGATTATTTGAAGGACACCAATTACCTTGGAGCCATCGCCGGACGGGTCGCCGGAAGGATTCTGAGCGGTTCCTTTGAACTGGACGGACAGAAATATACCCTTGCCAAAAATGATGGAAACAACCACCTTCATGGAGGAAACAAAGGGTTTAACGCGGTGGTATGGAATGCAGAAGTGATTGAAGAGGAAGAGCAATGCGGGGTGAAATTTTCCTATGTCAGCCCTGATGGAGAAGAAGGATACCCCGGCAGGGTGGAGGTTGATGTTACCTATCTTATAAATGATGAAAACACGTTAAGCATTTCATATTCCGCCCAAAGCGACAAAAAGACACTGTTGAATCTTACTAATCATTCGTACTTTAACTTAAGCGGGAACCTGAAGCATGATATTCAGGATCACACGCTCCAGTTAAAGAGCGACCAATTCTTGGAGCTGGATAAAGAACTGATTCCCACCGGCAGGGTGCTGAATGTTCAGGGTACACCGTTTGATTTACGAAAAGGGCAAAAGGTGAAAACAGGAACAACTGCAGATTATGAGCAGAACAAGCTGGCTGGAGGAGGGTATGACCATCCGTTCTTGCTGGCCACGAATCAAAACAATGAGATCGTGCTGAAAGAGGAAACAAGCGGAAGGACCTTAACGGTTGAGACGGATCAAAAATGCGTGGTCGTTTATTCAGGGAACATGCTGGATTCCGATGGAGAGTTCCGTGATGTGCCATCTAGAAAGCATCTCGGCATTTGCCTGGAAACACAAGGTGTGCCGGATGCCATCCACCATTCACAGTTTCCATCGGTGGTTCTGGATGCAGGTGAGGAATATCAAGCCCATACGACGTACACATTTGGAGTGGAATAACCAAGAAGCAGGAGCCGGGTTGCGGTTCCTGCTTTTTTAAAGCAGTTTCGGCGCTGTATTCACCTGTGAAAAAATAAAATGGGTCACCGTGTGCGCATAGGGACTTGCTTCTTCAATGAATGTTTCCGCTTCAGAGAAGGTAGTAAATTGCAGCTTCAGCATAAAGCAGGCGTTGCCCGCAATCCGGTAGCAAAACTCTACGTTGGTCAGGCGCTCGATGTAACGCTTGAAAGCTTGGTAATCTCCATTCTTTACCGTCGCCTCCACAATACACTGGATCGGCTGGCCCAACTTTTCATAATCCACTTCCAATGTATATTTTCGGATCACGCCAAACGATTCCATTCTCCGCACACGTTCGGTGACAGAGGGAGATGAAAGTTTGATTTTTCTCCCAAGTTCGCTCATGGACAGCCGGCTGTTCTCACGCAGTTCATCAATTATTTTTCTGTCGATATCATCGATTTTCATACTTAATGTTATTCTCCTTAACTCATTAAATTTAAAAAGAAAATTGAAAGATTAGGTTTAATAGTAAATGGCAGGGGTTGGTTTTCCTTAGTACCATTAAAGGGTACAAGGAGGAATGCTTAATGGCAAGAATAAAAGAATCAGAACGTGGAGCCACACCGTTTCAGCATCTGCTCGGACATAATCAGGAGGTCATGAACAGATGGAATGACCTTGGCAGTATGCTGGCGGAGGAAGGAAGACTTTCATCCCGTCTTAAAGAGCAGGTGCGGAGAACGCTGGCCCAGGGGAACAGCTGTGAATACTGCAAGTCGAAAGGAAAGCCTGAACCTCATCTTTTTGATGAAAAAACCTCTATCTCCGTTGGTTTTGCGGACGTCTTTTTAAAAGTGAAGGGAGATATTCCTGATTCTATTTTCAAGGTGTTGAAAGAAACCTTTTCTGACGAGGAAATCAGTGAACTGTGTGCGTTTATCGCCTTTACCACAGCCTCCCAATATTTCGGGGCGATGATGGGATTGAAAGCATAAAAAAATGGCCAAGGGAAAATTTCCCTTGGTCATTTTAAATAACGCTCTTTAATGATGTTACGGTGATGAAGCTCATGGCCGGCAATGATAAAAGCGAGAGCCCTTGCTGTCACTTCCTCATTGTTTGCCGCTCCTCTTCGTTTTAACGCTTCGTCACTCAGCGTGATCAATAGTGAGAGAGTAGCCTGGCGGATGCTTGTGTAATGCTGGGTCAAGTCGGTTAATGAGTGAGCGTTAAACGCTGCGGCTTTTACATACTCCTCATCATCGTATCCCGGCAGCGTTGCCATTTCCCCTCTGGCGATACTGAGCATCCTGTAATTCATGATCCATTCGGTATCTGCCATATGCCCGATGACTTCTTTAAGGCTCCACTTATTCGGCGCATAGCGGTATTCACCATCTTCTTCAGATAACGAGTTTAACAGAGAAGCCGTTTCTTTAATTTGTTGTTTTAGCGTTTCTAAAACGTCCCCTTCAGGCACCAGCTGGATATAAGATTCAAAGTCCTCGGCATATTCATCAGGTCTTGGCCGTTCAGTCATCGTTATCCTCCTTTTTAACAATTGATGCAACCCCATAGCTATATTCCTTAAACCACTCTGGGTTTCCTGCTGTAAAAGGAAATCTATCTTCCTAAAGCGAAGAAAGGAAGATAGATAAAAAAGTATATAAAAGGGGTTCAATTATGCAATTAACAGTAACACCCATCAAACAAGAATATGCACTGCAAATTTTAAATTGGAAATATGAAGCTCCCTATGACTTATACAACATGGCAACAAGCAGAGAGTCCATGAATGAACTGATCGAAAATCACTATTCTGTTGTGCTGGATGAAGGAGATAAGCTGGTTGGCTTTTTTTGTACCGGAACGTCTGCACAGGTACCGGCCGGGGAACTGGCGGGGGCTTATGAAAAGGATGCACTGGATATTGGGTTGGGAATGAATCCGGAATTAACCGGCCGGGGCAACGGGTCTATGTTTTTTTCTTTTATACTGGGATACCTTGAGGGCCAATTCAGCAAATTTTCATATCGTTTGACCGTGGCCTCCTTTAACGAACGGGCCATTCATTTATACCAGAAGTTCGGTTTTCATGAGACCTTGGCGTTTCATAGGCAAGAAGTGGAGTTTATCGTGATGGTGAGAACAGGGACAGATGATGTTAAACACTTGTTAAAATTGGAGGACTTCTAATGAACCTATTTTTTTTGAATTCGTTTACGAGTGACCCATTTGGCGATAATCCTGCAGCGGTGTGTCTATTGGAAAAAAAAGAATAGGATGATTTGTGGATGCAAAAGGGGGCTAAACAGACCTCTCATTGCAGTTTAGGGCCATATTGGAAAAACAAATTGACTAAGAAGAAATTAGCAGCCTATCATGCTTCAGAGTGGGGAGGAGAACTAAAGAAAAAGGTTGAAGAAGAAAGAGTACTGATTTCAGGACAGGCAGTACTGGTTTTTGAAGGGGAAGCTTTTTTCGATCATCAATCTATTTCGGTTTAGGAGGAGAAATTATGAAACTTGCATTTTTATATTACCCGGTTACTAATTTGGAGGATTCACTCGCATTCTACCGTAATACTTTTGGATTTGAAGAAGCCTGGCGGGAGGGTGAGCATACGGTGGCTCTTGTGCTGCCGAATTCTGATGTTCGGATGCTGATTGAGGAGGATGAACAGGAACTGTCTGCTGGCGGGGTATTTTTAGTAGATAGTGTGGATGCATTTTATAAAGAACATAAGGAATACATGACGTTTGTAAAAGAGCCGTTGGATATTCCCCTCGGCCGCTATGCCATTTGTAGGGATATATCAGGCAACTGCTTGAGAATCATTGACTTTTCAAAAGAAAAAGCAACAGTATAAAAAAAGGCATGACCTCTATTTGGCCGTGCCTTCTTCAATTGTTCCTATAGAACGTTTCCTCCGGAGATCTTGACCGATTCCCCGACAATGTTTTCGGCTGCGCCTGTGAGCAGAAAGACTATCGTATTGGCCACCTCTTCAGGGGAACTGATCCTTCCGGAAGGAATTCCGGCTTCTGCTTTTTTTAGCTGCTCCTCATAGCTTCGACCGAATTTTCTTCCTTTTCGGGCGATGCTGTCACGGCCCATTTTTGTATCGACATATCCAGGGCATACGGCATTGACCTGAATGCCGCGCTCGGCTGCTTCAACCGCCAATGACTGAGTAAAACCGATGAGAGCAAACTTGGATCCCGCATAAGCACTGCTGCCGGGTGTTCCTCTCAGACCTGACAGGGAGGAAACATTTACGATGGTTCCTTTTTTGGGCTTTTTCTCCAGCATGTGCCGATAGACAAGTTGTGTGAAAAGGACCGTTGAAATAAAGTTCAGCTCCAACACTTTTCTTAAATCGTCTTCCTTTAAGTCTTCCAAGACGCCGCCACCGGTGATTCCAGCTGCATTCACAAGACCCGTTACCGGTCCGATTTCGTCAATGGCTCCTGTCAGCAAGCTTTCCCGTTCTTCTTCCGCATCAAGGTCAGCACTGAACAGATGAACGGAATTATTTGAATTCAATTCCTCACACTTCCCTTTGAGTGTAACGAGTTTGTCTTCGTTACGTCCGGTAATGGTTATATTGGCGCCTGCTGCTGCACACGCCAGGGCAGTTTCCCAGCCGATGCCGCCTGTCGCGCCTGTTATAATGATGTGCTGATCTTTTAGCGCGTCTTTTGAAAAAATGGTCATCTGTTTTGGCCTCCTTGTCGTACTGTTACTAATTTACATTTTCCCTATCTTGGTGGACTAAAAACTTCATTTGGAAGAGGAGAGCAAACCTACTATGCAAAAATGCAGCGTGAACGGAATGATTATTAGAAGACCGGAAAAGGCAGATCAGGAGGAATTGAATCAGCTTTTTATAACGGTCATTAAACATACGTTTAAAAAGGAAGGAATATCCCATCTGACAGAAGAGATGGAAGAGGAAATGATACAGAAGAAGGATTTCCTGCAGAGAGATTTCACCCGTAATGGAGAAGAGTATTATTTTCTGATTGCCGTTGATGTTCGCGAGAAAAAAATGATTGGAACCATCTCTTACGGACCAGCCAATGCGCTGATCATCAATTGTACAAACCGAGCGTTGAAAGATTGGCTGGAGATTGGAACAGTGTACGTCCATCCGGACTATCAAAAACAGGGAGTAGGAACAGCTTTGTTGAATCACCTGTTTGCTGACATGAAGGGAAAAGGAATCAATCAATTCTGCCTGGACAGCGGCTACAAACAGGCTCAAATGGTATGGAGAAAAAAACTAGGTGAGCCAAAGTACGTTATGAAGGATTATTGGGGAGAAGGAAGCCATCATATGATTTGGGCCGAAAATATTTAACTTCCTCATCTATCAATGGATGAGGAAGTTTTTTATGGTCCTTATAACTCAATATGAAATTGATGTAATAAATCTTTAAAAGCCGGCCGTTCGTTGCCGTCTCTGCCCACGGCATGGGTAGCGGTTACCAGCGAATTCAGCACTGCTTCTTCCACGGCTTCCCCAACTGCACGGAAGGCGGTATCCATATCCTCTTCATGTATCACGGGAATGGATAAACAATCATCCGGCTTAGTGTGTGGTATTTTTATAGCGGTTGAAAATCCAATGGCAATTTCACCACTGCCATGCGTAATAATGGATCCGGTTCTTGAAAGCCCTGCAACAGATCGCTTGATGATTCGGTTCAGCTGCCGCTCTGACACAGGCAAGTCCGTGGCAATGATGATCATGATGGAACCCTTGTCTTTTTCCTCCCACGATTGCAGAAGGGCTTCTTTTAATTCCTGGCCAATCATCCGCCCGTTGATCATAAGATCACTTAATATCCCAAAGTTGGATAATAGGAGTGCACCAATGGTGTACGTGCCATGATCGAGCTGAAAAGTGCGGGAGGAGGTGCCGATGCCTCCTTTTAAGGAATAACACAGCATACCGGTTCCCGCGCCGACACTGCCTTCCTCAAACTCCGTTGAAGCGTTATGTATCCCTTGAAACACGTGCTCCTTCGTTACATATTGAGCGCGTATGTCATTCAGCAGCATATCGTTGCATTCCCCAATGACCGGGTTCACCGTTCCTGTGGTGCGGCCAATCTCTGGGTTGTGCTCCATTGTATATTGAATCACTGCATCAGCAGCGGTTCCAATACTAAGAGTATTGGTTAATACAATCGGGGTTTCAATCACGCCCAATTCCTGCATTTGAATTGTGCCCATCGTTTTTCCAAAGCCGTTGATCACATGGCAGGATGCAATGAGCTTCTCTTTAAAAAGATTGCCGGGATGGGGGAGAATGGCTGTCACCCCGGTCTGAATGCTTCCTTCGCTGAGCGTTACATGGCCTACTGTTACTCCTTTCACATCAGTAATAGCATTGTGCTGCCCCGGTTCCAACCGTCCGATTTGAATTCCATAGTCGCGTATCCGTTTTTGATGCTGCATGTTAATTAGCCGCCCTTCATAACCAAATTCTTTCTTTACTATTATAAAACTCTTTCTGTTAAACGGTTATACGCACTTTAAGAATGGGAAGGGTTCTATGTACAAATAAGGGGAGATTTTTACGTTTTTTTAATAATTGGGATTCGGTTGTGAACACATGGGTTACTGGCGTTCTGGCCTACATTGGCCTGGTTGCCTTAGCTTGCGGCTTTACTCATGGCGCAGGAGGGGTTTGGCGAGCAAAGATTAAGTAGCAATCAAAATAACATAAAGAAAAGAGCAGCTCTGATTAAATCAGCTGCTCTTTTCTGTCGTTACTGGGACAACCAAAAAGGAATTCTCGTCCTGGTTGATGTAAAGCTGGTGCAAGCAGCATTCCAGTTCATCGTCGATGGCTTTGGGAATGGTGATGACGCCTTTTTTATTGATCTTGATGAATTTTGGCGAAAAGCCAGTAGTGTTTTTTTTCTTTGTAATGATGATCCTGTTGTTTTCTTTATGTACTGACAATAGGTCATTTTCTGAGATGTTAAATTCTTCTCGCCATTGTATAGGCAACAGCAATACACGGTTTTTTCGGGGCATATAGTATTTATCACATTCAACAATCAATTGGCATGCTCCTTTGTCAGGAAATGTTATTTAAACTTTACCATATTTTGCGAATATTCAAAAGGAATAAAAACGTTTCACTTAGCCGCATTGATTTTTATGCACAAAGTATTTTAAAGCAGCCAAGGTTTTAAAAAAAAACGGACATGGAACAGGGTGTAAAGAATAACAGTTTATATATGACAGAGGATGTCATCCTTTAGTGATAGAGTGAAGGAAAAAGCAAGGAGGCAGATACTGTGAAACCTTTGGAGGGAAAAGTGGCTCTGGTGGCAGGCGGTACGAGAGGAGCAGGACGGGGAATAGCGGTGGAACTGGGTGCAGCTGGAGCGACCGTCTATGTGACGGGGCGTACCACACGAACCGAAACTTCTGAATACGGGCGTCCTGAAACCATCGAAGAGACGGCAGAACTGGTAAATAAAGCAGGAGGAACGGGTATTGCTGTGCAAACCGACCATCTTGTGCCTGAGCAGGTGGAAACCTTGATTCATCGGATCGAAAAAGAACAGGGAAGATTGGACATTTTGGTTAATGATATATGGGGAAGCGAGCATCTGGCAGAGTGGAATACACCGGTATGGAAACACTCTTTGGAAAAAGGGTTCCGGATGCTGCGCCTGGCGATTGATACCCATATTATAACCAGCCATTATGCGTTGCCGCTGCTCATTAAAAACAAAGGAGGCTTGGTGGTTGAAGTGACAGATGGAACAGAAGACTATAACAAAAACAATTACCGTCTTTCTTTGTTTTATGATTTTGCAAAAAATGGAGTTATCACAATGGCAAAAGCATTGGCGCATGAACTTTCTCCGTATGGTGGTACGGCAGTATCGCTTACCCCTGGCTGGCTCCGCTCGGAATTGATGTTGGAGACGTTTAGGGTAACAGAGGAGAATTGGAGGGATGCCGTAAAGACAGAACCTCATTTTGTCATCTCAGAGTCACCGCGTTACATCGGACGGGCTGTTTCTGCACTTGCTGAAGATGCCAAGCGTCATCGCTGGAATGGTCAGTCTCTATCAAGCGGCCAACTGGCGAAGGTTTATCATTTTACGGATGTCGACGGAACCCGGCCGGACTGCTGGAGGTATCTTGTGGAGGTAGAGGCGGCCGGGAAGCCCGCAAATACCGAGGGATACAGATGAAAGATTGATAGTTACGTTATGGGAAAACAGCACATTTTACTCCATTATTCTCACCAACTACCAGATTTAACATACTCTATTAAGAGATTAGAAGATTCGTATCTTCGTCTCGATTTGAGAGTAAGGAGGTGATCATAATGTCATTCCTCCAGCACCGTTCTTGTGGATGTTCATCTCATAAAAAGAAATCCAAACGTTCTTCCAGTTCTTCTAGCTCTTCTAGCTCTTCTTCAGAGTATGTTCTTAAATGTAAGAAGGTAAAAAAAGAGAAAAAGAAAAAGAACAGTTGTCATAATCGTTAGAGCTTATTTTAATTGAAAGACAAGTCGCCTATTGGGCGGCTTTTTTTGATATAAAAAAAGGAGTTGTGATCGTAGAAAAGGAAATAGATAGAGTGGAGAGACGGTTCAGATTTGAAAAAATGAAGGTGAAATGATGAACGCAAAGGCTTTAAGCATGGCACTAATAACGATTATTATTTGGGGATCCACGTTTGCTGCTATCCGATATAGCCTGCACGGCGGTTACTCTGCGGGCCATCTGGTGCTTGTTCGGTATTTAATCGCCTCATTTGCATTTATTCTGTATGCAATTATGCCAGGGGTCCGATTTCGATTACCGAAAAAACAAGATATTTTGCGGCTGCTCCTGCTCGGATGGGTGGGAATCAGCATGTATCATATTGGAGTCACATTTGGTGAACAAACCATTTCAGCAGGTACGGCTGGCATGCTGATTGGAGCAGCCCCGATATTTACAGCACTTTTTGCTGTTATTGTATTGAAGGAACACCTTGGAATACCAGGATGGACGGGTTTGGCTATTGGTCTAACCGGAATTGTGCTGATCACATTAGGGAGCTCCTCGTCATTGACGGTTTCGGGCGGTGCCCTGCTCGTGTTAATGGCCGCAGTAGCGACTTCCGTCTTTTTTGTTTTTCAGAAGGCTTTTTTAACCCGCTATTCTCCTGTTGAGCTTACCGCCTATGTGACGTGGGCGGGCACACTGCCGTTTTTATGGTTTGCTCCCGGGCTTCTAGATTCCATCGGGCATGCTACACTGGAAGCCCATATTTCTACCCTGTATGTCGGCATTTTTCCGGCTGCGATTGCTTATGTTACATGGGCAATTGCTTTATCGGCAGGGAAAGCGAGCTCTGTGGCCAGCATGATCTATTTGGAACCGGGGGTTGCGATCCTGACCGCCTGGATTTGGTTAAGCGAGTGGCCAAGTACCTTATCTCTCATAGGGGGATTAGTTGCGATTGCTGGAGTACTTGTTGTAAATGGTTTTGGAAGAAAGCAAACAACAGTTGAAAAGAAATCAGCCTAAAAATAGGGGCAGCTGATCCGATCAGCTGTCTTTTTACTTTATTTACAGGTGTCGTTAGGGGAGATTGAGTTTGTTACTTGCGGTATTGGCAAATTTAATTGCGGTTCGACACGAAATAGTTGCATATCAGGTCATTTTCATAAAACCGTAATCCAAAAAGAGGCCGGACATGCCAGCCTCTTCAAAACTAATTTATGTACGATTCTCCGTCAGGTAGCTTTTAATGCTAGGCGGGGAGTAGGAGCTGAATTGATCGAGAAGATCCTTGGGTTCAGCCGATGAAAGCACCATTTTATGATGCTTCTCCTCCATGAAATTTTCACTGGTCATATGGTTAAACAGCGAAAGGAGCGGGTCATAATAGCCGTTGGTGTTAAGTAAACCGACCGGCTTTTGATGCAGTCCCAGTTGGGCCCATGTAAAAATCTCAAAAAATTCCTCAAGTGTTCCGGCCCCGCCTGGAAGAACCATAAAGCCATCGGCCAATTCGGACATTTTTGCCTTACGTTCATGCATGGAATCCACCACAACCAATTGGGTCAAGTTTTTGTGGGCAATTTCACGTTTTTTAAGAAATTCCGGCATGATGCCTGTGACCTGGCCGCCGTTCTTCATAACGGCGTCAGCGACCGCTCCCATCACGCCTGCACTTGATCCGCCATAAACGAGGCTAATGCCGCGTTCAGCGAGTTCTTTTCCCAGTCTTGCGGCTTCCTTTACGTATACTTCTGATTTGCCGCTCCTGGATCCACAAAATACAGCGATATGGTTCATATTGAAATTCCTCCTTTAGTTTTAACAGTTGCAGATCATCAGTACATTGCCGTCTTCATCTGTAAAATTGAAAAAGGCAACATCCCCGATGCGTTCCGTTTCTCTGACAATGGTAATATCGTTCTCTTTCATGAACTCGTAAGCTTCATCTACATCGGTTACCAAAAAATTAAACAGCGGGTGCTTTGAAGGGCTGAAAATAAAATCCGGGTCAAACGCGTGGTCATCCAGGGTTAAGCCTGTTTCGCCCGTAACCGGGAGATTGTATACCGGAGATTCGACGTGCTCCGGCGTTGGGAGCCCAAGCAGTCTGCTGTACCATTCTGCGGCTTTTTTTTAAATCAGTAACGTGAATAAATACGTTATTTACTTTACATGAGACGGGGGACAGAACTCGATTCAATTTCAATCGCTCCTTTCACATGATTCTCCATTTATCTATTTGACAAGAGCACTGTAAATCCTTTATAGCAGGAGAGGTTCTATTCAACCATTCTTGTATTCACATATCCAAGCAGTATGATGAATCCAATGAGAACGACAGGCATTAAAACGGTGGCCTGCAGATTTTCAATAAAGGCATAGGCCACTAATACAAGACCGGTGATTAGGTCGTAGCCACCAATTTTGGCCAATTTGTCCTGATCCCTTACCCGTTTTTAGTTAAAGCCGGATAAAAGCCACGTTTGGCCCTGTTCCCAGTCAGAAGATTTGCCTCATCTATAGAAAAGGTTCAAACGTACATTAATGCTGCAAAAGAGACCTTGGAAACAAAAAACAGTTGAACAGTTAATGTTCGTGTTTTATAATAGCAACTAGCGTCAACTAACTGGATATTTCAAAAATCCTCATCAATCCGATGAGGTAGAGGTCGCGGCTTTTATTAGTAGGACGTACGAGATGCAGAAAGACATCATAGACTCCGTGTGAAAGGAAAAGCTGCCGAAATTCATGTTTATCTCTGGAAATATGAATTGGGGCTGTTTTCGAAAAGGAACAGCACTGTCACGCTCACATTACCGGTGAGTGGGATGCGCTATCTTACGGAAGGCATGATGCGGGTAGAATAGAACTGCCGTCAAACTGCGTTTTGGCGGCTTTTTTTATTTCCCACTCCTTCCAAAATGAAAAGGAGTTTTTTTATGCAAAACACAGCAAAGAATTCAACACCAGCGGCTTCAGGAGAACTACAGCGTAAACTGAAGTCCCGCCACTTAACGATGATCTCGCTGGGTGGAACCATCGGAACCGGCCTGTTTTTGGCGAGTGGAGGCTCGATCCATACGGCCGGACCCGGGGGCACGCTTTTATCCTTCGTAGTCATTGGCATCATGGTTTTCTTTTTGATGACAAGCCTGGCGGAAATGGCATCTTACATGCCGGTGGCAGGATCGTTCAGTACCTATGCCACAAAATTTGTGGATCCTTCCGTGGGATTTGCCCTGGGCTGGAATTATTGGTACAACTGGGCGATCACCATTGCGGCAGAGCTTGCAGCGGTTACGCTCATCATGAAGTTCTGGTTTCCTGATACGCCTTCCTATATTTGGAGTGCGTTGTTTTTAGCAATTATGTTCTTATTGAACTACTTATCCGTTAAAGGGTTTGGAGAGTCAGAATACTGGTTTTCTCTTATTAAAGTGGTTACGGTTATTATCTTTTTAATTCTCGGTACGCTTATGATTTTTGGAATTCTCGGCGGAGAAGCCATTGGCTTTAAAAACTTTACTATTGGTGATGCCCCGTTCAATGGCGGATTCTTTACTACGCTCGGCGTCTTTATGGCAGCAGGTTTTTCCTTTCAGGGAACGGAGTTGCTTGGTGTGGCAGCAGGGGAGACTGAAGATCCGAAGAAGAACATTCCAAAAGCAGTCAAGAGTGTGTTCTGGCGCATTCTTTTGTTCTATATTCTTGCGATACTAGTGATCAGCTTAATCATTCCTTATACGGACAGCAGGCTGGCAAGAAGTGAAATCACCGTGAGTCCGTTTACCCTGGTATTTGATAAAGCGGGAATCGCCTTTGCCGCATCTGTCATGAATGCGATCATTTTAACCGCTGTCCTTTCTGCAGGTAACTCTGGTATGTACGCATCGACCCGTATGCTGTGGGACCTGGCACGTGACGGAAAAGCTCCCAAGTTTCTGGCAAAGCTGGATTCTCGGGGTGTTCCTGTTCCTGCGCTGATCGTGACGGCTGCAGTTGGAGCAGTAGCATTTCTTGCTTCCTTATTTGGTGACGGAGCCATTTATACATGGCTGTTGAACGCCTCGGGGATGTCGGGCTTTATAGCCTGGCTTGGAATTGCGATCAGCCATTACCGCTTCCGAAAAGCCTATGTGGCACAAGGAAGGGATTTGCGTGATCTTCCGTACCGGGCAAAATGGTTCCCGATTGGCCCGATATTCGCCTTCCTGCTTTGTTTCGTCGTTATTCTCGGACAAAATTATTCCGCTTTTACCGGCGATACGATCGATTGGCAAGGTGCGCTCGTTTCCTATATTGGTATACCCGTTTTCTTGGCCGTATGGCTTGGTTATAAGTTCAAGCACAAAACAAAAGTTGTACCTCTTAAAGAATGCGATTTTGAATAAGATAACAACAGGAGCCTGATCGATCGGTTCCTGTTTTCTTATTAAAATAAAGGATATTTTTCATTTTTGAAGAATTAACATATTAACATTTACGTCAGGCGGAAGGGGATACAAAATTGAACAAAAGCCTTACGCAGTTCACTCAACAGGAATCCATGCAAGGTCAAGGCATTCATGTCTTTTATTATTCTGATAAAGTGGAGGATTATATTCAAAACGCAGTGTCCTACATTATGGCGGGTATTGAGCAGGGGGAGTACATAGGAGTACATACTGTTTCTGGAAAACGAACGCATTTTTCCAATGATTCAAAAGGAATTGGAAAAAACTTTAACACCAAAGCAGATAGAGAGCGTGCATTTCATTAATAACTTTGATTTTTACTTCTGGAATGGCAACTTTTATCCGGAAACAATTTTATCCAAGTTCTCTGATATTGTAACCCCTTTAATCGAAAAGGATAATTCTGTCCGGACATGGGGTCATGTGGAATGGGGCTCGCAGGAGGAGCTTGAAGAGACGCTTGAAAAATTTGAAATCGAAGTCGATCAAATGCTCAAAAATGTAAAGGTCATTACGGTATGTGCCTACAATGCCGAGCGTGTTTCAGATGATCTTAAGGACAAGCTGATGAGATACCATGATTATTTTATGACTGATGAGGATGTTCGGCTTGTAGAGCAGTAACTGAATAATGAATAACAAAGAGACACGATTAGTTTTAAACGTGTCTCTTTTTATTGGTCGTGATAAAACAGCATACCGAGTACCTGAGGATAATGGTAAACGGGGTTATGCATAAATCCACGCCGTTTCACATTGCCTTTTCGATCGGATTTAAACAGGTTTTGTTTGCCGTTATAAAAACAGATGTACCAAATTTTCACCATTTGATAAAATTCATAGTAGGCTCTGTCAGACAGGGACAAGTCCCTTGGAAAGCCGATTTCATACAGGCACTCCATGAAAAAGGCTTCAGCGATTTGATCGGTTTCTTCGGAGATTTTTCCCCGTTCTACGTGGTACCCTCGTTTCTCCAGAAAGTGGCTGAATCCATTCAGTGTATTTCCACGGCACAGGAGAAGTTTTTCATCCTTTCGCACGTTTAATTTTTCCAAAAGAGACATGATGTGCTCTTCTTTGGATGTTCTGTCTGCCGTTTCCTGTGGAAGCGGGATATAAACGGCTGCATGCTCTCCTGTTTCCATCCGTCTTGCCGCAAATACTTCTCCCAGAATCGGACACCCGTTTCCGGCGTCATCAACTTCAATCATTAAAAACTCTCCCGTTGTCAGAATATCGTTGTTAGTTGGACTCAACTCCATTATACATAATACGTTGATTAAAAAAATAAACCGGACTAAAAACACTTGAAAAAAATTCCAAAGTTAAGGGGTTAACCATGAAAAAAGCCTCTTCTAGATAGTATAGTTAAATGGATCACATTTTAGAATGGAGGACATCCATGGAACCATTAAATGACAAGGTATCCTTCGTTATTCGGTGATTTGTCTCGAAAACAAATTTTAAAATTTTGGATTAAAATGAAACTTTTTGTTATCCTTACCGTATATGATAGAGGACAAGTTTTTTAGACTATAAAATGGAAGAGGGAATATAGAACATGTTAAAAAAGATGATTGCGGCTACCTTGGTCATGACGTTTGTATTGATGCCTGTAAAAGACATTGTTTTTCATGATCATGCCCAGACTGTAAGTGCGAAAGGCTATCGCTCGGGGGTTAAATCGTTCAATTCGAACAAAGGAAGCGGAAATTCATTTTTCCAAAACAAAAGTACCCAAAACAAACAGCAAAACAGCATTTTCAGCAAAAATAAAAGCACAGCTGCAAAATCCCAAAAAGGCGGATTCTTAAAAGGCATGATGTTCGGTGGTATTGCGGGTATGCTGTTTGGCGGATTGCTTGGTAATATGGGCGGACTTGGTTCGTTGCTTGGCCTCTTTATTAACGTGATCGCCATTCTGGTCATTATTTCTCTGATTACTCGTATCTTCTCAAACATAAAAAACAGCCGCCGCAAGCGTGAGGAGTATGATCGATGGAAACGATAATGCTCTCTGAGCAGGACATTATCAACGCCCTTTGTCTGCACCTTGCCAATAAAAAGGAAGCAGCTCCAGAAGACGTTGAGGTAGAACTGCTCTTTGATGATGATTATGGGTTTTCGGCTGAAGCTTACGTTGGAGGCAGAAAACAAGTGCTGATCGAAGCGAACATTATTGAAGCACTTCGTTTTTATCTGGATACACAGATGAATATTGATCCGATTTCCGCTGGTCTGGAATTGGTGCTGGACGACGAGGAAGGCATTGTTGCCAACGTCAGGGCCCGATAAATAAAACCACCACCCCTATGAAGGGTTGGTGGTTTTTGTTTGTTTCAGGAAGGAATCGGGCATCACGACTGCCGTCACTTCTCCTTTTACACAAAGAGTCTCACCTGCAAATACCTCAGTATGTACTTTCCACTTTTTCGGATGAACTTCTTCAAGTGTCCCCACAGCTTTTAAAGGAGTGCCATGAGGGGTAGGTTTCATAAAGTCCACCTTCAGCGAGGCTGTCACAAACCGCGGCGGTTCATGGCCATCACCAGGTTCATGTCCATTTTTCCGGTGCAGGCCAAGCGAGGCAGATCCTGTTCCATGGCAATCAATTAATGAAGCAATCAGTCCTCCATAGACAAACCCGGGAACAGCCGTATGTTCCGGCTGTGGAGTATAGATCGTCTCGGTCTTATCTCCATGCCATCTTGTTTTCAATTGATGGCCCTTATCATTTAGTTTTCCGCATCCATAACACCACGAATAATCATCGGGATACACATCCTGTACGGCCGTTTTTTCTGTCATCTGTGGTCACTCACTTTCTCTCAATTAGTCAGTATCCCTTTCCACAAAAGCGATTGAAAACCTTTATGTATTTATAAAAATAACAGAAGTAGATGTAGAATAACTTGCAGCCTCTGTCACAGTGGAACTGAACCCGTCTGGAATGAATTTCAGGCGGGTTTTTGGTTTATTGGTCATTTTCCAGCATTTCGATCAAAGATTTTGCCCTCGAATAAACGATCTCTTTTAGACGCATTGGCGATACAATTCTGATTTGGTTGCCAAATCCCAAACTATATTGAGCAGCTTCTTCTTCGGTATCAAAGCAAAACGAGGCGGGAATCCATCCATTTGGAAGTGAATCCTCCAGGTGGATTTGTTGCACAAAGCGCCCGGTAAACTTGATCCGGGAGAGGATCGAGGGAGAAAGCTCTGCCTCCACCTCGTAGGTAGGCAGGGACTGAATGAATTGCTGTGATGATTGTTCCCAAAATGTGGCGAGTCTAAAGTCTGCCGGCCGTTCAAACGTTTCATCAGTGAATTGGGCAGACAAGATTCTGGACGCACGGTAGGTTCGAATATCCCGGCCGACACCTGCGATGAAATACCATGTGCTGCTTTTGGCAACCAAACCAAGAGGAGAAACTATCCGTTCCCGCTGTTCACCATCGACCCGTTCATACTGGATGAGAAGCCTTTTGTCCTGCCAAAGCGATTCTTGCAGAATGGTAAAGGCGGTAACCTTCTCGGGTGATTGCCTCCATGAATTTGTATCGATATGGATCCGGTCCCAGACATCCTGGGCTTGTCCATGAAAAGAGGCAGGAAGCGAAGCCAGCAGTTTCTCTCGGGCCGAATGCCAGTCTTCACTAATTCCAAGGTCCTTCATCAGGTGGAGAGAAGGCAGGAGAAATAACGTTTTGATTTCTTCTGCTTTTAACCCTGTCAAATTGGTCTTGTAAGATTCAAGCAGCCGCCATCCGCCGGAGGTTCCTCGATCAGCGATCACCGGAAAGCCGGCAGAACTCAGGGCATCCATGTCACGGGAGATCGTCCGCGGATTGACTTCAAGTTCATTTGCCAGTTCCTTTGTAGTCATTTTCCCCCTGTTTTGCAGCAATAAGAGTATGGAAATCAGCCGGTCAGCGCGCATTATTTACCCTCTCTTCATTCATAATAAATATGACAAAGGATGTCATTATTCATTAGTATACTCGGATTGAACAAAAAATAGTGAAAGGGGAAAAACTAATGGATCAAAAAAGAAAAGTTGTGCTCTATATAGCGACGAGCCTCGATGGATTTATTGCGGGGAAAGATGATGATCTCAGCTGGCTTTCCAGTGTGGAACGGCCGGGAGAGGACTATGGCTATGCGGAATTTGTAAAAAACGTGGATACGGTCATTATGGGAAGGAAGACATATGATGTCGTGCTTTCCTTTGGAATCGAATTTTCTCACAAGGATAGAAAATGCTATGTCCTGTCCCGGTCAAAAAGTGGAAGTGATGGCCAGGTAGATTTCTACAATGGGGATGTTCGGGAACTCATTGATCAACTGAAGAAAGAGGAAGGAAAAAATATCTTTATTGATGGCGGCGCTGAAGCGGTCAAGGTATTGAGAGAACATGATCTCATTGATGAATATGTGATCTCCATTATTCCGGTTTTCCTTGGGAGCGGTATTCGTTTGTTTCAGGAAATGGACCACGGAAAAAAACTGACATTGGAATCGTGCGAAACCTTTGAATCGGGATTAGTTCAGTTAAGATATACGTAAATAGTTAATGGGGTTTATGAAACCATACAGTGGGTAAATCATAGCTATAATGGAAAAAGGAGGATAAACAGGGGATCATTTGAAATCTCTTATCTTAAAGTTTGTCATGGTTGAAGTGATGGTTTATATTGTTCTTGGAGCCGCCATGAAAGTTTCAATTGGAGACACACAGTCCCAACCTTTAATCAATCCGCCCTCTGCTATAGCAGCCGGGGGTTTTTCTATGTACAGTAACAGATAGGAGCAGCCAGATGAATGAAAAGGATTATGATCAATTGCTGAATATCACCACAAAAGGTGAGCAAAAGGTGTATAGTGTCACTTCCCATTATCACCGATACGAGCCTACCCCTTATGAAGCGCTGGAAGGTTTATTTCGTGAATACCGATTGGAGCAGGGTGACCGGGTGGTGGACTTTGGCTGCGGAAAGGGAAGAATCAGTTTTTACATCAACCATTTCTATCAGAATGCGGTGACTGGTGTAGAGGTGAATGAGGAATTTTATAAGGATGCGATGAATAACCTGGATGCTTATGTGAAAAAACACCAAAAGAGCAGAGATCGTATCCATTTTTATTGTGCTCTGGCGCAAGAATATCCCATTCACCCGGAGGATAACCGCTTCTACTTTTTTAACCCGTTTACGATGCCAATTTTCATGAAGGTCATCAACAATATTTTGCTATCCGTGGAACACTTCCCGCGTGAGGTGGAACTGATCTTATATTATGCGACAGAAGAGTATACCTATTTTTTGGACGACCAGACAGCCTTTGAATTGAAAGAGGAAGTAAGACTGCCGGGGCTTTATGACAGCAATCCGTACGAGAAGTTTTTAATCTACGTTTTAAAATAAAACAGGACCTGTCCCGGTGGACACGTCCTGTTTTTTCTTTTATTTGGCAAGACGCTCCATGGGGTCTGGAGCCTGAATCTGGGTAATGGCTTCGTATTCTCCAGGGCTCAGTACGCTTTGATCGTTTTTCATTAAATAGGCATAAGCGAACATGGAAATAAAAAGGCCGAATGTCCAGGCGTTATCCCACAGGAATCGAAGACCCGGCACGAGAAGTCCGAGAACGGGCACGGCTACTCCGATAATAAGCGCATATACACCATTTTTATTAAATCCAGAGGAATAATTGTACCTTCCGGCTGGTTCATACAGTTCTTTCAGGGCCATTTTTCTCCGGCGGACGAGCCAATAGTCGGCAATGGCAATCCCATCAATAGGGCCGAGGAGGGCCGCATATGTACCCAGCCAGCCAAAAATGTAATTTCCGAAATTGGACATGATGAACCACGGCTGCATGAGAATGGCGAACACTCCGGTTATCAGTGCACCAATGCCAAAGGTAATGCGCTTCGGATACAAGTTCTCAATGGCACGGGCTGGCGCGACTATGTTTGCGCCAACATTGATGGTTAGAGAAGCCATGGCGATGATAATGGTTCCTAAAAAGATGATGAACGGCGGGAACTTGGCAAGCAATTGAACAGGATCCCAAATGGCTGTACCAAAAATAACAACAGTTGCTGAAGTAACGGCGATGCCGATGAAGGAGAAAATGCTCATGGTGAGGGGAAGAGAGAAGCTTTGGGCGATCATTTGTGATTTCTGGTTTTTTGCATAGCGGCAAAAGTCCGGAATATTTAAGGCCAGTGTAGCCCAGAAGGCGATGACTCCGGTCAGTGTCGGGAAGAATACTTTAAGGAACTCACCGGTTGTTGTGAACTTGGATGGTGTGGACAAAATAGGCCCCCAACCGGCGTTGGTAAATGCCCAGATCATAAGAATTAAAGCTGATAACCCGACCACGGGCGCTGCAATTAAGCTGAGAACCTTAATCGCCTGAGGCCCTTTATAGGCTACACCCACGTTTAAAGCCCAAAATAAAGCAAAGATAATAGCTGTGTGCCCGGTCAGGTTTTTCCAGGCAGGGAAGGAAGCGGATAACAGAACATCAATAGCAGTCGTACCAATCCACGTGTTGATGCCAAACCAGCCAGCGGCAACAACGGCACGGGCCATGGAAGGAATATGAGCCCCTTTTGACCCGAACCATAACCTGGCGAACACAGGATAAGGAATGCCGAATTTTGTGCCGGCATGAGAGTTTAATAGAATCGGAATAAGAACAATCACGTTTCCAAGAAAAATGGTTCCAATCGCCTGCCACCAATTCATACCGAGCGAAATCATTCCGCTGGCCATGGTGTAGGCGGGAATACAAAGGCACATCCCAATCCACAGCGTGGCAAAGTTCAAGCCGGTCCAGGTATGTTCTTTTTCGGTTGTGGGCCGGAGGTCATCATTCCATAATTCACTGTCACTTACACTCTTGGTTGCTTCATCAGTCAGGGTTACAATACCATTTTGCTCAATTTGAGTTTTCATAGCGTACCTCCCTTTTTATGGCAAACCAAATCAACTGCATAAAACCTTCGTTGAAAAAAAGCAGCGTGCAGTCCTGAATCTCCCCTTTCCGCAAATAGTTCCAAACTTCGTTAAAATTTCGCCATATGTACAATAAAAACCTTCTTAAGTAAAATGAAAGAAGGGAAGAAAATCTACCAACCGGTCATGGGGAGGATTTATTCAGTGGGAGATATCTTTATGAAAGCTTTTAAACAGGCAGACTATCATGTGAACGGCCACGGGCCAAGAAACCTTCAAGTGCTGAAGGATGCCATAGAGGATTTGAATGGCGAACTGGAAAGCGATATGTATGGCAGGGGAAAAGTAATTGAAGAATTTCAGGAAAAGATGGCCGGCGTGTTGGGGAAGGAAGCAGCGGTGTTTTTTCCAAGCGGGACGATGGCCCAGCAGATTGCACTTAGGATTTGGTGTGATGAAAAAGAGTTGAAGACGGTAGCTTATCATCCGTTATGCCACCTTGAGATCCATGAAGAAGACGGGCTTAAGGAATTGCATCACATCATGCCAATTTTGCTGGCAGACGAGCACAGGGTGATCACTCTGGATGATGTGATGAATATAAAAGAAGAGGTTGCCTGTATATTGCTTGAGCTGCCGCAGCGTGAAATCGGCGGTCAGTTGCCGGACTACCATACTCTGGAGGAAATCTCGGCGTATTGCAGGGAAAAGGGCATCTTGTTGCATCTTGATGGAGCCCGGCTGTTTGAAGTGCTTCCCTATTATAAAAAATCAGCACAAGAAGTTTGCGCTTTGTTTGATTCCGTATATATCTCGGTATATAAAGGGATCGGCGGAATGGCCGGGGCGGTTTTGGCGGGAAGCGGGGAGTTTACCGAGAAATCAAAGGTATGGAAACGCCGGCACGGGGGGGACTTAATTAGTCTTTATCCTTACATTTTGAGTGCGGATTATTACTTTGATCAGCATATACATAAGATGAACCAATATTATGAAGAAGCAAAAGAACTCGCTGAATTTTACAACCATTGTTCTGGAATCACCACTCTTCCGAAGGTGCCGGTTTCTAATATGTTTCATGTCCATATTGAGGCCCGTAAGGAAGATATGGAAGCCATACTTGCACCGCTTTATGAGGAAACCGGGATCGGACTTACCGGGCATGTCAGAGAAAATGGAGAAAACGGCAGTAGCTTTGAGGTGAGTCTGGGGGATTTGTACAGCAGAGTGCCCAAGAACAGGCTGAAAGAAGCTTTTGCCAAACTGGACGAAAAAATGCAATCAAGATAAGCATAAAAAAACGGCACTCAATGCGAGTGTCGTTTCTTTGTGTTCCGCTATTCACGGTGCTCAAAGGTTTTACAAGCTGTCTCCGCTACGTTGTCCGCTTCTTCTCCGTGCATTCCGATAACATAAATAGAGTCTGCAACACACTGGTCGCCTTCTGCCCAATACTTACAGTTTTCCACATTGCATAGAACTTCAAGTTTCATGATTGCTTCCTCCTTTAATGGTTTTGTAACTCAATACCCTTATATTCGGTGAGCTAATCATAGGTAAAAAGGAATTAATTACATATGAAGAAAGTAAAAGAATAAGAGAAAAGGCTCGTACGGATTCATGGTTCCTTTTAGAAAATAGACGAGTGATTCTTCTGAATAATAGTT
This sequence comes from Fictibacillus sp. S7, assembly GCF_004127935.1. Classification (NCBI taxonomy): domain Bacteria; kingdom Bacillati; phylum Bacillota; class Bacilli; order Caryophanales; family Fictibacillaceae; genus Fictibacillus; species Fictibacillus sp. S7. The sequence goes on along the minus strand of NZ_QJKL01000001.1, from coordinate 2,570,825 downwards.
CCCTGCACTATAAAGCTTCAGGTGTTCCCTACTCTGAGTTCAAAAAGGATGTGGAAGAAGATCCACTCGTCGACTGAGGGATCAGTGGTAGAACCGGATTTCAGTAAACTTATAAAATGGTCAATCATCGGCGGAAGTTTGCTTGTATTGCTGGCTCTTTTATTTCTTTTACCTTTTAATCAGAAAAAATATGGGTATATTCACTAGTAACTGAACATGCAGCTGGGAGGATGCGTATGAAATGGCAAGGTAGAAGACAAAGCACAAATGTGGAAGACAGGCGTGGAATGGGGGGGAAAACTCTGGTTGGCGGCGGATTAGGCGGGATCGTTCTTGTGCTCGTCGTCATGCTGCTTGGCGGAAACCCGAGCGATGTGCTGAACAGCTTGAGCACGACAAGTACAGATAACTCTTCTGTCCCCTATGAAGAATCAGATCAGGAAAAGGAATTGGCTTCGTTTGTGTCGGTGGTTCTTGCGGATACGGAAGATGTCTGGAAAAAAGAGTTTGAGGAAGAGGGGAAGGAGTATAAAAATCCAAAACTGGTTTTGTATAACGGCACCGTTCAATCGGCATGCGGAACTGCGGGTTCATCCGTTGGCCCGTTCTACTGTCCAGGAGATCAAAAGCTTTACATTGATTTGAGTTTTTATCAGGAGCTCAAAAACGAGTTTCATGCACCGGGGGATTTTGCCATGGCATATGTGATTGCCCATGAAGTGGGGCACCATGTGCAAAATCTATTGGGAACGATGGATCAGGGCTCACGGCAGAACTTGAGCAAAACCCAAGCGAATGCCCAATCGGTGCGTGTCGAGCTTCAGGCTGATTATTATGCAGGAGTATGGGCACATGAGGCACAAGGCATGGACCTCCTCGAAAAAGGAGATGTAGAAGAAGCGATCAGGGCGGCCAGTGCAGTAGGGGATGATACTCTGCAAAAAAAGGCCCAGGGCTATGTGGTGCCGGAAAGCTTTACCCACGGAACCTCAGAGCAGCGGATGCGCTGGTTTAACAAAGGATTGAAGAACGGCACCATCGAAGGCGGCGATACCTTTCATGCCAAGAACTTATGATAACAAAAAAAGACCACCCGGAACACCGGGCGGTCTTTTGTTAAGCTCCTTTTTTGGCAAGGGAGGCTTCTTTTTGATTTTTGTTAAATAAGAACTCTTTTACCGGGTTGGCGTTGCTCTTTGCTTTCTTCACAAAAAGCGGATTAAGCACAACAACCGCGAGGAAATTCGCAGCGAGTCCCCAGAATCCTTCGTAGATGCCATAGGAATTGCCAGTGCCGTAGACCGTAAATGTTGTGGCCAGTCCAACAAGCAAACCAATGATTGTCGCTTCTCTTGTTTGGTTTTTCCAGAAAAGGCTGATGACAATCGCCGGGAAGATTTGCACCATGCCGGAAACACCGAGCAGTTGCAGGGAAACCAGGGCACTTGGGAAGACCAGGCCGAATAAAAGGGCCAGTCCGATAACAACAAATACCATACCCCTTGTAATCATGGTAAGACGGGAAGGTTTAACCTTGGGGTTAATCCAATCACGGTAAATGTTATTGGCAAACAGGTTGGATGCCCCGATGGCCATGATGGAACATGGAATCAAGGAAGCCAGGGCAATGGTTGAATACGCCAGCCCCTGTGCGACACCGCCATAAGATGACTGGATCAGCGTCAACAGGGCAAAGCGAGGATCCGTTCCCTTCGGAAGCACAAGAAAAGCGATGAATCCAAGGAAAATAACAAGAATAAGAACGATATTATAAAGCGGCAGGAACATCGCATTTTTGCGGATTGAATCTGCACTTTTTGCTGTGAAAACGCCGGTTGCCGCGTGTGCCCACATAAACAGGGCTAACGCAGAGACGAGTGATGCAGTGATGAACCAGGGAATACCCTTTGGCCCGTCGGTTGGTATGGTTAACAGCTGCGGTGCATCCTTAACAAGACGGTCCATCATCGGAGTCCAGCCTCCAAAGTGAATCATTGGAAGAGACACGACCATAAACAGCATGATGGCCCAAACGAGAACATCTTTTATAATTGCTGTGTATGTTGGTCCTTTAATACCGCTGAAAAAGGTATAAAGCGCCACGAGCAGGAAGGAAGTGATCACCACGACCTTTACATTGATAAAGCCGGTTCCTGCAACTTGCAGCGTATCCTGGATACCGCTGAGCTGCAAACAGATATATGGAATCAGCATGAGTACGCCGACGATTGCAATAAGAATAGATAGAAGCTTACTGTCAAAACGCTCTCTTGCGTAATCAGCCAATGTTGTTAATTTATGATGATTAGCCACCTTCCAAAGCTTTGGAAGAAAAAAGTAAGAGATAAAAAAGGCGAGTACAGAATACGGAATCGCAAAAAAAGCGAGGCTTCCTCCTGTATAGGCTGTACTGGTAAGACCCAGGAAGGTGTAGGCGGTATACAGATCCGCACCTACAAGAAACCAGACGAGCAGGCCGCCGAAGCGTCTTCCGCCAACCGACCACTCTTCTACAGAGCTGCGGACTTTTTTATCACGGCCGGAAAGGAAGCCGATGAGCACTACGGTTAAAATGATAAAAATGGTGATAGACAGTGCTGTTAAATTGCCTTGCATGTTACTCCAAGCCTCCCTTTGATTTCTGAAGTTGATAGATGCCATAGGTGCATAAAGGGGTTAAAATGATCCACAAAAATAACCAGAAGTGGAAAAATGGCAACCCAAAAACGATGGGGCCAATCTTGTTGACAAAAGGCAATAATGCCAGCTGCGCAACGAAAGGAAGCAGAACCAGTATAGTTAATATCCCATTTTTCATGATGACGAGACTCCTTCTACGGTGAATTCAATGTTCATTATCATACCAGCAAAAAACTGGCAGTACAAGGGTAATTGAGTAAATTGTTAAAATATTTCGTATTGAGCGAAAATGATAAGGCTTACATTGGTGGAGGAGGAAAATAATGCTCGGGGAGTACATCATTTATATCTGGAGTCTCTGGGTGGGCTGCTACTCTTCTTTTTTTAGGAATCGGGTATTTTTATTCAGGTGAAAAGGGCAGGGCGATGGACGTGATCCTGCTGATACAGGCCATCTTTTTAATCGCTTTTACGGTTACCACTCACCTTATTACGGTGATGAAGTTCGTTGGGAAACGCAAACCAAATCAACAAAAAAACTTCTGAGTTTCGACAAGCGAAAAACAGAAGTTTCTCATGTTTCAATTCTCAAATACATAGACTTTCCCATGTTCAATGTGCCGGCCAAGCTTAGGGCCTTTGTAGCCTCGCTTCAGCAGCTCTTTGCGCATGAACATCATCACACCGCCATGGCAGACAATTAAAATATTCTCCTCCTGATGCCCGGTGATACGGTCCACCGTATTTCTGATGTGCTGGAGAACCTCTTGTTTGCCAGGGTTCTGTGAGGGATGTTTCATCAGCCAGGCCATCCGGATAAATAAGAGATGAACGGGCAGTGGAAGCTTGATGTTTGAACGAAAGAAAGGAGAAAGCCTGATTTCTCTTAATTCATCCAAAAACGTAATCTCTCCCTTAAACGCCCGCCGTGCTGTGATTTCTGCCCTTGAAAGATTGCTCGAATAGCACGTCTTCCAATCTACTCCCCCAAGGTCAACTTCTGACTCTTCGACCCCGGAAGCATCATATTCATCCACCCACTTCATCAGGTCAGACGATGAAAAAAATCCGCTGGGATACCCCCTTGTTACTTTAAAATGACGCATTAATCCAATTCTCATCCACCATACCTCTATCTCTTTTTATTAGAGACGTGTAAACATCCTCATCAATAATTCCACCCGTGGAAGTTGAAATCCTTGTGTTTTAGGGATATTTAGGGTCATCAAACCGGATATGACGGTGAAGTAGCAGGAGATCAGTTCACTGATATCTCCCTCTGCCAGTTCTCCGTTTTTCTGACCTTCTTCAAATACAGGCTTCAGCATGTCGACATATACATCCATGGATGCATATTCAAGAAGCGCTTTTGCTTTTTCAGGCACATCATCTGAGGTTCGCACTTGATGCATAAGCAAAAAATACAACTGTCCGTCTTCATCAAGAATGATTTCGGTCAGCCTTGTTAACTTCTCAAGCGGGGACCCGGGCATCTGGTGAATCTGTTTTGTTCCTTCGATGGATCCCTGTATGGCGCGTTCCACCAGGGTGATAAACAATTCATCTTTAGAAGTAAAATACCGATACATAAGGCCTTGGCTGATACCGGCTTCTTCGCTGATCATGCTCATCTTTGTACCGATCAGTCCTCTGCGGGCAAAGACCTTGAGAGCGGCAGACAAGATTTGTTCTCTTCGTTCGTCACGTTTTTGCTGAAGCTGTTCTTCGTTTAATGGCAAATGTATTCACTCCTGTGGTTGCTGGTTCTTAGGAAAAGTATATCAATTCTCGTGACGAACCTCTAATTTGTTCATTTTCTCCGGATCAAAGATTTCTTCCGAAAAATCGGGAAGGATATCCCTCAGTATGTTTTCAAGCGAATGGCCATTCTCCAATTTATCAAGCACGTTTTGGCCGGATGGGGAAGAAGACAGGACGGTTCGAACCATTTCGGGATTGAATATTGCTTTCGGGGAAACCGACAGGGTATTGACTGCCCAGTATAGTCCATACAGCTTCCAGTCCTGCTTTTCGGTGGCATATTTTAAGTAAAAATCCATATAGGTTTGACCAAATTCGATTCCTTTCAGAGGCTGGGTACCCTCGTAACCGACACCCTCCCAGCGTAAATCAGCTGCACAGTTCAGCCACCAGGCTGCCTCAATCACATGCTGGAATTTTTTCAGGATGGATTGTTCAAAACCGGTTTCAGACGTGTCATTGCGTTCCAATTCTTTATACAGCAGTTCAGCTTCCATTGCCGCGACCGTCATGCCCTGGCCAAAGATTGGGTCAAAGTTGCTATACGCATCTCCCAAAACAAGCAAACCAGCTGGCCAGTTTTTCATTTGTTCAAAATGCTGGCGGAATAAATAGGGTACACGAAAGCTTTTCGGCGGGGTAATGGGTTCCAGACCCGAAATCAACTCGGAAATAAGAGGGCTTGAAAGCCTGCTGATTTCCTTTTCAAATTCAACTGGATCACTCGGCGGAAACACGCCGTCCGGACGATAAAGGATGGTTTCGGCCACTTGGTTTTCAATAAATGAAAAGGCACCCAGGAATGTCTTTCCAGGCGTTCCGCCAACATTTACGGCCTCCCATTTTTCGGCCAGATGTTCCTTGCCGGGAGGAAGTTTATACCTTCGTGTGCTGTATCCGATGTTTGCTGTCATTTTATCCGGAAGAGGAACGTTATAACCTAGATCACCGAGCCACTCGGTTAGCTTGGAAGTTCTTCCGCTTGTATCAATGACCAATTCGGCTTCGACCGGAAAAGGCGACAGGTCAGTTTCCCGGTCACGGGCCATCACGCCTGTAATTCTGTCGTTTTCAGGGGAGACGCTGAGAGAAAGAACGTCATGCTTTTGTAGAAAGTGGATGTTATCTATTTTCCGGACCCGTTCCCGGATCACATATTCAAGTACGGCCCGGCTGAATTTAATATCGTTTCTTGGATAAGGGCTGACCATGGTGCCGAACTGGTTGTGCTGATGAATAATTTTATTAAGTGAAGAAGGGGCACCAAGTGAAACCAGATCCTGTTCATAATCAGGAAAAAAACGATCAATAATCGCTTTGCCACGCGGTGTTATACGGTGGGGATGGAAGGCCTGAGGTGTGCCCTGGCGATGTTCCGGGCCGTCCGGGAAGGCATCTTTTTCAACAACCAGTACCTTGGAACAAAAATCGGATAAAACACGCGCAGCCAGTAGGCCGCCTATACTCCCGCCAATAACCAATCCGGTTTCTAGTTTCTTCATCGATTCATTCTCCTCTCGAATTATGAATGAACGGTTCATTCATTTTTAAGATATGCTCTTTTTAAGGTTTAGTCAACCAATTTTTAGAAATAATAATTAATGAATCTTTTTACATATGTTCACTAGCTATGAAACTTTGATAATATATATAAAAGAAAGAAGAAATGGCGGTGGGATAGCGTGGAACAGGATAAATTGAAGAAGGTAATTGAAGCAGCCAAGCTTTATTATTTGCTGGACTACAATCAAAATCAAATTGCAGCGGAAATGGGAATATCACGGCCCACCGTTTCCAGAATGCTTCAGCTTGCCAAAAGTGAGGGGATCGTTCAGATCAAAATCATGGATCCCGAAAATGACATTGAACAACTGTCAAGTGAACTTGAGCAGAAGTTTCATCTGAAGAAAGCCATTGTGGCTTCCATTCCTCAATATGACAGCGGTCTTATAAAAGAAGAACTCGGTGAAAAGGCTGCGGCCTATCTTTATGAGATAACACAAGATGGGGATGTCATTGGGGTCACATGGGGAACGACGCTTTATAATGTCGCCTGCCATCTGAAACAAAAATTCGTTAAAGATGTGAAGGTTGTTCAGCTAAAAGGCGGAATCAGCCATTCGGAAACGCACACCTATCACTCCGAAGTGCTGAGCTTGTTTGGCAAAGCGTATAACACCGCGCCGATTTATTTGCCGCTTCCTGCCATCGTGGACCATGTCGTTGTGAAACAGGCAATGGAGGCAGACCGGCATATTAAACGGATCCTGGATTTGGGGAAAGAAGCCAACATCGCTGTGTTTACGATTGGCGCAGTCAAATCCGAGTCTCTCCTGTTCCAGCTGGGTTACTTTTCCGAGGAAGACCAAAAACAGATCCGTTCAGAAGCAGCAGGGGACCTCTGTTCCCGATTCATTGATGAAAATGGCGAGATCCTTAATGCCGATATTAACGAACGGACACTGGGGATTGATTTAAAAGAGCTGAAAAAAAAGGATCATTCCATTTTGGTTGCCGGTGGACAGCAAAAGGTGGAGGGAATATGCGCAGCGCTTAAGGGCGGCTATGCCAATGTTCTCGTAACCGACCAGTTTACAGCACGATCATTGCTGGATAAAAACTAGCTGTCCCTCCGGGGATTTTTTATTGGAAAAAAATAATTTTACATTTGTTCAGTTTGTTATTTACATTTGTTCAAATGCTTGGTATAGTGTTCATGCTAACTAAAAGAGCATGACTGAAAGCGTTTTATCATTTTCAAAAAAGAAAGGAACAATCAGTATGTCCAACACTAATTTAGTTCAAATGATCGACCATACATTGTTAAAAGCGGATGCTAGGCTTGAACAAATCGAAGTTCTTGCTCATGAAGCAATAGAACACAAATTTGCTTCTGTTTGTGTGAATCCGACTTGGGTGAAAACAGCAGCTGAAATTCTAAAAGATACACCGGAAGTCAAAGTATGTACGGTTATCGGATTCCCTCTTGGAGCATCAACTCCTGAAGTTAAAGCGTTTGAAACAAAAAATGCGATTGAAAACGGTGCAGACGAAGTTGACATGGTAATCAACATCGGAGCGTTGAAAAGCAAACAGTATGACGCAGTTGAAAATGATATTAAAGCCGTTGTTGAAGCTGCCAAAGGCAAAGCATTGACAAAGGTGATCATTGAAACTTCACTGCTTACTGATGAAGAAAAAGTAATTGCTTGTGAATTGTCTGTTAAAGCAGGAGCTGACTTTGTTAAAACATCCACAGGATTTTCTACAGGGGGAGCAACTCCAGAAGATATAGCCCTAATGAGAAAAACAGTTGGACCGAATGTAGGCGTTAAAGCATCAGGTGGCGTTCGCAGCCTTGAAGATGCACAAAACGTAGTAAATGCAGGTGCTACTCGTATCGGTGCAAGTTCGGGTGTTGCTATTGCAAAAGGTCAGACGTCTAATAGCTCTTATTAATCATTAAACAAAAAAACCATCTGAAATGGAGAATGCCACATGGAAACAAAAGCATTAGTTGAAAAAGCAATTGAAGCCCGTCAGAAGGCTTATGTTCCGTATTCAAAATTTCAAGTTGGCGCAGCATTGCTGACCGGGGACGATTCTTTGTTCCTCGGTTGCAATATTGAAAACGCTTCTTTTGGCATGACAAACTGTGCTGAAAGAACAGCGATATTTAAAGCGGTTTCAGAAGGCCAGCGGAAAATAAAAGCCATTGCGGTCGTCGGTGATACTGAAGGACCAATCTCTCCTTGCGGTGCATGCCGCCAGGTCATTGCAGAATTTTGCGATGAAAATACAAAAATTATTCTTTCCAATCTTAAAGGTGATATCAAGGAAACATCGATTCATGAGCTTTTGCCAGGATTCTTTTCTTCGAAGGATTTAGCGTAGTTTCTCACTTCACCTTGCCAAATAACAACTTAGGAGAAATGACTTATGACATATATTATTGCGATCCTAGGGCTTGTTGTCGTACTGGGTTTGGCACTGCTTGCATCCAATAACCGCAAACAAGTCAATTATAAGCCAATTGCCATTATGATCGTTCTGCAGCTCATTCTGGCCTACATTCTATTAAATACAAGATTTGGTCTGGTTGTCATTAAAGCGTTTGCCGGTGTGTTTGAAAAGCTGCTTAAATATGCAGCGGCCGGCGTTGACTTTGTCTTTGGCGGAATCGCCAATGATGGTCAGGCACCGTTCTTTTTGACGGTATTGCTTCCAATCGTGTTTATTTCTGTTTTGATCGGGATTTTCCAATACATTAAAGTACTTCCGCTCATTATGAGAGCCCTTGGGTTTGTCCTCAGTAAAGTAAACGGCATGGGTAAACTCGAATCCTACAATGCCATCGCTTCAGCTATGGTTGGACAATCTGAAGTCTTCATCACTGTGAAAAAGCAATTGGGACGTATTCCCGAGCACCGCTTGTACACACTTTGTGCATCAGCGATGTCTACGGTTTCCATGTCAATCGTCGGTGCCTACATGACCATGATCGAACCGAAATATGTGGTGACGGCACTTGTGCTAAACCTTTTTGGCGGATTCATTATTGCTTCCATCATCAATCCATATAAAGTTGACGAGAACGAAGATATTCTTGAAGTACAGGAAGAAGAAAAGCAATCTTTCTTCGAAATGCTTGGCGAATACATCATGGACGGCTTTAAAGTCGCCATCATCGTAGGTGCCATGCTGATTGGTTTTGTTGCCTTGATGGCAGCGATCGACAGTGTATTTGATATGATTTTCGGTGTTACCTTCCAGCACGTGCTTGGATATATTTTTGCTCCGGTTGCCTTCATCATGGGTGTGCCTTGGGCAGAAGCGGTTTCTGCCGGCGGAATTATGGCGACCAAATTGGTTACAAACGAGTTCGTAGCGATGATTCAGCTAGGAAAAGTACAAGAGGCCATGAGCCCTCGTACATTGGGTATCATCTCTGTATTCCTTGTATCCTTCGCTAACTTCTCATCCATCGGAATTATCGCCGGTGCGGTTAAAGGACTGAGCGAAAAGCAAGGTAACGTGGTTGCACGTTTTGGACTGAAGCTTCTTTACGGAGCAACGCTGGTCAGCGTCCTTTCAGCCATCATCGTAAGTTTCATTCTGTAAGTTCAATTTTAAAAGATGAAGCAGGCATATCCCTTACTGCTCCGTGCGGAGGGATCTGCTTTTTCTTTTTTAACGATTAAAAGTGAGGTGAATAGCCTGTGGGGGTTTTTTCTCACAGCAAACATTATGGGTGATGTCGGTTTATTTCTTTCAGGAGCGGCCCTATTCTTAAATAGCTTTATGCTTTTCGGTAAAGCCGATGGCAAGAGTGTTGGATATTTTAACTTGTTTGTCGGAGTGCTTCAGGTGGTTATCCCTTTTTACCTTATCGTGATCTCGGATCAACAACATTGGACCATCTTTAATTTGGCTTCGATCTTTTTATTCGGTCTGACGTATTTATTTGTTGGTGTTACGAACGTGAAAGGCCTTCACGGCAGCGGCCTTGGCTATTATTCGCTATGGGTTTCGGTTGTTGCAATTCTATATGCTGTTGTGTCGTTTCTGAAGTTCCATGATACAGTCGGCAGTTTGACTTGGGTGGCATGGGCCTATTTATGGTTCCTGTTCTTCCTTTCAGGTGCTTTAAACAAAAAGATTGACTCGTATATTGGCAAGGTTGCCTGCGTGCAGTCATGGGTGACGTTGACTTTCCCTGCTCTTCTTTCGATGGCAGGAGTATGGAAAACACAGGCTGTTTCACAGGCTTGGACATACGTGCTTATCGCATCGTTCGTATACTTTATCGTTTGCACTATTCAACTGGTATTCAGTTCACAGAAAAAAGAAAAGCGTTTGGAAGTACAGGCGGCATCTTAATTCCAAAGAAATTCTCTCGAAGGATCGGGAGGATTTCTTTTTTCTTTGACGTAGTACTTCATCAAAGAATAGAGAGTGGAGGCGGAAAAGGATGGCTAAAGAAAAGCTTGAGGCCGTATGGTTTGAAAGTCAGCAAGCATTAGAAAAATGGCTTGAAGAGCATCATGTTTCATCCCCAGGCATTCGGATTCATATTGCGAAAAAGAATTCAGGCAAGGCAACGCCGAGCTATGCTGAAGCTGTGGAAAGCGCCTTATGCTACGGCTGGATTGACAGCCGGAAGGAAAAATATGATGATCAAACATGGTTGCAGCGGTTCACGCCGAGAGGGCCAAAAAGCATCTGGTCGAAAGTGAATAAGGAGAAGGCTGAAGAACTCCTGGCGGCAGGGAGGATGAAATCTGCCGGACTCCGGGCCATTGAAATGGCGAAGGAAAATGGACTTTGGGAAAAAGCGTATTCTCCTCAAAGTGACAAGTCCCTGCCGGTGGATTTCCAAAAAGCGCTTGATCAGCGCCCAAACGCAAAAGCTTATTTTGAAGCATTAAACAGCCAGAACCGGTATGCCATTCTTTTCAGACTTCAGACAGCAAAGAAACCGGAAACCCGGATGAAACGGATGAGTCAATTTTTGGAGATGCTTGAAAAAGGCGAGAAGATTTACCCATAAGCAAAAAATAGAAAGCAGGAAAATGATGAGGATCAATCAATACATCAGTCAGGCAATGGCAATCTCCAGACGGGAAACAGACAGGCTTCTTAAAGCAGGAAGGATTACTGTGAATGGATCAGTATGCGAAATGGGACAGATTGTTGGGCCGGACGACATCGTGCGGATTGATGGGAAAACCATTAAAAATAAGGTAAAATTGGTGTACATTATCTTAAATAAACCGGCCGGCATTACGTGTACGGCCGCTTCACATATCGAAGGGAATATCATAGATTTTATTGGTTATCACGAACGGATTTTTCCTGTCGGCCGTCTGGATAAAGCTTCAGAAGGTCTCATTCTGATGACCAATGATGGTGAACTGTCTCATGCCATCTCACACGGCGATCATAAACATGAAAAGGAATACCTGGTAACACTTAATAATCCTTTTTGCAACGAATTTATTTCAGGAATGGCACAGGGGGTACAGATTCCCGGTGCGGTTACAAAGCCGTGTGTGGTAGAACGGGTGAGTGATGATGAATTTCGTATCATATTGACTCAGGGATTGAACCGGCAAATCCGGAGAATGTGCCGGGCATTTGGGTACACTGTCATTAAACTGGAACGCATCCGGATTATGGGCATTTCATTGGGGGACTTGCCAAGGGGCCAGTGGCGGCATTTGACAGAGGAAGAGGTCAGCGGCATTAATAATGGGCTGATCCTCTAAGGAAGGAGGCGTACAGGATGAAAGCACAGCTGAAGGACATTGTATCGAAAAGCATATTAACTCCCGGTGTGGGGCAACTCGATGATTTTACGCACTCCCTGAATCCGTATGCCGGTTGTACTTTTGCTTGTTCCTACTGTTATGTAAGGCAGCTTCCCATCTCCCTTTATCGGGACGAGGAGTGGGGGACTTGGGTGGATATCAAGACGAATGCCGCTGATTTGCTGCGGCAGGAGCTCTCAAAGGCCAGAAGGAAAGGGCCCGTTACCATTTTTATGGCTTCCTCCACAGATCCGTATCAGCCATTGGAGCATGAAACGAAGCTGACCCGTTCACTGCTCGAAGTCATGCTCGAACTACCACCTGATTTTCTTCATGTCCAAACCCGTTCACCGTTAGTTACACGAGATATTGACCTTTTAAAGCAATTTGGCGATCATGCGCGGGTATCGATGACCATTGAAACCGATAAGGAAGATATCAGAAAAGCATTTGCTCCCACAGCTCCGCCGATTCCGGCCAGAATGCAGGCACTCCGGGAGATTAAGGAAGCGGGCATTACTACGCAGGCGAGCCTTTCTCCGCTGCTGCCCTACTCAAAAGAATTTCCTCAAAAGCTGCGGCCCATCGCGGACCGGGTGACAATTGATGATTTTTGGATGGGAGACGGCAGCGGCGGCAAACGGACCGGGCGGCTTGGCATTTCCGACATTTACAAACGCACGGGAATGGAAAAGTGGTACAACCCTTCCGCTTATAAAGTGGTTCTAAAGATGATGCAGGAACAAATTGGCGATGAGGTAGAGGTCATGCTTTCAAAGGACGGCTTCACGCCCATTCCTGAAAAGCGGGAAGCGGGAATAGGTGAGAATTTAACCTTTTTCTAATGGTAAAAGCACAGCCTGCGCTGTGCTTTTTTTGTCGAATGCGGGACTATTTTCTTCAGACTAAATGACCATTTTATTGAATTTTCAGAAAATGTATGTACTTGCTCTTCCGCTCTATGAATAATGGATGTATCTCATAGAATGGAGGATGCATATGCGCAGCAAAATAATTTTAAAGTGGGTGGCAGTACTCACCTTCATCGCCTGTATTGCATTTGGGGGAATGAATTTTACTTCGGCAACAAAGGAAGGAGAACTGGAGTGGAACGGGAAGCAGCTTAATACCCTGGAGGTCAATGGCAAGCCGTATGTACCGGCTGATGAACTGGCCAGTGCATCAGGAAGTATGCTGCATAAAAAGCGGAACCATTATACGGTGGCTTCAAGGCTGGACCGCATTATGAAAAAAGGAGTCATTCGTGTAGGGACCACAGGGGACTATAAGCCATTTACCTTTTACAACAAGGACACGAAAACATTCGAAGGCTTTGATATTGAAGCGGCTGAGCTAATGGCTAAGGATCTCGGCGTTAAGGTCAAGTTTGTAAAAACCTCATGGTCCACGCTCATGGATGATTTGCTCGATGACAAGTTTGACATTGCAGTCGGAGGTGTAAGCCGAAATACGGAACGCCAAAAGACGGCCCAATTAACCCGTCCGTATTTAAATGAAGGCAAATCTCCATTGATCCGAGTGGAGGACAAGGACAGATTTACAAGCCTTGAAGCGATTGATCAGCCTGATGTAACGATCGGCGTCAATCCTGGTGGAACCAATCAAAAGTTTGTCGATTCTAACATTAAAAAGGCAAAGGTCGTGGTGGTTCAAAACAACCTTGATATCCCTCATATGGTTGCTGAAGGAAAAGTGGATGTGATGATCACAGACAGCACCGAAGCAATGTATTATGCCAGCAGGGATGAGAGGCTCTATGCGGCGCTTACAGACAAAACATTTACGAAGAGCCAGAAGGCGTACATGATTCCAAGAGGCGATTCCGTGTATGAAAACTGGGTAAACCTCTGGATGGATGAAATGGAACTGCAGGGTGAATTCGACCGGCTTAAAGAAAAGTATATCTTTAATAAATAATGAGGCTGATTGTTGTGCTAAAATATCGAACCAGCTCTAATGTTGCCTGCTGCTCCTTGCGGCTTCCGGTTGTAGGCGGAGAAAAATCGATAGACTTCTAATGGCAAAAGCTGACCCAGTAAATGCATCGTGGTGCATTTTATTCGGGTCAGCTTTTCTATTATTTTTTCTTCGTTTTTAGCAGGTTTGCTTCCGTATCATAAAGATAGCCTATTTTCCGGTGATTCATAACTTTAAGTTTGGTTGCCACCACATATCCCTGCTTTCAAAGACAAAATAGGCACGGGACAATAAAAAGTCCCGGGATACAACCATCAGGCTTCCCGGGATCAGGTATTGCTTTAGTTTTCATACACCGTTACTTTTACGTCTTTACGGCCCCAATTGATGGCATCTCCATGGTCAGCGATGAACACATCAAGCATTTTTCCGTTAATGCCGCCGCCAATATCAGCGGCAATGGCTGTACCATAGCCTTCAACGACTACTTTTGATCCAAGTGGAATCACATCCGGATCGACAGCAACCACTTTTCCGTTGCTGTATTTCTTAAGATCAATGCCCATTTTTGTCTTACCGGAACAGCCATCACAGTCCGCTGTGTAAGCCGAACTGTTCACCGTGAAGCTTCTGGTGGAGTAAGAAGGACTTTTTTGGCGTAGTTTTTTGTATGTACTCGGCCCTGCGATGCCATCAGCGGAAAGTCCATGGTTTTTTTGGAATGAAGCCACTGCAGATACCGTACCATCTCCATAAATACCGTCAACTGTGGAACTGTATGCGTTCCAAGCCTTTAGCAGGCGCTGAAGTTCGATGACAGGTTTGCCGATATCCCCTTTGTGCAGTACTTTTATTTTATTAATCGTTTCTGATCCTGCAACCCCATCAGCTTTAATACGGGATTGGGTTTGAAATTGCTCTACAGCGTTTTTCGTAATCGGTCCATAGTATCCTGTAGCGGTATGATACGGAAAAACACCCTTCGTCATTAAATACTCCTGAAGATCAACCACATCACTGTTATTTGATCCTTGTGACAGCATTTGGCTGCCTAGAGCGGCACTGCTATGTCCAGGAAACATGAAGCCTGTACAGAGGACTGCCGCCATGAAAAGTCCCAACCATTTTTTCATCGTATTTCTCCCCTTTATTAATTGTAATAAATCCTCTAAGTTGTTCGTCAAGAAATGACAATATAGGGGGAATTCTGGCATAAACGCTTCTATTTTCCTATAAACCTTACAATATCAGCCAAGGCCCGTTTGCTGCTTTTTCCAGGAGGGTAATTCTAGTGATGAAAGTGCCGCGATGAATCTTTCTTCTTCTGTTCCTCCTTTTTGCCTCCACTTCGGTCTTTATCTACGTCTTAGGTCTTAGGCATTTTACGTTTACAGGGCAATGGAGAAAATGGGGATAATGCGGTATGGTAAAGGCAGTGGAAAGTAAAATATTACTAAATATGAAACTCAAGTCTGTTCTGTTCGTAGTAATAGAAAAGACATGAAGTCGGGAGCGATAGACATGAACGGGTTTTTAGGTTTTGCCGTAAAAATCATCAGCGGCTTTAATACCATGGCCATCGTATGGCTGCTGTCCTTCTTTGCCTTCGACCAATCCTTTTGGCTTTCAAGCGGTTTGGCCATTGGCGGCGGGGTGGCCGGTTATTGGATGGCATCGATGCTCTGGAACTGGCGGCTGCTGAAAAAACATCAGCTCACCCGCGGTGAATATAAATACATTCAAAAAAATTTAAGAGAAGCCAAACCGAAAATTCACCGGCTGCAAAAAACGCTGTTTTCGATTCGTGACATTCCCACGTTAAAGCAGAGATTTGAGCTGACGAAAATAACAAGAAAAATATACAGTATGACCAAAAGGGAACCGAGGCGCTTTTTTCAAGGAGAGAGATTTTTCTTCACCCATTTGGACTCTGCCGTTGAACTGACAGAGAAGTATGCGTTTTTATCCAGCCAGCCAAAGAAAAACTGGGAAATTCAGGAGTCCCTTTCTGAAACAAGAAGGACGTTAAAAGAGCTTACCGAATACATTGAAGAGGACTTGTACCATATGCTTTCAGATGACATGGAAGAACTGAACTTTGAACTGGATGTAGCCAGACATTCTATGAAAATGCTGAAAGAAACCAAATTAGAAACGAAAGCAGGAGATTATCATGAGCGATAATACATCACCTCTCTATAATCAGGATGATAAATTGGATATTATGGACGACCTGCTTGCGGACCCGTTCGGTGAAACGCCGAAGGTTCCGAAGGTTCAGCAGGAAGAACCGGCCACACAGCGGAAATTAATCGATGTGCTCCCGGAGGAGAACAAAGCAAAAGCCTATCAGCTGGCCAAGCAGATCGACCCGAAAAATCATCAGGCGATGATCACCTATGGCTCCCCTGCCCAGTCGAAGCTTTTGTCGTTCTCGAACACGATGCTCGACCAGGTGAAAAAGCAGGATGTCGGACAGGTTGGCGATATCATTAACGATCTGATGAAGAAATTAAGCAACGTCAATCCGGAAGAACTGCAATCCAACAAACCTTCGTTGTTTGGCAGGGTATTCGGCAAAATTTCCGGATCGGTTCAGGAGGTGCTGTCCAAGTATCAAAAGACAGGTGCCCAGATCGACCGGATTGGTGTGAAACTCGACAGCAGTAAAAATGTACTGCTGGCTGATATCGCCATGCTGGAAAAGCTCTATGACCATAACAAAGAGTATTTTCAGGCGTTGAATGTCTACATTGCAGCAGGGGAACTGAAGCTTGAGGAAATCAACACTAAGGTGATCCCCGCACTCCGTAAAGAAGCGGAAGACACGAATGACCAGATGAAATATCAGGAAGTCAATGATATGGTACAGTTTGCCGACAGACTGGACAAACGTCTTCATGATTTGAAACTAAGCCGAGAAATCACCATACAGAGTGCGCCGCAAATCCGCCTGATTCAGAACACGAACCAGGCGCTCGTGGAAAAGATCCAGTCTTCCATAATGACGGCGATTCCGCTCTGGAAAAACCAAGTCGCGATTGCGCTTACTCTTCTTCGTCAGCGGAGTGCCGTGGAAGCACAGAAAAAGGTCGCTAAAACGACCAATGATCTGCTGCTGAAAAATGCGGAAATGCTCAAAGCCAACACGCTTGAGACCGCCCGCGAAAATGAGCGGGGCCTTGTCGATATTGAGACATTGAAGAAGACGCAGGAAAACCTCATGTCCACCCTTGAGGAAACACTCAAAATACAGGAGGAGGGCCGTCACAAGCGCCGATTGGCTGAAAACGAGCTGGCACAGATGGAGACCGGCCTGAGACAGAAGCTCTTAGAGATCAAAGGACAATAACATCGTTGACGAAAGGCCATCCCGTGTGGAACGTGATGGTCTTTTTTGAGGCATTCCTTTTTAGTCCACAGAATATAACAAGTAGGGGATAACACACGTTCAGACATGTTGGGGGACAGCTCATGACGAGATTTGGTTTTGTTCCAGACAACTCGAACCTAAAGAAAACAAGCGGAACACCCAATCTCTATTTTGATTCCAAAAGCAACGTGTTTTTTAAAAGAGATGAGGAGGCGTATGAGGTGACATCCCCCCAGCTTCCCGCCATTGTGGGAGGAGCGTTTGTTAACCTTATGCGAGAGCCCCATTCGCATCAGCTGGCGAGTCTATAGAGAATGATGGAATTACCGTCAATATCAATAATAAGTTCATCGATGTTTGATTGCAGGGCCGTGCCGCTTTTAAAGCGGGCGGTTTTTTTGTTGTTGGGGCGGTTGAGGTGGGCTTTCTTCTGGGCACAAACGTTTCATCTGACCAACACTTTTATAGGTGTATTGCTTTTATACCAGAACCCAAAATCGTTGCTATAGACCCACCCGGATAGCACCTGCTACGATATTTATGAAGAAGAATTCGGGGGATGGCTATTTATGGATGAGCAGCGTTATCAAAATTTGAAATTGGGAGAAAGAGGGGCAATCATCAGTATTGTGGCTTACATTTGTTTGTCCGTTCTGAAGCTGGTCATCAGTTACTTCAGCCATTCGGAAGCATTAAGAGCTGACGGATTAAACAATGTAACGGATATTATCGCTTCACTGGCCGTATTGATCGGGTTAAAGCTGTCCCGCAAGCCGCCGGACAAAGATCATCCATACGGCCACTGGAAAAGTGAAACGATCGCTTCGTTAACGGCTTCGTTTATTATGGCAGCAGTTGGGCTCCAGGTATTATTTGAAGCTGTATCATCCATGTTTTCAGTAGTGAAGGAATCCCCGGATTTAATCGCCGGCTGGACGGGGTTGTTCTGTGCGGCTGTCATGTATTTTGTATATCGGTATAACCGGGCCCTGGCAAAAAAAATCAACAGTTCGGCTGTAAATGCAGCAGCAAAAGATAATCTTTCGGATGCATGGGTGAGTATCGGAAGTGCGGTAGGTATTTTTGGCTCTCAGTTGAATCTGCCATGGCTGGATCCGCTTACCGCCTTGATTGTGGGCTTGTTGATCTGTAAAACGGCATGGGACATTTTTAAAGACGCGTCTCATCAACTTTCTGACGGGTTCGATGAAAACCTGATTACCTCCTATCGTGAGACGATTCAAAACGTGGAGGGGGTAAAAGGAGTCAAGGAGATCAAGGCCAGAAACTATGGCAATAATGCGGTTGTCGATATTGTGATTTTTGTAAAATCGACACTGGATATCAAGGCTGCTCACGATATATCAACCATCGTGGAAAAAACTCTGGTAAAAAAGCATGACGTCTATAATGTGCATGTTCATGTTGAGCCAAACTCATAGAAAAAGGGACATCTCTGGTAAAGAGAGTCCCTTTTGTTATTGCTATTTTTGTGCATAAACCGGTACTTCCATGATGATTTTATAAGAGGACAAGAGGCTGTAAAGATTGTGCATTTGCGTGGTCTGTTTGACAGCCCAGCCGATGTCCGTTGCGTATTGATGGGTAGCTTTTCCGCTGTTTGACGCAGCGAGCGGATTCCATCTCATTTTGTAGAGCGTGTCCTGCTCTGCCTGAATATAATCCTGGGAGATGAATTTGGCACCGCCGATGATTGCGGCTTCCGGTGTAAACCATCCTTCGGCAAAAGCTCTTGCGGCCCCCTTGTTGATCGGATCGCTGTCCACTGCACCGATACCGTACATGTTATAGACCGTTCTTCCGTTGTATTGAATCCCTGTTGCAAGCTTAGAGGCTCCGTTTCCGGTTTCAAGCAGCGCATGGGAAATCAGGTAGATTTCATTGATATGGTAGGTTTCCCCTGCTGTGATAAAGGCTGCCGCCTGTCCTTGAAGGATTCCTTTACCAGTGAGAATGCGTTGATTGACCTCATCGGCATTCAGACTGGCCGATTGTGAGAGTTTAATAAACTGATACGATTTAACCGGATCAGTTTTAAAATTGTTGGAATCCATATAGTATTTCACGTCATCAGGGCTTGCGTTGGCCCACGTTTTATAAGCGACCTGGTACCAAATTTTCCCGTCGGTTCCTTTGACACTGCCAAGAACCTTTAACTTGGTTCCGTTGTTCACTGTGCCAAGGGACCAAAAGACAGTTCCGGCACCGTTTCTGACATTCCAATTATCGCCTACCACTGTGGCAGTTGTGCCTGAGACAGTAACTGCATTCTGGTTAATATAATTTTTATATAAATCGGTTTGCGGGCTGACTTTCATCTGCATGGCAACCATATCTTCAAGGGCTCTGCCGTAAAGTGCTTCATACTCCGATGAAGGTACGGGATCTCCTTTTACGGTAAGGTAGGAGGAGCTGACATATCCCGTTTTTCCATTCGCATCGATCTTGGCCCATCCGTTTTCTTCAGAGAGTACTTTGACTGCTGTATCATGCGCCAGCTGAAGCACAACAGAATAGGAGGTTGCTGGCCCTGATCTCATATTCAAGGTGTCCGCCGTGACAAACTTAACTACTGAAACAGGTTCAGGAGTTGGTGTTGGCTTTGGAACCGGAACTGGCGCGGGCTCAGGCATTGGGACGGGTGCAGGTGTGGGCACTGGCTTTGGAGCCGGAGCAGCCGGTTTTTTATCAGTAAGGTATTTCACACTGACGTAGCCGTCCTTGCCGCTTGCTTTTACCTTTGCCCAGCCGTTCGCTTCAGAATAGACACCAACCGATGATCCGTCCTTTAGTACCGAAACGACTGCTGAATCCGTAGAAGCACTTTTTCTTAGATTCAGGTTACCACCGGATACTGTTACATATTTGGTTGTTGGTTTTGGCGGAGCCGGAGCAGGTGCAGGTTCAGGCTTTGGAGCCGGAGCCGCCGATTTTTTATCAGTAAGGTATTTCACCCTGACGTAACCATCCTTGCCGCCTGCTTTTACTTTTGCCCAGCCGTTGGTTTCGGCGTAGACATTAACGGTGGATCCGTTCTTTAGAACCGTAACGACTGCCGATCCGGTAGATGCGCTTTTTCGAAGGTTCAGGTTTCCGCCCGTCACGTATTTGGTTGTGAATTTGGGTGGTGCTGATTGTGGTGTGCTGACGACTGGCTTTTTGTCAGAAAGATTCTTGCTGCTGACATAGCCGTCTTTACCATTGGCTTTAATTTTTGACCACCCTTTCGATTCGGAGTAGACCGTAACGGCCAAACCGTTTTTAAGTGTGGCGACAATTGCAGAGGTCGAAGATGCGCTTTTGTATACGTTCAGGGTTCCGCCAGAGCTGACCACTGAATATTTCGTGGTTGTTTTTGGCGCTGAAGGTTTGGGAGCTGCAACGACCGGTTTTTTTGCTGTTAAGTACTTGAGGCTGACGTATCCGCCTTTGCCATTGGCCTTAATTTTAGCCCAGCCTTTGGCTTCGGAATAGACAGTAACGGCCAGTCCGTTTTTCAGTGTTGTTACAACGGGTGAAGCGGTGGTGGCACTTTTTCTCAAGTTAAGGTTCCCGCCTGAACCCACTGTAACATATTTGGTTGTTGTTTTTGGAGCCGTAGCTGCCTTGGCGGCTGAAGGCTTTGAAGCTGTTAGATACTTTGAACTGACATATCCCAGATTGTTGTTATATTTCAGTCTGGCCCAACCTTTGCTTTCGGAATAGACGATGACCTTGTTGCCTTTAACCAGCTTTCCGATAATGGCCGCTTTTGCAGAGGCGCTTTTGCGCAAATTCAGACTGGACGTTGCACTGACATTCACATATTTCGTTTTTGCTTCCTGAGCGGACACTGCATCCGCGTGAAGACTTTGATATAAGGCAGCTGTAGTAAGCACAGCGAAACATATCCCCGGAATAAATGATTTATTCATTTCCCTCTCCTCTATCCATGAACTGTATTTAGAATTTTGAATCTATGAAGTTTATCGGCTGGCAGAGGAAAATTTTTATTACAATCAGTGAATAATTTATAAAAATAATTTTTGATGATGAAATTCAAGGGTTTTCGTTATTTCTGGGGAAGTAGTACATATCAGAAAAAAGGCTCATCACCATTTGCGATCATATATGCAGGGCTTGTTTCTACACTAAAACGTGGGAGGAAGAACGATATGTATCCGACAATTGGAAAGCTGTTTGATCAAAGCGTCAAAAAGTATCCGAAGAAGGAAGCGCTTGTGGATGTGTCACAGGGGAAAAGATGGTCGTATGAAGAATGGAATCAATATGTGAACCGTGTGGCACAGGCCTTTATTTCATCCGGTGTAAGAAAGGGAGATATTGTTTCTGTTTTCATGCACAATACGAGTGAGTTTGCGACGGTTTACTTTGCGTGTGCCAAAATTGGTGCCGTACTGAATCCGATTAACTTTCGATTAAAATCAGGCGAAGTATCGTATATTCTTAACGATTCGAAGCCTGTTCTTTTGATTTATGAAAAAGCACTGGAAGACCAGGTAATGCTCCTGTTCGATGAGTTTCCGCTTGTGTCGTTCTGGTCGATCAGCGAAGACCAGCCGGATCAGGCGATAAGCTTCCATGAGCGGGTCCGGTCCGCAGAGGCTATGGAACCTGAAGTGGAGCTTGATGAGAATGATCTTTATGCGATTATGTATACGAGCGGGACCACAGGCCAGCCCAAGGGAGTCATGCACAGGCACCGCGACATGATCGAGCAGAGTCTGACATGCATGCAGGCGCTGCAGCTCAGGCCATCGGACAGGGGCTTAACTGCAGCCCCTATGTTCCACTGTGCAGAGCTGCATTGCGCGTTTTTGCCGCGCATACATAATGGATGCACCACTGTAATTCTTCATCATTTTGACGCGAAAAAAGTGCTGGATACGATTCAGTGTGAAAAAATCACCGTAATGTTTGGGGCACCCACGATGTGGAATATGATGCTTCAGGAGGACCTAAGTGCTTATAACCTTTCATCTATGAGGTTTGGTCTCTACGGAGGAGCTTCGATGGCGCCGGTTCTTGTACGGGCCCTGGGGGAGAAAATGGGGATACATCTGGTTCAGGCGTATGGCATGACAGAAATGGGCCCGGCCATCTCCTTTTTGTTTGAGGATGAACAGGAGAGCAAAGCTGGTTCTGCGGGAAAAGCGTGTTTCAATCATGAGATACGAGTGGTTCGGCCTGGAAGCACCGGTCCGTCTGATCCTGATGACATTCTACCACCAGGGGAACCGGGCGAAATTATTGTCAGGGGGCCGAGTGTGATGAAGGGATATTACAGTAGAGTTGAGGCGACAGAGCGTGCTCTTTATAAGGGATGGTACCATAGCGGGGACATCGGGTATATGGATGAGGAAGGCTATTTATTTGTTTCAGACCGTATGGACGATATGATTGTCAGCGGCGGCGAGAACATTTATCCCCGGGAAGTGGAGGATGTGCTGTATGAACATGAAGGAGTTCTGGATGTTGCGGTGCTTGGTGCACCTGATGACAAGTGGGGAGAACGGGTGACCGCTATTGTGGTCAAAAAGGACGAAAACCTGACGGAGCACGAACTCGACAAGTTTTGCCGGAACAGCAGCAAACTGGCCGATTACAAACGCCCGCGCAAGTTTATATTTGTACCGGAGATGCCAAGAAATGCAAGCGGAAAAATCCAGAAGTATTTGCTCCGTAACACCTATACCGAATTGCCAGCACAATAAACAGTCCCCGTAAAGGGACTGCTGCTAAGGTGTGTTTTTATAGCTGTCTAAGTATGGTCTGTTCAATCTTTCTAATTACATCTCCACGGCTGATTACACCGACCACTCGTTTTTCCTCGTTTACCACCGGCAGCTTTTTGAAGTGATGCTTTGCCAGCAGCTGCAGGACTTTTTCCATTTCATCCTCTGGAGAAACAGTAATCAGACCGTTCCGCTTGGCAATTTTAATGACGCTTACTTCTCCGAGTTCTTTAAGGAATTGCTCCAGTTCTTGTTTTTGCTCATAAATGACAAAGGTGAAAAAGTCATAGATTTGACGTTCACGCGGTTTGATGGCGCGCAGGATATCTCCGTCCGAAACCATGCCCAGCAATTTTCCTTCATCATCCACAATAGGCATACCGCCAATTTTCTTGTGAACAATAAGGCTCATGACATCCTGAAGGGTATCGTCCGGTTTTGCAGTAATGACATTTGAAATCATGAATTCTTTTACTTTCATAAGGCACCTCGTATCATATAGATTAAAAAAGATGGAAGAAAAGCCATAGAAAATTCTATGGCTTTTCAGTATCCCGTTTTTGCTGCATGGATTTCAGAGCGTTACGGTAATCATTGTCCTTCATGGACAGCTTCTCCTTCGGCTCTGCAGGAGCAGCAGGAGAAGGCTTGGTTTTTAGTTTTTGCAGGGCTTTGCGGTATTCATCGTCACCCATGGAATTGGGATCTTTTTCAGGCGATTGTGCGCTGCCCTTTGGTGATGATGGAGCAGCCGGCTCTTGCTCTTGATGCTGATCAACAGCTGCTGACGTTTCTTCCCTGAGAAAATCCCCAACGGGCTGATCTGTGTC
This sequence comes from Fictibacillus sp. S7, assembly GCF_004127935.1. Lineage (NCBI taxonomy): Bacteria > Bacillati > Bacillota > Bacilli > Caryophanales > Fictibacillaceae > Fictibacillus > Fictibacillus sp. S7. The sequence continues at coordinate 2,547,217 of NZ_QJKL01000001.1, read as the reverse complement.
TGGAGACTGTTTCGGTTCTTCGACAGGAGAATCCTCTTTGTTGCGGGATGAAAACGCCCTCGTGTTAATCACAATCAAAACAACAATCAAGATCACGGCAACTGCAATCAGTAAAATCGGGAGCATCTTTCATCACCTACCGTTCTGTAAATTGTCGTGCTACTGTGGCTACACGTTCTCCCAATGCCCGGCCAAGTGCCTGGTCATCTTCTGTAATAAGTTCATTCCCTTCAATCGGGCATGTTATTCCTACTCCATAATACGAACCATACAGCGCGTTTTCAGGGATATTGCCAGGAAGTCCTGCAATAATCATTCCCTGGTGAAGCATCGGTGTGATCAAATTAAGCAGGGTGGCTTCCAAACCACCGTGTGTGGTCGCAGTGGTACAAAACACAGCACCGACTTTATTGATTAATTTTCCTTCGGCCCATAAATAGCCAAGTTTATCAATCCAGGTTTTTAATCCTGAGCTGATGGTGCCAAAATGTCCGGGACAACCCCAGATGATGGCATCCATTTCGGGAAGGGTATAGACATCTGCTTCATCCACATGCTGTAGATAAACAGTGGCTCCTTCCACCTGCTCTGCTCCGCGCGCAATCGCTTCTGCAAGAGATTGAGTATGTCCGCCTTCACTATCATAGACTACACATATATTCATCAAACATTCCTCCATTTAGTAAAGTAATGCGTCAGGATACGTTTTTAGGTGCCGGCAGAAGAAGAACTTCTTCCTTCTTTTGTTCAGGGGCTGAAACATTGGCTTTATCCTTACGTACGTCACGAAGGAACAGGCTCAACACAAGACCGATTGCCGAAATAACGGTAGCCCAGATAAACGCATCATTAATGCCGGCAATGCTTGACTGTTGACTTGCTCTCCCGGCCAGAATCTGCACAGCTTGTGACTGTGCCTGTGAGACAGGCAGATGCAAGGTCATTGCTACTTTTTGTACAAATTCATGGAAGGATGCCATAAAGAACGGATCGGCTGTGTTCATTGCACCTTCCATTTCGTTCACGTGGAACGTTGTACGGTTTGTAAAAATGGTTGTAATTAAGCTGATTCCGATTGATCCGCTGACCTGACGGAGCGTATTCGACATGGATGTACCATGGCTGCTCAAATGTTTCGGCAGCTGATTCAAACCAGCCGTCATAATCGGCATCATCAGAAATGACATGCCGAACATTCGGAACATGTAAAGAACCACAATAAATGTATAGGGTGTGTCCATTGTTAACTTCGTAAAATAATACGTTGTTGCTGTTGTAATCGCCATACCGAAGATAGCGAGAGGGCGAGGCCCTACTTTATCAAAAAGAGTACCTGAAACAGGGGACATGACCAGCATGATCAATGCACCCGGCAGCAAAAGCAGACCGGAATCCAATGGAGAATATCCACGGATGGTTTGCAGATAGATCGGAAGCAGGAACATCCCTGAAAACAAGCTGATTGTTAAAACGACGTTAATAACACTGGATAGTGAAAAGATGCTGTATTTGAAAATGCGCATATCCAGCAATGGTTTTTCGATGCGAAGCTGTCGGATAACAAAAATCGCGAGCAAGACCGCACCTGCAATCATGGTAGAAAGTACTACAGCATCATCCCAGCCGTCATTTCCTGCCTCACTGAAACCATATAGCAGCAGCGCCATTCCGGCCAGTGATGTAACGACCGATGGTGCATCCACCTTTACTTTCTTGGCAGGCTGAATGTCTTTCAGGCTGAAAAAAGCAAATATCAGAACAATTGCTCCCAGAGGAACCATTCCTGTGAAAAGAAGGTGCCAGTCATAATTTTGTACCACCCAACCTGAAAGGGTTGGACCAACGGCCGGAGCAAACATCATAGCAAGACCAAAGATACCCATACCACGGCCACGGATTTCAGGCGGGAAGATAAACAGAATGATGGTCATGACGAGCGGAGCGAGAACACCACCGCCAACCGCCTGTATTAAACGACCGATTAACATAACCGGAAAACCTGTAGCTATACCGCAAATCAATGAACCAAGGGTAAAACAAAACATCGCGAATAAAAACAAGCGCCGAACCGCAAAACGTTCAATCAAGAACGGTGATAATGGAATAAGCGCTCCGTTGACGAGCATGTAGCCGGTCAATAACCATTGCGCAGTATTGGCTGAAACACCGAATTCCGTAATCAAGTGGGGAATGGCCACGTTCAGCAATGTCTGATTCAGGATGGCAAGGAACAATCCGACCATGAGGATGACCAGCAAAGGAATAAATCTTTTAATTCCATGTGCATCTTTGGGTTGTTGTAATTCATCTGTCATTCATTCTTCCTCCTTTCTTCGGAAGTAATAAGTTAATTAAAAATTAATTCTTGGAAATTTTAACTTCAGCGTTCATACCTGGTAAAACCTTATTTGAAGAATTTGTAATAGAAATTTTAACCGGTACAGTTTGTGTTACTTTCGTATAATTGCCGTCATCATTGGATTTTGGCATTAAAGAAAATAGAGAGTTTGTTGCATAACCAATTTTTTCAACACTTCCGTCAATGGTGGTATCGTCATCGCCATCTACAGTAACGTCTACTTGGTCGCCTTCCTCGATATCTTTTAGTTCATCTTCTTTAATGTTGGCAATCACATAAAGTGAGTCCATATCTACTTCGCTTGCAAGTGTTTGGCCAGCTTGAACCATTTGGTCGTTGTTGGCTTGTTTTTTGATAATGGTTCCATCAGCTGGAGTTTTGACGGACATTGATTTTTCAGCTCCGGAAATTTTTCCTAGCTCATCATCCTTGGAAACCTTTTTTCCTTCTTCAAGATTAAATGCGGAAAGTTTTCCGTCGGCAGGAGCTGTGATCGTATGAAGATCACCTGATATTTTCGCGTTATCGGTTGTCACATAGTTGTTATTTTGAATATAGTAGTACGCTCCTCCTGCGATTAAAGCAAGTACCACAACAAATGCGACGATGTTGGTCATGAGCAATCGGCCTCTTGACATTTAGTTTTCCTCCTTAATGGTTAATATTGTTAACTGTATCATACAATTAACTATTTATGAGATATACCTTTTCCTCAAAGTTTTACTTTTTAGTAAAGATACTTTATGATAAAGGTATTGTCTAAGTAAACACTTTACCACAAAGAAATGATGGGCACAATAAATATATACTTTAAATTTTTGAGTGTTATTTACCATTATATTGAACAAAGGAAGGCAAGGGGGAAAGGGTATGAACGAACAAATGCAAAAGAAGATTAATGAGCTGGACAAGATCAATGATACCTTCTTTCAATTGCGGCGTGCATTTATCGAAGACCAAATGAAGGAATTCTCATATAGCTTAACCGCAACTAAATACTCCGTACTGAAAATGCTCTTTGAGAACCATAAGTGCATGGTTGTTGATATATCGAACAAAATGAGGTTGACTTCCGGGGCCACGACCACACTTCTTAACCAGTTGGAGGATGACAAGCTGATTCAGCGGACACGTGATGAAAAGGACAGGCGTGTTGTGTGGATTATTCTTTCCGAGGATGGAAAGGCACTAATGGAAACGATTTTGAGAAAAAGGGACCATTTTTGGATGGAGATGCTTTCCACGCTGGAAAGAGAAGAACAGGAAGAATACATTCGTTTGTTGAAAAAAATAGAAGCAGGCATCCGCGCGAAGGTGAAGTAAGCTTCTGCTTCAGCCATTTTCTGCTTCAAAAGCAAGGAGATCTTATATATGAAAACCAGAGAAAAGCTCGTACAGGATTTAGTGATAAGTTACCGGAATCGGACCAAGAAGATCAGGTCTTGTTTTCATCCGCTGCTCAAAGACTATATCCCTTATAATGAGTATGCAGTGCTGAAAGTGTTGAACTGCTTTGGTGATCAGATGGTATCTGAAATTGCGGATCATCTGCATGTGACCAACAGCCACATTTCTGTTACGAGTGATAAATTGATCAACCGCGGGCTGGTGAAACGGACCCACAGCAGTGAAGACCGAAGAATCGTCTATCTGTCCCTCACATCTGAAGGAAAACGGATGGCGGAGAAAATGGAAGAAGTTCTGCAGGGTTTTTATGAAAAAGCATTTGAAGAATTGACAGAGGAAGAAATGGAAACGTTTATTTCCTTATTAAATAAAATAAAATTGTAATGGAAGTAGGAAATTAGCCGTATATTATAGGAAAAGGAATTGTAAATTCCATGAAATGCATTAGTATAGAAGGGTATAGTTTACATACAAAGGACGTGCTACATGAAGAAGCATATACCCAATTTGCTTACGCTCGGAAACCTTTATTGCGGCTTTTTTTCGATCGGCTATATTATTGACGGCGACAGCAAAAACGCAACCATCCTGATTTTTATTGCCATTATGCTTGATGCGGTGGATGGCAGGGTGGCCAGAATTCTCGGAGTAACCAATGAGATGGGGAAGGAATTGGATTCCCTTGCAGACGTGGTTTCTTTCGGAGTCGCTCCGGCGTTTTTAGCGGCCCATACGTATTTGGCGGACTTCCATTATATTTATGGTGTAGCCATGGCGGGCATATTTCCTGTGTTTGGAGCGTACCGGCTTGCACGTTTCAATGTAACCTCATCAGAGGAATCACTGAAACGGTTTACCGGCATTCCGATTACCCTCGCAGGTGCAATTGTTACATTCCTGGTACTGTTCGTAAAAACCATTCCGTTATGGGTATTTCTTCTTGCCTTTTACGGATTGGCTGTTCTGATGGTGAGTACCCTTAAGATACCGAGCTTTAAAAACATCAAGCTGCCCAAAAACGGTGTTATTGTTACCCTGTTCTTATTCTATATGTTCTACCTTTTGGCCAAAGCGAGATTTGAAAAAGTTCCCGTATTTTTCTATTTGGCCCTCGCCATTTACATGCTGTTCATCATCATCCGCTTCATCCGGGTAAAAGAACCAAAACTCCCCAGATGGAAGCGTGGAAGATAATGTGATAGACACCCATCCTTAAAAAAAGGATGGGTGTTTTTGCGTTTTTAAAGGTGGCTCATGAGAGTCGGCGATTTCCGTTCCATGATGTTCGCTTTGGCGGGGGCTGAGCGTTATCGGCGCAAACGCCTCCCTTACCGGCGCGAACGCCTTCCTTACCGGCGCGAACGCCTTCCTTACCGGCGCAAGCGCCTCCCTTACCGGCGCAAGCGCCTCCTTGGTCTCATCTGTCCCGCTTTTCCCACTGGACAAGGAATGCTTAGCCAGCTTTACATACATCGCACGAAGAAAAGGTGAAGTTCATTTTCGAGGATCTCGCACCTTACACTCCAATCAACTTTTCAGTGGGGTCCTCTTGCAGAAGACGACCTCTCTTTCGTGAGCAGATCATGTCGAAAAGATGTTGTTGACCGGAGTGGTCAATCAGCATATACTGATGTTGACCCAAGTGGTCAATAAAATGAAAAAATGAAAGAAGTGCTGCTCTTGAATTCTAAATTTTTCAGTCTCGATGACGAGAAACAAATCAAAATTTTAAATGCTGCAATCAAAGTATATGTAGAAAAAGGGTATGACCACGCATCGACCAATGAAATTGTGAAGGAGGCAGGCATATCGAAAGGACTGCTGTTTCATTATTTCAAAAACAAGAAAACGCTCTACCTGTTTTTGTTTGACCACTGTGTGGAGGTCGTAATGGAGGATTTTTATAAAAAAACGGTTATGGAGGAGCCCGACTTCTTTAAAAGGCTTCATGACATGACGCTGATCAAAATAGAACTGCTTCAAACGTATCCCGATATTTTTCGCTTTTTTGAAAAGGTGATGCTGGAGGAGTCGGAGCAGATTCGAAGCGACTTTCAAAGCCGGATTAAGGAGTTCACAGCAAGCAGTTCGACATGGCTGTTTGACGGGATTGACCATTCTCGGTTCCGGGATGACCTGGATCTTCCGAAAGCCATAAAAAGTATGATGTGGGCGTTCCAGGGACTGAGTGAAGAATATTTTATGAAAGCGAAATTGAAACAGCAGGAACTGGATTATGATGAGGTGTTTGCTGAATCGAAAGCTTATATTGAAATGTTTAAACAAGCATTTTACAAATGACGGGAGGCTGCTGCCATGAACGTGATTGAACTGAATCAGTTAACCAAACGATACGGCCAGTCAAGAGGAATCGAGGACATTACCTTTTCTGTAAAGGAAGGGGAGATCTTTGGTTTTATTGGCCCAAATGGTGCAGGCAAGTCCACTACGCTTCGAACTCTTTTGTCCATCATTTACCCGACGAGCGGCAGTGCATCCATTTTCGGAAAGGACGTTGTAAAGTATGGGCCTGAAATTAAAAAGCATATTGGATATTTGCCGTCGGAGGTATTTTATTACGACAAGATGAAGGTAAAGGACCTTCTCCATTACTCGGCCAGCTTTTACCAAAAGGACTGCAAAAAGCGAATCCGTGAATTGGCAGAGAGAATGGATTTGGACCTGAACAAACGAATCGATGACCTGTCTTATGGAAATCGGAAGAAGGTAGGGATTGTCCAGGGATTGCTGCACGAACCGAAGCTCATTATTCTGGATGAACCAACGGGCGGGCTGGATCCATTAATGCAGCAAACGTTCTTTGAACTATTAAAAGAAGAAAACCAAAAAGGAGCCACCATTCTCTTTTCCTCCCACATTCTCAGTGAAGTGCAAAAGATGTGTGATCGCGTCGCCATTATAAAGGAAGGAAAATTGATTACGGTCGAAAAAATCAGCACCCTGCAGGAAAGAAACCACAAGAAAATCAGAATTGAAACCAAAGTGCCCGTCGATGCCGGACTGTTTGCCCTGGATGGCGTTACGAAAATCGAAAGTGAAGAGGGAAACCGGATCAGCTTTTTATACAGCGGGGATATCAATCTGATCATGAGGAGACTTGTGGAAGTACAGCTTGCTAACCTGTGGGTGGATGAACCCGACCTGGAAGAAATTTTTCTTCATTATTATGAAAAGGAGGATGTTCAAGGTGAACATGTTCCTGCACGAGCTTAGAGAGAACCGGCGCCCCATGATAATCTGGACCTTTTCGCTTGTGGCGGTGACGGTTTTGTTTTTCTCGATGTATCCATCCATAGAAAAGGATGGCGATCAATTTATCAAGGTGCTGCAAAATTATCCGGAGGGTGTTTTAAAGGCATTGGGTGTGCAGATCAACAGCATCACCTCATTGCTTGGATTTTACTGCTATTTCTTCTTATATATCATGCTGTGTGGTGCCATTCAGGCGATGAATCTGGGAACTGGAATCCTGTCAAAGGAAGTGAGCGGGAAAACGGCGGAATTCATTTTAACCAAACCGGTGACACGGGTGAAAATTATGATCTCCAAACTATTTGCTGTGCTTGCGATCCTGGTGATCACCAACCTGGTGTTTGTTGCCGTATCTTATATGATGGCGAAGGCGGTGGCAGTAGAGGACTTTGATATGAGCGCCTTTTTCCTCATATCAGCTGCTAATTTATTTGTGCAGCTTATATTTGCGGCGCTTGGGTTTTTTGTCTCTGCCTTATTCACAAAGATTCGTTCGGTGCTCCCGGTATCGCTCGGTACGGTTTTTGCTTTTTTTATCATCAGCATGTTCGGCTCGGCGATCGGTGATGAAGCCTCCCGCTACCTCACACCGTTCAAGTATGTTGATCTGCCCTATATAATGAAGCACTCAGCATATGAACCCCTGTATCTGGGCATGGGAGCCGCCCTCATTGCTGTGGCTGTTGGAGCGGGCTGCCTTTTGTTTGTGAAAAAAGACATCCACACGGTGTAGGTGGATTTAAAAGAGGTGTAAACGGTGAACATCTTTTGGAGAGAGTTGAGGAATAGTCGGAAATCCATGATCTGGTGGATGGTTGGCCTTCTTTTTATGGTTGTGTCCGGAATGAGCAAGTATGACACGATGAAAAGCACAGGCCAAACTGTGAACGAGATCTTTGGAGCGATGCCGAAATCGCTGCAGGCCATTTTTGGATTGAGCTCGCTGGATTTAACCACCATCACAGGGTATTTTGGAATGCTGTTTTCCTATCTGGTTCTTATGGCTGCCATTCATGCTGCACTGCTTGGCTCCACGATGATAGCAAAAGAAGAGCGGGATAAAACGTCTGAATTTCTAATGGTCAAACCGGTATCCCGAACGAGGATTGTTGCTTCCAAGCTTGCGGCTTCTCTCATTCTGCTTTTCCTTTTTAATCTTGTGACATACGGTTTATCGGTCGGGATGGTGAATTACTACGAACCTTCAGCAGACTTAAGTGGGATTAGAAGATTGATGACAGGTATGTTAATCCTGCAGCTGATTTTTCTGTCAGTGGGAATGGCAGTGGCTGCCGTCTGCCACCGTCCCAAAATGACAGTATCCATAGCCACAGGCCTTCTTATCATCACATATATTTTATCGGTAGCGATTGAACTGAACGACAAGCTGGATGCCCTTCGCTACCTCACGCCTTTTAAATATTTCGAAGCTAAAAAGCTTATGGGCAATACAGGATTTGAAGGGGTGTATATCGGGCTGTCCGCCGTTATCATTCTGGGCACTCTCATCCTGACGTTTATGGCTTACCAAAAGAGAGATTTGAAGATATAAAAATAGATAATATTTGTGAAAAAACAGCTGAAAGGTTGTTTTTTTCTGTCTTTCCGAAACAACGAATTTACTGTCCGCTCTCACCTTGGCACAACGCTTTTATTATAAAATCTTTCAATCTCGTAAACGTTTGTCCAATCCTCCTAAATCTAGCAAACATATACTATTTTACTTCGTACTATACGGAGGAAGCTGGTTGCTGTGGCAAGGGGTTTGCCGTCACCAGAAGCAAAAATACAGAATAAGCTAAAGAAATTCCCCTTGATTCTCGACCGATGAAAGGAGGGGATTGCATGGCTGCCATTCAAAAAAGTGTAGACTCTTCCAGCTTAGCAGAGGTTATCGACCGTATTTTGGATAAAGGTGTGGTTATTGATCTATGGGCCCGGGTTTCCTTGGTTGGAATCGAGCTGCTAACGATTGATGCCCGTATTGTCATTGCGAGTGTCGATACCTGGCTTCGGTATGCTGAAGCAGTAGGCCTTCTTCAACCAAAGGAAGAAGACAGTGAGCCTGCACCACTTTAATACAGACTCGGAAAAGCCAAGGCTGTTTTGCGCCTTGGTTTTTTTAATCGATCAATGAAAGGAAGCGATGAGGAATGACAAATCAACAGGATGAATTTCTCGCTGTCCCTTTTTACCATCCGCTTGTGTCCAGATCCCTCTTGTATTTACAGACAGGTTTTCCTGTTCATTTTACCGGACCATCAGGGGTAGGCAAGACCAGTCTTGCCTTTTATATTGCCAAACAGCTGGACAGGCCGGTAACAGTGATAAGGGGACATCACGAGCTCAGCAACAAGGATCTGATCGGCCACTATATGGGTGTAAGCAAAAAGGAAGTAATCGACAACTATGTCCACTCTGTTTATAAGAAGGAACAGGAAGTCAGACCTTTGTGGATGCAGGGGCAGCTGGTTGAGGCGGTTAAAAAGGGACATGTGGTAATTTACGATGAATTTACACGTTCGCGCCCGGAAACGAATAATATATTTTTATCTCTTCTGGAGGAGAGGGTTCTCCCTGTTTATGGAAACGGAAAAGTTACCGCCATTCCATGCCATCCGGACTTTTGCATGATATTCACAAGCAACCCGGAGGAATATGCAGGAACGTTTCATACACAGGACGCATTGATTGACCGCTTGATTAACATCAGTCTGGATCTTTGTGACGAACAAACAGAAATGGCTATTATCCGAAAGAAAACAGGTATTACTGAAAAAGAAGCAGGATTGATTGTTCATTTTGTTAACCGGCTGCGAGCCTACGGCAACGGCAGCAGTCCCAGTATGAGGGCAGCCTTCATGATTGCTTCTATAGCCGAAAAAGCGTCTATTAAAATTCATCCAAAAAACCATCTGTATCAGCAGCTTTGTCTCGATGTACTGACCCATCATGTTCAGCCTTTTTTCCCCGATGAAGAGGAAGAAACGGTGCAGGAACTGATCCTGCAGGAATTGCAGAGAGAGGATGAACCGAAGTGAGCACGGAAAAAGGAATTTATGTTTTTTGTGCGATAACGGAAAAAGAAAAGAAGTCATTTGGCCAGGCAGAGTTTAATGGCAGAAAATCCGGAGTCTACACCATCCATCTGGATACGATCGCCATGGTGGTATGCAAGGTGGATGGGGAGGTGCTTCCCGGCCGTCAAAACCTGTTGACCCATCAGAATGTCATATCAGAAGTCATGAAACAGTACAGCCTGATTCCCATGAGTTTTGGCAATGTGTTTCATTCCGAGAAGGATGTCCTTCTCATTACCAAACACCTGAAAAAAGATTTTACCGAACTGTTCTCCCATCTTGAGAATAAAATTGAAGTCGGCTTAAAGGTCATCCCGAAAAAGGAATGGATCGACGATGAAATGAAAAAAGATCCAGTTTTGCTCGAGTGGAAGAATACGTCACAGGATTTAGAGGCACCTTCTGCTTTCTATGATCGTATTCAGATGGGGGAACGGGCACAATTGTTTATCCTCCAGCTTCAGGAACAGGTGGAAAAGGAAATTTACCTTCCGCTCTTAGGGCTCACTGCTGCCGGGAAGCAGAATGACACGATTCCGGGAAAAGTGTTTTTGAATGCGGCCTTCTTAATTGATCGCAACAGTGAAGCGGAGTTCGACGAGAGAGTTAACGAAATTTATGAAGTATGGAAAGATAAAGCGGATTTTAAATACACAGGTCCATGGCCGGCGTATAACTTTGTAAATATACGGCTGAGAATTGAGGGATCATCATGATTCATAAACTCTTTACTCTTCCCATTCGCTCCATTATCAAGCTGGGAGAGAAGATCCAGCAGGAAGTGGATGAGGAGCTGTACAGTATCCCGCATCTCCAGCAGGAGCTGATACAGCTTCATACGATGTTTGAAATGGAGCAAATCGATGAAGAGTCCTATTTGGCCAGGGAGCAGGAATTGCTGGATCGGTACAGGATCGCCAAAGAACGTGAAAAGCAGAATTAAAACACTGCCGGGGTGAGGAGGAGAAGGCATGGCCCAAACAGCAACAACCTTTCTCTATGTGTATGGTATTTGTGCAGCAACAGATATAGGTGAAACGGAAAAGCCGGAATTAAGAGGAATCGGCGGCCTGCCTGTAATAATCAGCATGTACAATGATTTAGCTGCGGTCCTGACGGAAGTGGACGGGGAAGTGTTTTGTCAGGAACAGATCGACCGGCAGGTGAAGGACGCCGCTTGGCTGAAGAAGCAGGCCTTTCATCATCATGAGACCGTTGCCTTCTTTCAACTCCAGTTCCCGCTATTGCCGATGTCGTTCTGCACGATCTTTGAACAGGACAACAAGCTGCAAACCTTACTTACGAACCAGCATGATGATATCTTGCGAAAACTAGACTATTTGAGAGGGAAAGAGGAATGGAATATCAAGATGTTCTGCAGCCCTGAACTCTTGAGAGATTTTGTTCAGCATAAAAATCCATCCGTGGTATCGTTGGAACAGGAAATGGGGGCCATGCCCAAAGGGAAGCAATTTCTAATGAAAAAGAAGCTCGCCATGCTGGTCGAGACCGAATTAGAACGGGAGAAAAACGAACTCTGGCTTCAAGCAATCACCCGGCTGGAACCCATGATGACTGCACAGCTTCTGCGGCAAAACTGGGGAAGAGATATGACGGATGTAACTGAAGAGATGGTTGCAAATTGCGATGTCCTGATAAAAAAAGAGGATGATGATAAATTTTTTAAAGCCATTGAAAGCATTGAGGAAGATATGAAGGAAAAAGGCTGTCTTTTTCATGTGACCGGCCCCTGGCCGCCGTATCATTTCTCCAAACTGGAAAAGGATAACGCGCAATGAAGCAATTTTCCCCTTTTGAAAATAAAGAAGTGACATTGCTGGATCTTCTTGATGGCATCATTGACACGGGAGTGGTCATCCGAGGTGAAATTTTAATCTCGATTGCAGATATTGATTTGATCATCGTAGATCTGAAGCTTCTTATTTCTTCCATAGAAAGTGCCTTTGAAAACAGCAGCCGTAAAATCATCGAGGAGGCGGTGGATCGTGGAACGCTTATCTCTGGATAAATCGGATGTAGAACAGGGATTGGCCAAACTGGTGCTCACTATAATAGAGCTTTTGCGCCAGCTGATGGAAAGGCAGGCCATGCGAAAAGTGGAGAACGATTCGCTGTCGGATGACCAACTCGAGGAGCTTGGTCTGACGCTCATGAGGCTGGAAGAAAAAATGCTGGAGCTTAAAGTGATTTTCGGACTTGAGCATGAAGATCTTAACATCGAGCTGGGACCGCTTGGAAAGCTGCTATAACATAAGGACAGGAGAGAAAAGCCATGCCCGTTCAACAGCCTGTACAATCTAGTAATCTGCTTGAAATATTGGAAAAGATACTCGACAAGGGAGTGGTCATTGCCGGTGATATTAAAATATCGCTTGCCGATGTTGACCTGCTGACCATTAAAATTCGCCTGCTGGTTGCCTCTGTTGATAAAGCAAAAGAGATTGGAATGGACTGGTGGGAAAAGGATCCTTATTATTCTTCCAAAGGGCTTATGGCTGCCGAGGAAAGAGCCCAGCTGGAGGAACGGATCAACCGTCTGGAGCAATTGGCAGAAGATAAGGAAAAAGCTTCTGAATTACCAGAAGGTCCGGAATCAGATAAAAAAGAGGAGAAAGAATAATGGACACATGGTGTTCATTATTCTTTTTTTATAAGTAAAAGCGTTTACATTTCTTGCTGATTCCTTTAAAATAAATTTTGCATACGTATTCAAAAACAAGATTATTCAGAAAGTTGGTGATTACGTGGAAAGATTAACGGTACTTGGCTGTGGTACGATGGGGCATTCCATTGCATTAAATGCCGCATGGGCGGGAATGGATGTGACCCTGCAGGGAATCGATGAACAAAACTGTGAGGCAGGCTGGAAAAGCCTTGTGAGGAAGCTGGATGTTTTGGAGGACCATGGCTTGTTCAGTGGTTCAGAAGCTCAGCAAATCAGAGGCCGCATTACCATGTCCATCTCTATCGAAGAGGCAGTCAAAGGTGCAACCTTTGTCATTGAAGCCGTCCCGGAAAATCTTGAATTAAAAAAATCAGTGTTTACCAGACTGGATGGTTTATGTGGTGAACATGTTATCCTTGCGAGCAACACTTCCGGCTTAAGTCCAACTTCGATTGCTTCAGAAGTGCGTCTGCCAGAGAGGGTTGTCGTTACTCATTTTTGGAATCCGGCTCACTTGATTCCTCTTGTTGAGGTGGTGCGCGGAGAGAAGACAAACGATGATACGGTGAAACGCAGCTTTGATCTTTTACATCAGATGAAGAAGAAACCGATTGAAGTCAAAAAAGAATTGCCAGGCTTTATTGGCAACCGGCTCCAATATGCGTTGTTCCGCGAAGCGCAGTATCTCCTGGAAACGGGTGCTGCATCCAAAGAAGATATAGATGCGGCAGTCACTTACAGTATTGGCCGCAGGCTCCCGGTTACCGGTCCCCTGCAGTCAGCAGACCTTGGTGGTTTGGATGTGTTTTCTTCGATCTCCGACTATTTGTTCAGCGATTTGTCTTCTGCCGAAGAATCGCTTCCTGTTTTAAAGGAACTGGTGAAGAAGGAAAAGCTCGGCGAGAAAACGGGGGAAGGTTTTTACAAGTGGGATGAGTCGTTTTCAGTGGAGATTCAACTGAAACGTGAAAAAGAACTGATCCGTTACTTGAAGGAAGATCTGGCGGCTGATCATGTGATGGGAGGCAAATCATGAAATACTTTCCGGATCTTGAAGGCAAAGCGGTCCTTGTGACCGGAGGCGGAAAAGGGATTGGAAGGGAGATTGCGCTGGCTTTTGCCGAGCATGGAGCGAACGTCGTAATCGTGGGACGTAATGAAAGGGATTTGGCTGAAACCACACAAGCAATGAAACAGCATCAAACTCAATGCGGCTATATTACTGGTGATTTAAGTGCGGTGGATGAAGTCCAGCGGGTGGTTGATTATGCAGCTGCAGAACTGGGAACGATTGATATCCTGATCAACAATGCTGGCATAAATATCGCCAAACCGGCGCTTGAGGTCACCGAGGAGGACTGGGACCGTATTTTGGATATTAACCTTAAGGGTGCATTCTTTTGCAGTCAGGCGGCAGCAAAAATCATGGTACCCAAAAAAGCGGGAAAAATTGTGAACATTGCCTCCCAAATGGCTTTTGTCGGGTATTTCAACCGTGCAGCCTATTGTGCGAGCAAGGGGGGTATGGTGCAGATGACAAAAGCGCTGGCTGTAGAATGGGCACAGCATAAAATCAATGTTAATGCGGTTGCTCCAACGTTTATCGAAACAGAGATGACCGGAAAAATGTTTAAGGATGAAGCCTTCAAGGCAGATGTGCTTCGCCGGATTCCGCTTGGAGAACTGGCGGAACCTTCGGATATATCAAACGCTGCACTATATCTTTCATCAAACGTCTCAAAGTTTGTGACAGGAGAAACGATCAAAGTGGATGGCGGCTGGACAGCCATATAATTTTTTGCATACGTATTCAAAAATGAAAAAGGAGAGAAAATACCATGGCATACTTTTTAAAAGAAGGAAAATCCAATCAGGAAGTACAAGAAGCGGATTCCAAAGTAAGGGACGCCGTAAGCTCAGTTATAAAAAATGTGGAAGAAAATGGAGATAAGGCGGTTCGTGAGCTTTCCGAGAAGTTTGACAAGTGGTCACCGGAATCCTTCCGCTTAAGTGAACAGGAAATTCAGGATATCGTAAACAGTGTGCCTTTCCAGGTGATTGAGGATATTAAATTCGCACAAGCACAAATCCGGAATTTTGCCCGAAAACAAAAGGAATCACTTCAGGATCTTGAAGTGGAAACACTCCCTGGCGTTGTGCTCGGTCACAAGAACATTCCGGTAAACAGCGTGGGATGCTACATTCCAGGCGGACGTTATCCAATGGTTGCTTCTTCTCACATGAGTGTTCTTACTGCAAAAGTGGCAGGCGTCAAACGAGTGATTGCCTGCACACCTCCAATTAAAGGAGAGATTCCTGCAGCAACTGTGGCAGCGATGCATTTGGCAGGAGCAGATGAAATCTATCTTCTGGGTGGCATCCAAGCGATGGCTGCAATGGCGATCGGTACGGAAACCATTGAACCGGTGGATATGATTGTAGGACCGGGTAACGCATTTGTAGCTGAAGCGAAACGCCAGCTGTTCGGAAGAGTGGGTATCGACTTGTTCGCCGGACCAACAGAAACACTTGTTATTGCGGACGAAACAGCGGATGCAGAAATGATCGCGACCGATATGCTTGGACAGGCTGAACATGGACCAACATCTCCAAGCGCTTTGATTACGACGTCTGAAACATTGGCCAGAGAAACACTGGAGGAAGTAGAACGCCAGCTGCAAGTTCTCCCAACAGCCGATATTGCCAGTGTATCCTGGAATGATTATGGTTCTGTCATCGTGGTGGACTCTGTTGAAGAAGCGGTTGTTGAAGCGGATAAATTGGCGTACGAGCATGTTGAAGTGCTAACAGAAGACCCGAGCTACTTTTTAGAGAACATGACTAACTTTGGGGCGCTCTTCCTTGGCAAAGAAACCAATGTGGCTTACGGGGACAAAGTGATCGGCACCAACCACACATTGCCTACCAAAAAGGCGGCGCGCTATACCGGCGGCTTGTGGGTAGGGAAGTTCCTCAAGACATGCACGTATCAGCGGGTGGCACCTGAAGCGAGTGCAGAGATCGGGGAATACGCATCCCGCCTTTGTGAGCTGGAAGGATTCATGGGTCACAAAGCGCAGGCAGATCTGCGTGTAAAACGCTATGGCAAAGATAAGGCAAAAATCTGATATAATCTTTTCTGTCTAGATCGGCAGGAGGAATACTATTTTGAATAAAAAAGTGACAGCGATGGATGTCGCCCGGTTGGCAGGAGTCTCCCAATCGAGCGTCTCCAGAGCGTTTAGTAAAAATGCGAGCATTTCAATTAAAAAAAGAAAATTGATCCTGGATGCAGCTGAAAAGCTGGGGTATCAGCCCAATGCGATCGCCAGAGGGCTGATTACCAATCAATCAAGAATTATTGGCATTGTTATGCGTGATGTGCAAAATCCTTTCTATCCTGAGGTGCTTGAGAAATTTTACAGCAGGCTGTCGGGAGAAGGGTATCAGATCATGTTTATCAATTCCCAGAATGATGAGATCCAGGAACATGAAGTGAGCCAGCTGATTGAGTATAGTGTGGAAGGCGTGATTATCACTGATGCGCTTTTAACCTCAGCGGCGGTTCAAAAACTCAATCGAAATGGCATTTCTGTTGTGCTGTTTAACCGCTATATTAGCGATTCTATGAGTAATGCCGTTATCTGCAACAACTTTTCCGCAGGTCAGAAGATCGGCCAATACCTTTTGGATACCGGCCACCTGCAGCTGGGTTTCATCTCCGGGCCGGCCAATACGTCCACATCCCTGGACAGGAGCAGGGGGTTCATGGATACACTGCAAAAGCAGGGAATAGAATCGATCCCGATGGAGGACGGCGCCTTCACATATCAGGGCGGGTTTGCTGCTGCGAAAAAATTAATGAAGCATCATGAGAAAATGGATGCGTTATTCTGCGCGAACGATATTATGGCATTTGGTGCCATTGATTATTTGACTACTGCCGGATACCGGATCCCTGAAGATATCTCGGTCATTGGATTTGATAATGTGACAATGGCGGACTGGTCATCATATGCCTTGACCACCTGGAAGCAGCCGGTGGATGAAATGATTCAACAGGCGGTAAAACTGATGCTGGACGATATTAGCGGACAGCAGGAGAAACCCGAAATGAATTTTGTGGATGGATGCCTCATAGAACGTGCTTCGGTTAAAGACAGACGCTGACAGGCCAAGTCTTTACAGGAGGAAAGTTATGCTGAGTATGATTGGTTTGATTGGCGGGCTTGCGCTGTTGATTCTGCTTACCATGATTGGAATGAACTTGTTGGTTGCAGGGCCGCTATCTGCATTTATTGTAGCGATTACGAGCGGGTTGCCGCTTTTCCCGCAGCTTGCAGACAAAAATGAACCAGATTTTGTGACGAACTATATGGGTGGGTTTACTGGATTTATCGCGTCCTGGTACTTTATGTTTTTAATCGGCGCCATTTTCGGCAAGCTGATGGAAGACAGCGGGGCCGCGGACAGCATCTCCAAATGGGTGACCGACCGGATTGGTGTGAAGAAGGCGGCGCTTGCTGTTGTTATTGCCTGCGCGGTGCTCACATACGGCGGAGTTAGTCTCTTTGTTGTTGCCTTTTCCGTGTATCCCATGGCATTAAGCCTTTTTAAAGAAGCAGACCTGCCGAGGCGGTTTATCCCTGCTGCTCTCGGATTTGGCTCAACGACGTTTACCATGACCAGTGCGGGTTCGCCGGAAATTCAAAACTGGATTCCCATTGAGTTTTTGGGTACGACACCTTATGCTGGCTGGGAAGTGAGCTTGGTTGTCGCCGTTTTTATGATGATTTTTGGTTACTGGTGGCTGAAAAAAATGATTAAAAAAGCCATCTCACGGGGAGAAAGATTCGAATCCCGGGAGACTGATTCAACTCAAGTGCGGGAGAAGCTGCCCAATCCTTATCTGAGCTGCATCCCTTTGCTTATTGTACTGGGTATTTCATTTTCGTTTCACAAGTCTCTTGCCCAGTCCGCATTAATTATTGCACTGCTGGGAGGATGTATTTCGGTTTATCTTATTAATCGAAAGTACTTTATCGATTTTTCGAAAGCGATTACAGAAGGGACGATTGGCGCAATTATTGCGATTGCCAATACTGCGGCAGTTGTTGGTTTTGGAGGTGTAGCCAAGGCCACCCCTGCATTTTCACATGCAGTGGATGCAATGACGAATATCCCGGGAAGTCCGCTTATTGGCGGGGCAATAGCGGTTTGTATTATCGCTGGTCTTACAGGATCTTCATCCGGAGGACAGAGCATCGCCCTGCCTCTTTTGGCCCCTCATTATCTCGACATGGGTGTCAATCCTGACGCACTTCACCGGGTTGCCGCCATTTCATCAGGATCTTTGGACTCCCTTCCTCAAGGGGGGTATGTGGTCACGACAATCAGGGCGATTGCCGGTGAGAAACATAAGGACGCCTACCCGGCTTTTGGCGCTTTGACGGTTGTTGTTCCCCTGCTTGGAGTAATATTGGCAGTTGTGTTATTTATGATTTTTTAACAGATAAAGGTCTCTTACATGAGGCCTTTTTCTTTTTAATAAAAAAATGGTGGAAAGGTATTGTAAGATAAGGGAAAGCATACATACCATAAAAAAACGGAGGTTTTTTCATGTACAACCATCCTTACCGGCCGCAGTTTCATTTTTCGCCAAAGGAAAAGTGGATGAACGATCCGAACGGTCTTGTTTATTACGATGGGGAATATCATTTGTTTTATCAGTACCATCCGGAAAGCACGGTGTGGGGTCCGATGCACTGGGGCCATGCGGTGAGCCCGGACCTTATCCACTGGGAAGAGCTTCCCGTGGCGTTGTATCCGGATGAACTTGGCATGATTTTTTCCGGGTGTGCCGTTGTTGACCGTGACAATACGAGCGGATTAAAAGAGGGAGAAGAGGATGTCCTGGTAGCCTTTTACACCCAGCACGAGGAAAACAACGAGAAACAAAGCCTGGCCTACAGCCATGACAGGGGGCGGACTTGGATTAAATATGACCAGAACCCGGTTATCGCTAATCCCGGTATGAAGGACTTTCGAGATCCGAAAGTCTTTTGGAGCCAGGAAAATGCCAAATGGATCATGTGCCTGGCAGCGGGTGACGAGATCCAATTTTACGAGTCATCCAATCTGATTAACTGGGAGTACCTGTCGTCGTTTGGAAATGATTTTGGTGCTCATGGAGGAGTTTGGGAATGCCCGGATCTGTTTCAACTGAAGGTGGATGGAACTGACACGAAAAAGTGGGTGCTGATCGTGAGCATCAATCCCGGCGGGCCAAATGGCGGATCGGCAACACAGTATTTTGTCGGCGAGTTTGACGGCAAAGCTTTTCACCCGGATGAGGGACCGGCCGATATTCGCTGGGCGGATGGCGGAAAGGATTTTTATGCGGCAGTTTCCTGGAGCAACACGGAAGTAGAGCGAAAAATCTGGATTGGCTGGATGAGTAACTGGCAGTACGCCAATGAAGTGCCTACCGATCCGTGGCGAAGCGCGATGTCCTTGCCGAGGGAGCTTGGATTGAAAATGACCGAGAGCGGCTGGTGCCTGACTCAAAAAGTCGTTAAAGAGTTTGACAATATAAAGGAAGAAAAGCTGAACACGTATGAAAATGTGGTCGTGAAAGATGAGCAGCCGTTTGTGTTTCCAAGCAAGGACGAGCTGTTTGAATTAAAGCTGAAACCGAAAAATATAGCTCCTGATACGAAGGAATGGGGCATTGTTCTTCGAAAAGGGGAAAAAACTGAAACATGTGTAACCTACAGCCGGGTAAACCGGCAGTGGAGTGTGGACCGCCGCAGAAGCGGAGCGATTGATTTTTCCGAGCATTTTCCGAGCCTGGATGCAGCGGTGGCCACCCGCCAGCACACCGATCACCACGTCCAGCTGATTTTGGACACCTGTTCGCTGGAACTGTTTGCGGGTGATGGGGAGTTGATGATGACAGAGCTTCTCTTTCCGTTTGATGAAGACTTTACCATGCAGGTCTATTCCGTTGGCGGAGAGGTGGCCTTTGAAGAAGTGAAGCTTACCCGCTTGAAATCCATTTGGAATCCAAAAGCATAAGTTAAAAGGGGCTGTCCTGAAAGTCAAAAATTGACCTTCAGACATCCCATTTTTGAGTAAAAAATCTTCAATGAAAAGTTGATTGAAGTCCGAGGGTGCGAGATCCTCGAAAATGAACACCACATTTTCTTCGTGCGATGTTTCGCTGCCGAAGCGTTCCTTGTCCTGCGGGAGCTAGCGTGACAGGTGAGACTCCCGCAGGCGCTTGCGGCAAGAGGCTCACCGCACGCCCCGCGGAAAGCGAGCGGCCTGGAACGAAAATCAACGGCTTCCAGACTTCTTGGATAGCCCGTTATTGTTTTTGTGAAAATGATGTACTTAATCCTGTTTCACCGGATACTTCACCGCATTTTTCTTCATCTTGTCTCGAATGATCTGTTCTACATCCAGATTAAGCTTGTCTGCGTGCTGCAGGGAATAAATCATAACGTCAGCAAGCTCTTCCTTAATGTTTTCCAGGTTTTCATCGACGGCTTCCTGGCTCTCTTTCCATTGGAAATTCTCGAGAAGTTCAGAAGCCTCCAGCGTAATGGAGAGAGCAAGGTCTTTGGCATGATGGTATGGTCCCCAGTTTCGCTCGTCCCGAAATTTCCGTATTTCTTCAATTAAATGGTCCATGGCAAAATGAACTCTCCTTTATGTATTAATGATTTCTTTTAGGATAAGTATTATAATGACAGAATGTGATAAAGAAATATAGAATCACCATAAAATTTGTGCATGGATTGGGTGAATGGATTGAGTATAAACGCTCGTTTGAAAATAAAATCTTCCGATAAGGGGATCAAAGGCGGATCACCGCTGATTCACAGCAACGCCGTGTCTTATGTTGATGCGGGTCTTGCTGAAGGCACGATTATTGAAGTCGTGGATGAAAAGGGCAAGTTTATCGGAAAAGGATACTACGGGAAGCAGAATAAAGGGCTGGGATGGATTTTAACCCGAAATGCTGACGAAAAAATCAATCAGTCTTTTTTTGAAAAGAAGATAAAAGCAGCGGTCGAGAGCCGGCAAAGGTTCTTTGACGATCCAAGCACTACGGCTTTTCGTGTGTTTAACGGAGAAGGAGACGGGATCGGCGGCCTGACGATCGATTATTTCGACGGTTTCTATGTAATCAACTGGTACAGCGATGGCATCTATCAATTTAAAGAAGAGGTTCTTCAATCGTTAAAGAAGGTGGACGACTATAAAGGCGTTTATGAAAAGAAGCGGTTTGCCGAAAAGGGATCATA
The DNA here is from genome assembly GCF_004127935.1 of Fictibacillus sp. S7. Lineage (NCBI taxonomy): Bacteria > Bacillati > Bacillota > Bacilli > Caryophanales > Fictibacillaceae > Fictibacillus > Fictibacillus sp. S7. The sequence continues at coordinate 2,526,100 of NZ_QJKL01000001.1, read as the reverse complement.
CATTGAAGACGATGATTTTGTCGCAGGAGAGCGAGCACAGTTTCCGTTGATCGTGCAGGAAAATGGCATTCATTTTGCGACCTATTTAAACGAAAGTGCTATGGTGGGTGTGTTCCTTGATCAGCGGGACGTCAGGAAGGTGATCAGGGATAAGTACGCCAATGGCAAAAAAGTACTGAACACCTTCTCTTACACGGGTGCCTTTTCTGTAGCAGCGGCTTTGGGCGGAGCAGAGAAAACAACGAGCGTGGATTTGGCCAACCGAAGCCGAAGCAAAACACAAGAACAGTTCAGCATCAACGGACTGGATTATGACGCGCACGACATTATTGTGGAGGACGTCTTCCACTATTTTAAATATGCCGTCAGGAAAAAGCTTCTGTTTGATCTGGTCATCCTGGATCCGCCAAGCTTTGCACGCTCAAAAAAGCATACATTCAGTGCCGGGAAGGATTATCCGGCGCTACTTGAACAGGCCATTGCGATTACCGAAAAAAATGGTGTGATCGTCGCTTCTTCCAACTGCAGTACATTTGATATGAAGAAGTTTAAAGGTTTCATTGAAAAAGCGTTCCGTCAAACCGGAGGAAAGTATAAGATTTTGGAAGAGCATACCCTGCCGGAAGACTTCAAGACCATCAAAGAGTTCAAAGAAGGAGATTACCTGAAGGTCGTCATTCTGAAAAAATTATCATAAAGAAGAGCATCTGCCGGGGATGGCAGGTGCTTTTTCAAAAAGAATCCTGTTAAAAAATGAAAGCGAGCTACTTGACGGGCTTGCTCGTTTACATTACTCTTAAGAAGAGAAATTTGAATATTTTGTGAACAGAATTCAAAAGGTCTTCTGGCAAGGAACAGCGAACCTGTCACCTGTTTAAAAGGACTTTTGAAAGCGTTTTAAAAATCGGTTAGGGATACCATAGCGAACCTGTGATTCTGCTGCCGCTGCATTCTTCGATCTTATAGTGGATGGAAACTATAAGGAGAGTTTGTGGCGGCTTTTTAATTTTACATAAAAGGGAGAGGATTAGGAATGAGCAAGGTTAAAAACCGCTGGCTGATTGCGCTTTCGGGAGTGGGCATTCACATCTCGATCGGATCAGTGTATGCATGGAGCAATTTTACCAATCCATTAATGGAAAAGTTCAACTGGAGTGCGAGTGAAGTTCAATTGACCTTCAGTCTGGCCATTCTGTTTCTTGGACTGTCCGCTGCCTTTTTGGGGCATTTTGTTGAAAAATACGGGCCAAGGAAATCGGGATTGCTTGCTGCGGTATTCTTTGGAGCAGGTGTGGCGGGTTCCGGTTTTGCCGTGCAAATGGGGTCACTGCCTTTATTGTATGTTTTTTATGGCATGCTTGGGGGGATCGGGCTTGGGGTCGGCTATATCGCTCCTGTTTCCACACTCGTCAAATGGTTCCCTGACCGGCGCGGGCTGGCGACGGGCCTTGCCATCATGGGCTTTGGCTTTGCTGCCGCCATCAGCTCTCCGGTCATGGACAGCCTGATCAAATCGGTCGGTATCGCCAATACGTTTTACATATTGGGAATCTCTTATTTTGTTGTTATGCTGGCGTCCTCTCTCTATCTGGAAAAACCTGCAGAGGGCTGGCTGCCTAAGGGCTTTCAGGAAAAGGTGGACAGCGGGAAAACAATCATACGAAAGGACTTGTCCCAACTCACCGCCAATCAGGCTGTGAAGACCAAACGCTTCTATTATCTATGGCTCATGCTGTTCATCAATGTAACTTGCGGAATCGCTATTCTGTCAGCGGCCAAACCTCTCGCCCAGGAAAGTATTGGCCTGTCGACGGCAGAAGCGGCAGCGCTTGTCGGTGTACTCGGCCTTTTTAATGGATTTGGCCGGATTGGCTGGGCTTCGGTTTCGGATTACATCGGAAGAACAAACACGTATACGACGTTTTTTGCGCTTCAAACGGTACTGTTTTTCCTGCTTCCAAACATCACAACAGCCATTGTTTTTCAGATTATGCTCGCCATCATCTATACGTGCTATGGCGGAGGGTTTGCTTCGATTCCTGCCTACATCGGCGATCTTTTTGGAACCAAACAACTTGGCGCGATTCATGGGTACATTTTAACCGCCTGGGCCGCGGCAGGTCTTGCCGGACCTCTGTTTGCCGCATGGGTAAAGGATACAACCGGAAGTTATGCTGAAAGCCTGACCTTCTTTGCGGCCCTGTTTATCGTCGCTTTGGTTGTCACTTTCCTCGCCCGGCTGGATATCCGCCGTCTCGAGAAGGAAAATGCTTCGGGTCAACAGTTGCAAGCCCAGAATTTCTGATTTATACTTTTTATAGCAGAATGTATAAAAAAAGGTTGTCGTTTATGAATAATTATGAAGCAGAGTTTAGTAATCTGGTAAGAGCTTTTCGTAAGCGCCACATGGGCAAGGGCCCCCGGCAAATCAAAACGACCTTTTGCAAAAACTGGGCGATTTGCGAGATGGAAGGCAATCTTTCTCCAGTCGAAAAGTTCATTTCAGGATACAGTGAGGGCAAGCAGATGCTGCGCTCCGCACGAACCGAAATGGTGAAGGACATGTACAAAAAGAACCATCCGGTTGAAATGGAAGAATTGCTGGGAGCTAAGTTTGTGGATCTTTTTGTAGATATCGATATTGAAAAGGACTTTGGAATGTCGATTTTTGTTTTTGATGAAAACCTGGAAGAAAAACTAACTAAAAAGTAAAAGCCCTTAGTGTTGGCACTTGGCAGCGATCCTGTTAAAGACTACCACCGCGGTTTCCGATTGTTTGAACACAATCGGGCTCCCGGTGGTTTTTGTTTTGTTCAAGCACTTAGCAACCTTTGGTGTTCTTGAAAGAAACATCGTCTATTACCAACGTTAATGTAGTAATCAAATAGAAAAGGGAAAAGGGGCAGAAAATCATGGGAAAAACGAAGCATCAAGGACCAATCAAGCTACCCAAAACACCAGATCCGAAAAACTGGGTCAGCCCTGTACCGTTCGGCTTGGGCAAAATAAAACCCGGGCACATCCGCGATACGGTGAAGGTGGCCTGGGAAAACCGGGATAACCTGTCTTATGCGGGCAAAATATTGACCCAAGGGGTGTGTGACGGATGTGCTCTTGGCGTTTCGGGTCTGTATGATCAAACGCTCGCAGGTCCGCATGTGTGCACGACACGACTGAATGTGCTCCGCTTGAACACAATGCCGGCCATGAAAAAAGAGATACTTCATGCGGACGTTGATGAGCTTCGCAAGTATTCCAGCGCGGAACTGAGAAGGCTGGGCCGCATTCCATATCCGTTGATCCGTCGGAGGGGTGAGCGTAAGTTTTCCCGTCTGACATGGGATGATGCCCTGAACCTGATTGCGGACAAAATGAAGACGCTTGATCCCAAGCAGGTCTCGTTCTTTCTGACGTCACGGGGTATCACGAACGAATCTTACTATGTGGCTGCCAAAGTGGCCCGGTACCTTGGTGTGAACAACATTGATAATGCTTCGCGCATTTGCCATTCTCCGTCCAAAACAGCGCTGAAGCGGTCCATTGGTGTAGGGGCCTCGACTTGCAACTACCAGGATTGGATTGGATCCGATGTTATCGTGTTCTGGGGATCGGTCGCCGCAAATAACCAGCCGGTTTCCACCAAATATATGTATGCTGCCAAACGAAAAGGAACAAAGATCATTTGCATTAACCCATACCGGGAGCCCTCCATGGAAAAATACTGGATTCCGTCCATTGCCGAGTCTGCGCTTTTTGGCACAAAGCTGGCAGATGATTTTTACCAGGTTAATATCGGGGGAGATATCGCCTTCATGCATGGCATCATGAAGCATTGGTTTGAAATGGAGGCGAAACAGCTCGGATCCGCGATCGACCATTCGTTTGTGAAAAAGCATGTCAACAACTATGAGGAGTTAAAGGCGAAGGTCCAGCAGCAAGGCTGGGGAGAAATTGAAGCCTCATCCGGAGTGAGCAAAGAGCGCATTCACGAGCTTGCAATGCTCCTCGCCAAAAGTAAATCCGGCGTGTTTGTCTGGTCACTTGGTTTAACCATGCATACCTTTGCGTCCGACAACATCTCCCAAGTAGCGAACCTGGCGTTGCTGCGCGGATTTCTGGGCCGCAAACATTGCGGGTTGATGCCGATTCGCGGTCATTCCAGTGTTCAGGGAAGCGGTGAGATGGGGGCCGATCCATTCGTGCTGCCCGGCGGTGATTTTGAACCGAACAACATCGAACGCATTGAAAAACTGTGGGGCTTTACTATTCCGAAATGGCAGGGAGACGTTCTTGGCGTGTCACTTGAAAACATTTTATTGCCCGAGGACCATGAACGGAAAATTAAAATGTACTATCTGTCGGGAGGCAACTTCCTTGAAACGATGCCTGATCCCGATTTTGTCGAGCGGGCTTTATCTTCGCTTGAATTTCGGGTGCATCAGGATATCATCTATAATACGTCCACACTGGTGGATGCGAAGGAAGCCGTCATTGTGCTCCCGGCCAAAACTCGATATGAACAGGAAGACGGGGGAACCTCAACTTCCACTGAACGCATGGTGTACTTTTCGCCTGAAATTAAAGGAAACCAGCAGCAGGTGGAGGAAGCACGTGCCGAGTGGAAAATCTACGTGGATCTGGCCAAGCGGGTGAAACCACAGCGATCTCATCTGATTAATTTTAAAAGCGGACAGCAAATACGGGAAGAGATTGCCCTGGCCAATCCCAATTATGATGGCATCCAGCATTTAAAAGAACGGGGAGACGTATTTCAGTGGGGCGGTGCCTGGCTTTGCGAGGATGGAATCTGTCCTACACCCGATGGTAAAGGAAATTTGATCCTGGTTGATATACCGGATTTGAAAAAGGGTAAAGATACGTATTATGTGACCACGAGAAGAGGAAAACAGTTCAATTCGATGGTCTATCATGAAAGTGATCCGTTCAACGGAGCGGGAAGATATGATGTCCTCATGAACGGAAATGATGCGAAGGAATTGTCCATTCATGAAGGAGAAACTATTGTGGTGTATAATCAGCATGGTGTCTTCCAGGGCCGTGCGAAATTTATCGATATTGCAAGAGGGAATCTGGAGGTTCATTTTCCAGAAGGGAACTTTCTTCTTCCGAAAGGCGTATATGAGAAATACGCCAAGATTCCAAGCTATAATGTAGCAGTCAAGGTAGAAAAAGCGGAGCGTTTTAATGCTCGCAAGGATATTAAATACCTGGAAAAGCCGATCCCGGACCAGGAAACGGAGATCAGCTAAAAAGGAGAAGTATATGATAGACAACGTCATGAAGAACATAAGCATCATCAAGTACAATGATGGCTCATTCCATGAGACAGAAGATACGGTGGCAACAGAATATGCACTGACCATCCATGTAAATGGAGAGGAATTTGCAACCATGGTCTGTACACCAACTTATCTAGAGGACCTTGTCACCGGTTTTCTTGCATCAGAAGGGGTGATTCGTTTTCCGAGAGAAATCGAATCGCTGTCCATTGATGAAGACCGCGGGTTTGCCTATGTGCAGCTGGTGAACAAGGCGCCAGTGACCAATCAGCTGCAGTCGAAACGGTTTATCGGATCATGCTGCGGAAAAAGCCGGCAGTTCTATTTTCAGAGCGATGTGAAAAATGCCAAAACGATCGTAACCAAATCAACGATTGAAGTGGAGCAATGCATCAAGCTGATGAAAGCGATGCAGGAATCCTCCGATGATTTTCACTCAACAGGCGGGCTGCATAACGCTGCGCTTTGTACAAATGAGGAGCTGTTGATTTCCCGGTCGGATATTGGCCGTCACAATGCGCTTGATAAAATTTACGGTTACTGCCTTGAAAACAAGATTACACTTTCCGATAAAGTGATTGCCTTCAGTGGCCGGATCTCTTCGGAAGTTTTACTGAAGGTTTCTAAAATCGGTGCCGGCATTATTTTGTCTAAATCTGCACCCACCACGCTGGCGCTGGAGCTCGCGAATGATCTCGGGATTACCGCCGTCGGATTTATCCGCGGCACCCGGCTCAATGTGTACACCCATCCTGAACGGATAAAATGAAAAAGGGAGCTGTCCTGAAAGTCAAAAATTGACCTTCAGGCAGCTCCTTTTCTTACGATTAGTCAATAGTTTTTTAGGGAGTCATTAAGCCTTCGGTATTGTCACTTTATTTAAGGCATTCTAAATACCCCTAGTTGTAGCTGTTTTTTAAACTAGGGGAGAATTATGATATAATAGTCAAAACATTACTTACCAGCTGCTATCTGGTAATCGTAATGCAAATTGTGTGTAATAAGGTGGAATAGGCATTTCAATAACTTATTCACACACGCGATGGACGCGACTTTATGACGTTTGTTATAAGGTTGCGTTTTTAGTTTGTCGTAGTAATCTACAAAATGGTTATCCCCAAAACGCCTCTGTTTAATCATATTTTGAATGGTAAGATACAGGATCTTTCGTAAATGTTTGTTCCCTCGCCTATTGATTTTATCTTTATACAAGATGGTGCCGGATTGAAAACGCCGAATATCAATACCGGCATAAGCGTTCAGTTGTTTGTTGGTTTTAAAACGGTGAATGTCACCAATTTCAGCGATTAAACGCACAGCTGTGTTGGTCCCAATGCCAGGAAAACTCATTAACACTTGATAATCTTTTCGTTCTTGTGAAAGGTCTGCCATCTGCTTAATCACTTCTTCACGTTGTCGCAGAATAGCCAAACAGCGTTTGGCATAGTACTTTAACTGCTCGCATCTTATATCATCTTCATCTACAGCTGGATAAGAATACTCAGCGATTTCTAGAAGTTGTATGGCTTTCTTCTCTGCCGTTTTGGGGGCAAGCTTTTTACTGGTATTGGCAAGCAACCGATTTCGAATGACCGTTTTCGATCGTTGCTTTACACAATCCGGATGAGGAAACAGTTGTAAGATGTTCAAAAACAACTCCGATTTTCCCGTAAATAGTGTTTCTATCTCTGGAAAAGTAAGCTGAAGCAGGGTATGTATACGACTTCTGACCAATTTTAATTCCTGATCCAGTTCATGATAATAACGGGAAAGAGAGCGCATTTGATCATAATAATCGTCTTGTGCGATTTTATTTTTTCTGTCCGAGGTAAAATGAGTTTGAGCGAGCCGATGGGCATCGCTTTTATCCGTCTTATGCATTCGCATAGAAGCCGTTTGAAGTTTAGATTCGAGAGGATTTAATAAGCAATAAGGAAAACCATGATCGTTCATAAATCGCTCTAATTGGCGGGAGTAAACTCCTGTGGCTTCAAAGACAATTTCTGGTGTATGTCCATCCTGCTGAACAAGTGCGACAATGCGCTGATACAGTTTCTCAAAATGAATCTTATTATGTAGTATTTCTCCTTCAAAAACACAACACCTCGAGGTGTTGTAAATCACCATATAACTTTTTCCCATACTTACGTCAAAAGCAATAATACTCATCATTACGTTCCTCCCTCAAAACGATTGCAGAAGTCCTCACCTATCCCTATCGATTCCATTTTCTTTTACACGATCTCAACGGATCCAACATACTGAAACTGATTCATATAAGGACGGTGAAGTTGGTCTGTTTTGCGTGCGAACTTAAAGTTCCGGGGCTGCCTCGACCTATTCTTCACCTCTACAAAAAAATAGTAGCACAAACCATGGCCGTGGTTTGTGCTACTAATCTTAGTATGTTTTGCGTAAAAAGCTTCCAGGAAAGTTGATTGTAGTGGAAGGTGCGAGACTCCTGCGGGACTAGCGTGACAGGTGAGACTCCCGCAGGCGCTTGCGCCAAGAGGCTCACCGCACGCCCCGCGGAAAGCGAGCGGCCTGAAACGGAAATCAACGGCTTCCAGACTTGTTGGATAGCACCTTTTTTATGCCGTGATATATTTAATCATTTGTTTGATAGCACCCAAATGGTAGGCTGAATGCGCAAGACATTCCAGAGCTTCATCTGCATAGGTTTCATCCCGGGGAAGGGTGGAGTCAAGGGTCTGCAGTAACCGTGTGTATTCCTCTTTTAATTCTTTTTGGATGTCCTTCCACCGGTCCTCATCAACGGAAGCGATCATCCAGCTCTGTTTGCAATCCTTTGAACAAAAAAAGGGGGCTCCCCCCTTTTTACTGCCCTCCTGTTAACAGGTATAAAAACCAGACTGCGTGGTTCTGTTCATCCATGGCGATCCGCTTGAACACTTCTTTTATATAATTATTGCTTGCCTGATCGGAAATCTTAAGATAAAAATCAACCGTTTCCTGTTCGTCTTTAAAGCCAGTCTTCAACCCTTCCCGATAATTGGTTGGACAAGCCTCTGTCTGTTTTGGTGTAAACGTCCTTCCCGTCAGCTGTGTATAAATGGCACTTATAACCTGATAGTGGTTGACTTCATCCTGCCGGATTTCCTGGATAGTCTTTTTACCTTCTGGATTAGGCGCCAGCAGCGACGTTTTCTCATAACAGATGATCGCACTGTATTCTCCGTTCAAGGCCTTTTCCAGATTGGCAATTTCTTGAGCATCTCGATTCCAGTTATACATAGAGCCATACCCCTTCCACTTTACTAACTCCTTTATCCTATGTATTTTTTGGGTGGGTGGTTCCTCAAAAAAAGGGCTCTTTTCTTATGGATTGTTGCCTTTGAATAAGTACTCGGTTATCTTCTTGACACGTTAATTGGAGTGTTTGCCCCATGATATTTATTCTTTTAAAAAATATATTACATTTTCAATTGAGCTGATTTTTTTCATTCGAACAGGTCTTTTGCTACGATTACAAGGAGTACAAACTTATTTTAGAAGGAGTTGAGCAATACATGGCACAGCAAACGAAACTTGGGAAAACAGACTTATTGGTGAACCCGATTGGACTGGGTACGAATGCCGTTGGAGGACACAACCTGTATCCAAATCTGGATGAACAGGCAGGCAAGGATCTGGTAAATCGGGCATTGGAGATTGGTATCAATTTTTTAGATACCGCCTTTATTTATGGACCTGAGCGTTCGGAGGAATTGGTCGGGGAAGTCATAAAAGAAACAGGCAGCCGTGATAAAGCCGTGATCGCAACCAAAGGTGCGCACAAGTTTGTTGGTAAAGACGTCGTGTTCGACAACTCGCCAGCCTTCTTAAAAGATGCGGTGGAAGGAAGCTTAAAACGGCTTCAAACGGATTATATTGATTTGTTCTATATTCATTTTCCTGATGAAAATACACCAAAGGATGAAGCAGTCGGCGCATTAAAAGAACTGAAAGACCAGGGAAAAATCCGTGCCATCGGAGTTTCGAACTTTTCCATGGAACAGCTGAAGCAGGCAAACAAGGACGGTTATGTTGATGTGTTCCAAGGAGAGTACAACCTATTGCAGCGCGATGCGGAAAAGGAATTGCTTCCGTATCTAGAGGATAAAGGAATCTCCTTTGTTCCTTACTTCCCGCTTGCCTCCGGACTTCTTGCCGGTAAATACAGCAAAGACACGAAGTTTGATGACCTGCGCAAGGACATGCCTCATTTTAAGGGGGAGAACTTTATCAGAAACCTGGAGAAAGTGGACCAGCTTCGCGGGATTGCCGAAGCCAAGGGGGCGGAAGTGGCTCACGTTGTTCTCGCATGGTATCTTAAACAGCCGGCAATCGACTCCATCATTCCAGGCGCAAAACGCGCCGATCAGGTCAGCAACAACCTGAAAACATTGGATGTTCAGCTCAGCGATCAGGAAGTTCAGGAAATCAGCAGGATCTTTTCTTAATTTCTTTAGCTCTTGAAGAAAACTCCGAATGGGTGGATAATGTGATGGATATGGTGCTGTAGACAATACTAAGCACCTGGAAAAGGTGAATCATGTATCTGACTCTAAAGGAAACGGCGGAATTTCTGGATCTGCCTGAAACGTATATTGAGAATTTGATTCAACAGAAGAAAATTCGTGCCTTTCATGACGGCAATGAATATCTCATCAATAAGGAACAGTTTAATACCCATCTTGAACAGATGGAAAAGTACAAAAAGCTTGTTGAGGAGTATATGAATGAACCAATCCCGGAAGATTGGGACGCGAAGGACGAAGATTAAGGTAAACGAAAAAAGAAGCAGATGATCGCCTGGATCGTCTGCTTCTTTCTTTTAGTTGATAATGGCTGAAGTTCCCATTAGAGATTCGGGAGACCGTCCAATCGCCAGCAAACTGATTTTTGCATAACCGGCATTATTGAACTTGCTGATCATTTTGCGAAGGGTATCAATGTTTTCGTCTGCAGTAAGCTTTTCGAGCTCACTTTTATAAAGACGAACAACAGATTCCTGACAAAATTCAGGAGCGTATCGGCGGCAATCTTCGTTCATGATCAATGTACCCATGTATTGATATTTAAATTGAAGCGCACGGGTCAAATTGATAATATGCACCCATTTTTCATACAAATCAGGGAACGAACGTTCAATGTTTTCAAGTTCTTCTTTCGCTTCTTTTAACTCATTATGGCTGACAAGGGTAATCAAACTAATGCACCTTCTTGTTGCCAAGGCTTACGCAATGAAATAACCTCGGCTAATTCTTTGCTGCGTGCTCTGCGGACTTTACGCATTTCGGCACGGTCTGCGGCTGTTTCAAACAAGAATTTTTCTTCTTCTGTTTCAGGGATGACTGCAGGTACTTCAACCGGGCGTTTGTCTTCTCCCAAAGCAACGAAGGTTAAGAATGCTGTAGCTGCAATTCTTCGTTCTCCTGTAAGAATATCTTCAGCAATAACCTTACAGAAGATTTCCATTGAGCTTTTTCCTGTGTAGGATACGAATGATTCGATACAAACAGAATCCGTTTGATGAATCGGATGCAAAAAGTCGATGGAGTCGGTTGATGCTGTAACACAGGTTTTCACACGGGCATGGCGGCGAGCAGAAAGTGATGCAGCAGCATCGAGCTTTTTCATAAGTACTCCGCCGAACAATGTATTATAGTTATTCAAATCACCAGCTAATACCTGGTCTGTATTAATAATGCGGCTTTCGCTTGTTTTTTTTGCGTTCAAAACAATCATTTCCTTTCATGATTAACGTATCTCGGCTAAAGGGACGCTGTTGTTTTCTTGCGTTTCCCTCTTACAGTTTCCTAGTGTACGCCTCCAAGAAAAGGAAGTAAAATTGTTATTTTTTATCGTTTGCATAGATGGGCTCTATGTAAATGCTTTCAGATATAAAGAATGGGCATAGAAAAATCTTGGCAAAAGGCGGCAATCCACTACAGAGAAAACCGCCTTTTATTGATTACTCAAGCTCCGCGAGCTGTTCTTTGGCGTAATTGAGCCACTCTTTGGCGGCAAACGATAAGTATTGGTCTTTGTTCCAAATAAGGGCTAAATGCCAGCTTATTGTAGGATTGACCACTTTAATGACCCGGACTTCATCGTTCAGATGGCGGCAAATGCTTTCGGGTAACAGAGAAACGCCAAGCTTGCAGATGACCATTTCTTCGATAAACGACCATTGCGAGCTTTCGGAGGTGATATGCGGATTGAATCCCGCCTGGTTACATGATGATATGATCCGGTCATGAAGCACGAAGTCCTTGTTGAACAAAATAAAGGGCTCCTCGCTGAGCTCGCTCAAATAAATTTCATCACGGTCTGCCAGCTCGTGGTCCGGATGGATGATCAGTCTCAGGTCTTCCTCTTTAAACGCAAAGTGCTGAAAGAGTTCATTGTTGGTAGGAAGCACAATAACGCCAATATCGAGCTGATGGTTGGCAACATCCTCTTCGATTCGTTTTGATCCATCCTCCACAAGCTCGAACGTAATATTCGGATACTGATCATGAAAACTGCCGATCAATTTGGGGAAGAGTCTTGGATCCAGAATCGGAGGCAGACCGATGCGAATGTGTCCCTTTTTTAACCCGAGGAGGTTATCGAGTTCCATTTCCAGATTATTAACCGCTTTATCCACGAGTACAGCTTGTTCAAAAATCGTCCGGCCGGCATCCGTCAGGGTCAGCCCTTTTCGGGATCGGTCAAAAAGAACGACACCGAGCTCATCTTCCAGGTTTTTAATCATTTTGCTGATCGTAGGCTGAGTGATAAAAAGAGCGTCAGCTGCCCGGGTAAAGCTATTGTATTTTGCCACTTCTATAAAGTACTGTAGTTGTTTAATATCCACGAATGCACCTGCTTGAGTTTTTTTGTAGTGTAACACGATCGAGAATAAAAACCAAAACCGGGCCTTTCTCATACAATGTGTTAGGAAATCAGGCGAAGGCAGGGATAGCCATGTACAGAGAGCGGCAGGTCGTCGATATGAAAAAGGGGAATGTCATCGGTGACAACTCCATCGATACCATTTATATTACTGCTGAAAAAACACCGGACAGTCCGTTTTGGGTCAATATCATGATAGTTGTGCAGGATGGAAGGACCAATCAGTATACACAAATACCACTCAAGCAAAACCAAGGATACAATCCCACGCTTTTTCTTGGTGACTTTACTGGAGACAGGGTGGAAGACATCATGGTGGTAATGGATACAGGTGGAAGCGGCGGCATGCTACATGCCTATGTTTTTGCCTATAGAGGCAGCCAGTTCAGGCCGTTGTTTGATTCTGATGTCTTTAATGACCTCTTCAAATACCGGGTCTTTTACCTCGACTACTACAAAGCTCAGGTAAACAGCTACACCACGAACCAGAAATTTATTATTGATCTAACCACCAGGGGCAGGCAGTACTTGTCAGAGATTTATTATCCCAATGGCAAGTTGAAAAAACCATCCAAGGATTTGTTTCCGGACTTTCAGGTCTTTACCCGGTCGACTTTGACCGCAATGGCACCTGCGAATTACTGGCTTACCAGAACATCGCCGGCCAGTATAACGCCGACCGGCTCGGTTATGTGCAGACCACAATGAAATGGAATGGCCAGGTGTTTGCGCCAGAGGTACAGAATGTCGTGGTTTTTGGCGGGGATATTTCTTGATGGATCCGTAGCAGCGTTGAATAAAAGCGCTGTTTTTTTATTCCCATATTATGGGGTGATATAATCATAGATGAAAGCGAGCATACTCAAACGGAAATCAGCCACTAAAAGCAACGAAGGTTTTTAAAATAACCTTTTAAAAATATATTGACTTTCCTCTCTCCGCCGATTAAAGTTATAACTATATTTTTAACTAACTCAATATTCAATCTCTTATCAAGAGTGGCAGAGGGACTGGCCCTATGACGCCCGGCAACCGTTCCATTTATGGAATTGGTGCTAAATCCTGCAAAACAGCTATGCTGTTTTGAAAGATGAGAGAGGACGAATCCTTGTCTACATAGGCGATGAAACCTCTCTTTCCGGAGAGGTTTTTTTATGTGCTCAGGGGATGGCCCTGCAGCTTTTGAGAAGAGAGAGACATACAGAAAAGGGGATAGGGGAAATGAAGAAGTTTTTAAAAAGCGCAGCAGTCTCTGCGGTCGCACTCTCATTATTGTTAACAGGCTGCTCGTCAGGCAGTAACACGGCATCATCTGAAAAGAAACATGAAAATGTGTCGTTTGATAATGTGCCAAAACGATTCGCCAAGGGGCAGGGTGCCAAAATCAAAGTTATCCGAAAGATCGGTGGAGATGATCATACGGCACAGTTTTTGGCAGGAGCGAAGGCAGAAGGGGAAGCGCTCGGTTTTACCGTTGATATCTATACGGCCAACGGAGATACAGCGAAATTCCACGATGCGATTGCCCAGGCGGCCAATGAGGACTATGACGGCTTCATTATTTCTCATGGAGATGATGCGGCAACAATCAATGATATCCAAAAACTCAGAGAAAAAGGAAAGAGTGTCGTGACTTTTGACTCTAATCCGGACCTCGCGAAGGTGGATGGCGTGACACTTACATCCCAGGACGATGAAGCATTGGCCAAGCTGGCACTGGACAAGCTTGTGAAAGAACAAAAAGGCAAAGCGAACATTGTGTACCTTTGGGTGGACGGATTCCCGCCAATGGTTCGCCGCAATGCTGTTTATAAAGAAACGTTGAAAAAGAACCCTGGCATTAAAGAAGTGGAGCGCTTTGGTGTAGCTTCAGCGGACACCTCCGTTCAAACGCAAAATGCCGTTACCGCCATGCTGAACAAGCATAAAAAGGGAGAGATTGATGCGATCTTTGCGACATGGGATGCATTTGCCATCGGAGCCGCTCGTGCCATTAAGGAAGCGGGCCGAAATGAGATCAAAATTTACGGCATTGATGTCTCCAACGCGGATCTTCAGGAAATCCAAAAGAAGGACAGCCCATGGAAATATACTGCAGCGGTTGATCCAAAGCTGATCGGTGCAGTGGATATGAGAATCCTTGCAAAAAAAATTGCCGGTGAAAAAACACCGCAAAAATATGACCTGGATGCTTCTCTCGTTTCCCAAAGGGATCTTCAAAAATCCTCCGAGGGCGTAAATATGGTTAACCTGTCCAAGGAAATTAAAGGGTGGGGACAATCGGACGCGTTTGAAGAAGATTGGATGGACACGCTGAAAGACCATTACAAAAAATAAACATACAAACACTCTCTTCGGCTAGCAGCAGAGGGTGTTTGCTTTGAATAAAGGAGACCGGCCGATGGCACTGCTCGAGATGAAGAACATAAGTATTGAGTTTCCCGGGGTAAAGGCGCTGAATGAGGTTGATTTTAAAAGTAAAACTGGCCGTGTTCATGCACTGATCGGGGCAAATGGTGCCGGGAAATCAACGCTGATGAAGGTGCTGACGGGTGCCTATACCCATTACACCGGCTCTGTTCAGATTGAAGGAAAGAACGTAGATATATCTTCACCAAAGGACGCACTGAATGAGGGCATCCAAATTGTCCATCAAGAGGTAGACACAGTTCTGGTTCCCTATTTGACGGTGGGGGAGAACATTCTCCTGCATGACCTGGTCAATGAAATGGGAAAAAAGCAGCTCGTGCGCTGGAAAACCCTCCACCAAAAGGCTTCGCATCTTTTGGAGGAAATGAACATACACGTATCCTCCAAAAAGCTCGTCAGCGAGCTGACGCTTGCGCAAAAGCAAATGGTATTGATTGCGCGGGCTGTTTCGGCTAAGTGCCGGTTTCTCATTCTTGATGAACCGACAGCTCCTCTGAGCCATGCAGAAACACGAGAACTGTTCCGGATTGTCCGGGATTTAAAAGCAAAGGATGTTGGCATTATTTTTATCTCTCACCGCTTGCCGGAGATCTTTGACATCTGCGACGACATTACCGTTATGAGGAACGGAGAAAAGGTCGCTGAGGAAGAGATTGTACAAAGCTCCATTAACCGCGTCATTGAGCAGATGCTGGGAAAAGCGCTGGACGAGCAGTTCCCGGCCGTAAATGGCAAGACAGGAGAAACCCTGCTAGAAGTAAAAAGTCTTTTCGATAAGGAGAAAATAAAGGGTTTAAGCCTGACGGCCCGTGCTGGTGAAATTGTAGGGATTGCCGGACTGGTAGGGGCAGGAAAAACCGAACTGTGCAAAACATTGTTCGGAAGCACTCCCATTACCGCGGGGGATGTTCTGCTGAAAGGCAAAAAACTGAAGCTGAAGAGCCCATATCATGCCGTTCGGCAGGGGCTGGCCCTTGTACCTGAGGAACGCCGAAAAGAAGGAATCCTTGTGGAGGAAACGGTAGCTGCGAATTTGTCGGCCGCCAACCTTGCCCAGTTTACAAAAGCGTTCGGTTTTCTCGACCGCCGGGCGGAAAAGAGAAAATCCCTTGAGATCATAAAAACGCTCGGTATCAAAACCCCGTCTGAGAAAAGTAAGGTACAGCATCTGTCGGGCGGGAACCAGCAAAAGATTGCCATTGGCAAATGGCTGCTTGCCGATGCGGAGGTTTATATTTTTGATGAGCCGACCAAGGGCGTTGATGTCGGGGCGAAACGGGATATTTTTGAACTGATTTCGGCCCTCGCCAAAAGGGGGAAAGCTGTCCTTTACGCATCGTCAGAATTTCCGGAAATTCTGGGGATTACAAACCGGGTGTACGTCATGTACGACGGGCGTACAGTAAAAGAGCTGGAAACCGCAAAAACCACCGAGGAAGAGCTATTATTTTACAGTACAGGAGGAAGGTAAATGGAGTTATCAAACCCCATACCCGCCAAAGCAGCTCCCAAAAAGAGGTTTGAGCTGTTTGAGTTTTTTTATAAATACGGAACAATCCTGACCATTCTTGTGTTAATCGGTGTGTTTACGGCTGCACATCCATCATTTTTGCAGGGACAGAACCTGATGAACATTTTACGGTCCATTTCAATCGTGACCATCATCGCGATTGGAATTACCATCTCACTGTCGGTGAACGGGTTTGATTTGTCGGTTGGATCGGTTGCTTCTTTATCCAACGCGATTGTGATTTCTATGTTCGTCTGGTTTTCGCAAAACACGGTGGTTGCGATATTTTCTGCGCTGGCTGCTGCCCTGATTGTAGGGATCATTAACTCGGTACTCATTGTAAAAGTGAAAATTCCCGATATGCTGCTGACACTTGCCACGATGTTTATTGTTCAGGGGATTGCGCTTACTTATACGAAGGGTGCGACAATCTCACAAAACATGGTGATGCCTGACGGAAGCTTTGCGACCGGGAAAATTTCTGAGGCGTTCCAAAAAATCGGCCAGGTACCGTGGATTATTCTGATCATGGCGCTTGCCGTGGTGCTCGTCCATGTGCTTCTCAACTATACAAAGCACGGCCGCTATATGTATGTGATCGGAGGAAATGAGGAGGCAGCGAGGCTTTCGGGTATTCCGGTCAAAAAGTATAAAGTAGCCGCTTACCTCTTGTCGGCACTATTTGCTTCCATTGGGGGAATTGTTCTGGCCTCTAGAGTAATGACAGCGGAAATCAATGCCGGTACGCCTTACCTCATGGACGCGGTAGCGGCCGCTTTCATCGGTTTTTCCGTTTTTGGAGCGGGAAAGCCCAATGCGTTCGGAACGCTCGTTGGCGCGATATTGATTGGCATCCTGCAGAATGGCCTCGTCATGATGTCTGTCCCGTACTATTCCATGGACATTGTGAAAGGGGCAGTACTTGCATTTGCCCTTGCTTTAACCTACTATAAATTGAAAAAATAACAGATGAAGCCGGGAAGTTCTTTTGACCTTCCTGGCTTTTTTAATGGGCTTTTTTGATCTCTTGCAAAAAAATAAGACTGTCTGTCCATTCCTGGCATACCTTATTATAGGGAGTTCTTATCTCCACTAAGCAGGGATAGAGGATAGGATTATGAAAAAACTCAATTTGAAAGGGCTGACGGGGGAAGTGGTCACCCGCTTCTCCCCTCAATATGAAGAAACGAGGCAGGAATGGAACCGTGCCGTGCAAAAGTTCCCTCTCGTTATCGTATATTGCAGCACGGTCGATGATGTCCGGAATGCCATTCTTTGGGCCCGGAAACATGAGGTGAAGATCAGGATTCGTTCAGGCGGTCATCACTATGAGGGCTATTCGGTGGGCAACGGTGTAATCGTCATTGATATCAGCCGGATGGATGGCATTGTTCTTAACAACAATGAACAACTGAAAATACAGGGCGGCGTGAAAAATGAACAGCTTTACGAGTTTGTGGGTTCTCTGGGCTACCCCTTTCCTGGGGGAACGGGTCCAACTGTCGGTGTCAGCGGGTATACCCTTGGCGGCGGTTGGGGATTTTCCAGCCGGTATCTGGGACTCGGATGTGACAGCCTGATCGAACTGGAGCTGGTGGATTATACGGGCAGAATATTAAAGGCAAACCAGCAGGTGAATCCGGACTTGTTCTGGGCATGCCGCGGAGCGGGCGGTGGCAATTTTGGTGTAGTCGTCTCCATGACGTTTGCCCTTCCGGAACCGGTCGAAAACGTTTCTTTCGTCGAAATCTATGCGCCAAAAGCGGATGCAAAGCTGCAGGAGACCTTCCTCAACGCCTGGCAATATTGGCTGGAGGATTTGGACGAGAGAATGACGGCTAATGCCAGCCTCTATAACTCGCTGGAAGAGGGAACGGCTATTTACGGCCGGGGCTTTTTTTACGGACCGCCTGAGGAAGCGGCAAAAGTGATGGAGCCGCTGCTGATCAACGGAAAGATCCAGCTTTTCGTCAGATACCTTCCCTTCATGGAGGCCGTCAGAGCCGTTGACGCCACGTATCCGGAATATGAGCGGTTTAAATCCACAGGAAGATTTGTCTACAGAAAATTCAGCGAGCGGGAAATCCGGAATCTCGTGGGGCTGATTCAGAAGCGGGCGGAAGGCTCCATATTCGCCGGATTGACGGTGTATGCCCTGGGCGGCAAGGTTAGTGACGTCAACCCGTTTGAAACGGCGTTTTTCTACCGCCAGGCGGATTATATTCTCGGCATACAAACGAACTGGGAGGATCCTGGCTTGGAACCCGAAAACATTCAGTGGATGAAAAAACGGTTTCCCTATGTTAAATCCATTACCAAAGGATCATTTGTTAATTTTCCATACAGCCCGTTACGGCATTATGAAAAAGCCTATTTTGGGTGGAATGCGCCACGATTAAAGAAAGTAAATAAAAAATACGACCCGTACAATGTGTTTTCCTTTCCACAGGGAATTAACCGGGCACCCAGATAAATCCAGCCGGACACGCTGGATTTTTTGCTTGGCGTAAAGGGGAAAAGGCTGCAGTATCGAACTTATCTAGTAGATTACTTTGATGGGAGCGATGGATAATGGAACAATACTATACGCATTGGCTGAAGCACCGGACGGTTCTGCACGAGCTTTTGGAAGAGATTGGGCCCCAGCATGTGTTTTTTAAACCATGGAGCGATGGATTTGCCCTGAGCGATTTGGCGGTACATATTGCTGGCTCTACGGATATGTTTCTCGAAACGATAAAAAACGGCCAGTTTGTGTCACCGCGCACACCCCGAGAGTTTCAGACCATGGATGAAGTTCGTGAGATCCTTGATGAATTCACCGAAAAATCAAAGCGCGATTTTCAAGAGCTGCAAACGTCCAATCTGGAAAAAGAGATCGACATCTTTAAATTTACCGCTCCGGGAAGCTACTGGCTTGAAAGCATGATTGACCATGAAATCCATCATAAGGGTCAGTTGTTTACTTACGCGCGTATGACCGGTTCGCAGAAGATGCCATTTTTCAAGCAGCTTCCTCCTCAGGCTGTAAACGATGGAGTCGAGTAACAGGGAGGGATGATGGATGAATGGCTGCTTCATAACCGGCTTTCCCGGCTTTCTGGCTTCAATGCTGCTTAAAGAAATGCTGAAGCTGTACAAAGAATGTGAGTTTGTTCTTCTTGTTCATCCCAGCCAGATTGAAAAAGCAAAAGATCTGGCAGCCAACCGGCCCAACGTCAGGTTGTTTACGGGTGATATTACGAAGGCCGGACTGCGGCTAAGCCCTGAACAAACCGACTGGCTGAAAAACCATATTACGCATGTCTTTCATCTGGCAGCGGTGTATGATTTGGCAGTCCCGGAGCAGATTGCGGCGAACATCAATATTACCGGTACACGGAATATAAATGCTTTTGTAAAGGAACTCCCGCACCTTGCGCGGTATGTTTACTTTAGTACAGCCTACGTTTCAGGGAAAAGGACCGGTCTCATTAAAGAAGATGAATTGGATGCCGCGCAGACATTTAAAAATCACTATGAATCGACCAAGTTTGCTGCAGAAAAGCTGGTGGCGGAGCTTGATGGTGTGCCTTATACCATCATCAGGCCAGGAGTGGTGGTGGGACACTCCAAAACCGGAGAGACCATCAAGTTCGATGGCCCGTATTTTATCATGCGTTTTTTGGACAAGCTGCGGTATGTACCTGTTCCTTATCTGGGAAAGTCCGAAGCGCTATTTAATGTGGTACCCTTTGATTATATTATTGATGCGACTCTCTGCCTTGCAGAGTCGGATGATGCGGTGAACAAGGTGTTCCATCTCACGGATCCTTCACCTTATGAGAGCAGGAAGCTTTACCGCATGATCTGTGAGGAACTGATCGGAAAAGCACCCTCATGGACCTTACCGCCAGCAGTTGTGGAGTTTATGTTATCTTTTTCGTTCTTCCGCCGCTTTTTTAAAGTGGAAAAAGAAGCGCTGGAGTATTTCAGGTGTGCCTGTCAGTACGATGCTGCCAATACCAGTAAGGTGCTGGCGAAAGCAGGCGTCCAATGTCCGGATTTTAAAGATTACGTATCTAGTATGGTTGCCTATTACAAGGAAAACAGAAAGGATCCGGAAAAATTGGTTTACATAAAGTAGGAGGTTGCAATGAAAGAATCCTGGAAAACCCGATGTGTCCGCTATGGCTTTAATTTGTTTCCTGCGTACCGAGGAACAGGAGCAAGGGTGATCTATATTGCTGAAGATTATTCGGAAATTACGATACAGCTTCCTTTAAACTGGCGGACCCGCAACTATGTGGGAACGATTTTTGGAGGAAGCATCTATGGGGCTGTGGATCCGATGTATATGTACATGTTTCTGAAACTGCTCGGGGATGACTATATTGTCTGGGATAAAGCTGCCTCCATTTCCTTCAAAAAGCCCGGGAAGAGTACCCTGTACGCTACATTTAAGATTACCCCGGAGGAAGTAGAAGATGTGAAGCGGCAGCTTAAAAGCAGACACAGTCTTGACCGAATATATGAGGTCGATGTGGTGGATGAAACCGGACTTGTTCACGCGGTGGTGGAGAAAACCATTTATATCCGGAGAAAGGCCAAAGCTAACTCTGAGAACATAGTTTCACTGCAAAAGTCATAAGGAGGCAGGATGATGGCAAAAGCAATGGAAGATTTGACAGTAAAGGAAACGGTAAAAAAGATTGAAGATGTCATTAACGATAACCCGGGTCCCATTGAGGGAGTTCAAGCGGTATATCAGTATGACATCCCTGATGAGGACTATTCGTTCCAGCTGCATTTAAAGGACGGAAAAGCAGAGATAAGGGAAGAGTACACGGAACGCGGAGATTGCACGATCATTATTTCTTATCCAAACTTTAAAAAGATGCTTCTCGGAAAACTGAACGGTACAGCAGCATTTATGATGGGGAAATTGAAGGTCAAAGGCGACATCGGCAAAGCGTTGAAAGTGGAGGCGTTGCTCGGCCAATATAATATGGAAGCGGAGTTTGGGAAGAGCTAAGTTTTACTTTTTGTTTATTTAAAGCGCTTTCTTTACCAAGATAATAAATGATCCCGTCCGTCTCTTCCCTAATCCCTTCTAAGCAAAGGAGAGTCAGGGATTCTTGAATGGGCGTTCGGGTACCGATCTACTAATTTAAAAGGGAATAAGTAGAGTAATAGAAAAAGCAGACGTGGTATGCGTCTGCTTTTTCATATTTAACGTTGAGTTTTCGCATTCCACTTCATGATTTCATCTTCTGCATCATAGTCCAGCGTCAGTTTTTCGGGTGGATGCTGAAGCTCCCATGCGATGGTGCGTTTTAATCCCTCTTCAAACGAAACGGTTTCCTTATATCCCAATTCACGACGTATTTTATCAGAGGTGAAAATCACATGCTGTTCCGTATTTATTCCCCAGCTATAACCCTCAGGAAGCTGATCATCTGGCAGCACAATCACGTCTCCGCTCCAATTCATAAGAGGCGCTAATTTCTCAATCCACTCTTTGGTCGTCCATGCATCTTTTTCACCAACATTGTAAATCTTGCCCGCTGCCTCTGATTTGAGGATGGACTGGACAATGGCCTCTGCCATATTTTCCACATATCCGCGGGTCCAGCGCCAGCCGGCCAGGCTCTTTGCCAGCAGGATATAGGGCCTTTGCTCACTCATTGGCTTAAGAAATGAATACCAGCGGTGCTGATGGTCATTTGGTCCGTAAACCGCAGGCAGTCTCAAGATCGTACCATCGATGCAGGGATGGTCCATAACGGTCCGCTCCACTAGTATTTTGTCATACATGCGTCTTTCTTCGGTTTCCGCAAACGCTCTTTGCGGATAGAGGTTGTGACGCAATTCTCCGTTTTCATCGATCGGAACGGGTTCAGCTTCTCCTGTTTCTGTTCTGTTCACCCGCCCGAACGCCCGGTATACGTCCTGTGAGCTCGCCACAATCACCCGGTTTACAATACCATCGAGCGTTTCAACCAGCTCTTTTGCCTGCAATTCGGTGAGACACATCATATCAAGCACCGCATCAGGATTGATCTCCTGAATTTTGTCTCGATAGGCAGGCAGATTATTTCTGTCTCCCAGCATTCGTGTTACTTCAGGAGGCAGTTCTGCTTCGGTCTCTCCTCTGTGAAATACCGTAACCTTATGGCCAAGATCAACGAACCGTCTAATAATCGCCGGGCCCATGAATCGGGTACCGCCAATGACAAAAACATGCATAATCATTTCTCCTCTCCGTTTGGAATGTTTGAAGAAACCAGTTGTTAACATAAAAATAAAGTTTTACGTAAAGTAATGTTATTACGTTGTTCTTCTTTTGTCAATATTTAACTTGAAAACGGAGACAGCCGTGCTCTTTTGTCTTACTAGTGAATAGAGTACTAGTAATTACTTTTTTGAAGAAGGTAGGACGAGCATGGCAACCATTCAAACCCGGACGCAGTTCAAATTTGCGGCGAATGACAGCACTGTCAGCCGGATCCTGAAAAAGATCGCGAGCCAGCAGATTAACATTACCGCATTTAGCCTCGTAAAGGACAAGTTTAATACAGTCTTTCTGGTTGTTGGACCAAGTGATGCCAACAATCAGAGTGACAACTGCATGGTGCGGAGGATTCTGTCAGCCGGCAATATTCCGTTTTACGAAAAAAATGTAATTCAAATCAATTTTGAAGCCGGCATCCCCGGAGTTTTTAGTAAAATCTATAATGTTCTTTACCGAAAAGTGGGGATAGAGGCCATCTATAACGGTGAAGATAATTCTCTCTACCTGAGTGTCTCAAACATCACACGTGCTATGAGGATTCTGCAAAAAATTCTTTCCTAAACTCCCTGTTTCAGGGGGTTTTTTCGATTGCCGGGAATACTTGGTTTTTTACCAATCCTTAGAGAGATGAACCGGGTTATGGTACGATAGAATAAGAGAGAAACTATTACTCGTGGAAGAGGTTTTTGTAGCGAATGAGCGCATCCAAGAGAAGATCAACGGTGAACAGCTGGATTCTTTTTCTGCTCGTGGTGGGAGCGTGCCTCTTTATCTATTATCAATCGGAAAATGTAAAGGAGAAAAAGAATGTTCCGCATCCAACCAAGCTTCATCCGGTGGTAGAAAAGGATAAAGACGAATTGATCAAAAGAGCAAAGGCTAGAGGGATTTCCATTGTTATTACCGACGGATTCCGGACGTTTGATGAACAGGATAAATTGTATGCAAAAGGCCGCAGTGATAAGGGCGATATTGTAACAACCGTCAGAGGCGGCGAATCGTATCATAATTACGGGCTGGCGATTGACTTTGCGTTAAAGACTGCTAATGGAGACGTGGTCTGGGACATGCAGCGCGACAGCAACCGCAACGGAAAAGCCGACTGGATGGAGGTGGTTGCCATTGCCAAAGATTTGGGATTCAGCTGGGGAGGAGACTGGGAGTTTAAAGATTATCCCCACCTTCAAAAAGACTTTGGCCTCTCCATTGAGAATTTGAAAAATGGCGAACGCCCTCCAGAACAAGAGTAGAGAAAGGGAACCAGAATGAAATCGTTACGAACAGAATGTGTGCTTCCATACCCGGTCGACATGGTATGGGAGGTGATCTCGGATACAGAAAAACACGCGCTGTGGAATCCGCAGATCGTTTCCATCAAAGGGGAGTGCAACAAAGGCAGCTCCTTGTCGGTATGTGTGCGGTCACCAGTTGGAGGAGGCTTGCCTTTTCGTTTTAAAGCAAGCGTAAAAGACTTTGATTCCGGAAAGAAATTGGCCTGGACAGGCGGAGTCCCTGGCATTTTGACAGGGTATCATTATTGGGAGCTCACCGAGTTGGGGGATCAGACCAGAGTGGTCCAGGGAGAGGTGTTTACAGGATTATTTACTTCGGTTTTGTCACAGAAAAGGATCGATTCTATGCTTCCGTCCTATGAATCGGCGAATACGGGGCTCCACAACTATCTGAAAAAGCTATTCTAGTTTTTGTGTCATCAAAAAGGCTGACTCCCATGAAGGGCGTCAGCCTTCTTAATTTATAAATTTTTCAGCGCGTCGCTGATGGACTGCTCTCCAGATGTCAGGTCAAATCCGCGTTTAAAGGTGTTTTCCTCGGTTAATGCCGTGAATATGGTTTGGGCCACATCCTCACGCGGGATGGAACCTCTTTCTAAGTTTTCACCCGCTTTGACTTTTCCTGTACCCGGTTCATTGAGCAGGCCGCCAGGGCGTACAATCGTATAATTGAGCTTGCTTGCTTCCAATGCCTTATCTGCATAGTGCTTGGCCACGTAATAAGGTTTGATTTTTTCGTTCCAGTTTTCCCGGTTATGCGCCTGAAGGGCACTAACCATAACGAAACGCTCCACGCCTGATTGTTCGGCTGCTTCCATTACTTTCACCGCGCCATCCAGATCGACGAGCAAGGTTTTGTCTGACCCTGTGCTTCCGCCTGATCCGGCAGAGAAAATAATGGCATCATGGCCTTTAACGGCGGCTGCGAGATCTTCCACACTGCCCTCAAGGTTGGCGGCAGCGGTTTGGGCGCCGATTTTCTCAAGGTCACCCGCTTGTTCAGGATTTCGAATCATGGCTGTAACCTCATGCTCTGAACTGTCAGCGAGAAGCTTGACCAATTTTTGTCCGATCTGCCCATTTGCTCCTACTAAAAAGACTTTCATGTATACACTCTCCTTTTTCTATAGGATTGACAACTCACCTCAAAGTATTTCAAACGAGTCTGCTTTCTTCAAACTTCCTGCTCATTGGGGCTAAAAGAGCAGGGTCGATTGTCCTGTGGGCTATAAGGAAAGCAGACGTTTGTTCAACGAATTTCTTCTTCTCTTATTTTGCATAATAATTCATCTGTAGTCATTATTCGGCTCCTGCCGCATAAACTGTGGAGTAGTTTGCGGATAGGAGGGATTTCGGTGTATTATGAGCGGCCGGATGCAGCTACAAGAAACACCATCAGAGTGTATGGGGAAGGGACTGCTTATGCCGTGCCGGACCAGACGCAGCTGACGATCGGTGTGATTACTGAAAATAAAGATGTCAGTGCCGCGCAAAAGCAGAACAATGAAGTGATGAACCAGGTGACTCATGGACTGATGACGATGGGCATTCCATCCAAAGACATCCAGACATCGCTCTATCGGATTGATCCGCAATATAGTTATGAAAACGGACTGCAGCACTTAAAAGGCTATCAAGTGAATCATCAGCTTCAGGTCACCGTTCGGGATATAAGGCAAACGGGTGCCGTTATCAATATGGCCGTAAGCCAGGGAGCCAATTCTGTTTCGTCTATCCAATTTATCGTGTCGTCTCAGGATGCCTTTTATAATCAAGCGCTAACGCTGGCCGTTCAAAATGCGCACCAAAAGGCGATGAATATCGCAAGGGATCTGGGTGTCACCATCAACCGCTACCCGGCAAAAGTAACCGAGTTACCCAAAAGTGCACGGCCTGGTCCAGTGCCTTTTCAAGGAGCCATGCTGGCGCATGCGGGACCGGTGCCTATCCAAACCGGTGAAAATGAAATCACAGCAGCCATTGAGGCGGAATTTTTTTATATGTCATAAAAAAGGAATGAGTTAGGCTCTTATTGAAGGGTTACCTAGCTCTTTTTTATGATGGAAGTTAAGAAATGGGGGATGACCTTGAGTTCTCATGAGACGATTATTAAAGCCGAGCATCTGGTGAAGCGATATGGAGACTTTTATGCGGTAAATGGTGTTGACTTTGAGGTACATAGAGGAGAAGTTTTCGGCCTTCTTGGGCCAAATGGAGCGGGGAAGACGACCACGCTTGAAATGCTGGTTGGTCTTCGAAAACCAGACGCGGGAACGGCGTGGATCGGGGAATTCGACATTCGGAAAGACCTGGAACGCATTAAAGAGGTAATCGGTGTGCAGCTGCAGTCCACCACCTTGTTTGAACTCCTGACCGTTGAAGAAATATTAAAAATGTATGCGAGCTTTTATCCGAAGCACATTTCAATTCCTGAACTGATTGAAGACATGATCCTGACGGACAAACGCAAGAGCCGGATCAAGAGCTTATCCGGAGGGCAAAAGCAGAGGCTGGCGATTGCACTCGCTCTTGTGCATGATCCGTGGATCATTTTTCTGGATGAGCCAACGACAGGTCTCGATCCGCAGGCAAGGAGGACATTGTGGGACATTGTATTGAACCTGAAGCAAAAGGGGAAGACGATCATGCTGACGACCCACTATATGGATGAAGCGCATGTCCTGTGTGATCGTATTGCCATCATGGATCAAGGCAAGATGATTGCACTGGATACCCCGGAAAATCTGGTGAAAAATCTTCAGTCGGACAGTGCGGTCGAATTCCGGGTAGATGAGAGTGCTCCTTTTCATTTGGAAGAGATTAAAGGGGTGACACAAATCGGCGGACATAAGGATGTTCAGGTTCTTTACACCGACAACCTTCAGGAAACGTTAACCAGCCTGATTGAGACGGCTTCTGAAAAAGGGTTAAAGCTGACCGATCTGCAGACGCGTACCGCCACATTGGAGGACGTGTTTATTCACATGACAGGAAGGAGTCTTAGAGAAGGATGAAGGCTTATTGGCAGTTAACGCTGGCCCAGCTGCGCATTTTCCTGCGCAACCGGCAGGTATTGTTCTGGACTCTTGCGTTTCCGATCTTCCTGATGGTTATGCTTGGCTCCTTTTTAGGAAATGGAAACGGCATGTCTGTGACGATCGGCTATGTTGACCAGGATCACTCTCCCCAGTCTAAACAGCTTGCGGATATTTTAAAGAAAAACGAGGCGATCTCGCTTGAGAAAACGTCCAGTAAAAAAGACGCGCTCGACCAGCTGAAGCAGGGGGATGTCCAGCTCGTCGTAGAGGTTCCCAAGGGCTATGAAAAGAGAATGAAGAACTCCTCACAGAACGAAAAACCGTTTACACTGCCAGTTTTTTATAATGAAACCGACATGGCCGTTTCCCAGATTGGCCAGCAGCTCGTTTACAATGCAGTGGATGCGGTAAGCAAACAAAAGGCAGATTATAAGCCAGCCGTCGTGATTAATCCAAAAGGCGTAGAGGCGCTCAATCTTCGTTATATCGATTTTCTCGTTCCAGGGATCGTGGCGATGATGATCCTGAGCAACAACATGAACGGAGTGGCAGGCCAGATTGCCTCATGGCGTGAACGGGGCATTTTGCGGAGGATGCAGGGAACCACACTGAAGGCCCACACCTTTATTGCGGCTCAGATTACTGCACGTCTTATGCTGAACGGACTGCAGGCGCTGATTGTCCTGATGGTCGCCCGTCTCGTGTTCGACGTCGAAGTCAGAGGTTCCTGGCTGACCCTTGTGAGCTTTGTTATCCTTGGAACGCTGGCATTTATGGCGATTGGATTCATTATTGCCGGTATCGCAAAAACACCGGAAAGCGCCGGTCCGATCGCAGGCTTTCTGTCGTTTCCGATGCTGTTTTTGGGCGGGGTCTTTTTCCCAATTAAAAACATGCCGGAATTTCTCCAGCCGATCGTTCATATTCTTCCTATAGCCCATCTTACAACAGCCCTGCGGGAGACGATGAATGTAGGCGCGACATTTATGAGTCTCGGTACGGAGGCGCTGGTCCTTGGCGGCTGGATCATTGGTGCCTTTATTGTGGCAAGTCTGACCTTTAAATGGGAATAAGCAGATTAGGAGGCTGACATGGAGAATCAAAGTTATAGAAATCATGCGAGGGTGCATCCTCTGTATCATTATGTACTAACCATCTTTATACTGGGTTCGCTCGGCACGGCGGTTACTTACTTCATTGGTGCATTGATTGAGTGGAGAAACATCAATCTGGCAGTGGTCCTGCTGCTGATGGCCGGATCGCTTGTCATGATTTTTGTTCTTGTTCGGATTTACCCGCTAAAAGCACAGGACCGGGCCATCCGGGCAGAAGAGAACCTGAGGCATTACGTGCTGACCGGCAAACTGCTGGATCAGCGGCTGTCCGCCAGGCAAATCGTCGCACTGCGATTCGCGAGTGATGAAGAACTTCCTGCACTGAGCGCGAAAGCTGCCGAAAACAATTGGAGCACGAAAGAAATCAAGAAGGAAATCACGAATTGGCGGGGAGATTATTATCGAATCTAGTAAAAAAACAGCTCACTGAGCTGTTTTTTGCTGATTTTTGGGTTGAGCAGGCAGGCAAGGGGCCTAGTTGAAAGGCGGTTGAGCCAAATACGAGCCAGTATCGGAAACTTACTGTCCAAACCCATATTATGGTAAACGGCCGATCTTCAATCCAACAAAAAAGGAAAGCCCGCGGGCTTTCCTTTTTATATCCTATTAAAATGGTATGATCGACAGCCCAATGGCCACCAGAATCATCACAAGGGTGGATCCGCACGCCCATTTCAGGAAGCCGCGCTGCAGATCTCCAAAGTCTTCGCCGACCATTCCCACAAGCAAATACGTGGATGGAACGAGCGGACTCAACAGGTGAACCGGCAAGCCCATCAGGGAGGCGCGTCCGATCATGGCAGGGTCGATGCCATATCCAGCAGCAGCCTTGGCAAGGAGCGGAAGCACTCCGTAGTAAAACGCGTCATTGGACATGAAGAAGGTAAATGGTGCACTGATAATGGCGGTAATGATTGCAAAGTGTGATCCCAGGCCATCAGGAATATGTGTAATCATGGAGTTGGCCATCGCATCGACCATCTTTGTTCCTGTTAAAATTCCTGTGAAAATACCGGCTGCGAACACCATGGTGACAACAGACAGTGCATTATCCGCATAGTGTGCGACACGTTCCTTCTGATCTTTTAACTTCGGATAGTTCAGTGTGATAGCGATTGCAAAGCCAACCATAAACAGCACAGTTGTTGGCAGAAGCTCTTTAATCAAGGCAACCAGCAAAAGAATGGTTAGCGCATAGTTGATCACAATAAGCTTTGGGCGTTTAAGCGCAAGAACTTCAGGATCGACAGTGGCTGCCTGCATGGCCATTGTGCTGTAGTCAATCTCTGCCACACCAATTCGTTTCCGTTCTTTTTTACCAAGAACATAGGACATGAACAGCACGAAGATGACGCCGCCGATCATGGAAGGAATGACCGGAGTAAAAATGTCGGACATTTCGAGCTTCAGAGCAGTCATCGCTCTGGCGGTCGGTCCGCCCCATGGAAGCAGGTTCATAACGCCGGAAGCAGATACGGCAATACCGGCCAAAACGAGAGGTCGCATGCCAATTCGCTTATACAGCGGAAGCATGGCGGAAATCGTAATCATATAAGTGGTGGTTCCGTCACCGTCAAGGGAAATCAGGAGAGCAAGAACCGCGGTACCAATCGCAATCTTTACCGGATCGCCTTTAGCAATTTTTAAAATTCGTGAGATGATTGGATCAAATACGCCGGCATCGATCATAATGCCGAAGAAGAGAATGGCAAACAAAATCATGATTCCTGTCGGAGCTACATCTTTTATTCCTTGAAGAGCCATCGGTCCGATATCTTTACCGAAACCGCCAATCAATGCAAAAATAACTGGGATCACCATCAGGGCGATCATGGCAGATAAACGTTTTGTCATAATTAAAAACATGAAAGTAAGGATTAATAAGAAACCTAATAATGCGAGCACGGTCTTCACCTCTTTCGTAAACTAACCACAGTGTAAACGAAATTTTCTGACATGAAAACGTTTACAAAATAAAGTTATTAACGTACTTTAGTGTCATTTTGTACATTAAGTTCACCAAGGAGGATAAGAAAGAGGTGGCTGCTGCTCAGCCACCCTTTACACAGGATAATATTTCTTCTCAGGGCGGCCGACGATGCCATAAACAACTTCAGTCCTTAGCTCATTGACCGACGACATGTATTCCAGGTAACGCCGCGCGGTAATCCTTGAGGCGCCAATGGCATTTCCGACTTCCTCGGCGGACATGCCGCTTTGCTGCGTCTCCAGCACGGCTTTCACCTTTTTTAGTGTAATTTCATCGATGCCTTTTGGGTACCCAGTTCCTTTTTTGCTCTGTTCCTGTTTGGATTTTTCGAAAATCCGGTCTACAATATCCTGGTTTACTGGGCCGTTTACGGACAGAAGCGCATGCTTTTTAATAAAGCTCTGAATCACTTCTTCAAAGCGTTCCTGAGTGACAGGCTTGATCAAATAATTGTCTACTCCATAGGCGAGCGCTTTCTCAAGGATTTCTTTGTCGGTGGCAGCGGTAATCATAATAATGGTGATTATGGGAAAACGCTCACGGATAACAGGAAGCAGCTCGGAACCCAGCATATCCGGCAAATAGACATCAAGTAAAAGCAAATCTGGATTTGTGTCCTTCAGCAATTGAAGGGTATTTTCTCCGGTCAGCGCCTTTCCCACAACGCGAATTTCGCTGAATTTCTGTAAAAACTTTTCATGAATACCGGCAATCCGAAAATCATCTTCTGCGATGGCTGCCTTGATCAATTTCATCAGCTCCCCTGGTTGTTCTTTGGAAGGTACACTGTAAATACCGTGCCGTTTTCCGGCTGGCTGTGTACCTCGATAATCCCATTCAATTCTTTTACTGCTTCATCAGCATTAGCCAGGCCATATCCCCGCGGCTTGCTTCCCGTTTTCGAGGTATAGCCCCGGTTAAAAAGCTGAGGGATTTCCTTTTCTCCGATGCCTGTTCCATTATCCTCGACTTCAAAAATGATATCGCTGCCAATATCGGTGACAAACAGCTTTACAGCAGGAGATTCCATACCCGACACAGCGTCAAAGGCATTGTCGATAATATTTCCGAGGATAACAATCAAATTGGACAGTTTGATATGCTGCGGCAGCACTTCTAGCGTACTGTCTGGCGCGATTTCGAACTGGATTTTCTTTTCGGACGCTTTTGCGAGTTTGCCCAAAAGAATGGCTTGTATTTTTGTATCTTGTATTTGCCTGAAAACGACGGAATGCTGCAGCTGAAGTAATGTGGTTTCATTTTTGATCATATCAATCGCCTCTTCATATTCTCCAAGCTGAAGAAGACCATACAGAACATAAAGCTTATTTGTATATTCATGGGTTTGTGAACGCAGATCATCAGAATACTGTTTCACTTCAGAAAGTGTATTGACCATCTGTTCGATCTCGGTTTTGTCACGGAAAGAAGCTACAACCCCGGTAATTTCACCGCTTTCATTCCGAAGCGGCGTACAGTTCACGATCACTGTTTGGCCCTTCCAGTACATTTCCTTGTCAGGCTCCGGGCTGCCGTGCTGCATGACTTCATAAAGATAATCCGACGGAAAAAGCCCGTCCACTTTCATATTTCGGACAGAACCTTCAATGTTGAGAAGCCTTTTTGCCGGCTGGTTCATGTTGGTGATTCGCCCATCCTTTTTAATCGCAAGAATCCCTTCTTTTACCGAATGGTAGACAGCATTTTTTTCCTTGTAGAGAGCTGCAATCTCATAAGGCTCCAGCCCCATTGTGTCTTTTCGGATGTTCCGGGATAACATGAAGCTTCCGATAATCGAAACGATAAGTGCAAGAAAGGAGACGACTAGTACCTTTTGCAAATTGTTCGTAATCTGTTCGTTGATATCCTCCAATAAAAAACCTACCGATACAAGGCCGATAATCTCGCCCTGTTTGTTATATATCGGAGCCTTTCCTCTTAATGAAGGTCCAAGTGACCCTTTTGCTCTTGAAACATAATACTTTCCCTGTAGAGCCCTTTTATTGTCGCCGCCCTTCATTTTCTTGCCGATTTCGGACGGCACGGGATGGGAATACCGGATGCCTTGCCGGTTTCCTACAACAATAAATTCAGCGCCGGTCGACTTGCGGATTTTTTCCGCAAGGGGCTGTATCGTTTTAGCGGGATCATCTGTATCGAACGCCTCGATTACCGAGGGCATGAAGGAAAGGGATTTTGCCAGTTCAAGGGCCAGCCTTCCTCTATTCTCTTCAATCTGGTTGCTTTCTTTATAACTAAAATAGCCGGTCAGCAGGACGATCAAAAAGAATCCAAATAAGAGCACCAGCCCGAGGATTTTGATCTGCAGCGATACTTTTACGGCTTTCAGGCGGCATCCCTCCTCTGTATCTTCTACTATTACTATACGCCAACAGTCTTGCTGTCATCAAATGGAGTGTTGGAGGGAAGGCAGACTGCATAGAGGGTGCACAGGTACTGCAATACCTGCGGAAATGGTGGATTTACCCGTCATTTTTTGAGAAATACGCGCCACCATTTCAGACAAAATACACGCCGGAACCAGATTATGTAAATTGAGCCGGGCAACAGAACATATCAAAAAAAACCGGCTCTCGTGGAAGAGCCGGTTTTCAAGTTTACAGCTTAAATGAACTTTTCAGGGAAACGATACGGTTGAACACAAGCTTTTCATGGGTCGTGTGCTTCGGATCCACATTGAAATAGCCGTGGCGGAAGAACTGGAATTTGTCCTGCGGTTTGGCGTCTTTCATGTTTGGTTCGATAAAGCCTTGTTGGATGGTTAACGAATCTTCGTTGACAAAATCGATGAACGTTTTGTCTTCACTTTCGTCAGCGGCCTTAAGGTCCTCATCACGAATCAGTGGCTCATACAGACGAAACTCAGCAGGAAGAGCTTGTGTGGCTTCCACCCAGTGCAGCGTTCCTTTAACTTTACGGCCGGTAAATCCGGTGCCGCTTTTTGTTTCCGGATCGTACGTGCAGTGCAGCTCCACGACTTCACCGTTTTCGTCCTTGATCACTTCTTCGCATTTAATGAAGTAAGCATGCTTCAAACGCACTTCATTGCCTGGGAAAAGGCGGAAATATTTCTTAGGCGGGTTCTCCATAAAATCCTCGCGTTCCACGTAAATCTCACGGGAGAACGGAATTTGGCGAGTTCCCATCTCAGGGTTTTCCGGATTAATCTCCGCATCAAGCATTTCAACCTGTCCTTCCGGATAGTTGGTGATGACAACTTTAAGCGGATCCAGCACGCCCATCGTACGCGGTGCCTTCAACTTTAAATCTTCACGTACAAAATGTTCGAGCATGGCCTCATCTACTGCACCGGAGCCTTTCGAAACACCGGTTGCCTGCACGAACTCACGAATCGCTTCAGGAGTATAGCCTTTGCGGCGCAGTCCGGAAATGGTCGGCATGCGGGGGTCGTCCCAGCCGTCCACATAGCCTTCCTCAACCAGTTGTTTCAGCTTTCGTTTGCTCATCACCGTGTTTTCGATGTTCAGGCGGCCGAACTCGATTTGCTGAGGCTTGCTTGGCATTTCGCACTCTTCAACAACCCAGTTGTACAGCGGGCGCTGTTCTTCAAACTCGGTCGTACAAAGAGAATGCGTCACCCCTTCAATCGCATCTTCAATCGGATGTGCGAATGCATACATCGGGTAGATGCACCACGTGTCCCCTGTATTATGATGAATGGCATGGGATACACGGTAGATGACAGGGTCCCTCATGTTGATGTTGCCGGAAGACATATCGATCTTGGCGCGGAGCACCTTTTCACCGTTTTGGAATTCGCCCTTGCGCATGCGATCGAACAGGTCAAGGTTTTCTTCGACTGCACGGTTGCGGTACGGGCTGTCTTTTCCAGGTTCAGTCAATGTCCCGCGGTACTCACGGATCTCCTCAATGGAAAGGTCATCCACATACGCTTTTCCTTTTTTGATCAATAGGACGGCGCGTTTGTACATTTCCTCGAAATAATCGGAAGCATAGCGGAGGTTCTCCCATTCGTAGCCAAGCCATGCGACGTCATTTTTAATGGAGTCCACATACTCCTGATCTTCCTTTAAAGGGTTTGTATCGTCAAAACGAAGATTGGTTTGTCCGTTGAACTCATCTGCGATTCCAAAATTGATCACAATGGATTTGGCATGCCCGATATGCAGGTAGCCGTTCGGTTCCGGAGGGAATCGGGTGACAACGGTATCTCGTTTTCCGGACTCCAGATCCTCTTTAATGATGCTTCTTATAAAATTGGAGTTTTCTTCCATTCCGTATCAGCCTTTCTATTAACATTTCTATCCGTACATTATATCACTCACAGCAAGGTAACAAAATTCCCGTTGGTTACCTTAGCTATTATAAACAAAAAAACAGCTTAACTCCTCATCCATTCTATGTTTTTTTTTTATTTTTATAAAAAAATTTAAGTGAAGGCAGGAAAAATGAAGTGGAAGAAATACGCTAGACTGTACATATTGAATGAGGTAAAATATTTTTCAGAATATTGTTTTTCTTTACAATGTTTAAATATTGTAGGGGATGTTCTTTATAAAAAAGAGGGGGATGGAAACATGAAGAAGAGGAAATTGGCAGGGATCTTACTTTCTCTATCATTATCCGCAGGAGTGATGGCGGGCTGCGGTGCGGCATCGACAGGAGGTTCTGGGGGCAAGGAGACCATCAAAGTAGGAGCCAACCTTGAACTATCAGGTGGCGTAGCGTCCTATGGACAGTCGATTGCCGAAGGGCTTCAGCTTGGATTGGACGAGCTGAACAAAAAGGGAATTGACGGAAAGAAAATTAAACTGGTCAAAGTAGATAATAAATCAGAGGCGGCAGAAGCGACAAGCGGATCGCTTAAACTCGTCAGCCAGGATAAGGTGGCGGCTGTTATCGGGGCTGCGACGAGCACCAATACACTTGCACAGGTGCAAATTGCCCAGAGCAACAAAGTACCTTTAATCACACCAACAGGAACGAACCCGGAAATTACAAATAAAGGCGGCAAGGTTAATGATTATGTCTTCCGGACATGCTTTATTGATCCGTTCCAGGGAACAGTGGCGGCAAACTTTGCGACAGACAAGCTGAAAACGAAAAAAGCGGCTGTCTTTATCGACAGTGCGAGCGACTATTCCAAGGGGCTTGCGTCCGCGTTCAAATCTGCCTATAAGAAAAATGGCGGATCCATTGTGGCCGAGGAAGCCTATGTGGCAAAAGATACTGATTTCCGTGCGACGCTTACCCGTCTGAAAGCAGCCAAGCCAGATTTCATCTTCCTGCCTGGCTATTATGAAGAAGTAGGCTTGATCATCAAGCAAGCGCGTGAAATCGGCATTGAGGCGCCGTTCATGGGCGGAGATGGCTGGGATTCTCCGAAACTTGTAGAAATTGCCGGTCCAAAAGCGCTGAACAATACGTATATCACCAACCACTATTCTTCAGGAGATCCGGATAAGAAGATCCAGGATTTCGTCAGTGCCTTTAAGAAAAAATACAAAGGAAAATCACCGGATGCCTTTAGTGCGCTGGGCTATGATACGGCATACTACCTTGCAGACGCCATTAAGCGTTCAGGTGATGCAAGCCCTGAAAAAATCGCAAAAGCACTTGCCAAAACAAAAGATCTTTCTCTTGTTTCCGGAAAACTGACGCTGGATAAAAACCACGATCCGATCAAATCGGCGTCCATTCTTGAATACAAAGACGGCAAGCAGGAGTTTAATACAAAGATTAATCCATAAGAGCAAGTTGGAATAGGGGGCTCCGTCCCCCTATTCTCCGTTTTAAGCTTTTATACAATAAAGTGATGCAAGTGTGCAGTGTGAAAAAATATGATTTCTCAAGGAGAGACTGAGATGGAATTGATTCAACAGCTGGTGAACGGAATCTCACTTGGCAGTATTTACGCCCTGATTGCCTTGGGTTATACAATGGTTTATGGAATCGTCAAGCTTATCAATTTTGCGCATGGCGATGTGTTTATGGTTGGTTCATTTGTTGGCTTTTATTCGATTACAGTGCTTCATCTGCCATTCATAGTTTCATTGATTCTTTCCATGGCCGTATGCGCCGTATTTGGCGTGCTGATCGAGCGCATCGCCTATAAACCGCTGCGAAATGCGACAAGGATTGCAGCGCTGATCACAGCCATCGGGGTTTCGCTCTTGATTGAATACGGATTTATCTATGTGCGCGGTGCGCAGCCGGAAGCGTATCCGGGAGATGTGCTGCCAGAGCATGCGATTCATATTTTTGGAGCTAAGATTAACAGCCAGTCGCTTTTAATTCTTGGTGTATCCGTAGCCCTGATGATTATTCTTCAATTTATTGTACATAAAACAAAAATCGGGAAAGCGATGCGTGCGGTATCTTTTGATGCAGAGGCTGCACGGCTGATGGGCATCAACGTGGACCGCACCATTTCCGCCACCTTTGCTATCGGATCGGCGCTTGCCGGTGCTGCAGGCGTTGCTTTCGGAGTTTACTATATTAAGATTGAGCCTCTAATGGGTGTTATTCCTGGTCTAAAAGCCTTCGTTGCGGCGGTGCTTGGCGGCATTGGAATCATTCCTGGGGCGATGGTAGGGGGATTGCTGCTCGGTGTTATTGAGTCACTGGTCAGTGCTTTTGGGTATTCCTTATGGCGCGACGGTGCAGCCTTTATTGTTCTTATTTTAATTCTTATTTTTCTTCCTTCAGGACTGTTTGGAAAGTACAAAAGAGAAAAGGTATAGGAGGGAACAGGAATGGCGATTTTTAAACAGGCGAAATTCTTTTGGGCATCGATTGTTGTCTCCCTCGTACTCTTTGCGGTTGTACAGTTTTTGATAACCGGGGGAATGTTGAACCTCTTTTATGTGAATACACTGGTCTTTATTGCGATTAATATTATTCTTGCTGTTTCACTGCATTTGATTATTGGTATTACCGGGCAGTTTTCGATCGGGCATGCCGGCTTCCTTGCCGTAGGGGCGTATGCCTCCGGAATCATTACGATGAAGCTGGAGCTGCCCTTCGTTACAGCACTGATCATTGGCGGCCTTGTGGCTGCACTCGCAGGTTTTATTATCGGGTTTCCGTCCTTGAGGCTGAAAGGAGATTACCTGGCCATTGCGACCCTTGGATTTGGGGAAATCGTTCGTATCTTGTTTTTAAACTTGGATTATGTCGGCGGCGCAAGTGGGATGCAGGTTAATCATTTGACCACATGGCCGTGGGTGTTCGGCTGCATGCTTGTTGCCATCCTGGTCATCGTCAATTTCACCAACTCCACTCATGGGAGGGCGTGCATCTCCATCAGGGAGGATGAAACCGCAGCTGACGCGATGGGGATCAACACAACCTACTATAAAGTAACTGCTTTTGTGATTGGTGCTTTTTTCGCCGGTGTGGCCGGAGGATTGTATGCGCACAATTTCTATATTATTCAGCCGTCCAACTTCGGCTTCTTGAAGTCATTTGATATTTTGATATTTGTTGTGCTTGGCGGGCTGGGCTCTCTGTCAGGATCGGTCATTTCCGCCATTCTGTTAACTGTCATCTCCACATTCCTTCAGGATTATCCTGAAACGAGGATGATCATCTACAGCCTTGTTCTTATTGTTGTCATGCTGTACCGTCCTCAAGGCTTGATGGGAACGAAAGAGATCACCTCTGTTTTCAGCAGAGGCCAGAAATTAAAAGGAGGGAAGAAGGATGGAAAAGGACAAACCGTTGCTTAAAGTGGAGAAAGTCGGAATCCGCTTCGGGGGCCTCCGGGCAGTCTCCGATGTGAACATTGAACTGTATCCCGGCGAGATGGCGGGCTTAATCGGGCCGAACGGTGCGGGGAAAACCACCTTCTTTAACATGCTGACAGGGGTATATGTGCCGACGGAAGGACAGATTGTTCTGAACGGTAAAAAGCTGAATAACCTGCCTCCGTATAAGATTACGAGGAACGGCATCAGCCGTACGTTTCAAAACATCCGTTTATTCGGTGAGCTTTCCGTGATCGATAATGTTAAAGTGGCTTATCATTCTCAGGCAAAGCATACACTGTTCAGTTCCATCCTTCGTCTGCCGCCCCATTTTGCGGGTGAGCATGAAATGGAAGAGAGGGCAACGGAGTTTTTAAAGATTTTCAGCCTCGACCGGTTCAAGAACGAGAAAGCCAAAAACCTGCCGTATGGACAGCAAAGGCGGCTTGAAATCGCGCGGGCGCTAGCCGCGAATCCAAAGCTCCTGCTGCTTGATGAACCTGCCGCCGGAATGAATCCGCATGAAACCAGAGAGCTCATGAACCTGATTGCCTTTATCCGGGAGCGGTTTGATCTTACCGTTCTTTTGATTGAACATGACATGCCGCTTGTCATGGGGGTGTGTGAACGCATCTTCGTTCTTGATCACGGACAGCTGATTGCAGAAGGCACGCCGGCTGAAATCAAGAACAATCCGAAAGTCATCGAGGCATATTTGGGCGAGGAGGTTTCGTAATGCTGAAAGTGGAAAACATTAATGTATACTACGGTAACATTCAGGCGCTCGACGGGATTTCCCTCGAAATTCTAGAAGGGGAGATCGTGACCTTGATCGGGGCAAACGGAGCGGGAAAGAGCACGTTGCTAAAAACCGTTTCCGGCCTGTTAAAGCCCAAGCAGGGCAATGTCATATACGAAGGCAAAACCATCAACGGTAAGGCCGCACAAACCATCGTAAAGCAGGGGATTTCCCACGTACCCGAGGGAAGAAGAGTATTTGCCAACATGACAGTGGAAGAGAACCTGCAGCTCGGAGCTTTCCTTCGCAAGGATAAAGAAGGAATCAAGCAGGATCTTGAACGGGTATACGAGCTGTTTCCGCGTCTTCTCGAGCGGCTGAAACAACAGGCAGGAACGTTGTCAGGGGGAGAACAGCAAATGCTCGCCATGGGCCGTGCCTTAATGGCGAAGCCGCGATTGCTGCTGCTGGATGAGCCATCGATGGGGCTTGCACCGCTCCTGGTCAAAACCATCTTCCGCATCATTGAAGAAATCAACAAAGCGGGAACCACAATTCTCTTAGTGGAGCAAAATGCGAATTTGGCGCTTTCCATCGCCAACCGGGCATACGTCGTGGAAACAGGAAGGATTGTCCTTTCTGGTGATGCGGCAGAACTGACCTCAAGCGAGCAAGTGAAAATGGCATATCTGGGCGGTCATTAGGCCACTTATTGAACAGACCGGTTCCTTGTGAACCGGTCTTATCGTGCTTACCAGCAACCGGAGCGGGCAAACATTACCCCCCCTTTCTTGTGCGGCACGCAGTTGTAACGTTATAATTCACAAAAAAGCTCTTTTGGCAGAGAGGAGGACGAAATGAAATATTGGTTATACCGGCTGGCGGCATCGGACCCGGGCAGAAAACGGCTTCGTACAGCGAGTAAAGTAACACTGAGTGTAATCAGCTCAGTAGGGGTTATGCTGTTGATCGTTTTAAACGCTGGCGGCCAGGTTACCGCTGCGATTTTTGCGGGATTAATCGGAATGATGGGGATTCTGGTGGTGAATGATGATACCGAAAAAGAGAAGAAGGCAACGACACTGCTCATTGGAATTTCCAGTGCGTTCTCTGTAGGTTTTGGCTCCTTACTGGCAAAATGGGGCTTTGCAGCTGACTTTTTTCTTCTGCTAGTTGTCTTCCTTGCACTGTATCTGCAGCGGTTTGGCAGCCGGTACTTTTCCATTTGCATGATCGCTTTCATGTCCTTTTACTTTGTTACCCTGTTAAAGGTCGGCTTTCCCCAGGTTCCATGGCTTCTGCTATCGATCCTGACCGGAATCACCTTTGCCTATTTATATAATTTCATCCTGATTAAGGACAATCCGGATGAAGTGCTGAAACGGTCGATGGACTCTTTTCATATTCAGGCCAATTTAACACTGTATCTTGTCAGTGATATTGTCAGGGATATCAATCTTGAAAAGAAGAGGCTCGCCAATTTGGACCGCAATGTACAAAAGCTTGGAGATTACGCACGGGTGGTGTCGAATGAGCTGGGTTCTACCGATCCTGGATGCATCTGGCCGGGACTGAGTACAACTCAAATGCGTTTGTATATCTTTGATACCGCCATGCTGATGGAAACTCTGTCTCCGACCATCCGCCGGTTAAAAGAACACCATGCCCTGCAAAACACAGCTATTCGTGCCGCGCTCTTGCAGGTCATTCAATCCATCCGTGAGGCAGAAGTTCTCAACACCAATCAGATGCACCACCTGGAAAATGCAGCGGCGAGTGTGCAGTCATTGCGCAGTCTGCTCAGAACACTGAAACCGGATGAAACGAACCGGGAATGGCTTTATCTGATCCGGAGGCTGGAGTCGATTGCCAACCATATCATTGATGGTGCATTCGAGCTTCAGCAGTCCCTGCAGCAGGAGAATAAACAAAACAATCCGGATACGGGCAAAGAGAATGATGATGAAGAGGAAAAGAAGAAAGAAGAGGAGACAGGAATTCGGCCCACAACAAAAAAAGCGATCCAGGCCATCATCGCTGGAGGGTTAGCCATTTTGGCAGGGCACCTTTATTCACCTGCACATCAATATTGGATACTGCTTTCGTGCTTTGTTGTCCTTCTTGGGACTGAAACGGTGGGAGGTACGCTTGTTAAGGCCCTGCAGCGGAGTGTGGGTACCTTTTTGGGGGCGATTGCAGGCTTTCTGATTGCCCTTTTATTAACAGGCATACAAGAAGTTATCGTACTTTTCTTTTGTGTTTTCATGGCCTTTTATTTGCTTCCGATTTCGTACACATTGATGATGTTCTGGATTACAATGCTTTTGGCTTTGATGTACGATATCCTACTTGGAGGCATTACCGAACAGGTGATGGCTGCACGTGTGATTGATACCATTGCAGGAGTGGGACTGGGTTTTATTGTATCAGCTCTTATTTTTCCACAGAAAACGAGAGATAAAGTTACTACCTCAACCACTGATTACCTGGATGCCTTAAAAGAGTACGTGAACCGCTATATCGATCGTTTTAACAAAGAGCAAACTGACTATAACCTGGCAGATCACGCCCTGGAGCTTGATCAGAAGCTTCAAACACTGATTACAGATGCAAGTCCGTTGTACAGGGGATGGTTCGGACGTACCGGTCTTCAACAGCAGTTAACTGTATTAACTGCAGCCAACTTCTATGCCAAGCAGCTTGTGGCTTCTTCAACAAGAAAGAGCCTGCTGAATACGAACAGCCATTTTGAAGAGCTGCTGGATCATGTTCAACGCTCGCTGTCTGGCAATATCGAAGCGCTCAGCTCAGCTGTCAAAGGGGAAGGCCAGGTCCGTATTGTCGATTTGGAAAAAGAGCGTGAGCAGCTCGAACGAATTCCCGAAGAGTCCAAATCCAGCGAACAGGATATGATCAATCATCTTCGTCTACTTCATAACATCCACTATGTTTGGAGAATTAATGAGTCGATCGTTTATTTGGCCAAACAGCTTGGGGCCGAATCTGAAAAAAGTGATCAGAACGCAGCAGGAGAGCGCGGGGCTGCACAATTGTAACAGGTCTTCTTGCCGGAACCCCGTTCAGGGGGATACTTAACGTTGCAGTATTGGCATGTCCGATACTGCTTTTTTCGCGCACGGATGGTTGCCACCAGTGTGTTTAAAATTCTTTCCTGGCGTTCTGTTGCAGTTGACAACTCCAGGACATGCCACTCAATCAGGTGGCGTTCAACAGGAACCGGTGGTGAACCGGAGGGGTTTTCAGACACGGAATGATAACCGATTCTAAGGCCTTCCTCTTTGCGGCAAATAAAAAAGGTCGGGTTCTGTTCACAAAAACCTTCAATAGTAAACAAAAAAACATTCCCTTCCGCCGGCTTCTCCAACGTGTCTATTTGCTCCCGCTGCATGAGGCGGGACAGCCAGCGGACAGCCTGCGCCTTGGAAGATTTCATACGCACGATCCTCTCAATTATAGTTTAATAGAACGAAAGAACTAGAAAGTTATCAAACAATTTCGACATATCGAATCAAATTTCCTTTGTTTTGAAAAGTCCTTATTTTATTTTAAGGTCTTTTAATACTGAAGGAAGGGAGTAAAGAGAGTTTAAAGAAAGATACATTAATACATAGTAAAAGGAGTCTGGTTATGAATATTATTGATTTTCATTGTGACGCATTGTTAAAGTTATACGAATCAAAAGGCACGTTAAGCTTCTCCTCAGCACCTCAACTGGAAACAAACAAGGAGAGGCTGAAGCAGGGAAAGGTGAAAATCCAATGCTTTGCCATTTTTATTGAGCCCGAAATTCCTTCTGATCAAAAATATCAGGCGGCACTGGGGCAGGTCGATTTGTTTTACAGTGAGGTATTAAGGAAAAATCCGGAGATGAAACATATTCGCAGCTGGGAAGACTTTGATCTTCTCAAGGATGGGGAAATCGGGGCAATGCTTACGCTTGAAGGAGTGGATGCCATTGGTAATGACCTGTCCAAACTGCATATTCTTCATCAGTTGGGCGTAATGTCTGTGGGATTAACCTGGAATACAGCGAACCTGGCGGCTGACGGGGCTGGTGAGCCCCGCGGAGGCGGCTTAACACTGTTTGGGAAGGAGGTCGTCCGGTTCCTCAATCAGCATCAAATGTTAACCGATGTTTCCCACTTAAGTGAGATGGCTTTTTGGGATGTTATGGAGACCGCAGACTATCCTTTTGCGAGCCATTCCAATTCCAAAGAGATTTGTAATCATCCCCGTAATTTGACGGATGATCAGGCAACATCGATGTTTGAAAGGGGCGGTACGATCCACATGGTGTATAATCCGCCGTTCATTAACACAGATCAGTATACAGCCACTATACCGGATTTGATCAGGCATATTGACCGTTTCTGTTCACTCGGAGGCGTTAAACAAATTGGGCTTGGTTCGGACTTTGACGGAATATCGACGTTTATTACCGATTTGGAGAACGCTGCTAAAAGTCAAAATCTGATTAACGAACTGTTGAAGCATTACAGTGAGGAGCAGGTGCGAGGGTTTGCCTTTGACAACTTTATGAATCACCGTCCGCCTTTAAGAGAAGCGCGAAAATAGGTTTATGCAGGAAACAGGCGCAGAATAAACGAAATGGTAGGAGAACGAATCCTTTAAATGGAAGGTGATTCTATGGAAGAACGTGCAGTGCAGTATCCAGTGCTGAAAGAAGGGGAGCCATTTTATTTTGAGGGGAGCCAGGTGGGAATCCTGGTGATTCATGGGTTCACCGGGTCCACTCAGAGCATGCGTCCATTGGGCGAGGCATACGCAGAAAAAGGGTATACGGTCTGCGGTCCAAGACTGAAGGGGCATGGGACCCACTACGAGGACATGGAGCAGACGACATACCAGGACTGGATTGCTTCAGTTGAGGAAGGCTATGCCTGGTTAAAGGAACGCTGTGACACCATTTTTGTGACCGGCCTTTCGATGGGAGGAACGCTGACCCTTTATCTGGCTGAAAGATATCCCGACATAAAAGGAATTATTCCCATCAATGCGGCAGTGGATATCCCCAGTATGGAAGAGATGAATACCGCACAGGAACCACGGTTTCTCGATGCCATCGGCTCGGATATTAAAAAACATGTAAAAGAACTTTCATATGAACGAACACCCCTGCAGTCGGTTAAGGAAATACTGAAGCTCATGGATGAGGTCAGAAACAGGCTGGATCGTGTAACCTGTCCTGCATTCATTTTTGTTTCGGAAACCGACCATGTGGTTCCTCCACTGAATTCCCAGCTGATTTTGGAACAAATTTCTTCGGAAGAAAAGACGTTGCAATATATGCCCGACAGCTATCACGTTGCAACCCTTGATCATGATCAAGGAATGATTATTGAAAAAACGCTGGAGTTTCTGGAAAACCAGTTATCCTAAATGAAAAGGAAAAAGACCGTGTGATATGGGAAATCCGGATTCCATCGGAAGCGTGGTTTATATGAACAGTTACCTTGGATCGCATATTAACACGCAAGGCTGGACAGATATGTCAGGCTTCTCTTATAAAGATGCCCGTTTCTATGAGTTTAGCTGTCGGGAATTTCCTGACAGCTTTTTTGTGTGAGATTGGATATTTAGTCATAAAAAACAAAGGAAAAGGCTAAAAAAACGGCCAAAAGGGGGAACAGTAAGTATTAGGATCGAAAAAGGGTGGCTAAAAGGAGACGCCGGCAAGATGATATCGTTGTGAGGAGAGATGAATGACAAGCTGTTTGAACACATATCTTTAGACGACGGCAGCAACTGATAAAAATTGGAGGGAACGTTGAAGTGCTTACTTTAATAAAAAATGGTGAAGTTTACAGCCCCAACCACCTCGGGCATAAGGATATTCTTCTCACGGGCAGCAAGATTGGATATATACGAAAACAGATTGATGAGCCGGAGGGATTTGTACCCATTCTGGAAATCGATGCAACGGATAAATTGATCGTTCCTGGCTTCATTGATTCGCATGTTCATATTACTGGAGGAGGTGGGGAAGGCGGATTCAGGACCCGTACACCTGAGCTGATGCTTACGGATGCTACTACTTCAGGAATTACGACGATGATTGGGCTTCTTGGCACAGACGGAACGACAAGAACATTGGAGAATCTTCTGGCTAAAGCGCACGCGCTGGAGGAAGAAGGGATTACAACATTTATACATTCAGGTTCGTACCAGCTTCCCGTACGGACCATCACCGGAAAAATAGAGGAGGATATCATCTTTATTGAAAAAATTATCGGTGTTGGTGAAATTGCCATTTCAGACCATCGTTCATCCGTGCCGACCTATGAGGAATTGGTCAAAATCGCAACGGCTGCCCGTAATGGTGGATTGTTGACTGGAAAGGCGGGTATTCTGGAGGTTCATATCGGAAGTGGAGAGTCAAGACTGAAACCGATTGAGGAACTGATTGAACGTACGAATATTCCCATTATGCACTTTCATCTTACTCATATTAACCGTACAGAAGATCTTTTCCACGACGGTGTACGATACGCCAAAAACGGAGGATTTGTCGATTTCACTACGAGTACCATTCCGA
Organism: Fictibacillus sp. S7; assembly: GCF_004127935.1. Taxonomy (NCBI): domain Bacteria; kingdom Bacillati; phylum Bacillota; class Bacilli; order Caryophanales; family Fictibacillaceae; genus Fictibacillus; species Fictibacillus sp. S7. The sequence continues at coordinate 2,481,181 of NZ_QJKL01000001.1, read as the reverse complement.
AGTTTCTTGAAGAAGGGGAAGTAAAGTGCAGTAAAGGGTTGAAGACCATGCTGGATCAAGGAGTTCCGATTGGCAATATTACCTTCTCATCGGATGGGCAGGCCAGTCTGCCCATATTTAATGATGATGGGGAGTTTAAAGGCCTGCAGGTTGGGAAAGTATCCTCGCTGTTTGAGGAAGTCAGAGATGCTGTGTTAAAGGAGGGAGTTACTCTCGAAGACGCTTTAAAAGTTATTACCTGTAACCCTGCCCAAGTGCTGAAGCTGAACAACAAAGGATATATTCATGAAAAGAAAGATGCTGATCTTGTCCTGTTGAAGAAAGATACCTTGGAAATTGATACGGTTATTGCTAAAGGAAGGATTATGGTTAAAGAGGGAGCCCCTGTTATAAAGGGAACTTTTCAATAACGCGTTTTACTGGAAAAAGGGTTCTGTCGGGAAAAACTGACAGAACCCTTCAATATTTCCCTGAAATCTAGATTATTCCCTCGGAAATAATCGAAACCCATGGAGTATTTCCCGGGGTGACTTAGTAATACCGAAACATAAAGTTCCTCTGATGTGGACATTTGTTCTTTCTGTATGGAAAAACTTCTTGCATCTTGTTTCAAAACGCGCAATAATAAGAACTAAATTTTAGCGGATAAATTCCAACAGTAGGGGATGTTAACAATGAAAGTAGTAAAGTTCGGCGGTTCATCTTTGTCATGTGCGGAACAGCTAGCAAAGGTTTTTAAAATCGTGGTTTCCGATCCGGAGCGAAAAGCTGTGGTGGTATCAGCACCAGGAAAGCGGGATGCAGAGGACACCAAAGTGACGGATCTTTTAATAGAATGTGCCGCTTCCTATTTACAGGGAAAAGAAGACAATGAGGCGTTTGAAGCCATAGTTGGCCGTTATGAAAGCATTGCCAAAGAACTTCAGCTGCCAGGAGAGGTCGTGGAAGGCATTCGTGCCAGCCTTCTGCAGCTGTTAAACAGTGATCGCAGCAACCCGCAGAAGTATATGGATGCTGTGAAGGCAAGTGGAGAAGATAATAATGCCAAGCTTATCGCTGCCTATTTTCAGTTCAAAGGAGTAGAGGCCTCGTATGTGAATCCGAAAGATGCAGGCTTGCTCGTCACAGACGAGCCGGGAAATGCACAGCCGTTGCCCGAAACCTATGAGTCTCTTTACCGGCTGAGAGAACATGCCGGTATCGTGATCTTTCCAGGATTTTTCGGATTTAATGAGGAAGGGGAAATTGTGACTTTCTCCCGCAGCGGTTCGGACATAACAGGATCGATCCTCGCCAGCGGGATGAGAGCCGATGTTTATGAGAACTTTACGGATGTGGATGCCGTCTATTCCGTCAATCCAAACATCATTCGCCAGCCAAAGGAAATCATTGAAATTACGTACAGGGAAATGCGGGAGCTTTCGTATGCAGGGTTCTCGGTCTTCCATGATGAAGCGCTTATGCCAGCTTTCAGGGCGGGGATTCCTGTTAATGTGAAAAATACAAACCAGCCTGATAAGCCCGGCACAATGATTGTGAAGGAGCGTAAGCTTACAAATGGGCCTGTGATCGGGATCGCCAGTGATGATGGCTTTTCAAGCATCTATGTCAGCAAGTATTTATTAAACAGGGAAATTGGATTTGGCCGCCGGCTTCTCAATATATTGGAAGACTTTCATTTGTCTTTTGAACATATGCCATCAGGGATTGATGACATCTCCATTATTTTAAGGCAGCAACAACTGAGCGAATCCGTCGAAGAGCAAATTGTTCAGCGTATAAAAGAAGAACTCCATGCTGATGACGTGAAAGTGCAAAGAGACCTTGCACTGATCATGATGGTTGGAGAAGGAATGAGAGAAACGGTCGGAACGGCAGCAAGGGCTTCAACCGCACTGGCGAGAGCCGGTGTCAACATAGAGATGATCAATCAGGGTTCATCTGAGGTCAGCATGATGTTTGGTGTAAAAGCCGGGGATGAAAGAAAAGCGGTTCAGGCAATGTACGAAGAATTTTTTGCAGGAGTGACGGTTTAATAGATTCAAAAAAAGAACAAAACATGAGCTGTTTTGTCCTTTTTATGTCCAAAGCTGGGGCTTGGCTACCATGAACCAAAGCATGAAGAGCATCAGCGCCAGGTAAATCCAAATGGTTCTTTTCAGCTTCGATGTAAGTTCGGCCCGTTGTTCTTCAGGGTCTTTAAATCTTCGGATCGTCGGGGAAAAGGCTCTTGCCAAAAAATACAGAGAACAAATTAGTATGACAATAGTGGTGAGCAGCCAGGAGGTGGTCCATGAACGTTTCGTGATCCACACAAGGAGCACACCGGTAACCACGAGTACGTGGCCCGCATGCTTTGCCAGCCGAACGGCAGCTCTAAACGTATCCAGATATGCCTCCTCATGACCAGGACCTGCGACCTTTAATTTCTTCAGTAAAGGCAGAAGAATGAAAAAAGGGCCGACCGACAGAATGACACTAAATATATGAAGATATAACAAAAAGGGATACACCAGATTCATTTATTGCTGTTATTCCTCTTCGACGGCCCTGAATTCATGAACCCATACCTTCATATGAGGAAGCCAGGGCATACCGGGATGAATGGATAGAATGGAATTCTTATAGCCTTCTACATCATCAAATCCTTCTTGTCGGGCATGTTCATCTGTTAATTCACCCAACGACTGGGAATAGACCTTTTCAACAATAAATTTTGCGCCGTTAAGTTCCATAATTTCTCCCACATCGGCATAGCGTCCGTTTCGGCGGGTCGCTGTTTTTTGGCCCGCAAGCACTTTCTCCACGTCCTGTGGAAGGGTGACCAGTCGCTCAATGCTGCATGTTTTTGGCGGCAGGCTGTTATTTTCAGTTTGATGGGTCATTTTTGTTCCTCCTGATTTTGCACGATTTCTTTTACTCTTCCGACTTGTCCATCTTCCAGCCGAACCTTTATTCCGTGTGGATGATGGGCGGACTTTGTCAGAATGTCTTTTACCTTACCTCTTGTGAGCTTCCCGCTTCTTTGGTCCTTCTTTAAAACGATATTCACATCCAGACCCGGAGTGATGTTTTGGCGGCTTTGGCCATTCATTGTGGGGTGCTCCTTTCCTCCAGCCTTATTTCTTCAAACTTTTGCTGTCTTTATCAGTATAGCATTCCCGCAAAAGAGAAAAAGGTTGAAAAAATTCTATTCTATATTAAAATAAAGCATGGATAAGAGAAAGAACGCTGTTATCTGGAGATTTGCATAAAATGAAGGTTTTCTTAGTCTTTAAATTAAATAGTTGGCGGTAATGAACTAGACATAGATGAGCTGGACTTGAGCCAAATAGAAACAGATATCCTCTGTTTCTATTTGGCTTTTTTAATTTTGTGAATGAAGGGCGGTTAGAATGGAAAAAACTCAAATCAACGATCTTCAAATCAAGCTTGGGAGTATGATAGGAAAAATGCTCCGGGATCGTTTTGGAAAAGGCCCTGAATCGATTTATGTTACAATCACCCCTTCATTTGTTGCTGTTGTAATCAAAAACTTCCTTTCTCCATTAGAACAGATGCTGTTGAACAAGGGAAAGGAATCGTTTGTATATCATGCGCGTGACATCATCATGGATGAGCTCCTGCCTGAAATCAGAGAACAGTTTTATTTGATGACTGGGCAGCAGCTTGTGGGAGACTTTTACTGTGACTGGAACCTGCAGAAGAAAAGCGGGTTGCTTCTTGCTGAGATCCCAGGAAACGAGCCGCTTTGGAACTCAGACGAAGTATTACAGTCGATAAATAATGTAGTAGATGAAATCAGTGAAACCGCTCAAAAAAGGCCGCTTCATATATCTTCCGTATTTTTATCGAACCGGCTGCTCCTGGTTAGACGTGAAGGGGTTCTCACACGAATAGAAAATGAACTGATACAAGATGGGTTTGTTAAAGAACTGTTCATGACAAAAAAGAAGCTGGAAAAGAATCTTTTAGAAGCTGAGATCAGCAGATTGGAAGAGATCCTTACAAAAAGAATCTCCGATATTTTTGTTGAATGGAACTTTTTACAGGACAAAAGTTATATTTTGATTGCTCTATCGGCAAAATAAGAGTAGTTGCCGGACGACGTTTATGTATTTCTTACTGGGGAATTAGAAATAATAGTTCACATAATTAGGAAAGCAAGGATAAAAGAAAGGATGCTTTTATCTTAAAAAGAATGTAGGTGTTAGGCCATATGTCTATAGAAGTGCAAATTTCGAGTTACATTGGTAAACTGTTACGGGATAATTTTGGGAAAGGGCCAGAGTCCGCCTACGTTACCATTAAGCACCCTTTCATATTGATTCACATCCGAAATTTTATTTCGCCAATGGAAAACGCCCTTCTGAAACAGGGAAAAGAATCAACGGTCGAAGAAACACGAGAGACCATGCTGTCTAGCCTGGTTCCGGAAATACAAGCCTATATCCTGGCTTTAACGGAAACGGAATATGAAAAATTTTATTACGACTGGAATACAGCCAATCAGTCCATGATGATAGCCGGGGTGGCGAAGGACAACTATCTCTCACAAGATGATCAAAACTATAAAAAAAAGAATGAAGTCGAAAAGAAAATCAACGAAATCAGCCAGCTTGTTCAAAAATGGCCGGAACGAACGGTAAGCTGGATGATTAATGACAGAGTATTGGTTAGTATCAGAAAAGGCATCCTGGTCAGCATAGAAAAAGAAATGATTCAAAAAGGATATGCAAAGCCTTTAAGGGTTACCAAACGAATTTTGGAGAAAAAGTCTTTTATCAACGATGGGATCGATACGATTCTGGGAAAAAAACTGACAGATGTCTTTTGCGATTGGGACTTTGATTCAGATACCGGTCTCCTTGTTTTTTACTTTTCACCAAATTAACAGGCGAAAAAAATAAAGAGCGGAAAGAAGGCAGTTTTAAACTGTTTTTCTTTCCGCTCTTTTTTTTTTTGGAAAAAGGTTCAAATAATTTAAAAAATTCCAGCAGCGAGGTATGATTAAGCTAGTGAAACTTACATATTGTGCTTTTTTATAGAAGATTTGGAGGGTGATGCACTCTTGAAAGTGATTCGAATTTTAAAACCTTACCGAATTCAAATTGCGGTAGCATTGCTATTGATGCTGGTTGAACTGGCGGTTGAGCTTCTGCAGCCGCTTTTGATAGCGAAGGTGATTGATAATGGAATAATAAAAAGGGATCTTGATATTGTCATGCTATGGGGAAGTGTAATGGTCGGCATTTCGCTTTGTGCCTTTATTGCTGGCATCATCAACTCCTTTTACGCCTCCCATGTCAGCCAGAATTACGGATATGATATCCGTAAAATCCTGTTTACAAAGATTCAAGCCTTCTCTTTCGCCAACTTCAGCTCTTTTCCCACTTCCTCTCTTATTACGAGAATGACCAATGACGTCACGCAGCTGCAGAATACCGTCTTTATGAGCCTCAGGGTGATGCTCCGGGCGCCCCTCTTGGTAGTGGGCGGATTGGTGATGTCCTTTGTTGTTAATCCCGAGCTGGCGCTATTTCTGGCGGTGGCCGTTCCCGTTCTGTTTGTTTTCTTGCTGTGGGTTTTAAAAAAGGGAGGAACCCTGTTCAAGTTTGTCCAGGGCTATCTGGATAAAGTGAATGGCGTGATGCGGGAAAATCTCGCGGGCATCCGGATAATCAAAGCTTTTTTAAGAAGCAGGCATGAGGTAAAACGTTTTACAGCCGCTAACACCAAACTAAAGGATCAGACGGTTTATGCCTTGCGGCTGATGGAAGCCACCAATCCGATCTTGCTGCTGGTCATGAACATTGCCATTATGTGCGTTCTGTGGTTTGGAAGCGTACAGATCAGCACTGGGAGTGCCCAGGTAGGGGATTTAGTGGCCATCATTAATTACAGTACAAGAATTACCTCCACTTTCTCCATCTTTTCCTGGATTATCATGGCGTTCTCCCGGGCGAAGGCTTCGGCCAACCGGATCACGGATGTACTGGATACAGAGATTGATCTTGTGAATCGCTCAGAATCAGAAATCATTGCTCCCGCTATAAAAGGAAAAATTGAATTTCAGGACGTGGCTTTCCGTTATCCCGGAACTCAAAAAAAGGTGCTTGAACATATTTCCTTTACTGCAGAAGCCGGACAGACGGTGGCGGTGATGGGAGCGACGGGATCAGGGAAATCTTCGCTGTTTCAGCTCATTCCGCGGCTGTATGATGTGGAGGAAGGAAAGATTTTGCTGGATGGCGCGGATATCAGCCGTATGAAGCTGGAATCCTTGAGAAATGCGATTGGTCTTGTTCCACAAGAGTCGCTGTTATTCACCGGAACTGTAGCGGAAAATATCGCCTGGGGCAAAGAAAATGCAACGCACGACGAAATCAAGACGGCGGCAGAGCATGCGCAGATTGCCGATACCATTGCCAAACTGCCAGAGCAGTACCGCACCAGGCTGGGGCAAAAGGGAGTAAATCTTTCTGGCGGACAAAAGCAGCGTTTGTCGATCGCCAGGGCATTGGTAAGACATCCAAAAATCCTTTTGCTGGATGACAGCACAAGTGCACTGGACTTAAAGACAGAGAGGAAGCTGCTGGAGGCGCTCCATCACTATCCTTCAACCCTTTTAATTATTACCCAAAAGATTGCTACAGCCATGGAGGCTGATAAAATTCTGTTAATAGACAACGGAAGGCTTTTAATGGAAGGCAAACATGAAGACCTGCTGCTGCGTTCAAGACTCTATCAGCAAATCTTTGAATCGCAGTTTGGAGAGGAGACGTTGAAGCATGCTCAAGGATTTGATTGAGCCGTTCCGCCATAAAAGGGAAGTCGTCCAGGAAGTATTGGAAAAGGAACCCCCGGCCAAAAAGAAAGTAGAAAAAGCGAAGGACTGGCAAGGGACACTGCGGCAGATTTGGATTTACCTTGCCAGAGAGAAGGGGCGATTATGGCTCGTTTTGCTGATGGTTGTTCTCAGTTCTGTATTCGGGCTGCTGGGGCCTTTCATGATCGGTAAAGCGATTGACAACTACATCATCACCCGGGATAACAGCGGGCTTTTGCGTCTGCTGGCCGGATTGCTTGGTGTTTATGTTCTAAACTCTGTTGCACTCTGGTTTCAGAATTATTGGATGATCGGAATTGCACAAAATACAGTGTTCTCCATGAGGACGCAGTTGTTTCGCCACCTGCACAAACTTCCGATTCCTTTTTTTGATAAACGCCAATATGGGGAAATCATGAGCCGGGTCATCAATGATATAGAAAATGTAAGCTCGACGCTGAATTCATCGGTGATTCAAATTATCTCAAGTGTGCTGACGCTGTTTGGAACAATCGGGTTTATGCTATGGCTGAGTCCGCTTCTGACTGCCGTAACCCTCGTCATTGTTCCGGTCATGTTTCTCGGTATGCGCTGGATCACGAAACGAACGGGAAAGCTGTTCAAACTGCAGCAAAGAAATTTGGGAGAACTGAATGGCTTTATTGAAGAAACCATTTCAGGGCAGCGCATCGTTAAAGCTTTTTCTCAGGAAGACCGGGTGATTGCAGAACTGCTGAAAAAGAATGATAAACTGAAAGAATCGGGTTTCTGGGCCCAAACCTATTCAGGCTTTATTCCCAAACTGATGAACGTGCTCAATAATATCAGCTTTGCATTAATTGCCGGAGCAGGCGGGTTTTTGGCGCTCAAAGGGCTGGTTACAATCGGTACCATTGTGATTTTTGCCGAGTATTCCCGCCAGTTTACACGGCCGCTGAACGATTTATCCAACCAATTTAATACCCTTTTATCCGCAGTCGCTGGTGCAGAGCGTGTATTTGAAATTCTTGAAGAAGAGGAAGAAGAAAAGGATGAGGAAGGCCATAAAGAACTTGGAGAAGTAAGGGGAGAAATTGAATTTGTGGATGTTTCCTTTTCTTATGAAGAAGGAGGAAATACGGTCAGCCAAATCTCGTTTCATGCAGCACCTGGCGAATCAGTCGCCCTGGTCGGTCCTACGGGAGCGGGGAAAACAACCATTATTAATCTGCTGTCCCGCTTTTATGATACGGATAGTGGAACCATCCTGCTGGATGGGCGGGATATTAAAAGCATTAAACGGGAAGCACTCCGTGCCCAAATGGGGTTTGTTTTACAGGATCCGTTTTTATTTGAAGGTACGATTATGGAAAACATACGCTACGGACGGCTGGAAGCGCGTGATGAAGAGGTTGTGAAGGCGGCAAAAGAAGCAAATGCCCACTCGTTTATCACGAAACTTCCCAATGGTTATGATACAGTTATCGAACAGGACGGCAGCGGAATCAGCCAAGGGCAAAAGCAGCTCCTCAGTATCGCGAGGGCTATTCTTGCCAATCCTGTTATCCTTGTGCTGGACGAAGCGACCAGCAGTATTGACACCATCACAGAAATGAAGATCCAGGAGGCATTACAGCGCCTGATGAAGGGCAAGACCAGCTTTATCATCGCGCACCGACTCAACACGATACAAAAAGCTGATCAAATCCTTGTTCTAAATGACGGAGGGATTTTGGAAAGGGGCTCTCATCAGCAGCTATTAAAGGAAAACGGCTACTACTCGGAGCTTTATCACAGCCAGCTTCAGAAAGAAATAGGATAACTGTTCACCCGGTCGCTTCTCAGCTTACAAAGGAATACCGGGTGTATTTTATTAGTGTAAAAACACACTGTGTTGACTTTTCAGCGGGAAGTTCCTATAGTTTCGTTGTACTAATGTTTACATTTTTAGACCTATAATCATTCAAATTCGTTATGAGGTGAGCCTGATGAAAGAGGCGTCAGCAGCGGGAATTCAACGGATTCTTCAAAACCAAAGAACCTATTTTGCGACACAGGAGACAAAATTATTGCCTTTCCGGATGGAGCAGCTGAAAAAACTGAAAGCCGGCATAAAGAAGCGCGATCATGAAGTGATTGATGCTCTTGCGCTTGATTTGGGAAAGTCAGAGCTTGAATCCTATTCAACAGAAATTGGCATTCTGTATGAAGAGATTAATTTCACAATCAAGCATCTAAAAGGCTGGGCAAAACCGAAAAAAGTAAAAACTGCGTTAACTCATGTGGGCTCAAAAGGTTCCATCATTCCTGAACCGTATGGGACTGTCCTCATAATTGCACCATGGAACTATCCGTTTCAGCTTGCTCTGTCCCCGCTAGTGGGCGCTATTGCTGCAGGAAATACGGCTATTATCAAACCCTCGGAGCTGACACCTAATGTATCGGCCTTACTTTCAACGCTGCTTCAGGAGCTTTATCCTCCATCGTATGTCGCTGTCATAGGAGGAGGTGTACAAACAAGCCAGGCACTTCTTGAAGAACGTTTTGATTATATCTTTTTCACAGGCAGTGCAGCGGTTGGTAAAGTAGTGATGGAGGCAGCCTCCAGGCATTTGACACCCGTTACACTGGAGCTGGGGGGTAAAAGTCCGGTCATTGTCCATGAGGATGCCAACATTCCGCTTGCGGCAAAAAGGATTGTATTCGGAAAGTTCATGAATGCGGGTCAAACCTGCATCGCACCTGATTATTTGCTTGTTCACTCGAAGATTAAAACTTCCCTTATTGAAGCAATGAAGGAAGTAATTCAAGCGTTTTATGGTCCCGAACCAATCCAAAGTCCCGCTTACTCAAAAATTGTGAATCAACGGCATTACAACCGGTTGTCAGGCTACCTGAAGGAAGGAACGGTTATCTATGGCGGAGAGAGAAATGACAGCAAACAAAAAATCGCACCGACCCTGATTGATAGGGTAAAGCTGGATTCCTCTGTGATGACAGAAGAAATTTTCGGCCCGATTTTTCCTGTTGTGGAATACACCTCGCTTGAAGAAGCTATTGAGCTGATCCATTCACGTCCGAAGCCCCTCGCCTTGTACCTATTCACTCAGAATAAGAATACAGCAGACGAGGTAACCAGCAGAATCTCCTTTGGAGGAGGCTGCATCAATGATACCCTCATGCACATTGCGACACCGTATCTTCCGTTTGGCGGTGTCGGGGAAAGCGGGATGGGAAACTACCATGGCAAAGCCAGCTTCGATACATTTTCTCACCGGAAAAGTGTATTGAAACAAACGAACCGTTTCGACTTCTCCTTTCGTTACCCTTCCGCCAATAATGGTTTGCAACTGGTGAAGAAACTGCTCAAATAAACAAAAAGCCGGCATCCGCTGCCGGCTGTTGTAAATTAAAAGAATGTCTTAACTTCTGTTTCTGTATGATCACAGTTGGTACATGTATATTCCAGTTCAAGCGCATCTTCCCGCACCACATGCGTGGTTTCCTGATTACAGTTGCTGCAATGCCTCTTTACCTTGCCTTCTTCCATTTGTGAGCACTTCCTTCCATGGACATCTTAAAATTAGTATTCCTCCAACCTCCTGTTATAAAACAAACTTTCTGGTTGATTTCTGTTCCTAAAGACCTGGACTAGTAAAGGAGCAGATAAACCGAAAGTGAAAGGGACCGGCATGCGCTCTTTGTGGTAGAACAAGTGACAGACAAAAGTCAGGAAAGCACGTCCAGCATTTATTTATAAGGCAGCAAGGATCTTTACACCTCCATTACAGAAGGCGCGGATCCTTGCTGTTTTTTTCCACAAAGTATTCAATGACCGGAATATCAGTCGGATTAATATTTTCAGGAAGCTCATTAAGTCCAAAGAACGCGATTTCCTCCACTTCAGTTTCATCAAGACGGGGCAATCCTTCATATTTTGTACAAGTATAGGCGGCAATCACATTATAGACCTCATCTCCATGAGGATACCTGTAATAAAAGCGTTCACCGGAGAATAAGTGCATGATCTCAAGCTCAACAGCCTTGTATCCCGTTTCTTCATGCAGCTCTCTTGCTGCTGCTTCCTCAAGCTGTTCCCCTGGCTCCAGCGCACCTCCGGGAAGGCCCCAACATCCATTGTCCTTTCGTTTTTGCATCATCAGTTCCCCTTTTATATCAACTAAAAGAACACAAGCCCCGGTCATGATGAGCGGCCGGTTTCCGACCAGTTTGCGCAACTCCATAATATAACCCATTCTCTCAGTCCTTTTTTCGTATTCTTACCTGTGATTCGGCCGAATTTTATAAAATCCTTTTTAAAACTTTTAGGGGAACACCGCGTTTGCGGAAGCTAGTGCTGTTCCGCCTTTGGGCATGGGGCTTGCTGAAACGCTCAATAAACGAAAATATAAAAAAGCTGAACAGGAAGCAGGAAAAACGCCTCTCGACACTATTTCAAGGTGTACTGTTTTTTGATTTCCAATTACTACCTTCCTAGTAGAAATGTCTCATTTATTGCATAGAATTTTGTTCTGACATTGTCATAGTACAGACCTTAACATATAATTCAAAATAGGTTTAAAATTCAGACTATATATAAGGGGGATGAAGTTTGGAGAGATTTATCGATTTTTTGAACAACAACATTTTGTGGAGCCAGCCGATGATTTACATCTGTTTGGGTGTCGGCCTGCTGTTTTCCATCATTACACGTTTTTTGCAGGTGCGGCATTTTAAAGACATGATCAAGCTGATGTTTCAGGGGAAAAGCTCTGATGCTGGTGTTTCTTCTTTTCAGGCACTTTCCATTGCGCTTTCTGGCCGTGTAGGAACGGGAAATATTGCAGGTACCGCGACAGCCATCGGGTTTGGTGGACCGGGGGCAGTGTTCTGGATGTGGGCGATTGCTTTTATCGGAGCATCCACTGCCTTTATCGAATCCACCCTTGCCCAAATTTATAAAGAAAAGCATGAGGGGCAATACCGCGGTGGGCCTGCTTTTTATATTGAAAAGGGGACAGGCTGGAGATGGTATGGTGTCTTATTTGCCCTGGCGGCCGTTCTTGCCATGGCGATTCTCATGCCAGGAGTGCAGTCGAACTCTATTGCACTGGGAATTGAAAATGCGTTTGGAATGAATAAATCGATTACTGGTCTTATTATTATTGCTCTTTTAGGAATTATAATTTTTGGCGGAGTCAAACGGATTGCGAATGTCGCTCAATACGTAGTGCCGTTTATGGCCATTGGCTATGTCGCTGTTTCATTGATTATCGTTGCGATTAATATTACAGAGCTGCCAGCTGTGTTTGCGTTGATTTTCAAAAGTGCATTCGCCGCTGATTCCGTGTTCGGCGGGATCGTCGGTATGGCGGTTCAATGGGGAGTAAAACGCGGAATTTATTCCAATGAAGCGGGTCAGGGAACTGGTGCCCATCCGGCGGCTGCCGCTGAGGTTTCCCACCCTGCCAAACAAGGTTTGGTTCAGGCATTCTCTGTATATATTGATACTCTTCTTGTATGTTCCGCGACAGCATTCATGATTCTGTTTACAGGCATGTACAACACACAGGCACCGGACAAAACCTTCCTTTATGATAATTTAAAAGGGGTGGAACCTGGACCAGGATTCACACAGGCTGCGGTTGAGCAGGTTATTCCTGGGTTTGGAGCCGGCTTTGTTGCTGTGTCGTTGTTCTTCTTTGCCTTTACAACAATTATGGCGTATTACTATATTGCCGAAACTAACATTGCTTATCTGATTCGTGGCCGGGAAAACAAGTGGGCCATTCCGCTGCTAAAAGTGGTTATTCTCGCGGCAACCTTCTACGGCACCATTAAGGAAGCAGCACTCGCGTGGAAGCTTGGAGATACCGGTCTCGGGATTATGGTATGGCTGAACCTTATTGCCATATTAATTCTTGCCAAACCGGCTCTAAAAGCGTTAAAAGATTACGAACAACAGAAAAAGCAAGGTCTTGATCCTGTCTTTAATTCCATTAAAGTCGGCATAAAAAATGCAGACTACTGGGAAAAGGACTACAAGGAACCGGACAAGGAGCAAGTATCCTAATGAAAAACAGGCGAAAGCCTGTTTTTTATTTTGTTATTTTGAATTCAATAGTAAAAAAGATTCATTGCATATTTCTGTCAAGACAGCTAAACTTTTACTAAAGGTTTATGAAAACGTTTGCACAAAGTGATAAAAGGAGGAATTTGGTTGAAAAAGAGTTTTGGCATTCGGATGTCATTGGTGCTTCTTTTGGGGATTATACTGGTACAGCTTCCACAAACAGCCGCCGCGGCAAGCTATCAAAAAGTCGTGGTAAGAGGAAGCCTGGCGCCGCTTGATTGGGGAACTGACAATAATCCGCTGACCCTTCAACAGGATGGAACATGGAAGAGCAATCCCATCCCGTTAACTGGCGGGAACAAGCTGGAGTTTAAGTATGTAAGAGACGATCAATGGATGGACGGCAGCAACCTGGAATTCGTACCGCCCCAAACAGGAAGCTATGTGTTTGTCTTTCATCCGGATGATGAAAGAAAAGTAGATATTCAGCTCGTAGAAGGTAAGGGGAAGGTCACGCTTAATGTCACCGTTCCAGCTTCTACCCCAGACTGGGCGAATGTGACGATCGGGACAAGCCTCAACAAGTACAACTACTCGCTCACCAGTCTGAAAAAGACCGGAGACAAGACCTACAGCATCCAGCTGACCGGGGAACCCGGACAATCGTTCAGCTATCTGTATGCACTCGGGGATGCCAAATATAAAGAAGTGAAAAGTGAGCCAAGAAAGGCAGCCTTTTCTGAGGCTGGCCAAACGGTCAGTGATACAGTGAAAGACTGGAGCGCCGTACCCGTTGCTAAAAGCGTAACCCACGATTTCAACTTTCAACCTTCTATCCCGGACCATAAGGATAAGGTGACTGTTAAAACCACTGTAGAGCATTACGGCCCCATCAACAAAGGCGGGATTTACTACACAACTGAAGGTTCAACGCCTGTGGGCAAGCGAGGATTGGCAACGAACGGGCGGTTTTCGCCAATGTATGTAACCTCAAAAGTGAGCCTTGGCAATGGACTGTACAAGTCAGTGCTGACTGGATTCATTCCAAAGCAAAAAAATGATACACGCGTAAAATACAAGGTTGATGTGTGGGATACAGAAGGCACAGGCTCCCAGTTTGCAGACACCAACAGCATTCTGTCTGCTGATGCAACAGAATTTGCCTATTATGTGGATGACTTCAAATCTCCTCAATGGGCAAAAGATGCATCCATCTATCATGTGTTTGTCGACCGTTTCAAGGACGGCAATCCATTGAACAACGAGCCAGTCGATCCTAACCTATCGTACGATGAAAAGCTAAAAAACTGGATGGGCGGAGACCTCCAGGGGGTAAAAGAGAAAATCAGCTATATTAAGAGTCTCGGTGTAAATGCGATCTGGATTTCACCTGTATTCAAGGGCCCGTATTTTCACGGATATCATCCGGCAGACTTTTTGAAAATCGATCCACGCTTCGGAGACAACAAGGTGATGAAGGAAGTTATTAAAGAGGCGCATAAAAACGGGATGAAGGTGGTTTATGACCTCGTTCCCAACCATACATCCAATCAACACCCATTTTTCCAGGATGCGGTAAAAAATGGAACCAAAAGCCCGTATTATAACTGGTATACGTTTACCAATTGGCCGAATGAGTATAAAACGTTTTACGGTGTCACTGAACTGCCTGAACTGAATAACGATAATCCGGCAACACGCAGCTATATGATGAACAAGGTTGTGCCGTTCTGGCTGAAGGACCTTGGCTTTGACGGGTTCCGCCTTGACTACGCCAAAGGGCCGAGCTACAGCTTCTGGGTGGACTTCAGGCATACAGTGAAAAAGCTGAAGCCGAATGCCTTTATTTACGGAGAAGTTTGGGACAGCAGGGAAAAAATCAACACGTATGCCGGCAAGCTGGACGGTGCGCTTGACTTCCCGATGCAGACTGCACTGCTTGATGTATTTGCCAAAGGACAGTCGATGCAAGAGCTCAGTGATGCGATCCGTTTGAACCAGTCAACCTATGACCCTCAGTATGTGATGGGAACATTCCTGGATAACCATGACATGCCGCGCTTTTTATTCGAGTCCAAGGGAGATGTAAACAAGCTGAAGCAAGCAGCAGCGGCACAGTTTACACTTCCGGGAGCACCTATCATTTATTACGGAACAGAAGTTGGTCTGTCTCAAAGTAAAGACCAGACAACGGTCGACGAATATCAGGACCGTTATTACCGTGAACCGATGCCTTGGAATAAAGCGAAGCAAAACCTGGAGTTGAAGAAGTATTACAAACAATTGATCAAGCTGCGAAACGATGAGCCTGCACTGCGAACCGGCAAGATCAAAGAATGGTATTCCGATGACCAAGTGCTGGTTTATGAAAGAAGCAACAAACATGACCATTTCCTCGTTGTTCTGAACAATGGAAGTGCCGAAAAAATCACGCTGCAAAAGTCTTTGGCTAAAGGCCATGAGCTTGTATTAAAGAATGTTTGGGATAAAAAAGATGTGATACATCCAGGAAAGAAAGATGATCTAAAGATTGCTTCCAAAGCAGGCGGCGTTCAGATCTACGAAATGGTGAAAGGCAAGAAATACAGTAAGAAAAAAGCTTCCTGACCAAAAATGAAGGCCGATTCTCCAAGATAGGGGAGCGGCCTTTTTACTTTTGGGGATACTTGCCACAAAAGGTCGATTTTTTCGGCAGGTGGCAGGGGAACGTCATTTCTTGTCGTAATAAATAAGATAACTAAAATCGTCAGGAGACAGGCTGATGCTGACAGAAAAACTCCTTTTACATGTGTTGATGGTTCTTGCCCCGGTTTTGGGGTACGGCTTCTTTTTTGAAAAAAAGCATTTTTTTTCGTCTCCTTACCTCTGGGGAGCACTGCAAAGCATTTGCGCTGCTTTTTGCATGATCTTTGCCCATGAGGAAGGCGGTCTGTATTGGGATTTGCGTTATGTAGCGCTAATCCTTGCCTTTTTGTACGGAGGTAAAGTTTCAGGAGGGATGGTTTTGGCAACCATTCTTGTTTGTCGTACAGCTCTTGGCGGAGAGGCCTTGTTATTTGCTTTGGCAGGAATTGTATTGGCTGCCCTGACTCCTTTTTTACTTAGTAGTACCTTCAGGAACTACCATCCTTATAAACGAGTGAAGATCGCCATGCTGGTGGGGGTATGGCCCACTGTTGTGCAAATTTTTATCCTTTTGTCCTATACGGCCTATTCGGGTGAAATCAACAGCACGCTGGTGGATTCAGTCTATCGTGTGCTGCCCTTTGGCATCATTGGCGTTCTTGGGGTGGGAACCGCTGCCCGGCTGAATGAATTGATTATTGAACGTACTCTCATGAAGCAAGAGATTGAGAAGGCCGAAAAGCTGAACACCATGGGCGAGCTCGCAGCCTCGATCGCTCATGAAGTCAGAAACCCGCTTACTGTTGTGAAAGGATTTCTTCAGCTTATGCAAAAAGACGACAAGGACCATCATTTTTCTTATATTCCCCTTGTGCTGAGCGAGCTGGGAAGGGCTGAGGTGATTATTAATGACTATTTGAATTTCGCCAAACCCGAATTTAAGAAGCTTGAACATTTCTCTTTATCTCAAATTCTTTCAGAGGTATGCATGCTTTTGAATGCCCTGGCGGTAAAGCAGGGAGTGGAGCTGAAATGGGGAGGGACGGAAGAAGCCTTCCTTTTTACTGACCGGAACCAGCTGAAACAGGCACTCGTTAACGTGATAAAAAATGCGATTGAGGCCACTCCGGGCGGAGGAACCGTTACCGTGGCACTCTCCTTATCCGGCGACCGGGCGGTTGTTTCCATTACGGATACCGGTAATGGCATGACACCAGAGCAGCTGTCCCGGATCGGCACTCTTTTTTATACCACAAAAGAGAAAGGGACAGGGCTCGGAACCACGGTTTCAGTGAAGATCATTGAGTCCATGCAGGGAAAAATCTCGTTCAAAAGCGAAACGGGAAAGGGAACCGAAGTTACCCTCAGACTTCCGCTCCACAATAAGGTGAATATCAATTATTAATCGATATATTCTGTTAAACTGTTCATAAGAGAACTTATGGAATGGTGATAACATGCCGGACATTGTAAAAGTTTCCGTTCGGGGACTGGTCGAATATGTGTACAGAGGCGGCAGTATCGACTCCCGCTTCCGTTCGGTGAGCACGATGACCGAGGGCACGAAAGCCCATCAAAAAATACAAAAAACCTATGCCGAAAATGATCAAAAAGAAGTGTTTGTCCAGACTGAGGTGGTACGGGATCAGCTTGCATTCGTGATCGAAGGCCGCTGTGACGGGTTGCTCTTTTCAGAGGGCAATGTCACCGTAGATGAAATCAAGTCCACCTCCCACGATCTGCAATGGATTGAAGAAGATACCTATCCTGTCCATTGGGCACAGGCCAAGGTGTATGCCTGTATTTATGCATCTGACCATGACTTGGATTCGATTGATGTGCAGCTCACCTATATGCAGGTGGAAACAGAGGAACAGAAACGCTTTAAAAAGACGTTCACTCAAAGTGAGCTGTCGGGTTTTTTAACCGAAACGGTGGACAAGTATGTCCCTTATGCGCAGCTGATGGTTCATCACCGCCAGGAACGTGACCGGAGCATCAAGGAGCTTCCGTTCCCGTTTGACACCTACCGGGAAGGGCAGCGAAAACTGGCCGGAGCCGTCTACACCACGATTATGGAGGAGAAAAACCTGTTCGCCCAGGCGCCAACAGGCATTGGAAAAACAATGTCCACCATGTTTCCGGCTGTAAAAGCAATCGGAGAAAATCTTCTGCAGCGCTTTTTATATCTCACGGCCAAAACAATTACGAGAGAGGCAGCGGAAGAAGCGCTAATGCTCATGCAAAAAAAGGGGCTTCATTTGCATACGGTCACACTGACCGCCAAGGAAAAAATGTGCCTGAAGGACAAAACCATCTGTCAGAAAGAGTACTGTGATTTTGCAGAAGGCTATTATGACCGTGTGAACGGTGCTGTTTTGGACATCCTGGCCAATGAAACGGTCATTCACCGCAGTGTGATCCAGGAATATGCGTTAAAGCACAGGCTCTGTCCATTTGAATTTTCGCTGGATCTTGCCTATGGCGCGGACGCAGTGGTCTGCGATTACAATTATGTATTCGATCCCAGGGTTTCGCTCAAGCGGTTTTTTGAGGAACAGAAAAAACAAAGTGCCCTGCTTGTTGATGAAGCACACAATCTTGTTGACCGCGGCCGTTCCATGTTTTCGGCAGAGCTGTTCAAGTCTGCGTTTCTACAGGTATCCAAAGAATTTAAGGGGAAAAACAGCGAGCTGCAGAAATCGGCCAAGGGCGTTAATGATTTTGCACTGGCAGTGAAAAAACAATGTGGTGAGAAAAGAAGCATGGTGCAGGAAGAGCTGCCTGAAGCGCTTATTGAACTCCTTGAACTCTTTGTGGCGGCGGCCGAAAGTGAACTGCTTCGCGGGGAGGAGGGAGAAAGCCAGCAGCTTCTTCTTGATACGTATTTTACGGCGCAAAGCTTTATCCGCATTTCAAAGCTGTATGATGAACGGTATGTCACTTATGTGGAGTATGTGAGAAGTGAGGTAAAGATCAAGATGTTCTGTCTGGACCCGTCAGTGCTGCTTCAGCAGATGAGCAAGGGATATCGCTCAAGCATCTATTTCTCGGCCACCTTCACGCCCATTGACTATTACAAGGATATGATCGGTTTTCGGGAAGACGATTATGCGCTGGCGATCCCCTCTCCCTTTGACCCTGACCAGCTGGAAGTTTATATTCAGCCGTTATCAACCAGATACAGAGACAGAGAAAACACAAAAGAACCGATTGCAGAGATGATTTTCAGCGTAACCGGAAAAAATAAAGGAAACTTTCTTGTGTTTTTCCCTTCCTATCAATACATGAACGATGTCTATGAACAGTTTCAACATCTTGATGCTCCAGTGCAGTCCATCGTGCAGTCGCCCGGCATGACAGAGGATGAGCGGGAAGCCTTTTTACAAGCTTTTCAAGCAGGCACGAACGGTACAATGGTCGGATTCGCCGTGATGGGCGGCATCTTTTCAGAAGGTGTCGATCTAGTTGGTGATCGTTTAAATGGTGTCATTGTTATAGGAGTGGGTCTTCCACAGCTTGGGCTTGAGCGGAATATCATCAAGGACTACTTTTCGTCACGCGGAAAGAATGGTTACAATTATTCCTATGTCTTTCCCGGCATCAATAAAGTGCTGCAAGCCGGCGGCAGGCTGATCCGATCCGAAAGTGACCATGGCACCATCGTGCTCGTGGACGACCGTTTCTTGACCAGGCAGTATCAGACGCTTCTGCCAAACGAGTGGAAACACTTTACCGTCATCTAAACAAAGAAAAGCAGCAGCGCAGCGGGTCGTCCCGCTGTACTGCTGCTTTGTTTATTTATTTCACATTCAATTTTTTCCCGCTCATATAACGGTAGATCGGGATTTCATCTCCTTTTTCAACCGGCAAAAAGTTAAAGGTGACATAGCTGTCCACCGATTCTGGTTCAAGAGCCAGCGAGATGAAGTTTGCATTTGGCTGTGCCATGCTGAAGACATAGCTTCCGGCCGGGAACGGATGAACATGCTCTTTTACTTCGGTTGTTACTTTATTGGTGTAGTGGCCGTTTTCAAGCTCGGTAGAAATGACTTTATCAGTCACCTTGTAGCTTTCCACAGAAAGGGAAGCTGGTCTTTTCAGCTTTTCAACCTTCACGCCGAGAACGGCAAGCTTTTTGGCAATATCATGGTACGCTGGCGGCATGATATACGCTGTTGGACGTTCTCTTTCAAGTGTTGGATACGCATCAGTGGAGTCCTCCCAGATGATGGGGATGTCCGCTTTTTTCGCAGTGGCAAGGTCCACGACCTTCAGCTTCTGATCCCGTACCCGCTTGTTTTCGCTGGTGACCACCACGTTATCCCCATCATTTGCTTTCTTACCTTTAGAGATGACGTCCTGATGGGCCGTTTTGACCAGCTTCTTTACCCTGGCCGCATTGCCTGCCGCGACTTTGATGAAATATTGCTGCGCCATGGTCTGTGCATAGACGCGGCGGTCAAAATCAGCACGGCCGATATTGATGCCCCTTGTTTCAATTAAAAAGGTCATCGTATTTTTCAGGCCGAGCGCATTTCTTCCGATTCGTGTTTCCGTGCTTCCTTCCGTAGCAACGAGTTCACTGCCTTCGGTTGCAAGCGTATAGTAAGCATGATGAGAAAGATTTTTTGCATCAAGTCCTTTATTGACATTCTTCAGAAGAAGGTTGTCAGACGCTTTTCTTAAGCTTTGCGGAATATTAAGGTTCTTCGCAGATGAAATCAACAGGTCGTAGGAAGGAAGGGAACCGCTTTCCCCGAATTTTTTGAGTGGCCCTGAATTAACCGTGTACTCGTGCGTATCAAGCACAACATCCGGCTGAAATTCATTTATTGCCTTATGTATGGCTTGAACTTCCGGGTATTCAACCTTCATGTAGTCGCGGTTGGCATCCAGGTTGGTGGCGATGTACCGTTTGAAGTAGAAAGAACCATCGGGATTGACGCGCGGCATGATCGCAATATTTACTTTATCGAGAACATTGCCCATCTTGCCCTGTGCGAGCTTTTGGGCGGTAACAAGCACAGACTCACCAGCGGCTGGTTCGTTGCCGTGGATTTGTCCCTGAATCCAGATCAGCGGCTTCTTTTTATTGGTTTTGATCTTGTTGGGATTATCGTTGCTGAAGAGGAGCAGCGGCAGCTTTCGTCCTTCAAGGGAACGGCCGATGGTTGTCAGGGAAACATTTTTGTGGTTACGGTCCAACTTTTTAATGAACGACATCATTTCTTCCTGAGAAGTAAAGGGAAGCCTTCCTTTTTCAAAGGCGGGAGTTGAAAAGCTTTCGCTGGGTTTTGGAAACAGATACGAAATGTTGTCCGGCTGGACATAGCTTGGACCATTTCCGTAGTAAGGTGTGAAGGGATCCGACGCTTCGGCAGCGGCAGCCTTTTCGGTGTGTGATGCAGGAGCAGAGATGCCGGCTGCAAGAACAAGAGCCAGAACGAAAGAAGTGGGACGCAGGACTTTTTTCATGCAATACCTCCTGTTAAATTATTTGATTATCCAATCTATATCATAGTTTTCCTGGTTGATAAATGGTTTTGGTCCAATTATCAGCAAAACAGGATATATTTACCAAGTATAAAAAATAAAATGAGAGAAGCTGAGTGATAAGGCCTATGCCGACTGGCAGGTTCTATAGGCCCTGTTTAATACGAACCGCCGGACACCTATGGTTATTCTTTCCCTAACGTGGTATAATCCTCAGAAAAGTTTCCGTATATGAAACATTAAAAGAGGAGTTTTGGCAATGAAAGTGGCATATTTGGGGCCTCATGGCACATTTTCTGAAGAAGCAGCTCATCGTTATTTTAAAGACCGGCAGATAGACTGGCATATGTGTGATTCGGTGCCTGAAGTGCTTGAGGCAGTAGGAGACGGACTGGCAGATTGGGGCATTGCACCCATCGAAAATGCGATTGAAGGAACCATTAACATGACCGTGGACAGTTTGCTTGTAAATGATTTATATATCGCTGGCGAGGTCATTCTTCCGGTATCTCTTCATTTGCTTGGCACTCCAGGTACAAAGGAGGAGGATATTCGGGAGGTTTGGTCGATTCCTCCGGCTCTTGCGCAGTGCAGGGAATACATACGAAGTCTGAAGGTGAAAACGCGGCACTTTGACAGCACAGCTTCTGCAGCGGCGGCGATCCGCGAAGCCGGACGGAATGATGTGGCTGCAGTGGCCTCCGCGTATGCAGGGGATTTGTTTGGTTTAGTAAAGGTACGCCGGAATATTGAAGAAAGCTATGAAAATCAGACCCGTTTTGTGGTCGTGACCAAAGACAAAAAGGCACCGGCTGATGCAAGGAAAACGATGCTTCAGGTGATTCCGAGCGATGAATATACCGGGGTGCTGTCTTCCATTCTGAACGTTTTTTCAGCACTGAACATCAACTTGACCTGGATCGAATCAAGGCCCACCAAAAAGAAGCTGGGCGCTTATCAATTTTTCCTGGAGGCTGGTTTTGGAGTACAGAATCCATTGATCGAAAAAGCGGTTGCTGTTCTGCAGACCTATGGACACGAAGTTAATATTCTGGGCAGCTTCACTGCCACAAAGCTTGATTAGGGGGATGGCATGAAAGTTCATATTGTCAATGGCGACATGGTTGGAAATAAGTTAACTGATCTTGAAGGTGACATGATCATCTGGAGGGAAATGTATGACTTGGGTCCTGTTGATCCCGATATGAATGACAGATTGCTAAAGAAACGGGCTGTATTCTTTGAAAATATGCTTGGCCTGCCCAATGAGCTGTTTCTTAATACGTGCCGGCAGCAGGAACAGGAGCTCCGTTCCATTCCTATCGATGCGGACATCACGCTCTGGTTTGAGCATGACCGTTATGACCAAACCATGCTGCTCTATTTGCTGAAATCTTTGAAAGAACGCGGATTAACCAATCTATATATGGTGACGGCGGATGCGTATCCTGGCATCGACCCATTTTTCGGATTGGGGCAGCTGACCGCCTCCCAGCTAACAGCACTGCATACAGACCGCATCCCGATTACTGAAAAACAAATGCAAGAAGCAAAACTTGGCTGGAATGCCTATGCATCGGATGACCCGCGGGACTTGGTGTACTGGCTGCTGCAGGGGGAATGCAGTCTTCCTTACACGAAACGTGCGTTGCGGAGGCATCTCACCTATTTTCCATCGGAGAAAAATGGGTTGAATGAAGTGGAGGAGCACATATTTCAGCTGATTCATGAGGGGATAGGCTCCTTTACAGAGCTCTATCAAAACGTAACGGCACAACGATCAGACGACGGGCTCAGCGATTTGCATTTTGCAGCTATCCTCGATCATTTGAAGCCTCTGCTCAGACTCACGGAAGGTACGCTGCCGAGCTATGATGCTGAACCGGAGGAAGCCGTTTTGGAGCTGACCTATGAAGGCATTGAAGTTCTGATGGAACGAGAAGACCGCTTCGACTATGCCGTGAGCGAATGGTGGCTCGGCGGTGCAGCTGTGCAGCATGGCGAGTGGCGCTGGGATGGAGAAAAAATCATCGGTAAACGTACGTGAAAAAAGCCAGGATGCTAGTCCTGGTTTTTTTTGTGGTTTTTGGAACTTGCCCGGAAAACCAATAAACTTGCCCGCAAAACCCCATCAATGGCAAACATTCCTCTTCACGCCGTGCCATAAGGTGCGGTTTTGTCTCTTAAATCATTCCTTCTTTGGTAACTGTGTGAATGTTTTATAACTTTGTAAAATGGAATTAACAGAAGTCTTTTAAGATAAAACTATATTCATCATACATGATGCTGCTTTTTCAGCAAGGAACCAAAACTTCAGTCAGTATGTCCAATGGATAAAATTAAGATGCGGGAGGGTATCGATATGAAAGGTCAACCGGTTAAAAGTATAAAACTGGTCTTTCTTTTATCACTTGTTTTGACCATGGTCATTGGAAGTTTGGCTTTTGTTCCAACATTGAAAGCAGCAGGGGATGGCTCAGCATCATCGCCGTATACGGTGTCACAGGCGATAGCCAATCAAAGCAACACGCTAAAGACCGTGCAGGGATACGTGACAGGCCAGCCAACAGCTGCATCGACCGTTGTAACCAGCAATTATCCAAGTGATTATGCCATTGCCCTGGCAGATGCATCCGGAGAAGCAGCGACATCCAAAATGATTTATGTTCAAGTGCCATCCTCGTATCGAAGCCAGTTCGGTCTGCAGAGCAACCCAGGACTGAAAGGCACGAAAGTAAAGGTGACCGGTTATTTAACGGCTTACTTTACCCATCCCGGCGTGAAAAACGTTACCTTGATGGAAACAGGAGGCGGAGGAACACCGTCTGATCCGCCGCCAGCCGCCGATACGGGCTCTTATTACGACAGTGCACAAGGAAAAACAGGAGCGGCGTTAAAGAGCGCGCTTCATAACATTATCGATGATCACACAGAGATTTCATATGATGCGGTCTGGGATGCACTCCGCCATACGGATGAAGATCCGAACAACAAAAACAATGTGATCCTTTTATATACAGGACGATCGCAAAGCAAAACAACCAACGGAGGCGGTGTGGACGACTGGAACCGCGAGCATGTCTGGGCGAAATCGCACGGTGATTTTGGAACCGCAATGGGGCCGGGCACCGATCTTCATCACCTTCGCGCGACCGATGTATCGGTAAACAGCTCCAGAGGCAATCTTGATTTTGACAATGGCGGAACCGAGAATTCCGAAGCAAAGGGAAACTATTCGGACAGCGACTCGTGGGAACCGAGGGATGCGGTTAAAGGTGATGTGGCGCGAATGATTTTTTATATGGCGGTCCGCTATGAAGGCGATTCCGGTGAGCCGGATCTTGAAATGAATAACAATGTGAACAATGGATCAGCACCTTATATCGGTAAAATGTCAGTTCTTCTGCAATGGAACGACCAAGATCCGGTGGACAGTATGGAACGCCACCGCAATGATGTGATATACAATGATTATCAGCATAACCGAAATCCATTTATCGATCATCCGGAATACGCGGATGTCATCTGGCAATAAGGAGCGGGCTCACCATTGTGAGCCTTTTTTATTTGGGCCAAAGGTTGCATCTCGAAAAAATAGAATGGTAACAAATTCCTGTTTTATCCATTTTTATTTAACACCTGCTAACTAACGTCTCCTTTTCAGTTATGATGAAGATACAGCAGAGTCAGTCATTTTTTAAAAAAGGAGGAGATTTATTGGTGAGAAAGTCGCTTTCGGTTACCTTGTGTTCAGCTTTACTTCTGCCCTTCATGATGGGGGCCAATGTGCAAAAAACAGTACATAGCACAGAGGCGGACGTTCAGCATCCGGTGGTGAAAAACGGAATGACACAGCCGGTTTATTCATTGGATGACGCAATTACGGAGAAGGTTTTCATAGAAACAAAGATTGATAGCGACAGGGACGGAAAGCTGGACCGGGTGCATGCGGATATCATCCGGCCAAAAGAAACGGAAGAAGGGCTCAAAGTACCGGTGATCTATGAAATGAGCCCCTATCGCGCTGGCTTGAAGGATGTACCGGTCTATGATGTGAACACCGAATTGTATGCTGTTCCGAAAAAGGGCGGAAACGGCCACCGGGAGGGTAAACCGGCGCCAGAAGCCAGTGCTGCCAACCTGCCGGGCTATTACGATGATTACTTTGTTCCCAGAGGTTATGGAGTGGTGCTGGCAGAGAGCATCGGCACAGGCTTATCGGAAGGCTGCCCGACAACAGGCGATGAGCGGGAAATTGAAGGAACAAAAGCGGTGATCGACTGGCTGAACGGAAGAGCCAAGGCGTATACGGAAGATGGAAAAGAAGTAAAGGCTGAGTGGACAACTGGCAACGTCGGGATGACCGGTGTTTCGTATAACGGCACGCTTCCCAACGCAGTAGCCGGAACTGGGGTAGAGGGACTGAAAACGATTGTTCCGATTGCAGCTATCAGCTCCTGGTATGACTATTACAGAGGAAACGGTGCGGTCATCGCTCCTGGCGGCTATCCGGGGGAAGACACGGATAATATGGCTGAAGCGATTTTAACCCGTGCCAATCCTGAGGTTTGCCGTGATGTGATGAATGAACTGACTGAAGGCCAGGACCGTAAAACGGGGGACTACAATGATTATTGGTCTCACCGTGACTATGTGAAAAATGCGGACAAGGTAAAAGCGAGTGTTTTTGTTGTGCATGGGTTGAATGACTGGAATGTAAAGACCAAACAGTTCGCCCAGTGGTGGAAAGCACTTGGCGAAAATGATGTCCCGCGCAAGCTTTGGCTGCATCAGGGAGCACATGCCAACCCGTACAGTTTCAGACGGGACGTATGGCTGCCTACGCTAAATAAATGGTTTGATTACTGGCTGTATGATGTGAAGAATGACATTATGGAGGAACCTGAAGTCGATATTCAGCGGGAAGACAAGCAGTGGCAAACCGAAAACAGCTGGCCGGCAGAAAAAACAAAGCCGGTTTCGCTGCATCTTAGTTCTGGAGTCTTGTCCAAGCTGCCGATTGACCATGGGAAAAAGCTGAGCCAGAAAATTGTGGATGATGCGACACAAAAGTCAGAGGATCTTGTTCTGAACCCGAAAACAAATTCGTTAAACCGGTTGGCGTATCTGACACCTGAGCTGCGAAAAGATGTCAGAATCAGCGGTACTCCGAAAGTGAAATTGGCAGCGAGCATTGACCGCCCCGTAGCCAATCTGACGGCTTTGTTGGTTGATTACGGACCAGAGAAAACGGAAATTGTAACACGCGGATGGATGGATCCGCAAAATCTCAAATCTGATTTCCGTTCCAAAGCATTAAAGCCCGGCAAGCAATATACGTTTGCATGGGAAATGCAGCCGGATGATTATGTGATCCAAAAAGGGCACCGTCTGGGATTGGTGTTAGTGTCGAGCGATTATAACTACACCCTCAGGCCAGCGGCAGGGACAGTGATTACAGTGAACCCGCTAAAAAGTGAGCTGATCCTTCCGGTAACTGGCGGAAGCAAAGCTCTTCAATAAAGAAAAGGCAAGTAAAAAAAGGGCGTGTCCAATAAGTGTCTTTGAAGCTCTTGAAAGTGTTACTTTCCGTTTCGGGTCGCTCGCTTTCCGCAGGGCGTGCGCTGAGCCCCACCGGCGCAAGCGCCTATGTGTCTCACCTGTCACGCTTCCCCTGCAGGAGTCTCGCACCCTCCACTCCAAGTAACTTATCAATGAAGATGATGACCCAAGCCCATCCTGCCTAATGAAAAGGAGCTTCCAGAAGTCATTTTTACTGACTTTCAGGACAGCTCCTTTTTCTCTATGCTTAAAATACTTTGGTTGTCCAGTCTTCACAGTTCCAAACTTCGGTTACCACCTCACGGTAAAATTCCGGTTCGTGGGAAATGAGAAGGATGCTTCCTTTATAAGCCTTTAAGGCACGTTTGAGTTCATCCTTCGCATCCACATCCAGGTGGTTGGTCGGCTCATCGAGAACCAGAAGGTTGGTCTCATTGTTGATCAGTTTGCAGAGGCGCACCTTTGCTTTTTCGCCGCCGCTCAGCACCTGCACCTTGCTTTCAATGTGTTTGGTGGTCAGGCCGCACTTTGCCAGCGCTGAACGCACTTCATGCATATTGAAGGAAGGGAACTCATTCCAAACTTCATCGATACATGTATTATTGTTGGTGCTTTTGATTTCCTGTTCAAAATATCCAATATGAAGATATTCACCCTGTTCAACGGTTCCGGAAATCGGCTTGATTTCGCCGAGAATGCTTCTGAGCAAGGTGGTTTTACCGATTCCGTTTGCCCCAACGAGCGCGATTTTCTGTCCGCGCTCCATGCGGAGATCCAGCGGACGGGAAAGCGGTTCGTCATAGCCGATGACAAGGTCTTTCGTTTCAAAGATCAGCTTTCCTGACGTTCGCGCTTCCTTAAAGTTGAATTCCGGTTTCGGTTTTTCCTTGGCCAATTCGATAACGTCCATCTTATCCAGCTTCTTTTGGCGGGACATGGCCATGTTACGTGTGGAAACACGGGCTTTGTTTCGCGCAACAAAATCCTTCAGCTCGGAAATTTCCTGCTGCTGTCGCTTGTAAGCCGCTTCAAGCTGCTGCTTCTTCGCGGCATGGATGTTCTGGAAGTTGTCGTAATCTCCGACATAGCGGTTAAGCTCTTGATTTTCCATATGGTAGATTAAATTAATAACACTGTTTAAAAATGGAATATCATGCGAGATCAGGATAAATGCGTTGTCATATTCCTGAAGATATCGCTTCAGCCACTCGATATGCTGTTCATCAAGGTAGTTGGTCGGCTCATCCAGAAGGAGAATTTCAGGTTTTTCAAGCAATAGCTTGGCAAGAAGGACTTTCGTACGCTGCCCGCCGGACAGTTCATGTACATCACGATCGAGACCAATGTCATCAAGACCAAGACCGCGTGCAATTTCTTCTACCTTTGCATCAATGACGTAAAAGTCATTGTTGGTCAGTGTATCCTGAAGAACACCGACATCCTCAAGAAGTTTTTCAAGCTCTTCGGGAGTCGCTTCTCCCATTTTTTCATACATGCCGTTCATTTCCGCTTCAACATTAAACAGATATTGGAACGCGCTTTTGAGAACATCACGAATGCTCATGCCCTGCTCAAGGACAGTATGCTGGTCAAGGTATCCAACGCGGACCTTTCTGGCCCATTCCACCTTGCCTTCATCTGGCTGAAGTTTGCCGGTAATAATGTTCATGAAGGTTGATTTACCTTCACCGTTTGCTCCAATTAAACCTACATGCTCTCCTTTTAAAAGACGAAAGGAAACGTTATTAAAAATGGCACGGTCACCAAAACCGTGGCTCAAATCTTTTACTGCTAATACACTCATCTATATGCACCTTTTCTTGTTTGTTACGATTCACCATTTGATTATAGTACGTTTGGCGGGGGAAACTCAATGTTTCAGAAGGATTTTTCAAATAATGTTTGTTTGGCAGGGAGATGGGAAACTTTTACTGTACCAAGCCAAAGGAGGATTGCCGAAGCGGAAAGGCTGGCAAAAGAAGATTCACCGAGCAGGGTGCTTGTTTATGATTCGAAGCTGGAGATTGAGGAAGAAAAAATCATTTTAAGAGAAAAACCCCTTTCAACTCAACAGGAAAGGGGTTTTGGCATAAAAAAAGGAGCCTTGGGACCAAGACTCCTTCAATCTTAATGCTTCTTCAACGTACGTGGTTTCTTGCGTTTCATTCGTCCTACAAACTTACATTTCTTTCACATTTCCACCATTAGATCCATCTTTTAGTTCTTCGCAAGGTTCGGAACCTATTCATTCAGCTCCTTGACAAATCACTTCAATTTGGGTCTGAATAGTGTTTATTCGATTTTCGTAAAAAGTTGCACACGTCTTTCATCCGTACAATGCTTTTACTTGCTTTACTTCCTTTTAATCATTTGCTTAAATCGCTTTTACATACTTACAAGTACTACCAGGTCCAACTCTCGGTTCTTCGCAAGGCTCGGAACCTATTCGTTCCGCTCCATGACAAATCACTCCAATTTGGGTCTAAATAGTATTTTATTCGATGTTCATAAAAAGTTGCACAGGTCTTTCATCCGTACAATGCTTTTACTTGCTTTTGCTCATTTCCCTAAATCGCTCTTACACACTTACATGTACTACTAGGTCCATCTCTTGGATCATTGCATGTCTCGGAACTGTAAACGTTCTTACCCATTGCAAACCCTCCAGTATATGACTTAGTAATGCGTAATGCATCTTACCATAGAGCTGACTTTTTGAATCATAAATCGGTGTGGCTAATTCTTCTTGCTTCTTTACTTTATTTCTGTCAAGCATTCACTATTTCGGTCCATCTCTTGGCTCATTGGATGTTTCGGAACGATTGTTCTTACTCATCACAATTCCCTCCATATGGTTGATATAGTGTTGCATAGTTTGTTTTCCCGCTCATCCAGAATTAAAACATGATTTACAATAAATTTTAAAACTTTTTTAGACTGGATTGACTGCCGTAACAATCACCGCATCCACGGGCTTTAAGTCCAAAATGGTCTCAGCGATTTGTTCAAAGTTGGCTTCTTTTAAATACAATGCAATGATCTTGCTGATTTCTTCTGTTGTTTCATCATCTGCACCTTTTTCATGAGGCTGAAGGGTTATGGCGATGCGTGCTCCGGGCTTCATTAACTGCTGGATCGTTGTAAGGTCGGCAATGGGATCTTTCCAAATAAGGATCGAGTTGACGGAATAGACACCGTCAAACTGCATGGATTTCTCAGCCGAGGCAATGGGACCGTGAAACAGTTGCACACGTCCTTCATTGATATACTCCTCATTTCGTGCGGCGGCCTGTTTTTTCATTTCCTCTGAGACGTCAAAACCAACAACATGGCAGGAAGGGTAGGTGCTGCACACATATTCAATGCCAACGCCGGGGCCGAAACCCACTTCAAGCAGATCGTCATCGTTTTTGGGCTTTAGCATGGAAATCGTTTTTTCGTTTAATTCTTTGTTTTCATTGGACATGATTCTACCGGCAAGCTTGCCAAGCAATCCCTCCGGTTTTTCAAACTGCTCTGATATCTTTTTTCGAATGCTCATACGGCACGCTCCCATTTTTAAGAATTCAATATTCAATGTACCCAAAAGGGAGCGATTCAAAAAGTTTGGAATGTGAGCAATGTTACAGGTTATTGGTGTAGTTCTGATTTTTTTTGAAAAAGTAGTAAGATGAAGCAATAGACAAAAGAGACGAAACGACGATTACAGGAAAGATCAAATAGCTTCTCCATTCGGAAGGGGCAAGCAACGAAAGGATAATAATGATACCCGTTGCGAAAAAGAGCTTGGCACTGAACCGGTGGGTCTTCTTCCAAACTTCTTCATCCGAAAGGGTCCAGGGGGTTTTTATGCCAAAGAACCAGTTTTGCTTGACCTGCTGCATATAGTTTCCAAGAATAATAAACAGACAGCCGAGTATGATGGGCATGATGAGTTTCATGGAAGGGGAGTACCCGAGTCCTGAACCAATAATCATGAGATTAATGACAAAAAACAGGGCCATCAGGCAATAATTAATGGCGGAATAGCTTCGGGAAAATTTTTTGTAGTTCTCTCTCTTTGGATCAATTTTCGGTAAAGAGTAAAGACTCAGATAAACAAAAATCAAGAGCCCGAGGCTCATGGCCATGGCTGAAAACTTGGCGGCATATCCATCGACCTCGCCGTTCGGACCCCAATGGATGGGCAATTGGGAAGGAAGCTGCGAATAGAATACGAGCCAAATAGCTGCTGCAGCAAGAATGATTAAAATGGGAAAGACATGTTTTTTCATTTTTCATTCTCTCCTTTATGAATAGGATTGCTCTGCATGACACCAAAAAACCAATTCATTACGTCTTGGAACACGGTGGTGTTGATGGAATAGATAACATACTGTCCTCGCTTTTCATCCTGGATAAGCTCTGTTTTTTTGAGCGTGTTCAAATGATGGGAGATCGTCGGTTTTGTCATTTGAAAATGATCGGAGATTTCACCTGCTGTCATATCCCTGTTTTTGAGAAGATCCAGGATCTGGCGCCGGGTGGGATCGGCTAACGCCTTAAACACCTCGTTCACAGCAACTCTCCTTTCTGGAAGAAAAAGTATTTAGATGTTTATCTAAATACTATACAAATAATAAGGAATTGTAAATAGGCGGAGATACAATTGCAAAAAAAAAAGACAGCGATGAGCTGCCTTTTTTACTATTAATGTTCTTGATGCTGCGTTCTTTTTGCAGCGTGTAAAATCTCATCCAGCGGGAACACACGGCCGAGCTTATCTTTATGAACGATATGCTTTCGTTCAAACTTGGTCGGGGAGTCAATTCCTGCAGCTGCAGCAAGGTTAAATAAACCTTCCCTCAGCGAAACCAGATAGTTGCAGACCCTGTATTGCTTTTCATCGACGATGAGTCCGTCCTGCAGCTTTTTGTTGGTGGTTGCCACCCCGACAGGGCAGTTATTCGTATGGCAAACCTGGGCCATGATGCAGCCCACGCTGATCATGAAACCACGGGCAATGTTGACCAGGTCTGCGCCCATAGCCAGCGCAATGGCGATTTTGTCAGGGGTAATCAACCTGCCGGAAGCAATGAGCTTGACCCTGTCCCGTATGCCGTATTCTTTGAGCATTTCATCCACAATGGGAAGGGCGGACTGGATCGGCAGTCCGACAGTATCGGCCAGTTCTTGGAAAGTGGCTCCGGTTCCGCCTTCACCGCCATCAACCGTAATAAAATCAGGGCCTTCTCCGCTTTCTTTCATATAGGCCACTAATTCTTCCAATGCATCCAGGTCGCCTACCACAATTTTAATGCCAATGGGTTTCCCGGACACATTTCTTAATTCTTCGACAAAGTGAATAAGGGATGCCGGAGAGTCGAACTCTTTAAAGCGGTTGGGGCTGTTAATCGTTTTTCCTGGTTCCACCAGACGTATTTTTGCGATTTCCTCGGTCACTTTTTCACCCTCTACATGGCCGCCGCGTGTTTTTGCCCCCTGTGCAAGCTTGAGCTCAAACGCTTTTATCTGTTCCATTTCACTTTTTTTCTTAAACGCTTCCCATGAAAATTCTCCATTTAGATTTCTTACTCCAAAGAGACCCGGACCGATTTGAAAGATAATGTCCGTTTTGCCTGCAAGGTGATATTGGGACAGTCCGCCTTCACCTGTATTCATCCACGTTCCTCCGGCCATGGCCAGTCCTTTGGATAAAGCGGTAATTGCGTTTTCACCGAGAGCGCCATAGCTCATGCCGGATTGGCCGATCAGTCCTTTCAGCTTAAACGGGTGCCTGCAAGTATGTTCTCCAAGAATCACGGCATTGTCATCCGTAAGAAATACCGGGTTAATAAGGCGTTCCTCGCTGCGCTCTTTTCGGGAGAATAAGTTATCACCTTCCTCGACATAAATTCTGGTTCTGATCTTGGGCTCATTATCCACTTTTAGTTCGGTTTTCAATTTAGGAAATAGGGTATTGCGGATGTAAAAGCCCTCATCACCAAAATCCCTCAGTGAGCCAAACCCGACCAGCCTGTCTTTATATTTTCCCGACTTCACTACATCCTGAAATTCCTTGCGTGAAAAAGGCTTTCCTTCATTGTCGTTGTTATACAGATACTGCCTGAGCTCCGGCCCTATCTTTTCTGTGAAGTATCTGACTTTCCCGAGAACCGGGAAGTTCCTAAGGATGGAATGCTGCTTTTGGCGGTCGTCTTTTATGTATAAATAAATGAAGAAGACAAGAGGAACCAGAAGCATGATACCAATAATGATAAGTAAGGCAATAACCAGATCGAATAGAACGTTCATCACAAACCTCCTTAATTTTGTGAACAGAATCCCTATCCTTCCTTTTCCACGAATGGTAAAAATAAAACCAGAGAAAGAACGGGTATACTGTAAAAACAATTGATGGATAAAGGAGAGGCGAATGAAGTTATTTGATCACTACCAGAGGGCGCTGCGATCCTTGCCCGTAAAAGAGCGATACAGTAAGGAAGACTTGTTGACTTCTACGTTCCTTATGGAAGAAAGCGGTCACCTTGAAATGTATTACTCTCCGCATAATGAAGCGGTGAATGAAAACGGAAGAATCATGATTATTGGAATTACTCCCGGGTGGGTGCAAATGGAACTCGCCTTCCGGACAGCGAGAAAGCTTCTTGAAGAACAGAAGGATACGGCAGAAATTTTAATTGAGGCTAAAAAAGCTGCCCAGTTTTCAGGAAGCATGAGAACCCATCTGATTGAGATGCTGGACGAACTGGGACTTCCCTCATTTTTTAATTTTACTGACGCTGCTGCTCTTTTTGAAGAAGAGCGGCAGTTGCTTCATACCGTTTCGCTCATTAAATATCCTGTGTTCGCAAACGGCAAAAACTATACAGGGCACCAGCCGCCCATCCACAAAAGCCCGTTTTTAATGAACTATGCCAGAAACACATTAGAAACAGATATCCTGCCGCTTGAACGGCCATTGATCATTCCGCTCGGAAAAGCGGTAGAAGACGTTCTTCGGGTTTTTATCGGGGCAGGAAAGGTTGAAGAGTCACAGTGCTTGCTTGGTTTTCCCCATCCTTCAGGTGCCAATGGCCACCGGCACCGGCAGTTGAGGGAAAGAAAGGAAGCGCTGCATCAAAACCTGCGAACCTTTTTTGCCACATAAAAAACCGCCGGCAAGCCGTCCGGCGGTTGATCGTTATTCTTCTTCTTTTCGATTCTTGAAGGCTTCGTTTGTTACGATATACGGATCCACTTCTGCTTTTTCTTTCCCTTGGTCAGAGGTAATGCTTCCTTCAGGAAAATTACCCGGGTGCCCTTTTTTCTTATGTTCAAATTCTTTTCCGCGAGACATAATGGAGTATCCTTTCTTTGGTTGGAATATCGTTTCATAAAGATTATGTGCCAATGAACGATATTTTAAACCATTCCCACCAGCTCTACGGAAACATCGTTGAACATCCCATTTCCGATATAGTTGCCGTCGAGGTCGAATTGCCAGTCATGGGGGCCGGCTTCAATATGTATAATGCCAGGCATAATATCCATCACGATGGAGGTGATCAAGGAAACCGAAATTTGCTCTTTCGTAAAATCATCTGCCACTTTATAGGCAACTTTCATCAAATGTTCATCTATGATATTCAAGTCTTTCTCCTCAAAAGCCATCACAACATTCACCACTGTGTATTCATATACGTTCATTCAGCTCATCCCCTTAAGCTTATTTACAACCAGTATTGCCCTAATCTATGAATCTATTCATCTCTCTTTAAAAAAGTTAAAGAT
Organism: Fictibacillus sp. S7; assembly: GCF_004127935.1. NCBI lineage: Bacteria > Bacillati > Bacillota > Bacilli > Caryophanales > Fictibacillaceae > Fictibacillus > Fictibacillus sp. S7. The sequence continues at coordinate 2,446,844 of NZ_QJKL01000001.1, read as the reverse complement.
AAATTTCAGGAATGGAAAAATGATCGGCAAAAGGGGAGATGTGTCAATTGGCGACTGCAGTAGAAGACTTTTATTGTGATGAAGTATTAAGCGGAAATACGGAAGTGGAAAAGGTGTGGGAAACAGAACATACGCTGGCTTATTATCATGCCCGTCCGTTTTACGAGGTACATATTGTCGGAGATCGCATCCGGTTAGTGGATGGGACATGGTGCTAACGTCATTTAGGAGATAAGAGCCCGTATCCCGGGCTCTTACTTAACGGTGGGCGTTTCTTTTACGACAATGACTGGTGTAATTTTACGCTGTACACACTCATCTAATTCTCCATAGGGGATCAGACCGAGAGTCAGGGCGGCTTCAATTTTTTGCTTATCTGGCTGTTTGGTTGTGATAATGCAATCCTGAAGATTCAGTTCTTCCAGCTTTTGAACGGTTTTATTGTTATGAAAGCTTTCAGATTTGCGGATTTGCCGCTGCAGCTTATAGTTTCCGTACCGAATTTCGCCCTTTTCGCTTTGTCCAAGAACAGAATCAAAATGAGCATTGAATTTTGTTTTTAATTCGGAAAGCTCTACGTCAATGGCTTTCGAGAGCTGATTCAGCTCGTGAAAACGTGACACCATCTCTTCGGTAACTTGTCCCACTTTTAAATCCATCCATTTACCCCCTCGGTTTTTACTTCATCTTTATGCGGCTAAGTAAAAAATAGTACGATGTAGTATAATAAAATGTGGTAAATACTCTTTGGAAAGGGGAGTTGGATTGTGGATTTTGCCTTTATGATGGCTGAGCAGCGCATTAAGGATGCGATTCAAAAGGGAGACTTGGACCATTTGCCGGGGAAAGGGAAGCCGCTTGAACTCGAAGATCTCTCCACCGTTCCCCAGGAACTGAGAATGGGCTACAAGATCCTGAAAAATGCAGGATATGTTCCTGAAGAAGTGCAGTTGAAAAAAGAAATGATGTCGATTCAGGATCTCATCGACCTTTGCCAGGACCCAGCGGAAAAAGAAACGCTCAAAAAGAAATGGACCGAGAAGTCACTGCGGTTTAATTCGTTGATGGAAAAGCGAAAGATGTCCAGTTCTTCTGCATTTGGAGCGTACAGAGATAAATTTCATAAAAAATTTTAACCGCTCCCAGTTATATGGGGGCTTTTGTTTTTACCGATTGGTCGCATAAAAAAAGCCGGCCCCATAGAAGCCAGCTTATTGCCTATTAAAATTTATAGGTCCAGAATTGCTCTTTGTTGATCCGCTTGAGCACTTCCGGTACTTTTTCCGGATTTTCTTCAGCCATCGCCGCGATGATCCATTCGGTCTGGGAACGGTGGGCTTTAATTGCTTCAAGCTTTTGGTGTGATACGGAGCTCACATCCTTGACCACATCAGGTTCACCAAGCATCTCGTAGCAGTCATTGGAGAATGCCACGCAATGAACAGTGGGACGCCGGTCTTCCGGCAGCTGTTCCACTGCCCGGATAACGGCCCGGCCTGTTGCTTCATGATCCGGATGCACACTGTAGCCGGGGTAGAAGGTAATGATCAATGTAGGCTTCAGCTCATCAATCACATTGCCGATCCTGGCGGTTAATGTTTTGGGATCCTCAAACTCTACGGTTTTATCACGCAAGCCCCACATTCTGAGGTCTTGAATATTCAGTGTATCGGCAGCTGCCTGCAGTTCTTTTTTTCTGATTTTCGGCAGGGATTCACGAGTGGCAAAGGGGGGATTCCCCATGTTGCGGCCCATTTCTCCTAAAGTGAGGCACACATAAGTGACAGGCACTCCTTTTTCGGTATTCATGGCGATCGTGCCGGATACCCCGAATGCTTCATCATCGGGGTGCGGAAATACGACTAAAACATGTTCATGTGACATATGGTAACCTCCTATTCAAACGGATGGGGGCTAAGCTGAAGTGCAACAGCCAGTTTGCCTTCTGCATCATGTCCGGCAAGCAAAAGCTGTCCGTCCTCGTTTACTTCCCAATGCGTCAGGCCCTCAGCGTAAACCCATCCCAGTTCAATTTTTAATCCAGTACGGTAAGGAGCTTTGTCTCCCGTGATAATTCCCCGCTCAATTTTCACTTTTGCATTTCGTATATAAGCGCCCACTGAAAAGAACGACTGATTAAAGTGAGAAGCGTATGCTCCGTTTGTTGTTTCCAAATGTAGGTAGACATCCTGATTCAAAAACTTGTCGATCTCGTTTTGAACCGTATCTAGTGTGATCGGCTGCAAGGTTTTCCCTCCTCGATAAGCTTCATTTCAATCATTATACTTGAACTATTGCCAAAGCGTTAAATAAACTGCCTGACCGCCACAGGGGTTTTTGCCCATAAAAAAGAGGAATTCGTTAAGCTTAATTCCTCTTTTCACCCTTTTATTTATTCCCTTCATCCTTACGAACCACTTCTGTCGGCTCGAAGCCCGGAGGCGATGTTAGTTCATATTGAGAAGTCAGTTCCTCTGCCAGCTCAGCTTCCTGATTGTCATGAACGATTTCGTATTTCGGTGTTTGAGGAAGCTTTGCTTTATTTTTGTCACGTGCTGGTTGTTTATGGCTGTTGCCTCTGCCCATGGTTACCCCACCTTTTCTTGTAAGTATAGTGGTTAGCGTCCCAATGCACGGCATTTTTTATTCGTGGAAAGCCCATCAAAAAAGAGCAGACCGGAGTCTGCTCGTGTACACATTATACATTTTTGGAGTTACGGTAAGCGCTGTGATCCGTTGGGCCGACATACTCGTTCAGAGGAAATGAATGGCGGATCGCTTCTGTAATAAAGTCCTTGGCCACAGAAATGGCTTCTTTTACCGATTTTCCTTTCGCCAGCTCTGCCGCTACAGCGGAAGAGTACGTACAGCCTGCGCCATGTGTGTAAGTGGTATCAATTCGGTCGGATTCAAGAACTTCGAACGTTTCTCCGTCAAATACCACATCCACCGCTTTTTCGTGTACGAGTTTGCCGCCGCCTTTTACGATGACATACTTGGCACCTGCAGACTGAATCTTTTGTGCGGCTTCCTTCATTTCTTCAACCGTCGTGATGGGGGGCATGCCTGCCAGGTGGGCTGCCTCAAACAAGTTTGGTGTCACGACCGTAGCGCGCGGCACAAGAACGTTTTGAAGCGTATCCGCGAGCTCGGGCTGAAGCGGTTCTGCTCCTTTGCAGACCATAACAGGATCAACCACTACGTTTTTCAATTCGTACTTGTCAATCACTTCAGCTGTTGCTTTAATGACATCAACAGAAGCAAGCATTCCCGTTTTCACTGCGTCCACACCAATTCCTGCAAGAACGGTTTCGAGCTGGGCCTTGAACAAATCAAGAGGTAGCAAAAAGACTTCATGGAACCAGTCCCGCTTCGGATCCTGGGCCACCACAACATTAATAGCTGTCATGCCGTATACACCCAGCTCCTGAAAGGTTTTTAAGTCCGCCTGAATGCCTGCTCCGCCGCTAGTATCGGAACCGGCAATGGTTAATGCTTTATACATACTCATTGTCCAATCTCCTTTTATGCCTTTTTTTATGATTATCAATAAATTTTATTATAGCAATGATCTGATCCGAGACAAAGCTTATGGCCTTCTTGGATGCTTTTTGCCCGATCATTGTTTAGTTTGCCGGGAAAACGTGAAAAGTAGTAGCAGACATTATTTCTTTGCTCCCAGCCTCTGAGTTATGGTTTACTTAGTAAATAAAAATAAAACGAGGAAGGTGTTCTTATGCTGAGAAAGTTATTTGGAAAAAAAGATCAAGAAACACTCACTGAAGAAATTGTGGTTTCACCGTTAAATGGCAGAATTATTCCTCTTGAAGAAGTGCCTGACCCCGTTTTTTCAGAAAAAATGATGGGTGACGGCGTTGCCGTTGTTCCTGAAGACGGTGAGTTGATGTCCCCGGTCGATGGCGAAGTGCTCCAAGTATTCCCGACCAAGCATGCGGTGGGAATTAAAACTAAATCAGGTCTTGAAATCCTCATTCACATTGGTCTTGAAACCGTAATGATGAAAGGGGAGGGCTTTACTTCGCTTGTAAAAGAGGGAGACCGTGTACGAACAGGCCAGCCATTGATATCCTTTAACGTGGACCTCGTCAAAGAAAAAGCGAAAAGCACCGTTACACCCGTTATTATTACAAATGGCGAGAAAGCGGGTACCGTTGAAAAGCTCAGTCCGGATCGGGCTCAGGCTGGGACGACCCAGATCATGCGGATCACGGACATTAAATAACCAGGAAAGAAGAGAAATCTTCTTCCTGGTTTTTTTTTATACTAATACGTTGAAGTACCGGGCCTGCGTATGGGAAAACACAAGGGCGGTAACTGATGCTTCCGGTTCCATCATAAAGCCCTCGGTCAGCTGGATACCGATTTCCTCAGGATCCAGAAGTTTAAAGAGCTTTGCCTGATCCTCAAGGTCAGGGCAGGCCGGGTAGCCGAATGAGAAGCGCTGTCCTTGGTATCTGGCGGAGAAGCGGTCCTGCATGGACATGCTGACAGGATCCGGGAATCCCCATTTATCACGCATTTGCCTGTGCACCAGCTCGGCCAGCCCTTCCGCTGTTTCAAGTGCCAGGGACTGAAGGGCAAAGCTTTCGAGGAAACGGCCCTCCGCTTTCAGCTGCTGCGCACGTTCACGAATGCCGCTGCCCGCAGTAACAGCGAAGAATCCGACATAATCCATCTCGCCGCTCTCTACCGGCTTTGCGTAATCTGCTAAACAGAGATGCGGGCTACGGCTCTGGCGCGGAAATTCAAAGGTCTCAATGATCCGGGATGTATCATTCGGATCGTAAATATATAATTTCTCGTCCTCAGACTGTGCAGGGAAAAACCGATACAGCGCGGCCGGAGCAATCAAGTGGTTTTCCTGGCTTTCCTTCAAAAGCTGATCCACTATTTCCTTAACTTCCAGTGCACGCTCATCTTTTTCAGCGAGCAGCCGCGATACCTTCCCCTTTACCCCTAAATGGTGACCCATCAGCATCTGTAAATTGATGTACGGAATCACAGAGGAAAGAGGATAGGACTTAAATACATGCCGCTCCGTATCTTTAGGCACAAAAACCTTTAGCGTCTGATCCACAGAAGGTCGGACTTTTACCGCGGTTGCAGTCGAAGCTGCCGTTCCTGCAGCAGGGAAATCCTCAGGCTCCTCTATGGATGTCTTAACTTCAGGCTTTTCAAACGTTTCTCCTTTTTGCAGTTTGTTCGCAAGACTTAATCCATCCATCGCATCCTTTGCGTAAAGAACGGTACCCTCATACTCGTTGGCAATCCGGTTTTCGGTGAATTTACGCGTCAAAGCGGCACCGCCTACAAGGATTGGCACAGATATACCGGAATTTTTTAAATCAGAGGCAGTGAGCACCATCTGCTGAGCTGATTTTACTAGCAGACCCGAAAGGCCGATCATATCGGGTTTTTCTTTTTGAATGGCCTGGATCAGTTCCTGCGGAGCGACCTTAATGCCGAGGTCAACCACCTCATAGCCATTGTTCCCGAGAATAATGTCCACCAGATTCTTTCCGATGTCATGCACGTCACCTTTCACTGTGGCGAGCACTACTTTTCCTTTGGTGCTCGTCGTTCCCCCCTTTTCCATGTGGGGTTCAAGATGGGCGACAGCGGCTTTCATGACTTCGGCACTCTGGAGGACCTCCGCCACAATCAACTGGTTATCGTTAAACAGCCGGCCTACTTCTTCCATTCCTGCCATTAAGGGGCCGTTAATAATATCGAGCGGTGCATCGTACTCTTTTAACGCAAGATCAAGGTCCGGGATCAGCCCTTCTTTTGTTCCTTCTACCACATAAAATGCGAGACGTTCTGCAAGGGGCAGCTCCACAACAGGAGTTTTTGCCTCTTTTTTCTTGCCGCGGTAAAACTCTGTAAATTTCGCAAGATTCTCGTCATTGGTCTCGAAAAGCAACGCTTTGGCTAGCTCCACTTCCGCCTGCGGGATGGAGGCAAAACGTTCGAGTTTTTCGGTATTCACAATCGCGTAATCCAACCCGGCCTGTGTGCAGTAATAAAGATATACCGCATTTAAGATTTCACGACCGACAGGGGGCAGACCGAAGGATACGTTTGAAATACCAAGAATGGTCTGGCATTCTGGAAGCTGTTCTTTCAGTTTCCGGAGCCCTTCCACTGTTGCATTTGCGGAGCCGATATATTGCTCATCACCGGTTCCGACAGGAAAGACCAGCGGATCAAAAATAATATCGCTTGGGGCAATGCCATATTTATGGACCAAAAGATCGTAGGAGCGCTTGGCGATTTCCAGCTTGCGCTCTGTCGTTACACCCATTCCTTTTTCATCAATGGTTCCGACAACCACGGCAGCACCGTAACGGGAAACAATCGGCGCCACTTTTTCAAACCGTTCTTCGCCGTCCTCCAGGTTGATGGAGTTGATGATCGCTTTTCCCTGCGAGTATTTTAAGGCCTTTTCGATGACCTGGTCGTCGGTAGAATCAATCACAAGCGGAACCTTTACTTTTTTGACCGCTTCTTTTATGAAATTCTCCATGTCTTCCAGTTCATCACGGTCGGGGTCTGCCAGACAGATGTCGATTACGTGTGCGCCTTTTTTGACCTGGGCACGTGCGATTTCCGAAGCTTCTTCAAATTTTCCTTCCGCGATCAAACGCTTGAATTTCCGGGACCCGATGACATTCGTCCGTTCACCAACCATGAGCGGCCTCATGGAGGGATCATCGTAAATAAGCGGTTCGATACCGGAAACCACGTGTGAATGATTTTCGGGAAGCTGTCGCGGAGGCAGGGATTCCATCGCCTCTGCTATTGCCCGGATATGATCCGGAGTGGTTCCGCAGCAGCCGCCGGCAATGTTCAGCCATCCTTCCTCGGCAAACGCGCTGATTTTCTTTGCCAGCGTTTCAGGTGTTTCATGGTAATTTCCGTCTTCGTCCGGCAGTCCGGCGTTTGGATAACAGCTGACCGCGGAGAGCGCAAGTGAAGAAAGGGAGCGAACATGGTCGGTCATAAATTCAGGTCCGGTGGCACAGTTTAAACCTACCGCAATCGGCTTCATATGCTCAAGCGAAATGTAAAATGCTTCAATCGACTGGCCGGCAAGCGTGGTACCCATGGGCTCAATGGTTCCTGACACCATGAATGGCAGCTCTTTTCCCGTCGATTTAAACGCTTGTTTAATGCCGATAAATGCGGCTTTTACATTGAGCATATCCTGACTCGTTTCCAAAAGAAGCAAGTCTGCTCCTCCGTCGATCAGACCGCGTGCCTGCTCCTCATAAGAGGCTGTAAGCCCTTCGAAGGTGGCTCCGCCAGTCACACTTAACGTCTTTGTAGTCGGGCCCATGGAACCCGCCACAAAGCGCGGCCACTCGGGAGTAGAGATCTGCTCGACAGCCTGTCGTGCAATCTCTGCTGCCACTTTATTCGTTTCGTAGGCTTTGTATCCGAGGCCATATTCATCAAGGACGATGTCTGTAGCTCCGAACGTATTGGTTTCAATGATGTCGGCTCCGGCTTTCAAATATTGAAGGTGTACACCGAGAATCACATCCGGACGGGTGAAATTCAGATTTTCGTTACAGCCTTCAAGCTCTTCGCCGCCAAAGTCGTCTGCTGTCAGGATGGCTTGCTGGAGAATGGTGCCCATCGCCCCGTCCATAATCAGTATTTTCTTCTTTAGCTGTTGTTCAAGGGTGATGTTAGACATTTTGTATCCTCCTTACGATTTGGGGAGCAATATTATATGCATATCGCGTCAATTCAACGGTTAGTTCATAGCGCATAAACGGTGTGATCAGGTAGATGCCATTGAAGAGTTCCGTGGCTGCATCAATTAATGACTTTGAAATCGCCAGTCCTTCACGAGCCGCGGCTAACGGATCATCCTTGAATTCCGCCATCCGGTTCCTTACTTCATCACTCAGCTTGATGCCGGGCACTTCATAGTGAAGGAAATCGGCATTGCGGCTTGAAGTCAGCGGCATAATGCCGACATAGACCGGAACAGGGAGGTCTTTTACCGCCTCATGGAACTGCAGCAGTTTTTCCTCGGAATAAACAGGCTGGCTGATAAAGTAGTCTGCACCGGCTTCTATTTTCTTCTCTGCGCGCTGGACAGCACGGTCGAGTGCTTTCACATTCGGATTAAAGGCCGCTCCCACGGTAAAATGTGTTTTCTCTCCGAGGTCTTTACCGGAGAGGGAGACCCCTTCGTTAAACTGCTTGATCATTTTGATCAACTCGATCGATGTTACATCATAGACGCTGGAGGCACCCGGAAAATCACCCACTTTTGCGGGATCACCAGTAATGGCCAGAATGTCATGAAGACCAAGCGTGTGAAGGCCCATCAAATGGGACTGCAAACCGATGATGTTCCGGTCACGGCAGGCCAGGTGGACGATGGGCTGGGCACCGGTCTGCGCTTTTGCAAGAGATGACAGCGAGGTGTTGCAAATTCTTGGCGATGCCAAAGAGTTGTCTGCCAGCGTAATCGCATCTGCGCCTGCTTCCTTGAGGGCTTTGGCGCCTTCGAAAAATCGCGTCGTATCCAGTTTTCGGGGAGGGTCGAGCTCCACAATGACCGATCGGCGTTCCTGCAGTATTTCCGGCAAAGAGATTTGAGGCTTTTGCCCGGATGATGCAACAGCAATCGGCTCTGGCCGCTGCCGAACATTTTTTTCGGTAACAGGTGAGAGACCGTTCAGTTCCTCTGCGAAGGCCTCTATGTGGGCCGGTGTGGTTCCACAGCAGCCGCCAAGCAGACGGACACCCTGATTTCTGAAAAGAGAAGCACTGTTTTTAAAATACTCCGCATCGCCTTCATATTGAAACTTGCCATCCACATAGGAAGGAAGGCTCGCATTGGGATAGGCGGAAAGAAAAGCATGCTTTGGAATTTCTACTTCCTCCAGGGTTTTGATCATGTGGAAAGGGCCGAGCCGGCAATTGAGGCCGACGACATCGGATCCCAACTCTTCCAGCCGCTTGATCGCCGTATTCACCGGGGTTCTGTCGTTTAAGATGCCTACCTCCTGGAGGGAAATCTGTGAAATGATCGGCAGATCGGTCTGGCTTCGGGCGATTTTAAGTACGGCCTCCAGTTCCTCCAGATCATAGAAGGTTTCCAGAAGAAGCCCGTCTACACCCTCAAGGAGAAGGCAGTACAGCTGCTCCCTGAAGCTTCTTTTTATTTCTTCAAGAGACAAAGAACTGGGGCCGGTTCCCCGTATACCCCCAATGGTTCCAAGCACGTACGCCTTGCCGCCGGCTGCTTTTTTCGCTAGAGAAACGGCTGCGCTGTTTAATTCTTTTACCTGCTCCTCCAGTCCGTACCGCTGCAGCTTAATATAGTTGGCGCTGTACGTATTGGTCTGGATCACATTTGCCCCGGCCTGAATATAAGCCTGGTGAATCGACTGGATCTGTTCAGTGTGAGACAGATTCAGCTGCTCGAAACAGCAGTCGGTTCCATAGGAATACAGCAGCGTTCCCATGGCTCCGTCAGCGATCAGAATCTTGCTTTCTAGGTCTTTCAATAATCCCATTATGAGTCCTCCTGTTGGTTCGGTATCTTCCAGTGGCCCAAAAAAATAAAAAAAGCCTTCTTAAAGAAGAAGACTTTGAACATTCGATGTCATTCTTCTTATCTTTCAAGTTCTGCAATCGAACTTGTTGGACTTAGCACCTTTTCAGCTCGTAATCGCTGAAGGTTGCTGAGGTGTCAACGGGCCATTCCCTTAACCTCTCTGGATAAGAAACCAAATTGCTATAAAATTAGTTCTTTATACCTTACAATAATTATTAGAACATTTCAATAGCTTTTTACAATCTTGCTAGGATCGGGAGGAATCCGGACGATGAAGAAGTTCGCCAACCTTGACAATATTGAAAATACACATACATTTAAAGACTTACTCCGCTGGCAGCGGGAAAGACGAAGCAATAAAAAGGATTTGACCCAACAAATTCAGCAGAGCACGAATAAAGAGCCTCAGAGATTAAAAGAAAACCGCAGCATACACTCGATTACATGGATTGGCCATTCAACCTTTCTTTTGCAGGTGGGCGGACTGAATATCCTGACAGACCCTGTATGGGCTCCAAAAATGGGATTGCAAAAGCGGCTCACAGCCCCTGGGTTGTCCGCCGGGCAGCTGCCGGACATCGATCTTGTTCTGATCTCCCACGGACATTATGACCACCTTGATTTCAACAGCATCAAACAGCTAAAAGGAAAAATCTCTTTTTATGTGCCTGCCGGACTTAAAGGTTTGTTCCGCAAAAAAGGGTATCAGGCAGTAACAGAGGCCAACTGGTGGGAGGAGTTTGTGGACAGGGGCCTGAAGATTATGTTTGTTCCTGCCCAGCACTGGACGCGCAGGAGCGCTTTTGACATGAACACTTCCCATTGGGGAGGCTGGGTAATCGAAGACCTGAAAACGGAAGAAAGCGTCTATTTTGCCGGAGATACCGGTTATTTTCGCGGATTTCGGGACATTGGAGAACGTTTGAAGCCGGATACGGTGCTTATGCCGATCGGTGCATATGAACCGGAATGGTTTATGAAGGTATCCCATATCAACCCGGAAGATGCGGTTAAAGCGTTTCTGGAAACAGGCGCTTCTCTCTTTATCCCTATGCATTACGGCGCCTACCGTCTGGCGGACGATACCGGACCGGAAGCCCTTCGGCGGCTTGAAAAAGAGTGGGAGAAACAGAGCCTTGATGAGGCGAGGCTGAAGGTTTTGTCGCTTGGAGAGACGCTTTGGAAGCAGCCGGTTTCGTAACTCGGGAGATTCTGGGGTTTTCACCTTTAAGGGACATTTATCATACACTACACTAACACTTTTAAAGGTGGAGATAGCAATGGGGTGCATGGTAAATATCTATTATTTAAAAATAAACAGCCTGGCAAGCAACAGTTCATTGAATTTGGGATCCACATTCCATAACAGCCATACAGCCAATACCAAATCGACAGGGGACAACAGTTCTGTAGGTGACCATTCCCCGGCTGATGCGGTAATGAAAAACATGGTATTTGACCCGGATGTTCACGATCAAAATGAATTTGCAAACACAGATGCAGCGTTTACGAGCCAAAACCATACGTAACCGATAAGCCTGTCATTACTCAATGAAGGGAGGCCACTTTATGCCCTACCTCTTTAACATCTTTAACATCAAGACGAACGGTGTGACCATGAACGGTAACATTGACATTGGTCCCACGGTGCATAACAGCCATACAGCCAACACGAAATCTGTCGGTTCCACGGTTTCTTTGGGTGACTTTTCACCTTCCACTGGTTTCATGGTAAACAGTAATATCGATCCGGATATCAGCGACCAGGATCAAATCGCGAATCCATCCGCTCCAATCGTCGCCCAGCCGTAATATCTGTCCGCCTGTTTTTCTCGAATGGGGCAGTCTGTCCAAGCAGCTTTTTGTTCAAGCCATACACTGAAGGTAAAGACAAAAAGGGATGGAACAGATTTGCGTTATTCTTTTAAAATCGGCAGAATCAGTGTGAACGGTGTTACGATGAACGGTAACCTTGATATTGGGACCACCATTCAAAACAGTCATACAGCCAATACCAAATCAGTGGGAGCCGTCATCTCGTTTGGCGATTGTTCGGATGCCTGTGCCTACATGCTGAATTTCAACGAAGACAACGATGTAAACGACATGATTCAGAGTGAAGGACAGGGCGGACAGCAAAAATGAATAGCAAGACGGGAAAGCGCCCTGAGTTACGTGGGGCGTTTTTTTGATGTGGAGATTGGGCTGGGTGCTGGCGTCGGGGAGTTTGTTGACATCACGAGCGTTTGGCGGTAAAAAGCGGATTATGGCGGGTATTTCAAAAACCGCACCCAAAAAGGAGTCCGCCACCCACATAAAGAACTCTATCAGGAAGACGGACACATGAAAGGAGCGGGAAATGACGTTAGACGAGCTGAAAAACAGGGTAAATGGCATTATTGACCCTCTAAATGGGGAATTTGCGTACTATATTGAAACTGAGGAAGGATACATAGGTAAAAATGAAGAGAAAGTGTTTCCGGCGGCGAGCCTGATCAAGCTGCCGATCTTGATCGAAGCCTTCCGGCAGAAGGAAGCGGGTCTTCTTGACCTGTCAATGCCTGTACATATTAATCAAAAAGACAAAGTAGGCGGAGCAGGAGTAATGAACCATCTATCGCCGGGTGCCTCTCTTACCGTTTTGGATGTGTTAACCTTAATGATTACGGTATCGGACAATACTGGAGCAAACGTGATGATTGAACATGCAGGAAGGGAGCGGATCAACGCACTGCTTACGGAACTTCAATGCGATCAAACTGTGCTCGAAAGAAAGCTTATGGATTTTAAAGCAATCGAAGCGGGGAAGAACAATTACACGTCTGCGAAAGATGTGGTTCTTCTTTTGAAGGAAATTCATCACGGTAAGCTGCTGCAAAACGAAAGCAGGAAAATGATGCTGGATATTTTACGGAATCAGCAGTTTCGCCATAAACTCCCGGGGAGCATGGACGAAGAAGCAGTTATTATTGCCAATAAGACAGGTGAACTACAGGGCACAGAGCATGATGCCGCAATATTTGAGTACAACGGAAGAATCATATTCGCAGTGGTGCTGACGAAAAATCTCACCCGCGAAGCCGATGCACGGCATAAGCTCGCAGCCGTCGGCACGGCGATCCAGGACTATTTAATAAGTGTTCAAAAAAATTAGAAAAAAAGCTTTTGGTTTTTCGACAGAAAATGATAAGATAATGAAAGCGTATACATAAAACAACAAGAGGTGAACAGATGAACAGTAATCAGAACAATCACGAACTGAAGCGCAGCATGAAGGCCCGGCATTTATTTATGATTTCTTTGGGTGGAGTGATCGGAACAGGATTCTTTCTGGGTTCCGGGATGACCATTCATGATGCTGGTCCTGCAGGTGCTGTGCTTTCCTATTTGGTTGGCGGTTTTATCATGTACTTAACGATGCTTTGTCTTGGAGAGCTGTCGGTCGCCCTGCCGGTATCCGGCTCTTTTCAGACGTATACGTCCAAATTTATCGGCCCTGGCACCGGGTTTGCGGTGGGCTGGCTGTACTGGCTGGGCTGGGCAGTAACCGTGGCTCTGGAGTTTTTATCCGCGTCTGCTCTTATGCAGCGCTGGTTTCCTCATTCGCAGCTCTGGATGTGGAGTCTCATTTTTGCCGTTGTACTCTTCGCGTTGAATGCCCTGTCGGCAAAAGCGTTTGGAGAAGCTGAATTTTGGTTCGCAAGCATTAAAGTGATTGCGATTATCCTGTTTATCGTTCTTGGCGGAGCGGCTATGTTTGGATGGATTGATATGAAAGGGGCTAGCTCTGCACCCGCATTCTCTAACTTCTTATCTGCTGGCTGGTTTCCGAACGGGCTTACCGCCCTGTTTGTAACCATGATCGCTGTGAATTTTTCCTTTCAGGGTACCGAATTAATCGGGATTGCTTCGGGTGAAAGCGAAGATCCGGAAAAAACCATTCCGCGCTCAATCAAGCAAACGGTATGGCGTACACTCTTTTTCTTTGTGCTCGCCATTGGTGTACTGGCAGCTCTGATGCCGATGGAAAAGGCAGGAAAAGTGGAAAGCCCGTTTGTTGTCGTGTTTGACAGCATTGGAATTCCTTATGCCGCTGATTTAATGAATTTTGTTATTCTGACGGCTTTACTGTCTGTCGCTAATTCGGGGCTTTATGCCGCGACAAGAATGCTCTATTCCTTGTCAAAGGAGGGTATGGCAAGTCCAAAGCTTGCCAAAGTCAACAAGCGCGGCATTCCGATGAACGCGTTGTACATTACAATCGGTGTTGCGCTATTGTCCCTGTTATCAGGCTTTAAAGCGGAAAAAACCGTTTTTGTATGGCTGCTTTCGCTTGCAGGACTTGGAGCGCAAGTGGGCTGGATCGCTATCACTGCTTCACAGCTGGCGTTCAGAAGAAAGTATATCCGCAATGGCGGCAAGGTAGAGGACTTGAAATTTAAAGTACCGCTTTATCCCATCTTGCCGATTTTGGCTACCACCTTGAACACAGGGGTTCTTGTGAGCATGGCGTTTGATCCCGAGCAGCGTCTTGCTCTTTACCTTGGAGTTCCGTTCTTTATCGGGTGTTACCTTTATTACTACCTGGTCATCAGGAAAAAAGAAAAAGCCGGAACGCTTCGGCGGGAAGTGATTTAAAGAAAAGGCAGCAAGGCTGATCAATCAGTCTGCTGCCTTTTTTGTATCATTTTCCAGTTGGAAGCTTCAGATTGACAAAAATAATCGATTTCGGTATCATAACATATTGTTACAGTACTTCAATGCATAAAAGCGTTTAAGCGTTTAAGTATGAATGAAAGTTTAATGTGCATCAGGGAGAGGTCATTCATGAACAGTAAAGTAAAATTGCCAGGAGTTATCCTGTTATTCATATTCATTGTAGTCACCATGCTTACAAGTATGGTTTTCGTAAAAGTAGAACCCCATATTCCTTTGTTTCTTTGTGTAGTGCTTACAGGCATCTTTGCACTGTTTTGGGGAGCCGACTGGAAACGGATTGAACGCGGTCTGATAGCAGGAGTGGTCAGCGGCATACAGCCACTTTTGCTTTTGATTATGATCGGTCTTGTCATCGCAAGCTGGATGATAAGCGGAGCTGTTCCAACGCTTCTGTTTTACGGGATGGATTTTATTCAACCTGAATGGTTTGCACTCAGCGCTTTGTTTATTACCATTCTCGTTTCAACATTTACAGGGAGCAGCTTTACCACGGCCAGCACAGTTGGAGTAGCACTGATGGGGATTGCCCATGTACTGAACGTCAACCCGGGTCTTGCAGCAGGTGCGATCATTTGCGGTGCTTGTTTCGGCGACAAGATGTCACCATTATCAGATTCCACCAACCTGGCTTCAGGTACAGTAGGTGTGAACTTGTTTGAACACATTCGGCATATGATGTGGACGACAGTGCCTGCGCTTGCCATTACAGCGGTTATTTTCTTTTTTGCTGGACACCAGGGTTCCGGAGCCTCTTTGGCTCAGTTGGCTGAGATGAAAAAAACGCTGGGAGACCATTTTGAAATCACTCCGGTTACTCTTATATCTCCACTGATCGTCATGCTGATGGCGTTTCGAAGACTGCCCATACTGCCTACGCTTCTTACCGGCGTAATCACGGCGGTAATTACAGCTTTTATGCTTAATGCGGATATAACCATAGCTCAGATGATGAATGCATTGGAAAATGGAATGAATCTGAAAACGGGCAATGAAGCGATCGATGCGATCGTGAATAAAGGCGGTCTCGTTCCGATGATGTGGTCGGTTGCACTCATTATCATTGCTCTTTCCCTTGGCGGTCTTCTTCGTGAGCTTGGCGTCATCGATGTCCTGTTGGGTTCAGTGGAAAAACTGCTCAAGAAAACGGGGCATTTGATTGCAGCCACAGCAGCAGCTGGTTTGGGGATCAATCTTCTCACAGGTGAAATGTACCTTTCCATCTTGCTTCCCGGACAGGCGTTTAAGAAGCATTTTGAAAAGAACGGAGTACCGCTGAAGAACCTTTCAAGAACGATGGAAGATGCCGGAACACTGATTAATCCACTTGTTCCATGGAGTGTGAGTGGCGCCTTTTTTGCCGCTACGCTTGGAGTTTCAGCACTCGATTATATTCCATATGCCTTCTTGCTTTACCTTTCTCCGCTGTTTACTTTGATTTACGCATACAGCGGAATTGGGCTCGGCATGAAAAAAACAAAATTATCAGCGGTAACAAAGGCATCCTAGGAAGCATCCGGAATTTCTCCGGATGCTTTTTTAGTTATGGGGTCGATGTTTATTTCATAAGATGAAATGAACGGCAACAGACAGACAATGTGCGAGAAAGAAGGCGGAACTTATGAAACAGGTCCGGGGCCAAAAGGTTTTTTTATCTAATGCCGTCCTGTCCTCTTTAATCAATACAAACTATGGACTAAACGTGCACTCCGTTGAGCGTATCCTCTCCATCCCGAAGGTGTATACAAACGGAGGGATTTTCGGATTTAAAAACGCAAATGAACTCAACGACTTGCCGTTTGTTTCTCAATGCATCAAATGGATCAAGCAAAACGGTTTTCCATTTATACCAAGTGTTCTGCCCTGCAAAAACGGACAAGTTTATTTTGAACATGATAACGAGCTTTATTATATGGAGGAGTGGGTAAAAGGAAAAGATATTCTTTTTGCCGATCTGCCATTGATTGAACGGATTGGATTGGCTCTGGCCCGTTTTCATCAGGCAGCAGAAGGAGCGGCTCCGCCAGCAGACAGCTTTCGTATGGAATTTGGTAAACGTGCTGAGAAATTGAACCGGATACATCAAGATATACAAAGATGGAAATCCGGTTATGAGGCTGTGCCCGAGTGGACGATGGAACCATGGATGCTCGACGTTCTGGAAATGAGGTGCCGGCTGTCTTTTTCATACCTGGATCAAGGTCAAACAGACCATGGAAGGGTCAAAGGAGTTCTGTCACACGGCAGTCTGCATCAGAGGAATATTCTGCTGAATACGGAGGGGGAAGTCTACCTGATTGATGTAGAGTCCTTGTTATTTGCAGAACGGACGTATGATCTTGCTTCATTTATTCATTATTTTGCGCCGTCATACCAATGGGTTCCTTCTGTGATGCACCGGTTGATCAAGGGGTATCACCGGGGGGCAAGGGAACCTTTGTCCTATCCGGAGTGGAGACATTTGTTCTCTTTCCTGGCTTTTCCAAGAAGGATGGAGAGCTGGTGCTATCGGCATTTTGACCATCCGACCGAATTTTCATATTTTAAATTGCTTGGAATTCTGGTTCATGACCAGGCGAAAGAAAACTTGTTCAAACAATATCACCCCGATATACTGGGACACTCCTTTCGATTGTTTGCGGAAATGGCAAAGGGGAGAAAACAGTGAAAAAAGGGTATTCAGTTTCTTTTTGGTTTTTTTGGGGCGGATTATTATCTTGTGCAGCTTTCCTTGCTTTTTCCTTGCTCATTCACTCGAATCTTGTAAATGATACAGATCATCATCAGTTACTGGCGGTATACAGCCAACGTACGCCGGAATGCACATCCGTTTTTATCTTTATCCAGCAGCTTGGCTCCAAAAATACGTTATTCCCAATCTTGGCTGCTGGAGGGCTTTATCTTATTCTGTTTAATAGACTATATGACGTAGTCTTCCTATTTTCTTCGGTATGGGGAGCGTATGTAATAAACGGCTTACTGAAGAACTATTTTCACCGTCCAAGACCATCATTCGGTATGCTTCTCCAGGAAAACAGTTTTGGCTATCCCAGTCGGCATACGATGCTGGCTGTCGCCTTCTATGGAGGAATCGGCATGTTGATATGGATGAACAAGAAGATGTCCGATTTTTTGCTGATGAAACTGGCAGTGTTAACCGCAGCCATCATCCTGTTGATCGGGTTTAGCATGGTGTATCTTGGAGCACACTTTCCAAGTGATATTATGGGGGGATTGCTGGCAGGCACATCATGGCTTTTTTTTTGCGGGGCGTGGTATCAGAAGGCAAGGAAATAGAGGCTTATAGGCAATAACATAAGCAAAACGGCAAGGTCTGGACATACAATGTACTGGATACCAAAGCTGCAGGGAAAGGAGCCTTTGGCAGTAGATGACAAACCCTCAGAATGAAATGGAGTATTATTATCGGCATTATCAGTACCATGCCGAGATGTGCAAATATTACTATCAATTAATGTTTGGTGACCAGGAGGCAACCTCCGAATATATCCTTCCTCCCAATATCGAGGTCAAGGAAAAGTGGAAGACAAAAACCTCCTATGAAAAGACGTATACTCCTATTCAAAGCCAGCCGGAAACAGAACAGCCGAACGGATGATCACCTATGATGATTATGTCTCCTCGTTACTGGTCTGGTGCTTGCGATTAGAAGAGAACATCCGGCAAGTGTCCGTCCAGTGCCGGGATTTACCTCAAAGGAATAGGTTGTCTGTTTTTATGGACCGCGTTCAAACCTTTATTGCCTATCTTTATGGGCTGCAGGAATTAAAGACACCGCATCTCATAGAACACATAGAATTTTATGCTGCATCTTTATATAACGAGTGGAGGGGCATGGACCTGAACAACCTGTAAAAGGGTTGTTTTTTTGTTGTTGAAAATGCTTACATATGGTGGTATATTGTTTTTATAAATTTACGAAAACGTTTACGTAGAGAAAGAAGGGCTTGAATTGTCCTACACGATCAAGGATGTGGCCAAAAAGGCCAATGTCTCAGTGGCTACAGTTTCCAGGATTTTGAACAATCTGCCGGGCTATTCAGAGAAAACAAAAGAAAAGGTTCTAGAGGTTATTGCGGAAATGGGATATCAGCCAAATGCGATAGCACGGGGCTTGATCAACAAAAAGACAAAAACATTGGGTGTGCTGCTGCCAGCAGTTTCTGATACCTTTGCATCGGTTGTTCTCAGCGGGATTGAAGATATGGCACATGAGCTGGATTACAGTGTAATGGTCTGTAATACGGATAAAGATGGAAAGCGAACAATGAAATATTTGCAGGCCCTCCGCGAAAAGCAAGTGGACGGCATCGTTTTTGTCAGTGAATTTTTTAAGCAAGAATACTATAATGCCATCATTGCCATGAATCTTCCAGTCGTTCTCGTATCAACTAAGTCCAAGTATGACGTTCCTTTTATAAAAGTGGATGACAAGAAGGCGGTGTTCGATGGCGTCACCTATCTACTTGAGAGAGGCCATCGTTCCATCGGGATGATTGCCGGGACAAAAGGGGATCCCATCGCCACATTACCCAGAATTGAAGGATATAAACGGGCCCTTAAGGAAAAAGGCCTCCCGGTCGACAGGAGAAAGATCGCTTTCGGTGATTTCGGATTTGAAAGTGGGATAACAGCAGCAAAGGAACTCCTGGACAAGAATGATGATCTTACAGCCATTTTTTGTTCCAGTGATGAAATGGCTGCAGGTGCTCTGTCCTATCTGTACAGAATGTCGATCCGGGTGCCTGACCAAATCTCCATTATCGGCTACGACAATACGAAGGTGGCGGAAATGGCGATTCCACCGCTCACAACAGTGGGGCAGCCGCTCTACGAAATGGGAAAAAACGCGGTAAAAGTGCTTCTGGACCGAGAAACAGGGGAACAGCAGAGTGTTTTTATGCCACACCAAATCGTGGAAAGAGAAACCGTCAAAGTGATTGAAAAGGAAGAAACAGAGTAAACCAAGGTTTGCTCTTTAATTTAACAAGGTTACGTAAACGTTTACTCCAAAATGGACATCAGCAACTATGAAGTTCTTGCGGAAGAACGTATAAACCAGATTAAACTCAAGCCATATGAAGTCAGCTTTTACTGTTTGAAGTAAGGATAGAGCCGTCCTCTGGACGGCTCTATTAGTTAACATAATAACTGTTTGGCCAGTAACGTCCTAGATTAGGACAGTAAAACTTCAAAACCCGCTTGTATTGCTGAAATCGCACCTGTTGGGACCCGCAAAAAGAACGAAAAAGCTCTGATTTCCGTTCCAGATGACTAGAATCTCCCGATGTTCTCGGTATCCATGTTGAGACCAGGCATGCCGGGAAGCCAGTTGGCTGGAACGCCTGATTGTGATTGTTCCCCAAATTGGAGGGCTTGAACGAGCCGCAGGATTTCATATGCATTTCGGCCAACTTCAGAAGGATAGATGAGTTTGCTCGCGATAAAGCCATCGGGCGCTACAATAATGGTAGCCCGGACGGATGCCCCGCTGAATACATCAAGAACCCGGTAGGCCCTGCTGATCATATGATTCCGGTCACTTACAAGCGGGTATTGCACCTTGCCGGCCAGGGGAGATACATCTTTAAACACTTTATGGGAAAAGACACTGTCTGTACTGATGCCGAGCACCTCGGTGTTCAGTTTCTTGAATTCTTCATATAAAGCGGCGACCGCCGCTAATTCTGTCGGTCAGACAAACGTGAAATCACTGCCATAAAAAAAGAGGACCACCCAGCGGCCGCGGTAATCTTCGAGCCGGACATCTTTGATTTCGCCGTCTTGAAAGGAAGCTGCAGTGAACACGGGAGCGATATCTCCGAGCCCGGCGCAGTAGGGCTGAGGTGCGCAGGTAGTAAACTGCTCAACAGATGGCTTGGGATAATGCTGATTTCCGTCAAAAGGCAAGCTCATTCAAATCCCTCCTTTCCGTTTGAGATATAGTCCAGTTATACTTATCGTATGAAGGGGGGAGTTCAAGCGTGATAAATACAGAGCAACTGGTTACCCGGTCATCGCTGGTTCAGGATTTTAAGAAACTGGGTGTCCAAAAGGGAATGACCGTCATTGTACATACATCGTTGAGTAAAATGGGTTGGGTGTGCGGCGGTGCTGTTGCCGTTGTTCAGGCATTAATGGATGTGGTGACCGAAGAGGGGAACTTGATCATGCCGACGCATTCTGCAGAACTATCGGACCCTGCAGGATGGGGAAACCCTCCTGTGCCCAAAGAATGGTGGGAAACCATACGTTCCGAGATGCCGGCATTCGACCCGGCAATTTCGCCCACTTACTTCATGGGGGCTGTCGCTGAAGTATTCCGGACCTTTCCGGGAGTCATAAGAAGCAATCACCCTACGGTATCCTTCGCAGCATGGGGTAAGGATAAAGAATGGATTACCGGGAATCACTCCCTGGATAACGGACTGGGGGAATCCTCGCCAATTGCCAGGATTTATGACCTCGATGGATCTATTCTCCTTATTGGAGTTGGACATGACAGCAACACGTCCATGCACTTGGCCGAGTACCGTGTACCTGGACAGAAACAAGTGGAAGAAGAAAGTCCTGTCATTGAATCGGGACAGCGTATATGGAAAACGTATAAACAAATTGAATATCAGGAAGAGTTGTTTGAAGAGATTGGCCGACAATATGAAGAAAACTATGGACAAGAGATAAAAATTGCCGGGGCTGGCTCCGCAACCTGCCGGCTGTTGAAACAAAAGAAGCTGGTTGACTTCACAGAAAACTGGTTGAAGCAAAACATCCAGATGTCCTCTCCTATGTAAAAACCATCCGGGAAACGGTTCCCGGATGGTTTCTCATTTATCGGCCTCCGCAGCCGCAGCCTCCGCCGCTTTGGGGCGGCTTAGTGTACTGCTGTTGCTGTGGATAGCCCGGATTTTGCGGATATCCCCCAATCACTCCCTGGCCAAAGCCTGGAACTGACCCGGTATAACCCGCTCCGGGATAACCGCCTTGTCCGTAAGCTTGGCCGGGGTAGCCGGGGAATCCTTGCTGGCCGTAACCAACGCCCGGCTGCCCATACCCCATTCCCAGGGGATAGCCATATGGAGGATACTGACCGTATCCATAAGGATTTTGCTGTCGCATATCATCGTTCCTATCTGGTAAGATTTTTGTTCCTTTTAGCATATGTAGAATTAGTATTTGTGTACAAGATATTTAACTATGAAGCTCTTATATTAAAACAAAAAGCCTGCGTTTTTTTGCAGGCTTTACTCTTCCGTTTCAGGCTGAATTTCAATAAGGTTGGCAGAAGGCTTTCGTTTGTGCACCCTGATTTTTAATACACCGTTTCCGAATGTGGCACGGACGTCCTCTTGTTTAACGGAAAAGGGAAGCGGAACGAGGCGTTCAACCCGCTTGTTCGCTTGCTTGTACTGGCTGATGTTAGTGCTGTCATTTGTGAAGCGGTTCGTTTCCGAGGCGTAGGCAATAATTTTCAGAGCACGGTCCAGCACTTCAATCTGAATTTGGTTCTGGTCATAGGATTCGAGATTTGCATACGCCAGATATTCATCTTTTGTTTCTTTAACTTCAAGCGGGAATGAGAGGGTATCAACCATTGTATGATAATGCTCAAAGCTTTTATCAATAAATTGTTCGAGTGATTTTACCCATGTACCTAACGATTTCTCATTTAAAAAGGGCAGAATAGGGCCGTCGTTTTCTGACATGATCAAACTCCTCCTTTAATCATTTTAATTGTTGCCGGCTACATTCGAATCTACGGCATCGGTGTCAAGGGTATTGGTGGCGCTGACGAACGTGACGGTTTGCATGAAATTCCCTGTATTTCCTCCACCAGAACCACTGTATCCTTTGCTCGTGCTTTTCGGATTGATGACAAGGGTGTCACCGAAATTGACAACTCCATCAGATTGAACGGCGGAAATGGTGACTGGTCCTACGATGAGTGATGGCAAGTAATACGACCTCCCTTATGACGTGCTGTCTGGATTCCTGCTGCTCTTATCAATCTATGATGATGGCAGGAATTTGGTGTGTATAAGGAGGGTGAACACCTAAGAGAAAGCTACATATGCTATGAAGAGACGGTTACGGCAGGGGGGGTTGGATGCCTGGTATCGTAGGGAGTATCAACATTGCCTCAGTTTCAAGCAGTTCGATTGTCCATATTGGGGATGTTCAGGCCATCCAACCAATCAGCAACGCGAAGACGTTTGCGGGGGCCGGATCCTTTAATACGGGCGACAACATCAGAACCAATACGGGTTATAACCTGACAAACACGTATGATATGGACCAGGTTGACAATACCAACATCGGAAATTACTAGAAGTGAAGATTTAAAAAGCAAATTTGGGATAGGTCCGGCATAAAACATAGTAAGGAGATGATGTTATGTCGGACACCTACAATCAATACTACTATATACAGCAAATGCAGGGGCAGCTTCAATGCCTCCAGGATAAAGTGTGTGAATTGGAGAAGCAGATTGAAGACTTGACGAAGGATATGAAAAAGGTAAAAGACCAGCCGACCACACAAATCCAATATTCATTCGATCAGTTGAAAATTGAAAGGCTCGACGGAACCCTGAATATCGGGCTCAGTTCTGATGCGGATGGTAAAAATATCGTGGATGATTTTACCGTGGGAGGAGAATCCATCGCTGTCCCTAATAATGGCGGAAGCCCGCCGGGATCGTTGAGCTCGAGCCGGGAATATACTGAAATTATGCGGAACCTCGAAGAGTACCTGAACGTTGAAGCAGCGGATGACATTGCCAAGATTGAAGAAGAGCATGAACATAAATTGGAAGAGACCTATCATGAGTTAATCATCAATGATATCCGGACACAACTGCCGGGAAGGCTTGAACATTACATGCAAAAGTACCCGCCTCAAAACCAGGAAGGGCTGCTTCTTGTTGAAAACAAGGTAAAGGGCGATGTCTACAAAGGAATGGAGCATTTTATCCTGAGTTTAAAAAATAATAACATCGGAGGCGAAAACCATGAAATTCCAGGTGATCAATCATGATCTCTCAATCGGGGATCTTAAGATTGTGGGGGTAAGCATCTCTTCGCTTGTATTGGTAGGGGATGCCGGCCACATCGCGCTTGCGGCTGCCTTTGACACACCTCCTGAAACTCTGACGGTCGGAACCGCCCTTGTTCCTTTATCGGTCGTATAAAAAATGATTCCGCGTACATCGGAAGTGAACCACATCCATATTCGCTCGGTTTTATTTTCTTCCATCGTCAATGTGGGAGATACGGATGAACATACGGCGTTTTCAAGGGCAATTGCCATTCAAAAATACGAACCTGAATTTAATCCCACACTCAACAACCTGCTCGATTTTCCAAGGTATCAGATATTTACCATGGTACGCCCTCCAGCAATTCCACCAAAAGAGGTGGTCATGGAATCCTACCACGATCCAGCGTTCATTAAAGTGAACTCGATTGATATTTTTGGTATTTCCACCGCTGCTATGCTTCATATCGGCGGTATCCAGAACATCGATTTGGAATCAAGAGTAAAGCATGTCCGTGATTACCGGACGAATCCCGATCCCAAAAATTTGTCCATCGTTCCTTTTGAACCTGTATCACGAAATCACCGGGAACCAAAGGGAAGGGAGGAATAGCTGTGAATCTTTTTGTCAACCAAACGATTACCATTTATCAATTAAAGGTGCAGGGGATTCAGAATTCCTCTGTTATGCAGATTGGAAGCGCTGGTATGATTCGGCCGGTATCGAACCTGTATAACACCGGGGGCTATACAGGAGCAGCGCCGCCGCTCGCCGCCCTTCCGACAGTGGAACTTCCGGCTCCATCCTGATCTAAGTCATCAACCTTGCAAGAAAGGAGGGAATCACTCCGTGGACTCATGGAAACAGATGATGGAATGGAAGAAGTTCGCCGATCAGTATCTCGGGCAAAACTTCTTTTCGCCTTATGGGCAGCAGGATGAGGCACAAAGGAACCAGCCTGCCGAGCCTGCAGAGGAAAAAGGATTTCCGGCTGTTAATATTTACGAATCCGATAATGAGCTTTTGTGCATTGCAGCCATTCCGGGCTTGGAAAAAGCGGAAGACGTAGATGTTTATGTCGACGACAGAAGTGTTCATATAAAAGGAAAGACCAACCTTGTCGGGGGCAAGTACAGAATTGCCAAGCAGGAGTTTGGCTCCGGAAGTTTCAGCAGGGAAATTGAGCTGCCTTACAGAGTCCGTAGTGATGCCATTCAGGCAACGTATAAAAAAGGATTCTTATATCTCAGGCTCTATCGGCTGCCGGCTGACCGGCAAAAACCGAAAAAAGTAGACATCCGCCGGTTTGACGATTGATATTGACAAGATACCGGAGCGGCTCTAAACTAAAAGAGAAGTAAAATCTGGAAAGGAAAAGGTATATCGTCCAATGCGCAACTAACTCCTATTTAACATGAACTTTATCTTCTTTTTTGAAAATAAACTTCAGATAGGATTAGTTTGCCCATTTTTATACCCTTTTTCTTTTTGCGTGATCTGCAATGATCGGGTGTTTTTTGTGCAGCTAATTCCTCTCTGATTCTCAGGGAGGTTTTTTTATGCTTTTATTGGAAACAACAGATCTTGAAAAATCGTATCAGGACAAGCTGATTGTTCAGCTTAAGGAACGGCTGTTAATTCATAGCGGCGACCGGATCGGCGTGGTCGGACAAAACGGTGCAGGGAAATCCACACTGATGCATATGCTTGCCGGAGAAGAGGCGGCGGATAAAGGAGAAGTCCATGTTTACGGAAAAATTGCATCCGTATTTCAATTCGTCCGCGAAGCGGAGACACTGCCATCAGAAAAGGTACAGAAGAAGTGGGGCGTAAACCTTAAGGCGTATACATCCATGAGCGGAGGAGAAAAGACCCGCCTGTTCCTGGCGGCTGCACTTGAGAAGGAACCCGATTTGCTGTTTATGGATGAACCTACGAGCCACCTTGATCTTGATGGAATCCAGCAGTTGGAACAAGAACTGTCTTCTTTTAAGGGAGCCGTAGTCGTCATCTCTCATGACCGTGCGTTTCTTGATAAGGTATGTACAAAAATGATTGAAATTGCGGATACAGTTCCTTCGTTTTACACGGGTAATTTTTCGTCTTATCAAAAGCAGAAGGAGCATAATCTGACACGGCAGCAATTCGAGTATGAAGCCTATACAAAAGAAAAGCAGCGGCTGAAGGAAGCGGCAAGTGCAAAAACGCAAAAAGTGAAAAGGATGAAAAAAAAGCCGTCTCGGATGAGCGATAGCGAAGCAAAACTTGGAAAAGGCAAGGTGAAAAGCAAGCAGGCCGCCATGATGAAAAATGTAAAGGCCATGGAAAAGCGGATGGAGCAGCTGGAGAAAAAAGAGAAACCGAAGGAAATGGAAATCGTTCAGTTTGATATCGCAAAATTAAGCCCGGTACATGCGAGATTCGCGTTACAAGTAAAAGATATGGAGAAAACGGCTGGACAGAGGAAGTTGTTTCAAGAGGTTTCTTTTGCTGTAAAACCTGGAATGAAAGTGGCATTGACGGGGCCGAACGGGTGCGGAAAGACTACTATGATGAACATGATTCTTAAGGGGCATTCGTCCGTAACCGCCTCCCGGGCATTGAAGATCGGATATTTCCATCAAAATTTAGAGATTGTGGACGGAGAACGTTCTATTTTGGAAAATGTTTCGGAACAGAGTCCATACAGCAAGATGTTTATTCGGACGGTGCTTGCGCGGATGCTGTTTAAACGGGAAGATGTACACAAAAAAGTGAAGGTGCTGAGCGGAGGCGAACGAGTAAAAACAGCACTGGCCAAGATATTTCTCGGAGACTTTAACCTGCTTTTGCTGGACGAGCCAACCAACTATCTGGATATTTTTACGAGAGAGGCATTGGAGCATGTCTTGTCCGTTTTTCCGGGTACCATTTTGTTTGCTACCCACGACCGCCAACTGATGAACACCGTTGCGGATCATTTGTTGATATTCAGGGAGGGTAGATGTCTGTTTTTCAAAGGCAACTATGCTGCCTTTGAACAGCAACATGCAAAGGAAATCCAACAGGAACTATTTGCTGGACAGGAAGAGCTGTTAGCGCTGGAGCTTGAACGCGCAGATCTGATTGGAAGACTGTCCATGCCAGGAAAAGGCGATCAGAAAGAAGTGCTTGAGCTGCGGTATCAAGAGCTGCTGAAATCCATACAGCAGATCAAACAACACATGAACTGATTAAAAAAAAGCAGGGAGTCACGAGCTCCCTGCTTTTGCTATTTCTTGTCTTCTTCCTGCCGGATTGGCGGTTCTTCCTCTTCACCTATTTCGGTGGAATAGCTGATTTGATTCAAATCATACTCATGGGCCACTGTTCCCCCGGCCATCCCTTCATTGATCATCCGGTCGATGTCGAGGTAAAGCTTTTTCTTTCCTTCATAGTCGGTTTCTTTTTCTGACATCTCATAACCCTCCTTTTTACGTAGTCTGTCCCAAATCTATCCGTAAATATAAGCTTAAGAACAAAGTAAAGCGGGTAATAGAGAATATTATCTGTAATTTTGAGGAGGAGCATCACATGGCAGACTACAGCCAGGTTGTGGAAAAGTACTTTTTTATCATCAGGAAGAAACACTTACAGGGCGGTTTAAATATAAATGAGTACAACAAAAAGGTAGAACTCATCAATTTGTGGTTTATTCGGCACACCTTGCGTTCCGGGCTGACAAAAAAAGAAGTACAATAAACATTCAAATAGATCCAATGTGATGAACTTCCGAAAAAATTTCGGAAGTTTTTTTATAAAAAGGAATATCCATGAAAAAAGCCGTATTCTTATTATTGAAACCTTTGGCAGCATGGATGCGTAAAAGGAGTAGTGATTTTTAATAGTTTAGGAGGAAGAAAAGATGAATAACCATGAAATTGATTATAAAATTTATGGGGATGACATGCAGTTTGTTGAAGTGGAGCTGGATCCCAGTGAAACGGTTGTAGCTGAAGCAGGTGCCTTGATGATGATGGAGGATGGCATCAGCATGGAAACCATCTTCGGAGACGGCTCTTCCCAAGGATCGGGTTTGATGGGCAAGTTATTCAATGCCGGAAAGCGCATGCTGACAGGTGAAAGCCTGTTTATGACGACCTTTACAAACGATGGATCAGGAAAAAAACACGTTTCCTTTGCTTCTCCTTATCCCGGAAAGATTATTCCAATGGATTTGAGTGAGTATGACGGAAAAGTTGTTTGTCAAAAGGATGCCTTTTTGGCCGCTGCGAAAGGGGTATCTGTCGGCATAGAACTGCAGCGAAAGCTGGGAACCGGTTTTTTCGGCGGTGAAGGATTCATCATGCAAAAGCTTGAAGGAGACGGGATGGCCTTTGTTCACGCAGGCGGTACCATTCATGAAAAAACACTGCAGCCGGGAGAAGTGCTTCGTGTGGATACCGGGTGTCTCGTTGCCATGACAAGAGACGTCGACTACAGCATCGAAATGGTGAAGGGAGTCAAAACGGCATTGTTTGGCGGTGAAGGATTGTTCTTTGCGACACTTCGCGGTCCGGGAGCAGTCTGGATCCAATCCCTGCCGTTTAGCAGGCTGGCAAGCAGGGTCTTTGCTGCCATTCCTCAATCCAAGGATGAGGGAAGTATAGCGAAAGGGCTTTTTAACCTCTTTGATGGAGATTGATTGAAAGATAAACAAAAAAGGATGGCGCCACGGGCGCGATCCTTTTTTTGCGGGTTATGTACGTTCTTCCTCTGTTCGGTAACGGTTGATTTCATGATTGGATTGAAGCTGGATCAGCCGTTCCAGCTGCTCGTTTCTCAAGCGGTCGGCTTCCAATTTCCGTTTCATAAAGCCCATGGCCTTAAATAAAAAGATGATGGTTAAAACGACGATAAAAATTGTTACGATAAAGGACAGTAAACCAAAGATGCCCATTAACGCACCAATGGCATCCAACGGACCACTGGGCTGCATAGGATCCATCTCAACATTCCCCCTTTTTAGCTTCCATAGTTACATAGCCTTATCTACCTTTGTCTAAACCATTTATTGAATAGGGACCATTTAACCTTTATTATCATAACAGACCCCACTTTTTAAATCACGATCGTACGGGTTGTTCAGCAATTTTTGTTACAATAAAAGAAGATAACTATAGATCTGAGGTAGGAGCAAATGAGTTTATTATCGGTTGAACAACTTTCAAAAAGTTACGGAGATAAAACCCTGTTTCAGGATATTTCCTTTACAATCAGTGAAAAGCAGCGGATCGGCATCATAGGTGTCAATGGAACCGGCAAGTCAACTTTGCTTAAAATAATTGCGGGATTGGAATCGGCGGACACAGGAGAAATCATTCACGCCAATGATTTTCACATCGAATACCTTTCCCAGACTCCTTATTTCGAAGAAGGTGTAACGGTTCTCGAGGCTGTATTTTACGGGAATTCTCCCCTTATGCAGCTGTTGCGCGAATATGAAAGAGCGATCAGCAGCCTTGAAGCAGATCCACAGAATGAAAAGCTTCAGAACAAGCTGTTTTCCCTTCAGCAGAAAATGGATGCCATGGATGCATGGGATACGAATACAACCGCAAAAACAGTGCTCAACCGGCTCGGCATCACAATGCTCGAACAGCAAGTGAGCATGCTTTCAGGCGGACAGCAAAAACGAGTGGCTATTGCCCGTGCTCTCATCCAGCCAGCTGATCTCCTCATACTGGATGAGCCGACCAACCATATTGATAATGAAACGGTGGAATGGCTTGAAGATTTTCTTGCCAAATACAGAGGCGCCCTCCTGATGGTGACACATGACCGTTACTTTTTAAACCGTGTAACGAACCGTATGATTGAGCTTGAGGCCGGAAATCTGTATACGTATGAAGGAAACTACGAAATGTTTCTGGATAAGAAGGCAGAGCGCGAAGAGCGCGAAGCGTCATCCGAACAAAAACGTCAAAATCTGCTTCGCCGGGAGCTGGCCTGGCTTCGACGGGGAGCCAAAGCCCGCACAACCAAGCAGAAGGCAAGAGTTCAGCGTGCAGAAGCATTAAAGGAACAATCGGGTCCAGCCCAAAAAGGGCAAATGGAGGTCGCGATTGGTTCTGCGAGGCTCGGCAAGAAGGTGATTGAGATTGAGGAGATATCCAAGTCGTTTAACGGAAAGGTATTGTTCAGAGATTTCAGTTACTTGGTTATGCCGGATGACAGGCTGGGCATCATCGGTAAAAACGGAAGCGGTAAAACCACGCTTTTAAATATCCTTGCCGGCAAAATGACTCCGGATACCGGGCAGGTGGAAACAGGCCCGACTGTTAAACTGGGCTTCTACACCCAAAATCATGAAGAAATGGATGAGAACCTGCGGGTCATCGAGTATATACGCGAAGCGGCAGAGGTCATTTATACGAAAGACGGCCAGCCCATCACAGCATCGCAAATGCTGGAACGGTTCCTTTTCTCTCCAAGTGCGCAATGGACATATATTTCAAGACTTTCAGGAGGGGAAAGGAGGCGTCTGTATCTGTTGCGGGTATTGATGGATGAACCGAATGTCCTCTTCCTGGATGAGCCGACAAACGATCTGGATATTGAAACACTATCGGTTCTGGAAGATTACCTGGAGCATTTTCCGGGAGCAGTCATCACGGTATCCCATGACCGGTATTTCCTTGACCGCACGATGGAACACCTTTTTGCCCTTGAAGGAAATGGCAGTGTGGAGCGGTTTGATGGTGATTACTCGGAATACCTGGAGCAAAAAAGAAAAGATGAAGAACAGATAGCAGCTTCGAAAACAGCTGCTTCTCCTGAAGATTGGAAACCGAAAAAAGAAAAAGCCCGCCGCCTTTCCTATAAGGAACAAAAGGAATGGGAGACCATTGAGGACACCATTGCAGAATTGGAAGAAAAGCATCAAGAAATAGAGTCCCAGATTGCTGCAGCCGGAAGTGATTTTGGCAAGATCGATGGCTTGTTCCGTGAACAGCAGGAAGTTGCAGCCCGGCTTGAAGCGGCGATGAACCGCTGGGAAGAGCTTTCTGTGCTCGTGGAAGAGATTGAAAAAAATAAATAAAAAAAGGAAGAATGAAAACCGCACTTTTGTAATGGGACCTCCAAAGTCTGGAGGCGGCTGTTACAGGTGCGGTTTTTCTATTTTTTCTTTTTTGAATGCCTTCCCTGTAAGGATGTTCCTGACATACCAGACAGGACCGACAAGAAGGTAGACCGGATTTTTAAGAAACGAAGGTTTTTTTCCTTCAACAAGGTGCCCGATAAATTGAAGGATCCACCCAACGATAAATAAGGCCAGCGCAAGTTTCCATCGCCAGAAAAAGAGAGGCAGCGAAACAACGATCAGCGGTATGCCGATCGAATGGGTCAGTTTGTTTATGGGATGCTGATGATCCTCTTTATACTTTTCAATGAAAGATTGATTGGCCATCTTTTATTCCTCCTTATGAGAACCCTATTCGTGTTTTTGGGTGTCCATTCCTTCTATCTCCGGCATGAAAATATGGAATCCATACAGCATGGACAGTTGTATTTTTTTAATAGTATAAATATTCTAATAATAGTAGCATAGTCCCGTTTCAAAAGGCTCTTGTTATGATATTTTTAGTAAGCAACCATTTACAGTAGTTTACAGAAAGGTGGGATAAGGCCATATTTTCTCTGCGATAAATAGACCATTTGCCCGTTCTTCACTTTATAGTTAAAAGAGAGGGCAGAGGCGAGATAAGCAGATTGGCATAAATAGTAAGCTTGAATCAATTGGTCAAAACGTACGCTGTTTTGTCATTTTTCAGGTTTGTATAGGTCTTAAGGATCAAAATGATTTATGAAAAAATTGCTATTTTAGTAAATTAGTATAATCCTCTTTAGCTTAGTATTATGATACCTTTAAAAAGAAAGTATACAGAAAATTCATGCTGTTCAAAAACAGGAGGGGTTACATTGGGAAATTGGTCAAAAAAATTGGGCTCAACGCTCTTGATTGGAGGACTCTCTTTGAGTCTGTTGTCACCATCGGCGTTTGCCAGCGATGTACAGCCGTCTAAAGGGAAAACGTCTGAGTTTGCACCAATAGACATGAACGTTGTCGATCAGGACCGACTGGCAAAGGCGTTGAAAGATCGTGGGCTGATCGCCAAGAGTGCATCAAAAGCGGCTACAGCCAAGGCAGTACAGAAGTACATAGAACGTAAAAATGAAAAAACAGGCGGAACCGAAAACGTCGCTGCTTCATCTTCATCGAGCAAGAAGAGTTTCGACCAAAAAACAAAGGCTTTCCTCAACAAGCAAAAGGAGCAGTTGTCCAAGAAGTTGAACAACAGCCATGCTCAGTTGAAAAAAGGCGGATCGTCTGACGGTTTTGTCAAAGTTAAACCGGCAAAAGGAAAAAAATATAACGGTCCTGTAAGAAAGGACAAAGTGCTTGTGCTTTTGGCAGAGTACTCAGATTTCAAACACAATAATATTGAGCAGGAACCAGGCTATATGTGGTCTGATGACTTCAACCAACAGCATTATCAGCAAATGCTTTTCGGGGACAAGCCATTTAAACTATTTGACGGCTCAAAGGTAGAAACCTTCAAACAGTACTATGAAGAGCAGTCAGGTGGAAGCTACACTGTAGAAGGAACGGTTTCTCCATGGCTTACGGTTCCAGGTAAAGCCGCAGACTATGGTGATGATTCACCAGACGGCGGAAATGACAATCAGGCACCGATTGGACCACGTGATTTTATCAAGGATTCCTTGAATGCTGCGGTTAAAGCAGGTATTAATCTAAAAGACTATGATAATCTTGATATTTATGATCTTGATGGTGATGGCAACATTAACGAGCCGGACGGATTGGTTGACCATTTGATGGTCATCCATGCAGGTGTTGGACAGGAAGCCGGCGGAGGAGCGCTTGGAGACGATGCGATCTGGTCACACCGCTGGAATCTAGGCGGTGTGTATCCAATCCCAGGTACGAAATCTAATTCAGAACGCTGGAACGGACAGATGGCGGCCTTCGACTACACAGTTGAGCCTGAAGATGGAGCTGTTGGTGTATTTGCCCATGAATTTGGCCATGACCTAGGGTTGCCGGATGAGTATGACACTCAATATACAGATGATGGTGAGCCGGTTGCTTCATGGTCCATCATGAGCGGCGGAAGCTGGAACGGGGAAATTGCAGGAACAACACCTACAAGCTTCTCACCACAAAACAAGGATTTCTTCCAAAAAACAATTGGAGGAAACTGGGCCAACATTCAGGAAGTAGATTACAAGAACATTAACAAGCTCGGTCTTCTAACTACCATTGACCAGTCTGTTACAAAGTCCAAAAATCCAGGAATTGTGAAAGTAAACCTTCCTGATAAAAAGGTACAGGGACTTAAACCTGCATTTGGTCAGAAATACTATTACAGTGAAAAAGGCGATGATTTGAATACAACAATGACAACGCCTGAGTTTGATCTTACCAATGCAAAATCTGCAAAGTTTAATTTTAAAGCAAACTACGAGGTTGAGTATGGTTATGACTATATGACTGTAAAAGCAGTAACAAACAGTGGATCTGAAAAGGTTATTGATGTCATTGGTGATGAAAATACAGACAAAAGCGGCTCTGAAACATCAAAAGGTGAGTGGGTCGACAAGGATTATGATCTTTCTGAATTTGCCGGCCAAAAAGTGAAACTCGTCTTTAACTATGTTACAGACGGCGGATTGGCATTGAACGGATTTGCCATGGACAACCTTTCATTAACGGTTGATGGCAATGTAGTCTTTACTGATGATGCTGAAGGCACTCCTAAATTGACGTTTGCTGGCGGAGCGAAAGCAACCGATGGTATTGACTTTAAGAAAAACAACTACTACCTTGAGTGGAGAAATTATGCTGGTGCGGATAAAGCGCTTGAATTTGCCCGCGGTGTAAAATACAACACAGGTATGATGGTATGGTATGCAGATGACAGCTATTCCGATAACTGGACTGGCCCTCATCCAGGCTATGGATTCCTTGGAGTGGTAGATTCACACCCTAAGGCAATCGTTGGTACGCTTAACGGCAAGCCAACCATTGAAAATTCCACTCGCTACCAAGTTGCAGATGCTGCCTTCTCCTTTGACAAGGCTCCATCCTGGTACATCAACTCTCCATCCCGCGGTATCTTTGACTACAAAGGGCTAAAAGGTGTAAGAACGTTTGATGACTCCAGACAGTATATCGACTGGACGGACTACAACGGTGCTGAAGAAGATGGTGTCATTGCTGATGCAGGACGCATCCTTCCGAACCTTGGATTACAGTTCCATGTACTTGGTGAAGCAAGTGACAACTCTGCCGGTACCATCTGGATCCGCAAAAGATAATGATTAAAGAAACCTGAGTGGCTTTGGCCATTCAGGTTTTTTTTGAATCTTTTGAATAACATGTTTACAAATCCTGCATACTTATACTATAGTTAAGAAATTAAAGAGTCTTTAAGGAGGTATGTTTTATGAACATCGCTATTGTATCTGCCATCATTGTTGTTAATTTCATATCACAGCCCTCCGGTAAACTGGACCTTAAGTTTTTTTGATGCAACGTTTGTGTAACTTTCAATGGTTAAGTGTAGATTCCCGTGGGCTGTGTAATATGCTCACGGGTTTTTATTTTGTATGGAAGGCTGTTGTTTAAGCGGCTTCTTACAGACCGGTGACACGGTCTTTTTTTTTCTGCAAAAAAACAACTTATCCCATTGGAGGAATCACATTGAATTTAAAACAATTAGGCTGGGAATCTTTTTTCGAACATCATTTTACCGATTATGATCAAGAACAATTCACGGTGGGAAGAGTGGCTCTCGAGCATAAGAGAATGTACCGCTTGTTTACCGAGCATGGTGAACTTCTTGCCGAAGTCACAGGAAAGCTTCGTCATTTGGCAACGCAACGCCAGGATTATCCTGCGGTTGGGGACTGGGTCGTGATCTCAGCAAGACCAGAGGAACAGAAAGCATCCATTCACGCCATTTTGCCACGAAAAAGCAAGTTTTCAAGAAAGGCTGCGGGAGTCACGACTGAAGAACAAATTGTGGCAGCCAACATTGACACGGTTTTCCTTGTCAATGCTCTGAACACCGACTTTAACCTCCGCAGAATGGAGCGCTATTTGCTCATGGCCTGGGAGAGCGGGGCAAATCCGGTGATTGTTCTGAGCAAGTCTGATCTTTGTGAGGATGTTTCACGAAAGATAATGGAAGTGGAGAGCATCGCGATGGGAGTGCCAGTCCATGCGATCAGTGCCGAAAATGGAGAAGGGCTGGACCAGCTGTCTTCGTATCTCGAATGGGGTCAAACGGTGGCGCTGCTTGGTTCCTCTGGAGCGGGAAAGTCTACTTTAACGAATGCACTTTTTGGTGAAAAGAAACAGGAAGTGAAAACCATCCGGGAAGATGATGACAAAGGCCGCCATACCACGACCCATCGGGAGCTGGTATTGCTTCATGATGGAGGAGTAGTTGTTGATACTCCTGGAATGAGGGAGCTTCAGCTATGGGAAGCGGATGAAGGGGTAAGCCAGAGCTTTTCGGATGTAGAAGCATTTGCCGGTCGCTGCCGGTTCAGAGATTGCAGGCACACAACAGAGCCAGGATGTGCTGTGCAGGCCGCCATTTCAGATGGTACATTGGATCAAGAACGTTATAACAGCTACGTTAAGCTGCAAAAAGAGCTGGCGTTCCTCACCAGAAAAGAGGATCAGCGTGCCGCGCTGGCGGAAAAAAATAAATGGAAAAGAATCAGCGGGGACCGCACACGTGTGAACCGCAAATAATAAGAAACGCAGCCGGGATTCTCCGGCTGCGTCTTTTTAAGCCTGAACGTCTTTTATTTCTTCTAACACGCCATCCCAAAGCTTGATGCGCATTTTTAGAGATTGGATAGCAGCCTGCTTTGCCTGCTGCAGCTTTTCCGGGTCATCAGCGCAAAGCGAAAGCAGCAGTTTTTCCGCAAGCGGGCCATGCTCATCCCCATCCAACTCAATGTGGCGGTTCAGATAATACTTTAATGTTTTTGCGTCCACTCCATGTGAGGAAACTTCATCAACAAGCACCTGAAACATGTCGGGAATCAAGTCTTCTCTTCCAAAAAAGAAAGCCGCGGCTACCTCATGTACTTCTCCATGCTGGGCAAGCTTTAGACTTTGATGTGTAAAAGCAGCAGCGCTTCTTGGAATTTCATCCGACTCAAGCGCAAGAAGCGGGTCTTCTCCTTCTTTTATCCTTGTAAGATAAGTCACAATGGGATTTGTATCTGCTTTTACCTCTTTCATTCCTTTCAAATAAAGCTCAAAGTGGCTGATAAATCCGCCTTCCCCATCTTCATCCGTTTCTTCCCCGAGTACAATTTCATTAATGAACCGGGCATATTCAGGGTGAGGTGCCGGCATCCATGGCAAGGACACACATGTAAGTTTAATTTGGAGCTTTTTTAAAAGACTCATAAAATCCCACACAGCAAAAACATGGTGCTTCATCAGGATTTTCACTCGTTCGGCATTGGTCAGCTGTTTGTAGAGAGGATGTTGAATCAGTTCCTCACGCACTTCTGTCAGGTCATTAAATACGTGGTGTTCCATAGTAAGTAAGCATTCCTTTCTTCGGTGTTTGATGATTTGCCAGAATGGTAATGGTTATAAGATAACGGAAAAATATAGCGAGGTGATCAGTTTTGCTGCAAAGATTCACAATACAGACACATAACCGGGACGAAATGCTGGATATAACGGAGACGGTCAGGGCCTATATCCAGGAACAAGGTGTGCAAGATGGGGTTCTTTATGTATATTGTGCCCATACAACGGCAGGGATAACAATTAATGAAAATGCCGATCCGGATGTTAAATCGGATATGTTGATGAGGCTCGATGAAGTTTATCCGTGGGAGCATCCGAAGTACCGCCACGGGGAAGGGAATACTGCCTCCCATTTAAAAGCAAGTACTGTAGGTTCCTCCCAGATGGTCATTATCAACGAAGGAGACCTGGTACTCGGAACATGGCAGGGCATCTATTTCTGTGAATTCGATGGTCCACGCACCCGGAATTATTTTGTAAAAGTGATCCCTGATTAAGCAAAAAATCCTCTTTCATTTGTGAAAGAGGATTTTTTGCTATCTTTTAAGACAAAGCTGCTCTACTTCTAACAAAGTGTCTTTTGCGCTGCTGTAAATGGAAAGGTCAAAAAGATAATCCATCGATGTGGGCTCACGGTTGATTAATACGGTCTTTCCTTTCGCCATGGAAGGAAGCTGGTTTACTGGATAAACCTGCAGGCTCGTACCAATGATCAGGACCAAATCTGCCTGGCGAATAGCCGACATGGCTTGGTGCCATACCTCCTCAGGCAGCAGTTCCCCGAAAAGAACGATGGATGGACGAAGTTTCCCTCCGCAGGAACAGGTCGATCCTTTTTTAAAATCTTCAGCTGAATGCACTTTGTTGCAGGTGTGGCAGTAAATGTTATGGAGTGATCCATGAAGTTCATAGATATTCTTTCCTCCAGCTCTCCGGTGGAATCCGTCAACATTCTGGGTAGCAATTGCATGTATCAATCCATTTTGCTGTAATCTTGCTAATGCTTCATATCCCTCATGAGGATTGCAGGTCTCAACATCCTGCAGTCGAAGGGAGTAAAATTCATTAAACAGATCGTAATGATTGTCCAGGGCTTCGACAGATGAAACATAGGCAGGATCAAAGTTTTTCCATAATCCATTATGTGACCTGAAATCGGGGATTCCGCTTTCGGTGGACATCCCGGCCCCGCTCAAAACGACAGTGAAGGAAGAGTGGTTTAACCAGGAAGCCAACTGTTCAATAGCCTGTTGATCCGTCATCAGGCATCACTCCTTTTAGTACTCATTATAGTACACTTAAGGTCTTCTTCTTATTTTTTTGCCCGAATAACGGTATACTTTAAAATAGCATTGAAAAGATGGGGGAGTCATGGATGATTAAAGTGCTGTTTGTATGTCTCGGCAATATCTGCCGTTCACCAATGGCTGAAGCGATCTTCAGGGATATGGTAGCCAAGCGAAAGTTGGAGGATAAAATTTCAGTAGATTCTGCCGGAACCGGAAACTGGCATGTAGGTGAACCTCCTCACGCCGGAACCCAAAAGCTGTTAACCGATAAAAAGATTTCATTTGAAGGGCTAAAGGCCAGGCAGATCACAGAGACCGATCTTTCGGCGTATGATTATGTCATTGGGATGGATGCTGAAAACATCGGAAATCTTCAGCAGCTCGCAGGCAATACACCTGTGGAGCATGTAGCAAGACTCATGGACTATGTTCCTGGAAGTGAGGTACAGGATGTTCCGGATCCTTATTTTACAGGCAACTTTGATGAAGTTTACGCCATGGTAAAAGAAGGATGCACTCATTTGCTTGAAGAGATTGTGGAGCGAGAAAACCTATAGGAGGAATGGGAATGGGCATTGTTCGGGAGCTTTCAACACGTGTTGAAGTAAAAGAAGCGTTTCCAGTAATGAAGCAGCTGCGTCCCCATTTAACGGAAGCGTTGTTTCTCTCTTTATATGAAGAAATGAGAACGAGCGGCTATACCCTGCTTGCCTGCTACGATGATGAGACAATTGTTGCTGTGGCCGGCTTTGCCATGTTGACCAACCTTTATTACGGGAAACATGTGTGGGTCTATGATCTGGTTACCGATGACCAGGTCCGTTCAAAAGGACACGGGGAAGAGCTTCTTTCGTTCATTGAATCGTTTGCGGCGCAAAATAACTGTAATTGTGTAGCTCTGTCGTCGGGCACAGCACGAACAGATGCCCACCGGTTTTATGAAGCAAGGATGGGATATGCCCGGGTCAGCCATGTATTTAAAAAAGACTTTGCAACATAAAAAAACCGTCGCGCCTTTTGGCGTAACGGTTTTTTTAGTATGGAGTGTTATGCGTTTCTTCGCATACCACGCAGGATAGCACTGACAATCAATACAACGACAATCGCACCGATGATCGCTGGTATGATAGCGAAACCTGCAACGTCAGGACCCCAGTCACCAAGAACTAGTCCTCCAAGCCAAGCTCCAACAAAACCTGCGATAATGTTACCAATGATTCCGCCAGGAACGTCACGTCCTGTGATTACTCCTGCTAACCATCCAATAATACCACCTATAATAAGTGCCCAAAGAAAACTCATGTGTGTGTTCCTCCTTAAAAGTTTTTTGTTTTATTGTGTTGTACCGTTAAGATACCCATTGCTAAATAAAAATAAACAAAATAAAAAAATGTTTTTTCATGCCAAGCATCGGGAATGTAATCCGTACACTCACGCAAATACTTATTATAAGGAGAGATGCAAAATGGCTTACCAAAGTTATGAAACGTATCAGAAAGATGACAGTAAATTGTTAAAAGGCATCTTGATCGGAGCTGCCCTTGGAGCGGCGGTTGCCATGCTGGACCGTTCAACAAGACAATCCATGAAACAGCGGTCAATCGGGGTAAAAGATACTACCATGAACATTGCTAAAACCGTTAAAGACGATCCACAATCTCTGACAAGCGGCATGAAGGAAACGTTTCAATCGGCATCCACAGCAGTAAATGATGTAGTAGAAGATGTAAAACATCTTATGAACACAGTGGACAGCGTAAAAAACACAGGGATGCAGGCTGTAGAACAAGTAAAAGGAGCAGGAAGTGAAGTCGCTAAAATCGGCAGCAAATTAAAGGACGCCGGACAGGATGTAAAAGAGCACAGCAAAGATACAGTAGCCGAAATTTCAGATAAAAATTCTACTTCACCCACTTCCACTTCAGGTCCGTCCTATGCGGATTTAGACAATAATCCACATGTAGTTGGAAGGAATCAGGGCAACTAATCGTTGCCCTTTTTTTCAATGGGCTCAAACAACGAGGTGAACCTATATGAATTTATTTAGCCAGCTTAAAGACATATCTCCAAAATCATTTGCAGTGGAGTTTATGCACAGCTTTAAGAAAAATGATGTGCCGGACTTGGCAGCCCAGCTTGCCTACTATTTTCTTTTGTCCCTCTTTCCATTTTTGATCTTCCTGATTACGCTCGGCGGGATTTTCATCTCTCCGGAAGATGCGGTTAAAGTGTTAAACAATGTGGTTCCTGGTGAATCGATGAAGGTCATCAGGGAAAACCTGCAGACGGTCATTGAATCCAAAAAGGGAGGACTGCTTTCTTTCGGGATCATTGCGACACTCTGGTCCGCTTCTAATGGCGTAAATGCGGTGATTAAGGCATTGAATGAAGCATACGGCGTCGAGGAATGCCGGTCGTTTATTATGGCAAGAACCCTTGCCGTGTTTCTTACCATTGGACTCATCCTTACCATCGTTGTTTCTCTTGTCCTTCCCGTCTTTGGGAAAATGATTGGTGAATTTATTTTCTCCTATCTCGGACTGGATCAGGTCTTCCTCAGCATATGGGGATTGATGCGCTGGCTGATTAGTTTTCTGTTCATAGCGGTCGTTTTTTCTGTTCTTTACTACATGGGACCTTGCAAAAGACTGAAATATCGTGAAGTATGGTATGGCGCAATCTTTTCTACAGTTGCCTGGCTGATTGTATCTTTGTGCTTCGCATTTTATGTCGACAGCTTTGGAAATTATTCAGCTACTTACGGAAGCCTTGGAGCTGTAATTGTCCTCATGCTGTGGTTTTATTTGACAGGACTGGTTATTGTCCTTGGCGGTGTTATCAATGCGACACTGCATAAATTTAAAATCGATCAGGCTTATGAAAGAGGCCTGCTGACAAAAACAAGATAGCGTTTCTAAAAAGACCGCATTAGGCGGTTTTTTTTTTGGGACAAATTCACCCCCGAATTGCATGATTTCCTGTCGACCTCATATGGTATAATGAATGGGGCTTTTTTTGAACGGAGGATAAGTTGGATGTTCTGCAATTGGCCGGGATCAAGCGATTGAATGGAGAAGGAATATGACCAAGAATAAAAACGTAACTAAGAAAAAGGCCCGGTTAAAGTGGAGAAATATTGGCTGGCTCCTGTTTTTAATTTATTTTACGGTTCTGATATACGTCACTCTCTTTACCTATAACCATTATGTGTACGGTAAATCACTGAACCTTGTGCTGTTTGACAGCATAAGACTCATGTGGAAAAGCGGCGATTACTGGCTGATCTTCAAAAACGTCATTGGCAACGTCGTATTGTTCTTTCCTCTGGGATTCTTGCCACCCCTTATCCACCGCTTCCTTTCAAAATGGGCACTTATGTTCTTCATCGGGTTTGGGACAAGCTCAATCATCGAAGTGCTTCAATATAGTTATGCTCACCGCATTTTCGATATCGACGACATTTTATTAAACGGATTTGGCACCATGGTCGGGCTTGCTGTGTTTAAATTTTGCGCCCTTATCTACAGAATTATTGAAAATAACATACTAAAGAGAAAAAGGTAGCTCCCGCAGCTGCCTTTTGGCCAGTTTTTGGGGTTGTTTTTGGAGGTGAAAGAGAGGCGGTAGGGGAATTAGTTGCGGTTCGACAAAAATTAGTTGCATATCAAGTCTTTTTCGTAAAAATGAGCCGCCTGACAGATGATCAGGTGGCTCTTCAAGATTTAAAGGTGTCCAGCTTCATGACCTAGCTCCTCGACCGTTTCACTCCTTCAAAGCAACACAAAAGAAGTGTTGCCATTCAGGAGTTCCAACGTTTTTCGGTGCTAAACAGGTCATTCAGCATTTCTTATGATCCAGCTTCAGAGCCCAAAAGCTCGGCCGTTTCACTCTTTCAACACAACACAAAAAGCGTGTTGTATGTTCAAGAGTTCCAACGTCTGCCGCTTTTAAACGGGCTCTTCAGCTTTTCTTGTTTACTTCGTTTCTTTTCCTAGTACGCGGTTGACGCGTTTGGTTAGCATTTTCATGCCTTCGCCGCCAGCCTGGAAATGGCGAAGCTTTCCTTCTGCATCAAAAACGTAATAGGCTGGAACGTATTGGTTTTCGAAGGCATCAGTAAGGTTGTGTTGGTTATCAACAAAGATGGGTTGTGAAATGTCGTGTTCTTTTGCTACTTCTTTGATTTGGTCAAGGTCTAAATCTTTTTCAGAACGAGGCATGTGTACGGCAACGACATTCAATTCATCTTTATAATCGTCCCGGAATTTGTTGATGTTTGGCATAGCTTCTTTACATAGTCCGCAGCTTACAGACCAAAAGTGAATAAGGGTTGGTTTGTTGCCGATTAGATCTTCTTTTTTAACTTCTCCGTTAATCCATTCTGTTGCGCCGTTTA
Organism: Fictibacillus sp. S7; assembly: GCF_004127935.1. Taxonomy (NCBI): domain Bacteria; kingdom Bacillati; phylum Bacillota; class Bacilli; order Caryophanales; family Fictibacillaceae; genus Fictibacillus; species Fictibacillus sp. S7. Next base: position 2,405,171 of record NZ_QJKL01000001.1, on the reverse strand, counting down.
GTTCCGGCATTTCATCACGTAATCTCATGAATAGGTGGCTCCTTTGCTAATTGGTTTATTTATAATTATTATTATTTAATTTCAATTATAAGTATAAGGAATTTCAGCGCAGAATGCAAAAATATTGCCTTCACTAGTATGCATTCTGACAGCTTATATTATTGGTTCTCAGACGACGTTTTTTTGCGACTCATTTCTTTCTCCGGTTCCTTTATGAAAATAGGTGACAAGGAGGAGTACCAGCAGCATGCCGCTGATCGCGTAAACAAATGCGCCTGATTGGAAGGCTTCAATAAACCAGCCGCCAACAAGAGGGCCTGTCATGCTTCCGGAGCTAAAGGCGATTCCGGCCAGGATATTGCCCACAGGCAGAAGGTGCAGCGGAAGGAGATCGCTCATATACGTGATTCCAAGTGAAAACAGGGAACCGACAAACATTCCGGCTATGAAAAAAAGAAGTAAATAAATCCACATGTGGCTGCCGGCCAATAAAGTACCTGTAAAGGCCAGAAAACCTACGAAAAGGCATACGAGAAGCACCTTTCTCCGGCCAAAGCGGTCACTCCATAATCCAAGTGGCAATTGAAAGACAAGGCTTCCCACAACAAAGGATGGCAGTAAAACGGACACCCAATTCACTGGTATGCCATGCCGCAATGCATAAACAGGGAAAGAACCGTTTAGCGAAGCCTCCAGGAATCCGTAGCCAAAGGCAGGCAACAGGGCGACCCAGGCTGCCCGCATAACTTCCCGGTAGCGTCCGAGTGTATTCATTCCTGCTTCTTTTACACCTTCAGATGACGGAAACTCATTTTGGATGAACGTCATAATAAAGAATGATATCAGGCAGAAGGTTCCTGATATAAGAAAAGGCAATGCCTCGCTCACGGAAGCGAGTCTGGTCATAAGCGGTCCGATTCCAAAGCCCGCGCCAAACGCAATACCATACAGCGCAATGTTTCGGCCACGCTTTTGGGCCGGGCTGTTGGACGTGACCCACACTTGTGTGGAAAAATGGAGCATGTGATCTCCTACACCGATCACCAGGCGTAGCGCGAACCAAAACCAGAAGGCTTTCCACCAGGGGAATAAAAAAAGCGAAACAGTAACAAGGACAAGCCCTGACAGGATTATTTTTTTATAGCCAAATCTTCTCATCGGTTTTTCAATAAAAGGGGAAGCAAGAACAATACCGATATACAGGGCGATAGCATTTAATCCATTTAATGTTGAAGAAGTGCCCGCCTCTTCCAGCAGAATGGCGATCAAAGGCAGCAGCATGCCTTGAGAAAATCCTGAAATAAAAACAATACTTACTAAAATGGAGAATTTTGATCGTGTCAATACAGTCATTATATAACCTATCCTTTGCATCAAATCTATCCCCATTTTACAATGAATAGCCATGTCATGGACAGGAAATCGCAATTTTTGTAAAAACCATGGAAAGTTGTATAAACTGTAAGGTATACGAGGTGATAATGATGGAATTTACGATGAGAGAAAACGGGTTTCAAACACAATTTGAATATGGATCCCTTGATGTTTCCGGAGATGCACACTATGGATTCAGACCCTATCAGCTGATGGTGTCATCGGTTGCGGTTTGCAGCGGGGGAGTACTCCGAAAAGTACTCGCAAAAATGCGGCTGGACGTGGAAGATATCAAAATTAAAGCAGATGTGGTCAGAAACAAGGAAGAGGCGGACCGGATCGAAAGCATTCATATGCATTTTATTTTGAAAGGCAATGGCCTGTCACCAGAGAAAATTGAAAAAGCTCTGCGCGTTACAGAGAAAAACTGTTCAATGGTTCAGTCGGTGAAAGGCAGTATCCGCATCAGTGATTCATTTGAACTGATTGCATAAAGAAAAGCATTCCTTTTGGGGAATGCTTTTCTTGATTTATTACATTTCCAAAGTAACGGGCTCCTTTTCTTTTGAATTCATCAGACGGAATGATGTTGGTTGAATCTCAAGGATGATTAAATCAGGATCATCCTTGCCTGTAAACCAGTGCTTCATCATATCCTGCCAGAATTCCTCTTTAATGACTTCTTTCTCACGAACCCTGATGGTTCCCTGCATTTCAATATATGGGCTGTCCCAGTCTGTGTAGCCCAAAAGAACATGAACGTTTGGATTCTCTTCAATTTCATCCACTTTATGTGTTTGTTTACTTGTTGCGGTTAACAGGGTAATATCATCACGTTGGAAGTACATATATCGTGCGTTTGGTTTGTTTTGTGAAACGGTGGAAAGGGTGCCAACAGGATTTGAGTCCACAATATCTTTAATTTTTTGTTTAAATTCCTCCTGATTCATAAATAATTCTCCTTTCATTTTTCACCTTTTAAAAAACAGTTCCACAAATTTGTATCGAGTAAACACAGAACCCGATTTTAGAACAAGGAGAGGAGCAAGGACATGGCGCTTAGCCACGATTTTACAAAAGGCAATCTGTTCAAAAGCATGATTTTTTATTCCTGGCCCATCTTCCTGAGCAATCTCCTCCAAGTTTCCTTTCAGATCATTGACAGCTATTGGGTGGGAAACCTTCTTGGAAGCAGGGAAGTCGGATCGATTTCGATATCGTCCACGGTCATTTTTGCTGTATTGTCGTTTATTATTGGGATCAATGGAGCAGCACTCACGGTTCTTTCGCAGCAAAAAGGAGCGGATGATGCTGAAGGGCTGACAAAATCGGTGAATGCCTTTGTCACTCTTTTGGGATGCTTGGCCATTTTGCTTGGCATTATTGGATTCTTTTCATCACAGTGGCTGCTTCAGCTTCTCGGAACACCGAAATCCGTCATGCCCATGGCGGTAAACTATCTTCAGATTAATTTTGCGGGAATCTTGTTTTTGTTTGGCTATAATTTTATTTCAACCATCCTCCGGGCAATGGGAGACAGTAAAACACCGGTACAGTTTGTCGTGATTGCTGTCATTTTAAATGCCATTCTGGATCCTTTGTTCATCAGCGGATTTAACATGGGATTGGACGGTGCCGCATATGCCACTATTTTTTCACAAGGTGCCGCTTTCTTGTATGGGGTATATCATTCTGTTAAAACCGGCAAAGTGCCTTTTGAAATTCCTCATTGGCCAGAAAGATATTATCTAAAAACGGTAACGGCACTTGGACTTCCGGCAGGACTGCAGATGCTGTTAATCTCGGGAGGAGTGGCCGCTATCATGAGTGTGGTTGCTTCTTTTGGGGAAGATGTGGTGGCCGGGTTTGGAGTCGCCCAGCGGATGGACAGTTTGATCATGCTGCCCGCCATGACGCTCGGCTCAGCTGTAAACAGTATGGCAGGCCAGAATATTGGTGCGAACAAATGGGACAGGGTTTCATTGGTCGCGAGAAACGGGATTTATCTTATTTTGAGTGTGACCCTTTTGATCAGCGCAATTGTAGTTGCAGGGGCTTCCTGGTTTATTTCCCTGTTTGTAAAAGATGCAGAAACGATTGAATTTGGTGCTCAATATTTAAGAAGCATCGCCTTCTTTTATCCGTTTCTGGGTATTAATTTTGTATTGAACGGCGTTGTCCGGGCTTCAGGCGCCATGGTGCAGGTGCTGATCCTGAACCTCATTTCATTTTGGATTCTTCGATACCCGTTGACCTATTTATTTGCTCAGTGGTTTGGAGAACGAGGAATTGCCTACGGAATGTCCGTCAGCTTTATCATCAGCAGCGTTTTCGCCATTTTGTATTACAAGCTGGGAAAATGGAAGGATATCCGAATATTAAAGCAAGACAAAGAAAAAGACGCCTGAATTTCCAGGTGTCTTTTTTGTGTAAAAATTTGTTATTCGCTCAGCATGGATAAATTTCTACAACAAGAAAAAAATAGGGATATAAAAGGAGGAAAAACACATGAAACGGAACACTTTGGGGTTGGGTTTAAATCGGAACTCAGCCGCCTTATTCCTTGTTATAATTATGATTTTTTCCCTGGTTGTCCAGCCGCATTCCGCTGCGGCCGCAGGTGTAAGGGTTCCGGGATCGGTTGTGAGTATTTCTAAAGAAAACACCTATCCTAACTCTGCACAGGACCTTCCTTATCTTGAACCGAGCAAATTGGCAAAGTCAATGCTGAAAACATCCAACGTGGCTATAACCAACCCGGATTTAATTCGTATGTTGAACGAGTCTGTCATTCATCCGTCAAAATTGGCTATTGGTTACAGAGCCAAAATCTTTCTTGGAGTGTGGCCTCTTTCGTATCAATCTACAGAATCAGCCGTCAATTGGGAATATCAGCAAATCAATTTGAACAGGCTTGATAACCGGGGAGGCAAGTCGCTTGCTCAGCTGCGCTATCATCAACAGATGCATAAACGAGTAACCGGAGGGCTTACCGCTGAAATCCCTAACAGCGAAGCGGTAAAGAAAATGATGATGATTGCTGCAGGAGAAAAAACCAAACTCCCACTTTCATTTCAGACGAATATTGGGGCGGGTACCAAGAAAAACAATGTTTATAATATTGCTCCCAAGCAGGTTGGGTACTTGGCAAGCTATGTTCCAGCTGTGAATGAAAAAGGGAGGGTCACCTACGGTGAAGTCTATATTGTTCTAAAAGGCAGTAAACGAAAAATTGAAGTACAAAATGTAACCCAACAGGGAATCGGAGCATGGATTCCGGTGCAGGAACACGTTTCTTTCAGATTTCATTCGTCGAATATGTAAATAAAAAAGAACCAGCTTTTAGCTGGTTCCTTTTTATTTTTGAAGTTCGCATTCTTCAACCCATTGTTCACTCCAAGATTGAATAGATTCAATAATGGCTCGTAGGGATTCTCCCTTTTCGGTCAATGCATACTCGATGCGGACCGGGGTTTCAGGATAAACATGGCGTGAAACAATGCCAACGGATTCCAATTCTTTCATGCGCTCCGTAAGCATGCGGTCACTCATCTCGGGGATTTGCTTTTTAATATCCTTAAAACGCCTTGATCCTCCCAATAAAACACGGATGATAAGACCCGTCCATTTTTTTCCTATAATATCTATCGCTACTTCATATCTGGGACACATTGTGTTGTAATCCATACAATTCACCTCATTGTATTGATCTTTCGACGACTAATTATAGTCTTTCCTATGATGATACTCCCAAAACTTACTATTGTAAAGTTTATAACTTTTTAATTAGTCATATATTGGAAGAAAGTGTCGTGAAATCAACTTCTTTGTAATACGTATCTTTCACCAGCAAATTCGGACCAAGACATTTTACAGCCGGACAATGGCAATTCACTGATTTCGCTGCAGATGTGTTCAGCCATGCTTCATAGGCTTCAGGAAACGAGGTGGTTTGTATATTGCCAAGTGAGGGGGTGTCTCCAAAATCAGTGACAATAATTTCACCATCAAATAAATTGACGTTCAGACGGGAACGACCATCGGGGTCATTCCGGACCGTCACATTTTTTTCAGCATAAAGCCGGTTTAATAATTCCAGGTCCTCGTTTTCAGCAGAACATGGATAAAAAGGCAGGGTGCCAAAAAGCATCCAAACGTCAGGATTACGGACATCAAGCAGTCTGTGAATGGCCGAACGTGTATCCTCAAGTGACAGCACCTGAAGCGAGCTGGCAAAGTCACTCGGGTACATAGGGTGAATTTCATGGCGTTGGCAGCCCATTTCCTGTATGTGATTGTGGATCTTTTCCAGGTAGGGCAAAGTCGTCTTGTTCAGCATTGTTTCAGCAGAGACAAGGACACCTCTTTTTGTGAGCTCCTGTGCATTATGTACCATTCGGTCAAACAATGCGGCCCGCTGCTCCATCGAAGGCTTCCTCTCCATTTGGGCAAAACCGATCTCGGCAAAATCTTCGATGGTGCCCCAATTGTGGGAAATATGAAGAACATCCAAAAAAGGAAGAATAGGCTCATAACGTTCAAGATCCAGTGTAAGGTTAGAATTAATCTGTGTTCTTGCTCCACGCGAAGTGGCATAGCGGAGCAAAGGCACCACATAGTTCTCGACAGATTTTTTTGACATCATCGGCTCTCCGCCGGTGATGGAAAATGACCGAAGTTCGGGAATTTCATCCAATCGACCTATTAGAAGCTCAAGCGGCAGAGGTTCTGGATCCTTAACATTCAGTGTGTAACCGACAGCGCAGTGTGCACAGCGCATATTGCAAAGCGTGGTTGTCGTGACTTCAATATTCGAAAGCCGCATGGTGCCGTGCTTTTCAACATCCAAATAAGCTTCCCAGGGATCATTCTGGATGGAAATTGGGTTTTTTACCATCATAAAAAAACTCCTTTATTAATAAAACGGGTAAAAACATAACGTTTCCGCAATCTATAAATACACCATATGATAACGCAATCGCCGTAAAAGAAAAAGGGCTGCGGGGATTTTATTGGCAGAGATTCAATCCTTTGATACAGTATGAAAGAAAGGAGAGGTATATGTGGGTAAATCAGTAGAAGATAAGTCATCTCAAAAAGAATACATTATGAACCGGATTGACATGCTGCTGCAAGTGCTGGATTCAATTGATGCAGAAACAGCAGGTGTGGAAGAAATTGACCGTATCATTGGGATGCTTGATGATCTTGAATTCAAATGCAAACAATTCCGAAATAATTGGGAAAAAGAATAAATTGGAACGAAAAGTAAGCGCTCTTTTATCCTTTTTGTTATAATGGTATTGGTTTAAAGCGATACAAATTATTTTTAAATAATAAAAGGGGTTAGAGCATGGAAAAGTTTCAGGAGAGCATGTATAAGCTAATCGTGGAAACATCAACAAACTTGCCAAAGGATGTCCGCAGAGCCATTGCCGCAGCGAAAATTCGCGAAAATGCAGGCACCCGTGCAGCAATGTCGTTAGACACTATTACAAAAAACATTAAAATGGCCGACGATAACGTTTCACCGATCTGTCAGGATACGGGACTGCCGACCTTTAAAATTAAAGTACCAGTTAACGTGAACCAAATTGAAATGAAAAAGGCGATTAAAAAAGCGGTGGCTGAGGCAACAAACGATACCAAGCTTCGTCCCAACTCCGTGGATTCGATCACTGGCGATAACAGCGGTGATAATCTTGGTGAGGGAACGCCTGTTATTAAGTTTGAACAATGGGAAAGCGATTATATTGATGTCCGTTTGATTCTTAAAGGCGGCGGATGCGAAAATAAAAATATTCAATACAGCCTGCCAGCTGAACTTGAAGGACTTGGCCGTGCGGGACGCGACCTTGATGGCATCCGAAAATGCATCATGCATTCCGTTTACCAGGCGCAAGGTCAAGGGTGCAGTGCAGGTTTCATCGGTGTAGGAATTGGTGGAGACCGTACAAGCGGTTACGAGCTTGCCAAGGAAATGCTGTTCCGCTCGGCAGATGATGTTAATCCAAACGAAAATCTTCGCAAGCTTGAAGAGTATGTAATGGAAAATGCCAACAAGCTTGGCATCGGAACCATGGGCTTTGGAGGGGAAACAACTCTTCTTGGCTGTAAAGTGGGCGTTATCAACCGAATTCCTGCCAGCTTCTTCGTTTCTGTAGCCTACAACTGCTGGGCATACCGCCGTTTAGGCGTTAAGATTGACCCGGTTTCTGGTGAAATCCAGGAATGGCTGTATCAGGAAGGCGAAGATGTCGACTTCGACAAAATGAAGGAAGAAGCGGCTGCAGCACTTGAAGAAAAAACGGAAGTTCGTCAGGTGACCCTGGAAGCCCCGATCACAGAAGAACAAATTCGCGAACTGCGCGTAGGGGATGTTGTGACCATTAACGGTATGATGCATACCGGACGCGACGCCATTCATAAATATTTAACCGATCATGATGCACCCGTTGATCTGAACGGACAAATCATCTACCATTGCGGTCCGGTTATGGCAAAGGATGAGGAAGGCAACTGGGTCGTTAAAGCTGCTGGTCCAACCACCTCAATCCGTGAAGAGCCTTACCAAGGCGATATCATGAAAAAATTCGGTATCCGTGCAGTCATCGGCAAGGGCGGAATGGGGAAAAAGACCCTTCAGGCGCTTGGCGAGCATGGCGGTGTTTATTTGAATGCCATTGGCGGAGCCGCACAGTACTATGCGGAATGCATGCAAAAAGTAGAAGGCGTTGATTTGATGCAATTTGGTATTCCGGAAGCCATGTGGCACATTAACGTTAAAGGATTTACAGCCGTTGTTACCATGGACTCCCACGGCAACAGCCTTCATCAGGATGTGGAGAGCTCCTCACTTGAAAAACTTGCGCAATTTAAAGAACCTGTTTTTAAATAAAACTCCTGAAAAAAGGCCGGCCAACTGCCGGTCTTTTTTTCATGGCAAAGACTTCCTCGTATGCTTTTAATTCATCCATAAACACTAAAGGTAAGGATGAATTCAGCAAGGAAGGAGAGATACACCATGAAAAAATGGGGAATATCTGCACTGTTTATTGGTGCTATAATGCTGGTAACTACCCATACCGCTTTTGCTTTGCAGCCTTCTAATACCCGGCATGAGTGGTATTTTCAAAAGAAAGGGAATGAAGTGCCGCCGACGACCGACCAGCGCTATTTGCAGCTGATGGAAAAGTACGACGGTCTGTTTTTAGGAGATCCAAAGAGAAAAGACATTTATCTTACCTTTGATAATGGGTATGAAAATGGCTATACCGATGATGTCCTGAATACGTTAAAGGAGAAAAAGGTGCCTGCCGCGTTCTTTGTTACGGGACATTTTATCAACACTCATCCAGACCTGATCCTGCGTATGGCAAAGGAAGGCCATATTATCGGAAATCATACGAACCACCATCCGGATATGACACAAATCACTGCAGGGCGCATGAAAGAGGAACTGGAATCGGTTAAGCAAAAATACCGCAAAATCACCGGAAAGAACGACATGCAGTTCCTTCGTCCTCCAAGAGGGGTGTTCAGCGAGCAGTCGATTGCTGTTTCCAAGCAACTGGGATACCGCCATGTATTTTGGTCGCTGGCGTTTGTTGACTGGGAAGTGAACCGGCAGCGCGGCTGGCAATATTCGTACAACAACATCATGAAACAGATTCATCCGGGCTGTATTCTGCTCTTACACACAGTTTCAAGGGATAATGCAGAGGCGCTGGGCAAAGCCATAGATGATTTGAGAAAGCGGGGCTATACGTTCAAAAGCCTTGATAACCTTAAAGTGGATAACCAGACAAAGAAATCACCAGTCCAATAAAAAAAGCCTTTTTATAAGGCTTTTTTCTCTGTTTCGGTGTTGTAGTTGGGAACAAGCGGGAAACAATGCTATAATGGGACGTAAAAAAATTTTGAGAGAAGTGAATGGCTATGCCAAAAGAAACAGCCAACCACAAACAAAAAACCGTTTTAACCAAAGGACAGACCATCCCGCTCAACATTAAGCGTCTTGGCATTAATGGAGAGGGAGTTGGTTTTTTTAAACGCACCGTGGTTTTTGTACCAGGAGCCCTTCCCGGTGAAGAAATCATTGCGCAAATAGAAAAGGTTTATCCTAACCGTGCTGAAGCTGTGGTAAAGCGCATCAAGAAAAAATCGCGTGACCGGGTGGTGCCCCCATGTCCATTATATGATGAATGCGGAGGCTGCCAGCTGCAGCACCTAAGCTATGAAGGTCAATTGAAGGAAAAGCAGGATGTCGTTCGCCAGGCCTTTGAGCGGTATACAAAAATAAAACCGGAGAAACTGCCACTCCGTCCGACTGTCGGAATGCAAAACCCTTGGGAGTATCGAAATAAAAGTCAGCTTCAGGTGGCCAAAGAGAAGGAGAAGGTTATTGCTGGCCTTTATGGCATTAACTCGCACCGGATCATTGATCTCGAACAATGCATCGTTCAGCATCCGGAAACTGTGCGTGTAACCAACGCTGTTAAACGGATTCTGGAGGATCTGAATATTCCGGTTTATCATGAAAAAACACGAAAAGGGATTATCCGTACCATCGTGGTAAGAACCGGGTTTGAAACAGGTGAAACCCAGCTGGTTCTTGTGACCACTCAGGAAAAAATTCCGCGCAAAGAACTTTTGATCGCCGAAATCCAAAAACGGATTCCCGAGATCAAATCCATTGTGCAGAATGTGAATGACAAAAAAACTTCGATTATTTTCGGAGAAAAAACCATCCCGCTTGAGGGTCCTGAAACGATTGGGGAGAATCTCGGCAGTTTATCGTTTGAGCTTTCAGCAAGAGCGTTCTTTCAGCTGAATCCGCAACAGACGGTAAAACTGTATGATGAAGCCAAAAAAGCAGCGAAGCTCACCGGAAAAGAAAAAGTGGTGGACGCCTACTGCGGAACCGGGACGATTGGGCTCTGGCTGGCCCCGGACGCTGCAGAAATAAGAGGAATGGACGTCATTGAAGAATCCATCCTAAATGCAAAAGAGAATGCAAAACGGCACGAATTTACAAATACGCATTACGAAACCGGAAAAGCGGAAGTGATCCTTCCAAAGTGGCTGAAGGAAGGATGGAAACCGGACGTTATTGTGGTGGATCCACCCCGAACTGGATGCGACCAGGCTTTCCTGAACACTGTTGGAAAGATAAAGCCAAAACGGATGGTGTATGTGTCCTGTAATCCATCTACCCTGGCAAAAGATGTCCACATGTTAATAAGTCACGGATTCGTATTGGAAAATTTAACGCCTGTGGATATGTTTCCGCAAACGGCTCATGTTGAAGTTGTGTGCACGCTCGTACAAAAGAATGAAGGATGAACAAAGAGAGAGGGGAGCGGTTCCCTTCTCTCTTTTTAAAATTATGTACAGGTTAGTCGCCTCCGTCACTGCAGCTGTCTCCGAAAGACCCGCTATCTGTCCCTGTATCGCTCCACCACAACCCTGAAGTGGCGACTGCCGCACTTTTGTCTTTTCTACCTTTTTTTCGTTTTTTCTTTGATCTTCTGGCTGCTGCTTTCGCCTTTCTTGCTTTTTCCGCCTTCATGTAGGAACCGAAGATCAGCCAGTAAATCCCATAGCCGGCAACACCAACAATCATGCCTTTCCAGGGATGAGGACTGGCTATTCCGAGAAAGGCAATCGAATATATCCAAATAAATAGATCTTTTTGAAGGTTCTCATACGTGATTACGTCCGTTTATGAAGCCTTTATTCACCGATTGAATCATTTCCATGTTCACGTCCTTTGCTTGTCTAGTCTATAGTAGATTAAATGAAAAGTGTGGTACTAATCATTATTTTCAGACATATACACACAATCCACAGGGTTATCCACTGGTTGTGAATATTTATAATAATGAAAAATTTATATAAACATCATGATACGTTTATTTATTTTACAAATCCTTAATAAGCAGGTAAGTTATCCACATTATTAACATCCTGTGGATAAAGTTGCCCACAGAAAAAAGAAAAAGCCCTTCCGATTAGGAAGGGCTTTTTTTATTCTTATTTATCAAGCTGGCGATGGTCTGCTTTTTCTGCGCGCGCCATTGCTTCACGGTCATCCGCATCGGCAACTTCAGAAGAATATTCTACATCTACACCTTCAGGCTGCTTTAGATCCGCTTCGGTCAAACCGTCCTTTTCATTTTCCAACTGGTTCTTTTCATTGTCCATGGGTATTCCTCCTTTAGCAGTATAGGTCATCATGGAGAGGTTAACGTTGTTTTTTTCTGTATATGGAACTACTTGATTTGTGAAGAGGTTTGGGATGTATATTCATTTTTTTCCCTGCCGTTAGCTGACTTAAACTCTTCTTTGTAAAGCACTTCCTGCATTTTGGTCAAAGCAGCATTGCGCTCCTCAGCCTGCCGTTTTTTACTTTTCATGCCTTTCTCCCCCTTTAAAAGAAATAAAAAAAGAAGATCACCCGGCAAGCAACAGAACTTACTGAGTCATCCCCTTTATAGTTTTTCCTTTAATGGCGCGAAATATTTAAGCCTCTTTCAGCTGGTTGTCGTCAAACATCTCGTGTTGATGCTGAGTTCTTAGCTGATGAAGCACATAGTTATCTTTTTCGATTTGATACAGGTTATACACATCTCCATCACGGTTCAGTTGCTGATAAATGTCTGGACGGGTTTCATTGGCCAGCGTCACATAAGGAATCTTTTCAGCCGCCTTTTGGGAGCGTGGGTTCGATTTTCGAATCCGCATAAATACGGTATTAATGTTATGCTCATAAAACAATTCAGAAAAGAAATGTTCTTTCGCAAGCTTGTTATAGCCCTTTCCAAAGTACGGCTGTCCAATCCAGGTGCCTAAAAAACCACACCCGTCATGTATGTCGTACAGGCTGATCGCTCCAATCGGATTATACCACTCATCCAGAATGGTCCTGGAGATCGTTTCTCCGCGTTCTTCTTCTTCAATCGTCTGTTTGGTGAGGAACATAAATTCCTCGAGACATTCGGTTTTTTGCCGAACAAAAGGAAAAACTTCCGGGTGCGCCATTAAATTGAAAAGAACATGACAGTCGTTTAAATCACGCTTTTTTAACAATTTAATCCCTCCTGGAGGGCAGAAAAATCCCACCCTCGAATTAAGAATAAAAATTAATTCGGGGTGGGAATCGAACCCACTAGGACCAGAAAATCTGGTGGCGCACCAATTGCCTTCCCTATGGTTTTTGCTTATTCATTTATACTTGAATCATATGATATTTTACCGAAAAAGAAAATAGTTTTTTTGTTTATTTTTTATAAAAAAAACGCTTATTTTTGTAAAGAATTTTACCTTGAATCATGGTCATAACAGGGAGGGAGGAAAAATGGAACGGATGCTCCGACCACAGGCTGAGATCCCCGTCCTTTCCAGGTTCTAAACTTCCGATCCGCTGGTCCACTCCAAGGTTTTTTGCCGGGTTGATGGTGATTCCTCTAAGTGCATTTTCTTCGCTTAATCCTTCCCGTACGGAAAGAGCTGCGCACACATTCAAGTACTGGATGGGTGTATAGGGATGATCAGTGGTGATTGAAACCTCAATCCCGTGGTCAGCCAAAACTTTATAGGTTTCCCATGTTTTATTTTTCAGTTCGATTTTTGACCTTCTCGTGAGCGTGGGACCGACTGAAACCTGAAGGCCGCGGCCGGATAAATCGTTGGCTACCAAGTGACCTTCCGTGCAATGCTCGATTCTTAAATCGAGGTTGAATTCGTCAGCCAGTCTCACTGCAGACAGGATGTCATCTGCACGGTGAGCATGAATACGGACCGGGATTTCCCGTTCCAAAGCGGCCAGAAGAGGGGAGATTCTTAAATCGTCCTTAAAAGTTGAAGCATTTGCGTGATAAAACGCTTCACGCAGCATTCCCATAATGCCCATCCGGGTAATGGAATTATTTTCTCTTCCGCTGTGAATCCTTTTTGGATTTTCCCCAAGAGCCACTTTCAGTCCTGCAAGTTCTTTCACGAGCATATCACGAATATCTGTGCCGGCAGTCTTAATGACCGATGTGGTTCCCCCAATGACATTGGCACTGCCCGGCATGATGTGGACGGCTGTGATTCCATGTTGAATGGCATCACGAAATCCGCTATCGAGAGGGTGGCATCCATCGATAGCGCGAATATGGGGAGTGAGAACTTCATTGGTTTCATTGGCATCATTGCCTGCCCAGCCCGTTCCTTCGTCGTAAAGCCCTAAATGGGTATGAACATCAATCAGGCCTGGCAAGAGGTGGAAGCCCACCGCTTCGATAACTTCCATGTCTGAAGAGGGCTCAATGGCCGGAGCGAGATGGAGAATCTTGCCGTTCTGGATGAGAATATCCCCTCTTTTCATGACTGGGGATGTTATGGGGTAAACCTTGGCACCTTTAATGAGCGTTTTCAACTGCATCACCTATTTTTCTTTTTATATATATATATTGCAGATTACTTAAGCAAATTCTCCAGCGCCTCTTGAGCCCGCGGGTAATGGTAGGTAAATCCTTTTTTTACCGCCTTTTCCGGGTAGGCGTGCTGTCCTTCCAGGACCAGTACACTCATCTCTCCAAGAAGGCTTTTGATGGCGAAGGAGGGAGCAGGAAGCCAGTGGGGCCGTCCAAGTGTTTCTCCGAGCTCTTTGCCAAAATCACTGTTCTGTACGGGATAAGGTGCCGTCACATTAACGGGTCCTACCATGCCTGGCTGCAGGCAAAACTCAATAAGCCTGGCCGCATCCTCAAGATGAATCCATGATACCCACTGTCTGCCTGAACCGATTCTTCCGCCGGCAAAAAATTTATAGGGCAAAGCCATTTGGGAGAGAGCACCGCCTTTTTCACTAAGAATAACGCCAAACCGCGCAAAAACGGTGCGAATTCCCAATTCATTGGCATGACTTGCTTTTTGCTCCCAGAGCCGGGCCACTTCCGAGAGAAAATTTTCGTTTTTCGGTGTGGAGCGTTCAGTGAAATGCTCTTGTTCCGATGTTCCGTAATAACCGACAGCGGAGGCATTGAGCAGCACGGACGGTTTTTCGGGGAGCTCAGACAGGATACGCAGTACTTCATCCGTGGCCTTCATTCGGCTGTCCATAATTTTTTTCTTTTTCTCATCGGTCCATCTTCCGTTGATGCTTTCACCGGCCAGGTTAATTAAGGCATCGATGCCTTGAAGCTCATGTTCCGGTGTACTCTCATTACCCAGCCATGGCACATACCTGAGCTTTGGATGGTCGGATTTCTTGTCAGAACGCGTCAGTATGTACACTTCATGGTTCTTCGACAGCAAAAGCTTGGTGATGGCCGAGCCGATGAGTCCGGTACCGCCTGTGATTGCAATTTTCATAAAAACCTCCTGTTGGTAATTTTCCAGAAAAGTTATTTAAAAATTAAGAATATTTGTTATAATTGCACTGTAATTATATCAATGTTTTGAGGGGGAGCCTAATGGAAACACAGCCGAGCACGATTAGAAAGAAAAGTAATCCGGTCGCAAAGGCCTTGATCTGGATTGCTGTTGCCCTTGCTGGAGGCATTAGCTTATCTGTTATTGCCCTGCAGAGGGACGAACACATTAATGCCATCTGGTTCGTGGTGGCATCTCTCGCAACATACGCAGTTGCTTATCGCTTTTATTCCCGTTTTATCTCCAATAAAATCTTCGGATTGGACAAGAGGCGTGCGACGCCGGCTGAAAGGTACACGGACGGTAAGGATTATGTGCCAACCAATAAATGGGTCCTTTACGGTCATCATTTTGCTGCAATTGCTGGTGCGGGTCCACTGGTGGGGCCCACCCTGGCTGCCCAGATGGGATATCTTCCAGGAACGATCTGGATTGTCGCGGGAGCTGTTCTTGCGGGCTGTGTCCAGGATTTCGTCGTCTTGATTATTTCCATGAGGCGAAAAGGTAAATCGATCGGGGAGATAGCAAGAGAAGAGATCGGTCCTGTCGGAGGATACCTTGCACTCGTTGGTGTATTTGCCATCATGATCATTTTGATTGCAGTTTTGGGGCTTGTCGTTGTAAACGCTTTAAAAGCGAGCCCATGGGGAATGTATACCATTGCGATGACGATTCCGATCGCCTTGTTCATGGGAATCTACATGAAATTTTTGCGGCCGGGAAGGGTGGGGGAAGCTTCAATCATCGGGTTTGCTCTGTTGATTTTTGCACTTGTCAGCGGTCAATGGGTGGCAGATTCTGCCACACTGGCCCCGATGTTTACATTCGAAGGAAAAACGATCGCTATTATGATGATTGTTTACGGATTCCTGGCTTCCGTGCTTCCAGTCTGGCTTTTGCTCGCTCCGCGTGATTACTTGAGCACATTTTTGAAGGTTGGGGTCATCGGTTTGCTGGCTGTCGGCATATTCATTGTTATGCCGGAAATCAAAATGCCTGCGCTGACCAAGTTCGTGGACGGAACGGGTCCGGTATTCTCGGGGAATCTGTTTCCATTTTTGTTCATCACCATTGCCTGTGGAGCAGTCTCGGGATTCCACTCTTTGATTTCTTCCGGTACAACGCCAAAGCTGATTGCCAATGAGAAACATGCCAACATGATTGGATATGGCGGAATGCTGACTGAATCCTTTGTAGCGGTAATGGCTCTTGTTGCAGCTACCCTTTTATCTCCAGGCGTGTATTTTGCAATCAACTCGCCGGGAGCGGCAATCGGCACAGATGTAAGCGCTGCCGCATCGACGATCTCCTCCTGGGGATTCTCGGTCAGTGCGGATGAAATCAATTCGCTTGCCCAGCAGGTGGATGAAGAGAGCATTCTTTCACGGACAGGAGGTGCTCCGTCATTAGCCGTCGGAATGGCACACATTTTTTCCAAAATGGTCGGTGGACCTCAGCTGATGGCGTTTTGGTACCATTTCGCCATCCTCTTTGAGGCAGTCTTCATATTAACGACGATTGATGCAGGAACGAGGGTCGGGCGTTTTATGCTTCAGGATTTACTCGGCAACATTTGGAAGCCGATCGGAAAAACGGATTGGATGCCTGCCGTTTATATTACAAGTGCCATTGTAGTTGCGGCATGGGGTTATTTCCTTGTCGTAGGTGTCACTGACCCGCTGGGCGGCATCAACACGCTCTGGCCGCTCTTTGGCATAACAAATCAGATGCTGGCAGCCATTGCTCTGATTGTGGCAACAACAGTCATCATCAAGATGGGCAAAACCAAATATTGCTGGGTCACGCTGGCCCCGCTTGCCTGGCTCATGATTGTGACGTTTACGGCCGGCTGGCAAAAAATCTTTTCTCAGCTTCCGAAAATTGGCTTCCTGAAGCAGGCGGAAGTGACAAAGCAGGCGTTAACTGCAGGAAAGCTGCCACCGACCATACCGACTGAGGAAGCAGCCAAACAGATTATCTTTAACAACCAGTTAAATGCGGTGCTTACCGGCATCTTTATGCTTCTTATTCTCGGTGTTCTGATTGATGCCCTGAGGATTTGGGGAAAAGTGTGGTTTAAGAAAGAAGAACTGCCGACAAGTGAGGATCCGTTTAAACAGACGAAAATCAGCGAGGTGTCCTGATGAGAACTTTTATTCAAAAAATCAGGCAGGGGGCCGGAGTTATCCGCAAGATCGGGAAGGGAGTATCAAATCTTCCAGATTATGAGTCCTACGTCGCTCATATAAAAATACATCATCCCGAGGTGGCCCCGCCTACAGAGGCTGAATTTTTCAATGATTTTTTGGACAAAAAATACGGAGCATCCGCCAGGAGATGCTGTTAAAAAACGAGAGTCCGCATAAGGTTATGCGGGCTCCTTTTCTGGTCTTATATGTTAATATAAAAGTATTAGCGGGGTGAGAAATATGACAGTCATTACAAAGATCACAACTCAAAAAAAGAATGCGGACCGTTTCAATATCTACATCGACCAGGGCACAGGAGAAGAGTATGGCTTCAGTGTTGATACTGATATTTTGATTAAATACAAATTGAAAAAAGGACTGAAAATTGATACAGAGGAGCTAAGAGACCTCCTCTATGAAGATGAAATCAAAAAAGGATTTAACACCTCTCTTCAATATCTTTCATTTCGAATGAGGTCTGTGAAGGAAGTCCGGGACTACTTGAAAAAGAAGGAGTACGACGATAATGCCATCGAAGAGGTGATCAAGCGGCTGCTGGAGTACCGATATCTTGATGATGCCGAGTTTGCCCTGATGTTTGTACGGACAAGGAAGAATACCACATCAAAAGGGGTGGGGGTCATAAAAAGAGAGCTGTCACAAAAAGGCATTCCCGAACCTGTTATTGAAAAAGCATTAAAGGAATATCCGCTTGAAGAGCAAGTTGAGACGGCTGCTTCTTTCGCTCAGAAAAAGGCAAACCAAAATAAAGACGTGTCCAGTAATGAAAGGAGAAATAAAATATCCCAGCAGCTCCAGCAAAAAGGATACTCCTGGGATGTGATTGAAGAAGCTCTGCGAAATATTGACCTGAAAAGCTCAAGGGATGAAGAAAGGGACGCTTTGTTAAAGCAGGCCAACAAGGCCCATAAGCGCTATAAAAAGTTTTCCGGTCTGCAATACCGCAACAAAATGAAGCAGCATCTATATGGGAAGGGATTTCCTGTGGATATGATCGATGAAGTGCTTAATTCTGATTTTACCGATCAATAAAGATTTCTGCTTTTCCGGTGTCTTCAGCTGCAATTTGCACAGCCACCTGCTCAGGTGTTTTAAACCGCGATTTGTCCTTCACATGGTCGCTGTCCTCCCAAAACGGCGTATCCATTCCTCCCATGTAAACCGCTGTTACGCTGATGCCGGTTCCGTCCAGTTCTTTTACCAGACTTTCCGTAAATCCTCTCACGGCAAATTTGCTGGCGCAATAGACGGATTCATTTACTTTGCCCCGAAGTCCTGCGGTGGAAATGATGTTCATGATTTGGCCTTCTGCTTTTTCCTTTAAATAAGGCAAAGCCGTCATCGTAGTGAATAGTGGGCCTTTTACATTGACATCCAGCAAAAGGTTCACTTCCTCCTCTGTAAACTTTTCCAGGGGCCCAAAGATCCCCGAGCCGGCATTATTGATCAGCATATGTATGTCCTCTTGCTGAAAAAGCTGTCCAAATACGTGTTTTACTTCCTCCATGGATGTTACATCACACGCATAACAATCCGCGTGCAGCCCTCTTTGCACCAGCACATCTTTCACCATCGTCAATTTCATTAAGGTACGTCCGATAAGGATTACTTTATACTTTTTTGCATATTCTTCCGCGAGCGCCGCTCCAAGTCCTGAGCCGCCCCCGGTAATGATCACTGATTTCATGGGATCATCCTTTCAATACGTTTGGATTCTTATACAATGTTTATTATACTAAAAGCAGAAGAATGGAGGCTCATCATGGAAAAAAGATATAGTGAAATGAACAAGACAGAACTACAGAACGAAATTGCTAACCTTCATGCAAAAGCGCAAAAGGCGGAACAAATGGGAATGGTCAGCGAATTTGCCGTGTATGAGCGGAAAATTATGATGGCAAAATCATATATGATGGATACAGCCCTGTTTGATCCCGGAAAAACATACGGCGTAGAGGGGGATCCCGGATCTTCCTTTAAAATATTGTATATGAATGGGATTTTTGCCTGGGGATACCGAGACGAATCGCAGGAATTGGAAGCTTTCCCGATCGCCATGCTGCAGCAGCCCGGCCAATAATTGAAAAAAGAAGCGGAAAGGGCCGCTTCTTTTTCCGGCACTACTAACGCTTGCGTGTTTGGATGTAAGCCGCTTGGCATCGCTGATTGTTTCAGCAACATCCATAACCGCAAGAGCTATTGATCATCCCGGTGTCGATTGGATTGAAACATTCGTTCCTCTGGATGGTCACGAATGGATCCGTCTGGCCGCTTGGAAGAGAATTCTTCTTTGGCTCTCGGCTCACCTGAGAAGGAGATCCGATTAGGAAAGTTTTTTGATTTGTTTCGCATGTTTAGCCCTCCTTTTAATCGGTTCCCATCTAGTATGGTTTGAATAAAAACCTTTAATGTGAACAGAAAACGGCAAAATAATGGATAAGGAGGAAGAAAAAATGGAGGATAGATTTGACCGCCTTGCCCGTGTGCTCATGTCCAAAAATGAACATCTCACCTATGACGATGCCAGAAGCTGGATCGAAGGATTGTGGGAAGATTTTGAATCATCCCGTGCGCGTGCGGGATACAAATATGGCGGTAAAAATAAAACAGAAGAAATGGTTGTGCAATGGATCAACAGCTTTGGTCCCAAGCTCCATGAATACGAAACAACCAATCCCAAATTTAAACACTTGAAAAAAAAGAAGTGATGAAGGAGTTTCCTTCATCACTCGTTTTTTAATACACCCGGTGTATAATCCAGTTTTTTTCGCAATCTGTCCTCACTGTATACCCAGCCGGTATAAGACGTTATGATATTTAATTCTTCATCCAACTGGACAATGGCGACAAAGGGATAATGCCCTTTGCTTCTGTAGCGAAGGTCGATAAAACGGACTTCATGTCCATGGCTGTTCTTTTCCACCTCCCACCGGTAAACCGGTGAAAAGGAAAGGAACGCCGAAAGGTTTTTGTCTTTCTTGGCGGCATGAATAACGTCTGTATCGGGCACTTCTACACGGTCAAAGGTGTCGAGCACCCTGAAACGGCCTTGTTTCATGTTACCTACAAAGAATTGATGTTTTGTTTTAATGGCCAGATGGTACTGTCCCCATTTGATGGTGGGGGATGCGATGACTTCAATGGTTTCCGGTATGTGATGCCGGACCACCTGGGCAATCCGGTGACGGTTCCAGATCCTGAGCAAATAATAACCAGCCAGGATAATATAGGTTACTGCAAACGTCCTTCCTGGATCAAAGCCTCCGTACCATAATGCCAATCCGAGCAAATGAAGGATGAAAATGAATGGGTCAAAAATGCTGATGACACCCAGAGCGACCCACTTCTTTGAAAAAGGATAGAGAGCCTGTGTGCCGTAAGCATTAAATATATCGACAAAAACATGGAGAAACACTGCCAGGGACGTCCAAAGCCATAAATGCAGACCATTGGCTCCGGGGCTCAGTCCATAAATAATTAATGACAGTACAGCCGGCCAAATAAACAGGGCAGGTACGGAGTGGGTGATTCCCCGATGGTTGCGGATGTAAACGGCATTGTTTCTTAATTTTAAAATGGTGTCAAAATCGGGTGCTTGTGAACCGATCAGTGTACCCAGAATAACAGCATGGGCAGTGATGGAATCGGAAGAGACGGCCGGATCAAGCATTGCCAGCCCGCCAAGCCCGAGCCCCATTACGACATGGGTTCCAGTATCCAATTTACACACCTCCTAACGTGTTTAGTGGGTGAATGGAGGATCTTACCTTGAATGATAAACTAACGGTTTTTATTGAATATAAAGTAAACACCGATCAGGTCGGTGAATACGAAATGTATATGAAAAAAGTGCTTGATGCATTAATGAAAGATGGTGTGTCGACGCCTGTCTGGATGAAAGCCATCGACCAGGATTTTCTGTATGTTGAATGTTTTGATGTCAGTGATCCACAAGCTTACAACTCCATTAAAGAAAAGCGACTGTCCACAGAGCATACCGTTTATGGAGCGCTGGAGCAAATGATTTCCGGCGGCCTGTCAAAGCTCCATTGCTGGGCATTTGAAAAGAAAGGTGAATAAGCATTTTGAATTCTTATACTGACGATTTTTCGATTTTAAATTTTCAGCGAGACCTGGTGGACTGGTACAAAATGAACCAGCGTGATCTGCCATGGAGAGCAGATCAGGATCCCTATAAAGTATGGGTCTCGGAAATCATGCTTCAACAAACCCGTGTGGACACGGTTATTCCCTACTTCAATCGGTTCCTTGGCCTTTTCCCAACGCTCGAAGCGCTTGCCGAAGCAGATGAAGAGAAGGTGTTGAAGGCATGGGAGGGTTTAGGTTATTATTCCCGCGTTCGCAATTTGCAAACCGCAGTAAAAGAGGTTGCCGAGCAATATGGAGGAAGAGTCCCCGATACACCGGAGGAAATATCCAAGCTAAAAGGTGTCGGGCCCTATACCGCTGGAGCGATACTGAGCATTGCCTATGGCGTCCCGGAACCCGCGGTGGATGGCAATGTTATGCGTGTACTGTCACGGATTCTGCTCATTGAAGAAGATATTGGAAAGGCGAAATCGCGGACTTTATTTGAAAAGGCGGTTCGCGAGCTTATTTCAAAGGAAGATCCTTCCTCATTCAATCAGGCACTGATGGAGCTTGGAGCACTGATCTGCACACCAAAATCTCCGGCTTGCCTGATTTGCCCTGTTCATGAGCACTGCCGTGCCTTTGAACAGGGAAGGCAGCGGGAACTTCCTGTAAAGGAGAAGAAAACAAAAGTTCGTCATGTGGATATAGCTGCTCTTATTTTGCGGAGAGAAGATGGGAAATATCTCATTCACAAACGGCCCAAGGAGGGCCTGCTCGCTAATTTGTGGGAATTTCCGAATGTTCCGGTCAAAAAAAGAGGGCAAAGTGAAATTGAAGATCTTAAAGTTTTTCTCGAAGCCGAATGGGGAATATCAGCAGAAATCGGAGACCATATCAGTAACCTTGACCACGTATTTTCCCATCTGAAGTGGGATATTCAATTATTCGAAGGGCGATGCATCTATGAAATTGGAGACAAGGATGACCTCAAGTGGGTAACCTTTGAGGAAATGAAAGCTTATCCTTTTCCGGTCTCACATCAAAAAATTATAAAATTGGCGAAAGAGGTGGCAGTCTTATGAATTTAGGTCTTGATCAGAAAAGAGTATTAATTACCGGAGGTTCCAAGGGCATTGGAAAGGGAATTGCCAAGCTGTTCCTGGAAGAAGGAGCATTTGTCGGCATTTGCGGACGACAGGAGGAGACGCTGACAGAAGCGAAGGAAGAATTGGGCCAAGCCCTTTTTACCATGAAGGGGGATGTGACGTCACCTGAAGACCGGGAACGCATTCTTCAGGAATTCATCTCGCATTTTGGAGGCATCGATATCCTTGTTAATAATGCGGGAGGAAGCAATGGATCGGCTGTAATGGAAACCACAATGGACCAATTTGAAGAATCGGTGCATTTGAATTATTTGTCCGCGGTTGGGATGAGCAAGATGGCAGCGGAAAAAATGGTAAAGCAGGAAAAGGGCACAATTCTTAACCTTTCTTCCATCTTCGGCCGAGAGTCGGGTGGAAAGCCAACCTACAATGCCAGCAAAGCAGCTCTCATCTCGTTTACAAAGTCCTTTGCAGATGAAATGATATCCCAGGGCGTGAGGGTTGCGGGAATTGCGCCGGGTTCTGTATTGCATCCAACGGGTAACTGGCAGCGCCGGCTGAAAGAAACTCCGGAGAAAATCAACCAGTATATTCAGCAAAACATTCCAGCCCAGCGATTTGGAACGGTAGAGGAAATTGCCAACACGGTTGTATTTTTGGCATCTGACCGGGCTTCTTGGGTGGTTGGTGCCACGTTGAACGTTGACGGCGGGCAATCGTACAGTAATTTTTAAATGAAAGGTGATCCTGAACGTTCAGGATCACCTTTTGTGTGTTTTAGTCCACTTTGGGGGTAGTGCCTCTCTCATAACTCGCTTCATCGCTTTTCAGACCGCCCCTGGCTTCAATTTCCTTGATGATTTCTCGATGTATGGTCACACCTTCTTCGTTTAAATAAGGTGTAATCTGCTGGAAAGACTGGTGAAAGTGTGCCAGTTCACTGTCCTTCCATTCCTTTTTATCCATCATATCCAGCTCGCTCATGTCTCTTCCTACATACATGATGTTACCTCCCAGTGCCAGTTTTGGTGCATACGCACCACGCTAAAAAGCTTTTTTAGTTTTTCATCCCGTTTGCAATCCTATACCCGGTCTGGGGATGCCGCAACCACGGAAAATATTCATCAAAAAAAATTTTTTTGCTCACATAAAAACATTTGATGAGGGTTAAATTAATTTTCGTGGAGGTGATACACATGGACAAACAGTCAAAAACAAACGCACAGCAAGTTAGACGTCAAAACCAACAGTCTCAAGCTGGCCAAGGTCAATACGGTGCTGAGTTTGGAAGCGAAACTGACGCTCAACAGGTTCGTCAGCAAAACGCTCAATCTCAACAACGCAAAGGCCAAGGTAACCAACAGTAACCTCTATCCATTAATGCTCCCTGCTATACGCAGGGGGCATTTTTGGTTTTCTGGGTTTTTTGACTACATACAGGGGGAAAAGAACTAGGCAATGAAAAAATGGGCGAGCTTTTTTTCAATAAACAGGGTAACTATCATTTCCAAACTATTCTTAAAACGATATACTATAGAAGAGAAAATAACGTAAAGTAACTGATCTTGGGGATGATGAACGCCGGGCAGGGCTAGAATAGTGATGAGACGACACAATGAACGTATTTTGCAACGAAGCTGGTGAATTACCTATATGTATTATTTTAAACGGAAAGGAGTAACCCCATAACTGGTAAACCATTGGCTTCCGGAATCGCGAAGGAAAGGAGAGGCATATGAGTTTTCCCACACCCGGAAGTATTATTGATATTCAGAGCTACAAACATAATGGATCCCTCCATCGAACCTGGGAAGATACGGTTATCCTGAAAGGAAGCTCGTCAGTTGTTATTGCGGGGAATGACCGTATTCTGGTAACAGAATCAGATGGCAGGCAGTGGCGGACACGAGAACCGGCAATCTGCTACTTTAACGCTAAACAGTGGTTTAATGTCATCGGCATGATCCGGCAGGATGGTTTTTATTACTATTGCAACCTGGGGACACCGTATATTTGGGATAATGAGGCGCTAA
This sequence comes from Fictibacillus sp. S7, assembly GCF_004127935.1. Taxonomy (NCBI): domain Bacteria; kingdom Bacillati; phylum Bacillota; class Bacilli; order Caryophanales; family Fictibacillaceae; genus Fictibacillus; species Fictibacillus sp. S7. Next base: position 2,380,931 of record NZ_QJKL01000001.1, on the reverse strand, counting down.
AATATATTGATTATGATCTGGATATAAAAGTTTTTCCTGATATGTCCTATATACTGCTCGATGAAGATGAATACAGCCTGCACCGACAGATCATGAAATACCCGCCAGAGCTTGATTACATTATCCAAAAGAACCTAAATGATTTAATTTCCATGATCAATCAGAGAAAGGGCCCGTTTGAACCTGGCTTTATAGAGCAATGGTACGAGCGGTATTTGGAATTCAGATAAGAAAAAACCTGTTGAATCAAGCATTCAACAGGTTTTTCTGCCCATAAGGATGTATACTATAGATGTTTGCGATGGACGCCTTGGCTGGATCCGGACGGGATCTTTCCTCAGGCGTTATTTTGGTATGAAAGCGTGTTAAACGGCCGCTTCAGCATTTCTTGATCCAGCTTCAGCGACCAAAAGCTTGGTTGTTTCACTCTCTCACAAAATACAAAAAGCGTATTTATGTTTGAGAGTTCCAACGCCTTCGCTTTTAAACGGCCGCTTCAGTATTTCTTGATCCAGCTTCAGCGACCAAAAGCTTGGTCGTTTCACTCTCTCACAAAATACAAAAAGCGTATTTATGTTCGAGAGTTCCAACGTCTTCGCTTTTAAACGGCCGCTTCAGTATTTCTTGATCCAGCTTCAGCGACCAAAAGCTTGGTTGTTTCACTCTCTCACAAAATACAAAAAGCGTATTTATGTTCGAGAGTTCCAACGCCTTCGCTTTTAAACGGCCGCTTCAGCATTTCTTGATCCAGCTTCAGCGACCAAAAGCTTGGTTGTTTCACTCTCTCACAAAATACAAAAAGCGTATTTATGTTCGAGAGTTCCGACGCCTTCGCTTTTAAACGGTCGCTTCAGCATTTCTTGATCCAGCTTCAGCGACCAAAAGCTTGGTTGTTTCACTCTCTCACAAAATACAAAAAGCGTATTTATGTTCGAGAGTTCCAACGCCTTCGCTTTTAAACGGTCGCTTCAGCATTTCTAACTAGGGTGTGATGTTTTGGATAGTATCAAACGGTATTTGGGTTTTGTTAAACCTTATAAAAAACAGATCGGATGGACGATTGTGATCGGGATTTTGAAATTTGGGATTCCGCTCCTTATTCCGCTCATCTTAAAATATGTGGTGGACACGATTATTGGCGGGGAAGGATTATCGACCAGTGAAAAAATGGTCAAACTGTTCTGGTTGATGGGAGGAGCATTCTTTATTTTTGGAGTGCTGCGGCCGCCGATTGAATATTACAGACAGTATTACGCCCAATGGGTAGGCAGTAAAGTTTTATACGATATAAGAGACAAGCTGTATCAGCATATTCAGCGGCTCTCCTTGCGTTTTTACTCCAATAATAAATCGGGAGAAATCATCTCCAGGGTCATTAATGATGTGGAGCAGACCAAAGATTTTGTCATTACCGGGTTAATGAATGTCTGGCTGGACATGTTTACGATTGTGATTGCCATCGTGATTATGGCCACCATGGACGGCTGGCTGACGGTAGTGGCACTGGCCATGCTGCCGTTCTATGGCCTATCGGTTAAATACTTTTATACAAGGCTGCGCGGACTGACCAAACAGAGATCGCAGGCGCTTGCCGAAGTTCAGGGGCATTTGCACGAGAGGGTGCAGGGAATGTCCGTGATCCGGAGTTTCGCTCTTGAAGACTATGAACAGGTTCAATTTAATAAAAGAAATTCCCATTTTCTTAACAAAGCGATGGATCAAACGACATGGAATGCCAAAACGTTTGCTGTGGTGAACACCATTACAGATATTGCTCCGTTGCTTGTTATTGGCTTTGCGGCCTACCGGGCCATCGGAGGGCATATTTCCATCGGGGAAGTGGTGGCTTTTGCAGGCTATATGGACAGGCTGTACAATCCTCTACGAAGACTGGTGAATTCATCCACCACGCTGACACAGTCCCTGGCTTCCATGGACAGGGTCTTTGAATTTATGGATGAAGAATATGATATCTATGACCAGCCAAAAGCCAGAAAACTGAACGGAGTAAAAGGGCAGCTTTCATTTGATAACGTGTACTTCCGTTACAATGAGAGTGAACCTTATGTATTAAAAGGAATCAATCTGGAAGTGGAACCTGGTCAGACGATCGCCCTTGTGGGAATGAGCGGCGGCGGAAAATCATCCCTCGTCAGTCTGATTCCAAGGTTCTATGATGTTTCCGAAGGCAGCATTCAACTGGACGGGGAAGACATCCGCAACTTTAAGGTACGTTCGCTGAGGGATAAAATCGGCATGGTTCTGCAGGATAACATTTTATTCAGTGAGTCTGTAAAAGCCAATATTCTCATGGGAAATCCTGATGCGTCTGATGAGGCAGTGATATCTGCGGCAAAAGCAGCCAACGCCCATGACTTTATCAATAGCCTCCCGGAAGGATATGACACAAAAATCGGAGAGAGGGGTGTCAAACTTTCCGGCGGCCAAAAGCAGCGGCTCGCTATTGCCAGGGTTTTTCTTAAGAATCCCCCGATTTTGATTCTTGACGAGGCAACATCCGCTCTCGATTTGGAAAGTGAACACTTGATCCAGGAATCGCTCGACAAGCTTGCAAAGGAACGGACGACGTTTATTGTCGCCCATCGATTGGCGACGATTACTCATGCCGACCGTATTGTAGTGGTGAATAATGGCGAAATTGCAGAAAGCGGAACCCATCAGGAACTTATGGCTCGACAAGGAGTTTATTATAATCTGTTTACGGTTCAGCAGCTTGGAGATTAAATGGGTAAGTCTAGGAATAAAGTTGTGATGTGTGAAACAGAAAACTAAGGAAAAGGGCGGTGTACACCATGTGCACCGCCTCTTTTTTTTATTAAAAAAGACCCGCATTTAACAAAAAATTGTTATTTCTTTTAAATTTTTAAAAATTTTCATATTGTCAAATTATCAGACTAGTGTCATAATTCGAAGTAGAGTGTCCTACTAAATGTTCACGCAGAAAGAAAAAAGCATCATAGAAAGGGGTTGGGTTAGTGAGCAGTCCTGTCTTGGAAGTTAAAGGATTAAGGACCTCCTTTATGACAGATGATGGTGAAATTTCTGTTGTTAATTCCATTGATTTTCAGGTGAATTCCGGAGAAGTGCTCGGAATCGTCGGAGAATCGGGATGCGGCAAGAGTGTTACCTCTTTATCTGTTATGGGACTTGTGCCTTCACCCGCGGGAAAAGTAGAGGGAGATATTCTGTTTAATGGGGAGAATCTTGTTTCAGCATCGGAAAAGAGAATGCGACAAATCCGCGGAAATGAAATCGCCATGATTTTTCAGGAGCCGATGACAAGTTTAAATCCGGTTTTCACCATCGGCAGCCAGCTGATCGAAGCTTTGCAAATACATAAAAAATGGCCAAAGAAAAAAGCTCAGGCACATGCCGTTGATATGCTGAAAATGGTTGGTCTTCCACGTGCGGAAGAATTAATGAAAGATTTTCCGCATCAATTATCTGGAGGAATGCGCCAGCGGGTAATGATTGCCATGGCCATGATCTGTGCTCCGAAACTGCTGATTGCAGACGAGCCGACGACGGCTCTTGATGTAACGATTCAGGCACAGATTCTTGAGCTGATGAAAAAACTCAATGAAGAGACAGATACAGCCATCATGATGATCACGCATGACCTTGGTGTGGTGGCAGAAATGTGCCAGCGTGTGGTTGTTATGTATGCAGGTAAAGTGGTGGAAGAGGCAGATGTCAAAACCATCTTTACATCTCCTAAGCATCCTTATACAGTAGGACTAATTCAGTCTGTTCCGGATATGAGGGATAAAAAAGAGAGACTGTACTCCATTCCAGGAAACGTACCAAAGCCCGGCTCGGTAAAAACGGGATGCCAATTTGCGCCCCGGTGCGCCCATGCGTTTGACCGCTGTATCAGCGAAACGCCTGCGCTGGAAAGCCTTGGAGGCAGCCAAAGGGTCCGATGCTGGCTGTACGAGGATGAGAAAGGGGTAGACATCGTTGACCGAACCATTAGTTAAAGTTGAAAATCTTAAGAAACATTTTCCGATAAAAGGCGGTCTTCTTGGAAAGACCATTGGTGAAGTAAAGGCTGTAGACGGAATATCTTTTACCATCCAAAAAGGGGAAACACTGGGCCTTGTAGGGGAGAGCGGCTGCGGCAAGTCGACGACAGGACGCATGCTGCTGAGGCTTCTGGAACCAAGTGAAGGAAATGTTTTTTTTGAAGGAAAAGATGTTCTCGGCCTGTCTTCAAATGAAATGCGCAAAATGCGAAGAGAAATGCAAATGGTGTTTCAAGACCCCTTTGCTTCACTCAATCCGAGACATACCGTTGAGAAAATTTTGGAGGAGCCGCTGCTCGTCCACGGTGTGAAAGATGCAAAGGAACGAAAGAAACGGGTGAAGGAGCTTCTGGAGGTTGTTGGACTGAACAGCTACCATGCCAATCGCTATCCCCACCAGTTCAGCGGCGGACAGCGCCAGCGGATCGGGATTGCACGCGCACTGGCTGTAAACCCCAAACTGATTATTGCCGATGAGCCTGTATCTGCATTGGATGTTTCCATCCAATCTCAGGTGCTCAACCTTTTGCAGGATCTTCAAAAGGATTTTGGTTTAACCTACTTGTTTATTGCCCACGATCTGGGTGTGGTCAGACATATCAGCGACAGGGTGGGGGTCATGTATCTCGGCAGGATAGTAGAGCTGTCAGACAGTGAACCGCTTTATGATAATCCACTTCACCCTTATACCCAGGCTTTGCTATCGGCGGTGCCTATTCCGGACGTAGAAATCAAGAAGGAACGCATCATACTTAAAGGGGATGTACCAAGTCCCTCCAATCCGCCAAAAGGCTGTGCATTTCATACCCGCTGCCCACAGGCAATGGATGTGTGTTCTGCCAGACGGCCCGAATTTAAGGAAGTGGATAAAGGCCATTACGTAGCTTGTCATCTTTATGAATGACAGCTCGTACACATAAATAGAGGCAAAAAAACTATATGAAAATGGGGGAAAGAACATGAAGAAAAGTTCATTAACAGTTTTGGTGTTACTCTTGGTTCTCTCACTGGGGCTCGCCGGCTGTAAGTCTTCAAGTGAAGGCGCCAGCAGCGATGGAAAAGAAAAAGGCGGCGGCGTCATGATTTATGGACGAGGCGGCGATGCGGTTGGACTGGACCCGGCTCATGAAACAGACGGTGAATCTTTTATCGTTACAGAGCAAGTATTTGAAACATTGACAGGCTATAAAAAAGAAAATACAGATGTTGTGCCTGAGTTGGCAAAGAGCTGGGATATTTCCAAGGACGGCCTTAAATACACGTTCAAACTTGAAAAAGGAGTTAAATTCCAGGATGGCACCGATTTTAATGCAGATGCTGTTGTGAAAAACTTCGAGCGCTGGGTGAATGGCGACGCTGCCAAATTCCCTTACTATGCTTCCATGTTTGGCGGATTCAAGAACGATCCTGGCCAGGTGATTAAAGAAGTAAAAGCACTTGATGATTCTACAGTTGAATTTACGCTGAAACGCCCGCAAGCGCCATTCCTTAAAAACCTTGCGATGAGCCCGTTTGCGATTTCAAGCCCTGCTGCGATTGACAAATATGGCGATAAATACGGAGAGCATCCTGTAGGAACAGGACCTTTCAAGTTTAAAGAGTGGAAGCGTGGAGACACGATTTCTGTGGTTAAAAACGATAAGTACTGGAAAAAAGGACTTCCTAAGCTTGACGGTGTTACGTTTAAAGTCATTAAAGACAACTCTGCCCGCCTCAATGCGTTGACCAAGGGCGAAGTGGACTTGATCGACGGAGTAAACCCAAGTGACATTGATAAAATCAAATCGGATAAAAATCTCCAAATTTTTGAGCGTCCTTCCATGAACGTTGCTTACTTCGGTTTCAATACGGAAAAAGCACCATTCAACAAAAAAGAAGTACGCCAGGCGATCAGCCATCTTGTAAACAAAGATGATTTGATCAAAAACTTCTACAATGGAACAGCTGAACCTGCAATAACGCCGCTTCCATCTTCCATTGCCGGACAAAATAAGGATGTAAAAGACTATGCTTATGACGAAGCAAAAGCAAAAGAGCTTCTGAAAAAAGCAGGATATCCAAACGGTTTTAAGATGGATCTTTGGGCAATGCCGGTATCACGTCCTTATATGCCAAACGGACAAAAAATTGCTGAAGCCATCCAGGCAAACCTTGCAAAAGTTGGAATCAAAGCAAACATTGTAACGTTTGAGTGGGGTACGTACCTTGAGAAACTGCGTAAAGGCGAATCACCTGCTTTCTTGATCGGTTGGACAGGGGATAACGGAGATGCGGATAACTTCTTGTATACGCTTCTTGATAAAGATACGATCGATTCCAATAACTATTCCCGCTATAAGAGCGAACCGGTTCATAAACTGTTGATTGAAGCACAATCCACAGCTGATGAAGCAAAACGTGAAGAGCTATACAAAAAAGCACAGGAAATCATTCACGAAGATGCACCATGGGTTCCTCTTGTACATGCTAAGCCACAGCTTGCTGGTGTGAACACGATTAAAGGTTTCTACCCGCATCCTAAAGGCTCTCAATCATTTGTTGATGTTTCCATGTCGAAGTAATGAAAAAACGGGGGAGTATCTTGCATGCTCCCCTTTTGTTTTGGAGAAAAACATCAGGATGTAACACAACTATGCGTAAATGAGGTGTGGACATGTTTTCTTATACAATCAGAAGGGTTGGTTTGCTGATACCCGTACTTCTTGGCATGACGTTCATTGTATTTATGATGATTCGCGCGATCCCTGGTAATCCTGCGCAATTGATCCTGGGCCAGCAAGCGTCAAAAGACGCGATTGAAACACTGACAAAACAATTGGGCCTCGATCAGCCTTGGTATACGCAATTCGTTCATTACTTAGGCGGACTGTTCCAGGGCGATCTGGGGATGTCATTAAAAACAAGATCTCCGATCAGCGATGAAATCTGGCCGTATTTAGCAGCAACCATCGAACTGTCGCTTGTAGCGATTTTAATTGCTGTCATTGTCGGTGTGAATGCGGGCATTATTTCCGCCTGGTTTCAAAACTCATGGTTTGACTATGGGGTTATGCTGATTGCACTTATTGGGGTTTCCATGCCCATTTTCTGGCTCGGTTTAATGGAGCAATATTTTGTATCTATTAAATGGGACTTGCTTCCGACAACAGGACGGGACAATATACGGATGCCCGTGGAAGCCATCACGCATTTGTACTTGATCGATACGCTGATAGAGGGAAGGTTTGACCAGTTCATTGAAGTGGTGAAGCACTTAATCCTGCCTGGTATTGCCCTTGGTACCATTCCTATGGCGATCATTGCAAGGATGACCCGCTCCAGCATGCTTGAAGTCATGAGATCTGATTACATCCGTACAGCACGGGCAAAAGGATTGAAAATGTTCTGGGTGGTGTACAAGCACTCCTTGAAAAATGCGATGATTCCGGTTGTTACTGTCATCGGTCTGCAGACGGGGCTTCTTCTTGGAGGTGCCATTCTGACGGAAACCATCTTTGGATGGCCGGGAATCGGAACTTATATATACGATGCCATACAGTCACGTGACTATCCTGTGATCCAGTCCGGGATACTTGTAGTGGCGACATTGTTTGTTCTTATAAATCTGTTCGTTGATATACTGTATGCGGCCATTGATCCGCGCATTAAGTACTGATAGGGGGAGTTTAGTATGGCAGAATTGGCACAGAGCACACCACCGTTAAACAACCCGCCGGTGATGGAGCAAAGCGATGACAAAGTGATCTCGCCCTGGAAAGATGCGTGGCGCTCCTTTAAAAAGAATAAACTTGCAATGGTTGGATTGGGAATCGTTGTTTTTTTCATCTTGATCGCGATCTTCGCTCCGTTGTTGGCACCATACAGCTTTTCGGACCAAAAACTGGCGGACAAGCATCTTGCGCCTTCAGGCGAGCATTGGTTCGGTACGGATGAGTTTGGCAGGGATATTTTCAGCAGGGTACTCTACGGAGCAAGAATTTCCCTCTGGGTAGGATTTGTTTCCGTAGCCGGATCTGTTATTGTCGGCTCGGCCCTGGGAATTGTCGCGGGCTATTACGGCAAAATCGTGGATGGAATTATCTCCCGAATTTTTGATATTCTGCTTGCATTTCCGAGCATTCTTTTGGCCATCGCTGTTGTATCCGTTCTTGGGCCATCCCTGAGAAACGCATTGATTGCCATTGCCATCATTAACGTTCCGATATTCGGAAGACTTGTTCGTTCACGCGTGCTGAGTGTTAAGGAAGAAGAATACATTACAGCGGCAAAGGCGATCGGCATGAAGGATTCCAGAATCCTGATTCACCATGTACTTCCCAACAGTATGGCACCGATCATCGTTCAAGGGACACTAGCCATCGCGACAGCCATTATTGAAGCCGCAGCTCTCGGTTTTTTGGGTCTTGGAGCCCAGCCTCCAACTCCGGAATGGGGGAAAATGCTGGCGGATTCAAGGGATTTCATTATTCAGGCTCCTTGGACCGTTATCTTTCCGGGCCTCGCCATCATGCTGACCGTTTTGGGCTTTAACCTGATGGGGGACGGCCTCCGGGATGCACTCGATCCTAGAATGAAGAGCTAAAGTGCAAAAAACTCCTGACGTTTGTCAGGAGTTTTTTTATGGTTTTAATTGAGGTTCTCTTCTTTTATCGTCAGTTCATTATCATCAGTATGATGATTCTTAAAGCTTTCAACCAGGCGGTTCAAATGCTCCAACTGGTCACTGTAATCAATAATCAGCGCAAATACGGGAAACCATTGCATCCATTGATCATTTTCAACTTCGTTATAATAGTTCATGAAGGACTTCATTAACGAGCTCTTATTCTCATAAAGCTCATCAAGCATCCCTGTTGAATGCTGGGACCTGATTTTGCCTGTATATTTCAGCAGAACCTGTTCATGATAACTGGTCAGGCGTTCCACTTGTTCGGTGATCAGCTCCCGCAGCTCTTCGGGCATGCATAGCAATTCATTTTCATGACGGTGCAGGTTTCGCAGCAGTTCAAGCAGTTTCTTGGTTGTATGGATCATCTGCCGGTAGAGTACAAGCTTCCGGCCTTTGGTAAACTGATTGTTTTTAAGATAAGTGCGGTCCTCTTTGTATAAAAGATAGAGCTGATCCATCTTGATGCTGTTTTCCTTCATTGTCCCAATGTCATCTTTAATGGCCGAGTAGTCAGAGGCATGACGGTTAATCATGCGCATCCATTTAATAATGTCATCAGTTAAATTCGAAATGCTGAAATACAGCTTTGTTTCATGCTTTGGGGGCATAAAAATTAAGTTTACGAGAAAAGCGGATACGACGCCCAGCATAATGAGCAAAAACCGTCCAAGGGCAAACGAGAAAAAGTTTGGCGTCTGGCTTTCCATAATGACAATCACCGTCACGATGGCAAGGGGGATGGTCTTCTCCACATTGATTTTCAAGTTAACGGCGATAACGATAACTACGACAAATCCGATGACAAACGGACTGTTTCCGAGCAGGAGCACTCCGACAATGGCGAAGAATGCACCGATGATATTGCCCTGGATCTGTTCAATAATGGTTTGAAAGGATCGGTATATTGAAGGCTGAATCGCAAACGTGGCTGCAATTGCAGCAAAAACAGGTGTATTCAAATTAAAAAGCATGGCTAGATAAATGGCCATGGTGATGGCCAACCCCGTTTTTATCATTCGGGCTCCAAGTTTCATCTGAAAAGGTGTTCCCTTCTGTAATTAAAATTAGATCACTAATAATCCTGACAACTATACAATGATTCCCCGTAATAATCAAGTATTCATTTGTAACAAATTCTCGAATCACAATAAACAGCAAAAAACCATCCATCATGGGGATAATTCCCCATATTGGATGGTTTTAATAGTCTATTTACTCAGTAGAAACATCCGGATCGGCTTGTTCCTTAACCGGGATCACCTGAACAAAATGCTCAAGCGGATGTTCAATTAAGTGTTTGATTTCAGCCGCCTCTTCGAACTGTTCGGATTTCACAAGAGCTGCCATGTACTTTGTCAGCAGTTCAGAGATGTCTTCTGCGCCTTTAAATCCGATAGGCTCGAGGGACACCTTAGCGCCCTTTGCAATTCTGGACTGCAGTACTTCTGTCGTAAGGCCCAGCTCTGGCTGGAGACGGAGGTAGACCACACCGCCTGTCATGCCGGCACAGATCCATGGGCCCGGATCGCCAAGAACAAGCCCTCTTCCATTGGTCATATATTCGAAGGCGAATCCTTTGATATTCGCGTTTATACCGACATTGCCGCGGTCCGTAACAACCGGACCGGTCAGCTTTCCGCCAATGATGAGGTCTGCACCGGACAGGCGGATACCCGCTCTGGCATCGGCATTTCCCTGGATCATGAAGAGCCCTTTTTGGGCGCCATAGGCAACCCCTTTTCCGACGGAACCGTTATAGTAGTTGCCGTCTTTTCCTTTGGCCTTCAAAATGGTAATCGATCCGCCAAACGCAGTCTTGGCCAGACCGTCCTGTGCTCCGCCTTCTACCTTGATTTTAATTCCTTTTGACGTGTAGGCGCCAAGACCGTTTCCGGGAATGGAGCCGCTTTTAAAGTTAAGCGTAATGTCAGGCTTTTTGCCGGTTTGCTTTGAACGAACGTTGTACCCGGAGACACGGCTGCCAAGCACGCGTTGCTCCGCGGTAACAAATTGAAACTCTCTGGACTGGGTGAGCTGGGCAACGTCATTATCCAGATACTCTGCTCCTGCAGCCATTGTGACAGCTGCGAGCAATTTTTCCTCCGCTTGAGGCACCGGGATCATTTCTTCCACGACCGAGATCTGAAGCAGTGTGGATAAGTCGATCTGTTCCTGGCCGCGGGCTTGAACAAGTAAATCGGACTTTCCAACGAGCTCCTGAGCCGAAGAAAAACCAAGGGAGGCGGTGAGCAAGCGCAATTCCTCTCCAAATGCACTAAACAGTCGCACAAGTCCCTGAACAGCCGGGTCAAACTTTCTTGGCACAAAGCGGCGAAGACCATGATCAATGGCTTTTTGTTCGGAATCAATTTGAGTGGCAATTCCCACATGGCATGTATCCAGGTGACAGCCCCGGCAGGTCGTACATCCGATCGCTACCATGGACAGGGTACCAAAACCAATCCGGTTCGCCCCAAGCAGCATCATTTTTACTGCATCGAGGGCACTGCGGATTCCTCCATCAGCCCAAAGCTCAACCTTGTGGCGAAGCCCTGATTCAAGCAAGGCCGTATGGGCGGCTTTTACACCGATTTCAGCAGGCAAGCCAACATGCTGCAGTGCATGAACTCTGGCTGCGCCCGTACCGCCGTCAAAACCGCTCAACGTAATAATATCAGCTCCTGCTTTGGCAATACCGACAGCGATGGTGCCGATATTGGGAACAACCGGAACTTTTACCGATACCTTTGCCTGATCGTTCGCGGTTTTCAATTCCGTAATCATTTGCGCCAAATCTTCGATGGAGTAAATATCATGGTTGTTGGAAGGGGAGATCAAATCCGATCCAATGGTCGCATTCCGTGCCTCGGCGATTTTATTTGTCACCTTGGAGCCAGGCAAATGACCGCCTTCACCTGGTTTTGCTCCCTGGCCAATTTTAATTTCGAGCAGGTTGGAAGAATTGAGCAATTCGATATTGACGCCAAAACGTCCGGAAGCAATTTGCTGTCCCCGTGTTTTTGGATATTTTCCAATCATATCCTTGATCTCTCCGCCCTCGCCGTTCAGACTGATCATATTCAGAACATCTGCGGCTTCCGCATATGCTCTGAATGCGGTTTCGTTTTGCGAGCCAAATGACATCGAGCTGATGACAAAAGGAAGGCTGTGGTCTTTAACGCCTATGTCCACTTGAGCAGGATCAACAGGAGTCTGTGACGGAATCAAATCGGTCAGATGGCGAAGAGCGATCGGATTTTTCAACTCTTGTTCCGATAATTTCTCTGCATAGCTTCTGTAGTCGGCCTTTCCGCTTGCAATATCTCCGATGGATTTCCAAACGCGCGGAAAGAGGCGGAAACTTTTGCTAGGTCTTGCATTTTCCTGTTTGAAAACTTCCATGCGGGCAAAACTGTCTTCTTTCAGTGCCGAGAAATTATAGCTTAGGTTTTCTGAACCGAAAAAGTTAACGATGTTCAGTGTTTCGGCAATTTCCTGGCTCAGCCCGATACTGGAGAAGAGGCGGTCATAGCCTCTCAATTCATGGATTCCGATAGTGGAAATCACTTTCTCCAGTCCTTTGTTCAACGCTTCAAACAATTTGATTGCCGGAGTGGTATCCTCTGGCTCCGTAACGGTTTCAAAGAGCAGATAAGGACTGACCGCATCCGCTCCCAGCCCGATCGCCAGGATAATGTCGTGAAGCGACCGAATGGCGGCGGATCTTAAAATAAGGGATGCACTGCGGCGCAGCATTTGTTTTCTGAGGCTTTGATCCACAGCCGATAATACGAGGTGGGGATCGAGCCATAAATGCATACGGTGTGCCTGATTGTCGTCCAATATAAGGATGGTCGCCCCGTCCTTAATGGCAGTTGCCGCTTCAGTGCAAAGCCGCTTTAAGGCCTCTTCCACTGTTTCTTCGTCTTTCATGATGGTGTGAAGAATATATTTTTCGTTTCTTGCTTCAAAGTAGGCGCTTAATTGCTCATATGAAGGGTGGGGGTTTTGTTTAGAAAGCTCGTTTCCGTCCTTTCCTTCCACCAGCAGGGGAGTCAGCAGCTCGACCGTTCCAAGTGACTCTTCTTTTTCAAAAAGGGAAGGCCGTTTCCCCAGAACGGTACGTGTAGAAAAATGCTCTGTTTCACGGTCTCTGTCAATGGCCGGATTGGTAACAACAGCCACACTTTCTTTAATAAAATCCGCAATGTTTTGACGTTCCGGATGAAGGGCAGCCAATGGGGAGTCGTGCCCGAGTGATTGGATTGGCTCAACCCCTTTTTCCGCCATCTGTTCGAGCTGATGGATTTGTTCTCGGTCCCATCCGTAAGCGGAATACCAGCCATTGTGCTTCTTGAGCGGGGCACGGACATAACCGGTATCAAAGGCTTGAGTGTGCAGTTGCTTGCGGGCGCCGTCCACCTTAATTCGTTCTTTCATGGAAGAGAAGACAGCTTCCTGGTAACCGTTATGATCATAGTAAACCAGGCGTCCGTCCTCTTCGCGCTTTAACCCTACTTTTTCCCCGGGCGCGAAACATTTGGGCTCTGCCATAAATTCATTGTTTGATAGAATGCCCTGTTCGGAGGAGAAGTAAAGGGAGGTTTCCGTTTCAAGCTGCCAAATCGGACGAAGCCCAAGCGCATCTACGCTGAATACCGCTTCCCGTCCAAATCTTGAAATAATACCCGCAGGTCCCTGTGCAAAATGGCCCCATGCTTCCCTTAAGTAGGTATAGAGATCCTGAAGATGATGAGGATAGGATTTAATTTCATGTACGATAGGAGGAAACAGTACATCCATCGCTTCAAACAGGGTAAATCCATCACGTAGGATCAATGTTTCGATGACCCGGTTTAAATCCTGCGAATCACTTCCGCCGACGGTGACCGGAATACCGACAATTTCAGCTTCCTCCCGTAGCTTGGCAATCGTATTAAGTTCTCCGTTGTGGCCAAGTACACTGAACGGCTGCACCCTGAAAAACGTAGAAAGCGTGTTGGTGGAATAGCGATTATGCCCGAGTGTAACAGTCGATGCAATCAGCGGATTGTTCAGGTCATGGTAATAGGCAGGGAGGGTCTCTCCAGATCCCATGACTTTATAAACTGCATGATGGTTGCTTAAGGACGCAACATGAACAGAAGGTGACACTTCAATATCAGTCAGCAGGTTATACAGCGTACAGTCGAGGTCCGCCATTACTTTCTTCGGATGGAGGGCCACCTGCCAGAATACAGGCTCTTCACCTCTGGCGATCGGACCAAGTGCTTCAGACTTTGTCACAGATGTGGTTTCAAACAGCAGTTCAAAACCATGTGTCCCAAACAACTTCTTGATTTGAGTCATTTCTGACAGACTGTCCGCATTTTTATCAATAAAAATATGTCCGACGGTAAATTGGTCCGATTCCACGGCAGCATAAGGGAGACCTGCCCGGGTCAGCTTTTCTTTCCAAAGGGTCTTTGGAATATCAATATTAATCCCGATGCCGTCTCCTTCGTTTTCGATAAAACCTGCTCTGTGGTTCATTGTGATCAATGCAGAAATGGCATCATCCACGTTCTTTTTTGTAGGAATGTTCTCCTTTTCTATGACCGAAACAATTCCACAGCTGTCAAACTCTTGCTTCCTGTAATCCTTAAATTGCGCAGGACTCCATAACTTAACCATCCGATCGCCCCCTTACCTCCAAGTTTTAATATAAGACATAAAAAAACCAAATCGATAGATATGGTTTTATCTCTTTGCCAATGTATTTTTCGAGAAGTTATTTTTTCTCCGTTCTTATCATAGTATCATTGTTTAAATAGTCAGTCAATTATCTTTATTCAAAATTGCGAATATTGCGTATCGGAAAAGACAACAGAACGAACCTTATAATTTAAGTAAGCGCTTACATAATGAGATGAAAAAAACAGAGTGATTATTCACTCTGCTTAATAAAAATTACATTTCGGCAAGTTTTTTAAATGAAGACTCCACCGCTTTTAATGTTTCTTCAATATCCTGTTCGGTATGGGCGGTGGTAAGGAACATCGCTTCATATTTAGATGGTGCGAGATTGATTCCCTCTTCAAGCATGGCTTTAAAGTATTTGCCAAACAGCTCGCCGTCCGTGTTTTCTGCCTGTACATAATTGGAGATTTTCTCATGAGTAAAGTAAACCGTCAATGCTCCTTTAAGGCGGTTAATCGTAATTGGCATATTGTATGTTTTTGCATGGGCGAGGATGCCTTCTTCGAGTCTTTGCCCGAGTTTATCCATTTTTTCGTATACGCCCTCTTCCCGAAGCACTTCAAGGCAGGCGATCCCTGCTGATATGGATGCCGGGTTTCCTGCCATGGTTCCGGCCTGATAGGCAGGTCCAAGAGGCGCCACCTTTTCCATAATCTCTTTCTTCCCGCCGTAAGCTCCGATTGGCAGTCCGCCGCCGATAATTTTTCCGAGGGCAGTCATATCAGGTTTCACGTTCAAAAGGTCCTGTGCTCCGCCATACATAAATCGGAACGCTGTGATCACTTCATCATAGATAACGAGGGCTCCTGCTTCATGGGTCAGATCATTTACTGCTTCAAGGAATCCTTCCTTCGGTTCAACAATACCGAAATTGCCGACGATGGGTTCGACAAGAACAGCGGCGATCTCATCGCCCCATTTTTGCAAAGCCTCCCGATAGGAATCAATGTCATTGAACGGAACGGTGATCACTTCCTGGGCGATGCTTTTTGGAACACCGGCAGAATCGGGAGTGCCAAGCGTGGAAGGTCCTGAGCCTGCGGCTACAAGAACGAGATCAGAATGGCCGTGATAGCAGCCGGCAAACTTAATGATCTTGTCTCTTCCTGTGTACGCACGGGCCACGCGGATGGTAGTCATGACAGCTTCTGTTCCTGAATTAACAAAACGGACTTTTTCCATGGCAGGCATGGCTTCCTTCAGCATTTTTGCAAATTTCACTTCGAGACTTGTAGGTGTACCAAAAAGAACGCCGTTTTCGGCCGCTTTTGTGATCGCCTTTGTGATATGGGGATGGGCATGTCCGGTGATGATTGGCCCATAAGCCGCGAGGTAATCTATGTACTTGTTACCGTCCACATCCCAAAAGTACGCTCCCTGTGCTTTTTCCATAAACACCGGTGCACCGCCGCCAACTGCTTTAAACGAACGCGACGGGCTGTTTACGCCTCCGACAATATGCTCCTGTGCGTCTTTATATAGTAATTCTGACTGTTGATGCTTCATGAATTGTCCTCCTTGCTGTTTACAACCTAGTTAAAAACCATCCTTTATTGTAGCACGTTTTGGGCTATACAGCTGAAGAAACGCCCGAAGTTCAGGATGAAACAATTGTGGTCCTTGGTGAGTTAGGATAAACTAGTTCAGGTGCTAATCACGAGAACGAGGTTTTTTGGAGGAAAATAATAATGGACTATATTATAGATGTAAAAGAGTTGCGCAAGGAATTTACGTCTCATTCCAGCCGCTCCGGGCTTAAGGGAGCGTTCCGGGATTTATTTACAAGAAACTATACCATCAAGACAGCAGTCGATGATATTTCCCTTCAGATTAAAAAGGGGGAGATGGTCGGTTATATCGGCGAAAACGGCGCCGGAAAATCAACAACGATCAAAATGCTTACCGGAATTTTGACTCCGACATCCGGACACGTCCGGGTAAACGGGATGAATCCGCATAAGGACCGTGAACAATTTGTTCGGAGCATTGGCGTGGTATTCGGCCAGCGGTCCCAGTTATGGTGGGATATCGCAGTTCAAGAATCGTTTCGGCTGTTAAAAAAAGTGTATAACGTTCCTGACGATTTTTATAACACACATATGGCAGATGTCATCGAGACACTCGCTATTGAACCGTTGCTTGATAAACCGGTGCGAAAGCTGTCTTTGGGACAGCGTATGAGGTGTGAGCTCGCGGCTGCACTTATTCACAATCCGCCGCTTTTGTTTTTGGATGAACCCACGATCGGACTGGATGTGCTCGTAAAGCTCAAGATTCGCGAGTTCCTGAAAGAGATCAATGCGAAGTACGGAACGACCATTCTTCTTACCACCCATGACCTGTCTGATATCGAAGCACTTTGTGAGCGGGTCATCATGCTGGATGAAGGGAAAATCATTTATGATGGAGCACTTCGGCAGCTGCGTGAAAATTGGGGTGAAGGGAAGCAGATTCAATTTGCTTTTGCTGAAGAGGCAACACATGCCGAACTGCAAAGCTTGACTCATGATCATTTAGTGGTGTGGGAGCAGGGCAGCAATGCCAGCAACTGGACGGTCAGCGTTGAAAACAACGAGGATATTATTTCCGCTGTGATCGGCCAAGTAGTTGGTGCGAAAAAAATAGCCGACCTGAAAATTGTAGAAATTACGACAGAGGAAATCATACGAAATATCTATGAAGAAGGAGTCATCCGGAATGGCTAAATATATGGAAATGATTCGCATTCGTTTTTTAATGATGCTTGCCTACCGGACCAACTATTACAGCGGTATTTTAATCTATAGCATCAACATTGGCGCGTACTATTTTTTGTGGAGCGCCATCTACGGTGACAAATCCTCCATTCAGGATCTTTCCATTGTACAGATGACGACGTATATTGCGGTTTCCTGGATGGCACGGGCGTTTTACTTTAATAACATCGACCGTGAAATTGCTCTCGAAATTAAGGAAGGCAAAGTTGCGATTGAGATGATCCGTCCTTATAACTACCTGGGGATGAAGATGATGCAGGGCCTCGGTGAAGGGTTATTCCGGATTTTGTTTTTCTCGGTGCCAGGAATGGTGATCGTTTACTTTATTTTTCCGATACAATTCACCACACATCCGGCCACCTGGGGTTATTTTTTAATTTCCATTCTTTTGAGCTTTATTATCAATACACAAATAAACCTGCTGACAGGTATTGCTACGTTCTTTTTGTTTAACAATGATGGGCTGATCCGGGCGAAACGGGTGGTTATCGACTTGTTTTCCGGCCTGATTCTCCCGATCAGTTTTTTCCCGGTCTGGGCTCAGAGTGTCATGGATTATTTGCCGTTTAAAGGAATCAGTTATATACCTAGCATGATTTTTACAGAGGGATTTCAAGGAAACGAAATTTTACATGGACTTATGAATCAGACGGTATGGGCACTGGTTCTCTTTATCCCGATTCAGTTGCTTTGGACGACGGCAAAACGGCAGCTGATTGTGCAGGGAGGATGAGGGCAGAATGTCGTATTTATCTATCTTTTTTCAATATGCAGGACAGTATTTAAAAACAAGGCTCACTTATCGAGCTGATATGCTGGTTGAGATCTTTTCCGATTTGCTTTTTCAGGCTGTAAATCTAATTTTTATTTTGGTTGTTTTTGGACATACCAGCCTGCTGAGCGGCTGGAGCAAGGATGAAATGGTTTTTATCTATGGTTTCTTTCTTGTACCCTTTGCTATATTCGGTGCCTTTTTTAACATTTGGGACTTTACGGACCGGTATATTGTCAAAGGGGAGATGGACCGGATTCTCACCCGGCCCATTCACAGTCTGTTCCAAATCATCCTTGAAAGAATGGAATTGGAATCCTTGTTCGGGGTTATTACAGGACTTGGTATCATGTTTTATTCCGGCCGCCAACTCGGTTTAAGCCTTCACTGGTACGATCCTTTCGTTTTTGTGGTGCTTGTTGCCGGCGGGGCGCTCGTTTATGCGGGTATCTTTGTTGCCTTGGCAAGTATCGGGTTTTGGTCCGACAGCAAAACGGATATTATGCCGATGATGTACAATATCGGAAATTACGGCCGTTATCCGGTCAACATCTATAACCGTATTATTCGTTACGTGCTGACATGGATTCTTCCCTTTGCCTTTGTCGGAGTATATCCGTCTGCTTATTTTCTCGGCAGGGACGAATGGTATGGATATGCGTTTTTCACTCCGGTGATCGGCGTCATCTTCTTCGGACTTTCGGTTGTGTTATGGAATTACGGCGTTACCAAATACCGGGGAGCAGGAAATTAACGGATAATAGACACCTCGAATGGAGGTGTCTTTTTTATGTCTTTTATTCAGACGGCATCTAAGGTAGCAGGAAAAAAGGATTATTTTTTTTACAGTAATTTTCTAGTTAATTAACCTTACAAATGTTAGGAATGTGAAATTATTGGTATATAGTATTCATCTTTCTACAAATATGTAAAATTTTCTTTATCTTCTGCTAAATTGCTACTATGCTAAAAGTATCCCAAACAAAGGAGTGATCGATTTGATCAAGAAGTTCATGGCAGTAGCCGCTGTATTACCGATTGTTGTGTCTTTAGCATCCCCTGCACAAGCCGCAACACAAGTTTCACAAAAAACAGCTGTGAAAGCAGAAGTAGCCCCTAACGAAATTATTGTAAAATTTAAAAAAGGTGTTTCTTCAGCCAAAACAAAAGCGATCCACGCAAAATCTGACGCTCAGCTTGTTGAAAAGGAAAATGGTTTTCAAGTGGTTAAAGTGAAGGATGGCGATGTAAAAGGAGCCATCAAGGAGTACAAGAACAATGCAAACGTAGAATATGCAGAACCAAACTATACATACAAAGCAACCTATACACCAAATGATACGTATTTTTCTTCCTATCAATATGCGCCTCAAAAGGTGGGAGCGCAGTCCGCATGGGATGTTACAAAAGGATCGTCATCTGTGAAAGTGGCGATTGTCGATACAGGCGTGGACTACAACCATCCGGACTTGGCAGGTAAAGTAATCAAAGGATACGATTATGTGGACAATGACAGCGATCCAATGGATCTTAATGAGCACGGCACACATTGCGCAGGTATCGCGGCAGCGGTAACCAACAACAGCCGTGGTATTGCGGGCATGGCGCCAAACGTTTCGGTTTTGGCAGTTCGTGTGCTTGATGCAAACGGAAGCGGTTCCCTTGATGACGTGGCAAGCGGTATCCGGTATGCGGCTGATCAAGGAGCTAAGGTTATTTCTCTCAGCCTTGGCGGGCCAAGCTCTGCGTCCACTCTTCAAAGCGCAGTAAGTTACGCGGCAAGCAAAGGATCTGTAGTGGTCGCTGCTGCAGGTAATGAAAGCACTTCTGCTCCAAGTTACCCAGCTTATTACTCTTCTGCTATCGCGGTTGCGGCAACAGATCAGAATGACCGGCTTGCTTCCTTCTCCAATTACGGTTCTTGGGTAGATGTAGCGGCTCCAGGTGTTAACATCCTTTCCACAATACCTGGCGGAAATTATGCTTACCTTTCCGGAACAAGCATGGCCACTCCTCTTGTGGCTGGTGTAGCCGGTCTGCTGGCTTCACAGGGAAGAAGCGCTTCACAGATTCGTTCCGCGATTGAGAACACTGCGGCCAGAATTTCGGGTACCGGAACCTATTTCTCCAAAGGACGTGTGAACGCAGCGAATGCTGTTCGTTATTAATCAAATTGCAAAAGGCAGCGGCGATAAGTACCGCTGCCTTTTTTTATGAAAAGGTCTGACCTGTCCTAATCGTTCCCTGTGAAGCATAAACTGCTACCAAGGGATGGTGGACGGAGTATGTATGTTGCGATTCTTTTTTTATCAGGGTTTATTGTGTTCAAAAGCCTGCAGTCCCTTTTTTCCCATCCGGTAATGAAGTATCAGCTTATGTCACTGAACCACCTATTGGTATTAATCACCGTTTATATGACCATTATTTTGGGTTTTGGCTTGATGTACACCTCACTGCTCTTGATGGACATCCATGTCCTTGAGAAAGATGGGTTGGTGATCGGTCATCAACATTTTTTTCACGTAGTTGATGATGCGATGTATTTCAGCTCGATGACGATGCTGTCTGTCGGGTATGGAGATCTTACACCAATGGGTTTTGGCAGGTGGCTTTCAATTCTGGAGGCGCTCATCGGGTATCTGCTGCCGGCCGCATTTGTCCTGAATTCTGTCATTGATCGCAACCCTCCATCAAAAAGGTTGTAGGAAGGCACAGAATTGGTTACCCTCTTTATATGGAAACAACTTAAGCAGGAGGGATACAAATGGCTGTTGCCGAAGGAGAAAAAGCGCCGGATTTCACATTGCCGGCAAGCAACGGAGAAGAAGTAACGTTATCAGATTTCAAGGGGAAAAATGTCGTTCTTTATTTTTATCCAAAAGATATGACGCCCGGCTGTACTACCCAGGCTTGTGATTTCAGGGACAAGCATGAGGAATTTCAGGATTTGGATGCGGTGATTCTTGGCGTTAGCACGGATCCGCTCGCAAGGCATGAAAAATTTATTGATAAGTACGGTCTGCCGTTTTTGCTGCTCGCAGACGAAGACCATAAAGCAGCCGAGCTGTTTGATGTTTGGAAACTCAAAAAGAACTTTGGGAAAGAGTATATGGGGATTGAACGATCCACATTTATCCTTGATAAGGAAGGTACGCTTGTAAAAGAATACAGAAAAGTGAAGGTCAAAGAGCATATAGAGGAAGTGCTGAGCTATATCCGGGAAAACTTAAAATAAAATAAGGGTGCTGCAATTGATGCAGCATCCCTTTTAATGTTCCTCAAGATCCGAAACAGGGACTTCCATATCATGAGTCGGGTTATCATTCGGGTGTACCCATGCGGTTCCGCTTGCAGCGTTTATCGATTCAATCCATACAGGTTTTCCATAGTAGTGAACTTCAATTTCGCCAGGGGAAGTAATAATTTGTTTTGCTCGGTCTGTATTCATGATTATTTGCTCCTTTTTTTGTTTAGTATTGGACGTATAACGGGCGTGTATACGTTAGGATGAAATCTAAGCATGGTGAAAGAAATCATGATAATATTAAATTGTTGGAATTTTTGTAAGATACATAGAACAGGGGGATTTTACATGATTGATCAGAGAGTGGTTACTCTTGCGAAAACACTGCTTCACCATTCCGTTCAATTAAAGAAGGGGGAACGGGTGCTGATCACTTCACCGCTGACGGCCCGCCCATTAATAAAAGCACTAATCGAAGAAGCTTATGCAATGGATGCTTACCCGTATGTTAACCTTTACGATGATGAAATAAACCGGTATTTGTATACGGGGTATGAAGCGGAACAGCTCGAAACCTCCATGCAATGGGACTTAAAGAGGGTGAAGGAAGTGGATGCGTATATCTCCATTTCAAGTTCTGAAAACGATGCTGAACTTTCTGATGTGCCTGGAGAGAAGTTCCGCCTGCGCGGTGAATACTTTAAGCCGGTACAAAAAGTGATCATCAACGACCGCAAATGGGTATTGTTAAATTATCCGACGCAGGGTCTTGCCCAAAAGGCGAAGATGAGCTATGAGGCGTTTACAAATTTTCTTCTTGATGTCTGCAATGTGGACTATGAAAAAATGGACCAGGCCCAGCAGCCTTTAAAGGAATTAATGGAACGCACCGATAGAGTAAGGATTGTGTCTCCGGGTACGGATCTGACATTCTCCATTAAAGGCATTCCTGCCGTGAAGTGTGCAGGGGAAAACAACATTCCGGATGGGGAGGTATTTACAGCTCCGGTCAAAGATAGTGTCAACGGAACCATCACCTACAATACTCCTTGTCCATACCGCGGAACGGTATTTAACAATGTAAGTCTTACATTCAAGGACGGAAAAATTGTAGAAGCAACAGCTGATAATTCAGATAAAATCAATGAGATTTTTGAGACGGATGAAGGAGCGCGTTTTGTCGGTGAGTTTGCGATTGGCGTAAATCCGATGATTTTGCACCCAATGGGAGATATCCTGTTTGACGAAAAAATAGCAGGAAGCATTCACTTCACTCCGGGTGAGGCCTATGAAGATGCGGACAATGGAAACCGTTCTTCCGTTCACTGGGATATGGTGCTCATCCAGCGACCTGAGTATGGCGGGGGAGAGCTGTATTTTGATGACGTTCTTGTTCGAAAGGATGGATTGTTTGTCCTTCCTGAGCTTGAAGGGCTAAATCCTCAGCATTTAAAATGAAAAATTTAACAGAACAGTTGGTACCGCAGATTCGAAAATGCATAGAATTTAGTAATAACTCTTCCAATTAGTGCGGGATTCATTCCCGCACTTTTTACTTTGACCACCTTTTTAATCCTTGGGAGGAAACAGCATGTACATTGTGACATCAGCAAAAATCAGACAAGACCTTCAGAAAGCACTTTTGGACCGTTTTCCCAATGAGAACTTTTATTTTCATGAAAACATAAACGAAGCACAAACGAATTTAAAAAACGCAGAAATTTTAATAACGCTTGGGGAAGACTTAAGTAGAGAGCATATTGAAGAAGCTGTTCATCTAGAATGGATTATGGTCATATCCGCCGGAATGGACAGGATGCCATTTCACGCCATCAAGGAAAAGGGGATATTGGTGACGAATGCAAGAGGCATCCATAAAACCCCAATGGCCGAGTATACGATGGGCATGATATTGCAGACGGCAAGACAAGCTAAAATCCTGATCAAGCACCAGGAGCAGGGCATTTGGGACAGAAGTGTTCCGATGAGTGAAATATCTGGCCGTACGATTGGTATTTTGGGAACTGGGGCTATTGGTAGTGAAATCGCCAGGCTCGCCAAGGCATTTGGCATGACGACGCTTGGGTTTAACAGAAGCGGGGAGCATGCTGAATACGTGGACAGAATGTATTCGAAAGGGGAGGAGCTGGCATCCGTCCTCAAGGAGAGCGACTACCTTGTCTCTGTGCTTCCGACTACAGAGGAAACAAAGGGCTTTCTTTCGCTCGAGCATTTTCGGCGCATGAAGAAGTCTGCAGTATTTCTTAACATCGGGAGGGGAACAACGGTTGTTCAAGATGACTTAATTTCGGCTCTTCGGCAGGGGGAGATTGCCCATGCGGTTCTCGATGTGTTCGAAGAAGAGCCTCTTCCTGCAAACAATCCGCTCTGGAACATGAAGAATGTTACCATTACTCCCCATCTTTCCGGGATCTCTCCTTTATATCAGGACAGGGCCATTCAGCTGTTTGCAGAAAACCTGGAGAAATATAAGAAGAAAGACCCCCTTTTAGCCAATATCATCGCAGTAGAGCGGGGCTATTGATTGACAAATGCAGGCATTCCGAGATACACTATTTATAAATATTACAATGTAAGAATATCTTTTGAGAGCGAGGTGCATGACGATGTCTGAAGTACGCATTAATGAAGCAATTGACACATTAAAGCAGTTTGGAGTCCGCATTACTCCTCAGCGTCATGCGATTCTGGAACATCTGATACAATCAATGACCCATCCGACCGCAGATGAAATATATAAGTCCTTGGAAGGCAAATTTCCCAATATGAGTGTAGCGACGGTTTATAACAACCTTCGTGTATTTAAAGAAGTTGGTCTCGTTAAGGAATTGACGTACGGAGATGCCTCCAGCCGTTTTGATTGCGTCACCACCGAACACTATCACATCATTTGTGAAGGGTGCGGAAAAATTGTGGATTTCCATTATCCAGGACTGGATGAGGTGGAAGCGCTGGCCGAGTCCGTTACAGGTTTTGATGTTGGCCATCACCGCATGGAGATCTACGGTACATGCCCGGAATGCAGAACCAATAAAACAAAAATAAGCTGAACCAGCTTGGCTGGATTCAGCTTATTTTTTTGATGCTTGTTTCATTGCGCGTCTGGAGTTGTATTTTTCATCAAATTCAAGGCCTTCGAGATTTTTATCAAGTGTCAATGGCTGATTGCAGGACATGCAGGCATCCGCTCGCCCCAGAACCTTTGTTATCTTATTGCAGTTCGGACAGACCACCTGAACCGCATTGGTTGAGATCATTCCGATCCAAAAATAAACTCCAGCACTGGCGAGGGTTGCAAGAAATCCAATTAACATAAATAATGACATTAGTATAAAATGGCTTCTGAAGTACAGGCCGGCGTACATAATAATAATTCCGATAAACACAAGACTTAGAGCAAACGTACGTATTTTATTAATCTTGCTCGTATATTTTATCATGATTGTCCCTCCTAACTTACAGTATACAAGGACTTGGAAAAAAAGAAAGGATTTTCAGACCTTGCGTTGAATTGGTTGGAGACCGAAATCAGAACGGGAGTTGAAGGCATGGAAGACTTGTTACGCCCGCTTTATCAAGAAAGGGCGAGTAACGAAAACACATTGGGAGTACTGTTAATCGAGAGCAATAAACCGTTTAGCCCATTAACAGACAACTTTGACAGCATCCTCTTTATTATTGTGACAAAAGGGGAAAAACCATGGAGCGTTAAACATTACGAATATGGTGATAAAATCGCAGCTTTACATATTGTAACGGAAGATCAGCTGAACCAATGGCTTCTTCTGGGTTCGAACCGCCGTGTGGTTGATTGGGTTGTAAACGGAAAAGTTCTATTTAACCGAAACGAATATATTACGGAGCTTCGTGACCGATTGGACAAGTTTCCCGTACCGGAACGATCCAAGAAAATAACCATTGAGTTCGGCAAGCTGCTCCGCCGTTTTTCCGATGGAAAGGAATTGTTTCACAGCGGTCAGTACCTTGATTCATTCAACCATATTCTGCATGCCTTGCATCACCTGGCCCGTCTGGCTGTGATCGAACGCGGATTTCACCCGGAAATTACGGTCTGGAATCAGGTGAAGGTGATTGAGCCCCAAATTTACAAACTATATGAAGAACTTATTACCGGGAATGAACCGATTGAAAAAAGGATTGAACTTCTCTTAATTGCCAGCGAGTTCTCCATTAGTTCCAAAACAAAGCTTGGGGCCGGACATTTGCTGAGCGTATTTCAGGAACAAAACGAATGGTCTGTTGCCGAATTAATGGAGCATCATGAGGTGGCCGATTATTCTATTGACCTGACCGTCCTTCTTGAGCACCTGATCGAAAGGGGAATCATCCATGTGATCAGGCAGGAAACCAAGGGGAAACACTTGTATCATCGCCACTACACCACTAAATTCTAAAAAAGAACAACTTTTTTCGAAAAAGGTGTTGACCACTTTCTAACTAACATGGTATAGTACTACTTGTCGCTGAAACGACACGGCAAATAAACGAAATAAACAAAGCAAAAAAGTGGTTGACACCTTTCGTCAAAGGTGCTATCATAAGAAAGTCGCCAAAACGAGCGGCATCGACAAAATGTTCTTTGAAAACCAAACAAAAGCCAGAGTAAGTCAGGGATTTTACAATCCCATCAATTTCTTATTTTTAAACATTAAGAGCTATATCAAACACTTTATTGGAGAGTTTGATCCTGGCTCAGGATGAACGCTGGCGGCGTGCCTAATACATGCAAGTCGAGCGAATGACGAGGAGCTTGCTCCTCTGATTTAGCGGCGGACGGGTGAGTAACACGTGGGTAACCTGCCTGTAAGACGGGGATAACTCCGGGAAACCGGAGCTAATACCGGATGATAACGAGAAGCGCCTGCTTCTTTTTTGAAAGTCGGTTTCGGCTGACGCTTACAGATGGGCCCGCGGCGCATTAGCTAGTTGGTGAGGTAACGGCTCACCAAGGCGACGATGCGTAGCCGACCTGAGAGGGTGATCGGCCACACTGGGACTGAGACACGGCCCAGACTCCTACGGGAGGCAGCAGTAGGGAATCTTCGGCAATGGACGAAAGTCTGACCGAGCAACGCCGCGTGAGCGATGAAGGCCTTCGGGTCGTAAAGCTCTGTTGTCAGAGAAGAACAAGTACCGGAGTAACTGCCGGTACCTTGACGGTACCTGACCAGAAAGCCACGGCTAACTACGTGCCAGCAGCCGCGGTAATACGTAGGTGGCAAGCGTTATCCGGAATTATTGGGCGTAAAGCGCGCGCAGGCGGTTTCTTAAGTCTGATGTGAAAGCCCACGGCTCAACCGTGGAGGGTCATTGGAAACTGGGAGACTTGAGTGCAGGAGAGAAAAGTGGAATTCCACGTGTAGCGGTGAAATGCGTAGAGATGTGGAGGAACACCAGTGGCGAAGGCGGCTTTTTGGCCTGTAACTGACGCTGAGGCGCGAAAGCGTGGGGAGCAAACAGGATTAGATACCCTGGTAGTCCACGCCGTAAACGATGAGTGCTAGGTGTTGGGGGGTTCCACCCTCAGTGCTGACGTTAACACATTAAGCACTCCGCCTGGGGAGTACGGCCGCAAGGCTGAAACTCAAAGGAATTGACGGGGGCCCGCACAAGCAGTGGAGCATGTGGTTTAATTCGAAGCAACGCGAAGAACCTTACCAGGTCTTGACATCCTCTGACCACTTGAGAGATCAAGCTTTCCCCTTCGGGGGACAGAGTGACAGGTGGTGCATGGTTGTCGTCAGCTCGTGTCGTGAGATGTTGGGTTAAGTCCCGCAACGAGCGCAACCCTTGACCTTAGTTGCCAGCATTCAGTTGGGCACTCTAAGGTGACTGCCGGTGACAAACCGGAGGAAGGTGGGGATGACGTCAAATCATCATGCCCCTTATGACCTGGGCTACACACGTGCTACAATGGGTGGTACAAAGGGTTGCGAAGCCGCGAGGCCGAGCCAATCCCAAAAAGCCACTCTCAGTTCGGATTGTAGGCTGCAACTCGCCTACATGAAGCCGGAATTGCTAGTAATCGCGGATCAGCATGCCGCGGTGAATACGTTCCCGGGCCTTGTACACACCGCCCGTCACACCACGAGAGTTTGTAACACCCGAAGTCGGTGGGGTAACCTTTTGGAGCCAGCCGCCGAAGGTGGGACAGATGATTGGGGTGAAGTCGTAACAAGGTAGCCGTATCGGAAGGTGCGGCTGGATCACCTCCTTTCTATGGAGACATGAGCACTCAGGTGCCTCATGAATCTTACTCTGAGCTTTTGTTTGGTTTTGAAAGAACATCGTTTCTTTCAATTCATAAAGGTTACACATTTGATGTGGCCATGTTCCTTGAAAACTAGATAACGAAACATCCAAACAAGCCAACTAATTCATTAGTTGTGCGCTGATTTAGTGATTTTTTTACGATCTTACGATCGTGTTTAAAGGTTAAGCTAGAAAGGGCGCACGGTGGATGCCTTGGCACTAGGAGCCGAAGAAGGACGGGACGAACACCGATATGCCTCGGGGAGCTGTAAGTAAGCGTTGATCCGGGGATTTCCGAATGGGGGAACCCACCATCCGTAATGGGATGGTATCCATATCTGAATACATAGGATATGAGAAGGCAGACCCGGGGAACTGAAACATCTAAGTACCCGGAGGAAGAGAAAGCAAATGCGATTTCCTGAGTAGCGGCGAGCGAAACGGAAACAGCCCAAACCAGAGGGCTTGCCCTCTGGGGTTGTAGGACACTCTACATGGAGTTACAAAGGAACGGGGTAGATGAAGCGGTCTGGAAAGGCCGGCCAAAGAAGGTAACAGCCCTGTAGTTGAAACTTCGTTCCCTCCTGAGTGGATCCTGAGTACGGCGGGACACGTGAAACCCCGTCGGAATCCGGGAGGACCATCTCCCAAGGCTAAATACTCCCTAGTGACCGATAGTGAACCAGTACCGTGAGGGAAAGGTGAAAAGCACCCCGGAAGGGGAGTGAAAGAGATCCTGAAACCGTGTGCCTACAAGTAGTTGGAGCCCATTAACGGGTGACAGCGTGCCTTTTGTAGAATGAACCGGCGAGTTACGATAACGTGCAAGGTTAAGCCGAGAAGGCGGAGCCGCAGCGAAAGCGAGTCTGAATAGGGCGCCATAGTACGTTGTCGTAGACCCGAAACCGTGTGATCTACCCATGTCCAGGGTGAAGTTCAGGTAACACTGAATGGAGGCCCGAACCCACGCACGTTGAAAAGTGCGGGGATGAGGTGTGGGTAGGGGTGAAATGCCAATCGAACACGGAGATAGCTGGTTCTCCCCGAAATAGCTTTAGGGCTAGCCTCGCGGCTAGAGTCCTGGAGGTAGAGCACTGATTGGACTAGGGGCCCCCACAGGGTTACCGAATTCAGTCAAACTCCGAATGCCAGAGACTTATCCGCGGGAGTCAGACTGCGAGTGATAAGATCCGTAGTCAAGAGGGAAACAGCCCAGACCATCAGCTAAGGTCCCAAAGTATACGTTAAGTGGGAAAGGATGTGGAGTTGCCCAGACAACCAGGATGTTGGCTTAGAAGCAGCCACCATTTAAAGAGTGCGTAATAGCTCACTGGTCGAGTGACTCTGCGCCGAAAATGTACCGGGGCTAAACGTATCACCGAAGCTATGGATTGTACCATCAGGTACAGTGGTAGGGGAGCGTTCGAAGTGCGGTGAAGTCAGACCGGAAGGACTGGTGGAGCGCTTTGAAGTGAGAATGCCGGTATGAGTAGCGAAAGACAAGTGAGAATCTTGTCCATCGAAAGCCTAAGGTTTCCTGAGGAAGGCTCGTCCGCTCAGGGTTAGTCGGGACCTAAGCCGAGGCCGAAAGGCGTAGGCGATGGCCAACAGGTTGAAATTCCTGTACCACCTCCTTTCCGTTTGAACGACGGGGGGACGCAGGAAGGTAGGGAGAGCGCGCGAATGGAAATGCGCGTCTAAGCAGTTAGGCTGATTGTGAGGCAAATCCCGCAATCGTGAAGGCTGAGCTGTGACGGCGAGGGAAATTACAGTACCGAAGTCCCTGATCCTACACTGCCAAGAAAAGCCTCTAGTGAGGAAAGAGGTGCCCGTACCGCAAACCGACACAGGTAGGCGAGGAGAGAATCCTAAGATGATCGGGAGAACTCTCGTTAAGGAACTCGGCAAAATGACCCCGTAACTTCGGGAGAAGGGGTGCTCTGGTAGGGTTTATCGCCCGAGAGAGCCGCAGTGAATAGATCCAAGCGACTGTTTAGCAAAAACACAGGTCTCTGCGAAGCCGCAAGGCGAAGTATAGGGGCTGACACCTGCCCGGTGCTGGAAGGTTAAGAGGAGGGGTTATCCCTTAGGGGAGAAGCTCTGAATTGAAGCCCCAGTAAACGGCGGCCGTAACTATAACGGTCCTAAGGTAGCGAAATTCCTTGTCGGGTAAGTTCCGACCCGCACGAAAGGTGTAACGATTTGGATACTGTCTCAACGAGAGACCCGGTGAAATTATAGTACCTGTGAAGATGCAGGTTACCCGCGACAGGACGGAAAGACCCCATGGAGCTTTACTGCAGCTTGATATTGGATTTTGGTACAGTTTGTACAGGATAGGTAGGAGCCTGAGAAGTCGGAGCGCCAGCTTCGATGGAGGCGTCGGTGGGATACTACCCTGACTGTATTGAAATTCTAACCTGGAACCGTGATCCGGTTCGGAGACAGTGTCAGGTGGGCAGTTTGACTGGGGCGGTCGCCTCCTAAATCGTAACGGAGGCGCCCAAAGGTTCCCTCAGAATGGTTGGAAATCATTCGCAGAGTGTAAAGGCACAAGGGAGCTTGACTGCGAGACCTACAAGTCGAGCAGGGACGAAAGTCGGGCTTAGTGATCCGGTGGTTCCGCATGGAAGGGCCATCGCTCAACGGATAAAAGCTACCCTGGGGATAACAGGCTTATCTCCCCCAAGAGTCCACATCGACGGGGAGGTTTGGCACCTCGATGTCGGCTCATCGCATCCTGGGGCTGAAGTAGGTCCCAAGGGTTGGGCTGTTCGCCCATTAAAGCGGTACGCGAGCTGGGTTCAGAACGTCGTGAGACAGTTCGGTCCCTATCCGTCGCGGGCGCAGGAAATTTGAGAGGAGCTGTCCTTAGTACGAGAGGACCGGGATGGACACACCGCTGGTGTACCAGTTGTTCCGCCAGGGGCATAGCTGGGTAGCTACGTGTGGACGGGATAAGTGCTGAAAGCATCTAAGCATGAAGCCCCCCTCAAGATGAGATTTCCCATCACGTCAAGTGAGTAAGACCCCTTAGAGATGATGAGGTTGATAGGTCTGGTGTGGAAGCGTGGTGACACGTGGAGCTGACAGATACTAATCGGTCGAGGGCTTATCCTTAAAAAT